>NZ_CP169244.1:2432729-4865459 GCF_041902385.1 Arcticibacter sp. MXS-1 | reverse complement strand
AAAAAGTGTGCATCTTTGCAGTCCCCAAACGGGAAAGAGGGTGCAAGACCATCTGAAGGTGAAAGTAGAGAAGAGGTGATTTTAGGCGTTTACACGCATAAAAAGAGCGAAAAGGGAAGCGAGAAATAATTTTAAAATACTTCTTGCAGAAACGAAAAAAGATTCTCACCTTTGCAGTCCCAAAACGACGGACTTCGGTTCGAAGAAAAAGGAGGATAAGCGCAAGGCTTAGGAGGATGAAAATCGGGAAAGAAAGAAGCAGAAGAAAATAAAAAATACTTCTTGCAGAAATCAAAAAAGATGTTCATCTTTGCCCTCCCCAAACGAGGGGTTTTCCGAGAGGGAAACAGGGAATAAGCGCAAGGCTTAAGAGATTGAAAACGAGAAGAGAAAGCGAAAAGAAAATTAAAAAAACTTCTTGCAGAATTCGAAAAAGATTCTCACCTTTGCAATCCCAAAACGAAGCAAACGGCGCGACGCCGGGAGCGAAACTGAAAAGATTCAAAATACGGAAGGCTGGAAAGCCGGAAGGATTTAGATAAAAGCCGAACTGAGAGAGGGAGGCGCAAAAGTTCTTAAAAAGAAATGTCATGTAGCATAACAGGTAGGAATATCTGTTATAAACAAAAACAAGTTATCCTAAGTCAATTCATCGAATAGCATTAATAAAAACGATTCTATTTGAGAAAATAGAGTCAGAGACAAACTTCATTACAATGGAGAGTTTGATCCTGGCTCAGGATGAACGCTAGCGGCAGGCCTAATACATGCAAGTCGAACGAGATTCAGGACTTCGGTTCTGATGACAGTGGCGCACGGGTGCGTAACGCGTATGCAATCTACCTTACTCAGGGGGATAGCCCGGAGAAATCCGGATTAACACCGCATAACATCATGATATGGCATCATATTATGATCAAATATTTATAGGAGTAAGATGAGCATGCGTGACATTAGCTAGTTGGTAAGGTAATGGCTTACCAAGGCGACGATGTCTAGGGGATCTGAGAGGATGACCCCCCACACTGGTACTGAGACACGGACCAGACTCCTACGGGAGGCAGCAGTAAGGAATATTGGTCAATGGGCGCAAGCCTGAACCAGCCATGCCGCGTGCAGGAAGACGGCCCTATGGGTTGTAAACTGCTTTTGTACCGGAATAAACCCTCTTTCGTGAAAGAGGCTGAATGTACGGTAAGAATAAGGATCGGCTAACTCCGTGCCAGCAGCCGCGGTAATACGGAGGATCCAAGCGTTATCCGGATTTATTGGGTTTAAAGGGTGCGTAGGCGGTCTGTTAAGTCAGGGGTGAAAGACGGTAGCTCAACTATCGCAGTGCCTTTGATACTGATGGACTTGAATAAACCTGAGGTAGGCGGAATGTGACAAGTAGCGGTGAAATGCATAGATATGTCACAGAACACCAATTGCGAAGGCAGCTTACTAAAGTTTAATTGACGCTGAGGCACGAAAGCGTGGGGATCAAACAGGATTAGATACCCTGGTAGTCCACGCCCTAAACGATGAACACTCGATGTTGGCGATACACGGTCAGCGTCTAAGCGAAAGCGTTAAGTGTTCCACCTGGGGAGTACGCCCGCAAGGGTGAAACTCAAAGGAATTGACGGGGGCCCGCACAAGCGGAGGAGCATGTGGTTTAATTCGATGATACGCGAGGAACCTTACCCGGGCTTGAAAGTTACTGAATGACTCAGAGATGAGTCAGTCCTTCGGGACAGGAAACTAGGTGCTGCATGGCTGTCGTCAGCTCGTGCCGTGAGGTGTTGGGTTAAGTCCCGCAACGAGCGCAACCCCTGTGAATAGTTGCCAGCAAGTAAAGTTGGGGACTCTATTCAGACTGCCTGTGCAAACAGAGAGGAAGGCGGGGACGACGTCAAGTCATCATGGCCCTTACGTCCGGGGCTACACACGTGCTACAATGGGTGATACAGAGGGCAGCTACATAGTAATATGATGCCAATCTCAAAAAGTCATTCACAGTTCGGATTGAGGTCTGCAACTCGACCTCATGAAGTTGGATTCGCTAGTAATCGCGTATCAGCAATGACGCGGTGAATACGTTCCCGGGCCTTGTACACACCGCCCGTCAAGCCATGGAAGCTGGGGGTACCTGAAGTATGTAACCGCAAGGAGCGTCCTAGGGTAAAACCGGTAACTGGGGCTAAGTCGTAACAAGGTAGCCGTACCGGAAGGTGTGGCTGGAATACCTCCTTTCTAGAGTGGTGAATTGAGCCTGTTATGCTACGGATATTCTTTTAATAGTTATTAGCAGTTAGCTGTTAGCTATTAGAGAGAAGAAAAGACATTTCAAAAAAAACAAAAGAGAAAAAGCACTTAGCAAAAAGCAAGAGGGAAGGCGAAAGCCAACACCCAGCTGCTAATAACTAAAAGCTTAAAAAAACCCGAAAGAGGAAAGCCAGAATCGGTGGCAATAGCCAGAAGGGCTGGCGTGATTGGAAGAAACAGTCCCGTAGCTCAGCTTGGTTAGAGCACTACACTGATAATGTAGGGGTCAGCAGTTCAAATCTGCTCGGGACTACAGGCGAGGGAGTAATAAGTGGTAAGTAATAAGTAGTAAGAGAATCTTACAACGTACAACTTAAGACTTAGAACTCGAAAACTCAAACGGGGAATTAGCTCAGCTGGCTAGAGCACCTGCCTTGCACGCAGGGGGTCAACGGTTCGAATCCGTTATTCTCCACAGTGAAAGTGGTAAGTAATAAGTGGTAAGAGATAAGTCAAACGACTTACAACCTACAACTTAGAACTTACAACTCTCAAACGTTCTTTGACATATTGGAAGAAGTAATTGAAGAAACAACAACAGAAGAGTTGTAGAAAAGTGATAAGTAAAAAGTGATAAGTAATAAGCCGCAAGGCAGAAAACTTAGAACTTAGAACTTAGAACTTACAACTCAATAAAAGGCATTATCATATGAGCAAAAGCATATGATAAGAAGAAAGTAAGAAAGGGCACACGGGGGATGCCTTGGCTCTCAGAGGCGAAGAAGGACGTGATAAGCTGCGATAAGCTGCGGGGATTAGCAAATATGAATTGATCCGCAGATTTCCGAATGGGGAAACCTAATCAGTTGAAGACTGATTGCAATAGCGCGAACGTGCTGAACTGAAACATCTAAGTAAGCATAGGAAGAGAAAATAATAATGATTTCCTGAGTAGTGGCGAGCGAAAGGGAAAGAGCCCAAACCAGTTATGTTACGGCATACCTGGGGTTGTAGGACCACAACATGAATAGTAAAGCTAAGAAGAACGGGATGGGAAGCCCGGCCAGAGAGCATGATAGCTGCGTATTTGTAAACAATACTATTCTAGTGGTATCCTGAGTACCGCGAGGTTGGAGACGCCTTGTGGGAATCTGCCGGCACCATCCGGTAAGGCTAAATACTCCTGAGAGACCGATAGTGAACCAGTACCGTGAGGGAAAGGTGAAAAGAACCCCGAACAGGGGAGTGAAATAGAACCTGAAACCGTGTGCTTACAAGCGGTCGGAGCACAGTAATGTGTGACGGCGTGCCTTTTGCATAATGAGCCTACGAGTTACTCTTCTCTGGCAAGGTTAAGTGATTAAGTCACGCAGCCGAAGCGAAAGCGAGTCTGAATAGGGCGTATAGTCAGAGGAGGTAGACGCGAAACCTTGTGATCTACCCTTGAGCAGGTTGAAGGTGCCGTAACAGGTACTGGAGGACCGAACCGATAAGCGTTGAAAAGCTTCCGGATGACTTGAGGGTAGGGGTGAAAGGCCAATCAAACTGGGAAATAGCTCGTACTCCCCGAAATGTTTTTAGGAACAGCGTGGTGGTAAAGTTTAATAGAGGTAGAGCTACTAATTGGGTGCGGGGGAGTCAAATCCTACCAAATCCAGATAAACTCCGAATGCTATTAAATATACACTGCAGTGAGGCGCGGGGTGCTAAGGTCACGCGCCGAGAGGGAAAGAACCCAGACCATCAGCTAAGGTCCCTAAATTACCGCTAAGTTGAACTAACGAGGTCCGATTGCACAGACAGCTAGGATGTTGGCTTGGAAGCAGCCATTCATTTAAAGAGTGCGTAACAGCTCACTAGTCGAGCGATCGGGCATGGATAATAAACGGGCATCAAGTGGTATACCGAAGCTATGGATACAGCAATGTATGGTAGGGGAGCATTCCAATATCAGCGAAGCAGTCTCGTAAGGGATTGTGGAGAGATTGGAAAAGCAAATGTAGGCATAAGTAACGATAAGGCAGGAGAGAAACCTGCCCACCGAAAGACTAAGGTTTCCTGATCAACGCTAATCGGATCAGGGTTAGTCGGGGCCTAAGGAGACGCCGGGTGGCTAATCCGATGGACAACTGGTTAATATTCCAGTACTTTTTATAACTGCGATGTGGAGACGGAGTAGTGACACTGCCGCGAACTGACGGAATAGTTCGTTAAAAGGTGTAGGTATATCACGGGTAGGCAAATCCGCCTGTGGTGCTGAGGCCCAATAGTACAGCAAACCTTCGGGGGCGCTGATAGAGCAGGTAAGCAGACTTCCAAGAAAATCCGCTAAGCTTCAGGTTATAAAAACCCGTACCGTAAACCGACACAGGTAGTCGAGGAGAGAATCCTAAGGTGCTCGAGTGAATCATGGCTAAGGAACTCGGCAAAATGGCCCTGTAACTTCGGGAGAAGGGGCGCTGTCAGCAATGGCAGCCGCAGTGAAAAGGCCCAGGCGACTGTTTAACAAAAACACATGGCTTTGCAAAATCGAAAGATGAGGTATAAGGCCTGACACCTGCCCGGTGCCGGAAGGTTAAGAGGGGATGTCATCCGCAAGGAGAAGCATTGAATCGAAGCCCCGGTAAACGGCGGCCGTAACTATAACGGTCCTAAGGTAGCGAAATTCCTTGTCGGGTAAGTTCCGACCTGCACGAATGGTGTAACGATCTGGGCGCTGTCTCAGCCATGAGCTCGGTGAAATTGTGGTATCGGTGAAGACGCCGGTTACCCGCAACGGGACGGAAAGACCCCATGCACCTTCACTACAACTTAACATTGATATTGGGTACAGGATGTGTAGGATAGGCGGGAGGCAGTGAAGCAGGCGCGCCAGCGCTTGTGGAGCCAACCTTGAAATACCGCCCTTTCTGTACTCGGTGTCTAACTCGTCTGAGTATGAGGACATTGTTTGGTGGGTAGTTTGACTGGGGTGGTCGCCTCCAAAAAGGTAACGGAGGCTTTCAAAGGTAAGCTCAGTACGCTTGGTAACCGTACGGGGAGTGCAATAGCATAAGCTTGCTTGACTGTGAGACAGACAAGTCGATCAGGGTCGAAAGACGGATATAGTGATCCGGTGGTTCTGCATGGAAGGGCCATCGCTCAAAGGATAAAAGGTACGCTGGGGATAACAGGCTGATCTCCCCCAAGAGCTCATATCGACGGGGAGGTTTGGCACCTCGATGTCGGCTCGTCACATCCTGGGGCTGGAGAAGGTCCCAAGGGTTCGGCTGTTCGCCGATTAAAGTGGCACGCGAGCTGGGTTCAGAACGTCGCGAGACAGTTCGGTCCCTATCTGTTGTGGGCGTAGGAAGTTTGAGTGGGGCTGTCCTTAGTACGAGAGGACCGGGATGGACAAACCTCTGGTGAATCTGTTATGGCGCCAGCTGTACTGCAGAGTAGCTAAGTTTGGAATAGATAAGCGCTGAAAGCATCTAAGTGCGAAACTAGCCACGAGATGAGACTTCCATATAGGGTCGTGAGAGACTATCACGTTGATAGGCTACAGGTGTAAAGGTGGTGACATCAAAGCCAAGTAGTACTAATTACCCGAAGCTTTCAAAGCAGACATTCTGTTGGTAATCTCTTCAAGTACTTCTTCTGATTATGTTAATTTGAGTAATAAGTAGTAAGTGATAAGTAATAAGACTTACTATTGATATAGTCAAAAAAGAAATTGGAGTCATAAGCGGCGAAAAGGGAGTAAGAATACTTACTACTTACAACGTACCACTTACAACTCATAAAGATCTTCAGGTGCCTATATCGGCGGTGTCCACCTCTTCCCATTCCGAACAGAGAAGTTAAGCCCGCCAGAGCCAATGGTACTGCGGTAACACGTGGGAGAGTAGGTCGGTGCCACCCTTTACAAAGCCCGTTAGTTCATACTGACGGGCTTTTTTCGTTGTTGACCACCTGTTTCTTTCCTATCTTTGTGACGGCGGTCCCATGGCTGCAAGCATACACATATATTGTTCTATGTCGTTTTTTAGATTTCTTGTAATTTTCCTGTCTATAGTTTTATCAGGTTCATCCCTTTCATTTGCTCAGGATACCCTTCAAAGGGTGGAGGCTGGTCGTTCGAACAGCAAACAACAGCAGGGAAAGCCCTATGTTATTCTGATTTCAGCAGACGGCTTCCGTTATGATTTTAGCACGAAGTACCAGGCGACGTTTCTGCAGTCGCGGAAGAAGCTGGGCGTTACCGCCCCTTCGATGATCCCCTCTTTTCCATCCCTTACATTTCCTAATCATTATACGTTGGTTACAGGCCTTTATCCCGCACACCACGGACTCGTTGATAATACTTTTCAGGACAGAGAAACCGGAGGATGGTATTCTATGTCGGATAGAAATGCCGTGAAAGAAGGGAAGTGGTACGGGGGAACGCCGCTATGGGTTCTTGCAGAACAACAAAAGATGGTTAGCGCGAGTTTTTATTGGGTGGGCTCGGAAGCAGACATAAAAGGTTTGCGACCGACCTATTGGTACCCTTATAACGAGAAAATTGGGATCGATGATCGAATAGGGGCTGTAGTTAAATGGTTGAAGCTTCCTGAGGATAAAAGACCTCATCTGATCACCTTTTATCTGCCAGAGGTGGACCATGCGGGCCATGACTTTGGTCCGGATTCTAAGGAGGTTCAGGAGGCCGTTGCATTCGTAGACAATGCAGTAAAAAAGTTAAACGAAGCTGTGAATGCCACAGGCTTGTCTGTTAATTTCATCTTTGTATCCGATCATGGTCTGACTAAGGTGAATAATGCGAATCCCTTAAAGGTATCGGCTGTGCCATCTGATAGCTCTCGCTACACTGTCTCGGGAAATGGAACGATGGTAGATGTTTTTGTTAAGGATCGAAAGCAGCTGAACTCTGTGTACCGGGAGCTGAAGGGATCGGCCTCGCGTTACTCGGTTTATACAAAATACAATACACCGGCAAGATGGCATTATTCAGCCAAGGATGATGCACAAGGAAGGATCGCGGATATCCTGCTTGAAGCGCGGTGGCCTGAATATTTCTCTGACCGTAAGGTGGTAAAGCCCGGTGCACATGGTTACGACCCATACAAGGTGAAGGAAATGCATGCAACGTTCATTGCATGGGGGCCCGCATTTAAGGAAGGGCTTGTGCTTCCATCCTTTGAGAACGTTCATATCTATCCCTTAGTTGCGGACATATTGCGCTTAAGAAGTACGGAAAAGATCGACGGAAGGTTAAAGGTTCTTAAGCCGGCGTTGCGATAAGAGCGTGATTGTCTGGGCAAAGTTTCTCGGCTCAGTTTGCCCCTGAATTGCAAGCTCGGTTCATATCAAGGGCATACTGTCAGCATATTATATCTAAAAAGAAAGTAGGCTTTACCGAGTGGTACGGCCTTTTTTCTGCATCCGTTTGCTTGAATAAGCTGTGGTTCTTTTTCAATGTATCAATAAAACTGTTTCCAGAATTGATAGCGGCAGTATTCGACCATCAATCACCTTTTGCCCCTTTGCTTTCAGTGGCTGCTATAAACTGTTGTTCGTATTGGGCTCAAAGGACAGGGCCCGGTGAAAGAGGGCCGACAACGTGCTAACTATTCCTATACCCTCAGCTGGGAAGCAACAGCGCTATCATTCCATTTCGCCTCGTGCTTGCCAGGAGCGAAGGTAGATCAGGTCAGCTAAAATTTCTTCAGCGTTTCGTGACCGTCTAACTTTTTATACTCGGAATTCTTATCTTTAACAGGGCGCCGTGTTTATCAAGCTTTTGCGTGCATGCGCTTTCGTGTCCAATTTCAATGTAGTCGACCAAATGAACGCTAAGCGTATCTACTTTTGTTTTAGTACCGCCATGAGCGAGAGAAACATTACTGTCGATTTTTCTTTTTCGCCAAAGGGAAACAATCGGGCTGAAATAATGCAGGATGGGGTGAACGCCAGCAACAACGGAAACGAGTACAAGCGGACAGTTCAGAAGATCAGCAATGGTTCCAAGCTCGCCATCGGCCTTGCCCCTGGCCGAGGATAGGTGGTAATTATAGAGAAGATAGACTAATGCACATTCTGATTGCTCCAAATGCCTTTAAAAATAGCTTGACTGCCCATGAAGCAGCAAAAGCAATTAGGGAAGGACTTGAAAGAAGCCGGCTTGTTTGCTCATGCACTACTTTTCCAATTGCTGACGGCGGCGACGGTACGGCGGCGTTACTCACCCATCGAGCGGATGGCACGCTTTTGAGCTGCAACGTGCAAGACCCTTTGGGTAGAAAGGTCGATGCAAGCTGGGGACTGATCGATCAGGGACAGACGGCAGTAATAGAAATGGCAGAGGCTTCAGGGATGCGGCTGCTCGCGAAAGAAGAACTTAATCCGTTGAAGGCTTCCTCTTTTGGGACAGGCGAGATGATACTTAAGGCTTTGAGCAATAATGTCCGGAGAATTATCGTGTCTATGGGAGGGTCTGCTACTGTGGATGCGGGGACTGGAATATTAAGGGCTCTTGGTGTAAGGTTTTTAAGCGCGACAGGGGAGTCCATTCTGGATTTGCCTGAAGATTTAAGCCGCGTTGCCCGGGTAGACGTAAGCGGCCTCGACCCTCGTATATTACACACTGAAATCATCGTACTCTCGGATGTGACCAACCCTCTCCTTGGCCCTGCAGGGAGCGCACAAGCATTTGGACCGCAGAAGGGCGCAACTTCTGAAGATCTTTTTATTCTCGAAGCTTCCCTCATGGCCTTTGTCGATGCCCTACCTCCTGATGTAAGAGCGTATATTGGAGCAATGAAATATGGGGGAGCTGCGGGCGGGGCTGCCGCTGGATTACATGCCATCCTCGGAGCAAAGCTGCAGAGCGGGGCTGACTTTTTTCTAAAAGCGACAGACTTTGACAGCGCTTTACGACGGGCGAACCTGGTGATTACAGGGGAAGGAAGTCTGGACCACCAGACTCTGCAGGGCAAGGGTCCACTGGGAGTTGGCTTAAGAGCAAAAATGCGTGGACTTCCTGTCGTTGGACTGGCGGGCCGGATCCCGAAAGAAGTGGTGCCCGAACTAAGAGAGTTCTTCGATGTTCTCTTAACAATAGGAGCGGCCGGGGTCGAACTGGCGGAAGCATTAAAGAGTACTTATGCGGATTTAAGGAGGACCGCAGAAGAAGTTGGGAATTTACTAGCTCTGGTTTAGAAGAGAAGTCCTGTCACAAACAAATAGCAGGTGCTCTCTGTATTGATTACATGGAGCTTACTGCGCAACTAATATGGCTTTTTGGTCTGGCTATTCCCATAGCCTGTATCGCATGGACAGTAACTCATGAAGAAGTGTTCAGGGAGCCGCGCGAATACTGTGTTAAAAACAGCCAGGAAGGCAAAACGATTTTAAAGCGAAAGTTCTTCTACCTATTTACCTGCGAGTATTGCTTCAGTCATTATGTTACGATACTGATCCTCGCGCTGACAGGTTTTAAACTGTTTTTGCCCGACTGGAGAGGTTATATTCTTGCAGGATTCTCGCTGGTGTGGATTGCAAATATTTATATGAGCCTTTATAACCTAATTAGAATCGACCTGAAAAAGGAACGACTGCAGGCAAAGAAGGAAGAGGAGAGTCTAAAGGGGTAGACGTTCGTTCCCGCGACGACGTTGTTTGTTTAAATCTTAATAACCAGGCCTGTCTGTTTTTCTGCCTTTTCCGCGATCGATAGATTGTTTGTTGGTTTTTTAGAAGCGCCCGTGTACATCTGTTTTGCCACTTTTCGCATGTTTTGTTAATAAAATGCAAGAGTAGTTGTGTTTCTTTTGTGGAAAAAGCATATTTTTAGTTAAAACTCTATTTTTTGCTCTTTCTAACGCTAAAAATCTTGTCCGGAAGTCGCACTTAACAAACTCAACAATTGATAAAGTATGAAAAGAAGGTTACTAATGTACGTACTCTGCTGCTTTTCCTGTATATGGCAAGCCTTTGCCCAACCTTCTCCTATCAAGGGGAAGGTAGTTTCTGATGATGGCTCGCCGCTGCCAGGGGTCTCGGTGAAAATTAAAGGGACTTCTCAGGCTACTACCACGGACGGCGGAGGTGCTTTTTCAATTAATGCAAGCAATGACCAGGTACTGGTGTTCACGTTCGTTGGTTTTGAACAGGAGGAGCGCCCCGCCAAAAGGGGAGCGTCGATGAATATCCGATTAAGGCCAGTCGCCACTGCCCTGAAGGAGGTTGCCGTTACTGCCTTTGGGCGCCAGCAAGAAACAAAGAGTCTGGGCTTCTCTACCCAAAACGTACGATCCCAGGAGATCGTTGAAGCGCAGCAGCCGAACCTCGTTAATGCGCTTCAAGGTAAAGCAGCAGGAGTTCAGATCACGAACTCTGGAGGGTCGCCCGGAGCTTCTTCTAATATCATTATCAGGGGAGGCACTTCCCTTAGCGGAAACAATCAGCCTTTGTTTGTAGTCGACGGAATTCCTATCGACAACACGACACCGGTTTCTCAGGGCGGCCTGGCCGCTGGAACCGCTCCTGCTTCAAACAGGGCGGTTGATCTGAACCCGGAGGATATTGCCAGCGTGACAGTACTGAAAGGCCCGGCCGCTGCGGCTTTATACGGAATAAGAGCTGCTTCGGGTGCAATAGTGATTACTACCAAGAAGGGATCGGGAGGGGCTCCTCAAATTTCATATAGTAATACATTTTCTATAGATCGGACGAACAAGCTGCCTGAACTCCAAGCTCAGTTCAAGCAAGGCGAGCGGGGCTCCTTCGCTGCAACTGCTCCCTTTTCCTGGGGGCCTGAGTATGCAGCCGGCGATATGATCTATGATAATTTGGGAAACTTTTTTAAGACCGGTTTTACTCAGAACCACGACATCTCGGTGAGCGGTAACACGGATAAAAGTACATTTTTCGCCTCGGCATCGCTATATGACCAGAACGGTATCGTAGAAAAGACTGACTTCAATCGGAAGTCCGCGCGTTTTACCGCGGACACGAAGGTGGGTGAAAAGCTGACTGTGGGAGGAAGTGCAAATTATGTACAGACTGCCCGGACATACTTTGCTCAGGGGTCTTCGAACGGCGTAATGGGCGCGCTTTTCTGGCCGAGAAGCGATAATATGGAGAATTATCTGACTGAGAGCGGGAGTCAGAGGGTGCTAAGTACAGGGGGAATGACAATCCATATTGGACCATTCGCCACAAGCCAGTGACAAGCAATGTAAATCGCATCATCGCCGTTGGAAATTTGGTGTATGATCCGACGGACTTTCTAAATGTTACCTATCGCCTAGGTACGGATTACTATACGGATAATTTCAAAAGCGTAAGGGAAGCCGGAACCATTGTTGCCGGAGAGGAGAGCGGCGCCATTTCAGAAGCAATAACAACAAGTCAAATTACGACATCGACCTTGCTTGCGACCTTGAAGAAAAAAGCATCCGATTTTAATTTAAGCTTTACCATAGGAAATAATATTGAGGACTCCCGTAACAGGACGAACACAGCTACCGGTCTGGGACTCCTCGCTCTTGGTGTTCATAGCATCAATAATACGCCCGCAGCCAGCAGGACATCGGTGAACAGGACAACACGGAGACGGATCGTCGGACTCTTTGGAGATCTGACTTTGGATTGGAAAAGTATAGCTTATGTTAATTTCAGGGGTCGAAATGACTGGGTATCTACTTTGCCTGTTAAGGACAGGTCTTTCTTTTACCCAGCTATCAGCACTTCCATTATCCTTACTGACTTGCTGAAAGAGCTTGGCGCCAAACAAAACGATGACGTGTTGTCGTTTGCGAAGATACGGGGATCCTGGGCAAGGGTCGGAAAGGACGCTCCTCCTTATGCTACCCAAACTACGCTGGGAACCACCACAAACAGTAGCACTATCAATCCGCGGGGCTTTATCTTGAATTCCAATGAAAATTTCGGGAATCCGTTACTTAAGCCGGAATTTACGAATTCGATCGAGTTTGGCACTGACCTTAGATTCCTGAAAAGAAGAATTGGCCTGGATCTGACCTATTATTACACTAATTCAGATAATCAGATATTGAGTGTGCGTACTCCTCCTTCGTCTGCATCCTTTTTGGCTTATTTGAACGGAGGGCGAATTGAAAACAGGGGAATCGAGGGAATTCTCAGCCTGGAGGTAATTGCAAAAGGTGATCTAAAATGGAGTGTAGATTTTAATTATAGCAGAAACAGGTCGAAAGTTAGAGATCTGCCGGGGTATATCGATCGGGTGGAGTTGTCTGACGCATGGGCCGATAACAATGCAGCGCAGGGGGCGGCATTCCTGAATGGGTCTCTTTACGGCATTAACGGTCGGGTATGGAAGAGAAATGCACAGGGCCAGGTGCTCATAAGTGAGACAGGCTACCCGCAGGTTCAGGCTTCCAATGCTTTCATCGGAGACCGGAATCCGGACTGGATCGGCGGGCTAACTAACACCTTTCGTTACAAGAATGCTTCTCTCTCATTCCTATGGGACTTCCGCGTTGGCGGAATGATTTATAACGCAACAGAAAACGCCCTCGTAAGATCGGGACTGAGTATGAGAACGCTGGATCGCGGGTCAAAAGTGTTTGAGGGGGTCGTTGAATCCACAGGACAACCAAATACAAAGAGCGTTGCTTTAAGTCAGGACTATTACCAGACCATCTACGCGAACCAAGGTTATGATTTCGTAGAAAATGGAGGCTGGGCAAGACTCCGCTATCTGACCCTGTCGTATAGTTTGCCGAAGCAGCTGATTGCCAGGACGCCATTCAAGAGTCTCCAGCTCACCGCTACCGGTCGGAATCTTATATTAATTACTGACTATTCAGGGGTCGATCCGGAAGTTTCTGGCAGTGGGGCTGGAGTAGGTGGCAGCGGATCTTTTGGTTTTGACAATTTGGGCGTTCCTGCAACGCGGGGGTTTGACTTTGGTTTGAAGCTTTCATTTTAATTCTGTTTTAGCATGGAAAAGAAATTTTTTTATAGGATTTGCGGCCTCGTTATGGTCATGTCTTTATTGGCATGTAATTCTTATCTTGATGTAAATGTTGACCCTGATAATCCTACTAAAGTACCTGCTGCAAGCAGGATCGTTGGCGCGATCACGCTCACTAACGGGGCTGCAATGTGGCGGGGAGCGAGAGAGGTTGCTGCAGTGAGTCAGTACGCGGCTACTAAGTTGACCACGGGAAGCAACCTGAACGCGGAGACCTGGCGGTTTACTGCATCTTATTTTTTTTGGCAGAATGCTTATGTGTTTACAATGCCTAACTGTGTGGATCTGATTAATCTCGGGGAGGAAGAGGGGAGCCCGCATTTCGTTGGAGTAGGCAAGACGTTGCTCGCTCTCAATTTCGGAATGCTAGCGGATCAGTACGGTGCAATTGTAATTGACGAGCAATATTATGACGGCCGGTCTCAGATCAATCTTACTCCGACTATGAGCGATCAAAAGACCGTCTATGCAAGGATTGACCAGTTGCTTGACGAGGCAATTGCCGCTTTTGATAATCCAACGAATAAGACGGGACTGAACGCGAACGGTGGCGACATCATGTATCAGGGAGACGTTCAAAAGTGGAAACGGTTCGCCTGGTCACTTAAAGCACGTTATCTTAATCACCTTTCTAAAAAAAGTAGTCTTTATAATCCCCAAAAAATCATCGATGCGTGTCAGAAAGGGTTTAATGCTGATGGTATGGACGCGCAGTTCGCTTATATAAGAGGAGGACAGGAGACTGACAAGAATCCCTGGTCAAGCTGGGGAGGATTTACCAGTGCTACCGATCCTCGTTATTTTACGTGGACACAATTTTTTGTGGATCAGTTAACGACTTTTCCTGTGACCAACTCGCCGTATCAGGATCCCCGGATAGGGAAAATCATGATGCCGGCCCCTTCTGATGGACAGTACCGCGGACTAAGATCTGGGGCGGGCCTGATCGGAGGGCAGAATGGTACGGGAGTCAAGACGAGTGAAAACGATTATGGAAGATTCAGCCAGAGCGGGTATTATACTAATCAGGATTCTCCATTCCCATTTATTACATATTCAGAGGTGAAGTTGATAGAAGCGGAAGCTCGTCTGCGGTCAGGAGATGCCGGAGGAGCTCTGACTGCATACGAAGAGGGAGTGAAAGCAAATATCCGGAAGCTGGGCGTGGCGTCCGCCGATATTAACACGTACTGGTCTGCTCAAATCGCAGACGGCCTTGCTGTCCATTTCTCAACCCTCACCGGGGGCTTGAGTCACATCATGAGGCAAAAGTATATAACACAATGCCTGAATCCGGAGACCTGGGTCGATTTGAGAAGAATGAATTATAGTCAGCAGATTTACGGTCCTAATTTAAGGCGACCGGCCAATTTGAATGCAACTATTTTTGATCCGAACAACAATAATCAATGGATACAAGCAATGGTGTATGAGACCAATGAGCAAAACCGGAACCCCGGTGCAGTGGGAGATAATTCAGAGAGATACAGGTTGCTCACACCTCTTTGGTGGAATGTGGAGGAATAATGCTGCGGTCTTGTTTTATTGCACTAGCGATGATTGGTAGTATGTCCGGTGTGGCTGCTCAGTCTTTATCGGCAGAACTTAGGAAGAAATCAGAGGATGAAATAAGGTCTGTTTTGGCCTCTTCCTCTTCACTCAACGGTTTGGCTGCGATTGATCTGACTACAGGCGACGGTTTTTTTTCAACGAAAGCAGTGTTTTTCCTCAGGGGAGTGCGATCAAGATACCCGTTCTCATGGAGGTTTATAAGCAGGCAAAGGAGGGAAAGTTCCAGCTGTCTGATCGGAGGGAGATTAAGAGCAAAGAGTTGGTAGGAGGTACAGGGATCTTAAAAGACTTTGATTATCCTGCTTCTTTGCCTATTGGCAATCTGGCTGTCCTGATGATCACCCTTAGCGATAACGTGGCAACTAATAATCTTATAGATCTGGTAGGGATGCAGCGTATCAACAAAACTTTGTCCGACCTGGGCATGGTTGCCACTCGCATTCAAAGGCCGATGATGGATTTAGCGGCAGCGGCGAGGGGTAGCGAGAATACGTCAAGTCCGCTTGAAGCCGTCCGAATTCTGGCGCTTTTATATAATGGGAAATTTAGTGATGAGGAAACAGCTCTTGACGTGATAAACGTTCTAAAGAAAAACAGCCGGGAAAATAGTCGCCTGGCTGCCGGTATTCCAGTAAACGTCTCTATGGCATTCAAGACCGGGGTATTGCCGGGCGTTTCTACAGAGTGGGCTATCATCTATTTGCCTGGCCGACCGTACGCGGTCTCTGCAATGCAGACCTACAGGGTGCCAGGGGAAGAGGACCTGGTGCTGGAGCGTGTATCGAAGATCCTCTATCAGTATTTCTGGAGGATAGAAAACGCCTCTAAACTGGGAAACTATATTGATCGTTCTGTTTTAAGAAAATAAAGAAAATGTGTTCTAAGAATGTCTTGTCCGTCGGGTTTCTACTGTTTTTGCGTATAACCGTTTGCGCGCAGCTGCCAGGTGCGGTCCAAAAAACTATCCTGTTTGATGAGGAAAGGAAGCAGTTGTCCATTCAATATTTAAAGACCCGACACGGCTTAGAACAATCAGACCCTACTATTATTCCAAGGGTAATAGTGTTGCATTGGACGGCTATTCCCTCAGTGGAAGCCACTTTTAACACTTTTAATCGTTCTGCATTGCCGGCCTCCCGCAAGGCCATTTCGTCGGCCAGTCAATTAAATGTTTCTTCTCAGTACCTCGTCGATCGCGACGGGACCGTCTATCAGTTGATGCCTGAGACCATGTTTGCACGGCATGTGATTGGATTGAACTATTGCGCAATAGGGGTTGAAAATATTGGAAGTGACAAGATGCCTCTCACCGATGCGCAGTTGCTTGCAAATGAAAGAATAGTACGGTACTTGGCAGGGAAATATCCGATCGAGTATTTGATCGGACATTACGAGTACCAAAAGTTCAGAGGGCATTCGCTCTGGCGGGAGGCCGATGACTCCTATCTTACTATCAAGACTGACCCGGGCGAGTCGTTCATGAAAAAAATCAGAGAGCGCTTGAGCGACCTGAACCTAAAGGCGGCACCAGACTCTAGACCTTGATGATGATGTTTCTCTTGTACATCGGCCATAGAATGAGTAGCCAGAAAAGGACAAAGGCAAGTGCCCATGCGAGTGAAGCATTGAGATCTGAGAGCCATGGAGTAAAAAGCGTTTTGTAAAGCCACGTTTGTAATCCGACTTCCTCACCTTGCAGATCAAGTTTTATCCTGCTCATTATTTTGACAATAATCGCCGACATGAAAAACACTGTAATGGCATTTACCCCATATGCAACAAACGGCTTTGTCCATTTTTTATGCCCCTGGATGTCGATTATCCAGTAAAGGCTGGCGAATACCAACATAGCCAGTCCTCCGGCGTATAAAACATATGAGCTAGTCCACAGAGACTTATTAATGGGGAAGGCGAGTCCCCAAATCTGGCCGAGTATGCTTATTGAGAAGCCTGCGAAGAAGAGCCATGCTGTTTTTTCACTTTCGTTTTTGTCTTTCCTTTTTATCCAGGTTCCTGCGAGCATTCCAAGTATTCCGGTGCCAATTGCAGGCAGGGTGCTGAGCAGACCCTCAGGATCCCACGTTTTTGCGGATTTCCAGACGTGCGCTTCGGTAATAATAAGCCGGTCGACCCACGCAGCCAGGTTTGTTTCTTTTGCGAGGTTGGGGGCGCCCACGCCCGGCACCGGAACAAGAGTCATCAGTGCCCAGTAGAGCAGAAGGATGAATGCAAATACCCAGAGCTGCGTCTTTGAACTTGTCTTGATAAAAAGGAGAGCGCAAAGGAAAAAGACGATTCCGATACGCTGAAGTACACCTAAAATGCGGACAGTGCTAAAATCGAATGCAGGAAAAAGAGCGAGAAAAAAGCCAAGGAAGAAAAGAATGAGTCCTCTTTTAAACGCCCGAATGATTAACTGCGCGTGCTCTGCCTCGTTCTCTTTCTTGTTTCCGTAGGCAAACGCGATCGCTACCCCTACTATGAACAGGAAGAATGGAAAGACGAGATCCGTAGGAGTGCAGCCGTTCCATTCCGCGTGTTCAAGAGGCGGGTAAATATGCGCCCAGCTGCCGGGATTATTCACGAGGATCATTGCGGCGACCGTAAGACCGCGGAATGCGTCGAGAGAGAGAAGACGGTTTGAGGTGGTCATTTGATTTGCTTTTTCTTGCTGGTTTTTATAAATGTAGGGAAAGTTTTTCAAAAGCAAAAAACCTCAACAGCGCCCTTCTGTAAGATTTTTACTTCAATTGCTGTTGCGTGACTTTGCAAGTATCAAAAAAGTTGCGCAGTTATTTGCAAATTCAAATTTAGAATATTTAACTTTATGCTATTGATAATAACCAATTATTCTTAATACACTTAAGATTTATTTAGGCTCTGTTTAATCAGGTGGTTTCTGTCACGAAGCGGCCAGGCAGTCGTCGCTTGAAAGTAGAAGTAGTGTTTACGTAAGAAAGCCCGGTTTCTGATTGTTGCGTTTTTTTGTGGGTAATGTTTCAGTGATAAGTGGTTTCTCGGTGTCTTTTTTGTAAATTTCTTGTGTTGGGCTGCTTTTTGTAGGTTGTTGTGCTTTTTTCCTGTTTCTAAATGCTTCTTTGGGCGCATTTATTGCGTTTTTTGTCTAAATAATTTACAATATGGCAATAATATGCAAAAAATGTATATTTTAGTTTTCATAAAGCTGTATGGAAATCGCATGTCTAACTTTGCGCGATTGTGCGTCTTTCGAAATTAGTCCGAATTAACGTGTATTTAATGATCGAAATTAATCTCAAAACAATAAAAAGATCAAGTATGAAAAAAAGGTTACTTACGCTCATTTTGAGTTTAGTCTTTATTGCTGTTCATACGCATGCGCAGCAGAAGACTGTAACAGGAAAGGTAACGTCTGCAGATGACGGTGCTCCTTTGCCTGGCGTATCCGTCAAGATCAAGGGTACCTCTCTGGGAACCAGTACCGGAGGGGACGGCGGGTATTCTATACCGGTATCTGACGGACAAACTCTTGTTTTTTCTTTTGTCGGATTTGTATCTCAGGAGAAAATGACTGGAGGTGTTTCAAGTATCTCAGTAAGGTTAGTCTCAGAGTCTAAATCGCTTAACGAAGTTGTCGTTGCTGTGGGATATGGAACTCAGAAAAAGGCGAACTTAACGGGTGCAGTATCTTCAGTTGATACAAAGGTCCTTCAGGCCAGGCCGATAACCGATGTCGGAAGAGGGCTACAGGGTGTTGTTCCTGGCCTTACGATTACTACACCCAGCGGAGAGCTAGGAAAAAACCCGACGATAAGGCTCCGCGGATTAAGAGGTTCGTTGAATGGGAGTGGGGCTCAACCGTTGATTCTTTTGGATAATGTGGAAATCGAGAGTTTACAGCTGGTTAACCCCGACGATATTGAAAGTATTTCCGTTTTAAAAGATGCTGCTTCTACTAGTATCTACGGCACGAGGGCGGCTTGGGGAGTTATTCTTATCACTTCTAAATCAGGAAAAAAAGGGGCTCCGAATAGGATCGCGTATACTAATAATTTGTCTTGGTCAAGTCCTATTTCTACCCCTAAAATTGCTAATGCGGCTGAAGGGGCGGAATTTGCACTGTCAGCCCTCCAAAGAGCTAATCCCAATGTATCTCAACCAGGAGTAGTCGGAATGTATATCGACACAACGGCCATCAGAAAAATGCGCGAGTGGGAGAAGCTTTATGGCAATCAGGATCTTGGAGATGAGATGGAGATGGGGCGCGATTTTGAAGTACGTGGAGGAAAGCTTTTTTTCTATCGTCCTTGGGACGCTGGGAAGATGTATATGAGAGATTGGACTCCTCAACAAAATCATAACGTGACGGTTTCCGGAGGCAGCGAGAAGACAAGCTATAATATTGGGTTAGGGTATTTAAATCAGGATGGAGTTCTGAAGGTTAATTCTGATCAGTTTAATCGATACAATATTTCAACTAGTATTAATACTTCTGTAAGTAGCATGGTCGATGTGCGGGCGAAAGTGTTTTACACGAATACGAAGTTATCAACGCCATTCACCTTTAGTGGTGCTACTTATGGTCCCTGGTATTATTTATACAGGTGGCCAAAGTTCTATCCATATGGGACATACGAGGGCGAGCCTTTCAGAAGTGCGGTCACAGAAGTTCAGCAAGCAAATATGGCAAAGGGGACTGAAGGGTATGCGCGCCTTCAAATAGGAACAACTTTAAAGCCTGTAAAAGGGCTTTCCATTGACGGTGACTATACCTATTCATCCAATAACAGGCATTACAATAGTGTGGGGGGAGGAACGCATGGTTGGGACTTCTGGTCAGGTTGGCCTGCCGCGCCGTCGACAAATTACCAGTCCGCTTCTTATGACTATACCTTCGTCAGTTCAGGTTGGGTCGATGTAAACACCGGCAAACTATTTGCAACATATACTAAAGACGCCGGAGCCCATTCTTTCAAGGGTATCTTGGGTGGTGACATAGAATACTACCGGTATAATTATCAAAGTTCGAAGCGTAATACTTTACTTGATCCAGGCATCGGAGCTTTGGCTGGTGCAATCGGCGAGCAGAATGTTACTGGTGCCAATACGCATTGGTCAACCCTAGGTTTTTTTGGTAGGATCAACTACGCTTATAAGAATAAGTATTTACTGGAATTGAACGGACGGTTTGACGGTTCATCCCGGTTTCCAAAAACAGAACTATGGGGATTTTTCCCTCTATGTCGGCCGGCTATATAATATCGGAAGAGCCATTTATGAAGTCAATTAAGCCCGTCTTGTCGTTTTTGAAGATAAGGGGTTCTTACGGGTCCGTCGGAAATCAAGATGTTGGCTCATACGCATTTGTTCCGACTATGTCTACTACCACTTCTGGCTGGTGGATAGGAAATACCAACCAGGTTACTATTAATACACCTACTGTCGTTTCGAGAACTCTTACATGGGAAACGGTCACTACTACTGATATTGGATTGGATACTCGGTTCTTCAACAGTTCGTTAGGTGTAACGTTTGACTGGTACCGTCGGGCTACCACGAACATGTTGAGTGCTGGGGTTACTCTACCTTCGTCTTTTGGAGCGACTTCGCCGAGAAGAAACTACGGTGAAATGGAAACTAAGGGCTGGGAGTTAGCAGTTGACTATGCTCATGAGTTTAATAATGGATTGAGATTGAATTTAACTGCTTCTTTGTCTGACTTCCAAGATCGTATAACGAAGTTCGCAAACACCACTCAAATCGTAACCGGGAATTATGAAGGGAAGACTCTCGGGGAAATATGGGGTTTCGAAACAGACCGGTTCTTTAGTGCAGAAGATTTTACAGGAAAGGATGCGAGTAACAAGTGGATTATGAAAGAAGGCATTGCTTCTCAGGCTAAGTACGAGACTGCTTCTTTTTTCTACGGTCCGGGAGACGTTAAGTTTAAGGATTTGGACGGTAATGGTGTGATAAATAACGGCGCCAATACCGTGGACGATCATGGCGACCTTAGAGTAATAGGAAACACGACACCGCGGTATCAATATGGATTTAGAATCGGAGGCGGGTGGAAAGGGTTGGATTTTGACGCCTTTTTTCAAGGAGTAGGAAAGAGAGATTTCTGGGCGTCTGGGCCCTTATTTGTTCCAGGGTGGAATCCCGCGGAGGCGTCTTTTGAGTACCAGATGAATTATTGGACACCTGACAATCCAAATGCATATTATCCTCGTCCAACGAATCAAGGGCAGAGTAATAATTCTCTCAATTTTTTAACTCAGTCTAAGTACTTGCTAAATATGGCTTACCTGCGTGCTAAGAATATAACAGTAGGCTATACTCTTCCGATCGGTTTGACGCGAAAAGTAAAAATTGAAAAATTGCGTTTTTATCTTAGCGGGGAAAATCTCTTTACCATATCTGATGTTGGAGTGCCAATTGATCCTGAAATCGATTACACTGCAGATCAGACCGATTTAGCTTCTTTTGGCCGTGTATATCCTTACCGGAAGACTCTTTCTTTTGGTGTACAATTAACTCTTTAGGCTTTCTCTTATGAAAAAGATATCTCACTTTATATTGTTTTTAGGATTGTTGATCATGTACAATGGTTGTACAGATAAATTTTTAGAAAAAGAACCTTTGGATCAGTTTTCGGATGATATTTATTGGAAGACAGAGAAAGAGGTGAGCACCTTTGCATGGGGTTTTTACACCTCGTATTTTACTGGCTATGGATCTGGTTTTACTTGGGGTAAATATTTTTCGGGTGAGACGCTAAATGACGATTTTGCACCGACTACTCCGACGGCTTTTCCCAAGAATGTGCCTAGTTCTGGAGGCAGCTGGAGTTTTACCTGGGTTCGGAAGGCAAATCTATTTATTGACAGAATCAATAGGGTTCCAATGAGTGACGAAGCGAAAAGGCATTGGAAAGGCGTTGCTCGGTTTTTTCGTGCTCTTGAGTACAATGATCTTGTTAAGAATTTTGGGGATGTTCCTTGGTATAACATGCCTCTGGAGGAAAACGCCCCTGACCTTTATCGGCCAAGAGACCCCCAGGTTCTAATCCTAGACAGTGTTCTAGCTGACTTTAGGTATGCTGCAGAGAACGTTCGAGCGTCAGATAATACACTAGGGCCTAAGGCGCAAATTGTAAACAAATACACTGTCCTTGCCTTTATGTCAAGAGTTTTTCTTTATCACGGGACCCGTGTAAAGTATTGGGGGCTCGATGCTACAAAGGCAACAGAGTATCTTGAAGCCGCAAAGTGGGCTGCAGCCGAAGTAATGAAAAGTGGGGGCTATTCACTGAGTGCAAGTTACCGGTCTTTGTTCAACTCGTTGGACTTAGCGGGTAATCCAGAAATAATTATGTATCGGCAATATGCCACTGCGCAAAGTACGCACAGCTTGCATAGCTACGTGAATAAGGAAGCTCAGACTGGAGCCTCAAAGAACGCTGTTGAATCTTATTTGTGTGCTGATGGCTTGCCTATTTCCATCTCGTCTACTTATAAAGGAGACAAAACGATCAGTGACGTCTTGGCTAATCGTGATTCCAGGATTAAAGAGACTTTTGCAACTGCTCTTCGTCTCCCCGGGGTGGCTTCTAATTATTCGACCTCGGGATATGCCGTTGTGAAATTCTACAATGATGCCATTAAAGACTTGCCTGATGGAAACTCAAATACTAACACGACAGATGCCCCGATTATTCGCTATGGCGAAGTTCTGCTAAACTACGCCGAGGCTTGTGCAGAGCTTGGGGCGATAACTCAAAGCGACTTAGACAAGTCAATCAATATTTTGCGAGCCAGGAATGGAATAGCTATGCCTGCTCTTCAAGTTGTAGGCAATAGCCCGGCTGTGAATGGGGTGGTTTATGATGATCCCAAGAGGGATTCGAGCGTTCCTTCATTGATTTGGGAAATACGCAGGGAGAGAAGGGTTGAGCTGATGATGGAGGGCTTCAGGAACGATGATTTAAAACGATGGAGAAAGTATCAATACCTTGACACAAAATCGAATGCCGATATTAATAGGGGGCTTGGATCAGAAAATCTGACTACCCAAAAGCCACAGTAACAATTGATGGAACGACGGAGGGCTACATTATTCCAGCTCCTAAGCCAGAAACACAAAGATTGTTTGATAATGAAAAAGTATATCTAAATCCGTTGCCTCTGGATCAAATAAAATTATATAAAGATCAAGGGGTCGAACTAAAGCAGAATCCCGGGTGGGAGAATCAATAAATGTATAGCCCCTCTTACAAGAGGGGCTTCTTTGATTTTATTATGAGCCTTAAATTTTTTCTAGTAAATATAATGCTGGCTGCCATAGGTTTTCGCTGTTCCTTTGCTCAGCCTCTACCACCCAAGCGTGAGTTTCGTGCTGTTTGGATTGCCACCGTTGAGAACATCGACTGGCCGGCTAAAAGAGGGGCTTCGTCAGACCAGCAAAGGGCTGAACTGATGAGGATCCTCGATGAGCATCAAAAGACAGGGATCAATGCTGTCATCCTTCAGGTGCGTCCCTCAGCCGACGCGCTCTATCTGAAAAGCCGAGAGCCCTGGACGAGGTTCCTTTCGGGGAAGCAGGGAGTTGGGCCTCTGCCAACTTACGACCCCCTGGAGTTTGCGGTAACGGAGGCTCATAAACGAGGTATGGAGCTTCACGCCTGGTTTAATCCCTACCGGGCTACTACCGATACAATTGATTCAAATACCAGCGCGCAGCACATTAGCAGGCTCAGGCCTGAGTGGTTTTTTACCTACGGACCTAAGAAGTATTTTAATCCGGGGCTGCCAGAGGTGCGCGACTATATCGTGCAGGTTATTATGGATGTGGTGCGAAACTACGATATAGATGGGGTTCATTTTGATGATTATTTTTACCCGTACCCCGAAAAGGGAACGCAAATTCCTGATTCTTCTGCATTCGTGCAGTATGGCGGGTCGTTTTCGTCCATAGAGGATTGGCGAAGGAATAATGTCGATCTTCTGATAAAGACGGTTTCTGATAGTATTCATCATAAGAAACGATATATTAAGTTTGGTATTAGTCCCTTTGGTATCTGGCGTAACAAAAAGGATGATCCTGAAGGTTCGGAAACAAACGGACTTTCAGGGTATAGCGCACTTTATGCCGATGCGAGAAAATGGATGAAGGAGGGCTGGGTGGACTACAACGTACCGCAGGTGTACTTTCCTTTTGGCTATGCTCCGGCAGCCTACGAAAAGCTGGTGGACTGGTGGAGTAACAATTCATTTGGCAGGCACGTCTATATAGGCCACGGCGTTTACCGCTCGACAGAGAACAAGGAAGGCTGGCGGGACAAGCAGCAGTTGCCCAATCAGATCCGGTATTTGCGGCAGAATGAGCGGGTGCAGGGGAGCGTTTATTTTAGTTCCAAGTCGCTGACCAACAACCTTGCGGGATTTCAGGATTCCCTTAGGAGTAGTCTTTATAAATATCCCGCGCTTTTGCCTCAAATGATCTGGCTTGACGCTATCCCTCCTCTTTCACCTTTAAACCTCTCTGCGGTTCGTACTGCTGATGGTGTAAAGCTTTCCTGGCAACGGCCTATTGCCGTACGGGACGGGGAGACCGCCTATGGGTATGTTGTTTACAGGTTTTTAAAGGGGGAAGGACAGGATATTACAGACGCCAGGAAGATAGTTCGTATCCAGTTCGGTGCGGACAATGTTTCTTTTGTTGACCGGTCCGGCCTAAAGGGCAAGTACATCTACTGCGTAACTGCTCTTGATCGTCTCAAGAATGAAAGTTTGCCGTCTAATCAGGTGAAGGTAAAGATCAAGTAGGAAGCCAATTATAACCATACAGACAGATGAAAAAAGAACTTATTGCGATTCTTGTTTTGTTGCTTTGTTTGCAAGTTGGAAGGGCTGCGGAAAGCAGCTGGATTCGTATTAATCAGCTAGGCTACCTTCCTCATGGTGTAAAAGTTGCAGTTTGGGCGAGCAAGTCAAAAGAGCCTGTTGCCAGTTTTCAGTTGCTTGATGCCGCTACAGAGAAAGTTCTGTTTGAGGGCAAGGCGGGTAAGGCGTATGGGGCTTATGGTCCGTTTTCTCAGTCGTGCCGTCTTGATTTTACACAGTTCAGGAAATCTGGAAAGTTCTATCTGCGAGCAGGCCAGACTAAGTCGCCGGTATTTAAAATAGACGGCAATGTCTATAAAGGAGCAGCGGATTTTTGTCTGCGTTATATGCGGCAGCAGCGCAGCGGCTTTAATCCCTATCTCAAGGATTCTTGTCACACAAACGACGGGTATACGGTCTACGGTCCTATGCCTGATGGTACCAGGCTCGATGTTTCCGGAGGCTGGCATGATGCTACCGATTACCTGCAGTACGTCACGACTTCTGCAAATGCCACCTATCATCTCCTTGCGGCTTATCGCGACTTTCCATCTGCTTTTGCTGACATGCATAAAGCAGACGGTCTTGATGGCGCTAATGGAGTGGCAGACATCATGGATGAGGCCAAATGGGGAATACAGTGGTTGCTGAAGATGAATCCGCGGGATGAATGGATGTTCAATCAGCTTGCTGATGATCGTGATCATAGTGGTATGCGTCTTCCCAGTCAGGATTCAGTGGACTATGGCTGGGGGGCAGGAAAAGGCAGGCCTGTGTATTTTGCGACGGGAGCGCCGCAGGGGCTCGGAAAGTATAAAAACCGTTCGACCGGTGTCGCTTCAACTGCTGGTAAATTTGCATCTGCTTTCGCTCTTGCTTCGCAGCTTTTGGAAGCTACTGACCCGTCTTTTGCCTCTATTCTTCAGAAGAAGGCCGTGGCTGCTTATGAGCTCGGGCTGAAGAAACCTGGTGTTTGTCAGACTGCACCTAATCGGGCTCCTTATTTCTACGAAGAGGATAACTGGGTGGACGATATGGAACTGGCAGCGGCTTCGCTTTTTCGCTCGACGGGCCAGCGTCGCTACTTTGAGCAGGCGTATCAGTATTCGGGACAGGAAAAGGTGACTCCATGGATGGGAGCCGACACGGCACGACATTACCAATGGTACCCTTTCCATAATTTTGGTCACTACACGCTGGCACTCAATGCGGACGATAAAAGCAAGAAGAAGCTGCAGCGCTTTTATCGGGAAGGCATTGAGAAAGTGTGGAAAGTGGCTTCTAGAAACGTTTTTTACAGGGGCGTCCCCTTTATCTGGTGCTCGAATAATCTTACTACCTCGTTTGCAATTCAATGCGGCTTGTACCAGAGGCTAACGGACGATCAGCGATATAAGGAGCTTGAGCAGGCTAATTTCGACTGGCTCTTTGGCTGTAATCCCTGGGGAACCAGCATGGTGTATGGTTTGCCGGCAGATGGTGATGTTCCGGTTGATCCTCATTCTTCCTTTACTCACTTGTATCGCTATCCGATTGACGGAGGGCTGGTTGATGGCCCGGTGTATGGCAGTATTTACAGGCAGCTGAAGGGGGGACCCTTCACGGTGCTGATCCCTACGCTGATTTTCAATCAGATCTTGCTGTGTATCACGATGACCATGGCGACTACAGTACAAACGAGCCCACGATGGACGGAACTGCCTCTCTTGTTTATTTGTTAGCAGCGATGCAGTCAGGATCCGGGGAGGTGACCGCCCCAAAAAAGTAACGACGGACGCTTCGGGTGCAATTGTCCGGGGTGCAACTGACAGAAAGGAAATAGCTTTGGTGTTTACCGGCGATGAATACGGCGACGGACTAGCTCTGATAAGAAGAGTGCTTAAGAAGCAAAATATTAAGGCCTCCTTTTTCTTTACCGGACGATTTTACAGAAAGCCGCGTTTAGTCCCTCATATCCGCAGGCTTATAGCTGATGGTAATTATCTTGGTTCGCACTCCGACCAACATTTGCTCTACTGTGACTGGTTGAAACGTGATAGCCTGCTTGTTTCGCAGGATAGCTTTCGGAACGACCTGCAGAATAGCTTTAAAGCAATGTCGCGGCTTGGTATTGAAAAAGATAAGGCAAGGGTATTTCTTCCTCCTTTTGAATGGTATAACCGGACGATCGCAGAGTGGACCGGAAGAGAAGGGCTTACTCTGGTTAATCTGACTCACGGAACGAGGTCTGCCGCTGATTATACTTATCCGGAAATGGGAAAGAGATATGTCTCGTCTTCAGAAATATACGAAAGTATCATGCGTAGAGAGTCTTCCGATATAGAGGGCTTGAACGGTTTCTTTTTGCTCTTTCATGTGGGTACAGATGCGAGGAGAAAGGATAAGTTTTATTATCAGTTAGACCGGCTTCTGACTGAATTGCGGCAGAGGGGCTATTGGTTTACTACTGTGGATCGGATGGTTGATTGATGCGTTTTTTTGCGTGTTCTTCTTTTGTTGTTGTTTTTGAAGCGCCATATGTGTATTTTTATGAATGATTTTTCCTTTTTAATTCAATTGTTTGCGTTTTCTTGCGTCTTGTGCTTAAAGCTTTACTCGTAACCATGAAAAGTTTAATAAAGGTCGGGCTGGTCTATCTGCTCACGGTTGTTCTTTCTTCTGCTGTGTTTGCTCAGTCACTCAGGTTCGCGTTCGTTACGGATACGCATATCGGCAATAGTACTGGTGCTGAAGATTTGCAAAGGACGGTGCATGACATTAATGGTAATGCGGACCTGGAGTTTGTTGTGGTGACAGGTGATATTACAGAGTTTGGGTCAGACACGGAACTTAAAACGGCCAGGCAGATCCTGGACAGTTTGAATAAGCCTTGGTATGTTATCGCTGGGAATCACGATTCTAACTGGTCTGAGAGCGGAGCGAATAGTTTCAGGCAGGTCTTCGGGGGGAAACGTTTTCCTTTGTAAGAAAGGGCTACCTCTTTGTAGCAACGAGCTCAGGGCCGAACATGAGAATGGGTCCGGGACAAGTGCCACGCGAGAATCTGGTATGGCTCGACTCTGTCCTTGCCAATATGGAAGATCCTGAAATGCCGGTGATCTACATTAATCATTATCCGCAGGATTCGTCACAAAATAACTGGTATGAGGCAATAGACCGTGTTAAGAAGCACAATGTGCAGTTGCTCATGTGCGGTCATGGTCATGCCAATCATCTTTATAATTTCGAGGGAATCCCAGGAGTGATGGGCCGATCGAACCTAAGAGCGAAAGACAGCATCGGTGGTTACAATATCGTCACTATCAGCAACGGAAAAGCTGTCTTTGAGGAAAGAAGACCTCTTGCGAAAGTTCAGAAAAAGTGGCTTGAGGTAGAGCTCACTGACAATAAGTTTCCGAACGATACCAGCAAATACTTCAGGCCGTCCTATGCGGTAAATTCGCAGTATCCGAATGCAAAGGTGCTCTGGCAATATCAGGACAAGAGCGACGTAGGCGCTGGTACCACATTTTCTAAGGGGCTCGTCGTTGCTACAAATACCATGGGGGAGGTTTACGCGCTGAACGCGGAAACGGGAGAGCGGAAGTGGGTATTTAAAACAGGTGGTAAGATTTATTCAACTCCGGCGGTTCAGAACAAGCTTGTTGTTGTTGGTTCTTCCGATAACCACATCTATTGTCTTGACCTGTCTTCTGGCGAGCAGAAGTGGAAATTTGCGGCAATGAAGGCGGTATTAGGAAGCCCTGTTATTAAATTCGGGAAGGTGTTTATTGGTAGTTCCGATCGGCATTTCCGGTGCCTTGACCTCAAGTCAGGCAAACTGTTATGGGATTTTGATCAGGTACAGGGATTTGTAGTCACGCGTCCTCTCATCTATAACAATACAGTTTACTTCGGTTGTTGGGCCAATGACTTTTACGCACTTGACATTTCGAGTGGCAAGCTGGTCTGGAAGTGGAACAACGGGTCATCAAACCGGATGTTTTCTCCTGCGGCCTGTTATCCGGTTGCAGCCAACGGCCGTGTATTTATTGTTGCTCCCGACAGGTATATGACCGCTTTTGATGCTCACACAGGCAGCGTTCTATGGCGGAAGCAAATGAAGGACAAACGAGTGAGGGAGTCGATGGGTTTATCTGCGGACCGGTCCATGGTCTATGTTAAAACGATGGATGGAGAAGTTCTGGGCATCTCAACGAAAGCTGATTCAATGAAGATTGTCTGGCAGGCTCAGCTAAAGCTTCCTTACGAATTAGATCCCTCGGCAATTGTGGAGCATCAGGGCCTCGTATATGTGCCTTCTCATTCAGGGCTGGCTGTAGCCGTTGAAAGAAAGACGGGACGGGTTGTCTGGAAACACAAGAGTTCTAATGCACTGTTGAATCCTGTGATGCCTGTCAGAGATAATACGGTTGTGCTGAGTACGATGGATGGAAAGCTCACTTGTCTGAAATACACAAAGGAATAGCGTGAAGAAAATGAAAGGTCTGAGTCAATTTGTTCTTGTTTTTCTAGGCTGTCTGCCTCTCTTTTCCTCTGAGCAGGATAGCGGCATTCAAGGCAGGATCAGTGCATTGGCTGCTCAAACACAGTCACGTTTTGCTCCCGACAAAAGAGTTGCCATTTTTAACGTTACAGTGGATGCTGACGATTCTACAAAGGTTACTATTGAAACAACAGAGAAGGAAGCTCTCTCGTACTTTAAGTCCCTTTTGGTAAAGGAGATGCCAGCCCTTGAAATAAAAGAATCGCTTCTTCCTGCCGCCGGGCTAAGCGGAAAGGTTTATGGAATAGCCAACCTTTCGGTAGCGAATAACCGGCTCCGCCCGACCCATCCTTCAGAGCTGGTGTCTCAAACCCTGCTGGGTACTCCGCTGGAAGTACTGAAGAGGGATGAGGGCTATTATCTGGCCAGAACGCCCGACGGGTACATTTCCTGGCTGGAGGAAGCAGCTGTGACAACGATGGATACTGCCGCGTTTCAGAAATGGAAAGCAGCGGAAAAGATCGTCTTTATTGCTGATTACGGGCATGCGTATAGCGCCCCTTCGGATAAAGCAGAACGAGTCTCCGACCTGGTAGCGGGAAACATTCTGCAGGTCCTGGAAAAAGGAAAGACGTACTTAAGGGTCTTATTTCCGGACAACCGGACGGGCTATGTTCAAGCCAGACTGACTCAGGACTACGGGAAATGGCTTTCACGCGCCCAGCCCTCTCCTGAACAAATAATAACTACCGCAAAAACTTTGTTAGGCGTGCCCTATCTTTGGGGCGGTACATCTGTTAAAGGAGTAGACTGCAGCGGCTTTACCAAGACCAGCTTTTTTCTGAATGGAATTATTCTGGCACGTGATGCCTCTCAGCAGGCTCTGAACGGGGAAGATGTCGATATTCACGAGAACGATTCGGTGAGTATTGCCAAGTGTCTCAGAAATCTAAAAATGGGGGATCTGCTATTCTTTGGCAGGAAAGCCCAGGGGGAGCAGAAGGAAAGAGTGATCCATACGGCGATTTATTTAGGGAACGGAGAATTTATTCAGTCGGCCGGTATGGTGCGGATTAATAGCCTTGTCAACTCAGCTGCAAATTTTGATAAGCACCAGACGAAAACACTGTTACGAGCTCGTCGGGTACTTACAGCAGTTGGTTCGCCGGGCATTAGAAGGATAGAAAGCCATCCCTTATATTCTATCAACAAAAACTGAAGCAATTACAATGTCAGGCAGAAGAGATTTTATCAAAAAAACAGGCTTAATTACAGGAGCATCTATGGTACTCGGAACAAACAGTATTGTCGCTACAGCAGGCGAGCATCTTGCTGGTAAAGGCCCCCTTAAACTGCGGTACAGACCTTACACTCTTAACTTAAAACATGCGTTTAACCTTGCCAGTAGTTCCCGTACCACTACTCCTGTGGTTTTGACCGAGCTTGAGTATAACGGCATAACCGGATACGGAGAGGCGTCGATGCCCCCTTACCTGGGAGAATCACATGAGTCGGTCCTGAAGTTTCTTTCTAGGGTTGATCTGTCGCGATTTGACGACCCTTTCCAAATGGAGAATATCCTGAATTACGTTGATGCTCTTGAAGAGGGAAATAAAGCAGCGAAGGCGTCGGTCGACATTGCATTGCATGACCTGGTAGGGAAGATGATGAAGCAGCCCTGGTACCGCATATGGGGATATGATGCCTCAAAGACTCCTGTAACTTCCTTTACGATTGGAATAGACACTCCTGAGGTGGTCCGTCAGAAAGTAAAAGAGGCTGAGCCTTACAAGATCCTGAAAGTTAAGCTGGGCAGGGATACCGATAAACAGATGATTGAGACCATCAGGGAAGTAACGGATAAACCGCTTTGTGTCGATGTCAATCAGGGCTGGAAGGACAGGCAATTTGCGCTCGACATGGCACACTGGCTTAAGGAGAAGGGGGTGGTATTCCTCGAACAGCCTATGCCGAAGGAGCAGCTTGACGATATGGCCTGGGTAACCGAGAGGAGTCCCATTCCCACAATTGGCGACGAGGCTGTGCAACGTCTTGGCGACGTATTAAAAGCACATAAGGTATACAGCGGCATTAATATCAAGCTGATGAAATGCACGGGCATGAGAGAAGCGCACGAAATGCTGACACTGGCCAGGGCTCTTGATATGAAGGTAATGATCGGTTGTATGACCGAGACCTCCTGCGCTATATCGGCAGCTGCTCAGCTAGCGCCTATGACTGACTGGGCGGACCTGGACGGGGCACTTCTGATCAGTAATGACGTGTATAAGGGAACCGCTGTGGTAGATGGCAAAGTGATATTGAGTTCAGGCCCAGGTATCGGGGTAGTCAAAATATAGGAGCTTGCAATGAGACATTTTCTTATCAGTAGGAATGCCCTTAGCTCACTTTTAGGGCCGATTGTAGCAGCTTTACTCTTGGCAGGCCTTTCCGAAGCTGCTCTTGCTCAGCGGTTCCTTGAAAGTACTCCCTCATCTAAGCGATGGGCGGACAGTGTGCTCAACAAACTATCGAGGAAGCAAAAGATTGCGCAGCTGATGGTGATCCGCCTGTCTGAACGAAAAGGCAGCGGCGTAGCTTTTTATGAAGAACAGGTTGCAAAATACTTAAAGAAGTACAATGTAGGCTCGGTCTGCCTTTTTCAGGGAACACCCTACCAGCAGGCGGAGGTATTAAACCGGCTGCAAAGCAAGGCTCGTACACCTCTCCTGGTATGTGTTGATGGAGAAACCGGGGTAGGTATGCGTTTTGCAGGTGTGGTCCCTTTTCCGGATCAGCTGACCATAGGAGCGGTACAAAATGCAGAAATCGCCTATAAGGTGGGACGGGCAATAGCAGAGCAATGCAAACGCATCGGAATTCAGGTTGATTATGCTCCTGTGGTAGATGTGAATAATAATCCTGCTAATCCTGTTATCAATTTTCGTTCTTTTGGGGAAGACAAATATAAGGTAGCTGCCCTGGGAACGCAGATTATGAGAGGTATGCAGGACGGCGGCATAATGGCTTGCGCAAAGCACTTTCCAGGACACGGGGACGTCTCGGTAGATTCGCATCTCGATTTACCTGTTATTAACAAGTCGATTGCCCAGCTTGATTCGCTTGAACTATATCCCTTCCGTCAACTGGTTAATGAAGGCGTGGGAAGTGTGATGGTGGCGCACCTCTATATTCCCTCTATTGACAGTACACACAATCGCGCCACCTCTTTATCTCCCAGGAATGTAAGCTGGCTGTTGCGTAACCAGATAGGCTTTAAAGGTCTTACTTTTACAGATGCCCTGGAGATGAAAGGAGTGGCGAAGTTTTACCCACAGGGAGAGGCCGCGGTACAATCCTTGATTGCCGGGAATGATATGCTTTGCCTGCCCGGCGACGTGAAAGGAAGTATTAAAAAGGTCAGGAGAGCTGTCCGGAAGAACAGACTCAGCTGGAAAGATATCGACGAGAAAGTATACCGTGTGTTGCTTGCGAAGCATAACCTGGGGCTGGCCTCAGTCGCCACAATTGATACGACCTCCCTTTTGAAGGACCTGAATGCGCAATCCGCCGGTATCAAGAAGGAGGTGTACGAAAACGCCCTGACGCTCTTGAGAAATGAGAATCCGGGTCTGTTTCCTCTCACCAGAGGAAGAAAAGTAGCCTATGTTGGGATTGGTATTGACTCGGCGAATCACCTGAGCGGTCTTTTGAGGAATGAGTGGAATGCCGACACCTACTTTTTTGGCAATACGGCAGGCAATGAGCAGGCTGATAGTTTATTAAAGAAAATTGGTCAGCAGTATGATGTCGTAATCACCGGCCTGCATCACTATAAAAAATATCCGGGCTCCAATTTCGGGATTAGTTCTGCTTCATTGTCGCTTCTAAGGGAACTGAGCCGCAGGACTAACGTGGTGACCTGTGTGTTTGGAAACCCTTACGCCATCAGCAATATCACCGATGCATCCAACTTGCTGGCCTGTTATGAGGATGACACGCTCATGCACGAGGTTGTCTTCGACTGGCTTGCCGGCAAGTTAAGTGCAAGGGGGAAACTGCCGGTTACGGTATCTCCGGCCTTTCACTACGGCAGCGGTATTATTCGCAATGCTTACTTCCCCGTAGTACAACCTTCGGTGGTAGGGCTCAACGAAAAAGTCCTTAATCAAATAGATAGTGTGGCCCTGGATGCAATTGCCAAACAGGCTACCCCCGGCTGTGTGGTGCTTGTTGCAAAAGATGGAAAGGTGGCTTTTAACCGCGCGTACGGTCATATGAACTACGATGCAAAGGAGCCGGTTACTCTGGAGTCGATTTATGATCTTGCCTCGGTTACCAAGATATCCGCGACTACCATGAGCGTGATGAAGCTTTATGAAGAAGGGAAGCTGGACCTCGACAAGACCCTTGGTGATTACCTTCCCTGGGTGGCAGGTTCAGATAAAGCTGGCTTGAAACTGAGGGACGTCCTGCTTCATCAGGCGGGGCTTGTATCTTTTATTCCTTTTTACCGTGAAACAATCGACGCAAGCGGAAAGCCGAAGCCTGGTTTTTACCAGTCTGCACCGAGTGACGCCTATCCGGTAAGGGTTGCAGAAAATATGTACATGCGTAAGGACTGGACTGATACCCTGTACAAAAGGATCCTTCAGAGCAAGCTGGGGCCTGCCGACAAGTACGTTTATAGCGACAACGACTTTATCTTCCTGGGCAAGGTAGTAGAGCAGATTAGCGGAATGTCGCTCCATGACTATGCCCGACTCAGCTTTTATAAGCCCTTGCATATGAGCAGCACAGGTTTTAAGCCGCGCGAGCATGTGCCGCTTAGCCTTGTGGTTCCCACAGAGAATGAGAAATACTTCCGCCTGCAGCAGATCAGAGGCGACGTTCATGACCCCGGAGCGGCCATGTTTGGTGGTGTCGCAGGTCATGCCGGACTCTTCAGTAATGCTTACGACCTCGCTCAGCTCTATCAGATGCTGCTGAATGGTGGTGAGCTCAATGGCGTCCGCATCTTCAAAAAGAAACGATTGATCTTTTTACTGCCTACAGCAGTAAGATCAGCAGGAGAGGATTAGGCTTCGATAAGCCCGAGAAGGATAATGCCACAAGTAAGGAGCCCTATCCCTCTGCAAGTGTTTCTCCCTTAACCTTCGGGCATACTGGTTTTACCGGCATCTGCGTTTGGGCCGATCCTAAGTACAACCTGCTTTACATATTCCTCTCAAACAGGGTTTGTCCGGATGGCGATAACAACAACCTGGGCAAGCTGAGCGTTCGTCCGAAGATTCAGGAGATTATCTATAAGTCGATAGTGAATAAAAAGTGATGAGGTTACCGGGTCTGTTCATTCTTTTTGGTATGCTAAGCCTGTCCGTATCTGCTCAGAGAAATGACACGTGGTTGAAGGAGCTGCTGTATGCAAAGGGCAGTCCCGCTTTAAAGAATATTCTCGATAACCCTGATACTTATCGCTACCAGATCCTTTTTACCCAGATAGACAGGGACCGGCATAATCAGCCGCACTTCAGGTCCTTTGCCCTCAATCTCGACCGGGCTTTGTATTTTAATCCGGCGTCTACAGTGAAGCTGCCAACGGCGTTGGCTGCCCTGGAGAAACTGAATGAGCTAAAGGTGAACGGCCTGAACAAGTTTACTCCAATGCTGACTGACAGTGCCTTTGGCGGTCAGACGAGTGTTTTGAGGGATAGCACCTCGGAGAACGGACTTCCCTCTGTTGCCCACTACATAAAGAAGATATTCCTCGTAAGTGACAACGATGCCTATAATAGACTTTACGAGTTTAACGGTCAGCAGGAATTAAATGAAAGGTTATGGAAGAAAGGATATCGCGACGTCCGTATTACTCGGCGCTTTGTCCCCATGAACGAGGAGGAGAACCGGCATACTAACCCTGTTAGTTTTGTAAAAGATGGGAACGTTGTCTACCGCCAGACAGAAGCTGTCAGTAAGATACGCTTTGACTTCAGCAAGCGGATCTTACTTGGGAAAGCATATTATGACCGCAGTGAGAAGCTGGTCAATGAACCCATGGACTTTACGCGACATAATAACTTTCCTCTTGAGGATCAACAGTCCATACTTCGCTCAGTGATGTTCCCGGAATCGGTAGCGAAGAGGAAAAGATTTAATCTGACCCGTGATGATTATGAGTTTCTATATCGATACATGCGAATGCTGCCCGGCGAGAGTCTTGTTCCGAGGTATGATACAACCGAGTTCTTTGATAGCTATGCCAAGTTTTTCTGGTTCCGCGCTACCAAAAGTAACATACCTTCGTACCTGAACGTCTATAGCAAAGCGGGCTGGTCGTACGGATTTTTGACCGATAACGCTTATATTGCAGATACAGAAAACAGGTGCGAGTTTTTAATCTCAGCCACTATCTATGTAAATAGCGACGGCGTTCTGAACGACGATAAATACGATTATGAAACCATTGGATATCCTTTTTTTAAAGAGCTTGGGGAGATCCTTTATCAGAATGAATTAAAACGGGAAAGAAAATATAAACCTGACTTGTCCTGCCTCGCCAGCCATGAAAAATCTGCGCCCAATCAAGTGAAATAGCATAAATTATTAGAATGGAAATAGTAACAGAGAAAGATTCGAATTACAACGATCTTGAGAAGATGTCCCTGAGGGAAGTATTAGTCAATATTAATAAGGAAGATAAATCAGTTCCACTAGCGGTTGAAAAAGCAATTCCGCAAATAGAAGCACTTGCCGCCATCACAGCCGAGAAAATGCGGGATGGCGGGCGCTTATTTTATATTGGCGCGGGAACGAGTGGAAGGCTCGGGATACTCGATGCTTCCGAGTGTCCGCCAACCTTCGGAGTTCCGTTCGATTGGGTCATCGGCATTATAGCGGGCGGGGACTCTGCTATACGAAAAGCAGTAGAGTTTGCCGAAGATGATGTAAATCAGGCATGGCTTGACCTGCAGGAGTACGGAATCAATGATGGCGACGTGCTTGTCGGCATTGCAGCCTCGGGTACTACCCCTTATGTCATCGGCGGGCTAAAGAAGGCGAACGAGATGGGGGTGATAACCGGTTGTATCGTTTGCAATTCAGGTAGTCCTGTCGCGCAGGAAGCGCGTTACCCGGTGGAGGTAGTTGTAGGTCCGGAGTTTTTGTCAGGATCGACCAGAATGAAGTCGGGGACTGCTCAGAAGCTGGTACTCAATATGCTTACGACATCTGTCATGATCCAGCTCGGCAGAGTGAAAGGAAATAAAATGGTGGACATGCAGCTGACCAATAACAAGCTTTACAGTCGTGGTGTGAAGATCATCATGAAGGAAACCGGCGCTGATGAACAAACGGCCTCAGACCTGCTGGAAAAGTATGGTAACGTAAGAAAAGCTATTGAAGCAATTACGGCAACTTCCAGATAGCTTCTTATATGTTCATATTTAAAACTTAAAAAATGCCTCCTATTGTACTTTTATTGTTTCTGGTTGGTTATTTCGGCCTGCTGGTCGTTATATCCTATTTTACTTCCAGGAACTCTGCAGATAATTCGACTTTTTTTATCGCCAACAGGAACTCGAAATGGTACTTCGTGGCCTTCGGCATGATAGGGACAGCGCTATCGGGTGTAACATTTATTTCGGTTCCTGGTGCCGTTATTCACAGCAGCTTCGGGTATTTTCAGTTTGTACTCGGTAATGCAGTGGGCTTTCTTCTGATCGCCACTGTGCTCCTGCCGCTGTATTACCGGATGCATCTCATCTCCATCTATACCTATCTGGAGAGCCGGCTGGGCTTCTGGAGTTACAAGTCCGGGGCTATGATCTTTCTCATCTCACGTACAATTGGTTCTGCATTCCGGCTTTATCTCGTGGCAATCGTTCTTCAGCGATTCATCTTCGATGCCTGGAACGTGCCATTTGTTGCTACAGTAACCATCTGCCTGATCCTGATCTGGATGTACACTTTCAAAGGAGGCCTTAAAACGATTATTATCACCGATACGCTGCAGACAGTTTTCCTTCTTTCTTCGGTTATCTTGTCCATCTGGTTCATATCCAGGAGTCTTAATCTTAACCTTGTTCAGACGTTCGAAACAGTAAAGGCGAGTTCCTATTCTAAGATCTTCTTCTGGGAAGATTTTCTGGGAAATAAGAATCACTTTATTAAGCAGTTCCTTGGAGGAATTTTTGTGACAGTAGCGATGACTGGCCTGGATCAGGATCTGATGCAGAAGAACCTAAGCTGTAAGAATATCGGAGAGGCCCAGAAGAACATGCTCACTTTTACCAGCGTATTCGTAGTGATCAATCTTTTTTTCTGAGTGTCGGTGCACTGCTTTACCTCTATGCGGCTTCCAATCACATCGACGTTGCATCTTTAAACACTCCCGATCATTTGTTTCCTGAGATAGCTCTTAATCACTTGAATATTGTGCCGGCAATTGTATTTATGCTCGGCTTAACCGCTGCTACGTTTGCCACTACAGACTCGGCGCTGACAGCACTCACCACCTCTTTCTGTGTGGATTTTCTTGGATTCAATAAGAAAGAGGATCAGAATTCGCCGTCTCTGGTACGGCAGCGTCATCTGGTTCACGTGGCGTTCTCTGTGATCATGCTGCTGGTAATTCTGGTGTTCCGGATCATCAACGACGATTCTGTGGTAAATGCCATTTTTAAAGCGGCAGGTTATACCTATGGCCCTCTCGTTGGGCTCTTCGGATTCGGGATGATATCGAAGCGGAAGGCTACTGATCATTTCGTCCCTTTTATTTGTATTCTTTCGCCCCTTTTATCGTTTATTATAGATAAGAATTCAGTGAACTGGATAGGATACTCCATCGGATTCGAGCTGATCATCATCAACGGACTGATCACATACCTCCTTCTCCTCGTTACGAGCAGAGGCGCCATGGATGAACCAGCCGGGAAGAACTGAAGCAGTACTATATAACATGGACATCGGAAAGCTACTTCAATCTATCCTCCCTGAGGATCGCATAAAAACCCGTCTCATTGATTTGGTATCGTACGCCTCGGATGCTGGCTTTTATCACTTGCGACCAAGGGCCGTGGTTCAGCCCGTATCAGAGGATGAGGTTCAAAGGCTTTTTCAGTTTTCCAGAAAGTACAAGATCCCGATGACCTTCCGGGCTGCGGGAACCAGTCTCTCTGGGCAGTCTGTCAGCGACGGCATTCTGGTAGAATTGAGCAGGTACTGGAAAGGCTTGCAGATTGAGCAGGAGGGTGAGGTTGTGAGGGTACAGCCCGGAGTGATCGGAGCAGTGGTGAATGCCCGCCTTAAAAAATATTTCAGGAAGATAGGACCCGACCCCGCCAGTATCAACTCGGCTATGATGGGAGGGATCCTTTCAAATAACGCCAGTGGAATGTGTTGCGGCGTTGCCCGTAATTCTTATCACACTACACGCTTTATCCGCTTCATCCTGCCAGGTGGACTGACATTCAGTACAGAAAATGAGGCTGACTATAAAAGATTTGAATCAGAATGCCCGGCAGTATTCCACCGAATTGCACAACTCAGGGATAAGGTGATGAACAGTCCTGCTCTCGTAGCGCGGATCAGGGCCAAATATAAAACCAAAAATACCGTCGGATACTCCGTTAATTCGTTTATTGACCATCATCATCCTCTTGACATTCTTGCACATCTCCTGATTGGCGCGGAAGGAACACTTGGTTTTATCTCGGAAGCGGTGATGCAGACCATCCCCGACTACCCTGTAAAGTCGACGGGACTGCTGTACTTTCCTGATATTTATGCTGCGTGCAGCGCTATTGTGCCGCTTACTGCTTCAGGAGCAGAAGCGGTGGAGCTCATGGACCGGGCGTCCCTTAGGTCTGTGGAGGATATTAAGGGAGTTCCTGATGTTCTGAAGGTGTTGCCCGGGAGTGCCGCTGCACTCCTGGTAGAGTATCAGGGTAATAACCAGCAGGAACTGGATGTAAAGACTGAGCGATTCTTGTCGCTTTCGCCTGACTTATCATTGCTCTATGCGCCGTCATTCACCTCAGATCCCCTTGAGCAAGCCTTTCTCTGGAAAATACGAAAGGGCATGTTTCCGGCAGTAGGCGCTGTAAGAGCAAGTGGATCAACGGTGATCCTTGAAGATATTGCCTTCCCTGTCGGCCAGCTTGGTGATGCTATTCTTGATCTGCAGCACCTGTTTAAGAAACACGGCTATGATAAGGCCATCATCTTTGGCCATGCCAAGGATGGGAATATACATTTCGTAGTAACGCAGAGCTTCGATGAAGCATCAGAGGTAGACCGGTATGAGCGCTTTTTGAACGACGTGGTAGACCTGGTCGTTAAAAAGTATGACGGTGCTTTAAAAGCAGAGCACGGAACAGGTCGTAACATGGCTCCTTTTGTGGAGACCGAATGGGGGAGGAGATCTACAGCATCATGAAATCACTAAAGGAAGTGATTGATCCTGATAATCTTCTGAACCCGGGTGTCATTATCAATGACGACAAGAGAGCTCACGTTCGCAACCTGAAGGAACTGCCGAGAGTAGAGGAAGAGGTAGACAAGTGCATGGAGTGTGGTTTCTGCGAGTATAAATGTCCGAGCCGGAATATTACGCTCACACCGCGAAGAAGAATTGTAGTCCGTCGTGAGCTTCTTAAGCTCAGCAGGGACGGCAACAAGAAACAATATAAGGAACTGCTCGATCAGTATCAGTATGACGGGCTGGATACCTGTGCGGTAGACGGCCTCTGTGCTACTGCCTGCCCTGTTGATATTAATACAGGTACGCTTGTAAAACGCCTGCGCAGGGAGAATCATAGTGAATTCGCAAATGGTGTAGCCTTGTCTGTTGCGAAGAACTTCGGTACAGTATCCGCAGTTGTGAGGGCTGGGGTTGCTGCAGGGAATATGGTTAACAGGATCTTCGGATCCTCCGCTCTTCATAAACTAACAAAGGGACTGAAGCCTGTTCTTCCGGTGCCTTTATGGAGCAATCAGATGCATGCTTCCGTCGGACTGTCCGGGAGCATTAGCCGGTCAAGGAACACAGGGCATAAGACCCTTGCTGTCTATTTTCCGACGTGCATCACCCGGAATATGGGAGCTTCAGCAGATGGGAAACCGAATACGATCGATACCTTTCTGCATGTCGCCGAAAAGACAGGTATTGGCTTTGTAATTCCGGACGACATTCAGTCCGCCTGCTGCGGGCAGCTTTTCTCGTCAAAAGGCTTCAATAAAGCCTTTACTCTGACGGCTAACGAGACGATAGAGAAGTTATGGAAGTGGACAGAGGAGGGCTCTTTTCCCGTCGTTCTTGACATTACTTCCTGTACTTTTACGCTGCATCACTGCCGGTCGGTCCTTACGGAACAAAATAAGGAAAAGTTCGACCACCTGAAGATACTCGACAGCATCGATTTTATTCTTGATTACGTCCTTCCCAGGGCCAGTATTAAGTCGAGAAAGAAAGAGATTGTGTTGCACCCTGTCTGCTCCTTACAGAAGATGGGTCTGGAAACGAAATTTATAGCTATTGCAAGCCAGCTTGCAGATAAGGTAGACGTTCCCTTACATGCCGGTTGTTGCGGTATGGCAGGCGACCGCGGATTCTGGTTCCCTGAACTTACGAAGTCGGCCACCCAGCCCGAAGCGGACGAGGTAAGGCAGAAGGAATACGATGGCTATTACTCTTCGGCTAAGACTTGCGAGATGAACATGTCCGATGCGGTCGGCCGTAATTATGAGTCGATCGTTTATCTGCTTGACGAATGCCTGTAGATCTAAGTCATAAGTTATAAGTTATAAGTTATAAGTTATAACTTATAAGTTATAAGTTGTGGGGGGCGGTACCTGGTGGTTGTAGGGCCGAAGAAAAAAGTTCACCAGGGCCTTTTTTAGTGTTCAGTGCGGCCGTCGGGCTCTTCATTAACTATGCGCGAGTTGTCAGAAGCGAGCCGCTCCTTTGAGGCGAATACAATACATCCCACTTAGTAAAATTGGCAAAGCAGAATGTATCTGCTGTTCCTGTGGTAAGCCAGCTGAGGTTAAGGTTGTAAGGACTTACTAGACCACCTTTACGGCATCTGCATATCCTTTCAGCAGTTTATCCTGCGGGTCAGCGTCTGTGATCAGGTAGTGAATAGCGTTCAGATTGCAGACCTTCATCTTTTGCACGGAGTTCAGTTTTTCTGCAATGCTTACCATGGCTGTCTTCTGCGAAGCTTTGATCATCGCCTTTTTGACCTGTACGACTTCCCAGTCGGAATCTGTAATCCCTTCTTCAATTGAAATGCCGTTGGTCCCAAGGATACAGAGGTCGACTTTAATGTCGGACAAGAGACTTATCGTGAGCGCTCCTGTATTGATGTGCGAGTTCTTGGATAAATGGCCGCCTATCAGGATGACTTCTATTCCTGAGCGTTCAGTCAGTTCAAGAGCTACAAGAGGGCTGACGGTGAACACAGTGATTTGAAGGTTGTCGGGCATCAGGCGTGCTAGCTCGATTAGTGAAGTTCCGCCCCCGGCAAGTAAGACCATGCCCGGTTGTATAAGCTTGATGACCTTTTTAGCAATCTCTTTCTTAGAGTCTCTTGCGTAGACGTCATTTTCGTGAAAAGGGTAGTGGAAGGATTTTGAGAGCGCGCCTCCATATACTTTCAGCACCTTTCCACTTTCCGCCAGCTCATTCAGATCACGTCTGATCGTATCTTCCGAAACGTTAAGCTGAACACTTAAGTCTGACGAGAGGACTTTGTTGTGAAGGTTTATTTGTTTTATGATGTAAGACTGACGCTCTTCTTTTAACATTGCTTATTGGTTCAATTGTTTTTCAAATATAAGTATCGCAATTTAACTATCAAGGAGGCGAAGCGTGCCGCTCTGCTGTCCTCCATGCGCCTGAGTTTACAGCCAACCATCCTCTTCGAAATTTGTTAAGTAGCAAAGTGTAATAGAATGCGCGTATTTTCTCTTTTTACTATCTTATCTATTTGCCTGCTGGCCTGCGGGCAGAGCCCTAAAAAATCTGCAGACAGCTACAGCCCCGTGAGCAAAGAAGAGCTCGCCCGGGGTAAAGCGCTTTTCGAGCGCGAGGACTGCGGCGGCTGCCATGCAGAGAATGAAGCTATTGTAGGCCCCTCTTTTCGCCAGCTCGCAGCTGAGTATGAAGATACAGAGGCCAACTTCTCGCATCTGGCGCACATTGCCATCATTGGAGTGAAGCCAGAGCAGGGAATTTGGGGATCAAGAGAAATGACCCCACATCCAAACCTTAAACATGAGGAAGCAGAAGCCATTGTTAAGTATATGCTATCATTTCCGGCCGATCCTAACAAGCCTTTTTTGCATAACAGTAAATAGGCTGCTCTTTTTCCGGTAAATTGTATAAAGATGACGGTGGATATATGAACAATATGTAATTTCGCCTCCTAACAATTTGTTTATAATGAGAAAAAGAAACGCTTTAGTCGCATTTTTTCTGACCTGCGCATTGCTGGTTAGTACAATCGTCAGGGCCGACGAAGGAATGTGGATCCCGATGCTGATCGGGAAGAACTATGACCAGATGAAAAAGCAGGGGTTTAAGCTCACTCCTGAAGACCTTTACAGTATTAATAAGGCTAGTCTTAAAGATGCCATTGTCTCTTTTGGAGGCTTCTGTACTGGCGAGATCGTGTCGAAGAACGGTCTGATCTTCACCAACCACCATTGCGGCTATGATGCTGTTGCTTCTCATTCAACTCCCCTGGATAACATCCTCGACAATGGGTTCTGGGCAAAATCGTATGCAGAGGAAAAGCCGGTACCTGGGCTGTTTGTGAATTTTCTGGTACGAATGGAAGACGTAACGTCAAAGGTGAATGCTGCGGTTCAGGGACTTCCAGAGGCCCAGAAAGCTGCTAAGATAGAAGAGGTTGGAAAGCAAATCGCAGAGGCGGCCACTAAAGGAACAGGATATGAAGGATTTGTAAGAGATTTCTACAAGGGAAATCAGTACTTCCTCTACATATTCCAGAAATTTAATGACGTTCGCTTAGTTGGAACCCCTCCTCAGTCGATCGGAAAGTTTGGAGGTGATACCGACAATTGGGTATGGCCGAGACATACCGGCGACTTTACCGTATTCCGCGTATACGCGTCAAAAGACAACAAACCAGCCACCTACGCGGCTGACAACAAGCCTTACACCCCCAAGAAATTCCTCCCTGTATCTATCAAGGGTACAAAGAACGGTGATTTTTCAATGGTATATGGTTTCCCTGGTCGCACAGATCGCTTCCTTACCTCTTATGGTGTAAAGCTTGCCACTGAAAAAGTATCTCCAACCATTGTGAAGCTTCGTGATATTCGTCTGAAGGCCTGGAAAGAAGAAATGGACAAAGACGTAGCCACACGGCTTAAGCTTTCTTCCAAATATGCCAGCATAGCTAACTACTGGAAGTATTTCATTGGTCAGACCGAACAGCTGAAACGCCTGAAGATCTATGAGCAAAAGCAAAAAGGAGAAGCCGACTTCACAAGGTGGGCAGCTTCAAATCCAACCTATGCCGGCCTGATATCAGGGTACGAAAAGGCATATGAGGCCTACCAGCCCTTTGCTATTGAACGCACTTACATTAATGAGGGCTTTCTCGCTACCTCATGGGTAAGGCAGCTCGTAACCCTTGCTGCTGCAGCACGGCAGGGCGAAGCAAAATTCGCAGAGGCGAAAAATTACGTTTCTTCATCTCTTGGAGACTACGAAGAAACGTATAATGAAAAGGCCGATAAAAAGATCTTCGCCAAAATACACGCAGCGTTTTATAACGATCTTCCTAAGAGTCAGCATCCGAAGTTCTACACTACTATTGCGCAGGATAACTGGCAAGGGAACCCTGAGGAGACCTTTAACAAGTACGCGGAATATTTATGGAATAATTCTGATCTGATCCGGCCTGATAAGCTGAAAGCATTCCTCGCAAAGAATCCCTCCGTACCTGATTTTGAAAAAGATCCTGCTTATCAATACGCAGTAAACGTAATTCCTGCCGATTTCATTAAAGCGAACATGGGTTCTGCAGTCAGTGAGTTTGAGACTACGAAGGCTACGCTTGATAATCTTTACTTGAAGGCTCTGTTAGAGAAGAATAAAGGAAAGCTGATGTACCCTGATGCCAACTCAACCATGCGTATCACATACGGAAACGTGCAGAACTATAGTCCTAAAGACGGCATCACCTACAATACTATTACGACAATTGATGGTGTGATGCAAAAATACGTTCCGGGCGATTCTGAGTTTGATCTTCCAAAGAGCCTGATTGACGCTTACAATTCACGCAACTTTGGTCAGTACGCCGAGAACGGAACCCTGGTTGTCAACTTTATCACCAACAATGACATCACAGGAGGGAACTCGGGATCTCCGGTCATCAACGGAAACGGCGAGCTGATTGGACTGGCTTTCGATGGAAACTGGGAGGCTATGTCGGGCGATATCGCGTTCGACAAGCAGTATAAACGCACTATCTGTGTAGATTCCCGTTATGTGCTTTGGTGCATAGACGTGCTCGGTGGTGCTAAGAATATCATTTCGGAGCTTGATATCCGCAAGAATGAGCCCAGGGCCGTTACGAAGAAAGCAGTGAAAAAATAAGGGTGTTTTCAACCTCTTGGCGCTCTGCTCGGAATGGGTTGAACGTGCTTTATTAGAGTAAGATTTAACAAAAGCCTGCAATCAATACGGTTGCAGGCTTTTTATTGAAGCCTAGTCACTCGATTTATACGAGGCGTACCTCATGATCAGATACGATGATCTTCCGTTCTTTATATAGCGCACCAATCGTTTTCTTGTACGCACTTTTGCTGATCTGGAAGCGCTGGTAGATCTCTTCTGGCGAGCTTTTATCACCAAGCTCAATAACGCCTCCCGCAGCTTTTAATTCCTCAAATATTCGTTCCTTTAAGTCGAGTATGTGCTCGTAGCCAAGCGCCTGGAGACTTAAGTCGATTTTGCCGTCGGGCCTGAACCGCTTCACCCAGCCCTTGCGTACGTCACCTGGGTGCACGTAAGTAAACAGCTCATTCTGATAGAGCAAACCTATATACCTGTTGTTGATAATCGCGTTATATCCAAGGTCGGTGGGTTCGCAGATTAAAAGACTTACCTCTTCTTTCTCTTCGAGGTCGATATCCTCTTCCTCTACAAAGTCAGATAAACGGGAAGAGGCCAGCAGACGTCCGTTGCTTTCGTCGAGATAGACATACACAACGTAACTTTCTCCCTTTAGCATCTTTTTCTTTTGCTGGCGGTTTGGCACAAAGACATCTTTATCAATGCCAAGATCCATAAATACGCCATCCCTGTTTTCGTCAACTACCTTGAGGTAGGCAAAGTCGCCCACACAAGCGTGAGGCTTTTGAGTTGTACCCACCAACGTTCCTTCCTTGTTGATATAGGCGAATACATAGACGTCATCGCCTTTAGACGCGCCTTTAGGAGCGAAGTGGGCAGGCAATAGCAGTTCTTGTTCACCGTCGGAAAGTATAAATCCAGATGAAGTGCTTTCGGTTATTCTAAGGTCATTATATTTTCCGATTTCTATCATTCTGCAAATTTACAACTCGTCGGGCTCCCTTTCGTAGAAATATTCACCGGTAAGTGTAGTTTTTCCTGTGTTCATGTCCACGTTCATTTGAATTGTCATCTTGTCTGACTCGCTGAGGTCAAGATCTGCGCAGGCATTGAACAAGCCGATGATGTAATGAACCACAAATTGTCCTTTACCTTCAGGCGAGATAAGCAGTGAATCACTGCGGATCTCAGGCTGATTAATGCTGCCCCTGCTCCTGAAATAATACGCAGATAGAAGGTCGTTGATCTTATTTAAATTGTCCTGTAGTTCCAGGAACAGAATATGATGGTATCTCCCCGTTCGGATGGCATCGAGGCTCTGCTGAGATAGTTCAATTGAAATTGATTCCTGCATTTTATTGTTTTAGTGAGATTGTTCATGATTTAAGGCTTCACAACATTCCGTCGAGTTCAAAGCTGTTGATATGGCAGCTGATATGCCTTATTAATGCAAAAATACAGCCATTAGTCGTTGTATCTTTGCATTTGGTAACATACAAATATGTATAAAATGGAAAATTTCTTCGAAAGTCCGTTTAAAGGAAAAATCATCAGGGACCATATTAAAAACCCAAATATAGTCGCTGGTAAATAGTCTTACTACCCGGGATATTATCGTTAGCAGCCGTTTTCGTCAGGTCGGATTAGTCGCTTTTTTGCTGTTTCTGAAAATGAAGACTCTCGGTCTTTAGCTTTTCGAGGATTTCCATGGATCTTTTTATTCTTGTGTCGACGCTTTTTCCCGTTCGTATATAGTAGAGCAGACTGCGTTTCCTACCCGGGAGAAGCTTCTCAAACAGCTGTGCTCCCCACTCGTCTTGCAAAAGTAGTTCCTGCATCTCTTCAGGAAGTTCAAGCCCATTTTTCTTGTCGGGGTAGATCGTGACGGTAAACGGGACATCGTTTTTGAGCCGGTGCTTTTTGATTAGCTGCTTGCTCGCCATGATAACATAATTCCCATCACGGGGATTAAGGGCGCAGGGAAACTCTTCTCCGTTCTCTATAGAACAGATCACCCTTACAGCACCTTTCTCTACTCTGAATTCCTGCGCTGTTTCTTCGGGAAGGATAATTACGTGATGAATCATCGGTCCTTCGATCGGACTGAGATAAGCGGTAAATGACGTCTTTTTCATTCGGCTGCCTGCTGAGTTACCGCCTCCATCACGGCTACTCATATTCGAACTCGCCAAACTCGGAGCGGATTGTCACTTTCTTGCTTGCAGCTGCTTCCACTCTTCCAATGATGCGGGCCGGAATATTAAAGCTTTCAGAGATAGCGATAATGTCTTCAGCAATGTCGGCAGGTACGTACAACTCCATCCGGTGGCCCATGTTGAAAACCTTGTACATTTCTTCCCATGTTGTCTGCGACTCCTGCTGGATCAGTTTAAACAGGGGAGGGGCGGGGAAGAGATTATCTTTTATAACGTGCAGGTTCCCGATGAAGTGAAGAACTTTTGTCTGGGCGCCTCCGCTACAATGAACCATGCCATTGATAGACGACCGGTGCTTCTCCAGAATTTGTCTGATCACCGGAGCGTAGGTACGGGTTGGTGACAGAACCAGTTTTCCAGCTGTTATAGTTTCGCCGTTTTCCAAGGGTATGTCGTCAGTTAGTTTTTTGCTTCCAGCAAAGGTCAGCTCATAAGGCACTGCCGGGTCATAGCTCTCCGGATACTTTTCCGCTACATACTTGTGAAATACGTCATGGCGGGCAGAGGTGAGGCCATTAGAGCCCATGCCTCCGTTATATTCTTTTTCATAGGAGGCCTGACCATACGAGGCGAGGCCCACAATAACGTCACCCGCTTTTATACGGTCATTCGAAATGACGTCTTCCCTTTTCATCCTGCAGGTTACAGTAGAGTCGACTATAATAGTCCGGACCAGATCTCCAACGTCGGCCGTTTCTCCTCCGGTTGAATAAATGCCAACACCAAGCTCCCTTAATTCCGCCAATATTTCCTCTGTTCCATTGATGATAGCAGCGATCACGTCACCCGGTATCAGGTTTTTGTTTCTGCCTATAGTGGAAGACAATAAAATATTGTCCGTAGCGCCCACGCAGAGCAAGTCGTCAAGGTTCATGATAACAGCGTCCTGTGCGATGCCTTTCCATACAGACATATCGCCGGTCTCTTTCCAGTAGACGTACGCAAGTGCCGACTTGGTGCCGGCCCCGTCGGCGTGCATGATATTGCACCATTGCTCTTCTTTGCCCAATACATCGGGGATTATCTTACAAAAAGCTTTTGGAAATATGCCTTTATCAATGTTCTTGATTGCATTATGCACGTCTTCTTTTCCTGCAGAGACGCCGCGTTGGTTGTACTTGAGATCTGACATTTGAGGCAAAGTTAGCAATTTTAAGCGTTCAGCAATCGCGATTAGCGTTTGGTAATCAGCTTTCAGCAATTAGCAATCAGCTGTTGGCGGTTAGCTTTTCGCTTTTGGCGGTTCGCCATTAGCGATTCGTTATTAGCTTTCGAATTTCAGATAGTGATGTTTGCAACTGGGAACCAGCTTTAACGGTTGGCAGCCAGCAATTGGCGGTAGCGATTGGCGATTGGCAAGTTAGCTATTGATAATTGATCTTTAGTAATTGTCAAGTGCCTCTTCGTCGTTGACATCGACAGTTCATGCCTGATCTTTAGCATATGGCTCTTGCAATAAGCTATCAAACTGATGATGCTTTTAAAGCTTGTGCAATGACTGGATACCGGGCAGGAATTATGTTTCTAAGCTCCTGTCTCACAGCCTATCCCCCTTCAATCACTGCCTACAGGCCATAGCGCATAAGCCGCAACCTACAACTTTCAACGCACAACCTATAGTTCACAGCCCGCACCCCAAAAAAAGAGGCTGCATCCGTTACAGATACAGCCTCTCTATGCATTATCGTTGCTCAGCTGGTAGCTAATCGCCAACAGCTATAAGCCAATAGCCGTTTATGAAATAAAGTGCATGTGCACTTTATTTCATAAACAACAGTTCCCTGAACTTAGGCAGAGGCCATTTATCATCAGCAACAAGGCGTTCCAGCTTATCTACGTTATAGCGAATGGTTTCGAAATAAGACTTCACTTTCTCGTCATAGGCAATTGCCTTTTCTCTCGCATCTTCAATTACATTTGCCTTCTTACGTTCGTTCACCATGTCAAGCACATTCGCCCGTACCGTGTTGATGTGGTAAGATAGCTTTTTGATGATGTCAAGCTGAGCGGCGTAAGCGTCTTCGCCCAGTCCGATCTCTTTCAGGCCTTTAACATTTTCGATCAACTCCGTCTGGTAAGCAACAGAGGCTGGGAGGATCACATTATTCACAAGTTCGCCCATCACCCTTGCCTCGATCTGAAGTTTTTTGAAATAATTTTCGAGCAGGATCTCATGGCGGGCATGGATTTCACGTGAGCTGAAAACCCCTGTTTCTTCAAATAACTTTTCTGATTTCTCGGTGATCAGGACATCAAGCGCTCTTGGAGTGGTCTTGATATTTGACAGACCTCTTCTTTCAGCTTCCTCTGCCCATTCGTCGCTGTAACCGTTACCTTCAAAGCGGATCGCTTTCGATTCCTTGATGTATTTTTTAATAACGGTCATCAGGGCGACGTCTTTTTTCTCGCCTTTCTTGAGGAGCTTGTCTACCTCTACCTTAAACTTAGTGAGCTGTTCAGCCACAATCAGATTAAGGATCGTCATTGGCGCAGCAGAGTTTGCGGAAGAACCAACTGCGCGCAGCTCAAACTTATTACCTGTGAAGGCAAAAGGAGAAGTACGGTTACGGTCAGTATTGTCGAGCAGGATCTGAGGGATCTTAGGAATATTAGTCCACAGAGTAGGCTCCTGCTTCATCTTGCCGGTCAGACGCGATGTTTCAATTTCGTCTAGGACGTTGCTGAGCTGACTGCCGAGGAAGATGGAGATGATAGCCGGAGGAGCTTCGTTAGCGCCCAGGCGGTGATCGTTGCTCACAGAAGCAATAGAAGCCCGAAGAAGATCAGCATGCTCATGTACTGCCTTGATCGTGTTGACGAAGAAAGTGAGAAACATCAGGTTGTTCTTCGGAGTCTTTCCGGGAGCAAGAAGATTTTTGCCGGTATTGGTGATCAAAGACCAGTTGTTATGCTTTCCTGATCCGTTGACTCCTGCAAAAGGTTTCTCATGCAACAATACCTTGAAATTATGCCTGCGGGCCACCTTGTCCATCAGATCCATCAAAAGCTGGTTGTGGTCGATCGCCAGGTTAATCTCTTCATAAATAGGAGCGCATTCAAACTGCGAAGGCGCAACTTCATTATGACGCGTTTTTAAAGGGATGCCGAGTTTAAGCGACTCGATCTCAAGTTCCTGCATGAAGGCCAGTACGCGATCAGGAATAGAACCGAAGTAGTGGTCTTCCAGCTGCTGGTTCTTCGCAGACATATGACCGAATAAGGTTCTGCCTGTAAGGTACAAATCGGGACGGGCGTTGAACAGGGCCAGATCCACGAGGAAGTATTCCTGCTCGATACCCAGGGAGGCGTTTACTTTTTCAATGCTCTTGTCAAAATACTGAGCAACACCGACAGCGGCCTTGTCCAGTGCGCTAAGTGCTTTTAATAAAGGAGCCTTGTTGTCTAATGCTTCGCCTGTATAAGAAACGAAAACAGTAGGGATACAAAGCGTTTTGCCCATGATGAATGCAGGGGATGAAGGATCCCATGCCGTATATCCGCGTGCTTCAAAAGTGCTTCTGATTCCTCCGTTAGGAAAACTAGACGCATCAGGTTCTTGTTGCGCGAGCGCGTCGCCTGAGAACTTCTCAATTCCCATTCCATCGCCCGAAGGCTCAAAGAAGGAGTCGTGCTTTTCAGCAGTACTGCCTGTAAGAGGCTGGAACCAGTGAGTATAATGTGTTACGCCCTGACTCATTGCCCAGGCTTTCATCGCTGAAGCTACTTGTTCGGCAACTTCCCGCTCAATTCTCTCGCCCAGTATAACAGAATCAGTAACACTCTGATATGCTTCTTTTGAAAGGTACTCCTTCATTTTCCTTCTGTCGAAGACATTGCATGCATAAAAGTCGGAAATCTTTGGAGACGGCGAAGCTACATCAGGCACTGACCTGGTGAGAACGGCATTTAATGCCTGAAAACGGAGATTTGACATAGTATTATATAATTTTTCCCTTGTATTTTGTTGAAATAGAAAATTTCGGGTCAAAGATTTGGAAAATATTGCTAATATTCTAATTTCTTGGTCATCTATTTTGCCTTTTTTCTATCTTTTTTAGCCGGCCATGTTGTTTGTGAGCTTATTAGACACCGGCCTTAGGCTCTTGATGTTAAGAGTGTTGCGATATATAAGTTGTAACGTCTTTTTCCGAAAGGCGAGTTTAGTCGTTTCAGAGTGAGAAAACGGGGAGAAGCTTATGGAATCAGAGCCACAGATCCATCTTAGTGGTAGAACTAAATCTTCAAAATATGTTCACAGACAAATTTGATGTTTACAGGAGCGAGTGGCTCGAGCTTGTATTCGCTAACAGAAATCATGAGTATGGTGCCTATCAACTAAGAAAGGAATATGCCAGTAATCTTAACAAAGCCTTGCTGCTTGCCTCAATCATCTTTGTTGTTGGATTCACCATTCCCGTCGTAATCCGGAATTTTGGCGCCGATATTCCCGAGGCACCTCAACCGGCTCTAATAAGCGATGACCGTCCCATTGTGGTGGACCTGTCACATGTGAAGGAGCTGCCGCCGCCTCCCCTTCCTGCAGGTATGGAGCAGAAAATCAAGACGACTCGCTTTGTGCCGCCAAGGGTGGTTGCCGCGGCTCAGGTTACGGAGGAAATGCCGGATGTACAGACCCTTCAGAAAAGTACAATCGCTACTAAAACACAGGAAGGGATCGAAGTGCCGGCGATTGAAAGTCCTGCCTCTTTGCCTGCCACTGGCGGCGCAGGAACAGGCGAAGTGAGCACGGGAGAAGGCGACGGCCTGGTCGATTTTCACTTGGTAGAGAAATTTCCCGAATTTCCGGGAGGAGTGGAGGCTTTTGGGAACTACCTGCGAAAAAACCTTCGCTATCCTGCCTCTGCTGTGGATAATAATGTGGCAGGCCGTGTCTTCGTTAGTTTTATCGTAGAAAGAGATGGCACCCTCACAGACATCAAGGTTGTTAAAGGGATCGGTTTTGGATGTGATGAGGAAGCCGTCAGAGTGCTTAAAAAATCTCCGGCCTGGTCTCCCGGGATACAAAACAAACAGCGTGTGCGGGTGCAATACACCCTTCCGATCATGTTTTCATTAGGCGAATAGGAGAGGGGCTGTGTTTTCTTTACTTTTGCTTCAGTTTTTAAAAGACACGTCCATGAAGCTGAATGCCCCTCACCATGTTGCCATTATTTGCTCAGACTATCCGGTCTCGAAGCGTTTCTACACCGAGATATTAGGTTTGGAAATTATAGCTGAAACGTTCAGGGCCGAGAGGCAGTCGTATAAGCTCGATCTGAAAGTTGGAGATCACTTTCAGATCGAGCTCTTTTCTTTTCCTAACCCACCTGCCCGTGTATCAGGTCCGGAGGCCTGCGGGCTGCGGCACCTTGCCTTCCATGTAGATAATTTAGAATCAGTAATAAGCCGTCTCTCCGGGTACGGAGTTGCAACCGAACCGATCCGGATAGATGAGGTGACGGGCAAGAGGTTTACATTCTTTGCCGACCCTGACCAGCTGCCTCTTGAATTATACGAAAGATAGGATGGCCGATATTTTCCGCTTTAAGTGCTTTGATGTAGATCAGGCCGGTTGCGCAATGAAAGTAAATACCGACGCTGCCTTACTCGGAGCGCTGACAGAGGGCCGGCACGCCTCAAAGATCCTTGATATCGGTACAGGTACAGGCGTTGTGGCCCTGATGCTCGCACAACGTTTCCCCGACACCCATGTTGATGGGGTAGAGATCGATCCGCTTGCTGCGGCCACAGCAGAACTGAACTTCAGAAACAGTCCGTTTGATAAGCGGCTTTCACTGACATGCAGCTCTTTTCAGGATTACCTGAGGCAATCCGCAGGTAAAACCTATGATTTGATTGTCTCTAATCCCCCTTTCTTTCTCGACTCGCTAAAGAACGCCGATAGCAAGAAACAGACCGCCCGGCATGCAGATGCGACTTTCTTCAGCGAGCTGCTTGAGCTGTCGTTCCTTCATCTTAGTCCCAAGGGACAAATTTGCCTGATCCTTCCGCTGTCAACATCCGCTTTAGTGGAGGCAGAGGCTAAAAGAATCGGCTTGTTCCTTCAGTCTGAAATTGCTATCTTGTCGTTTCCCAGCTCAACGCCCCACAGAAAGATTATAACGCTCGGAACACCCGAGACGGCGGTAAGAAGCGAAGAGCTGGCGATCTACAAGGCAGAAAAGCAGTATTCCGATCAATATCGGGAGCTATTAAAGAACTTTTTGACGATCTTCTAGTTGCTTTACTTCTGGATCGTTATTCCTGAGCAGCTATTGCTCTTTTTACAGTCTAACATATTTTTCGGCTGATGCTTATTACAGCCAGCCCTTGTTCTCTAATGAAAAGAATTGGTCTTATATCAGATACCCACGGCTTCCTCGACGAAGCCGTGTTTAGCTATTTCGAAGAATGCGATGAGATCTGGCATGCCGGCGACTTTGGTAATGTTGAGCTTGCTGACAGGCTCGCAGCATTCCGGCCTTTAAGAGGTGTCTTTGGGAATATTGACGGAAAGGATGTGCGGCTTGTCTATCCCGAGACAATTCGCTTTAAGTGCGAAGAGGTGGATGTGTGGATGACCCACATCGGGGGGTATCCTGATCATTACAGTCCTGCAGTGAAGACCCTGATCTATCAGAATCCCCCTAAGCTCTTCATCTCCGGCCACTCGCACATACTAAAAGTAATATACGATAAAAAAATTGGTACTTTACACTTAAATCCTGGTGCTGCAGGCAAACAAGGATGGCATAAAATGCGTTCTTTGCTTAGATTCAGCATTTCTGACGATAAAATCCTTAATTTGGAGGCGATCGAGTTGGGAAAGAGATAATGTAAAAAATACACTAAGTATATGTCAGTAGTAAAAACGTTAGGCCAGTTTATCATTGAAAAACAAAAAGACTTCCCTTATGCCAAGGGGGAGCTATCCCGTTTATTAAGGGATATCGGTATTGCAGCGAAAATTGTAAACCGTGAGGTAAACAAAGCAGGATTAGTTGACATCCTGGGTGAGGTAGGGACTACCAATACGCATGGAGAGTCGCAGAAGAAGCTTGACGTTTTTGCAAATGAGCAGTTTATTTCCGCCTTGACTTGCGGGGGAGAATGTTGTATCGTGATCTCGGAAGAGAATGACGATCCCGTGTACATTGAATCGGAGGTTTCAAAGAATGCCAAATACATCGTGGCCATCGATCCTCTGGACGGCTCATCTAATATTGACGTGAACGTAGCTGTTGGTACTATCTTCTCCATCTACCGTCGCAAATCTACGGAGGGCAAGGCAACTATCCAGGACGCCCTGCAAAAAGGAGTGGAGCAGGTAGCTGCAGGTTATGTAGTGTACGGATCTTCTGCCATGCTTGTCTACACTACAGGGAAAGGTGTTAACGGCTTTACACTCGATCCTTCTATAGGTGAATTCTGTCTTTCTCATCCCGACATGAAGATCCCTAAAGATGGTGTGATCTATTCAATAAACGAAGGGAACTATGTGCATTTTCCCGACGGTGTAAAGAAGTATATCAAGTACTGCCAGGTGATGGATAAAGAAACCAACAGGCCATACTCTTCAAGGTACATCGGTTCCATGGTGGCAGATCTCCATCGTAATATGATCAAAGGAGGAATCTTTATTTATCCAACTACCGCGAGCGCTCCCAGGGGCAAGCTACGGCTGGTATACGAGTGTAACCCCATGGCCTTTATCATTGAGCAGGCTGGAGGAAGAGCGACCGATGGGTTTGAAAGGATCCTGGATAAGGATGTCAACTCCCTGCACCAGCGTTCTGCTATCTTCCTTGGTTCTGAAAACATGGTAAGAAAGGCGGAAGAAATGATGCGTGATTTTTCACCGGAACTAGGAAAGCTTATTGAGAAGCAAGCGGCCACGGCGCCTTCTCTGGATACTCCAAAGATCGGAGTGGTAGCTTAACTGCTCTCTGGACATCTTTAGGAGGGGTTTTCAGCCTCAAACACGGTGTCTATTAACAGACTATCTTTTTTTTGGTACGCTGCGACTGCTAAACGGTCGCAGCGTTCGTTTTCAGGGTGCCCGGCGTGTCCCTTGATCCACTGAAAGCGCACCTTGTGTATCTTATATAGCTGCAGAAAACGAAGCCAGAGGTCCTTGTTCTTTTTGCCTTCAAATCCTTTGTTCAGCCAGCCGAAGACCCATTTCTTTTCAACTGCATCCACAACATACTTGGAATCTGAATAGATGAGGACATCTTGTCCAGGCTTTTTTAAAGCGTCAAGGCCAACGATGACCGCGAGCAACTCCATCCGGTTATTGGTAGTTTTCCGGTAGCCTGCAGACAACTCTTTATAATGCTGACCAGCTCTCAGTACTACACCATATCCTCCCGGGCCGGGGTTACCGCTGGATGCTCCATCTGTAAATATTTCGATCATAAAGAGTAAAAATATCAGCGGCAAAGGTAAAAATATATTCAGCACTCCTGCTTTTCAGGAGACGATTAAACTCGCCGGGAAGTTTTTCTGGCTGGACTTTAGTTGGTTAACAAAAAAGTAAACTAAAATTTGCGTAATGCAATAATTGGCTTATTTTTGCATCCACAAAACACGGTGGATGTAGCTCAGTTGGTTAGAGCACCAGATTGTGGTTCTGGGGGTCGCCGGTTCGAGCCCGGTCTTCCACCCCACCTAAAGCCTGCAAATGCAGGCTTTAGGCATTTATGGACGCTAGGTTCTATAAGCATCCCCACTGGTGCTTAAAAGGAACAGGGACAAAAGTTGTGGAGAGAAGAGTAAAAGTAAGATATTAGCGTGCAGAAATTAGATAGATGCACGAGTCGTTTAAAGCCCTACTTCCCTTGATTATCCCTGAAGGGGTATCCGATTATTTCCAGTTGACAGATCATAAAAAAGACACTACCGGGATTCATATTTACCTGGAAGAGATCAACTCCATTCCGGTAGAATATAAGACCAACAAGTTACTCTCCAAAGGCTTCTTTGATGAAGTGATTCTGCAGGACTTTCCCATACGGGGACAGGAAGTGTATTTGCATGTTAAGCGACGTAGATGGTGGAATCTGGACACAGGTAAGGTCGTTCACCGAGATTGGAATGTTGTAGCAATAGGAACGCGGATCACCAGTGATTTCGCGGCTTTTTTAAAAGCAATCAGTCGATACCCAGCCACATAGTCTGCAGACGATCGCCTCCTTTTACGGGATCAAAGGCAAGAAGCTGCAGCGCTATTATCGCGATCAACTCAGTGAATACAAGAATTGGGAGCACCGTACCGATGCCCGTAAAGGCTTGATCTTCCCACAGAACATCGGTCCTTATCTCTCTATAGATGAGACCAGTCTTTCCCAGGGTGAGCTCTATACGGTGGTCACCAATAAAGAAGCTAGAGGCAAAAAGGGCACTCTGGTTGCTATTATGGAAGGTACCCGTTCGGAGAACATCATTCCACTGCTTCAAAAGATCCCCCAAAGACTTCGTAATAAGGTCAGAGAGATCACCTTGGATCTGGCTGGTAACATGAGTTTGATCGCTAAAAAGTGCTTTCCTTTGGCCTCGCAGGTCATTGATCGCTTTCATGTGCAGCAGTTAGCCACAGAAGCGCTACAGGAAATACGGATCAAATACCGCTGGGAAGCCATTGATGCAGAGAATCAGGCTCTGGAAGAAGCCAAAGCAACTAAAACAAACTATTCACCTGAAATACTATCCAATGGCGATACCTTGAAGCAGTTACTGGCCAGAAGCCGCTATCTGCTCTACAAGGACCAACAAAACTGGAGTGCTGAACAGGCAGAGCGGGCTTCCTTGCTCTTTGAACGATATCCTTCCCTGGAAAAAGCTTATCAGCTAACCCGGGGCTTATCCTGGATATTCAGCAACACCAAAGATAAGCTCTACGCCTTTGCAAGACTGGCCCGGTGGAACGAGAAGGTGGAGCAATCCGGCTTTAAATCTTTTAATACCATTGCCAGAACCATCAATCTCCACCACAACAATATCTTGAACTACTTTGATAACCGAAGTACAAACGCTTCAGCCGAATCTTTCAATGCCAAAATTAAGGCTTTCAGAGCTCAGTACCGAGGGGTAGGAAATGTTAATTTTTTCCTCTTCAGACTCATGAAATTATTTGCTTAGTCCACAGATTTTGGTCCAGATCCTATAAAACTTATACCGCCTATCAAAAAGCTCATCTTTCCTTTTGCGTCTGGCTAATTGATAATTCAGTATCTCGATTAATATCCCAATAACCGCTACTATAGGAGTTAAAAGAGCCGCAGACATGGCGACTGTTTCTTTACATATTTCCATAACTACTGATCTTGTTTAAATTGTAATTTGAGGTAATTGTCTCTGTTTGTTGATGCTATTACTTTAGCAAAGAGAATGTATCTTTGATCGTTTACAAGTCCACGTTTCTCCGCTTTTCACACACGGAGAAGTCCTGAAAATCACAACTCTTCTTTTGTTTAATCGCTTGATCTGGTTCTAAGCATCCTTATGCCATCTTCGCTGTCCGTGCAAAGAGAATCGGCCTTTTGTGCACAGTGAGTCCACATAAAACCTGAAATACGTGGACTTACTGTGCACTGATAGTACATTCCTGCTTTAATCACAGCGAAGCAGGTGTGAGGTTGCTCAGGAGAGGTAGCGTATCAAACATGAGAATGAAGGGCGAATGGGAGGGACGAAAGATTTGAGATGCGCGGCCTTTACAGTCCTTTCCGGTGGTTGCGACTGGCAGAAGCGTTAGAACGCCTGTTTTGAACTTGATTGCAAGGTACAAAAGAAAGCAGCTTTCCCATTGATTTCCTCCGTTTTTTTATTCTGTGCTGCTTAAAATGCAAGTCTAAGGCGCTAGTAAGGAAAATCGTATAACAGCCGTGCTACGAAAGCTTTACTGCAGTATCAAAAGGTGTTTGTTTATTATAGGGAGGTCTTTATAAACGACCGCTTGCGCATTGAAAACTAGGGTCTGTACCGATTTCCAACCACTAATTTCTCGCCCTTTAAGTCTACTTCGAATAAGCAGGGAATGCGTATGTAATGGCCATTCACGTTCTTATGACTATGTAAGGCCATCAGTTGCTTGCCCCCGAAGGTCCGGAAAAGCATGCCGTGCCCAAAATCAGGAGGGGTGACCGGAGATTTCTCCTGTATCCAGGGGCCGTCAAGGGTGCCGCTTTCAGAATATGCTACCCCTTGTGTGTAGGTGCTGTATATCCAGCTTGTCCAGATCATGCCAAGGCGTCCTTTCTCCGTCCGGAACAGATAAGGGCCGTCGGTTACCTTGTTGGGAATGTCCTTGCCGCTTTCGTCCTTTTCGCGGCTCCATGGTGAGTCGCTCGCACGGAATAATACCTTCCCTGTGCCTATAGTTCCGCTGAGGTTGGTCTTTAATTCTATCTTTTCGATTGTTCCGTTCCAGTTCTGCAGCCACTCATAGCAGTAGACCATGTACGGTTTTCCATCGCGATCGATCCAGAAGGTAGCGTCTAATGTGGGCTTGTCGGCTGGAAGGTATATCGAATCTTCCATGGGCAGATAAGGGCCTTCTGGCCGGTCGCTTACCAGTACATGACAGGCACGACGCTCAATTTCGTTTCCTCTGACTGTGTCGATCTTTACATTCCTGTTCGTGAATGTGGCAAAGTAATAGTACTTTCCTTTATAGGCGTGAATTTCGGCGGCCCATATCATAGGTTTCGGGCCCATCCAGGAATTGGGGTCTGTACGGGTGACCTGAAATGGTCCTTCCCAGAGTCTCAGGTCTTTACTCTTCCAGAGCAGGCCGCCGGTGCCGGTCATGTAATATAGCTTCGTTTTGCTGTCTGCCAGGACAAAGGGATCGCTCAAGCGAATAGAGTCGAGCGGAATGTTTTTCCTGACTGCACCCGGCTTTTGAGCCCAGCTGAAATGACTCAACAGAAGGATTATCATTGCCGGTACGACCGCAAGCCTGGTAATATATGCTATCTTATCCATTCTTGTAAATGCTTTATTTAAGTGGAGTCTGGTTATGCTAATTCATGTCAAAGCTATAAATATTGATGCAAAGAATAAGGGGGGAATTTGTTCATATTGAGGGGCGATTTCGGAATCAAGGAAGGCAGAAAGGAGACCTGCGTTTTGTCGTACTCTCCTTGTCCCTGCCTCCTCTTAAAGGCGTGGATACTGAAGCGGCCAAAGTGCTGCTTCTGTACTTGAAAAAGCTATTCTTTGCCTGCCAGCAGCTCTCTTGCATGCTGGAGAGCGTATTCTCCGGGGTTCTCACCGCTTAGCATCTTGGCGATCTCTGTTATTCACTGACAAGGCCAGCTTCGCTTCGGCCGTCATGACGATACTGGTTCTTCCGGAGCTGGATGAGGCGTAGTCGGTGCTGCTAGTGGAGGTCAAGCTGCTTTTCTTCTTAATGTCTAATAGCTGCTACTAAAATGCGTGCAACATGCGGAACAAGGGGTAGAGGACTTGTGGCAGAGCTTAAATTGTTTTTCACTTATTTTAATTTAATGATAACCGAAAGTTGGTAAATTAGGGCAACGGGTTCTTTTGGATCCGGAGGTAAAAAGCAATGTAAACAGTCACCCTTATGAACTCGACCTTATTACTCAAGATGCCTTGTGTTTTCTTTCTGTTGCTAATGCTCTCATTCACGACTATAAGAGCTCAGACCTTCATTGCAAATGCCGACACGACAGTTACTCCGCCTACGTTCAAAGGCGGCATGGACGAATTTTACAACCGCGTAGGTCGTACGTTCCTGTATCCCGTCTATGCACGCCAGCACGGCATCCAGGGCAAGGTGATCAGTGTTTTTGATATGGATTCAACCGGAAGAATTTCCAATATCAGAATATTGAACGGGCTTAGTCCGGATATTGGCGAGGAAATGCTTCGCATGCTGCAGAAAACGGAAGGGAACTGGCTTCCTGCTAAAAAGAACGGACTGCCTGTTAGTTATCAGGGATACGTTCTTCCGATTAACCTGAACCTCGAGGGGCTAAGAGGAGTGCAGGATCCTAAGCTAAGGATACCAAAGGCATATGAGGAATACAGGGCGGCTCTCCAGCAAAAAGAGTATAGCAATGCCTTGAGCCTGATCCTCGAGATTATTCGGGCAGAACCGAGTCCTGAAAATTTTGCAGCAAGCGCCTGGATAAAAGAAAAGCTGGGGGATAAGGAAGGCGCGCGTACTGACATGGAAAAGGCGCTTTTCCTCGGCGTGGACAAAGCCTGGAAAAAGGTTGATGAGCTTGAGGCGGGAGGTTACTGAACCTTCAGGTGAGCAGGAGTGGAAGGCGACCGCTCTTTTTACCCCTCTTTGTACAAAGTCCAGTAAATGGAGTGCAGCTTTCCGTGCTGAATGTTTAACTCGACGTGATAAAACTGGTCAGTGCCGATCGGTGTAGTAAAATACCACTGTCTCGATTCAGCCATGCCGGGATCGTAAGGCTTGCGACATCTTTTTTGAAGAGGGATATCCGCTCCAGCTTTTTTGCAGCAATGCCGAGTTCTTTCATCCTCGCCAGTTTTGAGTAAATACTGCTTACGTCGTCTCCGGGCGCGATAGCAGCGCTCTTGTCGGGTACAGCAGGCCATTTAGGCAGCTTTGCACCTTCATTCGTCCAGATAGATTTCACTATGCCGTTCTCAAAAGCTATTTGGATTCCCGTGCTGGTTCCCTTGGCCCCGTCCAGCAAGAGCGATTCATACAAAGGGATCTTGTTTTCCAGCCCCTCCAAGCCAGTAAAGACATTTCCTACCACCCCCAGGTATCGCACATTCTCATCAAACCTGAGCTCCTGGATCGAAGAATAGAGGGTCAACGCAGGTTCTCCAATTGTAAGTCCCCATTTCTCTCCGCTGAGTAGGGTATCTCTGGAGATTGCTGTTACAGGGGGGCTCTATTATGATCTCCGGCTCACTTTCTTCTTTTGTGCAGGCAGTCAATACGATCAGGAGAATGGCGGTAAGTAAAAGGTGTTTCATCGCTGGCGTTTATTTAGAGTAATACGCAGGTTTTGGTGAGAACGCGACAGACATAAGTCCGGGAAAGCCGCTCTTTAGCTTTACCGCCATATTTCCGGCATTCGCCGAATAGTTTCTGCCACCGGCCTAATCACTCTGGGCTCAGCTCCTTTTCATAGCTACTTTTGAATCAACAAAACAGACAAACTCATTAACAATCAAAAGGAATACAGCCATGAAAATGATCAAAACAATTACAGCCGCTTTATTAATTGCCGTTTCTGCAAGTGCATTTGCCAATGATGGTATCAGCAGCGCGAAGTACAAAATGAACATTGCTGTCGACAATTACATCGATGCAATAAGCAGGGGCAATAACAAGGAACTTTCGAACCTTCTCGACGCAGATGCAAAGTATACCCTGAATCACGGAAATGAAGTAAAGAACTACAGCAAATCGGACTTGCTGAAGGCTCTGAAAAGCAGCGAAGGTGTAGTGCAAAACTGCGCAACCGATCACAGCGTGCTTGAGGTCGGAAATTCTCAGGCAATCGTGAAGGTTTCTATGAAGTACGACGATTTTACCAAGGTGAACTATGTGACCTTTACCAATACCCTGAAGGGATGGAAGATCACCAATATTTCCGCTTCTTATAATTAGGTTTATTTTAGATTAGTTGAAAAAGGGACCGGCATGCCGGAGGGCACTGAAAAAGCAGCTCAATAATGCTGTATTAAAAAAGCGATCAAGAGAAAGGCAACTTTTACTTGGTCGCTTTTCTTTTTGTCCACTATTTGGTTGGGTGGTTTTTTATAGCCGATACAGGCGTATACAGAACAGATTGGGCAATCGGGCGTGATTTTTCCGGGAACTTAGTTGATCAGTTTGATGATCCTTTTCAGATTTACAGTAAAGATGGCCAGTGCGCCCTGCATCTGCATATTTTCGATGCCATAGGCTATCGCCCGGCCATAGCCATGAACGTTTTTTAGTTCACTGTTCTTGGCTTCGACCTTATACCGGTGTTTGATCTTCTGCTTATACTCGTCTGTTTCCTGAAATGCCATCTGCTGCAGGTGCGTGTCTGATTTTATACTAACCGAGTAGGTTTTGAACTTTGCTCCGGGCCTATAGCAATTCTCTCTCAATGGGCAAACCTTACACTTTTCAACATCAAAGTAATAGGTGTCCACCTGGTTTTCTCCAATATTTTTTTCCCGCAACGTGCCTTTCGGAAGGCCAGATGTCCCGCCGGGCAGACGAACATATCAGCGTCCTTATTGTAATCGAACTTATCTTCTTCTTTTCTGACCCCCTGGGTGATGGCAGGGTTCAGTTTGGCCACCGTTTTGATGCCTTGTCCATTCATTAAGGCAAGGTTATCTTTCCCTGAATAAGCTGAATCGCCGATGACCGTTTCTACTTTAATGCCATTTTGCTGACTGATCTCCAACAGTTTGGGGAGTTGGGGGCCATCGCCCTTTTCCCCTGAAGTAACTACAGCAGCAGTGATGATGCGCTCCTCTGTCATCGCCAAATGGGTCTTGTAACCAAAGAATGAACTATCAGCTGATTTATGGCCTGTTTTGGCATCCCTGTCTTTGGATAATGTATAGTGTTCCTGCGTATCTGCCACCGTCTCTTTCAACAGATTCAACTTCTCTTTTACCGACGGTATCTGGCTTAGCGTCTTGTCAGCTTCGATACACTTTTCCAATGCACTGCAATAGGCCAGTTCTTTATCCAATTCCTCTGTGCTGTTCTTTTCAGGCATTATTGCTTTCATGTCTTCATCTATCGCGTATACCGCTTTGCGCAGTAGCTTTGAACGCTCCCGTAGTACTTCCAAGGCTGAATAAGGGTTTGACCTCGACAGGGAATGGGTAGCATCAACAATGATAGACTTTGACCGGATGATCCCTTTTTCAATAGCTATTGTTACTGTTTTATTAATGAGCAGGTTTAACAGATCATTATCCTTTAACCGCAGCTTCCTGAACTTTGTTAATGAACTGGGGTCGATAACTCCTTCCTCAGGCGACATATCAAGGAAATATTTGAAGGACATATCATACTGCGAACGCTCAACAACATCCACATCCGAAACCGTATAGATCGTTTTCAACAACAGGTATTTGAACATTCGCACAGGGCTTTCAGCCTTCCTGCCGTTGGTCATGCAATATTTGCTGACCAGTTCTTCATAGATAAATGTAAAATCTATCAGGTCGTTGATCTTACGCAGAAGATTGTCTTTGGGAACGATCAGGTCATATAGCCCTGAAAACGCGCTGAACTGTATCTGTTGTTGTTGGGCAAGCATCTTAGTGTCTTTCTTTCGACACTTTAAGATACAAAAAAGGAGCAGAAAACCCTCGTCTTCTACTCCTTTTGTCCCTTAGAACTTTTTCAGTGCCCTCGCATGCCGGTCCCTTTTTTTAGTATTTATCTTACTTGTTATCTTCAAGCCATTTCCTGGCGTTCACAAAAGCGCTGAACCATGGCGATACTTCGTCCTGCCTGCCTTCGGGGTAGTGGGCCCATTGCCACTGCAGGAGCGAACGCTCGATATGTGGCATAGTCACCAGGTGCCGGCCTGTCTTGTCGCAAAGCATGGCTGTGTTAAAGCCTGAGCCGTTGGGGTTGGCAGGGTAGCTTTCGTATGCATATTTAGCCACGATATGGTAGCGGTCTTCGGTGTACGGCAGTTCAAACTTGCCCTCTCCGTGCGAGATCCATACACCAAGAGTTGCACCGGCAAGGCCTGATAGCATAACCGAGTTATTCTCCTGTATGGTGAGGGAAGTAAAGCCGCACTCATGCTTGTGGCTGTCGTTGTGCGCCATCTTCGGCTTGTTGTCATGATCATCGTTGATGAGACCGAGTTCAACAAAGAGCTGGCATCCGTTACAGATCCCTATAGACAGCGTGTCTTCTCTTTTAAAGAAGTTTTCGAGCGCAATCCTCGCCTTTTCGTTGTAGAGGAAGGCGCCTGCCCATCCTTTAGCCGAGCCGAGTACATCGGAGTTAGAGAAGCCTCCTACAGCGCCTATAAAGCGGATATCTTCCAGCGTTTCCCTTCCTGATATAAGGTCGGTCATGTGGACGTCTTTCACGTCAAATCCTGCCTGGTAAAGCGCGTTGGCAAGCTCTCTTTCTGAGTTGCTTCCTTTCTCACGAATGATGGCAGCTTTGATCCTTGGCTTGCTGCTGTCAAGGGCAGGCTTCCTGCCGTTAAAGTCGGCCGGGAAGGTATACTTCAGTACCTGATGCTTGTAGTTATCAAAGCGCTCTTTCGCTTTAGCCTGACCGCTTTGTTTCTGATCAAGCAGATAGGAGGTTTTGAACCAGACGTCGCGCAGGTGATCAACGTCGAAGTTCCATTCGCCTTTGGCGGTACGCACTTCCAGTCTTGCTGTATTGCTTACCGATCCTATCCGGTGCCATTTAATGCCCGCGGCAGACAGAATTGCTTCTGCAGCTTCGTTAGCCTGGAAGATCACTCCATTGTTTTCTGAGAAAAGGGTTTCAATGATACCCTGGTCGCCAAGAGGGGAGAGGTCGATAGTTGCGCCCAGCTCCCTGTCGGCAAAGCATAGCTCGAGCAGAGAGGTGATGAGTCCCCCGCTGCCGATATCATGGCCTGCCTGGATATGTCCTGCCCTAATAAGCGACTGGAGGGTATTGAAAATCGTTTTGAATTCTGCCGCGCTGAGGATATCAGGAGTCTCAGATCCTATCTTGTTCACGATCTGTGCAAAAGAGGATCCTCCGAGTTTGTACCGGTCGCCGGAAAGGTTGATATAGTAGATGGCCCCGCCATTCTTTTTCAGTACAGGCTCTACGGTCGCGTTGATGTTATCACAATGTCCGGCTGCAGAAATGATCACCGTGCCCGGTGCAATGACCTCCTTGTCCTTGTATTTCTGTTTCATTGACAGGGAGTCTTTGCCCGTCGGGATATTGATGCCCAGCTCAATGGCAAAGTCGGAACATGCTTTAACAGCTTTGTAAAGTCTGGCGTCTTCACCTTCGTTCTTACAAGCCCACATCCAGTTGGCAGAAAGAGAGACGCTGCTTAATCCGTCTTTAAGGGGAGCCCAAACGAGGTTAGAAAGCGCTTCTGCAATAGCGTTACGGCTTCCGGCTGCAGGATCGATCAGGGCAGACAGTGGGGCGTGCCCTATAGAAGTGGCAATTCCGTCCCTGCCCTGAAAGTCGAGTGCCATTACCCCGCAGTTATTGAGTGGTAATTGCAGAGGGCCCGCACATTGTTGTTTCGCTACACGGCCTCCAACACAACGGTCGACTTTGTTGACGAGCCAGTCTTTACAGGCTACCGCCTCAAGCTGAAGTACTTGTTCCAGGTATGTTTCGAGTTTGTCCTCATCGTATGCTACAGGCTCGTACTTAGTTTGTAAGGTTTTGTCCTGCATCACCGTCTTTGGCGAGCTGCCAAACATGTCTTCCATGTTGAGGTCCATGGGCCGGATGCCAGAGGAAGCGGATTCGAATGTGAAGCGGTGATCACCAGTGACGGTACCAACCGTGTACATGGGTGCTCTTTCGCGTTCAGCAATCTTCCGGAGGGTATCGATGTTCTCCTCTCCAATGACCAGGCCCATGCGTTCCTGTGATTCGTTTCCAATGATCTCCTTAGCAGAAAGGGTCGGGTCGCCAATAGGAAGCTTATCGAGGTCAATCTTTCCACCGGTTTCTTCAACCAGCTCAGAGAGACAGTTAAGGTGTCCGCCTGCTCCGTGATCGTGGATCGATACAATGGCGTTATGATCGCTCTCTACCATTGCGCGCACCGCATTTGCGACTCTTTTCTGCATCTCCGGATTGGAACGCTGTACTGCATTCAATTCAATTCCTGATCCGAAAGCTCCCGTGTCGGCAGAAGACACAGCCGCGCCTCCCATTCCGATGCGGTAGTTATCGCCACCCAGAACAACGATCTTGTCGTTGACAGAGGGGGAGTGCTTTTTAGCTTGCTCCGCTTTCCCATAGCCAATGCCTCCCGCCTGCATGATCACCTTGTCGTACCCGAGGATCTGGGCGTTTTCTTCGTGTTCGAAGGTGAGGATAGACCCGGTAATGAGAGGCTGACCGAACTTGTTTCCAAAGTCGGATGCTCCGTTTGATGCTTTGATCAGGATATCAACCGGCGACTGGTAGAGCCATTGCCTTTCCTGAACGGCATTTTCCCAGGGTCTGTCTTTTGAAAGACGGGAGAGAGCCGTCATGTATACTGCTGTTCCTGCCAGAGGGATAGCACCCTGTCCGCCGGCAAGACGGTCTCTTATTTCACCTCCTGCACCGGTTGCAGAACCGTTGAAGGGTTCTACGGTTGTGGGGAAGTTATGTGTTTCGGCCTTCAGAGAAAGGACCGACTCAAATTCTTTTACTTCGTAATATTCAGGAACGTCGGGACGTTTGGGAGCAAACTGCTGCACAACCGGACCTTTTACAAAAGCCACGTTGTCTTTATAGGCTGAAACAATGCCGTTCGGGTTTGCCTCGGATGTCTTTTTAATCAGCTTGAACAGAGATGTAGGTTGTTCTTCCCCATCAATGACAAATGTTCCGTTAAAGATCTTATGTCTGCAGTGTTCAGAGTTGACCTGCGAAAAGCCGAACACTTCGGAGTCTGTCAGCTTTCGCCCGATCTTTTGGGCAAGGCTGTTGAGATATTCAATTTCTTCTTCGCTCAACGAGAGCCCTTCCTGCTGATTGTAGGCAGCTATGTCATCTATCTCCAGGATTGGTTCCGGCTGTATGTTGATGGTGAAGATTTGCTGGTTGAGTTCGCTGTACTTCTGCGAAAGCATAGGGTCGAAGTCCGAGAACTCTTCAGATACTTTCGTGTATTCCTCAATGCGGGTAATGCCATGGATATCCATGTTTTGAGTGATCTCTACGGCATTGGTGCTCCAGGGTGTTACCATTGCAGCACGCGGACCGATGAATGAGCCCCGTATGCTTGATTCCTCTTCTAACCGGGCATCGCCAAAAAGCCAGCATAACTTTGAAACGTCAGAAGGATCCAGGGTTGGTGTTTTTTGAACAGCAAAAACGGTATTTGCCTTATTAGAGAAAAAGTATATCATGGTCTTACTTAAGCCGCAAAGGTACAGTTTATATGAAAAATTTGACTTATGTAAAAGTGAGTTTTATAAATCTGCCCAACAAATTCTCCGCGCCCTGGGTGGGGGGCAATGAAGAGGGCAGGATGATCCATGAAACAAACTGCGGTTTCTGCCTGTTCGTTAAGAAAACCCTTTAATTATGAGAGATCCTGGTGTTTATCTAAGCCAAACGACTCTGTTAATTGTCGCCGTTGTGTACTTTATTGTTTGTGCTGGTGTAGCATGGTTTATAGGAAGGCGCAGAAAAGTGGGGATGCTTTGGTCCTTCCTGTTTTCGGTGTGCCTTACCCCGATAGTTGGTGCTATCATAACACTGAGCAGTTCGAGGCCGACCAAGCCGAGCTCGAACCTGCTGTAAACCTATTCAGCCACCAGTTTTCCTCTCATCGTTCCATAATGCCCTGGAAACGAACAAAGGAAGTCGTAAACGCCCTTGACTGGAAGATTAAAGGAGATATTGTCGGTCTCTCCCGGCCCGGTAAGTTTAGTATGGGCAATGACAGATGAGCTTAGCGCCGCTGGAATATAGTCATTGTCGCGAGCCTTTATCGCTTCAGTAGCAAAGTTAGCAAAGTCTGTTCCCTGAGCCAGCAACACAAAATTGTGTCCCATGGAGTTTTTAGGCATTTTGCCAATGTTCTGGAAGCGAAGGTTCACTTTCTCAGAAGCCTTCACTTTAAACAGCGTATCGCTATATTGCATCCGGTCGTTGGCCGTGAGCAGAATGCTGTTGTTTGCTTTCATCGTGTCCAGTCCAGGAATGGGTACTCCTGCTCCGGCTGTGGATTGATCTGAAGAAATGGCAAGGTGTCCGGTGTCTGCCGTAGAGCCGCGAACCTTTTTGTCTTTATCCGTTCCAATGCAAGCCGACAGAAGTATAAGAAGAGATGTTAGGGATAATAAGGTGAACTTTTTCATAATCAAGAAGCATTCCGAGTTTAGTAGCGGAATACTTTAGGAACATGAAAAATAGCCTTTGGTTTTCGTTACCCCTGTGACAAGATAAAACACAGTCGCCGTCATTCAATTATTAGCCGCAGAGAATCAGCGTTTAAACGGGTCTGCAACCAGTTGCGCATTCTGGCTTGTTCGGCGCCGGGAACTGTTCTCCTGAAATTAACTGCCACCAGGGTAAGGGTATCCTGCCGGTCTTCTGCGATGCGGTAGACAACTGTATTGTTGATCGAATAACTCAGCAAGTCAGGATATAAAGCTCTTAGTTCTTCTCTTAGCTCGGGAGCTGCGATAGCTTTATTGATAGTGTAGCCATTTGATGCGGTTGAATCGCGTCTGATTACATCTTCAAGGATACTTGCCTTAATTTGGGAGAAGTCAATTTCCTGCTTTGCATTCAGTCCCTGGCGCACAACAAGTTTGGTGTTGCCGAGCTTATATTGCGGTATTTTTTTTCGAATACTGTCTATTGTACGTTCCGGCAACTCATAGCCGATTAGCAGGAGGTCAATTTCGTTTCCTTTTGAGCTGTAGTTGAAATTCCGGTTAACCACCTGTGTGTTTTTAAACTGGAATTGCTCTGATACGAAGTTTCTGGCGTTGTTCTCGAAAATGCTCTTATCAACTATCCGGTATGCCAAATATATACTGGGAAGAATAGTGATGGTGATGATCGTAATAATATAACGCGAGACCTTTTTTTCATACATTTTATTTTCAAAGTGCTTAACCTTGAATTTGAGGAACCTCACGATAAGAAAGGTGCTTATTCCTATGAACACTGTGTTTATTGAGTAAAGGTAGAGCGCGCCGATAAAGTAATAGAAATTTCCGGAAGCTATGCCGTAGCCGGCGGTGCAAAGGGGAGGCATTAGGGCGGTCGCGATAGCGACCCCTGGAATTACATTGCTTTTTTCTTTTCTGGTGCCTGCTACAATACCTGCAAGCCCTCCAAAGAAGGCAATGAAAACGTCCCATAGAGACGGTGTGGTTCTGGCAAGGAGCTCGCTCTGTGCGTCGTGAAGGGGAGTGATCCAAAAATACAGTGCCGATGTTGCAATACTGATTAAAGTGGCAATCAAAAGGTTTCTAGCACCCTTTTTGATCAGTTCAAAGTTGTTTGTCCCAAGACCTAGTCCGATCCCCATAATAGGTCCCATTAGCGGAGAGATGAGCATTGCACCAATAATGACGGCAGTTGAATTTACATTTAGTCCAATAGAGGCAATGAAAATGGCAAAGATAAGTGCCCAAAGATTCGCTCCCACAAATTCTGTCCCCTTGGTAATAGAGAGAATTACATCGTCTTCATCTGCTTTGTCGAGATGCAGGTTGAATCTTCTGGAGATGAAGATTGAAATTATGCGGATTGCTCTGTTTTTGTTTTTTTTCATCTTTTAACAAAGTAGCCGCGCCAAGATATTAAAAGATATGTACTATCGGGCGCATAGATGTCCTGAGTTTTTCATCACGACTTTCGCCCGCTTCTTTTAGGGATCTGAATATAGAAGGTTGTGCCACTGTTTTCTTTGCTTTCAAGCCATATGTTGCCTCCGTGCCAGGAAATGATCGTTTTTACGATCGATAGACCTAGGCCAACGGTTGGTTCACCGTGCAGGCCTTTTCTTTTGGCATCGGTAAATTTCTCAAAGATCATGTCGTGATGTTCTTGAGGGATGCCGACGCCGCTATCCTTAAAAGAGAATAATACCGAGTCCTTTTGATTGATTAATTCTAGCGAGATGCTGTCGCCCTCTCTGGTGAACTTCAAAGCGTTGGTCATGAGGTTGTTGAAGATCTGAATGAACTTCGACTCGTCGATCTCCACAAATAGCTGTCTGTGCGAGCTGCTGAATCGAAATGTTCTTTGGCTAATCCACTCAGATGCGCTATATTCCTCCATCCACTCTCTTAGTTTTGTAACCACATCCATACGCTTCTTTACCAGCGCAACCTCCGCCGTTTCGAAGAACTCCCGTTCTGTGAGGTCAGAGATCAAGTCAATTGACTGTTTGAGGATGCGGGAGACGGGCTCAATGTATCGGGAGAGGTTGCTGTCCTGAGCTTCTTTGCTGAGCACCTGCGTCATCATGTTCGCCGTGCCCAGCGGGCCGCGCAGATCATGGGCAATAATATTAAGGACTGAGTTTTTTTTATTGGCAAATTTCCTTAGGGTATGAACGTTCTCTATCTCGCCGGAGATGTCTTCTATTTGCCCCAGGATCGCTTTTTCTGTATCTGTTTTAGCAAGAAATGCATTCAAACGGAGCCATTTCTCTTTGCCATTGGTCTGGATACGAAAGTCGAAAGCTCGTACACCTCCTCCCGCTTGCAATTGGCCTTTCAGCGTTTCAAGGTGCTCTAAGTCGTCAGGATGAACTTTTGCCAGTACTTTGTCTATCGCAAGATCCTTTCCATCCACGTCAAGTAAAGCTGTCAGATCGTGCTTGTAGTAGATAAACTTCCTTGAGCTTAAACCGAAGGCGAAACTTAAATTAGAGCTGTTAGTGTCTACTGAGAAAGTGATTTCTTCTGCCATATCGTGATAAATAGCAGACCGCTGATGATCGGCCTGCTTCCAGGTGACTGTGGTACTGGGTCGGATGTTATACACATCCCATATCCTCATAATACCAAAATGGCGGAAAATGTTTTAGGGCGCCAACTGTCTGACGCCCTTGCGCTTTGTTACTTGTTAAAATTGTACAAGTGATTCTTGTAGAGGTAAGAGGCGATTTCATAATTCGCAATAGCCTCCTGCGTAAGACTATCGTCGGGCCGGGTGGTATGCGAATTGCCGCTTTTAAAATCGGGAATAAATGTTTCAGCACGCTTGTTAGGCCCGAGAATAACAAGCTTGTTATTCTTCAGGTAGCCCAGACTTTGGTAAGTGCTGATGAAGGCTCTTTCTTCGCCCTGCTTTACCCGGAAAACGTCCTGACCAAAGAATTTGCTCCTGTAATCGAAATTCAGGAAACCAAGAATGCTTGGTGCGATATCGATTTGTGCGATCAAGCGGTTGAACTGACCGGGGCGGACATTAGCCGGCGAGTAAAAAATCATGGGAATGTGATATTTGTTCACAGGTAATTCTACCTTCCCTGCACTGGAGGCGCAATGGTCGGCCGTAATAACGAACAGCGTGTTTTTAAACCAGGGCCTTTTCGAAGCTTCCTTTATGAACCTACCAATAGCATAGTCGGTATATTTTACTGCACCCTCTCTGCCTGTGTGCGACGGGATGTCAATGCGGCCTTCCGGATAGGTGTACGGTCTGTGGTTGGAAACCGTCATGATATGGGCAAAGAAGGGCTTATGGTTCCGGCAGTCGCCATCCAGTTTCCGGAGCGATAGCGTGAATAAATCTTCGTCTGCAACTCCCCAGATATTCTGATAATGTATATCCTCGTCCCTGATCTCTTTTCGGTCTGTTACTTCGTACCCATTGCCCGAAAAGAATGCATTCATATTGTCGAAATATCCATAGCCTCCATAGATAAAGCGGCTGCTGTAGCCTTTTGATTTGAAGACGCTTCCCAGGGAGAATAGATTTCTGTTATCAGGGCGTTTAACGATTGATTGTCCTGGAGTGGGAGGGATGGACAGAGACAAGGCCTCAAGGCCTCTGACTGTCCGCGTGCCCGAGGCGTAGAGGTTAGTGAACAATAAGCCTTTTTTTGCAAGTGAATCGAGATTGGGCGTAATGCCCTGGGTATTGCCAAAACAGGCCAGGAAGTCAGCACTCAGGCTTTCCACGCTGATCAGAACAACGTTTAGCTTCCGCTCTTCTTCTGTATAACCGATTGTACGTGTAGTGAAATTATCATGTGACGTTACATCTTCCTCACAATCCAGCTGCTTTTCTATCGTCTTCTCTGCTGCAGAGACAGGAACAGTTTTATAGAAGGTGTCGTAGTCGAGTTCATTGTGCCAGAAAGCATAACCAAAGTCGAACATGCCATTTCCTGCAAGTTCGTTGACATATTGGTTGTCGCTGATGTTCTTCCATTTATGATCAAGGAGAAAGAAGGACGCCACCGGGATTGCCAGTAATGGGAGTGCTACAGCAGTTCTCTGCCGAAAGCTAATGCGCCGAGGCGAAGGGAGCCCAATATATTTGCTGACGGAGAAAAGAATAAGCGCCGACAGGGCCGCCAGTATTACAAGAATCGTGTTAACCGGATACGACTGCCGTATGTTCCCAATTACTTCATTTGTATATACCAGATAGTCTACTGCAATGAAATTGTACCTGACAGAGAACTCCTGCCAGAAAAACCACTCCGACACCGCATTAAACAGCAGGGAGGCGATCACGAAGAAAAAGTAAATCGACAGAAGCGTTTTGTTGAATTTTTTCCGGTACAGCTTGTCAGGGAGCAGCCATAGGTAAAACACCAGTGGAATAAATGCGTAGAACGAGGCTGCGAGGTCAAAAATGAGCCCGACCAGAAAAGCACCTGCCAAATTTAAGGGAGTCCAGTCAACGCTTGCCGCGCTGTTAATCAATAAACAGAGCCGCGTAGCAAAAGAGATGAGACATAAGAGGGATACGGCCAGGGCAAAAGTACCAAATCGGCGCCTGAATAATTTTTCTAAAATGCGTTCCTGCATCATTGTACAAATTCCTAAAAAGCTTGTCGCTTCTTGACTTTAACTAACTGTTACGTTTTTGTTGTTTTTTGGTTAGGCAGGAATGCAAATATACGATAACAATTTAGAGAAATTGCTGAAATGTGCTCAGACAGGCACGTTTAATGATCTTTACTCTTGTTGGGGCTCAGGTTGCCTGCCTCTTTGTAACTTTCTATTTTGTCCATTACTTTTTCAGGATGTACGTCATTTGCCAGTTCGTTCAGTTCCGGATTTTCTGCATCTTTTATCCCCATTTGTTTTGCAATAGCCGTGACCATGGTAATGAGATGCGTTACTTCGTGCTCTGATAACAAGCTGACCTGAAGGTCCAGTTCTGCCCGCTTATCCGCAAGCGCATTGGATCGGTTCTGGCTAATTAGTACAAATGTAGAAAGAAAGATCGCTTCAACTGATGCGAACATGGCGAGAACCACGAAAGATTCGTCAAATGGCCTAAGGCCGAGGAGGCCGATGTTCCATAGGATCCATACTGAAAACAACGCAAGGTGTATGTAAACAAAGATCATGCTCCCTGTAAAGCTCGTGATGCCATCGGCAACGCGTTCTTCAAATGTTTTCGCACGTTCTTCCTGCTTGAGTCTGTTCTGAAGGGCTATAACGTTCCGCTCAACTACGCCGGCCATACCGGTTATCTCTTTTTCTTCTCGCTCTTCGGCCATGGTTTAATAAGCACTTTTTTCTGGATTTGGTTTATGCCCAAAGAAAAAAAGTGCCGATCAACATTATTTGTTACCATAGGTAACTCCCTGCCAGTCGTCAGTACGGAAGGGCGATGCGGGGAGACCTGCGCCATTGTAAAGATTGCCATCAGGGTTGTCTGCCCAGTTATAGCGGACAGAGAGGGGGCTGTAACCTCTGGCGCCGATACTTCCACTTCGTTGCCGCGGATAATTGCTTTCGCCCAGTGGAACTTCCGGTCTGCTCCTGCTATAGAGAACCCTTTCAGCTGCGAACCGTCCTTTGTGGTAAGCCCTTTATCAGCGTGTGAGAAGCTCAAAATTATTTTGTTGCCCTCCGTCTTGCTCCACTTAAGTAGTGGCCCTGAACAGGAGACTTTCTCCCCGTAATTATTCGCCAGGGCAATCAAAGCCAGCCGGCGCCCCACTTCCTGCTTGTTTTTTGGATGAATATCAGCTGCATCGCCAATATCAATGGAAACCGCCATGCCTGTGTTAGGAAGACTCAGCGCCATTTTTTGAGCTTCGCGCAATTCTGCCCAGTCTGACTCCGTCGGATTGGCTTCTTTTTTCTGTAATTGGCAAGTTGTACGTAGTAGAACGGAAAGTTGCCTATTCCCCAGTTTTTCCGCCAGTCACTGATCATCGCCGGGAACAGCTCGCGATACTGATACGCTCGTGCTGCATTGCTTTCACCCTGATACCACAGCGCGCCTTTGATCCGGTAGGGGACAAGAGGAGCTAACATCGCGTTGTACAGCACGGTAGGACGATTAGGTCCTGAAATGTCCATTGAGGGTAAGGGAGGCACGTCATTTACCTTTAGCGAAACTTTGTAAGGCCAGTGTCCAGACAAGTAGATCCTTTCATTGCTCGGACCCTGAATGAAGAAGTTTTCGGGTTCTCCGTAAATCCCGCCTCCGCTGGCTCCATCCATCACCCGAACAGCAATTGTATTTTCCCCTGCTTTCACTAGCCCTGTCGGAATGCTGTAGACTCTTTTTTTATCCCATCCTTCTGATCTTCCGAGCTCAGTTCCGTTAATGTATGTGACGTCTATGTCGTCCACGGCGCCCAGACTAAGGGTAAGCTCCTTTCCGCTCCATGAAGCCGGAATCGTGATCTTCTTGCGGAACCAGACGAGACCATCGAAGTTCGGCAGTTCAGACTGTTCCCAAAGACCGGGCAGTTTCATCGTTTTCCATTCAGAATCGTCATAAGTTGCAGAGTTCCACACATTGTACCCGGCGTCCTTTGCGTCAACTTTTCTGTTCCACTCCATCATAGCTTCATGGTATTTGGCCTCCATGTTCTTTTCGTAGTCTTGTCCGCCTGTCATTTGCTGCACAATTGCGCTAAAGTCAGGCAATGTCTTGAGTGTGCCTGCGCTTGTCCAGGCCTCGGCAATCGTGCCACCCCAGGAAGAATGGATAATACCTACAGGGATGTGTTTGCTTTCGAACAGGTTTCTGGCAAAAAAATAGCCCACTGAGGAGAAATTTGCGACTGTGGCCGGAGAACATTCAAGCCAGCCGCCACCTTCTGCCTTGAAGTCTTCAAGGGGGCCAAGACTGGTGTTTTTCTGAACTTGCAGAAGGTGGATCTCCGGGTAGTTTGCGGCAGCTATTTCCTTCTGGTAATTCTGGATCTTACCCCATCCTTCCAGTGGCATTTCCATGTTTGACTGTCCTGAGCAAAGCCATACCTCGCCTATCAGGACGTTTTTAAGGGTGGTTACTTCGCCATCATCAAAGCTAACTTCATAAGGGCCGCCATACGCCGGAGTTGAAATTTCTGCTTTCCACTTCCCTGTATCATCAGCTCGCGCTGTGTAGCTTTTGTTGTTCCAAGAGGTGGTGACTTTTACATCTTTTCCTGCTGCTGCCCATCCCCACACTGCCACGTTCTCTTTCTGCTGAAGCACCATGTTATTCGTAAACAAGGGCGAGAGTCGTACCTTGCCCAGAGCAAGAGGAGGGAGGCTTAAAAGTGTGGCGATCACAGTAAGTGCATAAGCGCCTGTGGATAGAAGGTCTTTGATCGGTTTATACATGTCTGTTCCGCTTTGGTTCCCCGGATAAAGCAAACTTATAAAAATTGGACTGAAGTTCCTCGCTTCTGGAAAATCTTGTGATTGATAAGGATAGTACGCTGTTATGCAGGAGGATAATCCGGCTGGAATTGTTTTGGCATTAAGATTGCTTCTTTTTGTTCGCCTGTGTGCAGAATGAACTGGCGGGCTATGAAAAATTCACCTACTATGGAAACATTACAACATTTACGCCGACTGGGAGATGAGGCACTGCAAATGGAATCAATTTATCTCAGCTTGAAAATAGAGAAGGCATTAACCGGTGGCGAGTTTGAAAAAGAGGCAGCCTTACGCGAAGCAGAGGAGCTATGGAAAGAGATTCGTAACGAATATTATAGCTTCCTCGATTTCCTCCAGGGCCGGAGTAACATGGCGGCTTAATAATCAGGGCTTAGGCGAATATTTAGTATAATTGCGACCTCATTCATGTAAGATGAAAGGTCGCTTTTGTTTTTTTATCCTCCTTATCTCGTTCTGTGCCCGGCTTGAAGCACAGAACTCTCCGGCGCCGCTTAAGCTGGTCGATTTTATTCTAAGTCCTGATTCTGAGAACTGGACCTATCCCCTGAGCAAGCCTGCAACTGTTACAATTACGGTCCTTCATAATGGGACACCGATGAAGGGTATCGCCGTGGATTACGAGTATGGCCCCGAGATGCTGTCGCCTGAGAAGACGGGGCGTTTAGTATTGAAAGAGGGTTTAGCCAAGATCAATATCGGCAGTTGCAGTTCTCCGGGTTTCAGGCAACTGGCCGTGAAGGCAGCATACAACGGCAGGACATATAGCGGTCTCATCAAGTTAGGCTGGGCTCCAGAGAGAATTGAGCCTACAGTAGTCATGCCTGCTGATTTTAATCAGTTCTGGCAGAAGGCCAGGCAGGAGTCTCAGAAACTACCGCTAATGCCGCAGCTTGATTACCTGAAACAATACTCCACCTCAGAGGTCGACGTATACCTGCTCAGCTTTGAGAATGAGAGGTCAGGGCAACGAATCTACGGATTCTTAAGTAAGCCTAAAGCTCCCGGAAAGTATCCCGTGTTATTTTCTCCGCCTGGTGCCGGAGTAAAGCCTTCAGTCCCGTCCAGGGCTTATGCTGAACACGGTTTTATTGCACTTAATATCGAGATTCATGGTATTTCTTCCTTGTTGAGTGCAGACGACTATAAGGATATCAGCAATGCTTTCGGAGATTATTGGTTTAATAGGATGGATGATCGTGATAACTACTATTACAAAAAGGTTTACCTCGGTTGTCTCAGGGCTATAGATTACCTCTGCAGTATTCCGGAGTTTGACGGCCGTAACGTGGTGGTCACAGGAGGAAGCCAGGGCGGCGCTCTTTCTATTGTTACCGCCGGCCTCGATAAGAGAGTGACCTGTCTTGCTGCGTTTTATCCTGCCCTCGCAGACCTGACCGGCTATCTGCATGGAAGAGCCGGCGGATGGCCTCATGTTTTCAATTCTCGAAATGCCTTGGTTACCAACAAACCTGAAAATATAAAAGCGCTCGCCTACTACGACGTGGTCAACTTCGCAAAGAATATATCTGCACCAGGATTTTACTCATGGGGATATAACGATACTACCGTACCTCCCACGTCAGTCTATGCAGCGGTTAATGCTGTTACGGCACCTAAGACGATCGTAATTACACCTATCAGCGGGCACTGGCGCTTTGATGAGACCAATCAGGAATCGATCCAATGGATAAAAAGCCATTTGTTGAAATAATGGGGACTACATAAGTCCGAATTTGATGCCGGCGTACATTGTAAAAGGCCTTGAGGGGCCGTAGATGTAATTGCTGTCGCGGTTTTTGCCTGTGTCAAAGTCGCCCTGATAAGAGTCGAAGATATTCTGAACTCCGGCATAGATCTGCAGATCTTGTGCGATGCTTTTTATGGTGAACCGGTAGGATAGCTTCAGATTTGTCTCGTTGAACGTTGGCGAGGTAAAGAGGACGTCCTCATTGATCCCAGGTGCACCGGCAAAGTGAGGAACCTTCATAGAGCCGGTCACCACACCCGAGATGCTTGCGTTAAAGCGACTGCGGGGGAACATCGTGAACGTGTAATAACCATAGACATCAGGCGTCCGCAAATATTTTCTGGAAGGCGGCAGTTCGGAAGACCAGGCGACGCCCTGCTCGAAGGTTGATCGTTGAAACGTTACTCCGGATTCAAGCTGGAACTTTTGGTTGTAATTCAGTCTTTGCTCTACCGTGATCCCTTTTACACTGGAACCTTTTCCGTTCTTTCTGAGGAGCTGCTGGTTTCCCGAGTCGTCGGCGCCTGTCTCTTCCAGAATAAATGAATTATGCAGCCTGGTGTGAAATGCATCTATCGTAAAGCCGTAGATCAATAGCTCGTTAGCTCTGTTAAAGTCGATTGAAGCATTAAAGCTGTCGGACGTTTCCTCTTTGAGGTTCGGGTCGATCCGTATGATAGACACGCCTCCCCCTGCAAAGGCAATGTGCATGTCAGCTTCGAAGGCCTGAGGCGCTTTAAATCCACGTGCATAAGATCCTCTTAGCTGCACATCACTGCCCAGCTTGTAAAGGGCGCTGAGACGGGGAGTTAAGATAGCAGGAGAGACCTTATTCGACTTATTTACTCTCAGTCCCGAGAGAACTGTGAGATGCCTGCCTATTTCCCAGTCGCTTTGTATAAACGCTCCTCCAAGGTTCACCGTCTGATCAATGAGGTAGTTGTAGAAACTGATCTGGTCATAGGTGTATTCATGCTGCATTTCAAGGCCTGTAGTGACCGTGTTTTTTCCCCCGAGGAAGTTGCTGAAGGTGTAGTTATATTGAAGGCCTGCCTGTAGCGAGTGGTTTTTCGTGCGGCCCCAGGCGTCAGCATGGTCGATGCCCGTGTAGTGTGTTCTCTTCGTATGCTGGCCGGCGAGGTATATGCTCAGGCTGCTGTTTCCATCTTTAGAGAAGTGGTCGTAGTTGATCCCTCCCAGCAAGATATTGTGAAGGCGGTATTCGGACTGATCGGCTTTATCTGCCTGTTCCTCAATCTTATTGCCGCCACGCCTTTCTTCATAGATGCTCCAGCCATTTACTTCCAGGCGGTTTTGCCGGTTCAGTTTTAGGAATGAGTTAAATCCAAAGGAATTGTTCGTAAGTCTTGATATTTCTGAGTACCCATCGCCGTTTGCGTCGTAGGCCTGACGGCTTCGGTGCGAAGCAAAGAAAGATGTGCCTGCGTTTTTACTCTCATTGATCACATTGGCGTTTACGTTGTAGAAATTATCGGCGGCTTTTCCTTTGGTTGTTGCCTGGTTGGATGACAGGGTGAAGGAGCTGGACTGAGGTTCCTTAGTAAGAATGTTGACCGTTCCCGCTATTGCAGAAGAGCCATACAGGACTGAGCCCCCGCCTCTGACAATTTCTATCCTGTCGATCATGTTCGCCGGTATCTGGTCGAGGCCGTAAAGACTCATTAAGGAGGTAAAGACAGGTCTGCTATTGATCAGGATTTGGGAGTAGGATCCTCCCAGTCCGTTCATCCTGAGCTGCGTATAGTTACAGGTCTGGCAATCGGTTTCCATACGCAGTCCGGGCTGAAAACATAAGCCTTCCGAGACAGTGTTAGATTGAGTGAGATTAAAGGTGCGGCTGTCGAGCACGTTGACTGCTACCGGGCTTTCGAGTCTTCTCCTGCTCGTGCGGGTGCCCGTAATTACTACGTCATTCAGAGAAGAAAAGCTCGGCTTAAGGGTTATCAGCACGGTGCTTGTGTCGCCGTTTTTTACACGGACAGTCAGACTGTTCGGCTTATAACCTATTGAAGAGGTCCGAAGGGTATATTGCCCTTCGGGGAGGTCTTTCAAAATGAAGTGCCCTGTCCCGTCCGTTGCTGTCGCTCTTTGCAGCTCGGAAATTCTAACAGACGCAAAAGTTCCGGCCGAATCTTGTGTCTTTACCAAACCCTTGATTGATCCGCTTTGTGCATGCGACAGCGCGCTCACAAAAAGCAAACAGGCTGAGATAGAATTGAATATTTTCATTTGATGACTAATTTCTGCCGTTAAAGTTAAGTGTATTTATTTTATATTGTTAGCTAGGTCTAACTTTTTTAATTTTGTTTGTAATATATTAGGAGCACGGAGGAGCCTTTGTTGTCACTTCAGCACTTCCGAATGTTGTTCTTGCTTCCGTGTTTTCTCTGTCCTGGGGCCGTTGACTGTTTTGCTGAGAGGTCTTGTTCTCTAAATCTCAGGGATTGGACCCTGGTCTCTTTCATCTCCTTGGATAGTACTGTTTATCAATGTTTTTCCGAAGACTTTGTTCTTCATAATCAGGTTGGTCAAGCTTTCTATGTTGTATTTGGCTCATTATAAAAGTTTTCATTAACTTAATGATCTAAAGCCTTTTCTATGCTATTGAAGCTGTTAAACCCGAAGCCCCGGTTGTTGCCTTATATAGATAAATTCTGGCTTTTCGAAAGTAGTTGCGGCCTTCCTTCCGGCGACAGCAGGGTGATTGTCCCCAATGGTCGGGTGAAGATCATTTACCCCTATATCAATAGTCTGTCGACATTCGACGGGAGGGTGCAGAATGACCATCAGGAACTTGACGTATTTGTCGTCGGCCTTTGGACCGAGCCGGTGGTACTAAGCTCCAAATCGCAAATAACCGGCACGATAGGCATAGAATTAAGCCCCGCAGGCGCGTATCGGTTCACGCGGCTGCCTTTATCTGATTTAAAGGGTCGCGTGGTCAGTTTAAGGGATATTTATGGGAGTAGGGCCGATGAGTTAACAGATAAGTTAGCAAATGCCGACGGTCATCAACGGAAGGCGGATCTTCTTCAGGACTTCCTGATTGAGGTGCTGGAAGAAACTCTCCGGGAGAATTTGATTGTCGATTACACAGTCGCGCAAATTCAGAAGGCGCGGGGGCAATCGAAATAAGGACATTGGAGAAGCTGACCGGATACTCCAAGCGGTACCTCGACCTCCTGTTTCAGGATCATCTCGGCATTTCGCCTAAAAATCTCGCTGGTATTTTACGCTTTCAGGAGCTTTATAAAGCCTAGGCTGTTGAAAGACATATGAGATTTTATGGCGAGAAGGCATTGGAGCTTTACTACGACCACTCGCATTTCGCAAAAGACTTTAAACGTTTTACTGGTTCTTCTCCGAGGGAATATGCAAGCGAAAGGAATGAATTTGGCCGAATCTTCTACATAACCGAACGGAGCTGAAGGTGGACTTCCCTTTTTTAATATTTTTCAATATGTGCTATTTCTGATTTTTGCTACAGATCCTTAAGATCACACGAGGGTCATTAAACCAGTAAAAAGATCAAAATGAAAAGATTGAAAATTGCCTCTGCATGTCTGATGTTCTTTGCCATTGGACATAGTATCGGTCATTTTACCCGGCACAATACGAATGACCCCCAGAAACGCATGGTACTGGATGTCATGGCTTCTCATAAGTTCCACATGTTCGGGAAACTACGTAGTTACGATGAGAACTACGAGGGCATGAGCTTAAATCTCGTCATTGTGCTGGTCGCCTTTGCCGCAATTCTGTGGATGCTTAGTTCAGTAAAGGAAGCGAATGTTCAACTTTTTAAAGTGGTTTTGTGGCCCATTGCCATAGTCTGTCTCCTGCTGACCGTTACTGGCTTTGTTTATTTTTTCCTGCGCCTGCCGTCTCCAGTTTAGTCGCTTTTGTATTGCTGCTTTGGGCCCTTATAAAGCCCAGGACCGTTTAATTACGCTGTTCGTTCTTATTGGGGTCGGGAGAATAAAGCGACAAAATAGCTGTACACAAGGTGGGCGGCTAGTAAATGCTGGAAGAAGTCTCTTTTCGAAGTGTGAGGCTGTTTCTCGCACAGCTTGAATGCCGTGTTCCATATCAGTACACCGGCAAGGCCGCTTGCAAGTCCGGAAGAAAGAACTATCGGTAAGCTCGGTCTTAGCCCCATATGGCGCCATGACTTGTTTAGTACAAGCGACCATGAACTGCCTGCTACGAAGTGAGCTGCCCAGCCTCCCGCCAGCTGGTTGCGCTCGGGCAGGCCTGGGAGGATCTGGTCAACCAGTTCCGCAAGGAGTTCAGGCTCCCTGTAATTTTCCTTTTTATACCAGGAGCTGCTATAGCTGTATCCGCTCATCACTGCGGTTGCACAAATGCCCGCAGCTATCAATTGCAATGCTTTCACCTCATAATTAAACAAACGTAACGTTGGCTGGTTTATCTGAATGAAAAATAGCAGATCGGATAATGGTAGAATTAATTGAAGGATTTCCCCGCTATGTTGCTGCATACAAAGCAAGCGGTAAGGTTGAAAAGGAAGAATATGAGCGCGTTGTCATGCATCGGGTAGACGAAGTGGCGAGAGAGTTCGGGAGCATCAACTTTCTGGTGCGACTCGAAACGAATATGGAGAACTATTCGCTTCCCGCTTTTATAGATTATCTTAAGGTTAGTTTTGAACATTTCAGCAAGTGGAACCGGATGGCTATTGTCACTGACGAGACCTGGATGCAAAAGGCGTATGAGGTATTAAGCGGACCGGTGCCCGGTGAGATCAGAAGCTTCAGCCTGAGCGAGTATGAAGCGGCTAAGAAATGGGTATCTGAGCCGCTTGCATAGTCAGTACGCTCGTCTATTTATGCCGTTCGTCTACGTAGTCGACCCTCCAGGTGATTCCGCTAAGTCCTTTTGCTTTTTGAGCTCTGAACTTGACCGTCTTTCCCATTATGTCCTGTTCGCTAATAATCGTTGACTTATTGCAACGATTAGGGTCCGGAAGCTTTCCTTGAAACATTTCCATCGCTTCACTTATTCGGTCTGCATGTCTCATTTGGTTTTAATTAGCTACCTGTATTACCAAGATGTAAAAGACTGTGTTTGAATGATGTGAAACATTGCGTATTTATACGCGCCCGATTGTCCTTCTTTACTGATATTTATCGTTTACGCGGCCAGCCGGCGCCACAGGAGAGCCGTTAACTTATTTTCATCCTTGTGAAAGTCTATCTATTCTTTAAAAGGCGAAGAAGAACATTCGGCCAGCCGTCATCCCTGTTTGACCGGGCAACTCCTGAACGCTTTTGCGAAGCTTAACCATTTCTTACGTATGCTGACGGATCCGCGGCCTGAACCGTAAAAAAACTAATGATACAGCTATGAGAGTTTAAAGGCTAATGGCAGTATAAGACTCGGCAGGACGATAGGCGACGCCTTATCACTGGCTCAACATGCTGATATAACAGGAAGCAACAGCGCGCATATCGTTAAAAAAGTGTCGTTAACAGGCTTTGTTGAAATAAGTTTGCCTTCTCAGAAAAAAATTTCTCCCTGGTAATCAGGTCTTTTTCTTAATAGTAAGGTTTGTGTCCGAATTTTATTTGGAGTTTTTTCGCTTATACCTATATTTGTACTGCCCTCCCAAAGGGCATGTTTTTCATAGGTAGATGTAGGGTCGAATACTTGTATTCGGCCCTTTTTTTATCTTGCCCCCTGTGGTACCCGGTGACCTCGTGCAGGCGAGCGATGGGCGGGGGTACTTTATTGATATCGATGCAAGTAAAATGGAGAAAAGAAAGATTGTAGTTGCCGTTACAGGAGCGAGCGGGTCGGTATACGCCAAGGTTTTGCTCGATAAACTTCAACTGCTGGCGAATGAAGATCTGAAGGTTGGTTTGGTCATGTCAGACAATGCTAAAGAAGTCTGGGTGCATGAACTGGATGATCGGTCATTTTCAGCTTATCCCTTTAGCCTTTACGAAAAAAACGACTTTAACGCCCCTTTTGCTTCGGGCTCTGCACGGTACGATACAATGATCATTTGCCCTTGCTCCATGGGGACGCTCGGCCGGATCGCTTCAGGAATATCGAATGACCTTACTACCCGCGCTGCTGATGTGATCTTAAAGGAGCGCCGAAAGCTCATCCTCGTTGTCCGCGATACTCCTTTGAGCCTGATCCATATCAACAATATGAAAGTGGTTACCGAAGCCGGTGGGATTATTTGTCCGGCTACTCCGTCTTTTTACAGTCGTCCCCGTACCATCGAGGAAGTAGCGGCGACCGTTATTGACCGGGTTCTCGACCTTGCCAGCATCAGCAACACCGCTTTCCGATGGGGCGAAACCAGCTAAGCTCTCTCAAACCTTAGCCGCCGGTAAAGCTGGTAGTTTTGTCTTCCGGACCGCTCCGTGGGGGTAGTCGCCGAATTGCGAATTTTCTGTATCTTTGCCCTCTGATTATGAGCAGGAAGGTTGCATTTTACACACTTGGCTGTAAGCTAAATTATTCTGAAACTTCTACAATTGGAAGGCAGTTTGCACAAGCAGGATTTGAAACGGTAAACTTTACAGATACTCCGGATGTCTATCTGATCAATACCTGTTCGGTCACTGACAATGCCGACAAGAAGTGCCGGAAGGTAGTCAAGGAAGCCCAGAAGTATTCTCCCGACGCTTATATCATTATTGTGGGATGCTATGCCCAGTTAAAGCCCAAAGAGATATCCGAAATCCCGGGAGTGGACATGGTACTCGGTGCTGCTGAGAAATTCAGAATTATTGAGTTTTTGACCGACCTTACCAAACAGCCCAGGGCAAAGGTGTATAATAAGCCGATCAATGAAGTAAATGAATTCGTTGCTTCTTATTCCTACGGAGATCGTACCCGAACTTTTTTGAAGGTGCAGGACGGCTGCGATTACTCCTGTACGTTTTGTACTATCCCGCTTGCCCGTGGAGGCAGCAGGAGCGATACCGTGGAGAAGATCGTTGAGCAGGCAAGAGCGATTGCCGCCTCAGGTGTCAGGGAAATTGTCCTGACCGGGGTTAATATTGGCGACTTCGGCATTCGCAACGGAAAGCGCGAGGATAAATTCTTTGACCTCGTAAAGGCACTTGATGAGGTAGAGGGCATCGATCGGATCCGCATTTCATCTATTGAACCCAACTTGCTCAGTAATGAGATTATCGAATTTGTAGCACAGTCTAAGCGCTTTGTGCCACATTTTCATATTCCGCTGCAGTCGGGGAGTAACAAGATCCTGGGCCTGATGAGGCGCAGGTATAAAAGGGAATTATACGCAGACCGCGTCGCAGCCATTAAACAGTTAATGCCCGACTGCTGTATTGGCGTCGACGTCATAGTAGGCTTTCCTGGCGAGACAAGGGACGACTTTCTTGATACCTATAACTTCCTGAACGGACTGGATATTTCCTATCTGCACGTCTTTACCTATTCGGAAAGGGAGAATACGCTCGCTGCTCAGATGGAAGGAAACGTTCCTGGGGCTCAGCGGGCAGATCGCAGTAAAATGTTACACATACTTTCTGACAAAAAGAGACGTGCTTTTTATGAAACTCAGCTCGGAACAACTCAGGAGGTGCTCTTTGAAAGCGATCAAAAAGACGGTTACATGCACGGATTTACCAGAAATTACGTAAAAGTAAGAGCGAAGTATGATCCGGTGCTCGTGAATGAAACCCGGCTTGTAAGACTACTGGAAATTTCAGAGGAAGGAGAGGTGGAGATCTGCGAAGCTACGCCAGAAGTTTTATCTCATTAATCTGAATTTAATTTTCAAGCTGTATCTTTAGCGCATGTTTCCAACTCTTTCTTATCTTATAGAATATCTCACAGGCGTTAATATTCCACTACCTATACAGACCTTTGGTTTTTTCGTCGCTCTTGCTTTTATGGCCGCTTATTGGGCTTTTACGCAGGAGTTTAAAAGAAAAGAGGCTGAGGGTATTTTACATCCTTTTAAGAGGAAAGTGACGATAGGAGAGCCTGCAACCCCCTCAGAACTGGTATTCAATGCTGTCTTTGGTTTTCTGATCGGGTATAAGCTGCTCGACGCTGCCCTTAATTATTCTGACTTTGTGAACAGTCCTCAGTCTTTTCTGCTTTCAGGGCGGGGCAACTTCTTTGGCGGACTTATCCTGGCCGGCATTTTTGCATGGTGGGCCTATTCGGAAAAGAAAAAACAGCAGCTTCCGAAGCCAAAGCAAGTAGAAGAGCTAGTGCATCCTTATCAACTGATGAGCTCCCTCGTTGTGTGGGCTGCCGTATGGGGATTTCTTGGTGCAAAGATCTTCCACAATCTGGAGTATATTAATGATTTTATAAAGGACCCTATCGGCGGGCTCCTCTCTTTTAGCGGACTGACCTTCTATGGCGGACTGATCTGCGGAGGGGCAGCGGTACTCTACCTTGCGAATAAAAGCGGTGTGAAGCCTGTCCACATGCTTGATATCGGCGCTCCTGGAATGATGCTGGCGTATGCTGTTGGCAGAATGGGATGCCAGATGGCGGGTGACGGCGATTGGGGAATTCCTAATCCTGCTTCTAAGCCGGGCTGGCTTAGCTGGGCTCCTGACTGGATGTGGTCTTTCAAATACCCTCATAATGTAATTCACGAGGGTGTGCCGATTCCAGGCTGTACAGGGCATTACTGTAACGAGCTGCCGGTCGGCGTTTATCCTACCCCATTTTACGAGATCGTAGCGTGCCTCATCCTCTTTTTAATACTCTGGTCAATTAGAAAGAAGATTAAACCGGCCGGCATGTTATTTTCCATCTATCTTATCTTCGCCGGCGTTGAGCGGTTCTTTATCGAGCTGATTCGCGTAAACTCCCATTACCACCTGGGAAGTCTTAGCTTTACTCAGGCCGAAATGATCTCCACATTCATGGTCATCGGGGGAATTGCCGGCATCATCTGGTCTTCAAAATCTACAAGAAAAGAACATACAGCATAAATATGGATCTGCAAAAACTAACTGCGGAGGTCGCTCGTATAGCACAGGAGGCCGGCGCATTTATCCGGAAGGAGGGTGCCTCCTTCGATACAGCTAAGATTGAGTATAAGGGGCTAAATGACCTCGTTTCCTACGTTGATAAGGGGGCAGAAGAGCGTATAGTGAAGGGCCTTTCTGACCTGCTTCCTGAAGCCGGATTTGTGACCGAGGAAAAGACGATCAATAAGACCGGAGATGTATACAACTGGATCGTTGATCCGCTCGACGGAACCACGAACTTCATTCATGGCCTTCCTGCTTACTCTGTCAGCATCGCCTTGCAGCAAAATGATGAGCTCGTTGCAGGAGTAGTTTACGAGGTAAACCGCGATGAATGCTTTTACGCATGGAAAGACGGCGGCGCTTATTTGAACGGCAGCCGGATATCGGTCTCCGGCAATACTGAATTCTCTCAGGCTCTTCTTGCTACAGGTTTTCCATACTATAATTTTGAACTGTTAGAGAAATACATCAGCGTTTTCAGAGAGCTGACTAAGGTCTGCCATGGATTAAGGAGGGTAGGTTCTGCCGCCGTTGACCTTGCCTATGTAGCCTGCGGACGTTTTGACGGCTACTTTGAGTATAACCTTAACTCGTACGACATTGCAGCAGGCATGGTGCTGGTAAGAGAAGCGGGAGGGGCGGCTACAAGCTTTTCCGGCAGTAATGACTCTTTCAGTACCCGTGAGATATTGGCAGGCAACAGAGCCTTGCGTCTTAAAATGCAGGAGGTGATTAACAGGTACTTTTGATCCTGGCGGCCGAAGCGCCACCCGTGTTTCCGCCCTTATGCAGGCAAGGCTTTAGGGGGACAGCAGTAGTAGGTGGTATCCGGGCAACAAACAAATGCTCGTCAAATACGCCCGTAGCAGTAAATAGCAGTAGTAGGTGGTACCCGGGCAATAGGTAAAAAGAAAGAGAGGCTGAATCACACTGATCTCAGCCTCTTTTCTGTATATCCTTATCTCTTATAAACTGAACCGAAAGAATTCCCCTCAACAGGTCGCCTCGTTGCCGGTATTTCTACTCACGCGCCGATTCTTATGAGATCCTGACAGTTCCCTTCCTCTTTACTGCTTCCGCCAAAATGTAAACATATATTGGAAGAGAGGCTGATGTCTTGTAAATGGTCCGGCTTTAACCTGATACTTTAGCCGGACGTGCAGGCCTTGGAACTCTTACACCGCTTCGGAAACCACCCTATTGAAGCGATGCATAATATGCCGGGTACTCCAGTTTCAACCTCTTACATCGCTTCGGAAACCACCTCGGAAACCTCGGGAACCATTCTCTTTAGCAGATTTTCAATTCCCGCTTTTAACGTGTATGTGGAAGAGGGACATCCGCTGCACGATCCTCTGAGCTCCACCGTCACTACTCCGTTTTCAAACGACTTGTAATGAATAGCCCCTCCGTCTTGTTCTACTGCCGGACGCACGTAGTCGTGAAGGATCTGCTGAATTTTGATCTCTGATTCGGTGCCTTCAAACGAAGGCGTCTCTTCGTGTGCTACAGCTCTTACCTGCAGCTCAGCTTCTACGGCTCCTTTTACAAATTCCTTGAGTATCGGTTCTATATCAGGCCATTCAGCATCCTCTGTCTTGGTAATGGTAACAAAGTTGCTGGCAAAAAAAACGCCGTTCACGAAGTTGAACTTGAACAGTTCTTTAGCAAATGGAGATGCCTCTGCACTTTCTTTGTTTGCATAATCAGCACTCCCGTTCAACAAAAGTTTGTTCACCAGGAACTTCATGCTGGCAGGGTTGGGTGTTGATTCAGTATATACATTAATGTTGAAAGCCATAATTCATATTTTAAACAAAATTACCAAAACGGTTTCAAGATGGAATAGCACCTGCAGAGAATTGACAATTGTATGGTCAAACACATGGTCAGTAGTATTCAACACTCGTACTTCATGCACTTATTGTTGCGCCCAGACCCTTGTTTTTCGAATGAACGGTACAAGGATCAGTCCGGGCAGAGGTTACTTGTAGTTGAACATCGGCCCTTATTTTTCTGCCCCGGTATCGTTTCGTTCATATAGACCTTTAGCTAACAACGCATCAGGCCGGTCATCCATCGCTATTCTGGCGACCAGCACTGTTTACCTGGTTTCCGGCCTTGTAATATGCAGAGCTGGCTCCGGTGGTAAAAGTCCATAACGGGCAACGGCCCTTTTTTATAGGGCCTGACCATGGCTGCGCAACCAGCGGCCAAAGGCCATAGGTATCCCTTCTTACTACAGACTTTCTGAGGGGGACCTTAAAGACAGGCTAGCTTTGGGTCTGTTGCTGGTACCGGCTCGAAGTACTTCGAAGAGCTGGACTTTAAGGACAAGCTACGCTTTGAGTCTGTTGCTGGAGCGGGCTTGAAGTACTTCGAAGAGCAGGGCTTTAAGGACAAGCTAAGCTATTGGTGCTGTTTAGTCCTGATCCCTGAATTTATATCCCGGTGTAATTAGCGGGAGTGATCCGTTTAATCTCTTCTTTTACGCTATCGCTTACCTGAAGTGTCTCTACAAACTCTGATATAGTTTCTGCGCTTACCCGATGGTTGGTTCGCGTGAGTTCTTTCAACGCTTCGTAGGGATTCGGATATGCTTCTCTGCGAAGGATAGTCTGGATAGCTTCGGCTACTACAGCCCAGTTGTCTTCCAAATCCTCAGCAATTGTGGCTTCGTTTAACAAAAGCTTGTTCAGCCCCCTTAAAGTCGATTTTATAGCGATCAGCGTATGAGCGACAGGAACCCCGATGTTGCGAAGGACTGTAGAATCGGTGAGGTCGCGCTGGAGTCTGGAGACAGGCAGTTTAGCTGCGAGGTGCTCAAAGAGAGCGTTTGCAATACCCAGATTACCCTCCGAATTCTCAAAATCGATTGGGTTGACCTTATGAGGCATCGCAGACGATCCAACCTCTCCGGCTTTGATCTTTTGGCGGAAATAATTCATGGAGATGTAGGTCCACATGTCCCTGTTCAAATCCAGAATGATGTTATTTATCCTTTTAAGGGCATCGCAGTGGGCCGCGAAATTGTCGTAGTGCTCTATCTGCGTGGTGTACTGTGAGCGGTTAAGCTGCAGCTGTTCGTTCACAAACTGGTTAGCGAACGCCCGCCAGTCAACCTCCGGATAAGCGATGAAATGCGCGTTAAAGTTTCCTGTTGCTCCTCCGAATTTCGCCGAGTAAGGTATCGTTTCCAGCTGTTCTACCTGAGCTTCAATCCGCTCGATGTAAACCTGGAGTTCTTTTCCCAGCCGGGTAGGTGATGCAGGCTGTCCATGAGTATGGGCAAGCATCGGGATATCTTTCCATTCCGCAGCAAGAGACTTAAGTTTCGCGGTAAGCTCTTCGATAGCAGGGAGCCAGCTTTCTTTGATTCCCAGCTTAAACGAGTGTGGAATTGCTGTATTGTTGATGTCTTGCGATGTAAGACCAAAATGAATAAACTCTTTGAAGGCACCAAGAGTCATCGCATCAAATTGCTCTTTAATGAAGTACTCGACGGCTTTAACGTCATGATTGGTGATACTTTCAATCTCCTTAATGCGAAGTGCATTTTCTTCCGTGAAGTTTTCGTAGATCGAACGAAGGCTGGAAAACTTGTCGGCAGGAAAATTTTGAAGCTGAGGAAGGGGAATATTGCACAGAGCGATGAAATATTCAATTTCTATGTATACTCTGAACTTGATCAGGGCTGCTTCAGAAAAATATGCAGAAAGTTCTTTTGTTGCCTTGCTGTAGCGTCCGTCTACCGGGGAAATTGCAAATAAAGGAGATAAACTCATGTGAAATGTTTTGCCAAAGTTAAGGTTTTTGTGAAAAGCGAGGAAGAAAAGTAATTCAGGACGATAGATTATGGGAATTAGAGGCAGGTGCCCGGCCTTTGTCTCTGCTGTTATTCATAAGATTATGCTCAGCTTTCCCCTGCTCTGCAAAACTGAAACCGACCAGCTTATCGGGTCCTTGTGCTGTCGACCTTTTCCCTGGAGGTAGAGTCGAGCGTATCCGTTTTAACCGATGCCGTAGAATCGAGTGAGTCGACCGTTGCAGACGAGGCGGAGTCGATTGAATCAGCATGGGAACTTCCCCTGTCACTTGCGTTGCAGGAAATCAGGGACAGTACGATACCGAGGGATAAGATGTTAATGCGAAATAAATCCTTCATAATTTAGTAAACCAATGTGTATTAAAATTGATTGTTTAAGCAGTTAAAATACTTCTTGCGATCCGTTTGTCGGGGCTTATCCCGGGCAGTCTTTGTTACACGCCAGATATGGTGGCTCAGAGGATCAGCGGGCGAGGGGGTGAGTGCGTCGCTTTCGGGCAGCATATTGTTGTCGTCCAGGTCGCCCCGAAAGGGAGAAAGAGACCTGAATAGTTCTGAACTGATCCCTAACTGGTTCTAAGTTCGCTGGTATAGGCGCCGTTATTAAGGTACTGTTATGCCACGTTTCTCTATGAAAAGGTGGCATAATCGTGGCTTGATCCTGGCTTTTTAGTGGCTGCATTCAGAATAGGGACCAGATAAGGAGCGGTGTTGTTCCGGAAGTGAATGACTGATATCTCAGGCACAGGCAGATGATGTTGATACAGAGTGCATGAAATGTACTGAAATTTTCGTCTTCCAAACCGGCTTTGCAAGAGGAAAGGAAGTGCCAGATGGCGGGAAATAGTTTAAAATAAAAAAGCCGGTCTCATTGAGACCGGCTTTTTTATTTTAAAACACTCAATATTAGTGAGCAGCAGCTGAATCAGTAGCGGCTGTATCAGTTGTAGCAGCAGCTGTATCAGTCATCATAGTAGTGTCAGTAGTAGCAGCAGAATCAACAGCAGTTGAATCAGAACCACTTTCAGACTTGTTACCGCTGCAAGCAGCAGCTGACAAAGAAATTGCTAATGCTAAGAAACCGAATTTAAACAGATTTTTCATTTTTCTGGGTTAAAGTTTAATGATTAAACAAATACAAATTTTAACGTTAATACTGCGGTTTCGAAAAAGTAACCCGATAATTGAACAATTTTTTTAAATTTTTTTCCCTATCATTGGGTTACAAATTAAGTACAATAGTATAAATAGTGAGCAGAGATATAAAAAGGTCAGAACCAACGGATAGTGAAGTCATATTGGGAATTCTGAATGGCTCGAAAGATATTCTTGAAAGGATTTATAAGGCTTATTTCCCGATGGTCTTGCAATTAGTGGTGATGAACAACGGGACAGAAGATGAGGCTAAAGATGTTTTTCAGGAATCTGTGATCGTTCTTTATGATAAGGTTCAGGGCGGAAATTTTGAACTAAGCAGTAAGCTTAAGACGTTCATATATTCTGTGAGCCGCAGGTTATGGTTGAAACGGCTGACATATAAAAGCCGGAATTCAGGAAGCCTTCAGGAATTTGAAGAAACTCATCCTGTTGAGCAGGAAATAGAGCAGCACGAAGAGAAGGACCGCATGTTCAGGCAGATGGAGGCGGCGCTGGTACATCTGGGTGAACCATGTAAAACGATCATAGAAGATTTTTATATAAATAATAAATCGATGCAGGAGATTTGTGAGAAATTCGGGTACACTAATGCAGATAATGCAAAGAACCAGAAATATAAATGCCTGCAGCGATTAAAAAAACTTTTTTCTCGGAGACTAGATAATGAATCTTGGAATGGATTTTACAGAACGAATTGAGGCTTATGTGAGAGGGGAGATGACGGAGGAGGAAGCCAGAGCCTTTGAAGAGCTGCGTGCTTCTGATCCTGCTGTTGACCAGAAGGTGGTGGCTTATGAAAACTTCGTTGGGCAAATCAAGTATTACGGAAAGCGTCGTCAGCTGCTCTCGGAGATGAATGCTATCCACGAGGAGCTTGACGTGGCGGCTCTGACAGCGGAGGTGATGCCGGCTGCTTCCATGATCCGGGTGCTTTGGGCAAAGTACAAGATGAACGCTGCAGTTGCTGCTTCTGTGGCCATTGTAGCGGTGTTTGCTACCCTGTTTTCTACCGGCTTTTTTGCTAAGACCAGTGCTATTGCTTCTGATAACATCGCCCTTAGAAGGGAAATGAGCCGCGAGATCACTACAAAAGTGAAGCGCTCTCAAAATGAGATCCTGAAGAATATTAAGGCTACAACGAAGGCGCCGGCTGATCCGGCTATTTTTGGCGGAACTGGCTTTGCTCTCACTACCGACGGTCTGATCGTTACCAATTATCATGTTGTGAAGGATGCTGATTCGGTTTATATTCAGAACAACGACGGTGAGTCTTTTAAAGCCTCTACCATCTATAGTTATCCAGCTTATGATATTGCAGTGTTGAAGGTTACCGACGGGGCATTCAGAACCCTGAAACCTTTGCCCTACACCTTCAAGAAGAGTACCTCAGATTTGGGCGAGGATGTGTTTACTTATGGATTTCCGAAGGATGACCTGGTGTTCAGCAAGGGATACCTGAGCTCGCGGACCGGTTACTCTGGCGATACTACTGAGTATCAGGTTGACATTTCTGTTAACCCGGGCAGCAGTGGCGGGCCGCTTCTTGACAGTAAAGGAAATATTATTGGTGTGATTAAAGGCAAGTCATCGCGTACTGACGGAGCGTCGTTTGCCATTAAATCCGGCTACCTGATCGAAGCGATTGAGTCGATTCCGAAGGACTCGCTTGGTAAAAACCGTAAGCTGTCGCTAAATGGAAAGAATACTCTGGCTAATCTGAGCAGAAAGGATCAGATTAAGAAAATCCAGGATTATATTTATATGGTTAAGGTGTATTAAGGTTATTAGTTTGAGTGTGAAGGCCCGCAATTGCGGGCCTTTGTTATTTATATCCTATCTGTCCAATTCACCTAAAACAATGTCAATAGATCCGATGATGGCGATCAGGTCTGCAATTAGGATGCCTCTTGATATTTCTGAGATTACCGATAAGTTATGGAAGCTCGGAGCCCGGGCTTTTACCCTTTTGGGTATCTCCGTCTTGCCATCTGTGATAAAGTAGTATCCAAGCTCACCCCTGGGGCTTTCTGCTCTCAGGTAAAAGTCCTGCGCTTTGGGCACAATCTTTTTGGGAAGCTTAGCCCGCGGATCAAAATCAGGTGTTCTTTTCAGATCCTTTTGTAGTCTTTCCAGGCATTGTTCGATAATTCTGACCGATTGCTCGATCTCATCGATCCGTACCTTGAAGCGGTCCCAGCAGTCGCCTGTGGTTCCCATTTCTCCCTTGCCGATTGGGACGTCGAATTCAACCTCCGGATACACTGAATATTCGTCAACACGCCGCAGATCCCATTTGAGTCCTGACGCACGCAGCATAGGGCCCGAACAGCCGTAACTGATAGCAACGTCAAGAGGCAAGATACCCACGTTAGCTGTTCTGGAGATAAAGATCTGGTTGCCGGTGAGGAGTTCGTTCAGTTCTTTTATTTTGGGCTTGAAGTAGGCCACAAATTCGCTGCATCGTTCCTCAAAGCCGACGGGCAGGTCGTAGAATAGGCCGCCCACCCAGATGTAGTTATAGAGCATTCTGGAGCCCGATGCCCACTCAAGCATGTTCATGATGTGCTCCCGGTCGCGAAAACACCATAAAAAGGGAGTGAACGCACCGATGTCAATGCCGTAGGTTCCCAGAGCGATCAGATGGGAGCCTATACGATTCAGCTCGCAAACGAGCACTCTGATGTATTCAATTCGCTTTGGGATGTCTTTGTCAATGCCGAGCATGCGCTCTACGCCCATTACCCAGGCGTGAGCGTTGTTCATGGAAGCAAGGTAGTCCATCCGGTCGGCAAAGGGAATGGTCTGCTGATAGGTGAGATTTTCGGCATGTTTCTCAAAGCATCGATGCAGATAGCCGACGTGGGGAATCACCTCTCTGACTATTTCGCCGTCAGTAATGACCTCCAGCCTCAATACGCCGTGCGTAGAGGGATGCTGAGGCCCCATGTTGAGGATCATCTCTGTTGACTTTGCACCCGCTATCAGCTGTTCGTACCGGGTTGGTTGTTGCTTGTTCATGGAAATTCCTCCCGATCAGTTTACTTTAATGCCATGATAGTACTCCTGCGCCTTGTAATCCTTTCGCAGCGGGTAGCCTTCCCAGTCGTCGGGCAAAAGAATGCGCCGCAGGTCGGGGTGGCCTTCAAAGAAGATGCCCAGAAGATCAAATGCTTCCCGCTCATGCCAGTCGGCCGTTCGCCATACATGGCTGACTGTTGGGAAGGAGGGAAGATCCTCGCGACTGCGGTCGTGGTACTTTTTGACCTTCAGCGTGAGCTGGTTTTTAAACGGTATGGACGCAAGATGATATACAACACTGAAGACATTCTCCTCAACCCCGTGATCCACTCCGGAAAGACAGGAGAGAAAGTCGAACCATGTTTGATCGTTGTTCCTGAGTTCCAGGCAGACGTCCGCGATCATCTCCGGCTTTATAAGCAAAGCGGGCTGCTTTCCAAGCTGCTCTTCGCCAACGATTACCTCTTCTCCAAATTTGCTGATCAGCAGTGCTTTGATTTCTTCAAATGTCATACTAGGGTGCTAAACGGACGATCTTCCAGGTGTTGTTTTCCAGGCGGTATGCGATCCTGTCGTGTACGCGACCGCGGCCGCCCTGCCAAAATTCCACGAAGGTGGGCTTCACAATGTAACCACCCCAGTGAGGAGGCTTGGGTATTTCAGCTCCGTCCTTATATTTCTCTTCGAGTTGTTCTATGTTTTTTTCGAGAACCTGCCGCCCGGCAATCTCGCGGCTTTGCGGAGAGGCATGGGCGCCAATCTGACTGCCTCTGGGCCTGGAATGGAAGTAGCGTTCAGATTCTTTTTCATCTATTTTCTCCAGTATTCCTTCTATGCGGACCTGGCGTTCGAGCTCCTGCCAGAAGAACACCAGCGAAGCGTAGGGGTTCTTGGTGATTTCCTGGCCCTTGCGGCTCAGGTAATTGGTGTAAAAAATAAATCCTCTCTCTTCAAAACCCTTCAGAAGCATGATGCGTGCGGAAGGCTTGCCATCGGCTGTAGCAGTAGCAAGGGTCATCGCATTTGGCTCTGTTAAACTCGAAGCTAATGCTTCTGAGAACCATTTAGAAAACTGACTGATGGGATCAGGAGCTACCTCAGTTTCTGAAAGGGTGGCAGCGCGATATTCCTGCCTGAGATTTTGGATCGTTTCGTTATTTAAGGTCATATGTGCAAACTTAACAATTGTAAAAATTTAAAGGGTAAAAAGCATCTCAAATCATTGTAAAAACATATAGCATTAAGGCATTGTTACTATTACATGTTAAATCAAGTTCAGCCAAAGACTTCGAGTCTGCTTATATCAGAGCCTTTTATGCTCGATCCAAACTTCAAGCGGTCGGTGGTGCTGCTTGCGGAACATAATGACGAAGGCACAGTAGGGTATGTGCTGAACCAGAAGAGCGACTTTGTGCTCAGTGATCTGATTCCGGATTGTCCGAACGCCCCCTTCCCCATCTATGTGGGTGGCCCCGTAGGAAACGATACGCTTCATTTCCTTCATCGCTGCCCTGACAGGATGAACAGCGGTACGGAAATCGGAAAAGGAATTTACTGGGGCGGTAATTTTGAGACGCTAAAGCTTCTGATCAACAACAGACAGATTGATGAAAGCGAAATCCGCTTCTTCGCGGGATATTCGGGATGGGAGGTTGGTCAGCTCGACAGGGAACTTGAACAGAACTCGTGGCTGGTCACCAATCAGTATAACGCCGATTTTATTTTCACTGATGAGGAGGAAAACCTATGGAAGGATATCGTAGTGGGACTGGGCCCGAAGTACGCCCACATGGTCAATTTTCCTGAAAACCCGATGTGGAATTAATGCGACTTGCAAAGTCCTCACTCAATTATGACAAGGACTGGCAGGTAATCAGAAGTCATTTTAAAACAACGGGCCCCGCTGCAGACGCGGGACCTGATTGGATTAGTGGAGTAAGGGGTGACGAAGTTTCGGTCGTAACCAAAGCCTGCCGGTGGACTTGATTAAATTATGGAGAGTAAAGAGTCTGGTAGCCGATGGTCTCAGCTATTTGTCGCTTCCATCTCTCTGGCAGTATCTTCAATCTTTTTCTTAAGATCTTCTTTATATGCCTTAAGGCGTTCTCCTAATCCTTTGTCAGCAGTTCCGAGTATCTGTGCAGCCAGCAGCCCAGCGTTTTTCGCCGCATTAAGTGCAACGGTAGCAACCGGAATGCCATTGGGCATTTGAAGGATAGAGAGGATAGAGTCCCAGCCGTCTATCGAATTTGAAGATTTTATCGGAACGCCAATAACCGGAAGATGGGTTAGCGAGGCGACCATGCCGGGAAGGTGAGCGGCACCGCCTGCGCCCGCAATAATCACTTTTAGCCCTCTTTCTTCGGCTGTCTTTGCGTAATTGAACATCCTTTCAGGAGTGCGGTGGGCTGAAACTACTGTTATTTCGTATTCAACGCCGAGATCTTTTAAAGCGTCGGCAGCATCCTGCATCACAGGAAGATCTGATTTACTGCCCATTATTATGCCTACTTTCATTGCCTGTCGTATGTATGTTTGGAACTGCAAGCTTGGTATATGCTTTGGAAGCTTATGGGGCTCTGCAGTCCTCCTTGTTATGCCTTAACTTTCACTGTCTGCTGCACAAAACGTGCCTTCTGAATTGCCTTTTCCCGAACATCGTCAATGATGGTGACGTGGCCCATTTTCCGGAATGGTTTGGTGAATTTCTTTCCGTACAGATGAACGTAAACGCCATCCAGTTTGAGAACTTCTTCCAGTCCCTCATAAAGGGCAGGACCTTCGTACCCTGTTTCCCCGAGGAGGTTAATCATGACGGCATGCGTGACAGGCCTGATGTCGCCCAGAGGAAGATTGAAAATGGCGCGAAGGTGTTGTTCAAACTGAGAAACGTAGTTGCCTTCGATGGTATGATGTCCGCTGTTGTGGGGACGGGGAGCAAGCTCGTTAATGAGAATCTTGCCATCTTTGGTTAAAAACATCTCTACGGCGAGCAGGCCAGTGATCTTTAGTGCTTTTGCAATTTCTGTCGCCAGGTATTCTGCCCGGTTCTGCACTTCCAGGGGAAGGGTAGAGGGGGAGATCAGGAATTCTACCAGGTTAGCTTCGGGGTTGAACTCCATTTCCACACATGGGAAAGCTTTGATCTCGCCATCTTCATTGCGGGCTACAATTACTGATATTTCTTTTTCAAAATCGACCCATTCCTCAATGATGCTAGGTGCGTCAAACGCATCTGCTATATCTTCGGCAGATCGCACTTTGTAAACTCCGCGGCCGTCATAGCCATCCCGCCTTAGCTTTTGAATAAAGGGATAACTGAGATTTGCACCCTTCAGTGCTTCGCGTGAGGTGATGAGCTGAAAGGGGGCGGTGGGGATTCCGTGCTGTTTGAAGAATTCCTTCTGAAGACCCTTGTCTTGAATAAGCCGGATAACACGCGGTTGGGGGTAGACCAGCACCCCTTCATCTTCCAGCTTTTGCAAAGCATCAACATTTACTTTTTCGATCTCAATAGTCAGCAGGTCGGTCTGCTTACCGAAGTTGTAAACAGTTTCGTAGTCGGTGAGCGAGCCTGTGACAAATTTGTCGCAAAGGCTTTTGCACGACGCTTCAGGATCCGGATCTAAAACGCGGATACTGACATTGTAATTGATAGCGTCCTGAATGAGCATGCGCCCCAGTTGGCCTCCTCCAAGAATACCTACACGTAAGTCTCCGTAAAATGCTTTCATTGATGCAAGTTTAACTGAAATCTCTGAGAAAAGCGAATTGGATGTGCGTTAGGGGTGCCGCGTTGCGCGTTGTGAGTTATTGGTTGCAGGTTATAAGTTATAGGTGATGGTTGCACTTACTGCCCACATCCGTCAACCCACAACCCGCAATTTACTACCTACAACTTGCAATTTACCATTTACAACTTACTAGCTGTTTAGCAGGCTTTCCTCTTTGATCTTTTTCTGGAGCTCCAATATTCCGCCTATAAGGGCTTCGGGACGGGGAGGGCAGCCCTGCACGTAAATGTCTACCGGAATAACCCGGTCTACTCCTTTTACCACATGATAGCCATGTTGCCAGTAAGGTCCGCCGCAGTTAGAACACGACCCCATAGAAATGACGTACTTGGGTTCGGGCATCTGTTCGTACAGGCGCTTGATCCTTTCTGCCATTTTGAACGTAACCGTTCCAGCTATGATGATCACGTCGCTTTGCCTGGGCGTGGGCCTTGGGAATACCCCCAGGCGATCGAGGTCAAAATTAGAGGAGTATGCTCCCATCATTTCGATGGCACAGCAGGCAATGCCAAAACTGACAGGCCACAAGGATGATAACCGCGCCCAGTTGAGCAGGTCGTCTAACTTTGTTACTATAATTCCCCCGTCTTGCGACATCTTTTCCAAACTCATTTCTGTATCCTCCTAAATGCGGGTTTAAAGGCAGGTTTCGCCTGTGCCTGCGTAGCTGAAACTTCTTCTTGTGCTGTTTCCGCCTTTATCGCGTCCATTGTGAAAGCCCTCACCGCATATTTCTCTTCATTAATACGATGGTAGACAGATTTTGGTATAGCTGTTTCGACTTCAGGGAGCTTTTGTTCTGGCTTGATCCATTCTATGTCTCCTCTTTTCCAAACGTAGACCAGCCCAAGCACCAGGATGCCTACAAAGAGGAACATCTCTGCCAATGTTACCCAGCCCCAGGCGGGATGTGCGTCGATAATGTCCTTCTGAGCAAAGATGGTGGACCAGGGAAAGATGAAAATTAACTCGACATCGAACAATAGAAATACAAGAGCTATGACGTAAAACCGGGGATTAAACTGCCCCCAGGAGTTCCCCGTTGGTTCCTCACCGCACTCGTACGAACTTAGCTTTAATGGTGTCGGCTTTTTGGGGGCAAGCATTTTGGAAAGAAAGATCATAGCGCTTACCAGTATTACTCCGGTTAGTAGCATGATCGATACTTTTCCAAACTCTGTTAACTGTTCCATGTCTTGACTAGTCTCCTGCTGTGTGTTATGTGTTACGCCGGGGCAGCCCGGCGAATTTGTACAAATGTATGAAAAAACGGGAAGGGTATGAGTGCCTCCGGCTGCAGCGGCGACAAATGATAGTGGGGTGATAATGAGGAGGGGCTGCTGTTATTTAAATTGTTTTGAATAGCTAAATTTAATTTGATAAAGAGAAAAAACTCCCTATATTTGCGCTCTTGTTTTTAAGAGCTACATTTTTATAATCATGAAAAGAACATTCCAGCCTTCTCAGAGAAAAAGAAGAAATAAGCACGGGTTCAGAGAGCGTATGAGCACCGCTAATGGCAGAAGGGTATTAGCTTCAAGAAGAGCCAAAGGCAGAAAGAGATTGAGTGTTTCCGACGAGCGTCGTCATAAAGCATAGTTTTTGATTGCAGTGCCGGCGGTCATCGGGCCGTTCTGCAACAGCAGGCTTTCAGGCAATCAAAAATGTACCAATTTAGAAAAGAGGAACGGTTATGTAGTAAAAAGTTTTTAGATAAGCTTTTTAATAACGGTTCTTCTTTTCTTGTATATCCATTCCGGGTTGTTCATCTCCGGGAGCCTTTGCCGGTACATTACCCTGCGCAGGTGGTCATTGTGGTGCCTAAGCGGAGGTTTAAGAGGGCTCACGATCGCAATCTGATAAAGAGGCGAATCAGGGAGGCGTATCGTCTTCACAAGGAGTCGTCGCTGTATCCCTTCCTTTCGGAACATCATATTCAGCTTTTGTTGTCCCTGCAATATGTGGGGAAGGAGATCGTTGATTATAAAGTGATCAACAAAAAGCTTCTTGCTGTTTTCGGACAATTGGCAAAAATTTATGTGGAAGATGCTGGTAAAGGCAGTTAAATGGGTTATGGGGCTAATATTCGTCACGCTCATTCGCTTGTATCAGTACCTGCTATCTCCACTTTTAGGCGCATCCTGCCGTTATACTCCCACCTGTTCACAGTATGGTCTGGAGGCAATCCGAAAATACGGTCCTTACAAAGGTGGCTGGCTCACTTTAAAACGGCTGTCGAGATGTCATCCCTGGGGCGGGCATGGTCATGACCCAGTTCCATAAATCAATCTTACTTTTAATAAATCACACTTATTTGCATCTTTGCGGGCGATGGCACTTATCCTTCAAATAGAAACAGCCACTGCTTCATGCTCTGTTGCGCTGGCTCGTGATGGAAAGACGCTTGCATGGCGCGAATTGAATGAGCGTAATGCACATGCCTCTTCTGTTACTCCTTTTATCGATCAGGTAATGAAAGAAGCCGGTCTGCCTCTTTCAGCGCTGGATGCGGTAGCTGTAAGCAAGGGCCCAGGCTCCTACACTGGTCTTCGTATCGGAGTTTCTACCGCAAAGGGACTCTGTTATGCTCTTGATATTCCCCTTATTGCCATTAATACATTGACAGCCATGGCAAGTTCGGCCAGGGAGAAACGGCCGGGGATGTTTTATTGTCCGATGATCGACGCGCGTCGTATGGAAGTATATACAGCGATCTACGACGAACACCTTAGGGAGGTGAGTCCCGTTGAGGCGAAGATTATTGATGCAGGCTCATTTGCTGATATATTGACTGCAAACAGGGTTTTGTTTCTGGGCGACGGCGCTGCAAAGTGTGAAGAGGTGCTGAGCGGACAGGTGAACGCTGTATTTTTAAACGGATTTGTAAACTCTGCGTCCGACATGAACGTGCTTGCGCTGGAGAAGTTTGAAGCGGGGACCTTTGAAGATGTAGCCTATTTTGAACCCTATTATCTAAAAGACTTTATAGCAGGAAAACCCGGGCCGGCGGCTCAATAGTCGGCACGGTGGCCAAACAGCCTGGTCATTAACGTCTTTCGCGCGGGCTTGTCGTTAATTCCCGGAACAAGGGTGGAGTTCTGCCAGCGGTTCATTACTGGTCCGAATTTGAGAGCAAATCCAAAGTAAACGGAAGCTCCGCTATACCCCTTACCCAGTGTTTCGTCGGAGGTTGAAAAGCTTTTTACACTTGTCGACGTTTTTAGCGACTGATCTGAGCCCAGGAAAAATTCAACATTTGGCGACTTGATCATTAGCTGGCCGCCTGCCTGGAAGCCATAGTCGAGATTATAAGTCAGCGGCAGGCTGACCTGTAGTGCGCGATATTTAATGGTGTTGACAAGAGCTGCATCTCCTCCCTTATTGAGAAGGTTCTTGGATAAAATGAGTGCTGCGCTGTAGGCCCCAAAGTCCTTGCTCATCAGCCCTTCTGCTTTTGAATTTGTTGCGCTTAAGTACCCCTGCCTTTGCAGTTTGTCTTTTATATCATTCCAGAGGCTGTCATCGGCTCTGCTTGCTTTAATCTTGTAGTCATCTGCCCTGAACTCGTACGACTTTTTATTCCATTTAATAAAGCCCATGTCTTTCAGATTTCCCATGATGTACCAGCCGCTGGCCGTTCTGTAGTTTACACTTAAGCCAAGTGCCGCGCCGGGGTTTTTAAATCCTGGTCTCAGCGATTTGTAGTCGAAATCATCATAGTAAAAGCTCGTTTTGTAATTGCCGTTTAGAACGACATCGTAGCCGGTTCCGTCATCACTGAATTGGAGGGTCGATGAGTTGAGCTTTATTCTGTTGTACATCATGCCGCTGAGGTAGCTGAGCTTGAGGCCCCAGGCAAGGCGCTTGTTATAATTTTCGCGATAAGTGAACGAGAATTGGTGGTAGGACTGGGCGGATATGGTGGTATTAAAGATGTTGTTATCGAGCTCTCCCTTATTCAGCAGCTCGTCAACGATCCGGTTATAGTTGTTCATCACGATCAGAGCTCGGTTGGTGGTAGTGCCGCGACCTTCTGTCTTAATCTGCCATGAGAAGCCCATCTCGCGCTGATACTTCACCGTTTTCAACATCCGAAAGGCCAGAAGATAGCTGTTTTCGGAAAGAACGGCATAGTTGGGCTTGTCTGCATCTAAAGAGACCGAACGCGTATCATAGATTCCGGTATATAATACTTTTCTTAATGCAGCGTCTGCTGGCCCGCCAATTGCATAATTGACACCTGCAGTGGGAATAAAGAAATTAAATGAGTACCGCTTGCTGGAGTCGATCTGAAAGGACTTTTGGGACGGATTTTCAAAGGCGTCGTACATCGTCCCGGTATTGTACAATGAATAATGCTGCGCGAAGGCGGTAGTGCAAAAAAAGAGGCAGAAGAAAAGGTAAACTATTACAAATCGCATTCTACAGCTTATACGCCTGCAATACATTGTTTGTTCCATTGATTACATACCGTATTCCGTCGTTTTTTAAATATCCTGCATAGAACACTCCATCTCCCTTTAGCGGTAATCCCTTCATCAGGCTGCCTTCGGAGTCGAGCAAGAATTGCATAGCACCTGTTTTTGAAGATACACCGACAATATATTCGTTTTTCTTAAGCGAAAACAATTGGGCCGGGAGATTTGCCTGCTGTTCGAAGTTGTACATAAAGGCGAGAGAGCCGTCGTTATTGTAGACATTCAGTTGCTGTTTATCGAGGTAGATCAGTTCTGGTTGTTCATCTCCTGCTACATTGGCTACCTCGAAAGCAAAGTCGGGAGCTACCGATGCTGCAATCTCTTGCTCTGTTATCACTCCATTTAAACCTATGTGATAGACAATGCCAGCGGTGTCGGCCGTAACGATATTGATCTTGCCTTCCTCTGTCTTGAGGGTAAACAGCGGGTTTTTAAAGAGCGTTACTCGTTTTATTCTGGCTTTTCCAACAGTGCGGCCTTCGTTATTAAAAAAGAAAAACTCTCCCGTTTTTGTTCCGGCTATCACATAGTTAATGTTGTCCGCAGCTATAAGTTTAACATCAAACAATATTTTTCCCGGTAGCTGTTTGTTCCAGCCCTCTACTGTCTTCCCATTCATATCGTATGCCAATAACATGTTCCCTGCAGGAATAAAGGCTCTGGCTACGTCGGGCTTCGGGCTGCTGAGTGAGAGCCCGGCTGTGGCATTGTAGGGCAGATTAACAGGGAAGCCGGGAAAGCTATTTCCCTTGATGTCAATCCGGTAAAGCTTCCTGCTGCTGTTGAAGAGCAGGGAGCCGTCACTAAGTTGGGTAACTGGCCCTTCTAATTTCCCGTCTAGCTGGTCCGCCCATATTTTTGAGCCATCAGTACTCAGGGCGTAAAGATTATTCACGTAGTCCTGGACGAGGATCATGTTCTTGCTGCCATTTTTAACCACCTGGAGTGTGGCTCCGATCCGGGCATTCATTTTGAATGTCCAAACGGGCTTCAGTTCTTTCTTTCCGTTACTCAGGTAGTTTGAATACAGGTTGACCTGAAAATGCGAGCCCTCTGAGCTCCATTGCCAGGAGAGTCCGTAAAAGTTAGACAAACCGTAGTTTTTATTGAAAAAGGCTTCAGAAAAGCCTCGCCTCAGCACTCTCTTGATGATCTGCTCGGAGTTTGCTGAATTGACAAAATAGAGGATGTTACTTTTGTTGGCAACCAGCTGGTCATGATCCTGATATTCTTTGGTTTTGGAAATAAACCTGCCAGAGGAATAATCAGAGAGATAGCGCTGCAATCCGGGCAGGCTATTGGATATAATCAGATAGTTGTCTATTATTCCGAAATACGGCCGGGAGAAGTTTTTAAACGGCTCCCCAAAGTAGTAGTAGAAAAGGTTGGAATGGTTCAGATGGCCTGTGTTTTCCGTTATTCTATCGCTGATGAGTTGCAGCGTCGAGTTTGCCCTGGTGCCGTTCGTCAGCTTTATTATGCCAAACTTCTCTCTTTCTTTTGTTTCGAGCACGGCTATCTCTGTTGAGAAGACAGGCCTGAGGTCTTTTTCAAGGTCTACCCCTGTTTGCGCCTTGATCAACATTAATTGCGCCTTTATCTTCTTTAGCTGGCCTTTTTTATCGAGGAAAGAGCTGAGCTTGTTATGAAATACGTTGTAGTTGGAGAACCCGAATAAGACCGAGTTTGCCGTATTCTCCGGCAGCAGCGACTTTAACTGGTTTTTAACCGGGCGCTGAGTCAGAAAGAGATCGAGATAAGCGGGGGAAGTGGTATCGGGAGTGCTGATTCCGTTGAACATCAGGGCGTCGCTTTTAAAGTTCATCGATAATGATGAAAAGCCCTTCATCTTCTGGATCAAAGCTGAGTTGCCATCTAGTGCACCTCTCATAAATGACTTTGCGAAGGATGGGAGCGTGCCGTGGTTGATGAAGAGTGTAACGGGTGAGTTATGGTTCCTTGCACTTTTTTCGTCTATCTCAGTTACAAAGTCGTCCGGTATTTTTGGAGTCTCCTCGTCAATAGCATGCCTTATTAACTTTTCAGAGAAACTTCCGGCGGCTACATCTCCCCGGATGAAAAGATAAAACGGAAAGGGGGAGTTGTCGAAATGGGCCTCGTAGATGTTTTCTCCTGCTAGTTTCTTTAATGACACTGCCGTGATGCTGTGCAGATCCGCCATGAACTTCTGCTCTTGTATTCTTTCATTGAGTCCGATGGTGAAAAGGAAATCAACGGAGTCCGTCTTAGAATGATGCAGGGAAAGAAAAATTTTACTGTGATCTGTAAGCTCCTTGATGCCTGGTTGCTCGAGCAGGAGCGTGTGAATACGGGTCAGTTCCGCACTTCTTTGCTCTCCAAGGATTGCATCAAACGGTTCGTAGTTGCTAACAATGTCATAAAATGACTCATCATTAGTAAAACTCATAACCAAAGCAGCATCGGAAGGGATATATTTTAATACTTTTGCACTGTTGTTACTGACACCAGAAAGTTCAGAAAAGTACTTTACTGCGATTACCGCTATAGCCACCAGCAGAACAGAGCTCAGAATGATTATTTTCCTCATTGTCTGTGAGCAAAAATACTTTTTTAGGACGAAGAAGGTTTATTAATTACACTATATTTTGGGGATTATGAATAGAAAGATAATCATAACAGCAGCAGTTTTTGGAATACTGGCGGTAATCTTAGGCGCCTTCGGTGCCCATGGCCTGAAGTCGAGAATATCAGCGATGGACCTTGATAACTGGAAGACGGCTGTTAGCTATCACTTTTATCATACTCTGGCGCTCTTGTTCCTGTCTACCGTTGCAAAGTACAGGGACGGGCTGGTCAATACCGCTTACTACGCCTTTGTTGCAGGTATCCTCTGTTTTTCGGGTTCTATTTACCTGTTGTCTACCCGTACCATTACCAGGCTTTCGGTTAGCTTTCTGGGACCTGTAACTCCTATTGGCGGCCTTTTGTTTATTGTAGGCTGGGGATCTTTACTTCTTGCGGCTATTAAAAATAAATAATGCTTGAACTGAATGCGGAACATCAGGAGCGGGCCACGCTCTTCGTCGACGTCATACTGCCTCTGGCTATATCCAAAACTTACACATATCGGATTCCAAATGCTCTGAAAGACCAGGTGGGTGTGGGCAGACGTGTTGTTGTGCAGTTTGGGAAAAGTCGAGTTTACACAGCTATAGTCGCTGCCATAAGCAACAAGCCTCCCGAACTCTATGAAGCAAAATATGTTATCGACGTACTTGATGAGAATCGCATCGTCAACGAATCGCAATTAAGGCTTTGGGAATGGATGGCCTCGTATTACATGTGTCAGCAGGGCGAAGTTATGCAGGCAGCGCTTCCCTCGGCTTTAAAGCTCGCGAGTGAAACCAAGGTAATTCTCCTTCAGGACGCTGTATATGATAAGCAGGAGCTGAACGATAAAGAATTTCTTATTATAGACGCCCTTGAGATCCAGCCGGAGTTAAAGATCAGTGATATTACCAAGCTCCTGGGGCAGAAGTCGGTGTTCCGGTTGCTGAAGTCTCTTTTTGATAAGGGCATCGTTCATATTTCCGAAGAGATCGTAGAGCGCTATAAGCCAAAGCAAAAGTCGTTCATTTCCCTGAATCCCTTCTATGATGAGGGCGAAAACCGAAAAGCATTATTTCAATTGCTTGAGCGGAGCCGGAAGCAGCTGGACGCGTTACTGGCCTATATACAATTAAGCAGGGCTGGCGCTCCTGTTGGGAAAAAGGAGCTGGTTGAAGCGTCGGGATGTGGGGAGTCTGCTATTCGCTCGCTGGTTGAGAAGGATATTTTTGTTCTGGAAAGCCGAAATGTGAGTCGACTGAATGATCAGGATGGGGACCTCGGTCGGGAGTTTATGCTGAATGAAGAGCAGCAGGGCGCTGTCGAGTCTATCAGACAGCAATTTGATCAGAAGGACGTGGTGCTGCTTCACGGTGTAACCTCTTCGGGGAAAACGCAGCTCTATGTACGGTTAATTGAGGAGGTAATTGGAACAGGGCGGCAGGTGCTTTATTTGCTGCCGGAAATTGCTCTCACTACCCAGATCATCGAGAGGCTTCGTAAATACTTCGGAAGCCGGATCGGTATTTATCACTCCCGCCTGGGCGATAACGAGCGGGTTGAAGTATGGGGAAAAGTTCTGAAAGGTGAGTATTCTATTGTGCTGGGGGCCCGGTCTTCTGTGTTCTTGCCGTTCTCGGACCTGGGCTTAATAGTGGTAGATGAAGAACATGAAGTGTCGTACAAACAGTTTGACCCGGCTCCGCGCTATCATGCGCGGGATACCGCCATTTATCTGGCCTCGCTTCATCAAGCGAAAGTACTGCTCGGTTCAGCTACGCCTTCCATGGAAAGTTATTATAACGCGCGCAGCGGAAAGTATGGACTGGCAGAGCTGACACAGCGTTTTGGTGAGTCAAGCCTGCCGGAGATTAAGGTAGTTAGTATTACCGAAGAGACTACAAAGAAGACGATCCAGTCGCACTTCACCAGTGTGCTCCTTGACGAAATAAAGCTAGCGCTGCAGAGGAAGGAACAAGTGATTTTGTTTCAGAACCGGCGGGGATATACTCCGATGCTTGTCTGCAGAACCTGCGGCTATATTCCTCAGTGTATACACTGCGATGTGAGCCTTACTTTTCATAAAAGTACAGGAAAGCTGCATTGCCACTATTGCGGCTACAAACAGGATACTGTTCCTGTATGTCCGGCTTGCGGGTCCACTCATATTGAGCAAAAGGGCTTCGGAACTGAGAAGATCGAGGACGACCTTCAGTTTATTTTTCCCGACTCACGGATAGCCAGGATGGACCTGGATACAACACGCAGTAAAAACAGTTTCCAGCGGATCCTAAACGATTTTGAGGAGAGGCGAATAGATATACTAGTGGGGACTCAGATCGTAGCAAAAGGTCTGGACTTTGACCATGTCACACTTATCGGGATCGTAAACGCTGATAGCCTTCTGAATTACCCAGACTTCAGAGCTTTTGAAAGGAGCTTTCAACTGCTGTCTCAGGTTGCCGGAAGGGCCGGGAGACGAGAGAAGCGCGGTACTGTGATTATTCAATCCCATTCGGTCAATCACCGGGTGATAGAACAGGTAATCAGGCACGATTATGCCGACTTGTTCAACATGGAGATGTCGGACAGGAAAAATTTCAACTATCCGCCCCTGTGCCGGATGATAAGACTTGATATTAAGCATAAAGATGCAATGGCCCTCAGTATATCTGCCGACCGGTTGGGTAACGAGCTGAAAAAGGTGTTTGGAAGCCGGGTACTGGGACCAGAAGAGCCGTTAGTGTCGCGTATCAGAAACTTGTACATTAAGACCATCTATATTAAAATAGAGAAGGAGGGTATGTCGGTCACGAAGGTGAAAGATTTCCTTCGGACCACCCTGCTTAATTTTGAAACCGACAAGCAAAATAAAGGCACTTTCGTGCAGATAGACGTAGACCCTTACTAACCTGATTAATAAATGGCTCCGAAATTGTATTGTACGCTAAGCATCCCGACCGGTTTCAGGAGATACTCCCACTTGTAGTATTTGTGAAGCGTTGTACTCGCCGGATCTGTCGGATTCCCTCTTTCCTGTCTCTCGTAACTGTATAACACATCCATTGTAGTTTCAGCGGCCAGGCTTAGATGATTTATTAGGTTGAACTTAACGCCGATGACCGGGGATAATGAAATGCCGTTTTTTTCTGTCCTGACACTGGAGCGGGGATCGTAAATGGTGTTGCTTTGTTGTGAAACGCCTCCCTTGAACACGCTGCTTTTAATGCCAATATCCAGTCCCGCGTAGGGCTGGACTGAGGAGTAAATAAAGTTTTTTTCAAATCCCACTTTAATTTGGTTGTCGGTGAGACGTCCGTTCACCTCTTCGCATTCGGAGCATCTGTTTCGAAAGGAAATGAGTTGAGAGTAAAAGTTGCCGGACAGCCGATAGCTTATCTGATTGTCGTTATATTTCAGTATTACGCCATTGAAGGACGACCTTCTCAGCTGGTCTGCATTGACCTGGTCCAGAATCTTGGGGAAAGCCTCATAGCTGAAAAGCTTGAACCCGATGGTGTATGAATACAGGGTGGTATTGTTAATGGTGCTCCGATAGCTGGGGGGCTCGGTCCTGATCTTCCCGGTGTCAGCTTGTTGGCTTATGCCCGCAAAAGGAGCAAGCACGAGAAGCAAAAGGAAAAATGTTTTCATGGCCTGAAATTAATATAATAATTGCTTGTTAAATATGATGTGCGTCACTTTATCTGCTTGTAGTTATAAGTAGAATCTATGTTGTTTCTATTGTTATTTACGGGAGAGGAAGGTTATTTTTGCGGAAGAATGGCGTACAAGTTTGTTGACAATTACCGGGAAAAGGGTGCCCGGAAGAAGTTAGTAGCACTGTTGAGGGATGAACGTAAAATTGAAGATAAGAGAGTGCTCGAGGCGGTAGGTAAGGTGCCGCGACATTACTTCTTCGATGAAACTTTTTGGAGCCAGGCTTATAAGGATATTGCTTTCCCGATAGGGGAAGGCCAGACGATTTCGCAGCCTTATACCGTTGCGTATCAGACTCAGCTCCTCAACGTCAGCGTAGGCGATAAGGTGCTTGAGATTGGGACAGGATCGGGTTATCAGACCTGCATTCTTCTCGAACTCGGGGCAGAGGTTTACACGATAGAGCGGCAGGAGAAGCTGCACAACAGAGCGAAGCTTTTTCTGGAAAAAATGGGTTATAAGGCTCAGTTTTTTTGTGGCGATGGGTCGAAAGGAATTGCCAAATATGCCCCCTATGACAAAATACTGGTTACCGCCGGAGCTCCCTTTGTTCCTGAAATCATGCTGAAGCAGCTGAAAGTAGGAGGGACGATGGTTATACCGGTTGGTGATGAAAAATCTCAGAAGATGATCACCGTTATCAGAGTGAGTGAGACCGACTACGAGCGCATTGAACTTGATACATTTCGTTTTGTTCCCCTGGTGGGTGACCAGGCCTGGTGAACGACGTCACCAGGCTGAGCAGAAACAGGCATGTTATCGTTTCATTACCCTGTCGAGTTCAATCTTGCTTTCCCGTTCCTTGATCGTTTCGCGTTTATCGAATTCTTTTTTACCCTGAGCAAGTGCTATTTCCAGTTTGGCGAACCCCCGCTCGCTGATAAAGAGCTGGAGCGGCACGATGGTGTAGCCTTTTTCTTCACTCTTCTCTCGTAGCTTTTTGAGCTCTTTTTTGGTGAGCAGAAGCACCCGGTCTCTTTTCGCCTCATGATTGTAGAACGATCCGTTGGCGTATTCGGCAATATGCAAATTTCTCACATAAAGCTGATTATTCAGGAACGAACAGAAAGAGTCGTTCAAGTTTACTTTTCCTTCCCTTATCGACTTGATCTCCGTTCCCAGAAGCTGAATTCCCGCTACGTACTTATCAAGTATATGATATTCAAAAAATGCTTTTTTGTTTCTAATGTTACTGTTCATGGCGCTCCTTGTGCGTTTGGTGTTGGTGATAGCTCCTTTGGCAAGCAGCTAAACGATAAAAATGTTTTCTGCGAACTTCTGTGATACCATCCTCTTATCCTCATTAACTACAATTTCCATTGACCCGTCGTACGGCTGCCGGCTAATAACCTTTATCGGGGCGTCTATCGCCAGATTCAGTTGTGTGACATATTGAAGAAAGGCCGGCGAATTGTCTTTCACCGCTGCGACCCTGCATTCAGTACCTGTTTCTGCTTCCGCGAGGGTTTTCTTAAAGGACGGTTTCAGGTTGCCTTCCGCATCCGGAATAGCATCTCCATGAGGGTCGTACTCAGGGAAGCCCAGAAATTTGTCGAGCTTGTCTACCAGCTTCTGAGATTGAATATGCTCAAGCTGCTCGGCAACTTCATGCACTTCATCCCAGGTGAAATCAAGCTTTTCATAAAGGAATGTTTCCCATAACCGATGCTTTCTTAATACTTCTACAGCCTTCCTTCGTCCCTCCTCCGAGAGAGAGATCTTGCCGTACTTCTCGTAAGAGATCAGCTTTTTCTCTTTTAATTTGCGGAGCATATCTGTTGCAGTTGCCGGTTTGACACCTAAAAAAGCCGCAAGCTGGTTGGTGCCGGCTTCATTTTTATGTTGAACTTCAAGTGTCAGATGCAGCAATGCCTTTAAATAATTCTCCTCTGTAAACGAAAGCATGGGACAAAAGTACGAAAACCTATTCTTTTAAGTATTCTGAAATCTTTTTGCGGTTCCCTACTATCCAGACCACGTCGCCTGAACTGATTTTAAACGATGAATCGGGATTAGGAATTCGCTCCCCGCCTCTTTCCACAGCAACAATCAGCGCTTCTGCCAATTGCCTGATCCTGCTGTCTTTCAAAGAGCAATCAGCAAGCCTTGACCGGGATGACACTGTTATTTGCTGCAGCTCCACATCCTTCTTTTTTGCCTGAACGAGCTCGTCTATTCTGTCTGCAACTTCCACTTGTTGTTTAAACGCTTCAATTTGGACGTCCGTTCCAGTGACGGTAAGCTTGTCGCCGGGGAACAAATAATCGTCCTGTCCCGGGATAGAAATAACAAGTTTTCCCCGTTCTATTAAAATAATATTTACGCCGTTCCTTTCCCTGATGGCTAACTGACCCAGAGTCTTTCCTGCTAGTGGTGACTCGGCAGAGACCGTAAGCTCGGAGAGGTGGGTGTCCCAGGGCGTTAAGGGACTTTTCTGCTTTTCAACTGCCTGGCGTGCATTCAGGTTCAGAAAGAAACGGCTTTCGATTCTTCCGTAAAACGCTTGCAGTTTTCTCTGTAATATGACGATCACAATAATAGCGGCGGCAAGTGCGATGCCAAAGGCAAGCAATGCATCGAAGAAAAGACTAATCAAAATTGCAATGTAAGCCACGCCGAGGGTAATTCTCGCTGCTTCAAGGGCAATAAGAGGCCCCCTGCTGTATCGTCTGTTTAGCCATAAGGTTGTATAGGCCTTTTTTTCTATTCGTCTTAGGGAGAAAGCCCACAGAAAGGGGGCCATCAGGACGAAGGACACGGCAAGACTTGCGATAGAACCGTTGAGCCCATTGAAGAGTTTTGAGGTGATGAATGGGTGAATAAACCGGTTGGCAAGGAACAGGATGCCTGTTAAAATAACAGCGTGAACCACGAAATTTGAAAAGTATCCCTTTAACAATTTTTTCCAGTCGCTGGTGGTGGTAATTCCCTCAGCGCCTGAGCTGTATTTATTGAGCCCATCAATCCATTTCGCGGGAAGTGATCTCTCGAGGAAACTGGAAAATGGACCGGATACCTTGATCAGATAAGGGGTGGTAAAGGTTGTGACTGCCGAGACCGCTACGGCAATAGGGTACAGAAAGTCACTCGTTACCTTAAGGCTAAGTCCGAGCGTGGCGATGATGAACGAAAATTCTCCTATCTGCGCAAGGCTCATGCCTGCCTGGATAGCTGTCTTTAACGGTTGTCCGGAGAGCAAAGCGCCAGTAGTGGTGCTTACCAGTTTCCCAACAATGGTCATAAGTGTAATGATCAGGATAGGAACCGCGTAGTCGCGCAATACAGCCGGATCGATCAGCATTCCTACAGAGACGAAAAAGATGGCTGCAAAGAGGTCTTTTACCGACTTGGTAAGGTGTTCTATTCGCTCCGCGAATGTTGTTTCTGCTAGAATTGAACCCATTATAAAGGCACCAAGTGCTGGCGAGAACCCTGCTTTTACGGCAAGGATCACCATTACAAGGCAAAGTGCAAGCGAAACGATGAGCATTGTCTCATCGTTCATTAGCTTGCGCGTGCGTTTAAGGAAAGTGGGGATGAGAAAAATTCCGCCGAGGAACCATAGAATAAGGAAAAATGCGAACTTCAATATAGAAAGCAGCATTTCCGTGCCCTCAAAATTGCGGCTAACGGCTACAGTCGATAAGACCACAAGCAGTAAAATGGCAACAAGATCTTCCACAATCAATACTCCGAAAACCAGGCCGGCGAATTTTTTATGTTTAATAGCCAGTTCTTCAAACGCGCGGATAATGATGGTAGTCGACGAAATGGAGAGGATGGCACCCAGAAAAATGCTATCCATGGTTCCCCAGCCGAGCAGTTGGCCGGTAATATATCCGACCAGAAGCATGAAAGCTGCTTCAGTAATTCCTGTAACAGAAGCAGCGCCTCCAACTTTGGCCAGCTTCTTAAAGCTAAACTCAAGTCCAAGGCTGAATAGGAGGAAAATAACACCTATTTCTGCCCATACGGCGATAGTTTCTTCTTCGGCTACTGTTGGAAACAGGGTAAAGTGGGGGCCCACCAGGAGTCCTGCTATGATATAGCCCAGTACCAGGGGTTGTTTTATTTTCTTAAATAGTAAAGTGGTGGCAGCAGCAGCTGCGAGAATTAAAGCTAAGTCAGTTATCAGATGAGGAAGATGGATCATGTGAAAAAAAGTCTAATGGGCGCAATGAAGAAAACTCAAAGCGCGGCCGGGATGGTTTACGGTTTAATAGATAGAAGAAGCGAGCGCAGATGAGCTAGGTAAACCAATGAGCCGGATAAAGCGTATGGAAGTTACTGAAGAAGGAATGGGAGTAAAAAAAGGCCCGACCCAGTCCTTTTACACATCCAGCGGAAGGAGACCAGGAGCTTCGTCCTGCCAGAGCAAGAGGGTTGGATTTAAACGACAGCAAGACGATAGCGAGTAGTCCTTTTGAATTCAAAAGGCAGGGATGATTGCTCTCCCCCGCTTTGCAGAGAGACTTTTTAGCTCCATGATATCTTGTTTCCGGAGCACGTGCGATGTCTCCTGTCCTGAGGAAATTACCTGCTACCAAACTAAGTGTCAACAGGACTAAAAAAGGCAAAAGTTTCGCTTTCCATCCCTCCATCTCTCAAAGATACGAAAATGCTTGTAAAGCGCCGCCCGCTTAATGCACCATCTTGTTCGCGCATGCCGAGCTGGCAAAGGCTTCGGGCTTAGCTTTAAAAACAAAGCCCATACTCAGGATATACCCCATCGCCTCATGAAGGGCCTGGTTAGATTTGAACATCGGGTTGGTGTTGATGTCGGCATGTACTTCCAGGTCCACATTGTAGATATCGAGAAGGTCGCATAGCGAATACGCTGTTTCTATCGATTTTTGAACTTCGGTAAGCATCCTTTCCTTGATACTCATTTTTCTGGTGCTGCGCTCCTGATGGATGAACATGAATGCGCCCTTCTTTTCGCGAAGGAACACGATCACCGTTGCATAGTCCGTCACGGCGCCCTTTACCTGAGAGTCGGTGCCAATACATACCTTTAATTTGTTGCCTAGTCCATATTCCCGTTCAATTGCTTTTCGTACCTCCTCATGAATTTCTGAATGAATGATTTCTCCGCTAAATTTTTTCCAGGTCATAATGAAGTTTTAATAGGTTAAACAGACCTGGTTGTCCGATTTCTGCCGGATTATTCCCGAGGTCTTATAAAGATAATTGAAAAGATGTTATGATCTGATAAATTTTTTGTTAACATATTAACAATCAGCACCCGAACGAGTGTTTTAGGTCTGCTCATATTTTTGTATAACTTCAGAAGAGATGTGAATGCAGAGTACGATGTATAAAAAAAGGCGCCTGCTATGACATCAGCAGGCGCCTTTTTTTCACGAAGGGCTAACCCTTATACCCCCAGATCGGCCATAATAGCAGTCACTTTTTGTTCCAGTTCCTGATCTGCTTCCTTGTAGGCTGCTTTATCAGACAGCGTTCCTTTTACACTGCAATAGAACTTGATCTTTGGCTCTGTTCCTGAAGGTCGCGCGGAAATAATGCTTCCTTCTTCCGTGATGAACTGAAGAACGTCGGATTTAGGCAACTCGATATCCTTCCTGGAACCAGTAAGGATGTCAGTTTCTACTCTTTGCTCATAGTCCTTCAAAGCAACAACCTTTGATCCTCCCAATGTTGCTGGCGGGTTGTTTCTAAAGCGTTCCATCATTGCTTTAATCTCTTCAGCGCCGCTCTTGCCTTTCTTGGTTACAGAGACAAGTTTTTCTTTGTAAAAGCCATATTGCTGGTACATTTCGAGGAGGGCTTCGAACAGGCTGCTGCCCTTGTCTTTGTAGAAAGCGGTCATTTCTGAAATGAAAGCCGCAGATACTACCGCATCCTTGTCTCTCACGAGGTCTCCGATGAGATAGCCATAGCTTTCCTCACCGCCCCCAATAAAGGTCTTCTCACCCTGGAACTTAGTCATCAACTCTCCGATATATTTGAATCCCGTGAGCGTATTGTAACACTCCACGTTCTTCGCACGAGCAATTTCATCAATGATATAGGAGGTGACAATCGTTTTAACAATATATTCTTTTCCGGTGAACTTGCCTTTCTCTTCCCACGCGGTGAGCAGGTAGTTAATAAGCAGACTTCCTGTTTGATTTCCGTTGAAGAGGATAAACTCTCCTTCATTGTTCTTAACCGCAATGCCAACCCGGTCGGCATCTGGATCTGTAGCCAGAATAAGATCAGCATCTACCTCTTTCCCTTTTTCCAGGGCCAGAGTCAGCGCTTCTTTTTCCTCCGGGTTAGGATACACTACCGTTGGAAAGTTGCCGTCAGGGGTTGTCTGCTCCTCAACTAAGGTGACATTGGTAAAACCAAAGCGCTTCAGAGCCTGAGGAACGAGGGTAATACCTGTACCATGAATAGGAGAGTAGACGATTTTTAAGTCACTTTGGCGTTTAATCGCATCCGGAGATACAGACAGCTTTGTAATCTTGTCGAGATAAAGCTCGTCGATGTCCTCACCGATCAACTCAATGTTTTGTTCGTCAGGGTCGAACTTTACTTCTTCTATGCTGGTTATGGAAGCTACTTCCTGCATTACCTTTTTGTCTTCAGGAGAGACAAACTGGCCTCCGTCAGCACCGTATGCTTTATAACCGTTATACTCTTTCGGGTTGTGAGATGCCGTGAGCATCACTCCGCTCTTACATCCAAGTTCGCGGATTGCAAATGACAGCTCCGGAGTTGGTCTTAGTTCCTTGAAGAAGTAAACAAAGATGCCGTTAGCAGAAAATACTTCAGCGGTGATACGGGCGAAATAGTCCGAATTGTTACGGCTATCATGCGCTACTGCTACCTTTATTTGTTCAGAAGGATACGTTTTCTTGAGGTAGTTACTTAGCCCCTGGGTGGCAGCTCCGATAGTATATTTGTTAATACGGTTAGAACCGGGCCCCATTATCCCTCTGAGACCTCCCGTTCCGAATTCCAGATCCTTGTAGAAAGAATCGGTAAGCTCCGTGTACGATTGATCATCGAGGAGTTTTTGTATGTGCTCCTTTGTTTCGGTATCATAGCTTCCCTGAAGCCATTCATTGACTTTCTTAAGAACTGAGGGCTCTAATTCGTGCATGTTATAAACGTGTTGATTTTAGATATATGTTTTGTTGTACGTTATGCAATATTGCAAGTATAGTAACTGTAAGTAAAATTAAGGTACAGGCAATGAAATAAAATGTTTTTTTACTGTTAAGAAATATCCAAACTAAACCCGGGGATACGGGTATAACTGCCTGTTCCCAAGTCTGAGTGCTGAAAATTCTTTAAAAAAGGCTTCGATCTCAAAAAGATGATTATGCAGCATATTTCGCAAGCGGCTATCGCTCTCGGGACTGCGAATGGTGTCGGTATACTTATAAAGCGTAAATCGGACATAGCGAAGTCCCGTTTTCCAGATCGTTGGGTTGTCTTTTTTTGATAGGCATTCATCAAAGATCCGCCAAAGGCGTTCACTGCGGTCACCTGTATACTCCGGTATCCTTTGTCTGTCAGTACTTGCCCGCAGGAATGTCTTGATTCCGACGATGTGTTCGCCTCGCAGCCACATATATTTGGCAAAAGCCGATTTTAGCTCAGGTGCCAGAACCAAATCGGTCGCACGGTCATAAAACTCAGTTTCATTGACCGAATGTAATAGTAGTCCGTGTACTTTAATAATTAACCTTCCCGTCTCCATCTTGCATCTTTTTTGTATAGCCCCGATCGTCTTTAAGGTCACCACGAATATTTAATCACCGTTGATTCTAATTTATACACTCAGCTTTTCAATGTTTTTCCATCAAAAGCCTTTCTTTTTTCAGGAAGTTTGAGTTTCTAGACAGCAACTATATCGATCATCCTAAATCTGTCTTGACAGAGAATGGTTCAGTTGGTTAATCCTCTCAGGGCAGATTCCTTTATTATTAATACAAATTAGAGCTGTTCTTGTTGGCGGAAAATGCTCTTTTTGAAACGGCTTCGCGTACGCCGGTTGATTGTAGGGGCTCGTTGCTTAAAGAGTTGTTGTTTTTTGACGTCGAATTCTCTATTAAGGCCATTAAATTTCTTTAAAAGAGCTCAGTGAAATCGCTCACTGAGCCGAAAAGGACACAGGGCTTGCTTTACTCATGTGGCTAATGCCGGCAGCAGTTTCTATGATTTCTGTAGAAAAGAACCTTAAAGCCAATTTCTGGCCCTGTTTAGAGCACTGCTCATAAGCGCTTTTTGCGAAGTTCTGTTTGCTTTTAAGCGACAACAAAAGACATTCAAGTAACTTTACACCCCGTTTAAGGGCGCAGCTGACGAATGTTTTTCTTTGTGGCTATTTGTTTTATAGACACACGGCCATTCTTTTCTCGGGGGCGCATTTGACGTCGGCCCTCTGCTCCATTCAGACCAATAGTTGTATGACAACGTTCTCACATTGCGACGATAAGTTTCACCAGAGGAAGAATACGCTTCGCTTTCGCGTTGTTTTTGCCTTCAGTTTATGAATCTTTTTCGTTTTCACTAGCTTAGCGGCAAGTAAATGGATATATATATTCTGCCACTGGCCGTGATTGTTATCGGTGCGTTTCTCAGCGTGACGACAAAGAAACTAACTCTTTCAGCTGCTTTGGTTGGAGCCGCTCTCGCTCTTGTTATTTTTGCGGGAACTTCATTTAGCGGCTTTACTATGATGGCTGTTTTCTTTGCTGTTGGAACCGCTGCAACGGCATGGAAGCGGGAGTTGAAGCAGAATGGAGACAGGAACGGAGAAAGCAAAGAGGGCAGGAATGTTGGTCAGGTGCTTGCTAATGCCACTGTCCCCGCCTTATGTGCACTTTTCGCTATTCTGGATCCTGAGCATCGGCCTCTTTTCATATTAATGCTTGCTGCTGGTTTTTCTTCCGCAACGAGCGATACGCTGTCTTCTGAGTTGGGGATGGTATACGGCCGACGTTTTTTTAATATTTTGTCGTTAAGGCCCGATTCGAAAGGGGAGGATGGAGTAGTTAGTTTGGAAGGTACTGCAATAGGGGCCCTGGGAGCTATGCTCATCGCCTTCATTCAATTCTGCGGTTCAGGTGCATTTGGCGATTTTGTAGTTGTCACCGTGGCCGGGATCGCTGGTAATTTATGTGATTCCATCCTTGGCGCCAGTCTGGAAAGAAGACGTAGAATAGGAAACGATATGGTTAACTTTTTGAATACGCTATCGGCTGCATTTTTTGCTTTTCTATTGGTTGCCTGGATACTCTGAGTTTGGCAAACATTATACGATACGCCCTTCGATCTTTGCCAGATATCGCGCAATAATAAATCCCTGACTAGCGGTGTCAAAGTCGTCTGCCGCATCTATTAACAATCTAAAGCTCCTTTCGTAAAGCCTCTCGTCCTTGCTGTATGGCGTTGTGTCCATCGTATGAGTAAGCAGCATTTGCACCCCCGGGAGCACAATAGACATTACCTTCGCAGGGAAAAAAGCGATCTGCCGGTAAGCAAAAAGAACAAGCTTGTGATACGAAAGCTTTAGCTTTTTTTCGGGAGCATCATCGTCGAATATCGGCAAAAGATGCCAAGATTCAATTTCAAAAGTGTCAAGATTGTTAATTTCGATCAGTAGTTCCAGCTTGTCTCTCAGTTTCTCTGCGAGTTGATTTAACTCGGTGACGTACGGATTCTGTTTCATGCCGAGCCCGTCGAGCATCTTTAAATCTGAAAGGCTAAGAGGTGGTGTATTATTTTCCTTCTTATCGTCACACAAAGCGATCTCTACGCTCATTTCGAACAGAACGTGACTGGCGAGGCTTAGCCATTGACATGCCTCCATTAAGCCGTTTTGGTAGCGGAACTCCATTCCTCCCTTAAAACTTTGTAAATGTATACAACGTTTTTACAAAAGCAAATCCCTGCTGATGATTTTTGTGGTCCGGTGCAGGTTTTGGGAACAGTTGATGTTTATTGGTTTTTGGTGTTGTTTCTTTGTCTTTTTTAAGAGAATTTGCTGCTGATGCGTCGTCTTTTATTGTTTTATCTGGTATTTTCGCCTCAACTTTGCATTTTTACTGAAATTATGAAGTCTTTTTTTGTTTTTACCTGGTTATTGGTCTTTAATTTTTGCTATACTAATGGGCAGCAATTATACCAGCCCCGCGATGTTAAGGAGGCATACCAGAAGCAAACAAGATCCTTTGATGGGAGACCTGGAAAGCGTTACTGGCAGAATCGCGCCAATTACAACATAGATCTGCTTATTGCGCCGCCTGATCGTAACGTTAAAGGGGTTGAGACAATAGAGTACGTCAATAATAGTCCCGACACGCTTCACTCAATCGTCATGAAGCTGATTATGAACCATCACCGACCAGAGGCTACCAGGTATGGGACAACAGGCCCTGATTATCTCACTGTGGGAATTAGCATTGACTCGCTTCGTATAAACGGGAAAGATGGATATTGGAACAGTGATATGGGAACCGGCACCGTGCAGGAGATCCCTTTGGATGCTCCGCTTCTGCCCCGCAGTTCGGCGAAGATCTTTGTGGCCTGGCATTATCCCTTGTCCAGACAAAGCGGACGAGAGGGGATGATCGACTCCACAACTTTTTTCTTGCCTACTTTTATCCCAGGGTCGCTGTGTACGACGACTACAATGGATGGGATAGAATAGAGCACAATGGCGGGCAGGAGTTTTATAATGACTTTAATAACTACAACCTTACGGTGAAGGTTCCGTCAGGATATGGTGTTTGGGCAACAGGAGATCTCCTAAATCCAGCGGAGGTGTTACAGCCAGAGGTGGCCCTACAGCTTGAAAGATCAATGAAAACGGACGAAGTGATCCGGATCGCCTCAGCTCAGGACTACGCGGCAGGTAAGGTGACGAGGAAAGGCCGGATCATCAGCTGGAGGTTCAGCGCTTCAAATATTACCGATATAGCACTCGCAATTAGTAATCATTATGTATGGGACGCCACAAGTGCAATTGTTGACAATAAGACTGGCAGGCGAGCCAGTATGCAGGCACTTTATGCCGATTCAACCACCTCTTTCAAAGAGATGGCTAAAGACGGCGCTCACGCCTTGAACTGGTATTCTCACAACTGGCCCGGTGTTCCGTATCCGTATTCCAAGATGACCGCCTTTCAGGGTTACGCCGATATGGAGTATCCGATGATTATAAACGACTCATCAATTCCGGGGCTGGAAGGACGACGGGTAGCCAATCATGAAATAGCCCACACCTGGTTTCCATTTTACATGGGTATCAATGAGACCCGCTATGCTTTTATGGATGAAGCCTGGGCAACCACTCTCGAACTTCTGATCGCCCCTTCGTACATGGATCAGAAGAAAGCGGAAGAAACGTACAGCCGTGGGAGAATAAGCCGTTGGGTCAATAATCCCGCCGCTACTGCTGACCTGCCCATCATCACCCCATCATATGAGTTGCACGAGGCTTACAGAACGAATGCTTACGGAAAGCCATCTCTGGCCTATCTCGCCTTGAAGGACATGCTCGGCGATCACGACTTTGGTAAATGCTTGCACGAATACATGAACAGGTGGAACGGTAAGCACCCTCTGCCATGGGATTTCTTCTTCACATTCAACGACGTGTCGGGTAAGAATTTAAATTGGTTTTGGAACAACTGGTTCTTCTCGAATAATTACATTGATGTCGGAATTAAATCTGTGATACGATCTTCGAAGGGGTATAGCGTCGCTATTAACAATAAGGGAGGTTTTGCTATTCCATTTGATTTAAAGGTGAACTATGCAAGCGGAAGAACAAAGACCATCCATGTTTCGCCCGGGGAATGGGCTAAGAACCCGGCAGCAGTTACCATTCCGGTAAGTGGCAGCGAGAAAATCACGGCAGTGGCAATTAATACAGGAGTATTTGTCGACGCATCTTCTGGCGACAATGTCTGGAGGCAATAGGCTTTCTCCTGTTCTGGCAAACCGTTACGCATACTGGGTGTTATAGTAGCAATTGTGGCGGAGCAGCCGAAAGGAGATCCTTTTTGAGATGCTTGAAGAGTGCTACTGATAAATCTACTCGAAAGATACCCGATATGAAAAACACCAATTTTCTATACGTTTTGCTTTTTGTCGGTATAGCAGCGTTTTCATGCACCTCGGCCGACCGCAATCCCAATGGATATGGAGAGGACGAAAAGGGGAAGACTGATACTTCCGGATCTATACGGAGTCTTCAGCCTGACAGTACCGGAGCCACTGACACCACGCAGGATCCGAGTCATTTAGATGAGAACAACGACCAGAGAGGGACAAGAATAAAAGCTGCCCCTGATTCGGCAGGTGTAAAACGATAAAATAGTGCTGTCTGACGCCCGGGTCTGAAAGGTTCTTTGCCCGGGAACAAAATAACGTCAGCGTTGTTCTTTTTTCTCTCAGACTAGATGAAGTATATGTGGATTGTTTTTGCTTTGCTTGCTGCTGTCTCGGCAGCAGCCGTGGTTGTGCTGACAAAGGCAGGGCTGAAAAATCTCGATTCGAGTCTGGCATTTGCTATCCAATCCGTCCTTATCCTGGCAATCTCCTGGACGGTAGTGGTTATTCAGGGAAATGCAAAAGACATCACCTCTTTGAATAGGCAAGTTTGGGTGTTTATGATCCTGGCAGGGATAGCAACAACTTTGTCGACTTTATTCTCCTATCGCGCCCTTAAGTTGGGGAAAGCATCTTATGTGAATTCCCTCGAAAGGATGTCTCTTGTTTTTGCCGTTATTTTGTCCGTTTTGTTTCTTAAGGAAAAGATCACCTGGCAATTGGTTACCGGTATGGTACTCATGGTAGGAGGGGCTCTGTTTATTGCTTTCGGGAGCGAGGGCGAGGGTTAGAGCGGTGACTGCCTTTAGAATTTTGCAGTAGTGGCTGTGGTGGGATTATTTTCCCGGACTTGTGCATCTTTTTACTCGCCTTGTTTTTTGTTTTCTTTTGTGTCTTTGTGTAAGTATTTGTTGATCAATTGATTGTAGGTTTGCTTGGTGTGGCCTGTCTTTTGTAAATATTGATATACCCTCCCAAAGGGTATGTTTTTCATAGGTAGATGTAGGGTCGGGTTTTTATCCGGCCCTTACTTTTTCTTAAGAGTCTAATCGTTGTATTGGGATGATTCAATGCTTTTTGAATGCCTCAATCAGATCGCTTCACTAAGTTTTAATGCCCACAAAGAACACTCAGCCAGCTTTCATCTTCCATTTTCGAGCACAGCTCATGAGTGTTTTTCTGATACCCCAGCCCCCGTCTTTGGCTTTTGAGGTAAACAATTAGAATATTTGATAGCTCGAAAGCAGATATATACTACTTTTGCTTATCACGTTATCAGAAAATGAATTTTCGGTTTCTCGTCAGGTTTAGCTGCATTCTCGTCTTGACTTCTTCATTCTCGGCTGAGGCTTTTAGCTCTGAGTTTAAGGCAGCAGGGCTGTCTGCTGCTGCGAGTTATCCTGAGGGATATTTACTGCAGGATAAAAAAGGCGAAAGCAAGGATAAGAAGCGAGATGAAAAGGACAGGAAGCAGCAGGAACACAATGAGCCGAAGGATCATAAACGTCCGGATGTGAAGGAAGTGCCCAGATCAAGACGGCAGGAGCGGCCATCAACTGTTAAGAAGGATAAAGGTCATCAAAAGAAATAGCGTTGAATGTATTGATTATAGAAGATGAGAAGACGCTGGCTTACGAGCTGGAAGCCTTTCTGAAGAAAGCATATTATGTCTGCGATCTGGCTCATTCGGGCAGGGCAGGCCTTGAGAAATTAGCGGAAGGACTGTATGATTTTATCCTCCTGGACCTGGGCTTACCTGATATGGACGGGCTCGATCTGCTGCAGAACGCCAGGAAACTTACCCCCGATGCAGCCGTTATTATTCTGACGGCTCGTGGCAATGTTGCCGACCGCATACGAGGCCTTGATCTCGGAGCTGACGATTACCTTCCCAAGCCTTTTTCTCTTCCCGAATTGCAGTCGCGTATGCAGGCGATAGCACGGAGGAAATACGGCGTCAACCAGCAGCTTATCTCAATAGGAGCTTTTACTGTTGATCTTCAGAAGCGGCTTGTCTTATTGAATGAAGCAGAGATCGAACTGTCCAAAAAGGAGTTTGACTTGCTCAGCTATCTTCTTCTTAGCAAGAACAGGCCACTTACCCGCATCCAGCTGAGTGAACACATATGGGGAAACTTTGTAGTAGACGATAACGATTCGAATTATATTGATGCGCATATTAAGAACATACGAAAAAAGCTTGGAGCTTATGCATCCACAGAATGGCTTGAAACAGTAAGAGGTGTTGGTTACAGAATCAGGAAGCAGCAGTGAAGTTACTAAGCAAACTAACCTTATTTATTTCGCTCTCGAAGCTGATCATTGTTGTGTTGTTCGTTCTTATACTGCCGTCTCTGGTGGAGAGGATTGCATCAGAATACACCAACTCCTACCTGCGGCAACAAAAGAACAAGGTACTTCAAGCCGTTACCAGGAATGGTATCAATTTTTATTTGCAGGGCGAGCGAAGTTACGGTAGCTATACCATGCTCAAGGAGGAGTACATTTCCCTGGAGCCATACTTTGACCAAAAGCTCGACACGATAGAGACGGCGCAGCGGCTCGTTGAAAATGACACCCTTACTTATCGCGTGTTGAGTTATACATTTAAAGCAGGGGGAGAAAGCTACCTGCTTGAGGTTGGAAAGAAAACAACTACGATCAGTCAGTACAACAAGCCGCTCCAGCGCATCGCTTTGTACGTGCTTGTCGGCCTCATCTTGCTAACTGTTATGATGGACCTGCTGTTTACCGGCCTTTTGCTCAAGCCCCTCCGGCAGATCATAGATACTAAGCTGATATCGCAGAAGTTCCCATTCTCCAGGCGCATCGAGCACGTGAAGACCTCAACAGCAGATTTTAAGTCGCTTGATGATGCTCTCATATCGCTCATGGAGCAGGTGAACGAAGCCTTTGAGAAAGAACGGGAGTTTACCGCTAACGCATCTCATGAGCTCATGACACCCATTAGTATCTTAAAGAGTAAGGTCGAAAACATCATGCTCGACGAAGCAACATCAGTAGAATTGCAAAAGCGGCTCACCGAAATGATGAAGACCATCAACCGGTTAAGCAAAATAGTGCATTCCCTGCTGTTGATCTCAAGGATCGACAACGAGCAATTTGTGAAGGAGGCCAGCGTCCGTCTTAAAGATCTGGTGGGAGAAGTAAAGGAAGAGATCGAACACCGGCTTGAAGAGAACGAAATCTCTTTGACCGTCAACATCGACGAGCACCTGCGGCTTAACAACTGCAACCGCGACCTGCTTTTTCAGTGTATCTATAATCTTTTGAACAATGCAATTCGGTATAACAAGCATAAAGGCCAGATCCTCGTGGCCGACGGCTGGAGCAATTCATCGCGCTGCCTTTATATTCAGGATACCGGCATAGGCATTCCGCAGGAGGAGATCCCATTTATATTTAACCGCTTCAAAAAGGTAGGCAGGAATGAAAACGGTGGATATGGACTGGGGCTGGCGATAGTGAAGAGCATTGCAGACTATCATGGAATTGAAATACGGGTTGAGTCTTCAGTCGAGTCAGGAACAAAGTTTGTTCTTATGTTCCCTGTTGAGATGATTTCGTAGGAAGGGATAAAAAAAAGAACAGGCTGCGTGGCAGAACTCACCCTACTGAAAAACTGCCTGCACGCCTGTCCGAGCACCCGGATTAGTGGCGCCCTCTACCTCTATGTGTGTGTGATTTTTTCCACTTACCGTGCTTATAATTAACACGTTCTACGTAATAGTTGTCGCGAATGTTATAGCGCGAACGATAATAGTCATGCCTTAAATAGGGCCTTTCTTCGTTCACCACAACATGCCTGACGTTATAGACATTGTAGTTCCTGTAGCCCGGAAGATAGGCGCTTCTAACCCAATCTCCGCGGTGACGGTAGTAGTAGACTTTTTTCGGTACGTAATAATAGGCCTCCGCATCAGGAAGATAGTAATAGCGTGTTTCTCTGACCGGGGCTACATAGGCAGGCTGGCCTATATTTACATCTACGTGTACCTGTGCCTTGCTCTCCGTCGAAAGGAAGGCAGCAAGAAGTATCGAGCTATAAAATATGACCTTTTTCATGATGTATTTCTTTTATTCAAAGAACATCAGGTATCATGAAAATAACATGAAATTTCAGGAGTTTTTTTCTTTTTTCTTTCCCTGGGCGTGGCGAGAGATGCCGGGGAAGCACTAGAAAAGGGAGGATTCAGTGAGGTCGAGGTAGTTCCAGGTGATCTCAGAAGGAATATAAACGCTGCTCACCGTTTTCCACTTGGTCAGCTCTTTTTTGAACTGCGGGATTTCATACCCTCCAATGGCTGCCGCACGTGTGTAGTAGTTTTCACGCGAGGGATGCTGCGGAGCACATATATTATAGGTTCTCCCGAAAGCTTTTAAATCAATTATTTTGCGCGTCAATCCGGTACAATCATGAAGATGCACAAGGTTGACCGGAGCCACACCATTCTCCACTCCCTTTTTGCCCGCCAGAAAGCGACCAGGGTGTCTTCCCGGACCGATCAGTCCTGCAAATCGGAGTATCGTCACTGCAGTTGATAGTTCAGTCTTTAGGCGTAGCTCTGCATCAAGAAGAACCGTTCCGCTCCCTGTATCAGGCTGTGGCGGCTCTAGCTCCGTGACTTCTTTGTTCGGGTTGCCATACACTCCGATAGAGCTGATGAAGATGACAGACTGGAAGCGCCTGCATTTGAGTTCTGATAGCAAGACATTGAAGCGGGCTCTGTACTCAGCCGGACCCGTACTGCCGAGAGAGGGGGGATGCTGATGATCAGAATGTCGCAGTCAAAAAAAAGTTTGTTGCCCACGATCTCATCTCCCCGTATCTCGATTTGAAAAGCCTCAATGCCCTTCTCTCTTAGAAGCGACAGTTTGTGCTCGCTTGTAGTCGAGCCCCTCACTGCGTATCCTGCCGATTGTAATTCTGCACCAAGATGAATACCGTACCAACCGCATCCCAATATGCTGACACTACCTTTTTTTGCCATTGTGCAAGTATGAACCACAAACTTACACAAATTGTTGGGCCGGCACGCGAACGGTTGGTTCGGTTATCATCCCGGAGGTGTTTTACAACCTCACAGTCATGGGGACTTCCATCAGAAGGAATTCAGAATTTGTTTCTGCTTTTATCGCCAGTTTATCCGTTTCCCAGATGCCAAGTCCGTCCCTTGCATCCAGCACATTGCCATTGAACTGAACAGATCCGGAAACAACAAAGGCATACACCCCGCTATCTTCACTCTTAAATTGATACTCGGCCTCAACCCCCTGATCGAAGTTTCCCATATGAAACCAGGCGTCCTGATAGATCCATACTCCCTGGTCGTCGGGATTAGGCGACAACATCTGCTGCAGCTTGTTTTTCCGGTCTTCCACGTTAAGCGTAAGCTGGTCATACCGGGGCGTTACATCCCTCTTGTTCGGGAAAATCCATATCTGCAGGAACTTAACAGGTGTGCTTTTATTATGATTATATTCACTATGATAGATTCCTGTTCCCGCACTCATTACCTGTATATCGCCATGTCTGATCACGGCCGAATTTCCCATACTATCCTGGTGTTCCAGATCGCCTTCCAGCGGAATGGAGATGATTTCCATATTGTCGTGAGGGTGCGACCCGAATCCCCGCCCTTCAGAAACGGTATCGTCATTTAGTACACGAAGTGCGCCAAAGTGTATCCGGTGCGGATCGTAGAAATTGGCGAAGCTGAAAGAGTGAAAACTCTTTAACCAGCCGTGATCGGCTTTTCCGCGTAAATCAGCCTTGTGAAAGATTGTCTTTGCCATGGTATTTGCTCCTTTTTTATACAAAGGTAGCCCTGACACTTCCTTCCTTTCATAACCTAGGTTAAGAAAAGGCGGGCAGGCATAGTATCGTGCGGTTCTATTTCTTTTTTAGCAGGCTGCGTTTCATTTTGCTCAGAAATTCTGGTGTAATGCCAAGATACGAGGCTATTTGTTTCTGTGGCAGAGTCTGGACAAGCATCGGATATTTTCTGCAAAAGTTCAGGTACCGCTCCTCCGCAGTGAGGCTTACCGTATCTGTAAGCCGGCGGTAACTGCTAACCAGAGAGTTTTCCGTCAAAATCCTGAAAAATCGCTCAAATTTAGGTACCCGTGTACACAAAACTTCCTGATTGCTCTTTGATAGTTGTATTACTTTCGTGTCCTCCAGCGCCTGGACATACAGGACCCCTGGCTTCTGCGTGATCAGGCTGGCCATGTCCCCGATCCACCAGCCTGGAGGCGCAAAATTTAACACGTGCTCAAAACCGTTCGTGTCTATCGTATAACCTCTTAATAGTCCCTGGTTTACAAATGAAGAATGTTTGCAAACCTCACCTTCTTTTAGCAAAAACTGACGCCGGTTTACGGATTTATACTGCAACAATGAAATGAAAAAATCTCTTTCCTCGCTGCTGAGGCTAATGTGCATGGCCACGTGATGAAGAATAAGGGCCGGATCAAGGGTCATGCTGTAAAGGTAGTCATTTACTATTGGTGTAGGGAATGGCCCGCACAAAAGCTTTCCAGCTCCTTGCAATAATATCCTGCATTGTGCAAGGCCGACTCGACCTTCTGCGGATTCAGGTGTCTGATTGCTTCTACCCTCAGTATAAATTCTTCATCAAGAAGATCAAAGTTCCATTTCATGATCTCCTGCATTCCGAGAAGAAAGGGCCGTACATGCTCAACGTGTTGCTTATCACTAACATTGGTCTTAAATACAAGTATATCCATCTCAATAGAATTTATTATTACTTAGATGCCGCCGGTGCCGGATTGTAACAGCAAACTGTCGTTTTGTGTAGCCAATCATCCGGAACTGGCAATGACACAAAGAAAGGATGTGTTGTGACAACCGTCTGTCAGCAGCAGGATCAGAAACGAACATTAGTCAGAGGCACGAAGAAAACAAACTGGCGTTCTCTGCGCTCTCTTCTTCATGGAAAGTACCTACGTGTTACCAAAGCATATACAGAGCTGAGAAAGGATGGTGCCTGGCTGGTACCTTCGTTCCCTATGGCAGGAGTTGAGCCCGTGGTGAGGTTGACTTGTCCCCGAGGAGAGTCCGTCTTTTGTTGTAAAAAGACGGACTCTCCTCGGGGACACTACGCCGCCACCTGGCGGTCAGGAGAAGGCATAGGGGAGGCAGGGACGGAGAGAAGAGACGGTTTTTTAGGCTGTGAAACGAATTTGGTACAGCTTTGCCCTTGATTATGTAAACCCGTTGCAGGTGTTGCGCCTGCTCTATGAAACAAATCGGGTGCGGCTTTGCCTGGGGCAGTCCCCGCAACGACTCTTCCTCGTGCTGCTACTAAAAACACGATGAACTCTTCGCACAAATAGGAATTAAAGAAGGAGGGTGTCTGTCCCGGTCATCAGCTTTAGTGAAACGATCTGGCGACGACCTGTAAAAATACCGAATCATCATAGGGGACGTTCGCGAGCTTAGAAGGCAAAGGAGCTGAAAATAATTGAGAGACGGCGCATATGTCCGTCTCTATAGTTTAGTTACCGGGGTACAGTGTCCTGATCAGTTGTTGAGCCGCCAAGGCTGTCTTTTTGAGATGTAATGTCGTAAGTGGACGTATCATTTTTGACGGAATCGGTGACCTGATTTAAGGAGTCCGATACTTGCTCTCCGGTCTTGTTTGACGTGCATGCTGTGAGCGATAGTCCGATCACACATGTTACAATGGCATACTGAATTTTCTGTTTCATAAGCTGGATTGTAGGCCCTGAGGGCAATTAATAAAATGATTTCTCGTTTTTTAACAAGCAAGTAAAATGAATGTTCGCAGGAGAAACTGGCCTGTCGAAAAATATGACAATGCTGACTAATTATGACGAAAAGTCAAACGCTTCTGTCTGTGGCCTTGTCAGGGTCGCTAAAAAAATGCCCCCCTATAATAGTCTCGGAACTGGTTTTAAATGAAAAGATTAGGCCCTTCTCCTGACTCCTGGGCTCGGAATTGTTGCATTACGCAACGGCCGACTGGCATGCTCCTTGTTAACTCTTTGGCGGTTTAATTAACAAACTTAACAGAAATCGATATGAAAAAGACCATTAAACTATTGACAGTTGCTTCGGCTATAGCCTTATTTTTTGTTACTTCCGAAAGTAAAGCTCAGGATTCGAAAGCCTGGCGCTTAGGTGTTGCTGTTTCTCCAGGTGTTTCCACGGACGATCCTTTTGGCTTCGTGCTTGGAGGCGAAGCAAAGCTGCAGAAGGACTTTGCAGGTCCCCTTTCAGGCACACTATCTGCCGGATACACTAACTTCTTTCTTAAGGATAAGTTCGACCTTCCTGGAAACAAAGATTATGGCGTTATTCCTGTAAAGGCCGGTCTTAAAGGGTTTTTAACAAAGAACTTTTATTTAAGCGGCGAGGTTGGTGCAGGGTTTGGTACTAACGAGGGAGCAAAGACCTCATTTGTATGGTCTCCATCCATCGGCTGGGCATTTAGGAATGGACTAGATGTTGGCGTTAAATATGAAGACTACGCCAAAGATGGCTACCCGCAGCAAGTCGCGCTTCGTCTTGCTTATGGCTTTAACCTGAGCAAGTAGAATCTTAATAACCTAAACTCACACACTGGAGTGAAAGTTAGTCGAAAGTTGTCCTTAGCCTTTAAGCTCAAAGACACTTTCGGGTAGGAGTTCTACCGAGACAGAAAAAGAGGTCGCCCCCGGAAGGTTGGGGCGGCCTCTTTTTCTATCGGAAGTTTTTCATCCATAGTTCCGTTGCCTCCTGACATCAGGCAGGCGAGCGGATACAAGGTGTGCGAAGCTCTTCAAATGCGTTGCTCATACTTTCTGAGTAAATGGTGATGCTGTTTTAAGAATATTGTACTTTTGACCTATGAAAATTCTCTACGCCATACAGGGCACCGGCAACGGGCATCTGAGCAGGGCAATGGACATTGTTCCATGCCTGCAGCGGAGAGGATTGGTGGATGTTTTGGTGAGCGGCATACAAGGCGACCTCATATTGCCTTTTCCTGTTCGCTATCAGCTTCGCGGCCTGAGTTTTATTTTCGGAAAATCAGGAGGAGTTGATTTTTGGCAGACTTTTGTCCAGGGAAGCCTTAGAAAACTGATCTCAGAAGTAAGGGATCTCCCCGTTGAGAAGTACGACCTTGTTATCAGCGACTTTGAACCGGTAACAGCATGGGCTTGTCGCCTGAAGAAGAAAAAGGTGGTTGCCTTAAGCCATCAGTCGGCGGTATTGGCGCCTAAATCGCCTCGTGCCTTGCATACAGACTGGCTCGGCAAGTGGATCCTGAAGCACTATGCACCGTCGGATGTACAGTATGGATTTCACTTTAATACGTACGACAGCAATATTTTTACTCCTGTTATTCGGCAGCAGGTGCGCCATCAGGAAATAAATGACCGCCAATATTACACTGTATATCTTCCTTCCTATGAAGATAAACGCCTTATAAGCATTCTTTCCCGATTTAAAGATATCAGGTGGGATGTTTTTTCTAAACACAATAAGTATACGTATATGGCTGGCAATATCAATGTGCAGCCTGTTAGCAACGAGGCCTTTATCAAGAGTATGGCATCAGCTTCGGGCGTGTTGTGCGGGGCAGGCTTTGAAACGCCTGCTGAAGCGCTGTACATGGGAAAAAAGCTCCTGGTGGTGCCGATGAAAAATCAATATGAACAGCATCTGAATGCGGCTGCGTTATCTGAGATGGGGGTGCCTGTGATTTCCGCTCTCGATGATTCTGCAAGTCCCCGACTCTCTGACTGGCTGCAATACGGTAAGCCCTTGCAAATTAACTATCCTGATATTACCCGGGATGTAGTAGACCTGCTGCTCGACACAGAAGTGGGAGTGAAGTCTTCAGAAGTGAAAAATATCAACATCGGGACGGACTGACCTGGGGATGAATTGCAACTGACGGTCCTGCCTCGTCTCCAAGGGGCAAGCACTTCCTGGCTGCCCTATATTCCTCCGGAGCAAGCAGGTATAGTCCTGCTGCACCCTTACTCCTCGTTCTTCTTGCCGTCGGAATTCAGTGTGTGTCCCGTAGCTCTGAAGACAGCGTCTGTTCCAAATCGTTGCCGGATGTGATCCAGTGCCTGATAAAGCCGGATGTTTTCTGTCGTGTCAGTAAAAAGACCGATCTGCTGATTTCCTTCTATTAAGTGGCTTAACCTCACGCCCAGCAACCTCACTGCCTGACGTTTATCATAAAGCTTTGCGAACAAGCCTTTCGCTGTTGAAAGGAGGAGATCATCGGAAGAAGTGTATTCAATCATCGCCTGATGCGAGACGGTGCTGAAATTGGAGTACCGTAATTTGATAGCGACGCAACCGGTTAATTTCTTGTGCCTGCGGAGTTGAAAAGCAACCGATTCTGTAAGGCGCACCAGTGTCTCCAGCAGGAAAGCTCCGTCTGCCGTATCCTGGGGAAAGGTGTCTTCTTTGCTGATACTTTTGCGTTCTGAGTAAGCAGTTACCGGGCTGTCGTCTATCCCATTTGCTTTTCTTGCAAGCTCGATACCTCCTTTCCCAAATCTCGCCTGAAGAGTAGTTAAAGGAATTTTACTTAGGGATCCGATTGTATCGGCGCCCATCGCTCTAAGGGTAGCTGCAGTCTTTTGTCCTACTCCGGGAAGTTTTTCGATTAGTAAGGGGGCAAGGAATGAACGCTCCTGGCTAAAAGGCACCTCTGTTTGTCCGTTTGGTTTGACTTCATTTGTCGCTACTTTCGAGATCAGCTTGTTTGATGCAAGCGCATAAGAAATAGGCAGCCCGGTCTCACGCACAATCTTTTGCTTTAACTCGCTCACGTACTGACTGCAACCGAAGAAACGGTCCATTCCTGTGAGGTCAATATAAAACTCGTCTATGCTCGCCTTTTCCATCACCGGCGCTTTCTCCCCAATCACTTCTGTTACCAATCGGGAGTAATGTGTATAACTGGCATAGTCACCTTTTATGACACGGGCCGACGGACAAAGCCGGAGAGCAGTTTTCATAGGCATTGCGCTTTGAACGCCAAAGCGCCTGGTCTCATAACTGCAGGCCGCGACTACGCCCCGGTCACTTAATCCTCCAACAATCACCGGCTTTCCTATCAGTGATGGATCTTTTAACCTTTCTACGCTCACAAAGAAGCTGTCGAGGTCAAAATGAGCTATGAAACGCCTTCCCGATTCTAGTGCCATACATCTAAATGATGTTAAAAATACTAAAAGCATTAGTGTTTCTGAAATGATTCGGAGCCTGGGCGGTAATTAAACTGCGGCAGTTAGCCTTCTTTTAATAATGCAGAGGTGTAGGACGGGCGAGGAGGGGGATCTCACTATTTAATGCGACACTAGACAGCACCCAAGGCAGGTTGTAACCAAGCCAGGACCGGTATAGCCTGTCAATGCCATCTGTTCCTTCTGGCTATTTTATTGTACAAGCGATAGCACGCCAATCTTGTTGCAACAAAGTCGGTGCTGGTATACAAGGGTTCTCCAACGGGAGCAACAGATGCCGATCCGGTCCTGACTTCTTCTTAAGGGCAGGGTGTCTGCCACCTAAGACAGAGAGGGAAGGAGGGTGGCGGAGCGATGCTTAGCGGACAGCGGGCTTGAGATATACGCAGTGGATATGGGGAAGTGAAACAGGCTGATCTTGTTAATCTCGTGCAATTTTTACTGCAATACAGGTAAGCTCTTTATTCGCGGACGGCAGACTGAAAGGGGAGGGGAAAGAAGGGCCGGACGTACATCCGGCCCCACATCTACCTATGAAAAACATACCCTTTGGAAGGGTCATTAAAGATACGAAGAAAAGTTGAATTAACCGAGTGAATAAAAATTCTCTTAATTTAAAATTTTTTGTTGCTGCCCCGTAACACTTTCGGCTGACTGCCGTAGAACCGGGTACAATAAAAGGACAGATTAAACGTAATAGCATTGTAGTAAAGCAGCGGTCAGTCAACAAATTTTTTTGCGGTAAGAAAATTATAAGTACCTTGCAGCGCTGTTGGAGCCTCTGTACAGAACCTTATTAAGGACGGGAAGATGTTGGGTATTAACGCGGTAAATAAGACATATTATTTACAAAACCTGGCGGCCGGTGCTCTTAATAGAGATAATTTAAACAAAAGTATCGTTCTAAAATCAGAAGGGTTGTGGAAACTAAAAATATTTTCGACAGGGAGTGTTTTTGTTGAAACAATCATTTTGTTAAAGTAGTATAATAGTATAAAGAAAAGGGTGGTCATATCCATCAGAGAAGATACACACAAACATAATGATTAAACTATTTGCAGGCGGATTTCCGCGTGATCTTGAGGACCTCGAACTAAAGGAGCTTTTTGAACAGTTTGGAAAGGTCGAGGCTGTTAACATTGTACGGGACAAGCATACCGGAGTAAGCAGAAGGTTTGGTTTCGTAGACATGGCTACGGAAGAAGATGCCAGAAATGCTATTTCCAATTTGCACGAAGCGAGTATCGATGACGACACCATAAGTGTTGTTTATGCTGATGACCGCCAGAAGGAAAAGCTGGCCAACAAAAAGAAGGCTGCTCAGAAAGTGGAGATTAAAGCTAAACCAAAAGTGTACGGTAAGACCTATCAGAAAGTGTCAAGGCCAGGCGACGTCAGCTACCAGAAAGTAACACGGCCAGGCGAGGGATCAATGACTGGCAGACGCCCCAGAAAACGAATTAAATAGTAGATCTGATCATCTGCTCCTAAAGTATAGAGAAGACAAGCGCAAGAACGGTCTGGGTTTGTGCTTGTCTTATTCGCTTTCTTGCTTCCTGAAGAAGTGGAGGAGTGCCTCCTGTTATAATAGCTAGTTGTGCTTTTTGTGTTGTGTTGAAGTTCTCGAGGCAAGCAGGGGGACAAATCCAGAACATGGCTTATCACAAATGCCGGACGGTTCATGCTACCGTGAATCTTTTATTTCACAATAGTAGGAGACAGGCAGGCATGACAGTTCGTTAAGCTGTATTATGGTCACAGAGCTGGGCAGTCTCAGGAGGAGGCTATCAGGCCAATATGAAGCTAGGCTGAAGGCCAGAAAGGCATCCATGAGCTTCGCTCCCAATCCGGAAGGAAGCTTTTAAGTGTGAACCTCAGCAAGGTAAGAACTCAAGCCCAGGCCTCATGTTGTAGAAGTTCTCCGGGTGATGGAATGAGGGTGTGCTAATATCTTTTTAGGCAATTCGGCTCAATTTAGCATGTTCGGGCGATAAAACACGGGATAGTCAGTAGCCGGATTGTCCGGCTTCAGTTAAAACTTAGCGACTCTCATTTTCAGGAGTACTCCTTCAGCAACTGCCTGTATCTCATGAGGATACTCGATTTTGAAATAAATCCTAAAAATCTTCCTTCTTTGGTGGTAACCGGCAGGTTCCACTGGCCCGACTCGTCAAAAAGGCGGATAATGCTCGCTATATCTCTTTCTGAATCGATCACAACAGAAGGAGCTTTTGTAAGGGATCGGATTGACAAAGAAGCCGTGGCTTCACTGTCAAACATATAGGGTCTTAAGTCGTCTAGTGAAATGGTGCCCTCAAGCTGGCCCCGTTCGTCTACTACGGCTATCATGTTCCTCTTTCCGTTTTTAATCAGTTCGAGGAGCTCGGTAAAAGTGGCAGTCGACCGGATTGTCTGAAAGTTAGTTTCAATAAGTGAAGAAGTCTGGAGCAGGGAGAGCAGGTTCTTGTCGTACTCGCGCGTGAAGATTTTGCCCTTTTGCGCCATTTCTCTCAGGTCGGGAGAGATCGGGGAGAACCATCTGGCCATCAGGTACGAAATGACCGTAACGATCATCAGCGGAATAAAAAGGTCGTAACCCTCGCTTGATTCTGCAATCAGAAAGACTGCTGTCAGGGGCGCATACATGACGCCGCTCATCACTCCTGCCATTCCTGCCAGCACAAGGTTAGAATTAGGTACGTTCTGTATCCCCAGCTGCGAGCAGAGCATGGCGAAGAAAAATCCGAGCATGCCCCCTGCAAATAAGGAAGGTGCAAAATTACCGCCGTTCCCGCCGGAGTGGATCGTAATGCTTGTTGCAAAGACCTTTAAAAGGCAGATTAACCCCAGAAAGATGACCACAATCCAATTGCTGTGGTTCAGATAGCCAAAGAAACTGTTTGCAAGAAGTTTTCCCACCTGCCCGTTGCTGATATCTTTGATCGACTGATATCCCTCGCCAAAAAGGGGAGGCAGCATAAGACATAATAGCGAGAGCACCACGCCTCCCAGCATCGCTTTCTGAAGTTTAGAAAATTTCAGATTCTTGAAGAAGTGCTCAACTTGCGAAGATATCACAACGAAGTATCGTGCATAAAGGCCGCATGTGAGGCCCAGTACAATATAGAAGGGCGTGTTGGCATAGTTGAATTCATTCCTTGCTTTAAAATGGAACAGTACGTCCTCGTTTAGTATTATTTTTGAAAGGAGACTACCGCATACCGCTGCCACTACCAGCGGAATGAAATCCGTGAATACAACTCCGGTAAGGAGAATTTCGAACGCAAACATAACACCTGCAATGGGAGCGTTAAAGGCTGAAGCAATACCGGCAGTTGCGCCTGCAGCAAGGAGCAGGGTTCTGTTTCGATAATCCAGTCCATAGGTTTTCGCATAGTTGGAACCTATCGCAGCACCTGTTACTGCGATGGGACTCTCCAAACCTGCCGATCCTCCAAGGCCAACCGTAACGGCGCTTTGGATAACCTGCGAGTACATTTTTACTGATGATACCAGACTGGAATTTTGAGCAATCTCGTGAAGGATCGCCGGAATGCCTTTTCGGTCCTGCCCCTTGAAAAAGAGGATGACAATGGTCGTCGTGAGTACAATCCCCAGAAAGGGGAACAGGATATAGAAAAAGATCTGTTCACTAAAGTGCACCTTCCCGGTGATGACGTAATGGATGTAACTGACCAGCGACTTTAATATGACCCCGGCCAGTCCGGCAGTGATTCCGACGATGATGCCCGACAGCAACAGGAACTGGCTTCTTGATAACTTACTTTTCAGCCAATGGATAAAGATCTCGAAGCTTCTCGCCTTGGTTATGCTATACTTGGTAAAGTCTCTCCTGAATCGTAAAAAACTGTGGTACTTCTTAATGGTATTAAATCTTTTCAACAGCTGGCCGGTTTTAAGAAGATCAATAAAGTCGGCAGAGTACACTCTTGCCGGTTGCAAATGCAAAAGTAGGTCTAAATAGGGATGCAGACAAGACCTTGTCTACTTAGTTTTATCACTCAGGCAGATAAGCAGAACCCTTTCCAGATGGCTTGGGTGCGCTCTGTTTCTCCGCCTAAGTGAAATATACGATGTCGAAAACCGGAAGCTAGAATATTTTCTTTAAAACCCAGATAATGAGTACAACCACCAATACCACGGCAATTACTCCGGTCCACATACCGGCCTTGAAAATGTCTCCCACAAGTTCACAGCTTGAGAGGATCATTACTAAACTAAAGAGGATTAGATTTATGTGTTTTGCTTTCATTTTGCTTGTGTTTTTATTAAGTATTTGCTTGTGTATTTTTAATTAATTACAATCAAGAAGAATTAAAGTTTCCCCAAGGGTGAAGCTTCAGCAAAGGGATGTCTAACCTGATTGCGATAGTTTAATTAAAACAGAGGTACGCTGTCGCGCCAGAGGGGGCAAGCTTAATCAGGTGTATCAGGAAAAAGAAACAAGAGATCTGCTTCCCGAAATAGTAACAAAGCCGGGCAGCTTTCTTACTATTTAACTAACCAAATGGACTGACTTAGTACACCTTACACTTGACGGTCCGGATGAAACAAGGGCATTTGTTGTAAGTCCGGGCAATAAGGCAGGCACAATTCTTCTAAAAGCCTCTGCGTATGGATAATAAAAGCAAGGCAAATCTTTTAAAAGCCTTTTGCTGATCGCACTTAGGGCAATCAATTGCTCAGGAAAAGGGGTTCTGTGACTGCAAGCTGCCAGTCGGATGAAAGGGACCTGGTATTTTGACAGTTTTTTCCTGGTCTGATCACGACATCAGCAGCATAGATCATCTTCGTCGCTGTGTTCCTCCGGGCTTCGAAAACAATTCAATAAAAAAAATAAGAAAATGGGAACCTTTAGGGTTTGGCAACCGTACAAGAACCAGAAAAATTTCATAATGGTTTATAATTGGTTAGTTGAGCTCCTGCCCATCAGGGGCTTTTACTTTTAAAAGGCCTTCGCTTAGATCATATTGAATTTTCGAATGCTCAGTTTTTCGGTCCATCTTCTTCCGTTCCATTTTATCCAGCTGTCTTCTTTCTCATCGTAAACAAAAAAATGCGAGGAGTTGGTCTCAGGCAGGTGAGCGGTGTCAAACACCTTATTATTTGCTTCATTTGCCAGGTGGTTCATACGATCCGTAAGATTCTCCCTGAACAAAGAGCAGGCTATAATTTTTCCGTCAGAGGCTTCGTACGCGTCCGTATGCAGGAGGATGAATAAATCCATGATCTTTAGTTTATAGCTGGTGTACAGATAGAACCTCTCTCTCTATCTAAAGTTAGCTCATAGCCAGCACTTTTACAAGCTGTAAACCAAGTATGCGTATGAGGGTCTGCGCTTCAATGGCATATCTCTGGTAAAACCCTTACCTTAGGCTTGAACAATTTACGGTGGGGCAGCGCGCTGCCGACTATAATCTGCATGATCAATGAGCACACTTCTATCACTGACGTCTGTGACGGTCAGGAATGTGAACGATATTATTTTTGAAGATCTTAATTTTCAGGTGAAGTCAGGAGAACACTGGGCCCTGGTAGGCAGGAGCGGCTCTGGCAAGAGCGCACTTCTTGAAGCAATTGCCGGTAAGCTGTCCATCTCAAAGGGAGAGGTGGAGCATCCTTCATTAGACCCTGTTGTTGCTGCAGGCAGAGAGGCCGATCCGCTCTTTAACTGGCATCGCCTGGTAGCGTACGTCTCTGCAAGACACCACTTCCGAAGCCTCTCCAATACCTCTAACTTTTACTACCAGCAGAGGTATAATTCATCCGACTCGGAAGATGCCGTAAAGGTAGAAGAGTATATTGAAAGGATTGGCACGAATTCCAGACCTGGTTACTGGACCAGCCAAAGGGTTGTGGACGCCTTGAGGCTTGCGCCCCTGATGGATAAGCAGCTCATCAAGCTTTCCAACGGAGAGACGAAGCGACTGTTAATCGCAGCGGCGTTGCTGAAAAATCCGGTCCTGCTATTGCTTGATAATCCGCTCACGGGTCTTGACGTTGCCATGCGGGAATACCTGAACAAGCTCTTGCTTGAGATCGGCCGGTCGGGCATTCATATGATCATCGCTACGTCTCCCTCCGAAGTCCCTGATGTTGTTACCCATGTCGCCACACTCGACAAAGGAAAGATAGTTGAAGCAGTTGGCGCTTCATCCTTTAGCCCGGCAGCGCTTCTGTCCGCACATTCAGCGATAGATGCAGAAGCACTCGGGCCGCTTTTAACGGACGCAGGCAAAAGATCTTACGAGACGATTGTCGGCATGAGGAATGTCGTGGTGCGTTATGGAGAAAGAACGGTCCTTGAGGGGGTCGACTGGCTTGTAAAGCCAGGGGAACGCTGGGCACTGCTTGGTCACAACGGAGCCGGCAAGTCGACTCTGCTGAGCTTAATTAACGGAGACAATCCCCAGGCGTATGCAAATGATATTGTACTGTTCGACAAAAAGCGGGGAAGCGGTGAGAGTATCTGGGACATCAAAAGAAATATAGGTTTCGTCTCTCCTGAGCTCTTTCAATATTTCCCAAATACATCCTCCTGCCTCCAGGTGGTCGAGTCGGGCTTTTATGATACTCTTGGCCTGTTCAGACCCTCTGATCGCGCCAGAAGGGAAGTAGCACGGACCTGGATGCGCCTGCTGCACATAGAACCGGCTGCGGGCCAACTGCTTCGTAATGTGTCGGCAAGCACACAGCGCCTTTGTTTGCTGGCGCGGGCCCTGGTGAAGAACCCGCCCCTGCTGATCTTTGATGAGCCGTGTCAGGGCCTGGATGCGGAGCAACAGGATCACTTTAAACAGGTTATTAATACCCTGTGCCAGAATAGCGATGTGACCCTCATTTATGTCAGCCATTATCAGAATGAGATTCCCGAAAGCGTTTCCAAATCGCTTGTGCTGGAGGATGGAAGAGTACGCCGGCAGAGGAATGATTTAAAGGGAGAACCTCCTGCGCGTTCTCCTGTTAAGAATGAGCTATGAACCTAATTGATGTTCTTTTGATCGGGGTGATCTGCTTGTCAGCCTGGAGAGGAGTCAGCAACGGCTTTATTCTGGAAACTATCAATCTGTTTTCCTGGGTGCTGAGCATTGCCCTTACCTTTTTGATATTTCCGCACGTTGCAGCACTGCTTGCCGGGATTCTGCCTTTTCCCGAGGCCTGGAGGGTGTCGCTCTCTTTTCTGATCACGCTGATCCTATGCAGCCTCGCCGTTTCTTCAGTCTTTAACCGCTTGCTCGCACTGCTTTCCGACGAAGTGCACGAAAGCAGGATAAACAAGGCGGCAGGCCTGATGCTGGGAATTGTGGGAGGGGTGGTAAAAGCTGCAATCGTTTCTGTCTTGCTTCTGTTGGTGCCACTTGGCTGGCAGTCGCAGGAGAAGGCCAGGGAAAGCAAGACGGCAGTCTGGCTAACGAGGGCCTTCAGGGGGATGGAAACATTCGTGGGCAACGGCCTGCAAACCATTCAGGGGGCTTTTTACAAGACTGAAGAGCGTGATCCCAATAAGCTTGTCAAGCTAAACTTTGTTGTCAGAAAGGCACCCCCGCAACCTCAGCTGGAGGAGCAAATGCTTCAGCTGGTTAATCAGGAGAGGGCAAAGGCGGGCTTAAATGCTCTTAAAGCAGACAAAGAATTAGTGGTGGTCGCACGATCACATAGTGACGATATGTTTTCAAGAGGCTACTTTTCGCACATCAGTCCGGAGGGTGAAACTCCTTTTGACAGGATCCGCAGGGCTGGCGTTCCGTTCCTTACGGCAGGAGAAAACCTTGCGCTGGCTCAGACTCTGAAGCTGGCGCACGAGGGGCTGATGAAATCGCCTGGGCATCGGGCCAACATTCTCAACCCCTCGTACGGAAGGCTTGGAATCGGGATACTCGACGGCGGAATATACGGATTGATGGTCACTCAAAACTTTCGCGATTAAGATCAGGCAGGCTTCTCGCCGCCCCTGTCTTTAGCGCCTCAGCGAGGGCGAAGACTTAAGCCTGTACAGGGCTGCAAAGCATGCCAGTATGCTTAGCAGGGAGGCTGCCAGCGCCGTATAGGCTACACCGGGATGATCACCCTTACGCGCTATCCAGATCGCAAATACCGCCCACGCAACTACTAAGGGATAGACGGGGTTACGGAAGCGTATGCCAACCAGCATGGCGGCAATGACAGCGAGTGCGATAAATAACAGCGTGAGCACCTCATTTTCTTTGCCTTGCTCGGAAGCGATCAAAACTGCAAGGTTGGCTAGGAATGCTACTGACAGCCAGCCACAGAATAAGCTAAAAGGAAGCTGGATCCACCAGTTATGCCGGTGGCGGAAGTATGCCGAGGCGGCCGCCCCAAACATCCTCACACTGAGCAGCAGCAGAATGCTCATGATCACAACGCTAAGCGTAAACATCTCTTTGGTAAAGACAACGATCCAAAGTGCGGCCAGGACGTTTGAAATTAAAAGAGGAACGGAGAGCCGGTTATATGCCGTCTTCTCAAGCCGGGTGCGCTTCAGCTGAACAATACAGAAAAACAGGAAAGAACAGTAGATCAGTCCCCATATTGAAAACGCATAGCCGGCGGGTGTGAAGAGGCTGGGATATTTGCCTGAGACCTGGCCCATAGAAGGCTGGTCAATGAGGGCCATATAAAAGTAGTTAAAGGCGATGTTTAAGATGATGATGAAAAGGGTTATCCAGCGCAGGCTGGCTGAGCTTTTTTTGTCCATATTGGTTGCGATGAGAGTAACAAAAGTATAAGAAATAACCGATTTCAGTCGGTTTTTGTCAACAATCACCAATTGCTAAGTGTTAAGCTTACATGGCGTCCTTCGACTTATCTTCCTCGCCCTTCGAGGTCTTCCTGATCGGAGACACCGGAGATATCTCCACTTCCCGCCCGGATCCTGTCTTACAAATGTTATGTGCGCACTTTGATCCCCAGCAGCCGTCTGCAGTGATCTTTCTTGGCGATAATATTTATCCCCGCGGCCTCCCCCCGAAGGTAATATCCTCCGCAGGAATGCTGAGAACACACTGAAGCAACATTATGAAGCGCTGAAGGATTACCATGGAAAGGTGGTGTTTATAGCGGGCAATCACGACTGGAATAAGGGCAGGAGTGATGGCTACGAGTATGTGATGCGGCAGGAAAAGTATATCCAGAAGCTCTTTGAGGGGAAGAATGTCTTTTTACCTTCTAACGGATGCCCGGGCCCTGTTGAAATCAGCATCGGCGAAAATATAACAATCGTCGCCATTGACACTCAGTGGTGGATGCAAAAAGGACTCAGGCCTATAGGCGCCCAGTATGGCTGCCGGGTGTCGTCAGAAGAGGAATTCTTTGAGCATCTTGAACAGGTCCTGGAAGAAAATAAGCACAAGCGGGTTTTGGTGGTCGGGCATCATCCTGTTTATAGCTATGCCATCCATGGGGGACGTTTTAAGCTGAAGCATCACATCTTTCCGCTCACCATTTACGATAAGGACGCCTGGATTCCATTGCCCGGGCTCGGTTCCCTGCTACCTTTGTACCGCAAATTTCTGGGCGCCCGCGAAGATATGGCTCATCCCCGGTACAGGCGGCTGAGAGCCAAGTTAAAGGAGATTTTGGGTAAATATCCGGGACTCATCTACGCTGCAGGTCATGAACATAATCTTCAGTATATCGCTAAAAACAACAATCACTTTATCGTCAGTGGCTCCGGCTCAAAGGTGAAATACGTGGTGCAGTCCGGGAAGCACCTGCACTATGGCGCCAAATGCAAGGGGTTTTTCAAACTCAGGTTCGAAACCGACGGCTCGGTTTACCTCTCGGCCTGGTCTCTGGATACCACAGGTAAACTAAAGAAAGGAAAAGTAGCGTACGAGGAACAGATCATTTGATCTTAATTGTCGCAATATTCCCTACCTTAGTTTCATTTAAAAATTTCACCTAGTACTACTAATTATGACTCAATATTTGATTACCGGAACCGATTTTACCGATGAACAGGCCCTTGAAAGAAGAATGGCTGTGCGCGAAGAACACCTGGAAGGTGCGCGAAAGTTAAAAGCCAACAATAACCTCATTGTTGCTGGTGCTTTTCTTGACGATACCGGAAAGATGGCCGGATCTTCCATGGTCGTTCAGTTCGAGACAGAAGACGAGCTGAAGAGCTGGCTCGACAATGAACCCTATATTAATGAGCGTGTCTGGGAAACGGTCGATATAAAACCTTTCAGGGTGGCAAATGTATAGCATTTAATGGCCAGCAGATGGAGTAATATTAAGAACAAAGTTTACATAGTGGTTTTCCGGTCAGACACCAGGGCCGGGAAACTATTTGATATCCTCCTCCTTTGGCTGATCATTCTGAGCATCCTTCTGGTGTTTATGGAGAGTGTCGAGAGCTTCCGTAAGGTTTATCACCATGAGATTCGGTTGCTTGAGTGGGTCTTTACCTTCCTTTTCACGATCGAATATATTCTGAGGGTGTACAGCTCCAGAAACACCAGGCATTATGTATTCAGCTTTTACGGCCTTGTCGACCTGGTTGCCCTTTTACCGGGATACTTTGCCCTGCTCCTGCAGGGCGGCCAGTATTTCATTGTCCTGAGAGCTATCCGCTTGCTTCGGGTATTCCGTATCTTAAAGCTTACCCGTTACCTCTATGAAGGCAACGTGCTCGGCAAAGCTTTGAAGGCAAGTATGTACAAAATTACGGTCTTCCTTTCCGCTGTGGTCACCCTGGTAACCATTGTAGGCACCATGATGTATGTGATAGAGGGGAGGAGCACGGATTTAACAGCATACCCGAGAGCATTTACTGGGCGATTGTAACCATTACCACCGTCGGTTACGGGGATGTATCTCCCGGTACTCCGCTTGGCCGGTTTGTGGCTTCCATTTTAATGATAATCGGGTATGGAATTATTGCTGTCCCTACTGGCATCGTCTCGGTGGAGATGGCCCGCGCTACTCAGGCTGATGCTCAGCCCTGTCCTGCCTGCGGAACTCTGATCGACCGATCCTCTGCTAATTTCTGCCCCAACTGCGGGACGAAGTTAGAAGCTAATATTGAAAAGCAGGACTGACTGCCCGATCCTGCTTTTCAATCTGCGTGTTATACCGACAGCTTCTTGTATCTGATGCGTTTCGGACCGGCATCGCCCAGTCTATTTTTCTTATTCTCTTCGTACTCTGAATAATTTCCTTCGAAGAAATACACCTGCGACTCTCCTTCAAATGCCAGGATGTGGGTACAGATACGGTCGAGGAACCAGCGGTCGTGCGAGATAATCACTGCACAGCCTGCAAAGTTTTCCAGACCTTCTTCCAGCGCCCTCAGCGTGTTTACGTCAATGTCGTTCGTCGGCTCATCGAGCAACAGCACATTGGAGTCTTTCTTCAGTGTGATTGCCAGGTGCACGCGATTCCGCTCTCCTCCTGACAGCACTGAGACCTTTTTTTGCTGATCCGCTCCGTTGAAATTGAACTTCGAGACGTAGGCGCGTGAATTGACGGCGCGGTTGCCGAGCATGATATTGTCCAGTCCGTCCGTTATGTTCTCCCAAACCGACTTATCAGGATTCAGGTCACTATGCAGCTGGTCCGCATATCCCAGCACCACGGTTTCTCCTACCTGGAATGTCCCTGAGTCGGGCTGCTCCTGGCCCGTGATCAGTCGGAACAAGGTGGTTTTTCCGGCTCCGTTAGGTCCGATAATGCCCACAATTCCTGCTCTTGGAAGTGAGAAACTGAGGTTTTCAAAAAGTATGCGGTCGCCATAGGCCTTGCTCACATTCTGAGCCTCAATGACGACGTTGCCAAGCCGCGGTCCCGGAGGGATAAAGAGTTCCAGTTTTTCTTCGCGCTCTTTTCCTTCTTCAGAAGCAAGCTTTTCGTAGTTTGCCAGACGCGCTTTTGATTTGGCATGCCGTGCCTTGGGCGCCATACGTACCCATTCCAGCTCCCGTTCCAGGGTCTTCTGTCTCTTGCTTTCGCTCTTTTCTTCCTGCGCAAGGCGCTTAGACTTCTGATCCAGCCAGGAGGAGTAATTCCCCTTCCATGGAATTCCTTCGCCGCGATCAAGCTCCAGAATCCATCCTGCCACGTTATCCAGGAAGTAACGGTCGTGCGTTACGGCAATGACCGTTCCCTGATATTGCTTTAAATGCTGCTCCAGCCAGTCGATCGACTCCGCATCAAGGTGGTTGGTGGGCTCATCGAGCAGCAGAACATCGGGCTCCTGAAGGAGTAAGCGACATAATGCCACTCTCCTGCGTTCTCCTCCTGACAAGGTGGCAATCTTCTCTTCCGGGTCAGGGGTACGGAGGGCGTCCATTGCCCGCTCGAGTTTCGAATCGAGCTCCCAGGCTCCGGTAGCGTCGATCTTATCCTGCAGCTCTCCCTGGCGGGCAAGCAGCTTATCCATAGCGTCCGGATCTTCATAGACTTCCGGAAGCCCGAACTTTTCATTTATTTCTTCGTATTCCTTCAGAATAGCGGTAATGCCAGCCACTCCCTCTTCTACTACTTCCCTGACTGTTTTGTTCAGGTCAAGTTCCGGCTCCTGCGCTAAATAGCCCACCGTATAGCCGGGTGAGAACACTACTTCGCCCTGATATGATTTGTCGAGACCGGCGATGATCTTCAGTAATGAGGATTTACCGGATCCGTTCAAGCCGATCACTCCAATTTTGGCTCCGTAAAAAAAGGAAAGGTAGATATTCTTCAGGACCTGTTTTTGCGGCGGGTAAATCTTATTTACTCCTGCCATTGAAAAGATGATTTTTTCGTCTGCCATTATTGCTTGAAATCTGGCCGCTAATATCGCTATTTCGGGTCTTTTGATCTAATTTTTATTATCTTAGGGTAGCAGGCAGGCCGTTCGTTAAAAATGGCTTAATTGTTGATAAAATATTACATATCCGTCCGGCTTATTTAAGAAACAAATTAATACATTAGGACGTTCAACACGTAGAAAGGTTATTAAATGGAAGCTAAATTTTCACCCCGTGTCAAAGACGTAATTTCATACAGCAGGGAAGAGGCATTGCGGCTGGGACATGATTATATTGGCACCGAACACTTGTTGTTAGGTCTGATCCGCGAAGGAGATGGCATGGCTATCAAGGTACTCAAATCGTTGGGTGTAGATACAGCACGTTTGCGGCGCTCTATTGAAGATGCGGTCAAAGGGACAGCGGGAACAACAGCAAATCTGGGGAACATCCCCCTTACCAAGCAGGCAGAGAAGGTTTTGAAAATTACATATCTTGAAGCAAAGATCTTTAAAAGCGATGTAATTGGCACTGAACACCTGTTGCTTTCCATCCTCCGGGATGACGACAATATCGCCTCCCAGATATTGTTACAGTACAATATTAATTACGATGTCTTTAAGGCTGAGGTAGAACAGAACCGTGACGACTTCCGCGATGAAGCACCCGGATCTGCCGCCGGAGACGACGACTTCCGCGAAGAGGAGTCTTCCTTCAGTCAGCCTAAGAAAGTATCTGACATCAAATCAAAAACTCCTGTTCTTGACAATTTCGGTCGCGATCTTACAAAGGCAGCTGAAGACGGCAAACTCGATCCTATTGTCGGACGTGAAAAGGAGATTGAACGCGTGTCACAGATCCTTTCCCGTCGTAAGAAAAACAACCCGATCCTGATCGGTGAGCCGGGGGTAGGTAAATCGGCAATCGCTGAAGGCCTTGCTCTTCGCATCGTTCAGAGAAAGGTATCCAGAGTGCTCTTCAATAAGAGGGTCGTGACCCTTGATCTGGCCTCTTTAGTTGCCGGTACCAAGTATCGCGGACAGTTTGAGGAGAGGATGAAGGCCGTGATGAATGAGCTGGAAAAATCACCTGACGTGATCCTATTCATTGACGAAATTCACACTATCGTAGGTGCAGGCGGTGCATCAGGGTCACTTGATGCCTCCAATATGTTTAAACCTGCTCTTGCCCGTGGAGAGATCCAGTGCATCGGAGCAACTACTCTTGACGAGTATCGTCAGTATATCGAGAAAGATGGAGCGCTTGACCGTCGTTTCCAGAAGGTGATGGTAGAACCTGCCACTCCTGATGAGACGATCGAGATCCTCAACAGAATTAAGGAGAAATACGAAGAGCATCACGCGGTTACGTACACTCCTGAGGCCATTAATGCCTGCGTTACGCTGACTTCAAGGTATATCACCGACCGCTTTCTCCCGGATAAGGCAATCGATGCCCTGGATGAGGCCGGTTCAAGAGTACACCTTACCAATATCCATGTTCCTCAGGAAATCATCGATATCGAACAGAAGATCGAAGAGATCAAGGTAGAGAAGAACAAGGTAGTGCGCAGCCAGAAGTATGAGGAAGCTGCTAAACTGAGAGACACAGAAAAACATCTGCTTGAAGAGCTTGAGCGTGCAAAAGGCGCGTGGGAAGCTGAAACACGTACCAGACGTTATACAGTAACAGAGGATAACGTGGCAGAGGTGGTTTCGATGATGACTGGTATTCCTGTTCAGCGGGTAGGGCAGACAGACAGCCAGAAGCTGCTTGCCATGCCAGAACTGATGGCAGGAAAGATTATCGGTCAGGATGATGCCATTAAGAAGCTTACCAAGGCCATCCAGCGTACACGTGCCGGATTGAAGGATCCAAAGAAACCGATCGGTTCCTTTATCTTCCTTGGACCTACGGGCGTAGGTAAGACCGAACTTGCAAAAGAGCTGGCACGCTTCATGTTCGACAGTGAAGATGCGCTTATTCAGATCGACATGAGCGAGTACATGGAGAAGTTTGCCGTGTCTCGTCTGGTAGGTGCGCCTCCGGGATATGTAGGATACGAAGAAGGCGGACAGCTGACCGAAAAGGTCCGCCGCAAGCCGTACTCAGTGGTATTGCTGGATGAGATTGAAAAAGCTCACCCCGATGTATTCAATATCCTGTTACAGGTATTGGATGAAGGACAGCTGACCGACAGCCTCGGAAGGAAAGTTGATTTCCGCAACACCATCGTGATCATGACCTCTAACATTGGTGCACGCCAGCTGAAGGACTTCGGTCAGGGTGTTGGTTTTACCACTTCGGCAAAGGCTATGCAGGCTGATGTCCACTCAAGAGGAGTTATTGAGAACGCGTTAAAACGTGCTTTTGCGCCTGAGTTCCTCAACCGTATAGACGACGTGATCGTGTTCAACTCTCTTACCAAAGAGAACATCTTCAAGATCATTGATATCGAACTTGCTGCACTGTTTGGACGAGTTAATTCACTCGGATACGACATCGTTCTTACTGAAGACGCGAAAGAATTTATTGCAGAAAAGGGCTATGATTCTCAATTTGGTGCCCGTCCGTTGAAACGAGCCATCCAGAAATACCTCGAAGATCCAGTTGCAGAAGAAATCCTGAAAGGGGAGCTTACTGACGGTGTGGTGATGGAGGTCGATTTTAACAAGGAACGCGAAGAGATTGTTATCACTCCTAAGCCTCCCATAGTACCTGAAGAGAAAACACAGGCTCCAGGATCGAAAAAAGTGACAAAACGGAGGAATAGTCAGAACGACTAAAAGATTCTCTTTATAGTTTTAAAACCCGGCCCTGGCCGGGTTTTTTATTTTAAATTGTTTTGTCTCCACCGCGATCAGGAATCTCCTTTTTATTGCAGGAATGAGATCCCCGCGCCTAGTTCAAAAGATCTGAAAGAACTGCTAATCTGCTTCTCTCCAGATTTGATAACGCTGTTCGCAGATTTCATTCTCGACAAGTCGGTTGCTTTTATCGCGACCATCAGTACTCGCCCGAAGGGCCTAAAGGGTCGCTTCCGCCAGGTTTGCTGAGACTATTGAAAGCATTCTTCAACAGCTTCAATACCAGCGGTTCGGCTGCTTTATAGACCTTATTCGGTCGCTTTTCCAAGCTTTCATGGACCACTGCGGTTAAAACTGGAGGGCGGGGATAAACGTCCATTCGCTTTCATCTCCTGTTTGTGAGCGTAGCTTATGAGTGTTTTTCTTGAAAGTCTATTTGTGTTATTGAGATGATTAATTGCTTTATAAAGCATTGCTGACAGCTTATATCTGACGGCCAATGGCCGTTATTGAGATCGCTTCGTCAAGTTTAAGCGGGCACGAAGAACACTCAATCAACTTTCCTCTCCGTTTGAGACCGCGGCTCATGAGTGTTTTTTGTATCTTTACGCCTCGCAGAGTATTAGAAAAGGATGAACGACGAATCTGTTCAGAATAACGAAAGTAACGACAAACTACAGAATGTAACGCCGATCAACGGCTTATACGAAAACTGGTTCCTTGATTACGCATCTTACGTAATTCTTGACCGTGCTGTGCCTCATGTAAACGACGGACTGAAGCCCGTGCAACGCAGGATCCTCCATTCCCTGAAGGAAATGGACGACGGCCGGTTCAATAAAGCCGCTAACGTGATCGGGAACACGATGAAATACCATCCCCACGGCGATGCTTCTATCGGCGATGCGATGGTCCAGATCGGGCAAAAGAACCTGCTGATCGACACCCAGGGTAACTGGGGGAATCCCGAGACAGGCGATTCGGCCGCTGCACCCCGTTATATTGAGGCCAGGCTTTCTAAATTCGCCAATGACGTTGTTTTTAATCCCGATACCACGGAGTGGCAGTCGAGCTACGACGGGCGTAACCGTGAGCCGGTTACCCTGCCGGTGAAGTTTCCGCTTTTACTTGCTCAGGGTGCCGAAGGGATCGCCGTCGGACTGGCCACCAAGATTCTTCCTCATAACATCCTGGAGTTGATAGATGCCTCTATAGAAGTTCTGAGAGGCAACAGACCCAACCTTCTGCCCGATTTCCCCACGGGCGGAATGGCCGACTGCTCAAATTACAACGAAGGGCAGCGCGGAGGGAAGGTAAGGGTGCGTGCAAGGATCCTCGAACGGGATAAGAAAACCCTCGCCATCACTCAAATACCTTTCTCTACCACCACCGGCAGTCTCATTGATAGCATCATCGCAGCCAACGACAAAGGAAAGATCAAGATTAAAAAGATCGAGGATAACACCGCGAGGGATGTGGAGATCATTATTCATCTGGCCCCCGGTATCTCTCCTGATGTCACGATTGACGCCCTCTATGCTTTTACAGACTGCGAGGTTTCTATTTCACCAAATACCTGTGTAATCCGCGATGATAAGCCGCACTTCATGAGTGTGAACGACATTCTCATCGAGAACACAGAAAACACCCGGGAACTCCTGAAACGCGAACTGGAGATCCGGCTGAATGAGCTGAAGGAAAAGATATTTTTCAGTTCCCTTCTCAAGATCTTCATACAGGAGGGGATGTATAAGAATCCGGAATACGAGAACTCCGGGAACTTTGAGACGGTGGTGCAAGTGCTTAATACCCTGTTCGAACCGTTCTTCCCTCAGTTTTACCGCACCATCCTGCCTGAGGATTACAAAAAGCTGATCGACAAGCCGATGAGCAGCATCACCCGCTTCGATGTGAAGAAAGCGGATGAGCAGATGAAGGTGCTGGAGGACGAAATTAAGGAGGTGACTTACCACCTTAAGCATCTCACCGATTATACCATCGCCTGGTTCGAAAAGATCAGGGAGAAGTACGGGAAAGACAGGGAACGGAAGACAGAGCTCCGCACTTTCGACAAAGTAGAGGCTGCACAAGTGGCTCTGGCCAATGTAAAGCTCTATGTGAACCGCGAGGAAGGCTTTATTGGCAGCGGGCTGAAGAAGGACGAGTTCGTATGCGACTGCTCCGACCTCGATGAGATCATCATCTTCAGAGAAGACGGACGCTTTCTGGTGACCAAGATGCAGGATAAGGTTTTCGTAGGCAAGAGCATTCTCCATGTTGCCGTGTTCAAGAAAGGCGATGAGCGTACTGTCTATAACATGATCTATAAGGACGGCGAGAGCGGCACCTCTTACATCAAAAGGTTCTCGGTACTCGGTGTTACCCGGGATAAGGAGTACGACCTAACCAAAGGAACAAAGGGCTCTAAGACCCTTTATTTCACGGCCAATCCTAACGGAGAAGCTGAAGTAGTAAGCGTACAGCTGAAGCCGCACTCCAAGCTCAAAAAGCTGCACTTTGATATCGACTTTGCAGAGATTGCCATTAAGGGCCGCAGTTCAATGGGAAACATTGTCAGCAAATATCCGGTAAAGAAGATCACCCTGAAGAGCAAGGGGGTTTCAACTCTTGCCGGACGTAAGATTTGGTTTGATGATGTGCTAAGACGTCTGAATGTGGATGGCAGAGGAAAGTACCTGGGCGAGTTTGACGGGCCCGACAAGATCCTTACCGTCCTGTCAACGGGAGTATACGAGCTTACTTCGTTTGATCTCACCAATCACTTCGACGACAAGATGGTTCTCATTGAGAAGTATGAGCCGGAGAAAGTGTATACGGTGGTGCACATCGACGGAAAGTCTAAAAACTACTACGTGAAGCGTTTTACGTTTGATGACCTGGCCATCGGCAAACAAACCAGCATCATTAATGAGGAGCCAGGGTCTAAAATGGTGATCATATCGGGCGCCGCGCAGCCTGTAGTGCAGCTGGATGTCCTGAAAGGAAAAGCGTTAACTCCTGAATCATCAGAAGTGAACCTTGCGGATTTGATCGATGTGAAGGGAATGAAGGCGCAGGGCAACAAGCTTACGCCTCACGATGTCAAAAAGGTAGAGCTCATTGCTGAGCATGATGACGAGGAGGACGTGCCTGATCCCGTACCTGAAACCCCTTTGAAAGAGGCGGTTATTGCCGAGAAAAAGGATGCAGAAGCGGAAAAGGAAATAAGCGCGCCTGATGAACTCGACGAACTCGCCAGGGCTGCAACCGAAAAGAAACCAGCAAAAGAGGTTGATTTTGAGATCACCAATCCCGACGATGTAGATATAGATGACAAAGGCCAGCTGGGCTTGTTCTAGCCTCTGGCCCAATGTTAAAACCTGAGACAGCGGAGACGAAAGTCCCGCTCCTCATCCCTCGTAATCTTCCCGAAGGGATACTGGCGATTGGAAAAGCACACCTGCTTTCACTCTTCCTGCTTCTTCACGTTGCCTCAGCATGACTTCTGAGCCAACGTGCAGGAGAACCCGGTTCAGGCTCTGCCATTCTCCTGCACTGCGTGATGAGAATGGCTTCCAACAGCTTTAATTCATTAACTCCGGCTTGATCTTTTCTTTGAAGTTTTCTGCAAACTTGGACAGCTTGGGCTGGATAACGAACATGCAGTACGGCTTTGAACTGTTTTCGTTGTAGTAATTTTGGTGGTAATTTTCCGCGCGGTAGAAATCAGTGGCAGGCGATACCTCCGTTACGATCGGCTTGTCAAAAACCATCTCTCTGGTTAACTCGTCAATCATTTTTTCCGCTGCAACTTTCTGTTCGGGGGTATGGTAAAAAATCACGGAGCGATACTGGGTGCCAACGTCGTTGCCCTGTCTGTTGAGGGAAGTAGGACTGTGCGTTTTGAAGAATATGAGCAGCAGTTCCTCGTAGGTAACCACCTCTGGATCAAAATCAAGTTGGATCACTTCGGCATGTCCTGTGTCGCCGCTGCAAACCTCCATGTAGCTGGGGTTTGGAGAAGCGCCACCCATATAACCGGAAACCACGTTAGAAACACCTTGTACGGCCTGGAAGACGGCTTCCGTACACCAGAAGCAGCCTGCACCAAATGTTGCTTGTTGTAATGCCATATACTGTTAAAATTTAGGGGCCGGAGACAGGCAGATTATGGCCTCCGGTATATCCTGTTAACAACAATAATTGCGCCACGAACGTGTGCTTACCGCCCGACAGCCGACGTGTCACTAAGTTTCTTCAGAAAGGCAATAATGTCCTTTTGTTCCCGGGGCGATAGCTGTAAATGGTCAAAGGGCAGGGTTTGGTTGGCCAGGCTGATGCCCAGTCCTGATCCTCCGCCCTTGTTGTAGAAGTCGAGCACTTCCTCCAGCGTTTTATAAATGCCGTTATGCATGTAGGGGGCTGTCAGCGCAATGTTCCTTACCGTCGGCGTCCTGAATGCATCCCGGTAGAGCTCCAGCTTCCTGAGGTCGTATTTGCCTTTGTCTGTGTCAATCTTTCCGGACGAGGCTGACAGCGGCACCCCGATCACCTCAGTTTCCGTTTCAGTAAAGTCGGGAGGAACGTTTCCGTTGAACAGTGGGGCGAAGTGACAGGTTCCGCATTTGGCCTTGCCCATGTACAGGTTAAATCCTCGTACTTCACCGGCCGTGAGCTGACTTTTATCTCCTCTCACGTACTTGTCAAACGGCGAGTTAAGACTTGTCAGAGAGCGAATATAACTGCCGATTGCGTTGCGGAGGTGGTAGTCAGATACAGGTTCGCCCGGGCCTGGAAATGCCGCCTTGAACAGCGAAGAGTAGTTTGCATCGCGTTTCAGCCGTTCTACTGCATCGGGCAGGGAGCCATGCATCTCGTCTTTGTTAGAGATCACATCCGTGGCCTGGTCCTCCAGATAAGTGGCGCGATTGTCGTAGAAGAGAGCCGACTGCAGTCCAGCGTTTAGGACAGTAGGCGTGTTTCTTCTGACAAACCTGTTTCCGCTGATCGTCGGACTTTTAGGCAGCCCGTCAGTAAAAGCCTTCGAGGGGTCGTGACAGGTTGCACAAGAGCGTTTTCCATTACCGGAGAGTACAGGATCATAGAACAGCCTCTTTCCCAGCGCCACTTTTTCTTTAGTTGAGCGGGCGTCCATACTTGCCGTATAGTAGTCGGGGTCGAAGGCTTCGCTCTCAAATAGTGTCTCCGCGTCTGAGCGAAGCGGGCGCCTGAAGGATAGCGGAGCCATGCCAAGCAGCCGGGCAGAACGGTAGATCAGGGCTGATGAAGGATTCCCAAACCGGGTAATAAACGCCATCCTGTCGAATGAATTAAAGTCGCGGTTTGTCCTCAGGTAGCGGATCCCGTTATTCAGCACCTTTACCGTTGAGGCGAAGAGGGCTTTATCCTTCCTGCTTAGAGGAGTCTCGTAAAGGCGGTAGAGAAATGCGAGCGACGAAAGCGCTGCCGCTGCTTCTTCCATAGAGTTCTGAGCAACAGGGGCGTCAAAACCGGCGATCCCCATGGTGATAACCCTGAATACCTCCAGTCGCATGGCGTCAAAGACCTGAGGCTCGCCCATCTCTCTCTCTGCCGCCATTGTTTTCAGCCGGTGGAGGTCAGAGATCAGAATGTTAACAAAGCTCTCCAGTTCTTTTTTTGTGAGGGATCTTCATCTGGAAAAAGATAAGGCTCAATCGTCTGGAAGCCGGAGGGCTGGTTGATCCGGTGCTGATCGTCGTCTTCCATAGAAGGAATGGGAGCGCCGTTAATCGCCCTCGCTGTCAGCGGGAAGTAATACTCTGTCAGGAACTCGGTTTTTTTGTAAGCAAGCCGCGCTTTCTTAAATAGATTTTGCGAGGCCGCTTTCCCGCGGTCCCCCCTGATGCTTTCTTTCAGTTCCTTTGCCAGGCTGTCTGTTTGCTCTATCTGATGAAGGTAATAGATCTTTACTTCCGACAGGACGTCGCGTTCTCCGCGGTGTACGCAGCCCTGGGCGAGAACAAGAATGAGGAGTGTTGCAAATATGATTTTAGTATGCATGAATCTCAAAAAAGGAAGTCCCCCGGTTGATGAACCGGAGGACGATTGCAGATTTATGTATATGAAGTGCTTTCTGTTAGTGATTTGCCCCTGGCTGTTGCTGTTACCATTTAACTTACTTTGATCCCTGTCAGCAGATTACGCTCAGGAACGCTTATCTGGGAAGTCCTTTAATCAGCACCACCTGGCTTCCCTGCATTTCATCAGTTCTTTTGCTTCCTTTGTCAGGTGCTTTGAAGGCTTCTTCTTTCCAGGTATGGGGCTGCACGCACAAGGTGAAGGTATCGGGCACTCCGATGACATCAGATATATCAATCAGCGCGCCGTATTCCCAGTTCCCGCGAGCAGCGGTCGCTTTAAACTTCGGATCGTCGCGGCGATGATCCAGTTCCAGAACTTTCTTCAGCTCTTTCGTGGCAATGTTGTACTGATAAATATATCCGTCGTGCGTTTCAGAACCATAGGTGTTCGAGTCCTCCTGAATGTATACGTAGTTTTTGGTGACACAAATGTTGTCGGGGTTCTGAAAATCCTTCGCAATGCCGTTATCATCATCGCCATCAAGTATACATTCGAGTTTACCCTTCGTTGGGTCGTTCTGATCGAGCATCAGGCGGTAAGTGCGGCCCATTTTGGTTCTTGAGCGGTCAAGGTTGGTTTTTGCATAATCCTGACCTGTAACGTTAAAGTAGATTTCTCTTCCTGCCGCCGCGCTTCCCTTGCGGTAGTCGATGTCTTCCACCCGGCCAAACTTAATTGCCTGAAGCGGATCCACCATCGCCTGTACTTGTGCACCGGTTAGCGTTTTATGGTTTTCAATCTTCACAAATTCCACGTCATAAGAGCTGCCTGCCTGCATGTCCATCTCTTTCTGGTTGCCGTCTTTCCTCTTCAGCATGTACTGCGTACCGTTCTCAAGATCGCCAACGGTCTTCGATATGTACAGCACCACCTGACCTCCCGAGGCATCGTCTGCATCTTCGCCCAGAACCAGTACTGTTTTTCCGGGATACGCATCCTTAGGCAGCGGGACTGCATTTTCTCCGCTCCAATGTCCAAGTCCTCCTGCGGTAGAGTTTGACTGGATGCCCGAAGTCAGGGGATTTATTTTGTGCGTTTGTGCTTCTACGTCACTTTCGCCGACGCATAGGTAAGTAGGGCCGAATCCGTGTTCTGCAGGGGTGACCATGGTGCCCGAACAGAGACGCCACTGTCCGGCGTCAGAATTTAATACGTATTCACCTTTAACAGGCTTGAAAGTCGCATCGAAGCTAATCTTTGACAACGAGTAGTTGTCTTCATTGTTAACAAGCATGACGAAGCCGCTGCCGTTCGGATCTTTGATAAGGCCGGCCCCATCGGCAGATCCGCCAAAACGATACCCGGGAGATTCGGGGAACTCATCTTCGCTGCTGAATAAGGAGTAGAGTTCAAGACTTTCAAAACCCGGCAGTTTTTTTAACAAGGCAGGCGTTTTCGAGTGATCCTCAAGCTTTACGGATACGGGGCTGTTGTTGTCGTCCTTGTCATCTTTACAGGCCTGGAATGTGGCCGTTCCGATAAGGGCTGATGCAAGAAGTGACAGGGTTAGATGTAGATTTTTTGATTTCATATTAAACGGTTGATCTGTACAAACATAGATCAACCGTTTAATCAGGATATTATCCTTGTTTTAACATATTGTTATCTTCTGCAAGGGACACTACTGCCTTGCATCACGCATTGGGTTAGAGCCGTCAGAAGATCCGCGGGGTAGCTGCTTTTGCTTAAAGAGCTCGAAGCGCGAATGCTGAAGCGCCCGCGGCCAGCTGTTGTTTGTTTCGTCAATGTCGGCCGTTTCCCTGAACGGGTCCAGTTTTACTGAAACAACTTCCTTGTCCTTGGCGAATACTTTCGTGACAGCATTCTCATTCTTTCTCCAGATATAGGCGGGGATGCGTTCTACTTCCTTGGTGCCATCCGTGAAGGTCCACTCAATGATGACCGGCATCACAAGTCCGCCCACATTTGAAAAGTGAAGCTCGTAAAAGTTCTTCTTGCTTTCGTAAAGCTTCTTCTCTTCCGGTGTAAGAGACTCGTAGTACTTCTTAAAATTCTCGGAAGCATTTCGGCTCACCCCAAATCTGTTATAGGTGCTGTAAAAGTCCTTCAGGGAGCTGTCTTGTTCCACTGCAAACTTAATTCCTGCTTCCCGGTTACGCTGTCTGCCAATGTTATACTGGCTTTGTTCGTATTCCTTCTGGTCGATCGCGTTTTCAACCTCCGGGTTTAACGTATTCATCCGGTAGTACTTCACGCTGTCAAGCGAGATATCCACCGGATCAGTTCCATAAAACCAGCCTCTCCAGAACCAGTCGAGGTCAACAGCCGAAGCGTCCTCCATCGTCCTGAAGAAGTCGGCAGGCGTGGGGTGTTTAAACGCCCAGCGTTTGGCGTACTCTTTAAAGGCGTAGTCGAACAGCTCTCGCCCCATCACCGTTTCCCTCAGGATATTGAGCGCAGTAGCGGGTTTTGCATAGGCATTAGGACCAAAGTTGATGATGTTCTCCGAGTTGGTCATGATCGGTTCCAGCTGATCTTTCGGCATCTTCATATAGTCGATGATCTTGTGCGCCGGTCCCCGCTGTGAGGGGTAGTTGTTGTCCCATTCCTGTTCGGTTAGATATTGACAGAAGGTGTTAAGCCCTTCATCCATCCAGGTCCACTGCCGCTCGTCAGAGTTGACGATCATCGGGAAGAAGTTGTGCCCCACTTCATGAATGATCACGCCGATCATCCCATACTTGATGGCCTCCGAGTAAGTGCCATCCTTCTCCGCTCTTCCATAATTGAAACAGATCATCGGATACTCCATGCCGTTTGCTGCTTCAACTGAAATAGCTACCGGATAGGGGTAGGGGATGGTATATTTCGAATAGGTTTTAAGCGTATGCGCCACTACTCTGGTAGAATATTTGCGATAAAGCGGGTAAGCTTCGGGTCCGTAGTAAGACATTGCCATTGTTTTCTTTCCGTCTATGTAAGTGGCCATCGCGTCCCAGACAAGGCGGCGTGATGATACGAAGGCGAAGTCGCGCACATTGCTGGCTGTATAAGTCCAGGTTTTCTTTGCGCGGGCTTTGTTGCTCATCGCCTTTTTTGCCTCATCCAGTGTGACAATTTCCACAGGCTCTTTGGTGCTCTGAGCCTGCTTCCAGCGGTTCAGCTGTGCAGAGGAAAGCACCTGGGCATAGTTCTGACACTCCCCGGTGGCGCCAATCACATGGTCAGCCGGAGCGGTGATGTTCACCCTGAAGCTTCCGAAAGGCAGGGCGAATTCTCCGCTGCCCATAAACTGCTTGTTCTGCCAGCCCTGGAAGTCTGAGTACACGGCCAGACGCGGGTACCACTGCGTAATGGTATAGAGATAGTTGTCGTCTTCGGGGAAATATTCATAGCCGCCCCTGCCTCCAACAGTCATCCTGTTGGGGATGTTGTAGTACCAGGCGATCCTGAAGACGATCTTGCTGTGAGGCTGCAGCACAGAAGGCAGGTCGATCCGCATCATCGTGCGGTTGATCGTGTACTTCAGGTTCCCGCCCTTTGCGTCGGTCACTTTCTGGATCTTCACACCCAGGTCCTCGTTGTTCCCGATAATGCGCTGGAGCTCCTGGGCACTCATCTGCTCCTTAATGGAGCTGCCGCTGGTTTTGTTGTTGTCGTTCTTCGGATCGTGCTGGTTCTCATCGAGCTGGATCCAGATATAGCTCAGGGGATCGGGAGAGTTGTTTGAGTAGGTGATCGTTTCATTTCCGGTAATGCGTTGACGCGCATCATCGAGATCGACATTGATCACATAGTCTGCCCGCTGTTGCCAGTACTGCGGCCCCGGCGCTCCGGAGGCAGAGCGGTAGCCGTTAGGATCCTGAAGGATTGTGCCCAGCTGCTCGAACTTGTTGCCGTGGTTAGAACCGGGATTGTTCAGGTTCTGCGCTGCAGCAGAGGAACAGATAAGCGACGTGCAGACAAGTAAACGTAAATAGTACTTCATGTATGGTGAATGAATAATGTTAAACGTTCGATAGACATCACAGTGGCGATTCCGAAGATCGCGGAGGAGAGAAAAACCGTCCACTCCCGCGCAGGAGCACGAAAGATCCGTACTGCCAGCCAGGAGAGGGTTAAGACGACTGCTACAATCAGGATCTGTCCAAATTCCAGCCCGATGTTGAAAGCGAACAGTTCGGCTACAATGTTGGTGCTGCGCCCCAGCAGGCTCTTCAGGTAATTGGAAAAGCCAAGGCCGTGGATGAGGCCGAAAAGAGCAGCCAGCAGGTACTTGACGTTGATACCGGAGCGGGCAGGCTTCTTCCTGACGATGTTATACAGACAGGTCAGTACAATGGTCACCGGGATCAGGAACTCGATCAGGGCCGACGGGATGCGCACTTTATCGTAAACACTCAGGGCCAGCGTGAGCGAGTGCCCGAGAGTAAAGGCGGTAACGAGTATCAGTACGCTTCGCCACTCTTTTAAAGTGTAAATGCCGCAAAGCGCTGTAACAAATAGAATGTGATCGTAGCCTTGCCAGTCAAGTATGTGCTGCCAGCCCAGCTCAAAGTACATGGGGAAATCCTGCATTTATCGCCCTTTTCGTATTTTTGTAATAATAATAGTGAAATCTTGCATAAGAGATTTTAAAAATAGCCGTTTCTGATAAATATGTTACAATTTTTGCTTCTTTTTAATCTTTTGATGCACCCGTTCTATGTGAGTGTAACTGAAATTCGCCATAACGAAAAGAATAAGGTGCTCGAAATCAGCAGCCGCGTGTTTTTTGACGACTTTGAGGCGGCTCTTGAGAAGCGCTATAAGGTTCCGGTCAATATTTTAAAGCCTGCAGACAGGAAAAAGGTCGACCAGCTCATTGCCGATTATATGAAGAAGCACTTGCAGGTATCGCTGGATGGCAAAAAGCAGGAGCTGAGATACCTGGGATATGAGATTGAAGAAGACGGTGCCTGGTGTTATTTTGAAACAGCCGCCGCTGAGCGCCCAAAGAATGTGGTGGTTACAGATAATATCTTGTACGACGAGCATTCTTCGCAGATCAACATGATCCATGTAATTGTCAACGGGGTCAGGAAGAGTACGAAGCTGGATAATCCTTCCAGTCGCGCTGCATTCTCGTTCTGACTTTCCTGGCACAGAGGCAATGGAAACAGCCCCGCGTCTTTGAGCTACGCCGGGGCTGCTTTAGTTCTTTGCTATTGGTACTGGATATAGATCGGCTGAGGTTTTAATTTCAGCAACTCCTCAGGCGTCATCATCCGGTGAGGGGCTTTCTTGATGTCGTTCTTGTAGAATAACTTGAAGCCGGTGAACTGCACCGGTTCCGGGTGAATCCAGTGCCTGTATGTACCTTTCTTCAATTCGGGCTCTCCCCATCCGTCCATATGCATCACCAGCTGAACTTCAGGATGAAGTTTAATGTTCTGACTGTTGGTCACCATCTTCTTCGTGAAACGATGCACGGTGAAAACTTTCGGCGGAAGGTTATTCTCGCGTACCAGCTTAACAAGGAAATCTGAGCAGTAGTTAATGTCTGCAGCATCGTACGTCCCGATCCTGGTGCCCGGTTTTGCGCCCGACTTCATCGAAAACTCAGGATCGATCCCGAGGTGAACCTGCGGCATTTTTAAATATTTTTCAAGCAGCGGAAGCTCTGTCCTGATGTCGCTCAGTGCTACCTGTATATCGAGGAATACGATCGCATCAACCTTCTTTGCGATCTTAAGGACCGAGTCGATCTGCTTTTCCGGCATGCGGAAGCGGTATTTCCCGTCCTTACCGCCATCTCCCTGTGCCACCACTGCTATATAGTGGAGAGCTGGCTGCACAGGCGTCTTCGGATCTGCCTTTTCCCAGTGGTTTACTTCCTGCTTCAGGCGTGAGAGCATTTCATTTGGCGGATACTCGCCTAATATTCCCATTCTTTTTGAGTAGAGATTGCCGTAATAGGCCACGATCCTCTTGAAGGGGAGGATGGCGCCGGGCAACGGATAAGGCTGCTTTTTTACCGGCCAGTATCCTGAGGTATCGCCATTGGCCAGGTCTTTTATCTTTTGATTATAAGCATTTGTGTCAATGACCGTGCTGGTTGTAGAGGAGTCTGCTGCAGAGCCGGAGACAGCCGTCGTTCCTGATAATTTATCTCCGGTTTTGCCAGAATTTTGTCCGCAGCCAAGGGATACAAAGCCGATGGCCAGTGCAATTAAAAAGGTGTGCTTATAATTCATATTAGAAATTTGCCGCAAATTAAATAAAAACCGGAAAGGAGCAAGCAGAACTTTGGGGTATATCAGCAAAGAAGTCAGGGGTGTCAGAAATTTTACCGACCTTTACTCATGTGCCGGCCTCCTCATACCGGCGAGACTGGTTTTCAACCAGTCAGGTCCTGCTCTGGTCAGAATCAGTGCCGTTTCAAATTCGATTCATGATCGTCACGCGTGCGGGTTGAGTGGGGGGTGAGTCCGGGTTGAGTGCGGGTTTTTCAGGAAATATCCGGAGTCAACCCGCACGCATCCCCCAAGTATCCTTCTGGTACAACGACTCTTTTGTATCCATGGAACGAGCCTGAACCAGTACTGAACAGGCGGAGAGAAACTTAGCCGGCGCCGCAAACGCTCAGAAGAAGGGCGGTGCCTGTTGAAGTCTCTTTTCTTCACATTTTTGCGGAAACGCCCGCCGCGCTGAGATGCGGAAGGCTTGTGAGTGTGCCTGGCCGCTTTCTTTTATTTTAGCTTTCTTACTTTGCCGAACACCCCAAGAGGCAGCTTGCTTCCCGCAGTTGCCTGCAGATATAGTTCGCCTGTCTCCAGGTTTTGCGGATCTTTTAAGGTTCCCTTCAACAGATTTTCGACGATCACCGACGAGAAGCCCAGCGAATAGGTGTTGAGTATCAGAAAATGTTCCTCCTCGTCAAGCAGCTTACTTACGTCCTGCATCATCTCCAGGATGTGGTCTTCCAGTTTCCATTTCTCGCCATTGGGCCCATGACCGTAGGCCGGGGGATCGAGAATGATGCCATTGTATTTTTTCCCTCTCTTTATTTCCCTCTTCACAAACTTGAGGGCGTCTTCTACCACCCAGCGGATATTACTCAGCTCAGAGATTTCCTGATTTTCATTTGCCCAGGTAACCACCTGCTTGATCGAGTCAACATGCGTGGTGTCGGCGCCTGCTGCTTTTGCTATGAGCGAAGCTCCCCGGTATAAGCAAAGAGATTCAGGACTTTGGGTTGTGGGGTTTTGAATTTTCGGACGGTCTCAGAGATGTAATCCCAGTTGACGGCTTGTTCAGGAAATACCCCGACATGCTTGAATGAAGTGAGCGCCATCCGAAGGCGGATCTGTACGTCCTTATTCCCATACGTGATGTGCCACCGGTCAGGTGTCCTGGGATTCTTTTTAATCCATTCTCCGGATGTTGCTGAGCGGCCTTTGAAGCGAATATCGTGCATCCTTTGCCATTCAGACTGGGGTAATTGTTTTGCCCATACCGCTTGTGGTTCAGGCCGTATCAATATGACGTTTCCAAACCGTTCAAGTTTTTCAAAATCTCCGCAATCAATCAGTTCGTAATCTTTCCAATGGGAGGGGCTAAGTAATGAGATCATCTGTTACATGCCGGCTTTTAGATTATGGCAACAGCCGCCAGCGTAGGCAAAAATAGCGATATTAGAGCAATATTTGGCTTCCTTTCCCCAAAAGCTTGTGCAGGGGAGGCGTTGCTGCGCGCGAACTAAAAAGCGCCTGAACAACACCGCCGAAATTAAAGCTTTTCTTTTGCTGCCTGCGTAAACTTACTGGCGAATACAAAGTCGTTCACCTGTTCGTTGTCGGTATGCGCGATCTCTTTGTTGGATCCTTCCCATTCTTTACGGCCCTGGTACAGGAAGAGGATGCTTTCTCCGATGCCCATCACCGAATTCATGTCGTGTGTGACCACTACGGTGGTGATGTTGTACTCGTCGGTGATTTCATTGATCAGCTCGTCAATGAGGATCGCTGTTTTAGGATCCAGACCGGAGTTAGGCTCATCGACAAAGAGATATTTGGGCTGCATGGAGATGGCACGTGCAATGCCCACCCGTTTTTTCATTCCTCCCGAAAGTTCCGAGGGGTAGAGTTTGTTTTTGCCGGCCAGGTTGACGCGCTCCAGACAGAAATTCACTCTTTCGAGCTTTTCCTCCGGACTTTGAGTGGTAAACATGTCGAGGGGGAACCTGATGTTCTCTTCCACGGTCATGGAGTCGAATAGGGCGGAGTTCTGGAAAAGCATTCCGATTTCCTTCCGGATCTCAATGCGTTCCTCTGTATCCATCCGGGTAAAGTCTCTGCCGTCGTATAGCACTGTTCCCTGGTCGGGCGCATGAAGTCCTACCATACACTTAAGGAGCGTTGTCTTCCCTGATCCTGATCCTCCTATGATCAGATTGTTCATGCCTTCTTTGAATACCGCAGATATTCCCTTTAAGACATAGTTTTCGTCGAATGATTTATGAATGTCTTTTATTTCTATCATAAGAGGAGGTCGGTGATGATATAGTCAGCAAAAAGGATGGTAATACAGCTGGTGACAACCGTATTGGTGCTTGCCCTTCCCACTTCCAGAGCACTTCCTTTTACATAAAATCCCTGATAGGAGGAAACAGAGGTGATGATGAATCCGAAGAAGAATGCTTTGACCAGTGCCACTACGATGGTGTAGGGGTTAAAGCCTTCTGTAATGCCCCGGTAGTAATCTGCGCCTGTTATGGCACCGGAAAAAGTACCTCCGATATATCCGCCGAGGATGGCCAGCCCGATCGAGACGATGACCAGGAGCGGGATCATGGTGATTCCGGCGATGATCTTAGGAAGAATCAGGTAGCCCGGTGCATTGATCCCCATAATCTCCAGTGCATCGATCTGTTCAGTGACACGCATCGTCCCTATTTCGGAGGAAATAGACGATCCGATCTTTCCGGCAAGTACCAGCGCGCTGATGGTTGGGCTCAGCTCTAGGATAGTTGAGTCGCGGTTTACTGAGCCAATGATGGTGCGCGGGATTAAGTCGCTTTGTAGCTGAAAGGCGATCTGCAGGGTCATAACCGCACCGACAAAGATGGAAATGATCCCGATGAGATACAGGGATCCTACTCCAATATAGGCCATCTCATTGACGGTGTTGGTGGTATAAATTTTCCATTTTTCCGGTCGCTTGAATACGGCCTTTAGTAAGAGGATGTACCTTCCGAAGTGAGTAAACATGTTCTATTTCAGTGTAAAATTAATTATGCTCGTGGCAATGTCAATATATCGGTGCGCGAAGCGCCGTTCAGTTTGTCTGATACAACAACACAATCTTCTGATATGATGTTTTAATTAATGCTGTTGCTCCTGTTTCCTGAGTCCTTCTGTAACAAGTGTAAGCCATTATCATCTAACCGGTAAGTAAACCCCAAGGGGTTTGTATATGAAGATGTAAATAAAAGTAAAATGGACAGGAAATTACAACGCGACGAGAATAAAAAAATGCTGGGAGGCGTGGCTGCCGGCCTGGCAGAATATTTTGAGCTGGATGTTACAGTGGTCAGGGTTATTTTTGTATTGATGGCGGTTTTTGGTCTTGCAGGAGTTCTGATCTATCTCATTCTGTGGATTGTAGTACCCGCTAAGTCTCTTTTTGATCCTTATGGTGGTTTTAATACAGGATACAAGACTTTCAGCGATATCCCTCCGGCGGGGGGCGTACCATTTGAACCGGCACAAACCATCAGGAAACGGAGCAAAGGTCGTGTGATAGCTGGGGCAGTACTGGTGCTGCTTGGACTGTATTTTCTGTTTGACCAGTTTTTTTCCTTCCCGCATGGTTTGCACTCAGCAAGCTATGGCCGGTAGTGCTGATCGTCATTGGGGCGATGATCCTTGGAAAATCGTCAAAAAGGAATACCTTTAGTGGGTTCCATGACGCGGGGGCGAAGGATCCTGCAGGTGATACAAATGCGACAGAGGGTGATGAACAAGGTGGTAAACCTTTAATGTAAGATTGAGATGAAAACAGATAAAATAATTTGGGGTCTTGTCCTGGTGTTTGTCGGCGGGATCCTGTTACTGCAGAATTTCAATGTGATCGACTTTCAATGGCGGGTGATCTGGCGTTTCTGGCCTCTGATCCTGATCTTAATAGGGGCAAATATGCTGGTAACAAAGGACGACTCGCGGGCTGGCGCGTGGGTATCTGTGGTGCTTACGGTAGCGGCTCTTGCTTTTGTGGGCTGGAAGGGATCGTCTCCTCCTTCTGCTGAGGGTGCCGAATGGTCTTTTGAGGAGGAGCGGGAGGAGCCGGTAAATACGAAGACCACCTCGGCCGTGTACAATGAGACCTTCACTGCAGGAACAAGGAAGGCTGTCCTGAATATTACGGGAGGGGCAACAAGTTATGTGATCAGTGACACAACCGCGCAGCTCTTTCTTGCAAGGGTGAACAGCAAGTTTGGTAACTATTCTCTTAAGAAAGTGACGAAAGACAGCTTGGAAACACTCGACTTCAAGATGTCGGGTAAGGGCGATTGGAACATGGGCGACCGGGTACCAAACAGGGCCAGCATTGCTCTGAACCCTATCCCCGACTGGGAAATAAACGTGGAGACCGGTGCAGGAAAGGCAGATCTGGATCTTTCAGCCTTCCGGGTGAACAGTTTTAATTTCGAGGGAGGAGCTACCAAGCTTTCTCTGAAGCTGGGACAGCCGCTGGCAGAAACAAAAGTAAATATTGAGACGGGGGTGTCTAAAATCCGTATTCTTATCCCGCGTGATGCCGCTTGCAGGATCAAGACCGACTCTGGCCTTTCGCTCAGCAACTTCCAGGGCTTTAACAAGGAGCAAGAGAATACCTATGTGACGCCCAATTTTAACCAGGCGTCTAAAAAGATCATTATTAATTTCGAAGGAGGGCTTTCAAAGTTTGAAGTCGACAGATATTAGTGCAGGCAAGTCTTTCCTGGTGGTGTTAGGGGGAAGCCCTCGGGGCCATATTCCCGCGAAGAGCTGAGAACCCTGCCTATCGGGCCCGACACCTTTGTGAAAGCAGAGGGGATGGGCGATTACAAGGAAATCCGTGAGATGAAGGATCTCTCGGCTTTCCTTGGCTTCGATCATGTGGCTATCCCTGCGCCTCAGTACTATGCAAGCCCTGATGTCAGGATGCTGGCGGTAGTGATTGATTACCTGCTGGTTTTTGGCTTCTATATTGTCCTCTTGCTTGTCGTTCTGTCTTTTGTGACGTCGGAGTATCTGAAGGTTGCCTTATCCGTCACTACATTGCCTTTGATCCCTCTTACCAAGCTTACGCTTGGTGTGTTTATGGAGTGTTCATCGAGGCAGGGGACGTTTGGGAAGAGCTGGCTTGGTATTAAGGTGACAGATAAAAAGGGAGGCGCATCAGCTTTTTTCGCAGCCTTGCGAGGAACGCTTTCAAGATTGTGCCTATACTGACCCTGGGCATCGGCTATCTTACCGGCTTTTTTAACCAGAAGCAGCAATGCCTGCACGATCTAATGGCAAGAACCGTGGTCATCAAAGACCGGCTCACCAATTAACTTTGCTTACTGGCGCACTTATCGCAAATTCCGGTTACCACTAAGCTCACTGCCTCGGCCTTGAATCCCCTGGGGAGGTTAATCGCGGGAATGTGCATTTCGTTGAGACAATAAACGCCGTGACATGCGGTGCAATTGAAGTGAAGGTGCTCATCGTGATGATCATGTTCGGAACATTCGGACTGGCACACGGCATAATTGGCCGTGCCATTCATGTCAATGATCTTATGAATGATCCCCTTTTCTTCAAATGTTTTCAGAATGCGGTAGAGGGTCACCCGGTCAACTTCTTTACCTAGTATGTCCTCCAGATCAGGCTGCGAGGTTGCAACTTCGCGGTTGGAGAGTACCTCCAGGACGCTGTTTCTGGGTCCAGTCTTTTTTAAATTATATTTTTCGAGTAAGTGGTCGTATTTCCTTTGCATCTCGTCCTTTCAATTCGACACGGCTGTGCGTTGCTGAGTTTAACAAAATTAACAAATATTGTTAAATCCTCAATAGGCGCCCTGAGCCAAGGCCGCCAAATAGAAGAACATCCATGGCTAAAGCTATATAAGTGATTTAAGAGGCAAGCTTGTCTTTTTAACGCTGGATAAATCAGTACTTTTGCAGATATTATAGATATCGTATGAATTCTGTTGATCCAACTGCGACGTTAGCAGGAAAATATTGCAACACTCTTAGCAGCTATTCACGCTTCCTGACGCGGGAAGTAACTATCGGGAACGTGCCACTGGGAGGGAGTAACCCTATCAGAATTCAAAGCATGACGACCACGGATACGATGGACACCGCGGGAACGGTAGAGCAGACCATCCGGATGGTAGAAGCGGGCTGCGAGTATGTAAGGATTACGGCGCCGAGTATCAAGGAAGCGCAGAATCTGGCAAACATTAAGAAGGAGCTTCGCAGGCGGGGGTACGACGTGCCGCTTATCGCCGATATACACTTTACTCCGAATGCGGCGGAAGCTGCTGCACGTATTGTTGAAAAAGTGCGCATCAATCCGGGGAACTATGCCGACAAAAAGCGTTTTGACCAGCTTGAATATACGCAGTCTGAGTACGAGGCCGAGCTGGAGCGTATTTATCAGAAGTTTGCTCCGCTTGTGAAGGTCTGCAAGGAATATGGGACAGCCATGCGGATAGGAACAAACCATGGTTCCCTTTCTGATCGTATAATGAGTTACTACGGCGACACGCCACGTGGTATGGTCGAGTCGGCCATGGAGTTTATCCGCATGTGCGAAAGCCTCAACTATTATAATCTGGTCATCTCTATGAAGGCCAGTAACCCGCAGGTGATGGTCCAGGCCTATCGTTTACTGGCAGAAACGATGCAGCGGGAAGGGATGAGCTATCCTCTGCACCTGGGTGTGACTGAAGCCGGAGACGGAGAGGACGGACGGATTAAGTCGGCTGTGGGGATCGGCACGTTGCTGGAGGACGGACTGGGAGACACGATCCGGGTGTCGTTAACCGAAGATCCCGAATTTGAAGCTCCTGTTGCTATCGCCCTGGCGAAACGCTATGAGCAGAGGCAGGCCTTGCTGCATGCCGAACATGACAACGCACAAGCTCAGGAGAGCAGGGCAGTGCTGTTCCCGGAAGGTTTCTCACCCTATCAATATCAGAAGCGACAGTCTGCCGAGCTTAATACCTTTATTGGCGGGCATCAGGTGCCCCGTGTTATTGTAGACCTGAGCCGGGAGAATTTACGTGACCCGAACATCTTGTCGGGGGCAGGGTACATCTACTCGGCACTGCTCGACAAGTATAACATGGCTGAGCAGTCGGTTGATTTCGTGTATCTGGCGGACGAGTTGCCGTCGTTCACCATGCCGGGCAACCTCAAACAGCTTTATAATTATAAGACGTGGAGCCAGCTGCCAAATAAAAAGAATCGCCACCCGCTGTTCTCGCTCCCGGAATACCTCGGAGCGACCGAACGGGATGAGGCGCTTAATCTGGTTCGTCTTTCGTATCAGCAATTGAAAGAGGAGGACCTAAGCGGCCTCTTTGTCGATCCTACTCTGGTAGTGGTACTCGAGACGAATGAGCAGCATGGAATGGCTGATCAGAGAGGTTTCTTCTTTGACATCGCTGCAAAGGGAATCCTGACACCGGTGATCATCCGCCGTTCTTATCAACCTGTTGCCGGTTCATCAAATGAAGAATCGGACTTTCAGCTTTATGCTGCAACCGACGCAGGTGCGTTGCTGGTTGATGGCTTTGGCGACGGAATCTGGCTTGACGCAGCTCATATTCCCGTGAAGACGGTTGTCAGCACGGCTTTCGGCGTTTTGCAGGCTACACGTTCAAGAATTTCGAAGACAGAATATATCTCTTGTCCCAGCTGTGGCAGAACTCTTTTTGACCTTCAGGAAACTACGCAGAAAATTCGTAGTCGCACCAGCCACCTCAAAGGGGTTAAGATTGGTATTATGGGTTGTATAGTAAACGGACCGGGCGAAATGGCAGATGCCGATTACGGCTATGTAGGCACCGGCCCCGGCAAGATCACCCTGTACAAAGGCAAAGAGGTGGTTAAGAAGAATGTGAACACTGAAAATGCGCTGGACGAGCTGATTGAGATCATCCGGGAAGATGGCAACTGGATTGAACAGGAATAAGAAGATCGCCGCATTGCATCACTTCATAAATCTTGAATAGGGATGCAGAGTCTTTCTTACCGGTGTGGGGAAAGAACGGCGTCATGCTGAAACGAAACTCTAATCCAGCGCGTTTTGACCTGCCTTGCCTGGGCGACATAGAACGGCAGGATGTTGAATTAAAACAGAATGATCTGCGCTGCCGGTGAAGGGACGCTGGCAGAAGTCTGAATAATAAAAAAGCCGTCCTCTGATTTCTGCTCAGGGACGGCTTCTTTTATTGAGGCATTGCTATTATTTCTTTCTTGCCATTACCTTTTTAACAGCTTCGATGATATGATCTGCATCGAGACCGTATTTCTTCATCAGGTCAGCAGGTTTGCCGCTTTCTCCAAATGAATCGTCAACAGCCACGTACTCCTGCGGAGTTGGGTTGTTTTTAACGAGGAGCTGTGCAATGCTGTCGCCAAGTCCGCCTAAGCGGTTATGTTCTTCAGCAGTAACTACGCATCCCGTTTTAGCCACGGATTTCAGTACCGCCTCTTCATCAAGAGGTTTGATGGTGTGGATGTTGATGATTTCGGCATCAATGCCCATCTCAGCGAGCTTCTCTCCGGCAAGGATTGCTTCCCATACCAGGTGGCCGGTGGCGAAGATGCTGACATCTTTTCCTTCGTTAACCATCCATGCCTTGCCTATTTCGAACTTCTGATCAGGGTCAGTGAATATAGGCATCACTGGGCGGCCAAAGCGGAGGTATACAGGACCTTCGTAATCAGCGATTGCGATGGTTGCCGCTTTCGTTTGGTTGTAGTCGCAGGTGTTGATCACCGTCATGCCGGGAAGCATCTTCATGAGGCCGATATCCTCAAGGATCTGGTGGGTTGCTCCATCTTCTCCGAGTGTTAAACCGGCATGTGAAGCACATATCTTCACATTTTTACCTGAGTAGGCGATTGACTGACGGATTTGATCGTAAACGCGGCCAGTAGAGAAATTAGCGAAAGTTCCGGTGAAGGGGATCTTTCCGCCGATGGTCATTCCTGCTGCTATTCCCATCATGTTTGCTTCGGCAATGCCGATCTGGAAAAAGCGCTCGGGGAATTCTTTGATGAAGGCTTCCATTTTAAGTGAGCCGACAAGGTCTGCACAAAGTGCAACAACGTTCTCATTCTTCTTGCCTGCTTCGAGCAAGCCGGCACCGAATCCAGAACGGGTATCTTTTTTCTCTGTAAAAGTGTATTTTTTCATTTGAATAATCTTTTTGCAGCAAGCAGGGAGAGATATGGTGTGTCACTCTATCGCTGTGCCTGTTTGCCAGGGTTGTAACCGGTGATCCTGAATGATATTAATAATCTTCCAAAGGACTGTTTAATTGCGCAAGAGCGGCAGCCAGCTGCTCATCATTAGGAGCAACGCCGTGCCATTTGTGCGAGCCCATCATGAAGTCGACACCTTGTCCCATGTTCGTTTTCATGAGGATCATGATTGGTTTGCCCTTGAAGGCTCTTGATTTAGCTTCACCAAGAACGGTGATTACTTCAGCAATATCATTTCCGTTCATTTCCAGAACATCCCATCCGAATGCTTCCCATTTAGCGCGAAGATTACCAAGTGATAGTACTTTTTCAGTAGGTCCGTCAATCTGCTGACCGTTATAGTCGATCGTAGAGATGAGGTTGTCTACCTTGTTATGCGGAGCAAACATAGCCGCTTCCCAAATCTGGCCTTCCTGCAGCTCGCCGTCTCCGTGAAGGGAGAATACGAGCGAGTTATCTTTGTTAAGCTTTTTAGTAAGAGCAGCACCGATCGCTACTGACATCCCCTGACCCAAAGATCCCGACGCAATGCGGATCCCCGGAAGGTGCTCATGCGTTGTTGGATGCCCCTGAATCCTCGAATTGATCTTGCGGAAAGTACCAAGTTCTTTCACATCAAAGTATCCTGCTCTGGCCAGTACGCTGTACCAAACCGGAGAAATGTGTCCGTTTGAGAGAAAGAATAGGTCTTCTCCAACTCCGTCCATTTTAAAGTCAGGGTTTTGGTTCATTACTTCGAAGTACAGAGCCACTAAAAAGTCTGTACAACCTAAGGAGCCTCCAGGATGGCCCGACTGGCACTGATGTACCATTCTAACGATATCGCGGCGGACCTGTGTAGCGATGCCGGTTAGTTTTTCAATATCTGCTTTCATTTTAATTTGGAAAGCGACTAAAATATGAAATTAAGTTCGAAAAATAAAAGTGTAAGGCTGACATTTAACTATTTGCAAGAACATCGAGAACCTGCTGGGATGAGTCGGCCGTATTCACTTTGCTGATGATCTTTCGGATATTGCCGTCTTTGCCAATTACGAACGTCTTTCTTGCTGTTCCCATATACTTTTTGCCGTACATGTTCTTTTCTACCCAAACACAGTAAGCCTCCACGATCTTTTTATCATCGTCGGAAATAAGCGTGAAGGGAAGCTGATATTTAGACGAAAATCTCTGGTGGGATGCTTCGTCGTCTGTACTAACGCCTAACACCACATAGCCCTGTTGCTGAAGGGTATGGTAATTGTCGCGGAAGTTGCATGCCTCTGCAGTACAGCCGGGTGTGTCATCTTTGGGATAGAAATAGAGGATGACGTCTTTTCCGGCGAAGTCGCTGAGCGAAATGCTGTTGCCGTTCTGATCTTTTGCTGTAAACTCTGGAGCTTTGTCTCCTTCTTTTAATTCTTGCATAGCTTTTTATTTATAGAATGTAGCATTAAAGGTTCTTGAGTTCATCATCATGTCGGTCACCAGGAGCTGCAGGTGGTGTTTCCCGGGAGCGAGGCTGCTGTCAAAAATGTGCCATAAGGTCGCTGTTTTAGGATCATATTCCATCAACACCCATTGTCCGTCAATTGTTCCCTCGAATGAGCGTATGCCGGAGAGGTTGTCGGAGATCTTGAAGCTTACCTTGCTGATTCCGGCCATCTGCTTGCCGTCCGCGATGTTAAGGGGGCGGATAGTAGGGGGGATGGTGTCCAGTTTTACATAGAACTCGCCAAAGACGCGTGGAGAGCCCTTTATAAAGCCCTTGTCGTACGTTCCTCCCTGAGACACTCCTCTTGAATCAACGATGAGGGCCTTGCTATAGAGATGGGGAGGCAGGCTTGAGTCGGCTTTAATCCAGAGGTCGTAGTTGCTGTGCAGTGGGATCAGCGGGGTGTGCAGCTTGTGGGTTGCCGAAAAGGCTCCTTTCCGTTTTGCCTCCCGTTCGTAGCGGAAGTCTATATCACTGTAAAGGACTCCCCTGGGCATGTTTACCTTCATGTCAGTCGTGGTGTATTCGTTGGGCTGGTTATACACGAACTTCTTTACGCCGGGCTCCGGCTTGCCCTCAATTACGGAGGCCGGGTTATACCTGATTTTAAAACTAAGCGTGCTTGTATTTCCCTTTACATCGCTAACCCGGTAAGTCAGGGTATGCACTTCCTGGTCTTTCAGGCTAATAAGTCCGCGATTTATAGCAGTCTTATAGATTTTAAGCGGGTTTCCTGGCTCCACGAAGCTCTTCTGTATTGTTCGTCCGTATAGCCGCAGGTAGGGGTAGTCGATGTGAGAATTCACGGCTCTGCTATTGGCAAAGGCGAAGCGTTCGAGCATCGACAGGTAAATGGTGGTTGTATCGAGCTTAAGCTCAATGGAATAAACTCCGTTTTGATTGCCTGCAGGCTGAGGGTCATAAGTGATGATCCCGAAGCCTACTTCCGAACCAATATTGATGACCGGAGATTTTGTCAGGTAATACTTGCCATTGCTTCCCGACAGGTCGAAATATTGCCTTGGCGTATTCTCACTGAAGGGAAGGCCGTTGGTGCGGTACATATAGAGCGCTGTGATTGCAGGCTTTATATTGTCAGGAATGTCGATCCCGAAGAGCTGGGGATTGACGGTCTCTTCTGTCTTGCTGTCCCTTATTTCAAAATGCAGATGGGGGCCGCCGCTTCCCCCTGTATTGCCTGACCACGCTACGATCTCTCCTTTTTTTACCGGTATCTCGATCGGCATCAGGGGGAAGTCGACATCGAACGAACGCTTCCTGTACTGATAATCCTTTATGATCCGCTCAATTCTCGGACTAAAGCGCTGCAGGTGTGCATACACAGTAGTATATCCATTCGGGTGGCCGATGTACAGGGCGTTCCCGAACCCTCCGATCTGGACACGCAGGCGCGAGACGAAGCCATCTGCAACAGCATAGACGGGATATCCCTCGCGTTGATTAGTCCGATAGTCGAGGCCTGAGTGGAAGTGCCCTGCCCTTATTTCTCCGAAGGAACCGGAAAGGGACGGCCGGATATCCAGGGGAGGGATAAAGTCGCCTGTGGGATAGGACCTGGTGAGCGGTGCGCCGCTCTGGCCCGCAGCCGAGCCGGCGATGAGCAGAGAGAATAGTGTGGTGAAGAGTACTTTTTTATGAAGAAGTCGCCTATTTAATTTCAAAATCCAGAAGTTTTTCGTTCTCAATATAACCTTCAAGCCTGTCGCCTATATTCACCTTACCAACGCCCTGGGGAGTACCGGTAAAAATGAGGTCTCCTTTTTTTAGTGTAATGTATTGTGAAATAAAGACGATCAGGTTTTCAAACGGGAACAGAAGGTCTTTTGTGTTTCCCTGCTGTACGTTTTTACCGTTTATTGATAGTCCGAAGCTGATGTTGTTCAGGTCAGCAAAGGAATCCCTGGGGAGGAAGCGACTGATCGGCGCGGAATGGTCGAATGATTTGGCCAGCTCCCAGGGAAGTCCTTTTTCCTTGTGCTTTTGCTGGATGTCGCGCGCCGTGAAGTCAACGCCAAGACCTATTTCATCGAAATAGTTTCCGGCGAACTTAGGGCTAACATGTTTGCCTTCCTTACAGATCTTAAGCACAATTTCAATTTCGTGATGAATATCCTGGGAGAAGTCGGGATGATAAAAAGGGTTGTTATCTTTCAGAACAGCCGTGTCGGGCTTCATGAAAATAACGGGAGCCGGGGGAACCGGATTATTAAGTTCTTTTGCGTGTTCGGCGTAGTTTCTTCCTACAGCAATTATTTTCATGCCAGCAAAAGTACTTGTTCTTTGAATAATTTACTGGCAGGAAAGGACAGAATAGGCAACTGGGTGGTAATTGAAATGTAAAGAGTTCAATAAAAAAGGAGGAGCAACCTGACGGGTACTCCTCCTTTTTATTTTATGGCCAGTGCCAGGTTCTTTCCTATAGCACAGAGATCCTTTTGATGATTGTTTCGTTGCCTGTGATGACGCGGATGAAATAATAACCGCTGTTTAGAGCAGAACCTACTGAAAAGCTGTGGTTTTGTTCGCCGGCGGGAAGGCGCTGAGAAAGCAGAGTGGCTATTTCGTTACCCAGAACGTCCATAATTTTAATGGTGACGTTAGCATCGCGGTTAAGGGAATAAGAGATATTAATCTGGTCTTCAACCGGATTAGGATATACTTTTACGTTGTTTAAAGCTTTAACATCCTGTGCGGCTGTTTTCTGAGCAGAAGCAGATCCAGAGGAAGAGGTAACAGCGACAGCAGAGGAACCTGACGATCCTGCACCAGCTGTACTCCGGGCAGGAGATGGCCGGAAGGGTGTTATATTGATCTTCAGCTCGTTTCTGGTCGGCCTGTCTGGTCTGTTATCTATGATCTTGCTAGAGCTTCTGGACCTCTGCTGAAATCTTCTGATGGTGTCAGCTACTTCGTGTCTTGACAAGAGCAGCTCGGTTCTGCTATCGAACGCTCTCGCCCCCAGAAGTATAAAGTAAAATGATATAGCTAACAAGTAAAATTTTTTCATACTTTCTCTCCTGAACAAATCTAATAATTAAATGAGATATATAAGAACTGTAAACTTTATTTAACAAAATTTAACAAGTGCGTTGGTGCCCCTGTATTTGAAACAAAACGCTTGATTTTCAGTTTGAAATAAAAAATAAAAACTGGTGATGAGCAGCATTGTTTAATTGTGCGGCATATCTTACTTTTGTGCCCGGTTTAAAAATGTAGTGTGGCAAATCATAAAGATCTTCACAAGCTCTCCGCCGCAGGTCTGCTGATAAGCTTAGGAATCATTTACGGAGATATCGGTACATCTCCATTGTACGTGTTCAAAGCAATTATCGGAGAGCGTCAAATTACTTCAGATCTGATCCTCGGTGGTCTTTCCTGTATCTTCTGGACTCTTACCCTTCAAACAACCATTAAGTATGTCATCATCACACTGAGGGCTGATAACAAGGGCGAAGGAGGAATTTTTTCATTATACTCGCTCGTCAAGAGGAGGGCCAAGTGGCTCGCTATTCCTGCAATGATAGGAGGATGTGCCCTGCTGGCCGACGGAATTATCACTCCGCCCATCACGGTATCCTCGGCAATTGAGGGGCTGGGATTAAAATACCCCGGCTTACCTACGGTGCCCATCGTGATTGCAATTATTACCACCCTTTTTGTTATTCAGCAATTTGGGACTTCGCTGGTTGGAAAGACCTTCGGTCCGATCATGTTCATCTGGTTCACCATGATGGGGGTACTTGGTCTTTCATACGTTGTTCAATATCCGGGAATTATAAAAGCCCTGAACCCTTATTATGCCGTACACCTGCTTAGCACCTCACCGGACGCGTTTGTTATCCTGGGCGCGGTCTTTCTTTGTACTACAGGGGCTGAGGCGCTTTACTCTGATCTGGGACATTGCGGAAGAGAGAACATCCGCGTCAGCTGGATTTACGTTAAGTCTTGCCTGCTGCTGAACTACCTGGGACAGGGAGTGTGGTTGTGGTTCAGGCAGGGAACTACCTTAAATGCAGATATGAACGAGAATCCGTTCTATCAGATTATGCCCGACTGGTTTCTGATATTCGGGATCGCCATTGCAACTGCCGCTGCCGTTATTGCAAGTCAGGCCCTTATTTCGGGCTCTTTTACGCTGATCTCTGAAGCGGTGAGGCTGAACCTTTGGCCTAAAGTGAGGATCAATTATCCCACAAATCAAAAGGGGCAATTGTACGTTCCCTCGATGAACTGGCTTTTGTTGACAGGCTGTATACTCGTAATGCTGATCTTTGGTGAATCAGCACGAATGGAAGCTGCTTACGGACTTTCGATCACTGTGGCCATGCTGATGACGACTATTCTGGTCGCTGTATTCCTCAAGAGGATGAAGATACCGGTTTATATTATCGCTCTTTTTGTAGGGGTCTACTGTCTTATTGAGCTGACCTTCCTGACCGGTAATATGGCAAAGTTCCTCCATGGAGGATGGTTCAGTCTGATGATCGGCTTCATCCTGTTCTCAGTCATGTGGGCCTGGTCGAACGCCAGGAGGATCAAAAACAGATACGTGAAGTTTGTTGAGATCGAAGATTATTATGAGATCATCAGCGAATTGAGTGAGGACGAAAGCGTGCCGAAGTACTCGTCGCAGCTTGTCTACCTGACAAGCGCCAATTTCAAGTCGGAGATCGAATCCAAGATCATGTACTCTATTCTGCAGAAGCAACCTAAGAGGGCCGACGTATATTGGCTGGTGCATGTTGATGTAATGGACGAACCGTATACACTGGAGTATAAAGTTGATTTCCTGATCCCTGAAAAACTGATCCGGATCGACTTTAAGCTTGGCTTCAGGGTAGAGCAGCGGATCAACGTACTGTTCCGGCTTGTTGTGGAAGAGCTGGTGAGAAAGGGCGAAGTGAATATTACCAGCCGCTATCCGTCTTTAAACAAGCATCATATTGTTGGGGACTTTAAGTTTGTTGTTCTTGAGAAGGTTCTGTCGAGGTCAAACAAGCTTAAATTGATGGAGCGCATCATTATGGCCTATTACTTCATCCTGAAGCGTTTAGGCCTCTCAGAAGAACGGGGCTTTGGTTTGGATCTGAGCTTCGTAACCGTAGAAAAGGTTCCTTTGATTGTTTCGACCACCGAAGAGATCAGGCTTCACCGGATCTATTAATATATTGGAAGAAGAGGCTTTGCCTCATGAGTATAAGCAGGGGCGTTCGTTAAGGACGCCCCTTGCTGCTTTCTCCGGCATAGGTTATTGATGCCGGGGATATCCTGATGTAGTTGCGGAGGCCGTGATGTTATCTATATTACGATGTCCGGTGCTCGCATCGGCAGTGAAAAGTGCTATTGCCTCTTCAGGGGCCTATGTGCGCTCTCTTCGGGAGGGCTGCTTTCTCAGGCCCCCGCCTTTTAACAGCTGTTCTTCAACAGAGCTGTTTTCTGATGCTTCTATCCTCAATTATTTCTTTCTGATTTTGACAGCGTGCTCTCTTCCTGTGTGCTAAGCTTATTATGCCCTTTATGCCAGGCAGGACAGGTTAACGCGGTAATTTTGCGTCTCTGGAGGGTATATCTCCCCTGGGTTGAGGAGTATGAGAGTTTGTCCTGGGAGGCTTATCCGGCCTTGTTCAGTCTGCTATTCTTAAAGCTGTAGCTGAAATAGACAATAAGGCCCAGACCGAGCCAGATGAGGAAGCGAAGCCAGTTGGTATATCCCAACTCGGTCATGAGGTAGAAACAGCTTAGCAGGCCTAATACGGGGATCAGTGAAAGTTTTTTGACGACGCAAAGTATGGCGATCACTGCCGCCAGAATAATAAAGAGGAAGTAGGGCAGGTTGTCTTTGTACGTGTGCCAGTCGCCCGAATAGGTAAGAAGCGTTTTAAGAGGCTCCCAGAAAATGACCACCAGCACGATTAGCAGGGTGGGAACAATATACCGGGAATTGATATAAGGCATCCTGAAACGGCCAGGCTGGCGTTGCGTGTCTTTATCCAGCACCAGCACACCTCCGCAGACCAGGACAAAGGCGAATAGCGTGCCTATACTAGTCAGGTCGGTCACCTCAGTGAGGTTCATAAACAAAGCGGGCACGGCGACGACAATCCCCGTAACGATGGTTGAAAACGAAGGCGTTTTGTATTTAGGGTGAATCCTTGAAAAGGCTCTGGGCAACAAGCCATCCCTGCTCATGGTCATCCAGATCCTGGGCTGTCCCATCTGGAAGATCAGAAGCACGCTGGCCGTGGCAATCACAGCGCTGACTGAAATAACATAGCTGATCTGTTTTAGCCCAACCCGTTCGAAAACAAAGGCAAGAGGGTCTCCGACAGCAAGCTCCTTGTAACTCACCATGCCGGTAAGGACCAGTGCGATGAGGATATACAGGACGGTACAGATGACCAGGGAATAGATCATGCCTTTCGGCAGATCGCGCTGCGGGTTTTTACATTCTTCGGCTGTTGTAGAGATGGCGTCAAAGCCGATGTATGCGAAGAATACGCCGGATACTCCCCGCATGACGCCCCTGAATCCATTGGGCATGAAAGGGCTCCAGTTGGCCGGAGTGATGTAGAAAAAGCCGAGAATGATCACAGCGATCACAATCCCGATCTTCAGCATGACCATGGCATTAGTAGCCCTTTTTGTTTCGCGTATTCCTACGTAAACCAGATAGGTTATGGCAATTACGATGGCCAGGGCAGGTATGTCGGCGATCAGTTTTATATGGCCGATGCCGGGAGCAGTAGTCCAGCCCAGTGCCTGCCGCTGGAGCATAGGGGTAATATCTGCTGTATTGCCCAGTCGGGTCAGTTCAGCTACTCTTTCATGTGCTCTAAAGGCTGAAAGGTAGTCCATGGTCAGATACTCAGGGATATGAATATGGAAGCCTTCAAGCAGGTTGGTGAAATACTGGCTCCACGATATTGCCACGGCTATATTTCCTATGGCGTATTCCATCAGCAAGTCCCACCCGATAATCCAGGCAATAAGCTCCCCAAAAGAGGCGTACGCGTAGGTATACGCACTGCCCGACACCGGGATTCTGGAAGCAAACTCGGCATAGCACATAGCTGAAAAGCCACAGGTGATAGCAGTAATGATAAAGAGGAGGGCAACACCGGGTCCCCCATGAAAAGAAGCTTCGCCTATTGTAGAAAATATGCCCGCACCAATCACTGCGGCGATCCCCATGAACGTGAGGTCTTTTACTCCCAGTATTTTTTTTAATCCCGTTGATCCTGCTTCTGTCGTTTCACCATCACTATAGCCACTTTCGATATCAGACATGATGCTGGAAAGGGGTTTTTTCCGGAAGTAGTTTTTTAACATGGAGTTCCTGATGAATCTTTGTTTTTTTGAGCGCCAAACTTAACGAATATTTGAAGAAAAACAGAAAATGCAGATTAAAAACTGGCAGAATAGCTTTTGGGCTGGCTTCTGCAAATTTTAACCTGCATTTATAGCGCGCTTGACTCTCAGACCCGGTGTCGCTTTCGCCTGCTCATGATAATAATGACGACAATAATAATAATGACAGCCGCACCACCGCCATAGAGCAGCATATTATTGCCTGATGCACTCTTTCCGGTCGTGTTTTCAGGCTTCGTGAACTGCGTTTTTACCCCTACGTTCTCCGTCATGGCAATCGAACCGAAAAACTTTTCACTTTCAGGACGTGCATAGTCTGCATGGATCTCCTTATAAAGGAACTGGAAGGTGTAAGTTGCGCTATTTTCATGGAGAATGCGGATGTTCCGGAACTGCTTGCCGCTTCCGCTGTCTACTTCGAGGGTAAACTCTTTAATGCGAAGTTTTCCCATGGTGGTATCGCGTTCATCCTTAACGGTCCCTTTGGATGTAGAGCTGATCCGCTTTACAAAGTCATCATAGTAGCTTTTCAGGTGCTTTACTTTCTCGATATCCGGAGTAGTGCTCGGATCGTCGGGCTGTTTGGTGACCACAATGTTGCCAAAGGAAGTTGAGGCGTTGATAACAGTCTGTCCCAGGGTATCCGTTTTGGTGAAGCCCGGTGGAAGGCTGACTTGTACAGAATCATCAATCTTATAAGGTTTCCAGCCCTGCGCAGAAGCGGAAAGGGCACAGCAGAACAGTGTATAAAACAAAATCAGTTTTTTCATATGTAATTATTTGTTGGTGTACGGTATCAGATATTATGCAAGTCCATGTCTGTACTGCTCCGGGTAACCTGGCAGACAAGTTACGGGGCCGTGACGGACGAGAACACCTTACACCTGTTTATCAGTTGTTCTTTTATCTGATCAGGATTGCTTCCAGCTTTTTAACCGAAATTCATAAAAAAGGTTTGCGGGGAAGGGGAGAGACAGCTTTCAACAGACTCCGGCAGGGGTGGAAGAAGATGTCCGACTCCAGGGTAGTTCATGAAGAGCAGAAGCGCAGAACGCAGTATGAAAGAAAAAACGAAGGTGGGGCGAAGGCTGTCGGCGGATAGGTGAAGGAATTCCTTAAAAGCGGAGAAAGGAAGGGGGCGGCGTCGTTTTCCGCCCCCTTTTCTCTTATTGATGGAGGGCCTCTAGTTCGCTGTTTACAAAGGCTATCAGTTCGCTCACATACTCTGAGCTGAAGTCGAACTTGATGCCAGCAGTTTCGTAGATGTCCTTAATGGTGCGGGTATATCCCAGCTTCAAGGCCTGCTTGTATTTTTCGAGACCCTCAGCAGGGTTTTCTTTGTAGTTTTTCCATACGGCAATAGCGCCCAGCTGCGCGATTGCATATTCTATGTAGTAAAAAGGTACTTCAAAAATATGCAGTTGCTTCTGCCACAAGTTCTCCAGCGCATCTTCAAAGCCTTCCCAGTCGGCGAAGTTTTTGCCAAAAGGACTAAAGATCTGAACCCATGCCTCCCGTCTTTGTTCGGCAGTATGGTTGGGGTTGGTGTAAAGCCAGTGCTGAAACTGATCCACAACGGCAACCCACGGCAAGGTCTTCAGCACGTCTTTAAGCTGATCGCGCTTTGCACGAATGAGATCTTCCTGATTATCAAAAAATACATCCCACTTGTCCATAGAGATAAGTTCCATACTCATTGAGGCCAGCTCGGCAACTTCCGAGGGGAGATGCTTGAAGTCGTTTAGTTCAAGGTCAGAAGAGATGAAAGTATGCACTGCATGTCCGCCTTCATGAACCATAGTGGTCAGGTCGCGAAACGTGTTGGCTGAGTTCATAAAGATAAACGGAGCCCCTGTTTCGGCAAGCGGATAATTATATCCTCCCGGAGCCTTTCCTTTCCTGCTTTCCACGTCGAACAGATTATTGGCCTGCATGATCTGCAGGCTTTCTCCGAGATAAGGATCGAGCCCCTTGAAACACTCAATCGACTTTTGGATAAGTTCTGCGCCCGACTGGAAAGGCTTTAATGCCGGTTTTCCTGATGTGTCAACATCCATGTCCCATGGCTTCAATGAATCGAGGCCAAGCTGTTCCTGTCTTTGACTTGCCTGCTCACGCAATACCGGCACTACTTCACGCTCGATCGCTTCATGGAACTTATAGCAGTCATGCGGCGTATAGTCGAAGCGGCCGAGAGCCCTGAACATATAGTCGCGGAAATTCTCGAAGCCCGCGTTTAATGCCACCTGGTGCCTCAATTTCAGCAGTTCGTCAAACAGCTGATCGAGCTGTTCCTTATCCTGAAGCCTTCTGGCAGTAATGGCCTTCCAGGCTCTCTCCCGCAGGGCTCTGTCGGGGTTCTTTAAGAATACGGAGGCCTGCTCCAGCGTGTATTCTTTGTCGTCGATGGTGACGCTCATAGAGCCTGTGATGGACTGGTATTTCTGTTGTTTTACCTGTATCTCGGTAAACAGGGGCACGTTTTCTTCCCTGAACAGGTCAAGTGCATTCTTTACACTGCGGATCAGAATGAAGTACTTGTCCTGATCAAGCTGTTCAGTAAAGGGGTTTTCGATGAACTTTTTGTTGAGCTCATTCGCAAGGGGAGCAATTCTGGGCTCTATCTCAGTAGCGAAGTACTGAAAGTCCTGAAGAAGGCTTTCGCTGCCGGTGTCGCAGGTCATGCGGATATAGCGCCATGCGAAGTCTTCTTCCAGTACGGCCTCCACTTCACTCCGGTTTTGCAGCCACCGTTCGAGCTCGACTACCGAGGGGATTTCCCGTGCAAGAAGCTCGTGGAAAAGGGGCTCTATGTTCTCCCATTTTATTTCCAGAGCTTCGGGTACATATGTTCTTTGTTTTTTCTTTATGATCATGATCCTTTCAGATTTCGATTAATTCTATGCTAAGTTAAACCAAAATGAAGTGATGTTGTTGCAAAAGTCACTCTCCTTTATCAAATGTTTTCACCAATGATATCCAGGCGGCTGATTGGAGCTTGATATGCGGGGCAGCAATCATCCGGACAGCCCTCTGCAGCAGTAAGAACGCTGCTTGGGGACGAGGATGGCTATAGTCTGACGTATACGTCCAGTAAAAAAAATACTGCAAATATGACGGAAGCAATACCGTTGGTTGTTCCAAATGCAAGGCCTACACGGCTCAGGTCATCAGGTTTGACAAGCCGGTGCTGATAAATAAGCAGTCCGGTAAAAACGACCACGCCAGCTATATAAAAAGGTCCAAGCTGCGTGAACAGTAGCGGAAGCACAACAAATATGACACTGAATACATGCAGCAGGGAGGAGACCTGCAGCGCTTTTTTCTTCCAAGCCAGGCCGGGATAGAATAGAGGTTCTCTTGTCTGTCAAATTCGTCGTCCTGCAGGGAGTAAATAATGTCGAACCCGCTCACCCAGCACAATACAGCCATGGAGAAGAGTATAGGAAGCAGTGCAAACTTTCCTGTCACGACCAGATATGTTCCTAGAGGAGCAAGGCCAAGGCCAGCACCGAGTATTAAGTGACACAGAGGCGTGAAGCGCTTGGTAAAGCTGTAGCCCAGGACGACAGCAAGGGCCACCGGCGAGAGGTAAAAGCATATGTCATTGATAAAGTAGGTTGTAAAAATGAAAAGGACGCAATTAACGAGCGTGAATAGTAACGCATTTTTGGCCGATATTCTTCCGGCAGGAATATCCCTGAGAGAGGTACGCGGATTCTTGGCGTCAAAATCACGGTCGAGATATCTGTTAAATGCCATGGCGGAGTTTCGGGCAAACACCATGCAAAGGATCATGAAGGCGAGCTTCGTCCAGTCAAATTGATATTCAGTTGTGCTGATTGCGAGGAAAAAGCCGATAAAGGCAAATGGCATCGCGAATATAGTATGTGCAAAAAGCACAAGAGAAAGATATTTCTTCATTAGTGTGTTCTTGTTTTCTAAGTGCCGGCTCCTTTCCCAACAATAGCCCTGGCCGGCAGTTTGGCGCAAACTGACTTTAGGAGACCGGTTTTTCAAACCTGCTGTTCACTTCGTCTATGAAACTGAGGAGGTCCTCTCTGCCTTCTCTGGTTTCGGATGAAGTGATGAACATTTGCGGCAATTCTTCAAAATACTTTAAGAGGGCATCTTTGAAGCTCTTCACGTTCTGCAAGGTCTTGACCTTCGACTGCTTGTCGGCTTTAGTGAATGCAATGACGAATGGAATGCCATTCTCACCCAACCAGAAACAAAAGTCGAGATCCGCCTTCTGAGGCTCAATGCGACTGTCGACCAGGACAAATACGCATTGCAGGTTCTCGCGGTTACGAAGATAGTAGCGGATAAAGCGCTCCCACTCCTCGCGCATCTTTTGGGATACGCGGGCGTACCCATAGCCCGGAAGGTCAACGAGGTACCAGTTATTGTTGATCAAAAAATGGTTGATAAGCTGAGTCTTCCCCGGTGTCTGTGAGGTCTTTGCCAGCCCCTTTTTATTGGTAAGAGCATTAATCAATGAAGATTTGCCCACGTTAGACCGGCCGATGAAGGCGTACTCCGGCAGTACCGGAGGGGGTAACTTTTCTGTTCTGGTGTTGCTGCACTTAAATTCGGCCGAGTAAATCTCCATCCGGCAAAGTTATAAAATTGATTTTAGTAAATGTCTTGTTGATCTCCTGTCTTGAGGGCTAGATGTCACCTTTTTTAGCAATATATTCAGACGGCGACATGCCAAACTGCTTACTGAAGTTCCTTCCGAAATGAGTTTGCGAGCTGTATCCCACCATATCGGAAATTTCATAGATCTTGTATTTTCCCTCCTGGAGAAGTTCCGCCGCTTTTTTTAACCTCGTAACGTTGATCAATTCGTTCGGGGTAAGGTTAGAAATAGCTTTGATTTTCCTGTAGAGCGTGGGGCGGCTCATGTTCATGTAGCTGGCCAGATGTTCAACGTCGAGGTTGATATTTGAGATGTTTTCTCTGATTACCACGTTCAGCTTTTCCAGAAAGCTTTCGTCTGCCCTGGAATAAGCCATCGTACGAATATTCACTAAAGGGGACTTAGCGAAATACTCTCTAATTTTATTGCGGTTGGAAAGCAAGTTGGCTATCTGGACCTGCAGGTATTCGGGAGAAAACGGTTTTTCAATATAGGCATCTGCACCAAGCTCCAGGCCTTCAATTTTTGACTGGAGGGTATTTTTGGCAGTCAGAAGTATAACTGGCACGTGGCTGTATTCAAAGTTAGATTTAACGATTTTACAAAACTCAAAACCATCGATCTCGGGCATCATCACATCGCTCACAACAAGCTGTATCGGTTCCTCCGAAAGGACTTTTAAAGCTTCCCGCCCGTCAAAGGCCTTGAATATCGTGTATTTGTCACCCAGGTCATCTTCCAGAAAATCCAGTATTTCATCATTGTCATCTACAAGCAGGATGGCGGTTTTATTAGTGTTCATAATGTGTGCTATAAGTGAATGTCTAATTTTTTTAAAGTAGCGGCCGTTGCTTTTTCCCTATTGGCAGGCGCCCTCGTTGTACAGGTTTTCTCTCAACCTGCCCGGCTCTCCGTGTTCCCGGGTAAAGTTAGAATGAAAACGTTCATGCCGTCCTCTGAGTCGCCGAGTGAGAGGGAGCCTTGCAGCAGCTCGGCCAGCGAGCGCGCCAACGAAAGCCCTATTCCTGAACCCGGTTTTTTCTGCACCTCTTTAATCCTGAAAAACGGTTCAAAGATTTTTTCTCTTTGTGCCTCGGGGATGATAAATCCGTCGCTTCTTACCTTTATGGCAACTGAGTTTTCTCTGATTCCGTCTGTTTGCAGTGATAGAACGACCTGTCTTTCTCCATACTTCAGTGCGTTCGACAGCAAGTTTCCGACAATCTTACTTACTGCATCCGCGTCTGTCCTGACGATAACCGGTATCGGGGGGACAGAAAGCCGGAAGGAAATTTTTTGCTGATCCATTACCGGCTTAAACTGATCATGCAAATCGGTCATCAGCTCGTTTAGATTACACTCCGAGAAGTTTAAGCTGAAGCTGTCGGTTTCAACTTTCCTGAAGTCAAGTAACTGATTGGTGAGGTCCAACAGTCTCGCTGTGTTTTTTTCCATGATAAGCAGGCTCTTTCTTATCAGCGGAAGATCGTCAGCTTCCTTTAAAACCTTTTCCATAGGTCCCCGGATCAGGGTGAGGGGAGTTCTGATCTCATGAGCAACTTTTGTAAAGAAGTCGATTTTTGCTTTGTAGATTTCTTTTTCCTTTTTGTAGGTGAGTAACTCCAGCTTCCGCTGATGCCGGGATTTCATCCGATGCACATAGGTGCGGACACAAAGCCAGCCAATGGCGAAGAGCACGACGCCGTAGATCAGATAAGCGAGTGGCGTTCTCCACAGCGGAGGGTGAATAACGATCGTCAGAACTGCTTCTTTTCCGTATCCTACTCCGTGGTCGCTCATGGCTTTAACCCTGAAGGTATAGGTACCCGGGCGTAAGCCTGTAAAGTAAGCGCGGCGGTTCCTCTTGAGATAGGTCCAGCTTTCATCAAGGCCGTTCATCCGGTAGGCGTAGTGAGTAGTTAAGGGAGAGTTGAACGTTAGGGCTGCAAAATTGATATTGAATGAGGACTGATTGTAAGCCAGCCTGATCGTGTCGGTCAGCACTACTGATTTTTTTAACGATTGCCCGGCAGGATCAATGGCAAGCTCCTTGTTCTGCACTTCAAATCCCGTAATGTACACCGGCGGGTTATACCTGTTCTTTCTGAATTCATCCGGGTTGAAACGGATGAGTCCTTTGATTGTCCCAAAGTACATATCTCCGGTGCTCTCATCTTTAAACGCGGAATGATAGTTGAACTGGTCGTACAGCAGGCCATTCGACTTGGTATAAGTACTGAATTTTTTTGTTCTCCTTTCCAAACAGGCGAGACCTTTTGAGGTGCTGATCCACAAGTTCGTTTTTGAGTCTTCCAGTACTCCGAAAACAAAGTTGGAAGGGAGTCCGTCCCGCCTCGAATATGTTTCTACTGTTGTGTCCGCCTCGCGAAACTTAAACAAGCCTCCCCCTTCGGTTGCAAGCCACAAGCTTCGGTCGCTGGCCTCGAAGATGCTGTTCACCCGGTTGTTCCTCAATCCGTTCTTTTTCCCCTTCCTGTACCTGAAATTTGAAATCCGACCTGTGCCTGTCTCGATTTTGTAAATCCCCTCGGTGAACGAACTTATCCACAGGTTTCCCTTGCTGTCCTCTGTCATAGCATAAACGAAAGGGCGATAGCCTCTCTGAAACTGCACGTTAGTGAAATTATCAGAGCGGCGGTTGTATACATACAGGCCGTTCGTTGTCCCTATGTATATACTGCCTCGCTGCGTGCGGCAAATATGGGTTATGAAATTACTCTTTAGCGAGTTGGAGTCAGCGCCATATTGATAATGCCGGATCACCTTATTGGTCTTCAGGTCCATTACATCCAGCCCGTGTTCAAATGTTCCGATCCATAACTCATTTTGATAGGCCATAAGGCCATGGATATTGCTGTAGGCAACTGAGCTCTTGTTTCCGGAAGGTGCATAGGTTGTAAAGACCAGCTTCTTTGGATCAAAGCGGTTTAGTGAGGCATCTTCGGTCCCTATCCAGATGTTGCCCTTAGCATCCTTGCAAATTTTTCTGACAGCAGTACCGCTTATAGAACCTGGCGTACCGGTGGGAAAGAACTTTTCGAAAAGTGTATACTGTTGCGGATGGTAGCTCAGGCCGCCAAAGAAGCTTCCAGCCCAAACCCCTCCTTCCCGATCTTTGCAGAGCGTGTAAACGGCGTTGTCAGAGAGGGAGTAAGGATCTCGTACGTTTTTTACCAAATTGGTGTCTTTTCTTGTTTTAAGATTGTAAATGAAAATACCCAGCTCTGTTGCGACCCAATATTCGTCGCCCCTGTAATGGAGAAAATCACGCACGTAAATCTCTGAGAGCTGCTTGTTATAAGATAGAAGATCCTCGTAGGCATGGGTCATTTTATCAAAAAGCTTGACTCCCTGGTTGGAGGTGCCCACAAGCAGATAGCGGTCTCCTGTATCAAAGATTCGCGGGATGTTTCTTGACCGCGGAATAGGAGAGTGAGCGAATGCGTCGTAGGAGCGAATGGTGTTGTCTTTCAGGTTCAGCTTTCGGATCATTCCTGCAAACGTGCCTACCCATACAGTTCCGTCATCACTCACGCAGAGAGAAGAGGCATTGAGTCCGCCAGGGCAATTATACGCCGAAAGCTTTTTTTACGGGGATCATACCTGAATGCAGTTGAGTGGGCCATGAACCAGACGCTGCCATCCCCTGCAGCCTGCAGATTGGTAATGCCTTTATTCCGCGTAGCAGCTATCAGGACAGGCCTTTCAAGGGTGTCGTTGTAGCGGTAGAGCCCGTTTTCGCTGCCTACCCATAGGGTGCCTTCGCGGTCTTCACATAATGATATAATGTTATTTGAGCTTGTTCCATCAGGACCATATTCCTGCTGCCGGTATACTTTGAATGTATAACCATCAAACCTGTTTACGCCGTCTACGGTACCGAACCACATAAATCCTTTTTTGTCCTGCAAGGAGCACGAAACGGTATTGCTCGACAGACCATCGTCAATCGAGTAGTTAATAAAGTAGTGTGGCTGCCCCAAAGCGCTTTTGAGCGAGAAAGAGACCAGCAAGTAAATTAGTAGTATAGTTTCCCTCAATGTACTTTTAAGATTTATAATTATTGCGAAAGTACATACTGTTTCGCCTTGTTATATCAATTCTGGCCGCGAGTCCTGCCCGTGAGACAAAATGAAGATATTTTGAGACAAATTAAGGAAGTAAAGCAAATTGGCGGACATATTTTAGTCTGTTCAAACCACACACACCAATGATTCATGAAAGTGAGGCCACTGATCATTTTTCTGATATGTATCCGGATCGCATATGCTCAACCGTCTGATCTTACCAGATACGTAAACACCCTGCAGGGCACTAACTCTAAACACGAGCTGACCAGGGGCAATACGTATCCGACTACAGCGCTCCCTTTTGGGATGAACACATGGACTCCGCAAACCGGGAGGAATGGCGACGGCTGGAAATACCAGTATTTCAAAGAAACGATCAGAGGCTTTCAGCAGGCACATCAGTGCAGCTCCTGGAGTAACGACTACGCTGTTTTTTCGCTGATGCCTGTGTCGGGGGCTTTGAAAGTAAACGAAGATGAAAGAGCTTTAAAGTTCAGGCACGAAAAGGAAACGGCCAGACCGGATTACTACAAGGTAGAGTTTGAGAATGGGATCAGAACGGAAATGGCGCCGACAGAGAGGGGAGCACACCTGCGGTTTTCCTTTCCGCGCGGAGAGAAGAGCTACGTTGTACTTGATGGTTACACTAAGATGAGTATGGTGAAGATCATTCCATCTGAAAGGAAGATCGTTGGCTATGTCAATAACGGGCACTACGTTCCTGAAAACTTCCGCAATTATTTCGTTGCGGTGTTCGACAAACCATTTAAAAGTTACGGAACGTGGGAGAACATCAGGAACACAACGACATCGAATGCGCGTGAGAAAGAAGGAAAGGGGGCCGGAGCCTATCTGCAATTCGCGGATGGTGAACAAGTGCAGGTGAAAGTGGCCTCCTCATATATCAGTGCCGGACAGGCAGAGTTGAACCTAAGGAGGGAACTCGGCAGCTTTAAGAAGCTTGAAGACACGAAGGCCGCGGCGCAGAAGATCTGGAATGGGCATCTTGGCCGAATAGTGGTTGAAGGGGGTACTGAAGAGGATAAATCAACTTTTTACTCCTGCTTTTTCAGGGCGAGTCTCTTCTCGCGGCAATTTTTTGAGTACGATAAAAGCGGCCAACCTTATTACTATAGTCCATATGATGGCAAAATCCATAAGGGGTACATGTTTACCGATACCGGTTTCTGGGACACCTTCAGAGCTCAGTTTCCATTAACAGCTCTTTTACACCCGACTATGCAGGGCCGATATATGAAAGCGATGCTTGCCGCCTATGAGCAATGCGGCTGGCTGCCCTCCTGGTCGTTCCCTGGTGAGGGAGGAAGTATGATAGGGAACCATGCAATCTCCCTTCTTGCCGACGCCTGGGTAAAGGGCATCAGGACATTCGACCCCGTCAAAGCGCTTGAAGCCTACTTTCATGAGGCAATGAACAAAGGCCCCTGGGGCCCCGCGAACGGGAGGCATGGCTGGAAGGAATATTACCAGCTGGGCTATGTACCTTATCCGGAGTATGGAGAAGGTACTGCAAAGACACTCGAGTATGCCTATGACGATTTTTGCGCTTATCAGCTCGCACGTCAAACGGGACAGAAGTTCTATCAGGAAGTTTTTCAACGTCAGATGTACAATTACAGAAATGTGTACGACGCGGCGAGTGGTTTTATGAGGGGGCGGAACAGCAAGGGTGAGTGGAAAGCTGGTTTTGATCCTTTTGAATGGGGCGGTCCGTATACGGAAGGGAATGCATGGCACTGGCAGTGGTCGGTGTTTCATGACGTGCAGGGTCTGATCAACTTAATGGGAGGCAGAGGGGCGTTCGTCCGCAAACTTGACTCGGTATTTTCTTCTCCCAGTACTGTAAATACCGGCTCCTATGGGGGTATGATCCATGAGATGACCGAGATGGTGATGGCTAATATGGGGCAGTATGCTCACGGCAATCAGCCCATTCAGCATATGGTCTACTTGTACAACTATGCAGGTCAGCCCTGGAAGACGCAGTACCATGTGCGGGAGGTGATGAGGAAGTTGTATAACGCCACAGAGAACGGATATCCGGGAGACGAAGATCAGGGACAAACCTCATCCTGGTATGTGCTGAGCGCTCTCGGTTTTTACAGCGTGTGTCCAGGCACTGACGAGTATGTCCTGGGGAGCCCGGTATTTCGAAAGGCAACGATCACGCTTGAAGATGGGAAGAAGTTTGTGATAGAAGCGAACGGAAACAATGACAAAAACCTGTATGTATCCTCCATGCAATTGAACGGGAAGCCTTATGATGCACTCTTCCTAAGATATCAGGATATAGCAGAGGGCGGCGTGTTTCAGTTGCAGATGCAGGAAAGGCCTGACAGTACAGCGGCACATCGCGCTGCCCGGTTGCCATTCTCACTTTCATCCGAGGTGCCTGTTCCCTGAGGCTGAGGTCCCCGTCGGCGTTCAGGTCCGTTTTTAACTCCGTTAAACTTTAAAGGCCAACAGCTATTCCACGTCCTGCACGAGGTATAGTGCAGTGCTTTTCTCAACGCAACAATACTGATACAAAATAGCGAATTAATGACACAATTTGAGGAATAGACAACGCTGCTAAATCGTTTTCTTTGATATGTAGTAGGGCCCATTACTACAGGTTTAACCAATTAAAAGAAATCGTATGAACAGAAGTTTACACTATCATTTAAGGCTTCCCCTTAAATGTAAATCGGTCTTCCGGATCTGTCTGACACTGGCAATCTTGCTTTATGGAGTTTCGCCGCTTCTGGCCCAGATGAATGTAAGCGGAAGAGTAACCGACACCCAGGGAGCCCCTCTGATCGGAGTGAGTGTCAAGTTGAAAGGCAGTAAAATTGGAGCGAGCACAGACGAGAAAGGTCACTATGCCCTCAATGTCCCAACTCTTTCCGGAAGCTTGCTTTTTACCTATGTCGGATTTGAATCGAAAGAGGTTCCGATTGCTAACAAAACCGTTGTAAACGTCCAGCTTACCTCGGCAGAATCATCCCTCGAAGAGGTGGTGGTTGTAGGCTATGGTACGCAAAAAAAGGAGTCAATAACGGGGTCAATTGCAACGGTGACCAGTAAAGATCTCGAACGGGCGCATGCGGGATCGACCGTTAGTGCCGGCCTGGCTGGTAAACTCCCAGGCGTGTCATTCCGTATGGCTGACGGCCGCCCTGGTTCCAGTGCCAATATCCAGATCAGAAATCTGGGAAACCCCTTGTATGTAATTGATGGTATCCAGCAGGACGCAGGCCAGTTTAATAACATATCGCCGAACGACATAGAAAGTATTAGCGTGCTGAAAGACGCCTCAGCTGCAATATATGGTGTACGCGCGGCAAATGGGGTAGTAGTAGTTACTACAAAAAGAGGAAAGACGGGCAGTCGTAATACCATTAATGTTGATGCATATACGGGATGGCAGAACTGGTCGAGGTTCCCTGAAGTTGTGAACAGCTCCTATGATTACATGCTCGGTAAGGCAGATGCCGAGATGAATTCTCTGAAACACGCCACGAACATCACACCCGAAGAACTTGAAAAGTACAGGCAGGGCACGGAGTATGGATACAAGAGCTTCAACTGGAAGGACTTTATCGTGAAGGGTGATGCTCCTCTTACTTCTGTCAACCTCAATGCAACGGGTGGCTCTGACCGCATTAATTACTACCTCTCGGGGACACATCTCGACCAGAGTTCAGTACTCGGTAGAGAATTTACATTTAAACGCAACAATCTTCAGAGTAACATTGATGCGAAAATTGCCAACTCACTGAAGGTTGGAGTACAAATCAACGGTCGTCTGGAAGTGAGAGACAACCCGGGGGTCCCGGGCGGCGATGATTATTGGCAGCCCCGCTTTGCGATCCTCAGGAACCTGCCGACCGAGCGGCCTTACGCAAATGACAATCCTGAATATGTCAATGACATTGGCCACAACGAAACCAATTGGGGCTTTCTCAACAAGGAGCTCTCCGGTTACTGGCATGAAGAATGGCGCGTACTGCAAACCAACTTTAATGCCGATTATACGGTCCCGGGTATCAAAGGTCTGACGGCTAGAGGAATGTATTCTTACTATGTAGCTGACAAGATGATGAATGGCCATGAGTATACCTATAAGACGTATACGTACAGACCGGCAACTGATACCTATGACGCGACAGGGGGCAGTACAAACCCATGGAGAGAGCGTGGAACGAAAAAGGTGATCACCAATACGTATCAGGTTCAGCTCAATTATAATAACACTTTCGGAAAACACACTGTAGGGGCAACACTGGCAACGGACTGGATAGAAAAGAAGGAGCCGGAAACCTGGGTGCATGCGGTACCTGCTACTAACGTGCTGCCTTTGATTTACTTTAATACAATGGACACCTACGACGACCGGGTAAACGAGGAGGCAAGGATAGGCTATATCGGTCGTCTGAATTACAGCTTTGCTAACAAATACTATCTGGAAGTTTCTGGCAGAAGGGACGCCTCCTGGAAGTTTGCTCCTGGCAAGAGGGTAGGCTATTTCCCATCGGTATCAGGCGGATGGAGAATTACAGAGGAGCGTTTTGCCAAACAGCTGCTGGGAGACAAGGGTATTCTGAACGATCTTAAGTTCCGTGCTTCTTACGGTATTATGGGTGATGATGACATCGGTATCGGCGCATACGATTATCTTACCGGCTATACCTATGGCCAGACCGGAACGGTCATCCTTGACGGAAAAGCGATTGTTACCGCCAGGGATAAAGGAATTCCTATTACACAGATTTCGTGGTTTAAGAGCCGTATGTTCGATATTGGCGCCGACTTTAGCCTGTTCCGCAATAAAGTAAGCGGATTAGTGGACTACTTCTACAGAAAGCGTACAGGCCTCAAAGGAAGGAAGTATGATCAGCTGGTCCCATCTGAACTAGGTTATGGTCTTCCGGATGAAAACGTGAACAACGATGCGGTAATCGGATATGAGACAGCGCTCAACTACAACGGAACGTCCGGAAACCTGAGGTACACAATAGGCGCTAATTTCTCATTCGCCAGACCTAAGAACCTTTCCACCTATAAGCCTCTTTGGGGTAACTCCTGGGATCACTACCGTTCATCTATAGAAGACCGCTGGAGTAACATTATGTGGGGCTACGAGGTGAATGGCCAGTTCCAGTCGCAGGACGAAATAAACAACTATCCGGTCAATATTGATGGTCAGGGAAACAAGACGCTCCTGCCCGGCGACCTGATTTATAGGGAATCAGAACGGCGATGGCCGGATCAACGGATATGACGAGCGGCCAATTGGTTATAGTCCTGACAGAAATCCTATCGTTAATTACGGACTGAGTATCACGCTGGCCTGGAAGGGACTCGACTTTGCTGCCGACTTTTCGGGAGGTTCTCTTTACACCTTTACCCAGAACTGGGAGATGAGATGGCCTTTCCAGAACAACGGAGCCCTGTTAAAACAGTTCTATGAAGACAGGTGGCACCGCAGCGATCCCTTTGATGTCAACAGTCCCTGGATAGCGGGCAAATATCCCGCGCTCCGATACAACGAAGGCGGACACAGCAACTATAATAAGACTTCAACCTACTGGACAACCAATGTGTGGTACCTGCGGGCACGTACCATCGAATTTGGCTATACCTTACCTAAGGCATGGGTGCAAAAAGTAAAGATTCAGCGGGCCAGGGTGTATGCAAATGCCAGTAACCTCTTCTCCATAGACAATATGAAGAAAGTAGGAGTGGAGCCTGAAATTATTGACCCTAACGGACTCCAGTATCCGCAAAATCGCTTCATTAACCTTGGAGTAAACCTTTCATTCTAAAGACTGTATCATGAAAAAGAAATATTTCACTATCATAATGACACTCCTGGTGCTTTCCTGGAGTTGTAAAGAAGACAGCTTTCTCGACCGGGATCCCACTAGTATTTTAACCGAAGAAGCGGTGTGGAAGGATGAGGCCAGTATCCTGGCGATATTAGGCGACTTGTACAATCGTTACTACGATTTTGGATCTCTAGAGAGCTGGACGTCTTTGTCGGACGCTGATTTTAATGAGTCGTTCCCCTCTGCTTCGGGCGACTATGGAATGGTGCAAAATAATTCGTTTAACTATGGCAACTACAGCACCTGGGATTATGGATACATCCGCGAATTAAACCTTTTTATTCAAAAATGTTCTGCTGCAACTGCTCTGGAAACGCCTGTCCGTGATCGCTTTGTTGCGGAGGCTCGCTTCCTAAGGGCCTCTTACTATTTTGAAGCCGTTAAGAGAATGGGAGGCGTTCCATTGATACTAGAGCCGATGGAATACAATTATAGCGGCGACCCTACTTACCTGCAGCATCCCCGGGCAAAAGAGGCAGAAGTTTATGATTTTGTTATAAGTGAAGCAGAGGCTATAAAGGCGGCTTTGCCAGCAGATGTCAACCAAAAGTCGAGAGCTACAAAGGGAGCAGCACTGGCGATGGAGTGCCGTGCTGCACTCTATGCTGGCTCCATTGCTAAATACGGCGTCAATACCCCTCAGGTGACACTTCCTGGTGCAGAAGTGGGTATTCCGGGCTCAAAGGCAACTTCCTATTATGAAATTTCTCTGAGGGCGGCACAAGAGATTATCAGCGGCTCTGCCGGCGGGTACGCCCTTTACAACAGGAAGCCCGATCTGTCAGACAACTTTTCCAGTCTCTTCTACGATAAGAATACTAATCCGGAGCCTATTTTTGTCGAAGACTACAAGCTTCGGAGCAGCAAGGTTCATGGGTTTACCATTGTGAATCAACCTCGTTTCGGAGCGGAAGAGGAAGAAGGGGGAAGGATTAATCCTGCACTCAACCTTGTAGAGGCATTTGAAAAAACCAACAATACATTTGCTCCGCTTGATGTTACGAAGAGCTATAGTAAACCAGGCGACCTCTTCGCTGACAGAGACGCACGTCTTGCGGGAACAGTAATCCTGCCGGGTTCGACATTTAAGGGGCGTGCTGTTGATATCTGGGCCGGTTATCAGCTGGCAAACGGAACGATTGTAACCGCTTCAAAAAGAGGTGGCGAGGCTAAGCTGCCGGGAAGTGATAATAACGTCCAGGTAGTAGGGTTTGACGGGCCCGTCGATGGCGAGGAGTTCACTGCTCAGACGGGCTTCTATCTTCGGAAGTACCTCGATCCTGTACCTGGTTCAGGACAGAGAGGCGTTCAGAGCGAAGTCTGGTTCATCCGTTACCGCTATGCAGAAATATTACTGAATGCAGCGGAGGCAGCCTTTGAGCTTGGGCAGCCTGCTGCAGCCCTGCCGTACATTGACCAGGTGAGGGCGAGGGCAGGCCTTACCATTCCGCTCGATGTTTCAGATATCACGTTCGATCGCATTGCTCATGAAAGAAGAGTAGAGCTGGCCTTTGAAGGACATTATTTTTATGATATGAAACGCTGGAGGCTTGCCCATGTTGTTTGGGATGGCAATCCAACCTCTGTTACGGACCTCACTGCAAATATCGGAAAGGCAGCAAAGAGAAGCACGCAGCCTTACGGCCTCATCCCATATAAAATTCATAACCCTGGTGGTGCCGACAACGGGCACTGGGTGTTTAAAATCGTACGGCCGGGGAGGGCTACAGGGGTTGACCGCTTCCAAATGGGTAACTATTACTCCTACATCCCTGACGATATTATTAATAATAACCCCAAGATTGTCAGGAATCCAAATCAATAATGGAATAAGTAATTAGGACAGACATGAAAACGATACTTCACTATTTTATTATAACAATAGCCGTAGTCCTCGTGGCCTCTTGCGCCAAGGATAATTACGATGCACCGTCTTCGTCTTTTTCCGGGCGGGTCACTTATAAGGGAGAACCCTTAAATATTGAGGATGGAAGCGTCCGCTTTCAGCTTTGGGAAAAGGGATGGGGAAAGCTTTCTGCCATTGATGTACCGATCAAGCAAGATGGTTCATTCTCGGCAGTCCTATTCGACGGGAACTACAAAATGACGGTTCCTTCTGGTGACGGACCTTTTAAGACGGTTTCAAACGGAGCCTTGAAAGATACGATCGAAGTGTCCATGCGAGGCTCACAGACAATGGATGTAGAGGTACTGCCTTATTACATGGTCAGGAATGCACGATTTAGTCAGGCCGCGGGCAAAGTGACCGGTACATGCACCGTTGAGAAGATTATCACCAATGGTGATGCGCGCGACGTCGAAAGAGTTACCCTTTATATCAACAAAAGTAACTTTGTTTCCAACGGCACTCAGATTGCAAACGCGAATCTGGAGATCAGCCCCTCCACTGACTGGAATAATGTCAGCATAAGTGTAGCTGTCCCGGATCTTGTGCCCCGGCAGGATTACGTTTTTGCCCGCATCGGGGTCAAAATAGCCGGAATAGAGGACATGATCTTCTCGCCGATAACAAAAGTTCAGCTTTGATGAGCAATAGCAGGGAGTCCGCGCCATGAGCCGGATTCCCTCTTTTCTGATTTTTTAGTCGTCTTTACTTTCCGCCGCAGTTTCCATACTGCAATAATGCCTGGTAGGGGTCTCCATCTAAGCCCAGAAGCAGGGCAAACGCAGGTTCAGTTTTTAGTCCTTTCTTTTTTAATTCTCTTATTTTCAGCTTGAATGCATCACCTTGCTCCTGTATAATGCTATGTTCAATAAGCATGTGACGTACAGCTTCCTGTTCCTGAACGGGACGGTCCTGGCCAAAAATTTCTATTGTAAACTCTTCCGAGCGGAAGCTGGCTATGACCGTATCTTGTCCATTTACCTGGCTTCGGTTTATGGAGAAATTGTCTCGTTTCGCAAAGTTTTCCATCACTATGTTTTCAAAGTCCGACGCAGTCCTGTACCAGCAGACGATGTCGAGGTCACTATCTTCGGTGTCAATGTCAAGGGGAACTGTTCCGGCCAGCACAGGCGTATAGGCGGCGAGAATGGAAAGTATGCCGGTCTGACGGAGTACTTCCGAGGCACGCCTCTGCCGAGGTGTGCCATTTTGAAGATAGAAGGGATTAAAGAAGTCCATAGCTCGTGCAAATAGCGGTTAAAGGTAACGGAATCGCTCCACATCAGGCGTATTCTTCAAAATGAGAGTAAATGCCGAAAATGTGATACGATTTGAATAGTCATCAATAGCGTAAAGGCTTTTATTTGTAGCATTATTAAAATCAAGAACTAACCGTCAGAACGAAGGTCTGCTTAAATACCAGGCCTGCGATTGCTGATGCTAACCTTCGAACAAGCATATGTCTCACTCCTTCATGTTCAAACTGCTTATCCTGCCAGCTTTCGTATTGTTGCCGTTCTGGGGCTCTTTTGCTCAGGGGATTCGCGCGGAGGTAGTAGCGCGGCCGGCAACTGAAGGGAAGAACCTCTATTACACCAGCAACAGAAGCCCCCTTTTGCAAGCAGCCTTTCTTAAGCTTCCGGTTACGTCCTTTTCCCCTTCCGGATGGTTGCTCAAGGCCCTCAACCTTCAGAAGGAGGGCCTTACCGGCAATCTCGGGGAGATCAGTGTCTGGCTTTCCAAAAAAAATAATGCCTGGCTGAACAGGGAGGGGAAAGGTGAATACGGATGGGAAGAACTTCCTTACTGGCTGAAGGGATACGGAGACATCGCCTACATGCTAAATGATCAGAAGATGATCTCAGAAACGAAATTCTGGATCGAAGCGGTTCTAAGTAACCAGCGCCCGAACGGCGACTTTGGCCCTTCCGTTGAAAAGGGAAAAGGGAAACGCGACCTGTGGACTAATATGCCTATGTTATGGTGCCTGCAGTCTTATTACGAGTATTCAAAGGATCAGCGCGTTCTTGATTTCATGACCCGCTATTTCAAGTGGCAGCTGACTATTCCCGATGAGCTTTTTCTGGAAGACTACTGGGAAAACAGCCGTGGCGGAGACAATCTCTACAGCATTTTTTGGCTGTATAATATAACGGGTGGCGACTGGCTTCTCGATCTGGCACAAAAAACTGACCGGAACACGGCGAACTGGCGCCAGGCTGCCAGTCTCCCCAACTGGCATAATGTGAACATTGCTCAGTGTTTCAGGGAACCGGCGCAGTATTACCTCTTAAGTCAAAAGGAGGAAGATCTCAATGCATCCTACAATAATTTTAAGCTGGTCAGATCTGTCTACGGGCAGGTGCCGGGAGGAATGTTCGGGGCGGACGAGAATGCCAGAAAAGGTTACGATGATCCGCGGCAGGCTACCGAGACATGCGGCTTTGTTGAACAGATGACATCCGATCAGATGCTACTACGATATACGGGCGACACCTTCTGGGCAGACAACTGCGAAGATATTGCCTATAATAGCTTCCCGGCTGCCTTTATGCCCGACTATCGTTCACTTCGCTATCTGACGGCCCCCAACATGGCAATTAGCGACAGTAAGAATCATCATCCGGGAATCGATAATTCCGGTCCGTTTTTGATGATGAACCCGTTCAGCAGTCGCTGTTGCCAGCACAATCATTCCGCTGGCTGGGTGTATTTTGCACAGAATACCTGGATGGCGACGCAGGATAACGGATTGGCCGCCCAGTTTTATACGGAAGGCTCTGTAAAGGCCAAAGTTGGAAGCGGGCAGCAAGTGGAAGTATGGGCGGAAGGCAGGTATCCCTTTGATGAGAACATCAGCCTGAAGCTGAAAATGGACCGGCCTGGCAGTTTTCCTCTTTATCTGCGTATCCCGTCATGGTCTGAAGCAGCCCGGATCAAGGTGAACGGACAGGCCCTGCAGGTTCAACCAGTAGCAGGCCGGTATATCAGGATCACCAGGATATGGAAAGATGGCGACAGGATTAGTCTGCACTTACCGATGAAATTGAAAGTACGGCAATGGGCAGAGAACAAAAGCAGCGTAAGCGTGAATTACGGTCCGCTGACCTATTCCCTCAAAATAAAGGAGAACTATATTAAAAAGGATAGTAAGGAAACTGCCATCGGCGATTCCCGCTGGCAGGAGAATGCAGATCCTGGCAAGTGGCCTTCCTTTGAGATTCACCCCGGATCTGCCTGGAACTACGGCCTGTCTTTAGATGAGAAGCATCCTGAAAAATCATTTCAGATTGTGCGGAAGAAGTGGCCTGCCGATGATAATCCTTTCACTAACGCGAGTGCGCCTGTTGAATTACGAGTACGAGGGAAGAAAATTTCGGCTTGGGGAATTGACTCTTCCGGACTTGTATCGCCTCTGCCACGCAGCCCTCTTACCAGCGGAGAGCGGGAGGAAATTCTTTTCCTGGTGCCAATGGGGGGAGCACGCCTGAGGATTTCCGCTTTTCCCGTCGTTAAGTAGAAAATATAAACATATATCTTAAACATAGCTCTGATGAATACCATTAAACTCACACTCTTCAAAACTCTGTTCTTCTTTTTTGTCCTGAGCCAGGCTTTTCAAGTCGCAGCACAGGTGGAAAAAGCACCGGCTTATCCGCTGGTAACTCATGATCCTTATTTCAGTATCTGGTCGTTCAGTGATCAGCTTAACTCCTCGGTGACTAAACATTGGACCGGAGCCGATCATTCGCTCACCGGCCTCATTCTGGTTGATGGCAATGTCTATCGCTTCCTGGGTGAAAACGCCCCGTCTTATCACACGATCCTTCCTGTTGCGGAAGATGCCAGATACACCAGTAGATACACTGAAACGGAACCATCCGGTACCTCATGGATGAAAAGTACTTATGATGATAAGAGCTGGAAAAGCGGGTCGGGTGCATTCGGAGACAACGGGAATGCCGGAAATCAGTGGAAAAGCAAGGACTTGTGGGTTCGAAGAAAATTTACCATTGGCGATTTAAAGCGTGGAAAGCTGCTTTTAAAGATCCATCATGACGACAATGTCGAGGTTTATTTAAATGGGATTGAAGTGTACCGGCATTCAGGCTGGAATGACAAGTATGATTACCGGGACATTGACGAACAAGCAAGAAAGGCGCTGAGAAAAGGTGAGAACGTGCTCGCCATCCACGTCGCTAATACTGCCGGAGGACAATGGCTCGATGCGGGGATTGTACAGGAAAAGGAGCAGGCAGCAAGCCTTGCCGTGAAGAAGGCGGTTCAGAAGAATGTTGAGGTAACAGCTTCCCGTACTATTTATAACTTTACCTGTGGAAAGGCGGACTTGACGCTTACTTTCACATCGCCGTTGCTGACCGACGACCTAAACCTTTTGTCGCGGCCGGTTTCCTACATCTCCTGGAAGGTTAAGTCGAACGACGGCGCCGCTCACAATGTTAAAGTTTACCTCGGAGCCTCAACGAATATCGCGGTGAACACGCCGGCGCAGGAGGTAAAGGCTCAGAAATATAGCCAGGGGAAGCTCTCCGTTCTGAAGGCGGGTACCATCGAGCAGGCTGTTTTACAGAAGAAGGGAGACGACGTCAGGATCGACTGGGGATACATGTATGTTGCCACACCCGCCGGGAATGGCGTACAGCAGACAATTGGTACAACAGGGGGGTAAGTGCCTCACTCTTTACTACGAAGCCGCATACAGCAGCTACAAGCGGAAAGCAGCTGATGTTGAACACCGTCATCCCCTTTGGTTCGGTAACCTCAGAAAAAGAGAAGTTCGCGATGCTGGCTTACGACGACGGATATTCGGTCCAGTACTTTGGTCAGAATTTACGTCCATGGTGGAATCAGAACGGTGATCAGACCATTGATGGTCAGTTACAAAAGGCCTCATCTGAGTACGAGCGCATTGCAGCCAGGTGTGCTGCCTTCGACGGGCAGCTGTTTAATGACGCCGTAAAGGCAGGCGGCCGGAAATATGCCGACCTGTGTGTGCTGGCCTATCGGCAGAGTATTGCCGCACATAAGCTGCTCAAGAGTCCTCAGGGCGACATCCTGTTCCTTTCCAAAGAGAACTTTAGCAACGGATCCATCAACACTGTTGATGTAACGTATCCTTCTGCTCCCCTGTTTCTGGCATACAATCCCGACTTGCTGAAGGGGATGTTAAACGGGATCTTTTACTATTCGGAGAGCGGGAAGTGGACCAAACCTTTTGCCGCTCACGACTTGGGCACCTATCCCCTTGCAAATGGACAGACGTATGGTGAGGATATGCCAGTCGAAGAGTCGGGCAATATGATTATTCTCACCGCCGCGATAGCCAAAGCAGAGGGCAAGGCCGACTATGCCAAAGCACACTGGAAGACACTTTCTGTATGGGCGGATTATCTTCTTAAGGAGGGCTTTGATCCTGCCAACCAACTTTGTACCGACGACTTTGCCGGACATCTCGCCCGGAATGCAAACCTGTCGGTAAAAGCGATTGTAGCCCTGGGAGCATACGCAATGCTGGCCGGGCAGCTGGGCGAAAATGAGACTGCTGCTAAATTCAGAAGCAGCACCAAAGAGATGGTAACCAGGTGGCAGCAGCTGGCTGAGGACGGGGATCACTACACGCTCGCCTTTGGGAATAAGGGAACCTGGAGCCAGAAATACAACCTGGTATGGGATAAACTTTTAGGGCTGAACCTGTTTCCTAAAGAAGTGTATGAGAAGGAGATTAAATATTATCTGGGCCGCCAAAATAGCTACGGACTTCCGCTGGATAGCAGGAAAACGTATACCAAATCTGACTGGGTCCTGTGGACCTCAGTTCTCGCCAGCAATTCTCAGGACTTTGATGCCATTATGACGCCTATGCATAAGTATGTGACAGAGACGCCGTCACGCGTTCCTGTCAGCGACTGGCATGAAACTACTAACGGTGAAAAAGTAGGCTTCCAGGCCAGGAGTGTGGTAGGAGGATACTATATTAAAATGCTCGCAGACAAGTGGTAGGAGCTAAGCTGCAGACAGACAGGGCGGATTGCAGAGACACCCGGAGCCGGGAAAACAAAACGCCCGTTTGTCTGTGAATATCTCTTACTACATAACGAAATTATAAATCTCAAAATTCATGAAGAGAATACATTGGTCACTAATTGTCCTGCTTTTTCATGCAGGCCAGGTCTTTGCGCAACAGACAACATGGAAGGCCGTACCTGGCCGCATTTCTACACGCTGGAGTGAACAGGTAAATCCGGCTTCGGTGTGGACCGAATATCCCAGGCCTCAGCTTGTAAGAGGGGCGTGGATGAACCTGAACGGGCTTTGGAATTACTCAATTAAACCAAAGGGCGTTACACGTCCGTCATCCTACGAGGGGAAGATCCTTGTACCATTTGCGGTGGAGTCGTCGTTGTCGGGTGTCGGAAAGCGTGTTGGAAAGGACAGTTTGCTGTGGTATCAGACCTCATTTGCACTGCAGCCCGCCATGAAGGACAACCGGCTGCTTCTGCATTTTGGGGGAGTGGACTGGGAGACAGAGGTGTATGTGAACGGCAAGCGAGTGGGAACCCACCAGGGAGGCAACGATCCTTTCTCTTTTGATATTACAGCTTATTTGAAAAAGGGTGGAAAGCAGGATCTTGTCGTAAGGGTTTGGGACCCCACAGATGAGGGACCTCAGCCGCGCGGCAAGCAGGTGAGAAGGCCAGAGGGTATCTGGTATACTCCCGTTACTGGTATCTGGCAGACCGTGTGGCTTGAAGCAGTTCCCCTGACCTATATTGCCTCTACCCGCCAGACACCCGACCTTGACCGCAAGGCCCTAGCGTTGGAAGTCAATGCCGTTGCAGCAAAGCCGGGGGATAAGCTAAAGGTTTCAGCATACGATGGCGCAACAAAAGTTGCCGAGACTGAGGTAAATGTCGCTTCTCCTGCAGTCCTGTCCATTCCTAATCCAAAGTTATGGTCTCCATCTAACCCGTTTCTCTACGATCTGAGGGTGTCAATCGTGAGGAACGGCAAGGCGGTGGATGAAGTAAAGAGCTATTTTGCAATGAGGAAGATCTCATTAGGCAAAGATGCCAATGGCATTCAGCGGATGCTGCTTAACGATAAGTTTGTTTTTCAATACGGTCCCCTTGACCAAGGCTGGTGGCCCGACGGTCTGTATACAGCTCCGTCCGATGAAGCCCTTCGGTTCGACATTGAAAAGACGAGGGATATGGGCTTTAACATGATCAGAAAGCATATCAAAGTGGAGCCTGCACGCTGGTATTATCACTGCGATAAGATCGGTATGCTCGTTTGGCAGGACATGCCAAGCGGCGATCTTGGGAACAGATGGGATTCCCGTCCGGGTGTCTACGGACTTGCATCTGACAAGGATCGCTCGAAGGAGTCGGAAAGCTATTACCGCAAGGAGTGGAACGCCATTATGGAGGCCCTTCATAATTACCCTTCTATTGTGGTTTGGACTCCTTTCAACGAGGCCTGGGGACAGTTTAAGACGGAGGATATTACTAACTGGACCATGAAAAAGGATCCCTCAAGGCTGGTGAACAGTGCCAGTGGCGGCAACTTCTATCCCGTCGGACATATTGTTGACCTCCATAACTATCCTGAGCCTGCAATGCCGGATCCTCAGCTTTTCGGAAAAGACCGGGCCCTTGTACTGGGTGAGTTTGGAGGATTAGGCTTGCCGGTAGATGGCCATGTCTGGCAGCAGAAGGATAACTGGGGCTATCAGAGCTTTAAAAATGCGGATGAGCTCTTTAAACGTTATTCGGGTTTCATCGACCACCTGGAAGAGCTGATAAAAGCGGGGCTCTCGGCCGCTGTTTACACCCAGACCACAGATGTGGAGGTGGAGACAAACGGGCTCATGACCTATGACCGGAAAGTGATCAAGGTGCCTGAATCGAAGCTAAAGCGGGCAGCTTCAAAGCTATACGATCCGTCCCTGGTGAAGTAGGTTACGGTTGCAACTATGATGTGTAAAACGCTTGTTATAAGCGCTGCAAGTCACAATAATTCTTCAGGCTGGCTGACAGCCGCGATTATATCCTTTCTGAACGAAACGTCTCTCGTACTCGTTCGGCCTCATCAAGGGCCTGCCCAACGGCAGGCCCTAAATCGCAAAGGATCAATCTACCGGAATTTGCAGATTGTCAAACCCCCAGCGATATTCTAATTCGATTTCCGGGATTTTTGCCCAATACTCCTTCGCCCGCTCGTCGCCCCGATACTCAAGCAATTTTGCTATATCGAAAACTTTCTCTTCTTCTGATTTTACAGCTTCGTAGTCATCCCTCGGACCTGGGATAATTGAAAACCCTCCTGCTAAGGTATTGTCAGCGCAATTATATGAAAAGAGATGGTGCAACTCCTTATCTGTAGGATTGAAGGTGAATATCGTTTCCATCGTGCCAGCCTGGTAGTTTCTCTATGATTACAAATGTAAGGACCAGCCCAGTTTCATTCTGACATCATTCTGAATAAGCTGCGAACTGCTTCGGTACTCCCTCGGCACTCCTTCGGTTCTTCTTCGAAAGTTCCCGAAGCTCTGCTGATGCATTGGAAAAGGATTGTAAAGGGAGCTGCGATGAAGGTGCGAGCGCGGTCAGGACCGGGTCTGGACGAGGGGATGCAAAGAAAAATGGCTGGAAAATAATACAAGCAGCGCCATTTGGCACAGATCTGAGGCCTAATTTCGCAGCATGCGGCCGGCTCGTCGTTTTAAGGTGCATTTTTGGAAGAATGTTAAAAACTTCGGCCGGGTATGGAATGTCGGTATCAATGGAAATATTAAACGTTCTATTGACGTTTAATATTTTTTATTAACTTAGCCCTTAGCAAGCACCGTGCTTTCTCTGCAGAAAGGGCGGCGTTGTTTCTAAACTAACTGATTTAAACATGAAAAGATCCTTTCTCGCGGTTCTGTTTTTTTTACTGTATTTGTCTTTGGCCAAAGCAGGCGTTCCCGGTTATTCTATTACTGGTCCCGATAAGACTGTGCAGGTGACACTTTCTGTTGGCAGTGGTGGTACTTGCTATTATAGCGTGACACGTAACAAGAAAAGTGTCCTGGAAAAGTCGAAGCTGGGTCTCATTCGCGAGGATGCCGATTTTTCCAGAGGTCTCAGTGTTGTGTCAGCATCCGCACCAGTGAGCGTCTCTGACCGCTACGTGCTGAGAGGAGGGAAGAGGAAGGTAAATAGCTATCAGGCCGTCAGGCGGACCTTTCATCTCAGGAATCGGGAAGGGAAAAAGCTGGATATTATCTTTCAGGTTTCAAATGACGGCTTCGCATTCAGGTATCATTTTCCGGAAAGATCATCAGAATTAAAGAAAATCACGAAAGAGGAGACGTCCTTTAACTTTACAGAAGGGGCTCAGGGATGGCTTCAGCCAATGTCTGAAGCAAAGACTGGATGGGAGAGTTCAAATCCGTCGTACGAAGAATACTACCAGAAGGGGGTAAAAGCAGGCAGCCCGTCGCCGATTAAGGCTGGTTGGGTTTTTCCTGCCTTGTTCCGCCGCGGCGAGAACTGGGCTCTGATAACTGAATCATTTCCTGAAGGAGGGTATTGTGCAACTCATCTGGCGGCTAACTCGCCAGGAGGAGAATACAGCATTGCGCTGGCAGATCCCCGCGAAGTATTTCCGGGAGGTGCCGCAACTCCGCAGTCCACCCTCCCCTGGAGCTCTCCCTGGCGTATTGTTGCTGTCGGCAGCCTTCGTACTATCGTTGAATCGACCCTTGGTACTGATCTGGCGACGCCGGCTATCGCAACGGACGCTGCCTTTGTAAAGCCGGGAAAATCAGCATGGAGCTGGGTGCTTTACAAAGATGATTCTACGGTGTATAAAGTGCAGAAACGTTTCATCGACTATGCATCGGACATGAAATGGGAGTATTGCCTCATTGATGCTGACTGGGATGAGAAGATTGGGTACGATCAGGTGCGCGAACTGGCCAGCTACGCAAAAACCAAAAATGTAGGGCTTATATTGTGGTACAATTCTGCCGGTAGCTGGAATACTACACCATATAGCCCGCGCAACAAGCTGATCACCCGTGAGGAGCGGGTGAAAGAGTTCAAGCTGCTGCAGGAGATGGGAATAAAGGGAATTAAAGTGGATTTTTTTGGAGGGGATGGGCAGTCGATGATTCAATACTATCATGAAATCCTTAAGGACGCCGCCAGTTATCACCTGATGGTGAACTGTCACGGGGCTACACTGCCCAGAGGCTTACATCGCACTTATCCTAATCTGGTTACAATGGAAGCCATTAAAGGGCTTGAATTTGCCACGTTTGACCAGAAGAACGAAGATGAGCAGCCGGCGCATTGTGCTACCATCCCATTTACGAGGAATGTATTCGATCCCATGGATTATACTCCTATGGTGCTTTATAAGATACCCAGGATCAAGCGCAGCACAACCAACGGCTTTGAACTGGCCTTGCCTGTCTTGTTTCAGTCGGGCGTTCAGCATCTTGCGGAAACACCGGAAGGAATGAATACGGTTCCTGAGTTTGTAAAAAACTTTCTGCAGCAGCTGCCGTCGGCATGGGACGACGTCAGGTTTATCGATGGCTTTCCTGGTCGCTTTGTGGTAATGGCGCGCAGGAGTGGCAGTCGCTGGCTGATAGCCGGTATTAATGGCGAAGACAGTACGAAAAGTCTGAAAGTAGATCTTAGCTTCCTGAAAGGGAAGACCGGCAAGATGATAACGGATGGGACTGAGGAATTGTCTTTGAAAGAAAGCTCATTATCTGCTTCCGGGAACGTCAGTGTGTCGATGAAGCCCCACGGAGGCTTTGTGATGGTGTATTAGGTGTCCTGAGCTTAACCTTAGTATTCTGATCAAAAAATAAATGTTTTTTTGACCTTTATGTTTTTTTGTATAGCTTTATGTTAACCAATTATTCCAATATGTTAACACAACTGAATATGCTTGATTTCGCCGTTTCCGCAAGCGGATGACATCACTTCCGGTATAACCTCTTGCTGCGGCAGAAGGGCCATCTAAGGTACTTCATAAGAACTTGATAGAGTATATCGGCTGATAATTTCGGACGGACTAACCTGTCGCATAAACCTATAATTGTTGGACTGACAGTTAAAATTATTATTTCTTCTCTAACTAATCCAAATACGATGAACCTCTTCTATTGCCATCCGCCGTAGTCCTGATCTTTCTTTAGAATGAATCAATTAAATAAATTATCAAACAGGCCAGTTATGAATATTTATACGAAGTATAAGAATCTCTTTATACGATCCTCACTTATCATAGCATTCTCAATGCTGGGAGCAGCCACTGCTGGCTATTCCTCCCCATCTCCAAAAAGAACTTCCGATCTTTCAACTGCAACTAAAGCTCAGACTATCAAAGGGCGGGTAACCGATACAAAAGGAAGCCCCCTGGTTGGAGTCAGTGTTATTTTGAAAGGAACACGAACAGGGACTAGTACAGATGTCAGCGGATCTTATACGCTGAATGTTACTAGTCTTGAAGGTACTCTTGTTTTTACTTACCTCGGATTCGAGCGGAAAGAAGTCCCAATTGCCGGGCGAGCTGTCGTCAACGTGGAGCTTGCGGAGACAAACAGCAATCTAAATGAAGTAGTGGTGGTAGCATACGGTACGCAGAAAAAAGCGACGGTATCGGGAGCAATCAGTAATATCAAATCCGAAGACCTGGTCAGAACCTCGGGAGTGGCCGCTTCAACTGCGCTGGTAGGAAAAATGCCTGGCATAACAGCCAGGGCATCTGATGCACGGCCGGGAAATGGCACCGGGCTGCAGATACGCAATTTAGGAAATCCTCTTTACGTGATTGACGGTGTCGCTTACAGTACAAGTAACGGAACAGATGTTTTTGGGTACAATACTGGCATTTCAGGCGAGAATGCCTTCAATCAACTAAATGTAAACGATATTGAAAGTATCACGATTCTAAAAGACGCCTCTGCTTCCATCTATGGTTTAGCTGCAGGCAACGGGGTAGTACTGGTGACAACCAAAAAAGGAAATCGTGGAGATAAGCCTACCTTGAACGTATCAGGGTATTACGGATTACAGAACTTTACTCGTTTTCCACATCCGGGAAACGCGGGCCAGTTTGTGAGGGGACTAGTAGAGTCGGAACAAAACTGGGGGAGAAATCCGGCGCTCTTGTACACGCCTCAGGAACTTGCTAAATGGGAGGCTGGTACCGAGCCTGGCTACCAAAGCAATGATTATTACGATATTGTTCTGCGGCCCAACGTTCCCCAGTACAATATCAACGCGAGCGCTTCCGGCGGATCTGAAAAGTCGACTTATTATCTGTCTTTCGGACACGTAAATCAGGACGCCATTGTGAGAGATTTTAACTTTAACAGGACGAATATACAAGGTAATATCTCATCTAATATCCTCAAACAACTAACGGTAGGGGCTCAGTTTAACGGACGGGTAGAAAATCGTCATAATGTCGGAGTGCCCGGGCTCGACGACTTTTTTAACCCCCTGCTGAGTATCGGGAGCATGTGGCCCACTGAGACACCTTATGCGAACAACAATCCAAAGTATATCAATCAAACGCACAACGTGAACGTAAATCCTGCGACCTATAAGGACGATGTAACGGGCTATATAGATAACATAACACGTGCGGGAGGCGTAAAGCTGACAGGGGAGTATAAGTTCAACTTTGGGCTTTCAGCAAAGGCGTTGTATTCGTATGATTTTCTCAACGATGATTTTGAAGGGTTCGAATATACTTATCCTGCTTACATATATGATCCCGCAACAGATACGTATAAAGATAGAGCGGATAATGGCGCCCTCTATGGTAACCAGAATCCGTGGAGAGAACGACACAAGCGTAGTGTAATTTCGAAGTTCAGCCAGTTTCAGCTTACCTACAGCAAGAAGTTCGGCGACCACAATTTGTCTGCACTCGCTGCTTTTGAGCGTCGTGAGGCTGAGAATAAATACATAGCTCTTCACTCAGTTCCTCCTAATAATATTATTAAAACACAGTTTTTTGAGGATTTGGATTATCTGGGCGATAGTTACTATGAGGAAGCGTTTGAAGGCTATGCGGGCAGGATTAATTATGACTATAAAAGTAAGTACCTGATCGAAGCAGTTGCACGGTATGATGGATCTTATCTTTACAGGTCAGGCAGCCGTTTTGGCTTCTTCCCCGGCGTTTCTTTAGGATGGCGCATTTCGGAAGAGCCGTTCTTTAAGAACACGCTTGGCAACGTTGTGAATGATCTAAAGCTGAGGGCTTCTTACGGTGAAACAGGCACTTCTCTTCAAGATAATGCCGGAGTATATTATAATCCGTCGCCTTTCGCCTTCCTGGGCGGCTATAATGTAAATCGCGGTAACGCTGTTCTCGATGGTGCACTATATAACGGCGTGCAGCCACGTGGACTTCCCACCACAACACTCTCCTGGTTAAAGAATCAAACCTCCAATATTGGGATTGATTTTACAGTGCTTGGGCATTTTACAGGACAGTTCGACTTGTTCCGCAGGAAGAGAGCTGGTTTTCCTGCAAGAAAGAACGACGTCGCCCTGCCTGCTGAAGTTGGTTATGATATGCCAATGTTCAACTTAGAGTCTGATGTTACCCAAGGGCTCGACGGATTTATCATGTATACGAATAAAGTTGGACAAATTAATTTTTCAATTGGTGGAAATGCCACTATAGGCCGCAATAAGAAATTGGATGTCTACAAACCGAGGTTTCAAAATTCCTACGATGAGTACAGAAACAGTACGGTGGACAGATGGTCCAATATTAATTGGGGATATCACATTCTGGGGCAATTCCAGAGTCAGCAGCAGATTAACGACTATCCGGTCGATATAGACGGACAGGGCAACAAGAGCCTTCTCCCTGGCGACCTGATCTATGAGGACCTGAATGGTGATGGAGTCATCAACAATTATGACGAGAAACCAATCGGATATGCCCAGGGTGCGCTTCCATATTTCAGCTATGGTATTAATGGTAAACTGGGCTGGAAGGGACTTTCACTAGCATTCGACTTTGCCGGAGCTGGTATGCAGACTTACACGCGGAACTGGGAGCTGCGCTATCCTTTCCAGAATAACGGAAATTCCCCTGCTTATATGTTAACAGATAGATGGCACCGGGTCGACCCTTATGATCCTGCCAGTTCTTGGGTTTCAGGAACTTATCCTGCCTTGAGAAAGGATTTTAGCAATCACTCAAACTTTTCGAGAAATAATGATTACTGGACAACTAATATCCGCTACCTGCGACTCAAAAATCTGGAATTAGGCTACACTTTTCCCGTCGGTTTAATAAAGAAGGTAGGCTTAAACGGCCTCCGTATTTACGCAGCGGGCTCTAATCTTTTCTCGATCGACAACGTCGGTAAGTATGAAATAGATCCGGAAATCTCAGCGGATAACGGTCTGATTTATCCCCAGCAGAGGATATACACGTTCGGTTTCAATTTAACACTGTAGTAATAGGATATTATATGAAAAATATCATAGATAAGTGCATCGTTTTCGTACTGCTGACGATGCTTGCAGTTAGTTCCTGTAAAAAAGACTTTCTTGACCGGGATCCTCAGGACATCGTTACGGATGAACAGGTCTGGTCGGATCCCAAACTTATAGTAGGTCTCCTCGCTAATTATTATAACAGGCTCCCCACGGATATGGGCCTTAACGATCAAGGCGGCTCTCAGTGGAGGAACATGGCAGACTATGATGACGCTACATGGTCTGGCTCATCCAACGACGACTGGAGAAATAATATTGTTACATATGCGAGGGATCGCTGGCGCTTATATGACTACTATTTTATCCGTGACATCAATTTGTCGATAGACGGAGTAGATCAGTATGGTACCAAGTCACTAAATGAGACTCAGAGAAAGCAGGTGAAGGCTGAACTGCGTTTTATTCGCGCCTATATGTACTTTGAAATGGTAAAGCGGATGGGGGGATACCGCTCGTAACCAGCCAGTTGCCTTACTCGGGCGGAAATGATGTAACCCCCTTGAAAACGGCAAGAGCAAAGGAAGCCGAAGTCTATGATTTCATAGCAAGTGAACTGGACGCGATTAAGAATGATATCGGAAACAATGGGAGTAAAACGAGGGCTAACAAATATACCTGCATGGCTTTAAAGAGCCGGGCTATGTTATATGCTGCAACTATTGCGAAGTATAATGCTTTACTTACGCCAAGCGTTGCAACCCCGGGAGGTGAAGTAGGAATTCCTGCTTCAAGGGCGAACGAGTACTTTCAGAAGTCACTTGACGCTTCAAAAGAGGTTCTGGCCGGTCCCTACGACTTATACAGGAAGAACAGTGACCTGGGAGAAAATTTTTATGAGGCAATCGTAAGTAAATCGGCTAACACTGAAGTGCTTTTTGTTCGCGATTTTTCAGTATCCGAATCAAAAAAGCACTTATTTACGTATGAAAACATAGTCAGAGGAATTCGTGAGGACAATCTAAGTTCTTCCAGTATTAGTCCCACTCTAAATCTTGTCGAAAGCTACGATAACCTCGACGGCACGCCGGGTACATTAAAGACGAGAACGGCTGATGGGAGCGACTTTGTGTACTACGATAAGACGACTGACATATTTGCGAATAAAGATGCGCGCCTTTACGGCACGGTAATTTATCCTGGTGCGTCTTTTAAAGGGCTTCCGATTGAGATGCAAGCTGGAGTGATGGAATGGAACGCCGCGACTCAAAGTTACCAGACTGTCGAGGGGGATGTTTTGGGGAAACTCTATACAGACGGAAAGACTCAGGTGGCGCCGTCAGGACCGCACAACTCCATCCAGGAGGTTTCGAATACCGGTTTCTATATGCGCAAGTACATTGATAAGAACTCCGGGGCCTCAACCAGAGGTATTCAAAGTGACGTCTGGTGGGTTTGGTTTCGCCTCGGAGAGATTTACCTGAACGCCGCGGAGGCTGCATTTGAATTAAATAAACCTGCAGAGGCGGTAAGTTATGTAAACGCAATCAGGGAGCGCGCAGGTTTTGGTGCCAATAGCTTTACTACGGCTACCCTCACTCTTGACAAGATCAGAAAAGAACGGCGCACTGAGCTCGCATTTGAAGATCACCGCGTTTGGGATCTGAAACGCTGGCGTATAGCCGATAAGGTCTGGAACGGTAATTCGAATAATCCGGATGCAGTCGCTTATGCACTCTATCCTTACCGGATAGTAAAACCGGGCGACCCGACAAGAAATGGTAAATTTGTATTTGTGAAGAAAGTGGCTCCGCGCTTTAAATCCCCCCGTTTCTTTCAAATATTCAACTACTATTCCTCCTTTGATCAGGATGTGATCAACAGGAATCCGAAAATAGTGCAGAACCCTTTTAATTAAATGCCATGAAATCATTCAAGTTTATACTGACCATATTCTGCATTGCAAACCTGTTTTTCGGTGCATGTAAAAAAGATAATTATGAAGCTCCATCATCTAAGCTGACCGGAAGGCTACTGTCTGATGGGCAAGCGGTTGGGCTCCGTACTAACCGTGTGCAGTTGGAATTGTGGCAGCACGGCTACGATTTCTTTGGTAAGATCCGGGTGTTTGTTAATCAGGACGGGTCTTACTCTGCTCTCTTGTTCGACGGCGACTATAAAATGACCGTTTTAAGAGGATTTGGACCTTGGCCGGACAGGACCGACTCCATAGACGTTAAGGTAAGAGGGAACACAATCGTCGACGTTCCCGTTAGTCCTTACTTTGTCGTTAGTAACTCATCTTTTCAGAAAAATGGAAATACGATTAGCGGCACTGTTACGATTAAAAAAGGAACCAGTACCGGATCGCTCGAAAGTGTTAGCCTCTTTATTAATAAGAGTGTCCTTACTGACGACGTTTACAAGGTAGACGGTGTAAGCATTCCAGCAGCTAATATTACTAATGTCAATCAGCCTATTCCGGTAAGCATTAATATTCCGGCATCGTTGACAAACGAAGAAGCAGTATACGTAAGGGCTGGAGTGAAAGCTAGTGGGGCATTGGATATGGCCTTCGGTGAACCGATAAAAATTTCGTTAAAGTAGAGTGCACCCCGAGGGCATAACGCTCTCGGGGTGCTTAAGTTCTATATCCAGCGTAACTTACTTAATTGTTTCTTTGACATTTAAATTATTGCGGTTATCTTTAGAGCTGCTATCCTGGGGGATAGCAGCTAAACTCTTAACCATTAAAACCATACTCATGAAGAAATCTTCTTTCTTTCTTTCTTTGTTATTTTTACTTCCGTCTCTAAAGCTGTCAGCGCAGAATACCGTTACGCTTAATCTCAACACGGCTGGTGCGAAGGAAACCATCAGCCGCCACATTTACGGCCATTTTTCTGAGCACCTTGGGAGATGTATCTACGATGGCTTCTGGGTGGACGAAAATCTGAATGTGCCCAAGCAGGGACGCATCAGGATGGATGTGGTGAATGCCCTGAAGAAGATCAATGTTCCGAACCTCAGATGGCCCGGAGGTTGTTTTGCTGACGAGTATCACTGGCGCGATGGTATCGGCCCCCGTGAGCAGCGCCCGAAGATGGTTAATACCAACTGGGGCGGCGTGACTGAAGACAACAGTTTTGGTACTCACGAGTTCCTCGAGCTCTGCGGCATGCTGAACTGCGAGCCCTACATCGCAGGGAATGTGGGAAGCGGCACGGTGGAGGAGATGGCCAAATGGGTAGAATACCTGAATTTTGATGGAGTAAGCCCCATGGCTAACCTTCGCAAACAAAACGGACGGGAGAAGCCCTGGAAAGTGACCTTGTGGGGTGTGGGAAATGAAAGCTGGGGCTGCGGCGGTAATATGACGGCCGAGTACTACTCCGACCTGTACAAGCGCTATGCAACTTATGCAAGAAATTATCCTGGCGCTGAGTTAAAGAAAATCGCCAGTGGGGCCAGTGACTGGAATACCAATTGGACAGAAGTAATGATGAAGAATGTTCCTGCTAACCAGATGTGGGGATTATCACTTCACTATTATACCATCCCAACCGGCAAGTGGGGTAAAAAAGGATCGGCTACTCAGTTCGACGAAAAGGAATACTTCAACACGATGAAGAACTGTCTGGCAATGGATGAGATTGTAAAACGCCATGCAGCCGTAATGGATAAGTACGACCCTCAGAAGAAGGTGGCACTTGTGGTAGACGAATGGGGTGTGTGGACAGATGTAGAACCCGGAACTAACCCTGGTTTCCTGTATCAGCAGAATACAATGCGTGACGCCCTCATTGCCGGAACCACACTGAACATCTTCAACAACCACTGTGACCGGGTACGCGTAGCAAATCTCGCTCAGACCGTGAACGTGCTTCAGGCTTTGATCCTTACAGAGAAGGAGAAGATGCTCCTCACTCCAACTTACCATGTATTTGATCTGTACAAAGCGCACATGGATGCCAAGCTTATTCCTGTTCAGTTTACCGGGCCCGACTATGCGGCAGGTGAAGATAAAATTCCGGCAGTAAATGCTTCTGCTTCTATTGATTCAAAGGGAGTTGTTCATATTTCGCTTGTCAATATTGACCCTGCAAAGAAGGTAACTGTATCGTCAGCTATCGAAGGCGTTAAATGGAGTGGAGTAAAAGGGGAAATTGTGACATCTGCCAAGTTTAACGATTATAACAGTTTTGATACTCCAAATAAGGTGAAGTCGGCCGCGTTCAATGGCGCCAGAAAGAACGGGAACAAATTAACCGTTGAATTGCCTCCTCTTTCTGTAGTGATGCTTGAGTTAAAATAATATGACGACAAAAAATAAACGACTAATGACAGCGGGAAAAAAGGCTCTCTTGGCCGGGATGTTCTGTGTATCCTTATTTAATGCCGGCGAGCGTGCACTGGCGCAGGGTAAGATGAGTTTTGTGGTGAAGCCCGCCCAGATCAAAGCGTCGGTCCAGCCTACCATGTGGGGCGTCTTTTTTGAAGATATTAATCTTGGTGCCGATGGCGGGCTGTATGCTGAACTTGTTAAGAACCGGTCTTTCGAGTTCGATACGCCCATGATGGGCTGGAAGGAGGAAAAGAAAGAGGGGCAGGACGGCAGCTATCTGATCCTGAATACGGGGAACCGCTCAAAAGCTAACAGGCGCTATATCCGACTTGACTCTCGATCAGAAAAAGGCTATGGACTCACGAACGAGGGTTTCAGGGGCATGGGTATCAAAAAGGATAATGGGTACGACTTTTCTGTCTGGGCTCGTCAGGCAGACAATACCCGGAGCCGCATAAAAGTAAGTCTGGTTACACCTGAAGGCGCAGAGATCGGAACGGCTACAGTGAGCCCGGAAGGGTCTGAGTGGAAGAAATATACGGCTTCTTTTAAAGCTTCAGCCACAGAGCCCAAAGCGCGCCTGCAAGTGTCTCTCGATGGAAAGGGGACCGTTGATCTTGATATGATCTCTCTGTTTCCGCAAGACACCTGGAAGCGAAGGCCAGGAGGACTGAGGGCAGACATGGTTCAATTGCTTGCGGATATGAAGCCGGGCTTCCTGCGGTTCCCGGGAGGATGTATTGTGGAGGGACGAACACTTGACGAACGCTTCCAGTGGAAAAAAACAATCGGAAATGTTGAAGACCGGGACCTGATCATCAATCGATGGAATGTAGAGTTTAAGCACAGGCTGACGCCCGACTACTTTCAAACGTTCGGGCTGGGCTTCTATGAGTATTTTCAGCTTTGCGAAGATATCGGCGCGTCGCCTCTGCCAATTCTTAATTGCGGCATGGCTTGTCAGTTTAACACTGCCGAAGTGGTGCCTGTAGATCAGCTTGACCCCTATGTTCAGGACGCACTGGATCTTATCGAATTTGCAAACGGTCCCGTGTCAAGTGTATGGGGAAAGAAAAGAGCGGAGATGGGACACCCTGCGCCTTTCAATCTTAAAATGCTGGGCGTGGGAAACGAAAACTGGGGCGAGCAGTATATTGAACGCCTGAAGATTTTCACGAAGGCCATAAAATCAAAATATCCTGACATCCGCATTGTCAACAGTTCGGGTACTGACCCGGATGGCGCACGCTTTGATTATCTGAATAAAGAACTCAGGGCGATGAATGCGGATATTATAGATGAACATTATTATCGGGCGCCGCAGTGGTTCCTGGAGAATGCGTCAAGATATGATAATTATGACCGCAAAGGACCGAAGATCTTTGCAGGAGAATATGCTGCACAGAGTGTGCGGATAGCAAGTCCTGACAATAAGAATAATTGGGAGTGCGCACTTGCGGAAGCGGCCTTCATGACCGGACTGGAACGGAACGCTGATGTTGTCACGATGGCCTCATATGCTCCTTTGTTTGCTCACGCTGAGGGCTGGCAATGGTCGCCCGACCTGATCTGGGTTGATAATCTCCGTTCTTATGGTACGGCTAACTATCAGGTGCAAAGGCTTTTCTCCGTGAATAAGGGAAATTCGGTCGTTCCTCTTTTGCTTAACAACAAACCTGTGGCCGGACAGGAAAAAGTCTATGCATCGGCCGTTTTAGACAGTAAAACAAACGAGCTGATCCTTAAGGTTGTTAATGCAGCAGGCAAGGAACAAAGCGGCGACTTTATGATAGAAGGAAAGAACGCGAAGAAAGGTACTGTAACCGAGCTAAGCAGCAGCAAGCTCGACGCCGTTAATTCATTCGACCAGCCACAGACGATCAGTCCCGTCAGCAGGCCTGCCCACCTCACAGGAGGTAAGCTGACTATCAATATGAAACCTTATTCTGTAAATCTTATAAGATTAGCACTATGAGAGCACAGTTGCTTCCGATGACGCTTAGTCTTGTCTTATCTCTGTTCTTTCAGCCTTCTGCCCGCCCCAAGGGCGTGCAGAAGGCTGAGCATCTTACAGCTGGTGAGAATGTTGGGACTTTTGTTGCCCTAGACGTACCTGATACGCTTGAGACGGCTCCCTCTGTCCACGACCCTGTAATGATCCGGCAAAAGGGGAGGTATTACCTCTTTTGTACAGGAATGGGAATATCGGTATGGTCTTCTTCGGACATGAAGCATTGGAAAGCAGAACAACCGGTGTTCGATAAAGCACCTGGCTGGGCAGCAGAGGCAGTCCCCGGTTTTCGTAACCATATCTGGGCCCCTGACATCAGCTACTTCAACGGTCGTTTCTATCTCTTTTATTCGGTCTCCGCCTTTGGCAAAAATACATCTTGTATAGGTCTGGCGACTAACACGACCCTTGATCCCGCAGACCCTGATTACCGTTGGACTGACCATGGGAAGATCGTCCAGTCTATTCCGGGGCAAACAAATTGGAATGCGATTGATCCCAATCTGGCCGTGGATGAAAAAGGGCAGCCTTATCTGGCTTTCGGTTCTTTTTGGGGAGGCCTTAAACTCGCCAGACTATCAATGGACAGAATGAGGGTAGTGCAGCAGCCGGATGAGCTTCCTGTTATTGCAAGTCGCAAAGCTGATACCTCTATAGCTGGCAATCTGCCTGCTGTTGACGGAAATCCTCCGGATGCAGGAGGAAATGCTATTGAAGCGCCTTTTATATTCAAAAAGAATGGATGGTTCTATCTGTTTGCCTCAATAGACTATTGCTGCAAGGGGCCAAAAAGTACCTATAAAATGATCGTCGGAAGATCGCGCAGGCTGCAAGGCCCGTATGTAGATAAAAGTAACACTCCTCTTAGCCGCGGCGGAGGGTCGCTTGTGCTTGAAGGGGATCAGCACTGGTACGGAGTGGGTCACAACGCGGTGTGCACCTTCGGCAAAAAGGATTATCTGGTGTTTCACGGATACGACGCTACAGATCGCGCAAGGCCGAAGCTAAGAATAATGGAGCTCGCATGGACCAGGGAGGGATGGCCTGAACCTGTTCTCGACAGAAAGTGATAAACACCCTTAGTGTATTTATCGCGGTTTTTTTCCAACAGATATAATTGTTCACTTGATAATTAATTATATTGGCTGGAAATTGATCAATTATGTCGTTCTCTCCGAAATGCACGCTTTCGGATAGTGAACTTTGGAGTAACTTCAGAGTTGGGGACAGAGAATGCTATACGCTCTTGATCAACCGGTATACCGGGCTGCTCTATCGGTATGGCATCCGCTTCAATCAGAATGACGACTTTATAAAAGACTGTATTCAGGATGTTTTCCTTGCCCTATGGGATAGCAGAGAGAATATAAGTCAAACACCCTCTGTGAAATCGTACTTGTTTAAAGCTCTCCGTCTGAAGATCTTCAGGGAACAGTCGAAGTGGAACAATGAGGAATTGTTCAGTGATGAGCACTACGACTTCCTGATTGAATTTAATATAGAAGACAGACTGATTGAGGAGCAGCAATCACATGAGACAAGGGATAAACTGCTGCAGGTTCTTAACCGCCTTCCCAAAAGGCAAAAGGAGGTTCTTTACCTCCGTTTCTATGAAAACCTGGACCACGCCCGGATCGCCGGCATTATGGGACTGAACAAGCAGTCGGTTTACAATCTTCTTCATGAGTCGGTATCTAACCTGAGAAAGGCCTGGCTTGGGGAAATGGCTCTTTTATTGTCCCTGCTCAGCAGATGTATCTGACCACCTGGCGGCCTGGGACGCAGTGTATTAAATTTTTTTAAAAAAACCTTCCGCAAAACCAGTAGATTTTCGCCAAAACCGAATAGTACAGGTAAAGACCCAATTATAAACTAACGTAGAATGATGAAGCATTCTAACTACTCAGTAGTCGACCTTTTGCTAAACGATTCCTTTGTTGAATGGGTTAAGAGCGGTTGTCGGGAAGAAGACCCCTGGGCGAGCTGGCCTGACAGGCACCCTGAAAGAGAAGAAGAGTTTTTTCAGGCGCGGGACATTATTCTGACCGCAAGTATAATACCGTCGAAGGAGTTAAGTACGGACGAAATTCGTCATATTTCAGAACGCATTAATCAAGAGGTATCAGAAAGAGAAAGGAGGAATCTCCCGCACGGGAAAGTGATGCTTCTGGTAAGGTCGATGGCTGTAAGAGTAGCTGCCGCCGTGTTGCTGTGCCTTACCGCCGGTGTGTCTTTGCTTTACCTTTACAGGTCAGAAGAACGGCCGTCGGAAGTAGCCGGCAGAGTATGGAACGGTTCTCAGACAATCAACCAGCCCGGCCTCGTTCGCCTTCCCGACGGCACCTCCGTGGTATTAAAGAAAGGAAGCTCGATCCACTTTGTAATTCCATTTGCGAATAACAAAAGAGAAGTATACCTCACCGGCGAGGCCTATTTCGAAGTGCAGAAAGACAAGCACCGTCCTTTCCTTGTTTACAGTGACCAAATGGTGGTTAAGGTGCTGGGGACCAGTTTTCTGGTTAAAGCTTACAAAAATGACCAGCAGTTTAAGGTGACTGTGACAACGGGCAGGGTTTCCGTCTTTAGCCAAAAAGATGCGTCTAAAGCTCGTAAAAGCAGTTCGCTTGATGATTTGAATGGCAAAGGCGTGCTCCTTGCGCCCTGTCAGCAAGTGACCTTCAACAGAGATCCGGAGACGCTGACGAAAAGAGAGGTTGAGACGCCCTCCATCTTGTCGGAAGACATCGCCAAAAGCCGGCTGAACTTCGTTGAAACTCCCTTCTCTGAAGTAGTGAATACTCTAAGTGCCGCTTATGATATTCCTATCGTATATAATGACGACCGCTTAGGGAAATGTCCGCTGACAGCGTCGCTTTCAGACCAGACTTTTTATGAAAAGCTGGCCCTTCTGTGTAAAGCAGTCGAAGCTACTTATGAAGTGCGGGATGGGCGGATTGTAATAAGCGGAAAAGGATGCAGAGAAAATGAACCCAATTAATAGAAACCGAATGAAATGATGGAAACTTGAAAGCTGAACAACGGTAGTGGGCCAACACTACCGTCTTAAATCTGGTCCCCCAAAATCATTGAAAGTAATAACTGGCAAGTTATTAACGGGACCTTTTTGTCGAATTAACAGATCAATTCAACTAGTAAACCAAAATTATGAAAAAAAACCTCTACATGTAGTAATCATGCAAATTACTTTTATTCAGGTTGCTCTGCTGTTTACCCTGTTGGGAAGCGCTGTAGCAGGAGAAGGGAAAGCCCAAAACATGTTGAATAAGAATGTCACATTACGGTTCGAGAATCAGAGACTCAGTAAGGTTCTGGCAGAACTGGAGAGGCAGTCGGATGTTCGCTTTGTTTATAGCTCAGCGATAATCGAGTCGGAGCGAAAGGTATCCTTAAGCGTAGACGACAAACCGCTCAGACAAGCATTAGAGGAAGTTCTTTCGCTATTAAACTTGTCGTACGAGGAATCGGGCGATGTAGTTTTACTGAAGAGGAAATATTCAGACAGCAGACTATCCCCGGCTGAGAGCCTTCGCATTAAGGTGACCGGAAAAGTGACTGATGATAAAGGTCTTCCTCTGCCAGGTGTAAGCATAAAGGTGGCAGGAACGACTACGGGGACCGTAACAGACGCCAAAGGGGAGTATACCATCCAGGTAGATGAAGGGGCCTCACTTGTCTTTTCCTTTGTCGGGTTTGCCAGTCAAACCATCAGGGTAAGCGGGACGAGAATCGACGTTTCAATGAAGACAGACGAGGCCGGGACTAAATTGGCAGAGGTGGTAGTAGTGGGCTATGGTACTCAAAAGCGTTCTGACGTGACCGGTTCAATAGCGTCTGTTCCGAAGGAAAGACTGTCGCAGTTACCGGTCACCAACGTTCTTCAGGCGGTGCAGGGGGCCGTACCGGGAGTTAATATTTCGCAGGGCTCTTCAGTCCCCGGACAAGCGCCTACCGCTTTGGTGCGCGGACAAAATTCAATCAATGCAAACTCGGGACCATATATCGTAGTCGACGGTATCCCTCTTAGTAAAACCGGCGGCTCTTTAAATGATATCAATCCGAATGATATTGCATCAATGGAAGTATTAAAAGATGCATCGGCGACGGCTATTTATGGGACAAACGGAGCCAACGGTGTGATCTTAGTAACCACTAAAAGAGGTACTACAGGAAAGCCGCAGATCCGTTATAACGGGTATGGAGGCGTTGAGGGATTTGCGCACATGCTTGAACCGCGCAACGGAGCAGAATATGTTCAGAAGTACAATGACTGGATCAAGCAGACCGGCAATCAGCAGACCAATCCGGTTCCAAACTATGGTGAGCTAGCAAACTATAATGCAGGCATTACAAAGGACTGGATGGATGAAGCGAGCCAGCAGGGAGTACTTCAGGATCATAACTTAAGTGTTTCCGGCGGCACGGAGGATGCTAGATATTTCATTTCCGGAGAGTATATGAAGCAGAGAGGAGTTGTGAAGGGGTATCAGTACAGACGGGCAAGCCTCCGGTCTAATCTGGATGTGAATGTAGCCAGCTTTTTAACACTAGGGACTTCCTTGTTCTTCGTTAACAATAATTACGATGGAGGAAGAGCCAATTTGCTGAACGCATCAGCAATGAGCCCTTACGGGCAGGAATACAACCCCGACGGTACCTATAAGATTTATCCCATGGAGCCTGAGCAGTTGTTTACTAATCCCATGCTTGGACTTACTACTGACCGCCTGAACAGGAATACCAATTTAAACGGAAACGGCTACCTTGAGATCAAGGCTCCGGGAAAGCTGACAGGTCTAAAGTATAGGCTGAATGCCGGATATTCCTATATCCCGGGAAAAAGCGCCTCATATGTCGGTCGGGAAGCGAATGACAGGAACGGAACCGGAGAGGTGTTCAACTCGGAGACTAACAGTTATACGCTTGAAAATATCTTAAGCTACAGCCGCGACTTCGGAAAACACCATATCGATTTTACCGGTCTTTACAGTGCACAACAACGAAAATACTCCACCTCTTTGTCCAGAACCACTGGGTTTGTAAATGACGAGCTGTCTTATAACCTGCTTGAGGCTGGGTCTACACAGTCCACCAGGTCGTATCAGGACAGGTACCGGCTTAATTCGCAGATGGGGAGGATCAACTACAGCTACGATAGCCGCTATCTGGTTACGGTAACTGCCAGGAGAGACGGTTCCTCTGTGTTCGGTGCAAATACCAGTAAGTACGGCGTCTTTCCCTCAGTGGCTTTAGGGTGGAATATAACCAATGAGCAGTTTTTTAGAGAACAGCAGTTGGTCAGCAATCTAAAGCTAAGGGCATCATACGGAAAGTCAGGGAACGAAGCGATTAACGTTTACCGGACCATCACAACAAATAGTGTCGTCAGGTCTCCGTTTAACGGGCTAAGTACTATTGGGATCGCCTCCGGGAATTTAGGTAATATGGATCTCCTTTGGGAAACGACTCTCGGCAAGAACATAGGGCTGGATTTCGGATTGTTTAACAGTCGCGTATCGGGCACTATTGATGTGTATGAAAACCGGACAACAGACCTCCTTCTGGAAAGAGCTTTGCCCATCATTACCGGGTATTCAAGGGTCTATGATAACATGGGCGAAACCCGAAACAGAGGAATTGAGCTGAGTCTTACGTCAAGAAATGTTGCAGGAAAAGATTTCCGCTGGGAAAGCGTCCTGAACTTCGCCTCGAACAAAAATAAGATCATCGATCTGTACGGAGATAAGAAGGATGATCTGGGGAACCGATGGTTTATAGGTCATCCTATAAGTGTGCTGTATGACTACCGTATGACCGGGGTCTGGCAAAAAGGGGAAGACCCTTCAAAGCAGGATCCTTCAGCCGTTCCTGGCGATCTGAAATTTGCTGACCTGAATGGAGATGGCAAGATTACTCCTGATGCAGACCGGGAAATAGTAGGTCAGGGGGTACCTAAATGGACCGGAGGACTTGTCAATACCTTTCATTACAAGAACCTCCATTTAAATGTCTTTATTCAAACTGTGCAGGGCATTATGAGAAATAATGCCGACCTGACTTATGCAGATGAAACAGGCAAACGCAACACGCCGGCCGATGTAGGCTACTGGACCGAAGAGAATGCCAGTAATACAAGGCCCTCTCTGGCATACCGGAATACAAGAGGGTACGGTTACCCTTCAGACGCGAGCTACACAAGAATTAAAGATGTTACGCTCAGTTATGTATTTCCTCAAGAAATGCTTAAAAAGCTTCACCTGGCCGGACTGACGGTTTATGCCAGCGGCCGCAACCTTCATACGTTCACCAAGTGGATAGGCTGGGATCCTGAAGCCGTACAATACCAAAGAGGTACAGCTGCTTCCTTTAATAGCACGGTAGACACTTACCAGAGAGGGAACAGCGGTTCGATGGGAAGCTGGGAAGATAACTATCCTTTAACGCGCTCATTTGTTTTTGGTGCCAACATAAGTCTTCGATAAAAGTAAAACCTAAAAAGAACATCAAATGAAACGATATATTTATCTGATCGCTGTATTGCCGTTGATTCTGGCAGCGTCTTCCTGCAACAAGAACTTTCTGGATGAGCAGCCATATTCGTCCTATACTCCGGGAAATTTAAAGGACTCGTTGGGATTCGAAGCATCTCTGGTTGGCCTTTATAATCATGTGAGTACAATTTTTTCATGGGCTGACAGGCAGGGATGGCCCAGCGTATGGCAGGTAGGTACTGACGTCGCCAACGCAACTGCCAATCAGCAGGGGATTGAAATTCCTTATTATAACTATACGCTGCTGACTCCGACTGACGAAGCTGCCGCACGCCTCTGGAATCGCGACTATATTCTTATCAATCTCACGAATACGATCATCACGAATGTAGAAGATCCTTCTGTTACCGCTATTTCCGATGGGGGGAAGCGCGCAATAAATGCGGAAGCTCGCTTCTTTCGTGCATACGCTTATAATACCCTCGCAACCTGTTTTGGCGGAGTGCCCATCATAACCACACCTCTTACCGCGCCTAAAACCGACTTTGTTCGTGCTCCTTTGAAAGATGTTGATGAGTTGATCGTGAACGACCTTACTTATGCGGTTGCTAATCTCCCTGATATTGAGAAAGTGAAGAGCAACTCGAAAGGTAAACTTTACGGCCGTGCCAACAAATACATGGCAATGCAGCTGCTGGGGGAAGTTTACCTGAGGATGGGCAAACCTGATCTTGCCGAACAGCAGCTTCAGGCGATTATAAACAGCAACCAGTTTGGCCTGATCACCAAAAGGTACGGTGTTAAATCGAACATGCCAGGCGACTACTATTCCGACATGTTTGTATATGGCAATCAGCGTCGCGTTCAGGGAAACACGGAAGCAATATGGGTGCTTGAGCAGGAGAATCCAAATACGGTGGTAGGCGGAATAACGGATAATCCGCAGCAGCGACGCGTATGGGGCGCTGCTTACCACAATGTGCAGGGAATGGCTCTGGCTGATTCTCTTGGCGGAAGGGCACTAGGCAGGCTACGGCTGAGTAACTGGGTGGTTTACAGTCTTTACAAAGGAAATGATATCAGGAATTCAAAATTCAACCTCAGAAGAAAGTACTACTACAACGACCCTTCTAAACCTGCTACTTTTGGCAAACCTGTTCCTTATACCGGTCCGGATACGTTGTACAATCTGACTCCTCACATCACGAAATGGTACCAGTTTGACCCGAACGATACCTTTGGCTACGCAATGGTGAAGGACTTTATTCTGATGCGCCTGGGAGAGACCTATCTTCTGCTCGCCGAAGCGCAGTTTAAACAGGGCAAATTGCAGGATGCGGCCAATAGCATCAATGTGTTGCGTCAGCGTGCTTTTTCCGACTATCCGGCAAACGGCAGCAAGGTGGAGGCGTCAGATATTACCCTCGACTTTATTCTTGATGAGCGCGCCCGCGAATTAATCGGGGAGGAAAATAGAAGGATGACCCTGATGAGGACCAAGACCCTGGTAGAACGTGCTACCCGGCTTAATTCAAACAATCCGGTTAACCCGATGAGGGGCGTGACCTCCACTCACCTGCTATTACCGATCCCGCTCAACGAAATTCAGCTGAACCGCGACGCTGTGCTTGAGCAGAACTCCGGCTACTAGTTTGGAATAGGACTAAAAGAAGCGCTGTCTGCCGGTACTTCTTTTAGTCCTTTACACACCGGATCACTTAACTGATCCCGACAAGTAAACGGCTAAGTAGTCGCCCGACCTCGATTGTCTTCGAACAGCAAAGAAAGTTCGCCCGGAAATTTGAAGCGTTTTGTTAAAATCTGCTGAATAACCGTCAAAATATCTCTATTGAGACCGTGTGCTTGAAGAAATAATAACAGTAAATTACACACTTAAATTCTGACCTGCTTATGGTAAAGTTCTACTGTTGTTTCATTCTTATCTTTTCTTTCAAATTCTGTTATTCGTTATCTCCCCATTTTCAATACCTGGGTATTGAGAACGGCTTATCAAATAATTCGATCACCAGCTTCTTTCAGGATAGCAGGGGTTTCATGTGGGTGGGCACGTTTGATGGTTTGAACCGCTACGACGGATACTCTTTCAAAGCATTCCGAAACAGGATCGGCGACCGCAGCTCTCTTGTAAATAATTGGATAACAGGTATCAATGAAGACGGCAGCGGTAATATTTATATTGGAACAAAGCAAGGCGGCGCTATTTATGATGTTCGCACCTCTTCTTTTCATCCTATTTTTTATAGCTCTCCTAAGGGTGGAGGACGACTTGTAAATACAAATCCTGTTAATAGCCTTGCGAGAGACCGCAATGGCAACATGTTGACCGGTACAGCAGGACAGGGATTACTAGTGTCTTCTTCTGGCAAAAACATGGCCAGTCAGGTTCCTTTTTATACTTCAGGGGGCGTAATGTTTAACTATCACGTTCAGTCATTAAAAGCGGACAGGAGTGGGCACATATGGCTATTTATTCAGGGGCAGGGTCTCGCTCGTTTCGATCCTCTCCGTGGGGAGGTACGCCTGATGTCGTCCGACGTAACGTCAGCCCGGGTAATACAGCCCGATGGCGATGGCAATGTATGGATAGGAGGAGACGGAGGTCTTTACAAATACGATATCAGAAAGAGGTCTGTTTTTCGCGTTACTCCAGGGGGGATTAACAATGAAAGAGCCGGTAATGGACATGTGTATTGGAGCTTCAGATGTATTGTGGGTAGCTACAGATGGCGCCGGGGTGATGGTTTTCGACATAAAATCAGGGACGTGGAACCAGTTTAAACACGAAGTTCGCAAAGGCGGTCTTAGCAGTTCTGCCATCTATTCTGTTTATCGGGATAAAGACTTACGCATGTGGGTAGGAACCCTTCGCGGCGGTATTAATATTCTGGACAGCCGTAAAAATCGTTTTACTACCATTGCTGCTGACCCGGCTGCCGCAAACAGTCTGATCAGTAATTTTATTATGGCTTTCTGTGAAGATCCGTCCGGCAACCTCTGGATAGGATCAGACGGGGAAGGGCTAAGTTTTTGGGACCGCAAGAGGAACCGGTTCGCCAACTATGTCCATGAACCCGATGACAAAAACTCGCTAAGCAACAACAATGTTTCCGCAATTATCCGCGACTATCAGGGGCAAGTTTGGATATCTACTTACGGAGGAGGAATCAACAGACTTGGAAAGAGCGGAACGTTTATCCGCTACTCTTGTTACAACTCTGCATATCGCTATGAAGACCGGAATGTATGGACACTTTTTGAGGATAGTCAGCATAATCTCTGGGCAGGCACCTGTTCAGACGGAGGCCTTTATCGCTACAACCGCCGGAACGATAAGTTCGAAATTTTTGATACCCGGCTGAAGAATGTACTAACGCTGATGGAGGACAATCGGGGCGAACTATGGGCAGGCAATTACACTTCTCTTATTCATGTTGATCGCAAGAGCAAGAAGCACATCGTCTATAAAATTGGGTCGTCGGTAAGAGCTATACATGAGGACCGGAAGGGGAAACTTTGGCTGGCGACGGAGGGACGGGGACTTCTGGACTTTGACCGGAAGACAGGCCGCATTCGACAGTATACTGAGAAAGATGGGCTGCCAGGAAACTCATTGCTCAATATTCTGGAAGATAGGGAAGGGAATTTGTGGATCAGCACCTTCAACGGCCTTTGTAAATTCAATCCATCCACCAAAACGACAAAGGTCTTTTACGAGTCAGATGGATTACAGAGCAACCAGTTTAATTATAATGCAGCTATAAAACTTCGGACAGGAGAGTTTCTTTTTGGCGGGATCAAGGGCTTTAACATTTTCCGGCCCGAGAAGGTGGAGCCCCTGGCCAGTTCTTCCTCAGTACAGATCACCGGGTTGCGCATCAACAATACTCCATTTGAAAGAGAAAGCCCGAAGTCAGTTGGTGAAAACTTGTATTCCCTGCAAGAGCTGACCCTGCCTTACGAGAAAGGAGCTGTTTCGGTCGATTTTACGACGGTTGAATTTACAGCGCCAGATAAAATTCAGTACGCATACTTTCTGGAGGGATGGGACAAGGACTGGAACTACGCCGGTGGTAGCCGCACTGCGAACTATTCACGCCTTACCGAAGGCAAGTACCGTTTGCGTATCAAGTCGACGGATGCTGAAGGGGCCTGGATCGATAAAGAACGGGTAGTAGTCATTACCATCCTTCCTCCCTGGTGGAGGTCCTGGTGGGCTTTCCTGCTGTACCTGAGCATCTTCGCCGCTGCCGCATTAGCCTGGTTGCGTCATCAGAGGAAGCAGGAACAGCTGAAGTATGAAATCAAACTCGCTACTCTGAAGGTGGAGCAGGAAAGGGAGCTGAATGAGAAAAAGCTAAGCTTTTTTACTCATGTGGCGCATGAGTTCCGAACACCGCTCACTCTGATCATCAACCCGGTGAAAGAGATGCTTTACAGCAAAGACAGGATCGTAGGAGCAGACGACCTTTCGGTGGTCTATCGTAACTCAAAGCGCCTGTTAAGCCTGGTTGATCAGCTCCTGCTTTTCAGAAAAGCTGGAAGCGATCAGGACCGCCTGAAAATTGTAAGGCTCGACTTCCCCAATCTATGCAAGGAAGTGTTCCATTGTTTTAGTCAGCAAGCTCAGAGTCGGAACATTACGTATACCCTCACAGGGGCTGACGAAAAGCTGGAACTTTACGTCGACCGGGAAAAGATGGAAATAGTTCTGTTTAATCTCCTCAGCAACGCGATAAAGTATACGCAGGACGGGGGGCAAGTATCGGTGGCGATAAAGCAAGATGAGGGCCGGGCTTATGTCTCTGTGAGTGATAGCGGTTGCGGAATTCCTTCTGAAGAAGGTGACGCCCTTTTCAATCGCTTCTATCGTGTAAGAGGAGGCTCCAAAAATGCCGGATTTGGGATTGGGCTTTATCTCGTAAAGAAGTTTGTCGAAGCGCATCAGGGGCAGGTCTCTTACCAAAGCGCGAAGCTTAAGGGGACCACATTCCTTCTGGAGCTGAAGAAGGGGCGCGGGCACTTCCAGTCTTCACTCATCTTTGAAGAAGTTGACGAAGGTTCTGCTTTTCTTGAAGAGCTGGTAGAAGGGGTAGAAGAAGCATCGAAACAGGAGGTGTCAGGTTCGCATGAAGTTGCCGGAGACATTGTTACAGATCAACCGGCAATGGTAGTTGTGGACGATAACCCGCAAATAGCAGAGTATATGACGGCAATTTTTAAAGAGGAATACAGGGTGCAGGCTTTCAGTACCGCCGAGGAAGCCTTGCCGGTCATTAGAAAGATACAGCCGGATATTGTAATCTCCGACGTGGTGATGCCTGGAATGACAGGTGTTGAGCTATGTATGAACATCAAGGACGACCCATCCCTGAGTCACATCCCCGTTATCCTGCTCACTGCCAGTTCTTCTGATGAGGTGAAATTAAAGGGGATAGAGGGCGGAGCTGATGACTATATCACAAAGCCTTTTGACAAAGAACTTCTGATGGCCCGTGTATCGGGCATCATAAAGAGCCGGACCAATTTGCAGCGGTATTTCTTTAACGAGGTGACGCTCCGTTCCAATGACTATCAGATATCTGCGGAGTACAGCCTCTTTCTCACGAAATGTATAGGGATCATTGAAGCGCAACTCGGGAACCCTGATTTTAGCATAAAGAGCTTTGCGGCAGAGCTGGGTATGAGCCATTCTAATCTTTACAAGCGGGTGAAGTCAATATCCGGCCGGTCGGTTAATGAATTTATCAGGTTCATCCGCTTGAGAAAAGCGGCAGAGATCATGATCAATACTGATTGTAATGTGAACGAAGCGGCATATCGGGCAGGGTTTAATGATATTAAATATTTCAGAGAGCAGTTTTCAAAGTTGTTCGGAATGAAACCTTCTGAATATATCCGTAAGTATAGAAAAACGCTCAATCAAACCTATAAGCTGAACGCAAGCCTTAGTCGTACCTGAGATGTCAGTTGAGAAATACCCCTGCCATTGTATGAATTTACCCCCGTCTCTCCAGAAAAAGGGCTTATAAATTAGGGCTTTTAATATTGGATCGTTATGAATAACAAACGTACCTTTTTTATCCTGTTGTTCGGTGTTTTAATTTTTGCCAGTGCTCAGGGCCAGACATCTTCCCCCGCTTCCCTTAAGTTCTTTCCTGCACAAGTATGGAACGACTTGTCGGGGAACGTGATTAACGCGCACGGTGGCGGCATCCTGTATCACAAAGGACGGTATTACTGGTTCGGCGAAAAAAGAGGACAGCACGCATCAGAGGGCGTGAATGTGTACTCATCGAAAGACCTGTACCAATGGAAGTTTGAGGGACTGGCGTTGGCGCCGTCAAAAGATGCGGGAAGTGACATTGCGGAAGGCTGTCTGATGGAGCGACCGAAGGTGATCTACAATCAGAAAACCAGGAAGTTTGTCATGTGGTTTCACCTTGAACTAAAGGGAAAAGGATATAGCGCTGCCAGAGCAGCAGTAGCGGTAAGTGATCAGGTTCAGGGACCCTACACGTTTCTTAGTAGCTTTCGGCCTAATGGAAACATGTCCAGAGATATGAACTTGTATGTCGACGACGATGGCAGCGCCTATCACATTTATTCTTCCGACGAGAATATGGACCTGCGCATCGCCCGCCTTACTGATGACTACCTTAGGCCGACAAACCAGGATTCCCTTCTTTTTCGCCGTCAAAGAGAGGCACCGGCTTTATTTAAATATCGTCAGAAGTACTACCTCATCACAAGCGGATGCACCGGCTGGGCTCCTAATCAGGCATCGCTTCATACCGCAGACAGTTTGTTCGGTCCGTGGAAGTTAGTAGGAAATCCAATGGAAGGTCCTCAGGCCGACCTGACATTTGGCGGACAGTCAACCTTCGTTTTGCCTGTGCAAGGGAAAAAGGACTCTTTTATCTTCATGGCTGATAAATGGAACCCAAAAGACCTGCGGGACAGCCGCTACATCTGGCTTCCTGTTCGTTTTGACGGCAAGGACGTGAAGATCTCCTGGATGGATGAATGGAACCTTAGCTGGTTTTCAAAAAAATAGTTTTTTAGTACCTTGCCCGCTAATCGATTAATACCCATAATGAAGAAATATTCGCTCCTTTTTTTATTGTTCCTTTTCGTTGTTACTCCCTTGCTCGCTCAGAAAAAGCAAGGGCCTTTTGTGTTCTCCTATTTCAAAGGAAATGGTGAAGACGGACTTCATCTTGCATACAGCTATGATGGCTTCAGCTGGAAAGCCCTGAAAAATGACCAGTCGTTCCTGGTGCCCCAGCTCAGCAAAGACAAGCTGATGCGCGACCCCTGCATTATAAGGGGGGCAGATGGTCTTTTTCACATGGTCTGGACGGTTAGCTGGACAGACAAGGGCATAGGTTATGCTTCTTCGAAAGATTTAATTAACTGGTCTGAACAGAAATATCTGCCTGTAATGGCTGGAGAGGCACAAGCAAGGAACTGTTGGGCTCCGGAAATTACCCTTGATCCTGCAACAAAAACCTACATGATCTACTGGGCTACTACTATTCTCGGTAAATTCCAGGAGACCGCCTCAACGGCAGATAATGCCTATAATCACCGGATGTATTATGTGACGACTAAAGATTTCAAAACCTTCAGCGATACGAAGTTGCTTTATGACCCAGGCTTCAATGTGATTGACGCAAGCATAGTGAAGGATGGAAAGCGTTTTGTTATGTTTCTGAAGGACGAGACGAGAGAGCCGGCGCAGAAGAACCTGAAGGTTGCTTTTTCTGATAAGCTTACTGGTCCTTACTCAAAAGCCAGCGAGCCCATCACGGGGAAATACTGGGCAGAAGGCCCTACCTCCTTAAAGCTGGGCAACCAATGGATCGTTTATTTTGACAAGTACACCGAACATAAATATGGGGCGATATCTTCAGCCGATCTTAAGAACTGGACGGAAATATCCGACAAGATTACCACTCCCGGAGGCATCAGACACGGTACAATTGTTCAGATAAAAGAAGAAGAACTGCAGCGACTTCTTCAGGAGAAGTAACAGCAAAGCAGAATATTACGTGCATGCACTTTTTAAATCAAGTACATATCCACATGAACTACACAAAACATTTGGCCATACTTTTCTCGGCCTGTCTTTTTTGTATCACAGCTACAGCTCAGAGCGTAAGGAAGGAATATCTTCTGGACAAGAACTGGAAGTTTAAAAAAGGAGATTTCCCGGAAGCAATTGAAGCGCGGTTTAATGACCTGAAATGGGAAACCGTGACCATTCCTCACGACTGGGCAATAAAAGGTCCTTTCGACGGAAATAATGATGTTCAGAAGGTCCGGATTGAGCAAAACCTCGAGAAGGAGGAAAGTGTAAAATCAGGACGAACTGGTGGCCTTCCTTTTATAGGCTCTGCCTGGTACCGCTTGAAGTTCCGTGTGCCCACATTCTTACCGGGCAAGAAAGCTACTCTGCTATTTGACGGAGCCATGAGTAATGCCCGGGTTTATGTCAATGGCAAGGAAGCCGGTTTCTGGCCTTATGGATATAACTCGTTCCAGCTCGATGTAACTTCCTTTCTTAATCCTCCCGGAGAGGTAAACACGCTGGCAGTTCGCCTGGAGAATTTTCCCGAGTCCTCCCGCTGGTATCCCGGTGCCGGCCTCTATCGCAATGTACATCTGTTCATTACAGAGGATGTGCACGTGCCGGTCTGGGGTACGTATATTACCACCCCTGAGATCAATGCAGAATATGCTAAAGTGCGCGTTAAAACGAAGGTTGAAACTCCAGGGGGGCTTTTCAGGAGCTGCGTCTGGAAACGCAGATCAAAAACGCGGCAGGCGAAACGGTGGCCACAACAACAAGCAATCTCGTCGCGACAGACAAGCAGGAGTTTGAACAAAGCCTGATCGTTAAGAATCCATCCCTTTGGTCGCCTGAAACACCGGCTTTGTACAAAGCGGTTTCCAAGCTTTACAAGGGCGATGTGCTGAAAGATGAATACGAAACCACTTTCGGAATCCGTACGATCAAGTTTGAAGCTGATAAGGGCTTTTCACTCAATGGAACCATCCGCAAGTTCAGGGGCGTATGTAATCACCACGATCTCGGCCCTTTGGGTACGGCGGTTAACGTTGCTGCCCTTAGGCGGCAACTCACTATGCTCAAAGACATGGGCTGTGATGCCATCAGGACTTCGCACAATATGCCCGCTCCTGAGCTGGTAGCTCTTTGCGACGAAATGGGCTTCATGCTGATGGTCGAGTCGTTCGATGAGTGGAAAACGCCAAAGGTGAAAAACGGATACAGTCAGTATTTTGATGATTGGGCTGAAAAGGATCTGGTTAATATGATCCATCGCGATCGGAACAGCCCATCGGTTGTGATGTGGAGCATCGGAAACGAGGTGCCTGACCAAAGCGCGGCAGGAGGGAATAAAATAGCGAAAAGACTGCAGGACATCTGCCATCGCGAAGATCCTACCCGTCCGGTGACGGCAGGGATGGACCGCATCAATGATGCTCTTACAAAAAACTTTGCAGCAGTGCTCGATATTCCTGGCTTCAACTACAAGCCAACATGGTACGAACGAGCTAATAATGCACTTCCCCAGGGCTTTATTTTAGGTACAGAGACCGCTTCTACGGTCAGCAGCCGGGGAGTCTACAAGTTCCCTGCAGAATTTCAGAAGATGAAGCAGTACGAGGATAATCAGAGCTCCTCTTACGATTTAGAATATTGTAACTGGTCGCAGGTACCCGATGACGAATTTGTGAAGCAGGATGATCTGCCTTATGTAATCGGAGAGTTTGTGTGGACAGGTTTTGACTATCTGGGCGAACCGACCCCGTACGACTCGAAGTGGCCGTCTCACAGCTCTTATTTTGGCATCATCGACCTTGCCGGAAGTCCGAAAGACCGATACTACCTGTACCGGAGCAAGTGGAATAAGGAAAAAGAAACCCTCCATATTCTGCCCCACTGGACCTGGCCGGGAAGGGAAGGACAGGTCACGCCTGTCTACTGCTATACCAATTACCCTTCTGCGGAGCTCTTTATTAACGGCAAGAGCATGGGAAGGCAGACCAAAAGCAATACGAATAATCAGACGCGCTATCGTCTGATGTGGAACGATGTGAAGTATGAGCCGGGCACGGTGAAAGTCGTTGCATATGATCAGAACGGCCGCGAAGCAGCAAGTTCTGAAGTGAAAACGGCCGGGCGCCCTCATCATATCGAGCTCTCTGCCGACCGCACAGTTCTTCAGGCTGATGGAAAGGATCTTTCCTTTATTACAGCCAAAGTTTGCGACGCGGAAGGGAATGTATGTCCCGATGCGAGCAATCTGCTCCGCTTTAGGGTGAAAGGCGAGGGCCGTTATAAGGCCGCCGGAAACGGTGATGCTACCAGCCTTGAGCTGTTCCATCTCCCACAGATGCACACTTTCAAGGGAATGCTGGTAGCCATCGTTGAGTCTTCTGAAAAGGCCGGCGATATGGAAGTGTCTGTAAGCAGTAAAGGCCTGAAGGCGGGCGCCATCAGGATCACAACGAAATAGAATAAGCACATATTAGATAAGTAAGGGGGAAAGGGCCAATGGAACATCCATTGGCCCTTTCCCCTTACTATTATCATATTACCCCTCTCAATTGGTGATTTTCCCCTCCCTGATCTGCTTTAGGTATGCGAAATTGCCTTCAGGAGTTTAGGAAGTGGAATAGGGGAACACAAAAAATGATGTCAGTTTAAGCCTAACAATTTATGGATACATCTTAGATAGCGAGGTCATACCTCGGCCAGCCTGGCCTACAAAAAGTGTCTTCAGATGCTTTATGCAGATTTTAACTAATTTTTTATGAATCACATTATGAAAGAACTTTTATCCAAAGTATTAAGATCGGGTAAGATAATCTTACTTGCATTGTTGCTTTTCGCCGTTGAACTCTCATTTGCTCAGCAGCTCAGAGTCAGAGGAGTTGTGAGAGACGCCTCCGGCGCTCTGCCCGGAGTAAGCGTTAAAGTCGCGGGAACGACGAATGGTACCGTGACAGACCTGAATGGAGCTTACCGGTTAAACGTGCAGGAGGAACAGACCCTCGTGTTTTCGTTTGTCGGTTATATGAGCCAAAACATTTCGTTAAAAGACAGAAAGCCGGTGAACGGAGAGTACGTTTTGAACGTAACAATGCAGACGTCAGAGAGTACTTTAAACGAGGTGGTTGTGGTAGGTTTCGGGACTCAAAGAAAAATCAACCTGACAGGAGCTGTCGGAACGGTTAGTTCGAAAGAGTTAGAATCGCGTCCGACTCAGAATGCAGTACAGGCCCTCCAGGGTCTTGTTCCCGGGTTAAATATTAGCACCCAGGGAATTGGCGGGACCTTAAATGCGGGGAGAAGCGTAAACGTGAGAGGGACCGGAACGATCAGTTCGTCTTCATCCGGAAGCCCGCTTGTTCTGGTCGACGGTATGGAAGGATCGCTGGACGCTATTAATCCTCAGGATATTGAAAACATCTCAGTCTTGAAAGATGCTGCTTCGGCTGCCGTTTACGGTTCCAGAGCGCCGTTCGGGGTTATTCTGGTGACTACCAAGAAGGGAAAGTCAGGCGTGCCGCAAATTAGCTATAACAATAGCTTTAGGAAGAGTGCACCGGTTCTCTTGCCACATATGATGAGTTCTTATGAATTTGTCAATTACTTCAATGACGCTGACTACAACGGCGGAGGCAGTGGTCAGAAGTTTCCTGCGAACTTTGTCCAACGCGTCAAAGACTATATGGATGGAAAGTTAGATCCCAGTGATGTCGTATTAAAAAGGGCGGATGGCAAATGGGACTATGACTATACTAATGGAAATGTTAACTGGATGGAGCAGTACTACAAGGATTGGGCTCCTACTCAGGAGCATAATGTGAGTATTGGCGGAGGGTCGGACAAATGGACTTACTATCTTTCGGGAAACTATCTTAACCAGGAGGGGCTGATGAGATACAACACAGATACATATGACCGATACACCGCAACGGCAAAAATATCAGGTGCTCTGTCGAAATATGTTCAGGTTGATTATCTAAACCGATTTGTGAGGACAAACTACGAGCGTCCGACTTATATGACCGACGATTTTTATGATCATATCATGCGCCGTGCAAGGCCGATACGTCCCGTTAATGATCCGAACGGGCACTACATGGCGGATATAAACTATATCGATGCGTTGCAAAATGGTGGTAGAAGAAATGATGAACTAGACTTTAACACTCAACAGCTTCGATTGACCGTTTCTCCTACTAAAAATTGGAACGTCATTGGCGAGCTGAATTACCGGACAGAAACGCAGTTTTTGCATGAGGAGGCGTTTAAGTCGTACGCTTACATGGCCGATGGCGTTACGCGATACACTGCTCTCACCAGCGTCGCAAATGACTATGTTTACGAGTATGGAAAAAAGCTGTACTTTTACAACCCGAATATCTACACCAATTACTCACAGAGCATAGGCAATCACAACTTCAAAGCGCTGCTGGGCTTTCAATCAGAATGGAACAGATATCGTGACCTCAGTGCCTCCAGAAAAGACATCATTACAACTAGTCTTCCTGTTCTCAATTTAACTGCAAATGCAACTCCCGAAGTGAGCGGCCAGGTACAGGAATGGTCAACCGCTGGTTTCTTTGGAAGGATAAACTATGACTACAAGGGAAAGTATTTGTTAGAAGGCAACTTACGATATGACGGTACCTCCCGATTCAGGTCGGAAGATCGCTGGAGCTGGTCTCCCTCTTTTTCTGCAGGTTGGAATATCGCATCTGAAGATTTCTGGAAGTCGCTTGCGAAAACCGTGTCAGTTTTAAAACTAAGGGCATCCTACGGTAAGCTGGGGAATCAAAACACTAACACTTGGTATCCCACCTACGCTACAATAGGAACGGGCACGGCAAACGGAAGCTGGCTGGTTGACGGAGCAAAACCAAACACAGCGAATGCACCGGGTCTTATCAGTACGAGCCTGACATGGGAAAAGATCAGAAGCTGGAACTTTGGAGCAGATTGGGAAATGTTCCGGAGCAGACTTACCGGCTCATTTGATTACTTTTTGCGTTATACAGACAACGGAGTTGGAGTGGGAGAAACACTTCCGGCCACTCTTGGTACCGGCGTTCCTGATGTTAATAATATCGATATTCTTACTAAAGGTTTTGAAATCTCCGTTGGCTGGAACGATAGGATCGGTACTGTGGCATATGGCGTCCGTGTTAATCTTTCGGATGCGCGAACAAAGGTGCTTTCTTATCCGAATCCTACGCAAGAGCTCGCAAAATATATAGCAGGCAGGTATAACAACGAAATTTGGGGCTATCACACCGTCGGTATTGCGAAGACGAAGGAGGAGATGGATGCACACCTCGCTGGTTTGCCTAACGGTGGCCAGTCTGCTCTGGGTAATAACTGGGGTGCCGGCGATATCATGTACTTTGATACAAATGGCGATGGTAAGATCAGTAATGGGGGACAGCGCTTGAATGACCGCGGCGACCTGGAGGTAATAGGTAACTCCACTCCTCGATATGCCTTAGGTGTTGATCTTAATGCGAGATGGAAAGGATTTGATTTTCGTATGTTTTGGCAGGGGATATTGAAAAGAGACTGGGCCCCCGCAGGCATGATGTTCTGGGGAACTACCAGCGCAGGTGAATTCTGGTCTACCGCCTTGAAAGATCATCTCGATTATTTTAGACCTGATGCAGATGATCCACTTGGCCAGAATCTTGACTCCTATTATCCTCGTCCGATCTTCGGTGGCAAAAATCAAAATGCTCAGACCCGTTATCTGCTTGACGCCTCTTATATGCGGCTAAAAAATGCTCAGATCGGCTACACAATACCAGCGGACGTTTTGAAAAAAGTTAAAATTTCCAACCTGCGGCTCTTTTTCTCAGGAGAGAATCTACTCACCATCACTGATCTAAATAATACCCTTGATCCGGAATCTATTGGAATTGGAAGACAGGGTGGAACTGTGTATCCTCTGCAAAAGGTCTATTCCTTTGGCCTCAGTGCTAACTTTTAAATCGAAGAGTCATGAAAAAGATAAGAATTTTAATACAAACTGTGACTTGCGTGGGCTTGCTAACCGTGTTATCCCCATCGTGCAAGGATCTCGACATTACACCTCCCTCTAACATATCTCCTGAGACATATCTGTTTTCAGAAAATGATCTCAGTGCTTATACTATTGCACGCTATCCTGACGTGTTCAGGACCACCTCAGGAAGCGGAGGTGAAGGATTATACCTCGACGATGTTGGTACAGACAACATGACCTCTCGCGGAGGCAACACGCGCTTTTTGCCTGGCGAATGGAAGGTCGGAAGTACAGGCGGAAGCTGGAGCTTTGATCAAATTTACCGCTTGAATTACTTTCTTCAGACGGTAGAGCCAAGGCGTGAGGCAAATCAGCTTACGGGCAATGCCAGCAATATTAGTCACTATATTGGGGAAGCGTATCTTCTCAGAGCTTACGTTTATTTTGGCAAGCTGGTGGAGCTGGGCGACTTTCCAATTATAAAAACTGTTATTCCCGATGTGAAAAGTGAACTTATAGAAGCAAGTAAGAGACAGCCGCGAAATGAGGTGGCCCGGTTTATTATTGAGGATCTGGATAAAGCTGCCTCACTTCTCCTAGCTACGCCGCCGAACGGCGAGCGAACAAGGATATCAAAGGATCTCGCTTACCTGCTCAAGTCGAGGGTTGCGCTTTTTGAAGCGACCTGGCTGAAATACCATAAGGGAACAGCCCTTGTACCTAAGGGGACAGGCTGGCCGGGAGCGGCTAAGGATTACAACAGCAATTATCAGTTCCCCACGGGAAGTATTGAAAACGAAATTGACTACTTCCTTGGTCAGGCAATGTCAGCAGCAAAGTTAGTAGCCGACGCGCACCCTTTGACAACAAACACAAAAGTTATAAAGGAGAGCGCGACTGCTTCTGGTAATCCTTATTACGAGATGTTTGCCTCTGAGGACCTGACAACCAATAACGAAGTTTTGCTGTGGAGAGACTACGACCTTGCGCTGGGCATCGTGCAATACTGGAATCATTACATGTATTATGGAAATGGTTTCGGCTATACACGTCAGTTCGTAGATAACTTCTTAATGGATAATGGTCTCCCAATTTACGATCCAGCGTCGGGCTATCAGGGTGATGATTTTGTTGACAAAGTGAAGATCGACAGAGACTGGCGACTTAAATTGTTCATGAGAGGTCCGGGAGAGGTAAAAGCTTTTCTGGGACTTCCTTCCGGCGCTTCACCTGAAGTTGAACCAAGAGTGCCCAATATCGATCTTGCCAGCCGTTATCAGGAGGGGACCGGCTACTCGATAAAAAAAGGACTTTCGTACAATAATGAGATGCAGTCTATTGTGGGGCGCGATGTGACTGCATTGGTCTGCTTCAGGGCAGCAGAAGCGTATTTAAATTATATCGAAGCTTGCTATGAGAAGAACGGTACGATCGACGGAACCGCGAGCGCTTACTGGAGAGCCATCCGCCAACGGGCTGGCATAAGCACTGATTATGAAAAAACGATAGCTGCTACCGTGATGTCTAAGGAGGCAGAAAATGATTGGGCTGCATACTCTCACGGGCAACTCATAGACCCTATGTTATACAACATCAGAAGAGAACGGCGTTGTGAATTCATTGCAGAAGGCCTTCGCTATATGGATCTTCGCAGGTGGAGGTCAATGGATCAGCTGAACGGCTTTAAGATAGAAGGAGTCAAGGTTTGGGGGCCAATGAAAGACGTGTACGGCAACAGACTGAAGTATGGGCAGTCTGATGCAACTAAGAATACCGTGTCAAATCCTTCTCTCAGTCCGTATCTTCGTGTGCATCAGATATCTCCGAATAATTTATACTATAATGGATATCGTTTCACAGAAGCACACTATTTGAGCCCTATTGCGGCAGAGCATTTTGTAATCTCTTCCAGCGATGGACAATCAGCAGACGCTTCTCCTATTTATCAAAATCCAGGATGGCCTACCCAGGGCGGAATGCCAGCTACGGGCTTTTAACACGTCTCTGCCTGGGTGAATGAATGTGCTGAAAATGTCATGTGTACAAGTCGAAAAAACTTATACATTTTATAAGGGCGGGTACTCCTGCGTATCCGCCCTTGTTTTATAAATCCTATGTTGCATACCCTAAACGTCTTCTCTTCGAGAGGATTTGTATATCTTCTCATCTTGCTTGCTGCCTCGTTTGTGTCGTTCATCAAAGTTAATCAGCCAGCGACCTACTATGTCGATGCCATACATGGCAATGACGCCCATGCCGGCACGTCTCCATCCTCTGCCTGGAGAACGCTGGATAAGGTGAATACCGTGCACTTTTCGCCGGGTGATAAACTACTGTTTAAGGCTGGTACCTCTTATCAGGGCCAACTCAGGCCAAAGGGTTCGGGAGTGGAGGGAAGACCTGTCGTGATTGATCGCTACGGGCAGGGAGCGAAGCCGACTATTGCAGCGGAAGGCCTCTTTGATGCGGCCTTGTATCTGCACAACCAGGAGTATTATGAAATTAACAACCTGATTCTCTCCAATAAGGGGCCGGGCCGGAAGGCAAAGCGTTACGGCGTACACGTGGAGATACATGATTTCGGTACTGCCCACCATCTTGTTCTTCGTGGTGTGGACGTGAAAGATGTAAATGGAAGCCTGGTTAAGAAAGAGGGCGGGGGGGCTGCTATCGTATTCACAAACGGCGGACTAAAGACCGCCTCTCGTTTTGATGGTATTATCATTGAAGGTTGCCGCATTAGCAATACAGCCCGTAACGGCGTTCTCATTAACGGAAATTGGATGAGGAGTGCGTGGCTGCCGAATTTAAATGTGGTGATCCGCGATAATATGATAGAAGGCGTCCCGGGCGATGGCATTGTTCCTACTGGGTGCGACGGAGCCTTAATAGAGCGAAACATAATGAGAGACTGTCCCCGCCTCTTGCCTGGCGGCGAGGCAGCAGCTGGCATCTGGCCCTGGAGCTGTGATAATACCATTGTCCAGTATAACGAAGTGAGCGACCATAAGGCCCCCTGGGACGGCCAGGGCTTTGATTCGGACTGGAACTGTCGAAACACACTCATTCAATACAATTACAGTCATGACAATGAGGGCGGCTTCCTTCTGATCTGCAACGATGGCGGCGCGGCACCTTCCGCTAGTTGCGGTAACACCGGCACTGTTGTACGGTATAACCTAAGTGTTAACGACGGCTACAGGACTACAGGGAAGCACTCCGGATTTTCGCCTGTCTTCCACATTACCGGTCCCACTTCGGGCAGCAAGATCTATAACAATGTAATTTATATCTCCAACAGAGAGCCGGAGATGGACAGTACTTTGATAGAAACCGGCAATTGGAATGGCGAGCCTGTCAACACGCTTTTTGCAAATAATATTTTCTATGTAAAAGGCGTGATAGATTACAATTTAACACTGGGCAGAGGAACGTTTTTCGAAAATAACCTGTATTTTGGAACGCAGTTAAACAGGCCTCCTGACGACGGGGCGGTAACGCAGGACCCCCTTTTTATTCGTCAATTTAAGGGGATCAGTAAAGGGGGACTTAAAGAGGCAGAGTACTTCAGGATAAAGAGCGCTTCGCCTGCGGCCTATGCTGGCAAAGCCATCGCAGGTCGGGAGATAAAGGACTTCTTTGGCACTCTTATATCCATTAACCAAAAACCATGTATAGGAATCCACCAACGGTAAAATTTTTCTGAGTCTTTCACTCGTTCTTCTTTTTACAGCAACAGTGTGCAGAGCCCAAAAGCAAGGTGTTCCAACTCTGAGTAATGTAGGGGTAGGGTGGGCCAATAATTCCGTTAATGCGGTTATATTCAGAAAGAATTCGCTCGTCACCTTTCGTGATACTCAATTTATTGCTTATTATGGTCAAGATTCTTACGTAGTTGTAGGAAAAAGAAGACGGGGAAATGACCGGTGGATCTTAAAGAAAACAGGCCTGAAAGGAAATGTTTCCGATGCTCATAATACAATCAGCATAATGGCCGATGGCGCTGGCTTTCTGCATCTTTCCTGGGACCATCATAATAATCCGTTGAGGTATTGCAGGAGCGACAAGCCTTTCTCTCTTAATTTTAATGACGCCGGCCCAATGACTGGTGCACTGGAGGAGAAAGTGACCTATCCTGAATTTCTGCGTTTGCCCGACGGCGACCTTTTGTTCCTTTACAGGAGCGGCCAGTCCGGGCAGGGAAACCTTGTCATGAACCGGTATAATCTCCAAACCAGGCAGTGGACGCAAGTACATTCCAATCTCATTGACGGAGAAGGGAAGCGCAATGCGTACTGGCAGTCTTTTGTCGATAAAAGCGGTACCATTCATCTTTCCTGGGTATGGAGAGAGAGTCCTGACGTTGCGAGCAATCACGACATGTGCTACGCCCGTTCGCGCGACGGCGGTAAAACCTGGGAACGCTCAACGGGGCAAAAATATGCACTTCCTATTACGGCAAAGTCGGCTGAATATGCGTGCCACATCCCTCAGAACAGTGAACTGATCAATCAAACCTCCATGTATGCTGACGCCAATGGCGTTCCCTTTATTGCCAGCTACTGGCGTGAACCCGATTCAAGTATCCCGCAATACCACATCGTCTACAAGGTCGGAAATGCATGGAAGACCTTGTCGTGCAACTTTAGGAAGACCGCCTTCAGCCTGAGCGGTGCGGGCACAAAGCGCATCCCGATTGCCCGTCCGCAGCTCGTCGTTAAAGAGAGTGCCGGACAGCCTTCTCTGCTCATGATCTTTCGCGACGAGGAGCGGGGCAGCAAGGCCAGTGCAATGTTAATTCCCGATCTTTCAAAGGGCATCTGGAAGATCAGTGATCTCACCAACGAGTCGCTGGGCTCCTGGGAACCGACTTACGATACTGAGCTCTGGAAGGAAAAAGGCATACTCAGCCTCTTCGTGCAGAAGGTGGAACAAATAGATGGAGAAGGCAAGGCGCAGGTGCCTCCCACAATGGTTAAGGTGCTTCAATGGAAACCATTTTGAATAAAGAAACACATAATCTCAGCGATATGAAACAACTGAACTTCTTCCTTTTGAGCACTGCTTTATTGTTGTTAAGCAGTTGTTTAGTGAAAAAGAATATGGAGGCTAAAGATAACTTCGTTAAGTCGTTTGATAAACCCTTCACAGCTGCAGCTGCCCAGTATAAGATCATGATGCAAAAGCTGCCGCCCGACCGTTTTCCTAAAACGTATCATAAGGCTGCCGACAAGCTCGAGACAAGCGGTTCCGACTGGTGGTGCAGCGGTTTTTATCCTGGCACCCTTCTTTATCTCTACGAGGAAACGAAAGATCAGGCGCTCTATAACGAAGCAGAACGGATCCTGAAAGTGCTTGAGAAGGAGAAGTACAATAAGAGCACACACGATCTCGGATTCATGATGTACTGCAGCTTCGGGAACGCCAATCGCATTGCACCTAAACCTGAGTATAAGGAGATCCTGCTCACCAGTGCAAGATCGCTCGCGAGCCGTTTCGACCCTAAAGTCGGCTGCATCAAATCCTGGGACTCGAAGAAGCCTGAATACCTGGTCATCATTGATAACATGATGAACCTCGAACTGCTCTTCTGGGCTACACGGGAAACGGGCGATTCTTCCTTTTACAAGATCGCCGTCACTCATGCCGAAACGACTATGAAGAATCACTTCCGGCCCGACTATAGTTCGTACCATGTCATCAACTACAATCCGGAGACCGGAGCGGTGCAGCAAAAGAGGACGGCTCAGGGATATGCTGACGAGTCGGCCTGGGCAAGAGGGCAGGCATGGGGCTTGTACGGCTTCACCGTCATGTTCCGCGAAACGAAGGACCGGAAATATCTGGACCAGGCTCTGCATATAGCCGATTTTATATTGAACCATCCTAATCTTCCAAAGGACAAGATTCCTTACTGGGATTTCAATGCTCCCGATATTCCCGATGCACTTCGCGATGCTTCTGCTGGCGCAGTGATGGCTTCGGCACTGCTCGAGCTTTATAAGTACGCGCCGGCTAAAGTTTCTTCAAAATATTACAAAGCGGCTGAAACGATGGTAAAGACACTGTCCACTCCGGCTTATGTAGCTGCACCCGGTACAAACGGAGGTTTCATTCTGGAGCATAGCGTAGGCCATATCCCACAGAAGTCGGAGGTGGACGTCCCTCTTACCTACGCGGACTATTATTACATCGAAGCCCTGAAGCGTTATAAAGAAAGTAAATAGGATGCCCCCGTCTTCGCTTGTGACGTTCGGTGTATAGCGATGTCATGCGCAGATGCACTTCAGCCATCAGGAGCGCTGCATTTCAGTCGCGATGGCAGAATTGTGAAAGCAGCACCGGCTAGAAGAGGGCAGTGCTCTAGTTGATTTATTCCTCAGTTCGTTACTATAAATTGTCAATATAAAACCAGTGAAACGTTATCTATTTCTGATCGTACTCATTTCCTCCTTTATACAGGCATCGGCTCAGTCAGTCCGGCACACCTTTGCCGTTGGAAAAAAGGAGTTCCTGCTCGACGGGAAGCCCTTCCAAATCATCTCAGGAGAGATGCATTATGCCCGCATTCCCCGCCCATACTGGCGCGACCGCCTGCGCAAGGCCAAAGCCATGGGGCTGAATGCTATCTGTACTTATATGTTCTGGAACGCCCATGAGCCGGTACAGGGGAAATTCGACTTCAGCGGCAATCTCGACGTAGCTGAATTTTGTAAGGAAGCAGCAGAAGAAGGATTGTGGGTGATCGTGCGGCCCGGCCCTTATACCTGCGCTGAATGGGACCTCGGCGGTTTGCCGTCCTGGCTCCTCAAAAAGAAAGGCGTGGTACTTCGTTCTTCCGATCCCAACTATATGCCTCAGACCCTGACTTTCCTGCGCAGGGCCATGGACGAGCTAAAAGGCTCGCTGATCACTAAAGGCGGCAACGTCCTGATGGTGCAAGTGGAGAATGAGTACGGCGTCTATGCTGGCGATAAAGTATACCTGAATGCCATCAAAAATACGCTTCTGGACGCAGGGGTTGATGTTCCCCTGTTCCATTGCGACTGGGCCGGGAAAAACTATTACGATAAGGGTCATGTGGAGGGTGTGATGCCTTCCATTAATTTTGGCGGAGGCGCAGAAAAGAACTTCGCCATTTTCGAGAAATACGCGCCTGATGCGCCCCGTTTTAATTCCGAGTTCTGGACGGGCTGGTTCGACTACTGGGGTGGCAAACATGAAGTGCATTCGGTGAAGGAAAAGCTGGATGACTTTAAGTGGATGATCGACAATGGCGTCTCCGTCAATCTGTATATGTTCCATGGAGGAACCAGCAATGGCTTTTTTCCTGGTGCCAACGGAAGCAGTTCTTATTTTACTCCCTATATCACGAGCTACGACTATGATGCCCTGCTCAACGAGAACGGAGAACCAAACGACAAGTATTTTGCCTTCCGCGATGTCATCCTGAATAAATACCCCAACCTGAAGCTACCTGCTTTGCCTGAGCCGATCAAAAAGATTGAAGTTCCTGAGATCTCCCTCAGGGCATACGCATCGCTGAAAGATAATTTGCCTGAACCCCGCTACTTTGAAACGCCGCAGTATATGGAGGCTCTCGATCAGGCGTCAGGGATGATCCTTTACGCGCACGACTTTAGCGGAGCGAAGAAGGGCAACCTGGAAGTGAAGCGGGTAATGGATCGCGCCACCATTTATCTGGATGGGAAGAAGCTGGGCGTTCTTGACAGAAGGCTGAACCAGACCTCTCTTCCCTTTGCTGCAGGAGCGGGGGCACATCGGCTGGAGATCCTGGTTGAACACATGGCGAGAGTGAACTTTGGCAGTGCCATCGATCATGAACGCAAGGGCATCACCGAAGGCGTGTACCTGAACGGCACTGAGCTGAAAGGCTGGAAGCACTATTCTCTGCCTCTTACCAATATCAATGATTTCAAGCCCTCTGCTCCCAGGGAGGGGTATCCGCAGCTGTATAAGGCCGAGTTCGACCTTGGCGAGACCGGCGACACGTACCTTGACACGAGGAACCTCGAGAAGGGGCTTCTGTGGGTGAACGACCGCCTGATCGGTCGCTACTGGTTCATTGGTCCGCAGCAGACGCTTTACGTGCCGGGCTGCTGGCTTAATAAGGGAAAGAACCGCATTGCCGTGCTGGAGATGGGCCAGCCGAAGAACCCTTCAGTCAGAGGCATCACGCAGCAGGTCTGGGAAACGCAGGTCGACTCCTCGCTGCTGCATAGCCGGCCCGGGCAGAAGCTCATCCTCGGCAGCAAGCAGAAGGTACTGTCGGGCGAGCTCGAAAACAAGGAAGGCTGGCAGGAAATCAAGTTTGCAGCAAGCCAGCAGGGCCGGTACATCTGTCTCGAAAGCACCTCTTCTTACGGTAACGTTCCCTACAGCTCGGTAGCGGAGCTGCGTCTGCTTGACGCGGAAGGCAATGAAATCCCCCGTGAGCAATATGCGCTTCTTTACGCCGACAGTGAAGAGTTCGGCGAAGAAAACGGACTGGCAAGTCTGCTCATGGATAACCAGCCAACCACTTTCTGGCATACGAGGTGGAGCAAGGATCCCGCAGTCCAGCCGCATCAGGTCGTCATCGACCTGGGTCAGCTGAAAGGCCTCAGCGGATTCCGTTACCTTCCCCGCATGAAGAATGAAGCCGGCCGTATCAAGGGCTTTAATCTCTATGTCTCGAAGACGCCTTTTGCATTCAGATAGAAAGAGCTAAAGCAGAATCTAATTGCAGGTCCGGATGTCATTTCATCCACACCTGTTCTATTCAGGGAAGCTCGTTCTGGTCCCTTTCAGGTTGTCCAGCTCCTCATCGCTGCTCCTGGCGCCTGTATCAAAGTCGCCCAAAAAGGGCGGTCGGGCTCCGGTCCGCCCTTTTCCGCCGAGCTTATCCACTTTCCAGTGCATGAGCGGACCCTCGTAGTTTTTGTAGAATTTCATCTGTTTGTGGCGCGTTTCGCGCGGCAGCTGCTCATAGCGCTGCTTTGCGTAGCCCTCTTCGGCCTCATCACGTGCAGGAATAGCCGTAATAATCTCGCAGGGGCAGAAGTTCTTAGAGTTCAGGGTTTCGTAACATTCATCAAGGAGATTGTAGCCCTGGTACTCCAGCAACGCCCCCAGCAGCAGCATACAGCCTTTGGGCCATTCGCCCTCAAAGATCAGCTCCTGCCCCGGCAGGCGCTCGCTTCCGTCAATGGTGACTGTCTTTAGGTCCACATACTCATAAAAATCTTCCTTGAAATTGATTGCCACCAGCAGAAAGCGGAGGCGGAAGCGGCAGGCCTGGCTTCCGAACGGATTGAGCAGTTCCTTGTTCTGCTTCATTGAGGGAAGCTTGATGGTAAGCTGCCCCTGGGGACTGAGCGAAACCTCAGGCCGGATCTGCAGGTACTGAAACAGCGGACTTTTAGCGTTGAAGCTAAAGCCGTTCAGAAAGGACACGTCGCCATCGTGCAGGTCGCGTTCTCCTCTTTCCTTCCCGCTTGCGCCGATACTCTTTGACACAGCCGAGGTGAGACGGTTCACCATCGTTCCGTCATTCTTGCCCTGATACAGAGGGCTGAAAGCCGTTCGGATCATCCTCGCAGCCGAGCTGCCCAGGCCAAATTCGCAGGCGCTGCGAATGCTTGTTGCTGTTTGTTTCCTTTTTCCGGGGCGGCCCTGCACCAGGTTCATCCCGCGGTAGGTACGGTACACGACCGATCCGGCCGTGCCGTGAATGCCGCCTTTTTTGTCGATAATAGCCATATTGATACTTTTTAAGTTTAAAGCAGCAGGCCATTAGCGAACAAATAAAGTCAGGAAGCCACAAAATCGGATAATAAGGTCGTTAAGGCCGGTCTGCGTTGTTAGTTTCCTGTAAAGATAAGTAGAAATGAGCTGAGAATCAATAGGGAATGATTATCCCCATGCCTGAAATGAAGAATCTATAAAGCACCTGAATAGCCTCCTTCGAGCCACCTTTTGCACGGAAAACGTGGCTACATGGTGGCTGCTTCCTTGCTTAAACGCTGCTGCATATCAGGTAAGGGGATAATCAGGGGCAATGATGGTCAGGCGCTGTTACAGGGGCATCGGCGTATCTTTAAAGACCGGGGCTGTATTCCAGTCCTCTTTGGCCTCCGGCAAGAGAACATTGCTTCTATAAAACGTAATGACTGGAGCGTTTGTTTACCTCTAGGCCCCGCTTGTTAATAAATAGCCTGTACCTGGTAATATCTGCAAAGGGTCGCTGTGCGTTTTGCTCTAGTTTTACGGAAAAGCCTTTGTTCTTCATGTGTTTTATCTTTTGTTTTGCCGGAAAGCAGCGGTCTTTCGTGCTTGCGGCACTCTTTGCCGGAATATCTGTGGCCGTGGCGCAGGAGCGGCCTGCGAAATTTGACCTGTATGAACAGGCCAGTGAAATGACCGGATATAGTTATCGCTATGAGCAGGATATTCGTGCGATAGGCGCATTTTATTCGCCCCGCGAAGTGACGGCGTTTTACAGTCGCCGCTACCGGCCTGTACTGAACTCGCCTGAACAGCGGCGCCGGCTGCTGGAAACCGATCAGTCGTATTTGAGGGAGCTTGAATCGCTCGACTTCGAAGCGATGAGCGTGAACGGAAAGGTCGACTATACGCTGCTGAAAAGGAATATTGCGGAGCACTCCTATGATTTGCAGAAGGAGGAAAGGGAGTACCAGGAGGTGGCCGGATACATGCCTTTTGCTGCGCGGATCTATGAAATAGAGAAGGGCAGGCGGAGAGGGGCAAGTCCGGATGCGCAGAAACTGGCATCGGAGCTGGACCAGATGGTTTCTGAGGTTCGGGATGCATCGCAGGCATTTAGAAAGAAGGTTCAAACCCTCGACAAGCGCAGGGCTGAGCTGGGAGCCGACGCTTTAAACGGGCTTCGGGCAAGGCTGAAGGCGGTAAATGAGTTTTATTCGGGCTACGACCCCCTGTTCAGCTGGTGGGTGCCTGCCCCATATAAGGCGCTCGATTCTGCACTGACTACCTACAGCGAGCTGATGAGCAGCAGGGGCAAGTTTCAGACTTCGCAGAAGGCGGATGGCAGCGGAATCAAGGGGCGGCCGATAGGCCGGGAGGAACTGATCCGCCAGCTGAAGGTCGACATGATCCCTTACACCCCCGAGGAACTCATTGAACTGGCTAACCGCGAGTTTGCCTGGTGTGATCAGGAGCTGCTGCGGGCCTCGCGCGAGATGGGCTTCGGCGAGGACTGGAAGAAAGCGCAGGAGAAGGTGAAGAACTCCTACGTTCCGGTCGGGAAGCAGCCGGAACTGATCCTGAAGCTCTATAATGACGCAATCACGTTTATCAGGGAGCGCGACCTGATCACCATTCCCCCGCTGGCTGATGAAACCTGGGAGATGATCATGATGAGCCCCGAAAGGCAGCTTGTGAACCCTTTTTTCACGGGAGGCCGGGAGATCAGTATTTCCTATCCGACCAATACCATGGAGCACCAGGATAAACTGATGAGCATGAGGGGGAACAATCCTTATTTTTCAAGAGGTACGGTGCAGCATGAACTTATTCCTGGTCATAACCTTCAATTTTTTATGAACAGCCGCTACAAACCGTACAGGGAAAATTTCAATACGCCCTTCTGGACTGAAGGATGGGCTCTTTATTGGGAGCTGCTTCTATATGATATGGGCTTTGCTAAAAGTCCGGAGGAGCGGATCGGCATGCTGTTCTGGCGGATGCACCGTTGTGCACGTATAATTTTTTCCCTAAATTACCATCTGGGAAAATGGACGCCGCAGCAGTGCATCGATTTTCTGGTAGACCGGGTAGGGCATGAGCGTGCAAATGCAGCAGGGGAAGTAAGAAGATCGTTCGAGGGCGGATATAGTCCCCTTTATCAGGTGGCCTATCTGGTGGGCGGATTGCAGATCATGAGTCTTAAGAAAGAGCTGGTTGACAGCGGGAAGATGACGTACCGGGATTTTAACGATGCGGTGATGAAAGAGAACGGCATGCCGATTGAAATGCTGAGAGCGATCCTCACCAGGCAGCCCCCTGAAAAGAACTTTACTACCAAATGGAAGTTTTACAATTTTAACAACAACAACTAAAGAAAAACATTCACGAGCTGGGCTCTCAAACGGATGATGAAAGTGAGTTGAATGTTCACAAAAAACACTCATGAGCTGCGCTCTCAAACGGGGATGAAAGTTGACTGAGTGTTCTTCTTGGCCTTTAAAAAACAAATACACTTTCAAGAAAAATCTACACTACAAAATCGGGGCAGAACATTTATGAGTGAAAATACATCGTTTAAGCCATCTTTACGACTGATGGACGCCACCATGCTGGTAGCAGGCAGCATGATCGGATCAGGGATCTTTATAGTGAGTGCAGACATCAGCCGGAACGTGGGGAGTGCCGGCTGGCTCCTGGTAGTCTGGCTGATCACCGGCTTCATGACTTTGACCGCTGCTTTGAGTTATGGCGAGCTCAGTGCTATGTTCCCCCGCGCAGGCGGGCAGTATGTGTACCTGAAGGAGGCATACAATCCGCTGATCAGCTTCATGTACGGCTGGAGCTTCTTTACAGTGATCCAGACTGCTACGATCGCTGCTGTGGGCGTGGCGTTTGCCAAGTTTACCGCCTATCTCTTTCCTGTTTTCAGCGAGAATGACGTAGCGCTTGACCTCGGCTTTCTGCAGATCTCACCAGCGCAGCTGCTATCGATCCTCGTTATCGTGTTTCTCACCTATATCAATACCCGCGGAATCAACAGCGGTAAGATCATTCAGACGGTCTTTACCATGACCAAGCTGCTCAGCCTTCTCGGGCTGATCGTTTTCGGGCTGTGGGCGCTGAAAGGCGACGTATGGAGAGCGAACTGGACTAACACCTGGGATATACACAAGCTGAATCCCGACGGGAGCATCGCTGAATATACCAGTATTGCGATATTTGGCGCCATTGCAGCCTCTATGGTCGGCTCTATCTTCAGCAGCGATTCCTGGAATAATGTGACCTTTATCGCGGGCGAGATCAAGAATCCCAAGAGAAATATCGGACTTAGTCTGGCCCTGGGAACCCTTATCGTGACCGTGATCTATATTGCCACCAATGTGGTGTATACCGGCGTCCTGTCGATGCACGAGATCGCTTCTTCCGAGCGTGACCGCGTGGCAGTGACGGCTTCACAGGTGATATTCGGGCAGGCAGGAACGATGATCATTGCCGTGATGATCATGATCTCGACATTCGGCTGCGACAATGGGATCATCATGTCGGGAGCCCGTGTATATTATTCAATGGCCCGGGATGGCTTGTTTATCCGTAAGGTAGGAACACTCAACAAAAACTCGGTGCCCGAGATCGGGCTTTGGATCCAATGCGTCATTGCCTCCCTCTGGTGTCTGAGCGGGCGGTATGGGGATCTGCTCGACATGATCTCTTTTGTGGTAGTGGTTTTCTACATGCTGACAATCCTCGGGATCTTTATCCTCCGGAAAAAGCGCCCTGATGCCGAAAGACCCTATAAAGCCTTCGGCTATCCGGTGCTGCCAATCCTTTACATCCTGATGGGACTCACGTTTTGCATTCTCCTCATCATCTATAAGCCCCAGTATACCTGGCCGGGTCTGATCATCACGCTTTCGGGCATTCCGGTTTATTACCTGATTTTGTGGCTGGAAGGAAAGAAGCCGGATCCAGTTATACTGGCCGAGGAAGCATAAAGCATATTGAGGCAGCGGACGGGCTAACTTTTCTAGCCCGGTTGTCTTATTGCATCATGACGGCGAGTATGTAAGTGCGCTGAAGCAGACTAGCTTTTCTCGTCAGGTTGTCTTATCGCTGCTGTCTTTTCTCGCAGCCATTCAGCCTCTGTGGCGCTGAGCACTGGTGATAGTGCCAAAAATACCTTATGATGATAGTCATTCAGCCACTTTACGTGTTTGGGTTCTAACAGGTCGGGATCCAGCAGACTCGTGTCGATATGGGCAAGGGTAAGGGTTTCGAAGGTCAGGAAATCGGCGAATTCAGTCGTTTCTGCGTGTACCAACAGCGTCAGGTTTTCAATGCGGACACCGTGTTTGCCCGGACGGTAAATTCCCGGTTCTATGGAGGTGATCATGCCTGTTCGGAGTGGTACGGGAGCGTTTGAGGGGCCTATGTTCTGCGGGCCTTCATGGACGTTGAGGTAGTAGCCAACGCCGTGACCGGTGCCGTGGCCGTAGTTGATTCCTGCTTCCCACAGCGGCTTTCGGCAGAGAGCATCCACCTGATAGCCGCAGGTGCCTGCCGGAAACCTGGCCGACGAGCCTTCTATCAGAGCCATCAGCACAAGCGTGTAATCGCGCCTTGCCTCTTCACTAACGGGCCCCAGCGGGATCATGCGCGTAATGTCCGTGGTGCCGTAAAGGTACTGTCCGCCGGAGTCAACCAGAAAAAGTCCCTCTGGCTTCAGCTCAGCATCGGTGTGAGGGGCAGGAGTATAATGGGGCAGTGCCGCATGTGCGTTATATCCACCGATGGTGGCAAAGCTCTCTCCTGCAAAACCGTCCTGCTCTGCCCGCAGCGTCCGAAGCTTATCGGCTGCGGAAAGCTCGGTGATGGGCAGGACGCCGATGTTTTCTTGCAGCCACTTGCAGAAACGCGTTATCGCTACGCCGTCTTTGATCATCGCCAGCTTCATATTGCGTACTTCAGTATGGTTTTTCACGGACCTGAGATGGCTGACCGGACTAATACCTTCGCGCAGACTAAGCCGGTTTTCAACCAGCCGGAACAGGCGGTAGCTGTTCTTAAGCGGATCGAGGAAAAGCGAGTGACCCGGTGGAATATGGAGGAGCGCATTTTCCAGTTTGTCATAATCCTGAAGTTCTACTCCTTCTGAACGAAGTGCCAGGACCTCTGTCTGCTTTAACTTATTAGATTGAATAAAAAGCGTTGCGGATGAGAGTCCGATAAGGCCGAATGCAAGGGTCACGGGGTTATATGGAACATCTTGGCCGCGAATATTGAAAAGCCAGGCCAGCTCGTCCAGGGCCGACAGGAGCAAATATTCACTCTTTTGTTTAACAAGCTCCTTGCGGACATCGTTGATCTTCTCCCTTACCGACCGTCCTGAATCTTCCTCTGAGAGCAGAAAGGCAGGCCCGTCAGGAAGAGGGGGCGGTCGGTCCACAGAGGAGAAAGCAGATCTGCCGGCAAGACCTGTATCCCTTTTGCTGCAAGATCGGCCCTGATGGCACGGCCCACCTGCGCTGATAGAAGCTTTTCGTCAAATGCGACAGCAGAGCCGGGGGCAGCTCTTCGTACAGCCATTCAATGAACTCGGGCGTGTGCTGCACTTTTAGCTTGACCAGCTCGAATCCTGAGCCGCTCAGCTGCTGCCCGGCCTGCTCAAAATATCGGAAGTCGGTCCACAAACCCGCAAATTGCTTCGTAATTACAAGTGTTCCTGCAGATCCGGTAAAGCCGGAGGCGAACTGGATACATTTGTAATATTCGGGCATGTACTCGCTGATATGAGGGTCTGAAGAGGGAACAAGATAGGCATCGATATTCGCCTGCTCCATGGCAAGGCGGACGTTTGAAATGAATTGCTGGTGGGTCATAGCCAATGGTATAACACGAAGCTACGAGATGGATCTGGTATTTTTATCCGGATATTAACTGATTATTTGATCATTTTGCCACATCGGCCAGCAGGCAGGGTTCTTGTAAGTGCAAGGCCTCATTACTAAGGGATGTGTTTTTAAACACCCGCAAAAGTATTGTATCGCTTTTGTTAACATAGCAAAATTTTACTGTTAATATTTCCTGAACGATAAATAAATAATTGGTATTTTAATAGGATTCTTTATATTTAGCAAAGTAACATTAACGCTCCTATGTCCAGATCGATTATTCTTCCCTTTGTATCCGCTATCCTGACCTGCAGAGAGGTGACAAAGTTGCCAGACGGAACAGTTTGTAATGATGTCTTGCCGGACAATTCTCGCCTTGTCTGATCAGGCAGACACCGCGTTGTATAACAGGCAGAACGGTAGCCGGTAGCGCTCACCGGATAAAAAACGCAGACCTTTTAGGTTTTTTGCACGCCTAGTCTATTTAAATTAATATATCTCAACATGAAAGCTGTAATTCTTGCTGGTGGATTTGGTACCAGAATCAGTGAAGAAAGTGGTGTGCGACCCAAGCCTATGGTGGAAATTGGCGGAAAGCCGATCCTCTGGCACATCATGAAAATTTATTCAGCCTATGACATCAACGATTTTATCATTTGTTGTGGTTACAAAGGCAATGTTATTAAGGAGTATTTCTCGAGTTACAGTCTGAACAATGCCGACGTAACCTTTGACATGCGTACGAACAGCATGGAGGTGCATCGCCGGAACACAGAACCCTGGAGGGTGACGCTCGTCCATACAGGTCACGAAACGATGACTGGCGGACGCCTGAAAAGAGTAAGGGAGTACGTGGGGGACGAAACCTTCTGCATGACCTATGGAGACGGGCTGAGCGACATAAATCTCGATGAGCTGTTGAGCTTTCACCGCATGCAGGGCACCCTGGCGACGCTCACCGCCGTACAGCAGCCGGGCCGTTTTGGTGCTTTCAATCTTTCATCCCAGGACACAAAGGTAGGCCACTTTCGCGAGAAGCCTGATGGTGAAGAAATGCCGTGGATTAACGGAGGCTTTTTTGTACTCGAACCAAAGGTCTTTGACTATATTTCAGATGATGAAACGATCTGGGAGAGAGAGCCCCTTGAAGCCTTAGCGAGGGAAGGCGAGCTGTCGGCGTTCAGGCATACCGGTTTCTGGCAGCCTATGGATACGCTGCGGGACAAAAACTACCTGGAAGGCTTGTGGCAATCGGGCACTGCCCCATGGCACGAAGAGTCGTTACAGAAAGTGAAGACTCGCGTAGTCGTTTAAGGAGTACCGCTATTGATTTTATAACCTAACATCTGCCTCTATAAATAAAACGTTTACTATCAAACCAGTTTAATATGAGAATTCTGATCACCGGAAACATGGGATATGTAGGTCCCGGTGTTGTCCGTCAACTTCGGGCCGCTTTTCCCGATGCTACCCTTATTGGTTACGATATGGGGTATTTTGCGTCCTGCCTGACCCACGTTTCCGCTCTTCCTGAGGTGCAGCTTGACCAGCAGATCTTTGGTGACGTGAGAACGATATCAGCTGAAGACCTAAAGGGTGTCGACGCCGTCGTTCACCTTGCCGCTATCTCCAATGATCCCATGGGATCCCGATATGAAGAAGTTACGCTCGACGTGAATTACCGTTCGAGTATACGGGTGGCAAAGCTTGCTAAGGCAGCGGGAGCGCGTTCCTTTGTCTTTGCATCCAGTTGCAGCATGTACGGTGCGGCTGAGGATGGCGCTAAGACGGAAAGCTCAACGCTTAATCCGCTGACTGCCTATGCCCGCTCAAAGGTTTTCACGGAGAAGGAGCTGGAGCCTTTGGCTGATCAGAATTTTACCGTTACTTGCCTGCGTTTTGCTACGGCCTGCGGAATGAGCAACCGCCTGCGACTGGATTTAGTGTTGAACGACTTCGTCGCCGGAGCGGTGGCGTCTGGTCAGATTAATATCCTGAGCGACGGAAGTCCATGGAGGCCGCTCATCCACGTGAAGGATATGGCACGCGCCATTGAATGGGCTGTGACGCGCGACACAGGCGTGGGCAGTTTCCTCGCTGTCAATACGGGAAGCAATGACTGGAACTATCAGGTGAAAGAGCTCGCTGAAGCCGTGGCTGCTGTTATTCCGGGAACAACCGTCACGATCAACCCCGATGCAGTGCCCGACAAGCGCTCGTACCGTGTGAACTTTGATTTGTTTAAGTCGCTCGCGCCTTATCACCAGCCAGCGGTATCACTTCAGGAAGCAATCGTAGAGCTGCGCGACGGATTATCGGCTATGAACTTCAAAAATGGCGAGTTCAGAGATTCTACCCTTATGAGACTGAAAGTGCTGACCGGCTTGCAGGAAACAGAAGCAATTACGGAAAATCTCGAGTGGAAGCACAAGTTAAGCAAGCTTTCTCAAACCGAACTTGAATCAATCTAAACCTTTACAAATGATCTTTACCGAAACAGAATTAAAGGGCGCCTTTATCATTGATGTAAAGCGCCTGGAAGATGACCGCGGCTTTTTTGGCAGGTCGTATTGCGCAAATGAGTTTAAGGAACATGGCTTGAATATTAACGTGGTGCAAGCCAATGTGAGTCATAATAAGCAGCGCGGTACGCTGCGCGGTATGCACATGCAGCAGGACCCATTCGGGGAATCGAAGCTGGTGAGATGTACAAGAGGTGCTATCTATGATGTGATTGTGGATATGCGCTCAGACTCTGCTACCTACAAACAATGGATAGGAGTAGAGCTTACGGCCGACAGCTTCCGTATGCTGTATGTACCCGAAGGTTTCGCCCATGGATTCATCACGCTTGAGGATAATACGGACGTTACCTATCAGGTAACGCAATTTTATACCCCTCAGGCAGAAAGAGGATACCGGTGGGACGATCCCGCTTTTAACATCCAATGGCCAATTGAGCCGGTCGTCATATCTCCTAAAGATCAGGTCCATCCGCTTTTAAATTCGGAACAACTGGTCTGATGGACACTAATCTAATATAATACACTCAATCGAACATCATGATTATAGTAGATACCGCTTTACAAAAAAGACAGGAAGAAGGGAACCCGGTGCGTGTGGCCATGGTCGGCGCAGGCTTTATGGGCCGGGGCATCGCCTTGCAGATATGCAGCTATGTGCCCGGTATGGAACTGGTGGCCATATCGAACAGGACAATTGAAAAGGCGGGGAGGGCTTATGAGGAGGCCGGAGTAACAGAGGTTCAGGAAGTCAGCTCTGTCTCTCAGCTGGAAAATAACATCCGGGAAGGCCGCCCCAGCATTACCGACGATGCCATGCTTTTATGCCAGGCAGAAGGCATAGATGCTATTATTGAGGTAACGGGTGCTGTGGAGTTTGGCGCGAAGGTAGCACTGGCAGCCATCCAGCATAAGAAGCATATCGTATTGATGGACGCCGAAGTGGACGGCACAGTAGGCCCCATCCTGAAAGTATATGCCGACAAGGCTGGCGTGGTTTTTACGAACGCCGATGGCGACCAGCCAGGAGTGACGATGAACCTGTATCGCTTTGTGAAATCCCTGGGTGTGAAACCCGTGCTTTGTGGAAATATTAAGGGCTTGCATGATCCTTATCGCAACCCCACTACTCAGGAGGGATTTGCAAAGAAATGGGGGCAGCAGCCTTCAATGGTAACTTCATTTGCTGACGGAAGTAAGATCTCCTTTGAGCAAGCCATCGTTGCGAACGGAACAGGAATGCGGGTTGCAAGACGCGGGATGCTTGGTCCGACAGTGCCTTCGGGTACACCGCTGAAGGAGGCGATGGACCTGTATCCGCTGGAGGAGTTACTGGAAGGTAACGGTATTGTAGATTATATTGTAGGTGCCGAGCCGGGGCCTGGTGTTTTCGTTCTGGGAACACATGATCACCCGACACAGAAGCATTACCTGAACCTCTACAAGCTGGGCGAGGGACCTTTGTATTTGTTCTATACTCCCTATCACTTATGCCATTTCGAAGCCCCTCTTACCGCAGCCCGGGCCGTCTTGTTTCAGGACGCAGCATTAACACCGCTGGGAAAACCGACGGTAGAAGTAGTAGCTGCTGCGAAAACAGACCTGAAAGCCGGCGATACGATCGACGGGATAGGTCACTATATGACGTACGGACTATGCGAGAATGCAGATGTCAGGCGTACGCAGAATCTGCTTCCTATCGGCGTGGCAGAGGGATGTATTCTGAAGAATGATATTCCAAAGGATCAGGTCCTGACCTACGATGATGTAATCCTCCCTGAAGGCAGGCTGATCGATCAGCTTCGCAAAGAGCAGGATGAGCATTTCTGGGGACGGCAGCTGGTAGCGAATGACCAGCCGTCTTCGGTCTCCCAGGGCGACTAATACAAACTCCGACATCCGGGCGCCTGTGCCAATCACAGGCGCCCATTTTATTGAATCCCTGTATACTCCTGCCCAAGCCTTGTTTTGATTGGTTAATCTCTTGCTAGAATAGGATAATTTAAGGAAAAACAAGCCAGTCGCTACTTCCTAGTTTTACTAGCATGTTCCGCTTCAGTATCTCCTTTATTTTGTCGGTGGCTTTTAGCCTGCCCCTTTATGTCTGTGCTCAGGGGCATCTCACTCCCTATCTTCCGTCCTTAGCAGAGGTGTATGAGTCTTACCAGCGAGCAGAAAAGCTCGACACTTTATTGAAAAAGTCGGTTTTCAAATCGTACGTAGTGCCCCACTGGCAGCCCGGTAGGAATGTATTCTGGTATCAGAACCGGCTGAAGGATAATGTGAACGAGTACTGGCTTGTCGACGCACAGACGGGATCAAAAATAAGAGCTTTCGACCATAATAAGATGGCTGCGGCTTTGACTAAAGCTTCCGGCAAAGAGCATCAGTCCGGGCAGCTCTCGCTGAATGAGCTGGTCTACAGTTCTGACCACAGGAAGGTGAAGGTCAAAGAGGGGGAGAGCTGGTATGAGTGCGATTTGGGGAGCTGGGAAACTAAGAAGATTGAGTATCCCGACTATGTGAGGTATGAGCCGACCCGACCCCTGCAAAAGAGAACCTGGAGATGGGAAGGTTCCAGAGGCGACTCCATTTCGCCGGACAGGCATTGGATGGCTTTCATTCGTGACGGCAATCTGTTCGCAAAATCGTTGAATAGCAGTGAGGAGAGGCAGTTTACCAGCAACGGGACTGTGGAATGCCCATATGGTGATTTCTCATGGAGCCCCGACAGCAAAAGCCTCGTTGCGTACCATCTTGACCCCCGGGAAGAGAAGGAGGTGTACTTTGTTCTTTCTTCTGTGCCGGGAACAACAAGGGGTGTGTTGAAGTCGCAGAAGTATGCGCAGCCGGGCGACGAGTTTACAATCTACGAGATGTATGTGTTCGACATTGCCAGCAAGAAGGGGATTAAGGTCGATGCCGAAAAGATCGATTTCTTCGGGGCACCGCAACTGCACTGGCGCAAGGGAAATAACAGATATTTCACCTACGAGAAAGTGGATCGCGGACATCAGCGCTTCAGAATCATTGAAGTGGATACACAAACAGGTAAGACCAGGAACATCATTGACGAAAAAACTAAGACTTTTATTTATGAGCAGCGCATCTATACCCGTTACCTCCCCGATACACATGAGATTGTCTGGATAACTGAGAAAGACGGATGGCGTCATATTTATCTTATTGACGAGCTGACCGGCCGGGAAAAGAAGCAGATCACGAAGGGAAATTGGGTGGTGCGTGACATAGACAGTGTGGATAGCCGGAAACGTGAGATCTGGTTTAAGGCCAGCGGTATGAATGCCGGCGAAGATCCCTACTTTGTACACTATTACCGTATCGGCTTTGATGGCAGGAACCTTGTCGATCTCACCCCTGAGAAAGGGCAGCATTCGGTCACCTTTTCTCCCGACCGCCGCTATTTTATCGATACCTATTCTCAGGTAAACGTGCCGCCGGTGGTCGTGCTCAAGCGTACGGTGGACGGCAAGAAGGTAATGGAGGTGGAAAGAGCCGACATATTAGGACTGCAGGCCACCGGTGTTAAGCTTCCCGAGGTGTTTGTGGCGAAGGGACGCGACGGAGAGACGGATATCTGGGGTGTGATCTGCAGGCCCAGCAACATGGATCCGGCTAAAAGTTATCCCGTTATAGAGAATATTTATGCCGGGCCACAGGATTCTTTTGTTCCGAAAAGCTTTCTGCCGGCAAGCGAGATGCAGAGCCTTGCAGAGCTGGGATTTATCGTTGTTCAGATCGACGGAATGGGAACTGCGAACCGCTCCAAAGCGTTCCACGATGTCTGCTGGCAGAACCTTGCAGACGCTGGTTTCGCTGATCGGATCCTCTGGATGCAGGCGATGGCGAAGAAATATCCCCAGGCAGACATCAGCCGGGTAGGAGTGTACGGAACTTCGGCTGGCGGGCAGAATTCAACGGGTGCCCTTCTTTTTCATCCTGAGTTTTACAAGGCTGCCGTTTCTGCCTGCGGATGCCACGACAACCGGATCGACAAGCAATGGTGGAACGAGCAGTGGATGGGATATCCTGTTAAAAAACACTATGATGAACAGTCTAATATTACAAATGCTTCCAAACTTCGCGGCGACCTGCTGCTGATTGTAGGGGAAGCGGATATGAACGTTCCTCCAGAGTCTACTTATCGCCTGGCGGACGCGCTGATTAAGTCGAATAAGGACTTTGACCTGCTCACTATCCCCGGCATGGGACATAGTGACGGCGGTCCGTATGGAAGACGTAAAAAGCGAGATTTCTTTGTTAAGCATCTGCTGCGTGCAGAGCCTCCTGCGCGGAACGGGAAGTGAGTGGGGTTGCGGGTTGTGAGTTGCGCGTGGTAAGTATTGAGTATTAAGTAAAAATGGGAAGGCTACATCCCTAACAATGATTAGAAAGTTTAGCGCACTGCTTCACATTCCTGCAGAAGCTCTTGTTAAAGAATATGATCTAAAGGGAAATGGTACTGCTTAAAGCCTATATAAGCGCGCAGTACCGGGCAGGCTTGCAATAATCCTGCTACGCTTTGAGCGCCGCCTTTCTGATCTCTTCTACTTCTTCCGCTGTCTGGGGCAGGTATTCACCCAGCTTGCGCGATCCGGACTCGGTAATAAGATAATCGTCTTCAATGCGGATGCCGCCGAAGTCGCGGTAATGCTCAAGCTCCTGGTAATTAATAAACGCTTCATGTCTTTTCTCTGATTTCCAGAGATCAATCAGGTCGGGGATAATGTATACCCCAGGCTCAACGGTAAGGACAAATCCCGGTTCAAGCTCTCTGCCCAGCCGTAGTGATTTTAGTCCGAATAGTTGCCGCTCCTTCTTAAGCGTTTCCGTATAACCCACGTACTGTTCGCCAAGGTCTTCCATGTCGTGCACATCGAGACCCATCATATGCCCTAGTCCGCACTGGAAGAACATGGCATGCGCGCCGGTCGCTACCGCTTCATCAATATTCCCTTTCATCAGGCCCATGTCTTTTAAGCCCTGAGCCAGCACTTTACAGGCATGAAAGTGTACATCTATAAAACGCGCGCCCGGTCGAACCGCGGCAGCAGCTTCCTCCTTCGCTTTCAGCACGATATTGTATATCTCCTTCTGACGGGCGCTGAATGCTCCTGCTACAGGAAAAGTACGGGTAAGGTCGCCACAATAGCCCATGCCCGTTTCTGCCCCTGAGTCATTCAGCACCATCTTTCCCTCTTCCAGCAGGTTGCCATGATAGTGGTTGTGCAGCGTTTCACCATGGACGGTAAGGATAATCGGATAGGAAATATTGCCTCCTCCAGCTAAAGCCACCCGGTGAACTGCAGCAGCAACGTCATTTTCAATCATTCCCGGTTTGGCAAGCTTCATAGCTGCCAGGTGCATTTCGTTTGTGATATTGACCGCCTTTTCTATTTCAGAAACCTCTTCCGGCTCTTTGACCGAGCGCTGCGCGACAATGGCTTTGATCAACGAAACAGAGACATCGCGTTCGCATGCCGCTGCTGTCTTCCCCAAAAGCTCCATCAGCCTGAGCGTATTTTCGCCCCTGTAAGGAGGCAGATAATGCACCGGCCGGCCTTGTTCTAATGCTTTTTGAATATATTCCGGTAGTGAAGCGGCCGGGCGCACAAGGTGTACTCCGGCGCGGTAAGACTTTTCCTGCAGCGTTTCCTGCCGTCCCATCCAGATGATCTCATCAATAGACAGTTCATCACCGAAGATGATCTCCTGGTCTTCTTCCGGGTCGATCACTGCTGCCAGACCGGGAGCGCTGATCCCAAAATAGTAAAGGAAAGAGCTGTCCTGCCTGAAGTGATAAGCGTTGTCTTTATAGTTCATGGGACTCTCTTCGTTTCCCAGAAAGAGCATGACGCCTGTTGCAATCTTTTTCTTTAAGACTTCCCGGCGGAGGATATATGTGTTTTTGTTAAACATGACTTTGTTCTTAGAATTAAAGGATCAGGATGGGGCAATTTACTGTGAAAATAGCAGGTAGTGAAGTCGCGGTTTAAAAAAGATAAAATAATGCAGAACACGGTAAAAATCCGGTTAGCGTGACCCGCTTTTATGCCTCAATTTTATAAGATGTCAGAATCTGTGAAAAAGGGGCGTTTCCCGGTAAGCGTTCCGTTCATAATTGCTAATGAAGGTGCCGAGCGCTTCAGTTTCTATGGTATGCGCTCTATCCTGGCTACTTTTCTTGTTGCGCAGTTTTTTAATCCCTCGATGAATCCGGCGCTGCAGACGGTGGCAGAGGCGAAAGCCAATGAAGCGACGCATTTCTTTGTCTCGCTGGCTTATGCTTTGCCCTTTGTAGGAGGAATTGCAGCGGACTGGTTTTTCGGAAAGTACAAGGTGATCCTGTACATATCGGTCGTATACTGCTTTGGGCACCTCTTCCTGGCACTGTTTGAGCAGGACCTGACCATGTTTCAATATGGCTTGCTCCTGATCGCGGTAGGTGCGGGGGGTATCAAATCCTGCGTCTCTGCTAATCTGGGCGATCAGTTTGACGAAAGCAACAGGCATCTCATGTCAAAGATCTACGGCTGGTTCTATTTTGCTATTAATTCCGGATCTGTCTTGTCGACCATCCTGATCCCCCTGATCTATGCAAACTACGGAGCGAAGTGGGCTTTCGGGATTCCGGGAATATTTATGGCGCTCGCTACGATCATCTTCTTTGCAGGAAGGAAGAGATATGTACGTGTGCCGCCCTCGGGAGTCAACCGGAATAATTTCGTTTTTATTTCTCTTTATGCCCTTTTCAATATGGGAAAAAAGGAAAAAGGACGCTCTGTTCTGGATGTAGCAAAGAAGAAGTACCTTTCTGAGAAAGTGGAAGATGTAAAGTCGGTATACCGTGTACTGGCGGTATTCTGCTTTATCCCGGTGTTCTGGGCAATGTGGGATCAGAACTTATCGGAGTGGGTCTTGCAGGCTACCAAACTCGACAGAACCATATTCGGCTTCCAGCTTTTGCCTGAGCAGATCCAGACGGTTAACCCGTTTTTTCTGCTCGTGTTCATTCCTGTGTTCAATTATCTTGTTTATCCTTTTTTTGACCGGCTGGGATTGAAGACCACTCCCCTTAGGAGGATTGGAGCCGGACTAGTGCTCACTCTGGCTTCTTTCACCATCATTGCTCTGCTTCAGACTGAAATTGATGGCGGCGCTCATCCCACGGTATGGTGGCAGATCCTGGCCTATGTGATTTTATCTGCAGCTGAAGTGCTCGTCTCAATCACTGGTCTCGAATATGCATATACCCAGGCGCCTAAGTCGATGAAAAGTACCATGACTGCCATCTGGCTTCTTACCACGGCTTTGGGAAACCTCTTCACGGCTCTCGTCAACAAGAGTATATCTGCAGGGGGATTCTTTTCACAATTTCATGGCGCGGGTTATTACTGGTTCTTCATCGCTCTGCTCGGCAGTACCATCCTGGTATATTTGCTGGTCACTCCTTTTCTTCAGGAAAGTAAACCCGGGAGCAGGGTCAGTGACGAAGACGAACTGCTGGTGGCCAGCCAGTCACACGGACAATAAACGATTTTTTATGATGCTAATCTTCGATACCTCTAAACTTCCTTTCCGGATAGCCACCGTAATGGTAATCCTGCTCTTTGCCGGAACGCTTCGTGCGCAGTCGCCCTGGGACAAAATCGCCAAAATGCCTTCTTCTCTGGATCTGGCTCAGGGATATATAGATGTTAGCACGCCTTCTTTCTCGCTGAAGCTGGTCCGGTCATCGCAGACGGTGGCGGCACTTAGTACTAAAGATGAGCCCTCTTTCGATTTTACGCCCGGTGAATGGCTGCAGCAGCGTTCGAAAGATGGGATGTACCATCTGGGGGACATTAATCTCCGCCTCAGGACAGCAGGCGAAACGGATTGGAAAGATTTCTCAACAGCAGAAAAGAGGATGCCTGTTAAGGCTCTTGAACCGGGTGGGGGAGTACTGGTTGCTGCCGACCTCAGTCAAAGTTTTAGTTCTCCTATACCTCTTCAAGTCGCGCGCTATTGGGAGAATGTGAACGGCGAGCTTGTTCTTCGTTTCGAAATTCTGAATAAAGGAAAGGAAGCAGTTGAGATTGGCGCGCTGGGACTTCCGCTGATCTTCAATAATATGCTGGAAGGCAAAACGCTGGAAGTAGCACATGCCCGGAACGTTTTCTTTGATCCTTATATTGGTTTGGATGCAGGCTACCTGCAGGTAGCAAAGCTGAGTGGAGAGGGAAAGGTGCTGCTTGTACTCCCTTATAAAAACACGGGTTTTGAGGCCTATAATCCTTTGCTTAAGGATCCTACTCCGAAAGGGATCACCTTCGAAGGCTTCCACGAATGGATGGTCTGCAGCAAGGCCTACGCAGAAAAGGAATGGAAATCTGCCAGACAGTGGAACGAACCTACTTCGCTCTTTTTGAAGCCGGGAGAGTCTAGAAGCCTGGGGCTGCGGTTTGTCCTGGCAAACTCTATCAGGACCATAGAAAAGACACTTGCCTCAAAGGGCAGGCCCGTTGCTGCAGGAGTTCCGGGATATGTGATTCCCGAGGGTACCGACGCTTCGTTATTTCTTGGCTACCCGCGCCCTGTCCGCTCTTTTGAAGTGGAACCAAAGGGCGCTTTGATACTTGAACCCCGGCAGGCAGAAAACAAAGCCTGGAAGGCCTATTCGGTTAAAGGAAAGATCCGGGGGAGGGCGCGCCTGACCATCACCTATCAGGATGGCCTGCGTCAGACTATACACTACAAGGTCATCAAGGCAGAGGAGGAGGTGATTGCTGATTTTGGGCGCTTCCTTACGCGGGAGCAATGGTTTGAAGACCCGCAGGACCCTTTCCGCAGAAGTCCCTCTGTCATCAGCTATGATTACGAGAGAAAAGAGCAGGTAAAGCAGGACAGCAGGGCCTGGATACCGGGACTAAGTGATGAAGGGGGAGCGGGCAGCTGGCTCGGCGCCGTAATGAAGCAGCTGATACTGCCCGACAAGGATGAGGTGATGAAGCTGGAACGCTTTGTCAATGAGACATTATGGGGCGGAATACAGTACAAGGAGGGTGAGAATAAGTTTGGGGTGAGAAAAAGCCTGTTCTACTACGAGCCCGATAAAATGCCTCCCGAAACTTACAGTAATGATATTAATTTCAAGACATGGTCGGCCTGGAATATCAAAGCAGCTGAATCCCCGGGCCGGTCCTATAATTACCCGCATGTAGCTGCGGCCCATTGGGTGCTCTACCGTCTGGCAAGGAACTACCAGGGACTCGTTTCGAAAAACAGATGGGACTGGTACCTTGAGAACGCCTTTCAGACTTCTCTGGCTATGGTACGACTTGCGCCCCATTACGCACAGTTCGGGCAGATGGAGGGCAGCGTTTTCCTTTTGATCCTGCAGGACCTGAAGGCGGAGGGGCTCAATGCAAAGGCGCTCGAGCTTGAAGCGGCGATGAAGAAGAGGGCCGATCTTTGGAATTCACTGCAATATCCATTTGGCAGTGAAATGCCCTGGGATTCTACCGGTCAGGAGGAGGTTTACATGTGGTCTGATTATTTTGGCTATACAGCGAAGGCAGATGTTACCCTCCATGCTATCCTCGCCTATATGCCCACCCTGCCGCATTGGGGATATAACGGAAGTGCCCGCAGGTATTGGGATTTCCTTTATGGCGGGAAGCTACAGCGGATAGAACGACAGTTGCATCACTATGGCTCCGGCCTCAACGCGATTCCTGTTTTGAAGGAATACCGAAAGAATCCTGAGGATCTCTACCTGCTGCGGGTGGGGCAGGGAGGCTTGCTCGGAGCGATCTCCAATATTACAGAGGATGGCTTTGGTCCTGCTGCTTTCCATTCCTATCCATCCACGCTCGAAATAGACGGACTCTCAGGCGACTACGGCTGCAACTTCTATGGCTACGCCGTCAATAGTGGGGCTTACCTTGTGCACGATCCTCAGTTTGGCTGGCTTGGTTTTGGTGCTAATGTTAGAAGGCAGGGGCAGTGGGTCCATGCAGATCTCACAACAGCAGGGAAGTCGCGGGTGTTCATTGCTCCCCTGCAGCTTTGGCTGACACTCGATGCTGGTCGAATCCGGACAATAGCCTTTAATCCTGCATCGGGCAAGCTAAGGATGCTGCTGGAGGAGGGTAGCGAAAGTACCCCCACCGCCTTTCTGCGCTTTGAGACAATTGGTCAGGCTGCCCGGCTGGATGAAAAGCTAAAGGTCTATGCTAAGGAGCGCGGCGCATATAAGATCCCTTTGCAGAAAAAGGCGGTATGGGTTGACTTGCAATAGAGGAGGTATTGACAAGTGTCAGGTTCTCCTGCAATTTGAAAAAGCAGTGTCACGCGACATCACTCCTCATCCTCACAGCTTTTTATCAATTGAGGGATAGATTTTAACGCTGAACATGACCTGCAAAATGGTCTGACATATTTTTCCATGTACCCTCGGGGTAACGGTAGAAAGGCGTGTCTGATTATATTGCCGGATTCATTGGCAGAAGCTCCCGACATGAGTATATCTCCTGCAAAGTCTGACTTAGGCCTTCCCATACCATCAAAGGGACGGCCCCCGGGACATTAACAGCAATCGCAGATAGTCCACTCTTAGCCCCACGTTCACCATGCCGGTCAATAAAAAGGGTTACTATCTCTTTGAAGAAATAGTAACCCGAGGGCTATTTATGTCTAACGTTACATGGACCAGCTAGTAAGTAAACCCAGGCATTTCAGCCTGAGATTCTTTCAGAACCGTACGTGCACGTCTCCGCGCATACGGCTCCCGTTATCTATATTCCAGTTTGGGTTTTGCGCCGAATGTCCAATGAGCGAACAGGTTGGGTTTGCGGTTGTATAAACTGCTTACCCACTTCATTGCTCTGGTCACACTGCTTCTTAACCCTTTGTATTTCCGTATTGCCCAGTTGGCCAGCTTTGCGTTTATTCTTTGCATAAAGCTTCTTAGCTTTGCACTATAGAATTTCCCGTAGTAGTTGACCCAACCTTGCAGGACAGGATTTATTGTTTTGGCAACTTCTTCTATCTCAATGCCCGGTGTGCGCAGTATCGGCATCTCGTTCAGCTTTTTATTCATTGCTGTCAATGCTTTTGTGCTTACTCCCGGCAAGAAGCAAGTGAAGTTTTCTTTTCGCTGGCTGTTCTGTGCCTGTCTGGGCTTGAACGTGTAACCAAGGAAGTCGAACGACACTATTTTTGGCGTTTTCGCATTGCGGTTACTGTCTTTGCAGAAGACTATTTTTGTTTTGTCTTCGTGCATTTCCAGCCCGCAATCTTTCAACCGTTTGCCCAATAACTCCTTTAAGCGGATGGCTTGTCCTTCGGTTCTGCAATGAATGACCGCATCGTCCGCATAGCGTTCGAATGCAAGGTCAGGATAGTTGGCCATCAGCCACATATCCATTGCGTAATGCAGGTAGAGGTTCGATAGTATCGGGCCGATAACGGAGCCTTGCGGCACACCCTTCGTCCGTGGTACTATTGTTCCGTCTTCCAGTCGCAAGGGGGCTACCAGCCATCTTTTGATGTACAGTACCATCCATTGCTCCTCTGCATGTTTCTCCACTGCCAGCATAAGCAAGTCATGCGGAATGTTGTCGAAGAACCCTTTGATATCTACATCCAGCAGCCAGTGATATTCCCAGCACCTTTCACGTGCTTTGGCAACTGCCTGTAGTGCAGATTTCCTAGCTCGGTAGCCGTAGGAATCATCATGGAAAAGGTTGTCGACCACCTTTCCCAATTTCTCCGCTACTACCGCTTGTCCGATACGGTCGGTTATGGTGGGTATGCCTAATGGCCTTTTACCGCCATCTTTCTTGGGTATCTCCACCAACTTGATTGAAGGGGGCATGTAGCTGCCGGAACTCATTTGGTTCCAGAGCTTATACAGATGTTTCTGTCGCTCTTTTTCAAAAGCTTCCATGCTCATCTGGTCTACACCTGCTGCCCCTTTATTGGCTTTGATCTTCAAGTAGGCTTCCTGCACCGACTTTCTCGAAATACAATTTGGTTTTGGCCTGTACATATCTTATACCTCCTGTAGGTTACCCCTTAAACAGTTTCTATTAATGTACAGCGCCTGATAACGCCCCCCTTCGCTCTTGCTATGTTTCCAAAGCAGTCATCACTACTACGGGTGGCTCTGCCCCTGTGGAACGCATCGATACTTTCGGACTTGCGGGTTCTTCCGCTTGACCTTTTCTCTTCGCATCGTTCCCACAGGTTCCCAAGTTCCGTTTGAATGCCTGTATAAAGCTCACGCTGCCTATACGCCGGATGCCGCCGGGACAGTAAACAGGTTGTCCTCCCAACTGATAATAAAGTGATACTGTACTTTACTTTTGACATCATCTAATCCTTTCGACGCCTCTTCGGCAGTTCATTTTCATTCGTCTTCTTTATACTTACCTGACACCTCTGTGATGCCTTTTCTGCTAACGCTTCCCACCTTGGCTCTTTACCAAAGCAACTTAGCAGCGGTTTGATACCTGCTCCTGTAAGCCGATACCGATGGACCTACCATCATCATTCAAACAGCACCGATTTGCTGCGCAAATCGTTCATGGCGCTCAATAACCCGGATTTTGTTTTAAGTTCGGGTTCTTGGCAATCTCGTCTGCAGGGATGGGGAACAAAGTTCGTGTTTGGGCCTGCGGATGGGGGCTGTGATTAAACCATTTCTTGCTCTGAAAGACGCCAAACCGGATGAGGTCTTGTCTTCTGTGCGCTTCTGCCGCAAACTCCCATCCGAGCTCATCGAAGAACCTGCCGTACTGGATATCTGCCCCGCCGTTTGCTTCACTCACTGTACCGTCGGGAGCCTGTAAGCCATACTTGTAGCTGCTGCCCTGCATCAGCTGAGCCCCCGTTACAACTGCTTTTGCAGGATTCGTTTTAAACGCTCTCTTCCGGACTTCTGAAACAAGGGCGGCTGCCTCATCTGCGCGACCCGTACGAAGCAGTGCTTCTGCTTTCATCATCAGAACATCAGCATAGCGAAGGAAGGGAAAATCGTTATCCAGGTTATTGGTAGCGTTTCTTTTGATCACAAATTTCCCTATTCTAAAGCCTTGGTTACCTTTCGCTATAATTCCATCTGTTCCACCCATGCCCGGTACAAAGTTGACATAGTTGATAAGTGTTTGTCCAGTTGTGGGACTGATCTGCGGACCTTGAATCCAGCTGTCTTTCAGCCTGCTGTCCTCAGGATCATAGGTGTTGATGAACTGCGGTACAGCGCAGTTCCCGCCCCAGGGCTGAGCAGTCATCTGGTATACGCCCTGGCTCAGAGGATCAAGGGTTTTCATATGTATCTGATTTCCCTGGCCATATATTTCATCGTAAGGAATAGCAAAAATGATCTCCTTTGAGTTTTGATTGGTATAGGTAAAGACATCAGAGTAATTGTTGTCGAGACTATACTTGCCGCTGCTGATGACGTCGTCGGCTTCCTCAATGCATTTCTGCCATTCCGCGGTGCCGACATAGACTTGTGAGTTGAGATAGATCTTGGCCAGTAGCGCCTTCACGCTCCATTTGTTAAGTCGCCCGTAGGTGGCTGAGGCCTCTTCGCTTAGCTTCGGCATCACTTCGTTTAGTTCCTTAACAACAAAGTCGTATACTTCCTTCCTGGTCCGCTGCTGAGGAAGGGAGGCGTCCTTAAAGTCCGTCACGATTGGTACATTTCCATGGTTGTCAAGGAGGAGATAATAAGCGAAGGCACGTACGGCGCGAAGCTCGGTAATGGCAGGTTCTTTTGATTCTCCCAGCTGAATAGTTCCGTCTTCCAGTTGGGAGATGATCATGTTTGCTTTGGTGATGCTGGAATAGGCATTCTGCCAGGTGTTGTAGGGCTGCCATTCCTGCGTAGTCCAAGTGTGCTGATGCATTCGTCTGTAGGTGCCGCCGTCGTCCCAGCCGTTAGGTCTGACCGGAGTGATAATGCAGTCGGCCGCTTCCTCCTGCAGGTCGAAATAGCCCTGCCATCCGCACATGAGTGTTCGAAGGGAGGCATAGGTGGGAGCAATAATGGCGGGCAAGTCCTTCTCTGTCGGTTTAAATTTGCTCGGCAGAACTTCTGAGTAAACATCCTCGTCCAGATTAGTGCAGGAACCGAAGGTGAAGACGGCTCCTGTGACGGCAACTATAATGGTATTTCGAATTGTCTTTTTCATCTTTTCAACTATTAGAATGTAACATTAAGTCCAGCTGTAAACGTTCTGGTAGTAGGGTAGGCATCCCTGTTCTCAATTCCGGGAGCGAAGGTAAAGTCGCCTGTGTAACTGACCGCTTCAGGGTCTATTCCTTTGTACTTGGTGATAGTGTAAAGGTTCAATCCTGAAACATAAACCCTTAAATTCTTTATGCCTTTAATCAGGTTGGCCGGGAGAGTGTATCCAAGAGTTACGTTATCGATCTTCACGTAGTCGGCTTTCTCGATGTAATGACTTACGTACACCAGGTCGGTGTTGAGCTGGCGACCGTATACCGGGTCATAGGCGGTTTTCAGCGCGTTATATCCCTTATTGATCGGGTTTTCATAGTACATGCGTTGCATGTTCAGAACATTATGGCCAAAGGCGCCCCGAAGGTTTATCTCCAGGTCAAAGTTGTTCAGCTTAAAGGAGTTGTTCCAGCCAGCCAGATGCTTTGGAATGCCGTTTCCATAGTATTGCCTGTCATCGTCGGAGGACTCCGCGATGGGAATAACTTTGCCGTCTTTACTTTCTACCAGCCATTTACCGTTCTCGTCTACACCCACGCTTTTCTTCACGTAGAACTGTCCGATAGGTCCGCCCACTTTTACGCGGTGCGTCGCCTGCTGAATGGGTTCTCCTGTGTATCCGGCATCAAAAAACTCTGCAGTTACATCAAACTGATCATTAGACAGGTTGAGCAATTTGTTCCGATTTGTTGAATAGGTCAGATTGGTATTCCAGCTGAACTTTTTGCCGTCGAGTACACGAACGTTTACCAGCGCTTCGAGCCCGGAATTTTTCATTGCGCCCGCGTTAAGATACATTTGCTCAAATATGTAAGGCGGGACCGGTACCCTAAAATTGTACAGCAAGTCGTCCACTTCTCTGGTGTAGAGGTCGAGAGAGCCGGTAATTCTGTTTTTTATCAAACCAAAGTCGAGCCCTGCATTGTATTCCTTCTTCCTTTCCCAGCGCAGGCCAGGGTTGAAATTTCGTTGGGGCACAAAGCCCTGCACCCACTTGTCGCCAAAGTAGGCCCCGTTACTGAAATCGAAACTATAGCTTATTTGAGACTGATAAGGATTGCTGGCGATGGTTCCAGTTTCACCATAGCCAGCTCTTATCTTTAAGTCGGAGATAGCGGGTATATTCTCCATAAAGCTTTCTTTACTGATGCGCCAGCCTGCAGAAACGCCTGGAAACGTTCCCCATTTCTGGTCAACGCCGAACTTCGAAGATCCTTCCCGGCGGATACTGGCCATAAAAAGATATTTCTCTTTCCAGTTGTAGGTGAAGCGACCGAAGAAGCCGGCCAGCTGCCATTTGTTTTTAGAGCTTCCCATCGTTGCAAGTCCGCGTTTTAACGCTGTGCCGGTCTCCAGGTTATTCCACGTATATGCGTCGGTGGGAAAGTCAAAGTTATACACGTCGAAATCTTCGTAGACTGCGTCCTGCCAGCTATAACCGCCCAGAATAGTGAAGTTGTGGCCGCCGAAGCTTTTAGTGTAGTTGGTGGTTAACTCCATGAGGTTTTCCTTGTTCGAGTATGTCGATCTGCCTGCAGTGCCGTTTAACCCGTTCTTGGTTGTATTGACATGGTTAAAGGTGGTGCTGTAACCCGAAAGGTTGTTGTTCTGAACACGGGAGAGTAGAAGCTTGACGCTCAGGTCTTTTATCGGCCGAAAATCGACAGTCCCGTTCATCCTCATTTCACGGAACGTATTGTCGTTCTTTGCTTCGTGGATCCTGGCAAGGGGATTGTCATAGAAGTAGATGCTGCGTTCCTGCCATTTCCCGTCTTCCGTATAAATATTGTCGGTCGGATTGCGGATGATTGCCTGACGATAGGCGTATCCGTCTGCCCCACCTTGTTGGGAGCTGGTGGTGCGGTTGATGATCTGCAGGCTGGTTTTGAGCTTGTCATCGAACATAGAATGATTCAGGCCGGCCCTGACGGTGATCCTTTCCTGCCCCGACTTCAGAAAAATACCCTCCCAGTCGCGGTAGTTGACCGAGCCCGTAAAGTTTGTTTTGGAGCTTCCTCCAAAGAAGGTCAGATTGTGATTCTGGCTGAATGGATTCTGTAGTATTTCGTCCACCCAGTTAGTGTTCCCTCCATAATCCTGGTATTGCACTCCCTCCGAAATCAGCCTCCTGTAGTCTTCTGCCGTCAGCATTTCAGGTTTCTTCATAATCCGCTGCGTATTGGCGTAAGCTGAGTATTCAATAGTATTCCTCTCACCAGTTCTGTTTTGCCTGGTAGTGATCAGAATTACCCCGCCTGTAGCACGCGTACCATAGATAGAGGCAGCAGATCCGTCCTTTAGCACATCTACCGCCTCAATATCCTCGGGCGCCACGGTGTTCATCGATCCCGGGATACCGTCGATAAGGACGAGGGGCTCTGTCGCTCCACTAATTGAGTTCAGCCCACGGAGGTTGATTTGCGTAGAAGCGGTAGGGTCTCCGTTAGGCGTGGTGATACGAAGACCGGCCACTTTCCCCTGGATGAGCTGCCCGGCATCGCGTACGGCTCCTTTTGTAAAGCTCTCTGATTTAACAGAGGAGATGGCGCTCGTCACTTCGCCTCGTCGTTGTGTACCGTAACCCACCACGACGACCTCGTTAAGGCCCTGCGCACTGTAACTGAGCTTCACGCTGACAGTCGACTGACCTGAAAGGGGTAATTCGGCGGGGGACATGCCGACTGCAGTAACGACCAGGGTAACTTTTCCCTGATAAACAATCTTGAAAGTTCCGTCGGTTGCAGTGGAGGTACCCTTTGTAGTGCCTTTAATCTTTACCGACGCGCCGGGAACCGGCAAGTTGTCAGAATCAGTCACCTTACCCTGTAAGGAGACCTGTTGAGCATAGGCCGTCAGAAAACAGACTACGCCCAGGAGAGACAGAAGTACTTGTTTGAGTTTCATATATAAGAGATTTGGTGATGCAATGGAAGATGGCCAGCTCTATCTTTAATAAAATTACCCTTATACCGGAACTCCTGCTTCCTGAATTTTAGCTAACATGAATTACATATTAATAGGATTTTAAAGTCTTGTTAAATAAAAGAAGCCTCCGCTTTCCGGCGGAGGCTTCTTTACAGCTGTGTCTCTGTCTTCGAAGGGCAAAAAAGGGCACTCAATAATGTTTTTACAGCTCATTTGGGTGCGGAGAACGTGAAGGCTTCACTACTCAACTGCCCATTCATGGATCCCCGAGGAGTTATCCTGGGGTAGTTGCAGTTCCAGTTTGATCGCCGTCGTCTTTACCGGCTCAAAGGTTACCCTATTCACCTTGTCTTTTTCCACCGAATAAGGTGAAGTGTTTTTCACCGGCAGCCAGTTTTCGCCCTGCTTGTAATACAGTTTATACCCCGCTGGTATCCTGCAGCCGCCCCATGGACCGTCGTCAAACCAGTATACTTCAGACTTCGATATCGTCTTTTCTTCCGGGAAGTCGTACTGCACGTATTCCGTCGAATTCTTTGCCGGCCACCAATGGAGGTAAGGGTAATTGGTGTCTTTAGAGTCGGCAGGCTCGTACTGGTCGTTTATGGCCGAATACATCCTCTTATTCTTGAGAGATGATGTTACTTTGCTGGTACTGGCAATTGTGGGGGCAGGCTTGGAACGAGCGGCAGAGGCCAGGTAAGGGATCCAAACGGTCATTTCACTAGGCCCTCTGTTCGCCCAGCTGTAATAAGGGATGGCCGTTACCGCTTGCTCTGTTTCAAGGAGAGCAGTGGTATTGAGCTGTCGTTTAGCGCCCTTTCCCTCCATGGTCAGCACGTTGACCCCCTTAAGCAGGTTTTCCTGATAGTTCACCTTTACAGGAGCTGACTTGTCAACCAGGATATTTTGAACAAGGCTGTCTTTGTTGTCTGGGCCTTCAATACAGTACACAAGCGGCCCGCGCTGAAGTGCAAACTTTCCCCTGTCGTCTTTCACCTGCTCGTTGGCTACGATCTTCTCAGTCTTCATGGGAAGCAGCAGGCTGAGCTGGTCTCCTTTTTTCCACTTCCTGCTGACTACCGCATACCCTTTTTCTGTCTGATATTGGAGGGGCTTACCATTCAGGAGCAGAGGTATGGCAGCAGCGGACGCATCGGCAAATGAGTAAAGGTCGCCCGGCACAGGCTTTCCCTGTGCCCAGCCCGGAATACGGATCCGCAGGGTGAAATTATTATTTTTTTGGGGATCAATCACAAAGTTGACCTTCCCGTTCCATGGGTAGTCGGTTTCTTGTGCGATGTTAATAGTGCCGGAGGCAAGACTGATGTCGCTGCTGCTGCTCATGAACAGGTTCACATAGAGGTCATTCTTGTTCTGCGCGTACACATAACCGGGGACAGAAGGAAGGAAACGCGTCATGTTCGAGATACAGCAGGCACAGCTGAACCACGCGCTCCGCTGATGCTGAAACATTGAAGCAAGGGGATTGGGGTAGAAAAACCGATCGCCGCTAAGCGATACGCCCGACAGTAAGCCGTTGTATAAAGTTCTCTCGAGCACGTCCACGTATTTCGAGTCGCCATGGAGCATAAACATGCGGCTGTTCCAGTACACGTTAGCAATTGCCGCGCATGTTTCCGCATATGCTGACATGTTCGGCAGATTGTACGGTTCGCCGAATGCTTCCCCTGCGCCTGTTGCCCCAATACCTCCGGTGATGTACAGCTTCCTGTTCACCACGTCGTTCCAGATGTCGTCGATGGCTTTGAGGTAAGCCTCGTCACCGGTAAGGGCTGCAACATCTGCCATGCCGGTATACATATAGGTAGCACGCACGGCGTGACCCACTGCTTCATGCTGATCCACTACCCGTTTGTTCGCCTGGTTATATTCAGTTCCCTTGGGTCCCCGTACATCAAGGAAGAACTTGGCCAGGTCCAGATATTTCCGATTGCCGGTAGTCCGGTACATTTTCGTAAGTCCCGTTTCTACAATCTGGTGCCCGGGATATTTTTCTTCTTTTCCGTAGCCGAAGTCTCTGACCAGGAGATCAGCATTTTTAATGGCAATATTAAGCAGACTTTTTTGCCGGTAGCCTGATAATGTGCTACCGCTGCTTCAAAGAGATGCCCCGAATTATAGAGCTCATGGCTTAGCTCTTCTTCTTTTTCCCAGCGTTTGGATCCTATCCATTCATGTGGTTTCGCCGCTTTCACCGTTCGGAAGGTATAGAGATAGCCGTCCGGCTCCTGGGCAGCGCCGATAATGGAGATCAGCGAGTCGATATATAGGTCGAGCTTGGGATTCTTCCTGACCTGCATGGCGTAAGACGCGCCCTCAATTACTTTGTAAATATCCGTATCGTCGAACGTGAACTCGGTCAGCTTGTCGCCCTCCAGCATATGGGCAGCGCGAAGAAAATTGTCAATACGTCCATTCTTCTTGCACTGATCAAGTGTATATGGAATGGTAATATTGGCATTTACCTCCATTTTTGGCTGCCAGAAATGATCATGGACGTGCACCTGTGTAAAGGGCACCGGTTGGATCGGATAGTCCCTGTGTTGAGCCTGTACCAGTCCGGAGGAAAGTATAAACAGCAGGGCGGGGAATATATTGTGATATTTCATCTTGATTTTATTAATTATTTCCGGTTTGCAGGAGATGTTATCTTGAAAGTCTATCTTTCTTGTCGTCTGGTTCTTGCCTGAGCTGAACTGATGATTGAGCATCCGGCCAACCTAACATAAAGATAGTTGGCACCGGCTCAGCTCGTCTAAAAGTTTTTTTGCCAGTATTGGCAGGATTTTACCATGCGACGGGATAGAGGTATATCTGTTAAAATAGAATAAGTACAGGCTAATATTAATGTAAGGAGCAAGTTGGCGGGCGGTTACTTTTGAAGAAAAAATCGCGTAAAATATGAAAGTTGAATGGAAAGGAGTTTATCCTGCAATTACTACCAAGTTTACCCCAAACGATGAGCTAGACCTTACAGCTTATGACAAGAACATTGAGGCCCAGCTCGAAGCTGGTATCGACGGACTGATCCTGGGCGGATCTTTAGGGGAAGCCAGTGTGCTTACCGAAGAAGAAAAATTTGTATTATTGGAACATACGATAGATCTGGTGGACGGAAAGATTCCATTAGTCCTGAATATAGCAGAACAATCTACTAAGGTGGCCATCTCTATTGCCAGGCGGGCAGAACAGCTGGGCGCAGACGCACTGATGCTGCTGCCGCCTATGAGGTACAAGGCTGACGACCGCGAAACGGTTACCTACTTTAAGGAAATAGCGGCTTCCACCTCTCTTCCGGTCATGATTTACAATAATCCGGTAGATTATAAAATCGAGGTGACGCTCGACATGTTTGCAGAACTGGCCGAGTATGAGAATATCCAGGCTGTAAAAGAATCTACCAGGGACGTCGCAAACATCACGAGAATGTTTAACCGGTTTGGAGATCGTTTTCGAGTGATGTGCGGTGTGGATCCTCTTGCGATGGAAAGCCTGGTAATGGGAGCTGATGGCTGGGTTGCCGGTCTGGTTGATGCTTTTCCAAAGGAGACCGTAGCGATCTATCGCCTTGTAAAATCGGGACGATACGAAGAGGCTCTGGCGATCTACCGCTGGTTCCATCCCGTGCTGGAGCTTGACATTCATCCAAAGCTGGTTCAATACATCAAGCTTGCGGAGGTGCAGACCGGTATAGGGACGGAGACGGTAAGAAGGCCAAGGCTCTCTATCGAAGGTGCCGAACGTGAAAGAGTCCTGAAGATCATTAACGACGCACTGGCAGTAAGACCTGAGTTGCCCGAAGGAAGCTGGGGACGCGTGGCTGCAGTTACCGCTTAGTCTGACCATTTTCAACTAAAGAGATCCGCAGATGGATGGAAGAAATATAATTGCTAATAGATTCGTCTCTTCTGTAGCTGAAGGATTCAGCGCCATAAACGCCTCTACAGGGGAGACGCTTGAGGGGACCTTTTACCCGGCAAGTATGGAAGATGCAGAGGCATCACTCCTGCTTGCCGGGCGTGCGTTTACCCCGTACCGACAGCTGGACCGAACTCTGCGTGCCAAATTCCTGAGGACCATAGCCTCGGAAATTGCAGCGCTTGGCGACGAGCTGACCGCTCGTGCAGCAGCAGAAAGCGGCCTGCCCGAAGGCCGGATCAAAGGGGAGACCGGCCGTACCATAGGGCAGCTTAATATGTTTGCCGATCTGGTGGAAGAAGGCTCGTGGGTGCAGGCTGTCATCGACAGCGCGCTCCCCGACAGGCAGCCGCTCCCGCGGCCCGACCTCAGGAAGATGTTCGTTCCCCTGGGGCCTGTCGTCGTATTTGGTGCCAGTAATTTTCCGCTGGCTTTCTCCGTAGCAGGAGGCGATACGGCCTCAGCCCTTGCAGCGGGATGCCCCGTGATCGTAAAAGCTCATTCGGCACATCCGGGAACAAGTGCTCTGGTGGGAGCAGTAATCGTAAAGGCGGCTAAGGCCACCGGTATGCCGGATGGCGTGTTCTCTCTGCTGTATGATACAGGCTTCGGCATAGGAGAGGCGCTTGTAAAACATCCTGCCACAAAAGCTGTCTCCTTTACGGGATCTTTTAAGGGTGGAATGGCCCTGACACGGCTGGCACAGCAGCGTGAGCAGCCTATTCCTCTGTTCGCCGAGATGGGCAGCATTAATCCCGTACTCTTTCTGCCTGAGGCGGTAAAAAGCAGGCCGCAGGACCTCGCGAGCAAATACGCTGCTTCTGTCACCCTTGGTACGGGTCAGTTTTGCACCAATCCGGGCTTAATGATAGCCATTCAGGATGAACATACCACCGTCCTTTTGAATGAACTTGCACGGCTGTTCGGCGAGGCCCCCTCAGGTACCATGCTTACGGCGGGGATTTGCAGCAACTACCAGTCTCTGTCAGGAGCGATCCTGAAGGAGGAAGGAGTAAAGCTCGTCGCCCGCTCCGAGGTGGCCGGCACTGCTGCCTTTAATCAGGCCGCACCTACATTGGTCAGTGTTTCTGCCCGCGATTTTGTTCGGAACGAAAAGTTAAAAGAAGAAATATTTGGTCCTTACTCCTTGCTGGTTCTGGCAGAAAGCCGGGAGGAAGTGGAGCAGGTGGTGAACTCTCTGGATGGTCAGCTGACTATTACGGTAATGGCAGAGGATGGCGAGCTCTCGCAATATGCAGAGCTGCTCGAAGCATTGCAGCAGAGAACCGGCAGGATCATTCTCAATGGCGTTCCCACCGGGGTAGAGGTCTGTGCCGCTATGCAGCATGGAGGCCCTTTCCCCGCCAGTAACGACAGTCGTTTTACCTCTGTCGGCACCGACGCTATTTATCGCTTTGTGCGCCCTCTCTGCTGGCAGGACTGGAATCACGATCTTCTTCCTATTGAACTGCAGGATGGAAATCCGGCGGGGATCTGGAGAAGGGTTAATAATAAATGGACGACAGATTAAATGGCGAGTAAAACTTTCTTTTGTATTGATGCTCATACCTGCGGAAACCCCGTACGGCTGGTAGCAGGCGGAGGCCCAAACCTGAGCGGGGCTTCCATGAGCGAAAAAAGGCAACATTTTTTAAAAGAGTACGACTGGATCAGAACCGGCCTGATGTTCGAGCCCCGGGGGCACGACATGATGTCGGGCAGTATTCTTTATCCTCCTCATGATCCGGCAAATGATGTAGCCGTATTATTTATTGAAACCAGTGGCTGCCTGCCTATGTGCGGTCATGGAACTATCGGCACAATTACCATTGCGATTGAAGAAGGTCTCATCACGCCTAAGACGCCGGGGGTGGTCAGGATGGAAGCTCCCGCCGGTTTGGTACTGATCGAGTACCAGCAGGAGGGGCAAAAGGTGAAGTCAGTGAAGCTGCGCAATGTGCCGGCCTATCTGGCCGCTCAGAATATTGAAGTGGAATGTCCGGACCTCGGCCTTCTGCAGCTGGATGTCGCTTACGGAGGCAACTTCTATGCAATTGTCGACGAACAGCCCAACTTCAGAGGGCTGGAGAACTATAGCGCGGGTCAGCTCGTCGCCTGGAGCAGGGAGCTCAGAAAAAGGATCAACGAGAAGCACTCGTTTGTGCATCCGCTCGATCCTACTATTAACGCCTGTACTCATATTCTCTGGACCGGAGCAACGTTGTCGTCAGGGGCGACGGCACGCAACGCGGTATTCTACGGAGACAAGGCCATAGACCGCTCGCCCTGCGGTACAGGTACCTCGGCCAGGATGGCTCAATGGTTCGCCAAAGGAAAGCTGAAGAAAGGTGATCCCTTTATTCATGAAAGTATTATCGGCAGTACATTTACCGGAAGAGTGGAAGATGTGGTAAGTCTTGGGGACTATGAAGCAATTATTCCAAGTGTGGAGGGATGGGCGAAGATCTATGGATATAACACCATCAAGATCGACGACGATGATCCTTATGCACAGGGCTTTCAGGTGCTTTAACTTATCCTAAATCATTAACATGGCAAGTGTAATTATCATTGGCGGTGGCATAATAGGCCTTTCTTCTGCATTGTACCTCAGCGAGGCCGGACATCAGGTCACCATACTCGAAAAGGGCGATCTTTCTGACAATTGTTCCTTCGGGAATGCAGGGATGATCGTCCCCAGTCACTTTATTCCACTGGCTGCCCCCGGCATGGTGCAGCAGGGCATCAAGTGGATGTTTGACAGTAAAAGCCCGTTTTTTGTCAGGCCTTCTCTTAATCCGGATCTCTTTTCATGGGGGATCAAGTTTCTGAAAAAGGCCAATGCGGCGCACGTGGAGGAGTCGGCTGTGCCGCTCAGAGATATTTCGCTGCTCAGCAAGAAGCTCTATGAAGAGCTTCATCAACGAGGAGAATTCGACTTTGGGCTGGTAGAGAAGGGGATCCTGATGTTTTACAAGACCCAGAAGGCGGCAGAAGAAGAAGCCCATCTGGCGGAAAAGGGTAAAAGCCTCGGCCTGGACATGGAAGTGCTGAGCCGCGACGCGTGTAAGTCTTTGCAGCCTGAGCTGGAACTTGACGTGTTAGGTGCTGTACATTATCGTTGCGACGCGCATGTATACCCCAATCAGCTGATTAAGGGTCTTGTTAGCCTGCTTGAGAAAAACTGCGTTCGCATAGCCAGAAACCATGAAGTTTCGCGCATCGAGACCAGCGCAGGGAAAATCGCCTCTGTGGCGGCTGCAGGTGAGAGGTTTTCGGCCGATCATTATATCATAGCCGGCGGTTCCTGGTCGCCTGCAGTGGCTCGTCTTGCCGGTCTCCGGATTCCCCTGCTTCCGGGTAAGGGGTATTCCTTCATGGCTAAGGAGCCCGAAGGGCGGATGAAAATACCGGCATTGCTCGCCGAAGCCAGGGTGGCTATCACGCCCATGAATGGAAGCATCCGCTATGGCGGAACAATGGAGATCGACAGGATCAATACCAGGGTGAATCTGAACCGCGTGAGAGGCATCGTAGAGGCCATACCGAAGTATTTCCCGGACTTGCATCCGGAGATGCCTGCTGAAAAAGATATCTGGTTTGGATTCAGGCCTTCCTCTCCCGACGGACTTCCCTATATTGGCAGAAGTAAAAAGCTGTCTAACCTGGTCATTGCAACAGGTCATGGCATGATGGGGCTGAGCCTCGGTCCGGCTACGGGTAAGCTGGTGAGCCAGATCGTGTCGGAACAGCAGCCGGAGATCCCTTTGTCTGCGTTCAGTCCGGATCGCTATTAAAAATACTAAATCATGTTTATAAGAAGCTCCCGGGGGAACAGGGGGCTTTCTTTTTAAATGCCAGAAAGAGCATTCGACAACCTTTCATCCTGCCTTTGTGTGTGCAGCTTATGAGCGCGTTTTTGTGGAAGCGCATTTGCTTTTTTAGGCCAGGAAGTGGACCTCTTCTTTGTTGCGGGTTGCTAAACTCTCCCTCCCTCGAAGTTCGTGAATTGCTCACGCCCTTCCCGCCACGCAGGTAACCGGAATACGGACTTGTACTATTCCTGCCTTCTGATCATTGAGTGGCGTTTGGGTGCCGCCGGAGGCTTTAGCCAGTTCTTAATCGCAGTTTAACCTGGTGATGCCCTGGCTACCTTTCCGGCCGCTGTTCCGGGGCGAATATGGCGTGATGACCCCACCTTTTGTAGTAAAAAGGTGGGGTAGCAGTGCTTATTCAGACTCTTTATAAATTTAACAATGATATCAGGTTCAGCCTGAAATCCTATTGATTCCTATTCTTTTTATCCTCACATTTATAGGGAATTAACCAGGCGGACAGGCCTTTACGACCTTATTATCTGATTTTGCTGATTCCGGGACCTTTGGAGTTCGATAATGGCCGACCGCTTTAAACTTAAAGATCATATTATGGCAATTATTGACAAAAACGGTGGCATTCATGGAAGTGCCGGATCGGTGGTGTACCGCACCTACCGGGGAATGAACGTGGTACAGAGCAAACCCAAAAAGAAGAAGCAGACGCCTGCCAGCATACGCAGCGCCTGTGAGTTCGGACTGGCCAGCTCGGCGGCCCGCGTGATCCGCGAAGCTTTTTATCCCTTACATCGCTCGCGGCACGACGGAGGCATGGGGAACCGTCTTACTTCAGCGGTTTGCACAAGCATACGGGCCAGTGCAAAGGAGCGTGGCGAGCGCGATCTGCACGACGGCAACCTGTCCTTCCTGGAGGGCTTCAGCTTCAATGCTGCCAGTCCGCTCTTTCCCTCTTTGCAGGTGAAGCCGCAGGTTTCGCTCACCGAAGAGGGGCAGGTGAAGGTGGATCTGCCGGAGATTAACCTCGACCGGGAACTGCTCGACCGTTTTTACGAAGCGAAGCGCTTCCGCATACGCTTTTTGCTGATCGCCTTTAATTTCCGGGAGGAGTTTTATGAGCTGGTAGACATGAAAGAGGTGGTAATGGACAGGGGAGAGCAAATTCCTGCTCAGGAGCTGCTGTTTGATAACGACCGGCCCAAAGGCTCCTTGCTACTGCTTTCGGCCTCAATTGACTACCTGAGCTATAACCGGCTCGACAAAAGCTACGAGCCGCTTAATACGAAGGAATTTTCGCCCTGCGATATTATTGCGGCTTTTCCGGCCAGTGATGAAGCAGAGCCGGGCTACCGGAAGCAGCGTTACCAGGAGCTGCCTGAGGCTACGCGCAACAGTCGGACGGGCCTGTTCGGCGGCTATAAAGGAGCTGCCATGCGAGAGAAAGTAGACAAGCTGAACGGGCAGGGGCGACAGTGGGATTCCTGGGGAGCGGAAGAAACCTGCGTCAGTGGAAGGAAGCGGTCCAAAGAAGATGACTGGAAGGATATGATAGGCAAGCGAACGTCTTTTAACGAATAGAGACCTGACGGGGGCCAAAAATCAGGACGGCCTTTCCTTTAAAGAGCCGCTCTTCTATAGCCGATTGCAAATGCCGTTTAATCATATGAGATTCAAATCCCAGAATAACATAATATTTTGGGATTTGAATCTCATATGATTATAATAATTTGGGATTAGGGCCTGGTCCCAAGGTCTCTCATGTTTAGTAAAATGCTTCCTATAACTGGCTCTTTCTAAAGTCGAACTGGCCTTATTGTGTTTTTAGTGCAAAAATGGGACGTATAAACGTTTTATTTGAAGTCTTAAGTCCTATTAGATGTAAAAACCGCCTTCTAGTTTCTCAACTAGGCGCCAATTATGGATATTTCAAAAAGGTATGAGTTTAAATGACTTGAGTTAGTCGTATTTTAACTTTAAATTAACAAACAGTTGCCGTATTTTAACCCGATAACATAATGCTCTTTTAATTCAAAGGTAATATTTGTATATTCAGAACATCAAAAGGAGCATCTCATGAAAGTCTTACAGTTTACCATCCCTATTGCCCACGACAAAACTGTCATCGTTCAGCAAGACAATCTTCCGCACTTCTATCCGTATCTGCACCGGCATACGGAAGCGCAGATAGCATGGATACAACAGGGGGAGGGGACGCTGGTTGTCGGGAACAACATGCACAGCTTTAAACCAGGTGAGATCTATTTTATCGGGCCGAATCAGCCCCATTTGTTTAAAAGCAATCCTGAGTATTTCAACCCGGAGAGTGACAAGAGGACGAAGGCCCTCATGGTGTTCTTTAATCCTTCGGGAGCTCTGGCCTCTCTTTTCGGTTTGCCCGAAATGAAGTCGATGAAAGCTTTTATCGATCAGAACGCCCAGGGTTTTAAATTGCCGCAGATGTATTATGATGAGGTGTCGGAACTCATGCTGGAGACGCAGGCTGCGAGCGGCGCAGACCAGCTGATGCAGTTCTTTTTGTTGCTGAAGTTCCTGAACAAGATGCGAATTAAATTAAACCCGCTTTCGTCTTTCGGCCATTCTGCTTCTTTTAGTGAAAATGAGGGTATCCGCATTAGTAATATCTACAACTTCATTTTGCAGCGATCAAATTCTGATATTACCCTGGAAGATGTTGCCGATGCCGCCCATATGACCCCCCAGGCCTTCTGCCGTTATTTCAAGAAGCACACCGGGCATACGTTCATCTCGTTCCTGAATGAGACAAGGATCAATGAAGCCTGCAAAAAGCTGACCGCGGGCGGTTACGACAGCATATCTGCGGTTGCCTATAACTGCGGATTCAACAGTATTACCAATTTTAACAGGGTTTTTAAAAGTATCATCGGAAATTCTCCAAGGGAATACATAGAAAATTATTTAAAAAACGTAGGTTAGCACGTCATTAAACATTCTGCATTACTGATTAAAATGTATTCTATTTTCAGAACACTCACTTCTGCTGGCTCGCGGTACGTGGTTTATCCGGCGATTGCCTTACTTCTACTCTTAACAGGATTTTCCCAGGTCTTTGCACAACATCGCCAGAGTACACAATGGTCTGCCGATGGCTATTCATTTTATACGCTCGAAAAGGGCGATATTATTAAAACGGATAGCCGGACCGGAGCAAAGACACTCGTGCTTGGGCAGGATAAACTCGTTTTGCCGGGGCAAGCGCAACCCGTAGCTGTGAGGCGTTTTACGCTTTCTGCAGATCGCAGCAAGATTCTTATTATGAGTAATACCCGCCGCGTGTGGCGGTATGATACCAAAGGCGACTACTTTCTATATGACCTGGCTTCCGCAAGTTTAAAGCAAATAGGCAAGGGCCTTCCCGGATCCTCGCTGATGTTTGCCAAGCTCTCGCCTGACGACTCGAAAGTGGCCTATGTGAGTCAGCATAATGTATATTGTGAGGACCTGGCGTCCGGAAAGATTACCAGGCTGACAAGCGACGGCACAGACCGCGTGATCAACGGAACCTTTGACTGGGCCTACGAGGAAGAGTTTGGCTGCAGGGACGGTTTCAGGTGGTCTCCTGACGGGAAGAACATTGCGTACTGGCAGATCGATGCTACTCATATCAGGAACTACCTGATGCTCAATACGACCGACTCGCTGTATTCTTTTGCCGTCCCCGTAGAATATCCGAAGGCCGGTGAGGATCCAAGCTCCTGCAGGATAGGCATTGTATCAGCTGAGGGGGGACAGACCCGGTGGATGAAGGTGCCGGGTGATCCTGTGCAGCACTATATTCCGCGGATGGAATGGACTCCCGATTCAAAGGAGCTCATCATTCAGCAGTTGAACCGGCTGCAGAACGAAAGCAAGGTGATGCTATGTGATGCGAAGGCCGGCACCGCCCGTACGATCTATTCCGAGAAAGATGCGGCCTGGATTGATATCAAGTCGCGCTGGAACGAGGATGACCCTAGTGGCTGGGAATGGCTGAATGGAGGAAAAGAGTTCATCTGGGTGAGCGAAAAAGACGGATGGAGGCATATCTACCGTGTCAGCCGCACTGGAAAAGAAAGCCTGATCACAAAGGGAAATTATGACATGATGAGCATTAGCCTGATCGATGAGAAAGGCGGACTTATCTATTTTATGGCCTCTCCTGACAATGCCACTCAAAGCTACCTCTACAGCGTCAAACTAGCAGGGGGAAAGGCTTCCCGCGTTACGCCTCAGGCAGAAAGCGGAACGCACGACTATGAGATTTCACCTTCGGGCAAAGTGGCTTTCCACAGCTACAGCAATACCATGAAACTGGTTCAGGGAGAAATATTGAGCCTTCCAGACTATAAAGTACTTCAGCAGGGACAGAGCCATACGATGCCCTTGCCTCCGGGAACGCCTCCTGTTGAGTTCTTTAAGGTGAAGACGGGGGACGGAGTTGAACTGGACGGCTGGATGGCCAAGCCCGCTAACTTTGATCCCGCGAAGAAATACCCGGTTTTGTTTTACGTCTATGGTGAGCCCGCCTCTCAGACCGTTACTGACAGGTTTGGACAAGGGAGAAATCGTCTGTACAATGATTTGGCGCAGGACGGTTATATCTATATATCGGTAGAGAACAGGGGCGCTCCTGCGCCTAAGGGAAGGGAGTGGCGAAAGTCGATCTATAAAAACATCGGTATCCTGAACATCCGGGATCAGGCCATGGCGGCAAAAGAGATCCTGAAATGGCCCTTTGTGGATTCGTCGCGGGTAGCCGTATGGGGATGGAGCGGAGGCGGGTCTTCTACTCTGAACCTGATGTTCCAGTACCCTGAGATCTATAAGACCGGTATCGCCGTAGCTGCTGTAGGCAGCCAGCTGAGCTATGATAATATCTATCAGGAGCGATATATGGGGAACCCAAGAGAGGACAATGCGCCCTTCATAAAAGGATCGCCGATCACTCATGCTAAAGATCTGAGAGGCAATCTCCTTTATATACACGGGACGGGCGACGATAATGTTCACTATCAGAATGCGGAGCTTCTGATCAACGAGCTGGTGAAGTATAATAAGCAGTTTCAGCTCATGGCTTATCCGAACCGAACCCACTCCATATCAGAAGGGGAAGGAACTTCTGAGCATTTATCAACACTTTTTACCAACTATCTGAAATTGCATTGTCCTCCGGGAGGGCGCTAGTCTGCTTCTTTGGCAAGATGTACTGCTGCACCCGAAGATGCAACGATAATTATTTGTTTGATGAAATATTTTGCTGCGATATTTTTCGCAATTGCTAGTCCTTTTTTTGCAACAGCTCAGCTGATGCAGGTAAAGGAAACATTCACGAGAGCCGACTCACTGCGCGGCAATCTTACGCCTGCGCGGACCTGTTATGATATTAATTACTATCATTTGGATGTAAAGCTGGATGTAAGCAAACGATTCATCAGCGGATCGAATTTGTTCAGTTTCACGGCGACGCAGGATTTTCAGTTGCTGCAGTTTGATCTTTTTGACAATCTAAAGGTTGAAAAGGTAGAGTATAATGGGCAGTCGCTGTCCTTTAAAAGAGAGTTTAATGCTGTCTTTGTTACTTTTCCTTCTGTTATCAGAAAGGGAAGCAGAGAGAACTTTACGGTGTTTTATTCCGGCTACCCCACGGTAGCTAAGAATGCTCCATGGGACGGCGGGATCATGTTTTCGAAAGATGAAAATGGAAAGTCCTGGGTGGTCACAGCCTGCCAGGGAGTGGGAGCGAGTATCTGGTGGCCCAACAAGGATCACCAGGCCGATGAGGTGGATAGCATGCTGATCAGTGTGACGGTTCCTCCGGGACTGCAGGACGTATCAAACGGACGCCTGCGTAAGGTGAGCGATGTGGGAAAAGGCTGGAAGAAATATGACTGGTTTGTCTCTAACCCTATTAACAATTATTGTGTAGCCCTTAATATCGGCGACTATACGCATTGGTCGGACGTGTATCAGGGAGAGAAGGGGCCGCTAACTCTTGATTACTGGGTTTTAAAGGCCAACAGGGAGAAGGCGCAGAAGCAATTTGGGGAAAATGTAAAGCCGATGCTCAAGGCGTTTGAGCATTGGTTTGGGCCATACCCGTTTTATGAAGATGGATATAAGCTGGTGGAAACCCCTCATTTGGGCATGGAGCATCAGAGTGCCGTGGCTTACGGTAATAAATTCAGGAATGGCTACATGGGCCGTGATCTGTCCGAAACGGGATGGGGCCTGAAATGGGACTTTATTATAGTGCATGAGAGCGGGCACGAATGGTTCGGGAATAACATCACTTCGAAAGACCTGGCGGATATGTGGATTCATGAAAGTTTTACCAACTACTCCGAGTCGCTGTTTATCGAAAGTCTTTACGGCAAGCAGGCCGGACAGGAGTACGTAAACGGAACACGCGGCAGTATTCAGAACGACCGGCCGATCATTGGAACTTACAACGTCAACAAAGAGGGCTCCGGAGATATGTACTACAAGGGGGGAACCTCCTGAACATGATCCGGGCGATTATCGGGAATGATGAAAAGTGGCGCAGCATCCTCCGGGGACTGAATAAGACCTTTTATCACCAAACCGTGACCGCGGGCGACATCACCTCTTATATCAGCCGTGAGTCGGGCATAGATTTCAGCAAGGTGTTTCAGCAATACCTTCATCTCCGGACATTACCGGTGCTTGAAGTGAGATTTGTAGATGAAAAGCCTTTTTGTCGCTGGGTTTCGGAAGTTGACGGCTTTGACATGCCGGTGCGCGTGAGGGTAAAAGGGGAGAATACAAAGTGATCAATCCCAGCACATCCTTTACCAGCCTGGACCTGCCAGGGGTCAACAGGACGAACTTTGAGGCCGATACCTTCAACTTCTACATTGGCGTATTAGTTGACTAGCAGGTAACTTTTCAGTTGCAGACGAATTTACCCCCTGCCGATAAGAATTTTCCCCTGTTCTGATTGAGGAAGAATGTCTTTATTTGTATTCAAGACCAATTTGACATTCGCTCATTATGAAGAAATCTTTTTTGCCGGGAGTAATGCTCTTATCCTTACTCACCCTAAACCTGAAGGCTCAGCAGAATGACTGGGAAAATCCTTCTTTGATTGACCAGAATAAAGAAAAACCGCATGCCACTTTTATGCTGTTTGACAAGGCTCAGGATGTAAAGGCCGATGACTATAGCCGATCTCCTTATTACCAGTCGCTAAATGGCAAGTGGAAATTCGTGTATGTTGCAAAGCAGGCTGACCGTCTCAAGGACTTCTTTAGACCTGATCTCGATGACTCGCACTGGTCTGAGCTTCCCGTTCCTTCGAACTGGGAGATGAAGGGCTTTGGTATTCCAATCTACACCAACATCACTTATCCGTTCCCTAAAAATCCTCCCCTGGTAGGTGAGGATAATCCGGTTGGTACCTATCGCAAGGAGTTTACCGTGCCCGCCAACTGGGATGGGCGTGAAGTGATGCTGCAGTTTGGTTCTATAACAGGCTGTGCTTTTGTTTATGTGAACGGGCAAAAAGTGGGAATGACAAAAGCATCTAAGTCGCCCGCGGAGTTCAATATTACCAAATACCTCCGTGCCGGACAAAATTTGCTGGCGGTGCAGGTGTTCAGGTGGCACGATGGAAGCTATCTGGAAGATCAGGACTTTTGGAGGATCAGCGGGATTGAGCGTGATGTTTGCCTGTACTCAGTGCCGAAACTGACCGTTTGGGATTTTTTCCTGAAAGGTGATCTTGATGAAAAATATAGAGATGGACTGTTTTCGGGCACTGTAGACCTGCGGCAATTTCCTGGCAATCAAATGAAAGCAGTTAGTGTCGGTCTGGAAATTTCCGATCGTTCAGGAAAGGTGGTGTTTAGGAGTGATAAGCCAGTTCAGATAGGAAGCGACTCGGTACATACCGTCCATTTTGGCGGAACCGTCAGTAACCCCCTTAAATGGAGCGCCGAAGCCCCTAACCTCTATCATTGCATCATTACGACAAAAGACAGCAAGGGCGCTTTACTGGGGGTAACAGGAGCGATAATTGGATTCAGGAAGGTTGAAATAAAAGATTCGAGACTGATGGTCAACGGTGTACCCGTGTATGTGAAGGGTACGAACCGGCACGAGCACGACGATGTGAACGGACATGTGCCTTCAAGGGAACTGATGCTGAAGGACATTCAGCTGATGAAGCAGTTTAATATCAATGCAGTAAGAACGAGTCACTATCCAAATGATCCGCTGTGGTATAAACTCTGCGATGAATACGGATTATATCTGGTAGATGAGGCAAATATTGAGACGCACGGGATGGGGGCCGAATGGCAGGGATGGTTTGATAAGTCCAAACATCCGGCTTATCTTCCTCAATGGGCGCCAGCACATCTTGATCGCATTCACCGGCTGGTGGAGCGCGATAAGAATCACCCTTCGGTGATCATCTGGTCGCTTGGCAACGAGTGCGGCAACGGGCCGGTATTTCACGATGCGTACAAGTGGATCAAGCAAAGAGATAATACCAGGCTCGTGCAGTTTGAACAGGCCGGCGAGAATGAAAACACAGATATTGTATGCCCGATGTACCCGGGCATCAAATGGATGCAGGAGTACGCGTCGGCTAATAAGCCGAGGCCGTATATTATGTGCGAGTATTCTCACGCCATGGGAAACAGCAACGGGAACTTTCAGGAATACTGGGATATTATCAGAAGCAGCAAGCAGATGCAGGGCGGTTTTATCTGGGACTGGGTAGATCAGGGAATGCGTACCTCTACGAGGGATGGAAGAACGTTCTTTGCCTATGGAGGCGACCTTGGAGGTTATCATTTGCAAAATGACGAGAACTTCTGCGCAAACGGGCTGGTTGCTGCTGACAGAACACCTCATCCCGGGCTTTATGAAGTGAAGAAGGTCTACCAGGACGTTCTTTTCAGCGCGGTTGATGTACCGAAGGGCATTATAGCGGTGGAGAACCTCTTTGATTTCACTAACCTTGATCAATATCAGTTTAAATGGGAACTGATGCGTAACGGAGAGAAATTGAAGGAGGGCAGCTTTGTTGTAAAGCTGGCTCCCCATCAGAAGACAAACGTGAAGCTTGCCGTTCCTCAGTTTAAGCTTTCTGAAGGCAGTGAGCTATACCTCAACGTATACGCCTACACCAAAAGGGCCACGGACCTTGTTCCTGCAGGACATGAGATTGCGCGGGAGCAGTTTACGAGTGCGGGTTCCTACTTTGCCCGCCAAGCTGATGCAAGGGGTACGCTGAAGGTGGAAAGGGACGGCGACCGGATTAAGTTTAGCGCGGGAGAAGTGCAGGGCGAGTTTAACGCCCGGGATGGAAGGTTTACCCGCTTTGCGAAGGGAGACAAGAACTGGACCTTGATGCAGTTCCCGCAGCCATACTTCTGGAGGGCGCCGACTGACAACGACTTCGGCAGTGACATGCCAAACAGGCTCGGGGTCTGGAGAACTGCTCATGTGAATGCGAATGTTAAAAATGTGAACGTGGGTAAGCAAATTGAAGCCGGATTGCCCATTAAGGTTGAATACGAATTGAGCAGCATCGGGGTTCCTTATAGTATTGAATATTTAATTCAGAATGATGGTTCGGTCAGGGTAACGGCGGCTATCGATATGACCGGAAGAGAGCTTCCTGAGCTTCCCAGGTTTGGAATGAGGATGGCGCTTCCTGAACAATACGACGATCTTGCCTACTATGGCCGTGGTCCCTGGGAAAACTACAGCGACCGCAAGACTGCATCGTTTATCGGGCAGTATGCCGATAAGGTTGCCAATCAGTACACGGAAAGCTATATCCGGCCTCAGGAGGCCGGATACAGAACGGATGTAAGATGGTTGAAGTTAACGAACGGAAGCGGGCAGGGACTGCTCATTGAGGGGGCTCAGCCTATTTGCTTCAGTGCTATTAATCACATGGCTGAGGACCTTGATCCGGGATCGACAAAGAAGCAGCAGCATCCCGTTGATATCAAGCCCCGTCGCGGTGTGTTTTTGACGGTTGATCTGAAGCAAAGAGGAGTGGGGGGCGACAATAGCTGGGGAGCGCTTCCGCATGACCAGTATCGGCTGCTTGACAAGAAGTACAGCTATAGTTATACGATGAAGTTGGTTGATAAGTAGAGTAATGAAAAGACTTGGTTTTATACTGGTGTTCTGTATGGTCGTTGTTTCCGTGACAACGGCGCAAAAGAAGAAAGGAAGCATTGCGGACGACCGGACGGTCTGGCTGGAGTACATGATGAAGGTTGCACGTCCTGTAATCAGCAACCTTGCTGAGGGGAAGCTGAAAGCGCAAATGCCCGACGTTCTTTCGCCGACTATAGATAACCGCGAGCACCGCTCTAAGGTAGCGTACCTTGAGGCGTTCGGACGTACCTTATGTGGTATCGGGCCCTGGCTAAACCTGGAAGGGGGACCAGAGAAAGAGGTACAGCTGCGAAATGAGTTTCGGGCAGAGACACTGAAGGCAATAAAAAATGCAGTGGACCCGGCTTCGCCTGATTATATGGTCTGGAAGGGCGGACAACCTCTGGTCGACGCTTCTTTTTTCGCACTGGGCTTGGTACGGTGTCCCTGGCTTTGGGAGCACCTTGACAAAGACGTACAAAAGAGGGTGGAAACTGAGTTGAGAAATACGAGAGCCGCTGTACCGGTGTATTCCAACTGGCTGCTGTTTTCATCCATGATCGAAGTGTTTTTCTGTAAGTATGGACTCGATTATGATCCTGTGAGGATAGACTATGGCGTGCGTGAATTTATGGAGCATTGGTATGTGGGGGATGGGATGTTCTCTGACGGTATGCAGTTTCATCTCGACTACTATAACAGCTATGTGATACAGCCTTATTTAGCAGCAACTTTTGAGGTGATGAACAAGTCGGCATCTTATCGTGCTTATGCCGCTAAATTTGAAGCAATAAGCAAGCGCTATGCTGAGATCCAGGAGCGGATGGTAAATGCCGACGGGTCTTTCCCGGTTACGGGACGATCGATCGTCTATAGGGGCGGGGCATTTCATCAGCTCGCCGACATGGCATCGCGAGGTAAGCTGCCTGCCTCTCTTGATCAGGGGCAGGTTCGTGCTGCCCTCACAGCTGTAATAAGAAAGACCCTGGATGCGCCCGGGGCCTTTGACAGCAAAGGATGGCTAAATCTGGGGCTTTACGGTAATCAGCCTGGCCTGGCCGACCGATACATCACTACAGGAAGTCTCTATCTTTGCTCCACCATCTTTCTCCCGCTGGGCCTTGGCGCTGACGCCCCCTTTTGGAAGAAGAGCTCACGACCCTGGACATCGTTAAAGGTGTGGACAGGAAAAGATGCAGAGCCTGACCATGCAATGGACCTGAAATGAAGTTGAACTAATTGAACAACGAAATATGAATCGTATCTATACCCTGGCGATAGCCTGCTGCTTTCTTTTTCTCCATCATCCTGCTGTTGCCCAGACGGACCTGATCACCAATATTTCTGCCCGTCAGGCCTTCAGTCTGAATGGGCAGTGGCAATACATCGTCGATCCTTACGAGACAGGTTTTTATGACTACCGCTTTAAGGAGCGCCGAAAGTCAGATCCCGAAGCGTATTGGAACACGGACGTTCAGAGAAATAAACTAGATCGAAAGGAACATGGTTTCAATGACCGGTACACCCTGCAGGTGCCGGGGGACTGGAACTCGCAGAAACCAGAGTTTCTCTATTATGAGGGTACAATCTGGTACAAAAAAAGCTTTGACTATGCGCGAAAGAGCCGCGGCAGCAAGGTCTACCTTTACTTTGGAGCTGTCAACTATAAAGCTGACGTTTATTTGAACGGCACCAAGCTAGGCTCGCATAAGGGAGGCTTTACTCCTTTTAACTTTCTGGTTGCTGATAGTATCTTAAGGGAGAACGGGAACAGGCTTGTTGTCAAAGTGGACAACAGGAGGTTTAAGGACGAGGTGCCCACTCTTAACACAGATTGGTGGAACTATGGAGGGATCACCAGAGATGTTTCTCTGATAGAAGTTCCGCCTGTCTTCATTCGCGATTTTGCCCTGAAGCTTCAGAAGCCTGCCCCTGGTCGGGCGCCAAGGACAAAGAACGCCGACATCGAAGGCTGGGTGGACATAGAGGGAGGAACAGGTGTTCAGCAGAGAGTTCAGCTTGAGATACCCGGGTTGAAGGTTAAGTCGGTTTTTCCGGTGGTAAACGGGAGAGCCCAAATCAGGTTAAAAGCTGGAAGCTTGCAATTATGGTCGCCGGAAAGTCCTAAGTTATACGATGTGTATGTGACTGCGGGTAACGACCGGGTGAAGGATAAAATTGGGTTCAGAACGGTAGAGGCGTTCGGGAAGAAGGTGCTGTTAAACGGCAAGCCGCTCTTTATGCGCGGGATATCCATCCATGAGCAGATCCCTGAAGACGGAAGACGAGCGTACAGCAGGGACGACGCTGAAAAGCTGCTGTCATGGGCAAGGGAAATGAACTGCAATATGGTGCGTCTGGCACACTATCCGCACAACGAGAACATGACGAGGCTGGCAGATTCGCTTGGTTTGCTGGTGTGGTCGGAAATTCCGGTATACTGGACAATCGAGTTCGGCAATGCGGAGGTGTTTGACAAGGCGAAGACGCAGCTGCATGAGATGATTACACGGGACCATAACAGGGCCAGCGTAATTATCTGGTCGGTGGGTAACGAGACGCCGATAAGTGATATGCGGACGGAGTTTATGCGAAAACTAATCGCCGCCGCAAAACAGCAGGACGACAGCAGGCTCATTTCAGCGGCCTTAGAGGTGAACTACAATTCCGGCAAGAATATCAACATGATAGACGATCCTCTCGGTAAGTACGTAGACCTGGTGGCCTTTAACGAGTATTTGGGCTGGTACGGCGGAAGCCCCGACAAGTGCAGGACGACCAACTGGGGCGTGGAATATGACAAGCCTTTGTTTATCAGCGAGACTGGCGCAGGAGCGAGAGGGGGCGTGCATGCCGACAGCCTGACGCTATGGAGCGAGGAGTTTCAGGAGTGGTTTTACAAAGAACAAACGGCGATGCTGAAGAGGATGCCGGAGAACTTTTGCGGAATATCGCCCTGGATACTGGCGGATTTCAGATCACCCAAACGGAACAATATGAATTATCAGGAAGGCTGGAATCGAAAGGGCCTCATCAGTCAGGAGGGCAAAAAGAAGAAAGCCTTTTTTGTCATGAAGAGTTATTACGACGAAATGGAGCGAAAATATAAGTAACTCCTTTTAGCTTGACGTATCGTACTCGGATTGATACGTCAGCTTTCCTGTTTTGTCGACACACAGCCTGCTTGTTTCAGGCTTTCCCTGAGGTCTTTTCCTGGCTCTCAATAGTGTGAGGACGATCAGTGTGAATAAGATGCATGCTTTGACTGCTATGTAGAACGCTTCCATGTTATCATCAATTTAGACGAATTGTGAAAAGCCAATTCTGTGCCAGTCGGGGCGTCGGTAGAATGGGGGGACGGCCGGGATGTTATGTTTACGAGTTTTTTTTAATTCTTTTTGAATTGTTGAGCGAAGCACTATATTTGCACTTCCAAGCAAATGGGGGATTAGCTCAGCTGGCTAGAGCGTTTGCATGGCATGCAAAAGGTCATCGGTTCGACTCCGATATTCTCCACTCAAAAAGAAGCTAAAAAATTAGCTGAAAAACAGGATCTTATAACTATAATGCCATCTTTAGAAACGAAGATGGCATTTTTTATTCGTATCAGGACGTACTTTTTTAATGATGCTCATCATCTTTTTTTGATACTGCCCCGTGCCGACCTTGCAGCGTCTCAACTAATCCGAACAGTAACGGTTCGGGGCTTATGCAAAAATTGAATCAGAATAGTCTATAGAAAACGACGTTGTTGCCACACAGAATGGAGAAATAGCTGTTTTGTACGGCAAGATGAATATGCTGTTCAAGCAACCAGTTTTTGTATTAATTCTCTGCTTACTTCCAAATCTAAATTTCGAGGTCACAACTTGTTCGCCGGAGGGCGTACTTCTGTCACGTAACCTTTCATTTTCTGAAAGCGTAGAACAGGCCGTGAATCCAGTTCCAGGTTTAGTAAGCGGGCCCGACTATTTTAAACATGGCGGAACAATTAATACAGAAGTTATGACATCAAAAGTTTCTCCTATTTTTAAAATCTATGCGTTTGCCTGCCTATGTTTGGTAAACTTTTTGACCACCTCTTGTGAGGTTCCACTTACTACAGAACCTGCTCCTGCCAATTGGGATTTCACCCTTGGAGCGAAGACTGTTATTTCCCAGTCTAAATTTCCTGCAGAGGGTAGAGGTTTTTTTACTGATAGTAATATTCCGGTGGTAAAACTGGGAAGTAAATACTATGCTTTCTGGTCTAGTTACCGAAGCTTTAGAACCGTCGCAACGACTCCGCTACTTCAGAATCATGCAAAGGTGTTAACATCTTCTACTGCAGTATTTGGTGGTCGCCAGCCTGATAATGGTAAATCAAACGGGTTTAACGATGGCGGGATGTGGATGATAGGCGTTGAGAAGCTGAATGATGGTCGCCTTGCCGGATTTTTTCACGCAGAAAGTCACTGGTACCCCCGCTCAACCTACGGATATCTAGCCTACAAATCATTAGGTGTGGCCTATTCCAGTGATAGCGGGAAGACCTGGAGTGCGCCTGTTCAGATCCTTAAGCATCAACAGGATAAACCAGCTACTGCAGCCTGGTCAGGTCTTGGCGACGCATGCGTTATCTATAATAAACTAAAAGGGAGGTTTTATACCTATTACGCTCCTTCTTCCGGTCTGGCAGCTATTTGTATGGCGTCATCCTCAGATCCGACAGGTGCTGCCGGTTCATGGCAAAAATGGTATCGCGGATCTTTTAGTCAGCCAGGGATTGGCGGAGCAGAGTCGGCGATCAGCAATTTATCCAGTAAACCAGGCGGTAACCCATCTGTCCACTGGAACACATACCTCAATAGCTTCGTTATGGCGTGGCACGGTTGGGATGGAAAGATCTATATTTCAACAAGTGCTGATGGCGAGAGCTGGGAGGCACCCCGTTTACTCCTGGAAGACGGCGCTAAGGCATGGTATCCGGTGATGGTTGGTACCTCAGGGACTGAGGGAGGCCAAACACTTACGCTCTATTATGCCTGCGACTTCAAGGCTGATGGAACACGATCTCTGGTTTACCGCACCATTACCTTCAATAAGAAATAAGAGTACTATCAATGTAGCCCCTACTGGCTTATAGATTGCTTTAGTAGTTTGCCTACCATAAGATGATTGCCAATCACAAATTGACAGTCATCTTTTTTATTGTATGCCTGCAAGCTTAGGATCAGCTTTGTCTTAGTCGTCTGTCATCCTTCTTCATTCTGTTGCCGGTTGCTACTAAATTCCAAGGCTTTACCACAAGTGATTTCAGGGTTATCACCGTAGGCTGTATAAAGTATAACCATTCATTCAATGTCCGGCGGTAACGTTACTTAGGTTTTCACCATAAAAGTGGTGCTCGTTAAAACTTTTTCCGGGCTTCCTGCTTTCCTTACTCAAAGGAACGCTTATGAAATATTATCTGGTTACATGGACGGCAGAAAACGACGAAAAGGAGAACTTTTCAGGAAATGCGAGTATGCAGTGGGAGGGACAGGATCCGACGGATGAAGAAATTATCGAGAACATTCAGGCTGAGAACGAAAGTCTGAAAGGCAGTACGATCACCCTGCAGGACAAGCTTGCTTTTGATTCACAGGAAGATCTCGACAACTACGGAAAAATGTAAAACAGAGGGCCAGCCCTCTGTTTGTTTCGTCAGATACTGTTCTGCTGATGTTTCGTGGTGTTGTCGGGGTCGAGCTTCTTAATGGCTTCTGATCCCGAGTTGTCTTTAAAGTGTTTTCCTGAACCTTTCTTGCTTACACTTGGCGCTCCTTTTTGTCTGCTTTCTATAATTTCACCCTTGTGCCGCGTTTTTGAGCCGTCGACTCCCTGGTTTCCGCTGTTACTTTTGTTGCTCATGATCGATGTGTTTTGATGTATGTGATTGATTTTACACCAAACTGTATCGAAATATCATGCCAGAAGAACTTTTTCAACCTCCCCCGGTGTGCCGGTAAACGGGCCGGAAGTTTCGATCTTAAGAGTGGCCATTGCCGCTGCAAATTCTGCAGCTTCGCGGATGCCGGCTCCTTTGCTCTTTTTATACAGGTAGCCTGCCATATAGGTGTCGCCGCAGCCTGTAGCATCAACAATCCTACGCGGTTTATAGGCAGGGATGTCGTAGAACGTTTCGTCTTTATAGATCAGGGAGCCCATACTTCCGAGCGTGATGATCACCTCTTTTACTCCCATTTCGGCGAGAGCTACAGCTCCCCGCCGCAAGTCAGAAGTTCCCGTTAAGACTTCCGTCTCGTATTCATTAGCTTTCAAAATATCAAGACCTGCAAGCGCTCTCCTTTTTTCAGGCCAGTCAACGGGAAGTACCTGTTGATTTTCAACTTTCCGCAGGTAACCCTGAGCATCGAGAGACACGATGCCTTTGCCCGCAGCGGCATGGATGAGTTCCAGGGGAATGTCGTCCGCCAGCAAGGGACCGAGGTGGTAGATCTTCGCATCTATTCCCTCGATGTGGGTCGACTTGAAAGGGTCTGCCTTTTGTGTGACACGCTGGGTCCTGTGGTCGGTATTCTCTCCATAAATGTTCTCAAAGCACACCGTATGACTGCTTTCTATGCATTTTACCCGAATGCCTTTTTTCTTTAGTTCGGAAACAATGTATTCCTCTTCTTTACCTAAAGCCGTCAGCAGAGCGTATTGAATATCAAATTGTGCAAGTGCATTAGAGAAATAAAAGGAAGTACCTCCCGGCATGTGGGCTTCGGAAGAGGGGGTTATTACTTTGTCCAGCGTAATGTGGCCAACACAGCAGATATCTACCATTCTGATTTTTATTGAAAAGAGGATAAAGGTAAGAATAAAGATTGAAGCGCTCTGGGGCAGGGGCGTGCAAACTATTTATGGAAGACGCAGGTTTAGTAAAAACTATGGCTGGCAGTAAGAACAGAAAAAAGACGAAGCTTTGGCGAAGCAACTGGAGCCGTTGAAAGGAAAAGCTTCTTTTTTGGGGAGCGAAGGCGATAAGCAGGACGCTCTCCGGGCAATGAAGTCTGCTGCTCTAGCAGCAGAGGGTGCGGATGACAATGTGGATGACATTCTCGCAAGGGCGCCGGAGGGCGATTTCCCGCACGAAATAAAGCCGATGCTGGCTACCCTGACCGATGCGCCTTTTGACGACCCCGACTGGGTATATGAGGTAAAATGGGACGGCTACCGCGCTCTTGCATTTGTCAGAAATGGCGAGGTAGAACTTATGTCGAGAAACCGGAAGTCATTCAACGAGAAGTTCTATCCCTTGCACAAGGCTATATTGAAATGGAAATTCAATGCCGTGTTAGACGGAGAAATCATGGTGCTGAAACAGAATGGAGTGTCGAACTTTTCGGCCTTGCAGAATTGGAGAAGCGAAGCTGACGGAGAATTGGTCTTTTACATCTTTGACATTCTATGGTATGGAGGTAAGAACCTGATGGAACTGCCTCTTCGTGAAAGGCAGGCGGTATTGAAAGCCGTTCTTCCACAGGGTGAAGACAGGATCAGGATGAGTCAGATCTTCCAGGCCAGCGGTACCGAGTTCTTTGCGGCGGCGCAGAAGATGGGGCTGGAAGGGATCATGGCTAAAAAAGCCGATAGTAGCTACGCTCCTGATTTTCGGTCGAAAGAGTGGCTGAAAATTAAAGTACACCAGCGCCAGGAAGTTGTTGTAGGCGGATTCACCCGTAACGAAGGTACTTCAAAACTCTTCAGCTCTCTTTTACTTGGCGTATTCGAGGACGGCAGCTTTCAATATGTCGGGAAGGTGGGGACAGGCTTTTCCGATAAACTGCAGAAGGAAATGATGTCGCAATTTAAACCCTTGATTACCCGGGAAAGCCCGTTCATTCATACTCCTGACTATAACAAGCCCTCACGGTTTCGTCCTAATCCACCCAAGGCGAATGCCACCTGGCTCCGGCCCGAACTTGTGTGTGAGGTTAGTTTTACGGAGGTGACGGAAGACGGGGTGTTCAGGCATCCCTCTTTTGAAGGAATGCGGACGGATAAAAGAGCTTCTGAAGTGGTGAGAGAGAGAGCAGCGCATACGAGCGAAGTCTTGCAAGAGAACTCTTCGCTGGTTAAAGAGAATCTGATCAGCGCACCTGCAGACAGGAGCAGAAAGACACTGCTCAATCCTAAGGACGAGACGCAAGTGCGGAAGATTTGCGGACACAGCCTTAAATTTACTCACCTTAGTAAACTTTACTGGCCTGCCGATGGTGTAACCAAGCGCGATCTGTTTAACTATTATTATCAGGTAGCGGAGTATATGATGCCTTATCTGAAAGATAGGCCGCAATCGCTCAACCGCTTTCCCAATGGAATTGATAAGCCCGGTTTTTATCAGAAGAATGTGAAAGATAAAGCGCCGGACTGGGCTGAAACCTTTCCTTATGTGACGAGCGAGGGGGAACATAAGGAGTTCTTTGTGCCTAAAGATGATGCGAGCCTTCTTTGGATGGCCTCCCTGGGCTGCATTGAGATGAATCCCTGGTTCTCGCGTGTTCAGTCGCCCGACCACCCTGATTATTGTGTTATAGACCTTGATCCGGATCAGAATACGTTTGAGCAGGTGACCGAGGCTGCCAGGGTCGTGAAAGAGGTATTAGATGCAATCGGGGTTCCTTGCTGCTGTAAAACCTCGGGATCCACAGGGATCCACATCTACATTCCCATGGGGGCAAAGTATACCTATGATCAGTCGCAGCTGTTTGCCCGTTTGCTGGTGCATATTGTCCACGATCAGATACCGGCTTACACGAGCATCGAGCGGCAGATCAAAAACCGGAAGGGAAAGATGTATCTCGATTTTCTTCAGAACAGACCAGGTGCTACGCTTGCCGGCCCATACTCACTCAGGCCAAAGCCTGGCGCGACCGTTTCTATGCCTCTTCATTGGGAAGAAGTGAAACCAGGATTAAAGATGAGTGACTTTAATATTTTTAATGCTGTGGAACGTCTCAAAGCTGAAGGAGATCTTTTTGCAGGCGTGCTGGGCGAAGGCATAGATTTGGAGGAGGCGGTGTTGAAAGCGAAGAGCGTGTTCCGCACGGGTTGAAATTGTCTGAGTTACAAGTAGTAAGTTATAAGTTATAAGTTATAAGTTATAAGTTATAAGATTTACTGATCGTATATCAATAAAATTGGAAAGGATAAGTGAAAGAAAAGTAGCGCAGCTTACTATTTATAATTTACGTCAGATATTGGTTCTTATAAAAAGAGCCGGGTTATACCCCGGCCCTACATCTACCTATGAAAAACACGTCCTTTGGGAGGACTTCTTTGTGTACGGATCGGCATAGGGAAAGTTTCAGATATTGGAAGATTTTTTAGAAAAGAGTCTCCGGAGGAGTTTGAGCACCATCTCAGACATTGGCCAGCGCGCCGCAAGATAAAATGCAGCCCCTTTAGGTCGCTGCAACGGATGGAGGACAACGGAAAAGGATTGTTGGACTAGTAATAATTGTATTTTTTCGATAGAAGTAATTGAGATTCGTGCTGGAAAATGGGTTGAAGTTTGCTGAATCTGGGTACATCGTTAATAATAACTGGTGTTGAATAGACCGGGAACAGATGGATGCCGCAAATAGAAAAATAGAGCCGGGAGAACCCGGCCCTATATCTACTTATGAAAAACATGTCCTTTGGGAGGACTGCATGTTTATACTGTCGGGATTGAATAAAGGTTACAACAAATAATAAAAGATCGCTATATTTATTTGAAGATAAAAAAAGAGCCGGGTTGTACCCCGGCCCCACATCTACCTATGAAAAACACGTCCTTTGGGAGGACTTGTACTTTTATACTGTCTATGATATAAAAAGGTTACAGCAAAAGATGAATTTTAGAAAAAGATTCATAGCTGTACACAAACCGGGATGAAAACTAGACGCATGTTCTTTCCCTTCATAAAAAAAGAGCCGGGTTGTACCCCGGCCCTACATCTACCTATGAAAAACACGTCCTTTGGGAGGACAGCTTTTTATACTGTTCTTCTTTTTAAAAGTTACAGGAAAATCACATAATTTTAAATAGCATGGACTTTACCAATATCCCTTTAAATAACAATGAGGATCAACAACAGTATGAGCTCGTCATAGAAGGCGAACGATCATTTGTTGAATATGAAATCAGAGACAATGTGATCTATTTAACTCACACCGAGGTACCTGAAGAACTGGAGGGCCGTGGAGTGGCCTCAGCCATGGTGGAGATGATCATGCAGGACATTGAGAAGCGCGGACTGCAGCTGGTGCCTTACTGTTCTTATGTTCGGGTATTTCTGAAGAGGCATCCGGAATGGAACCGGCTGCTGAAAAATAGTGAGTAGCTATTCCTCCTGAGGTATGAGTTTGTAAATGGTACCAGGGCTTTCAACAGCAATATAAATATAGCCGTCGGGTGCCATTCTAACGTCCCTTACACGCCCTATATTCTTAAAGAGCGCTTCTTCTTTTATGACACTGGTGCCTTTGAGCACCGACCGGTTCAGATATTTGAACCTCAGAGAGCCGCTTAGCAGGTTGCCGGTCCAGCTCTTGTACCGGTCGCCGGTTACAAAGGCCATTCCGCTTGGCCCTATTGATGGTATCCAGTAGTGGAGTGTCGGTTCTATGCCTGGCAAGGCGCTCACTTTGCTGATGATCTGCCCGTTATAGTTGATGCCATAGGTTGCCAAAGGCCACCCGTAATTTTTGCCCGCCTTTATTAAGTTGATTTCGTCTCCTCCGCGGGGGCCGTGTTCGGTTTCCCAGATTTGTCCGGTAGCGGGATGTACGGTGAGGGCCTGGGGGTTACGGTGTCCGTACGAGTAGATGCTGCGCTGTGCACCTGTCCTATTATAGAAAGGATTATCAGCAGGAACGCTGCCGTCGCTTTTGATTCGGTGTATTTTGCCCAGGTCATTCCCCTTAATCTGCTGAGGATTCTCCTTTTCGTTCCCTCTTTCACCTACCGAGAAGTACAAATAGCCATCCTTCCCGAATACCATTCTGGAACCGTAATGGTGCTGAGTACGCGAGTAGGGAAGGGCAACAAAAATGTCTTTCTGCTGGCTTAAGCGATCACCGTCCAGTCTGGCTTTCATTATAGCGGTAGTGGCAAGAGTAGCGCTGCCCTCACGCTTAAACTTGGAGTAAGAAAGATAGATGATGTGGTTCTGGTCAAATGAGGGGTCGAGGATAACATCCATGAGTCCCCCTTGTCCCCGGTTCAGAACTTCAGGTCCTCCACTGACAGATACAAGCTTCTTGTTGCGCACGAGGTAAATAGATCCGTTTCTGTCGGTTGTTAAAATTTCGCCGGAGGGCAGGAAAGCCATGCCCCATGGCACATCCATTCCGGTTGCGACAGTATCTAAACGAATTGTCATTTCTTCTGTCCGGAAGATTGATGATGTGGGCTTGTCGTTAAAGCTATACCGGTTCACATTTTTGATCCCCCGCAGTATATAATCGGCAAGCTGGAAGATCTCTTCGTCGTTAAATGTTTTTTCAAAAGCAGGCATGCCTTCGTCGGGGTGCCCCTTTTTAATCGACGCAAATAAGTCACGTCGTGAGCTGCCGAACTTCCATCTTCTGTCGGTAAATGCGTCCATCTTTTCGCCATGGCAACCCGAGCAGTAGGACTGGTAGGTCTTTGCTGCTTTTTGAAAGGAGGTGTCAGCTGCCTTAACAGAGGTGTTCGTTCCCTTGTGCACGGTGTTCCATGCTACGCTAATAAAAGAGCCGGCGAGGATCAGAATAGAAGTAAAAAGAACAGCAGGTGTGTACTTATTCATTGGTATGGAATTACTAAGCGTTTAACAAAGGTAAAGAGCAGAATGTGAAGCTAAATATAATGAACGAAAACTTATTAAAAGGAAATCGGGTACTCTCTTTTGACGAAAAACGTAAGATGATGACGGTTGTAAAGATAACATCTATTTTAATGTTGCTGTTGGGCAGGTATATACTAAGCCCGCTCGTTTCATCTACCGCAAATAAGCGGAAGCCGCGGCGCTTAAGACAGGGGAGAGCTGAGCTTGTCCTGTGCGAAAGCGGCAATACCTATTATGTTGAGAGGGAGGGCGCAGCGGACCTGCCGGTCCTGGTGTTTATTCACGGCCTGAATTCCGACAGTACGCAGTGGCTTTACCAGCGCTTTTTCTTCAGAAGAGCTTACCATCTGGTGTTTATTGATCTACCCGGTCACGGGAGATCGCCGTCTGCTGTCGATCTATCAATACGTACGCTCGCATCGGATCTGCATGAGATGCTGCTGACGCTTCGAATTGAGAGGCCATATCTGTACGGCCATAGTATGGGTGCCAACGTAGTACTTGAGTACAGTGGCAGGGGCGCTGCTAAGATCGGTCTTAGTGGTATTATTATCCACCAGTGTTCATACACCAATCCGCTTCGTACTTGTCTTGGTGCTAGGTTATTCACTGCTTTAGAATCCCCGGTTATCCTGCCTTTTTTAGATTTTGTAATGCGCTATAGCAAGATCCTATGGGTGATCAGCTTTATTCAATATCTCAGCGGCTACACTTGTCTGCTGTTCCGGTATCTGTTTTTCTCGGGGAAGCAGAGCAGTGAGGAACTTCTGTTCATAAGCCGTCTTGCGGTTGGCTGTTCCCCCAGGACAGCGGCCTGTGGTTTACTGGCTTTGATGAAGTTCGAAGCGCGCGCCTATCTGACGACGATAAGTTGTCCCACTCTTGTACTGGGAGGGGAGAAGGACCGGCTGGTAAGACCTCATGCAAGCTCATTTATTGCTGAACAGATAAACGGTGCAAAGGTTGTGCTTCTGAGGGAAGGCCATCAAGACCTGATAGAAAGCCCAGATGCTCTTAACTATGCTGTCCAAAAGTTTATCGTTGAAAGTTCATCGCAAGGTATGAAAGCCGACGAAGCCCGGAATTAGCACTGTCATGCAGGGAAACCTGTGGAACTGAGGATAGTAGGTCTAACTTCACCGTGTTCACGCGAAGAACTTCAACTTAAACTGCAGTCGGTCTCTGCTATTTTCTGCGAGACTTTTCCCAGGAAGCGCTTTGTTTGCCCCTACAGAAGCGAATGATGCCAGCTCCTATTGCGTAATTCATCACGCAGAAATAGTACGGAATGAAGAATACTTTGACTCGCAGCTGCCTTGTTTCGAGGAGGAAACCGGCAAAGGCCAGAGAGTAAAATAGTAATTGTCCGGCCAGCAAGGCATTGTACAGAATAGAGCCGTCCTGAGCGGACAGTCCTATGTTTAGTGCAAAGACAAGTATCAAAAGAAAGGGGGTGACCGTCCATCTCAGTACGCGGTGGCTGATATATTGAAAGCTGAGGGTACGGTACTTGAAGATGTTTAAAAGAGCTTTCAACCAGATGATGGACTGAATTCCTCCCGCTGCAATGCGGACCTTTCGTTTTAGCTCCTCCGATACGTTCTGCGATGCTGTTTCTACAGCATAAGCATCAGGCTCATATGTGACCCGGTAGCCTTCCTGGGCTATCCGCATAGAAATCATAAAATCGTCGAGGATGGCATCTGCGCTTACCGGTTGATACAGGTCCGTTCGTACACTGAATAATTCTCCCGCCGCTCCCATTGCTGAGTGAAGCTCTGAGTCCCATCTTTTGAGCGTTGATTCATATTTCCAGTAGAAACCTTCTCCGGCTGTAGCCGCATCAGCCTCTCCCGTGGTCAGGATCCTTTTTTCACCAGCCACCGCCCCAATAGCAGGATCCGAGTAGTGGCGGCAGATATAAAGGAGTGCGTCAGTATTGAGGAACGTATTTGAGTCGGTAAAAACGACGACATCTGAATTGACAAATTCCATTGCCCGGTGAATAGCTGCTATTTTTCCTTTTCTTTCTGGCTGGTGTAAAAGATGAACTTGTGGAAACTTTGCAAGGATCACCGGTGTGGAATCCGTTGATCCGTCGGTTATAAAGATAATTCGCAGCTTGCCTGCAGGATATTTTAAAGCAAGCGTGTTCTCTATTTTATTTCTGATGTATCCTTCTTCGTTATAAGCTGCCACCACGAGCGTGCAGGAGGGAAGCTCGCCGGCCGAAGTCGGAGGAGCCTCTCTTTTTCCTTTAAATATCCGGCGTATCAGGATGAGAATGTAGAGAAGGATACCATAGCCGACAAAAGTGTAAAAAATGATAAAAAGTGACGTCCAAAAGAGAGATTTCATTTAATTGTATTAACAGGATATCCGGTGTCCTTACTCTCTGTACTATGGCTCATATTCCATTTAATAGCTTTCAGAAGGTAAGGAACAAGGTCCGTCCTTTTTTTCGAAAGATAGGAGAATAGGTTACGGGGAAATACAATAAAACTGAAATATATTGTAAAAATAACCTTCTGAAAAGGTTTGGCATGCTTCCTTACAAAGAGGATTCTGTTCCTGTTCATAAAGTATTCTTTTAGCGCGCTGGAGTTGCCGACTGATATCGACTCCTTGTGAAAGATCAGTCCTCCCGGATCAACCCATATCTCAAAGCCGGCTTTTCTTATTCGTTCGCACCAGTCGAGTTCTTCATAGTAAAGGAAAAAGTTCTCAGCCATTACTCCTGCTTTTTCAATTGCTGTTCGTCGTACCATCATTGCAGCTCCATGAATGTAGGCAGTCGGCCGTGCAGGGCCGTCATATTGGCCTGAATCCTGCTCTTTCCAGCCAAGGCAGCGGTTTCGGCCAGTGTAAAAATTCATTGGAGTGAACCCGATGTACTGAATGAGTTGCGGCTCGCTGAAATAGTGGATCTTAGGTGACAACATGCCAATCTGCGGGCGCTCGTCCATCGTTTTTAGCATCCGTTCTATAAGGCCCGGCGTTAATTCGGTATCATTGTTAATAAAGAATAGATATTCACCCTTTGCTTCTTTTATTCCAAGATTATTTCCTCCCGCGAAACCCAAATTGTGCTCTGACCGTATAAAGATGACGTCAGGATAATGAACCTGCCACTCAGGCACGGCGTTAAACTTGCTGCCGTTGTCAACAACGAGAATCTCGCAAGAGTAAGAGGCGCCTGTAGAAATTATGGACTCAAGAAGTGCCTCTGTAGTCTGTTGCTGATTGAAGTTGACGGTAATGATAGAAGCTTTCTTCATACAGTTTATTATAGCAAGGCAAGATAAAATAAAATGGCGTGTTTGAAAAAGAAAACCTCTGGATTAGGAAACCATAAGACATGTGTGTTGCAAGGCCAGATTTCTTTTTTTACCGGCTTCCGAAGCGTCGTGAGAGGTCTCATTTATTTTAACAGAGAGTTGTCAGTACAATGAAAAGAAACAAGAAAAATGCCTGATAGTCAAAGCAAAATACTAGTAGTGGACGATGACGATGTAGTTTTGATGCTCATGAAAAGCCTTCTGCGTAGTCGGGGCATTAAGTGTCTACAGGCTGAATCTGTTCGAGTTGCTATGACTATACTGGAAAACGAGACTCCAGACATCATACTTTCTGATTATCGGATGGGAGGAAAAGATGGTTTTGAGTTTAGGGAGGAACTATTGGCGGATAAGCGCTGGAAGCACATTCCTTTTGTCTTTTTCACATCTTTCGCTGATGAGGAGTTTACTGAACGAGGACTTGATCTCCAGGCTCTTGACTATATCGATAAAAGTGTACCCTTTCCTCTCGTGGTTCAGAAATTAGTCAACATTCTCGATGCTGTGCGAAAGCAGCATGAGCAGGCTGTATATCAGATAGGTGCGACGGCGAGGGCGCTAAATCTCCGCTCGGTACCTGCACGTGTTCCTGATAATCGCTGGTATAAATTTGATTTTCTCTACGAGACGTTTGAGAATAATCCGGGTGGTGATTTTATTGACTTTATTGAACCGGATAAAGAACACACATTTGTGATCATGGGGGATGTAATGGGAAAGAAATGGGGAGCGTGGTTCTTTTCATTTAACTACCTCAGTTACATTCGTTCGGCAATAAGGTTGTGCGTCTTTGACGGGGATCTTTCCACTGCTAGTATCGTCAATAAGATTAATCGCGTTGTAAATCAGGATCCCGTATTGCAAGATGTCCTTTCAACCCTCTCATTGCTCATGATCGAACATAAAACCGGAAGGATCACTTACACTGGGGCTGGAGATCTGCCTCTGCTCCTTTTCACAGAGAAGGATAGAGAGTGCCGGCAGATTCAGTCGTCTGGACTGCTGCTCGGAATTATGGCTGATGGTTTATATGAGGAGCAGGTTATTGAGATGCAAACAGGAGATCAGCTACTGATTATTTCAGATGGTATGACTGATTTCAGAGGGCAATCCGGTGACAAAAGCAGCTATCCCGGCTTTATTAATCGTGTAAAGTTCGCATTGGGGCAGAAGAATACTCTTGCCCTTATCCGGACCGACATATTTGCCCATCAAGACGACTTCAGAGCGGTGGACGATAGAAGCCTGTTGTTAATAGAAAAGAAATCCCTATAAGTAGATCATGGTAGAAATACAAAAGCTTGACAGTTATTGTGCTGTTATTATCAAGGAGAAGGAGGCAAACCTAGAGTCTGCTGACGTTTTTAAGAGCAGCCTCATGTCTCTAATCGACAAAGGCTTTAAGTATCTTGTTGTTGATTTTAGTGACGTTGAGTATGTAGATAGTACCTTTATCGCAGCCCTTGTTTCGGGTCTAAAGTACGCCATGCAGTATAATGGTGACGTTGCGGTGGCCCGACTTAGCAAAGACATCAGACACCTTTTTTCCCTTATCCGTATGGACAAAGTTTTCATGATTTATGATGAGATTCCAGATCTGTTTGAACCAAGTTTCGGCAGAGGAAGTAAAGACCTTAATTAACATAGCAGTGAGTATCGAGTATCTTTTTGATAATACTGCGAGTTCTATTGGCCCTTTATTACAACGTGTTCTGGGAAAGATAAGCAAGTTCTACGGACCAGCTATCACAACTGATAAAATGGTTGCATGCAAGCAAGTCCTGATTGAATTGTTGACCAATGGAATAAAGCACTCAGGATGTGACTCAAGTCGTATTAGTCTCTTTTTGAGTACTTTGTTTATTTCGATCACTAAAACAGACACCGGGTGCTCATTTACACCGCCTGCATTATCGGAAGCTGTTAAAGTGAACGACAGCATGGTCATCTGTCAAACCGATTACGAGCGATTAATCGCAGTTAGAAAGTCGCCTCAATGCATCCACTTTGAGTTAATTGAAAATTCGTGTACTGAACCTGACCCGGCGACACTATTGATGGATCACTATGGATTTTTAATCATTTCAAGGGCTGCACGTTCATTCATTTATCAACACGATATTAAATGGGGAATAAACACTTTCGCTGTCAAGATCGATCTGTATGACAACGTCGTACTACCGTCGTCGTGCTAATCGCTACGTGTTTGACTGTGAGCGTTTTTTTATTATATTAGGATAACAGGAAAAGGGTTTTTATTTTATTGATTACCTGGCGGTCCTATACCGGCTAGGTTTACTAAGGGTATGATGCATTTTGGAAAGATAGTAAAGAGTGTGGCTCTCGGACAGGGCTATTCGGCGGTCGAATTTGCAGAACTGATGGAACGATCGGAACGAGAAATTTTAAGTATGTACGAACAGGCGGAATGGACTTCACGAAACGTTCAAGCTGCTTCTGTAGCGCTTAAACACAACTTTGGAAAGTACTTTGACGGCGTCGAACTTATTAATTTTGCGAATTCTGAAGGGAGCGCGAGTAACGAGATCGTTGTTTCTATCCGATACCCGAAGGGGAAGGAACATTTATTGAAATTCTGGCTAAGCAAGATGAGGCTCGTTGCCAGGGCGATCGGCTTGGAACTTAACCCGTAAAGTCAGTTATATGTTTTGAATCTATTGAAGATGGCAGAAGGTAAAGCTATTGGATGGGAATCTAATTCTCCTTGTTATAAACGGAGGAGGGTGAGCTAAGAGTGCCAGAATAAGATATTCCTTTGGTAGAGGAGCGAAATCATCAAGCTATAGCTGATTTAAATCAACAGAGAGAGTGGAACAGCAGGATTTATCATAGCCAGAAGAATTAGCCGTACTCTTGACGGAAGCATTTAATAGAGGTGAAACTTTAGCTCATTTTTAACTCTAGTTGAGAACGTTAAGATAAGGTATCCACTTCTGGCGATAAATACCCCTTTTTTGTATCAGACTAAACATCTCGATGTCCGGACTGTTACTCAATCACATCTACTTAATCATCTACTTAAAAAATAAAGACATGTTTTATCACGACAAGAAACTGCAGTATACAGTTCGGGTGGAAAAGCCAAATCCACAGTTCGCCCGCTTGCTTCAGCAGGCAATCGGGGGTATAGAAGGTGAAATGAGAGTTTGCCTGCAATACCTGTTTCAGGCCTGGGGTAACCGTGGGCCCAGCAAATACAGGGACATGCTTTTGGAAACCGGCACTGAGGAGATCGGTCACATTGAAATGCTGGCAACTGCCGTTGCCCTAAACCTTGAAGGTGCATCTGGTGACTTTATCGACAAAGTGGTATCAAAGGATCCGATTGTAAAGGAAATTATGGGGGGCATGGATCCGCGACATTACCTTTCTACAGGCCTTGCTGCGATGGCTACGGATGCTAACGGCGTTCCGTTTAATGGATCATGGGTAGTAGCGAGCGGAAATCTGGCTGCTGACATGTATGCAAATGTAATGGCAGAAGCCACCGGGCGAACTCTTGCAACGCGGTTATGGCACTCTACGGATGATCCCGGAATGAAAGACATGCTCTCATTTCTGATCGCTCGTGACACCATGCACCAGAATCAATGGCTGGCCGTCATTGAAGAACTCGGCGGGCTGACAGGTGTTCATCCAATCCCCAATTCCTTCCCGCAGGAGGAAGAAAATCAGCAATTCAATTATTCATTTGTTTCTACCAATATCGAAAGGCCAGAAGCCCCGGATGCCCGCTGGGCACAGGGGACATCTATCGATGGCAAGGGACAATTTACTTTCGTACATGGAGCGCCGCTCGGTGAAGAACCGGACCTTGGCATTCCGAAGCCCGAAGGTTTTGCTCAGAAAGAGCAAATGAGTAAGCCGGAAGATGGTTTGCCTCCTATTTTGTAAGAAATTAAGGGAACCTTAGTTTAGTTTCTCACGGTGCCGGGAGCACATCTCCCGCACCTTTTTTGTTCTTTTTCTTCTGTCTCCTTCCCCGATTAGTCTTTCTTAAAAACTTTCTTCTGCTGTTTTTGCTATTATATAGCGATATGAAGACAGTCCGATTCCTTTTTTTATTCATGGCGCTGAGTGCAGGTCTCGTAGTAGCGAACCTTTACTATTGCCAGCCGCTAATACCTCTTATCGCCGACAGTTTTAACATTTCCGCAGAAGAAGCAGGTCGCATCACCTGGATTACACAGGCAGGCTATGCCCTGGGCTTGTTTTTTATAGTTCCTCTGGGGGATGTAATAGAAAAGAAAAGGCAGATCCTTGCATGTACTTTTGCAACATCCTTTTTTATGCTGCTGGCTTCCGCTTCGTCGACCTTTAGCATGCTTGCTGTTTGTTGCTTCCTTGTTGGCCTTACTTCTATAGTTCCTCAGCTGATCCTTCCATTTGCTGCTACCCTTAGTTCTGAGGAGCAGCGCGGAAGGGCAATTGGAATTGTCATGAGCGGACTGCTGGTGGGGATTCTTGCCTCACGCGCTCTCAGCGGTGCCGTGGGAGCGTTTCTGGGTTGGCGGGCAACGTTTCTTCTAGGTGCGGGGGCCTGTATGTCGGTCATGGCCGGGCTCTATTTTCTTTTGCCGCAGAGCAAGCCGGTGCAGGTGATTCCGTACCGGTTGCTTATGAAGTCGGTCATTCATTACTTCAATAGCGTTCCTCAACTCCGGATCGCTTCTGTAATCAACGCATTATCCTTCTCGGTGGTGAGTTCTTTCTGGGTCGTGATGGTTTTGTACCTCTCGGAGGCACCTTTTCATTTCAATGCGTGGCAAATTGGCCTCTTCGGCCTGGCTGGTGCGGCAGGCGCCTTAGCAGCACCGGTAACAGGAAGGTTATCTTCTGCTGGAAACGGCAACACGTTTATCCTGACAGGATTGCTCTTTGAGCTTGCCAGCTTCGCTGTATTCGTATTTATGGGTAGCAGTATGGCGCTCCTGATAGCTGGTATCTTTTTGCTCGACATTGGCCATCAGATGATCCAGATTATCAATCAGCTTCGTATTTACTCGATAAAGCCGGAGGCCCGGAATCGTTTCAATACGGCGTTTATGACTACTTATTTCCTTGGCGGGACGGGGGAGCAGCGCTTGGTATTTCGCTTTGGAACGCCGGAGGCTGGTCGGTATACTGCGCCGGTTGTGCTACTATCGTACTCGTGAATTTCCTGGTTTATTACATCAGCAGAAGAGCGGCATGAGTCCTTAATTAACGTGGATCATGCGCCGGATGTGATAAGCATCATGTTTAAATTCTGCCTAATCCCCTAATATTGCAGCTCTAAAATAGTACTAAATGAAATATTTATTAGGGGTATGCTTATTGGGTGCCTCCCTGTTTTCCCCAGCAGCACGTGCAGATGAAAGGCCTGCGTCCGATTCTACCGCTCGCAATTACTCAACCTTTAAGCGTAGCCTGGCTATAAACGGGCTGATGCAGTTGCGCTATGTATATTCCCTGAGCGATAATGTGAACATAAATGGCGTTCATTTCACAGACGACAACACGACTAACACTCATAATACAAATAGCTTTCTTCTCAGAAGGATCCGCGTGAACACCCGGGCGAACATCAATGACCATTTTGATGCAAATATTCTGATGAACCTGGCAGAGTTTAGTGGCAACAGCAACAGTCGGGTCCTCGAAAATGCGTTTATTCGCTATCACCGCAGCAGAAGCTTTAATGTGCAGTTCGGTCAGTTCAGGCCATTCTTCGGTCCTGAAGATATGCTCCCTGCTGACATTATTAAATCGCTTGACTATTCCAATCAGTATAACCTGTTTGGCGCGAGCGGATGGCAGAGCTTTCAGTTGGGTGCCGCTGTTTATGGAGACCTCAATACAACCGGCCGCGTACCATTTCATTACTATGCGGGGATCTACAATGGCAATAACCGGAACCAGGTCAATGACAATGATGACCGTAAAAATTACTATGGAAGGATTGAGGCTGATCTGGCAAAAAATGTACGGATAGGGCTTAATGCTGCTGAGGGCAGCTGGGTGGACCAGAAAGGACATGCGTGGGGCGGTGATATCAGCGCAACTCTTCCCCTTAGTGGACGGACAAAGTTTGAACTGATCAGCGAGTACAAGCAGGGTACCAACTTCGCTGAGTATGCGGCTGCAAAGGTGGATGACAGAAAGGCTATTGGTCAATATTATAACCGGGGCTTTTATGTGTTTCCTAACTTCCGGTACGAGTGTAACCTCCCGCGCCTGAGATCAGTCGAGTTTTCTTCCCGCTACGAGTATTTGCAGGAGAACTATAAGATCAATGATAATCTTCGCCAGACGATTACTCCAATGGTCAGCTTTGAGTTTGCAGATGATTATTATGCACGCCTGGAAGTTGGCTGTATCATTGACATGTTTGATCATAACATTCCTAACTCAGCTCAGTATAATCATACTACCGGTGTATTGCAGGTGCAGGTGAGGTTTTAACATAACAAGAGATGAGCCTCCGGCTCATCTCTTGTTATGTTAAAACCGGCAGTTCGCAGTTAGCCATTAGCTGTTGGCTTTTGGCTGTTAGCTATTTGGTGCGTTAGCAATCGGGGTACGCAAGCGTACTCCCGAGAGCAGGCGGCAGAAGTGCCAGGGAAATAAAAAAGGGACAGTCGGAATTTCCGATTGTCCCTTTTTTTAATACGTATAGCAGAAAAGCTGAAAGCTGACAGCCGGGGGCTGAGAGCCAGCTCATTTGATCGCGCAGCGATCAAATGAGCTGTACACTCTTTTTACAAATTCTGTAAGATCGGCACCAGTGAGCATTCCCTGGGAAAGAAGGGCCAGGTCAAAGGCTTGTTTGGCCAGCTTGCTCTTTTCTTCTTCATTTTCTGTGTTCAGGATGCGGCTGATGAGCGGGTGATTGCCGTTCACTGCTACTTTGTAGTTGTCGGGCAAGGACCCGTAGAAGCTCATTCCCCCGCCCATTTGCGCCATATCTTTCATGCGGCGCATAAACTCGTCCATGGTGACATGTACCGGAAGCTCATCAGGGCTGAGGCTTTCAATTTCCACCTTCATATTTGGGTTACTGATCGCTTTCTCAAAAAGCTCTTTAACCTTGCCTGATTGTTCTTCGGTAAGAACATGAGCAGGAGCGTCCTCCTTGCTGATCAGCTTGTCGACCACGTCAGAGTCAACACGCTTGAGCGAAGTCTTTTCAAGTTTTTGCTCCAGGTGGCTAATGAAGTGATTGTCGATAGGAGAGTCCATGAGCATCACATCATATCCTTTACCGCTGGCGGACTGAATAAAGGCATCCTGCTTAGCAGGATCGTTGGTATAAAGATAAACGACCTGGTCGTTCTTGTCCGTTTGCAACGGCTTTACTTTTTCCTGATATTCAGTCAGTGTATAAAGCTCCTTTTGGGTGTTCTGAATCAGCGCATAGTCCTTTGCTTTCTCGTAAAATTTATCTTCGCTGATCATTCCATATTTCACGAAAAGACCGATATCGCTCCACTTTTCTTCAAACGCCTTCCTGTCGTTTTTAAATAGTTCAGCCAATTTGTCTGCCACCTTCCTGGTGATATAGCTGTTTATCTTTTTAACGTTGCTGTCGGCCTGCAGGAAGCTTCTAGATACGTTCAGTGGAATATCAGGCGAGTCAATCACGCCATGAAGCAGCATCAGGAATTCAGGCACAATGTCTTTAACCTCGTCGGTGATGAACACCTGCCGGGAGAAAAGCTTGATCTTATTTCGCTGCATGTCGAAGTCGTTCTTGACCTTCGGGAAATACAGTACACCGGTCAGGTTGAACGGATAATCGACGTTCAGGTGGATCCAGAACAGGGGATCTTCCGAGAAGGGGTAGAGCTCTTTATAGAATGCAAGATAGTCTTCGTCTTTGAGGTCAGCAGGCGCCTTAGTCCAGATAGGACTTGTGTTATTGATGATGTTATCAACCTCCACCGATTTGTACTTCGGCTTGCCTTCTTCGTCTTCACCATCGGGCTCAGACTCCGTCCTGGTGCCAAATTTAATGGGTACAGGAAGGAAACGGCAGTACTTGTCCAGTATCTCCTGCAATTTATATTTTGCTAAAAACTCTTCGGAGTCGGAGTTGATATGCAGGATGATGTCGGTACCACGCTCCGTTCTGGAACCTTCGCTTAATTCGAACTCGGTGCTGCCGTCGCAAATCCAGCGGGCGGGTTCTGCGTTCTCCTGGTAAGAGAGGGTTTGAATTTCCACCTTATCGGCTACCATGAAGGCAGAATAGAAGCCAAGCCCGAATTTACCAATCAGCTCGTTGGCATCTTTTGCTTCCTTGAACTTTTCCACGAACTCTGTCGCGCCAGAGAAAGCGATCTGGTTGATATATTTCTTGATCTCATCGCTCGTCATACCGATCCCACGATCGGAAATGGTAATGGTCTTTGCCGTTTCATCAATGGCCACCTCTACGCGCAGTTCGCCTAGTTCGCCCTGGTACTGGCCCAGTGAAGAAAGTCTTTTGATTTTTTGTGTTGCGTCTACCGCGTTGGAGACAAGTTCTCTTAGGAAAATCTCATTGTCTGAGTATAAGAACTTCTTAATGATGGGGAAAATGTTTTCGGTGTGAATCGAAATAGTTCCTTTTTCTTGCATATACCTTGAAGTTTAACTTTCTATTTCGGAGCTTCTATCAAGGGATGTTCCAAAAGTAAGTAGATTGTCATTTTGACAGAGTGGGCGAGGTTTTGTGAATCGCGACCCGACTCAGGGGAAATGGCCCGTGTATATGCGACCGATCAGGCTGTCGCTTTGTGCATTAATCAACCTTTAGGGCAGTCTTTGCAGCGCTTCCCTTTCTTGTATTTCTTGCAGCATTTCTTGAAAATACTCCCTAGGGGGCAGCCCGCTAAACCAGCGGGCTCCTTCACCAGCTCAAGGTGAAAACTCTGAATGCATGTTCGCTCTTGTTCCATATCTCCTCCTTCTCATCTTCCTTGTTCAGTCAGTGCAGATTGGCTAAATAGCTCATTAGAACAGCCAACCCGCACTCTTAAATTCCTTAAGAAAGAACTTTTTGTTTCAATTCTTCTGACAGCGTTCTCGTGACTGTTATAATATCGTCAGCAACATGCGTGTTGTTCAGTATGACTTTGTCAGCCGTGCTCTTGTATGGCAGAAGATAGGTGTTGTAAGCGGGCAAGACGTGATTGATCCATTGATACATGATCATATCATGCGTGTATCCTCGTTCTGCCATGTCTCTCTTCAATCGTCGGTTTAACGTAATCTCTTCTTCTGCGTCCATGAATATCCTCATATTGAACAGCGAGGCAATTTCTTTAAAGTGGAAGATGAATAAACCCTCTACAATGATGATCGGCGCAGAGTGAATAGTCAGCATTCGCGCTGTTTCCTCCGCCATGTTGAAGGTGTACTCCTTCTTTTCGACAGTGCCCCCTGCAATTAAGGCATTGAGGTCTGCTAACAGCCGTACGTTATCGATACATTGAGGAAGGTCGAAGTTTACCCAGCCGTTTTCATCGCGGGGCTGCTGTTCGATAGGCTTGTAATAATCGTCCTGCGAGATGAGCGACACCTCATTCTTTTCGAAATAGTTTAAAAAACAATTGAGGAAGAAGGTCTTTCCAGATCCGCTTCCTCCTGCAATGCCGATAATGAAGGGCTTACTCGTTGGGGACACCATAATCAATATTTACCAGAAATCTCTTGTCTAATGCCCCAAGTAAATCAGCGGTAGCTTTTGTAATCACAATAATAACATCTTTGGTAGTCTCGTTGTCGGTATACTTGCCAACCACCTTTGCAAAGGTACTCTTTCCTGTCATAGGATTCGTGATTTTAATCACCGTTCCGACAGGTGCTGTTCGGTGAAGAGCGAGCATTTTAGAGGAGTCAAGGTGCTGATCAGCCATCCAAACGGCAACGCCGTGCTCGCTTCGTTCGCTAATGCCATAGCGGTTCTGGTGAACACGGGTATTATCGGCGCCGGCAGTATCCGCCTCGGCTGCTCGCAGTATAGGAGTATCGATCTTACTTACCGTGGTGCTGGCCTGCTCGCCAATCGCCATGGCAGCACTCCGTCCCTGCCTCACTTTTATAATCTGGCCTACGTGCAAACTGTTGCCAGAGAGGTTGTTGATGCTCTTTATTTCGTCGATCGTTGTGTTGAATCGGCGGGCTATTGCGAAAAGGGTTTCTTTTGGACCAACTTTGTAATCAATCAACCCGGCACTGGTGTTGTCGGTGGTTCTTGCCGCGACCGTAGTTTGAGAGACGAAGGGACGTGAGGTTGGAACGCGCAGCGTGCTGCCGGGTTGCAGTGTTTTAATGTGATTAGCTTCGATGATATCTTTTGGGGAGACGTTATATAATCGCCCGATCGAGTAATAATTTTCTTTCGCTGTAACCTTATGTAGAATGACCTGTTTTCCGTTCTCGTTTTCTACGCCTACCGAGTCCCTTAAGCTTTCGCTGAATGCACTTGTTGTATAGAGGATGCAAAAAATTGCCAGTATCGAACGCATTTGCTTTTTGAATCTTTTTAAGGTGCAATTATACTAAATACGCAACAAATTCCTGTTTCTTATTCCTGATACAGAATAAATGATTGTGCTGGATAAAAAACGCTTCGGGTTGAAGTTTTTGTATGTCACGTTCCAGAAAATCTTCCAGTAACAACCCGTTGCGATCTGTTATCAGCAGTTTCTGAGTGTATACGTTATTTTGGACAGTGTGAAAAGCATAAAACTCTCTATAACCGATCCTCGCATGAAGTACAGGACCGGTCAGGTTGGCAGGCCGGAACTTCGGAGGGATGATGTCCGCTCCCTGTATTTCTGGTACCGTTATTTGACGATCCGGATACTTAAAGTCTTTCGTATTTGAGGAGAGCAAAGCGCCGCTTTCTATATCAATGAGTTCAAACATCCTCGGCTGAATAGAGGGATTGTAAACTACCAGTCCTTCTGATGCCACTGTATACAGGGCTTTGTTAAATTGCTGCCAAATTACTTCGCCGGTTTGATCTACTGCAACGATGCCCTTGTGCTCAGGACTTTGATCAGACACATACCCATGAAGCAGCGTGACCCCTTTGTGTATTGCGTCGAGCCCCCAGTTCCAGCTATCTTCCAGGCGGAACTTTTCAAAGAGGGGTCTTCCACTGTTGAAGTCGAATGCAGAAAAATATGCAGTATGCGTCTGCGGGTCTCTCGCTTCGATCGCTACCAAAGGCAACATTGCATCGGTTTCAACTTTCCAGATGACGCCTTCGAATTTTTCCCTGAGAGAGGGCTTGATAGAGTTGGAGGGGGAAGCTTGCATTGTGCAAAGGTAAGCTAAGCTTTTCGGAATCTGGAGGGACACTTCGATTTGTATCCAGTCAGTAAAAGTTATAGTGTATGAAGCCATCTGCTTATTGAATTATGTATCTTCGGACATGAAAAGAGGTAATGGTCAACTGCGGTTCCTTGTTGTAATTTTGTATCTGCTGTGTGTTGCAGGCGGACCTTTTTCCGCGAAGGCCCAAAATAGAGACAAGGTTTACGTTTTCGAGATGAACGAAGAGATCGGCCCATCAGCCTGGCGTCTGACAAAGAAAGCACTTACGAAGGCAAAGGAGCAGCAGGTGGCTGCTATTATAATACGTATGAACACTTTTGGCGGTATGGTAGATTATGCTGACTCGATACGTTCGGCTGTTCTTAATGCTCAGCTAAAGACCATTGTGTTCGTTGATCATAATGCAGCGTCGGCCGGAGCTTTGATCGCCCTTGCTGCGGATAAGATCTACATGTCTAAAGGTGCCAGTATTGGTGCTGCCAGTGTGGTAAACCCGCAGGGAGAGATCATGCCCGAGAAATACCAGTCATATATGCGAGGACTCATGCGTGCCACCGCAGAAGCGAAGGGCAGAGATCCTAAAATTGCTGAAGCATTCGTTGATCCCGACGTAGAAATACCAGGGCTGGTGGCTAAAGGGAAAGTGCTGACGCTGACTACAGCGGAGGCTGTCAGGGTAGGCCTCTCGGCCGGCGAAAAGAACGATGTTGCGGGTGTCCTTGCGGCTGAAGGGCTGTCGGGGGCAGAACTGACTGAACATCAGGTTACCTTCATTGATCGTCTTATTTCGTTCCTTGTAAGTCCTGCGGTGAGCGGTGTCCTCATACTGCTGATCATTGGCGGTATCTATTTCGAAATGCAGAGCCCGGGCATTGGTTTTGCGTTGTTGGTAGCTGTGGTTGCAGCGCTGTTGTTTTTCGCTCCTCTCTACCTGGAGGGGCTGGCCGCGCACTGGGAAATCGGTCTGTTCGTCATTGGAATTATATTGCTCCTGCTTGAGGTGTTCGTAATTCCGGGTTTCGGCGTAGCGGGCATCGGAGGGATTGTGTGTATTATTGCAGGGCTCGTGTTAAGTTTAGTCACCAATGATTGGTTTGATTTTACGGTTACGGCGTCAGAGCAAATTAGCAGTGCGCTGTTGCTGGTAATGGGCTCTATGATCCTTGCTATTGCCGGCTGTGTCGTTCTCGGAAAATCGCTGCTCGGCACTTCGGCTTTTCAAAGGCTTGTCTTGCAGGACGAGCAGCGCTCGCAACTCGGCTATGTTAGCGGACGGCAGAAGGAAGTACTGGTGGGTAAGAATGGCATCGCCAAAACAGACATGCGCCCCTCAGGTAAAATTGAAATAGACGGGAAGTGGTACGATGCAGTTGCCCTTGATGGATATATAGAGCGCGGAAGTTCTGTGACGGTTGAGAAACAGGAAAATTATAACGTTTTTGTAAGGAGACAAAACACTTAAAACCTTAGCCCCCCTTCCGGGGTTTTCACTAATATAAAAGTTAAGAACAATGAAAGCAGAAGAAATCGGCCTTGAAGAAGTGAAAGTGAGGCCTGTTGTTGATCAATTAAATGATTTGCTGGCAAATTATCACATTCACTACCAAAAGTTAAGAGGTTGCCACTGGAATGTGAAGGGTAAGAGTTTCTTTACCCTGCACGCCAAGTTTGAGGAGCTCTACACCAATGCAATCGCCTCAATCGACGAACTGGCAGAGCGGATCCTTACTCTGGGAAAAGCTCCACTAAGTACTTACAAGGAGTATATTGAAACGGCCCGGATAGAAGAAATTAACACGGTTGGTATAGAAGATATCAAGCTGGTGGAAGCTGTCCTGGAAGATTTTGCAACCCTTATTGAAATTGAGCGGGAGATTATGGAATCAACTGCTGCAAACGGAGATGACGGGACAAACGATATGATCAACAAGTTTATGCAGTTTAAAGAAAAGAATACCTGGATGCTGCGTGCTTTTTGTAATCGGGATTAAAAGAGAGTGTCCTGCACAAAAGAAGGCCAGGTGAAACGTTTCGCCTGGCCTTCTTTTTATAAATTATATCGTTGCTATGAGGAACATTCTCCGGCTCTTTTCATTCCGGCGATAAGCCAGTTAATGGCGAGTTTAAAAATTAGGTCCTACCTTAATCCGCTGTTCAATAAATAGCTTCTCAGCTTCTTTTTAGCTCTGAATAGTTTCGTCTTTACCAGGTGCAGAGGGAGATCGAGTTTTTCACAGATCTCCTGATAGCTTAATTCATCTTTGTAAAAGTACAAGATGATCTGGTGTGATACATTATCGAGTTTGGCAATCTGAGAATATAAGATTCTATAAGTCATCTTTCTGTCTAGAAGGGTATCTGGAGCCTGACCTTGATTGGTAGGAAGAATAAGGTCTTCTATGCTGTTTTCGGTATCAGAAAGAGAGTAAGCTCTTGCTTCAACTCTCCTTTGCAGTTTGCGATAGTTGTCAATGATTAGGTTATTCGCTATCTCGCAGAGGAAGGAACTAACCTTAATGTTATAGTCGCTGTTAAACCTGCCCGCATATTTGTAGAAATTTACAAATGTTTGCGACGAAATTTCACTTGCTAGCTCTTTATCATAGTTGAGGCGTTTCGAGGCGAAATCATAAACGTACTTATAATGTTTTTGATAGAGAAATCTGAAGGCGTATTGATCTCCTGAAGTAAACGCCTTTACAGCTTCATTGTCTGTATACGTTTTACACGTCCTAAGCGAGTCGTGGTGTTTAGTTAGCAGCATTGTTACTAGGATTTAGATTGTGTAAGCATTAATAGATATGGCAATACAATTGCAAAGAGCGTTTGCATAGCAAGCCCGCTAAAAAAATATTTTAAATTTTAGTTGTTTCTAAACTGGATTTTCCGCTTGTTCAATATAGCGTATATGCTTTAAATGACTTGTTGTGTTGAAGCCTCCGGACAAAGCGGTCGCGTTCCTTTGTATGTTCTAATTTCATCATTTGTGTTTTTTAACTTAAACCAAACACCCCCTGTCTGATCAAGACAAAGGATATAATGTGATACAGGAGCGCGTTATTTAGATTTAGGAATTTTTAAATCACTGTTCAATACTAGAAAAAATAAATTACAAAGAGAAATAATATTCTCAAAATGTTGAATAAATGCCCCAAATTCCACATAAAGTGACCAGTGTTACTTTTTTGAGAAATAATGTCTGACGATATTAACCATCCATCGGAGGAAAATATGGGTTGTCTTATTTTTATTTGGTTAAAAAACTAGTCATTTACTGTTGTTTGGCCTGATGATTGTTAGCGAGAAAGCGATAAAAGTTTCAATATTCGCGTTGTCCCTCCTGAAGATCTAAATGCCGCGCATTTTTCTATAACCATGTTTCGTGTGCTTCCGTACAAAGAGCCAGCCGCCTGAGGCGGACGATGAGACACTACGATTGACATGAAAAACATAATTTGTAAAACTCTATTAGCAGTAATTGCCCTTATTTTAGTTGTTCATTCTGGAAAAGCGCAACAGCAGTTTTCCTACACGCAGTTTACTGATAATCTTACTCCGATTAATCCAGCCTGGTCTCTTACTGTTGATGGAGGAGCCATTAATCTTTTAGCGAGGAAACAATGGGTAGGGATTGAAGGAGCCCCGCAGTCTTATATGTTTAATGGGCATCTGCCAATTAAATCAATAGGCGGGGCAGCGGGTATCATGGTTATGAGAGATCAGGTAGCAGTTGAAAATTTAAATGAAGTGAATCTGTTTTTTGCAAAGGCGGTACAGCTTAATGCCAATACTTATTTTTCTGTAGCTATGAATGGCGGGTTTCGCAATTATCGTGCTCTTTACTCAGGGCTGGATCCCAACGACCCCCTGATGGCAAACTCTGACATTGGGGAGACGGAAGGAAATATTGGTGCGTCAGTCATGGTTTATAATCCCGAGAAATTCTACGTCGGAGTATCATTACCCAGGCTAAGTATTCGAGATTTGGGAAAGGGATCTGTTGCGTCAAGTCGGTATTTGAAGAAGTTCTACTATTTAAGCTTTGGCGGCTATCTTCCTCTGGAAGATCAGGGAATGCGAGTAAGTCTCGCATCCTTAGTTGCATACACCGCTAATGTGCCTCTTCAGGCAGATCTCTCGGCTAAGCTCTTCTTTGGAGACTCTTTCGGAGTGGGAATGAACTACAGAACGAATAACGAGCTTGCAGCGCTTACTTCGCTAGTCATGGGTTCCGTTCGCGTTGCTTACAGCTATCAATTTGGCTTCGGACGGAATAAGGTGGGATCTTTTACGGGCGCGACACACGAAGTTACGACCAGTTTTTATTTTAATAAGTCTTTCAAACCGCTCTTTTGATGGCCCTTTTTATGTTTATTCGAATGTGTTTACATAGGAAAGGAATGGGTTATAGCAAATGTTTAAAGCGATTTTATGAATCAAAGAACACCTTAAAAGGCAAATAGCAGGCGGGCTTCTGCAATGTATTGGTTGCAGCTAGCTTGCCTGCTATTCTTTCTTCCGGATTTCTAATCCTCTTAGTCTACAACGTTTCCTTCAGCCATTTGAAGAACTCACGCTGCCAGACAATGGCATTCTGTGCGCCTACTACCCAGTGGTTTTCAGCGGGCAGATAAAGCAGCCGGCTCTTAATACCCTTCAGCTGTGCGAGCTGGAAGGCCTCAAGGCCCTGTTCTACCGGCACCCGGTAGTCAATACCTCCCTGAACGATCATAATCGGCGTATTCCATTTATCGGCATGTTCAATCGGGCTCGCATTCTTATAACTTGCCGGCGGGTTTGATCTCCAGTACGGGCCGCCTATGTCTTTATTGGCGAACCATAATTCTTCTGTTGTGCCGTACCAGCTCCTCAGGTCAAACAGCCCGTCATGAGCGATGAAGGTTTTGAAACGGTTTTCGTGTACTCCCGCCAGCATGTAAACCGAGTATCCTCCATAGCTTGCACCTACAGCTCCAAGCCGGTTCTTGTCTACGTAAGGCTCTTTGGCAATGTCGTCAATAGCAGAAAGATAGTCGCGGATAGGCTGACCGCCCCAGTCGCCACTGATCTCCTCGTTCCACTTCACGCCATGTCCGGGCATTCCGCGCCGGTTAGGAGCAATAACAATGTAGCCGTTTGCTGCCATCAGCTGGAAGTTCCACCTGAAGGAGTAAAACTGACTAAGGGCCGACTGCGGTCCTCCCTGGCAGTACAGCAGGGTTGGGTATTTCTTTGCAGGATCAAAGTCGGGCGGATAGATCACCCAGGCGAGCATGTCTTTGCCGTCAGTTGTTTTAACATGCCTTTCTTCTACCTTACTCATCGCAAGGCGGTCGTAAATGCTTTTATTAACAAAGGTGAGCTGGTTAACAACACCCGACTTTAAATCAACTTTATAAAGCTCGGCCGCATGGTTCATGTCGGTCCGCGTTACAATTAGCTGACCGCCTGCCTGACCAACAATCCCATTAATATCAAACTGTCCTTTTGTTACCTGCCTGATGTTTTTCGCTGAAAACTTGTTCAGGTCAGAGAGCCCCGAAATCTCAAAAAGCTGTTCCGTCCCCTTTGTTGCTGCAACGAAATAGATCTTAGATCCGTCATTGCTCCAGCGCCAGGAAGCCACGGTGCCGTCCCAGTCTTTTGTGAGGTTATGAGTCTTGAGGGTCTTGAAGTCATATACCAGCACATCGTTCTTGTCAGACTCGTAGCCGTCCTCATCCATGCTGAGCCAGCCCATACGGCTGCCGCTCTTGTTGAAAGCAGGATTGGTATCATAGCCCATGATCCCTTCGGTGAGGTTGGTTGTCCTGCCCGACTGAAGGTCGTAGAAATAGATGTCGGTATTGGTGCTCTGGGCGTAATCCTTGCCGAACTTTTTCTTGGAGACATAGACGATAAACTTCCCGTCAGGACTCCAGATTGCATCTTCAGAGCCGCCGAATGGCATTTGAGGACAATCATAGGGCTCGTCCTTCATAATATCCTTCGCTTCGCCTACTTTACCATTATTGAACTCTGCATAGAAGATATGCTGAAACTTGCCGTCTTCCCATGCATCCCAGTGACGATAGTTGAGGTCGTCGAACACATAGGCGTCTGATTTTTTGAGCTCGGGATAGCGATCGGTGCTATGCACTTTTACAATCGGCACTTCTTTTGAAAACAGGATATGTTTCCCGTCAGGCGATACTCTGACATTGCTAAGCCCCTCTTTTTCGTCTGTGAGCTGCTTTTTACCACTGCCATCGGCATTCATTGTCCACAGCTGCCCTTTATAGAGGTAGGTAATGCGGCCGGTCTGTGCGCCGATATGAACTACGCTTTCTCCGCCTGCTTCTGTCGTAAGCTGGCGGGGACTTCCGCCTGTCACCGGTATTGCATACAGGTTACGTTCTCCCTTGTTCTCGTCCATGTTGTACTGGGTGACGCTGAAAAGGACGCTTTTTTCATCAGTCGTGACCATTTCCCCTGACACTCTTCCCAATTTCCATAAAAGTTCAGGAGTCATTTTTTCCTGTGCCTGCACCATGCAAACTGATAAGATAAGACCGAAACCTAATGCTTTCTTCATAGACCATCCTCCCCGGCAATTCCCATCAGTAAGTATTTGGCGGTGGCTGGGTTAGTAGCAAGAGGCACGTTGTGGACGTCGCAAACGCGAAGCAGCATCTGTACATCGGGTTCATGGGCATGTTTCCCCAGGGGATCACGGAAGAAGATAATGGCTTTCAGGTGGCCTTCGGCAGCCAGGGCTGCAATCTGCGCATCACCTCCCTGAGGGCCGCTCAGCTTCCGCGTCACTTCCAGACCGGTCTGCTGGATATAAGAACCTGTAGTGCCGGTGGCTACCAGCTTCATCTTATGCAGGATTTCATAATGGTCCTTCACAAAGGCTACCATTTCTGCCTTCCGTCCGTCGTGGGCGATCAGGGCAATCGTTTTAGTTGACATAGTATCTAAATTAACCAAAAAACAAATAGGATATGAGTATTGCAGCAATCACTCCAGCCAGGTCAGCAAAGAGGCCGGCAGTAATTGCGTAGCGGCTTTTCTTGATTCCTACGGAACCAAAATAAAGCGCCACGATGTAAAATGTTGTATCGGCTGAACCATTGAAAACGCAGGCCAGTCTTCCTACAAATGAGTCGGGATGGAAGGTGGTCATCGTTTCAATCATCATTGCTTTCGCTCCGGAGCCGCTCAGGGGCTTCATCAAGGCAACAGGCAGCGCATCTGTGAAGCGTGTGTCCATCTGGAACATGCTGAAGATGTATTTGAAGCCATCCACAATATAGCCAAGAGCGCCGCAGTTCCGGAAAACGCTGATCGCTGCAAGCATGGCTACCAGATAGGGGATAATCTTCACCGATGTTTCGAAGCCTCCTTTGGCTCCCTCCACAAAGGCATCAAACACATTCACTTTCTTTCTGATTGCCCCCAGGATAAAGACAACGGGGATCAGGAACAGCAGGACGTTGCTCACCACTTTTGAAACTTCGCTGATCTGAGCCTTGCTGAGGTAGGCGGTAAAATACCAGACAACGAGCCCGATAAAAGCCGTGAGACCGAGCAGCCAGCTGATGATCACCCGGTTCAGCAGGTTGATCTTCTGCCAAATAGCAACAATCAGGAGCCCTGCTACAGTGGCTACATAGGTGGCAATGATGCAGGGGATGAAAATATCGGTTGGGTCGGCAGCGTTCAGGATTGCCCGCTGTGCAATGATGGATATCGGCAGGATCGTCAGTCCCGATGTATGAAGCACCAGAAACATGATCTGGGCATTAGAGGCCGTGTCTTTTGAAGGGTTGATCTCCTGCAGGCTGCCCATCGCCTTCAGTCCCAAAGGCGTGGCTGCATTGTCGAGTCCCAGGAGATTGGCGGAAAAGTTCATCAGCATCTGTCCCGTTGCCGGATGGTTCTTCGGCACCTCGGGGAAGAGCCGGCTGAAGAAAGGCCCGACAATGCGACTTAAAAAATTGATCGCACCGGCTTTCTCTCCAATGTTCATGATCCCCAGCCAGAATGCCATTGTTCCCGCAAGCGGGAGGGCAATATCCATTACGGATGATTTGGTGGTATCAAAGAGGCTCTCAACAAGTTTCTGGAAGATCTCTGTGTCTCCGAAGAAGACCAGTTTAATGAGGGCAACAATAAATGAAATGATAAAAAATGCTATCCAGACGTAATTCAGAGCCATAAATCGAAACGTTTGTTATGAACGTTTTTACAGCGGGTCAATTTACATATTTAGTCTGTTTTCTTTTTGACTGGATATAAAAAATACTACATTAGCAAAAAGATGGAGGCCGAAAATCCTTGTTTTCTGTTCCTCCCATCGCTGGGTAACTCTAAAAATATAAATGAACATGCTATACGGTTTTTTCGCTTTCAGCGTTGTAAAAGAGCTGGTGCTGATGGATAAAAAGGCAGCCGGCAGGAATATGACAAAACCGATAATCAGATCCGGAACTAGATAAACCTGACATAAGTATTATTGCAATTTGCTCATTTTTACCTTCTTATTTAATGGATATGTAAATGCGGCTCCTCCATCGCGGCAGTCGTGTTTCCTGACGGTTCCCTGTTTCTGAGTGCAGCCGGGGAGCTGTTTTAAACGAACATGAATGAAGGCATTCGTTACACTGCTTACTTTACTGATATCTGCGGGCGCAATCTGTGCCCAGGGCAGGTTTGAAGTGCGCGGTGTGCTGCACGACACTACCGGTACCGGCGTAAGCGGCGCTACGGTGAAGCTCACATCCACAACTGATACCCTCCTTGCAAAAACCGGCGATCAGGGAACGTTTATCCTGCGGGGAGTTACCTCACTGCGCTTTCTTCTCACCATCTCCAACCTCGGCTATCAGACCATAGAAAAGGAGTATGAGCTGGACGGGGGACAGTTCCTGGTGTTCCTGGACCCGCTCCGCTTTGAACCACAGACATATGAACTCGATCAGATCTCAATCCTCGCCAGGAGGGCTGTGGTGATTAAGAAAGACACCATTGAGTATCGGGCCAGGCATTTTAAGGTTCGGGAGAACGCCTTTACCATCGATCTTCTTAAAAAGCTTCCCGGCATTACCTTCGACAGGGAGGGAGCACTGATTGCCCAGGGAAAAGTGATCACCCGGGTGAAGGTAAACGGCAAGGACTTTTTCGGGGGCGACGTGGAGACAGCTATCCGAAACATTCCGGCTAACCTCATTGAGAAGATCCAGGTAATTGATGATTATGGAGACAAAGCACGGCTGACGGGCGACCCCGACGGACGCTACCAGAAAATCATCAACATTAAGACCTGGGCTAACCTGCGTAAGGGATATTTTGGAAACGCGACGGCAGGAAAAGGCGACGAGGGCCGATATCAGCTTTCTGCCATGGGCAATTACTTTAATAACAACCGGGAGACCGCCTTTTATGGCAACCTCAATAATAATAATGCAAGCATACCGGGGTCTGCTTACGCACTTGCAGGGAGCGACAGGGGGTTAAATACCATCACGGCTACCGGATTCAACTACAGGGAAAAATATAATAAGAATCTGAGCTCCTATGGAAGTTACAACTTTGCCAAGAATATAAACAAGTTGTTCTCTGAGACTTTCAGACAGAATATCTATCCCGACAATACCTTCATCCTCAATAACGATACCACCACAAATAAGACCATCAGTTATAACCACGTGATGCAATGGACGGTGGAGTACGAAGATAGTGTAAACTTCTTCCAGGTTGCACCGGTGCTCAATCTGAACAGGAAAGACATGGATGGGAGCTCGGTGCTGAGGCAGAATAAGCAGATCTATAACTTCCTCACCGATGGCCTGCACCAGATCTCCAGTGAACATCAGTATTCCTACGTGCCTACGGTCAGCGGAAGGGTGGTTGCCAATCATAAGTTCGGGAAGACAGGCCGGAATTTGTATGGCGAGCTAACGGTAAGAGATGGCTGGACAACTACAGAACAGGATGTTACTGCCCTGATGCTCTTCTATGATAATCAGGGACGTCTGAATCAGGACTCTGTGCAGCGCCAGTTCATGCGGAATGAGAACGAAAGCTTTGGTACCACTGTTCAGATATCATATATTGAACCGATCAGCGACAAGTCCAGGGTAGAGGTAGGCTACATATTCGGTTACTCCAGCTATTTGAACGACCGGCAGACAAGGCTCGACTGGCGACGGAAAGTTGATTCTCTTAATAACCGCTATAACTACTCGTTTACTACTAATACAGTCAATATTTCATATCGTTATAACGGTACAAGGCACTCATATACAGTAGGGCTGAGTGTTCAGCCGACGTTACTCTCAGGACAATCCATCAGCAGGAATATTGATATTAACCGACGCGGCCTCAATGTAGTGCCCGACTTTAACTATAGCTACCTGATATCGGCAGAGCGGTCTTTTTCTGTCAATTACGCCGCCACAAGTAACCCGCCGACCTATCTGCAGCTTCAGCCTGTAACCGACGTCAGTAATCCTCAATACCCCGTTACCGGTAACCCCACTCTGAAGTCGGAACTCTGGCATAACTTCGATATCAATTACAGCTCCTTTTCTGCAGGAAGCGGAAAGACCTTTTTTGCCTCATTAAATGGAGCGTTCATCCAGGACCAGGTAGTGTCGAACACGGTGCTGATTACCAGAGAGGATAACATTGTGTCTCAGGAGACTTTGTTTAAGAATGTAAACGGAAACTTTATCCTTGGAGGAGTATATAATCTCTCCCTGCCCACGGAAGACCGCAAATACATTGTGGATCTGAACGGCTCCGTAAACTACAACCACGGCGTCTCGATGAGTAATTTTGAACGGATCAGCAGTCGCAACCTCATCATTTCGCAGGCGGTCCGCATGCAGGTGAATCCTTCCGACAAACTGGAGTTCTACCCCTCGGTGGTTTACACGTTTAACAGGAACCGGTACTCGCTGGAGGAGTACAGCAACAAGAAACTGTCCACCTGGGGGCTTGGCGCCGGGGGGCGCTTCAATATCACGCCGAGCTTGCTCATTGGCCTGGAGGCCGATAAGAACTTCAACCGTGGATTTACTGGCGCAGGCAGAACCAATCCGTTCATCCTCAATAGCTTTATCGAAAAGCAGTTTCTGAAAAACAGGCGGGGAGCTCTTCGGTTTTCCGGCTTCGACCTGTTCAATCAGAATACGAGTGTGAGGAGGACGGTGCAGAGCAATGCAATACTCGACAATCGCAGTAACCGGCTTGGCCGTTATTTCATGCTGCTGTTTAAGCTGAACCTTAACAAGTTTGAAGCATAGCGTCTTATCGAACATTTTTCAAACATCTTGGTATTTAAAAGAAGAACATTAGTTTTATGCTTTTTAACTTTCAGATGAAGCGTTTTATACATCCCGTATCCTGTGTTTTGCTTCTGTGTGCCCTTCTTGCCTGTGGACAGAAGCAGCAGAAGAAGAGCGTGAGCTCGCCCCGCGGTTACGACCTCGGAGCGCCCCAGGTCATGAAGATGCCTGCAGCATTACGCGAAATTTCCGGAATTACCTTTGTTGAGGGAGACCCCTCCACCATCCTTGCTGAGCAGGATGAGGACGGCATCCTGTTCCTGTACCATCAGCGCAGCGGCACGTCCGACAAGTTCAGGTTTGGCAAAAAAGGCGATTATGAAGACGTGACCTTCTACAAGGGGAGAACCTATGTCCTGAGAAGCGACGGCACTATTTTGTGCTTCCGTTTCGACCGCGGCTTAAGGCCCACTAAGCCCGTTGAGTTAGACGGTCTCGTCCCGAAAGGCGAGTATGAAGGGCTTTTTGCAGACGATAGCATGGAACGGATGTATGTGCTTTGCAAGGAATGCCCTGACGATAAAAAGAGCGGGTCTGCTACGGTGCATATCTTAAGCATTGCGCGCGATGGAAGCCTCTACAAAAATGAAACACGAACCATATCACTCGACAAGGTTCCTGCACTTAAAAAGGGCAAAAAGTTTAATCTTCGGCCCTCTGCACTGGCCAAAAGTCCGTCATCCGGCGACTGGTACATTCTCTCGTCTGTGAACATGGTGCTCCTTGTAGCGGATGAGGAGTTCAGCGTGAGGGAGGTTTACAAGCTTGACCCCTCTGTCTTTCCTCAGCCTGAGGGCATTGCCTTCGATAATATGTCGAACCTGTACATTTCAAGTGAAGGCACCGACCAGGAGCCGGGCACTATCCTCCGCTTCGACAAAAAAGCCAAATAGCGATTGTGTATTTTTGCACTTTCTAAGTGGAATTATAAAATGCAAACAGACCTTCTTCATATACAGGACGACGTCCAGCTGCCCGAGCCAACCGACTCGGTCTTATCCTTCAAACCGTTCATCACTTTTCTGAGGAAAAGGATCGCAGAGGAAAAGACGGTTAAGAAGCGCTTTTTTGAAGAAGTGCTGGCCAGGTTTGAAGAGGACCCTTCTTTCGCTGAACCCATGAGCGCTGAAACCGCCGCCGCGCGAACAGATCTTTTAGAGCTCGTCTATGCCAGCCTCACTCCGCCTATATCTGACGAGAAGCATTTCCTATGGGCAATCAGTACCCCTTCTCCCAAGAAAATATTCTATTGCACCGACGCATTTGGCAATTTTTTTAATAGCCCGCGGTCGCGTGAAATGTATAGTAAATCGGCTGAGGAAATTGAACGGGTTCTTCGCTACAAGCTGGAATATGCATATTCACTTGTTCTTGACCGTTTTTATGGTATCCATACCGGCATGAAGAATGAGATGGTGTATTCCTATCTGGATCCCTCCACCTCCCTGAATCGTTATTTCCGCATTCATGCTGATACCCGTTTTATAGAGGTAGAGCCAAAGGGAGAGCTTCCCGAACTGAATCTTTCAAGCCTTGAGCCCCGGCTTCATGAAATGGACGGCCTGGAAACGCTGAAAATGCTGTTACCCCTCGACTTGTTCTGCTTTCAGGGCTTCTCGGTGATCACCCTCACCGATATCACACCCAGATTTGCTTTGGATAATATTCGCAGTGCGATCCTTGAATATTCCGCTCACGGAGCTAATCAGCGCCACCAGCGGGTGATTGACTCCCTGAAGACTTTATCAGGTGAAAATCAGATTGAATTCGGCCTGCTGCCCTTCCTGAAGCTGAATGGCAAGCCCGTATTCGACAGTAACGATTGTTCCCAGAGTGTACTTATACAGACGGCATTCCGTGCCGGAAAGGAAAAAGAGGTGTTCCAGTCGCTGGTAGAGCACTACGTACAGAATCCGAGGGCTTTGTTTTTTGATGAGCTCGATGAGCAACGGGCCTTACAGTTCCCCTTTCTGGCCGGACTAAAGCAGTCGGGCGTTGTGTCGTACGCTGTTGTTCCCATCTTTTATAATGCGCATCTGGCGGGCGTCATAGAGATTTATTCGAGGCAGGTTGTGCTGCCCTATGAACACATCTTGTCGGCTCTTGAGCCCGCTTTTCCTTTGCTGGCTCAGCTGCTTCAGAACTGTGCTGACGAGTTCAGAGTGCGCGTGGAAGACGTGATTAAAAGAAAGTTTACGTCTCTGCAGCCTGCGGTTCAGTGGAAGTTTAATGAGGCCGCCTGGAATTATCTTAAGCAAAAGAAAATCAGCGGACAGAAGCATGAAATCGAAACTATTTCTTTCAGTGACGTGTATCCGCTCTATGGAGCAATTGATATACGCGACTCAACTGTTCAGCGCAATGCTGCCTTCCGTGAGGATACGCGAGTGCTGCTTGAGACGCTGCTCCGGGCCCTCAGGCTTCTGAAAGAGCTGCAGCCTCTGGGTCTTACCGATGAGCTGATCTTCCGCACCGAAAAATGGCTCGATCGCATCAGCGGGAATATTACCACTAACGATGAAATCCTTCTTGGCCTGTTCTTCGAACGTGAAGTGGGCCCTTTTCTGGAGCATTTTAAGAGCACTAATCCGGGCAAACCCGATATTCTTGACGAGTTTATTGCCGCAAAGGATGAGCAGCAGGGAACGGCCTTTGCTCACAGAAGGGCCCTGGAAAATTCCATGCGGCTCATTAATGCAACTGTAAACGCCTACTTCGATCAGGCCCAGCCCGAACTTCAGGAGTCTTATCCCTGTTATTTCGAGAAGTTCAGGACTGATGGTGTGGAATATGACGTGTACATAGGGCAGAGCATTGCGCCCGAAAAGCCTTTTAATCTTCTTTATCTCAAGAACCTCCGCCTATGGCAGCTAAAGTCAATGGTGGAAGTAGCAAGGCAGACGCATGCGCTGCTCTCTCAGATCGAAGTACCCTTACATACGACCCATCTGATCTTCGTTCATGCCAACCCTATTGACATCAGCTTCAGGACCGATGAACGTCGTTTCGATGTGGAGGGTGCCTATAATATCCGGTACGAGATTATTAAAAAGAGGATCGATAAAGTACTGGTAAGAGACAGCAACGAACGTCTTACCCAGCCGGGAAAGATTGCCCTTGTTTACTTTAACGACCGCGAGATAGAGGAGTACATGCAATATATTGCCTATCTACAGGAACAGGGGTACCTGGGCAGGGAACTGGAGTTTCTCGACCTGGAAGAACTGCAGGGCGTGTCGGGACTAAGAGCCCTCCGCGTCAGCATCCTTTACACTTAACACCTTAACATCTGCTTGTTTATGAGGCTCTTTTATGCCGTTCTTCTTTTTGCTGCGTTCCTTTTGTCACTTCTTGCCGGCCATTCTGCCCAGGGGCAGGAACGCGACAGCATCACCATTGCGATAGAGCCGGGATATAACGAAGTAAGTGCTTCACACCGGTTTTGGCTTGGAGAAAACTACAGGAGGCTATGGGCGACACCTGTGAAGATGCGGGTGCTGCGACTTGGTTCTGAAAAAGGAGGGCTTTCTGTCGTTAAAACAGGCGGCGGCATGCAGACCCGCTCGCTGCGACTCAAAGATGCATCAGGGCGTGAATGGGTATTGCGTACCATACAGAAATACCCGGAGAGAGGACTGCCTGAAAATCTTCGTCCGACCATTGCCCGCGATATTTTGCAAGATCAGGTGTCTACCGGACATCCTTATGGCGCCCAGGTAGTGCCGCTGCTTGCCGAAGCTTTAAAACTGCCCCACGCCAGTCCAGAAGTCGTTTACGTAGCCGATGATCCCGCACTGGGCGAATACAGGAAAGACTTTGCCAATGCTGTCTATCTTTTTGAAGAAAGGATGCCTGATGATGCAGACAAGACAGATAACACTGAAAAGGTGATCCGGAAGCTGGCAAAAGATAACGATGTAAAAGTAGAGCAGAAGCTGGTTCTGAGAGCACGCCTGCTCGACTTCCTGGTGGGCGACTGGGACCGGCATGACGACAACTGGCGCTGGCTGCCCGGGAAGGAGAAAAAGGAGACCAGTTACACGCCCGTTCCCCGCGACCGCGATAAGGTATTCTATAAAACCACAGGCGTGTTCCCCTGGATACTGTCCCATCAGTGGCTCAAATCAAACTTGCAGCCCTATCAGGAAAAGATCCGCGACATTAAGGGCTGGAATTACAACGCACGATATTTCGACCGGTACTTCCTCAATGCACTCGACGAAGACGACTGGATAGAGGAGATCCGCTATGTACAGAACACCATCACCGATGGACTGATCAGCAGGGCCATGCGCCAGATGCCCGACACGATCTACCGGCAAAACGGCCAGGAGCTCGAACGGGTGATGAAGGGAAGGCGGGATCGCCTCGCTGAATCGGCCCTTGAGTATTACCGGTTCATATCGATCTACACAGACGTCTCTCTTTCCGCGAGCAGCGAGATTGTAGAGGTTGATCAGCAGTCTGAACATCAGCTGGCAGTGACGGTCTATAATCGGAAGAAGGATGGATCAAAAGGACGTCTTTTGTATAGCCGGACGTTCAGGCCCGATATTACCTCGGAAGTGAGGATCTACGGCATGGCCGGGAATGACCAGTTCCTTGTAAATGGAAAGGGGAAGCCTAAAATTAAAGTACGCCTGATCGGAGGCGACGAAAAGGACGACTACGCCGTTTCTGACGAGGTGAAAAACCGCTCCCGGATCTTTATCTACGACCAGCCAGGGCGGGAGAATAATTTGCCCCCGCGAGCGATGGCGCGCCTCAGATTATCATCTGACACCTCCGTCAATTCCTACAATCGCACGGCCTTTAAATACGACCGGTTCGGGCCGATGGCGCTTGTCAACTATAACATCGACCAGGGCATCCAGCTGCGTGGGGGAATGATCTATGAGAAGCAGGGCTTTAGAAAAGAACCTTTTGCAGTAAAGCATGAGTTCTGGGCCAACTATTCCACCGGCAGGAATTCGTACATATTTAATTACGACGGTCGCTTTACGGGCGTGATCGGCAAGAACGATCTCAGCGTTGATCTTGACTCATGGGGACCCAACAACGTGACCAATTTTTTTGGTTTAGGTAACCGGACCGAATTTAAACGCCACGACGAAGGAGGCATCAACTACTATCGCAATTACTTCGATTACCTCACCGGTTCTGTACGCCTGAACCGCTCTGTGGCCAGGAATCTTCGCGTAAATGCTGGTCTGGGAGCTGAGTTCTATACGAGTGATCACCGGGATAATATCAGTCGCTTTTTCAGGAGCTTTGACCTGTCAAATCCTTCCGAGCGCGTTTTTGAAGACCGGTTCTATGCCGGTTTAGTTGGCGGGGCACAGTATGATACCCGAAACAACTCCTCAAATCCATCTTCCGGTGTGCTGTGGAATGCCCATATCACCGCTAAGCGGCAGTTAAACGGAACACATAATCAGTACGCGCGGATTGAATCGGATCTGAGTTTTTATTTGAATGCCGGTGATGACGCCCTCATCATTGCCAACCGGGTCGGGGGAGGCACCACCCTGGGCGATCCTGCCTTTTTCCAGAGAATGCAGCTTGGAGGTGTCAGAACGATGCGCGGCTTCCACACCAACCGCTTTACAGGAAAGACGATGGCCTATCATAATCTCGACCTGCGCATGAGGCTTTTTCACTTTACTTCTTATCTCTTGCCGGGCACCGTCGGCCTCATTGGCTTCCACGACACTGGCCGGGTTTGGCTGCCCGGAGAAAAGTCAGAAAAGTGGCATCATGGGTATGGCGGAGGCATTTACATTATTCCGGCGGAGCTGATCCTGATTCAGGGAACAGTCGGTTTCTCGCGCGAAGGATCACTGCCCTATATTTCGATTGGCTACAGCTTCTGAGTGCCACAGGTTTTCAGGGGCCAGCCTGAAGCGGATCCCATGATTTTTGAAAGAACGATGCCGGTGCTTTCTTTTATGCTTTTAACAGCCTTTAATCAATGTCCCTTTTGTTCCGATCCATTTTTGATATCCGGCAGCACTCAGCCAGAGCCCATGAGCATTGCCTTGCAACAGAGTAGTGCAGGGTGAACAGGGAGACTTTTCAATGGCGCTTCACCTGAACTCGAACCACTGCGACAGTGCAGTGCAGACTGCACAGGAGGACTTACCGCCGGCGCCACACCTGAAGTTGAACCACTCGCAACAGGGCAGTGCAGACTGCCCGGGGGGAGGTCTGAGTCTTTTTGAGTAAATAGTTGAAAATCGATTTAGCAAAGAGAATAAAATTCCTTAATGTTGTAATAATCAACCAATCTTAAAATGGACATCTCAAAAACCTTCGCCAGGATCTTTGCTCTGCTGCTTTTAGTTTCTACAGTCCTGAATGCCCAGGATAAGCAATCGCTGACACGATACGTAAACCCCTTTATCGGGACAGGCGCTGTTGACCAGTCGAGTTTATCAGGAAGTAATTTTCCTGGAGCAACACTCCCTTTTGGTTTCGTTCAGCTGAGTCCTGATACGCAGGATAACCCCGATAATCCTGCCTCGGGATATGACTACAATGACAAGACCATTGTTGGCTTCAGTCATACACACCTTAGCGGGACAGGGGTGTCTGACCTTTTCGACGTGCTGCTTATGCCGGTGACAGGTGAGGCAAAGACCACACCCGGCGATGCCGACAAGCCCGGCAGTGGTTACAGGTCGCGATTCTCCCATTCGCAGGAATCAGCAAAGCCGGGTTACTATCAGGTGAGGCTTCTGGATTACGATGTGAATGCAGAACTTACCGCGACGGAACATACCGGATTTCATCGCTATACCTTTCCGTCGGGCAAACCTGCTCATGTGATCATCGATCTGAATCATTCTCTCAATAAAAAAAGATCGTACTGGTGGTGTAAGATCCTCGCCGCTGAAATACGGAAGGTTGACGACCGGACCATAGAAGGATACCGTGTGCTGACAGGATGGGCAAGACTGAGGAAGGTGTACTTTCGTGCCGAATTCTCCAGTCCCCTCAGCTCGGTGAAGATGGTGAACGGGCAGCGTGTCTATGACAATGAAACTGTTGTAAATGGTACGAACGTTAAATCGGTGCTCGACTTTAATCCCGGCGACGGCAAGCCCTTGCTTGTTAAAGTGGGACTGTCGGCTGTAAGTCTGGAGAATGCACGCGAAAATCTGAGAAAGGAAAATCCGGCATGGGACTTTGATGCAGTGGCCGGAAAGGCAGATGAAAAATGGGAAAGAGAGCTGGCGAGGGTCAGTATTGAAGGTACAGACCAACAGAAGCAAATTTTTTATACCGGCCTTTACCACGCCTTTACTCAGCCTAATAACATGGCTGACGTGAACGGCGACTATCAGGCTACTGATTTCACTATTCATAATGCGTCCAATAAGAAGCATTATTCAACTTTTTCTCTTTGGGATACCTACCGGGCAGCTCACCCGCTTTACACGCTGCTGCAGCGGGAGCGAACAGCCGACTGTATAAATAGCATGTTCAGGCAATACGATACGTACGGCTATCTTCCTATCTGGCAATTGTGGGGTGACGAAAACTATTGCATGATCGGCAACCACGCTATTCCTGTCATCGCCGATGCGGCATTAAAAGGAATTAAAGGATTTGATGTTAACAAAGCCTATGAGGCCGTCAAGGCATCTTCTGAAAGGATACACCCCGGTTCTCCCTTTGACCTGTGGGAGAAGTACAAGTACATGCCCGAGAACCTGCAATCGCAGTCGGTGTCTATTACGCTGGAGATGGCTTATGATGACTGGTGTGTGGCACAGCTCGCCAGGAAGCTGGGAAAGGCGGCTGACTATAACCGCTTCATGCTGAGGTCGCAGTACTACAAGAACTTGTATGATAAGCAATCGGGCTTCTTCAGGGCAAAAAATGATGATGGAAAATGGGTGAGTCCCTTTAATCCTCTCCAGTATGGGGGCAACGGGGGCAATCCCTACACTGAAGGGAACGCCTGGCAATATTTCTGGTATGTACCCCAGGACGTGGAGGGTTTGATTGCACTGGTAGGAGGCGATAAGACTTTTATAGAGAAGCTGGATAAGTTCTTTACTCTTAAAGACCTTCCGGGCGAAGTGAACGGAAACGCCTCTGGTTTTATTGGTCAGTATGCCCATGGCAACGAGCCAAGCCACCACGTCGCCTATCTGTATAACTACGCAGGACAACCCTGGAAAACCCAGCTCTATGTCGCCCGCATTCTCAATGAGCTATATAATAATTCCTCGTCCGGCTATTCAGGAAATGAAGATTGCGGACAAATGAGTGCATGGTATATCTTTAGTGCAATGGGTTTTTACCCTGTTAACCCCGCCAGCAGCGTTTACGCTATAGGCTCTCCGGTACTGGCGAAGGCGGTGATCCATCTCGATGGCGGGAAGGACTTTACCGTGGTCACTAAGAATGCTTCCGCGAAGAACCCATACATCCAGAGTGTGAAATTAAACGGGAAGGCATATAGCAAGACATTCTTAACTCAGAGTGATCTGGAACGGGGAGGCACCATTGAATTCACGATGGGCCCTCAGCCAAATAAGAACTGGGGTGTTGGGAAGGTTTCAAGGCCTCCGGTTACTTCACCAGGTCTGGCCTCCTTGCGATGACGTTCCCGGTAACCTTCAGATTTCCTTCCTGATACAAGTGGGGGAAGGAAATCAGAGAGGCTTAGAGAATCCTGTTCGTGCCTGTGAGCTATCGCGCCAGTACGAGCAGGAACTCAGCCAGCATCCCGGGGACTGGCGGGTTCTTGTACTTCATTGTGAAACGCCGTCTTTTTAACTCTTTTCGCAAAGCATGCGGGATCACAGTACTAATGATCAGGCTGCCTGCCTGGCCCAAATGTTTCGAAATGCAGTTGGAGGAATGCAGAAAATATCGTCGGGAGCAATTGCCCCTGCTTGTTCCGGAGGTCTCAAAATGAAGTTAAATGAATGCAACTGAAATGATGAGGGGTGATTGCTCTGCTGCCTCGATTGTTTAAAAGTACAGTTGAAGGAGTGCAGCTAAAAGCATCGCGGTTAATCGCTCTGTTTGTTTCGGATGCTTCAAAATGCAGCGCCGGGCCTGGCAGGAACTGCCCGTCCGGCGCTGTTACCTTCAGTGTGCTCCGTCAGAGAATGCGAACAACAATGCCTTCGTCTCCGCTTAAGGAAATTCGGTCGTTTACTTCCTCGCCTTCGAGCTCAGGCGAGGTGGCTACTTCTATGATCCCTTTCAGAGGCGACCGAGAATTGAAGTAACAGGGCCAGTGACTTAAATTTAACAGAACAAGGAATGCGCCATGTTCCTCCTTTTTCCGGATGTAAGCAATGCTCTGCCGGTCTGAGTGGACGGGGATATAGTCGCCCGCCATAAGCGACGGTTCTTTTTGCCGCAAAGCGATGAGTTTTTTGTGGAAGGAGAGCATGGAGTACGGGTCTGCCGATTGGACTGCCACGTTCTCCCGCGTGTATGAGCGGTTTAACCGGAGCCAGGGACTGGCTTTGCTGAATCCGCCGTAAGGGCTGTCATCCCATTGCATGGGAGTACGGGCGGGGTCTCTGCTGAGGTTTTTCTCCGGCATATTCAGCCCCTGCGGATCCTGCACTTCTTCAAAAGGAATCGGGACATCGCGCATACCAATCTCGTCACCGTAATAAATGGTCGGAGTACCCCGCAGGGTCAGCAAAAGCATGGCCGCTACGCGCGCCTGTTCTATTCCGACACGACTGGCAATGCGGATACGGTCGTGATTGCCCAGCACCCAGTTGGGCCAGCCATTTGCAGGAAGAGATCCTTCATAGAGGTCAATGGCGGAAGCAATCTTCACGGGATCCCAGGGCAGGTCGATCAGCTGGAAATTAAATGGCAGGTGGGCGCCCTTGTTATCCACACCGTAGTACATCACGAGCTTCGGTATCGGGAGGTAGATCTCGCCGATCATCATCCTTTCCTGATAGCTGTCGAGCAATTCGCGCATTTTGCGAATAATACCGTGCACCTCGGGCTGATCAGTGGAATAAACCGGCAGAAGCTGGTCATAGGTAGGCATGTGAGGCTGATAATCGGGGTTAGGAGGATTATCCCTGAACTGCTCGTCTTTTATCATGTGCCAGATCACGTCGACACGGAATCCGTCCACACCCTTATTCAGCCAGAACCGCATCACCTCGAGCATTGCAGCCTGAACCTCCGGGTTCCGCCAGTTCAGATCGGGCTGTTCCTTCAGAAAGCCGTGGTAGTAATACTGCCTCGTCAGTTCATCCCACTCCCAGGCACTGCCACCGAAGACGCTCAGCCAGTTGTTAGGCGCTTCGCCCTCAGGCCCTGCGTCTTTCCAGATGTACCAGTTGCGCTTCGGGTTATGGCGTGACGAGCGAGACTCCACAAACCAGGGATGCTGGTGAGATGTATGGTTTGGAACCAGATCGAGAATGAGTTTCATCCCCCGTGAGTGCACTTCTCGGAGCAGCATGTCGAAGTCGGCCATTGAACCAAAGAGCGGATGGATTCCGGTATAGTCGGAAATATCGTAGCCGAAGTCGGCCATCGGAGAGGGGTAGATAGGAGATAACCAGACCGCAGTCACCCCCAGATCGTGAAGGTAGTCGAGCCTTTGTGCCACGCCCCGCAAATCGCCTATTCCGTCGCCATTTGAATCCTGGAAGGATCGCGGATAAATTTGGTAGATGATGCCGGTTTGCCACCAGAGATATTTCTCGAATCGTTCCATGCCTTTTTTTCATAATAAATGCTTTTTGAATCCTCTTTGTTTCGCTTTGCGATGGGGATCTTACAGAGAGGGAAAAGCCGACTTTTCTCCGGGAAACGCAGTGAGAGCTGAAGTAAGGCAGGCATTCAGCCGGGATCTAAACGCGATGCGCAAGAACTGCGCCAGGGGTACTTTTAAGCAAGGCTCCACCGAGTACGGCGCACTTGAAAAAGATGAAAAGAGCCAGGCTCCTGAAATAAGGAAATGCTTGTATAGTTCAATTGCTATCGGGATCTTAGTTTGTATAGTTGCTTCAGGAATAGCAGTTTATCCTGTATAGTTTTTTTACTATTAATTCAATGATCTGCAGAGCCTGCTTAGGGCGAGACCTATATCATGCTGTATCGTACCATCGTTGTACTTGATACGTACCAGGCTTTGAGCGTGTGCGGACTGTGGGTGGGATGAGTGCGGGTTGACTGCGGTTTTTGTAAGGTAAAACCCGGACTCAACCCGGACTTACCCCGCATGCAAGCCGTACTCGCAACGAATCAGAGAAGAGCATGCTACGAATGATGAACGTAGCTGGGGTATAGACGGACGCAGTTAATTCCAACGGTTTCATAAGAGGTCCACTGAACCGAATCCTGCCTTTCAGGTCTTGTCCATTAACGCAAGGTACGCATTTGTAAAGAGAATTAACTGATCAAAAATAACTGGAAAACTATGCTTAACAGAATCGCTGAAATAAAACGCACCGGTCTGTGCCGGCTTTGAAAACTAAACAGACCTTCGGAAGAGAACGGAGCTGCTTGCTGTAGTCTGGGCAGCTTAGGCGCTGGAAATGCTCCCCGTGTAGTATTTTCAAGACAAGTCGAGGTATATCGGAATGCCTGGCGGCTTAGAGTCGCCTCGATACTAACACCTGATGCGAAAGCAGCGGTCCTGCGGGCGTTTGTTCAGTTTGGCGCAAATATTGCAAACTGCGAGGTACTACTTGTACACTATGAACAAACAGACAGTTACAACGAAAAATACCCGGATCAGCGGAAAAACTGTAGTGATTACAGGAGCGTCCGGAGGCGCAGGCCGCGCTATTGCTGTTGAATTTGCAAGGGCCGGGGCGCGTCTCGTGCTTGCGGGGCGAAGAGATTTTGCACTGGATGAAACGGTTGAGGAATGTAACCAGGTGGACGCTTCAGGAGCGATCAGTGTGGTTACTGATGTAACCGACAGCGAGGCGGTTGCGCTGCTTGCCAAGACAGCCTTTGAAGTGTATGGCCGTATAGACGTCTGGGTGAATAACGCGGGTGTCCTTGCTGCCGGCTCCCTCACAGATACCCCGGTAGAGGTAATCGATCAGGTGATCAAGACCAATTTGATGGGTTATATTCACGGAGCCCATGCCGTGTTGCCTTACTTTAAGGAGCAAAAACAGGGTGTGCTGATTAACAACATCTCGGTTGGGGGCTGGTTTCCGGTTCCCTATGCTACCGGGTACTCGGCCAGCAAGTTCGGGCTGCGCGGGTTTTCCGAAGCTTTACGCGGGGAGTTGCTTAATTATCCCGACATTCATATCTGTGATGCTTTTCCTGCCTTCCTTGATACTCCCGGGATTCAGCACGCCGCTAACTTCACAGGGAGATATTTGAAGCCGGCACCTCCTGTATACGATCCGCAAGAGCTGGCACGTGCGCTTGTGTCATTAGCCGAAAAGCCAAGGGAATCTGTGGTGGTCGGATCAATGGCCGTGGTGCTCAAACTATCACATGCATTGTTTCCGGGCCTTACCCGGGCCATCACTGCAAAGGTGATTGAACGATACCTGAACGTGGCCGACAATGTTCCGCTTACCAGCGGAAATATATTCCGCCCGCTCAAGTTTGGCTCGGGAATCAGCGGAGGCTGGAGCCGGTTCATGCCTCCTTCAAAGCGTAAGATTGCTGCTGCATTGCTGTTAACAGGAATTGCCGGCCTGTTTCTGGCTACCCGGTCGAAGTGATTGTATGGGAAGCCGCGTGCTTCAGCGCCTTCTCGACCTGAGCAGTATAAGAACAATAATTGCAGATGCTGTTAGAAGGACCTTAGCGAGCATTGTTCAAAAATAGCAATCCCGCCAGGGATTGCTTCTCTTAAAAATATTTCTCCAGTGTTAGTCCATAGTTCAGGAGCGAGTTTTGTCGCCCTGTACGGTTAATCCTGTTGAAGTTGTACGCAGTAGTAAAGCTAAGCCAGTTAATCAGCTTGACGGAGAGGCTGGTGTTGGACCGGAAAATGTAGTCGTGCTTATCGTTCAGTGAACTCTGCACGAAATTGCTGCCTTCCAGCGTGATTACCTTCCGGATGGTGAATTTGAAGAGTAAGCGAAAGGAATTTCGGAAAGTGTGATATCTGTCGGGAATGCTGTCCTCGAGAAGCAGATCGCTTTTATCGTACAGGATACCGTCGCTGATGTTCAGCAATGCCTGAGGTTGGTCGACCAGGTTATACGCTACTCCCGCACCGGCCAGAAGCTGGTTGTTGATTTTCAGCGAATAGCTTGTATTGTAATTAGCCAGCCCCCAGTAGAAAAAATGAGGGAAGGTTTTATACAGATTAAAATCTAAAGAAGAAGAAAAATCGTTGTTCGTAAGGCTCTTGTCCTGTTTTCCGTATACCCAGCTGTTGTTGGCGTTGAGGGAAATGCTCTTCTTTCTTATCCCAAATTTTACAGCATTATTAAGAAGGTAGGAGTCGCCGTCATTTGTTTTATTGATTGAGCCAGTACTGATATACCCCGCGTAATAGGTGGTGCTGTCGGTATATTGCGCGCTGGCCCGATGGATGAGCAGGGTAGCGAAACCCAGTGTAAGGATGAACAGTCTACTCATGCGTCATCTCTTCGTTTTGCGTCAGCAGGGGAACAACGATGCTGGTAAGACCCAGTGCAAGGAAGGCGTTTCGTGCCCTCTTGTTACGGGCGAAGCCGAAAAGAAATGGAGCCGAGGCAATAAACAGGCCCACGGTGAGGTCTGCGGCAAGGTGTATTTTAAATGGAATAAGCTTAAAAAGTCCCCATTCTGCCCGGGTGGTGAGGGCAGAGGTAAGAACCCCGGCTGCTACAGAGCGTGACAAAACAGTTGCCCGCTGGTGGCCCGAGAAGCCGAACAGCTCCGGAGCGGCGGCTGCAAGCGGAATATACCCGAATTCCGCGACGCCATGTTGTTTTCTGGAAATTGGCTTTTTCATAGGAGTTGATGTTTCTTATTGTAACCCCAAGGGCCCGGAATAGTTTTCTGAGAAAAGGACGGCCTGTAACGGCTTTACTTCTTAAAAAAATTAAAAATATAAGTTTGTTAATAAAATAAATGTTATATCTTGCGTTAGCAAAGAGCTCCCAGCGTTTTGTCGAATGTGGATAATACTTTGAGAGTCTTGAATCTGTGATGCCGCGGCATTACAGAAAACAACGATTGCAGAATTGCTCGGCCCTTTTATTACCGAGAACAAGGCTTATGAGGGGTATTGGGTGGTGAACAGCCTGAAAAACATTGCCGGGACTGACAAGCAGATCATTTTTGAATCAGGGATTGAGGACTGCCTGTAGTTCATAAGGAAGAAGTGGAGTGAGCTGAAGAGCAGGGCTGGTTTTATGGCTCGGTATGGAGGACACCCGCGACGTTTCTGGTCGATAAATGTCTGGAACTCTTTCGCTTCTTTGCGGGGCTGTGCTGAGTTAAAACCGATTAAGGGGATGAATTTGTGAACAGGGCCGGTGCACGTGTGGGAGTTGCTGTTGCTGTAATTGGTCGGGAAAGCTGCTGACGTGTGTTGATCGCGCGACGCAAGGTTTTATTCGGGGCTTTTCGCTGCGTTCATTAACCTGCTAGTCCTTCTTGAGTGAGGCCTTATAAGCGGGAAGTTGGGAAAGAATCACATTGGAGTTCGCTAAGAGAGCCTGATGTCTGGAAGCTAGATCGCATACTATAGAAGAAATATGAAAATTGAGCTAAAAAAATGAGAAGAGCGTCGTTGTTTGCAGCCGGTATTTTTGTTGGTTGTATGCTCGGCGAGAGTCAGGCGCAGGTTCTGAAGCCCGGTCAGGGTGAAGTGATCCTTGGAGCCCGTCAGGGGAACGTTGTGGAGTTGCCCGGCTTTCTGACCGAAAAAATACCTTTTATCGACTACGAGAAGGTGGTCTTGCCTGGCCCGCAATATATCATTTCTGATGATCCGGAGTATATAAGAGATCCGGAAGCAATGGCTTTAAAAGAGGCTGTTAATCCGGGATCTGTACGTCTTTACGTGTACAATGTGAATGGCATTAAGGAGCCAAAGGAAATAGATCGCAAGATCACGGCAGTGATCAAAAATACGGGAAAGAGCGACATGCATATCAGGATGATGAAATATTCGTCGCAGAAGCCCAGTAGTAACTATTTTCAGATCGGTAAGCAAGGGCTGGCCGACTATTTTGCTTCGCAGGGGGAGGAGAAGATCAGGACGGTAAAGCCCGGTCAGGTTATTGCAATTGATGAGCAGCTCGAAAAAAATATTGTGAAATACAACGAGCTGGTTCATGGGTTTTATGAATTCGTAGTTGATCAGCCGGGAGAGATTGCTGTAGTTCAAACGGCCCCTTCGACTCCAGGTCCTGAAGCTTTCAAGAAGATGAAAGCTGTGGTCTCAAGCAGACACAGCAATGCCGGCAGGGGGCTGTTCGGCGTGAGCAATTATAAGGTAACCGCAAACGCTGTCTTTGACACGAAGAATGGTGCCGCCCAGATCATGCTTGCCGACGGGAAACAGGACCCCTGGATAATTGGAAGAGATGCAAGTACTGGCCAGCAGGCCAGGCTTGCAGGGAATTACGGGGTGATGTATGATATCGAGTTGAAATGGAAGAGCAGTGACGGAAAGGGTTTGGCTTTGCTTACCTGGAACTCCCGCTCCTCGGATAATAAATGGTGCAACGGCATGGCTGCGAGTATGATAGTGAGCCAAGGTTTGTTTAAGGAAGGAATTGTAAAGCTGCCTTCAGACCGCCTGACCACAAAAGGAGCTCCTGAGGCTATTGTAGTTCAGGTATTTCCTCCTGCTAAGGACGGTGGGGAAAATACGATCAGGATGACCTATTCTCCTCCGGGGGCCTCCTGCTTGCCGACTCCACTGATATTTGTTCCGGTTGATTTAAAATAAGCTCTACGGGAGGCTGGATTTCAGGTGCGTTCAGCCTCTTTTTTTCGTGGGATGTGTGAGTGGCCGGCGTGCTTCTCCAAAATATGCCTTAGGGAGCGGCTTTAAGTAGGAATCTGGCGAGGATGTTAAGAAAGGGGCGGCAGGTTTTATGATATTCCGGATCCAGGCAATTGAGCGGGGATGCGTATGCCAGTTCATTCCTCCTGGAATAGAAGTAGCTGGTCGGTTGAGCATGGCGTTCAGCGCAGCAAGAGTTCAGACTACAAGTCCAGAAGCCTGTTTCTAACCAGAAGGCAGGCTCCTATAACACCCGCTTTTTCTCCAAGTTCAGACACTCTCAGCTGTGTATCGCTGTTTACCAGGCTGAGTGAATACTTGTTGATCGCACTTTTAATGGGTAGTCTGATGTATTCGCCAGTTGTCGAGAGGCTTCCGCCAAGGACCACTAGTTCCGGGTTGAAAATGTTGATCAGTAGCGCGATTCCTCTTCCCAATTTTTCTCCGATTTCGGCTATAAGATCGATGGCCAGAACGTCATCGTTAATAGCCGCTTCGATGATGTGCTCGAGTTGTATGTGCTCAGACTCCAGGTCCCAGCTGGTTACAATAGTAGAAGAGCCGTTCTCTATTTTTTCTTTGAAGATCCGGGTAAGTGCCCAACCCGACGCCTCAGTTTCAAGACAGCCTTTTTTACCGCAGTGGCACAGGATTTCGTTGTTGAAAATGGGAATGTGTCCAAACTCACCGGCGAAACCAGATCTGCCGTAGTAAAGCTGGCTGTTGATCATGATCCCCATCCCAAGCCCATGGTCGAGATTGAGGAACAGGACATTTTTTTCCTGTTTTACAACTCCGGCGCTGAATTCTCCGAAGGCCATAGCCCGGGAGTCGTTTTCCAGGAAGGTTTTGAGACCGATCTCCGATTCAAGGACTTTACTGAGCGGTTCTTCGTTGAAGTGAAAGAAGCTATAGCTGTAGCCTGTTGAATAGTTTATCCGCCCCGACAAGTTAAGCCCTAAGCCTAATATTTTGTCTTTAGGAACGCCGGATTCCTTGATGAAGTTTTTGATGAGCCGGCAAAGTTCTTTAAGTGATTCCCGGTCGTTGTTGAGTTTGTAAGGCTCATTTTCTACCATATGGACGATCCTCTTCTGCAGATCAGTGAGTCCTATGTTGACGTGGTTTTGCTTGACGTCTACTCCGAGAAAGAAAACAGACTCAGGTACGAGTCCGTAAACGTTGGGTTTTCTGCCTCCGGTTGAATCTACTTTTCCAAAATCTTTGACCAGGCCTTCGCTGATAAGATCAAGAATAAGATTGTTCACTTTAGGAGCACTAAGGTTGAGTTCCTTGCAAAGGTCCGCAATAGTGCAACTGCCTACCGTAGCAAAGTAAGATATGATGGCCTTCTTAAGATTGGCGTTCTTGAACGCCACCCCCGAAATCGTTGCGTCGTTTAATTCTTCAAAAAAAGTCATCGGTGATTTTTAATGTAAATATCACGAAAAGGGAGAACTTTTTACAAAATATTAAAATATTAAGACAAGGGAATGGGGATGTAAGAATGGCGGCGTTTCTCGGGTTTTTCTGATTGTTTTTTTATTAATTATTCATAAATACCGATCTATTTCGAATAAATATTAATAATTGTTTGCTTTTTCTAAAGAAATTATGGTAATTGGTGGTTCTGAAGAGATGCTTTTTGCTTTTTTGCTAAGAAAATGGCGGGATAGGTTGGCTTTTGCGGGGCTTTGTTGTCTTTTTGTTGGTGAATTAGTTGAAAGTTATTTGATATGTCCCGCTTTTTTGGTCTTATTAACCCGATAGCACGCTTCTTTCGGATTTTTATATATAACTACGGATATCGCTGTTCTGTGTTTACTTATTAAAAAAATTAATAAATATTTCTATGTTAAGTAATTTTATATACTTTAGTGTTGTACTAACCAAACGGGATGAGAATGATCAACGACTGAGGATCGTGGTTCTCGGACGACAGATACCAAATAAAAAAATAAGCCAATAAGTACCACCATTTAATTAGCATATCATGATTAGATTTTTTACTAAGAGAGAAAAAAGGCTATGCAGGCTGCTTTCACTGCTGGTTGTTTTTTTGATTGCACTGAACGTCTCTGGTCAGACGAGACAAGTTAGAGGGAGGGTAACGGATACGAAGGGAGAGCCGCTGCCTGGCGTCTCTGTCCAGATCAAAGGCGTCAAGGGAGGCACCACCACTGCCGGTAACGGGCGGTTTCAGCTAAATGTTGCCGAAGGTGCCAGTCTGGTTTTTACGTTTATTGGATTTCAGAGTAAGGAAGTAAAAGCAGGAAGCGGACAAGAGCTGAATGTTGTACTTCAGGAGACGAGTTCTCAATTAAATGAGGTGGTTGTGGTAGGGTACGGCACGCAAAAGAAGGTGAATTTGACAGGGAGTGTTTCTGTAGTCGACGGAGAGGAGATGGCTAAGAGGCCCGTTGCTTCTACTTCAATGGCTTTACAGGGGATTGCTCCTGGCGTCACTGTTACACAGGGCTCCGGTTTGCCCGGTGCTGACCAGGGAACGCTGCGAATAAGAGGTGTGGGCTCGTTTATGGCTGGGCAGGACCCTCTTGTGCTTATTGATAATATCGAAATGAGTCTTGATGCTATCGATCCGAATAATATTGAAAGTATTTCTGTGCTGAAAGATGCAGCGGCGGCGGCGGTCTACGGCTCGCGTGCAGCGAATGGTGTGGTGCTTATTACGACAAAGCGGGGGAAGAAAGATGCAACGCGGGTAGAGTACCGGGCATACGGAGGCTGGCAGGAGGCAACAAACTTTCCGGAGAAGGTAAGTGCAGTGGAGCATATGCAGTATATGAATACGGCGAGGCAGAATATCGGGCAATCCGCCGGCTTTAGCGAAGAACTGATCAACGACTATATAACGAATGGTGTCGATAACTTCGCCCGCCTCAATACCGACTGGATAGGGGAGGTATTAACAAACGACGGGATGATGCAGAGTCACAACCTGTCTGTCTCGTCGGGTACCGAAAAGATCAGAATGTACGCTTCAGGAAGCTTTCTGGATCAGAATGGATTGACCGAGAATACAAAAATGAAGCGCTATGATCTTCGGTTTAATACAGACGTATCGCTTGCCAGGAATCTTCAGGCTTCTCTTGATCTTACACTGAATAAGCAGGACAGGCACTGGCCGGGAGGAGCATCGCCTAATTTTATAATCTCTCAGGCAATCGGACTGCCTGCAAATCAGCCTGGGATCTTTCATTCGGGAGAGTACGGCGAAGGTTGGGCTAACAGAAATCCTATTGCTTTAGCAAGGTCATCGGGCTTTAATACCAGGGTTACGAATTCGAGGGTGATTGCTGGTTCCTTAAAGTATACGCCTGTAGAGGGTCTGGAGCTGTTCACAACCTATAACTCGAACAGCTATAGTGTGAGATCGCGGAATCTGATAAAGCAATATCAGGTGTATTCTGCTGATCTTGTAAATAACGCACTTGTTCCCTCTGTTTTGTATCCCGCTACCAATTCTTTGAATGACGGCATTCTGGATAATTCACGGGACATGTTCAGAGCACAGGCTACCTACAAGAAGTCTGTCAGTAAGCACAATTTCACTTTTCTGGGCGGTTTTAGCACGGAATCCTTTAAGTCGTCAGGAATTGACGGTTCCGTTGTGATCAGCCTTGATCCGGATAAGCCCTATCTCAGCGCAGGCGACGATGTTGGTGTGGGTGTGGGCAGTGATGAGCTTCGCTTTAAAATGGTGTCTTTTTATGGTCGTTTTAACTATAACTATAACGAGAAATACCTCTTTGAAGCAAATGGAAGATGGGATGCATCTTCCAGGTTCCTCTCGCGAAATCGCTGGGATGTATTTCCCTCTGTATCGGCAGGCTGGCGATTGTCGCAGGAAGATTTCTGGGAACGTATAAAGCCAGCGGTGAACGAGGCAAAGCTAAGGCTGTCCTATGGCTCGCTGGGAAATCAAAACCTGATGGATGCAAACGGGACTCCTGTCTTTTATCCGGCGTATGCCAGTTACAATACCGACAAACCTTATTATTTCAATAACGTAGCGAATACCGGCTATGCACTTACAGATGCTTCTTATGAAGACATCCGGTGGGAAACCTCGACACAGTTCGATCTGGGTTTGGATCTCGCTTTTCTGAAAAACAGGCTGTCTGTGACGGCTGATTTTTACAGGAGAGACATTAAGAAAATGCTGCAACTTCTGCCGATCCCCAACTATGTGGGTCTGGGAGCGCCGTATATCAATGCCGGCAGTATGCGTAATACCGGCTGGGAACTAGCCGCGGGATGGAAGGATAATTTAAAAGATTTCAAGTATCAGGTTCAGCTTACTCTTTCAGATGTGAAGAATAAGGCGCTTGATCTGAGCGGGCAGGAGTACATTAACGGATTACTCATTTCAAAGGAAGGATACGCCATTAATTCTTACTACGGGTATGTAGCTGATGGCTTGTATCAGAACGCAGAAGAAATTGCGGCCGGACCGAACAGATGGAGAAGTGTTACTGCTCCGGGCGACATTCGCTATAAGGATATCAGCGGTGCTAATGGCGTCCCTGACGGCGTGATTGACAGTTACGACCGGGCGATACTCGGTAATTCTTTCCCCCGCTATGAGTACAGTGCTAACTTCTCCGCCCAATGGAAAGGTTTTGATTTTACAGCATTCTTCCAGGGGTTGGAAAAAAGGATAACTATCTGTCGGGTACGGGTTCTCAGGCTTTTTTCTCCGGCCAGTTTCAGGGGACGATGTTCAATTACATGAAAGATTTCTGGACCCCTGAAAATCCGGATGCGAGCTATCCGCGCCTTACTATTAACAATACTTCTCATAATTACGACAACTCATCTTACTGGGTAAGGTCGGGCGCTTACCTGCGATTAAAGAATGTCGTACTGGGCTATACCCTTCCAAAGAAGCTGACCGGCAAAGCGAAGATCAGCTCTGTGAGACTTTACGCCAGCGGCCAGAACCTGTTCACCTGGGACGATTTTTATCCGGGATTCGATCCTGAGATCAACAACAGTAACGGGGAGTTTTATCCCATCATGAAAACTTACACATTTGGTTTGAACGTTAACTTTTAGGGTGATGAAGAAGATATATTACATATTCGTTCTTGCAGGAATACTCAGCATGTCATCCTGTGAAAAATTTCTTGACGAGGTGCCTCTTGATGAGCCGACTACCGGTTCTTTTCTGAAGACAAAGGCGGAAATGAACGCTGCTCTGACGGGCGTCTATAATTCAATAAACTGGAATGCCGGATCTATTCCCTATCAGATAAATTTTGATAACTGGACAGATATAGGCGTTCTGCGTGCTGCAAGTACAGCTGAGGGTGCTTATGATGCAAGCCACGGCAGTCTTTCTACAATATGGAACTTTGCCTATATAACCATTCAGCGTGCCAACACCATGATCAGCGGCATGGAAGCCGGTAAAGCAAATGTAGCTGAGAATGAGTACAACCGTATGCAGGCAGAGGCGAGAGTATTGCGGGCCTTCTCTTATTATTACCTCGTCTTTATGTTTGGCGATGTTCCTTTAATTACCACTCCTCTTCAATACGATGAATATTACAATCAGGTGAAGACTCCAAAGGCTGATATCATTCAGTTCCTGTACAAAGAGCTGGATGAGTCGGCAGCAATGATGACCTGGTCTGTCTCTGATCGGGGCAGGTTGAATAAAGCGGTCGCCTTAGGCCTGAAGGCTCGTATTGCCTTGACTAATGGAGATTTTGAGGTAGCTGCAACTGCAGCAAAGTCTGTAATAGACAATGCAGGCCTCAGCTTAAATCCCCGCTTTGAGGCTCTGTTTACAAGAAGCGGACAGAACGCTAACGCGGGGAAGGAAATCATGTTTGAGCTGATGTATTCAGATGCTGTTCAAAATTCTCTCAACTATATTCCGCTCGGCCAGGGTTCCCGCAACCTCGGCGGGCAGTCGGGAAGGTTTCCTACCCAGCGGCTGGTCGACAATTTTGAAGCAACGGATGGAAAGCGAATTGATGAGTCGTCCGTTTATGATCCGTCGGCACCCTCTAAAAAAAGAGACAAGCGTTTGAAGTACACCGTGGTCATGCATGGTGATACGCTTACACAGAATAATGCAAAAGCTATTTTTGACGTCTATAACACCAGTACGAAGTTTCTGAACGCAAGCGGTAACTGGGTTTCGCAAACCAATAACGACTTTTCCAATGCCTTTGGTCCGGTTAAGAACGGAGTTGGCTACCTGTGGGCGAAATACACCTTTAATGATGAGAATATAACGATTGCCCGTGTGAGCTGGATATTCATGCGATATGCAGAAATATTGCTCACCTATGCTGAAGCGAAAATCGAGTTGAATCAGGTGGATGCTTCTGTGATTTCTGCTATGAATGCACTTAGGAAGAGAGCGGGTCTCCCGGATGTGGAACAGGCCGTTGCTGCTGATCAGGCTAAGATGCGACAGGTGATCAGAAGGGAACGCACTTCTGAGCTTGCTCTTGAAGGTTTTCGCTGGTTTGACATCAGAAGGTGGAAGATAGCTGAACTTGTAATGCCTGGCAAAGTTTACGGCGCTTCAAAGACAGCGGGCACAGTTGCTGCAATCCCCAATTTTAAAACCAGTGCTACTGCCGATCTGAACAATATCGGCAATTACTCAGCTTCTGACGCTGTCAGGTTCAGTCGCGACAACCGGAACTTTGAACCCAGGCACTATATCTTTCCGATTCCTCAGAGCGAGATTGACAGGGCGGAAGGGCTCGTTCAGAACGAATTATGGCGATAGGATAGCTAACGAAAACAGACTCTGAAAGGGTACTCAAAAGCAGCAGAACGCTGGCTTTCAGGGGTCCTTTTGCTCTAAATATTTCAATTAAAATTTAAAGATATGTCGAGGTTTTTAAAAAAGATCCTGGTTCTGCTTTTGCCGGCAGCCTTCGCTATCGGCGCTTGTTCAGAAGAAGAGAAAACGATCGCCGAGTATCCTGTTTTTCCGGTTCCGGTAATAGATACGACGCCCCTGGTAAAGCTGCCCGGCTACTGGCGTAAGGCAGATTCTCTAATGAAAGGCTTCCCGAACGGAATACAGGTTTACCGTACCGTTCAGCCCTTCATGAATAAAAGTATGAATGCTTACTGCGTGGTATTCGATCCGAAGACACGTGTAGAATTTGTACCGAAAACGTCTGCTGTACTAAAGAAGCCGAGTATGGTATATGCGGAGCAGTCGGGGAACAGATTCGTCTGCATTAATGGCGGGTTTTTCTCTTCGACCTCATCGCTCAGTCTTGTGCAGTATAACAATGCCCTCGTTTCCGCTAATGTAAAGTCATTAAACCGGCCTTATAACGGGAAGAGTACTGCCTATTATCCGACACGGGGAGCCTTTGGGATTTCTGCCACAGGTACTCCGGAGGTGACATGGGTGTACGGCGTGGGGGCGGGGAACGGAATCACATATTCGTACCCTGCACCAAGTCCGAATATGTTGAACGCAGCTCCTCAGCCGGTGCCTTCAGCTACCTTTCCTGCTGGTGGCGTACCCTGGGTAGTCAATAGCGCAATAGGAGGTTCTCCTGTTCTGATCAAAGACGGCCTTATTCATATAACCAGTGCAGAGGAGCTGATAGAAGTAGACAATAATTCTTCGAGGGCCCGCTCAGCAATAGGCTACACAAAAGAAGGTATGGTGGTTCTGCTGGCGGTGGAGGGAAATAATCCTAACGGGGCTGCGGGTCTTAGTCTTGCTGAACTGGCGCAACTGATGAAGGAAATGGGTTGTGTTGGTGCCTTGAATCTTGATGGTGGTGGTTCTACTTCCATGACGGTGAATGGCCGGCTAACTGTAAAACCTTCTGACGCTGAAGGAGAGAGGGCAGTAGTAAGCACGATTCTGTTGAAAGTGAAACCTAAAGAATCTTAAAAGCGAAATTAGTATGCATAAGTTATTTACAGAAAAGGCGAAGCTCGCCAGCTTTATTGTTGTGCTGCTTCTGGTATGCTGCCAGTGTCTGAAGGTAGAGGGGCAAACCAGGATGGTCCGCGGTATTGTTTACGATGGCTTTGGAGAAATCGTAATAGGTGCGACAGTAAAAGTTAAAGGAACTACCAAAGGTGTGAGTACCGGGGCGAATGGACGATTTCAACTTTCTATAGGTTCGTCAGATCGTATCCTGGTGTTCTCCAGCATTGGTTTCAAAACAAAAGAGGTGCCTGTTTCGGGGGAATCGGACTTGAAAGTAGTGTTAACCGAGTCGGCTTCCATGCTTAATGAGGTAGTGGTTGATGGCTACGGTTCGGCGAAGAAAGCCGACCTGACCGGCTCTGTTGGAAGTGTAAAGATGCCTGATATCCTGAATGCTCCTGTTAAAAGTTTCGACGAGGCTTTAGCCGGGAGAATTGCAGGGGTACAGGTGACTTCGCAGGAGGGGCAGCCAGGGTCGAATATAGAAGTCGTGATTCGGGGGTACAATTCGATCAATCAGACGAATGCTCCATTATATGTAATCGACGGTTTTCCTATGGAAGACCCCTCAAGCAGCGTTGTCAATCCGATCAACTCTCTCGACCCGGCGGATATTGAGTCTATCAATGTTCTTAAAGATGCGTCTGCAACTGCTATCTATGGTTCGAGAGGCGCTAATGGGGTGATCGTGATTACCACCAAAAAAGGAAAGGTTGGTACACCCACCATTACTTATAATGGCTACTACGGCTTCCAGCAGAGCAATAAGAGGCTTGCAGTATTGAGTCCGTATGAGTTCGTCAAGCTGCAGAATGAGATCGACCCTATCCTGACCGCAAGGCTTTACGGCTATCAGGATGAGTGGAAGGATTACGTTTTCGATCCCGAGCCTTACCGGGGGCTTAGAGGGATTAACTGGGAGGACCAGGTAATGAGATCGGCAGGGATGTATAATAACTATTTGTCGCTGGCCGGCGGTACAGACAAGACTAAGTACAGTGCTTCTGTCTCGCATATCAATCAGGATGGTATTATTATTAATTCAGGTTTCAGACGCGCTCAGGGGCGGTTTAGCCTTGATCAGCAGGTGTCTGATAAGCTGAAGTTCGGTCTTGTGTCCACGTATTCTGATACCAAATATTACGGGACCAGTACATCGAGTGAGACCTATAACAACGAGATTAATCTGCTGTTCAGTGTGTGGGCCTACAGGCCGGTGGCTGTCAATCCGTCTGTCAACCTGCTTGATATTCCCAACGATCCTGAGATCGAGCAAAGCTCAGAGTTCAGATTTAATCCGATACTTTCTGCTCGGAATGAGCTGAGGGAGACCTATGCTAACAGCTTTACCAGCAATGTTTTTGCAGACTATGAGATTAACGGACATCTGAAGTTGAGAGTTGCCGGAGGAATATCGCGGGGGGCAGAGAAGTTGATTTATTTAACAACTCGCTGACCAGGAGCGGCCTGTCCACCACTGCCAATAAGGTAAATGGAGGTAAGACTCTCTATAATTCAACGAACTGGCAGAATACGAATACGCTGACCTATGATAAGAAATTTAACAAGAATCATTCTTTGAATGTCCTGGGCGGGATGACCATGGAGGCGGGGAAAAGTTCGGTTTTCGGAGCGACAGCGATTCTTCTGCCCAACGAGACCCTCGGTCTGAACGGTCTTGATGAAGGAAATCCTTCCACCATTACCTCTTTTTCTACCGACTGGAGTCAGATGTCTTTCCTTTCAAGGGTGAACTATTCTTTGAAGTCGAAATATCTTTTTACCGCTTCTGTCAGGGCGGACGGCTCTTCGCGATTTACGGGGGATAACAAATGGGGCTTCTTTCCCTCCGGGGCTTTTGCCTGGCGGCTTGGAAGTGAGGAGTTTGTGAAGAAATATAAATTCATTTCAAATGCAAAGCTCAGAGCCTCATGGGGAATTACCGGCAATAATCTGATCAGTAATTATGCTGCGTACCCCGGAATTTCTGTAGACAATTCGAGCGGATACAGCTTCGGGAATAATCTTCAAAAGGGTAGCTACGCCTCCATTCTTGGAAACAGTAACCTCAGATGGGAAAGCACCGAGCAGACGGACCTGGGGCTCGATCTCGGCTTTTTTAAGGAGCGTCTGACGATCACTGCTGATGTGTACCGGAAGAATACGGAAGATCTGCTGTTAAATGCGGATCAGGCACTTAGTACCGGCTATGAAAGACAGTTGATGAACATCGGTAAGGTGCGGAACGAAGGTTTGGAGATTTCCGTCGGCTTTATTCCTGTTGACAAAAAGCTGCGGTGGTCTTCTGAGTTCAATATTTCATTCAACCGGAATAAAGTGGTCGCTCTTGCTGATGAGCAGTCGTACCTGCTTACGTCTATGCGCTGGGGCGACGATTGGGGCAACATCTATCCTTATATTGCTCAGGTCGGCGGTCCTATTGCTCAGGTGTACGGATACCTGTTCGACGGCGTGTACCGGGCAGAAGACTTTGATATTGATGGTTCAGGAAGCCAGGTGCTTAAATATGACCGTCCGGCAAATGGAGAGGACAGAGCGGGTATTAAGCCAGGCGATATCAGGTACAAGGATATTAATGGAGACCTGCTTATCAATGAATCCGACAAGACCATTATCGCACAGCCATATCCTATCCACACGGGTGGCTTTAATAATAATTTTGAGTACAAGGGCTTTGATTTAAATGTGTTTTTTCAATGGTCGTATGGTAACGATATTATTAACGCCAACAGGCAGATGCTGGAATCGGGTTACAAGTACAACACCAATCAATTTGCATCTTATGCCAATCGGTGGTCTCCGGAAAATCCGGACAGTGATATTCCTGCCGCAAAAGGAATAACGATGAAAGCCTATTCGACCCGGATTATTGAGGACGGTTCTTATCTGCGACTAAAAACAGTAGCCTTTGGCTATACTCTGCCGAAAAGGATGTTGCAGAGGTTGAGAGTGGGAAGTCTTCGGGTTTACGCCTCTGCTCAGAATCTTCATACGTGGACGAAGTATTCGGGCTACGACCCCGAAGTTTCGGTACGCAGATCTGCCCTGACCCCCGGTTTTGACTATTCCGCCTATCCGAGGGCAAAAACATTAACATTTGGTTTAAATGCTACTTTCTAATCTCAGCATTATGATGACGAAACGAATTTTATACGGATTACTACTGGTAAGCTTGTTTGCAACTTCCTGTAAGGAGTTCCTTGAAACGAAGCCACAGGATACCGTACTGCCGGATGATTATTTCAAAAACGAAGATGAGGTCTATGCTTACCTGTCGGGAATCTATGACAGACTTGGCAAGAGCGGTACCTATGGAAGATACCTGTACTTTGAAATGGATATGAGCGATGAAGGATTTAACTCAGTCTCCAGTCAGGTAAGCGACTTGTCGCTCTATAATTATGATCCGTCTGATATAAAGTTAACGAGTACATGGCTGACTCTTTATCAGGGTGTAGACCGGGCGAATTTGTTGCTTCAGAAGATTGACAGTGCCCGAATGGATTCAACAAGCAGAGAAGTAGCGAGGGGGGAGGCTTTGTTTTTACGAGGCTATTTCTATTTCATTCTCACGTCGAACTTCGGGGAAGTGCCGCTGCGACTTAAAGCAACGGACGATGTAGGTCAGAGTAATTTTCCTAAATCTCCTCTTTCGGCCATCTACAGCCAGATTCTCTCGGATATGACGGAGGCAGAAAAGAGAGTAAAGCCTGTCTCTGCATATCCTCATAGCGGACGCGTGACAAAGTCGGCGGTATGGGGATTGCTGGCGAGAGTGAATCTGAAGATGGCAGGGGCTCCGGTTTATGACCGCTCCCGGTTTGCCGAAGCGAGAAAATGGGCGCTTAAAGCTATCGATTCAAAGTTTCATCAGCTTATTAGGGACTACAAAGAGGTCTTTATCAATATGTGCCAGGATAAGTACGATACCAGGGAGAGTATTTGGGAAGTTGAATTTGCAAAAGCTTCAAGCGGACAGTATGAAGAAGGCTCCTTAGGTTCTATTACCGGCATAGGTACTAGTAACGAAGCGATCGGCTACAGTTATGGCATTGTCAAAGTGATGAAGTCTTATTATGACTCGTTCAGCGCCGAGGATCTGAGGCGTGACTGGACCATTAACGATTATTACTATGCGACCAACGGCACAAAGACGCCTTATGCCGGGACCTCGAATGCAAGCATCATTTATAACCGTTGTAATGCAAAGTGGAGGAGAGAATATGAGACTGCCACTCCCAAGTATACAAGTTCGACCAGTATCAACTTTCCGCTCCTCCGGTATTCGGACATCCTGCTCATGTTTGCAGAAGCGGAGAATGAAGTGAACGGACCAACGCAGGCTGCATACGATGCCATCAATGCTGTGCGGGAGCGGGCCTACGGTGTTCTGCTTGAGACGGATGCAGTTAAGCAACACGCCCTCAAAATTAAGGCGGATCTTCCTTCTGGTCTTGATGCAGACGACTTCCGGAGTGCGATTCAGAAGGAACGATCTCTTGAGCTTGGTTTTGAAGGTCTCCGCAGGTTCGACCTGGTCAGATGGGGCATTTATTATGACGTGATGAAAAGTACAGCCGCCTTAATCAATGCTACAGCTCCCGAGTACTGGCGACTGGCGGCGAGATCAGGAAACAACCTGGCGAGACGTGATACTCTTTTTGCTATTCCATCCCGGGAGTTGTCGCTCAACAGGGAAATGACTCAAAATAAAGGCTGGTGACAGATATTCTAATTATCAGAACATGAAAAGATTCTATTATTTAAGTATAGCGGCGATCCTGCTTCTCTCCTCGTCTTGTCGCAGGGACGAGGTGAATGTACCCGACTTTGATGTAAGAACGGACAAGCAGGAGTATAAAGTGAACGAGCTGGTGGAGTTTGTTTTTAAGGGTACTGCCAACTCAATAACCTTCTATTCGGGAGAAAGCGGACAGGAGTACAAGTACAAAGACCGGCTTGAATTCGACAATAGCGTTCTTAAAGTCAATATGGTGACTCAGACCCTTTATGGTTCGCAGCCCAACAATCTAAGGCTTATGGTATCCACTGATTTTAATGGCGTTTATGACATTCCCAGCGTGAAAGCTGCCACCTGGGTGAATATCAGCGACCGACTTACGTTCGGGGGAGCTACGGACACGCCCTCGGGCGACGCTATCGTTTCCGATCTATACCAGGCGGGCAAGCCGATCTATTTCGCATTCAGATATGTGGGAGAGGCAGCGCCTGCAGGGGCTACTACAACTACTCAGCGGCTCTGGAGGGTAAAGCAGTTCAATGTTACCAATACTTTTCCTAATGGGCTTTCAAGCATTATAACTGACCGGGCTTCCGCGGGGTGGAAAGCTGTTGATTTTGAAAACCCGAGCAATAGCTGGACGTTCTCGAACTCGACCATGATCTTTTTTCTCCTAATAGTACATTGGCTCCTACGGAAGACTGGGCTATTACAAAAGCGCTGTTTCCTGACAATAAGACGAGTCCGGATACGGGAACCCCGATCAAGGGATACGTAGACGATATGAAACAGGTTTACACCCACACGTTTGCCAAACCTGGAACCTATCGGGTCAGTTTTGTTGCTAAGAATGTGACTTATAAAGGGGAGGAATCGGTGCTTAGAGAGATAGATATACTCGTTACAGAATAGTTAATAAAAAAATTAATAATTCCACCTCGAATACGAAAAATTATTTATTTTGGTACTCATGAATCGATACTTCCGTTCCCTTCTGGTTCTTGCCCTGTTACTTACATTTGCTCATGAAAGCTTGTCTGCCCGCCACCTGAAATACCAGTTGGTAGTTGTTGGAGGAGGTGCGAGCGGTACGACGGCAGCTATTCAGGCGTCGAGAATGGGCGTTAATACCTTGGTTATAGAAGAGACAGAATGGCTTGGGGGAATGCTGACTTCGGCCGGTGTGTCGGCCATAGATGGTAATCATAACATGCCCTCGGGTTTATGGGGGAGTTCAGGCAGAAGCTCTATGATTATTACGGCGGACCGCAGAAAGTGGAAACAGGATGGGTAAGCAACACTCTGTTCGAGCCTTCGGTAGGAAATAAGCTTCTGAAGGAACTGGCAAGCCGTAAAAATCTGACGATATGGTATAAAAGCAGGTGGCTAAGTTCAGAACGGAAAGGCAATAAATGGGTAATCACTGTTCAAAAAGACAGTCGGAAACAGTCGGTTGAAGCAGATCTCATTATAGACGCGACAGAGCTTGGAGATGTGATGGCGGCATTAAAGGTTCCCTATTCTGTTGGGATGGACAGCAAGTTCGACACGAAGGAGGAGTTTGCACCGGAGAAAGCGAACGACATCATTCAGGATCTTACCTATGTGGTCACCCTGAAGGATTTTGGAAAGGGAGTGGACAAAACCATCAGAAAGCCTGAGGGCTATAATCATGACGAATTTAAAAAGGCCTGTGATGTATCCGATCCGTCTAAGGTGACCGGTCCCGAAAATAATTGTTACCAGATGATGCAGTATGGCCGGCTGCCCAATAACAAGTATATGATCAACTGGCCTAAGGACGGGAACGATATTTATCTGAACATCATCGAGAAGACACCCGCCGAAAGACAGGTGGCCCTGAAGGAAGCTAAGCTACATACACTTCGCTTCCTTTATTATATTCAGACGGTTCTCGGGTTTAAAAATCTTGGAATCGCTGAGGATGAATACCCTACGAAGGATCATTTGCCGATGATCCCTTATCACCGCGAGTCGAGAAGGATGAAGGGACTTGTAACCTTGACACTCAACCACGTAGCAAAGCCGTATGATCAGCCGGATCCCTTGTTCCGGACGGGAATAGCGGTAGGCGATTATACGATTGATCATCACCACCTTAAAAACCCTGGGGCTCCGAAAATTGATTTTGTCAAGATTAAGGTACCGAGTTATAATGTTCCTCTGGGTTCCCTGATTCCGCGCGATCAGGAAGGCCTTATCGTTGCCGAAAAGAGTATCAGCGTAACCAATATTGTAAACGGGGCTACGCGCCTTCAGCCTGTGGTGCTGACGATAGGTCAGGCAGCCGGTGCCCTTGCTGCTGTATGCCTGCAGTCGGGCTTGCAGCCCTCGGAGGTTGATGTGAGGAAAGTCCAGCAGGCTTTGCTTGATTCCAAAGGATATTTAATGCCTTTTATAGACGTTAAGCCCGACGATAAGCACTTTCAGGCGATACAGCGCATAGGAGCTACCGGAATAATGAAAGGTACGGGTCTGCCTTACAAGTGGGCGAACCAAACCTGGTTCTATCCCGAGAGAGCTATAAGCGAATATGAACTGGTAGCAGGGCTCCGTACTTATTATCCGGCACTGGAAACTTACCAGGCTTCTGGCAGTCCGCTGACCATTGCGGGCCTGACAGCTGTATTCAAAGTGCTTATGCCCGACTTTAAGTATGAAACTATTGCAGCTTCCTGGACCGGGTTCGATACGGGAAAGGATATAGATCCATCGCTGCAGGCAGACAGGAGAATGACCGCTGTTCTCGTAGATCATTTCCTTAAGCCCTTTGAGCTTCCTGTCGATCTTTCAGGACGCCTTCGTGTAAATTCCTCCGCAAAAAAGTAATAATTGTTCAGTAATTGCTGACGTAGCATCTTGATTTATGTCCTTAAGTGTTTTAGATATCACGATTATCCTTGCCTATATCACCGGCATGCTTTTACTAGGTTTTTATATTTCTCAAAAAGCATCAAAAGATCTACAGTCATATTTCCTGGGGGGAAACCAGATGAAATGGTACTATCTGGGCTTGAGTAATGCTTCAGGTATGTTTGATACGTCGGGCACGATGTGGACCGTTAGTATTCTCTTTATTTACGGATTGAAGAGTGCCTGGATCCCCTGGCTCTGGCCTGTATGGAATCAGGTTTTTATTTTTGTGTACCTGGCCATCTGGATGAGACGCTCCGGTGTGATGACGGGCGCACAATGGATCACCTTTCGTTTCGGCGACGGGAAAGGCGCCAAACTTTCCCATATTATTATCGTAACCTTTGCGGTAATAAGCGTGATCGGTTTCATTGCCTATTTCTTTGAAGGGATAGGAAAGTACTGTACCTCCATTCTTCCCTGGGATCTTGGCACCAATATCCTGGGTTACCATTTGTCTTCTGAGCGCGCTTATGCCCTGATTATTTGTTTCCTCACCACTTTATATACTGTCAAAGGGGGCATGTACAGCGTAGTAGCAACAGAAGTGCTCCAGTTCTTTATTATGACGATAGCCTGTTTCTCAATAGGATATATTGCCTATACATCCGTCAGCGCTGAGCAGATCAGGCAGGTTATACCAGCGGGCTGGAGCGACTTGTCGTTCGGGTGGAACCTGGAGCTTGACTGGAGCAAGACCCCTGTACCGAATGTGAATGACAAGATAGCTTCTGACGGTTTCGGCATGTTTGGAATGCTGTTTATGATGATGCTTTTTAAAGGGATCTTTGCTTCCATAGCAGGACCGGTTCCGAGTTACGATATGCAGCGGATCCTTGCTGCTCGGACCCCGTCGGAAGCGGCTAAAATGAGTTTTAGTACGATACTGGTTATGTATATCCCGAGGTACCTGATGGTGGCTTCCTTCGCTGTTCTTGGCCTTGTGTATCTGGGGCCGGAAATGGGCAAAATGGGCGCAAATATCGATTTTGAAAAAGTTCTTCCTCTTACGGTAAACAGCTTCGTTCCTTCAGGATTAAAGGGACTTATTTTAGCCGGTTTCTTATCTGCCTTTATGGGCACTTTCGCAGCTTTTGTCAATGCAGCCCCCGCTTATATCGTTAATGATATCTATAAAAAATATATTAATCCTCATGCCCCGAACAAGACGTATATCCGGCTCAGCGTGCTGTCTTCAATCCTGCTGGTTCTGGTGGGGATCGTGTTCGGCTTCAATGCCTCTTCCTTAACTAAATTGACTTTATGGCTAACCTCTGCCCTTTATGGCGGATACGTAGCAGCAAATCTTCTGAAATGGGTATGGTGGCGTTTTACTGGTAACGGATATTTCTGGGGAATGCTTTTCGGACTGATCGCCTCGACTACCAAGCTTTTCTTTTTTCCGGAGATAGTTGATATTTATGTTTTCCCGGTCATCTTATTGGTTTCTTTAGCTGGATGTATCATTGGTACGTACATCGAACCTCTTCCTAACCGGGAAGCGGTGAAGGAATTTTACAGGAAAACTCGTCCATGGGGTTTCTGGGGACCGATTAAGAAAGAGGTGATGCTCGAAGATCCCGCCTTTAAACCTAATAAAGATTTCAATCGCGACGCCTCCAATATAATCGCCGGTATTATCTGGCAGATGGCGCAGGTAGTAATCCCCATGTACTTCATGATCAGGGAGAATACCCAGATGGTGATATGGAGTGGCGTCTTAATCATCACCAGCGTTTGGTTAAAAAAGTTCTGGTGGAACAAACTGAAAGATGCGGACGCAGAATAGTTATGAGTGTTAAGATAACGGATATGAAAAATTATATTCTCAATGGAATAAAGGCTTGCCCTCTGCTAAGTCTGGTGGCCTTGTTCTTCTTTTCGGTGGGGGCTAGTGCTCAGGACGGGACGATAGACAGCTCTTTTTTAAACTCTCATTACGTTCAGCGTCTTGCATTTTTAAGCAGATGCCGCCGCAGAAGAAGGAAATTGTATTTCTGGGGAACAGCATAACAGAAGGCGGGGAGTGGCAGGAGTTAGTTCCGGGAAAGCATGTTCTAAACAGGGGGATCAGTGGGGATGTCACCTATGGTGTGTTGGCCAGACTGGATGAGATAGTTGGTTCTAAGCCCTCAAAGGTATTTATTATGATCGGGATCAACGACTTAAAGCGGGGCATTCCTATTGATGTGATACTTCATAACTACTCTAAGATTGTCGGCTATATCGGGGAGAAGTCGCCGCGCAGCAAGGTTTACATTCAGAGCGTTCTACCGATCAATACCTACATGCTTGGCGAAAGCTACAAGAAAATCACTCCGGATCTTATCAGGGAGTTAAACAGAAAGCTGGAGCATCTGGCGAAGGAGAAACACCTGACGTATCTGGATGTGCAGAGCGTGTTTGTGAACGAACAGGGACTGATGAAGAAGGAGAATACTTTAGATGGCATCCATCTTCGTTCGGCGGCTTATATCTTATGGGTGAAATATTTACGGGACGTTCATGCACTTTGATAACAATGAATAAATTAACATTACTTTTTGCTTTCTTTTCTACGTCTGTCTTCTCTGCCTCTGCTCAGGAGGTGAAGATTGATAGCAACTATGCGAACTCTCACTATCTGCAGCGGATGGAGTTTTTTTCGAAGATGCCCCACCGGAAAAACGAAATTGTGTTCCTTGGTAATAGTATTACCGAGCATGGTGAGTGGCAGGAACTGATTCCTGATAAACCTGTAATTAACCGCGGAATAGGCGGAGACAATACGTTTGGATTACTGGCACGGGTGGATGAGATCGTTGCCGCTAAACCTAAAACTATTTTCCTGTTAATAGGGATCAATGATCTTGCCAGAAAGTTGCCTTATGAAGTCATTCTGAAGAATTACCGCCGGATAATTTCTAAGATAAGAACGGGTTCGCCCAGGACTACACTGTATATTCAGAGCATCCTCCCCCTAAATAGTTCGATGACAAAGGCTCCGTATCTCGAGGGACGAAATCCTATGCAAATAGAACTAAATAAGCGCCTGAAAGAGCTTTGCCGGGAGGAAGGCCTGACATACATCGATCTTCATCCTCTTTTTGAGGACGAGAATCAGGAGCTTAAAAAGGAGCTGAGTATTGATGGGATTCACTTAAAGGCGAGTGCGTACATTATGTGGGTCAACTACCTTAAGAAGATGAAATATCTGTAATGCAACTTTTCGTTTTAGCTTTTTAATTAACAAACAGGATGAAAATAACAGGCACCTTCCTGGACGAAATATCTCACGACATCCCTCATCAAAATTGGGGTAAAGAAGAGTGGGACAGGGATTTCGGCTATATGAAGTCAATAGGCATCGACACGGTCATTATGATCAGGAGTGGATACAGGCGTTTTATCACCTACCCCTCTGCTTATCTTGAAAAGCAGTTCGGGTGCTACAGGCCTCCTGTTGATCTGGTCGGCCTGTTTCTGGAGCTGGCTGAGAAACATGGGATGAAGTTTTACTTCGGTCTGTACGACAGCGGACATTATTGGGATACAGGGAACCTGGATACCGAAATTGATGCGAATCGTTACGTCATTGACGAAGTATGGCAAAAGTACGGACAGTTTAAAAGCTTTGGCGGTTGGTATCTCAGTATGGAAATAAGTCGCCGGACTAAGGGGGCTACCGAGGCTTTTCGGACACTCGGAATGCAATGTAAGCAGGTAAGTGGAGGGCTGCCGACCTTTATTTCTCCCTGGATTGATGGCAAGAAGGCCGTTCTTGCGGCTTCCGCAGGCTTGTCAAAGGAGGACGTGGTTTCGATTGAGGAACACGAGAAGGAGTGGAGTGAAATATTCGAAGGAGTTAGCGGGGCGGTTGATGCTGTTGCTTTCCAGGACGGGCATATCGACTATCATGAGCTCGACGCATTTTTTGAAGTGAATAAGAAAATGGCGGATAAATATGGTCTGGCCTGCTGGACAAACGCCGAGACGTTTGATCGCGATATGCCGATCAAATTCCTGCCGATCAAGTTTGAAAAGCTGCGGCTTAAGCTTGAGGCTGCGGCCAGAGCGGGCTACGATAAAGCGATCACATTTGAGTTTTCGCATTTTATGAGTCCTCAGTCGGCCTATCTGCAAGCAGGCCATCTGTATAACCGGTATAAGGAGTACCTGGCAAGTATGCAAGTGAAATGAGTGCGACCGCTTTTTTAAGTAAACAACCTTGAACAAATTATTGAAATGAAAAAATATAGTGATATGTACAGGGATGAACTATTTCAGAACGTTCTCCCTTTTTGGATGAAGCACTCGAAGGATGAGGAGTGTGGCGGATATTTTACCTGTCTTGACAGGCAGGGGAACGTATTTGATACAGACAAGTTTATGTGGCTGCAGGGACGTCAGATCTGGATGTTTTCCATGCTTTATAATAATGTTGAGAAGCGGCAGGAGTGGCTCGATATGGCAGAACACGGTGCTCGTTTTCTACAGCAATACGGGAGGGATAGTCAGGGAAACTGGTATTTTTCTTTAAACAGGGAGGGCAAGCCGCTTGTTCAGCCTTACAATATTTTCTCAGACTGCTTTGCTGCCCTCGGTTTTGGTGCTCTGTCAAAAGCCTCTGCAAACAACAGCTATGCTGAAATTGCGAGATCTACGTTCGAAAACATATTAAAGAGAAGCAGTAACACGAAAGGGCAATACAATAAAATATATCCGGGCACACGTGACCTGAAGAACTTCGCTTTACCGATGATCCTGAGCAATCTCTCTCAGGAGATTGAAGACACGCTTGACAGGTCAGTGGTGGATGGCCTTGTTAAAGAGATTGTGCACGAAGTAATGGACATATTCTACCGCCCTGATTTAGGAGTGATCCTTGAGAATGTTTATCCTGATGGTTCTTTTTGCGATTCTTTTGAAGGGAGGGTAGTAAACCCAGGGCATAATCTTGAAGCTATCTGGTTCTTGCTTGATATCGCTGTGAGGCAGAACGATGAGATGCTAATACAACGACTAGTAAAAATAGCACTGGATGTAATTGAATACGGCTGGGATAAGCAATACGGCGGAATCTTCTATTTCATGGATGTGAAAGGCGCTCCGGTCCAGCAGTTGGAGTGGGATCAAAAACTGTGGTGGGTGCATGTAGAGGCCTTAGTTTGTATGGCCAAGGCCTACCAGCTGACGGGTGACAACAGGTGCAAGGAATGGTTTGAAAGGTTGCACGAGTATACATGGAAGCATTTTAGAGATGAACAATATGGAGAATGGTTTGGCTATCTTAACCGGAGAGGGGAGGTGCTTCTGGAGCTTAAGGGAGGAAAATGGAAGGGCTGTTTTCATGTACCGCGCGGGCTTTACCAGCTGTGGCAGACATTAAATGCCGAAGTAAAAGTCGAAAAAAAGGAAATTATAACAACATAAACACGCACCGTTCGGGCGACGGTATGTTGCTGTCGCCCTTTTTTACTTCCTTTCATGCCTGCTTCAGAGGCAGAGCTAACCGATAATTTGTCTAAAAGTTTACCGCTTCTATCTTTTCTGCCAGCAAATGCAGCGTTGCTTCTTCTGCTACTCCTGCGTTTTTACAGACGTGCAGAAAGCCATGAGGATCAGGCTCAAAGCTTGCGATAAACCGATTGTCTTTAAATACTTCAAATTTGCAGCGATTGTCATGGTCGTGTGCGTAATCCCTTACTTCGTACTCCGCTGTTTGTCCGCCTTCTTCCAGTTTAATACAGAATTTGTCCATGTGCTGTTGATTATTCCCGTATAGCTAATAGCGGAGGGCCGTTTTTTGTTTGACTCTTATATACTACTTCAGGGAGGCATAGTTATAAAAACGCATCGTTCCGTTACCTTCTACAGAGAACTTTCGGATGTCTTCATCTCCGTTCTTTGTTTTCAGACGGATGCTGATGTCGTTTTTTCCTTTTGCGAGAGGAATTCGGGCGTAGAAGATAGAAGATGGCAATGTCTGCCAGTTGCGGGTGTCGGCCTTTTCTGAAAAAAGGGAGTAGAGGTCAATCGCTGCGGCTATCCCTTCGCGTAATTCCTTATTTTTCTTAGAGTCGTCGTCTTTGCCTTTAATGGCCAGCTGTGCTGCTTTTTTGACGGCCAATCGACTTAAAGCTGTCGACATTTCTTTTACAAATCGTTGTCTCAGTGTGGCTACAGCCAGCTCGTTAATGTCTTCTGCTTTTTCGGCGCGCACAGTATCTGTTGCTGTGCACACTTCCGCAGACGTAAAGGAATAGGGGCGGGGCAGATATCTGGGAAAAGCCACCCTGAAGTTATTCAGGTCGCCGGCGCTGAGGTGGTCGGCATTAAAGCTGATGCCTGAATCAAAAGGAATATTGTTACCCTGCGTGTCCACGAAGAAGTAGCCTGCGCTGCCTTTGGTGAGGCTAAAGAAAAAATCCTGCTGGTCTTTTACTGGTGCCATCCCGTTTTCCCAAAATACCACAAGATATCCCCCCTCAGGCTTTTTGCTAGCTTTATACTTTATGTTCAGAAGCTTCTCGTAACGTCCCAGCTCGTCTGTAAAGCCATTTTCTGCAGCTGTACGCAGTACGTCTCTCTTGAGCTGTTCGGGGAGCTTTATCCCGTAGTACCTTTGATCTTTGTCTTTCAGGAATACATCAGCAGCATTGCGGTATGCGATGAAAGCGTTATTGATGTCGTTTGCCGACTCATAAATCAGGCCTTGCAGCATAAGCGAAAACGCATCATTTGAATATCGGTTAGTCTTGCTGTTGAACTTGTCGTTCTGTTGCTGGTTTTGAAGGGTAATACGTCGCGCTTCCACTACTGCCTCATCTGTTGCACCCTGATACAAGTAGTTCAAGGCTTTGTAGTAATGGATCATGATCTTCTCAAAATCCTCGCCCTTATATCTCTGCATCATGGGGTTCATGAGCGTGCCTGCCAGAACGTCGCCGGCATTACTGCGGCTCTCCTCCATCAGCTTGTCGGCTTCGTTGAAATAGTAGTTGCTGGTGTCATACTGGGCCAGAGCATGTGAGACGCGGCCTTTCTCAAGCAGGTAGAGGATCTTGTTTCTGGGTTTTTTCAGCAGTTTATTTTTGTCAAGTTCCTGGTCGGCCTCTTTAAATTCTCCTGCCGATACGGAGGAATAATACTTTTCAATACGCTGATTGTACGTGGAGCAGCCGCTTGCAAAAAGCAGAACGAAGAAAGAGGTGAGGAAACAGAAATTCTTGGCAGGGTGGTTGAACATAGCCGGAATATATCGCCAGCCCTTAAAGGCCGGCGATATGAATGAGGGAAATTAATTCTTTACGTATTTGGTGATCTTCTTGTCTCCGATCCAGACAACTTCGTTTGTCTCGATGTTGGTCAGCTCCAGGTTCACCTGATAAGATACCACTTTTTGTCTTTTATGTGCGTCGACAATGGAGTTTATGGAGCCCTGGAGGATATAGTCAGCTCCGTTTTCCAGCCCAAACTTTTTCATTGTAGATACAGAAGCGTTCGTTTGCTGATCAGCCTTTTCACCTCTCAGTTCTTCACGTTTTTTACCTCCCTGTACTAATCTGACTTTCTGGGAACTGATAAATGACCTTTCAACGTCTTTCGTGAATGTTTCGGCGTCGATGTGCTCATGCGTTTTATTTTGCACCATTCCCACGATCACGACAGGCTTTTTTCCTGCCTTTTGCTGAAGGTGGTCGGTCAGCCAGTCTGCCGTAAGGATAGATGACGTCATTTCTTCGGCTACCATGCGCGAGTCAGTGTTGTTCCAGCTTCCGCTGATGTCGATTTGCTGGTTATTGTCAACGCGGGTTACTGTTCTTGAACAAGAAGAAATTGCTAGTGCACCGGCAATAAAAATACCGGCACTGAACTTTTTGAGAAGATTCATACTTTATGTTTGTGATAAAATGAATGCGAATGAAGGGTTACCACCATCCCCAGCGCGTACGGCCCCAGGTTAAGCCAACGGAAGAAGGCCAAAAGAAGTTTCTTCTCCATGATGAATAGGGGCTGTAATAAGACGGCCAGGTATAGTTGTTATAGTATCCGTTATACAGGTTTTCCTGATGTCTCCATTCCCGGCGTTGCTGGCGGCGCTCCAAACGCGCCTGATACCAGTCGTACGCCTTGTACGTTTGCTGAGGAGTGGTGCCCTGGGTCCTGGTGAGTGAATCAGCTTTTTTCATATACTGTTGCTGACTCTCTTTGTATCGCGGATTTTGATCAGGGGCAAGCGACGATTCCTGCGCCCGGGCGCTTTCAATCGTAAGGCCGGATATGAACAGGATGGTGAAAAAAAATGCTGCTTTCATGACTTGAAAACTTTTAAATATAAGACGAGAATGTCTTACACAAAGTTACAAACTAGTCTTCCTTTTTTATAACGGGATTGTAATGATTATAGTGCTTTGCGGGAGAATTCCTTTAAGTCTGAGAGATAGGATTAGGAGCTGGAAGACGGCAGGATATGGTTTCAACAAGACCGGCAATGCGTGTAATAAGGGCCTCCGGCTCTAAAACAGTGGCACAGTCGGCAAACATAAGGAACCATCTGGCGAATCCCTCCAGGGAAGAGCTGAGGAATGTCATTTCCACCTCTTCTCCCTTTTTAGCCTGCGAGATAAATCCGTGGTAGTACTTTTCTTCACCCAACATGGCGGCTGCCCTTTGATTGACACGAACGACGACCATATGTGTCTCTTTATTGTCGCATTCCCGATTTATATATTCTTTCAGGGGAGGATGCTGGCGAGTATAAGGGGTATCTGTAACCTGTAAAGTGCGTACCCTGTCGAGCCGAAAGTCGCGATAGTCATTTCTCAAATGACAGAACGCGATAAGATGCCAGTGTGCCTGCAGAAAGAACACACCTATTGGTTCAATATAGCGTGTGCTGTTCTCCTGTTTGTACTGCGCGAAGTATTGCAGCGTCACTACTTTCTTTTCGGCAATTGCCTTTAAAATTGGCTGCAGCAGGCTGAGGTTACTTTGCTGCGGCTGTCGTCGCGACTGAAGCACCTCAATGTGTTCGTCTATAGTCTCCAGATACTCTTTCTCTGTAGCCCTCAGTACAGAGCGGATCTTGAAAAGGGCCGACTTGTAGCTCGCGCCGTTTGAAGGGTCTGTCAGCTTTTCAACAAGTTTCTCTGCCGTGACCAGAGCGGTCGCTTCTTCCCTGGTGAACATGACGGGCGGCAGGCGATAGCCGTCCATGATGGAGTATCCAACCCCTGCCTCTCCGATTATTGGCACTCCTGCTTCTTCAAGCGTGCGAATATCACGGTAGACGGTACGAAGACTAATTTCAAAACGTTCGGCAATATCTGCTGCCTTCACAATCCTGCGGGATTGAAGCTGGATCAGAATGGCAGATATTCGATCTATCCGGTTCATGGCAAGACGCTCAGCTGGGTTTATTGCCGCTAATATACTTATTCGATTTCAAGGATCTCCCGCGCCAGGCGAATCATTTTTTCCTCACCCGTATATTTTCCTTTTTCGTCCGACAATTTTACAACCGGAACCCAAGGGTGGTTCTCTGGCAATGCTTCGGTCATCTTGATCACGATATTAAGCGGTTTGAGACCTACGTCATTCGTGAAGTCGGTACCGATACCGAAAGACATGCCGATCTTGCCTTTGCAGAACTCCGTGATCCTGGCCACTTTCTCGTAGTTAAGAGCGTCAGAAAAGATAATGGTTTTAGATAGCGGATCTATTCCGAGCTTTTTATAGTGATCAATTGTTTTCTGAGCGAAGACCAGAGGGTCGCCACTATCGTGCCGTACGCCATCGAACAGTTTGGAAAATTTCTTGTCGAACTGCTCGAAGAAAATATCGGTCGTATAGGTATCTGCCAGTGCGATGCCGAGATCTCCGCGATAGACATTCGTCCAGTGTTCCAGGCCAAGGGAGTTTGCCATCTTGAACCCGTATTTCGCGGCATGAAACATAAACCACTCGTGAGCGTGAGTGCCAATGGGCTTGGTATTGTATTTCATTGCCAGATGGACGTTGCTGGTACCAACAAAGGTGTTGCCGCCATATTTTTTAAAGCCTCAACCACCAGACTATGGACCGCATAGGAATGACGTCTTCTGGTACCAAATTCGGCAATCGTTACGCCAAGCCCTGCATATTTTTCTATTTTCTCTTTATTGATCTCTGTGATCTGTTCGTTCGTAATATGCTGCATGTGATTGAGCTTATAGTAGAGCTCGCAGATCATTGACATTAAGGGAACCTCCCAAAGGATGGTGCGATACCAATACCCATCTACACTGACATGAAGGTCCGGGCCGTTTTGCTCAATTTTTACCTCCTCAGGATTGTAGCAATAGCCCTGAAGGAAGTCCAGGTAGACAGGATCCAGGTACGGGCACGTTGCTGCCAGGTATTCCTTTTCATCTCTCGACAATTTCAGGCTTGCCATGGCGTCCACAGCCTCCCGTAAGGCAGCAGCAAATCCATCAGGATATTCATGTTTGCCCCGGTTAATGAATTGATAGCGCGCCTTTGCATGGGGAAAAAGTTTAATTACCCCGTGCTGCATGGTGAACTTGTAAAAATCGTTGTCGAGTATGGATGGTAAAAGGGCTTTGCCTGTTTCTTTCATGAAATTGTTAAGTGAATTCTCCTGCAAGGAGGATCGTATACGTGTTATAAATTTGAATTTTTAATCTTTTTCTACCAGACCTTCTACCAGACTTTTCCATTGCGCCTTTGAAAAACCCAGCATAGCTCCTATAGCCACGAAAGCATTCCGCACTTTGTCGGCCAGATTCTCTGTCTCCGTATTGGGGTTCTCGTTCCTGCCGTGTACAGATGCGAAGATCTTGGTGCCTTCTCTTCGGACGACAAATGTACTGCTTGCTTTGTCATCAAAAAAGTGAGATACTTCGGTGCTGGCATTTTGAGGATTTGCAGAGGGGATGACATGTATAGCTATTGACTCATCATCTGTCGTTGAATTACCGGTCTCTTCAATCCGATGGACCCTCACCCAGTCGTTGCCCTCTCCGCTATCTGAACCCGGACCGGGGATGTCGATCTTGAAATAATCACCTTCCTCCACCGGGCGGCTCACTTCCTTTCCTGCGCTGTCAATGAGCTTAAAGTCAGAAGGAATCACTTTACTGACCTGTCTCCAGTTCTTAACATTCAGGAGTCTTTCCCTGACGACCTGGTAATGCTTTAGTGCGGCTTCTCTGCTTTCAAGGGAAACGGAAGATTCGGTGTCTGTTTGAATGCCCTCTTCTTGTTCGGGGATGATCTTTTTTTCTTCTGCCATTTTCTTCTGCTTTAGATTCTCTAATAAGCAGTATTGGAAAAAGAAAGTTTTAGGAATTAGCGCTCCTATTCAAAAATGATCGTCTTGTTGCCAGTAATGAAGACGCGGTCTTCGAACACAAGCTGCAAGGCCCGGCTTAATACCGCCTTTTCAATCTCTTTGCCTGCTTTTATCATCTCTGTAACGCCAAAGGTGTGATTCACCGGAATGATGCGCTGAACGATGATAGGTCCCTCGTCAAGATCACAGGTCACGAAGTGTGCCGTTGCTCCAATGAGTTTGACTCCTCTTTCAAATGCCTGACGGTAGGGACTTGCGCCAACAAATGCAGGCAGGAACGAATGGTGTATGTTGATGATCCGGCCTTTATACCTGTCGACAAATGCCGGGGAAAGGATCCTCATAAACTTTGCGAGAACGACATAGTCAGGAGCGTACTGAGCAATAACATCCTGCAGCTCTTCTTCAAACTGTGTTTTTGATTTTCCCTCGTGGCTAACGTGATGAAAGGGGATGTCAAACTTTTCCGTAAAGTCCTGCAGCTTGTTGTAGTTGCCTGCTACGCAGCAAACCTTTGCTCCCAGGGTGTTGAACTGGTTGCGCACCAGTGTATCGGCCAGGCAATGATATTCTTTTGTAACCAGTACGGCGATCCTTTTTTCAGTTCTGGGGTTAATCGTAATGCTTGCCGGCTGAGGCAATGCCTGTTGCAGTGTGCTGTATAAACCGGCTTCATCGAATTCTTCGCCTGCACATTCTATTCTGGCAAAAAAACAGTTGGCGGCCTCATCAACAAATTCTCTCATCGCGGTGATATTCAGCCGGTAGTTAGCGAGAACTTGTGAAATCTTTGCTACCAGGCCTACCTCATCTTTACACTCGATGAGTACAAGTGTTTTAATCATGGTATAAAGATATATTTTCTGTCTATGATACTACGACCGATTTCCTTGCGTACACAAAATTTAGTGTTGAAAAACAGTTGCCGGGAATTGGTTGTTAGAAGTGAGTTATTAAAAGTTTTAATTATGAAAAGAATTATTTATACACTTTCACTTACCGGGGCATTAATGCTGGGTGCAGGAATGCAGGATTTGCGGGCTGAAGGCCTGTTTGAAAAAGATGCACCTAAAAAAGAAATAGCTTTAACAGAAGAGCAAAAGGAACAGCGTCTGGAGGCGATCAAAAATCGTGTTGAAGAGATTAAAGCAATGGATAAGTCGCACCTGAGCCGCCAGGAACGCAAAGAGCTTCGGAAGGAATTGAAGGAGATGAAGGAACAGGCCAGAGTAATGACAGGCGGCGGGGTGTACCTCTCCGTTGGTGCAATTATCATTATCATCCTGGTACTGATCCTTATCCTGTAAGCACGAAAAAATATTAAAACTATCTTTCCTGCTTGCTGTTTAGAGTAAGTCACGTTAATCATCTTACCAGAAAGACAAGGCTATGAGCTCATCAAACCAAACTCACGACCATGAAAAGATCAAGCAATGGGCGGAGGAACGCGGAGGAGTCCCCGCTAAAGTAAAAAACACCGGAAAAGACGACGATGAAGGTGTATTGCGAATCCACTTCCCCGAGCACAGCGATAATGATGATCGCTTCGAGGAAATAGAGTGGGATGACTTCTTTGATAATTTTGAGAAGAACAAGCTTGATTTTCTTTATCAGGACAAAAAGGCCGATGGAGAAGTCAGCACTTTTCACAAGTTCGTCCAGCGCTAATTTAAGTGGTGAATAGACCTAAGAAGCCGCCCTCCGGGCGGCTTTTCCTTTTTAGGACGACGTGATCCACCCGCTGTAGCTCTCTCCTTCAACGAACAGGAAGCTTCCCGAAGTGCCCAGTACTTTAACTGTTTCTCCTTGTTTCAGCACTGTTTTTCTAGGAGCCGTAAGATCGGGTCTGTCAAGCAGGGGACGATCTCCTGCTATCTTCAGTTCTCTCAGGGGAGAAGTAGCCGGTTTAAGCACGCTGCCTTTTATGAATCCCATGCTGCCATCGGGCTGCAGAACCTTGTACCAGGATGCTGTTCCTCCGATAATTTCAACCAGAGAGCCTCCGGCCACTTTTATTCCTCCGGACGATTGGAGTTGCAGGTCTGTAATCAATATCGCATTGTTCGCGCTCCTCATAGAACGGCCCATGTTGGAGGCAGAAACCTTTACTTCTGCTGGCTTACGACTGTCTTTGGAAATAAAGGGGTACGGATCTACTGCTCCCGACGAGGTGTAAATTCCAAAATGCAAATGGGGCGATCCGCCCCGTGCATTGCCTGTGGTACCCACCAGGCCAATCGTATCTCCTGCATTGACCTGTCTGCCATCACTGACAAGCTGGTCGTCCAGATGGGCGTAATAGAGGTTGTAATCCTTGCCCTCGGGACGCAGAAAGACCACTTTTCCTCCCAGTTTGTTGGTGGTAACCCGTGTAATGGTGCCTTTAGCCGCAGCGATTGCAGGCGTTCTGAAGGGGGCAAAGATGTCTACTCCCTCGTGTTTGCGGGCTCCGGCATCACGTGCCGCTCCCCAGAAGCTCTGTGCCTTCCCGTCCCTGACGGGAAAGGCAAGGCTGGGACCTGTAGTAATAGACAGCTCATACTGACCGGAGCGAAGGAGTTCTGACTGGACCCTGAGAATGTAACGACCGGACTTTTCTATTTCGTGCTCAAAACCGGAAGCGCCGGTGTCGGCGTATGCAAGCAGTTTTTTATTGCTGCTGTTGCGTTCTTCCCATAGGTCAACATAGACACTAAAGTCTTTAACAGGCTGCCTTTGGAATGAGATAAAGACCTTCTGGCCCTGCCTCGCTTCAAAGCTGATTGCACTTGCTCTGGCCTGATCGGCAGGAAAGTAGCCTGTCTCTTTGTAGGAGATAGTGACTTTCAAAGGGTTGAGGAGGCTTTTCTCTGCAGCTGCTACCCATTCGCGGCCTAACGCTGTGTTTTCGAGGCCTGCATTCAATAGCATCTGCCTGTATTTTTCATGCGGACTTGCTTTGCCAAATATGCCTCCCGGGCCTGATATTTTGCAGGAGCTTGCCAGTAAGCAGAGTACGACTAATACGCATGCGGTGGGCGCTTTCATTGTTTTCATAGATCTCGTTTGTATTGCTATGTAACATGAAGCGGGGCAGAAATGTTGAAGGCAGGTTCAGACTGTTTAAACTAATAGGGGGATGATCTTTCCGGTCATCCCCCTATTAGCGAACTGATTTAGTAACGTCTTAAGTTACATTCACGTTCCAGGCCATTCCATTCGCGCCCTTTATCTGCTGGGCCAGAAGAATGACTTTCCGATCATTAACTGACATCTCTCTGCGGAATACCGACTGCATTGAGGTTGTAGGGTCTGGTAATTCCTTAATGAACAAATTGATCGTACTGTTAAGATCGCTTAGGCTAGTTTTCTTTCCGGGCATATTGTTATGTAGATTTTAGTGATCTAACAACATGCCTGACTTAACATTGTTTTAATATTCCATGCTTTTTTTAGGTCAATTTTAGCCCCCGTTTTGAGAATATTTGTCAGGTCCTCAGGAGTATCAACGGCCTTTGTTTCTATATCTGTTACCGCAACTTTAATGCGGTAGCCGTTCTCAATCCATCTCAGCTGTTCGAGTGATTCAGCCCGTTCAAGCGATGAAATGGGCAGCTTTGTAATTGCTTTTAATGTATCGAGCCGATAGCCGTAGATGCCTATATGTTTGAAGTAAGTGTGATGCTGCAGCCACTCTTCATTCTCTTTCCCTCTCAAATACGGGATAGGAGACCGGCTGAAATAGATCGCTTCCGAGTCCCTGTTTAATATCACTTTGGGTGAGTTGGGGTTATTCAGCTCTTCCGGTGATTCTATCTTTTTGACAAGGGTAGCCAATGCAGTTGAAGGGTCGGCAAAACAGCTTGCCAGCAGGTCTATCTGCCTGTTATCAATATAAGGCTCATCGCCCTGGATGTTGATGATAACGTCAAATCCCGGAAGTTTCATCGCAGCTTCAGCACAACGGTCCGTTCCGCTCTGGTGCGTGTCGGCTGTCAGGATCGCCCGGCCTCCAAATTCGTGTACATGCAGAAGGATGCGCTCATCGTCAGTAGCTACCACCAGCTCATCGAGCTTTGCTGATTCTTTGGCTCTTTCGTATACTCTTTGAATCATGCTTTTGCCTTTGATGTCTGCAAGTGGTTTACCGGGGAAGCGGGTAGAGGCAAAGCGGGCAGGAATGAGGCCGAGGATGCGAACCGCAGTGCTGTCTTCTTTGCCTGTGGAATGAACAGATTTTTCCATATATAATTCGTTCTAATTGGTCATAGTGTGGCAGGCCGAACTCAAAACAGCCCGTACAGCTCGCGCTCAATGCTGTCGATAATAAGGCCGAGATCTTCGGGATTGTTGGCAAAGTCCAGTTTGTCCTTGTCAAGGATCAGCAGTTTCCCTTCTTTATATCCGTCGATCCATTTTTTGTATTTATCGTTCAGCTTCGACAGATAGTCTAATCTTATGCCGGCTTCGTAGTCCCTTCCGCGGCGCTGTATGTTATTTACAAGGGTTGGGACAGAGGCCTTTAAATAAATGAGAAGATCGGGAGCCTTAATAAAAGACGTCATATTGTCGAATATGGCCCGATAGTTTTCATAATCCCGGGTAGTCATCAATCCCATTTCGTGGAGGTTCTCAGCAAAGATGTATGCATCTTCATAGATCGTTCGGTCCTGAATAATGTCCTTTTCCTGTTTTTGGATCTCCTTGATCTGGTTAAACCGGCTGTTCAAAAAGTAGATCTGGAGGTTGAAGCTCCACCGCTTCATGTCACTATAGAAATCCTCGAGATACGGATTGTTATCAACCGCCTCAAAATGGGGCTCCCAGTTTAAGTGTTTTGATAGCAGTTCTGTTAATGTTGTTTTTCCGGCTCCGATATTTCCTACAATGGCAATGTGCATCTTCTCTGATAAATTTCTGTCTGTTTCTAATTCAATGTTGATGGTCGCTGTTAAAAACGCTTGAATCCGATGATCTTTCTTACTTCTTCCAGCGTTTTGGAGGCACTGGCGCGCGCTTTTTCTGCACCCAGTTTTGAAACCTTTCTCAGGTAGTCGGAGTTGGAAGCGATGTCGTTAATACGCTCCCTTAGGGGATTAGTTGCCACAATCATGTCTTCAGCAAGCTGCTTTTTAAAGTCTCCGTACCTGATCTGGCACTTGTTGTATAACTCGTCAAAATGGCTGTAGGTGTCAGCAGACGAAACGATTTTCATGAGATCAAACAGGTTTTGGATGGCGTCAGGCTTGGCCTGATTCTCTTCAGTAGGGCCTCCGTCTGTTACTGCGCGCATTACCTTTTTCCGGATCACCTCCGGCGTATCCGAAAGAAAGACTGCGTTGCCTTCTCCTTCTGATTTACCCATCTTGCCTTTTCCATCAAGTCCGGGTACTTTTACCAGTTTCTCAGAGAACGTAAAGGCATAAGGCTCGGGAAAATACTCAACATTGTACATCCGGTTAAAGCGGTTCCCAAAAGTTCTCGCCATTTCCAGATGTTGCTCCTGATCCTTACCTACGGGTACTTTTGTGGCCTTATGGATGATGATGTCGGCCGCCATCAGAACAGGGTAGGTAAGGAGCCCTGCGTTAACATTATCGGGTTGAGATCTTACTTTATCTTTAAAAGATGTGCTCCGTTCAAGCTCGCCCAGGTAGGCGTTCATGTTCAGGTACAGGTATAGCTCCGAAATTTCCGGAATGTCAGACTGTACGTAGATCGTAGCTTTCTCAGGATCAATACCTGCTGCCAGGTATTCTACCAGCACATGCTTTACATTCCCATGCAGATCGGCTGGAGTAGGATGTGTGGTGAGAGAGTGAAGGTCTGCAATGAAAAAATAGCAATTATACTCGTTTTGCATTTTTACGAAGTTGGTAACCGCTCCGTAGTAGTTGCCTAAGTGTAGTTTTCCGGTACTGCGAATACCGCTTACGACTGTTTCCATAACTGGACGAAAGTAAGGATTTTTTATATTTTTGGCCTGAATGAAAAGATTTTTAAAGGGTTTGCATCGCTACCTTTATCTTGGAACTGTGGTGTTCTTTTTCTTTTTACTTTATCCTTTGCTCTACTATTTTTCCAGGAAACCAGAAAGATACGCAAGGCTTAATGTGCTGCGCCGCCTACTTGGCTTTGTAAGTTCGGCCGCTGCTGGCCTTTTTTATAGCTACACATTCAGCGAGGAAATCGACTGGTCACGTCGTTACATCATTTGCGCTAACCATACTTCCAGTCTGGATATCACAGCAGTGACGCTGCTCGTGAGGGGGAATTTCGCTTTCATTGGTAAGGAAGAGCTTTTACACAATCCAGTAACAGGCCTCTTTTTTAAAACGATTGACATTCCTGTGGACCGCAAAAGTCGTATGTCGTCATTCAGAGCTTTTAAAAAGGCAGATGAGTATTTGCAAAAGGGTATGAGCGTCGTTATCTTCCCCGAGGGGAAGATCCCCGACGATTATCCTCCCAGGCTGAGCGACTTTAAGAGCGGCCCCTTCCGGCTGGCAATTGAGCACCAGATCCCCATTATTCCGGTCACAATCAGGGACACATGGCGAAAGATGTGGGATGACGGCTCTTTATTAGGAAGTAAGCCGGGAATTAGTCATATTTACGTACATTCGAGGGTTGAAACGCAAGGTCTTACGCTGGACGATGCTGACGAACTGAGCGGAAGAATTTTTTCGATTATTAAGGAAGGTTTAACAGAGAATGAAACTTGATAAGAATACTGTTGCTAAAATAGCCCACCTGGCGCGGCTGGAAGTGAATGAGAGCGAGGAGCAGTCCCTATTGAAGGATATGAATAACATATTGAGCTTCATGGAGAAACTGAATGAACTTGACACCACAGGAGTTGAACCGCTTATCTACATGACCGATGAGGTTAACGTGTTCAGAGAAGATGTGGTAAGGCAGGATATTTCAGTTGAGGAGGCTTTGCTTAACGCTCCCATGGCCGACGAATCATTCTTCAAAGTCGCCAAGGTGATCGATAAACCCACCGCGTAATTGTAACATACCTTATCTTGGCGAATCTAACGTTTATGCAAGAGAGTCCACTTATCACCATTACAGATCTGGGCAGGAAGTATGTGATCGGAGCAGAAGTAATTCATGCCTTAAAATCGGTATCCCTCAATATTTCCAAAGGCGAATTTGTTGCCCTGATGGGACCATCGGGGTCAGGCAAATCAACGCTGATGAACATTTTAGGATGCCTCGATACTCCTACTAAGGGAGAGTACATATTAAATGGCATCAAGGTAAGTGAGATGAGCGACAACGAACTGGCAATGGTGAGGAACAAGGAGATTGGATTCGTGTTTCAGACATTCAACCTGCTGCCAAGGTCTACTTCTCTCGACAATGTCGCGCTGCCGCTTATTTATGCGGGGGTGGGAAGGAGTGAACGTGAAGAGAGAGCCCGTGTGGCCCTGACTAATGTGGGCCTGGGAAATCGCATCGATCACAAACCCAACGAGCTGTCGGGAGGACAACGTCAGCGTGTAGCCGTTGCCCGTGCTTTAATAAACAACCCCTCTATCATTCTGGCAGATGAGCCCACCGGGAATCTTGATACAAAAACCTCGGTTGAGATCATGGGATTGCTCGAAGAGATCCACTCTAAGGGAAACACGATCATTTTGGTTACCCATGAGGAGGACATAGCCCAGCATGCCCACCGTATAGTGAGAATGAGAGATGGCTTGATTGAAAACGACTACCCTAACGAGCACGTGAAGCTGGTCTCACCGAGACTGATGGAGATGAGAGAGAAGGGCGCCGACTTTGAGGGAATTGAATAACTGAAGCCGGAAATTCACATTTATCTTTTTTTCAACACTCTGCTGGGAAACGCGCAAATAGTGTTTCCTTAGGATTTGATATCTACACGTATCGGGAGTTGCGGCATGCCGGTGAAAAATGCTGATACGGCAAAGGAGCTTTATGAAAATTTACACTAAGACAGGAGATAAGGGATATACATCACTCATCGGCGGAACACGCGTTCCGAAATATAATTTGCGAATTGAAGCATACGGGACAGTAGACGAGCTGAACTCCTATATCGGTCTTATTAAGGATCACGATATCGAGGAGGATCAGCGCACCGTGTTGTTGCGGGTTCAGGAATGCCTTTTTGTGGTTGGGGCGATTCTTGCATCAGACCCTGAAAAGTCACGAATGAAGCTGCCGGAAATGGGGCAGGCGGATATCGACCTGCTTGAGCAGGAGATTGACAAGATGGACGATATCCTTCCTCCTTTACGACATTTTGTATTGCCAGGCGGTGCTCCTGCAGTATCTTTTTGTCATGTTGCCCGGTGCATTTGCCGCCGGGCAGAGCGAATTACTGTACATTTGGCAGAGGTAAGCAGTGTACCTGAACCTATTTTGGTTTATCTCAACCGCCTCAGCGATTATCTCTTCGTCTTGGCACGAAAAGTGTGTGCAGACAAGCAGATTGAAGAGATTAAATGGGTGCCGCAGGCTTAATCTTTTTCTAAAATTTTATTTTAAAAGCTAGTTGTTTTTATTTATACTTTTGCGGAAATTAAAAAAAATATAAATTCTAAGAAATATGTATTGGACGTTAGAATTAGCATCGCACCTGGAGGACGCTCCATGGCCTGCAACTAAAGATGAGTTGATAGATTATGCCATTCGCTCAGGAGCTCCTGTTGAGGTGATTGAAAACTTACAGGCGCTGGAGGATGACGGGGAGCCTTACGAGAATATTGAGGAGATATGGCCGGATTATCCGACAAAAGACGACTTCTTCTTCAACGAAGATGAATATTAAAAGCCCTGCCTCACCAGGGCTTTTTTTGAAGGTGTCTTATTGGGGGCGTTAATTTTTACAAATGGCCTCGATGAGATCGCTTCTTTAATTCTAAACGCTATCAACTCCCTTCATTCCTGTTGTTGATCCGGTCATAAAAACATTTTCTTTAAGTCCTTCACTGTCCCCTCTACGATGAGATTGGCGGTGCGAGAGTCTCCGGCCTGCTTTCGCCTCCATTACCCCCTGCGCCTGGGAAGCTTGGTTAGTGAACGTTTCCTTGCCCTACACGGTTAAGGAAGAACCTGCAGTTTGACAGCCTTCCCCCGGAAGCTTAACCGGCGAAGGCCTTTGCCTGGAACCGCTTTTGGTTTACCGGACTAATTCAATGCTCTTCACAAGATCTCGATGAGATCGTGCATTTTCATCCAGGTTTAACCGTGTGATTCACGAATCTTTTTCTTGTAGATTAACTGCATAAGGATAATTTTTAATATTTCCAAACAAATTAGAGCGTTTTATTATTCTAATGATATAAACTAAGTCTATAACGAAAACATAAAGCTATGGGAAATCTACTTTATTTGATCGCAGTTATCCTGGTAATTATCTGGGCTGTGAGTTTCTTAGGAGGGTACGCCACTGGCGGAATCATTCACATTTTGTTAGTGATCGCAGTTATTGCAGTATTGTTAAGAGTAATACGCGGAGCCGCTTAAGAGCGCTTGACAACGTTGATAAAAGAGATGCGGTTCCATTCAGGGCCGCATCTCTTTTATTTTAGTCCCCCGAGAAAAAGGGATGCCACCTGTAAATCTTCAGGAAAGGTAATTTTGATGTTTTTATAGTCCCCCTGCGTTAAGGAGATGATGTAGCCGGCATGCTCTACCACACTGGCATCGTCGGTGAAGTGAGTGGAATAATCTTCCGTGTACGCTTTTTTAAGGACATCGGCGCGGAAAACCTGCGGAGTTTGTACAATTACTATCTCATCGCGCCGTATCGCTCTTGAGTGCCCTTCGGTTGTGCGTTGTCGCAAGGAGTCGCGACTTTCAACTGTTGGAATTACAGCCCCCTTTGATTCGGCTTCCCTGAAGCATCTTTCTATGAGTTCAGCCGATACGACCGGCCGTACCGCATCATGCACCGCTACAATAGAGCCGACCTCGATGTCAGCAAGGGCATTCCTCACCGAGTGAAACCGTTCTTGTCCTCCTGGTACAAGCCGCACTGGTAACTGAAAATTGTGTTGGTTACAGAGCTCGTTCCAGGTCTGAAAATGAGCAGGGTTTAGAACCAGAATGATTTCCGGACGGAGGGCTGAATGGAAGAAGGCTTCGATGGTGTGCATCAGGATAGGGCGCCCAAGCAGTGGCATAAACTGCTTGGGTACCTCTGCCTTCATTCTGTTTCCCGATCCTCCGGCAACAATTACGGCATAGTATTTCATTTTGAAAGATACAGAAGCTATTAGATGATCAGCATCGCATCTCCGTAGCTATAAAAGCGGTATTTTTCTTTTACTGCTATCTCATAGGCATTCATCACGTTTTCATACCCTCCGAAAGCACAGATCATCATGAGTAAAGTTGATTCCGGCGTGTGGAAGTTGGTAATCATCGTATTTGCGATACTGAAATCGTAAGGAGGGAATATGAACTTGCTTGTCCAGTCGTTTGCAGCCTTCAAGGTTTTGCTTGCCGAAACAGCTGATTCAACAGCGCGCATACAGGTGGTGCCCACAGCGCATATTCTGCGTTTGTTTTCAATCCCCCGGTTCACGATATCAGCAGCCCTCTGATCAATGATGAACTGCTCTGAATCCATTTTGTGTTTGGTGAGATCTTCTACCTCAACCGGTCTGAAAGTGCCCAGGCCGACATGCAGGGTGATCTCGGCAAATTCAACGCCCTTTAGTTCCAGCCTTTTCATTAACTCCCTGCTGAAGTGGAGACCTGCAGTGGGAGCAGCAACGGCACCTTCATGCTTTGCAAAAATAGTTTGGTAGCGCTCTTTGTCCTCAGCGGTTGCCTTTCTCTTGATGTATTTAGGAAGCGGAGTTTCGCCGAGGATCTCGATGTTTCTTCTGAATTCTTCATCCGTTCCGTCGAACAGGAACCGGATGGTGCGGCCTCTGGAGGTGGTATTGTCTACCACTTCTGCCACCAGCAGGTCATCATCTCCAAAATATAGCTTGTTGCCAACTCTGATCTTACGAGCAGGGTCGACAAGAACGTCCCATAAGCGTAGTTCTTTATTAAGTTCGCGAAGCAGGAACACCTCTATAGTGGCACCGGTTTTTTCCTTATTGCCATACATCCTGGCCGGGAAAACCTTTGTATTGTTGAGGATCATGACGTCCTTATCGTTAAAGTAGTCAAGAACGTCCTTAAATATTTTGTGTTCTATAGCTCCCGTGTTTCGGTCAAGTACCATTAAGCGTGCCTCGTCTCGCTGATCTGACGGACTGTGAGCAATCAAAGAATCTGGTAAATTGAATTTGAACTGGGATAGTTTCATATATGTAAAAAATAATTAGGGCGCAAAGTTAGCGAAAATTAATTCTAATACCTTATCTTCCCGCTGTTTGTTTTGTAGATATTATTATTGCTAAAAGGATAAGGAGGGGCCAAAAGTGCGTGCCGACTTTTCAACTGTTAGGTTATCTTACTGCTGTAACATTTAGAAATCTGTAAAGTCTTAGAAATATGTTAGGTCTCAGACTCACCTTCGAAAGCTTCCGTTTCGCATTTTCGTCGCTTCACCAGAACAGGTTGCGGTCCTTTTTATCACTCGTGGGCATAACGATTGGTATCATGACGATTATCGGTGTTTTTTCGGCCGTTGACACCTTCAGGAGCAAGCTCCAGGGAAGTGTAGATAAGCTGGGAAGTAATACGATCTATATTCAGAAATGGCCCTGGCAATTTGGAGGCGACTATGCCTGGTGGAAATATGTAAACCGGCCGAATCCTACACTTCGCGATTTCAGGAAGGTTCAGGAGAGATCGGTCACAGCAGAAGCTGTTGCCTACCTTGTTTATGCAGGGAACCGTACTATTAAGTATGGTAATAACGTGGTTGAAGGAGCGCAGATCTCGGCTGTTACGCATGATTACTATAAGACCTGGAATTTTGAACTGGAAGATGGAAGGTATTTTTCTGAGTCGGAGTCGAGGATCGGCACGGCCGTCACCGTCATCGGTCATACTGTTGCGGAAGGCTTATTCCCGAACCAGGTTGCCGTGGGGAGAATGATTAACGTGATGGGACGGAAGGTGACTGTAATCGGCGTTTTTAAGGAGGAAGGGGAAGACATGCTGGGCACCTCGGCAGACAAGACTGTCCTGCTTCCTTTGTTTTTCGCGAGGAACCTGATCGATATACAGGATGAACAATACGGTCCGGAGATTGCGGTTAAGGGCAGAAGTGGTGTTCCGGTGGAGGAGGTGGAAAGTGAGCTGAGGGGCGTGATGCGTTCAGTTCGTCGTTTGAGCCCGACTCAGGAAGATAATTTCGCTTTGAATAAGTCAACCATTCTCACTGCCGGCCTTGATGAGATGTTTGGTGTGATCAACACGGCGGGTGGGGCAATTGGAATCTTTTCTATTCTGGTAGGAGGGTTCGGTATCGCAAATATCATGTTCGTGTCGGTTCGTGAGCGCACCAATATCATCGGTATTCAAAAGTCTTTAGGCGCCAAAAATTACTTTATTCTTTTGCAGTTTCTGACCGAGGCGGTCCTTCTCTGTCTCATGGGCGGAGCAATTGGACTAGGGGTAGTCTATCTGCTCGCGCTGATCTTTAAGCTCACGATCGATCTTAATATTGTGGTGGACTCAGGAAAGGTAGTCTTGATGTTTGTTCTATCGACAATGATCGGACTAGTGTCGGGTATCATACCTGCTTTTATGGCATCGAGGCTTGATCCGGTGGAGGCCATAAGGAGCAAGTAGAAGTAGTGCCTGCACGGCGGAATGCCTTTACAGACACTACTTTTTATGGTCAGACTTTATGCGATTCGTCCAGCAATCGTTCCTTGTCGATCGAGACTACTCCCACGTGTTCACAGACAAGACCGCCGGCGAGATTGGCTACAGCTGCTGTCTTAAATTCATCTAGTCCGGCTGCCAGACAAAGAGCGGCGGTAGCAATGACTGTATCGCCTGCGCCCGATACATCGGCAATTTTCCTGATGTGTGCAGGAATGATCTTCTGGCCGCTTTCTGAGAGCATGAATACTCCGAGTTCCGATAATGTCACCATAACCAGGTCGCATTCCAGCTTTTTTTGAAGAGTTTCTGCAGCTTTCTCCAGATCACCTTTTTTTGAGGTGTCTATATCAATTTTTAAGCCTTCTCTCAGTTCCTTGAGATTGGGTTTAAAGAGGGTGACCCCCTTGTAGTACAAAAAGTTGCGCTTTTTGGGGTCAACCACCGTAATGATCCCTCTGCTTTTCGCTTCAGCAACCACCTCAGCGATAAGATGCCGGGAGATCACACCTTTGTCGTAATCTTCGAAAATGATCGCGTCAATAGAATGAGTAGCTATTACGGTGCGGATCTTGTTGAGCAGGCTTTTTGTGTCGTCAGCCGCAAGTTCCTCGTCTTTTTCAGCATCTATGCGAAGCATTTGCTGGTTGTGCCCGATCACCCGTGTTTTAACTGTAGTAGGGCGGTTGTCTAGCCGAACGAGTCCGTCAACGGCAAGGCCCTGATCTTGCATCAGCTTAATGAAGGCGTCGCCTTCCCGATCATTGCCGATTACGGCACAGATGACAGGTGAGGCGCCGAGCGACTGCACGTTCAATGCAACGTTTGCTGCTCCTCCAAGTCGGTTCTCTCTTTTTTTACAGATATTACTGGTACAGGAGCCTCCGGGGAAATGCGATCAACGCTTCCCCAGAGGTATGAATCCATCATAACATCCCCGATAATTAAAATATTCAGGTTGTTAAAACGGCCGAATGTTTCTTTCATTTTAGATCTGCTAGTGCTCTTTTAATGCGTGATGCAGCCTCTATTAACTTCTCTTCTGAGGCGGCATACGAAATGCGCATGGATTTAGGGTCGCCAAATGCGTCTCCGCTAACCACCGCAACGTGTCCTTTATTTAATATGTAGAGGGCCAGGTCATCTGAGTTTTCGATGGTCTCGCCTTCGGGAGTCGTTTTTCCGAAGAATGAACTGACATCAGGGAAGAAGTAAAACGCGCCGCCCGGAAGATTTACCTTCAGGCCGGGAATCTCCTTCAGAAGCTGGTACACCAGGTCCCTTCTCTTTAAAAAGACCTTTTGCATTTCTACAACGCTTTCCAAACCGCCGCTGTAGGCCTCTAAACCGGCTCTCTGCGTTACTGAGCAGGTTCCTGAGGTCATCTGACTTTGCAGCTTGTCAAAGGCATTCGCGATTTCCTTACTACTTGCTGAGAAGCCAAGCCGCCACCCGGTCATTGCGTATGCTTTTGAAAGTCCGTTAATAATAATAACGCGGTCTTTTACGCTTTCAAATTCAGCAATAGATGTATGACTGCCTATGAAGTTAATGTGTTCGTAAATCTCGTCAGATATAATGTAGATGTCGGGGTATTTTTCGAATACTTTTACCAGTGCCGCCAGCTCATCGCGTGTGTATACGGTGCCTGTGGGATTGTTAGGCGACGAAAACATAAACAGTTTGGTCCTGGGTGTTATAGCTGCTTCAAGCTCCTCAGGCGTAATCTTAAAGTCACTTTCGAGTGTTGTATCAATAAAGACCGACTTTCCTTCGCCCAGTTTGACAAGTTCGGAGTAGGATACCCAGTAGGGGGTGGGGATGATCACTTCATCGCCCGGATTAACAAGACATAGAATTGCGTTTGTCAGGGACTGCTTAGCTCCTGTGGAAACCACGATCTGGTCGAAGTTATAATCGAGGTTGTTCTCGCGCTTCAGCTTTCCGGCAATTGCTTTTCTCAGGTCGGGATATCCTGCCACCGGAGAGTAATACGACCAGTTGTCGTCAATTGCTTTCTTTGCTGCATCCTTAACGAAGTCCGGAGTGTAAAAGTCAGTTTCCCCAAGGCTTAAACTGATCACGTCAACTCCTTTTGCTGCTAATTCTCTTCCGAGTTTTGCCATTTTAATGGTGGCAGACTCAGCCAGGTTGTTAATTCGGTTCGATAAAATACTCATAATGGCAAATATATATTAAGAATTCAAAAATCAGGCTCTTAACTTTGAATTGATGTAGAGGAATGCATCTCAAATTAACAATGCCTTAAAATAAAAGCCCTGTCGACGTGGTCGGTGAGAGGTATTGTTTCAAACTTTATGTCGCCTGCGAAATTCCTGATCGCCTTTTCCGAGTACAGGTCATTTTCGCCCAGAATTACAATAGATGAAACCGGAATGCCGCGTTGCTGAAGGATGGAAAGACTAAGTAAGGTATGGTTGATACTGCCAAGGTAATGTCTGACCACGAGCACTACCTCAGCTTCAAACTTTTGGATCAGATCTATGATGAAGTGCTTGTCGTTAAGAGGCACCATTAAGCCTCCCGCGCCCTCAATGACAAGTTGATTAGGGGTCTCCGGTACTTTAATATTATTGAGGTCAATGCTGATGCCGTCGAGTTCTGCCGATTTGTGCGGCGAGAAGGGCTGCGTTAGCCGGTAAGCTTCCGGGTGAAAGACAGTAGCCGGATTGGTCACCAGTCTTTTCACAGTTTGTGTGTCTGAATTGTCGAGGTCTCCGGACTGAATAGGTTTCCAATAGTCTGCTTTTAGTCTCTCGACAAGGATTGCGGAAACGACAGTTTTTCCAATGCCGGTGTCGATAGCTGTCACAAAGATGGGTCTCATAATAGGGTCTGTACTAGTTGAGAAAGGGTATTTATTTCGGTGTCGTGGTTGAATAAATGCAGGCAGATCCTGAGTCGCTCGTTGCCTTGCTGCACAGTTGGATGAAGTATTGCTTTGACGTTGAATCCTTCATTGCGGATGTGCTCCGCTGCTTGCCTTACCCTTTGATTCCCGGGGAGGATTAAACTTTGGATGGGGGAGTCGGAGGGAAGGAAGAAGTGGCTGAAGGAGCTGACGGATTTTTTAAACGTGCGGATCTTTTCGTGGACGGCTGGCTGAAAATTGCCATTCTGCAATCGCTCGTAGCATCGCTTTACGGTAAGATGGGCAATTGCAGGGGCGGCGGTACTATAAATGAAAGATCGGGCGTAATTGATTAAGAAGCTCCTTAGTTTACTGCTGCCCAGAACTGCGGCGCCATGCGCCCCGAGTGATTTACCAAAGGTAACTACCCGGGCAAACACCCTGTTTTCTAATTCCAACTGGCATACCAGACCGCGACCCTGAGCACCGAAGATGCCCACTGCATGAGCTTCGTCCACGATTACGCTTGCTCCAAATTTCTCAGCCAGTTGCACGATTTCAGTAAGCGGGGCCTGGTCTCCATCCATCGAGTACACACTTTCAACTGCAACAACGGTATTGCCCTTTGATGCTTTAAGCTTATTTTCCAGGCTTTCGAGATCATTGTGTTTAAAGGTGTAGCGGAACGCGTTACTCAGTCTCGCTCCGTCAATAATGGAAGCATGTGCAAGTTCATCGGCTATGATCGTGTCGCCTCGTTGTACGATTGAAGAGAAAAGTCCGACATTGGCATCGTAGCCAGAGTTAAACAGCAATGCCGACTCCGCGTAATGAAAGCCAGCAATGTCTTTTTCCAGTTGCTCAGTAAAATCGTCGTTTCCCGAGATGAGCCTGGAGCCGGTAGAGCCCAGCGTGTACTCCTCGTGAGCAAGAGCTATTTCAAGAACTTCGGACCGCAAAGCCGGGCAGCGCGCAAAGCCCAGGTAGTCGTTGGAATAGAAATCGACCCGATCCTTGTCAGTACTCAGTGATCTGATCGACTGGTCTGTCTCTCTTTTAGCTAAGCGGTCACTGATTTGCTGTTCTAGTTTTCCCATGTCATTCTCGCTGGCACAAAAATAAAAAAGGCAGCCAATATGCCGCCTTGTAATCTCACCCCGGTTAACAGAACCTTTATCGTCTGGAGGGACCTCCCTGTCCTTCACGCCGGAAATTTCTTCTTTCCTCTACCCACTGTTCATATTTTTTCTTTTGATCGTCGGTCAGGTATACCATCAGCTTTTTATCGTTTTCCTTCTGTAACTCCTGCATTTTGGTCCACATGGCCTGCCGGTCCTGACCGGCACTTCGGGCAGCGCTCATCAGGCTGTCTCTTTTCTGGGCCTGCGCGAGCACCACAGTATAAATCTTAGCCTTTTGGTCTGCAGTAAGGCTTAATTGCTTTTCGAGCATGTCTACCTGCCTGTTTGCCCTGTCTTCAGGACTGCGTTGTTGTCTCGGTTGGGCTCTGCTTACTGATACTGCGAAGAGTAGCAGGACGATAAATAAAAGCGGATTTTTCATTTTGTATTCGTTTCTTAGTTAGAACGGGCGCCGCAGAAAAGGTTTAATTCTTAATTTTTTCCCTGCTGAAGCTGCGTGATGGATTTCTGCATCTGAGCCATCATTGAGGTTAGACTTTCCATGGTCGGCTCTGGTGTCGGCTCCGGAAAAACGGTAGAAATATAAGCCTTGGCTTTCCAGATCTCCAGAATATCCTCGGCTGAAATTGTGTAGGGCTCGTAAATCACATTGTCCGAGATCAGCTTTATTCCTTTGTTTTCTTTAAACCGGTTGCCTGCCCGCTTGTACACAACACCATCTGATTTAGTTATGAAGACATAGGTCTCGCCTTGTTTCACGTCGGCCCAGCTTTCCAGATACTCACCAATTACAATAGTGCCCGATTGAAGAGGTAGCATGGAGTCGCCTTTTATTTCAAAGGCCCGGTAAGTCCCTTGCTTTAACATGGGAAGGTTGAATTTAGGAAGCTCGCTGATAAACTCAGGATCGGCGTAGCCATTCAGATACCCAGCACTTGCCTTTATAGGAACAAGTTCTATATTTTCCTTGTCGTTCGAATCAACGGAAATGCTCAAAACTCTGATGTTAGAAGCGCTTGCTCTGTCGGCCGGTTTCCACTTCTCATTGATTTTTTCATTGATGAGATCGTCTATGCTTAATTCATAAAAACTTGCGAATTTTTTTAGCAAGTCGTATCTGGGCTCAGCCCTGTCTTCCTCGTATGCTCCTACCAAAGATCTTTTAATCTCCATTAGATCAGCAAATTGCTGCTGAGTAAGGCCTTTGCTCCGGCGTAGGTATCTCAAGTTGCTCGATATATTTCGCATTTTAAATTTTATTTGTATTTACTAATAATGTTAGTATCTTTATGCCAATAAAGTTAGTAAAAAGAAATCAAAGTATAATAGTTTTAGTTATGAAAAGATTTGTATATATAATAACCGATCGTAATCGCAGAACGCTGCACGTAGGAATGAGTGCAGATCTTCTCAAAACAATCAGCTTTTACAGGCAGATGCCAAGCCTCTTTTTTGATGAGCCGGGTCAGCTCAGCCGCCTTGTTTATTTTGAAGAGTTGAGCAATGAGGCTGCTGCTCTTCATCGTTTTAATCTGCTAAGTACGTTTACCCGGCTGCAAAAGGAGAAGCTGATCAGGGACGTAAACCCTGACTGGCTTGACCTGTCACTCGGACTTGATTACGAGGAAATGATTCGTACTGCTGAAGTTCATCGTGTTTCACAAATAAAAAAAGCGGCCTGAAGCCGCTTTTTTTGTCGTAATGTTCCTTACCATCCCGGTGCGAAGGTGAGTCCAAAGACCCCTCCGCTTACATCTTTCCGCGAGAAAGGGATGGCGAAATAGGGTTCCAGAACAAAATAACCAAACATGTTTACCCGGAGCGATACACCTGCACTCATTGCCGGCGCGCGGTCTATCACGTTAGTCGACGTTAAGCCTCCACCAAAGTTTGAATTATAATTTGTGGATGTGCTGTTCTCAACATCTGTGGTCCAATGGATCTTCGAGTTATTATTATAAGCAAGACCGATATCAAAAAACAAGTTAAGATCACTGAAAAGGAATTTGGATGGCAGGGCAGCCAGCTTCTCAGGCCCTGTGAAGGGCAGCCGTACTTCAAAGTTACCTACTGCAATCTTTGATCCGGTAAGCTGGTCGATGTAAGCTGATGCGTTTGTATTACTCCGGTAAAAAGAGTTAGGTTCATAACCACGTATCAGATATGGATATCCGATATATAAAGGATACAAAGCCTGCTGGTCTTTTCCGAATCTCGTATAACTGTATAAGCGTGCGGCTATCGTCACCGGCTTTATTCGGGTGTATTTTCTCAAATCTACCGTCAGAGCCTGAAAGTTATAATCGCCGAAATAGCTTTCAAGGCCAAGTCTGAACCGAAAGCCATTCAGCGGTGCAGCTACGCCGAAGTAGGAGTTGTCGCCAACTAAGGCGGCGTTCAGCTGATAGATAGCAAAAGAGTTAAAGCTGCTCCCATAATAGGCTTGTGCCTCCTGCTTTGACAGCTTTGATTTATCCGAATCGAAGGGATAACTGGAGATACCGATACGTGGAGATCCGTTCGCGTCTAGGACCGGCCTTCCCATATTGTCCCTAACGGAGTCGGCGTAGTAGTATGAGGCCCAGCGATCAATGCGATAGCTGTAGTACGCTGCCCCAACGCCAGTCTCAAATCTCAATATTCTTGAAAACGGATAGGCTGCAAAAAGCTGTGCCTGATCTTCGAAGGTGCGGATGATGTCTGTCCCTTCTGTGTAAATGAAGGGATATTCTCCTTTTGGATTATCCTTGTAGCGGGGGTTAGGGTCGATCTTAGAAACGTAGTATCCTGACACATATGGAATATGCGAAATAGCGGTTCCGTAGTTAATACGGCCCTGCTGGTTGACAAAGGCTACCTGGGCACCGAAATCGTATATTTCGCCATTTACTGCTGCAGTTGCAAAAATTTGATTGCGACCGAGAATATCACTGAAAATGCCCTGGACACCGCTTGAAAGACCTGTGCCGAAACGGCCAACAGAGGCCCCCACTCCGTTACTTGCTAAATAGTCGAGCTTGAATTGCGGCCGATACTTAGCGGGGCTGATCTGGCTGGCGCCGATCTTTTCAAACCGCTCAAAATTTGTAAGGTTGGCATTGACCAGATCAACTCCTGTTTGTCGCGCGGGCGGCAGTGTACCTGCATCGAAATTAACGGCATCAGCAGATACTTTTGACGGCTTAAACTCATCGGGCCGGGCATTGTAGATCGTATATTTTTGTCTCCTGTAGTAGGAGTAAAGCACGTCATCATTTGCTGACAAACTAAGTGCCGGCGAGTATTCCGTAATACCGCTTATCCCTGTAAAGTAGTTTGTAAGTTGCTCGATCTGGCCGTTGCCAAGAGTATAACGGTACAGGTTCCTGAACCCATCCCTGTTAGACAGGAAGTAGATTTGTTCTCCGGAAGAAGAAAACTGAGGATTCATATTATTGGCGCCCTTAAAGACAGGCAGGTTCCGGATGCTTTTGTCACGCAGATCCATCACGGCAAGACTGTAGGATATGTCGACGCCTTTTGCGCTGTCCAGTGTTGTACGGTCACTTGTGAAGACCAGGTAGCGGCCGTCTTTTGAAAAGTTGGGCTGGTAATCCGAATAGCGATCGTTCGTCAGCTGCGTGATCTTCTTTGTCTTAAGATTGAACAGGTACAGATCGCTGTAGCCTTCTTTTAAACCCGTCAGCGCTATTTCCTGTCCGTCGGGAGACCATGCCAGGTTACTGAACTCACGAACATCACCAAGGCCTTCTGTCATTACCACTTTTCCGTTCGATACGTTCACAATGAGCAGCTTATTTCGCCCCTGGCTATAAATTGTGAATGCAAATTGCTTACTATCGGGCGACCAGGCCCCGGCCGACTCAATATAGCTGAATTCGTCGACATGGGTATTCGTCGTTTTACTTGTCAGTTTTCGGACTATTTTTCCTGTTTTCGCATCCGCCAGGAACAGGTCTACGCTGAAGAGTTCTTTTTCTGACAGAAAAGCCACGTATTTACCATCAGGCGAAATGGCTGGAGCGACATTCATTTCGCCGCCGTTTTTATCGTCAATAAGCCTCTTCCCAGTAGGAATTTCTGATGTGTCTTTGAGGAAGGGCTTGTAGGTGTTTTCGATACTCGTTCTCCATAGATTAGACAAGGTTCGTTCATCGTAGCCGAAAGTTCGTCTTATGGCGGCCTGGTAGCCGAATTTTGCAGTAGCTTTAAAGAAAGGAACTATAACCGTGTCTCCATAGGTAGAACCGATGTATGACCAGAATGCCTGCCCGTATCTGTACGGAAAGTAGCGATTGCTCTCTGTGAGGTCTCGTAACGTGGGGATGTCTTTGTTCAGATAAGCGTCGCGCATCCACATTGCAGTGAATGCATCAACCTTGCCAATAGAAAGGTATTCTGCCATCCCTTCGACCATCCAGAGGGGGAGGTTGCCAATGTTTTCGAGGTTGGTTGAATCGCCTTCGATGAGGCTGTGGTATTGAAAAGCGTGCACAAGCTCGTGTCCGAGTACATGTCTGGTCTGGTGATTCAGCTGCATCACCGGCATCACCACACGGTTTTTCATTCCTTCAGTAACACCACCGGTTCCAACACTGATGTCGCCTTGTATTGCTGTTGTTTGCTGGAAGTCTGCGTGGTTATTATAGATAATAAGAGGGTTTCTCCTCGCAAAAGTGTCTCTGAAAACCTGCTGATGAAGATCATACCAGAGTTCACTTTCCTGAAGCAGCTTTTTAACCAGGCTGTCGTTCTTCATGTAAGAATACAACTCAAAGTGCGGAGTCTGGTGCACCTTGAACTTAAGGTTCTTGTATCGCACTTTATTTTGTCCGAAGTACTGTCCGAATGAGGGGGTGACCTGCAGCAGCGAGAGAAGGAAAACCAGGGTGGCGAATAGTAAGAATGACGGCCTTTTTACTCTAAAGTCGAAGTGTTTCATATGGCGGTTAAAGAATGCACTAAAATAACTTTTATTAACTGATTATCATGAGTTAAGCTCACGAAATATACCAGGTACCTGGCAAATGCGAGCAAGCTGAAAAGAAAGGCTACCAAAAGCTCCGTTTGAATGATAATTTCAAAGCGATCTAATTGTTTTGTTCTTCTTTCTTTTGGCGTCTTGCTTCCCTTCGTTCCTGCCTTTTTCTCTTTCTTTCTTCTTTAGGATCCACCACTACATCAATCTCTTCGGGTTTTAAAGCGGCAGGTGCAGGAGTAGCAGCAGGTTGTTCCTGGTGATGCTCTACCGCAGGCCTTTCTGTTGCAGTCGTATCAGGTAACTGCAATGAATCTGTCAGGAGACTATCAGCGCTGGTTGTATCTCTTGGAGGGGAGGAGTTGTGCAATTGTATTCTCTTGTTATTTCTACCCCCGGAGGCGGAAATGGACCGTATGTATACCCAGTAGAAGGGTCGTGGTACACTTTCTCCATAAACTTCCCGAAGATCGGCAGGGCGGTGTGGGCGCCTTCTCCTGTTCCGGAGGACCGGAAGTGAACAGACCGCTCATCACATCCAACCCAAACCCCGGTAACCAGGTCCTTGGTGATTCCCATATACCATCCATCAACAAAGTCGGAAGATGTTCCTGTTTTTCCGCCTATTTGATTGCCCTTTTTCCATAAATCCCATTCCCAGAGTGAGCGTGATGTTCCTCCTGGCTCTTCCATTCCTCCTCTGAACATGTACAGCATGAGCCATGCGATCTCTTCAGTCAGTGTCCGTTTTTGTTCTGCCTTGAATTCCTGAATCACATTCCCGTCATGGTCGGTGATTTTCTGAACAAGGATAGGGTCAGTTCTGACGCCCTTATTGAGGAAGGTGCCGTAAGCGCGAACCATCTCGAAGACTGATACATCATTGGAGCCTAAGCTTACCGACGGAACAGATTTCAAAGGGCTTTCAATCCCGCAGTCGTGAGCGTATTTAACCACTTTGTCCCAGCCGACCTTCTGAGTGATTTGTGCAGTGATTGAGTTTACTGATTTCCCCATTGCCCATCTCAAACTCATTTCTCTTCCGGTAAAGACGTAGTCAGAGTTCTTCGGTTCCCAATATTTGGTAGAATCATCTTCAACATAGGGGATCTTAACGGGCTTGTCAGTAAACTTGTCGCAAGGACTCATTCCACTTTCCAGTGCGGCCAGATAAGCAAATGGCTTAAACGTAGATCCCGCTTGTCGTTTCGCCTGGTTCACGTGATCATACTTGAAATGTTCAAAGTCAATTCCGCCCACCCATACCTTGATGTGTCCGTTGAAGGGGTCGAGCGTCATCATACCGGTATTCAGGATCTTTGCATAGTACTTAATGGAGTCCATGGTCGAATAATTAACCGTCTTATCTCCATCCCAGCTGAAGATCTTCATCTTCTTTGGTTTGTTCAGGTAGTAGTCAATGGAATCCTGGTCGTTATGATATTTTTCCTGAAGGGCCTTATAAATCGGCAGCCGTTGCGCTGCCTTTTGCGGAAAGTCAATAATTTCTTTTCCCTCCGAGTCGCGCCATGGGTTTTCTTTGCCCCATACGTTATTGAGTCGCCTCTGGAGAATTTTCATTTGTTCTGCAACAGCTTCTTCTGCATAGCCCTGTAACTTTGAGTCTATGGTCGTATAGATCTTCAGCCCTGATTCATAAAGATCATACCCGTTGTCGTCACACCATTTGTCAAGGTATTTGGCGACGGCAGATCGTAAGTAAGAATCGCCCTGATCCTCATCTTCGACGTCTCCGGGGTGAATATTTAATGGACGGCTGCTATATCTCCGGTATTCCTCGGGACTGAGATATTTATATTTTTCCATTTGGGAAAGCACTACGTTTCGGCGTTCCAGCGCCTTTTCCGGATTGTTATCCGGATTGTACGTAGTGGTTGCCTTCAGCATGCCAACCAGCAGCGCCGATTGCTCAACATCAAGTTTTTCTGTTTCCTTGTTGAAGTATTTTTTCGAGGCAGTTTTGATTCCAAAAGTATTGTTTCCGAATGGAACCGTATTCAGATACATCGTGAGGATCTCTTCTTTTGTATACTGCTTTTCAAGCTTCAGAGCAGTGAGCCATTCTTTCAGCTTATATACAATAGTGCGAACCCCGGGTATATACTTGATCAGCCCCTGCTGCTTATTGTTCCGCGTCCGGTATAAATTCTTAGCCAATTGCTGTGTAATAGTGCTGGCTCCTCTTTTATCTCCTGTTGCAGTTGAGATGGCGCTGGAAAATAAAGACCGTAGGTCGATGCCCGAATGGCTGAAAAAACGCGCATCTTCTGTTGCAACGAGTGCATTTATGGTAGATTTGGTGATCTGGTTGAAGTCAACCGGGGTCCGGTTTTCTTTATAATAACGTCCGATCAGTTTCCCGTCAGCTGTATACAGCTCTGAGGCAATACGCATGTTCGGCGCCTTGATATCCTTGATTGTCGGTGAATAGCCAAACATCCAGAGAAAATTCAATTCTATAGCACAGAAGAAAATGACGACTAAATATAAAAAGATGACAAAGTACCGTAGAGGTTTGTTCCTGATTTCCTTAAACATACTTTAACAAAAAACAATGTCCCTCTGTTATTTTTTATAGATGAGAAGAACATGGAGAATAAACGGACAACAATAAGAAAAATTTTTATCAGAACGAATTGTTTTTCTTGAAAGTCTGTTTGCCCTTTAGGGGCAAGAGGAACATTCAAGCAAGTTCCATCCGCGTTTGTGCGTGGAGGTCATGAATGTTTTTCTGGCAAGTGCCTTGTTCTTTAGATGCCGTGAAGGAACTTTAACTTTCTTTTAGTTCATTCGTGGGGGTAAGTCGCGAAGGTGTGCAGGGCTAAGATTTTTACATAGTATCGCAAAAAAAGAATGGATTCATTATACAATACTTTTAAAGTTCAGGAAGGTTCTCAACTTTCACTCAAGGATATCGACCTTTCCTATACAGCGTCCCTTCAGAAAGAGGGAAGCAAACAGCTCCTTAGCGAGTACAAGAGAAAGCTTATTGAGTTGCAGGATAAGTTTTACGCTGCCAGAAAGCGCTCGCTCTTAATCATATTCCAGGCCATGGACGCGGCAGGGAAGGATAGCGCCATAAAGCATGTAATGAGCGGCGTTAATCCTCAGGGATGCCAGGTGTTCAGCTTCAAGCAGCCCGGTCCGGAGGACGAGCTCCACGATTTTCTATGGAGGCATAATAAGGCCTTGCCCGAAAAGGGGAGGATCGGCATACATAACCGCTCGCATTACGAGAATGTCCTGGTGTGCCGGGTACACCCGGAGCTTGTCCTAAAGGACGACCTGCCCGGAGTTGAGAGCCTTGCTTCTCTTGATAAGGAGTTCTGGCACGAGAGATTCAAGAGCATCAATCATTTCGAAAAGCACCTGGCAGACAACGGAACAGTGATCCTGAAATTCTTTCTTCACATATCGAGGGACAAGCAGCGCGAACGCTTTCTGAAGCGTATCGATGACAAAAGCAAAAACTGGAAGTTTTCAGGAGCCGATTTGAACGAACGCGCTTTCTGGGACCACTATATGCAAGCCTATCAGGAGGCAATCAGATATACATCAACGAAAGAAGCGCCCTGGTTTGTTATTCCAGCCAACCATAAATGGTTTACAAGGGTAGCGGTTATTAGTGTGATTGTAGAAGCGCTTCAAGATTTATCGCTTCATTATCCTCACGTTTCCGAAGACGATGCAAGGAAGTTAAATCAGTACCGCAATACCCTCATCAACGAGAAGAACAGCTAGAGCAATGTGAACGGGTCGGCGTCTGCCAGAAACGGTAAGGCGCGCCGTACTTTGGTGACCTCGTCCAGCGAGATGGAAAATGTGTAGAGGTCTTCATCTCCTGGTTTATAGTAAACGGTGTTGCCGTTAGGATCTATGCACATGGAGTCGCCCGAATGGTAGACTTCGTTCCCATCATGCCCAACCCGGTTCACTCCAACGACAAACGCCTGGTTCTCAATTGCACGGGCAGTAATGAGCGTTCGCCAGTGGGCACTGCGCTTTTCAGGCCAGTTGGCCACGAGAAGGAGCAGGTCATATTCGCCGTTCAGGTTTCTTAACCATACCGGAAACCTCAGGTCGTAGCAGATCGCGGGCCTGATCTTCCACCCGTTTAACTCCACAATCAGCTTTTCTTCACCAGGACTGTATATTTCGTCTTCCTTCCCCGGACTAAAGAGATGCCTTTTGTCGTAAAAGTTGAAGGTGCCGTCTGCGCGCATCCAAACAAACCTGTTGAAGAAATTGCCATCTTCTTTTATGGCGATACTTCCCGAAACGACGCAATCAAAGCGGCGGGCCTGATCGTGCATCCACTGCATCGTTTTCCCTTCCATCTCTTCGGCATATAAGGCAGCATTCATGGTGAAGCTTGTATTGAACATCTCCGGTAATACAATCAGGTCTGTTTTTTCCCGTATAGCAGAAAGTCGCAAGGCAAGGTTCTGCAGGTTTTTATCAACGTTTTCCCAGAACAAGTATGCCTGAAAGGATGTGATCTTTAATACGCTCATTGGTCGGGTGTTTTTATATTAACAAGTATCATCGACAGCCCCTCTGCCTCAGTAAGGCGTGCCTGCTTTGTTTTTTGCTTCCTGATCTTGAGTCCGCTTTGACATTTGCTACTACGCCGTCCACAGACCAAAGTTGCACCGGTAAACATACTACCTTCGCGCTATATTTCAGGTATAAATACTAAAATTCGGATCATCACAAAAAGTTTTTGTTAAAAAGTTTATCTTAACACGAAAATTTGCCAGGAAAAGATGCTCAAAAAGCCTGAAACCCGCCTTCTCGTAGTCCTTGCCATGTTCTTTGTCAGTAACGCACTTCTATCCGAATTTATTGGCGTGAAAATTTTTTCTGTTGAGGCGTCTTTGGGGTTGAGAAAGATGGATATTAACCTGTTGGGAGTGCCGGGCCTATCCTTTAATATGTCTGCCGGAGTACTTACCTGGCCACTCGTCTTTATATGCACTGATATTATCAATGAGTATTACGGAGTGAAACACGTCCGCTTTTTGTCGGTTTCAACAGCTATTTTGATCGGATATGCCTTTCTTGTTCTCGCTTTGGCTCTGCAATTAATCCCGGCCGACTTTTGGGTCAACCAGGTTATCGCCGGGCATGCTATTAATATGAACGTTGCATTTGCCGGTATATTTGGACAAGGTATGTGGATTATCGCAGGTTCCATTGCAGCATTTCTGTTTGGACAGCTCGTAGACGTTCTGGTTTTCCACCGGATAAAAAGGCTGACCGGCGAAAAGGCACTTTGGCTGAGAGCCACAGGCTCTACAGTCGTCTCGCAGCTGGTAGATAGCTTTGTGGTAATATTTATTGCATTTTATCTCAACCCACAGTATCATTGGAGCTGGCAGATGGTGGCAGCGATAGGCTTGGTAAATTACAGTTACAAATTTGCTGTCGCCCTGTTAATGACCCCTGTTCTTTATCTGCTGCATGCGCTTATTGACAAGTACCTTGGAAAGGAGCTCTCTGAAAAAATGACTATCTCGGCTCTTGGAGAGTAGAATCAGGGTTGTCCTGCTTGCAAATTTCTGGATTTGAACTTTTTAGTTTCGATTTTTCTGTCCTTAATCTTCAACGTGAAGCCAACCACGTTTTTACTGTGCGTATCAAGTGATATTTCCTGAAAGTTGTTAGCGCAAACAATTTCTTCTCTTGCCATTTGGACGGCGACCGTGTATTTTCCTACCGGCAGAAAAAAGACAAATCCGCCGCCCTCATTGGTCTTGGTTTGATACGTATGTCCTTCTTTGTCTGTAGCAGTAATTAAAATGCCGCCCCGGTTTTGAGAGATCTCATAGCTTTGCTGAGTGGACGAAAAGCTGATTGATCCTTCGATTGTGCCCGTCTTCTGTAAGGGAATTTCGACGGTCATGTTTTTATCCACATAGATTCTTTGTTCGGGACAATACCAGCCTTTCGAAAAGGGCACCGAGATCGTGTAATACCGGGGAGGCACGTGTTTATAAATTACTGTTGCTTTTTGATCAGACAAGAAAAGACTTTGATCAACATCCACCGTTTGGCCGGCCGCCAGGGAATCGCCTCCGTCATAAATCCCGTTCTGATTCAGGTCTTTGAAGAGGATGAGGGTTAGATTATATGATCTGGCCCTTATCCGGCCTTCTGGTATCTTTTGTGTGATACCTAGCTGCAGATTGTTAGAGTTGTAGCTCCACGAATCGTACCGTGTGCTGTTGTATGTAAAACTGGAAAATAAGGTCGTTCCTGACAGCATAGACTGTTCATAACGTGCATTTATCATCATACTGCTACCTGTTACGTTGCTGCGCATGAGTAAAAGGCCGGTGTACAATTTGCCTCTTCCCTTAAAGAACTCTTTTTGAATGCCTGGCCCGGCACTAAAGCTCGTGTAGTTCTCCTTGTTTCTTGACTCCGCATTTTGTTGCTCGCCCAGCAGAAAGCTGCCTTTTTGGATTGAAGATGTAAAGGAGAATGCCCGATAGTGGTAGGAAAGATTGGCCTTTACGTGAAATTTTTCCAAGTCGAGCGGAGTGTACTGATATATACCGGCCTCCCCGGTAATATAAAAGTTCTGCCTGGAAGATAATGAGCAGCCGAGGCCGATGTTGGCACCAAGGGAAGTAAGTGCTCTCGTGCTGTTCGTGGTACTCAGAAAATAGTAGTTGTTCTTTTCAAGGTTGTAGGTCGGAGAGAGAGAGAAGGTCCAAGCTTTGGAGAGCCGGCTCGACATACCCGCCTGTAGCCGGAGGTTTACGAAGTTTGAGGTGAAATACTGAGAGTTGAGGTACTTAGGTGAGTAGCTGTAGTAAGTCCCGCTGGTCCAGAATGCTATTTTTTTCATCGTCCAGTTGATCTGTTCCGACAAAGAGACTGTTCCCTTCCTTAGTCCAGGGTAATAGGGCTGACTGGTGAAGTTGAGGCTGTTAAAAGATACTCCGCCCAACTGGCCTTCGACATTTAAGCCTGCCGCCATCCCAAGCTTTCCGGTGCCCGCCGTACCATAGCTTTGTGTGTAACCGGCGTTTATAAGCCCACGAATTCTGATCTTGCTGCTTTCGCCCCACTCCATTTCATTTGTCAATAAGTAATTGCTGATCGCTGAACTGGCGCTATTATCATAAATAGCAGTAGAAGTCCATTTTAGCATGCTTTTTTCAAATCGGAATGACGCCCATGTCGCCCAGCCGGGAGAGCGGCTGCCGGAGTAGAATTCTCCTATCAAATTGTAACTTTTATCTATCACTCCTGCTTCGTATCTCGTTGCTCGTGCTGAATCAATGAGTACACACGCCATGCCCCGTCCTATCAGATTTAACTCATTCGCTTTGTCAATATTTCCTATCTTGAGGCCGAGCGACTTTGCCTGATAATCGATCCATGTATTTCTCAAAACAGGGAGGCCATTAAACCCCGTCCAGATTGTTCCATCCAGATTGTATGCGAGATGTCCAACAGGCGTATGTACAGTCCCCGAGCCGTTGAAGTTATACGACTGATATGGATTTAGTGTATTCTCGGAGGAAACGGTGATGTAGCCCGGATTACCGGCATTAGTCGACTGGTCCTGTCCGTATACTCTTGAGGACTGTGCTCCCTGGACACGAATTGTGGATACCCCAAAAATCTCTCCGCTTTGGTAAAGCCCTTTTATATAGACATCAAAGACATTCAGCTGCAGCATTGATTTAGTAATCCTCCTGTTAAAGTGGATCAGGGTGTCAGCAAACGCAGGCAGGTATATTTTTTTAGAGGCGTGAAAGCCATCGCCACCGGCCAGAGAGGAAATGGCATTGATGATGGTGACAGTTTCGGAAGTATTGCCAGTGTTTACTATTCTAATAGGTATCTTTAAAGAATCAGTACTGGCTTCTATCTGAATGTTAGATAGAAGGGTTGTTATAGAGATGCTTTTTTTCTTCTATTACAATCTTACACTTTTGACTGAATAGGGGCAAGGCACCTTCTTCTTCCGTCAGATCAAAAGTTAATGTGTATTCTCGTCCGGCGGTCACGCGGACTGGGATAAAAATTTTTACAGGGAGAAAAATGCTGTCCCTTCCATTGAGGTCTACGGAAGCCACCGCTCTTCCTAAAACAGCAATTGCAGGCTCTGAAGATCGGGTTTGCAGCAGCCCCCGCATCGTGTTCGCACCGTTATTCTTTATTTTTACAAGGATGCTTACCACCTCGTTGCCGCTGGTTTTTATTTGCTTCTTATCACAGCTAATTTCTACGCTGTAGAGGACTGATCCCCTTGCATGTGCATGTGGCATACCCAATAGTATAATGGAGAAGAGAACAACCGCTATCCGTTTCATTAAACTTCGAATCGCTACTTAGGAATCACTACGAAGACTACCGAGGTTGAATAAGTACCGGGAGAAACCGTGGTAAGAAGCTTGTCCATTGGATCCGTATTGTACTTCAGGTCGTACACCACATCGTAATAGGTATAGTCCCAATAGGGGTTGGTGATCAGCACCTGATCCGAGGCGGATAACTTATAGCTTCCGCAAACTATTCGCGAATAGGCGGCCGGTGCTGTTGCGGTAAGTCTAATAACAGAAACCGGAAGTGCTTCGCCGGTGAGAGGAGACGATAACGTAGAAGTGGTAGTTTTCGCTATTACCTGGTATGCACTGTAGCCACGAATTCTGAGCCCTTTTAATTTGTTAACCGTTACCCCGTTGATGATATCGCTGGTGGTGCCAAAGTTGAGAACAACCTGGTCGGCCGTGTTCTGTAGCTGCAATGTGTATCCGTTGCTATTTGCATAGATTTGAAAAGTGGCCGGCATCGTTGATGTTGCAACTACCATTCCATCCGAGTTGACAAGAGAAAAAACGAGGGTGGTTGTATATGGGCCGCTTGCCGGCAATATAAGATGGGTGCCACCTTGTATGATCATATCAAAAAGTTGCTCGCAAGTTACTCCTGGTTGAAAAGGGGCCTGGGAGTGATCTATAAGCGTAACATCTGACGTGCTCAGTGGAACCTGGTTGCTTGATATACCGATTGCGCCCGCGGACGGAGCGCCGGAGCTAATTTTGTTAAACCTCAGCGACACGTACTGCGGAGGGACCTGACTGCTGCCATTCGTGAAGTTTCCCTGCGCACGCACTTTCAGTGACCATCCTGAACAGCTGGCTGAATTGGCCTGGAGGGAGAGCTTTACGTATTGGGGGCTTGTAGCACCGGCCATTAATTCGTTATAGCTATTGAACTGTATCTGGCTCCCATAATTACTGGAGTAAAGAGTGACCGACTGACAACTATTGCTGTAATTAATGATAAACGACGCCTCCAGATCTTTCGAAGCGACAATTCTGTTGTACCTGTTGTATACGGCGAATGTGAGCGTTGCTTTATATGTGCCAGGCGGGACAAGAAGGTGCGCTCCTCCTTGCACAATCATATTAAAGCGTTGCTCGGTGTAGGTGTTACTGCCGCCGCCAAGGGGAGCAGGCGATTGGTAGATCAGGTTCTTATACGAGGTGCTTAAAGAGACAGGAGCGGTGCTGACTCCCATTTCGGAAGCGCTAGGCCCGCCAGAGCTTACGCGACTAAACTGTATAGAGACATATTGAGCTGGAATTGACGTACTACCATTCGTGAAATTGGTATTTGCTTTCACCTTCAGACTCCACCTGGACGTACTGCTGAGGAACTGATACTGCAAGATAAAGCGGTCTAGCTGGGTGCAGCCTTGCATTACATCCGCAGCAGTGTTCAGTGTGCATGAATTATATTCTGTGTAGCCATTTAGCTGTTGACCCATGGAGGGAGTGTTCAACAACAATAAAAGTAGCGAGATCAATAAAGGGTGTTTCTTGTAATTGATCTTTGTTGAGAGGAGTCGTGCTGTTTTCAATTAAAATTCAAATTCCAGTTCTGCTATTTTCAATTCATCTTTGTTTCCATAGTTTATAATTGCCGTCGCGTTATACTTACCTTTCTTCAGGTCTCCAGGCAGCTCCTTTCTTACGAGACGGCTGTCGCCTGGCAGTGAGTAAAAGTCAGTGGGATCAAGCTTTGTCTTCTGACCGCTTTGTTCATTAAATAGCTCCCACTTTATCGTGCCCTCAATCCAGCTTTTTCCGGTATTGTTAAATTGCAGGTCGAGATATCTTTTGCAAAGATGTGCAGGTGTTCTTTCCTCCCGGTCAGCAAAGTCCTTTATCTCCACGTCCTTTTCATCTGTCATCCGAAAGGAATGATACAATTTCACCCCCATTCTGACAGTAACACGGATGGCGGCTCCCGTATTTGTGGTCGCCGTGCCATGGTTGAGCTGTGTGACGTATAGCAGGGCGGTATGAACCGGTACCGTAGTGTCTGCGGCAGCAGGAACCTGCATTAAAAGATCAAGCGTCTTCTGCTCTCTTGGGCGCAGGGTAAAATACGACCCCGGCATGACTTGAACCCAGTCGGCACAAGAAGTCTTTAACGTTCGGGCTTCATACCCTATATTATTCCCCACTGAGTCGTAGCACCAGTCAGAAATGGAAACGCCGATTTCCAGTTCGCCATCAGTTGGGTTGCTTACGACTATCCGTTCAGAAGTACTACTGCCCGGAGGTAAGTGATAATAGACCCTGCCAGGGCTAACTGTAATTCCCACTTGCGCAAAAAGTGCACTGGAGGCACTTAGAACAATAAAGAAAAAAATATCTTAATCTTCCCATACCGAGAGCGGAAGTTGAAATGCGGCCGCTTCTTATAATGGCGCAATTGAGTAGGTCACAACCACGTTGTAGGTGTCAGCTGGTTTATTGATGTATGCGCCCGCATCTGTCTTGTAATTTATACTGAAGGAAAGTGGGAGCGTGCCTTTGCTCGAACTCACGATAGTCAGGCCCCCTGATGTTCCGAGCTTCTGTGTCTGCAACGTTACATTAGGGTCGGCAGTGGTAGGTGTAGCCTGGACACTGATTGTATTCGCCGGAAGTTTATTCCCTGCGGTACTTGCAAGATCGGCTACAGAAGATACTTTTATCTGATATCCCGTGCTACTTGTTACAGACAACTGATCTTTGGCTAAATAATTCACGCCATCTGTGTAATCAGCCGTACTTGAAAAGTTTAACAGTACGTTGGGATTGGTAATCGAAATACTTCTTGCATCTGCAAGCTTTACGCTTACGGTTGCATCCTGGCTTATTTGCCCAAATACCTTGCCTGAAAAGATAACCGGCAACACGACAGCGATTAAAACTGTAAGTAATTTTTTATTCATATTTATTAATAGGAAAAAAACTTGCGCAAAAGTACTTCGGGAAAGTTCTTAAAAAAAGTGATTGTTGTCACGTAAGTTGCCTCGCACGACGAATTGGTTGCTTTTGTCTTTATTTCTTTTTCTTTTTGATTAAATATTTTACTATATATGTCCTCGGAGTACTAACTTTTCTTTTTATACTAGCCATGTTTCGATACCTAATCCTTGCACCCTTAATGCTGGCCTCTTTACTATCCGCCAGCGGTCAGCCAGCCGTCTCTGCTCCCAGATTTGCAGCTATGGGAGCCTCAGGGGTTGCGCTAAGAGACTTATCTAGTCTGTTAGCTAACCAGGCCGGTCTTACCGCTTTGAAATCCGCTGCACTAGCTGTTTATCGCGAAGACTTTACTTCATCGATAGCTCGAAATTCCTGCATTTTCGCAGTACCCTCTGGGAGAAGTGTGGTAGGAGTAGGTATTCAGAGTTATGGGGTCGAGCATTATTCTGAGCAGCGTGCTGCAATTGCTCTTGCCCGACGCTTTGGAGAAATGCTTTCTATTTCTATTGACTTTAATATTCACCGGCTCTCTGTTTCCGCATACGGCAATGCAAGTGCATGGTCGGTAGAGACCGGGTTTCAGTATAAGATATCTCCGCTTCTCACTGTAGCTGCGCATGTGTCTAATCCCAGTCGCAACACATATAAAGCGACTTGTAACGCATTCGTAGCCTCACGTCTCGAGTTTGGAGCTGCATGGCAGGTAAGCGATAAGATCCTCTTAAACGCTGAGGCTTCGAAGGATCTTGATTTTGGTCTGGTCGGCGCTGCTGGTCTGGAGTACCGGCTGTGTAAATATCTTTTTCTCCGTGGCGGTCTTTCTACGGAGCCATTTTGTGAGCATTTCGGCTTTGGCTCTGCAGCCGGCTCATTTTCTTTTGATTGCGCCGTTTCTGTTTACGAACAATTTGGCTATCTGCCAAAAGTGGGATTGCGATATGATTTTTAGCAGGAGCTTACCTCTGTTAACGCTTGCTCTCTTTTGTTCTTACGGGTCGGTGTATGCCCAGTTTGAGACTGGACCGCAAGAGGAAAAGCGCGCTGACGCGATGATGGAAAGGGTGCCCGAGGACTTTGATTACAGCGAGCTTTTGGAGAGCCTGGAGTATTATCGCAGCCATCCGTTAGACCTGAACAGGGCAACGGCCACTGAGCTAGGGCGACTTGGATTTCTGTCGCCTCTTCAAATTTCCAGCCTGCTTCGCTATCGTGCTTCTACTGGTCCTTTTATTCAGATAGAAGAACTTCAGGCAGTGGAAGAGCTGGATATGGAAACAATTGCAAAGCTTAAGCTATACGCAGTTGTGAGACAACGGAACGGCAGTGCTTTTAAGGGCCAACGGCCGGCCGGAGCGGAACAGTGGCTTTCGTTAACTGTCCAGGAGGTGATGCAAAGACAAAAGGGCTTTCGGTCGGGAGATAGTTCAATGGCTCCTTCTTATGCTGGTAATCCTCTTCATGCGCTCCTTCGCTACAAGCTAACTTATCAGGATCGCCTCACCTTATCTCTACTAATGGAAAAGGACCCTGGAGAACGCACGTTCTCGCCCCACACAGGCGGTTTCGACTTCTGCTCCGCTGCCCTCCAGCTACAGAACTTAGGGCCGGTCAAGAAACTGGTTGTCGGTGATTATTCTATAAGGGTAGGGCAAGGTGCGGCATTGTGGACGGGTTTTGCAGCCGGGAAAGGCAGCAGTCCTGAGTATTTCGTCAGGCAACACGGGGGCCTGCAATTGTACAGTTCTGCTAATGAAGCTGGCTTCCTGAGAGGAGCCAGTGCCACGATGGTATGGAGGAAGCTAGACGTTACTCCCTTCATATCGAGGAAAAGGCTGGATGCAAGACTCGAAACCGACTCTGCCGGTGCTATTTCAGGTTTTACTTCTTTATCTAACAGCGGCCTGCATCGTACTTCGGCCGAGTTAAATAACAGGCATTCCATTAGCGAGAACGTGTACGGCATGACGGTCGAATGGAACGACGTCAGCAGTCGCCTTGGTGCAGTGGTTTACCATGATGCCATGAGTGTTCCTCCTTTTCCTTCCCCCAGGCTTTGCGACCTTTTTGCTTTAAGAAATCGCTCTGTCACTAACGCCGCCCTCTTTTATTCGAGTACCTGGAAGAATACCTGTTTTTTTGGCGAGTTTGCTCACACTGTCCATAACGGAATTGCAACAGTCAATGGAATCATTTCTGCTTTGTCAAAGCGTCTGTCCCTGGTATTATTGCAGCGCCTTTACCAGAAAAACTATTATTCTTTCTACTGTCAGAGCATACGGGAAGGAGGCAACGGAGATGCGGAGGCCGGCTTTATCAGCGGGATTACACTGAACGGGGCTAAAGGATCTGCCTTTTCGATTTACACCGATTTGTTTCGCTTTCCCTGGCTTCGTTATTATGCCGATGCTCCTTCTCAGGGACATGAGATCCTTGCCATTTTTTCATTCCCCTTATCGAAATCCTCGAACCTTAGTCTGAGATATCGGTCGAAAACGGCCGGCGAGAACGACCAGGGCCAGGCAGAAGTTCGGCATGTTCAGGATGTCAGGAAACAGAACCTTCGCCTTGGTCTCGAATTTAAATCGGGAAGCTTCCTGTTCAGAAGCAGGGGAGAGGCCGTTGTCTACAAAAAGGACTGCATCAAAGAGATCGGCTCTTTATTGTATCAGGACGTCATCTTTAAACCAACCCGTAGCCGGGCAAGCTTTAGCGCCCGTTTCGCAATATTCGGCAGCGATAGTTTTAACACAGCGATTTATGCAATGGAGAATAGTTACTTAAATCTATACAGCTCCTCCGCCTATTACGACGAGGGCGTCAGGTTTTACGTGAACGCGAAATATAAGGTCGGGAGGTTTGCAGAACTAGCCGCACGATATGCCGTCTCCAGCTATGCGAATGCAGATCAAATAGGTTCGGGCCTGCCTGTGATTGATGGGCACAGGAAGGCAGATCTGGGTGTTCAACTTAAATTACGTCTGTAAGATAATGCAGTCTGGAATTCCTGTTTTTCTTAGAATTCTCTTTCCTGCTTTAGCGGGCATTATGATTGGACTGTCTGTTCCCCACGGCAAGAGCGGGATGTTCTTGTTTGCAGCTCTCGCCCTTGTTTTTCTGATCCTGCTGATCATCACTCACTTTCACTATGTGACATCGAGCCTTTACTTGAAGTGTTCGCCATCTATCATAGTGCAGTGCTTTCTATTGTCTGTTTTTGCTTTTAACACGGCATCGCGGCATCCTTCCTGCATTCATGGCTATTTTGACAAAGTAAAGTGTTCTTATTTGAGTGCGGAGGTTTCGTCAGCTCCTGTATACACCGCCAGCGGCGTCCGCTTCTTCGCAGACGTGAAGTTCGCTTTAAGAAATAACAGTTCCGTCAGGGCAAATGGTAAAATTATAATTCAGGCCAGAACGGATTATAATTCGGGAAAATTTGAAATTGGCAACCAAATAATCCTGCCTGCGTCTTATCGCCCGCCTACTCCGCCACTCAATCCATATGAGTTTGACTATAAGCAGTATTTGGAAAATCAACACGTCTACTATCAGTTTTTTTGCGACGTTAACGACATCAGAAAAATTGGCGGCCCTCCTTTTTTGCACCTTAGGCATCTTGCCACCAGATGGAGAACGATGCTCTGCGATCGGTTGAATCGGTACATTGAAAATAGGGCCGATGCTGCAATCGCGGCAACTCTCATCCTCGGCAACAAGGAAAGCCTTCAGCCAGACATTTTGAAAGCTTACTCGCAGGCGGGTGTTTTTCATGTTCTGTCCGTTTCCGGGATGCACGTAGCTTTGGTGGTTCAGATCCTAATGACGTTGTTGTTCTTTATGAAAACGACAAAAGCCGGGCGACTTATCCGCTGTTTGCTGGCAATAGTTGGTGTGTGGCTTTATACTGCTTTGACGGGGATGTCTGTCGCTGCCTGTCGCGCCGCCATTATGATCACCTTTGTGATGATAGGCCGGATCTGGAATGGAGAGAATGATACCGGCAATAGCGTTGCTGCGGCCGCAGTCATCTTGCTTGTGGCCGATCCTTACTATCTATTGGATGTTGGTTTCGAACTATCCTTTCTAGCCGTGTTCGGCATTATCTACTTAGACCCCTTGCTTCGGAAATACATGAGGAGCAGGCACGCCGTTCTAAACTATCTGTCGAGCTGCGTATCAATTTCAGTGGCGGCGCAACTCGCCACGTTCCCGCTTATTCTGTACTATTTCAATCAGTTCCCCCTCTATTTTCTCCTCGCAAATTTGATCGTTATAATTCCGGTAGCTGTGATCATGACCGTCGGAATCTTTTTTCTGGTAATGCCGGTTCACTCGCTGTCTGTGGCGTTGGCTGCCATCCTGGGGAAGACCATTCATTTGCTTAACTCCTTGCTCATGATGATATCTGACCTGCCCATGGCCTCAATAAATATCTGCCAGGCCGGACTCTGGTTTTATCTGCTGATCTACCTGCTGCTAGCACTCTTGGTTTTTGCTTTCCTGAAGAGAAGCGGACGCGCTCTTCTTTTTTCGGCTGCTGCAGGACTGATATTAACTTCCGCTCAAGCCTTCGTGAAGATCAGCGTGGCAGAAAGCAGCAGTATCGTTTTCTATAGCCTTCGAAACGAAATGGCGGTGGGCTTTCGCAGCGGGAAGCAGATCGGTATAATTGCTACTGTACCCCCGCATAGTAAGACGTTCGAGTACTCAATCATGCCCCTCATCAGGGCGAGATGTTTAAGGCTGCAGACCTGCAGATTTGTTAAAAGTGGCGGGTCCTCTGCAGGAAATAGTCAGATTTATCGCTTTTGCGGAAGAAAGATCATGATATGCGAAAGGTTCGGTTTGTTACGGCTATCTTGTAATGAGCAAGTCGACTATCTCCTCTTACCGGCCGCTGCTGCCTCAGATCTCGTTGTCCGGGGCAGAAAGCCCTGTGCCAGCAATATCCTGTTTTATGGGGCGCCGAAAACGACAGCTATTCGAGAAGCGCTTGCGCGGCTCAGAAGAGAAAAAGTTCCCTTTCAGTGCCTGCGTAATTCGGGCGCAATTGAAGTGAATCTTCAATGATACATGAAGACTAGTTACTCATATTCTGCGACCTGAACTTTTTGACTCCATTTTCCTGTTCCGGATTTTCAGAGTGAATGCCAGATCAGTCCTCCCGGCTCGGTGAAAGCGACACATCCTGACTATTGTTAATACATTCAATCTCTTCGGGCAAAGTTCCGTTTTTAATAAGAGCGGTGTATTTCCCGTTAGGAAGATAGAAACTAGCCGACTTTATGCCTCATGGAGAAAGGCAGGGCTGTCGGTACCTCTGTTCCTATTTGTCTTTACCCTGGAGCGACTTTCTTTTTCGTAAGTCGACCTTACTATGCAGCATGGCGAGACATAAGTCGGTCCTCACTTTGAGACAATATGTCATATTGGGATGAGACACATGGCAAATACAGGCGAGATTGCCGCGGCCCTTCAGAGGGACAGAACCGACTCAGGACCGAGTCAGAACCGAGTCAGCACCGAGTCACGACCGACCTATACCGGTCCTGACTCGGTGTCATATCGCTTCTGGCTTTCCTCTATTCAGCTCGTATATCTTACATGGGGCGCCGATGTCCTGCGGCGTTCTTGCGTCTGACACAACTGCTCCTCCAGCTCCTTGACAACTAGAATGGGCATAACAATCCATCAGAAAGCAGCCGCTGTTAGGGCTTCTCATTGACGTGCATTAATGCTGCAAAGAATGTGATGTGGCCTGTAGATTCAGAAGTAGGTAGACTCGGATCGCAATGAAACGGTAAATCAGGAGTTGCAATGTAAGAGCTTGTTGAAGGAAGCGCCGGTCGACTTGGTTGGTTTAGGCAGCGCTTACCCTAAAATAAGACGGTTGGCGGCACGTTAGAAAGCATAGGCGCAATAGCCGAGCTCCATACTTTCTATTCATTTGTCTTCTTTACAATTTCCTTTATTATATCATCCAGGCGCAGGCTGCTGGACTTAAGCATTTCAACAATTCCCCTAGCTTCGTCGCTTAGCTCGAGGTTTTCGAGTATAGACATCAGGCCGAGGATGTTCGATAGAGGACGTCTGACCAGATGTGATTGGGTAAACGCTATGTCTTCGATCACTTTACTCGCCTCTCCAATTTGTTTTTTCGCCTCCGTTAGCTCCTGCCGATGTAGTTCCAACTCCGTTACATCGTAGCCCATACAGAAAAATCCCTGGTACTCTCCTGCTGTTTGTATGAGCTTGAACTCCCACTGGGTTATAATGAAAGAACCGTGGCTGCCATACTTTTTGATGGTTGCCGGAAACATCCGGTCGGGTTGCTTGAAACATCTTTCACAGGTTCGCTCAACTACCGTTATATCTTCCGAATGCATTGTAATATGAAAAGGTTGACCGATAAACTTCTTGTCGATGTGCTGGAAACGGCTGAGGTAATGTTCGTTTATGTAGGTATAGCGTCCTTCTGTATCCACACAAATGATGTAGAAATACCTTGAATTGTGAAATAGATTCTTTAGAAGCTCGACGTCCATCCCTTTGTGCTGAAAACTGAGTGACTAATATAAATTGCTGGAGGTACTCACAATGAAATCTCCTTGATAAACATTAAGAACGGTAATATGTTGTCTAAACAGGTGCTTTGGCGCACTTCGTCTTAAAGTGTGAGGCCGCACCGGGACAGCAGTATTTTAAATGGAAGGCTGACTTGGTCGAAACATTATTATCTTAGCCCTCAGGCAAGAGCTGCAACCACACATCTCAAGACATGAAATTAAGAGCCGTTACGCGGGATCTGGTCCATATCATCAGCAGGTACAGCAACTGGAGAGCTGACAATATTGAGGATACTCTCCTTGAGTACAATGTGCATGCGAACCGGCGGTCCTGGTCAAAGTTTATCGACGTCGCGCTGCTCGCGCTGGCTGTCGTCTTCTGCACTTCAGGCATCGTCTTCTTTTTCGCCTATAACTGGCAGGATTTGCACAAGTTTGTGAAACTCGGCCTGGTAGAGGTCATTCTGGTATCGTTAATATTAACAGCGGTGGTCAGCCGGCACAATCCGCTGATAAGGAGCCTATCCCTGACTGCAGGTTCTATACTGACAGGAGTGTTGTTTGCCGTGTTCGGGCAGATTTATCAAACCGGGGCTGATGCCTACGACCTCTTTCTTGGCTGGACGGTCTTTACCATTCTTTGGGCTCTGGTTTCCCGCTTTGCTCCTCTCTGGCTTATCCTGCTTGCCCTCTGTCATATTACGCTTGTACTTTATGCCGAACAGGTAGCAAGAGGCTGGAGTGCCGCTGCTCTCTACTGCTTGCTGTTCCTGGTCGATTGCGCTGTGCTTTTGTCTCTGTCTGTCGGCGAGAAATGGAGTGGAAAGCGTTTTGCGCCTGCATGGTTTTCAAAAACAGTAGCAGTCACTGCATGTACCTGCAGCACCATCAGCATTATCTCCGGCATTTTTTATAAATACGGCACGGCCTGGTATACTTCTCTCGCTATTGTTTCCCTCGCTTACATAGGAGCTTTAATCTATAGTTTCAGAACCAGGAGTGTTTTTTATCTGTTCCTCATTCCTTTGAGTGTGGTGTTGATCACTTCTGCATTTCTGCTCGAATCTGCGAAAACTGACCTTACAGTGATGCTTTTGATTGTTACCGCTTTTATAGTCAGCATTATAACGGTGTTGGTTACACAAATTCTTAAACTGAACAGGAGGTGGAATGAACGATCAGCCGCTTGATGAGCTCCTTGCAAAAGCCGCCTCCGATGGAGGTGAGGACTTTCGCGCAGATCTGCAACTCATCAGCGCAGAAGTAGGTTTTCGCTCGTCCATGTACTCCGGGCTCGGGGTCAAGGTCCTGTCGGTTGTAGGCGGCCTTCTTGCAAGTCTAAGCTTTACGGGCTTTCTTTTTTCTGCCGAACTGATCAGGTCCGGAGTCTCCATGCTAGTTTTTGGCTTGTTTGCACTGGCCGGGTCGATAATCGTCAATAGATACGTTAAAAATCTTACCCTCGATACCGCGGTCGTTTCAGCAAATGTGATCGGTTATATTAGTGTTGCTATAGGTCTTAATGACCTCACCAGGAGCGATAATCTTCAGGCCGTTACCCTGCTTATCCTGGCCGTTTTGACTCTTTTCCTTTCGGAAAGCTTTATGCTGGTTCTGATTGCGGTAATCGTAGCCTGCAACTGCGCCCTTGCGTTGTTCCTTATTAATGATGCTCAGTACTTTATCTTTCTGCTGAGCGGAGCCCTCACGCTTGCGTATACTCATATTCATCTCAAAGAAGCATTTTGGATTGCAAAGGGCAGGAGATGGAACAAGCTTTATACTCCTGTTCGCATTGGTGTCTTGTTGTCGTTCCTGATCTTGCTTGGTGTATTATCACGAAAGGAGATTTTTGTCTTGTTCCGGAGTCCTTTAATCCTTTCCTCAGCGCTGATTGGTATGGGGAGTATTTTTACTGTATGGACTGTATTGCGGCGAATGGGCGATAAGGCAAGGCCGATGGTCAAGCTTGTGATCGTATTTAGTGCACTGGTATTGCTGCCAGGTCTTGTTTCACCAGCAGTAAGTGGAGCGATACTCGTTTTGCTCGTGAGCTTTTACACAAGCCATCGGAACGCGTTTTTTCTTGGACTGATTGTTCTCATTTATTCTGTGGCCACGTATTATTATGACCTTGAGTACAGTCTTCTCACCAAGTCAGCTATTCTTTTTGGCTCAGGGCTTGTCTTTTTAGTTGCCTGGATCATGTTTAAAAGGAAATTAAGAATGTATGAAGAGGCTTAGTTTATTACTGATTTTACTGAACCTGCTGGGCTTTCTGACGTGGTTTAACTGGAATATCGCCTCCAAGGAGAGAACGCTGCGACACGGTCAACTTGTGCTGCTTGAATTGGTGCCGGTAGACCCAAGATCGCTGATGCAGGGCGACTATATGCGTTTGAACTACGCAATTACCGCCAGGCAATCTCCGCACCGTCTCCCCAAAAGGGGGTATTGTGTGGTGAGACTAGATCAACACCAGGTAGCAAAGGCAGTCAGGTTTCAACAGGGAGAACAGCCTCTGAACGATGGGGAGTACCTGATCCGATATTTTTACAATAATTACTTCATCAACCTGGGAGCTGAGTCCTTCTTTTTTCAGGAAGGGAAGCAGGATCGATATGCTCTTGCAAAGTACGGCGGACTAAGGGTAGACAACGAGGGTAACAGTGTATTAAGCGGCTTATACGATGTAAACTTTAAACTGATCGAATGAGTACGCCGTCATTTATACGTCTTTCCGAGCTCTCGCAAAAAGTGGTACGGGCCGTTGAGGAAGCCTTTTCAGGAAAAAACTATTGGGTAGTTGCAGATGTGACAAGTCACACGTATAAAGCCCAAAGCAACTTTCATTACTTCGAGCTGGTCGATAAAGACCAGCAGAGTAATCATGTTCTTTCTAAGTTTGCCGCCCGCGCCTGGGGCACAGGCTCTCAGCGAATCTCGGTTTTTGAGCAGGCAACGGGCCAGCGCTTTGGTAATGATATTCATGTGCTTGTTCAGGTCACAGTGGAGTTTCATCCAACCTATGGGCTTCAGCTCTGCGTAACCGATATAGATACCAGCTTTACTTTAGGAATGCTCGAACAGCAACGACGAAAAGCGCTTCAACGGCTGCTGCAAGAGAATCCCGAGCACGTCCGCTTTGAGGGAGATCGCTACCTGACTTTTAACCGCGACCTTAAACTCAGGGCTGTGATTCAGAAACTCGCGGTACTTTCTTCAGGTACTTCCGCCGGCTTTCAGGATTTTGTTCACACTCTTCAGCATAATGTTGCCGGGTACAAGTTCTCGATCGACCACTACCGGGTTCTGGTGCATGGCGAGCATAACAGCAGACAGTTTGTCGATCGGATGATCGAAGTTTATAAATCGGGTGTACAATACGATGCGGTAGTAATTATCAGGGGAGGCGGAGCACAAACCGACTTCCTGCTCTTTGATGATTACTCCCTTGCGCGGGCAGTTGCAAGGTTCCCCATCCCGGTGATCACGGGAATAGGGCATCAGAGAAATCAGACAATAACGGACCTGATGGCTCATACGTCAACGAAAACGCCTACGCAGGCTGCCGAGTGGATCATTGGCCACAACCGGCTGTTTATGGAAGCGCTTCTGGTATTAGAAAAGCGGGTGGTCATTAAATCGCAGCAGCTGCTTTCCGGTCATAGCCGAAGCCTCTCGTCTCTTAACGCTACGATCGCCTCCGCCGCCGGGAACTATCTTGGGAATCAAAAGGATAACCTTTTCTATCTTAATAGCAAGATCACGGGCAGATCCAGAACGCTCCTCCATCAGCACGCTCTTGCTTTACAAACCCTCGGCCTCCTCTTGATATCGGCTCCCCGTCTTGTTCTCAGAAGCAGAGCGAATGAGCTTGGCATGGTTGGGGCGGAGTTACGACGTACATCGGCATCATTCCTCAAAAATCGTAACAGCGAATTGGAACACACCGCCACATTAGTGAGACTTATGTCGCCCGGCAATATTTTGAAAAGAGGATTTGCGATTGTGAAGCAAAATGGCAAAATTACCAGTGTGGCGTCGGATATTACGGCAGGAGACCAGTTCGAGGTCGTGCTGGGCGGAGTGGAGATCAGTGCCATAGTTGAATCAACAAAAGGATATGATGGATCAGACTTTAACATATGAGGCTGCTTATGAAGAGCTTGCCCGGATAGCGAAAGAGATAGAGCAGGAATCGGTGTCTGTAGATATACTGGCTGAGAAGGTAAAGCGAGCCTCTGAACTGGTTGCCTTCTGTCAGGCTAAGCTGAAGTCTGCCGAAACTGAGGTAAACCAAATTATCTCGCAAATGGAGCAAAATACAGACCGCTAATATCACAGAACTTTCTTCTTTTTCTACTGTTTGTCTTAGAAAAGAAGACCTATGGTAGACGTAATAACTGATGTAGCGCCGCACGTAACGGCCTTCCGCGTGAGCGGAACAGTAACCAAGGAGGATTATGAACTGGTGATTAAGCCGCTGGTTGACAAGATGGCTAAAACCGAAGACAAGATTCACTTCCTCCTTCTTATTGATACTGACATTTCGAACTTCACCTCAGGAGCAATATTGCAGGACCTGTGGGTTGGGCTAAAGAATATTACAAAGTGGCATCGTATGGCTATAGTGAGCGACCAGAAGATGGTGCAAAACTTCACCGATGCTGCCAGTTTCCCTCTTCCGGGCGAAGCAAAAGGATTCCCTATAGCGCAGCTTGAAGAAGCAAAAAGGTGGGTGGCAGGATAGAGGGTGACATTACAACAGGATGGTATAGCTGCTCTGACGAAGCAGAGGTCTGCACCTTTAGGCCCGTATCCTGTTTTGTAGAATGCCCTTGACCTGAAGCAGAATAGGGGCCTGACCAGGGTGTATCTTTAAAAGAGCGCGCTCGAAGTCGAACCACTCTGCTTTGTCAGCTTCAGGGAATTCCTGCTTTCTTCCAGAATGGGGAGGCCATTCAATCTCAAAAGTATTGGAGGAAATGTAAGGTGCCGGAAAGTCAGCTTCTGCAGCCCACACCTGTATTTCCTTTCCACTTTTTATTTTAACCGGCTCAAGGGGAAAGAGGGACGTTCCTGGTCTTAGCGAATTTCCGGTTTCCTCTTCAAACTCCCTCATGGCAACGGCTTGAGGTTCTTCGGATTCGCCGTACTCGCCTTTGGGTACCGACCATACGCCTTCATCTTTCTTTACATAGAACGGGCCACCTGGATGAACGAGTAATACTTGGGGTTGTTCCTCCGTGAAGCGATAAACTAACAGACCTGCACTCTTTTTTGACATGGCTTTTAACCTTATGATTGATTTAGTACTTTCTCCAGTTCTTCACCTATCGATTGTAAGACTGACGGTGACTGCTCCGAGATCTCTCTGCTTTTCCACCGGTTGTCAGTATCTTTAAAGATACGGGCTATAAATTTCTGGTCTTTATTAACCAGGTAGGTGTTGCTCGCTGTTTTGTCTTCCTGTACTTGTAACGTTTGTTCGATATTATCTATAAATAGGGTGATTTCAAATAGCTGCATACTGCAATTACAACGAATTGCTGAAATTGTTCTTTTTCTCCGACTTTTATACCTTTGCCCTCTAATTGTGCTTCTATGGGGAAAAGCCGATGGGAAATACCTGCTGTAATTCTTCTGTTTTACTCGCTGATTGCCGGCTTTTTTCGGACGGTTTTACACGTGCCTGTCGTGATGCAGACCATTGCTGATTTTTGTTCTTTATTCGTGACCCGTACTGCTGGAAGGGTGATTCAGCTAGCAGGAGGACAGGGCTTTGCTGATGATCAACGTTATAGCTGTTCTTGGGCAAGTGTGAAGAGCTTGTTCTATAATAAAAACCTACATGATCTGCGTTCTCCGCGGGAAATGAAGGTTAATTAGATGTTTTTTGTAGTTCATAAAGGGCGGTCCGATATTCATAGAAAATGCACAAGAAGAAGAAAATTGAACGAAATGAAAGAATTACTGTTTACAGTATTTATACCCGCGGCTGCCTTCTCTGAAAGAGCAGACAGGCAGATGGGCGCCCGGCTGAGGATGATGTGCTGAATTTTTGTATAACGGTACCCGTCTTTTCTATCGTAAGATGTGCACTGCGGCGTTCCGTCTTTAAGGGTTTTCAGCACCTGAAATAGCCGGGCAACAGGAAAATTATAAATTCTAATTATATGGCAGATTCTGCAAATACCAGTTTTTTTAATGATGTATGTGCCTTTTTTGATCATGCAGCGCAGTTTACCAATCATCCTGCGGGGCTGCTTGACCAGATCAAGGCCTGTAACAGTGTGTACAGATTCCGTTTCCCTATTCGTAAGGCAAACGGAGGTGTAGAAGTAATTGATGCATGGCGAGTAGAGCACTCTCATCACATGTCTCCGACTAAGGGTGGGATTCGCTACAGTGAGATGGTGAACGAAGATGAAGTGATGGCACTCGCTGCCTTGATGACTTATAAATGTGCCATTGTGAATGTGCCCTTTGGCGGGGCTAAAGGAGGTATTAAGATTAATACCCGGAACTATACCATCGCCGAGCTGGAGAACATTACCAGACGGTTCACGGTAGAGTTGGTTAAGAAGAACTTTATTGGGCCGGCCATTGATGTTCCTGCGCCCGATTATGGGTCAGGCGAGCGCGAAATGAGCTGGATTGCTGATACGTATTACACCATGAATCCAGGGCAGCTCGATGCAATGGGCTGTGTGACGGGGAAGCCAATCGCCTTACATGGAATTCACGGTCGTCGTGAAGCTACCGGAAGAGGAGTAGCGATTGCCATACGCGAATGTGTTGATGTGGCAGAAGATATGAAAGAGCTTGGCCTTACTGCCGGTATTGCAGGAAAGAGGGTGATCGTGCAGGGGCTCGGCAATGTGGGTTTCCATACGGCGAATTTCCTCTCCGAGATGGGGGCAATTCTGGTGGGCTTATGTGAGTACGAGGGCGCCATCTACAACAGCAATGGCCTTGACCTGGCCGAAGTTGTGGCGCACAGAAAGGACACAGGATCTATCCTCGGCTTCGGAGGCGCTGAGCAGGAATTTAAGAACTCTGCCCTCGGTTTGGAGCAAGAGTGCGATATCCTTGTACCTGCAGCTCTCGAAAATCAGATCACTGCATCCAATATTGGGCGTATAAAGGCGAAAATTATTGCAGAGGCGGCGAATGGTCCTACCTCGCCTGAGGCTGCAGATGCCTTTACACAACGCGGCGGAATTATTATCCCCGATATGTACTGTAATGCGGGAGGGGTGACGGTATCTTACTTCGAATGGCTGAAAAACCTCTCTCACGTTGCTTTTGGCCGTATGGATAAGCGTTACGAAGAGAATGCAAATCTCACGCTGGTCACCATGGTCGAAAAGATGACCGGGGTAAGTCTTACAGCAGAGCAACGGAGCCTGGTGATCAAAGGTGCGTCTGAGCTCGAGCTCGTTAACTCTGGATTGGAGGACACCATGGTGCGCTCATACCATGAGATCAGGAACATTCAGAAAAGGAATCCGAAGATCAATGATCTCCGCACTGCAGCATTTGTTGGTGCTATTGAAAAAGTGGCCGTGTCGTACATGAACATGGGTATCTGGCCTTAGTGTTTTGCCCGCGGACAATAAATGAAAAGATCGCAAAACGGCCACGCAATGAAAGCGTGGCCGTTCTTTGTATTCCAATCCAACATCGCTGACCTTGCTTAGATTATAACTAAAGTCGTAGCCTTGTTACCTGCATACTCATGTCTCTTTTGTAAATTCGCCAGCCAAGTTCGCAGGGGGCTGTCCTTCAAAGTTCAGCCTTTACCCGTGATAACAGAAATCAGGAGGATCAAAAATAGAATGAAAATCGTACTGATCGGCAGCGGGAATGTTGCCACACACCTGGGCAGAGCGCTGCAAGCGGCAGGTCACGCCGTTCTGCAGGTCTGGAGCAGACAACTCGCAAACGCCAGTACTCTTGGCAGCATCCTGGGCTGTGATGTAACAGACAGACTCGATCAGCTTGACCCTGCGGCGGACCTGTATGTCCTGTCCGTAAGCGACAACGCCATCCCGTTAATTTCTGAGCAATTCCCGTATAAAGACAAACTTTTGGTCCACACCTCCGGAGCCACTTCGTTAAATGCTATCACGTCAGCCTCGTTGCGCACCGGCGTCTTTTACCCCCTTCAAACCTTCAGCAAGGAAAAAGAGGTGGACTTCAGGCGCATTCCTATTGCCATAGAGGGGGATACAGCAGAGACAACAGAAGTGTTGCTGAAACTTGCAAAAGAGATGTCTGAGCGCGCAGAGGTCATCAGCTCTGAACAGCGGAAGGTCATTCATATTGCAGCGGTTTTCGCCTGTAACTTTAGTAATCTCCTGTACAGCATAGGAGAGGAGATTCTGGCGCATGAGGGGTTAAGCTTCGATCTCTTAAGACCCCTTATCGCTGAAACAGCGGAAAAGGCCGCACACTATTCCCCGCTCGAGGTACAGACCGGGCCCGCCAGAAGAAGAGATAGTGAGACGATTGGAAGACATCTCGATTATCTCCGGGGAAATGAAGAGTTATCGCCCATATATCGGCTGCTCACCGAAGCTATTGTGAGTCGTTATAAAGGAAAGGACAGCTCTGAGGATCAGCACAGTCAGGGTCGGCGGGATGTTTATAACGGACAATGAACACAAGGAGCGGCTTTTTCAGGTATTTTTGCCCAAACAGACTGACTCAAAACAACTAGTTAAAAGAGAAGATATGTTCCTTCAAAAACTAAAAGATATTAAGGCCTTTGTTCTGGATATCGACGGAGTGCTGACTGACGGCACAGTTCACGTTACAGAAACCGGCGAGCAGCTCCGCCGCTTTCATGTGCGCGACGGATACGCTATGCAGCGTGCAGTGAGGAATGGCTATTTGATTTGCGTCATCTCTGGCGGAAAGTCAGCTAGTGTTCTTGGTCGTCTGAACGGCCTGGGTATTACCGATATTTACCTGGGCGTCGACAAGAAGATTGACGTGTACCAGAATTTCTTAAAACAGCGCCGGCTGAGCCCCGAAGAAGTGATGTACATGGGCGATGATATCCCAGATATCCCTCCGATGAAAGCTTGCGGACTGCCTGTCTGCCCTTCTGATGCTGTTGAGGAGGTTAAAGCAGTTAGTGCTTATATTTCCCCCAAGGCGGGCGGCACGGGCTGCGTGAGGGACGTAATCGAGAAAGTATTAAAAATCCAGAAGAAATGGTTCGATTCTGAGCCGAGTGCCCAGGACGACACCATCACCTCTGCTTAGAGATATAATCATGACGAATACATTTCCACCGATAATCCTTGCGTCTAAGTCTCCGAGAAGACAGGAGTTGCTCAACTTGATGAGCATAGACTTCCGTGTTGTGCTGAAAGAGGTAGACGAGAGCTTTCCTGCAGGACTGGGACTGGCTGAAACTGCCCTCTTTATTGCAGAGAAGAAAGCGAGGGCCTTTGATGAAAGTATTAAGCCAGGTGAAATAGTAGTGACTGCCGACACGATAGTTTGTATCGAACGAAATATCCTGGGCAAGCCGGAGAATGAGGAACACGCTTTTGAAATGCTTTCTATGCTTTCGGGAAAAAAGCACGAAGTGATAACGGGGGTTGCTCTATTTACCAGCGAGCGTCTTCATTCATTTTATGAAGTCACCGAAGTATACTTCCGGCCTCTTACTTCTGAGCAGATCCGCTATTACATCCGGCAGTATGAGCCGTTTGATAAGGCAGGAGCTTATGGAATACAGGACTGGATCGGGCTTGTAGGGATCGAAAGGATATCGGGTTCGTACACCAATGTGGTGGGGTTGCCTACGGAGCGTCTCTATCGCGAGCTTCAGTCATTTATGAACGCGGCCTTGTAAGTAGGAAAATGACATAAAGGCGATCGGAGCATTTTATTGGTCGCCTTTCCTAAACTGTGGTGGTAAGAGCATGCTAGTGCCGCCCGAAAATCCTAACTATTTTCTGCCTCACATCCTGCTGCTGGCCTGCCTCTACCTCTTGGAGAACGCTCGCCCTAAGCGCCTGCGCGATCAAAAAGAAGACCTTCTCTAAGGGAGTATGTCGACATGGCAATGGCCGGAATGCGTAGCTCCTGTATTACATACGAAGTGAGGACCGACGCTACTACAATCATGTCAACTCTGACAGGAGTGATCGCTTCATTTTCCGCTCTCTCTTGATGTGTCGATCTGAGCACCTCCGATATCACCACGTCTAACTGGTCGGGGTTGAAGTGAAAGCTTGTCTGCTCAGTGGTATCGTTCGTTCCTCTCTTCTTGAGGATGAGCTGCGTGAAGGTCTCAAATGCACCAGCCGAACCGATCAGAATGCCTGGCTTAAAGATCTGAGCGTTGATCTTAAGGTCGGCCAGCTGCTCATCAAGGTGCTGATGAATTGCCGATATGTCGGCTTCTGATATCGGATCGGTTTTATGGAAGAGGGCCATGAGGCGCGCAGCTCCGATCGGATAGCTTTTCTTATGGAAAATCTCATGCTGGTCACAAAAAATAAACTCGACACTTCCGCCCCCGATATCCATAATCAGAGCTGAGTCTGAAAGCGCGACTTCCTGTCGTACACCCTTATATATCAGCTCTGCTTCGCGCGTCCCATCAATGATCTGTATCGATATACCGGCTTCCTGCTTTACCCGGGCAATAAAGTCTGCTCCATTGCTCGCGCTGCGCAAAGCAGCAGTGCCCGCTGCGTATATCTCTGTCGCCCCGTGTTCATCTATCACAGACCGGAAATAGCGCATCGCCTCCAGTCCCCGGTCGAAGGCTGCCCCGGTGATAAAACCTTTGGTAATTCCCCCTTCACCAAGCTTGACGGCAGATGTGAGGGCCGCAACTTTTTGTTCCATTCTGCCACCTTTCATATCAGCAATAAGCAGGTGAAAGGTATTCGTTCCGAGGTCGAGTACTGCTATACGCCTTTTCATATTCAGGGCTATTAAGAAGGAAGCTTTTTCAATACTTCCAGTATTTTTTCAGCATAGTTAATGCGCTCTTCCACCACGGCGAAGGCGCTGTAGTAAAGCATCGCGTTAAATCCTCTGGTATCGCCGCTGTCTCTGATATCAGTGCGAACCAGGATGATGGGAGTATTCTTTGCTGCAGCATAACCGCATTCCCAGCAGGTCCCGCTGTCAGCATCAGCGCCGTCCATGATCGCTACCACTACGTTGGCAGCCTCAACACCTGCCTTGCAGATCTGGTAGATTTCTTCGGTGGACTTATTCAGACATTCCATCTGCGGAAGAAAAACTTCGAATCCGTTTTTCTTTAAGAATTCTGACAATTCAACGTTAAAGCGCATTTCTGCTGCCGAGAATAAAGGGCCCGCAAGATAAATCGATGTCATTCAGTGTGATTGTGTGAAGATTAATAAATACTGGACAAAAATAACAATCAGGCAATAAAAAAAGCCACCCGGAAGTGGCTTAATAAAACTATTATATTTATTTATACTAAAAGTGTGCGTTCTCTTTATTCAAAATATTCGCGCATACGTTCAAAGAAGCTTTTTTCATTTTTTCCGGGCTGTGGCCTGAAATTCGGAGAGTTCTGAAGCTTTTCAAGCAGATCGCGTTCTTCTCTCGAGATCGCTTTCGGCGTCCAGATGTTGACATAAACGAGCTGGTCGCCCCTGTGGTAGGAGTTGACCTCCGGAATGCCTTTTCCTTTCAGCCGAAGGATCTTCCCGCCCTGTGTTCCTGGTTCAATCTTGATCTTTGCCTTGCCGTCAATGGTGGGTACTTCCACGCTTGAACCCAGCACGGCATCCAGAAAACTAATGTGCAGATCGTATACGACATTGTTACCTTCGCGCTTCAGTGTCTCGTGAGGAACTTCCTCAATCAGGATGATCAGGTCGCCCGGCATTCCTCCGTTGGGAGCCGCATTTCCTTTTCCGCTCATTGAGAGCTGCATCCCTTCGCTAACTCCTGCCGGAATATTGATCGTGATCGTTTCTTCACCGCGAACAACGCCGTCGCCATGGCAAACATTACACTTGGCAGTAATCTGAGTTCCGCTTCCGTTACAAGTAGGGCAGGTGCTTGTGGTCTGCATCTGTCCAAGTATGGTATTGGTTACTCTCCGCACAGTGCCTGTACCGCCGCAGGTATTACAGGTATGGAACGATGAACGGTCTTTGGCCCCTGTTCCGTCGCAGGTAGTACACACTACCTGTTTGTTAACTTTTATCTTTTTCTCAGCACCTTTGGCTATCTCTTCGAGGTTCAGCTTTACTTTGATCCGAAGGTTTGTACCTCTTGCAGCGCGACGGCCACCACCTGAATGCCCTCCGCCAAAGAAGCTTTCAAAAGGACTGCCCCCTCCGAATATGTCGCCGAACTGGCTGAATATGTCTTCCATATTCATATGACCACCACCGTAGCCCCCGGCAGCAGAAGTTCCGGCATGGCCAAACTGGTCATATCGTTGCTTTTTCTCCGGGTTGCTCAGCACTTCGTAGGCCTCAGCAGCTTCTTTAAACTTCTCCTCAGCCTCTTTATCACCAGGATTCTTGTCCGGGTGATATTTGATAGCCAGCTTGCGGTATGCCTTTTTTATTTCATCCGCGCTGGAGCTTTTTGACACTCCTAATATGTCGTAATAATCTCTCTTTGCCATTTCTAACTTCCTACCACAACCTTTGCGAACCGGATTACCTTATCGTTAAGGAAGTACCCTTTTTCAACTTCGTCAATTACTTTGCCTTTCATGTCGTCTGAAGGTGCCGGTATATTGGTGATTGCTTCATGAAGATCTGCATCAAACGTAGTTCCAATTGACTCCATCTCTTTCAGCCCCTTCTGGGTTAAGATCCCCTTCAGCTTACTATGTACTAAGGAAACCCCTTCTTTCACAGAGGAGGTGTCTGCGGCAGTCTCCATTGATTTAAGCGCACGTTCGAAGTCGTCCAGTACCGGCAGCAGACTCTGCAGAACTTCTTTTCCTGCAGTTTGAAGGAGCTCAATCCGCTCCTTGCTTGTGCGCCTCTTGTAATTATCAAATTCTGCGTACAGGCGCAGGTACTTATTATTCGCCTCTGCCAAATCTGCACGAAGTTTTTCTTCCTCTGATGCCTGCGGGGCAGCAGCAGCTTCTTCAGTCACAGCTCCTTCAGTCGCAGTCTCAGTCGTCTCTTCCTGCAATGATTCAGTTCCAGCTTCGTTTTGAGCTGTATTTTCTGATAATGGTTCTTCTTCGTTGTTTTTCTTTCTGTTTTTCAACATATCTGAAAATTTCATTAAACACGATTAGACAAATCTTTTGCCAGTTATAAAAAACCGTCAAGCTGTCAGCGCACCTTGACTGGCACTGTCATCTTAAATTTATCCTTAAGGCGCAGAAACGCCCAACAAAAGGAAAGAGAGGTCGGTTGCCCTCTCTGTATACTATCATACGATCTTTACGTCTTCCAGCACGTGGCCGTTCTCGCACTTAATGATCCGTGAAGGGAACGTGCGAATAAGATGATAATTGTGGGTTGCCATTAGTACTGCTGTTCCTGAGCGGCTGATATCCTTTAACAGGAGCATCACTTCTTCTGATGTCTCCGGATCAAGGTGCCCTGTCGGCTCATCGGCAAGGATGATCTCAGGGTCATTAAGAAGTGCCCTGGCTATCACTACCCGCTGCTGCTCACCTCCGGAAATTTCGTGCGGCATCTTTTTGATCTTTGAGCGCAATCCCACTTTTTCCAGCACATCACGGATTCTCTCATCAATCAGTTTCCTGTCTTTCCAGCCGGTGGCTTTCATTACAAACTGCAGATTCTCTTCGATTGTACGGTCGGTCAGCAGCTGAAAGTCCTGGAATACTATTCCAAGTTTTCTGCGCAGGAAAGGAATGTCGCGGTCTGTAAGCTTCTTCAGATCAAAGCCTCCTGCATGTCCTTCTCCTGTGTTGATCCCGATCTCGCCGTAGATCACCTTCATCAGGCTGCTCTTTCCTGATCCTGTCTGTCCGATCAGGAAAACAAATTCACCCTTGTCGATGTGAAGGCTTACGTTCGACAGCACAAGGTGTTTTTGCTGATAGATATCTACGTTATGAAGTTTTATAATGGTATTCCCAATCATATCAAAGTTCTAGTTTCATCACCTTTCCGAAAGGCAGCTCCTTTGCGAGCTTCATGATCTCGTCAATTTTATCTCCCAGCCCGATCTTGTTCAAAGTCTTGTCGGGACGGTCAACCCTAAAGTAAGCCAGTAATGTAAATTCCTCATCCCTAAGCTGGATATAGTCCGGAATTTTTGCTACTCCTTTTACTTTAATGATATACATGCTCCAAAGTTAAGCTTTTCCTGCAAAAGCCGTCCCGCTTTTACAAAGTAAGCAGGAACTGCATCGTGTTTACGCCATCAGCATAATCCCACAGCCGTGGCTGCTGACTGTTTCCAAACCCTATCGGCTCTTCTATCCCCGGTACAGCATCACCGCATAACACACATTGTATCTCCTCTGCTCTCGCTGCAAGATTTGCCTGCAGAGCAGCCAGATCCGAATATTCCTCATAGTACAGGGCCGCAAGCGGAGAACTAAATGCGTCGCTTTGCCTTAAAAGCAGGAAGCCGTTGTCCAGATGTGCCTCTCTGTTCACCAGGTAAATCGACTTATTGTAGTCGTAGTTATTACTGTATTTATGATGGTTGATCACCTCCTTGAATAATTCGATTGCCTCAAAGAAAGGGACGAAGTCATAACCGACGGGTACAAACAGCTTCGAAACATTTCGGCAGCCTAGCCCGAAGTAATTAAAGATATCGTTACCCAGCGCTTCGAGATCCGTCCGGCTTTCACTTCCCGTCAGAATGGCAATACTGTTCCTGTTCTTTCTGATAATGTGAGGTACGTTGCGGAAATAGTAGTCGAAGTACCGCGACGTGTTATTGCTTCCTGTTGCTATTACCGCGTCAAAGTTTTCCAGTCGTTCCGTATACTGCACATGCGATGCAAAGTACTCGTCGAATTCTGACAGCTTTTTCAGGAGAAAAGGAGTGAGGTACTTATCCTGCGATGATAGTTTGATGAGTGCAGTGTGACCGCTTGCCAGAACGCAAAGGATGTCGTGGAAGCCAACCAGCGGAATATTTCCTGCCAGGACCAGGCCGATAATCTTGCTGCCTGCTTCCCCTCTGCTCTGAGCCAGAGTATACTCCTTCTCCAGCCATTGGCTGAGGTCACTTTCGTTCAGCATTTCGCCTATTGCTTTCACAGCTCTCGCCGTTTCTGCCGGCGTAAACCAGGCATTATGGTGTTGCGCCGACTTGATCAGCCCTTTAAATTCCTCGTCTGCAGAAGACAGCATATACTGTCCTAACTTTGTAAAAGCTTGTTTTATTTGTGCTGGCAATGCTGTCGTCATCAATTAAATAAAATAGATTATATTATATTTGCACTGTTTTTGCGATTGGTAGCAAAGTTAAGTTAAGGAAAAGACTTTTTAGACATGGCGATTAAAATAACAGACGAATGCATAAACTGTGGAGCTTGTGAGCCTGAATGCCCAAACAATGCGATATATGATGCAGGTGCAGCGTGGCGTTTTTCTGACGGAACTAATCTTCGCGGTATTATTGATTTTGGTGACGGTACAACTTTAGACGCAGAAGAGAGTCAGACGGCGATCTCCGACGAATTTTACTATATTGTTTCTGATAAGTGCACCGAGTGCAAAGGGTTTCATGACGAACCTCAGTGCGCTGCTGTGTGTCCGGTAGATTGTTGTGTGGATGATGAGGATGTAAGAGAAACGGAAGAAGAGCTGCTCGCTAAGAAAGCATGGCTTCATATGGAGCAGTAAGAACATATCTGATTGAATGGAATAGAAAAGGCGGAGTAGCAATATTCCGCCTTTTTTTATTGAAAATCAAACTCGTTAAGTCACCCTGGGAGAGCGCCCGATCCGCTGTTATTCCAGTTCTGCCGGCAGCTCATCGAGGTCTGATTAACGCTGTCTGTATCAGCGTAAGCCTTTATTTTCTCCTTTGATCTGGTACTATTTAGCCGCTTCTACGGGCTCTTTGTTCGGTATAACCAATACGGGGCACTTCGCTTTTCTGGTTACCTTTTCAGCAACACTGCCTGCGAGGAAGAGGTCAAAGCCAGTCCGTCCGTGCGTACCCAGTACAATGAGGTCAGCTCCCCATTCTTCTGCCGTATGAAGGATCTCCTCTTTCGGGCTGCCAAGCTTTGTAAAGGTATAGGTGGTTACATCTGCGCCGAAGCTATCAGCTATACGGTCGAGCAGTCTTTTTCCTGATTCATCCTGGGCTTGTATCACATCAGGCATTACCACAGGCGTTTCATTGAGCATAGGGTCGGTTACGTAGGGGGTGGCAACAGGTACTTCGTTAACGTGCAATAACGCCACTGCCGCACCTAACTTCCTTGCCAGGTCATAGCCATATGCCGCAACATGGTCTGAGTACTTGCTGTCCTCCACTGCAATCAGTATTTTATGTAGTTGATTCAGGCTTTTCATATTCGTATTTTTTATATAGTTAAAACACTTAATACGATAGTTAAGTTTTAACAGCAAATTTTTTAATATTGCAGCTATATGAACGATCCCCATTATGGTGTCTGCCATTTGTCACTGGCCCCTGTACGGGCCGAGGCGTCTGACAAGAGCGAAATACTGACCTACCTTTTGTTTGGCGACTGCTTCGAGGTGCTTGAACGAACCGAGAAGTGGGTTCTTATCCTCACGGCTTATGATAACTATGCAGGATGGATCGACATAAAGCAATTTGCTGAAATTGGTGAGTCACTCTATGCCGACTACTCCGAGCGGAGCCTCACACTTGGGCCGGCGGTCTACCAGCCCCTGATAAAGGAACAAACAGGGGAGATCCTTTATTTGCTGGCCGGAAGCAGCATTCCAACGATGCAGGATAACTCTTTCTGCCTCGGCTGTACGGAGTACCGGTTTCCGGCACGCCCCACGCTCGCACCCGGCCGTGACGGCTTAGACAGCATCAACATGCTCGCCCGCTTCTTTCTCCACGCTCCCTATCTGTGGGGCGGACGTTCCCTATTTGGAATAGATTGTTCCGGCTTCACTCAGGTAGTTTTTAAAATGCTGGGAGTGAAATTGAAGCGTGACGCCTGGCAGCAAGCCGAGCAGGGAAAGCTGGTCAATTTTTTACAGGAAGCAAAAGAGGGGGACCTCGCTTTTTTCGATAATGAGGAGGGACGTATTACGCATGTCGGCATCATGCTGAACGATCAGGAGATCATCCATGCCTCTGGGAGGGTAAAGGTTGATCCTATTGACGATCAGGGGATTTATAGTACAGACCTGAAGCGGCATAGCCATAAACTCAGGATCATCAAACGTTTTATTTGACCTCCCAGGCCATCACTATCTTATCGTCGCTTACTGAGAGAAGCGTACCGTCCGCTGTGTTCCAGCTCAGCTTGTTGACAGAGTGAGTGTGCATTTCGAAACCTTTCTCTCTGCTGATCACCTTTTTTAATTTAAATGAGTCTGTGCTCCAGATCTTGATGCTTTTGTCCTGACTGGCTGTTGCAAAGTAAGGAAGGCTGGGATGGAAGCGGATATCATATACAGCAAACATGTGAGCCGTAATACTTTCCCTGAGTTCAAAGTTCGCGGTGTTCCAGATGTTCAGCCTGGCGTCCCGCCCTCCTGACAGCAATGAAGATCCATCGGGAGTAAAGGCCAGTGAGGTAACGGGCATGGTATGCTGGTGCAGTTCCTGAACCTCGCTGTAGTCGTCTGTTCGGTAAATGCGAATCACGTTATCCTTACATCCAAAGGCGACCAGCCTTCCGTCGGGACTTACTGCGATGCATCTGACCGTCTGTTCTGACACTCTGAACTGATAAACGGCCGAGAAAGCCGACAGATCCGTTACTGATACAGTGCCGTCTTCTGAGGCAGCAAGAAGCTCGTTCTTGCTTTCAATTGCGGCCAGTCCGTATACGGGGAGCTGATGGAGCTGTATATTTGCAGCTAGTCTTCGTTCCTTCAGGTTGTAGACGCTCACCAGGCCACTGCGCTGTCCTGCCGCAAGCAGCGATCCTCCTCCTATCAGATGCAAAGCATAAACAGAGGTTTGTACAGGCATGACAACCCCGCGCGGACTGAGGGTCTGGAAGTCCCATTCTACTACACCTTTATCATTTCCGGCTGTGTAGAAGCTCTGTGTGGCCGGGTTTGACTCGATGGTGTAAATCGGATTTTGATGTCCCGGAAGAGAGGCCCTTTGTTTTACTTCAATCATCAGCTTGATTCTCCTGTCAAAACGTGTTTAAGCAGATCGGTCTTACCTCCGCTTGATTCCTTTATTTATGCCTCTTTTCGAGGTTTTCGGCAATTGTACATATGCTCAGGCCCTTTTCCTTCAACAGCACAAGGAGGTGAAAGACCAGATCTGACGCTTCGTTGATCAGATCCTCTTCTGTCTGATTCAGCGCTGCTACAACGGTCTCAACCCCCTCTTCACCAACCTTTTGGGCAATCCGGTTAATTCCTTTCTTATGAAGCGTGTTCACATATGATCCTTCTACCGGATTGTTGTAACGGTCTTCAATGATCTGCTCGAGTTTGAAAATGAAGTTCTGATTCAGGTCAGTTTCAAAGCAGCTTCTCGCACCCGTGTGGCAGGTAGGGCCTGCCGGCTTGACTTTTATAAGGATCGTATCTTTATCGCAGTCGACGTGCATGGTCTTTACTTCAAGGAAGTTGCCGCTTTCTTCGCCTTTTGTCCACAGGCGGTTTTTTGACCGGGAGTAAAATGTTACCCGACCTTCTTTCTGTGTTTTTTCAAACGCTTCACCGTTCATATACCCAAGCATTAGTACTTCCAGTGTCTGCTCGTCCTGAATAACGACAGGGATCAGTCCGTCGCCTTTGTTAAAATCTATTTCCATTCTGTTTGTAGTATTTTGTACTGAAGCCAGCACTGTTCTGTCAGCTCCTTTTCGTGTTTGAAACCCAATTTCCTGAGAACGCCAATGGAGCCGGTGTTTTGTTTCAAGCTCAATAAAAGCCATCGTCAGAGCCTTACTTCGATATGTTTCTCGCGAAGCTTTCTCTTCAGTTCCGGAATCAGGATTTCGCCGTAATGAAATACCGAAGCAGCCAGTGCCGCATCCACTCCAGACTGCTCGAACACATCAATAAAGTGCTGCACATTTCCTGCGCCGCCCGAAGCGATCAGGGGAATGGTGATCCTGCTATTGATCTTCTTAAGCAGTTCATTGTCAAAGCCACCCTTGGTTCCGTCGTGATCCATCGACGTTAACAGGATCTCTCCAGCGCCACGATCCTCTACTTCATTAATCCAGTTTTCCGTTTCCAGTTCGGTTGGGATTCTGCCTCCGTTAAGATGAACCAGGTTCTTCCCATTGACCAGCTTGGTATCTACTGCTACTACTACGAACTGCTTGCCAAATGCTGCAGCCAGCTCGTCCACCAGTTGTGGATTACGCACCGCAGCCGAGTTAATGGATATTTTGTCTGCCCCGGCATTCAGCAGCACATCTGCGTCTGCTATTTCGTTGATTCCACCTCCTATGGTAAAGGGAATATTCACCTGGCGGGCCACCGCTTTAACAAGCTCTGCCATTGTTTTTCTGCGTTCATGCGTGGCCGTAATATCGAGGAACACCAGCTCATCTGCACCCTGTTGCGAGTACTGCCAGGCCAGTTCCACCGGGTCGCCTGCGTCGCGCAGGTCAACAAAGTTTACGCCCTTAACCGTCCGTCCGTCTTTCACGTCCAGGCAGGGAATGATGCGCTTGGCCAGGGATGCAGGACGCTGTACTTCAGTAGTGGTCACGTACGCTGCCTCAGCCTTGTCCGCCTCGCCAGATACGATGGTTTTAGTACCGGGATCCGTCATTTTTAAATTTTTTATCTCGTTCGCCAGCTTAAGGCGAGCGCTTACTATTATTAGCTCCCGATTAGAACGAGATCAGCGACTTTAAGTTCCAGTCCTGAATTTCTTCGATAGATATGCGGTCTTCGTAAATCGCCTTGCCAATCACACAGGCTTCTACCTTAATTTGGTGCAAGGCCTTCACATCTTCCATTGAGCTTATTCCTCCTGAGGCAATAAGTTTGATAAAAGGGGAGTGGTTTAATAGTTTCTTATAAAGCTCAACGCCTGCCCCTCCCAGTTTGCCATCCTTGTTAATGTCAGTACAAAGGAATCTGAAGAAGCCAAGGTTGAGGCATTTGTCAACGTAATCCATTAGTTTAATAGGGGAGCTTTCCATCCAGCCGGAGTATTTGATCACTTCATCAAGCACGTCAATAGCCACTACTACCTGGTCTGAGCATTGCTGCTTTCCACACACAGCCTTGCTCAGGTCTGATAAGAACTCGGGGTTGGTGATAGCCTGTGTGCCCACTATAACGCGGTGGATACCCGCATCTATCAGTTCTCTTACCTTCTCAATACTGCGTACTCCACCGCCATATTGAACTTTCATGTCAGTCTTATGAATGATATCAAACAGATATTCCTGATTACTGAAGTCTCCTTTTGCTCCATTCAAGTCAATAATATGAACGAATTCAGTACCGTTCGACTGGTACCTCTCGATCATTTCTTCCAACGTCACATCGTAAAATGTAGCCTGTTCATAGTTTCCTTCACGTAAGCGGACAACCTTCTTGTCCAGAATATCAATTGCAGGGATGATGTACATATGTTTCTATAATTCTGAAAAGTTTTTAAGTATTCGTTCGCCGGCCTCACCTGATTTCTCAGGATGAAACTGGACTCCGTAAAAATTGTTTTTTTTCAATGCCGCCGAAAATTTCAAACCGTAGTCGGCAAAAGCGAGTGTAAATGTAGAATTAAATTCAATAAAATAGGAATGGACAAAATAAAAGTACGTGCCCTCCGGGATGTCTTTAAATAGCTCATTTTCAAATTGTGAGCAAACTTTGTTCCATCCTGTATGCGGTACTTTTATCTTAAGATCCTGAGTGAAATGGCGCGTTTTCAGGGGCGTGATACCCAGTAAGCGGGCATTTCCCTCCTCAGAAAAGTCGGTCAGAAGCTGCATGCCAACACAGATGCCAAGTACAGGTTTTGATGTGTTCCTGATTTTGGTAACCATCCCGCTCGCTTGCAGTTTTTGCATAGCTGCACCGGCATGGCCTACGCCTGGTATGATGTAACGATCGTATTTGTCGAAGTCGTCCGGCGAATAGATCATCTCATAGCGGATGTCTTGCCGGTCGAGCGCAGCAGTCAGGGAAAAAATATTACCGGCGCCATATGATATGATACCTGTAACTCCCCGGCCGTCAGATGCTGTCTGTTCTTGTTTGCTGTTCTCTTCCGTCATTGCGCACTAGTTTCTTAGTTCTTTGAAGCTATATTCCTTATGTAACTTTTGCGTTCTCTATAAATTGAATACCAGGATCGGCTGCGTTAAAGCGCTTCCCTATACGGGACAAGGCATATATTTACCCACACGTTCTCACAAAAGACCTTTTGTACTGGGAAGCTGCATGTTATTCACATCCCTCTTTGCCGCCATTTTAATTGCTTTGGCAAATGCTTTGAATATCGCCTCTATCTTATGGTGTTCGTTATCTCCTTCAGCCTTCACGTTGAGGTTGCATTTTGCTGCATCGCTGAACGACTTAAAAAAGTGAAAGAACATTTCCGTAGGCATTTCTCCAACCTTTTCGCGCCTGAACTCCGCATCCCACACGATCCAGTTCCGGCCTCCGAAGTCGATTGCCACCTGCGCGAGGCAGTCGTCCATGGGCAGGCAGAAGCCATAACGTTCGATGCCTCTTTTGTCGCCCAGTGCTTTTGATATCGCTTCTCCCAGCGTGATTCCGGTGTCTTCAATAGTATGATGTTCGTCTATGTGCAGGTCTCCTTTTGCTGTAATTTCAAGATCAATGCTGCCGTGCCGTGCAATCTGATCAAGCATGTGGTCGAAGAAGTGCAGTCCGGTTGAAATATTCGCCTTGCCCGTTCCATCCAGGTTTAACTTAACTGCAATATCTGTTTCCTTTGTACTGCGGCGGTGCGTTACTTCCCGTTTTCCGACTTTCAAAAACTCGTATACGTCTTTCCACGATGTCGTTTCTAAAGCGACACAAGCCTGCAGGCTGGCGTCGGGCTGTTTGATTTCTTCTGCACCCAGAGCAGCGTCCAGCTTCAGCCATATTGCTCTGGCTCCGAGGTTCTTTGCCAGGGCTACATCCGTCACCCGGTCTCCTATAACGAAAGAATTCGCCAGGTCGTATTGTTCTGCATCAAAATAGTGAGTAAGTAAAGCAGTGCCGGGCTTGCGGGTAGGAGCATTTTCGTGAGCGAATGTTTTATCAATGATCACCTCGTCGAAGTGCACACCTTCGTTTTCGAAAGCCTTTAAAATGAAATTGTGTACAGGCCAGAAATTCTCTTCGGGATGAGAGTCTGTTCCAAGTCCATCCTGGTTCGTCACCATCACAAGGTGATAGTCGAGTTCTTCTGCAATTTTGTTCAGATATTTAAAGGCTCCCGGATAGAATTCAAGCTTGCCGAAGGAGTCTACCTGGTAGTCTTCAGGCTCAAGCACCATCGTGCCGTCGCGGTCAAGGAAAAGGATCTTTCTTTTAACGGTCTGGGCGGCGTTCGAGGTGTTGCTGTCGTTCACTGCTGCTTTCATACGTTGTTGGTGCTGTAGGGGAAGTCTTTTAGTGTTTCAATCAGTAATTTATTTTCCTGCGGTGTCCCTATCGTGATTCGCAGGCAGCCTTCACAAAGGATCACCCTGGAGCGGTCGCGCACGATGATGCCGCGCTCTACCAGGAAGCTATAGATCGCTTTGGCATCTGTAGTTTTTACCAGAATGAAGTTGGCGTCTGATGGGTAGATCTTTAGCACATAAGGAAGCGTTCCCAGTATTTTTATCAGTTCTTCCCGTTGCTGCACCGTGTCCTTAATCCAGCTGTTCACCTGCTCAATGTTCTGGAGTGCTTCCAGCGCCAATTCCTGCGATGCCTGGTTGATATTATAAGGAGGCTTTACCTTATTGAAAACTTCGATGATTTCCTCGCTTGCGAAGGCCATTCCAACCCGCAGTCCTGCCAGTCCCCAGGCTTTCGATAAAGTCTGAAGGATAACGAGGTTGCTGTATTCTGTTAGCTCCTGAATAAACGTTTTCTGCCTTGAATAATTGATGTAGGCCTCGTCAATAACTACCAGTCCGCCGAAGTTGGCCAGAACCGTTTCAATATCTTCCCTGAAGATCGAATTTCCGGTCGGATTGTTGGGCGAACAGATAAAGATCAGCTTCGTGTTTTCGTCAATCGCTTCGGCGATCCCTTCCAGATTTAGCTGAAAATCGGCAGTAAGGGGAACCGTTTTGATCGCCACATCGTTGATGTTGGCCGACACCTCGTACATCCCGTAAGTGGGAGGGAGGAGAAGGATGTTGTCGATCCCCGGGCGGCAAAAAGCCCTGATCAGGATATCGATCGCCTCATCACTGCCATTCCCGAGGAAAATGTTCTGGGGAGGTACGCCTTTGATCTCGCTCAGCCTCTTTTTTACGACCAGTTGTACCGGATCCGGGTATCGGTTATAGGGAGAACTGAGTGGTGAACCGAAGCTGTTTTCGTTGGCGTCGAGAAAAACCGATGCTTCTCCCTGAAATTCATCTCTCGCGGAGGAATAGGGCTGCAGGTTCAGTATGTTGGTTCGTAATAATTTCTTTAAGTCAAATTCCATCGTACGTTGAATTACTTCGTTGTCTGATTTTCATCATAGAGCCTTCTGATCTTCATGGCATTCCCATGTGCATCAAGTCCTTCAAGCCTGGCCAGCGTTTCTACCGTTGGAGCTATGTTCTTTACGCCCTCGCTGCTAATGTGCTGAAATGTAATCTTTTTGATGAAGGAGTCGAGTGAAACGCCTGAATAGGAGCGGGCGTGCGCACTGGTGGGCAGCGTGTGATTGGTGCCGGAAGCGTAATCTCCGGCGCTTTCAGGAGTGAGGTTGCCCAGGAATACCGACCCTGCATTGCTAATAGAAGGAATAAGCTCTTCCCATTGGCTGGTGGCAAGGATCAGGTGCTCAGGTGCATATTCATTACTGAACTCTACGGCCTCTTCAAGATCATCAGTCAGTACGACATACGAGTTGCTGATCGCTTTAGCTGCGATGTCCTTCCGCGGAAGCTGTTCAAGCTGCTTGTGCAGCTCCTGCATCGTTGCCCTTATCATATCTGCAGAGCTTGAGACCAGCACTGCCTGTGAGTCGGGCCCATGTTCTGCCTGTGCAAGGAGGTCTGCGGCCACAAAGGCCGGGACAGCTCCCTCATCTGCGATAACCAGCACCTCTGACGGCCCGGCCGGCATATCGATGGAGGTCTGCGTACTGCTCTGTATAATACTTTTAGCTTTGGTTACGTACTGATTTCCGGGTCCGAATATCTTGTCGACCTTCGGTACTGTCTCTGTACCATAGGCCATTGCTGCAACAGCCTGCGCTCCGCCCGCCAGGTAGATCTTCGATACACCAATCAACAAGGCAACATAAGCAATATATATATTCACGCGTCCGTCTTTCTGAGGCGGAGAGCATACCACGATGTCGCGGCAGCCTGCAATCTTTGCAGGAATTCCAAGCATGAGAAAAGTACTGGGAAGCACTGCCGAACCGCCCGGAATGTAAAGTCCGACACGCTGAATGGGCCGTACCTCACGCCAGCAGCTTACACCGGGCATGGTCTCTACTTTTTCCTCTTCTTTGTACTGACTAATGTGGAAGGCATAGATGTTCTGATAGGCCGTGTCAATGGCAGCTTTTGCCTCGTCATCAATTGCGGATGCAATGTCTTTCAGCTCCTCCGCATCGATAAACAGCCTGTTCAGCGATACCCCGTCAAAACGCTCAGCAAAGGAGCGGAGAGCGGCGTCGCCACTGCTTTTTACCTCAGCGATGATAGACGCTACCCGCTCGCCGATCACATTGTCGGCGTCAGCATTGCGCGATATAAGCGATGAAAGGTCTTCCAGGACACGAAACTCAACATCCTGGCTTCTTTCAGTAGTATAATTTGCGATTTTTAAACTCATAAATTTTCCAGAACAGGCGCAGCGTAAACGGCTGCTTGATCTTTGTTAATCCTGATCCCAGCTTCAGTGATGACAGAAGTCTAGAGGATGATTTTTTCAATCGGCATGACCACAATTCCCTGGGCTCCTGCAGCCTTTAGTTCGCTGATCTTGTTCCAGAAGTCCTTTTCGGGAATGACCGTGTGAACTGCCGCCCAGCCTTCTTCCGCCAAAGGCACCACCGTGGGACTTTTAATACCGGGCAGCAGCGCTTTGATCGCCTCCAGATTCTTTTGTTCAATGTTCAGAACAACGTATTTCGTCTCACGGGCCCGCAATACCGACTGTACCCGCTGGATCAGTTCCTGCGTCAGCGCCTCTTCCTCAATTCCTTTACGGCCAATAAGCACAGCCTCTGAATGCATCACATCGCCAAAGGGTTTCAGTCCGTTACTTTTCAGCGTTCCGCCAGTAGAGACCAGGTCGCAGATCGCGTCGCTTAATCCAAGACCCGGAGAAATCTCCACAGACCCGGATATCGTGCGTATATCGGCCTTTACGTTGTTGTTTTCCAGGAACTTCTTAAGGATTACGGGATAGGAGGTCGCGATGGACTTCCCGTTCAGGTCGGCCAGCGACTTGATGGAGCACTGATTAGGAATGGCAAGTTTCAACGAGCATTTGCCAAAACCCAGCATTTGAAGATAGGATACATCAGCCTCTGTTTCCTGAATGACGTTTTCTCCTACAATTCCCAGATCGGCGATGCCATCCTGTACATATTCAGGAATATCGTCGTCTCTGAGGAAAAGGATCTCTAAAGGAAAGTTGGAGACAGGAGAAATAAGGGAGCTTTTATAGTTTTCGAAGCTTAAGCCGCAGTTTTTGAGAAGCTCAACAGATTTGTCGTTTAATCTGCCCGATTTCTGGATAGCGATTTTGAGTGTTTTCAATTCGTTCTTTATTTAATCAGTAAAAGGAGAAAGTTCAATAAAAATCAGTTTCACGTAGAAACCGTACAAGTTCATCATATCGCCTCAGGGGCGATGATGGAAATGACGGTGATATGTGAAAAATAACTTCATTTATGAACTCCTGATTAAAAAACCGGGAGCGCAAATATACACATACATGTTTAATAACAAAATATTTCTATTGTTACCTTTGCGGGCGTAGCCAAAACGATCGCGGGCCTTCTCCAACGGGAAAAGCAGAGCCATGGCGAGGCTCGTGATGATCAGACAGAGCAGGGCTGACTGTTGGACTCAGGAACTCTTGCTTATTTCGGCATACGGCAGAGCCTTGTTGAGAGACAAAAGCACATTCGTTTGGTCGATCTGATCTGCCTGCCTGGACAGGCGGGAGCCGGAATACTGCCCGTCGGCGATGCTAAAGCCGGTCAAGGGGCAGAGGATGGATGGTCCCCAAGATGCCGGCGCAGGATGAATATCGGTTGATGGTATGGGAGGACAGTCGGCCGCCCTGAATTAAGATGCGGTAAAGCGCAGCCTCTGACAGGAAGCGAATAGCGGCTTTCAAAGGGGGTGAGACGCAAAGAAGCCTTTTGAGGTACATCAGAGTCGAGGGTGTTACGGCAGAGGTAAACGAGTAAGTAATAGTAGAAAGAAACAGGCGATATAGAATGTACGATGCTGTAATAATAGGGGCAGGGGCCTGTGGACTGATGTGCGCAGTTCAGGCCGGCTTTTTAGGAAAAAGAGTGCTGATCCTCGAACGTAATCCCAATGCGGGCGCGAAGATCCTGATTTCAGGTGGGGGGAGGTGCAACTATACCAACCTGTACACTGCGGCATCAAACTTCGTCTCAGAAAACGAACATTTCTGTAAGTCCGCCTTCTCACAATGGACGGTCGAGGATACTATCACGTTCTTTGAAACCTATGGCATTTACGGGAAGGAGAAGAAGCTTGGGCAGCTGTTTCCGGAAAATAATAAGGCCCGCGATATTGTAGACGTATTTGTTTCGCTCTGTGCCGACCTGGGACAAGAGATCCGGTACGACTGTGAGGTCACTTCCGTGGCTAAAGAAGCACAGGGTGATTTTGAAGTTTCCTTCCTTGCGGAGGGCAGGCCCAGCGTTATTCGCACGGCACGGCTGGTCGTAGCCAGCGGGGGACTGCCCGTCAAAAAGCTGGGAGCGTCTGACTTCGGCCTCCGCATTGCCCGGCAGTTTGGCCTCCGGGTAGTAAAGCCGGCACCTGCGCTTGTTCCGCTTACAGTGACGGGCAGGGATGCCGACTGGTTCGCCCAGCTTTCAGGAAACAGCGTGTTTTGCAGAGTGAGCAATGAGCGGATCAGCTTTGAAGAGAATATCCTCTTTACGCACTGGGGACTTAGTGGTCCGGCCATACTTCAGATCTCATCATACTGGGAAGCTGGGGAAAGCCTGGAGATCGACCTGCTGCCCTCGTCTCGCATCCTTGCTTTGATTGAGCGGGAACGTAACGAAAACGGCAAAAAGCTCCTTTTGACCCTGCTCGCCTCACTTTATTCCAGAAAGTTTGCAGAAGCCCTTGCCAAATACCTCCCCGTAGACAAGAACCTTGCCTCGTTAAATAAGGCCGATCTGTTGCAGATTGAGCAGTTGATTCACCATTTTAAGGTAAAACCTGCAGGCGACAAAGGCTACGACAAAGCCGAGGTGATGCGAGGCGGCGTCGCTACCGGCGAGCTCTCATCTAAGACGCTTGAGGCAAAGAAAGTCCCGGGCTTATTCTTCGGCGGCGAATGCGTCGACGTTACCGGCTGGCTTGGAGGCTACAATTTCCAGTGGGCCTGGGCCTCGGGTTTTGTTATTGCCAGTAATATTTGAGGAAAAGAAGCCTGTTTTAGGCGGTTCGTACAGAGCAGCTGTTATTGCTTTTTGCCCGGCCGCATTAGTGCGACCAATGAAAGCAGCAAAAGAATGAGCAAGTCAGCCAACAGAGCAAAAAGGTCAAATTGATGCCTGAAAGCTATATGGCGTTTGCCTCCAAAATAGCTGTAGAATCGAAATGGAAAACCGACATAGTCATTTCCGTCTGAGCTACTATGGAGATCACTGCCTAGAAGAAGCATCAGGGTGAGCAGTGATGAGAACATGAGGAGTACCCACTTCATCTGCCGGGCATTAGGGTATTGTAACATCTGAAAGATTTTCGCTCTTTTTTCTGCAGGAGCTTTTTTTTGTGCTTGTTTTCCTGCATTAGTCGACCGGGGATAACGAAGGAACAATGACAGTTAAATCTAGAGATTATTTTGTTCTGATATGATAACAAAAAATAATAATTTACGATCAGACCTACATTTCGAACGAGGGCTCGGCAGGTCATGCTATTAGTGATCTGGTCAAGGGAACAGTTAATGCAAGCAGGGCGAAGATCTCCGAAAAAAGAGCATTGGCTGGAGAAGAAGCTTAATTTGCATAGTTAAACAAACGGTACGTTTCTGATTATATCCTGTGCCGTACTTCTATCGTTTTCAGTGGGGGGAGAGTCTGCGGTGCGTGCGGATTGACTGCGGTGTTTTGTTGGAAATACCCGCACTCAACCCGGACTCACCCCGGAGATACCCCGCACGCATAACGGCTATGTTATATAGGAAGAACGGTACAATAGCGCTCTTGAAGCGAACAAGAGAGATCAACCTGCAAACCCTTAGCCAAGGGTGGCCATGGCCCATTCGAGCGTCACAATAAAGATAATGAATTTTTGGAGCAACTTATGCCTCCCGGGGATGAAAAGCCCGAACAGCGGCTTGTCAAAATTCTCTTACTGCGCGGAGCATCTCTCTTTTTCCCGGCGCGCCGGGGGCCTTCTCAACAGAGAAGCCGGCTGCTTTGAGGCATCTTTTCAGGTTGCCGGTAATGGCATACGTAACAAAGACGCCACCCGGCCGCAGGTAAGCCGCGCATTTTTCAATCATGTCGTTGCTCCACATTTCGGGCTGATGGATCGCTGCAAAAGCATCAAAGTAGATCAAATCGAAGCTCTGTCCTGTCTGGAAGTGTTCGAGCTTTTCAACTGATATCCTTAATGAACAAAGCTGACTGAACTGGCATTCCTCTTTCTGTGCAGTAGCATAAGCGTAAACGAACTGATTCCAGGTCTCTTCTGAGACAAAGCGGTCGTATCCTGTATTGAAAATCAAGTCTTCAAAAAGAGGGTAAGCCTCAATACCGGTGTAAGAGAGTTTTATAGATGAAAAGGTGCAGTAGTCGGCTGTCAGCAAGAAGTTTAGTCCGGTGCCGAAGCCGACTTCGAGGATGTCGGCGTGATTTCTACGCTCTTTTTCGAGTAAGAACTTTAGCCCGGAATTCAGGAATACGTGCTTGCTTTCCTGCAGGGCACCATGGCGGGAGTGATAGTGCTCGCCCACCTGTGCATTGAATAATGTATTGGAGCCGTCGGCTGTGGCGACGAGAGAAAGCACTTCTGAGCTATTTGACACGTGTTTGCGGATTTATGGAGCAAAGATAAGCTTTAACATTAAACGAGTCGCTAATTGAATAAGAAGGGGCGGACGCATGGGTGTATTTGACAGCCTTTGGTGTGCTGAGGGTCGCGCTTCTGTTCATGTAGATAAAAAAACACATGCTGATCACGTAAAAGTCCGTATTTTTGCCGCATGTACCATCTCATAAGACCTTTGCTTTTCAAGTTTGCCCCTGAAGACATCCATCATTTTGTAACTACAGTGCTTCGGGCAGCTAACAAGGTCCCGGGAGTGGCGGCTTTGCAAAAGTCGGCATTTCATTTGAACGATTCACGGCTTGAGCGGGAAGTGTTTGGCTTGAAGTTTAAGAATCCCGTGGGTTTGGGCGCCGGTTTCGATAAAAATGCGGAGCTGGTAAAAGAACTGGCAAATTTTGGATTCGGCTTTATTGAGATTGGAACGGTAACCCCCTTGCCTCAGCCGGGGAATGATCTGCCACGGATGTTCCGTCTACCTAAGGACGAAGGACTGATTAACCGGATGGGCTTTAATAACAAAGGAGCAGAGGTTGCTGCAGGTCATCTGCGCTATCTCAAGAGGAACGGTCTGATCATTGGCGGGAATATTGGAAAGAATAAACTTACTCCGAATGAGAACGCGGTAAACGATTATATCAAGTGCTTTGACGCGCTTTTTGATGTAGTGGATTATTTTGTAGTGAATGTGAGTTCGCCCAATACGCCGGGTTTGAGAGCTTTACAGGAAAAGGAGCCGCTTAAGCACATCCTGCATACTCTTCAGCAGCGCAATTCAAAAGACGGGGTATCGAGACCGATTCTCCTGAAGATTGCGCCGGACCTAACGAACGACCAGCTTGACGACATTATAGAAATCGTTAAGGAGACAGGTATTGCGGGTGTGATCGCGACCAATACGACAATTGGGCGTGATGGCCTGGTTTCGCCTGCTAAGCTTACTTCTGAAACGGGCGGCTTGAGTGGAAAGCCACTGACAAAGCGATCTACAGAGGTGATCCGCTATTTGTCTGAGAAGTCGGGAAAGGCTTTCCCTATCGTAGGAGTGGGAGGGATTCACACCCCGGAAGATGCTATTGAGAAGCTGGATGCAGGTGCCTCCTTGATCCAGGTATATACCGGTTTTATCTACCAGGGACCGGCTATTGTCAAGCAAATTAACCGGGGGCTGCTGCGCGCCGGTAAAGCTTAATGTAAAATATGTACACGAAGGTCTCGGTTTAGCCTGATGGTTAATTTGGATGCCTTTTCCTAAAGCGATGGTACACTATGAAGTTCGAGAAGAAAGTCTTACGGCATTCTGGAAATCCGGCTGCCTTTAGGGAGAAAGTTCCGCTCTTCTTTTGTGAGCCAGGAGGGGCCCTGATTTGCCCCGACGTTCTTTCCGTCCTCTTGAGGGAACGCCGTTAGAAATCGATCCATTAATGGAGGTTTGCTGAGAGAAATGGCACGGTGAGATATCCTTAAGGGATCGAAAGGGCTGACCCAGTTGGTCTCAATCTTTCAATGCTAAAATCAAAGTCCTGCGAAGCCAGTTCAGAGGTGTGCGAAACATCAGCTTCTTTATGTATCGCCTAATGAAAATTTTGGCTTAATTATTCATCCCCCGGACTTTTTAGTTTGATCCTTGATGCCTTGATCCGTGAAAAGGCCAATAAAAAAAGAGGACACTTTTTAAGGATCCTCTTTAGATATTCTTTAAAGCCTGGAAAAGGCTGGAGTAAACTGTCTTATTTAGACTGCGCTTCGATTTGAGCAAGTACTGCATTATTCTTGGCCAGCTGGCTAGTTGCTGATTCCTTAGAACGGCTGCCAGTTTCAATGTTGCGGCCAAGCTTCAGGAACTGAACTTCCAGGCGTGAAACCGTTTTGTTTCTTCTATCTTTTCTTTTTAAACGTGTAACTCCCATGGTTTTCTTTTTATCTATTAATCCTGTGAGGTCGGAAGCGGATTCGAACCGCTGTACGAGGTTTTGCAGACCTCTGCCTAGCCACTCGGCCATCCGACCCTGTTCGAGGGAGTGCAAAAATAGTAATTATTTTTAATTCGGCAATCAGGATTGATAAAAATTGAATTTTTAGTTTTCTTTTTCGTCTTAGCTTTTCCTTCGCAGCTCCGAACAGAGGATAGCTGCCGAGATTGCTACATTGAGCGATTCGGCCTTGCCAAACCTTGGAATGGTGATTCTTTTGGTAAGAGCGCGCTGGAGCGTCGGCGAAAGGCCATTGCCTTCATTTCCCAGGACGATGAAGCCTTCTTTGCCGAAAGAGCTTTCATAGACAGAGGTTCCGTCGAGGACGGCCCCTAATACCGGAATTGCTGCTTGCTCAACCAGCTCTTCGAGATTCGCATAGTATACTTTGATGCGGGCGAGAGATCCCATCGTTGCCTGCACAACCTTCGGGTTATATGCTTCGACCGTGTCTTGTGAACAAACGATCTCAGAAAAGCCAAACCAGTCGGCTGTGCGGATGATCGTCCCCATATTTCCGGGATCCTGCACGCCGTCGAGCATGATAGTGAACTTCTTTTTAAAACTTTCAACGTTTAAGTTAGTTCTTTCTGGGATGCGAACAAGGGCAAGCGCATCCTGGGGAGCCTGCAGTGCACTGATTTTTTTGAGCTCGCTGGCGCTGATTTCAAGCTGTTTTACTTTTTGTGATAATTTGCTCAAATTTGGCAGCGCATCAGGAGTATAAAAAACGGTGTCTACTGAATAATCAGAAGCGAGAAATTCAGTTATTGATTTGGAGCCTTCTGCAATGAAGAGCGCATGCTCCTTTCTGTATTTTTTTTGATGTAATGCATTTACAAAACTGATTTGGGATTTTGAAAGCATATTGTACCTTTCGTCTTTTCTTTGCTGCAAGTATACTGTTTTTGGCAGTCATATTAGACGGTTGTTCCGGCACGCGCTACCTGAACGAAGATCAGGCGCTTGTAAAGGATGTGAAGTTAAAGGGGGTGGATAAAGAGCTGAGGGAAGACGCTTCATTGTATATCCAGCAGGATATCATGCCGAATTCACGTTTTAATCTGGCCTTGTTCAATTTTTTTAATACCAGGCACGGCAAGTATAAAACCACGCGTCTGAAGAATATTGGTGAGGCGCCGCATCTGCTTGACAGTTCGCTCGTTGATATCTCTACCCGCGAGATTCAGAAATTTCTGGTTTATAAGGGTTATTTCAAGGCCCGCGTTACCAATGAAATCAAGGTAAAAAAGAAGAAGGCCTATATCACCTTCACCGCGGAGCAGGGGCCGGCCTTTTCTATACGCAACTTTACTTACGAAATACCCGACACGACCGTCAGGAGCTTGTACGAAAAGAACCGGGCCGGATTTACTCAAATCAGAAGCGGAAACCGGTACGATGCTGATTCGGTGATGAACGAGATTAACAGCACCTACACCCTGCTGAAAGATAACGGCTATTACGATTTTGTTAAGCAGTATATCCACGTGGGGCTGGACAGTTCTCTGTCGTCGAGCAGGGTAGACGTGAAACTTCAGATTTACAATCCGCCGGGGAAAACCACCCACAGACAGTATTATATCAATAACGAGACCCTTATGACCATCCGGACCTCAACGGGACGGATGCGCAATATACGTCCGGATACCGCTGTAATTGATTCGCATCTTTATTTCCGGGACTATTCTCATCGTTTCAGATACAAGCCCTTGTCGCGCTATATCTTTCTTGATTATGGAGCTCCTTATAGCGTCACGCGCGAGAACCTGACCTATGACCGGCTTTACGAGCTCAACGTGTTCCGCACGCTGAAGATTGAATACGAAAAGGATCCGGATAGCTCGAGCCTCAATGTGACCATTGATGCATCGCCGCTGAAGAGGATGAGCAACCGGGTGGAAGGAGAATATACTTTTAATTCGGGAAGAAACGGCTTTAACATCGGGAATACCTATACAAACCGAAACCTCTTTGGCGGAGCAGAACAGCTGGATGTGAAGCTGCGCTATGGCATCATGTTCGACAATCGCGGAGGGCGGAGCGTCTGGGGTAACGTGTTTAACCGCGATTTTCAGCTGGGCGTTAACCTGATCATTCCGCGACTACTGGTGCCTTTCCGCGTGCCCTCTAAGATTGGAACAGGCATTCCTCATACTACTTTCTCAAGCAGCATGCAGCTCTTTAATCAGCCCGGTGCTTTTCGCAATCGTTTGTACATCAATTCAATTACGTACGACTGGCTGCAGGACAGGAACAAGCTGCATAGCCTTACTCCGGTAAATGTGGAATACAGAGACGGCCGACTTGATCCGAAATTTAAAGATTCTATCAGGGCCAGAGGGTATGAAGCCTACATCAAGACAAACGACCGTCGCTATTTTAACCTTGGAAGCATCTATACTTACACTTATAACGCCAACAAGTTAAATTCTTACAATGACTTCTTTTATTTCAGAGGCTTAACCGATCTCGGGGGGAATACCTTTGGTCTGGTTGCCAAGTTGTTACATTTCGAGAAAGACAGTCTCGGCTTTCGGAATTTTCTCGGGTTGAGGTACCTTCAGTATACCAAGGGTGAAATAGATCTGCGGTATTATAAGCATCTTGGAGGCGAGCGGCAATTGGTTGCCCGTATCAACCCGGGGATCGTGGTGCCGTACGGAAACACCTACGGAAACACCGACTCGGTAAGTATTCCCTTTGAGAGGATGTTCTACGCGGGAGGCTTTTCCGGTGTACGAGCATGGCAGGCGAGGACGTTGGGACCGGGACGTTATAATCGCAGTTCAATTGAAACAGAAGAAGCCAGGAAGAACCTCACTTTCCTGGATCAATATGGCGAGATTAAGCTGGAAGGAAATGTGGAGTACCGGTTTAAGATCATGAACAGTTTTCTTGGGGCGAAGCTGAAAGGTGCTTCGTTCGTCGACTTCGGAAACGTGTGGCGGTATAAGAAGACCCAGGGCTTTGAGAACGGAGAGTTCCGGTTCGGGAAATTCCTGGATCAGGTAGCCATAGGAGCCGGCGCCGGACTTCGTTTTGACTTGCAGTACTTTGTCTTCCGCCTGGATGTGGGAGCAAAGGTGAAGGACCCCCAGTTTTCTGACCAGTGGGTGGTAAAGCATCTCTTCAGCCGCAGTTCGCGTGAAGAGTTTAAGGCTGAGTATTCGCGTACCAATTCACCGGACCAATACCGCTTTCTGCAATATAACTTCGGTATCGGAATGCCGTTTTGAGTTCTTGATCCAGGCCTGATTCTGCTAGCCTGTCTACCAGATCATCGATTTTATCCCGTCAAAGATTGTCTCGAAAAAGGTGGGAATTCCCAGTCCTTTGTTGGAATTAAATACAAGGAGCACAACCAGAATAATAACGGCGAAGACGATAAATTTCCTGAACATTCCGGCTATAATCACCAGGCCGAGCGGGATCAGCACCAGCATCATCCAGTTGATTTTGATCGGGTTAAGTCCGCTTTCTTTCTTGATCACGTAGTATAGCTTGGCATGCGTTCCGTTATCGTTCTCGTGCTTTAGATAGACAAAGGTGGATTTGTTAATCTGCTGCGGTGCTACGGCTACTCCATCATGAAAGGTAAGTTCCTGCTTGAACCCGTTGATGCTGAACAAATAGGTGCCTTTTACCCCTTCTTCCGGCTTTTCATCCTTATCGGCCGCGATGATGGCGAGCTTATCATTCTTCAGCAGGTTTTCTTTTACTATGAAATTATTGAGACTGTCGGTCTGCGCAACGGCGGATTGCAGGAGTATGAAACTCAGGATGATCAGACAAATGTTCTTTTTCATGTTCTTTCTTTTTGACGTAGTGTGACCTCTTAAAGAAGCCCTCTATTCTAAACTTCGTTTGTTATAAAGAGTGTGGCCGATATGAAACATCACCCCGTAATTTTTCTGGGGATCGGTGTAATGGTTGAAGCTGAGACCGATCGGGCCGGCCGGAGAGTGGTATACCAGTCCTGCTGTAGCGGCGTAAGAGCGTATGGAAAAAATACCTTTATACGCTGCCGACTGCAGGCTTTTCCTTTCGAAGGGCTCTACAGGCTGGAAAAGAAAGCTTTCGGCGCGAAAGTCGAGGTTGCGGCGCAGGGATAAGACGTTTTTGATCCCAACAGCGGCGTAAGAGTTCGCTCTGAAATTCTCCAGGTAGAGCGATCTTGAGTCTTGCATGGGGTAAAAAGCAGGAGCACTAAGAATAGTTGAGCGGTAATTGCTAAAGAACGACTTGTTACTCAGCACGCCTTCGTAAAGGAAGCCGAGGCTGTAGGTCTTTGTCAAATTTACATATTGTTCCTGGGAAACCTTCAGCCGGAACCAGTCATGATGGTGACGCTGACTGATCAGCTGCGCGAAGCCGGGTTCGTCCCTGTAGCGGTTGCCCGGCGTGTAATGTTCAGCACCGGAATAGAAATCTCCCTGAAGGCTAAACCACAATCCCCGGCTTGCGTACTGCTTTCTGTTCAAGGTGTTTTTCTCAAGGCGGAAACCGGTGGTGAACGCTTTAAAATAGGTCTGGTCAAAGATATCGCCTGTGCGGAACGTGTTATCCGGGCTATAGCCGTCTTGCTGGTTGAGGTATCCTGCCTGCAGTTCAAATTTTCCATTATGCGAAAGAGGAATTCCGCCCTTAAGTACGGCCTTCCTGTCTGATTGTTCCAGGTAAAGAGGATTTACATTAGACAGGAATATTTTACTGGAGTTCAGGTAGTTCCAGTGGTTGTAAGTAAGCTGTGCTTCAAGGAAGAATGGCTTGTTCCCCGGATAATCCACCCTTGACGATACCTGGGCAGACTCGTAGAAGCGGCCGAGGTAGAAGTTGGTGCCGATGGTGTATGATCTCTTCCGCAGGTAATTATACTGGAGGCCGAGGTACGTGTTGCTGATAGGACGGGTAGAGATAAAGCCGCCTATGTCGACCCTGAAACTGCTCTCCGGTCGTACCTTAAGCTCAAAATTATAGTTGTCCTTTACCGGATCGTACACCATTTTTGGATATACCGTCTCGAAGTTATCATCGGCTACGAGCTTATAGTAGCCTTTCCGCAGGTCGTGCAGACTTAAGTTCTTTTTATTCTGGCTGAATAAGTCCTGGACGTACTTTTTCTGCCGGGAGTTAATTCCTGTGACTTCGAAATCGTGAAAAGTGAGGGGCGGGCGGCGGTTGAGGAAGCTGAAGCGTGCGCGGGCCAGGGAGTCTTCCGTTGTACGACGCCGTATCGCTGCCTTGATCTGCGGCATCTCTGCCATGGTAGCTTCATAGCCCTTTCTGATCAGTTCAGCTACCGGCGCGAAATTGGAGCTGGTGTAGGAAGAAATGTCAGGCTGAATGTAAACGCCGTTTGGACCAATTGAGGTGGAGTCTGTTTTGGCAAGGAACATGTATAGCAGGAAACGGTCGATCAGACGCTCGTCTATGTCTTTCGGGTATTCGTTAAAGATCTTGGATGAAACGTTGACGCCGATGATGTAGTCGGGGCGGAAGTCCTTCTTCATGACGTCTACCGGGAAATTGTTGTAAAGGCCGCCATCGAATACATATTTGCCGTCGACCTTAACGGGGCGGTAGACAAGGGGGACTGCCATTGTACCACGGACTGCTTCGACCAGGCTTCCCTTGCCGGCGGCTATGGTTTTCTCAGAAAGAACGTCAGATACTATGCACCTGAACGGCACAAATAAACTATCAAAGTTGTTTCGTGAGTTAGCAGAGGCCTGAGAAAGCAGTTCAAGCAGTGCAAAATTTAAGGGGATGTCGTTAATCAGTGAAGACCGGAACCGTGGGTGCAATCCTTTTTCCACCTGAAGCTTGATGGACAGAACCGAGGGATTTTCGGGCTTCTTACGGTAATAATGCTTATAGCTGCTTTCAAAACGGCCATTCACCCAGTCCTGAAAGCTGCTGCTAAGGGCGAGGTATTCAATTTCTGATGGGGTATAGCCCGCTGAATACAGGCTGCCCACCACACCGCCCATGCTGGTACCTGTGATATAGTCAATTGGAATGTGATTTTCTTCGAGGGCTTTCAGTGTGCCTATGTGTGCCAGTCCTTTGGCTCCTCCGCCACTTAATACCAGGCCCACCTTCTGAGCTTTAACTGCTGTGCCGAGTGTGAGCAGCAAGAGGACAGTGAGGAGAAAACGCAGCGCATTCACGCCCTAAAAGTACCAATAAAAAAAGTTCCGCTACGATGGGTAACGGAACTTTTTCTTGAAGGTGTATTTGTTTTTAAAAAGCCAAGAAGAACATTCATGCAACTTTCAGCCCTGTTTGTGAGCGCAGCTCATGAATGTTCTTTGTATAGATAAAAAGATAGATGGTCTTAGAAGGAATAACCAACGGAGAATGACCACACGCGGTTCGATAGTTTTCCGTTACCACCCTCGCCTTCAGGTCTTAAGTCGACAAGACCAAGGCCATAGCCTGCGCCTATATTAAAGCTGTTGATTTCAACTCCTCCAAGGAAGTTAAGGCCGGCGTCAGTACGTTTTAGGTTATTTCCACGATCACTTCCGAACTTAAGGTCTTCTTTCGTTGTTGTTCCTCCGGCGGTTACCTTAGATTCACCTCCGACGGCAAACGATACATAGGGGCCTGCGCCGAGATAGAGGTTAGACATAGGTCCGACCGGAAGCTTTCCAACAAAGTTGATTGGCACTCCGATCTCCATGGTGTTATATTCCCATTTCGTGTTTAATTGCTTGTTCTCCGCTAATTTTCCTCCTTTTCCCTGCAAGGAGATACCAGGCTGCACATAGAAGTAATTGCTTACAGGCACATCGGCATAACCAGTGACGTGGAAGTTAGTTGTAGATTTCGATTCTGAATCTTCGCCCTCTGTATTGGTGACATGGTACTTCGGTAAATTAACCCCAACTTTTAATCCCCAACGGGTTTTTCCAGGTGCTGCACTAGGTGTTCCGATCTGAGCAAAAGCAGTACCTCCAACAAGGAAGCCAGCTGCAAGTAGAATTATTCTTTTCATTGTTGTTTTCATTTTTATTAAGTGAATAATAAATGTGTGTTAATTTGGATGCACAACATTTACACCAAATGAGCCTCCAAATCGCAAATTGTTCACTAGGAGGGCATTACGGCTTAGCTAATATTATTTCACTATAGGCAATTGATTTTTTTATTGGTCAACTTTGTACTTTAAAGAGTACATTAAAGAATTGATGCGGCGCTGTTGGTTGAAACCTTATTGTTTGACGCTCGTACAAAGGTATCGGAATAAAGGAGCCCCAACATAAAGTATAAAGGAGTTTATGAGAAAATTGATGCTGATGGTGATTGTACCCACCATCTTACTTATTTTGTCCTGCCGCAAGGAAAATATCAGGGAAGGGGTAAGTTTAGAAGCAGTAGAGGTGCCCGATGACTTTACCTGGGAGAGTTCCAGGCTAGTCACTTTTAATATCGCTATTTCGGATTCGAGGTTTCAGGATGCGATACATCAGATATCGCTTTATGATGCAGATCCTGCTGACGGTGGAGTTTTGATAGCACGAGGAGCGGCTTCTCTGATTAGCTCTTTTAATGTTAAATTAGCCCTGAGTTCAGACATTCGGACGGTCTATCTGCTTAAAACAGCCCCGGACGGCTCTTCTGTGTCAGGGGTAGTTGATGTTGGGGCCGCCTCCGTTTCAGTTACTGTTGGACCGGAAGGGCTTACGCGCGCCGTTATGACAGCTGGAAAAAATTCTTTTGCTGGTCTTTCAGCAGAGCCTTCATGTACGCGTTCAATTACTTCGTCTGGCGATTACTCATTAGACAAGGAAAATGAAGTGGTCTGCATAACAGCAAGCAATGTTTCAATCGGGATCAATTGTAATGTATCGGCGACTGTTCGCGTGACTGGCAATAATGTCAGATTGAATTACATAAACCTTAATCAGTCGGCGAAGCTTATAATATCTTCAGGCCTAGTAGTTTCAGCGGGCAGTATCAATATGAACGGAGCTGCAACGTATCTGGAGAATAACGGGACGATAAACTTTGATAGTGGTTTTAACGTGGATGGCATTTTCACCAACAATGGTACTGTTTCTGTCCGCTACGATTTTAATTTAAATTCAGGTTCGACCTTCACGAATAGCGGGACGGTGAATGTTGGAGGAAGTTTGAACTTTAATTCAGCAAATACAGGACTTAATGGAGGAAAGATTATAACAAATGACAGCTTCAGACTGAACTCCGGCACCTTTGTGAATAACTGTTCTCTATACGCTAGAAACGAGTATCATAACAATGGCGTGATGAAGAACTACAGTTATATCCGGGCTGATAATACCAGTTACCTGAACAGTGGTGAGCTCGGCTTATATAATAGTGCAATGTTCAGCACAACGAATATTTTTGTAAATGCATCTATAGTAGGATACGGCTCAACCTCTCTCATTAAAGTGGCCGGAAACTCGACGATTAACAGTGCGACCATTGCCAAGAGTGTTCAGTACTGTGATGCAAATGGCATAGAGGTGAATAATGGCAACTTTACCGGCGGGGCGAAAATCGGGTGCGATCTATATATTCCATCGTCTTCTTGTAATGCTGAAGGGAATGGCGTTGCCCCCATCACTGACCGGGACGGCGATGGAGTAGCTGACGCAATCGACGCCTACCCGGATGATGCATCAAAGGCTTTTGATAACTATTATCCGTCGGCCTCGAATAGTGCCTCATCGACTCTGGCATTCGAGGATACTTGGCCTTCTAAGGGCGATTATGATTTAAATGATATTGTTATTAGCTATAAATATCAGGTAGTGACGGATGCAAAAAATCAAGTAGTGCAGGTAAAGGGTACTTACACGCTTCTGGCTACGGGTGGAAATTACAAAAGCGGTTTTGGTGTTGAGTTTCCTCTAGACAGGGCTGATGTTGATAATATAGTTGGTGGAACTTTGGAGACGGGACAAGCGAAAGCGGTGATTATTTTGTTTACAGACTCACGGGCTGAACAAGCTAACTGGAATACACGGACAGGAGAGAATATGTCGCCTGCAAAGACGTATACAATGTCTTTCAGTGTAACCAAACGCACTTTGCTAAGTGATTTTGGCCTTGGGGTATATAATCCGTTTATTTGGAAGGTTACTTTTGGGCGGGGTGTCGAAACTCACCTGCCAGGCAAAACGCCGACAAGCCTTGCCAACGTGAGCCTGTTCGGGAGTTCTGACGATCGCAGCGGGAATGGGAAGTATTATGTATCTGAACGCAATCTGCCCTGGGGCCTGGACATCCCTACGGGGAGCTTTGCTTATCCTTCCGAGGGCAATGACATTTCGAAGACGTATCTTTACTTTGCTGAGTGGGCTGCATCAGGGGGAACCTCTACAGAGATTGGTTCAGTAACACTATGCCGGGATACCGCGAATACTCTAAACTTTTTAATTAGAAATTAAATCAGGGGAACTTTTTCCCCGGTCTATAGATAAAATGCGGCATTTCGAGGACCGCGTTTTGTTCTCTGATTTTGTGTAAAAGGTTCATTATCAGTTTTGTTGTGTTTTGGCACTGGCTTGGATTAAGGCAAGGCAGCAACAAAGCAACAATGAGAAAACTCTTACTTTATTCAGCGCTCGCTACTCTCTCTCTTATCAGTGCGTGTAAAAAGGACGAACAGTCGATTACCGCAATCCGAAAGATGGATGACCTTGTGATACCGCAAGGTTTTGACTGGTCAACAACAAAAGCTATTACTTTCAACGTTTCTGTGAGTGACTCCAGAGCGGGGTCTTCACCTCAGAAGTTAGCAATATACGAAGCAAATCCAGCCGACGGAGCTAGTCCTATTGCGACCGGTTTTGTTAGTCCCGCACTACCGTATAGCGAAAAAATCTTTTTCTCCTCTGCGGTGAAGCAAGTATATATTGTAAAGACGTCCTCTGACGGGTCATCCGTGACTCAGGTAGCGGGTGTCAGGAATGCTGTGGTAGCAGTCGATTTTAGTGAGGATAAGGTAAGTAATGCCAGTGGAAAGAGGGGAATTCTATCCAGCACTCTTTCTGAGACTTTTTGTGATTGTTCGTCTGCTGATCAGATCACGTCGGACTTTTCCAGAGACCTTAGTGCCCGCGATGCCGGTAAAACTTACTGTATCACGAAAGATGGAGTAAGCTTTGAATTTAACAACAATGCAGACGGAGTCTCCGTGATAATTAAGGTTTGTGCAAGGAATGTGAAGTTCGACGGTAAGTTGATCAACAATTCGAAAATTATTATTACAAAAGGTGCTTCTGTTGTCATGGGAGGTCGCTTTAACATCGGAGGAAACGCGTCTTTTGTTAATTACGGGACAGTAGTAGTGCCAAGCGGGTTTTCACTGGAAAAGGGAAAGGAGTTTTTGAACTACGGATCTTTGACGATAGGAGGAGACCTTAACCTAAATGAAGGCAGTGCCCCTGTTGTTAACTATGAGCATGCCAAGCTTCGTATAAAAGGTAAGCTTATGATTAACACCGGATCTTCGCTTTTAAATTATGGCAAGGCCAATTTTCAAAATGTACAAGTAAATTCGTCGGGTGTTCTGGAAAACTACTGTTCGTTGTATGTTCAGGAAACTCTTTCATCTGATGCTGTGATCAAAAACAGCAGTTTCATTAACGTCGGCTATGTGTTGAATGAGAATGACTCAACGAAGCATGACGAGGGAGAGGGAAAGACAGGATTTAACTCAAGGGGGGCGTAAACTTCACCGGCGGGGGACTTTTTCAGACGAAGGTGCTTGGAACAATGGATGGTCGTGTTACTGGTGCAGGACAAGAGTCGCTATTCTTAACTGAGCGGTTTACTGGCCCGATGAATTCCGGTAAGTTTTTAGGTGCTGTTGTTTATTACGCGAAAAGAGAAGCTCAATATCTAAGATCCGAGAGGTTTGCAAATGGTGCAAGAGAAACGAAGAAGGACGATATAACCATAAACGCCAGCGACTGTAATCCGGGCTATGGTCTCCCTTCCTATACTTATACAACTTCCGTGAATTACTATAACGGAGGTTCAACTCTTATTTTTGAAGATAAGTGGCCGATCAAGGGCGATTTCGACCTAAATGATGTTGTGGTCCTCTATAAGTATATAATAACGAAAAATTCAGAAAACAAGGCTATAAAGATTGATGCTACTTACAGTCTCATTGCTTCGGGGGAAGTAATCGGAGCGGTTTTGGGATCGAGTTTCCTGTGAGCAGCGACAAAGCTGTACTTAGCGCGAAGAATAAGAGCTCAATTATTTACGAGGCTAACCAGGAAAAAGCTGTTGTTGTGTTATTTAACGACGCCCGAAATCTACAAAGGACCTGGAATACTTTGCCGAACGAAGCACATTCCGACTCTGTTACTTTTAGCTTTACCTTAACCTTTAAGGAGCCTGTCACGCTGCTAAACGATGCTTTTAATCCCTTTATTTTTGCGAAAGGCACGTCGGGCGAGAAACGAAGCGAAGTTCACCTTCCTTACAAAAATGGCACATCACTTGCCAATCCTGTCTTACGGGAAGGCGACAATTCTGCCACCGACTGGTATGTAACGAAAGATCGACTGCCCTGGGCCTTAAATATCCCACTAGCCAGCTTCCGGTACCCCCTCGAAAGGACCAGCATATCACTCGCATATCCTGACATCACTTCCTGGGCACAAACCGGTGGAAAAGAAGAGGAAATGTGGTATAACCGTCCAGTTCTGGATAAATGTTATATTGTCAAATAAAAGAAAGTACGCTCTCTGTTATTAACGCTCTCCATAATAGTTATATCATCAAAGGAACCGCAGGAAGCGGTTCCTTTCTTATTTACGGGCCCCTTTTTTCGATTCAGTTCGGGGCAACGCTGGCCTGTCAGGGTGTACTACACTTGATCCGGGATTATGGTGGTTGGGATTGTTCTGTGGAGGTAATAACGGTTCTCCAGGGCGGGTATTAAGGATGCTTAAGGAGTCTTTGGTGACTCCAGTGCCAAAGCCTGTTGTATCTGTGATTTTCATAATTCTCCTTTGTTTCCACCTGATTCCGGAAGTGTCATTTGATGTTCTACCGATCCGTGGTTTTGCCCGGTTCCTTGTTTGCGCGGCACATTCAACTGCTGCGGAAATAAAGAAAATACTGATGAGTAGTGTAAGTTTCGTTTTCATAGGGATGAGGTATATAATCCTATAACCCCAGTCGTCGGTCCTTGTTTGGGGTTAAGAGCTGAAAGTAGTGCGCACTTGTACCGCTGTTGCAAACAACAGTACGTATTTTTCTGTTAGCCATGCAAAAGAATTTGGTCTCATGAAACGTTTCAAAGTGAGCTACAGTATAAAAGGTCAGGAATGCGAATTGTACGCTGAACCGATGGACCTCAACCATCGCATGTATTCGGTAGAAAGACAATTAATGGATCCGCATCCACTGCTGCTAGAGCACGGGGAGAGTGGATGGTTTGTGAAGTCACAAGATGACTGGGGTTTGGCCAAAGAAGAAGTCAATGCTCTGGGGCAGTATTTGCAGAGCGAGTACGACTCAAGGCCGCAGGAATAGCTTGGATCCGACTAATAGAAGTCGTAACATTTTAAGCCTCCATATCCCCTCTCTCGGCGCACCTGTTTCAAATCCTACACTAAGTTCGGATGTTCCACTAGTGTTAGAATAGTTGAGTTTATTAGTGGTGGCATCATGGCTTACTCCAACCCGTAATTTTTGATTTCTGTAGCTATTTGTAAAAATGTCAAAGATCAGGGAAAATACAAAGGCATCACTTTGGTTCTTGCCGTTTGTCCTGAACCAGGCTCCGGCATTAACACCTCTATATTTGAATTGCATTCCCGCGGCCATTGACGTTGCCTCAGCTTGTTTGTAGTAGACGACCGACGGTATTAAAAATGATCCGTCTTCATCGTCTATGGCATTTCTGTCCAAAGCATAGCGGTAACTTGCATGAACGGCTGTACGAACTGGAGTATACACTCTGCTCCCGGTAAATGATTCGTCGGGTTTGTTCAGGTGCATAAAGGAAGCGCCAAGCATTGCATTTTTAAAGACAATATTTACTCCTGCACCGGCGTCGAAGAAGTATTTGTTATTATTATAAGGAGCCTCGGCTGCAGAGGGAGAACCTTCATAACCCAGCCTGGGATCTAGCTGATCTGAAAAAACAAGTTTACTAAAGTCGAGCTTTCTGTTCGTAAGTCCAGCCTGTATTCCGAAGGAGGCTGTAAAATCTTCAGACCCGACACTGTACGAGTATATCCCGGCGATGTTGTTTTTCTTTAGGTATGCGGTTCCTTCAGTGGAACTATTGAACATAATACCAACTGCTCCCGGCATACTGGGGAACTGATAGTCGGCTGAGGCAGTCATGTAGTTTAGATCGCCTGACATGGCACTCCACTGATTCCGGTAGATGAGATTCGCGCGGAACGTTCCTTTAAACTCTCCATTTAACGCCGGGTTAAGATATACCGGGGCGTTGAAGAATTGCGAATAAATATAATCCTGCCCCCGTGTTTTCAGCGTAATCATCAGAAGTAGAGCGAGGATGATGCTTTTTAATTTAGATTTGAGTTGCATCCTTATCTTATTAAGTGTATAGAGCCTGTTCTCTTAGGCTCCGAACTGTTATACGTCATTCCTGCCCATTCGGTTCCATTTTTAAACGTTGCAGTTATCTCCCAAAAGTAAATTCCTTGTTGCACAGGCTGTCCCTCCCAGGTTCCGTCCCAGCTATCCAGAGGAGATCCTTTTTTATCTAATCTGTCCGTTTGCCACAGCTGTTCACCCCATTTATTAAAGACCCTCATATGCCATTTTGCGATTCCGGATCCCTTGGCCCTAAAGCTTCTCAGTTCTTCCGTCACACTGTTCGGCATAAAGGCGTTGGGCACTGAGAGGTTGCCCGGTATACCTGAGATGCGCACCTTTTTTACAGCTGAATCGGCACATCCTTCCCGGGACACAACTTTCATCCGCACGAAGTAGGTCCCGGTATCGGCGTATGTATGCGTCATATTGCTGCCTGATGCCAACGGACTTTTATCGCCGAAATCCCAGATGGAAGACACGATGTCACCGTCAGAAATATCTTTAAAGTCAAACGTATAGTTCGGGTGCTTAATTAATTCCCCGGGTAGAACGTCAAAACGTGCGACAGGAGGAGGAATTACGCGGATGAGATTTTTTTCTCGAGTGTGTCAGGACATCCAAACCGCGACGTTGAAATAAGCCTGACGGTATATGGGGGGTTACGATGCTTGTAAACGTGGGTGGGGCTAGGAGCGGTGGATGTTTCTCCATCCCCAAAGTCCCAAATGTAAGCTGTGCCCCCCTGAGTATGATTGCTGAATTTTACAGAAAGGACATTGCATCCCTTTGTTACGTCTGCACTGAAGCTCGTCTCGGCCTGGGGCCATACTTTTATAGTTTCGTTGGTCGTCGTATCCGAACAGCCGTTGCCGGCCTTTAGCACAACCTTGTATGTTCCTGCTTTCAAGAAGGTGTGTGTGACTGGCCCAGCGTTGTTCGTGGTATAAGGAGCCGAGCCGTCTCCAAAGTCGTACGTGTAAAAGCCGGCGCCGGTAGATGCATTGGTGAAAATGACGGTGTGGGGAGCGCAGCCTTCGTAATCGCCGCCGTTGACCACGAGATCGGGATAGACTGTATTGGGGCTAGTCTTGATTACGAATGTCTTTTCAGCAGTTCCGCACTCGTTCACTACGGTAAGCTTGGCAGGAAAGTTCTTCCCGCTATTCGTTACATATGTATGAGAAACCGGATCTTTACTTGTACTCGTTATCAGGGGACTTCCATCCCCAAAGTCCCAAATGAATTTATTCGATGCTCCTTGTGTATTGTTTTTGAATGTAACAGTAAGAGGAGAGCAGCCCAAGGTTTTATCCGGCACAAATGATGGAAGTGGGGTGCCAGTTACTTTAACCTCAAATGTCCTTTTCGATATCGCGCAAGTGGAGGTTGCAGTGAGTGTGATTTTGTATATTGTATCCCTACCATCTGGACGACTATTAAAAATTGCGATTGGTGGTGTTACAAGGGTTGATGTTTTGCCATTGCCAAAGTCCCACACAAACTTTACGCCGTCTGCATTTGCAGTTGTATTGGTGAGTGATACGGATAGTGGTCCACATCCGCCGTTCTTATCAGCTTTAAAATCGGCTTGAACTGGTGGGCTTGTTCGAAAAGTGTGGGAGTAGTAAGCTGCTCCGCAACCAAGCACACTTGATACTTCCAGCTTTATCACAGAAGAGTCGCCGGCATTAACGAGGGTGAAGCCAGGAAAGGCTTTACCTTTCCCGATCACTGTTCCATTCATATACCAGATGTAGAGGTCGCCGGGCTCTGAGTCGGATGTTGTGATCACTCCTGCAGACAGCCGAAAAGGAGCACAGCCTATATCAGTGGTAAACTGGAACTTTGCAATAGGTCCTGCAGATACCTTGATGGTCACTTCGTTGCTGATGCTCTTTTGAGGTCCTGCACACAATGCCGTTGTCACCAATCTTCTGTATATGCTGGTACGGCTTAACTTACCTGGCTGATAGCTTTGTTGATTTGCGCCAGCAATGGCAACCCAATTACCAGCTTCATCTTTGATTTCCCATTGGTAACTGTAGAGTCCATTGCCGCCAGCTGGAAGTGTTCCTGATAATTCCTGCGGCTGTATTCCTGAGCAGATAAACTGAGAAGCCTCGATCGTGTTATTTGAAATAGCGCGTTGAACTTCTATGCTTACTTCATTGCTATAGCTGTAAAACCCTGCTGAAGTTACTTTTCTTCTGATCCAAATGCTTGTGTCGGCAATAATATGGAGGTTCATATCCGACTCACCTGCCAGAGTGTCCCAGTCAGTTCCGTTTGTACTGGCTTCCCAACTGTAGGAGAAGGAACCGTCTCCGCCGGTCGGAAGGCTGCCTTTTACATCAATACTATTCCCCTGACATGTGGTATTAACGGGGGAGGATATCTTGTTCGGACTAATCAAGGGTAGTATCCGCACCACAGTTTCGTCTCTGCTTACTCCACAGTTGTAAGGCCCGGAGATTGTCCATGCAAATCTGTATGTCTGACCCGGGACGAGGCCGTTAACGGAAGTATGAGCTTGATCTACCCGTTCGAAAGTTACATTCGGCTGGCCGCTCTCCAAGGTCCAACGCCCGACGCTTTCCTGGGCGTCGTTTGCAACCAATGTGTAACTCGTCTGATCATAAAGCAGCGCGTCCGGCCCCGCACTTGCTCTCGCGGGGGGACGGGATACAGTTACAGAGACGAGCGTTTCTTTTCCTTCACATCCGGCTTCAGTTACAGGAGTAACGCGATATAGAACTTTTGCTGGCACTGTCCCCGCGTTGAAAAGAAGATCATTGATGACAGTGTCAGCAGTAGGTGATGACATTGTGCTGTTACCGGTTACCTGTTCTTCCGCAAAGCTGGTCCATTTAAATTTCAGGCCCTTGACATTAGGTCGAAGGATAATTGACGCAGGCTGCCCGCTACAGATGATTTCAGCGGGAAGAAGTGCTTCTACAGTAAGCGGTGGGAGAATACGTACGGTGAAAGTTGAGGCATCTCCCTCGCAGTTGTTGTAAACCGGGACGACTGTATATGTTACTGTTGCCTCGTCTACTATACTCGAATTCGACAATGTTTCGCGAAGGTTCCCTTCACCGAAGGACATGTAGCCTTTGGCGTTTTCTGATCCCTCTGCAGTCCACCTGAAATGAGTGCCAGAAACGGTTGAGTTGAAGATACGGGTAAGAATGGAGTTGTGACAGATGAGCGTATCCGATAATCCCTCTATCTGATTGACAGGGTTGATGTGGATCGAGAGGGCATCTTCAACATTATCACAAGGCGGAGGATTATTGGTCACCGCCGAAAGAATAAGAGTAACTTCTCCCGACGCAATGTCTTCAGCTGAAGGAGTATATACCGGATTCAATACATTTCGTCCTGGCGCAAAGGAGCCCGAGCCCCCTTTCCATGCAAATGACGAAACAGGTGCACCGGGCATACTTCCATTAAGTTGTACGGTTTGTCCGGCGCAAATGATAAAGTCGTCGCCAGCGTTCACCGTCGGTGATTCATTAAATGTGATCGTTTTTGTAATGCTCTGTCGGCCGCAATTATTAAGATGGACGACCTCTATCGTGTATGTCCCGTAGTCCTGGAATAAAACGGACGGTTCTTTAGATGATGCGTTTGTACCCTTTTCAAAAGAATAGCGGCCCCCGCTAATAGACCAAAAGTAGGATGAGGGAATGTCATTATATGTTCCCTCAAATGCTGTTTGCACCGGATTGCCGGCAGTATTATTAAACGTGAGCTGTTGGTTTTTTCCGCAAAGGCTGCTAAGCCAGTTTGTTGTAATACCGGGAGTTGAGTTTACAAAAATGCTAAGTTCAGAACTGGATACAGTCTTGCATGCGGAAGTAATGGAGAGGCTGAGCTTGTATATACCCGCTTTTGTAAATCCAAATTCAGGATTAGGACTTCCTGAATTTGTGTTTTTCAGGAAGGTTACGGGCGCGGGGCCGGATGCAGTCCACTTGTATGTCGCTTTTGCTAAAGTCCCTGTATCAAGTACGGAAGTATTTATCGGCTTCACGTTCGTGCCCAGACAATAAGTACTGGTGCTTAAACTGAAATCAGGAACAGGAATCTGTTGTACATATATTTTTTCTCTATAGGTGCTGCCTGGCAGTCGGAAGTGCTCTCTGATTCGAGCCGGACGGTGTGAAAGCCGGGACTGGAAAACGTGTAGTTTAGTTGCCACGAGAGGGGAACTCCTTGAGGTGTGACCAGCTTATTATCCACATACCAGTAATAAAGTACGTTATTGTTCTGGCACTGGGGGGAAGTTGCGCTCGGGTCTTCTCCTGCTAAGGAGCTATTGGAAATGGTGAGCGGCGAGTCAATACAAGTTAACGAAGGTAGAGTAAAGCGGTTTTCGGGTTGAGTGATCACTTTTGCCTGGCTTGAGATAGGTACGCCAATGTTGCCACAAAAAGGACTCTTGCTTTGAACCACAATACCAAAAACGTTGTAGTACTTTATACTGCCTATGGTGATCTGGCTGCCACAGGATGATTTGGTATAAACATGGCTGATTTTCCCGTCCGCAGCCCTGATCTGGCTGAGTACAAAGGACTCGGTGACCCCGTCGCCCCAGGTTACCTGGTAGGTATTGCCGGGGAAGTTAAGCTGAATGCCGTTAGTAGAGGTTGTTTCGACGTTATACTGCAATGCACCTAAAGGAAGGCATACGGTACTGTTACCCGGAGGGTTAAAGGGGGTATTGATCTGGTTGTTGATGAGAAAATAAGCTTTTGTGCCGACAACGCCGTTCAGCTCTGCCCGTACCAGTATGGTGTAGTGCGTGATCTGGGCCAGAAAGGACTGCTCGGAGCCTGTAAAGTCAATCATGCTTTCTGCTCCGGTACCCTCATTTCTGAATTTAGCGGTAACAGTGGCTCCCGGGCTGGAGCCGTTGCTGAAATTGAATCTTTGATTGTTTTTTCCCGGCGAGCAGTATCCGAATGCTCTGTTTGCGCCGCTTCCAATTATTTGCTGTGGTTGTGCTGTTATCTCAGCGACAATGCCCGGGCCCGTTTTGAGTTCAAATCCTGCCGATGCTGGGCTTGTAATGGCCGGAGCGGTACTTTTTACCCTCAGTTTGTAGTGCCCTGGCGGCAAGTCGTCTGGTATCACTCCATTTATAAAAGTGGAGTAAAATCCGTCATAAGTTCCTATTTCCTTCTCTGCTGCAAAATTTCCAGAGGCGTCAGACAGGTAAAGCCTAAACTGGTTTCCAATCTTAAAGAAACCGGAATTCTCATCCAGTTTAATTGCGACTGCGATGGAGGATCCTGTTCCATACGGCCCTCCAGTGGTCAAATCACAGGTAATACTTTGACTATAGCTGTTTAAAAGAAATCCAAAAAACAGAATAGAAAAAATTGCAGACAATTTTTTCATTTTATGCTCTCCCAATCTACGGCCGGGACCGTACACGTTTTTTAAATTGATGTATAGACGTATACGACCCGGAGCGGATTAAGGATTCACAAAAAATAAAATTATTATACTGCTAGTTCGTCTATATAATCTGTAAGACGGGGAAGGTAAATGATGTTGTTATTTTTTTCGACTTCCATGGACCAAAAGGTGCCGGCCAGCTTGAATATTTTAAAGAGCTGACTGGACTCGTGCAGAAGAAAGAACTCCGCCCACTGGTTAATAGCCATTCGGCCAAGTACAGCGTGGGTGCCCACACGCGCGTACTGATCTGGTGAGAGGTCCTCTAACATCAGGCACAGGTTGTTTCTCATTCGGTATAGCTCGTGAAGAAGTGACCCGGTAGTCTTAGCACAGGTAAACGAAAATTCTGCATCAAGATCCGGCTTGTATACCTCAAAGAAGGGATTTACGTCATCGATGATCCTGGTTAACCTATAAATAAACACGTGCTGGTAACGGGTTAGGTACGCAATAGTCTCATGAATAGAGAACTTGTCAGGATTAAGACGATTGTAAATAGCCTCAGGTGGCAGATCGTCTATATAATTTTTAATGATCTTGTGCTGGTTTTCAAACCGCTCAAGGGTATATTGATTTAAATCCATAAGTTTTATCGGTCAGTAATGGGATAACCTTTCAATATTGTTTTTTGTTCTTTGTTTCACAAAAGATGCCAGACCAAATATATTGGGGACATATTAACGTAAGGTTGTACTAAGGTTAAAGAACTTAATTTAAGGATAAGAGCGCAGTTGAATAAAGAAAGGAGCGGTATGAGCGGGCCTGCTGAGCACCGTTTGCTATCAGGGAAAGGTGGATTGAAAACTACACAGACAGTACTATTTTGCCTGCATGCTGACTGCTCTCCATTAATTCGTGTGCTTTTGCAGCGTCCTTCAAGTCGAAAACCTTGTCAATCTTTACCTGAAACTCTCCGGCTTCCCATAGGGGCCAGACATGGCGTTCTACTTCAGCGGCGAGTGACGCTTTGAAGTCGGCGTCTCTCGAACGAAGGGTACTGCCGGCAATTGTTAGTCGCCTCCTCATGATGTCAAGGGCATTAAATTCGCCCTTTGATCCATCCATCGCGTTGATGAATATGAGTCGGCCTCCGTCTCGCAAGATCTTTAGATTCTTGCTTATATAATTTCCACCTACCATGTCGAGAATAACATCTACACCCTCAACTGCCAAGATATCTTCAAAGTCCTCTTTTTTATAATTGATGCATTTAGCGGCTCCTAGTGATTCGCATATCCCACATTTTTCGTCTGAACCTGCAGTGGCAAATACAGTACTTCCTAATATGGTTGCAAGCTGGATGCCTGTAGTGCCGATGCCACTGCTCCCGCCGTGTAACAGGAGAGATTCTCCTGGAACCAAACGGCCGATTTGGAAAACATTATGCCATACTGTAAATACCGTTTCTGGCAACGCAGCGGCTTCGAACAAGCTTACGTTTTGAGGAACAGGAAGGCAATGCCTTTCGTCCACCGAGACATATTCTGCATAACCACCTCCGCCAAGTAAGGCGCAGATTTTGTCTCCTCGCTTCCATCTCCTTACGTCTGAACCGCAGTCTGTCACCGTACCTGCTACTTCCAGCCCCGGAATGTCAGCCGGAGTACCCGGAGGAGCAGGATAATTTCCCATTCTTTGAAAGATATCGGGCCGGTTCACCCCAGAAGCAACTACCCTTAAGAGAATTTCAGAACGGCCGGGGTTTGGAATATCGCGTTCAACTATTTTTAATACATCTGGTCCTCCTGGCATAGTTATACTTATCGCACGCATGTTGATACTTTATGGTTTGTTACCGACTTCTTTGTAGGGAAATAGTATTACGTTTTTTTAGTTTTAATTAAGTAAAATCTTTAATAATTGGCATTGCTATAGGAACGGTTTTAAATAGGTTCTAGTGAGGAATAAAATCCCCAATGTGGGCGGACTTTGTAGTAGGTATTAATACTTGTTTGGTGCGTAATCTTCTGGTTTTTAGTCAATTAGGTTCTTCTTGTCTTGGTATGATTGTTTCTGAATAAGAAGATACTAACAACTAAAAAATGAGCAACTTATCTACTAAACCAAATGGGAGGCGAATGAGGCCCTTGGCCTATCTTTCAGCCTTTATCGCTGTGTCGGTACTAGCCGTTACAGGGTGTAAAAAAGACCGGCCGAACGAAAAAGAGACGGTCGACCTTGGGGAAAAAGCAGCACCAGAAGGCTTTGACTACAGTACAACAAAGAAGGTAGACATCAACGTGCGCCTTTTAACCGTCAATGAACAACCGCTTACCGGAGTTCTTGTGTCCGTTTACTCCCCTGACAACATTTCTGAAGGGCATGAACTAACAAAGGCCCTAACTGACAAAAACGGATACCTGAAGACCTCTGTCACCGTACCAAGCAGCTATGAGTCGCTTGTCATCGACCCTGCATTTATTGGGCTTGTGAGAAATGCGAAAGCGGCCATCAGAGGGACATCGGTGAACGGAGTTATTGGAGGAAAGGATGGGCGTGGTGGCGACATTGTAGGAGCGGTTACTGTAAATATCCCACCTTCGGCTACAGCAACGGCTTCAATCTCGGCTGGTGGTCCTGTGATTTCTTACGATCCTGACAATTTTGATCAGGATGGGCGCCCTATAGCAAGTCGGCGTAGTCCGGTGGATAACCGCGACTTTGCAGCGTTAATGCAGGATATAAATAATGCTCTTCCTGAGAGAGGGCCTGTTTCTGATAAAAAATATCTTCACACAGAAAGTCCCACTAGTCTTGCTATAACAGGTTTGACCGACATCTGGATCACTTTCCTTCATGAGGGTGCGAGTTTCAAGAATGTGCTGGGATATTATACTTATCCAACAGGGAAGCCGCCTGTCAGTGTCTCTGAAATAGACACAGTTCACGTGATTTTCTTAAACGCATCATATAAGGATAGTGATGGTGGAATGGTTCAGGGAGATAAGGTGAAGATCGGTCGATTTAGTTCTGGCACTTCGATTGGCTTCGTTCTTTTGCAAAATGCTTTTAACAGTGAAAAGAAGTCAATCAATACGAGTGCTACGAAGTTTTATTCGACCGAACAGCTTAACCCTGAAACGGATAATACTCGTAAAAGACACAACGTCATCCTCCACAACGTAAGCCAGCACATTTTTATGGTTGGTTTTGAGGATATCAACAGAATGGGTGAGCAGAGCGATAATGACTTCAACGATCTGATGTTCTATGCGCAGTCCAATCCTGTGGAAGCAATATCACCGATTGGTGTTCCATTCCTTGACAGCAAAGTCCTCGATGGGGACAAGGATGGAGTTGCGGACTTAAACGATGCTTATCCTGAGGACCCGACCAGAGCATATAACCGCTTTTATCCAAGTGAAAACGTATGGGGCACTACCGTGTTCGAAGATCAGTGGCCGCAGGAAGGGGATTACGACCTGAATGACCTCGTCGTCTCCTATCGTTACAAGTTCGCCATGAACTCAGAGAATAAGGTAGTAGACTTTGCTGCCCAGTTTAAGACATTGGCAGCTGGTGCTTCTTTCCAGAACGGGTTGGGGGTTCAACTCCCATTAAACCCCTCAGAGGTGAAATCGGTAACAGGATATAAAAGATTTGCTAATTACATTCAACTAAATGCGAGTGGATTAGAGGCACAGCAATCAAAGGCGGTCTTTATTCCCTTTGACAATCACAAGAAGCTTTTTGCCTCGTCATCAGGATACATTAATACGGAGGAAGATAAGGCGAAAGTCGACGGACAGACTGTTCAGGTCGACGTACTCTTTAATTCTCCAATTTCTGATAGCTTTACCGCGCTCGCTCCTTTTAATCCATTCATGATCAGTAATCAGGAGCGGAAAAGAGAAATTCATTTGGTTAATCACATGCCGACTGATCTTGCTGGTACCGATTTGTTCGGGACAGGGTCTGACAAGTCCGATCCTGCTAAAGGAAAGTATTACTTAACTAAAGAGAATAGGCCGTTCGCTCTCGACTTCTTTGGGACTTTTGTCTATCCTATTGAACGTGCTGCTATATATAACGCTTATCATCACTACGCCGAATGGGCGCAGTCCGGTGGAACTAAATACGCCGACTGGTACTTCGACAAGTCAGGCTACAGAGATAATACGAAGCTGTACAAGAAGTAAATTCATCTAAATTATCGCAAGGCCGTCTTCAACTGGAAGACGCCTTTTTTGTTTGTGGAGGTCGGTCAATTATTTTGGAGGTTTGCGAAGAACGGGAAGCTGTGTTTTCAAAGCTGTCTCTACGGGCGCAACCCGTCAATGTTCAATTTGCGTACATCGAGGAAGATTTTTAAGACAAGTCACTCATAAAAATATAAAGAAGACTTACTGTTATCCCTGATAAGGGTTATCATCCTGATTTTGGTGCCAAAGCCTTTTTCAAGTCTGTTTTTAGCTTTTTCGGAACTACTGGATCCAATTCGCCTGGGACCTGCCATCTTTCCTTTTACTATCGTTTGCCGTTATGCACAAACATTCTCCAACTCGTTTGTTGTTCTGTCGTGAAATTATTTCTGACGGATCATCGCGACAAATGGAGAGAAAGGACTTTGATGCTGTAGTAGTAGGGGCTGGTCCAAATGGGCTTGCCGCCGCTATACTATTGCAACAATATGGATGTACGGTATTGTTGGTGGAAGGAAAAGATGAGATCGGGGGAGGTATGCGGACTGCACAGCTGACACTTCCCGGCTTCAGTCATGATATTTGCTCGGCAATTCATCCTCTTGCAGTTGCGTCACCATTTCTAAAAACGCTGCCTCTGCATACCTATGGCCTGAGATACATTTACCCGACGTTTGCAGCTGCCCACCCTTTCGAGGATGGTGCTGTGGCCGTTCTTAAAAGATCGGTTTATGATACGGCACAGTCTTTAGGGGCGATGGATGGCCCTGCTTATCTACGGCTTATAGAAGCGACGGTTCGTTGCTGGCCTGATTTGGTTAAGGATGTCCTCGGTCCTATTCGGAAGCCCCATAACCTCGGCCGGCTGGTCCGCTTTGGAGTAAAGGGACTACGTCCTGCAATGACTATGGCGGCGACCTTTAGCAGCAAAGAGGCAAAAGGATTATGGGCAGGAATGGCCGCACACGGTATACAGCCTCTCAGTAACATGGCTACCTCCGCATTCGGCATGATGCTGCTTGCTACCGCCCATTCCGGTGGCTGGCCTATTCCAGCTGGAGGTTCTGCGAGTATCGCCAATGCTATGGCCGCTTATTTCATAGCTCTCGGCGGAAAGATTGAAACTGGCACCTATGTGAAGTCTCTTTCCCAGCTTCCTTCCTGTCATGCGCTGTTGTTCGATGTTACACCCCGGCAATTGCTGGAAATAGCGGGGCATCGCTTTTCATCCCTCTATCGCTGGCAACTTCAGAAATATCAATATGGCATGGGATCTTTCAAGATAGATTGGGCACTCGACGCTCCGGTTCCATTTATAGCAAGAGAGTGCAGCTCTGCAGGAACGGTTCACCTGGGAAATACGCTGGAAGAGATAGCGTTTTCTGAGCGCCAGGTATGGAAGGGAAAGCTGAGTGAACGGCCGTTTGTCTTGCTTGCTCAGCAAAGCCTTTTTGATGCCTCCCGGGCCCCTGAGGGAAAGCATACAGCCTGGGCTTACTGTCATGTGCCGGGGGGATCGAAAGAAGACATGACGGATGTCATTGAAAGACAAGTAGAACGTTTTGCTCCTGGATTTCGGGAGCGGATCCTTGCGCGGCACACCTTCAATGCTGCAGACCTTGAGGAATATAATCCTAATTATGTGGGAGGAGACATAAACGGAGGCGTCTTAAACCTACGCCAGCTTTTTACCCGGCCTGCGCTTAGGCTTTCTCCGTACAGAACCTCGGAAAAGGGAATTTATGTCTGCTCTTCCTCAACTCCTCCAGGGGGAGGGGTGCATGGTATGTGCGGCTACTATGCAGCGCGGAGGGCATTAAGAGATGTGTTTAATCATGAGGTGCCGCCTTTGTAAAGCCGGCGTTGAGTGCTAGCCTGCAGATGTTCCCCGGAAAGCAGACAGCCTTTCAGGAAAAGTCGCTAAAACAATCCCGGGCTTTGTTTTTTATAGACATATAACCAAAGAGTGAAACAATGATAGAACCAGAAAATATGCCCTTCGACGACAAGAGTGGTGATGAGGCCGTTAATAATATAAGACAGAATGAAAATACAGACATGTCGAATGCTGACATGCCCCAGACGGATCCGTCCGATCAGGATCGCCTTGATCAGGCAACTCAGGCTTCGGAAGCGTCCTTTACATTAGAGCCGGAAAAGGGAATTCCGCCTGGGCCTGACAGCGATGCTGCTGAGCAAGGGCAGGATGATTACAATCTTAGGCAGTAAAAGGATTGAGATGAGAGGTGAGCCTTTTAGCCCGGCGTGCCTCTCAATTGTCTCCTCACTACACGTATTCCTAATTCCACAACTAAATGTTGAGAACACAGCGCTGGTCACTCCTTACCCTTAAGATCGTATCTTTCCTTCTGGCCTTTTTCTTCCTTCTTTATTTGGGAGTTGCGCTTTATGTTAACTATAATAAGAAGGAGATCCTTGAAGCGGTAAACATTCAGATCAATAAAAGCATAAACGGTACCGCTGTGATAGGAGGGATGGAGCCTGCTTTTCTTGAAGGATTTCCGGGAATTTCGCTGTCATTGAGGGATGTCGCTATCCGCGATAGTCTCTGGGAAAAGCACAAGCATACGCTGGTACAAGCGAAGCAAGCAGCAGTTTCTATAAATGTCATTGCTCTTATTACAGGTACCATCCGCATCAACCGCATTTCCCTTATCAATGCCGGTGTGTACCTCTATACCGATCCATCAGGATATAGTAATACGAGCGTGTTTAAGAGCAAAAAGCAGCAGGAAGAAGAACAAAAGAAGGGTGAAAGCGCTCCTCCTGAAATAAACCGATTTGCGCTAAAGAATGTGGCTTTTGTTATGGATAACCGCAAAGCCGGCAAACTCTTCAGGTTTCTTGTTCGCGACCTTAGGGGCAGAATTGATCATAAGCCGGAGGGTTGGGATGCCAGAATCAGGATCAATACTTTTGTCAGGGACCTGGCCTTTAATACCAGAAAGGGAAGCTTTTTAAAGGAAAAGGACTTTGATGGTGACCTCGCCATTAAATACAGTGGGAGGTCCGGCGTTTTAAGCATCGAAAAGACCCCGCTGATGATAGGACCAGATCGTTTTCTCATCGAAGCCTCCTTCAGTACGGCAAAAGATCCTGTTGAATTCGTTATTGATCTTGAATCAGAAAAGCTGCTATGGAAGCATGCATCCGCATTACTCGCTGGCAATATATCAACAAAGCTTAACATGTTTGACCTTACTAATCCCATATCAGTAAAGGCGGTAATAGCCGGCAATATGGGGCCAGGTTCTCAGCCGGCAATTGACGTAAGCGCCCGGGTGAAGGATAATGTGCTTAGTTCACCGGGGGGAATAGTGGACAAATGCAGTTTTAGCGGTTTCTATACCAATCATTTAGAGAGGGGAGAGGGAACAACGACAAAAACTCCCAGGTCAAACTCATGCATTTTGAAGGAAGTTACGAAGGCATTCCTCTTTCAATAGATTCGCTCCAGATCGTTGACCTGCTAAAGCCTGTTGCTTCCGGTGTATTCCGCTCAAACTTTGCTCTCTCAAAATTAAATCAGGTAGTAGGAGAAGAGCCGCTCAAATTCAATTCAGGCAGTGCTAAGATAGACGTGAAGTTCCAGGCTAGTGTGGCCGACTTTCAGCTGGTAAAACCTCGCATAATCGGGGGAATCGACATCGTGGACGCTGACCTGAACTATCAGCCGAGGAATATCAACTTCACCAGGAGCACCATTTCTCTTCATTTTACCGAGAACGATCTTCATCTGAGGAATATGCGCCTTCAAAGTGGATCTAGTATCTTAAAGATAAACGGTACGATAAAAAACTTTATGAACCTTTACTATACGGCACCGGAGAAAATGATTCTTTCCTGTTCGGTTTCCAGTCCTCAGCTTAATCTGGGGCAGTTCCTCGGCTTTCTCGCTTCACGTCGTAAGACCACGCGGCCTGTAAGCCACCGTAAGAGTAATATAATGAACCAGCTCGACGACATGCTGAACAGAAGCCAGGCAGCCATGACCTTGAAATTAGACAAGGTAATCTATGATCGGTTTATTGCTACCGATGCAACTGCCCTTATTAACCTATCGGAAGAGGGCATACGACTCAACAGGGTACACGTAAGACATGGAGGCGGAACTCTCAGGCTCGACGGAACGGTTTCGCAGCGAGCAAACGTAAATGCTTTTGCTGTCAATGCCCGGATTTCTAATGTAAATATCCGGCAGTTCTTCTATGCCTTCAGGAACTTTGGATTGACAACCTTTACTTACGAGAATTTGAGGGGATATCTCTTCTCGAAAGCAAATATCACGGGAAGTATAACCGATCAGGGCAAGATCCTTGCCCGTTCTTACCGTGGCTCTGTTATTTTTGATATTCGAAAGGGCGCTCTGCTAAATTTTGAGCCCATTAGGGGGGTCGGAAAATTCGCTTTCCCTTTCCGGGACCTAAACACAATCACTTTCTCAAATCTCAACGGCAAGTTCGATATTAACGGTGAAAAGGTAAAAATCAACCCGATGAAGATAAGCTCCAGCGTGCTAAACATGGACGTTGCGGGAGTTTATTCCATGGCGAAGGGAACTAATATCGCGCTTGATGTCCCTTTACGGAATCCTGAGAAAGACCAGGGAATTACAGATAAAAAAGAAATTGAAGAAAGAAGGATGAAAGGCATCGTCCTTCATATTCTTGCAACTGATGGGGAAGACGGCAAGATCAAATTCAAGTGGAACAAGAACCGCGATTAGAAAAACGTTTCTGTAACAAAAACATTTGCAGCCCCGTTTAACAATAAATTCTTTATTTTTACCACTTTAAGTCCCTATCTTTGAGTCTTAGTATAAGTAGCTTCATTTCAAGTCGTTATCGTATTGTAGCCGGACTAGTGGCTCTTATGCTGATATTTTTTTTAAGTCTTCGCCAAAGCTACCTCCTTTTCCATACTATTGTAGAACTGATCTCGATTATCGTAGCGTTTGCTGTCTTCATCATTACCTGGAATTCCCGTAAAATACTAGACAATAACTACCTCTTCCTGGTTGGGGTCTCGTACTTTTTTATCGGTTCCCTGGATCTTTTACATACCCTCACCTTTAAGGGAATGCAAGTCATCGGCGATCACTTTTATGCCAACCAATTCTGGGTAGCTACCCGTTTTCTTGAATGTGTCACGTTGTTTCTAGGCTTCTGGCTGCTCGACCGGAAGAAGAAGATAAGTGCCGACTTCGTGTTTTTTATCTATACGGTCGTTACTGCTCTTATTGTGCTAAGCATACTTGACTGGAAGATCTTCCCCGTATGTTTCATAGAGGGAGAGGGGCAGACAGCTTTTAAAATTTATGCAGAGTACACCATTATTCTCGTTCTTTTGGGCACCTTGCTAATGCTGAGAAAGCGGCGAGGGTACTTTACCAAATCGGTATATTCCTTTCTGTTTTTTTCAATTATTTTCGCCATAATCAGTGAGTTTTGTTTTACACTTTACATTTCCAACTACAGCATCAGCAACCAAATTGGGCACTATGCCAAACTCATCTCTTTTTATCTTATATACAAGGCGAACGTTCAGACGGGAATTATAGATCCGGGTGGTCTTATTTTTAAGAATCTGAGAGATCGGGAAGAACAGTACCGTACGTTAACTGAGAATTTGCCCGAAATGATCATGCGTTTCGACAGCAAATTCCGGTGTGTATATTCTAATAGCGCTGTCAGAAAGCTCCTTCCTGCAGTCTGCCCCGATATTGTCGGACTCCAGTATTCGGACCTTCAGCTGCCGGCGGAAATTTCCCGTATCCTCACTGTAAGTCTTGCGGCGGCTGCAAAGACAGGCAAAAGTCAGGTTGTGAATTTCGATCTCAAAGTTGAGGGAGCGAACCGTTTCTATTCCCTTCAGATAGTACCTGAACCTGTTACCGAGGGAGAAGCGGAAACTTACCTGATGATTTGTTTCGACATCACGACGCTCAAGCACGTTGAACAGGAGCTGATGGAGCTGAATACCACTAAGGATAAATTCTTTTCCATTATCGCACACGATCTGAAAAATCCTTTTACATCCCTGTTGGGCTACAGCCAGCTCCTGGCCAAGAGTGCAAGCAATCTTAGCTCCGACCGCATACAGCAGCTGGCAGAGCGACTCAATGAATCAGCAAGGCAAACCTATACCTTACTTGAGAACCTTCTTAACTGGGCACGCATTCAAACCCGTAATCTTAGTCCCGTTAAGCGCCCCCTGCTGCCAGAAGAATTGGTGGAAGAGGCCCGTCGGATATGTGAACCCGTGGCTGTTGCGAAAGGGATCGATATCGTTGCTGACAGGCTGGCCTCCGCGAAAGTGATGGCAGATCGTCAGATGATCAATACTGTTTTCAGGAATTTGATTAATAACGCAATCAAGTTCAGCTTTCCCGGGGGTAATATCCAGGTCGGTGCCGAAGATATGAGGCAGTACGTCCTGTTCTATGTCAGCGACAGCGGTACCGGCATTGAAGACAGCGTGAAAGAGAAGATCCTTAGAATAGACTCTGCCTTTTCTCGAGCCGGAACTGCCAACGAGAAAGGAACAGGCCTGGGCCTGATACTATGTAAAGAATTTGTTGAGCTCCACGGCGGTAAGATTTGGTTCGAAAGTCAGTACAATCACGGCACAACCTTTTATTTTACCCTTCCGGTGTCATCTGCTGCTACAACGAGCGCAGAGTAGCGCCCGTGGGTTGAACCTCTAAAAAATGCTGTACTCCGCACTTCAACGCAAAATTGTTCTTCTGATGTCCTACCGGAAAGTCAAAGCAGACCGGATAAGTATATTCACGCGTCTTCTCCTGAACAATTTCGTATAAGGACTTACCGAACTCTTCTCCGGGGTCGTCGGGCTTAATTTTGAAGCCTCCTATTATCAGTCCTTTTAGGTTAGCGAGTTTACCACTCCGCTTCAGGTTCCAAAACATACGGTCTATGCTGTAAAGGTACTCACCTGTATCTTCTACAAAAAGGATCTTTCCATCAGTCCGGAGGTCCGATCTGCTTCCTGCCAGATTTTCTATGGTCCGCAAGTTACCACCTACAAGGACTCCCTTAGCTTTGCCAGCTCTGTTAAATCCATGTGACGGAGCTTCGTATCTCATCTCTAAGCCCATGAGGGCATCTCGAATAGAGTGAATGGTCGTTATCTGAATCGGCTCTGCCTTGTTCCAGTCGGACGGGAAGCTGTTGCACATCTTAGAATGCAAGGTGGCAACGTGGAAACTGGAATTCAGGTGACAATGAATAACAGTAATATCACTGAAACCGATTATCCATTTGGGATAGCGGACGAAACGGCTGAAGTCCAGCTGATCAATGATCCTTAAGGCTCCATAGCCCCCTCTCGCGCACATGATTGCGCGCACTTCCCGGTTATCAAGCAAGTCCTGAAGGTCGCGGGCTCTTTCCTCATCAGTACCACCCATACTAAAGCTTCGACAGCCTATCGTTTTACCGATCAGGATCTTAAACCCCCAGCTTTCCATCTGCTGCACAGCCGGGCGCACGTCTTCTTCAGAGATGTATCCGGCCGGAGAGGTAAGGCCTATCGTATCGCCTGGCTGCAGATAGGGCGGAATAGCAAGTGAAGGTTTGGCAGAAGGAGTCCTCGTTTTTACCCCTGCAGCGAACGAGCCTAATGTAAGTCCCAGAGGCACTAAGGCCGAAAGAAAACTTTTTCGGTTCATATTATCTCTCTCAGCTTTTCTTGTCCCAGTCCCTGCTCAGAACTAGCAATAGCAGCACGCCAGTGGTCACATACATGTCTGCTACGTTAAAAATACCGGTTCGTATTGAGCCGATGCCAACGTTTAGAAAGTCGGTTACCCTGCTGCTAAAAGCAATGCGGTCTATGATGTTCCCCAGGCCTCCTGAAAAGATCATCGCGAATGCAATTTGCTCCGAAGTTCTTAAAACGTCTGCTTTCTTGAGTGCATAAAAGAGAAGCGCTCCGAGCATGATCAGGGGAAGCAGACTCAGCAATATAAAATTAAAGGGCTGCGGTATATCAGCGCCCATGCCAAAAAAGGCCCCTGTATTTTCGATGTACAGCAGTCTGAACATGTCGTTTAAGTACGACCGCGGAGCTTCGTACATCAGGTATTCACGGGCAAGCGCTTTGGTATACTGATCGACTGCTATCAAAAGAATAGAGAGCAAGCAAAATGCGATTATTCTTCTTCGTTTTGGCACCATTCTTTAGTTCCTGTTGATTTTGATGTTACAATGGCGCTAATATAGCTAGCAGAAATGCGTTTTATCTAATCGTCAGTGTTTTTTATAGGGGGGACTCGCTCCAACTTATGCTATTATGCTTTTCAGTACACCTTTGTTCCTGGCTCTTCGCAACGTTCTAACGTTGCTGCTTCATGCAATGTCTTGTAATTCAGACATCAAAAAAAGGGACGGTCTCTAAAATTGCTGAGCAAACATAGAGACCGTCCCACATATTATTCAAATTTCTATAGTAAGGCCCCGGCCTGGTGAAGAAATGAATAGCCAGACGTCTGGCTACAGGCTTACCGCGCTTTCATCTGATTGTTGTCGCAGTATTAAGCTCGCAGCATGATGAACACCCGGTATCGAGGCGAAATACAAGCTTACCAGTTCAAATTTTTATACTCGATGAGGTGAGTTCTCCCCGGAACCTTCTGCCCGTCGCGTACAGAGATCTCCGTAACCTTTTCAGGATAGAGATGCAGGTTATACACGTACTCGTACAGTTTTGTGCCGCCTTCTACTGAGACGATGTTGTTCTTACTACCCATTGGGAAGTAGTCCTCAACAATGAACCACCAATATGGAGTTGTACAATGAGTCATCATCGTGTTGGTGTTATCAAAGGTAAAAGACGAAAGCTCCGTTTTTACTCCATCTGTTTCCGTTCTGAACGTTTTAATCATATTGCCCGAAGGATCGTACTCGTAGGTGTATTTACTTCCATTATCCCTAAGCTTTTCTACAAGCTGATTTTTAGAGTTGATCGTGAAAGTAGAGGTGCTTGAGTAGGCAGAACCATCGTTCGAATAACTTGTCTGCTCCCTTGTTACAAGGTTCCCGTTATACGAGTAAGCGGTGCTTTCATCCAAACGGTTAAAATAATATTCGTCGTATTTGACTACTTTGCCGGATGCATCGTAAGTTACCACATCGCTGTCTCTGCGGGTGCTGCTACGGAATGTTTTGGCGATTAGTCTCCGGTCATTGTCGTAGTAAAATTTTTCAACGGTAGATCCGTCGGCATTCGTAATCTTGGTAGCCAGGTCAATGGGCATCTCATCAGGCAGCTCGATAACCAGTTCACCGGATTCTTTTCTACATGCTGAAAACAAAGCAATGACGGATATGCTCATCGCCAGAAGTGTTCTTTTCATTTTTTCTGTGTCGCTTTTATAGTTATGTGTATGTTTCAATTTGAGACGAAGAACCTTGTCTCAGCTTAAAGGGCGTTATACGGGATGTTTGGGGGAAGGTTGCCTGTAATGATGTTTTAGGGCATTTTTTGCGTGTCAGTATCAGCGCTTCTCATTTGGCCCTGATCTTTGGCAAGGGAAGGTCACTTATTTCAGGCCTCGTTTTCAAGGAGTTTACATGTCTGCTCAGAAGAACAGGATAAGGTCTCCACATTTAGGGGCGGAGACCTTACTATAATAATTTACTTTAGCGTCGTGTAGCTCAGCGTGTAAACAATGGAGTAGGATCCTTGGCTCTGTTTCCTGTATTATGGAGCGGGACCCGCCCGTGTAACCAATATCTTTTCTACCTTGCCAAGCAGTTACAAGTATGCTCTTAACTCCTTGGATGATAATGAGTGATCACTTCTTTCAGGTAATCTCTGTCGAGGTGTGTATAGATTTCTGTAGTGAGAATACTCTCATGCCCAAGCATGTCCTGCACTGCCCGCAGGTCAGCTCCGCCTTCAATAAGGTGTGTTGCAAAGGAGTGGCGGAAGGTGTGAGGACTGATCTTCTTTTTCAGGCCGATCTTTTCAGCAAGATCCTTGATGATCAGAAAGACCATTACACGGCTCAATGCGGTACCTCTGCGATTTAGGAAAACAAAGTCCTGGTTGCCATGCTTGATATCCAGATGTACACGTACCTCTTCCAGGTAAATTTTAAGGTGCCTGACGGCCTCTGAACCGATGGGCACAAGACGCTCTTTATCTCCTTTCCCTGTGACTTTGATGAACTCGATATCAAGGTAGAGATTGGAGAGTTTCAAATTTGTTAATTCAGACACTCTCAGGCCGCATCCGTACAACACCTCAAGGATCGCTTTATTTCGTATCCCTTCCGGCTTAGAAAGATCAATGGCGTCGATCAGGCTCTGGATGTCGTGTATACTGAGGGTGTCGGGAAGCTTTCTGCTCATTCTCGGACTCTCCAGCAGGCTTGACGGGTCGTCTTCTCGACGCCCTTCCAGCAGCAGGTATCTGAAAAAACTTTTAATGCCCGAAAGTACTCGCGCCTGCGTAGGTGCAAGCATCCCCAGCTCATTAATCCACTTAATGAAGTCTTTTAAGTCCTGCGTGCTGACAGTTTCCGGACTTCGGCCCAATATCTCACAGTACTGTTCCAGCTTTTCCACATCGCGCAGGTAGGCCTCCACCGTATTCGACGAGAGCGAGCGCTCCAGCTTCAGGTAGGTGGTAAAGCCAGTAATAGCAGAATTCCAATCACTCATTCTTCGTATTCTAACCGCGATAACTTATTTACAAATGCCTGTTTTCCTAAAGTGGAACAAGGATGGATCCTGTACATTGCTTCAGAGCATGCAAATACCGAATGCTTTTTCCTGCCCGCTGTAAAAGTAAGAATAATGCCGGTTATCCTCTCGTCCCAGCGGATAAGCAACAGCGACCTGCCCCCACGGCTTTTGCCTCGCAACTAATCTTGCTCCTGCAAATAGTCCCGGGGGTAGTTGATTTTCTGAGCGTCAAAGAACCGATCTTGTTCATGTTCTTGCATTTAGTTCTGTGGGCCACAACGGTCGATTTCGCGCTTCTTCTCCTGTCATTTCGTGAGGTGTAAATGCCGCCAAGGTCTGCAATCCTCCGGCATTCCGCTGCCGCCCAACTTGCAAGCCTTGTTCCAATACAGGCTGCTGAGCACAGTTAGTAGTTTATGCATTAATCCTCGAAATAAGTAAAAATCTCTATTTTTGAAGGAGAGCATAGATTGCTGTAACTCGGAAACGAAATGACAATACAAATATTGAATGGTCCTAACCTGAACCTCTTGGGCATCAGAGAGAAGTCTATCTACGGTGACAGCGGCTTCGAGCCTTTTCTTGAAAAGCTTCGAGCCGACTATCCTTCTGTCCAGATCGAATATTTTCAAAGCAACAGTGAGGGGGCGTTAATCGACAAGCTCCACGAGGTCGGTTTTAGCTACGATGGCATCATATTTAATGCGGGTGGTTATACCCACACTTCTGTTGCTATAGGCGATGCTATTGCGGCCATCACGACTCCGGTGGTGGAGGTACACATCTCCAACGTCCATGCCCGCGAAGAGTTCCGTCACACTTCCCGTCTCGCCAGAAACTGCAGAGGCGTGATTGCCGGCTTCGGCTTACAAAGCTACCGCCTTGCTCTGGAAAGTTTTGTTTCCGAAATGTAAGAGAATAAATAAGGGTTTGTTCCTTATCATTTAATCAATACCTTAGTTGCGGCTTTAGGGGTGCTCGAATGAGCTGAGATGATACCCTTTGAACCTGATCCGGCTAATACCGGCGAAGGGAAAAGTGATCCTTCCTGTGTTTCTGTTGCAAGCACTCTTCAGGCCATCCACATAGATAAAGAGCCAAATGAAAGAGAAAATCTGGCAGCAGATCGTAAACGTCAGGAGCAAGGCACCTCTCGTTCACAATATCACCAACTACGTAGTCATGAACAACACGGCGAATGCTTTACTTGCCTGTGGAGCTTCTCCTGTTATGGCGCATGCACATCCTGAAGTTCAGGACATGGTTCGTATCGCCGGCGCCCTTGTTGTTAACATTGGCACGCTCGACGAATACTGGGTTAACAGCATGGACCTGGCCATCCAGCAGGCCAACCAGATGGGGAAGCCCTGGGTGCTCGACCCGGTAGGAGCAGGAGCAACCGGCTACCGGAATGATGTTCTAAAGACCTTTGTCTCCGCCCGGCCGACAGTGATCCGGGGCAATGCATCTGAAATTATGTCGGTATCTGAGGAACAGGCTGGAAGCACAAAGGGAGTCGACAGCACCCGGCAAAGCGATGATGCTCTTTCAGCTGCCCGCCTTCTCGCAGGCAAAACCGGCGGCGTAGTCTGCGTTTCCGGCGCGACTGATCTCATTACGGATGGGAGCCGTCTGCTCAGACTGTCGAATGGCGACCCCCTCATGGCAAGAGTAACAGGTCTCGGCTGCAGCGCTTCTGCAATCATTGGTGCCTTTTTAGCTGCACAGCCTGACGATCCTTATCTTGCCTGCGTTGCCGCTATGGCCCTTCTTGGAATAGCAGGAGAAAGGGCAGCCCGGAAGGCATCTGGACCTGGCACTCTTCAGGTCTATCTGCTCGATGAGCTTTATTCTCTGCGAGAAGACGACTTTGTCATGGAGTTAAAAATCGAAGAGAATGCTGAAGGATAAGCAGTTTCCATATAGGCTCTATCTGGTGACAGATGAAGCTGCATTACGAGGCCGCGACCTTCTCTGGATGGTAGAAGAGGCGGTGAAGGGAGGTGTGGATTTGGTGCAATTACGCGAGAAGAAGCTGGAAGATGAGGCGTTCCTGCTTCGGGCGCTTCAATTAAAAGAAATGCTTCAACGGTACAACGTGCCGCTAATCATTAACGACAATCTTGTAGTAGCAGAAAGATGCGCCGCTGCCGGGATTCACGTAGGCAAGTCTGATATCCCGCCTTCACTGGTTCGCAAAAGATGGCCTGGCTGCGGCATACTGGGCTACTCCATCGAGTATGAAGCCCAGCTGGATTCAGAGGAAGCCCTAACATCTGATTATATCGCCCTCAGTCCTGTTTTCTCCACGCCCACCAAAACAGATACCGTAACGGAGTGGAAGCTTGGTGGCATCCGCAGAGTAAGAGCGACTACTGCAAAACCTCTGGTTGCAATCGGAGCAATTTCGCGCTATAATGCGGCGAGTGTCGTTGAAGCAGGCGCTGATTGCCTCGCTGTGGTATCCGCAATCTGTTCAGCAGAAGATCCGCAAAAGGCAGCCGCAGAGATTCGCTCTGAAATAGAGAAGCATCTGTGAGCAGCACTTGCAGACCGGATACAAGTACTTTGACTGTTATTAATGCTCTGAAACTTAGCGAAGCGACCTCATTGATGCCTTTAAAAAAATATTAATTTTCTCAATAGACAAGTAGACTAAAGTACATATAGCCATTAATCTTTTTAAGCCATTTAAAATGAAAGAATACGTTCGTGTACTCACCATTGCAGGCTCTGACAGCGGGGGAGGAGCCGGCATTCAGGCAGACCTGAAGACTTTCTCCGCGCTGGGATGTTTCGGATGTTCTGCAATCACAGCCATCACCGTTCAGAATACCCTCGGAGTTACCGGAATCCACAGTGTGCCGCCTGCTATAGTTGAAGCCCAGATCTCTGTCGTAATGGATGATATTAAACCGCAGGCTGTCAAGGTGGGAATGGTACACAGTACCGGGCTGGTGCATAGCATTGCGCGGGTGCTGAAGAAATATCCCAAGGTGCCGGTGATCCTCGATCCGGTCATGATCGCCACGAGTGGTGATCGTCTGATTGAAGCTGAGACAGTTGCTGTATTAAAGCAGGAGCTGTTTCCCCTCGCATCTCTGGTTACTCCCAATCTCGATGAAGCGGCTGTACTTGCCGATATGAAAGCCTCTGACGTTGAGGAAATGAAACAGGCCGCAATGAAGATTTTGGCGACAGGCTGCAAGGCCGTGCTGGTAAAGGGCGGACATCTCAGGGGCGAGACTCTGTTTGATGTTTTCAGGGACCGGGATGGTCAGGAAAAGATCATTTCTGCACTGCATATCCCTACGGGGAACACCCATGGCACGGGATGTACCTTGTCTTCTGCTATCGCTTGCTTTGTTGCGCGCGGGCTTCCTATGGTTCAGGCAGTAGAAGCGGCGTGCGGGTATGTGCACGGAGCTATTGCTGCCGGTTGTGATGTAAGAACAGGGGGCGGACATGGGCCCCTGAATCATTTTTACAAACCTCAAACACTGATTAAATATGAAATGGAGTGAAGCAGCCTGGAGCGAATCTCAAGGCATCTATAACAGGATCGTTGATATGCCCTTTATTCAGGGATTGATCAACGGAACTCTTCCGCTCGACAATTTTAAGTTCTATATTCAGCAGGATTCTAACTATCTGGAGCACTTTGGCCGCGCACTGTCGCTGATAGCGGCCCGGGGACCGGCTCAGTATGTGCTCGACTACCTGAAGTTTGCTGAAGGGGCTATCGTCGTCGAAAATGCATTGCATGCCGGCTATTTCAACCAGTACGGAATTTCTGGAAAGGCCGCCCTGTCGCCAGCCTGCCATTACTATACCAGCTATCTTCTAAGTACAGCCAGTCTGGCTCAGGCAGAAGTGGCTATGGCTGCGGTCTTGCCCTGCTTTTGGATCTATAAAGAGGTGGGCGACTATATCTACAAGAACCAGCGATTGGAGGGCAACCCCTACCAGAGCTGGATCAATACGTATGCAGGCGAAGAGTTCGGAGAACTGGTAAAAAAGGCTATCTCAATAAGCGACGCTGTTGCTGAGAAATGCAGCCCGGCGCAGCGAGAAAGCATGACTGAAGCTTTTGTAACTGCGTGCAGGCTCGAATGGCTATTTTGGGACAGCGCATGGCGGCAGGAGAAGTGGGAGTTTTGACAGATCATAGGAAGTAAGATAGTCCCGGCGCTGATTGCTCTAATCCTCAAGGGGAAAGGGCAAATCCTCCAGACGTAACTTCTGGATGTGGCCAAATCGCCAAGCTGCTCTTTTGATCAACACAGCACTGTGGCAAAAATACTTCGGCGGCCCGGAGACCTGCCGCGCGATCCACCATCAAGTGAGGCCGCTTTCTTTATTCGTTAAAATACGCCATCAGGCGTCTTGTAGGGTCAGAGCGCCTGGTGGTAATTATTCTCTATTGCCGCCCCGAGGGCCTGCACTTCATCATGGGTAAGGTCAAAAGTCCCTTCCTGGAGGATGACCCAGCCTTTCGTCTTAGTTTTTTGCACGATGAGGTTCGGAGGTTTAATACTGGCGATGGTCTCGTTTTTGGGGTCTTTGTCCGCATCGAACGCGTCAGTGCTCTCCAGTTCCACGGCAAAGGTGTGTTCCTCTACGGGATGTACCACAACGTCTGTCCGGATGTTTTTTACAGGAAAATGTGTTCTGATTGATGGCATATGTCTAATCTCTTTGCTGTAATAGACAAACGGACCTCCCTGTTGGTTTACAAAAAGTCTTCCCTTACTGGCGAGAAGCTGTCAACCAGCCGTGCTGTCTTGCTCAGGAGCTGGATGCAATGCTTCTTTCCGGAAGGCACAAAGAACAGATCTCCTTCTTTTAGATGCTGAGGCTCTTCACCCTCCATGAAAAACAGGATTTCCCCCTTGGCAACGTAGCTGGTCTGTTCATGAGGATGAGAATGCATCGGATCAGGCTCTGTCTGCGGGCCATTGCTGAAATCTAAAACCGCGGTTAGTAGTTTTGCGGTGTGAACAAGTCTCCTCTCAATTCCTTCTGCAGGAACTTGTACAGGTGCGTCCTGGTAATGTAATACTGGCATATCTTTTTTTGTTTTTCCGGTTCCCCGGATCTGTTTTTCTTGAAAGTCTATTTGTTTTTCAAAGGCCAAGAAGAACACTCAATCGACTTTCATCCCCGTTTGAGCGTGCAGCTCATGAGTGCTTTCTGTGTCAAATGGATGAGCGGGACATACTAACGGCTAACTCATTTCTAGTCTTGTGTTTTGTAGTTGAACATCACTCTCAGCTCATCAGCTCCAACCTTCACCGTTTCGTGCAGCAGGCCCTTTATCCCGGGTGCTTTCAATCCCCCTCCCCAATACTGAGGCGCCCTGAAGATCCGTGCTTCGTCCCACAGGCCGGCATTGATAAACAGCGAAAGGATTTGTGCACCTCCCTCTACGATGAGCGACTGAACATCCATCAAATATAGCTGGTAAGCAATCATCTGCGGCAGGTAGTGGTCAAAGTCTTCCAGCCACAAATATTTTACCAAACCTTCTGTCTCGGTTTTAAGCGCGTTGAAGACAATTGTTTCCTGACTTTGGTCAAAGAGGTGAAGATTTTGCGGCAGCTCCAGATTGCGGTCGATCACAATGCGTTTTGGATTGCGACCAAACCAGTCGCGCACATTCAGCTTGGGGTCGTCGGCAAGCGCGGTAGTCTTTCCCACCAGAACAGCGTCTTCTTCTGACCGCCAGCGATGAGTAAGGATGCGCGAATCGGGCGAACTGATCCAGCGCTGCGACCGGTCTTCCGGCGCGAAGTACTGGTCAGCCGTTTCAGCCCATTTGAGAATAATATAGGGACGGTTGTCCCTGATGCGGGTAAAGAAACGTCGGTTAAGGAAATCGCATTCTTCTCTCAGTATGTTTTCCTGCACCTCAATACCGGCCTTTCGTAATTTTTCGATCCCCTTGCCGTTCACCTGCTCAAAGGGATCTGGGCTGCCTGTTACGACAGCCGGAATGCCATAGCGTATGATCAGGTCCGCGCAGGGCGGCGTCTTTCCATAATGGGCGCAAGGCTCAAGGGTTACGTAAATGACCGACTCCTTCAATAGCTCTTCGCCGTCGGTGTGCGCAAACAATACGGAGTTGATTGCATTTACCTCTGCATGAGGCTGCCCATACTGTTGGTGATAGCCCTCTCCGATAATGCGGTCCTGATGAACCACTACGGCTCCTACCATCGGGTTAGGGCTAACGGAACCAGCTCCCAGACGGGCCAGTTCCAACGCCCGTTGCATGTACTTTTCGTCCGTCTTTATCAAAACAATTTCCCGTGTTTTATTTTCTCTTAAAGAGAAGCTCTGAGTTATAATGAGAGCCAAATTTACCGGAAATTAGCAGAGAAAAGTAGTTAAGCCGGGTACAATGTTTTACTTTGCAGAAATATGACATTCGGAGATATCGAGACCATCTACGTCAATCAGCTTCCATCTTTCTACGAGAAAGAAGAGGCCAAAGGCATCGCCGCGCTTGCAGTAGAGCACGTTTGTAATGTAAGCAGAAGCTATTACATGCTTCATAAGAGCGACGCCCTCACTCTGGTACAGGAGACTTCGCTCATACGCATCCTTGATGAGCTTCGCCTCGGCAGGCCCCTTCAGTATGTTTTGGAAGAAGCCGACTTTTTTGGTCTCCGTTTCAAGGTCAACTCTTCCGTTCTGATTCCGCGTCCTGAGACGGAGGAGCTGGTGCACTGGGTGCTGACCCTGGTCAATGAACGTAAGAAACAAGGCTGGCCTGACGGCCAGGTTTCTGTACTCGATATCGGCACAGGCAGCGGTTGTATTCCGGTAAGTATCAAAAAGAACCTGCCTGAGGCAGAGGTCTCTGCACTTGATATTTCCAATGAAGCAATCGAGATAGCGCTCAGGAATGCCGTGATGAATGGAACCGAGGTCAGGTTTGTCCAGGGCGATATCCTGGACGATTCTTTCAGTCTCCAGCCCGAGTCCTTCACGCTGATTACGAGCAATCCTCCCTACGTCACCAATTCAGAAAAAGATGGAATGCACAAGAATGTGCTCGATTTTGAACCACACACTGCCCTCTTTGTCCCCGATGAGGACCCGCTGTTGTTTTACCGGCATATTGCCGAGTTCTCTTTGAAGCATCTGAAGCCAGACGGCGCCCTGTTCCTGGAGATCAATGAGAGTTTCGGACATGAAACCTGCTCGTTGTTGGCAGAAAAGGGATTTAAAACAGAACTGCGGCAGGATCTGAGGGGGAAAGATCGCATGGTGATGGCCTGGAAGGATGAGTAGTTCAAAATAGCTTAAGCTGGGCGCCGGAAGGCGGTCGTTCTTCTCCAAAGACGGTTCGCCCGCTATATTTCCAGGACTCTGCGCGCTCTTTCTCAATTAAGCTGTTAAAGTTAGCATTTGGGGTGAAGCCTTTTTCTGCGCGGCGTGCAATGTCGCTGAGCGCTCGTATAGCATGTTGCTTATCGGAGTTCCCGATCCGCGCTTTATCAACGGCTGTCTTCAACGTGGAGATGGTCTCGTCGTACACCTTCAAGGGCACCGGAAACGGATGCCCGTCTTTACCTCCGTGAGCGAACGAAAACCGCGCCGGATCTTTAAAGCGGGAGGGGGCACCGTATATGACTTCGCTGACCAGGGCGAGCGATTGTAGGGTTCTTGGTCCGACGCCTTCAAGTAAAAGAAGCTCTTCAAAGTCGGCTGGTCTTTTCTCATGTGCCAGCCATAACACACTTCCTAATCGTTTCAGGTCCACGTCCTTTGCTCTCACATCGTGGTGTGAAGGCATCACCAGTTTTTGTGCTTCAGCCAGCATCAGTTGCGGACGTTCCCCTGTCATGGTCATCACTGCAGTGCGAGAAGCGCGGGCTTCCCTTGCCACCATGTTCAGGATTCTGCCCTGGTTCGCTCCGCAGATCCCGGTGTGCGGCTCTTCCACAAACGATGTCAGGTCTGCAGAATGCCAATGATACCGTCTCGCTGTTGTTCCTCCTGTTTGCATCCCCTGCTGTACTACCGTCCACTGCCCCTCATCGCTCACAATAAAACTGTGCATATAAAGCTGGAAACCATCCTGGACAGCGGTGTTATCTACTTTTGCACTTAACTTACTACAGCGCACCAGCCACGATCCGTCCAGTCCCGTCCTGTCGCCTACGTTTAGGAGTTCCCTGGGTGCCTCGCGCGAGTGTCTGCCCTTGCCTCCGCATATATAAATGCCCAGTTCCTTCGAGTGAGGATTGATCGCCCGCTTCAGCGCACCCATCACAGAAGTGGTGATGCCCGACGAGTGCCAGTCCATCCCAAGCACCGCTCCGAGGCTTTGAAACCAGAAGGGGTCGCTCAGTCGCCGCAGGATTTCCTGCTTTCCATACTCAGATACGATAGCTTCTGTTATGGCGAGCCCAAGCGCAGACATACGTTGCGCGAGCCACTGGGGCACCGATCCATAATGAAGAGGCAGGTCTGCACTTCCTGATTTTCTCATTGCTAACAAAGTTAGTAAATAAAAGGGGAATTAAAAGATGCGCATCCTGTAAGCGTTCATCGCTGCTTCCCCAAGCTGATTTATCAGCTTATAATTAGCCGCTGCGCCCACTAGTGCACCAACTACCGGAAGAAGCTGAGCCATCTTGGCCAGGTCGATATAATCGCGGTACTCCTGCTGGAACTCTCGCCAGTTGAATTGCTCAGGGTCGGCCGGAAGGTTGCTTGAATACGCCGCCCAGTTTTGAAGAATAGCGAAGGTTTCCTTGCGTTTCCCTTTGCTCGAAAATGTAAGTTGAAAGATGTAAAGAATATACAAACGCTCCCGGTAGTCTTTTACATCAAAGCCGTATATGGCGGCGGCATCAAAGAGAAACTTGATCTTGATAGTCAGCAGGAGCGGAAAATCGGCCAGACCAAGCAGGATACCTCCGGCTCCGGTTACCGCACCTTCCGCTACCGCTGTGTTTCGGTAGAAGAGTATGCGGTCTTGCAGCCTGCTTTCTTTCCACTGCAGAGGAGCTTCGGGCTGCGGCAGCATGGTGGTATACTTTGCCCCAAACAGTACCGCCTGCACCATCTTCTGGATAGTAAGTGTAATAGCCTGATGCGCTTTTTCAGGAATAAAGCTGTTCAGCTTGTCCTGGGTTCTTTTAGACAGTTTGTCCAGCAAGCCTGGATCTTTCTGCATTTTATACTGCCAGGCCTGCAGTTCCTGCCGGGCTAGTTCTTCGTAGTTCATGCGCTGGGCTTATAGTTCAGTAAACAACCGACAGCGCTCCATTTGTTTGCTTTGTTATCATTTGGATATGCAGTGGAGGGCGCAGGTCTCACTGAAAATAGCTTTTATACTGCGGAGGCAGGCTTTTAATGGAGCGTATGTAGATATCCTTATAGAAAACCTCGGCCGCTTCACTCTGCAGCTGAATCTTTCCTTTGGTGAGGGCGCGCGCCGTTCGCCCGTCATACCAGGACGAGTTTGAAAGAGCCATTACCACATGGCCATTCACAATATGCAGGCTCTTGTCCTGGTAGCAGATCAGCTCAATTTCATTCCATTCGCCCTTCGGCTTCTCATAATCAGCTGCCGCTTTGCAGAAGTAATAGCGATCTTTCGCGCCCTGACCCAGCTGATAGAGCCTGCCATCGCGACTGTAGATCAATGAATCCTTGCCCGCTTGCTTTTTTGCTTTTATGTCTATCTGCGAGTTAGCGATGCACCAGTAGTCGCCCATGCTTCGTTCAATCATCTGAAATTCCTGCGAAAGCATCCAGGAGCGGAAATAGTCAACTCCGCATTCGCCCCGAGAATGGTAGAGAATGCCCGAGTCCATGGGTTCAAGCAGGCGGGGTTCCCATTTTTTATCGCCCCACTTTACCTTCATTTTGAGGTGATAGTTCTCAAAATCCTGGCGGGTAAAGACGCATCCGTAAATCTCGCCGCTGATCCTTAAGACCGGTGTTTTCCCTTCCATCGTTACTGAAAAGACCTTCGCCTCATTCTTGTCGTATCCGATCGGCGGAGTTGGATTGCCCTTTTCGTCTTTCGGGACGTCGCCGGTATAGGTTGTCTTGTGACGGTAGCTCTGGTACGTGCGCCAGTGGCTCAGCTGCTGATCAAGCAACGGAGTCCATGACTCGTCGGCGCGAAAAGAGGTGATGAGGGGAGAGAGGAATAACAGGATGGCAAGCAGCGATAGTTTTTTCATGGTTTTTGAAACGTAAACATAGCCGATTTTGCGGTTCAGCCAGATAAAGTGAAAAATAAGCAAAGAATAGGATAAATTGATACAAGAGTACCGCGCTCTCCGGCTCTTTGGGCTACTGATCTGGAGCCCCCGGTTGTGATCCCGACGCTCTGCCTTCCATGTGGCGTTATCATTCAATGTGTAAAATAATCCTGTCATGTCGTTCTAATCTTTTTGACGGTCCTGCTTTGCTTATGTTAAGAAATTTCCCTCTGACTCATACCGGGCCTCCTGAAGATCAAAAGTAACAGAGGCTGGGATGACCAGCAAACAACGGTGCCAGATGGTGCCAGATGGCGCTAGATGGCACATCTTGTGCTTACGGCTGTTCCTTCATTGCTCTTGCCGCCTTGCAGGGGCAGACCTCACTATTACCTGGGCTGTACCTGCCTCGCCGGTTATTCGTCGATTTTTTTACCGGATGTAAGTCCGGCGACGGCCAAACGACGAAGCGACGACGGCCAAACGACGAAGCGGCGACGGCCAAACGACGAAGCAGCGACGGTCAAACGACGGCGCAGGAACGAAGCAAGGGATAACCAGAAGCGAAGAAGAAACGGCGAACCGACGACAAACCGACGGCCAAACGACGACAAACCGACGATAAACTGACGGCAAACCGACGAAGAAACGCCGGCACGGTCGTAGAATCTGCTGCTTATAATCGGGTCAGATGACAAGAATTGAGGAGGATTGCCGTAAGAATTTAGCAGGAGAGATTCGGCTTATTGAAACTTCCTGTACCTTTGCCAAATGCAAGAACCGTTTGACATTGAAATGGGTGAGATCACCTATTCGGTATTTCCTGAGGAGGAAGGGACTTATACGATCTTCAAAGAAGGGAAGGAATACATGAAGATCCAAAAGGACGATGAAGGGCAGTGGCTGAAGCTGGACGATGAAACAGAGCTTCCGCTATTTAATGAGAATGAGGAAGTGAGCGTGCTTGGAAAAGCGATTCAGGAGTACACCGCTTAAACTCTTTATAGAATTACGGTTTATATTTTTCTTTTTTTGCTTCCCTGGCAGGCGTTTCTCATTCATTCAGCGGGCAACGAACCGTAGTTTAATGTGGTATTCTGTTCGTTAGCCTTGCTCGGAAACTTTTTCGTACAAGTTTCCTTGTCGGCAGGGATAGACCTCAGTGAGGTCGCTTCGTTAGGTTATAACATCATTATTTCTTTTTCCAAAAGGCCGAAATGAGATGGCTTCGCTGGGTTATTGCCGTCATTAGCTCTTTCTTAAATGCCCTCAATTGAATCGCTTTGCCAGGTTATAGAAATTATTGATCGTTTTTCAAAAAGCCTCAATCAGATCGGCTGCGGAGTTTGATAAATACAAACGGCTATAAATCACCAATTTGTTCAATTTCTGAACGCTGCATCCGAATGTTTTTGCAAAAAAATGTTAAATAGTTTTTTAATTACGAAAGTGTTCGTATAATTGTAATACGAAATTATTCGTAATTATGATGAATGTGAGACCGACCGATAGTGAGCTTGAAATTCTGCAGATACTCTGGGAGAAGGGAGCTTGTACTGTAAGAGATGTGAATGAAGCTTTAGCAGAGGAAAGGGGAGAGGAGGTTGGCTATACAACAACCTTGAAGCTGATGCAGATTATGCACGAAAAGGGTATGGTGGGACGGGACACGAGTTCGCGCACGCACGTCTACCGCGCTTTATTATCGCCCGAAAATACGAAACGCACGATTCTGAATAAGGTGATCGATACTGTGTTTAACGGGTCGGCAACGCAACTGGTGATGCAGGCGCTGAGCAGCAGTAAGTCTTCGAAAGAAGAAATTGAACAGATCAGGAAATACTTGGATCAACTCGATAAAAAATAGAACCGTTATGGAAGCTGTTAAATTATTTCATGGATTGACCGAAGCCATGTATGAGTCGCTGGGGCAGGCTCTGATAATTTACTTATTAGCAAGATTAGTAATCTTTCTTCTTCCGTGGATGGACTCGGCGTTTCGTTACCGGGTTCTGTATGCCGCTCTGAGCCTCAGTTTTTTGCTGTTCGGGGCACGCCTTGTGTTGGTGCTTCTCGACGGGGGCAGTTTGCCACAGCAGTCCCAATCAGTGCGGCCTCCCGATCTGAGCCCTCATCTCTTCAGCATTAAGGCCCTTGTCCATTATTACGCTCTGGAGATCAGTTTACTCTATGTAGCCGGAATCGTCCTACAAACTGTCTTGCTGGCCACCTCGATCCTGAAGGTGCAGTGGTATAAGGACAAGCGTTATTTACAGCAAAACGAGCTATGGCAGATCCGCCTGGAGGCTTTAATGATGGAGCTGGGGATAAAAAGGAAGGTGGCGCTCTTCTTCGGTGAACGGATAAGCGGTCCTTTTACGGCTGGCTGGCTGAAGCCGGTGATCTTATTTCCTCTTGCCGCCCTTAACAACCTGAGTACTGAGCAGGTAGAAGCAATCCTGGTACACGAGCTGGCGCATATCAAGCGTAATGACTATTTCTGGAATTTCCTGCAAAGGCTAATGGAGATGCTGCTGTTCTTTAACCCGGTAACCTGGGTGCTCTCGGCTGAGATCAAACGCGAACGAGAATACTGCTGTGACGATGTGGTATTGAGACAAAGCGACGCTACAGTTTCTTATGCAAAGGCTTTGTTCCTGCTGGAACAGTCGCGGTCGGGTTATAGCCTTATGATGCAGGCTGCGGGACAGAAGAACTGCCTGCTAGATCGAATCAAACGTTTAACAGATATGGAAACATCAAAATCAACAGGCTTGCCTAAAGCTATTGTTTTGACAGGACTGATGGTAACCGTGCTTTTCCTTGGATGGGTGAAGCCGCTGGAGGCTGCCAGAGGGGACGAACATGCCAGGGCCAGAGAAGCCAAACGAATTGCAGAGCTTGAAGCACAATGTACGATGGGTCTGCAGCGGAACGAAGTACTCCCCAGACGTAAGACGGCTCTGGCGACCGCTTTTGCGGATACCGTGTCAGCCAGCCCGTTCAGTCCTGCTGCTGCCGCTGCACCTGCTGCACTGCCAGCATCTGCGGCTCAGTCTGCACCTGCGGCTCCGGCAGCATTGCCTGCACGTCCTGCGTTACCGGCCCCGCCTGCAGACTCCTGTGAAGGTGCTGCATCTGCTACAGCAAAGTATTTCAAAAGTGCTGAATGGAAGCAGGAGGTTGAGCGCATAAAAAAGCAGTCGGAAGACATCGCAAATTACTTTAAAAGTGATGAATGGAAGAATCAGATGGAGTCTCTGAAAAAGCAGGTTCAGGACATTCAGGAACATTTCAGCGGGGACGAGGGAAAGGCCCGTACCGAAGCTATAAAGAGACAGGCTGAAGAGATGAAAAAGCATTTTGAGAGCCCCGAGTGGAAGGGGCAAATCGCTAAAGTCAAATCAGACTCAGAAGGTCTGGCGAAATATTTTAACAGTCCCGAGTGGAAACAACAGATGGAAGATATAAAGAAGCACGCACAGGAGATTCAAAAGCAATTTGAATCTCTGGAGTGGAAGAAAAGAGCTGAAGATCAGGCAAAAAATGCGGCTGAAGCCGGGCAAAAAACAGAGCGCCCTAAGAAGGCGACGAAATAAGTTCAACATATATTGTCACACCATGCTTTCAATCGCCTTTTCTTAGCTTTCCGTGGATACTCTTTTCAGATGTCGTTCCGTGAGGACAATATTAAGTACGATAGAGGCCACAAGCAACGTCAGGAATATAATAAGACGAGCTGTATGAATCGCAGGAAAGATCAGCCTGGAAAATAGAGTGATGCTCAGAATACCCAGCTGACTGATCAGCATTATTGTAGAAGACATCCTGTTCGCCTGTCTCCAGGTCTCAGAATTCTTCATTGAACGGTGTGTCCTGTAACCGTAAAAGGGATTTATTCTTTTCGGTGGGAATAGCTTAAATACGCAAGCAACAGCAAGCATCACTACACCAATAACAAGCTCTGCAAAGTCCGTATGTGTAAGTATATCTGAGTCCACGTTTGTTTTCAATATATGCGCCTCTAAGAAGCGAACTTATCTGATCGATTCTGATTAAATTTAATAAACGCACGACCTGTGCTAACAAATCGAAGCTGAAAGCTGGTTGAATATTCTTTGTGGCCATTACAAAGCAATACTCTTTTACAAAGAACACTCATGAGCTGCGCTCTCAAACGGAGGATGGAAGGACGATTGAGTGTTCTTCCTGGCCTTAAAGAACAAAGATACTTTTACAAAAATATCTGCACGCCGTCCAAAAGGACAGTCCGTGCAGATATTATACGGTGACTTGATCTTAAGGCATCGTATCGTCCCGGCCGCTTAAAACCGAAAAAGTTACTTTCCGGCGGCTACCTTAACAGACGCCGGCACTTTCCACAGATTCCGTTTGTACTCTTGGATCTTTCGTTCTGCCTCATCTGCGTCGAGTGCTGCATCCTGCGCGCTTACTGAACCGAGGGATGATGATTCACGAACGATCTTGCTGGCGAACTTGCGCTGAACAAAGAGGTCGTCCATTGTCATCTCGAAAAGGTCGCGATCTGGATCGGAGATGTCGATCTTAACAAGGGTGTACCTTAGCTGGGGGAAATAAAGCCAGAAAGCAGGAGTTGATCCAATAGCGGTTGCGGAGGAGTCGGAGGTTGTGACATTCATCAACGGCGCAACGCCGATGATGCGTGTTTCTACCCTGCCCCGCTGCTTGTTAAGGAAGATGTCTTCCTTGATACGGAACTTGGTTACCTTCTGGGGATCAAATTCGTTCAGCATCATCTTAGAGTCGATCTGGTTTCCGTCGGCATCAAAAATAGGAACCAGTACGCTGTCCTGAAACCTCATTTGTCCTTCCTTAGCTGATAGCTTGTGAGTGAAGCTTTCGTCGGAAGGCTCGTAGGGGGTGAGTCTTCCCGCCGAGATGTCTTTCATGATCGCTTCGATCAGCGACTTGCCCGGAACGCCAAGGACCAGATTGTTTTTGTCGGTGATGTCTATATCCCGCCAGACACGCTTGTAAAAACGAATATTATTGCGATTAACGTCGGGATAGCTGAAGGGGATGGCTTCTTCCAGCGCCTTGTTTGTATTGAAAAAGCCATCAGTTTGAGGAATAGTGTCTGTATTAACAGACATCTGGGTGACGGCGGCACCGGCTGCTGTCTGAGCAACGCTTCCGGATGAAACCATTTCCTGAGCTTGTGTCGCAAGCCCTGCAGCCAGACATATCGATAAAAGTGCGACATTTTTCATGATCTTGGTAGTTTTGATAGATGATTAATAATCAGTGTATTATTTTGCTTTAACCTGAGCTGATGGAATTTCGATTGCCGACATCACGCAGCGGAAACCGATGTAAGAATGTGGCATGTCCTGATTTTCATAGTTCCTTGTATCACTGTTCAAAAGTATGCCGGGATCTTTCCATGATCCTCCTCTTACAACTTTTCGTCTTCTGACCTCCCCGTCGTTGGGAGTAGCATCGTACAGAAGCACAGGGTTAAGGTCGTTCACAAATTCGATGGCGGAAGGACTGTAGGCGTCAAGGGTCCATTCTGATACGTTCCCTGCCATGTTGTAGATTCCGAACTCGTTTCGCGAGTACGACTTTACGGGGAGCGTGAAGGTCGCTCCGTCTTTGGAATATAGTCCTTCGTCCTGCTTAAAGTTCGCGGCCATTTTTTCGGTGCTGGCTTTGCCTTTGCCATTGCCTTGTGCTGCATACTGCCATTGTGCCTCGGTAGGTAGGCTAAAAGTGAAGATGAAGTCTTTGAGGTAGGAGTTTTTCTTAAGGGAAGCGACAAATTCCTTTCCGCGCCAGTCGGTGTATGCCCGTGCCTGTTTCCAGGTGACTCCAACGACAGGGTAGTTATCAAAGGCACTGTGATAGAAATAGTTCTGATCCATCATTGCCATCTGGGCATTGGGGAAGTCCTTCGACCAGATGCTTTCTGCCGGCATTACCGATACGGTGTCTGTCACGTATTGCCCTGCTGTGTTCCCTCCGGAGCGGAGGTAGGTGAATGCATATTTCAGCACGTTAGGGTTCAGCATTTTCCGGTCTCCCCGCATGACGAACATTGGGGCGAGCTTATCCTGCACAGCAGGCGAGTGATCATCAAACGGCGACTTCTTTTTTACTTTATCCCAGTCGATAATCTTTCTGCTGATAGCGGTTGCTCCGCTTCCCTGTTTGATCTCTTTAAAGTACGACGGATCGTTCAGGTAGTTGGTGATGGCCACTGAGTCGGCAACCCAATTGACAAACTGCCTGTATTGCTTGTTTGACACTTCGGCCTGGTCAATAAAGAAAGAACTGATGCTGATATTTTTACTTCCGGCAGCACTGTCTGATCCTGTTTTGTAGTTGATGGTGCCTGAAGGAATGTATACCATTCCCGGAGGAGCAGGCAGGCTTTTCCCCGGAGGCGGGCTCAGCCGGGCCTGAGGACTGCTGAATGATGACATGATCAGTGCGGTAGCCGCAGAAAGTATAAATGTGCTGGTGATAGATGTTTTGATCATATTACTTAATGAATAGATTGTTTTTTCCAAATAATGCTTTCTTAACTCCTATGGTAAGACATGAGTAGAAATCGTTGTGGTTACTGCCACGGGGAATAAAGCCGTCAAGGCGGTCGTATGAGCTCATGTTCAGCTGGTAGTTGATATTGATCGCCCAGGTTGGGCCAGTCATCGACTGCTTGAAGGGAAGGTCAATGCCGAAATAGGCGGGGATGACCATCTTTGTCTTGTGGTAACTGCCGAATTCATCATCAAAGTAGGGAATGTCGTTTCCTTCTTTGATTTTGGCGTCTATATTATTCCTGATGACGCCGGCTCCAATGCCGACATACAGATAGGATAGGTACCCTAACAGACTTTGGTTTTTAATAGAATACAAGCCATAGTTCTTTTTAGCCGCATAAAACTGTCCTGCCCGGAGCTTGATATTAAAGTCACCGGCTATGAAATTATTTTTATACCCGCCGAATACGCTGTTTCCGGATGTCTTTCCAGCCTGCAGGGTAATGCCGGTTGTAAGAAATGGGGTGATGTTACGATCGAAGGTGCCATTTACATTATATCCGATATCCGCGGTTTTAAAATCAGCATGCATCATGGTGCCTCCTACGCCAAGGCCCGCACTATAGGGGTATGCGAACTGCGCGTTCACTTGCTGAGTGATGAAAAAGATACAGAGTAGTATCGCAATTGCAGTTGCCTTTTTTTCTGTCGTTGCGTTGTAAAAGAAAATCATAATTGTGCTACATATTTATTTCTAAGTGTGTGTTTCGCGGTCTTGCAGGAGACAAGCTGTTCATACTGGTTTCAGTCCTGTCAGCGGGCGGGGCTCATTAGTGTTTTAAGAACCGTCGCCCGATGTTTAAATGCCAGGAAAGACATTCGAGCTGGCTTTACTCATTACGCTGCGTCCTGCTTCTTCCTATTTTTCACTGGTAATACAAGACGGATTAACAAATTCAATAGAAAATAGTTCTAAAATTGGTCAAATCAGCAAATCGATAAATCAATAATTTTTATTTTACTAAAAGTGTTCCCAATAGTAAAAGACTAATTATCAGACACAATAAACACCGGGGACGCCGACGTTGTTTATAGGTTATAATCACACATTTATGAAGAGATGTTTTTATGTTTTATTAGTGGCTTCCCTGATAAGCGCCTGCGGGTCGTCTACTCAGATTGTCGGTTCCTGGAAGAAGGAGGGCGTGTCGGATTCTATCACCTATAAAAAGGTTTTTGTAGCGGCGCTTACGAACAACCTTTCGGCCAAGCAAAAGGTGGAAAGTGAACTTGCTGCTGTTTTTTCTGCACGGGGAGCAGCCGTAACAAAAAGTATGGATGCTTTTCCGCCTGATCTGGAAAGTAAGAGCAGCAAGGATAAGGATGTCTTGCTTAAAAAGATCAAGGATTACGACACGGACCTGATTGTGACCAACGCCGTCATTGACAAGCAGACGCAGGAAAGGTACGTTGGAAGTCCTTATGCTCCATGGGGATGGGCCGGAAATTTTTGGGGATATTACCGGGGATATTACGGGCGCTTCTATGACCCCGGTTATTACACTCTTGAACGCGTCTATTATTTGGAGACCAACGTTTTTGATGCCAGGACCGACAAGCTGATCTGGTCAGCTCAATCGAGAACTGACAGTCCTTCAAGTCTCAACCGCTTTATAGAGGACTATGTAAGGGTTGTGGCGGCTAAGATGGCTGCGGATGGAGTTCTAAAATAGCGTGTTAGAAGCAGGGATTCTTGCAATAATAAAAAAACCGCCCTTTTGAGGCGGTTTTTTTATTATCAAGATTAATATTATGCTTCGTCAGGCTGCAGACCGAAGTGTTCAGGTGAACGCCAAAGGGCTGACAGGAGTAACTCACGCATGTAGAAGAATTCTTTCGGAAGTTTATCATACATCCTCTGGAATAACTCGTCGTGGCTCTGGATTTCTTTCTTCCAGGCTTCGCGATCAACTTCCATGATCTTTTCGAAGTCGTGTCTGCAGAAATCAAGGCCGTTCCAGTCGATATCTTCGTAGCGAGGCATGTAACCGATAGGGCTTTCAACAGCGCTGGTCTTGCCGGTAACACGCTGAACGATCCATTTAAGGGCACGCATGTTTTCGCCGTAACCTGGCCAAAGGAATTTGCCGTTTTCGTCTTTTCTGAACCAGTTCACACAGAAGATACGTGGAGCTTTTGGAAGGCTGCGACCGAACTGTAACCAGTGGTTAAAGTAGTCGGCCATGTGGTAGCCGCAGAAAGGAAGCATTGCGAATGGATCGCGACGAACTTTACCAATTTCGCCGAAAGCGGCAGCAGTCATTTCAGAACCAATTGTAGAAGCAGTGTATACACCGAAATTCCAGTTAAAGGCTTGGTAAACAAGTGGTACAGTTGTAGCCCGGCGACCGCCGAATACAAATGCTTCTACAGGTACGCCCTGAGGATCTTCCCATTTAGGGTCGATAGAAGGACACTGGTAAGCAGGAGCGGTGAAGCGGGAGTTAGGGTGTGCTACAGGCTTGCCGCTTGCAGGATCGTGTTTTTGTCCCTGCCAGTTTGTGATGTCTGCAGGAGCCTGATCAGTCAAGCCTTCCCACCATACATCGCCGTCAGGAGTTACTCCAACGTTAGTGAAGATCACGTTTCCGCGAATAGTAGCCATGGCGTTCGGGTTGGTCTTTTCGTTAGTGCCAGGAGCAACACCGAAGTAACCGTTTTCAGGGTTGATTGCATATAATTTGCCATCAGGACCTGGTTTAATCCAGGCAATGTCGTCTCCGACAGTGGTGATCTTCCAGTCGCTCAGGGCAGGAGGAGGAATCAGCATCGCGAAGTTTGTTTTACCACATGCACTTGGGAACGCCGCAGCGATATAAGTTTTTTCTTTTTCGGGGCTTTCTACACCGAGGATGAGCATGTGTTCTGCTAACCATCCCTCTTCTTTACCCATTACTGAGGCAATGCGAAGGGCGAGACATTTTTTACCCAATAAGGCATTACCGCCGTAACCTGAACCGTAAGATACAATTGATCTTTCTTCAGGGTAATGTACAATATATTTAGTTGTCGGGTTGCAAGGCCATTTAGCGTCTTCCTGGCCTTCAGCTAAAGGTGCACCAACGGTGTGGAGACACTTAACAAATTCGCCATCAGTTCCGAGTTGCTCAAGTACTTTTGTTCCAACCCTTGTCATGATGTGCATATTCACCACCACATATTCAGAGTCGGATATTTCAACACCGATCTTAGCGATAGGAGAGCCGATAGGGCCCATGCAGAAAGGTACGATATAGAGAGTGCGGCCTTTCATACATCCCTTCATTAAGCCTTCCAGCGTTTTTTTCATTTCCTTGGGATCTGTCCAGTTGTTAGTCGGACCAGCGTCTTCAGGAGTTCTGCAACAGATATAAGTTCTGTCTTCTACACGTGCTACGTCACTAGGATCGGAGAAGCAGGCGTAGCTGTTAGGCCATTTGCTTTCATTTAATTTGATAAAGGTGCCTTTTTCAACCATTTTACCGCAAAGCTCATCGTATTCTCTTTTAGAGCCGTCGCAGAGGTAAACTTGGTCAGGTTCAGTTAGTTCGATGACTTCGGTAAGCCAGGTTTTAAGTTCTTCATGCTGAAGTGAGTTTAGGATCTCTTCCATGTTTGTTGGTTTAAATAATACGTCGTTCATGTTATTCGATTTATTATGTATAGACAATCAGAATAATTTTTATCGGGGCAGAAAGAACAACTTTTTTAGGTCTTGTCGGTGTCAGTTTTCAGAATTAAGAATCGGCTAAGATCTTATTCCTTATGCCCTGAAATCCGGTACATAGTTAGATATAAGAGTTCAACTTGCATATGACCGTTGTCATTATTTGTGGTGTATTTTGTCATCTTTATTAAAGGCGGTCCGGCGTGGATTGAAAACATTGTAATTTTTCATAGGGTAACTTAGTTAAATGGCAGAAAAAAGGTCGTTTGTGCAATGAGCGCTTTTTGAGAGCAGCCTCTGCTCCCAAAAATAAAAAATTTTTATTAACTGAAAATAAATCTGTTTTAGGCATAAATAATCCAATTGCTAATTCTATTAGCAAAATAAATGATGCGTTTTGTAACTTTGTATATATGGAGTTAAGCACGAAGGAAAAGCTGGAGATATTTGCCCGATATATAGGCAAGCATGTATGGGTGGAATGCTATGAGAACCGGGGTCGCGTTGAGGTGCATCACCGGTGCGGATTGTTAAAGGGAGTAAAGGAAGATGCTATACTGGTTGCTACGGCAGAAGGCAATGAGTGGATGCCTTTTGATCAATCTGCTTCTTTGATGTATCGCTACAGGCTGTTGCTTCACCCTTTAAGCAGACTAACAGAAGACATCACGGCGACTGCCAATAACCTGCCGGCTTCCGGGTTCATTTCTCAATATTATATAAAACTTGGCTTCGATATGCCCGTATTCATCGCCCCCGATCATCCGGGGAACTGCAAAACTGTGGCCGAACTGGGACTGGCTGATTACCGTTCGCCGCGCGAGATTGTTGAACTTAATTATTCAGGAGTGCCGCCGGAGTGGCAAACTAGTATAAATCTTTAAAAATTTAAGGGTCAGAGCCAGGAATTTTGGGGATTGTCAAATACTCCTGCAAAAAACTGCAACATTTAAAATAAAGTTGCAAATGCCCTCGGTATTTTTTGCATCTGCCGGGAGGAGAATGTTATCTTTGCATCACTTTTCTGATACTATTTTGCAGTAGTATTTTTAATAAACAACATTCAAAATTAAGGTTATGCGTATTGCAGTTCCTGCAGAAATTAAAAACAATGAGAACCGGGTGGCTATGACGCCTGCCGGTGTCATTCATTTAGTCCGTTTCGGACACGAAGTATTCATTCAAAGAGGTGCGGGTAATGGCTCTGGCTTTACTGATGAGGAATATCAGCAGGCAGGAGCTGTAATTGTGGAGACCGCCGAGGAGGCCTGGGCGATGGACATGGTTATGAAAGTTAAAGAACCGGTGCCTTCTGAGTACAAATACTTCCGTGAGGACCTGATCCTCTTTACATATCTTCACCTGGCTCCCGAGCCGGAACTGACAAAAGCCCTGGTGGATAACAAGGTGGTTGGTATTGCTTATGAAACTGTCCAGCTGGCTAATGGCTCCCTGCCTTTGCTTACTCCTATGAGTGAGGTAGCGGGCAGGATGTCGGCCCAGATTGGCGCTCAGTTTCTGGAGAAATCTCAGGGTGGTAAGGGCGTGCTGCTGGCAGGCGTACCTGGCGTGAAACGCTCAAAGGTGACTATCATTGGCGGCGGAGTGGCTGGTACCAACGCTGCTAAGATCGCTGTGGGCCTTGGCGCTGACGTGACTATCATCGATCTGAATCCCGATCGTCTCCGTCAGCTCGACGATATCTTCGGCTATCAGGTCACTACGCTGATGTCTAACCCTTACAACATTGCCAATGCAGTAAAAGAATCTGATCTGGTAATTGGTGCCGTATTGATCCCCGGTGCGAGAGCTCCAAAGCTGGTAACAGAAGAGATGGTTCAGTCGATGGAGACCGGCTCTGTATTGGTTGACATTGCGATCGACCAAGGGGGGATTTTCGAAAGTACGGACCGGATCACTACGCATGATAATCCTACTTATACTAAGCACGGAGTCGTGCATTATGCGGTGGCGAACATGCCGGGTGCGGTGCCAAGAACATCGACCATGGCTTTAACCAACGTAACCGTTCCTTATGCTATTCAGATTGCTAACAAAGGGTATAAGAAGGCATGTCTGGAAAATGAAGCATTATTAAAGGGTATCAATACGCTGGATGGGTACGTTACCTACAAGGCTGTTGCCGACTGCCACGCGTTGCCATTTGAAGATGCGCGAAAGCTTCTAGCTTAAGATTTAACGCAGATTGTATATAAGGGCCCCACTTGTTAAACAGACACGTGGGGCTTTTTTTTACACAGCGCTTGACCGCCGTCATTGCCTGGCGGCTTTTTTTGTTGCATTTTTGCAGAGAAAGATGATTATATATAAGCAATTTACATTTGATTCTGCACACTATCTTCCAAATGTTCCGGAAGGACACCGGTGTGGAAATATGCACGGACACACCTATAAGCTTACGGTTTACCTTGAGGGTGAGCTTGACAAGGATAAGGGCTGGCTCATTGATTTTGGTGACTTGAAAAAGGAGATTGATCCGCTCATCAGGATGATCGATCACAAGCTGCTCAACGAAATACCTGGTCTTGAGAATCCTACAAGCGAGATACTGGCGGCATGGTTATGGAACCGCATCAAGCCGCAGCTTCCGCTGCTTAAACGTATAGAGCTGAATGAGACGCCCACTTCTGGCGTCATCTATGAAGGAGCTTAGTTCCTGCCGAACCGGTAGAAGATTGATGCGGATCCGTATTGGTGGGCGTGAATCTGCGAACTCGTTTCTTTTGTTCGGAAGATGACCGAGAAATTGAGCGTCCATCGATCGCTCGCATATTTTACTCCAAGCTCCTGAGAGAAAGCAAGTCGATTAGGGTCTGAAGTAACGGGCCCCTTGTTGTCGTTGAAGATGCCGCCCTGCAGGGTCGCATCATAAGCTATAAAATGCAAAGATGGTCTGGCAAAGAAAAAGATCTCTTTTTGGGGAATAGTATCAGCAGAATTGTTTGAGATGCGGCTATTGGTGGCCACCGAACGATAGAGCTTGTTTATCTTACCTGCTCTGAACGTAACTCCTCCTCCGGCACCAGAGAAAGTGGTCCCGATGTTTGCATATCCGTCGACGCTGAAGTCAGCATTTTCGGATGGGCGTGATAATAAAGAGCTGTAACTGAATGAGCCGTTCACTCCCATCTCGTTGTCAATCTGGTATTTCCAGCCAGTGACCTCGTAGAAGCCCACCATTTTGTGAAGGAGGCGCTGTGCGCCTTCTCCAAGGGCGTGAGGTCCTATAGTACCGATATTAAGGGATGCCTGAAACACTTGCTCGCGCTTAGTGAACCAGTTCATCTTCGCTGCACCGTACAAGTAGGCAGCAAAGGGACGGTCAACATACCGCATGTCAGGGACATACCCTGACTGAGCATTGAACATATACTGCCCTATTTCCGCTTCCCAGATCTTTTTGAGAACATTACTGCCGGCTGGCGAGGATGGTAGTGCGTGGCGAAAGGTGATAAACAGGCCGTTTGTATAATATCTGTCCTGGCCATAAGCGAGATAGGCATCGTTATCGCTTCTGAATCCGAACTCATTTTTGAAGTTTTTTCGCTGTGAGAAAGCTGGCAGGGTGGCAAACAGGAGGATGGCCGTAGAGAGAAGTAGTTTCATAATTGGATTCCAGTGGCGGGGGAGCTTTTATTGTCCCCCGCTGATTTGGAAAGTTAGTGGTTATTAAGAGGTTCGGGAAGCGTAAGATCGAGCGGATCTTTCACTTTCTCGTTTGTAAGAGCAAGATCGATGACCTCTTTCATTTCATCAACATAGTGGAACACCATGTCTTTGATATAATCTTCTTTTATTTCAAGGATGTCTTTCCGGTTTGATCTCGATAAGATGACTTCTTTGATATTTGCCCTTTTGGCTGCGAGTATTTTCTCTTTAATGCCGCCGACTGGCAATACCTTGCCCCGGAGTGTGATTTCACCTGTCATGGCGAGATTTTGTTTCACCCTTCTCTGGGTAAAAGCGGAGGTGAGGGCTGTTAGCATGGTGATACCTGCTGAAGGCCCATCTTTAGGAGTTGCGCCGGCTGGAACATGGACGTGTACATCCCATTGCTCAAAGAGGCGGTAATCAATGCCGAACTTCTGTGAGTGTGCACGGAGATAAGCCATGGCGATCGTTGCAGATTCTTTCATTACATCGCCCAGATTACCGGTGAGTGATAATTTGCCTTTGCCAGGACTGAGACTCGCTTCAATGAAGAGAATGTCGCCGCCTACCTGCGTCCAGGCCAGGCCTGTTACTACACCTGCAACTTCATTGCCCTCGTAAAGATCCTTGTCGAATATCGGCGCTCCCAGAATAGTTTCTACATCTGCCTTGTTTAAGGCCGGAACATATTCTTTTTCCATGGCGATCTTTGTGGCGACACCCCGTACTACTGACCCGATCTTCTTTTCCAGTCCTCTTACGCCCGATTCGCGGGTGTAATCTTCAATGATCTTTTCTATTACCGGAGCTTTTAACACTACATCTTTCCTGGTCAGTCCGTGTTGCTCAAGTTGCTTGGGCAAGAGGTGCTGCTTGGCAATCTCGATCTTCTCTTCAATGGTGTAGCCGTTTACTTCGATCACTTCCATACGATCAAGAAGTGCCGGCTGGATGGAACCAAGAGAGTTGGCTGTAGCGATGAACATGACGTTGGACAGGTCAAAGTCGAGCTCAACATAATGGTCATAGAACGCATTGTTCTGTTCCGGATCCAGCACCTCGAGAAGGGCGGAAGATGGATCGCCTCTAAAGTCGTTTCCAACCTTATCGATTTCGTCAAGAACAAAGACAGGGTTTGCTGTTCCTGCTTTCTTCAATGACTGAATAATGCGTCCTGGCATTGCACCTATGTAAGTTTTACGGTGTCCTCTGATCTCTGCTTCATCTCGCACGCCACCGAGGGCAACCCGTACGTATTTTCTTCCCAGAGCCCGGGCGATGGATTTACCAAGTGATGTTTTTCCAACTCCCGGAGGGCCAGCAAGGCACAGGATGGGAGCCTTCATATTATTCCTTAGCTTGAGCACCGCCAGGTACTCTATTATTCGCTGTTTTACTTTGTCAAGGCCGTAGTGATCTTTATTCAGGATCTTTTCAGCCCGCTTAAGGTCAAAGTTGTCTTTTGAAAATTCAGACCAGGGAAGGTCAAGCAGGAGCTCGAGGTAGTTAACCTGGACGGAATAGTCGGCAGCGGCCGGGTTCATGCGGCCGAGCTTGTCGAGCTCTTTAACAAAGTGTTCCCTGACTTCTTTGCTCCACTTCTTTTTGGCAGCGCGTTCCCGAAGGTTTTCGAGTTCGAGGTCGGGAGAACTGCCGCCCAGTTCTTCCTGGATCGTCTTAAGCTGTTGGTTCAGATAGTACTCGCGTTGCTGCTTGTCGAGGTCTGTCCTTACTTTCGACTGGATCTGATTCTTGAGCTCCAGCATCTGAAGTTCAGTGGTCAGCTGCTCTAGCACCATCTTGGCACGGTCACGCAGATTAGCCACCTCCAGCATCTTTTGCTTGACGGGAACGTCTGCGTTCATGTTGGAGGATATGAAGTTGATCAGGAAGGAAGTGCTTTCTATATTCTTAATGGCGATTCCTGCTTCACTCGGGAGGTTGGGCGACATTTGAATGATTTGCATCGACATCTCCTTGATGGATGCAACCATTGCCTTGAATTCCTTGTCCTGTTTGGGACGGATCTCTTCAAATTTATCGACAGTAGCCTTGATATAAGGCTCTGCCTGCACTTCCTCGCGCAGTCTGAAACGCTGCTTGCCCTGAATAATGACAGTGGTGCTGCCATCAGGCATTTGCAGCATTTTAATGATCAACGCTACAGTTCCGACTGTGTTAAGCTGTGAAAACAGAGGATCTTCTATAGCGACATCTCTTTGAGAGACGACACCGATGGTACGATCGCCTTTGTAAGCATCCTTGATCAATTTTATTGACTTGTCTCGGCCAACTGTGATGGGGATCACCACACCCGGAAATAGCACCGTATTGCGAAGGGGAAGTATAGATAAAACCTCGGGAGTTTGCTCGTTATTCATTTCCTCTTCGTCTTCCTGAGACATCAGCGGAAAGAACTCGGTATCTTCATTTATTATGGGTAATGACTGATTAAAATCCAGCAAATTATTCATTCAGTTCCTTTCTCGGCGTCAATATGACAGCTTTTAAATTTAACTCTTGTGATCTTTCTAACTTTGCAGATATCTGCAAGGCGTGTGCCAATAGCTATAATTGAGGTAAAAGTCGCTCTTTTCCGCCACGACGATAAAAGTAAGAAAATAAGCTGTAAAAAAGTCAGCTCGCTTTTCTTAAAACAATTTGAGGGGCTTGCGTATTTATAACGTCATTAAGAACGGGAGGCCAGAAATGGAAGTAATAGTTTGTAAATAACGAAAAATAGAAATAATATTACCCGTTCATTCGTTATAGGTTTAAAGCTCATATTCAATGAAAGTAATTGTATCGATTTTGTCTTTTGTATGTTTGTTCGCCAATGTTTCGCTTGGCCAGCAAGGTCAGGAAATTAAGAATAACTATGTGAAGCTGGGCCAGAAGGCCGTGATAGACGGCAAGTTTAACGAGGCTGTGACCCATCTGGAAAAGGCAATGCCAGCAGAGGCTAATAATGCAGATGTTCTGTATATGCTGGGCTATTCTTATTACCACACAGGCGACTATGCTAAGGCGATATCCACGTTCGGTCAGGTAGTGTCTTTACGTCCCAGCAATGTTTCAGCCTATTATTATCGTGGAAAGGCAAGGAACGTTCAGGGGACGCAGTTGTCTGCTTCTAATGCCGAGCGTGAGAAGCTGCTGCAGGCGTCGATCCGGGATTTCAGTAAAGCAATTGAGCTGAACAGTGAAGATCTTAAGCTATTTCAAAACCGTGCTATAGCGTACAGGGATTATGGAATTCTTAAAGGTCAGAAGATCCCGAAGTTCTACGACAAGGCTGCTGCCGAGAGCGCGTTTAAATCTTGCATCGACGATTTACAGCACGTTCTTGATGCTACCCCCGGAAGAAAGGACATCATGGACGAGATGAAGAAAGCCAAAGTCTACATGGCGAATCTCAGCAGATAGGATGTAAAAGGGATGGACAAAAGTTCATCCCTTTTTTTAAGCCTTATTTCTACTTCCTTCCACCAAAATTCTGAACCCAATAATTATTCTCCATTGCTACTCCAACTTCCCGGAACGACTTATTCATGATGTTGTGGCAATGTCCCTCGCTTTTAAGCCAGCCTTCCATAGCCTCGCGGATGCTGCGCTGTCCCCATGCAATATTTTCGCCCACTGCGTAAGTTTTATATCCTTCCGGTCTGTAACCGGCGGCCATGATCCGGTCTTTACTTGTCCGGCCGTCTTTACTTATATGACTAAAATATTTTTTTCTGTTCATGTCACTGGCATGGAGGTAAGCTGAGTTTTCAAGCTGGTCATTCCAGGTCAGGGGAGGAACCGGGGGCATGTAAACTTTGCCGCAGTTACATCCGCGCGTTCTTATTTCATTAATGCGCATCAGAAACTCTTGCTGAAAGGCGGGATCGACAACAAGTGTAGTTCGCCTTGCCTGCCTCAATGGATTTTGTGCGGTTAAGGGCATGGCGCATGATGTGAATAATAACAGTAGGGCAGCATTCAGCCCTGGCATCAATTTCATAGAAGAATTTTTATCTAAGCTTCCTATTAAACGAAAAGCCGCTCAAATTATTGAGCGGCTTTTCTCCCAGTTTTGTAAATATTAATGACTCCCTGGTTCTTAATGTTATGAGCAGCGTTCAAACTCCATTTATCTATCTTCTAAAGTCATGCGTTTTTTGAATCTCTAAATGAAGTTTGACTGGATTTTAAAGGCGGAGACGCCCTTCTATAAGATAACGATGTGAACCCAGCACTTTTACATTTTGCTGCTTTACGATGCGGTAGAGCGAATCGGGATAGTATTCAAGCATTTCGTTAGAGGAATAGAGCATATTCTCCGACTGATTGCGAATAGCAATATAACTCACCTGACTTTTATCCGAGAGCCGTATTGTGACTTTCTGCGTTCTGATCTTGCTATCCTTAGCTGTATAGGTAATAACGGAGCCTCTCTTGCTCACGCGATAGCTATTACGCCAGGACGGTTTATTAATATCCGATTCGGAGAATAATGAAAGCTCGCTCCCCCAGTCAGCCACCGTTACTTTTCTGCTCTCGATATTGCCATTGTCTGAGATTGACTTCTGGACGGCAGGTCTTTTTGCTGCCAGGCGGTTCGCTTCCTTAGCAAAAAAGCCTCTGATATCAAAGTAAGTCTTTTTACTATCAGAAGCTTTATTGTCGGACTTGCATGCTGCAAGTCCGAATAGTATCAAAAATGGAATCAGTTTTCTATACAAGAACATTCCCTGTCATTTTCTCAGGGATAGGCACGCCGAGGATCTTAAGGACCGTAGGTGCGATATCACCAAGTTTTCCGTCTTTTATTGCTTTATGGTCTTTGTCAATAAGGATGCAAGGTACCAGATTAGTGGTGTGTGCTGTATTGGGTGATCCATCTCCATTGATCATGAAATCAGCGTTACCGTGATCAGCAAGGATGATGAACGAGTAGCCAATTTCAAGGCCAGTTTCTACCACTTTCTTGAGGCAGCCATCTACTGTTTCTACAGCCTTTACTACAGCCTCAAAGACGCCTGTATGGCCCACCATGTCGGGATTTGCAAAGTTAAGGCATACGAAGTCCGGTTTATTTTCCGGTAGCTCTTCGCAGATGGCATCTCGAATACCTTCAGCACTCATTTCCGGCTTCAGGTCGTAGGTAGCCACCTTTGGAGAAGGAATAAGAATGCGTTTTTCTCCTTCAAATTCTTTCTCGCGGCCGCCAGAGAAGAAAAACGTCACGTGCGGATACTTTTCCGTTTCTGCGATCCTTACCTGAGTTTTACCGTTACGACCCAGCACTTCTCCGATAGTGTCGGTCAGGTCTTCCTTGGTAAACACAACTTTAACACCTTTGAATGTTTCATCGTAGGTGGTCATTGTAACATAATGCAGAGAAAGAGGTTCGAGGTGATATTCGGGGAATGCCTTTTGAGTAAGAGCAACAGTGATCTCTCGTCCGCGGTCTGTTCTGAAGTTGAAACAGATCACTACATCTCCTGATTCTATAGTTGCTACAGGAGTACCGCCTTCGTTTACTTTTACTACCGGTTTTAAAAACTCGTCTGTAACTCCGTCTTTATAGGAGTCTTCTATTGCCGTTGTCAGTTGCTTTGCTGGTTTCCCGATGCCGTGCACCATCAGGTCATATGCTTGCTTTACTCTTTCCCAACGGTTGTCGCGGTCCATCGCATAGTATCTTCCGATGAGGGAAGCAATTTGAACAGGACTGTTTTCCAGGTGTTTTTCAAGAGCCTGCACATAGCCGACGCCTCCGTTAGGGTCAGTATCACGGCCATCGAGGAACGCATGAACGAATACATTACTTAAACCTGCTGATTTTGCAGCATCACAAAGACCGAACACGTGTTTAATATGGGAGTGCACACCGCCATCTGACAGAAGTCCGATGAAGTGAACCTTTTTGTTCTGCGCCTTAGCGTATGCAAAAGCTTCCTGAAGAACGGGATTGGTTAATAGTTCCCCGTCGTCTACCGCTTTATGAATACGGCCAAGTTCCTGATAAACGACTCGTCCTGCACCTAAGTTCATGTGGCCAACTTCAGAATTGCCCATCTGTCCGTCAGGCAAACCAACTGCCATACCCGAAGCTTCTAACCTTGAATTCGGATATGTAGTTACCAAATGATTAAAGAAAGGTGTATTTGCTGCAAGTATTGCATTTGATTGATCGGCTTTGCCGTAGCCCCAGCCGTCAAGAATGATAAGTGCTAATTTTTTTGTTTCCACATGGCAAATATACAGTTGTATTATTCCCATGCAAAGTGACTTGTGTCATATTTGACCATGTGCATCGTGAACAAAGAGATGTAATAAATGTATTTCTTATTTTAGCGCCTATGAAAGAAGAACAAGAGTTGCTTGATAAATTTATAAAAGATGCATTGCTTGAAGACGTAGGAGAAGGTGATCACACCTCGCTCGCGACTATTGCGGCGGGAAACGAAGGTCGTGCGAAACTGCTGATTAAAGAAGAGGGCACCCTTGCGGGCGTGTTTGTTGCGCTCGAGATCTTTAGGATTGTGGACCCTGGCCTTAGGGTTGATGTGTTCATAGAGGATGGTACTGAAGTAGAACCAGGAGATGTGGCGTTTCATGTCAGTGGCTCTGTCCATTCGATATTAAAAGCTGAGCGGCTTGTTTTAAACATTATGCAAAGGATGAGCGGGATTGCTACTGTTACCGGGAGGATTGTGAAGCAGCTCGGGGAAACCGGAACAAAGGTGCTCGATACCCGAAAGACTACGCCGAATATGCGGTTTTTGGAGAAGATAGCGGTAAAGATAGGAGGGGGAGTTAACCATCGGATCGGTTTGTACGACATGATCCTGATAAAAGACAATCACGTTGACTATGCAGGGGGGATTAGGCAGGCGTTACTGGCCACACGCGAATACCTGCAGGAGAAGGGGCTGGAACTCGCCGTGGAAATTGAGGTGCGCAACAAAAAGGAGTTAATGGAGGTTATAGAGAATGGAGGTGCAGATCGCATTCTGCTCGACAACTTCACCTATGAGGAGCTGAAAGAAGCGGTAGCGCTTGTTGCCGGTCGGTTTAAAACAGAGGCTTCGGGCGGCATTACAGAGGAAAATGTAGTGGAGTATGCGAAATGCGGCGTAGACTACGTGTCCATGGGTGCTCTAACTCACTCTGTTAAAAGTCTGGATATGAGCTTGAAGGCTTTTTAGTTGGGATGAAATGATATTTTACAGTATTTTGACTTCGCTTTTTTAGTATAATTGCAGGCTGAATGATATCGGTTTATTCTATTTCGGCGCTTATAGCTGCTTATCTTTTTGGATCGATTCCCAGTGCTGTATGGATAGGGCAAGCGTTTTTCGGCATCGATGTGCGCGAGTATGGGAGCGGAAATGCCGGAGCGACCAACACGTTCCGTGTTCTGGGAAAGAAGGCGGGTATCGCCGTAATGACCATCGATATTCTCAAAGGTTATACGGCCACTAACCTTGCTTACTTCATCGGTCTTTCTGTAACAGGACCGCAGCATTCCATTCAGTTTGTCAATTATCAGCTCGCACTTGGGATTACGGCAGTAATGGGGCATCTGTTCCCTGTCTTTGCAGGTTTCAGAGGAGGTAAGGGCATTGCCACTCTGTTCGGAATGGTACTGGCGGTACATTTCAGTGCCGCTTTATTCTGTGTCAGCGTTTTCTTGCTGGTGCTGTTTATCTCAAAGTACGTATCGCTTAGTTCTATTATTGCAGGCTTTTCCTTTCCGCTTAGCATCATATTTGTTTTTCACTCTCCTCTCCGATCTGTTGTCTTGTATGGGATGTGCATCTGCATCCTGATTCTGGTTACGCACCAAAAAAATATTGAGCGTTTACTTCGGGGTAAAGAATCGAAGGTAAATGTCTTCCGTAAAAAAACCGGTTGAGTATCTGAAATGTTAAGTTACAGATAAAGTTAGAATCTATGAGACGAATAAAAATAACTAGTGCTTTTCTATTCTTAATTGCTGTTAATTCTTGTTCCACGGTGCCTTTAACAGGTCGCCGGCAGTTTAACGTTGCTAACTCTCAGGAGATCCAGCAACAGGCTATACAGTCTTACCGAGAGTTTTTAAAGGACCCGAAAACGAAGGTAATAAGTTCGGGAAGTGATGCACAACGGGTGAAGGCGGTGGGAAGCCGGATTGCAAGTGCTATCGACCGTTACCTTCGCGCGAACGGTTATGCCAATCAGTACAATTTCAGCTGGGAATTTAACCTGGTACAGAGTAACGAAATTAATGCCTGGTGTATGCCTGGAGGAAAGGTTGCAGTTTACTCAGGTATTATGCCGGTAGCGCAGACAGATGCTGGACTAGCGACTGTGATGGGACACGAAATTGCCCATGCGATTGCACGACATACAGAGGAGCGGTTTTCCCAGGCAAACGTGGCACAAGCTGTTGGTGGGGTAGTAGGAGCTGCGGCGGGCTCGGAGACAATTAACCAGTTGTATGGCATTGGCGGGCAACTCGCTCTGCTTAAGTACGGCAGGAACCAGGAGTCTGAAGCAGACCGCCTCGGCCTGATCTTTATGGCAATGGCGGGCTACGATCCAAATGCGGCGGTTTCTTTCTGGAAAAGGATGGCTTCTTCCAAGCAAGGGAACGGAGCTCCTCCCGAGTTTTTGAGCACGCACCCCAGTGATGCCACCCGAATTGCTAATATCCAGAATCGCATACCAGAAGCGTTAAAGTATTATAAGAAGTAAATTGTTTATTCTGCCAGCTCTTTATCCAGGGCTGTAAAAATAGCCTTTGCTTTCAGAAGACACTCGTCATACTCGCGGGCAGGATCTGAAGCAAAGGTTATTGCACTTCCTGTCTGGAAAGAAAGGTAACGATTCTCTGCGTTGTAGATGAGGCTTCTTATCACGACGTTAAAATCGAAGTCTCCATCGGGAGCGAAGTATCCTACTGCGCCTGAAAATAGTCCCCTCTTTGTTCGCTCGTATTTCTCAATGATTTCCATCGCCCTTACTTTGGGAGCACCTGTCATGGATCCCATCGGGAACGCAGCTGCGATGATATCTGCATTATTAGCGTCGGACGAAACTCTGCATGAGATAGTTGAAATCATTTGATGGACCTGCGGGAAGCTATAGATTCCGAATAGTTCCTCGACTTTGACCGACCCCGGGAGTGCGCATTTTGTGAGGTCGTTGCGTACAAGATCTACAATCATGACATTTTCAGCAACCTCCTTCTCATCGGTCCGCAGCTCTTTCATTCGCTGGATATCTTCGCCGGGGTCACTGGAGCGGGGAGCTGTGCCTTTGATCGGCTGAGAAATGACCTTGTTGCCCTTTCTACAGATAAATCGTTCGGGGGAAGCCGAGATAAGGTACTTTTGATTATACTTCAGGAAAGAGGCGAAAGGAGCGGGAGATGTCTTGTTAAGTGTTTTAAAGACTTGTACGGGATCAATCTGAACCTCTTCTGCATAAAACTCCTGGCAAAAGTTCATTTCGTAGATATCGCCCCGCGCGATATGTTCCTGTATCAGGCCCACAGCTGCTATGTATTCATGTCTGCTAAATCTACTTTTTACTGCGGCGTGAAAGGACACATTGCCGGACCTTATTATTTGGCTGTTTATATGGCTAAAAATATCTTCTTCGCGGGTATACAGGCTGACTTTATTGCCCTGAATCAGCAGAACATGCAGGGGAATAAAGAAAAAAAGATCCTCGAATTCTAAGCGGTCCTGGTTCTTTGAATGAAGGTTTTCCAGTTCATTTTTCAGATCGTAGCTTAAGAAGCCGGCGATGAAGGTTTTGTGCTCGTTCAGTAGCTCTTTGAGCTGCTGAAAGGCAGATCCTGCTTCTGCTGTTAACTCAGCGACACTACCCGCAGTGATCATAACGTCAAAGGAGGTATAAGGGTCGCTATAACCGTTGGAGTCAAAATAAGAGGCCACCTCAAATGAGGTGGCCCATTGTAAAGCCTGTTCTTTGAAAAGATTAATATCTTCCGGATAGTAATTTAAAACCTTCATCCAGAAGCAGAGTGTTAGTCTAAGATCAATGTCTGAATGCGGTCGGGGCCAACAGAAAGATATCTCACCGGAACTCCTACTTTGCTTTCGATATAGCGCACATAATTCATCAGCTTTTCAGGTACTTCTCCGATCGTTTTGATTCCGGTCAGATCTTCGTTCCATCCTTCAATCTCTTCTAATACGGGTTCTGCCTTTACTGTACATATGTCATATGGCATGTAGTCGATCACTTCGCCATTGTACTTATAATGCGTACATGCATATATTTTTTCAAATCCGCTCATGACGTCGGCTTTGGTCATCACCAGCTCAGTAACTCCGTTAAGCATAACGGCGTACTTCAGGGCTGGAATATCGATCCATCCGCAACGACGGGGACGACCAGTAGTAGCACCAAATTCACGTCCGATCTGGCGTAGCTGCTCTCCGGTTTCATCAAATAACTCTGTAGGAAACGGACCTCCACCGACCCGGGTACAGTATGCTTTGAAAATTCCTATAACCGACCCTATCCTGGACGGCGCTACTCCCAGTCCGGTACATGCTCCGGCAGTAGTCGTATTGGAAGAGGTAACAAATGGATAGGAGCCGAAGTCAACATCCAGAAGTGTGCCTTGTGCGCCTTCTGCAAGCACTGACTTACCTTCTGACAGATACTGGTTGACGAAATGCTCGCTATCGACCTGAGGAATGCTCTTCAGATATTCGATCGCTTCGAAGAACGCCTGTTCTTTCTCTGAAAAATCAGGGATTTCTCCGTAATGAGAAAGGATAGACTTGTGTTTGTTAACGAGTTTATGGTACCGTTCCGTAAAGTCGGGCAGAAGTGTGTCGCCTACTCTCAAACCGTTTCTGCCGGTCTTGTCCATGTAGGTTGGACCGATACCCTTCAATGTAGAACCTATTTTTCCTTCGCCCATTTTGCTTTCCGACGCTGCGTCAAGCAATTGATGAGTGGGAAGGATCAGGTGTGCTTTCTTTGCAATAACCAGCTTTTTGGCAGCGACAGGATCAAAGCCGCTCTTTTTCAGGGTTTCAAGTTCACGTCTCAGAATGATAGGGTCGACTACAACTCCGTTTCCTATCAGGTTCATGTTCCTCTCGTTGAAGATACCCGATGGGATGGTGTTCAGTACATACTTCTGATTGTCAAACTCAAGTGTGTGGCCGGCATTCGGGCCGCCTTGGAAACGGGCAATTAAATCGTATTTAGGACTAAGAACGTCAACAATTTTTCCTTTGCCTTCGTCGCCCCACTGAAGGCCTAACAGTACATCAACAGCCATGAATAATTTGGAATGTTTAATTTTTTAAATAAGACTCGCAGTAACCTTCCTTTAATTTGGTGCAGTTACCATAGAGGTTGAGGGAATGGTGCTTGATATCGAATTTGAGCAGGTCGCCCATCATGGACTGAATCTGGCCCACGCGCGGGTCACAGAATTCCACAACCTTCCCACAGTCAATGCAAATGATGTGGTCGTGCTGCTTGTAGCCGTACGACTTCTCAAACTGAGCCATATTTTTACCAAACTGATGTTTTGTTACAAGATCACAGGAAACAAGAAGTTCGAGTGTATTATAAACCGTAGCCCTGCTCACCCTGTATTTCTTGTTCTTCATGTGGATATATAAGGACTCAACATCAAAATGATCGTTTCTTGAGTATATCTCTTCAAGGATGGCAAAACGTTCAGGCGTTTTTCTCAGACTCTTATTTTCGAGGTAGGCCTCGAAAATCTTTTTGACCATTGCTATCGTTTCTTGTAAAGGCATATCTTCCTGACTCAGCGTTCAAAGTTATCTAAAAAAATAAGAAATGTTAAAATTTCACAGAATAAATCAGAAGGCCGAGCCCTTCATACACTGCTGACAGCCTGATTATTGTTGGACGGCGATTGCTTAGGGAGCAAAAGAGAACCGTGCGCCTTTTCACCACGTTCATTTTTATGTTGCAAGAAGTGGAAGCTTTGAGCGCCCCTCATGATGCTTTATATATCTTCTGGGGCTCTGAATCAAAACGAGTAACGGAGGTAACGCCCTTTACCTGTCGCAATCTCTTGATCAGGTTCTCGAGATGGTTGGTGTCATTTACGTACACCATAATTGAGCCCTCAAATATCCCCTCGTTACTGTCAACAGTTATTGAGCGCATGTTCACTTTGAAATCGTTCGAAATAACGGTTGTCAGCTTATTGATCAGTCCCACCTCGTCGATTCCTGTTATTCGGAGGCCAGTGAGAAATGCCAGTTCTTTCTGCGAGGTCCACTTTGCCTTTACCACCCGGTATCCATAATTCGCCATAAGCTTAGTGGCATTCGGGCAATTGGTACGGTGAATCTTGATGCCATCGTTAACTGTAATGAAGCCAAAGACATCATCGCCGGGGATTGGATTGCAGCAGGAGGATAACTTATAATCGATCTTCTGCATATCTTCTCCAATCAGGAGGGTATCGCTGTCTTTGGTCTTCACCTTGTTCATCAGACCTTCAATCTGACTGGTGTCGATTCGCTCCGGTGCCTTGTTTTCAACCGTTCTCTCTGACGCCTGGAACTCCTTCAGCCCTTTCAGATCAAATGTGCCTTTCGCGATGTTATAAAACAGATCCAGGGTAGAACCATATTTAAAATAGTTCGCAATCTTATGGATGTTCTCTGTATTGTAAGTGATTTTTAATGATTTAAGCTTGCGTTCAAGGATTTCTTTACCCTCTTCTGCCACGCGACGTTTCTCCTCTTTTAGCGACGACTTAATTTTTGCCTTTGCCTTCGCTGTAACTACAAAGTTGAGCCAATCTTCCTTCGGACTTTGCTTGGTGGAAGTTATGATCTCTACCTGATCTCCATTCTGCAAACGGTGGGAGAGAGGGACAAGCTTGTGATTTACTTTGGCGCCGATACATTTTGCCCCGAGGTCTGAGTGGATCTCAAAAGCAAAATCGAGGGCGGTGGCCCCCAGTGGCAGCTGCATAAGAGCGCCTTTCGGGGTAAAGATGAAAATCTCGTCCGAAAAAAGGTTCATCTTGAAGTCATCGAGAAAATCCAGCGCGTTTGATTCGGGATTTTTCAGAAGCTCCCGTACCTTCTGGATCCACTGATCCAACCCGCTGTCTGAGGATGACTCTTTGTACTTCCAATGTGCTGCGAATCCTTTCTCTGCAATCTCATTCATTCTCTGTGTGCGGATCTGGACCTCTACCCATTGGCCCTTTGGCCCCATTACTGTTGTGTGAAGAGATTCGTAGCCATTGGCTTTAGGGGATGAGACCCAGTCGCGAAGCCGGTCAGGATTGGGCCTGTACAGGTCCGTGACGATGGAGTACGCCTTCCAGCAGTCCGCTTTTTCCGTCTCGAGCTTGCTGTCAAGAATGATCCTGATAGCAAACAGGTCGTACACTTCTTCAAAAGGAACTCCCTTCTTTCTCATTTTATTCCAGATCGAATGAATCGATTTTGGACGACCATAGACGTCGGCATGAAGCCCTTGTTCTGCCAGTATTTCTTTTATAGGTCCGATGAAAGTTTGTATGTACAGTTCCCTCTCAGCCTTTTTTTCGTTGAGCTTTCTCGCTATGAACTTGTAAGTCTCCGACTCTGTGTATTTCATAGAAAGGTCTTCGAGCTCCGATTTCATGGCATAAAGTCCGAGGCGGTGAGCTAGTGGCGCGTAGAGATAGATTGTTTCGGACGATATCTTAAGCTGCTTGTCACGTGGCATGTGATCCATCGTTCGCATATTATGCAGCCTGTCGGCAAGCTTAATGAGGATCACGCGCACGTCATCAGCCAAAGTCAGGAGCATCTTGCGAAAGTTCTCTGCCTGCAGAGAACTATTGTAATCAAAAACGCCTGATATCTTGGTGAGACCATCAATAATACGTGCTACCTTTTTTCCAAACTCCCGTTCGATATCGTCGAGTGTCACCGCTGTATCTTCGACAACGTCGTGCAGGAGGGCACATACAATTGAGGTGGTGCCAAGGCCGATTTCTTCGGCGGCGATCTGTGCAACAGCTATCGGATGGTATATATATGGCTCCCCAGATTTCCGTCGCATGTCTTTGTGACTTTCAAGTGCGAGCTCGAAAGCCTGCCTGATCATGCGCTTGTCGCCTTTCTGCATGGTGGGCTTACATGCCTTAAGAAGAGCCCGGTACCGCTTTAGTATTTCTTTTTTCTCTGCCTCTATATCAATCACTAATTCGTTCATCTTCAATTCTAAACGTTTCAAAAAAATAATGTATCCTGCTATAACAATTGGGTTACATTTTCGTACTATTGGTAATTAATAATCGTACGAAATAACATTATTTTTGTACTAACTAAGATATGAAAATTTTTCCTCTTTTTGTGCTGTTCAGCCTGATTTTAGTGAGTTTTAGCTATGCACAGGACAAATTTGACCCCAATGTGAAAGGCAAAAACGATACCATCCGGGTGGCTATCACGAAGGATGAGTTCGGCGACTTTATCCCCTGGATCCCGCTTGTGGATGTGAGTATCAGAGACTCCCGTATTTTTGCTTCTGCTGATGCGCGAAATCAATATCTCCGCCTTCGTTACAATGTATTGAAAGTGCTGCCTTACGCAAAGTTTGCAAGGAGCCGATATAGCCGTTTGCACGACGATCTGGAACATACAACAAATAAAAAGGAGCAGAAGTTGCTGGTAAAGGCATGCGAGCGTGAGATTAAGGACATGTTTAACAGGGAAATTAAAAATATGACGATCACCCAGGGCGAGATTCTGATCAAGCTTATCGATAGGGAGACTGGCAATAGTAGTTATGAGCTTGTCAAGCAATTGAAAGGCGGATTTACTGCCTTTTGCTATCAGTCGGTGGCACGTATCTTTGGACACAACCTGAAACAGAAATACGATCCTCAGCAGGAGAGGGATATTGAGAACATCATCCAGCGCTACGGCTATTACAGTGATATTCCTTATGGATACAATTAGATCTATTTTGGTCTTAATGCACTTTTAGAGAAGCTGTAGTCCCCATATTTTCATACTTTTGCCTCCGCCGGTATTCCACCAATATGGCCGGCCTAATACTACAATGAAACTAGACGTACTTGTTATTGCTGTACATCCGGACGACGCGGAGTTAGGGTGTTCGGGAACATTGTTAAAGCTGAAGGCAGAGGGAAAAAGGACGGGTATTATTGATCTGACCAGGGGAGAGCTTGGTACCAGGGGAACTGCAGAAACAAGAGATGCGGAAGCGCAGGATGCAGCGAAGGTGCTGCAACTGGACGTAAGGGAGAACCTATGCATGCGCGACGGCTTTTTCCTGAATAACGAGGAGCATCAGCTTAGAATCATAGAGAAGATCAGACAATATCAACCTGAAATTGTAATATCAAATGCTATAGATGACCGACACCCCGACCATGGGCGTGCAGCTTCTCTTGTAAATGATGCTGTTTTCCTGTCGGGATTGCGAAAGATCAGCACGGAGCTTAGTGGGCAGAAGCAGGAAGCCTGGCGCCCGCGACTTCTTTTTCATTTCGTACAAAGCTCTTACATCAAGCCTGACATCCTGATCGACATTACTCCCTACTGGGAGGGTAAACTGGCTTCAATAGCAGCGTATAAAACCCAATTTTATAACCCTGAATTGCAGGATGAGCATCAAACTTTTATTTCCACTCCTGATTTTGCCCGATTTGTAGAGGCTCGGGCGCGCGAGCTGGGAAAGAATATTGACGCAGCCTATGCCGAAGCCTTTACTTGTAAGAAGCTCCTGGCCGTGGACAGTTTATTTGACCTTCGCTAGTTTAAAGAGAAGGGACGATTTTCCTCATGATCTCTATCCCTTCGTCTATATGTTGTTTGTCCATTATTAGTGCCGGCCTGAATCGGATTGATCTTGTTCCGCATCCAATAAACATTGCATTGTTTTCAAATCCTTTCCGGATGAACTTGTTTCTCGTCACTGTGTCGGGAAAGTCAAAAGCGCTGAGTAGACCCAAGCCGCGAACATTTGACATAACGGGATAGTCGCGGGATAATTTCAAAAGTTGCTCCTGCAGGTATGCCCCGGAAGAGGCTGCGTTTTCTACCAAATGGTCTTCTTCTATAACTTGCAGGATTTTCGATGCCCGGACCATATCAACAAGATTGCCTCCCCAGGTGGAGTTTAAGCGGGAGGGGACAGTAAAAACATTATGCTCGATCTCGTCAACCTTTCTGCCCACCAGAATGCCGCATACCTGCATTTTTTTTCCAAAAGCAATGGCATCAGGAAGTGCTTTATCTCCGAAATGTTTGTAACACCAGAACTCTCCCGAAAGGCCTACTCCTGTTTGAACTTCGTCATATATCAGAAAGCATTCGTTTTCGTCTGCCAGAGCCCGTACCTGCTCAAGAAATTGCCGGCGCACGTGGTTATCTCCTCCTTCTGCCTGGATGGGTTCAATGATGATAGCACAGATGTCGTCTTTATTCTCCGAAAAAGCCTTTTTGATTTGTTCTATGGCTACTTGCTCTCTACGGGCCAGATCTTCCTCGTTTTCGCTTGTAACCGGAAATCTAATGGCAGGGGTTGCTATTCTGGGCCAGTTAAATTTAGCATACCATTTCGTTTTGTCGGGGTGCGTATTAGTAAGACTCATGGTATAGCCCGTCCTGCCATGGAAGGCATGTTCAAAGTGAATGACTTTAAAGCCTCTTTCAACGCTATATCCTTTCCTGAAATTCTTCTGTACCTTCCAGTCCATCGCCGTCTTTAATGCATTTTCAATAGCCAGTCCACCGCCTGCAATGAAGAACGCGTGAGGGAGGTATTCAGGGATTCCAATTCTTGAAAATGTGTCAACAAATTCTGCATATTGCTGAGTATAGATGTCTGAATTGGAGGGATTACTTAGCGCTGCCAGCATGAGGTTCTTTTTGAATTCCTCATCATCCAATAATTTGGGATGATTGTATCCGAGAGGTACTGAAGCAAAGCATGTAAAGAAATCAAGCAGTTTGCGATTGTATTTCGAGTCGTACATGTATACGCCCTTGCTTTTTTCCATATCAAAAACCAGATCGTAGCCGTCGGCCAGGATGTGCTTGCCAAGGCTTCTGTGTACGTTTTCAGATGAAACAGACAAATGATACATAAGCTTCTCCTTCTTAACAAATGTAAAATAAAGTAAGCACTTTCTAAGAGGGGAGGTAGAAGAAATGCGGCCTTTATTGCCTGGAAGAGGTCTTTAACCCAAGAAGGCCAAACAGCCCACCGCTGTGGACCGCCAGGATGCGCTGTCCCTTTTCAAAGTAGTCTTGCCGGGCGAGATCGAAAATAGAAAACATCATTTTTCCTGTGTAAACCTGGTCCAGGAGCACTCCTGTAGTTGAGGCAAACTCAGAAATGAAATTTAAAAGTGCAGGAGAAGTCCGGGCGTATCCTCCAAAATGATACTGATCATGAAACGCAAAGGGCAGCCCGGCTTTTGATAGCAGCTGAACCTCTTCGCGTAAAAAAGCCGCTCCTTTCAAAACAGGAAGTACGTGTAGCCGACATGCTAGTTGCGATTCAGCCAAACCCCTGAGGATCCCAGCAGCAGTTGTTCCGGTCCCCGCGGCACAGAAAATGTGATGATAGTGCTCTTTCAGCTCTGCGATGAGTTCCGAACAGCCCCTTACCGCCAGTTCTCCAGCTCCTCCTTCGTCTACAAAAAAGGCCTCGGGATCGTCACCAAAGTAGGAGTCAAAGAGCGCATGCTTGTTGCGGTACATCTGACGGTCTGTAAAGATGAGCTTCATACCGAACATTTTGCTAAGGAAGAGCGAGTCAGTGTTTACATCTTCACCTCTCACAAAAGCTGTAGCCTTTAGGCCGAACTTTGCGGCTGCACATGCGGTTGCCAGCAAATGGTTCGACCACACCCCCCAAAGGTAACGAGATGTGTTTTACCAAGTTGCAGTGCTTCCTTAATATTGTACTTCAATTTTCTCCACTTATTGCCTGAGATAAAAGGATGGATCATATCATCGCGTTTAAGAAAGAGCCTGACTTTTTTTCCCTGAGCATGGGATGCTGTATTTCTTCTTCCGGACTGTAAATAGGAAATTCTACCATTGAATCGATGTAACTACTGCAAAGGTAAGATTCGTTCCCGGTGATTAAGCAATATTGAACAGGGACAGGCGAGACATACATAAAAATCTTACTTTTGCCGGATGGTGGAAGAAGAAGAGTTTCGCGAAGCGGAAGAACAGGATCTGTACGAGCACCTACGGGTAGTAGTAGATAAAGGACAGTCTTTGCTAAGGATCGATAAGTTTCTGATGTACAAGATTGAAAACGCCTCACGCAACCGTATTCAAAGTGCCATAGATGCAGGCAGTGTACTTGTAAACGAAAAGACGGTAAAGGCGAGTTATAAGGTGAAGCCGATGGACGTTATTTCTGTGGTGCTTCCTCATCCTCCGCGCGATACTGAAGTTTATCCTGAGGATATTCCCCTCAACATTGTTTATGAGGACAATGACGTACTCGTTATCAATAAGCCAGCAGGGCTGGTTGTTCATCCGGGTTATAATAATTACAGTGGTACCCTTGTTAACGGGCTGGTATATCACTTCCAGCAGTTACCTCAACTGCCAGGGAATGATGGGCGGCCCGGGCTTGTCCACCGGATAGACAAAGATACCTCAGGCCTCTTGCTCATTAGTAAGAATGAGAAGTCGATGGCCTGGCTGGCCAGGCAGTTTTACGAGCATACAATTGCAAGAAAGTACCTTGCCCTGGTCTGGGGGGATCTGGAAGAGGACGGGACTGTAACCGGATATATAGGCAGAAGCTTAAGGGACAGGAGGATAATGGACGTTTATCAGGATGAAACTAAAGGAAAATGGTCAGTTACACACTACCGTGTGCTGGAGCGCTTCAATTATGTCACCCTGATCGAGTGTCAGCTCGAAACTGGCAGGACTCATCAGATCCGTGCGCATATGAAGCACATCGGTCATCCCTTATTTAATGACGGGACCTATGGAGGGGATAAGATTATCTCGGGAACCGTGTTTTCAAAGTATAAGCAGTTTGTAACCAACTGTTTCGAGATTATCCCTCGACAAGCACTTCATGCGAAGTCTTTAGGTTTTGTTCATCCTTCTTCCAGACAGTTTATTCATTTCGACAGTGAGCTTCCTGCTGATTTTAGTACAGTGCTGCAAAAATGGAGAAATTATACCTCAGCTGCGCAACCAGAATAGCTTTTTGGGGTTTTGTATTACGAGAACATATGATTTATGAATTTTATCAATTTTAATGGAGATATATTTCCCGCTACCCAGCCTGTTTTACAGATAAGTAATCGCAGCTTCAGGTACGGGGACGGGTTGTTTGAGTCGATGCGGATGATCAGGGGAGAGCTCAAATTCGCTGAGTTCCACGCCGAGCGTTTGAGAAATGGTATGCAGGCTCTCGGTCTTGAAGGGGTCTCTGCCATTACTGCCGACTTTCTTAAGCAGAAGGTAGTAGAGCTTGCGATCAGGAACGAGGAGGGTGAAAATGCACGAGTTCGTTTAACTGTTTTTCGTGATTCTGACGGACTTTATAGTCCTTCGGGTAACGGTTTCGGATATTCTGTTGAGATGAGCCCTACCACTGAGGCGCAGTACGTCAGTAATACCAAAGGGCTTATCGTGGATGTCTACGAGGAACTGACCAAGCCGGCCAACTTTCTTTCAAATTATAAAACGTGTAACTCCCTTATCTATGTCATGGCAGGGATCTACCGAAAGAAGCGTTCTCTTGATGAAGTATTCATATTGAATAATAACGGATTTTTATGTGAAACAATGAGCTCTAATGTCTTCGTTTTATTCAATAAGACACTTTACACTCCGTCACTTGGAGAAGGCTGTATTGCGGGTGTAATGCGGCGAGTAATAATGGAAATTGCTGGGGACAATGATGTTCCCGTTGTGGAGGCGCAGATCAACCCCAATATTCTGAACGAGGCGGAAGAAGTGTTTTTGACCAATACCAGCAGGGGGATACAATGGGTGATGGGATTTAACAGCAAGCGTTATTTTAACAAGCTCTCAAAGATGCTTCTCGATAAGCTGAATGAAAGCCTGTAAGATTAAAAGTTTTCATCATTGGGGTCGACAACCATTGCATTACCCAATTCGTACTGAATATAAGAAAAAACGGAAGCAAATAATAATACGAGTCCCATAGCCCAAGTTTTAATTTTAACTGCTTGTACGTCAAAAGTCGCTGTAAGGTTGCGCTTTTAAAATGATAAACCGACTCTATTTAAATGATTCGAGGCACAATATATGTTTGGACGTGTTTTTTTATAACTGATGTTTGTTGTAATTGGACCATTCAACCATAAATTGCATCAAGGTCGAAATCGCAGATATGATGGTATAACGGTTCTGGCTTATTGAGGTGGTCTTGACTCTAGAACTATCTTAAGAGTTCCCTTGTCGCAACGAGGGAGCTTGTGCGCGTCAAAGCTAACACCTTCTCCTGCTTTTACTGTTGTATTGTACGTGACATCTTTTGTAAGTTGTTGTGCTTGCCTTATTTTGTTAACTTACCTTCTTAATGACGGTGGCTGATGCGATATGAGAAACGTAGCTTCTGTTACTAAAGCCCGAATGAATGTTGAGAGTACTTCTTTGCTTAGTTTTTCTTGCTGTTTTCGCTAATTGCACTGCGCAGAACGTCCCCGTGACGGGAAAGGTCCTAACGACACAGGGGCGGCCAATATCGTTCGCATCAGTTTTTGTGAAAAATACCAGCTACAGCACCATGGCCAATGAGACTGGCAACTACAGGATGGTTCTTAGTCCTGGAAAATACACGCTCCTGTTTCGCTATGTAGGCTATAAGCAACAGGAGGTAGAGGTTGATGTAGAAGGTCCTACTATTAAAGACATTGCATTGGAGGAGGACGTGTATCGTCTGAAGGAAGTAAGGGTTTCGGCAGGCAAGGGCGACCCGGCGAATGCGACCATCAGAAATGTTATTTCGAGAAGAAAGTATCTTCGGTCAGTCCCTTCGTATGAATGTGAAGTATACACAAAGGGAGTTCAAAAGCTGCTTGGAGCGCCGAAGAGAATTCTTGGAGCGAGGGTTGCAAAAACCTTGAACCTTGATTCTAACCGCCAGGGGATCCTGTATCTGTCCGAAACCAGGTCAAAGCTGTTTTTCAGATATCCCGATAAGAAAGAGATAATGGAAGCTTCGAAGGTGGCCGGAGATAATCAAGGATTTAGTTTTAACCGGGCATTAGATCTCCAGGTTAACTTCTACGACAATACGCTTCACTGGGATGCCCTGGGAAACCAGACCTTTGTTTCGCCCGTAGCTTCCAATGCCTTTCATTATTACCGTTTTAAGCTCCTCGGCGTTTCGGGGGAAAACGGGAAGAGAATTCAAAAAATTCAGGTTATTCCCAAAAGTAAGTATGCCCCAACCTTTTCCGGTTATCTTTATGTACTGGAGGACGAATGGCGTCTCTACAGCGTCGACCTGAAACTTACAGAGCAGGCACGAATCAACTTTGTTGATACCCTGCATATTAGCCAGCACTTTGCCGAGCTTGATAAAGATCAGTGGGTGCCATCCGATATTACAATCCGGTTCAGGGGAAAGGTGCTCGGTTTTGATTTTGCCGGGTATTACACAGCTCTTTACAGTAATTATAAGACGAATCCGGCCTTTTCTTCGGACTTTTTCAACGATGAGATACTGAGGATCGACTCTGGTGTCAATAAGTATAACAGTCAGTGGTGGGCAATGATGAGGCCTGTTCCGCTTACTATTGAAGAAGAGAATAACTACCGGACTCAAGAGGCAGTAAGGCTGGAAGAAAACTCTAAGATTTACCTCAATTCAGTTCAAAAGGAGGCGAACCGGTTTAAACCATTGCGTTATATAGTGGCCGGGCAACGGTTCGAGAATCTGCAGGATAATAGCTTCTGGTATCTATATCCATTACATAACACAGTATTTTATAATACCGTTGAAGGTTGGGGCGTGAGGCTGAGGGCCAAATACGTGAAGAGATTCAGCTATAAGAGGGCTCTGGAAGCAGAGCCAAACATCAGGTACGGCTTCGCCAGTAAAATTCTCAATGCCAATGCATCCTTTACCTACCGGCTCGATTCATTACGGCACACAAGCTTCAGCGTTAGGGGAGGAAGTGATTTTCTTGATCTGAACAATCGCGGGACTATTAATCTCTTTTATAATACCCTCACGACTCTGTTTGAGGGAAAGAACTACCTTAAACTTTACCGGTCAAAGTATTTTTCCATGTCCGGCCAGCGTGAAATGGTAGACGGACTTATGTTTACAGCCGGTGCTGAAGTTTCAAGGCGTTTTCCTCTCCGTAATTCATCCTCTAATGCAATTTTTGACAAAGCAGGTAAAAACATAACATCAAATAACCCGCAGAGTCCGGGCTTTGAAGCTGAAGTCTTTCCAATTAACAACGCCTTTAGTTTAGAAACTAAGTTGTCTTACACCTTTGGGCAGAAGTACACAAAAAGACCAGACGGCAAAATATATGAACCCTCCCGTTATCCTACCATTCTGCTGAACTATCGAAAAGGGATTCCGGACGTTTTCAACTCAGTAGTCGATTATGACTTTATATCTGCCGATCTCTATCAGGATCGCATACGTACTGGGCTGTGGGGATATAGTGCATTCTATTTGTCAGCAGGACAATTTCTGTCAGCAAAGTCCCTCTTTTTTCCCGACTGGCGCCATTTTACAGGTAATCAGACTGCTGTTTATAACCCTCTTTTTCCTAATTTTCACTTCCTTGACTACTATGCCTTTGCTACGGATGACCGCTTCTGGGAAGCTCATTATGAGCATAATTTTTCGGGTCGCTTTATTCGTAAGATCCCCCTGTTAAGGCGGTTAAAACTTGAGGAAATTGTTGGAGGTGCTTGTCTTAAACAACCCGACAATAACTATAGGGAGCTTTATTTTGGCTTTCAGCGATTAATGTTTCGCTTTGATTATGGATATTCCTGGACCCCCGGCCGGCCGGTGAACCGTGCCTTTCGTCTTTTCTACGGATTCTGAAAAAAATGGCTGCGTCTTTCGACTTGTTACTCTGATTTTGTTTTTTTTTTACAGTTGTTTTTGCTGTTTTTGGAGTTTGTGTGGTCTTTTTTTTGACGAATTATCTTGTTTCTTGGTGATTTTGTTTTTATCATAGTTGTAATATTTAAATTTTTACTAGTTTTTATAGGTTTTTATTAACTAGTTTAGTTTTTGGTTGCTTTTTTTCGAGAATTATTTTGGTGTATGGTTGTTTTGTTGTGAATATTTTGATATTTTCATTTTTGAATCAAATTCCTTAACGAAATGAAGAAAGTTTTACCTTTTTTGTTGCTAATTATAGCAGTAGTGCTTGGATTGGCTTTCCCATCGGTGCAGCAAGCCGCTGTTCCTGAAAGCAAAATAGAAACAGGAGATACCGCCTGGTTATTGGTCTCTACAGCGCTCGTGCTTCTAATGACTCCTGGTCTGGCTTTTTTTACGGGGGCATGGTTCGTAAGAAAAACGTAATTTCCACGATGCTTCAAAGCTTCATTTGTATGGGGCTCATTACGGTATTATGGGTCGTTTTTGGTTTTAGCCTTGCATTTGGTGAAGATGTGGGAGGGGTGGGAATTATTGGAAATCCGGGGACATTCTTCATGATGAAGGGAATGGTTGGCAACGCATCATGGTCGCTCATGCCTACTGTTCCGTTAGTACTATTTGCGATGTTTCAGCTCAAGTTTGCCGTAATTACCCCGGCTCTAATCACCGGTGCGTTTGCAGAACGAATCCGCTTTAATTCGTACCTCTTATTTTTATGCCTCTTCATGATCGTGATATATGTGCCGTTGGCTCATGCTACTTGGCATCCTGATGGCATATTATTTAAAAAAGGTGTGCTTGACTTTGCAGGAGGTACTGTCGTGCACATGTCTGCAGGCTGGGCCGCCCTTGCATCCGCGATATTTCTGAAGGGCCGTCATACTCCGGAACACACCCCCGCAAGAATAAGCTATGTGATACTTGGAACAGGCTTGCTGTGGTTTGGCTGGTTCGGCTTCAATGCCGGGTCCGCGGGTGGAGCTAATGCTCTGGCAGCCACAGCCCTTGCCACCACCACTACCGCTTCAGCAGCGGCAGCAATGGCGTGGGTCTTTTTCGACATGGCTAGGGGCAAAAAGCCTTCAGCAGTAGGTGCATGTATAGGAGCCGTAGTAGGATTAGTTGCTGTAACCCCAGCCGCCGGTTTTGTCACAGTGCCCCACTCTCTTGTAATTGGAAGTGTCGCTGCAGTAGTGAGCAATCTCGTCGTGATATGGAGATCCCGGACAAATCTCGACGATACGCTCGATGTGTTTCCATGTCACGGCGTTGGAGGAATGGTGGGAATGTTGTTAACAGGCGTGTTCGCCAGCCAGACGGTCAACTCTGCTAACACTACCGGAAACGGCTTTTACTATGGAGAAAGTAAGCTTTTTGTTGTTCATCTCATTACTTTGATTGCCGTTTCTGTATTCGCTTTTCTCGGTTCTTATCTGCTTCTATTACTTACAAATTTCATCAGTCCTTTACGGGTATCCCCCCAGGAGGAGGCCTTGGGGCTTGATGCTTCTCAGCACGATGAAGAGCTGTGAGTACGCTCCTTGCTTCATTCCGAAGCGGGCTCTATAAAGATCTGTTTAATGGAGGGGAACTCGTTCTGAATCTCATGACGTACCCTCTGAACAGCAGCGGCAATATCATGGCCGCTGCTGTTTGCATTAAAGGTCACATCCATTAATAGAATGACCTCTTCCGGCGCGAGGTACATGGAAAGCGGACGTGATACTTTTACAATAAGTGAGTCTTGTTCCGCAATTTTTTTGACCTCATTCAGGATAGTGATATCTACGCTTTCTCCCATCAGCAGGCTTCGGCTTTCTCTTGCGAGCAAAACGGATATGGCCGTCAGGATAAACCCTATAATAATGGAGGCGATGCCATCAAGATAAGGATTGTTTAACTGATGCCCCAGAAATACTCCGAGGAATGCTACAATTAGGCCCAGCACGTCGGCTGCGTCCTCAAATAGTACAACAAAGGTTGATGGGTCTTTGCTTGTCTTGACTGCTCTCCAGAAAGGTGTAGCCCCTCTCTGGCGGTTAAACTCCCTTCGCGCGGTTATAAAGGATAGGCCATCAAAGAGAATCGCAATCCCCAGTACTATATAATTCCATATCGGGTTTTCGATCGCGACCGGGTGCTGCAGATGAGTAACGCCTTCGTAGAATGAAATTCCGCCTCCTACACCAAAGATCAGAATGGATACAATAAATGACCAGAAGTACAACTCTTTTCCATAACCAAACGGACGCTTCTCATCTGCGGGCTTTTTGCTTTGCCTGATGCCCCATAATAAGAGCACTTCGTTGCTGGTGTCTACAATAGAGTGTATTCCCTCTGAAACCATGGCTGAACTGCCGGTAAAAGCTGCGGCAATGAACTTCGTAACAGCAATGAGAAAGTTAGCGACAAGGGCGCTATAGATAGGTAGTTTGGAGGCAGGCATACTCAGATCTCTTGTTTTTTGTCCCTTTTGCCGGGCGTTTTTCCTTAACAACTTAACCTTGTCAATGTTTAACTCTTGTCACCTGTTTAATACACACTATAATTGCTTACTTAAAAAGTAATTATATACATTTGCCATTTTATGGACCCTAATTCTTTGAATAAGAACAAGCCTGTCGCTATGTGGCTATACATTGGTGCAGGCATGATCATCGTACAAGTATTGCTCGGAGGAATCACGCGCTTAACCGGCTCCGGACTATCGATCACCGAATGGCAGCCCATTCTGGGCACACTGCCTCCAATGAACGAAAAAGCGTGGCAGGAGGCATTCGAAAAATATCAGCAGATCGCTCAGTTTAAGTACATTAACAGCCACTTTACCCTTCAGGATTTCAAAAGTATTTATTTCTGGGAATGGTTTCACCGTGACTGGGCGCGCCTGATGGGCGTCGTGTTTCTGATACCTTTCATCTACTTCGTCGTTACGAGGAAGATCAATCAGAGTATGATTCACCCAATGATTATTTTATTCCTTCTCGGAGGGCTGCAGGGTATCATCGGTTGGGTAATGGTAAAGAGTGGAATTGGAACAGAGCTGGTATATGTCAGCCATATCCGCTTAGCCATCCATTTTATTGCAGCCCTGATCCTTCTCTGCTATGTTGTGTGGTTTGCGCTCCGCATTACCATTCCCCGCAGCAGTTTGAGCTATAATCCCGGAGCAAAAAGCCTCAATGTCTGGTTGCTTGTATTACTAACCATTCAGCTAATTTACGGAGCTTTTATGGCTGGCACTCATGCCGCTCTTGCTGCTCCTACATGGCCGTCCATCAACGGAATGTGGTGGCCTGGAAATTACATGCTTACGCAGGGCTCCTTCCTGTCTGATATTACTCATAATCTTGTAAGTATCCAGTTTATTCACCGCAACCTGGCGTACCTCATAACCATTCTACTCGTATGGTGGGTGATTAAGGTATCGAAGCTATCCGCTAACAGCGTCTTATTCCGTATGCGCTATGTTCCTGTAGTCCTTGTCGTCATTCAGGTGATCCTTGGAGTTTTGGCTCTTCTGCACAGCATGCTCGACACGAAGCTCATTTACAGTATTCTCCATCAGTTTGTTGGTATTCTATTGCTGCTTGCCCTCACCGTTACATATTTCTTTAACAGGGGAAAAGCAGGAACTGCGGCCGAAGCAGGGAAATAATTGCTGTTTCATATCGTGCGCATGAATAATTAAAACTTTTAACGGCATAAGGGTTTAACTCTATAGTAAAGCAGGAATTTAATTATGCCCAACCGTTTAAGTAAAGAAACGTCTCCCTATCTGTTGCAGCATGCCAACAATCCTGTGGAATGGTATCCATGGGGAAGTGAAGCCCTGACAAGGGCAAGGGAAGAGAATAAACTGATTCTCGTTAGTGTAGGTTACTCGGCTTGTCACTGGTGTCATGTAATGGAGCATGAGAGCTTTGAGGATGAGAGTGTTGCCGCGATCATGAACGAACACTTCGTTTGCATTAAAGTTGACCGGGAAGAACGACCTGACATTGACCAGGTCTATATGTTAGCCGTTCAGCTCATGACAGGACAGGGCGGCTGGCCCCTTAACTGCATTTGTCTGCCTGACCAGCGTCCAATATACGGGGGAACCTACTTCCGAAGGGATGACTGGAAGAACCTTCTCATGCAGCTCGCCCATTTCTGGCAAAATAAACCTCAGGAAGCTGAGGAGTACGCAAGTCGGCTTACTGAAGGTATACAACAAACAGAGAAACTGAACCTCTCAGAGGAGCGCGTTGACTACTCAAAAAGCGACCTGGAAGATATATTCCGACCGTGGAGCCGGACCTTTGACCTTCAGCAGGGAGGGTATAATCGCGCGCCGAAATTTCCTTTGCCCAACAACTGGTCATTTATGCTTCGCTACGCCTATTATCTTAATGCTGAGCAGGCGCGGGCAGCGACAGACGTGACACTGAAAAAGATGGCGTATGGAGGGATCTACGACCATATAGGAGGCGGTTTTGCGCGCTACTCTGTAGACGGAAGATGGCACGTTCCCCATTTTGAGAAGATGCTGTATGACAACGCGCAGCTCGTGAGCCTCTACACAGAAGCCTGGCAGAGCAGGAAAGAGAAATTATATGAGCGCGCGGTTTTTGAAACCCTTGAGTGGGTGAGGAGAGAAATGACCTCTCCGGAAGGAGGTTTTTATTCAGCCCTCGATGCTGACAGTGAAGGGGTGGAGGGTAAGTTCTATACCTTCACTCAGGAAGAGCTGAACCAGCTGCTGCCCGAAGAGGAGAGGATGGTATTTTGCGCCTTCTTCAATGTTACGGAAAGTGGCAACTGGCCGGAAGAGCGCACCAACGTCCTCATCAGGATCGATGATGATGCTCGCGTAGCCTTGCAGCTTGGGCTGACAGAGGAGCGCTTTTCTGAACTTCTGAGTTCTGCCAAAAGAAGAGTCTTTGAATACAGGGAGGCCAGGGTGCGGCCAGGATTGGATAACAAGATTTTGGCAGCATGGAATGGCATGATGCTCAAAGGTCTTGCAGATGCCTACCGTGCATTCGGCGAAAAGTCATTCCTGGATGCGGCGTTGAAGAATGCTGCTTTTATCAGAGAGAAGTTAATTGGCGAATCAGGAGCGATGTCGAGGGTCTATAAAAACGGGCAGTCTGCTTCCTTAATTGATACTGCGTTTCTGGACGATTATGCCTTTGTCGCGGAGGCTTTTATATCGCTTTACGAAGCTACTTTTAATGAGGACTGGCTGCTTGAAGCCAGAAAGCTGACGGATTATGTGCTGGATAACTTTTATGATGCCGGAACAGGAATGTTCTACTACACATCACGCAACGATCAGGAGCTGATTGCGCGAAAGCATGAAATTACCGACAATGTAATTCCATCGTCTAATTCCGTAATGGCTCACAACCTTTTCCGTCTCGGGCACTTTTTCGGGGATGAGCAATACCTCGCCCAGGCAGATGTGATGCTGGCTAACGTTTTCCCGCTGATCAAAACCTACGGCTCGGGTTACTCCAACTGGGCGATGCTGCTCATGTATAAGATTTTCGGACTATATGAAGTGGCCATTACAGGTCCTGAGGCACAACAAAAGCGGGCGGAGTTGGAAAAATTTTTCATTCCTGCTAAAATTATCTTGGGAGGTAGCGCAGGAAGTTTACCTTTGCTGGAAGATAAATGGGATAAGGTCACCAAAATCTTTGTTTGCAAAAACAGAACTTGCCGCTTACCCGTTACAGAAGTACCAGAAGCACTAAAACAAATAGATAATCAGTGAGGTATGTCGATGCCGCCGGCAGTCGGGGATAGGTCACTTTAAAGAACAATTATGAAAATTCAACCCAAAAGCGTGGTGGCGCTTACATACGATTTGTACACCACTAACAACGGCGAGGAAGTATTTGTAGAGAAAGCCACTGAAGAGCAACCTTTAGTGTTCCTCTACGGTGTAGGCATGATGCTCCCCAAATTTGAAGAAAATTTAAATGGTCTTTCAGCAGGAGAAAGCTATGATTTTCACCTGAATGCTGTGGATGCATACGGCGAGAAAGACGAGAATGCGTTCGCCGAGCTCTCTACCGAAATGTTTCAGGGCATGGACCTTCCGGAAGTAGGATCAGTGCTTCCGCTTCAGGATAATCATGGCAATCAGTTCAGAGCGCGTGTGACTAATGTTTCTGAGTCTGCAGTCAACGTTGACTTAAACCATCCTATGGCAGGACAAGATCTGCACTTTAAAGGACAGATCCTGAACGTACGCGAAGCAACCGAAGAAGAACTGGCGCATGGTCATGCTCATGGAGCTGACGGTCATTCAGGCCACTAATAAGAAAAATACAAAAAAAGGGGTCGTGCGCATGCCGTACGACCCCTTTTTTTCTGCAAGTTCAGGTCGGAGACGCTTTAGCCCGCCAATAGCGTTTTCAGCTTCTGAGCCTATCCTTTTTTCTGTCGTTGTTTTCATCATATTTTTCATAGTTTTATTTTAACCAAAAACCAGGAAGAAAATGAAGAAGCTTATTGTTGTTACAATCTTTTTTATTTGTTTTAACAGCCTCAGCGAACTAAAAGCCCAGACAGCAGTGCTTACTGACTCTGCTTCAACCTTCAGCATGAAGCAAAGCGATGTAAGGGGTTCTGATTTTGTTTATAAGGCAGACACTATTACCAGCAAAATACTTGTTCTTTCGACTCCAGACCAGTGTGTGCCGATTCTCAACCCTTACTTAAAAGGAAGCAAGAAGGCTGCAGAAGTTCGCACGCCCTCATCGTTCAATGCAAAACCTGATTTTAGATTTCAACCCCGTCCTTTATCAAAGAACGGTCTGCTTTGGCAGGAAACAACAAAGACCAGGTCTTCAGGCCAGACAAGGATAAATAGAAACGGAAGTTTTCGTTAATCAGAAAAGAGGCTTAAAAGCTGCTGGAAATCCCTGCCCCTGTACGTGGAGCGGGCTCCCGTAGAGCGCTCTTCCGGATCATACAGGAAGGAGTCGATCCTGAGCGCGGCTGCGGCTTCAATTTCAGATTCCGGATCGTCCCCGACTACAAGAACCTCCTCGGCTTGTAACCCATATTTCTCCAGAATATCAGCAAATATATCTTTCTTAGTCTTCTCGGTTGTGTCCGGGTCTATAATATAGATTTCCCTGAAGTCATTCCTGATGCCCAGCTTGTCTACCTTACTACTCTGGAGCTTTAGAAAACCTGTCGTAACCAGGAACTTTTCCGCCCTTATGCTTTTTATAGTCTGATAGTCGGGAAATGGCGCCATCGGCCCCTCATAAGTTGCATTGCGCAATAGTTCCAGTCCTTGTTGCGTGAGCTCATTACTAAAATGGTAGTCTTGCGCTACTTTTTGAAATGGCCGCCTCATAATGTCTTCCCTCGCTTGTTCAAAGTCCTCTTTGCTGATGTCACCTTTATGTTTATTCATTAGCTCAAACAGGGGAGCAAAAAGCTCTTCACCGATTGATCGTACTGGATAGATCGTATTGTCAAGGTCGAGTATTAAAGCTTGTTTCATAAATCGTTGTATGAGTGTGAGGTCCTGCGTCTTATAAGAAGATCTTTTTCGTGATTTCCTTATCAATAGTAATATACCCCGGATACTTAATCTTCTTGTTGCCTACACCTATGGTGGGCTTAATCCGGATTGTCAGCATGCTCTTTTTGTCGCTTTTTTCATTGGTCAAGGCGTCAAAAAAGTCGGTAATGTCTTTCTGCGCCCTGGTATCCGTAAAAAGCTTATAAAGGTTCGAGCTGAGCCTGATAGGCACAGTGGTAGAGCCGCCGTTAGGTTTCACCTCAATGGCCTGATCGATCAACCCTGCAGCCAGCTCATGGTCTTTAATCAGAACCTTGTACTCAAACTGATTAATCGCCGCAAGAGCGCTTGATGGATTTTTGATCAAAAGGTTGATTTTTCCTTCGAGAGGTACATCTTTGCGGAGCAGCGCCAGAGCAAGCCTGGGAGCTTTAGCAAGATCAAAGCTCTTGTCGCGCATCAGCTGCATAATATTTACATTTGCAATCGTCAGGCTATCAGCAGACTTCACTTCGTACCGACATTTTTCGAACGCTCTTGCTCTGTCTATTTGTTTGTTGATCCCGCATGCCGAGAGCAGGGAGATAAGCAAAAGTGGTAAAAGGAACTTCTTCATAAAACTATTAACGAATTTTAGAACATACAGTTATCAAGCGGGTCACAATTCTCCCGTTTTTACGTTTCCAGGCAGGCCAGGTATTGGTCCTGCCCGTCATCATACAGCAGTCGAAAGTGATACCCTTCCCGTGCTGCTATTTTTGACATGGTGTTTGCATCGATGTAAAGCCAATTAAACCAGGGCCCTCGTACATCTTTGTATTCGTACTGATAAGAAACTTCGCCAAGGTATTTTTGTTCGGGCCGTTCTTCATTCTCGTAGAGATAAGATATATCGGATGAGTCGAACAAAATCTTTGCACCGGGTGAAAGCAACCGCCTGAAATGCTGCAGCAACAGCGTGAGCCGCTTCACATCTCCGCATAAACCAATTCCGTTCATTAGCAAGAGAAGAGTGTCAAACCTGCTCCCGCTCAAGGTGAAGATGTCGGTATTCATAATTTTCTTTATTCCCCGATGTTTCATGATTCCGCAGGCGTCTTTGCAAATTTCCAGTGCAGTTACGTCAAGGTCTTCCTCCTGCAGGAGAAGTGCATGGCTTCCAACTCCCGAGCCTATATCAAGCACTTTCCCCTGGCACTGTTCCAGCGCCAGGAGCTCAAGCTCGGGCATTTCTTCCTCGCTGCGAAAGAAGACGTCTACGGGCATTTCCTCCGGTTCCCCATATGTGTTATGGAGCCAAAGGGTTTCAGGCGCGTGCCGGTAATAATAGTCGCTCAGAGCTTGTCCAAAAATGTCCACGCAGCAAATCTACATGAAATAATAAAAAAGAATTCCAACCTTCCAGCAGTTCCTTTTGTTTCAATCAACAAACATCACCTATAGAAATGAAAAAATTAGAAGGTAAAGTAGCATTTATTACAGGCGCAGATTCAGGAATAGGGAAGGCCACCGCGATAGAATTTGCCAGGGAAGGGGCTAACATCATCGTTTGCTATCGCTCTGATGAGAAAGGAGCCAGGGAGACTCAGGCAAAGGTTGATGAACTGGGCCAGAAAGGCATTGTTGTTCAGATAGACGTGAGCGACGAGCGTCAGGTGGAGGAAGCATTTGATGAGGTTCTCAAAGCTTTTGGCTCAATTGACATCCTGGTGAACAATGCCGGCGTCAACGGTTCCGGAATACCTGTTGCGGATATGGACACTTCCGTTTTCGACAAAACCATCAGAACTAACCTGTACGGCACCTTCTTCTGTGCGCGTCGATTTATACAGCACAGGCAGGAAAAAGGGGGAAAGGGCAAGATCATCAATGTCAGCTCCGTACATGAGGAGATTGTGCAGAGAGGAAATGCCGACTATAATGCATCAAAAGCGGGTATCAGAAATTTAATGAGGACGCTCTCTCTTGAGCTCGCCGAACAAGGGATCAACGTGAACAATATTGCGCCCGGTATGATTCTCACACCGATGAATCAGGAAGCGATGGATAATAAGGAACTCCGTGATCAGCAAACGCAAAACATTCCAATGAAGCGGGCAGGCGAACCCGAGGAAATTGGAAGGCTGGCCGTCTTTCTAGCTTCTTCAGACAGTGATTACGTCACTGGATCCACGTATTTCATGGATGGGGGACTATCTCTTAATATCGGGCAGGGCGCGTAGCTTCCCGATTGAATCGGTCAGTATCGGGAAGGCCAGATCTCGTCATTTTTGTACGTCACTGCCTTCCCGTTATCCGACGCCTTCGCTTGTTAAAGTCTGCAATCCACCCGCAGCAGCTTGTCTTTATAAGCCGCATCAGCCTTGATAATTTGCCTGCCTGTTGCCGGATCAACCGCAAACTCTTTCTGCAGTAAAGTATCTCCGTTTAGTTTGAATTGCAGGGGAAGACTGTCATGACTGCCTTCCTGTATAAAACTCCATACTCCCGTAATGATGTTGCCCTTCCGGGTCCCCTTAATTGTTCCGCGCCGGGCATCTTTCTCCGCCGGCACCCAGTTCATTTTGCCTTCCACCGTATCTCCCCTGAGGAGGAGTGTGACCTGGGTCGAGTCAATGCTCTGTTGTCCTTCCACTTTCAGAAAGCAAAACTGCTGTGATGATGAGTTGCCGTCTGTCGCCGCGTCTGCAGAGGTATTTTCGCTCGAACGATGACCCTTTTTCTGGTTGCAAGCACCAGCCAGCAGTACAAGGGCAATCGCAGCCGGAATAGTGATATGTCTGATCATAGTCTTTTTGCATTCTAAAAGTAAGATTGGAGCGATTTTGTTCGGAGCTTATCCGGCTAAAACCAAATGAGCAAGCAGGTTCTAAGGTAAATAGATTTAGCTACTCCTGGCGCGCGGCTCGACTTACTCTAAAGCAGATTGATCACCCAGCCAAGCGGAGCTTGCAGGGCTGGTCCCTATCGCAATGCAATGCGGTATTTGCAATGCCTGGCCGTCTTCTCCTTAAAATTATTGTAAAAAATGCCCGAAAAACGTCTAAAAATTATAAATTTGGCGCTTCATTAAAACAAACTAAACAATGAAGTATAATTTCGGCGCAGGTCCCTGTATTTTACCTCAGGAAGTATTTAAACAAGCCTCAGAAGCGGTAGTAAATTTTAACGGAACAGGTTTGTCTATTTTGGAAATCTCGCACAGGGCGCCGGAGTTTGAATCGGTAATGGACGAAACAGTCGCCTTAATGAAAGAGATCCTCGGAGTGCCTGCTGGTTACTCAGTGCTTTTTCTCCAGGGCGGTGCCAGTCTTCAGTTCTCAATGGTGCCGGCCAATCTTCTGGGCGAAGGACAAACAGCTGCCTACCTTGACACGGGTGCTTGGGCGAGCAAAGCGATGAAAGAAGCCAGGTTATACGGCAACGTGGAGGTAGTTGCTTCATCAAAAGAATCGAACTATACGTTTATTCCTAAGCAGTATGATATCCCTTCTGACGCAGCCTATTTTCACTGTACCTCAAATAATACCATCTTCGGTACTGAGATATTTGAGTTCCCTAAGTCGCCAGTTCCCATGGTGTGCGACATGTCCTCCGATATCTGCAGCAGAAAGATCAATGTTGAAGATTTTGGGCTTATCTATGCAGGTGCGCAGAAGAACATTGGCCCTGCCGGAGTAGTGGTGGTGATTGTAAAGGACGAACTGTTAGGCAAGTCAGGACGTAAGCTTCCTTCGATGCTCGACTATAAGATCCATGTAGATAACAAGTCACTTTATAATACGCCCCCGGTATTTTCAATTTATACCTCCATGCTCAATCTCAGATGGCTAAAGGCGAAGGGAGGAGTTGAGCAGATTGAGAAGGAAAATATTGCGAAAGCGCAGGCGCTTTACGACGAAATAGACGCTAATCCGCTATTTAAGGGGACATGCGAGAAAGAAGACCGTTCGAGAATGAATGTGTGCTTCGTTACCGTCAACCCTGAGCATGAGAAGCCCTTCCTCAAATTGGCTGAAGAAAGAGGGATGGTTGGCATAAAAGGGCACAGAAGTGTAGGCGGCTTCAGGGCTTCCATCTATAATGCCCTTCCCATTACAGGCGTATATGCGCTTATCGACGTAATGCGCGAATTTGCCCAGAAGAATGGTTAATCAACAGCCGTTGTCAGTGGTGTCATAATCGTTTCTTTCCTAATTATCTATTAATATAAAATAGAATGATCAGAATACTAGCAAATGATGGTATTGACCCGGTAGGCAAGCACATGCTTGAGCAAGCCGGATTTACCGTCGACACAGAAAATATTCCTCAGGAGCAGCTTCCTGAGGCCTTAAAAAGCTACGATGCTATTACTGTCCGTAGTGCCACTAAAGTAAGGAAAGAGCTTATCGATGCTTGCCCTAATCTTCGCCTTATTGGCCGGGGAGGAGTAGGGATGGATAACATCGATGTGGAGTATGCTAAAAGCAAGGGGCTGGCTGTTGTCAATACACCTGCAGCTTCCTCTCCTTCCGTTGCAGAACTCGTTTTTGCTCACCTGTTCACCGGTATCCGTTTCCTGCATGATTCGAACCGGAAGATGCCGGTTGACGGAGGTGCAAAATTCAATGCTCTGAAGAAGGCATATGCGGCAGGAATTGAACTAAAAGGCAAAAAGATTGGTATTATCGGCTTCGGCAGGATAGGAAGGGAGACCGCGAAGATAGCGCTGGGGCTTGGAATGGAAGTCCTTGCCTATGATCTTTATGACGTCCCCGCGCAGCTCGAACTCGCACTTGCGGGAGGTGTAACAGTAAACGTGCCGGTCAAAAAAGTCGAGTTCAACGAGCTCATCACTGAGGCTGATTTTATAAGTCTTCATATCCCTTTCCTTGATAAGCCTATTCTCGGGGCAGAGGAGTTCAGACGTATGAAGACGGGTATCGGTATTGTGAACTGCTCCAGAGGGGGAACTATTGATGAGGATGCCCTCATTGCGGCCCTTGATTCAGGAGTGGTGGCTTTTGCTGGACTGGACGTATTTGAGAATGAGCCGACACCGCGCGAAGATCTGCTCAAGCATCCCAAGATCTCGCTTACACCTCATATTGGGGCTGCCACCAACGAAGCTCAGGAGAGGATTGGAGTTGAGCTGGCCAGTCTCATTATCGATCACTTTAAGGAATCTGAAAAATAAAAGCCCTCTGGGGCGAAATAAAAGAGGTTGTGCAAAACAGTTGTACAGCCTCTTTTTGTTTATAAACAGCCGTAAGGCCATTAATTGTAATAATATGCCACTACAAACAAAGAAAACCAGGATTGTTGTAATAGGTGTTGGTGCGGTTGGTTCAACAACCGCCTACACCCTGCTCTTGCGTGAGAGAATGGATGAGCTCGTACTGATAGACGCGAACCAGGAAAAAGCGGTAGGCGATGCGCTCGACATGAATCACGGCTTACCCTTTCTGGGACAGTCCAAGGTTTGGGCGGGAACATACGAAGACTGCAAGGGCGCAGATATCATCATCATCACTGCAGGAGCAGCTCAGCGCCCGGGAGAGTCAAGGATCGACCTCCTTAAAAGGAACGTTGCCATCTACGAAAGCATCACGACAGAAGTATTGAAATACAATGATGATGGCATCCTCCTTATTGCCTCGAATCCGGTAGACGTAATGGCCTATTTTACCTGGAAGAAGTCAGGCTGGCCTGTCAATCGCATAATCGGTTCAGGTACGCTCCTCGATAGTGCCCGGTTCCGTTACCTGATCGGTGAAGAATTAAATATCGACTCACGCAGCGTTCACGCCCATATTATTGGGGAGCACGGCGACTCCGAACTACCTCTGTGGAGCCTTGCTAATATAGCGGGAACGGAAATTGCCCTCAGCGACGAGGTAAAGGAGCAGATCTTTACTAACACAAAAGATGCGGCATATCAGATCATCAGTGCTAAGGGAGCCACCTACTATGCAATCGCTCTGGCTCTCGACAGGATCTGTACCGCCATTCTGCACAACGAAGCAGCCGTTCTCAACCTTTCGACCCTACTGCAGGACTACCACGGAGTGTCCGACGTCTATCTTGGAGTACCGTGCATCGTAGACAGGGAAGGCATTCGTGAAGTATTGAAGCTTAACATGACACCGTCGGAGGAAGAAATGTTCAGAAGCTCGGCCTCTAAGCTAAAAGAGATCATTCAGTCAATCTCTCTGTAAAGCCAGCGAACGCGGTTATTTTTCTCAGAGATATTGTAAGGGAGGCGGCCAACATTAATCAGCCGACTGCCCTTACTAAATTTACAATCTCTTTACTTATCCTTCCTTGAAAAACTTCGCTTGTATTTACTTTTGCAAGAAACAAACAATATGAATTCGTATCAGCAGCTGTTTGAGAACAATAAAAAGTGGGTAGCTCAGAAGAAAGCAGGACATGCTAATTTTTTTGAGGAGCTGGCCAAAGAGCAAAAGCCGGAGTTCCTTTATATCGGCTGCTCGGATAGTCGGGTTCCTGCTAATGAAATAATGGGTCTGGAGCCTGGTGATGTATTTGTTCACCGCAATATTGCTAACGTCGTCAACAGCATCGATCTCAATTGCATGTCTGTTATAAACTATGCGGTGGTGCACTTGAAGGTGAAGTACATAATTGTCTGCGGGCATTACAATTGCGGAGGCGTCAAGGCTGCTATGGAACCACGGGACCTCGGCATCCTTAATCCCTGGCTGCGCAATATCCGCGACGTATATCGTCATCATCAGGATGAGCTTGACCGGATACAGGATGACAGCCGGCGGTACAACAGGCTCGTTGAGCTAAACGTCGTTGAGCAGTGCATCAACGTGATTAAGACGGCGGAAGTGCAGCAATGCTATAAAGCTAATGGTTTTCCAAGAGTGGCAGGCTGGGTATTTGATCTTCATAACGGTGAATTGATCGATCTGAATATCGACTTCGAGGGCCACCTCGAAAAAGTAAAAAAGATTTACAATCTCGACGTATAGCTAGCCTGCCCATGCTTTAGCTTTTTGCCAGTAATGTAATCTTATAGTCTGTTTATCGGAACGATGTAAACATTCCTGTTACCTGACTGTATTTATTTTTAAAGATTCACCTTCCGATTTCCTCTAAACAATATCAGTCGGACTCGTCAGAATCAAGGAAATCTATAAAAATAATTACAATGGCAAATGTAGCTGAACAAGTAGTTGACATGCTGGTAAATGCAGGGATTAAGCGTATCTACGCTGTTACCGGCGACAGTTTAAATGAAGTGAATGACGCTGTAAGGCGTAGCGGAAAGATAGACTGGGTACATGTGCGGCATGAAGAAACAGGAGCTTTTGCAGCAGGTGCAGAGGCGCAGTTAAATGGACTCGCTTGCTGTGCCGGTAGCTCCGGACCCGGACACGTTCACCTGGTAAACGGCCTCTACGATGCGAACCGTTCCGGCGCTTCTGTGCTGGCGATCGCGTCTACCTGCCCCTCCAATGAATTTGGAACAGCTTACTTTCAGGAAACCAATACAATCAGATTATTCGACGACTGCAGCTGTTACAATGCGGTGGCAACCACTCCCAAGCAGCTGCCCCGCATGATGCAGTCCGCTCTGCAGCACGCTATCCATAAAAAAGGTGTGGCCGTACTTGGCCTTCCGGGCGATCTAACCATGCAGGACGCCGAAGAGAGTATTACCTCCATGCAGGTATACCGCACCAATAGCATCATCAGGCCTTCCGACGGGGAACTCGCTCAGCTCGCCTCGTATATCAAGGATTTTAAGAAGATCACGCTCTTTTGCGGTATCGGCATGCAGGACGCGCATGACGAAGTTGTTGCACTTGCAAAAAAGCTGAAAGCTCCGGTTGGCTACTCATTCCGCGGTAAGATGTATGCTCAGCATGATAACCCGTACGAGGTGGGCATGACGGGCCTGCTTGGTTTACCCTCTGCCTACCACAGTATGAAAGAGGCGGAACTGTTAATCCTTCTTGGCACAGACTTCCCATACAGTCATTTTATTCCCGATCACTGCAAGATTATCCAGATCGATATCCGGCCCGAGTGGATCGGCCGCAGGGCGAAAGTAGATATTGGCCTGCATGGGCAAATAAAAGCCACCCTTCAGGCACTGCTGCCTTTGCTTGACGAAAACGAAGACGACTCCTTTCTCCGCCAGCAGCTTGAGTTTTATCAAGAAGTGAAGAGGAAAATGCAGATCTATGTTGACGACAGGGGAGATGTCGATGTGATCCATCCTGAGTTCGTTGCCGCTGAAATTGACAAGCTTGCCTCAGATGATGCCATATTTACTGTTGACACCGGGATGTGCTGCGTATGGGGCGCCCGCTATATCCGCGGAACGGGGAAACGTGAAATGCTGGGATCCTTCAACCACGGATCAATGGCAAATGCGCTGCCGCAGGCTATCGGAGCAGCCTTCGCTGCTCCCGGCCGGCAGATTATAGCCCTTTGCGGGGATGGTGGTCTTTCCATGATGCTGGGTGACATGGCTACCATCGTCCAGTATAAGCTGCCCGTTAAGCTGATTGTGTTTAATAACCGCTCCCTGGGCATGGTTAAGCTGGAAATGGAAGTAGCTGGCTTGCCCGACTGGCAAACGGATATGTATAACCCCGACTTCGCGGCCTTGGCCCAGTCAATGGGTATGAAAGGGTTTTCAGCAAGCGGCCCTGACGAAGTTCGATCTGCTCTTGTTCAGGCCCTGGCTCATGACGGTCCGGCTCTTGTTAACATCATGACAGACCCCAATGCACTTGCTATGCCTCCCCGGACAGAGTTTGACCAAATGCGTGGCTTCGCTCTTTCTATGACCAGGCTAATGCTGAATGGGCGAATGGACGAAGTGCTTGATACCATAAAGTCGAACTACAAACACATACGCGACGTCTTGTAATTTTGAAAAAGGAGTAGCTTTGAACTTTTGTTAAACCTGCCAGTTAATGAGATTTGCGTACGTGTTGTTTTGCTGTCTCCTGTCACTCGCTGCGACAGCGCAACAGGGCTACAGGAGATTTGCTTTCGGAGGTGGGGCTGCGCTTGCCAATTCAGAAAGTGACCTTCAAAGCTCCGGCCGGGATCTGATGCTCTGGGCCGGAGCTGATCTTTATCTTACTCACTATTTCAACCTTGGCATTGAACTGCAGCGAGGTAAACTTCGTGGCACAGACGGAGATAGGTCGTTCCGCCTGTTTGAGAACCAGTTCAGCGCCGTCGAGATTTACGGCAAAATACACTTAGGAGAGCTCCTGACAACTACAGGCGGATATCGGCTTGATCGCGACAGCTTTGCTCAAAGGGTATTAAAAGGCATCTATCTTGGAAGCGGGGGCGGAGTCCTTATTAGCGATCAGAAAAAGATAGAGCGGCGCGCTCCTCCCGGGCTTGAGTATCTCTACAGGGGAGTGGATAAAAATAAGGAGCTTTATATTCCTTTGATGGCAGGCGCCGAGTTTCAGCCTTTCCGTGAGTCCCGTTTCTTCCTTGCACTCCAGTTTCAAAGGAACCTTTTGCTCGGGGATAACATGGACGGATATTACATCGGAGGAAGTTCTCCGGATGTGTTCTCTTCGCTTGGCCTGGGCTTAAAGTATACGTTCGGTCGCTTTACGATCGACTAGACTACCTCGGCAGTAACAAACGTGCTGCCCCCTACAAAGATCAGATCTTCCTGCCCTGCTGCTGCTGTTGCTGCAGCCAATGCCTGTCGCACACTTTCATATACTTCACCTGTCAATCCTTTTGCTTTTCCTTCCGCTGCCAGTTCTTCCGCTGGTTTTGCCCGTTCAAGAGCAGGCTGGCAGAAATAATAGGTGGCGTCATTTGGCAGCATGGTCAGCACTTTGGAAACGTCTTTATCTTTCAGCATTCCAATAACCATATGAAGCTTTTTATGAGGCGTCTGTTCTATGTTTTTCAGGATCTCCCTTATTCCGTCCTCATTATGCCCGGTATCGCAAATGACCAAAGGCTCTCGTTGAAGAGTTTGCCACCGGCCCATTAGTCCGGTAAGCTCTTTTACCCGCCGAAGCCCGCTTACCACAGCAGAGGTTTCCAGCTGATAACCACCTTTTTTTAGCTGCCTGATGGCGCTAAGTACTGTCTTTATGTTTTTTAGCTGATAGGAACCTGTAAGGTCCAATCTAAGCTTTGCGGGAATAAGATCGCTTGCTGGTGTCAGGTCAATATCGAGCACATCTTCCCCCTCTTCAATATGTCGGGAGCCATGGGCATGCCATTCGTCCGATGCAAAGATGAGATTTGAACCGGTTTCTTTTGCTTTAGCAATGAACACTTGTTCTGTCTCCTGTCGTCTTTCGCCTATCACTGCCGGGACTCCCGGTTTAATGATCCCAGCTTTTTCTGCTGCAATCTCAGGTAATGTGTGCCCAAGTATGTTCATGTGATCATAGCCGATGTTGGTGATCACAGAAAGGTCAGGAGTGATAATATTCGTTGAATCGAGTCGTCCGCCAAGGCCGACTTCCACAATGGCAACATCGACCTGCTGTTCTTTAAAGTACTGAAAGGCCATTGCTACTGTAACCTCAAAGAATGAAGGGTTCACTTCCTCAATAAAAGGCAGTAGCAGGTCCGTCAGGGCAACAACTTTTTCCCCAGGGATCATTGTCCCGTTGACTCTGATCCGCTCTCTGAAGTCGCGCAGGTGAGGGGAGGTGTAGAGCCCGGTCTTATAGCCAGCTTCCTGGAGAACAGCTGCCAGCATGTGAGAAACCGAACCTTTTCCATTGGTACCGCCCACGTGGACGGATTTGAAAGAGTAATGGGGGTTACCCAGCTTTTCACAAAGGACCCTGATGTTCACCAGGTCCTTCTTTAATGCGGATGACCCTATTCTCGAAAACATGGGCAGTCGGGAATATAGGTAATCGACCGTCTCTTTGTAGTTCATTCGATTTTACTTCACCTTGAAGTTAAATACAACAACACCAATTTGAACGTCAGGCGCAGACTCCAGCTGATTTAAGTTCGCTCCCATTACAGCCTGCTCACATTTCCTCCAGAGGCCCTGGTCGGATAGTGTTGTCCCTCTTACACCAGCTCGTGCGTATACCACTTGCCCTGATTTATCGACGCGAATTTCCACATAGATCTTACCAGACTGTTGTCCCTGGTCATTGATTTTGGGCAGATTAAGGAATCGCCTGTTGGCCAGGGTAAGCCTTACGTTCCCAAAGCCCGATCCTCCTGAGCCGTAGTTCGCTGCCAGAGGATCTCCATCGGGGTCTCCCTGATTGCCGGGAGTACTTCCCGTTCCGTCTCCAAGTCCTGTTCCGGTATTTTTCTTTCCTTTGTAAAGTGCGTTCTGATTAACAGCAGGTTTGCTTTCCTTCACTTCTTTTGAGGGAGCAGCAGTTGGCGATGTTGAAGCCTTCTTGGGGACGCTTACGGCTGGTGCTTCTTCACTCTCCTGTGTGACCACTGATTTTTCTGGTGTTTCGCCCGAAGGTGTCGGCTGCGTTTCAGTGGTTGGGTCTACTTTATCAGGAGGCGTATTGTTGGCGTTCGGATCTACCGACGGCTCTTCAATACTCATGAAGTCGTCGCCCATCCCTTCTTCTGCTGTACCATAATTAACCACAATACCGCCGGTTCCAACCTCCTGTTGAACAGGCATGCCGAATACGATAAAATAGCTGATCAGCAGGAATAAAGCCATCAGAACTCCTGAGATCAGGAGCGCCTTCGGATAATTATTTTCTTCCTGATATTGCATGTGGCTTATTTTGGTTCCGTAGCTAAAACAAGTTTAATTCCCATTTTGTTAGCGATGTCCATTACCTGCACCACGTCCTGAATGGCAACGCTACGATCTACGCTGAGGATAATGGTCAATTCCTGCACCTGCTGCTTGTAACCCTGCAAACGCGGCTGCAGCTGGTCAAGCGTAACTGGTTGTTTGTCCAGGAAGTATTCCAGATCCTTCGTAATTGCTATACTAACGGTTTTCTTTGATATAGATTGTCCGGAATCAGAACGGGGAAGCAGCATCTTGATCACGTTCGGGTTGGTAACCGTCGATGCGATCAGGAAAAACAGCATCAGGAAAAACATAATATCGTTCATAGCAGAAGTCTGCACTTCTGCTGCCGGACGGTTTCTTCTTCTTAAATTCATTTAAGAGATATTTAACAGTAAGCTTTCGCTTTATCTGTAGTCCAAATTCTTTTTATTACTACCCCTTGCTTAACGTCCCGGTTCTTCCAGCAGGTCAATGAATTCAATCGCATCAGTTTCCATGCGAAGGATTACACGGTCAACCATGATGTTGAGGATATGATAGCCAACATAAGCGAAGATACCGATCATCAGACCAGTTGCCGAAGTGATCATCTTTTCGTAAAGCCCCCGGAAATGATACCGATGCTGATGTTGTCGGATAGGGAAATGTTATAAAATATCCTGATCACACCCGAAATAGTTCCTACGAACCCAAGCATTGGAGCAATCCCGGCAACAATACCAAGAATGCTGATGTTCTTTTCTAGTTTTGATACTTCGAGTTTTCCAACGTTTTCAATTGCCCCTTCAATGTCTTTGATTGGGCGACCTATCCGGAGCAGTCCTTTTTGCAGCATTCTGCCAAGCGGCGTGTTGCTGTTGCGGCAGAGTGCTAAAGCTGAGTCCAGCTTTCCTGACAGGATACTCTGCTTCACCTGCACCATCAGGTTCGACTCATTCCGCGAAGCCTTTCTGATAGTAATATATCGCTCAACGAAAATCACCAGTCCAAGAAATAAGAGAATTCCCAGCGGAATCATTACCCAGCCTCCTTTTAAGAGGAGGTCCATGAATCGTAGTTCCTGCGCTTGTTGTGCTGCCTGCGCCGCTGCATTAGCAACGGTATCTGACTGAATGGCTGTATCGATTTGTAATAAAAACATTGTGTGTGATTGTTAAACTTATTCTTTTACTGTTAGTATCCACGCTTCCTTGTTGAAGCTATTCTGTACTTTTCGTTTTTCCTGGTTTGCTTCTTCGTATGTTTGATAGGAACCAAGACTAATCTTGTATCTCGGCTTGCGTGTATCTTCGTAAATAGAGGCCTTGATGCCTCTGCTTTTCATTACTTTCAGATAATTCTCTGCTTCCGAGCGCAGGGCAAGTGATGCCCCGATTACTTCGAATCGCGGCGCTGCAGCAGGTCGCTGAGATGTGGCAGCAGCCGCTTCTTTTACCGGAGCTGGTGCTACCCGTTTCTGTACTGTGTCTGCGGGCCGACTTGCAGTCGTTCCTGCTGATACTTCTTCATGCAGTGTGTCTTTTACCCCGGTGCTATCCTTATGCTGATCGTCCAGGGAGGCGATCCGTTGAACTGGCTGAGGCTTTTCGTTAACCATGAGGGGCCGGTCAGCGGCCAGGTTGAATACCTCAGGATAAAACACGTATGTGAGACTTGCCGCCAGGAGGATCAGTGCGGAGATCATTGCTACAGCTTGCCACATGCTTCTTGAGCTTTTTTCCGGAGCAGGCTCAAAGTCAGGCACTGGCGTGTCCTTCGTGTAGGCAGCTGCCAGGGCCGCTTGTTCATTCACTCTCCTGGATGCAGCGTTAAATGCCGGGTCTTTAATCGGACTGAGGCCATATTTAGAAGCCGGAACCGTGGTCGGGAGCATATAGATATGTCCGCTGTTGCTCTGGAGAGTTCCGACAGGCGAGAGGTCCGCCTTCTTTTCGCTCTCCAGCATTTGCGTTACATGTTCGCTGAACTTGTTAATGAAATAACGAGCGCTTGCATCTGATATCTTCTTGACAGTGCTTACATAACGGACCAGCTCATTTCCTCCGTTGTCTCCTGTCTTGAAAATAATCTCCTCGGCCGGTGGATAGAAGATCCCGCTTTCTCTGTCGTACCGGGCAGAGATCCTCCTTTTTGAGAAAGTACCGATACCGGAAAGACTTATTTCGTTATGATCCCTCAGCAATTCCGATATATACAGCGCTATATCCATCCCGGTAAAATTAAGCTAAAATATTTACGCGGCCAAAAGATTATCAGAAGGAGTAATTTACACCACCTATAATGTTCAGTCCCACTTTTGGATAGTATAAATATCTTTCGTACTTGGTACCAAAAATGTTGTTGGCACGCAGGAAGAAGCCAAACTTTTCTTTATATAAGTACTCAGCCCCTGCGCTGAAGTCTACGTAGCTTTTCACCTTTACCATCTGTACATCCGGATTGTAAGCAAGACCGTAAGTCTGGTCATTCACTACAATTTCACCATCCAGGGTAAGCTGTTTTTTGATCTTCACCCGGGCATTAGAAACGAGACGGAACTCCGGCTGAAACCATGCCTTTTCCTGAACGTCCATGCTGTACGTGTTGATATTCAGACGGCCCAGCCAGCTCACCGTTTCGGAAAGTCTTACGTTGATTTCTCCTTCAAGTCCGGTGACTTTTGCATCATCGTACACCACGTCAAATCGTTCCTGATGCAATCTGTTATTCCTGAACAAGGGCATATCGTTAATCTTCTTATAGAAGACCATCGCCTTGTAGCCAAAGCCAGCACCTGCATTTCCCTTGATACCACCGTAGATATTCGTTTTTTCGACCGCGTTCGCAATCCCTATATTCTGGCTGAGGTATGGGTTTTCGATGGAGAAGTTGCGCAGGGTGGACTTGTTCACATCTCCTGTGAACCCTCCAAACAGCGTGACATATTCAGGAACGATCGGCATTTCTGCAGTAATAGCAGGGAAGAAGTTAAAACGGGAGTTAGTACCGAACTCCTGCACCAGATTTACTCCGATCGCCAGTTTATAGGTTTCCCCCTGCAGTTTCAGGTAGGGGTTCGCTTTGAATATGTGGTTTCCAATGCTCAGTGAATCCTTCGTGCTTGTCACATCAAGTGAGGTGTTCACACCCACATTAAATTGTTTCCACACCATATTAAAGAATCCGCTCAGGGCAAGGGAGTTTTCCTTTGCATTGAACTTATCAGACATCAGATATGCGTCAGCTTTCAGCGCATAGTCCGAAGTAGCCGAGTCGGTGTAGTTCTTCAGAAGTTCACCCCTGAGGGTCAGTGTGCCATACCGTTGCTTCTCAAGTGCGCTATTGATAGGAGACACTGAATCGCGCATGGTACCGTAGTAGTAACTCGCGAATCGATCGAATCCCGCCTCTCCATTCAGCGTGATCTTATCCAGGACGCTTTTTCCAAAGATGCCGATCTCTTGTTTGGAGAACTGCTGTTTGGGCAGCTTGCCTTCCTGGTTCAAATGTTTAACAAAAAAACCAGCTTGCATGGCCTCATCTGCTCCTGTATTTACGTAGAGCTCTGCAAGCCCCGTGCTATAGTTTCCCAGCCCGAGCTTGGCATAGCTGTTGGTCGGAGGTACGTCCGCTGCCTGCGAAAGAGGTTGCGCCTGAAGCTGACGGATCTCGCTGTTCAGCTCAAGCTTCCTGTTCAATATCGAGTAGTTTAAGCGGCTCTTCAGTGCTCGGGCACTATTAAGATCCGGACTTCTTCTGATCTTCGCTGCATCTGCAAGAACAGGCTTGTAAGGACGCTCTACCACAATTTCTTCAGTAAGTGCAGCAGCCGGTTTATCTGTCTTCTTTTCCTCCGGCTTGGTCTGGGCAAAGGATGCGGCAGACAGTAGTAAAGCTGAAAAAGTAAGTTTATATGAAATATTATCGAGTCTCATTGTCTATTTCTTCTTCTTGTTAAGTTGATCAAGCTTGGCCTTGGCTGTTGGGATGATTTCATCCTTCCCTTCGTAATTCTCAATCACACTCTGGAGCGTGCTCCTGGCCTGAACCAGATCTTTCTGTGCAGCGTAATTATCTGCAAGGAGTATGAAGCCTTTTGCTACCCAGTAGTCGTGCGACTCCATCTTGGCTAGCTCAAATAGCGTTTTCTCCGCGGCCTTGTGATCGCCCTTCTGATATTGGAGGAAGCCCACCAGATATTTAGCTTCTGCACCTGTAACAGTAGCGGTTTTGCTCGCCACTACAGTCAGCTCTTTGGTAGCAGAGGTTGTATCTCCTTTCAGGAGATAAGCTTTGCCGGCAAAAAGACCTGCACGATATTTATCCTCAGCTGAAGAGCGGTCGAAGTCCCTGATGATCTTCGAGTACTTGAGCACGTCCTCAGGCATGTTCATATTGTTATAAGCCTCGATCAGATTATTGATAGCAAATCCGTAGTTGGCCTTGTACTCGGCAGTCGTTTCTAGCTTCTTCAGGTATACGATTGCTTCGTTGTACTTTTTCTGGTTGAGGTAAAGCTTCGAAATGCTGATAAGTGCCCGTTCTGTATACTCGCTCGTCCAGTCGTTCAGGATAAATGTGTAATCAGGGATCGCTTCGTCAGGACGGTTCAGCTTTACCAGGCTTTCCGCTCTTATGAACTTAGCCTGTTTTTCATGAATGGCCTTCGGGAACTTGTCGAAGTATGCATTCACTGCATCGAAGGCAGCCTGATAGTCGCCTCTTAGGAAGAGATTATTGGCAGCCTGAAATGTAATATTGTCCTGCTCAGCTGTGCTCAGATTTCCGATGCTTGTGGTGTTCGAATAAGCGAGGAATCCGTTAGCATCAGCACGGTCGAGGTAGATATTCTTAATTGACTCCAGGGCTAGTTTAGCTTCGTCTGTAGTGGAGTAGTCCTTTACTACACGCTGAAAGGTTGCAAGTGCTGCATCGTCCTGATCCTGGTTGTATTGTACCAGTCCGATCGTTACCAATGCTCTTGGTACGTAGCTGCTTCTCGGGTACTTTTCGATCAAAGAACTCAGGTCGTTCTTGGCCTTGTCGTTGTCGCCCTTAACGAAATAGGTATATGCAATTTCGAAGCCGGCGTCGTCAGAGTAGTTCGAGTTAGGGAACTTGCGGAGCAATTCCTCATGGGTAGCGATCTTGGCATCGTTCTGACCGTTCAGTCCCTCGATCATCCCCCGCTGGAACAAGGCGTAATCTTCACCCTGACCGCCCCATGCAATGATCTTGTTGTACTGTTGCAGCGCTGCAGAGTAATTCTTTAGAACAAAGTAAGAATCGCCCAAACGCAGGGTTGCGTCAGTTACCGTATTACGGTCCTTATCGTCCCCGCGCAGGAAACGTTCAAAATAGTTAGCCGCTTTACTGTAACTCTCATTTTGAAAAGCAGAATAACCGAGGGCATAATTGGCATAATTATATACATCGGTCTTTCTTGCTGCCGGCATGGCCAGGAACTTCTCAAACTGCGCTACCGACTCACCGTATTTCCTCACCTCAAACATTGCTTCCGCCAGCCAATAGGTTGCTAAAGCTTCCAGGTCGTCGTCCACAGCGCTTTTTTGAGAGCGCATAAACAAAGAGATACTGTTCTCAAAGGCTCGTTCATTATAGAACTCCAGGCCTCTGAAGTACGTCACCTTCTGGTACACGCCCTTAGTCTCTTCGTTCTTGTTCTGGATCGTCTCAAGGATATTGACCGCCTCCTTATAGTTTTTTGTAGAAAGCAAGACAGCCCCAAGCAAGGTCTTCGCTTCGTTTATCCTTGCCGACTTTGGATAGGTCTTAATGAAATCCTGTACCGCATCAAGAGCCACGGTATAAAACTCAAGGTCGTAGGATAATTTGGCGTAGTTGAGTAAGCCCTCTTCTTTTAGTTTTGGATCAAAATCGAGTCGAGAAGCTCTGAAGAAAGCATTACGGGCACCCTGTTTGTCGTTCGTCTTCAAGAGTGCCTCTCCCAGCACGAGCATCCCGCTCTGGTAATGTACATCCGGATTGCCCAGCTTGTTCAGTTCTAAAATTGCCTTCTGCGGGTTATTCATCTTCATGTAGATGAAGCCCAGCTGATAGTCGTCCTGATTGTTCTGGGTTTTTCCCTGATCCAGCGCCTGGAACTTCTGGTAATAGGAGAGCGATGTTTTGTAGTCGTCGCGTGCGAAGTAGGTCGCTGCTACTATTCGGTACATCTCAGGTTTGTACTGATCTGCAATGACATTGATCGCCGGGATCGTATAGGCAATTACATCGTCATACCGTTTGTCGAGGAAGTACAAAGCAGAAATGTAATACGGGTAGCTCGACTGATAGGCCGTTGAGTTCTTTAATCGCTCAAATTCCCTAAGAGCAGTCTTATAATCTGCGTTCAGGTAGCTCAGGTAGGCGTAGTAATAGATAGAAGACTCCTGGTACTTACCTTCTTCCTCTTTCAGCTTTGCGAAAAGGGGCTCGGCGTCATTGTAACGCTGAACCGAGAAATAAGAGTACGCCAGCTTGAAGCGATACTCCTCATTGTCTTTTCCCGCCAGGTTAGCAGCGCTGGTTTTAGTGAACCATTCGATCGCTTTGGCATAATTCTTCTGGGCAAAGAACGACTTTCCCATCTGGAAGTATGCAGCTTTCGTGTTTGCGCTTGCCGGATGCTCGCGAATAAACTTCAGGAACATGCCTTCGGCATTTGTATTACCCAGCTCCAGTGCACATACAGCCTGATAGTACTGGGCGTTTTCCTTCAACAGCGAGATTTGCTTGTTTTTAGCGAGCAGCTGCGAGGAAGGAGCCAGTCGCACTTGTTCAACCCTGCTGAACTGTTCGCTCGCAGCAGCATATTTGGACTTCTCAAGTAACTCGATGCCGCTCTTGTAGGCCTGATTGATCGTGAACCATTCGGTTTGCTGACCTTTCGCCGAGAACAATAGAAAACAGAATATCGGAGTAAGCAGAATATATTTTCTAAACATGTCTAAGTGTGAAAATTGCGAAGTTAACAGATATAGTTGGTAATGTAGACATAAGATCTTAACAGATGTGGAAAATCTGCCAAAATTAACGTTTATGATTGTAAAAGAGAAAGAGTTACAGCATTTGCTGTAACTCTTTCTCTTTTACGCTGTTGGCGATTAGCTATTGGCTGTTGGGGGAATAGCTGTCGGCTGTCAGAAATCAGATTAGTAATCAGCTGTCGGCTGTCAGCTATCAGCAATTAGTAATCGCCGGGCTGCAGTCATTTATCGTCATTATCCTTCAGGAATAAGTGCTGTGTCTTCTGCTTTTACGGTCATCCTTGTGTCCGCTTTGTTGCTTTCCGCTTTGCGCCTTTAGCTTTTATCTTTGCCCTTCTGCGTTTGAGCCTTCTGCTTTTTGCCTTAAGCTTTGCGCTTTCTGCCTTCAGCCTTCTGCTTTGCGCTTTCTGCCTTCTGCTTTTAGCTTTTAGCTTTCAGCTTTCTGCCTTTGCTTTCCGCTTTCTCAGGTCTCCTACAGTTGACCGGCGAGGAGGTATAGGGCGGCCATTCTGATCGCTACCCCATTTTCTACCTGATCGAGGATCACCGACTGCTTGCTATCTGCTACGTCGCTGGTAATTTCTACACCCCGGTTGATGGGGCCTGGGTGCATGATGGTAATTTCTTTGTCGAGGGAATTGAGGATCTCCTTATTAAGGCCATAGAGCATGGAATATTCCCGAAGGGAAGGGAAATATTTGATATCCTGCCTTTCGAGCTGGATGCGCAGCATGTTTGCTACGTCACACCAGCGCAGCGCTTTCATGAGGTCGTATTCCACCTTAACACCGAGCGTATGAATGTATTTAGGGATCAGCGTGGTGGGGCCGCAGACCATTACTTCAGCTCCCAGTTTGTGAAGGCAAAGGATATTGGACAGGGCTACGCGGGAGTGAAGGATATCGCCTATGATGGCTACCTTTTTACCCGCCACGTCGCCGTACTTTTCCCTTATAGAAAATGCGTCAAGAAGAGCCTGCGTAGGGTGCTCGTGTGCCCCGTCTCCCGCATTTACAATTTGTGCTTTTACTTTCTTGCTCAGGAACACGCCTGCACCAGGGTAGGGGTGACGCATCACAATCATGTCGACCTTCATCGCCAGGATATTGTTCACCGTGTCGATAAGTGTCTCACCTTTGCTCACAGAAGAAGAAGATGCTGCAAAATTGATGGTATCAGCTGAAAGTCGTTTTTGGGCCAGTTCAAAAGATAGCCGCGTTCTGGTTGAATTCTCAAAAAAGATGTTTGCAATGGTCACATCACGAAGGGACGGCACCTTCTTGATTGGCCGGTTAAGTACATCTTTAAAGGTGTCGGCGGTCTCAAAAATCAATTGAATGTCGTTCTCGTTTAAATCTTTGATGCCTAGAAGATGTCTGGTACTTAGTTTCTGACCCGGTTCTGCCATTTTTGTATGTTGTTATGTATGTCTGCCCTTCTGTATCTCCCTCTGTTTGTATGAATAATGATTGTTCTATTTATCAGATAAAAGGATCACCTTATCTTCCTGATCGGTTTCCTTCCAGCTTACGACTACTTTTTGCGAATTGATCGAATCTACCTGTATACCGATGTAGTCGGGTTCTATCGGAAGGTGGCGCGAATAGCGGCGGTCAACCAGTACCAGTAATTCCACTTTCTCAGGACGGCCAAAGGCGAGCATTGCATCCATTGCTGAACGGATGGTTCTGCCTGTCCATAAAACGTCATCCACCAGGATCACCTTCTTGCCCTCGATGATAAAGTCAATTTTGGTCGAGTTAGGGACCAGCGGGCCTTCCCGCCTCCGGAAGTCGTCTCGGAAGAAGGTGATATCGAGATTCCCGTTTAATATGTTTGCCTGAGGCAGGATTGTTTGAAGCTCGGAAGCGATCCTGTTGGCCAGATAAATACCTCTGGGCTGAATTCCCAGAATAACAGAGTCAGTAAAATCGTTGTGGTTTTCTATTAACTGATGACAAAGTCTTTTGATGGTAATCTGAAACTTTTGTCCGTCTAGCAGGGTTAAGTTTTGCATCAGCTTGGATTTGGGCAAAAATAAAAAAAATAATAATAAGCAAAAGAAAAACCTTCATGAACGGCGTCCGAAACGACGGTTCCCGCTGTAGCGGAGGTTTGCGTCACTTGCTTTCAAAAGTACCTCTCATTGCTGACGATCACAAACCGATATTGCCAGGTCCGGATATTCTCCATCGTTACTTAAAAGTTAGTGTCTGATTACAAAGTAGAAGGCAAGGGAGTCGCGCTTGCTAACAGTGATCAAAGTTAGTGGAGGATTTGAGCAGCCTTCCTGCCCCCCAGGAACAGATATATGCTAACAAAAACGTTCAAGGGCCGTGCGTAGTCAAACAGGAGATGAATTTGCTTGAATGCTCTCCTTGACCTTTAAAAACAAACAGACTTTCAAGGAAAATATTCATGAGCACACTCAAACGGGATAAAACTTAGATGAACGTTCTTTGTGGGCACTTAAACTTAGCGAAGCGATTTCATTGAGCCCTGTTGAAAAGCAATTAATGATCTCAATAAAGATAGCGAAGCGACCTCATTGAGGCTTTAACAAATTATTAATCGTCTCAATAAACAGATACTTTCACAAAAAACACTCATGAGCTACGCTCTCAAGCGGGGATGAAAGTTGATTGAGTGTTCTTCTTGGCCATTTAAAAAACAAATAGACTTTCACAAAAAAAGCCCTGCCGTTTTAGCGGCAGGGCTTTTTTTGTGATCAGAACAAAGGCTTATTCAGCATCCTCAGCGGAGCCTTTAGCGCTACGTGCCTTGTTTTCGGCACCTTCCATTTGTTCTTTCAGCTGAGCAAGAACACCAAGGTCGCCCAGGGTAGATCTTTCAACTGATTCTTTTACTTTTTTCACTGCGTTAGAAGTAGCCTTCTGGTCGTTCTTCTTCTGGCTAACTTCAGCAGAACGAGCTTCAGCTCTTGCTTCTTCCCAGATACGTGAGTGAGAAACTACAATACGCTTAGCTTCCTTGCTGAATTCAATGATCTTGAAATCTGCAACTTCGTCAACTTTAAGCGGCTTGCCGTCTTCCTTGATGGAGTGTTTAGCAGGAGAGAATCCTTCAACACCGTAAGGAAGAGCAACGATAGCTCCCTTGTCGCTTACTTTCAATACAGTACCTTCGTGGATTGAATCCAGGGTGAAGATCGTTTCGAAAGTATCCCATGGGTTTTCTTCAAGTTGCTTGTGACCTAAGCTAAGCTTGCGGTTTTCTTCGTCAAGTTCCAGAACAACTACATCCAGTACTTCACCAACTTTAGTGAATTCGTTAGGATGGTTGATCTTCTTAGACCATGAAAGGTCAGAGATGTGGATCAATCCGTCAATACCTTCTTCGATTTCAACAAATACGCCGAAGTTAGTCATGTTCTTCACAACAGCTTTGTGCTTGCTTCCAACTGGATATCTTGCAGCAATGTTCTGCCATGGATCAGGAGTAAGTTGTTTAATACCAAGGCTCATCTTGCGCTCATCGCGGTCTAGAGTTAACACCTGAGCTTCAACCTCGTCACCCACTTTCAGGAATTCCTGAGGGTTACGCAGATTTTGTGACCATGACATTTCTGATACGTGGATCAAACCTTCAACACCAGGAGTGATTTCAAGGAATGCACCGTAATCAGCAACGGTTACGATCTTACCTTTCACCTTAGAACCTACTTCAATTGCAGTATCAAGTGATTCCCAAGGATGAGGAGTAAGTTGTTTTAAACCAAGGGCAATACGTTTCTTCTCATCATCGAAGTCAAGCACAACCACGTTGATCTTCTGATCAAGTGATAATACTTCTTTCGGATGCTCGATACGGCCCCATGAAATATCTGTGATGTGCAGTAATCCGTCAACGCCACCAAGGTCGATGAACACACCGAAGTCGGTGATATTCTTAACAGTTCCTTCAAGAACCTGACCTTTTTCAAGTTTCGCAACGATTTCTGTCTTCTGGTTTTCAAGATCGTCCTCGATAAGAACTTTGTGAGAAACTACCACGTTCTTAAATTCGTGATTGATCTTCACAACCTTGAACTCCATTGTCTTGCCAACATAAATGTCGTAATCGCGGATCGGCTTAATGTCGATCTGTGATCCTGGCAGGAAGGCCTCAACACCCATGATGTCAACGATCAGACCACCCTTAGTACGGCTCTTTACAAAACCGGTAATGATGGTGTCGTTTTCCAAAGCTTCATTGATGAGCTCCCATGACTTCTGAGTTTTTGCACGCTTACGTGAAAGAACCAATTGACCATTAGCATCTTCCTGTGATTCAACAAAAACATCAACCTGGTCGCCAACCTTCAGGTCAGGCGTATCACGGAATTCTGACAGAGATACCATACCATCAGACTTAAAGCCGATGTTCAATACCACGTCTTTGTTGTTAATTGATACAACAGTACCGGTGATGATCTCACCCTTGCTGATCGAATTAAAAGTTCCGGCATACAGTTGTTCAAGCTTTGCACGCTCTTCCTGAGAGTAGTTACCAAAGCCTTTTTCGTCTGTATCCCAGTCAAAATCGCCTGCAGGCGTTACCAGAGTTTTAGACTTAATGTCTTCAATTGACAGTGAATCAGCTTCTGACTCAATGCTTTCTTTTTCTTTAACCGTTTTGGTTTCTTCGCCATGGAGTTCTGCTGATTTAGCATGTAGCTCCTTTTCTGCTTCTTGTTTTTTGGCCATTAATTAATTTTTCTCCTTTGTCCTGATTTAAATCAGGACTGCAAAGGTAGGAAAATTAATTTTTAAAGACGAGAAATTATTTTTATTATTTTATTGACTGATAGCCCTTTTGCTTCTGTAAAGACCAGCCTTAGGGCAGGGGGCATCAGCTATATAATTAAAACAGATGGTGCTCTTGTTCGTTTAACTTATGCATCTAATAATGAAGCATATGAAAGATCCTCAGGAAAGAAATCAAAACATAAACAAGGGCGAAGACGAGATCAGCGCTACCAGAACAGACGCAAATTCGTCGGAAAAGCCGGTGGACGATGGTTTTAAAACCGGCGGACAGAACCACAAACAGGAGTGGGCTACTCCTCAGGACGAACAGATGTTCGACAATACAAGTCCCGACGCCGAGAGAAATCGTACCGACGATACAGCCGGTGCAGAGTAATAAAAACAGCTCAGGCTGTTTTTATTACTCTTATCTCTGGGTCTTCAGGAAAGACTCGTGCATCCTTTATCGCCTGATAAACTTCGATGGTTGTACTTGCTCTTATGTTTAAGCCCTCGGCGAAGACTCGTGCATTCTATATAGACAGTCAAACTTTCCGAATTTGGGATGCTCTTATGTCTAAGCCTTCAAAAAAGGGCTCTGCGTCCTGTATAAATAGTCAAACTTCGGGAGTTTCGAATGCTCTTATGTCTAAGTCTTCAGCAGGCTGCTCCGCGTCGTGTATAAATTGTGAAACTTCGGAAGCTTTGAATGCGCTTGTGTCTAAGCCTTCAGGAAAGGGCTCTGCGTCCTGAATCATTCGTCAAACTGCAAGAGTTTGTAATGCTCTTATGCCTAAGCCTTCAGAAAACGGCTTATCTTTCCCAGTGCGAATTCGAGTTGCTGGGCTTCCGTCAGTTCGGTATTATCCAGAACAATCGCGTCGGCAGCGCGGGTAAGCGGACTCTCCTTCCGGGTAGTATCGAGAAAGTCGCGGTGGGCGATGTTTTCGAATACCGCTTCCAGTGTAATCTGTTCGCCTTTTGCGGTGAGCTCCTTAAAACGTCGTTCCGCCCTAACCTTGGGATCAGCCGTCATGAAGATTTTTACTTTAGCGTCGGGAAATACCGTTGTGCCAATATCCCTGCCGTCCATCACTACATTCTTCGAGCGGCCCATCCGCTGTTGCTGGTTCACCATTTCCTGGCGAACGGCTTTGATGGCGCTCACCTCGCTGACCTGCTGCGAAACTTCCATTTGTCTGATCTCATCAGACACGTCTTCGCCGTTGAGAAGGATGTGCGTCTGATAATCTTTTGAGTCAAAATTGAGGTGTACTTCTTTCAGCGCGTCTTTCACCATCTCCTCATTGTTGAGGTCAATGCCCTTTCTCAGAAAATACAGCGTCACAGCGCGGTACATGGCGCCGGTATCAATGTAAATAAAGTGGAGCTTACGTGCCAGGGCTTTAGCGAGAGTGCTTTTGCCGCATGAAGAATAGCCGTCTATCGCTATTACAAGATTTTTGTTCATTACGGCGGCAAAGTTACCTTTTAGCTTGATTATTAAACAGAGCTCCGGCAATAAGTTGAAAAATATTGAGCACTGGCCACTGCAACGTCTTTACTCTCAGTATGATTCTGATTCGCTTCTTGCTATGTACAAGCAGGAACTGTGTGCAGCTTTGTAGCGGGGTGCATGCGGGTTGAGTGCGGGTAAAACTGAGAAAAACCCGCAGTTGACCCGCACTCAACCCGGACTCAGTCCGCACGCAGGGATAACATGAACAGGTTTAGAAGCGAACTTGAAAAGAAGACGGAGTACTAATCCTGTTCTGGCGGCGCCGCCGCCGCGCGTCTGCTGTCTGATAAAGATCGTGATTTTAATTAGGTTTGCAGGATGGACTTTTCAAAACAAGATCTTCTGCCCGAAATTACCTTTAAAACCTCTAGAAGCGGTGGGAAGGGCGGCCAGAACGTGAATAAGGTTTCGACTAAGGCCGAGCTGAACTTCGATCTGGAAAGAAGTCCGCTGTTTTCGGCTGAGCAGAAGGATCGGATCAGGACGAAGCTCCAGAACCGGCTGTCGGCATCGGGTATGATACAAGTAGTAACTGATGAGGAGCGAAGCCAGCTTCTTAACAAGGAGCGCTGTCTTGACAAGCTTCACTCTCTGCTGCGAAATGCCCTGTACGTCCCAAAGAAGCGAAAGGCTACCAAACCCTCGAAAGCCTCAGTGGAACAGCGATTGAAAGACAAACAACAAAAGGCTGTAAAAAAACTGAACAGGAGAAAAGGCGGTCTCGAGTTCTAAATACTTCTTCTTGGTGTATTGTCTCGCGGGCAAGTTCGTCGCCGGCTGTCAGGTTTTAAGTATTTTGCCTGCCGGAGCGGGATTAGTTGAGGCGAACTGAGTCGGGCCTGGCTATTAGCTTTTAAATATGTCGTCTGCCGCAGCGGGATTAACCGAGCGGATTTCGCCCAGGGCCTGATATTATATTTTCAGCATCCGGCTTTGTTTCGACGAAGCCTAAATCCAATTACACCCGGCTCTGAATATTACATGTTCACAATCCCTGTGCGGTATCGATCTTCATTACGTCGGCTTGATTTTATGCGCGTATTCAAACAAGTTTAGCTATTTCGGCTTTTTAAGTTGTTTTGAGAGTACAAAGACGAACATTCGATTCAAAGGTTCTGGGAGAGCAAAGGATATTTGATATCTACAGAACAGCGGAAACGGGAGGCGATTCCGGCGCACCCTGTACCTTATTGCTTGTGCTGGATGGGGAGGATCATTTCAGTGCCGTGGTGGATGTACTGAGCCAGTCTGAAGTAAAAGCTGGCTATGGCGTGATTGCCGCTGGCCTGGGAAACAAGGACTTGCGTGTACGCGATTACACACCCACTGCAGTTAAAGAATCGTCATTTCTTGACCCCGATGCAATAGCGATGACCGGCGGCGGAGGTAAATTTCTGTCATTTCTGGAGAGCGAACTTCTTCCTCATCTCCATTCTGAGTTTCGGGGAATTAATCGCACTGCTATTATTGGTCATTCTTTGGGGGGACTGGAAGTACTTCATATCCTGCTCGAAAGGCCGGCGCTATTTCAGCATTATGTGGCTATTGAGCCGAGTCTGTGGTATGATCATCACAGCTTGCTCAACGAAGCGAAGCGGAGGCTTGCAGACGAGGCTTATCTAGATGTGCACCTTTTTCTGGCTGTGGCCGACAGCGTAGGGAAACACCTCACCGTTTCAGAGATCAGGGAAGATACCAGCAAGAAAGGGGATCTTATTCGTCCGAATGTTGAATTGGCCGACTTGCTGAACAGCTTAAAAGATAATATGAACTTCAAGTGGAAATATTACCCTGAGTACAATCACTTTTCTGTAGCCGAGGTAGCTATACCGGAGGCGGTGTTCAGAATACTGAGTTAGCGGACCGCGGTAATTCGATATTTTACTACTTTTGCGATCAAATGTTCCAACGCTTTGTTGCCATACTGCTGATTATTGCTGTAATATCCTCCGGGCTTACAAAGTGTCTCATTTTTGCTTCCTTTAGCCTTAACCAGAAGTATATTGCTGAAAAATACTGTGTGAATAAGGATAAACCCTGGCTGCATTGTGAGGGAAAGTGCTTTCTGATGAAGAAGCTCAAGCAAGCGGAAGAGAAAGAGCAGAAGCAGGAGCGGGATACCCAGAAAAACCTGGTTCAGGATATATTTTGTACGAGTCAGGAACAGGTCGCTTTCCATATTGCCCTTCTGGAAGTACTGGGACATGCACCGGTTGATCTTTATTCATTTCAGCGGAGTTTCGCACCTTATCATCCTCCCGAAGCCTGACCTTTTGCCATCAGGTAACAGGCATCCGTGCCTTCTTTTCAAACCCTTAAGAAAATCGTCAAAATGAAACAGATCATATTGGCCTGCATCTTATTTGCATGCCTGAATGGATCTGGTGTATCTGCTTCGGGCGGTCAGAATATGTCCATTACCGACAGTATCGACACTGTTGCTCCTGTGCTTAACGATGTTGTGATATCGGCCAGCCGGGAAAAACAGTTGCGGAAGGATGTTCCCGCAGCAATCACCAAAATAGATCCGCAAATTATTAAAGAAACACGTGCCACGGCACTCTATCAGCTGCTAAATAAGGCGGCTGGCGTATACATGGTCAATCTGGGCAACGAGCAGCACACGATGGCTATCCGGCAGCCGGTCAGCTACAACGCCTTGTACCTGTATATGGAAGATGGGGTTCCGATACGGCCGACCGGTATTTTTAATCATAATGCCCTCTACGAGATCAACATGAACGGATTGAAGGATATTGAGGTGCTGAAAGGTCCTTCATCATCGCTTTACGGGAGTAATGCAATAGGCGGGGCCGTCAACTTTATTACCGCTGACCCTCTGGCATCAACTGGAAATGAGGTGTCTGTGCAGGGGGATGGCTATCATTATTACCGGGGCGACGTAAGCGCCGGGTACTCTTCTGCAAAGACGGGCGTGTACCTGAGCGGCTACGCTGCCCGTCAGAACGACAGCTGGCAGGACTACACGAATTTCGACAAATACTCGGCTTCGTTGAAGGTGACTCACGTTTTGGGGGCGCTGACGCGCCTTGGCTTTTCTGCCACCTATAGCTACCTCGACACTCAGACGCCCGGCAGCCTGGATAGCAGCCGTTTCTACAGCAGAAGTTATGGAAGCAATCAGCGGTTCACCTATCGCCGCGTCAACGCATTCAGAGCAAGCAGTCGCCTTGACCATGACTGGAATGGAAAGAGCAGGAGCTTTCTTACCTTTTTCTTCAGAAACAATTCAACTGGTCAGTTGCCGGCTTACTATCTTCAGGATGTGAGGGATGCCTCGGGGCAGTACCTGCGTTCATCCGGACAGGAGAACAACCAAAGCTTTCATAGCTACGGTTTGCTGTTGCAGCATAGCCTGGATATGTCTTTTTTAAAATCGCAGCTCATTGCAGGTGTGTATGTAGATCATAGTCCAAGTTCTTTTTACGCCGATGCTCTTGATGTCTACAAAGACAGAAGCAGCAATACGTACACAGGCTATAGCAACACGGGCGTCCTCATCGACGACTACCGCATGAGGCTGCTGAACACTGCCGCTTACGTGCAGTACCTGATTCGTCCTACGCAGAAGCTAAGGCTGGTGGGAGGACTGCGTTACGACCGGGTGACGTATCATTTTTCTAACCGGCTGCCCGCGGAGCGGACGAAGTACAAGCAACAAGAAACGAATGAATTTAATGTAGTGGCTCCGAAACTGGGAGCTACTTACGACCTGGGCAAAGGAGCCGGACTTTACGCCACTGTTAGTGCAGGTTTCCAGCCTCCTGAAACGAGCAACCTCTACAGCTCGAGGCAGACAACTGCCTTGAAGCAGGCAACTTTCTACAACTACGAAGCCGGGGGCTGGACTGCTGCGCGGAATGGCAACGTGCGGGTGGAGATGAGCGTTTACAACATGGAAGGAAGGAATGAGATAATCTCAGTTCTCATGGCGGATGGTTCGACTCAAAATCAGAATGCAGGTGCCACCCGGCACCTTGGAGTAGAATATCAGGTCAGCTGGAAACCCTTGCCCCAGCTTGCCTTACGGCTTAGCGGTACCAACGCGCGGCACACCTATCTGAATTACAGTGAAGTAAGTGCGGGAAAGTCCGTGAACTACGATGGTAAGCGGATGAGTAATGCTCCTGCATTTATTGCCAACTCAGAAGTGACGTACCGCCCTAATTTCTTTTCGGGCTTTCGCGCATCATTGGAGTGGCAGCATCTTTCGGGCTACTACACCAATAGTGCAAACACCCGTGATTATGATGGATATGAGCTGTTGAATTTCAGAACGGGCTATGACTTCAAAAAGAGCTTTGCTAAAGGTGCGGGGCTTTGGATCAATATACTGAACCTCGGCGATGTGCTCTATGCGAGTAATGTCATGACCAACCAATACGGGGCGACGTACAACGCGGCGCCTCCAAGAACGGTATCAATAGGACTGACTTATCACTTAAGAAGAAATGATGATTAAAAACATTTACAGATGGCTGGCATGCGCTGTGATTTTATTGTCAGCCTGCGGAGAGGGGCGCCAGGAAGAGCTCCAGGTTCAGGCCTTGCAAGGCGTTGAAGGATCGGCTCTTAACCCTTATCTCACCAGGGATGAAAAGGGTAAAGCGGTTTTATGCTGGACTGAGCAAAGTGCTTCTGATTCCTTGTACCGGCTCAGGTATGCAACCTACAATGAAAGGACCGGTTCTTTTGGTGTGCCAGTGACGGTAGAGCCCTCCGCCGGGACCGGGACTTCGGCCGAGAGTATGAATAAGGTCGGCTTTAAGAGCGATGGAACGGTGCTGGCTATGTACACCAGAAAATTTACCGGAGAGAAAAATCCCTGGGCAGGAGCCATCTGCTATTCGCTCTCGTTGGATCACGGAAAGAGCTGGACGGCTTCTCGTTATCTTCATTCAGACACCTCGCATCGGTACGGGCGCAGTTTTTTCGACCTGGCGGTGCTCCGAGACGGAGAGCTGGCGTCGGTATGGCTTGATGGCAGGTATGGCAAAGAGGATACCGGTTCGGCCTTGTTTTTTGCCAGGACGAGAAAGGGGGCAGGATTTGGAAAAGACAGTTGCATTTCGCGAAGTACCTGTGAATGCTGCCGCACCGATCTTCTGTCTTCGGATGATGGATCGTTACATGTTGCTTTCCGCAAGATCCTTTATCCGGCAGCAGCTCTTGGTAAACAGGTGCGAGATATGGTTTATATGACCTCTGCTGATAACGGGAAGTCGTTTGGCAAAGCGATATTGCTTCACGCAGATAACTGGAAGATCGAGGGATGCCCCCATAGCGGTCCGACGCTTGCTGTTACCCGGGATGATGTGCATGCCTTATGGTTTACCGGAGCGGGGAAGGGAGGCTTGAATTTCGTCTCCATGAAGAAAGGTCAGACAAGTTTTGCTCCTCCAGAAGCGTTAACGATGACAGGTCGCCATCCTCAGATGGTGGCCCTTGAGGATGGTCGCCTTGCCATGGCCTGGGAAGAGGAACAGAGCGGTGCGGGACATGCCATGCAGCATACTCACGCAGCGATGGGACATGGGGCGATGATGGCGGCCGCTGCTTCGGGAGCGGCGTCGATCCACGTGTCCCTCCATGATAAGGATGGAGGAAGAACGGAGATCAGGCTGCCATCAGGTAAAGAAAAAGGACATCACCCGGTTCTTGTGGCTTTAAAGAACGGCTTTTTAGTGGCCTGGCAGAATGAAGATGCAGGAAGAAGTGGTATTTGTTATACTTACATCGGAGTAAAATAGCGCTCCGATATGAGTATTCCTTATCTTTACTGCTAAATGCGTTTTTCTATTACAGGTCAGTTTGTGGACATCAGGAGAAGGGAAATTTACCCTGCCTGCGTGGAAGTTCGGGATGGAGTTATCTATTCAGTTGAGCGGGTTGAATCGGTTGAAAAGGATCATTTTATTCTGCCCGGCTTTGTTGATGCACATGTTCATGTGGAAAGCTCCATGCTTGTGCCCTCGCAGTTTGCCAGGCTTGCTGTTGTTCACGGCACGGTGGGGACGGTGAGCGACCCTCATGAGATAGCCAATGTGTGCGGAATGGAGGGCGTAGATTTTATGATCAATAACGGTCAAACGGTTCCCTTTAAATTCTGTTTCGGAGCTCCTTCCTGTGTTCCGGCTACCACTTTTGAGACTTCGGGAGCGGAGCTCAGGTCAACGGATGTTGAGGTCCTGCTTGCCAGGCCTGAAGTGGCGTATCTTACAGAGGTCATGAACTTCCCCGGTGTGCTGAACGGTGATGTAGAGCTGCTTAAGAAGATCGCAGCGGCAAAAAGGTACGGGAAGCCTGTGGATGGGCATGCTCCGGGTTTGACAGGAGAAGCTGTAAAACGGTATATCGAAGCGGGTATCAGTACCGATCATGAGTGCTTCACGGCTGCTGAAGCCCTGGATAAGCTCAAGTACGGCATGAAGGTACAGATCAGGGAAGGAAGTGCGGCAAGAAACTTTGATGCACTTGTTCATCTGATCAACGAGCATTATGAGAACATGATGTTCTGCAGCGACGATAAGCATCCCGATAATCTGGTACAGGGCCATATCAATCAGCTATGTGCAAGAGCGGTGGCCGCGGGTGCCGATGTATTTAAGGTGCTGCAAATGGCGTGTGTGAACCCGGTTGAGCATTATGGGCTTCAGGTCGGCGTATTGCAGCAAGGCGACCCGGCGGACTTCATTGTTGCGGAGGATTTGCACTCGTTTAATGTCCTGCGAACTTATATTGACGGAGAGCTGGTGGCCGAAGGAGGACGCTCCCTGATCAGTCTGCAGGAGGAAAGGCTTGAGCCTGTCAACCGGTTTAACTGCAGACCGAGAACGGCTGTCGACTTTGTGGTACAAGCTTCTGCCTTTCCGGCTCAGGAAGGGATGATTCCGGTGATAGCGTTGACAGATGGTCAGCTGGTGACCGATAAGAGATGGGAAACACCACGACTGGAAGAGGGCATCATTGCCTGTGATGTACCCCGAGACATTCTTAAAATAGCGGTAATAAACCGTTATCATGATGCTCCGGTAGCCTGCGCATTTATTACGAATTTCGGACTGAAACGAGGTGCTCTTGCTTCCTCTATAGCGCACGACAGCCATAATATCATTGCTGTTGGTGCAAACGATGATGATCTTTGCCGTGCTGTGAACCTGGTGATAGAGAGTAAGGGGGGCGTTTCGCTGGTTGATGGTGCAGAAGAGCGTCTTTTAGCTCTTCCGGTAGCAGGGCTCATGTCCAATCAGGATGGATATGAAGTAGCGCGGAAGTATAGCGAACTTGATGCGGGGGCTAGGGCTCTCGGTTCAACCCTTGCTTCGCCCTACATGAGTCTGTCTTTTATGGCATTGCTGGTGATTCCGGAGCTGAAACTGAGCGACAAGGGCCTTTTTGATGGGGGCCGATTTGCCTTCCTCCAGGCCGATAGAGGCTAAGTAAAAGCCCTTTTTGATCGTACCGCTTTACCTTCCTCAGCCGGAATAGGGGCTAATCAAAAGCACCTTTTGATGGCAGCCTCTCTGTCTTCCTGAGAGGCTGATAGGTATAAAAGTAAAAACGCCTTTAAACCGAATATTTCTCAAGCATCTCATCGGTTATTTTGGCGCTGCGGCCCGTCTTAGTGTCGATGAGGACATAGTCGAACCAGCCGTCGCAGCATAGCTTTCCGGTCTTCTTATTGTTCAGCTTGAATTCGACGCGGCAACCTCTTTCGTGAAGCTCGGCAATGCCTGTCTCTACCAGGAATGCGTCGCCAAGGGTGAGGGGCCTCTTATAGTCGACATATGCAGTCTTTACTACCCAGCCATAGCCTTGCTTTAGGAAGTCTTCCATGGGCATGCCGTAGAACTCTTCCATTTGCTCGTAACGGGCTGCCAGAACGTAATCGAAGTACTTGCTGTTGTGGACATGGTTAAACATGTCTATATCGTCGGGCCTTACTTTAAACTCTGTTGTAAAACGGCTGTATTTTTTTCTGTAGTCATCGCCTGCAAATTTGGCGATTTAATCAGACTATCGGAAAGGGGATCGCGATAAGTATTGAGTTGTAAGTGGTGAGTTATAAGTTGTAGGTGGTGAGTTGTAAGTTGTAGGTGGTGACTTGTGAGTGGTCAGTGGTGAGTTTTGAGTGGTAAGTTGTAAAATTATAGGGTGATAGGTGGGTTAACTGTGATGGACGAGGATGTCTCAAAGCGTCTTGATTGCTGAAAAGGAATAGGTTAGCCCGCTGGGTGACAGAAGAGATAAGGGAAGAAGAGTAGAGGAAGTTTTGAGATCGAAAGTTGTACGTTGTTTGGGCAAACAAGTTGCAGTACGTGGTACCTATGAACCGACATCTTTTAGTACCTGTGCTTTAGCTGTGGGATTTGGATGACTACCTTTTTATCCGTTAAAAAGCTTATTCCTTTTGATGTCTTTTCCTCTGCGCCTTTGCAGGGCATGAACGACTGATGGTATATCGCTCTCCCAGCTTTTGAGCAACAGCAGGATGGCGAGGTTCTCTATTCGGGAGACAATACCAAGCATAATGCACGTTGTGAATATCCAGGAAGACTGGCACGAAAGGAAGAGCTGTACCATGACAGCCAGGATGGTTAAAGTCCATATCTTAGAAAGGATGGCATGTGTAGCGACTTCCTTGCGGAAGCGGATATATGAAAGGATATAAGTACAGGCTTCGAGGGCAAGGACGATTGTTAAGGACAGCCAGTTGTCTGAAAAAAAGAAGGGCAGCAGATGTAGCAGGCACCCAGTCTGCAGAGCCAGAAGACCTGGTCGGCTGATGAATCAAGACGTCTGAGCATTTCACCTGACACTCCGAGGCTGCGCGCAATAATCCCGTCCAGGATATCTGAAAGGAGTCCGGTCGCGAGAAGGACAAGCAGTATAGCCCGAAAATGCAGGGGCTGTAAGAAAGCCAGGATAATGATTAAAAATCCTGCAAGCAGACGGAAGAGGATTAAGAATAAAGGTATCTTTTTTAGCATTGTTGAGTAAGGTCAGAATGTAAAGGTACAGATACGGCGGGAGCACTACAAGTTACACGGTATGTTGGGCGATTCATCTACTGGCTGAGGATAGTCTCTTTCCGCAGGGTTCCTTGTGGATTTAATGAAAAGGGCGTATGGTTTATAAACCCATTCGTTAGCAGAAGAAGGGGGGCAGAATGGTACAGAGCCTTTTGGCAACCGCTAAAAGGAGTTTTATTAAAGCTGACCTTCGGAAAAGTATTAATAGGTGCAAGTTGCCTCGTCGCTGCGGATCATCTTTTTGCCTGCCTATATGTCTGCTATGGCTTCTTTTTCAAGGGTTCGAAATCTGTTCTCTTGTGTTACCGTTCTTGCGTCGATAGTCTAAGATGTACTAAAGACGCAGCTGGCAAAACATGCTGCCGGAGGTGTCAGTTCTGCTGGCGGATTATTAAGCCAACTGCAATTTTAAGAACAATTACTGCAATAATATCAAAGAAAAGAGGCTGAACTTAATACGATACAGCCTCCTTTCTTAATAATGATGCGACGCCTCAACGACGATCCTGTAGGATTGGATCGGCTCGCAAAAGGACAAATAGTTTACCAGGTAGTGTAGGTAATAAAGAAGCTATGGTCACTTTTTGACATAGAGATTCCTTGCTTTAAGACCCTTAGTACCTTTCCCAGAAGGGAGGAGGCGTGATTCCGAGTGCGCGCAGATAGACGTAGCCCTGTGCCCGGTGGTGAATTTCGTTGTCGATGAAGTACATTAAGTTCTGGATGACGGGGAAGTTGTACTGGCCGAAGAGGTTGTTCATTTCATGAAACTTCTCGGGAGAAAGTTGCGCGAAGTAGCTGTTGATCACCTCCGTCTCTGCATCCCATTTTGCCAATACCTCTGCCTTGGTCTTGAACTCATTCTTTTTCTCTTCGTAGGGCTGAGTTTCACCAGTGACAATTTCCTTTAATCCGGGGCCGGCGATGGCAAGCATTTCCTGTACCATGTTCAGGAAGGGACGCATACCGCCGATAGAGAATTCGAAGAGCTCTTTCTCGGGAAATGCTTCAATGACGCGGCGGGTAAGTGCGCGGTGGCCCTGCCAATGCTTTAAAAGTTCTTCGGGACTGATGATTGCTGCTGTTAGTGTTTCCATTGTCTTAAATTTTGTTTGGTAATGCAAACCTAGTGGTGGCAAGTGACAGCAGTGTGTCAGCAGGAAAACTAATCTCTGTAAAAAAGAAAGAGGCTGGCACTCTTCGGGAGTTCAGCCTCTTTTTTTGTTTATGATGTTAATTTCAAGTCTCGTCAAAGATTTTATGCAGGTAACCGCCTTTCACGGAAAGGAGTCTGCCATTTGCTGTTCTCAAATCCCTTTGGAACGGCCTCTTTTTGACTCTTATCCTTTTAGGATAAATACATTTTAGTGACGTGGCCGAGTTTCATGATGTTGAACTCGTGTTCGCTGATAGCGCCTTTTTCCTTCAGTTCGAACAACTGGTTAAGCGAGTGTTCAGGCTGTCTTTTAAGATGATATTCTACTTGCTGAGAAAATCTTTCGGGATAAGCCATGAAGCTGCTGCGAAAGCCTGCGCAGTTGTCCGCACGCCTTCTGGTACTGATAGTACCCATCGGGAGCGGCTTTTTAATCCTGACAGGCTCATATTCTGTCTTGTATAGTTCTTTTACCGGCACTTCTACCGACTTTTTTGACCATGGTAGAATTCCCTTTTCCATTACGAGGTGACTCTCGGTAAGATACCACTTCTCATTTGCTTTCTTCAGGATCCAACCAAGTCCAACGAGTGCCAGAAAAGCTCCGCTGCCTTCATAAGTGACATTGTTGCTTGTCATTAAAGCTAGTCCGGCAATGGTGATGAGGGTTGGAGCGATGTAAACGATCCAGTGTTTTTTTGCAGTAGCAAGAGGTGTTTGTGTGTTATTCTTTTTCATAAAGTAATATTATGTTATGCTTTTACGAATGATAAAGAGGATTGTTGCCGAAAATGTTATTTAATTGAAGGGTGAGTGCGTATTTTGTAAAAAGCATAATGATTTTCATTCTCCGAATGCCTGACGTTGTGTTTGCTCAGTAATGGCATTCAACAATTGCCTTATGCTTAATTATTAATCTCCCCAACTTTTCCGTTTGATACTTGAACGCTTCTCAAAAGGCTCGTATCCGAGATGTGTATCACGATACCCTTAAAAAAGAAAGCACCTGATGGGCAGGTGCTCAAACTAACCAATTATAAACCTGTCAAAATAATATCAATGATCGTGCCAGATTTATACTTGTTCGTGTATGCGTATTAATTCTGCCAGCTACGTAAAAATGGCAGTAAGCGGCATGTCAGTGCGATTGCGTGTGTCGTTTCTTCTAGTCAGCAAGGACATGAAGTTCAAAGGTCTGATCCATGTCAGTGTCACCACCAATACTGGCAAGACCTGGATACATCCACACGTTCTGGGCTACTTTTGACTTGTCAAGACCGTGGCTGAGGATCACCTGTACATCTGCTGAACCAGCTCTTAAAACATCAAACTTTCCCTTAAGGCCGATGTTGCGGTTGTTCTTGTCTTTATCTTCGTAAGTGTAGTTGATAAAGCCCGACTCAATGGCTCCTGCTTCATTCTTTGGAGTATAAAAGAATTGGTGTAAGTGTGCAGCCTGCATAAACTCGTCATTAATGACCTTCTCGTCACGATACATGTTTACCGTAAGACGGTAACTTGCTTTGGCGTCAAGGTGGATGTGCGCGTGCGAGTGTCCATGATCATTTTCTTCAGAAGTTGTGGCTGATGCAGTGTGAGCATGGTCATGGTCTCCCAGTTCGAAGTTAACGGTAACTTTATCGGCAGTCTCTTTGCCGCTGGCGTCGAGCTTAGTAAAGGTTAGTACAGCAGCATCTGGTTCTTCCATTTCAACTTCTGGTTCCGGATCATCTTTGCTGCAGGAACTGAATGAGAGAGCTGTTCCAAGGAACAATGCGGCGATTGCAAAACGATAGATTTTAGTCATGATTTCTGGATTTTATGTTAAACATTAATTAATTGCTTTTAAAATCTCCAGGTTGCCCTGAAGGTTACATTTCGTCCGAGGTCGTGCGCGAAATACCTGAAGCGGTTCAGATATTCCTTGTAAAGCCGGTTTGTCAGGTTCTCGGCTGTTAAGCTGACCAGCAGACTGTTTGTTCTGGTCTTCCATTCTGTTCCGACAGAAGCATCAAACAGATGATAAGCAGGAGGAGGGGAGGCGTAGTCGCTCTCTGGCTCATACCTGTCTTGCCGGGCAGTGAAGCGGTAGCCGAATTCAAGGAAGCTGCCACTGAAGGTCTTCTTCTCCGGAAGAGTCAGTTTTACAGAGTTCCTGACACGATCTGAAGGGATCCAAGGCAGATAGGCATTATTACTTACATCGCGGGCTCTTATCACGGAGCCCTTTAGCCCGTACTCGATATAAGGAGTGAGATGGTATGTTAAATTGAGATCCGCTCCTATAAGACGCGCGTTGGTCTGTGTATAGTTGTAGACCGGGAAAGCACCTCTGATATTTTCGAAGTAGCTTAACGAGGGCTTCAGGTAGATGTAATGTTCGATGTGGTTGATATATCCGTCGAGTTCAAAGCTTAACTTTTCCGTCTGATATTCGATGCTGTTAAGCCACTTATAGGACCTTTCTGCTTTTAAGTTTGCATCTCCTATTTCGTATGAAACGGTACCATGGTGAAGTCCGTTGCTGTATAGCTCGCTGACAGCAGGCGGACGCCATGCCAGCCCAAGGTTGGAGCGCAGATGCCATTTAGGCCCGAAGTGCCAGACGCCGCCAAGCGAGGCAGAGAGGTTATTGAAATGATGGGTTCCGCCATAAAGCTCTTTGTCGCGGTTGTATCCAAGTGCGTCGAGATACTTATACTCATAGCGGAGTCCTGCTTCTAACTCCCGCTCATTCTTAATGTGCCTTACAATAGCGTAAGCCCCTGCACCAAAGCTGTCGTAGTTAGGAATAAGCGGCGTAACGCCGGTTCCCTGTACGCTGTTGTTAACCTGGTTGACAAGGCTGATTCCCGTTATTCTTTTCCATCCCTGCTCATTCAGCTTTTCTATATTGAGATCGAGCGTGTGTGTGCTGAGGTGCATGTCAAGCGTCGGCTTACCTGTGAGTACGCGTCTTTGATCATATTCTTCGCGATTGTCAAATTGAAAGCCGTAAGTAGCGTTCAGGTTTGTGCCGTCGGCAAGGTGAAGATGTCCTTTGAGCTTGAACAGATCGTGTCTGATCTTTTGCATAGGAGCATCGATGCCGTATGAAAAGGGAACGTCAAAGAAGGGGCGCCCGAAGCTGATGCGCGTAATCAGATCATTTACGTTCCCGATATGTGAGTCTTTGAGAATTCCCAGTTTTGTATTGAAGTGACTGAAATAGCCTTCCACGCTCATTTTAGTAGACGTATATCCTGCGGCAGCAGAGTAATTTATCTCTTTTACTCCGGTATTATCGAGGTAATAGTCGGCTGACCTGACATTTCCTGCCTTTTTGGTAGTTCCCTGCAGACGCCATCCAAAGCCTTTCCACTTTGTTATTCCGCCAGACAGCGTTGCTGAACCTGCAATACCACGTCCGTTACTTGATCCTGCCGCATTAAGCTCTACATGCAGAGGAGGAGAAGAAGGCAATGCGGGTGGTTCCACCAGAACAACACCGCCCAGGGCATCTGCTCCGTACCTGATTGCTTCGGAACCTTTAACTACTGTGATGTTTTTAGCAATGAAAGGATCTATTTCAGGTGCATGTTCAGAGCCCCATTGCTGCCCTTCCTGACGAATGCCGTTGTTTAAGATTAAGATCCGGTTTGAGTGCAAGCCATGTATAACTGGCTTGGCAATGGTAGCGCCTGTTTGCAGCATATTGACGCCTGGAATGCTCTGAATTGATGCTGCCAGTGTTCCGCCCTTCGTCATGTCGAGCTCCCTGCCACTTATACTTGCGGCTGTATTAGGACTGGCGGACGCGGACCTATGCCCACTGATCTCTACTTCCCCAAGGGCAACGTCCTGTTGATGGAGGCGGACTGTAAGACTTTGACCCTTGCTTAAGACCAGTTGTTTCTTATACGGGGTATATCCCACCGTCTGCACCTCCAAGGTGTAGGTGCCCGCGCAAAGCAGGCCAAACGAGAAGGATCCCCGCTCATCTGAAATTAGCCTCTTTAGTTGAGGACTAAGGGTGACCGTAGAGGCGGGAAGAGGTTCGCCTGAATCACTGTCAATAATTTTTCCGCTCAACGTAATTGCGCAGCCATCTTTTGCTGACTGAGCCCAGGAAGGCATAGCAAGGCAAGAGACGGCTAATAGAAATAGTAGCCTTTTTAATAACATATAAGAAAAATGAAGGGAATGGTTGTGGCCCTGAGGCCATAACAAAATGCGCGTTTTCTGATGAGAAACGCTTAGTGTTTACTTGAATTTAGCAAGAGGGTGGACCCTTATTGGTCCAGGAGAGGACGGCCTTCAAGCCCAGTCCAATGGGCCGGTCAGCGCCTGGCTGGTGAGGCAGAGATGTTTTTAAAGGAAGTTCCGGCTGGTGACAGAAATGCGCGTGTTTCTGCTGATGACCGGTAATAAAGTCGCAAATCTGACATTTTACGTCAGCTTTCTCGACTGCTGTACCGGTGATGCCGTGCTTAGCAGTTATCCTGTTATCCGGTACCTCGTGATGGTGCATAGCAAGCAGACCCTGCATCGAACAGAATGCAAGGAGCGTGACGCCAGCAACAAGACGGAAGAAGCCGTTTAACTTTACCATTTGTTTTTAACTTGCAGCAAAGTTGCATAAAAAAGCGGAAGAAAAAAATAACAAAAGTGTTACCGGGCTCTATAATCCGACTCTATTTTGCAGATTTTGCCAGAAAGACCATACACGCTAATGAAATCAATCCTCCCAGGATAACAGCACAGGTTTACGTCCATGCCGCTTTATCAAGATCGTTTGTCCTGCAGGTTTTGTTACCCTGGAGGATCGTTTGCTGGTGGGATTTACGAACCGGAGATTCCCGAAGGGAAATTTTTTCCGCCTCTCTTCATTGGCTCACGATCCTTAGTTTCCTGGCAGTAAAGGCAGGAGTGGCTGGCATCGCTGCAGAAGATTTAGTATGCCGTGGTTAAGGTTGTGCTTTCACGGTTGCTCAGCTTCGGGATGCTATAGAGACCGTGGCACTTCATTCTGCCCTATCTGAAGGCACACCTCTTGACAAGTGTAATCGACGATTAAAGAGGTTCGCATATCAAAGTCCGGATGCCGTGCTCTTATAACGGAGCGGCGCATAGTGTTCTATGAATTCAATTAGATGAGCAACGAAGGCCACGGGTTGCTCCACCATGGGGAAGTGCCCGCATTCATTGATAAGGCAGATTCTTGATTTCGGCATCTGCTCGTAAAGCCGATGAGCAATATGCGGAGGTGTTATCTTGTCCTGAAGTCCCCATAAAAGCAACACTGGCATTGCCAGGTTTTTTACAGGCATATTCTTAAAATCGGCAGACTTCCCATTCCTGTGATGAGTCAGGCCCATCCGTTCTTCTGTATGCTTCTGAAGCGATCTGTGTATTTTCTCTACAAAGGTGCGTTTCAATATCTTCTCATTATAGAAGAACTGAGAGAGTGACTCCCGGACTTGCTGGTAGGTGCTCACTTTGGTCAGGCCTGGCAGAATTGTCTTTTCTTGCGAGTAAGCACTTGCAGAGAGAACAAGAGATGCGACATCAACGGGATGTTTCAGCGCATAATTGATAGCGAGCTTCGTTCCGAGGGAACATCCCACCAACACAGGCTTAGTTATTTGCTTTGTTTCGAGAAACTTTTGAAGCTGAAAAACGCTCTCCTGCATAGGTTCATCCTCACCGGCTGGGGGAGGCTGGAATGGGGGCAGGTGCACCGTATACTTAGCAAAAAGCGGTTTCAGTAACGATGCTGGCAAGAGACTGCTGAAAGGTTCGCTGAGAATAACGAGATCTGTCCTGGTCTCGGTTTCACTGGCGCGGTGAGTATGTCTGGGAGTAGCTGGTAAGTTCAGATGCATGGCAGAAAGATAGCTATACCCATGCCTGCCATGCAGGCACAGGCTAGCTCTTGATTATGGAGAATTTGTCCCGGTGGTCGTTTAAGAAGCAATTGCAGCCTTTCCTGCAACAGCAGTCAAGGCGTCCTCCTCTTCGAACTCTCCTCGGAGTCCTTCTATGCTCGAATAGCTGATCTGCCCATTAGGTCTGATTGCGTAGGCAGACAGAAGGGGAGTGTTTTCGTCAAGGCCGGAGAAGAGTTTCCATGCAGGTCGCTCCTCTGAGAAGACGCCGAAGCTCGCAGCAAGCTGTTGATCTTTATCGTAGTAAAAGTTAAGGGAGAGCGCTAAATTACCTACGGCCTTATAGAGCTCTTTTGCAGGCTCTGCACTCAGTATTATAACATTGGCGACTCCTGCCAGCCTGCTTTGTAGTCGTTCAAAAGAATGCAGAAGTGCTGTTCCTGCTGTGCCCCATTTTGTTGAGTAGAACAAAATCAGCAAGGGCTGCTCGTGGAGTTCCGCCAGGGAAATATCCCTGCCTGGTCTTATTCCCACCCATTCCGAGGGTGAAAATGAAAACTCTGGTGCAAAATCTCCTTCCTTTAAAGGCGAGGCGGGCTGCGGAGAATCAAAGTTTGTTGTCTGGAAAGATAATCCCTGAAAGCTGCGTAAATGCTGAGTGCTGATTAAAGATAACATGGTCTTGCTTACTGATATATGAAAAAAATGACTGAATAATAGAGAGAATGCCGGTACCGGCGCTAATGTTAGCAGCAGAAGCAGCTACACATTCGGGAACAACACATCATGCGATGTGCAGCTTGAGGAGTATGTGTGTTCCCATTTTTCATTAAGACAAACGTAGTAAAATAAATTTAATCTACAAAACCGGTAGACTAAAATATTTTTATATTTTTGAAAAAGATGCAGGAGACACAAATTCAGGAGCAATTGAAGTATGCGGGCAAGGTGGTACAGCCCAACGGTAAAGGCCATACGGACTACAGGGGACTAAGGGTTTTAATAGTAGGGCCTTATTCAGAGGCAGTAAAGACAGTTACTTCCCTTAAAAATAAGAAGACAGAATTCTATGCCGACATATTGTTAAGGCAAACTGACGACAGCCTGCAAAGAATTGACACAATAAACCCGGACTGGGGAACAGTAGAAGGGCCTGTTGATGGCGAGCTCATCTCGGGATATGACCTTGTTCTTTTAAAAGATGAGGACGAGCGGTTAACAAAGACCATATTACAGATGGGCAGAGAGCACGATGTGGTGGTCTCGCTGATAAGCAGGCATGACGGCACCAGTAAACCGGGCAACGCAGTACTTCGCGAGGAGAGGTACTGGAGGAAGATTGCCAGCCGGTGTATTTTTGCCCTCGGATTTATTCTGCTCGGCAGTGTTATTGCCTCTTATTACCCTCTTAAACATCTGCTCTTTGCTTTACAGACATTTGCTGTCAACCTTGATCTCGATGCGTCCTTCGGGCTGATGCTGCTGGCTGGTTTCGTTGCCCAACTCGTGGATGGAGCTTTGGGAATGGGATATGGAGTGATTTCAACGACCATGCTATTATCAACCGGTCTAAATCCTGCTGCAATTAGTGGCAGTATTCACACTGCCGAAATGTTCTCCAGCGGAGCATCTGGCTTTAGTCATTACCGGTTTGGGAACATCAACAAGAAGCTCTTCAGAACCTTGCTTATCCCAGGCATTCTAGGCGCTGTTGCAGGGGCTTTATTGCTATCTTATCTGGGCGAAGAGTATGGAAAATGGCTGCGCCCTGCCTTGTCTGTCTACACCCTGTTGCTGGGACTGCGGATCCTGCTAAATGCTTTCAAGAAGAAAAGTGAGTCGCGTAAGGTGAGACATGCGGGATGGCTGGCAGGTGCGGGCGGCTTTCTTGACTCCTTCGGTGGAGGCGGATGGGGGCCTCTCGTTACCAGCACGCTCATCTCAAAAGGAAAGACGCCAAGGTACATCATCGGAACGGTAAGCCTTACAGAGTTCTTCGTTACTCTGGGCAGTGCGCTTACGTTTTTTATTGTCCTCGGAACCAGTCATATTGAAACCATTGCAGGACTGATAATAGGAGGGGTACTCGCAGCCCCTCTGGCAGCGAAACTTACAGGAAAGCTCAAAACCAGAACGATGCTTGTAGGGGTTGGCGTACTGGTCATCTTGTCGAGTTTAAGAATTATTCTGAAGGCTACGGGAGTGTTGTGAATAAGCAGGCTTTAGTGTAGCGCCACGGTACGTGCTGTATCAGACGAATAACTGCAGATGCAGCACCTCAGAATACACGCACAACGGCGAGGAAACGTTGCCTGAAATAGGAGTTGCTCAGGAGTGATGTGGTGACTGCATTTGTTTTTCCTGACGCGGCATGTATAAACTCGATTTCTTTGCCGCTCGTTGTCACTATCCCCATATGTCCTGGCTGTCGGCTTTGATGCTCGTATCCGGTAAATAAGATGATGTCGCCAGGTCGCGCCTCTCTGAGAGTTACTTTTTTTCAGCATTTTTAAAGTCTACTGTCCTTCGCGGTACTGATATGTTGAAATGGTTAAACACATGTGTGATAAAGCCGGAGCAATCGAAGCCATAAAGCGGGTCAGAGGAACCATATACGTATCTTGTTCCCTTCAGTGTGAGGGCATAGGCCACAAAATCCTTTGACCTGACCGACTGGGTATTGAAACGATAGACCGTGTCCGTTCCATTAACAAGCGTATCGGTTTGGGTCATCGTGATGTTTTTGGTCGCAGGCGCAGGGGTGTAGGACGGCACGTCCGGGTCTTTTTCTTCCGGAGGGGATGGTCTGGCAACTGGGGGGAAAACCTCTGCTTCCTGTTCCGATGTCTTTTCTATCGCTTTTCTTCTTTCTTTAGGTCTTAATATCTCACTCGTCTTTTGATCAATTACCCGTTCGCCAATCTGCTCTGCCTTTTGCCTTAATCGCCCCCATATCCCCTGTGCAAGGCCGCATTGCGTGGTGACAAGCTGAATTATAAAAAGCAGGACCCATGTCTTTGTATTTGTACTCATTTTTAACAGCTTAGAAATCCCCTTTGTACCTATATTGCTGATTACAAACCTAAGCCGTACACCTTCTTATCACATCAGTAGAATTACTGAATACCATTTTTAAGTGTTCTCCGCATGGCTGCCCACTTCTGTTTCTTTTCGTGATATCGGAAGGAAGAGTTTGTAAATGTCCTTTTGGTCAGATACATTTGAGAGAACGAATCTATCTCTTAAAACACTCCTTATGCTTGACATCGTCATAGAAGCCAGAAAGGCATCAATTGCGCCGGGAATGGACGTCAAACGAATTCTTCCATTTCGTCTTCGTCGTATGGTGGGTCCCTTCATTTTTATGGACCACGCAGGTCCGGTTGACTATCAGCCTTCTGCTGTTCCCTCCATCGACGTGTTACCCCATCCCCATATCGGGCTTTCTACAGTGAGTTATCTTTTCGGGGGACAAGTAACACACCGCGACAGCCTGGGCGTGGAGCAGGTCATAAGGCCCGGTGAAGTAAACTGGATGACTGCCGGAAGCGGGATAGCACATTCTGAAAGATTTGAAGATCCTGCGGCACTGGCCGGAGGTGCACTTGAAATGATACAAACCTGGGTGGCCTTGCCCGAAAAGGATGAAGAATCAGTGCCCTCTTTCAATAACTACCAGTCTGAAGAGTTACCTGTTTTTACTGAGGACGGCGTGTGGATGCGTCTTATCGCCGGCAATGCTTTCGGACTGAGAAATGACGTTAAGACTCACTCCCCGCTGTTCTATCTTCATGTCATTCTGCAGAAAGACGCACGTTTCGGTCTCCCTCCCGAGCATGCTGAGCGGGCGATATACGTTGTAAAGGGAACAGTCGAGATGCGCGGTCTCCGTTATCAGGCCGGACAAATGCTTGTGTTTACCAAAGGTGTCGACCCCATCATTATTGCCCTGGAGCACGCTGTCCTAATGCTGCTCGGTGGCGAACCTGTCGGCGAGCGTTACATTTGGTGGAACTTTGTCTCTTCCAGAAAGGAACGCATTGATCAGGCAAAGGCCGACTGGAAGGAGGGAAGGATTCTGCTTCCCCCCACAGACAATACCGAGTTTATTCCCCTTCCTGACGATAAGTCGCGTCCTTCAGGCGGTCCTCCTCCCGAAGCTTTGTCCTGACAACATTTAAGGATTAAGCAGAGCCGGCCCCGTATCTGCAAGGCAAGACCGGTATATGCCGGCGCCATTGTTTTAGCCTATGTAACGAAGCGGAGCTGTAGCTAGTCTCCCAATAAGACACAAACAACCAACAGAAATCATGAAAGGCTTTTTATTAGCAGTTTTATTCCTGGCAGTACAAGCTGGGGCAAACGCGCAGCAGGCAGAGAAATTTAACGGGCTCGACGTTAACCTCGGTAATCTTTCCCGTCTTTCCGACGCGAAGACGCGTTCTATTAGCCCTGAGAACTTTTCGGGTGGCAAGGGGAAAGGCGGAATGGCTGATCCCCGGAAAGAAAAAGGACAGCGGAATGTTGCAAACGCTGCAAATGAAGCACGCGACCTGGGCACGGGCTGGAAGGTAAACCCCTTTGTCATTATTAATCCGGGTGAGACATTTACTCTTGCGGAGATAGAAGGCCCGGGTGCGATCCAGCACATCTGGATGACGCCCACAGGCAACTGGCAGTTTTCTATCCTGAGGGTTTACTGGGATGATGAGAAAGAACCTTCTGTGGAAGCACCTGTCGGCGCCTTCTTTGGAATGGCCTGGAACGAATATGCTCCTTTGAATTCCCTTGCCATGACTGTGAACCCCGGAAGTGCATTCAATAGCTATTGGAAGATGCCTTTCAGGAGAAAATGCAGAATAACCATGGAGAACCTGAACGATGCAGAAGCAATGCGACTTTACTACCAGATCGATTATACCCTAACCGATGTGGGGCAGGATGAAGGTTATTTTCATGCGCAGTACCGGAGAACAAATCCGAATCTCAGCTCCCTCCATACCATTATTGACGGAGTGAAGGGCAAGGGTCAGTATGTTGGCACCTACATGGCCATTGGGGTACGAAACAACGGTTGGTGGGGCGAAGGAGAAATCAAGTTCTTTCTCGACGGTGATAAAGACTATGCCACCATTGTGGGCACCGGTACTGAAGACTATTTCTGCGGATCATACAATTTCGACCGCCAGGGCAAATTCACTGAATATTCTACCGCCTACGCCGGCCTCCACCAGGTAATCAGACCCGACGGAACCTATAAGTCGCAGGAGCGCTTTGGTATGTATCGCTGGCATATCACCGATCCAATACGTTTCGACAAGGATCTGAAGGTCACTATTCAGGATCTTGGCTGGCGACATGGAGGGCGCTATCTTCCCCAGCAGTCCGACATTATTACTGTTGCATACTGGTATCAGAGGGAGCCTCACGCCAGGTTTCCTAAATTGCCGTCAAGAGACGTCATGGAAGTAAACTAATGAGCAGCACCCCTTTCAGATATACTACCCGGAGCACCAGATCGTTCCCGGGTAGTATATCAGGCTTCTTAAAATCCTTTCCTTACTTTGAAGCTGCCCTCTACCGCGAGCGAGCGACGTAGGGCAGGGCCGTAGCCGGTCGGTGTGACAGAAAAACTGCCCTTTACATACCCGTCTTCCTCACCCATACTCTCGATATTTACACTTCCACCGCTTGCCAGCAGCTTATCCTCTTCTATATACTTGCTCATGTAAGTATATCCTCCAACTTCTTCCCAGTGAAAATGGCCGCCATTGTTCTCGATGGAATAGCCATGCGACCCTTTGCCGCCGGGCCAGCGCAACAGGAAGTATCCGCCGCCCTCGTTATCAGGGTTCGACAGCAGATACAATCCACCCATGCGTACCACAGGTGTGGCTGGTATCTTTTTGGGGATACCGCCTCCAATGCTAAATTCAATGTATGAGCCGGTAATGGTGATATTTGCCACCACCAGAAACTTTCCTTTTTTGTTCAGGTCCACCTCTACAGACACCGCAACCGGATTTTTTGAAGGCACAGCAGAAGGAGCTTTATATACAGCCCTTGCCCCATTTGTCTCAAGACTTCCCGCACCTGCTAAGGTCCACTTCTTTATAAACTTGGCGGTCATCGCTCCCGGTTCGCCGATCTCCTGTTCTTTGCCCTTTTCCAGGGGGGCCAGGATGTCGTCGGCATCTGAGAAGATATAGAGTTCTACTGAGCCGCCAGGCTCAACAGTAGTATTATCAGGTGTTATTTTAAATGATTCAAAGAAACTCCAGTCGCTGAAATGCGTGGTGCTTACTGTCACTGTCATATCTTCTTTGTCAAGCTGCGCGCCCCCAACGCGGATCCAGATGCCCTTATCATTCTGATAGGCGATCTCCAGTGCCTCAGGCACGGTTCCTGCCAGGTCCTCCTCCGTATAGTAGAAACTCAGCTTTACCTCTTTTTTAAACGTGATGCCGTGCGGCTCAATCCTGTAGGCCTGATTTAGCTTCATGGGGTTTGTATTACTGATACGCTGAATAGAAATCTCCTGAGCCTCGGTAAGCGCTCCCTGCGGAATATCTATTTCAATCCGTCCGTCTGTACTTTTCAATGTTCCGCCCTGCAGTCCTATTATTTTCTTTGCCGGCGCGCTTCCATCCGGTGTTCCTGCCGGAACAACCAGTCCTGGCTTGTTTCCTCCGTTCTCATCTTCCTGGCCGTCATTTTCCTTCTGGCATGAGAAAAGGAGGGCAACGAGCAGAGAGAGTATCCCATAATGCAGTATAAGTTTCATAAATCTGTCTTTTATAGTCAATAAAGTCGATGAATTATAAATGTTCAAGCAAAGGTATAGAGCCCTCATGTCGCTTTTTTCGGGTGTTCTACTGAAATAATAAGACCGGTATATCTACTTAATTTCTTTTTGATTTCGCACGGCGGGGCCGGTGCTTTTATCGCCGCGGAGGTAGCTGCAGAAGGCTCTGCCGGTACCAGAGATTTTAACGAAGCATACACGTGTGTGTTTAACTCTTGCCCGTCCTGCGTAGCCTCATTTGTTAAATAGTGTTAAAACCGTTGTAAAATATTTTCCTATAACAAAATTTTGCATGTCGCCAGGCACTGACCTCTGAGGTTCTGAACGAAGGGAAAAGAGAAGAATAACTTATAACGATCCGAAGCGGTAGCCTTGTCGATAAGGTTTAGTATGTATTTGTAGCTCATTAAAGATTATGTCAGATTTTTTAAAGCGGGCACATGCAAAGAACGTATATCTGTGCTCCCTCATCCTGTTCCTTTTCCTTTTAAACGGAGCGACCAGCGTCGCCCAGGTTACCCTTTACACTCCCTATACGAAAATATCGGTCCCGCCGGGGGAGTCAATCAGTTATGATATTGATCTGATCAATAAAGGAGGGGCTGTTTCCACGGCTGAAGTTGCCGTCACCGGCCTTCCTAAAGGATGGACCTACTCCATGAAGTCGGGGGGTGGACAGTCGGGCAGCTGTCGGTGCTGCCGAAAGACAAGAAGACCCTTACCTTGCAGGTGCAGGTGCCATTGCAAGTCAATAAAGGCGCATATCACTTCACAGTGGCGGCAAAAGGAATTGCACGCCTGCCGCTAACGGTGGTGGTCTCTCAGCAAGGTACTTTTAAATCGGAGTTCAGCACTGCTCAATCCAACATGCAGGGGGCTGCAAATTCCACTTTCACTTATACGGCAACGCTCCGGAACGGAACAGGAGCCGATCAGGTGTATGCGCTGAACTCGAATGTGCCGCCCGGCTGGAATATTGCTTTTAAGGCCGATTACAAGCAGGTGTCGTCAGTGAGCGTTGAAGCCAATAAAAGCAAAGAAATCACCATAGAGGTGGATCCGCCTGACGAGACACCTGCCGGATCATATAAGATCCCTGTTGTTGCTGCTACCAATGCCACATCAGCCGACCTCGCGCTCGACCTCTCTATTACCGGTTCTTATGGCCTTCAGCTTGGCACTCCTAGCGGTTTGCTTAGTACAAAGGTAACGGCAGGCGATAGCAAACGTTTGGAGCTCAGCGTGAAAAATACGGGTTCTGCTGAATTAAAAAATGTGGAGCTGCAGGGTACCGGCCCCGCTAATTGGGAAGTCTCATTTGAGCCGCAGAAAATCGCTTCCATTGCCCCCGGTGCCACTGCTCAGGCTTATGCCATTATCAAGGCAGACAAAAAAGCAATTGCCGGAGATTACGTTGCAAATCTCGAAGCCAGGAGCCCGGAGGTATCCTCTAAAGTTGACATGAGAGTAGCGGTAGAAACGTCGCTGCTCAGCGGATGGCTGGGCCTCCTCATCATCGTGGTTGCCATCGGAAGTGTGTATTATCTGTTTAAGAAATACGGAAGGAGGTAGTCGTTGAGCACACCTATTATTGAGCTGAAAGGTCTCACCAAGCGTTATGGCGATTTTACAGCTGTAGATCATCTTGATCTTAAGATTGCCAGGGGTGAGATCTTCGGCCTTCTCGGTCCCAATGGGGCCGGTAAGTCAACCACTATTCTGATGATGCTCGGACTCACAGAACCTTCTGCCGGACAGGTCAGCGTTTGCGGGGTTAATGCCGTCACTAACCCAATTGAGGTAAAGAGAAGGGTGGGATATCTCCCCGACGACGTGGGCTTTTACGATACCTATACCGGACTTGAGAACCTGATGTATACGGCAATGCTGAATGGAATTTCTGAAGGACCGGCCAGAAAAAAGGCAGAACTCCTCCTTGAGCGCGTCGGGCTGCGGCAGGAGCTTGGTAAAAAGACAGGAAAGTACTCGCGGGGGATGCGGCAAAGGCTTGGTCTTGCTGACGTACTGATTAAAGATCCTGAGGTCATTGTTCTTGATGAACCAACACTCGGTATCGATCCCCAGGGAGTAAAGGAGTTTCTGGAGCTGATCGTAAGACTGAGCAGGGAGGAAGGGATCACGGTACTGCTCTCTTCTCACCACCTGCATCAGGTACAGCAGGTATGCGACCGGGTAGGCATATTCGTGGCCGGCAGGATGCTGGCAGTGGGCGACTTGCTCAGCCTCACCCGCCAGCTCTTTCCCAACGAAAAAGATTCAGTCTCCGCGCGCGTCCGCTTTTCGTCGGGCACAGCCGGCGATGAGAGAGCAAAACTGCTTAATCTCCTTCGCGGGATGCAGGGCGTAGTGCTCGCCGAGTTCCGGGAAGACGAGCTCTTTATCCAAAGTGAGTACGATGTCGTTCCCCACATTGCCAGGACGATTGTAATGAACGGTTTCGATCTCACACATCTTAGTCATAAGCAATACGGATTAGATGAAATTTACCAACGTTACTTTGAAGGAGGCAAAGGAAAATGATAAACATAACTAAAACCCGGTCAGCACTGATAGACAAGGTGAGGATGTTCGCTGGGGCTGTAAACGCAGGCGCTCACTCTGCGCCTCACCCTTTCCGCGTGATGGTAAATAAGGAAATCAGAGACCATGTGCGGAGCTGGCGCTTCCTCATATTGCTCTTTTTGATCTTGCTCACCTGCATGGGATCACTCTATACTTCGGTTACAAATCTATCCAAATCAATCAAGCCGAACGATCCGCAGGCCGACTTCCTTTTTTGAGGCTTTTTACCTTGTCTGACGGTTCGCTGCCGCCGTTTCATGTTTTTATTGGTTTTCTCGGTCCGTTACTCGGCATAGCACTTGGTTTCGATGCCGTCAATTCGGAACAGAACAAGGGTACGCTAAGTCGCATTATGTCTCAGCCTGTTCACCGCGACTATCTCATCAACGCAAAGTTTGTAGCTGCGCTCATTGTCATCAGCACACTATTTTTCGCTCTTGGATTTCTGGTCATGGGCATTGGCCTCATCCTCATCGGCGTGCCGCCTACAGCGGAAGAGTTCCTGAGGGTAGTCTCATTTTTGGCGCTCAGTGTACTATACGTTGCCTTTTGGCTCAACTTAGCGATCTTGTTTTCCATCAGGTTTAAACAAGCCGCAACTTCTGCTCTCACTTCAATTGCAGCCTGGCTCTTCTTCACCGTGTTTTTTCAGATCCTGGTCAGCCTGCTCGCAAGGGTCATGATGCCTGCCGACGGGGCTTCTGAGCAGCAGGTGATCGAGTATCAGAGCAAGGTCGTCAATCTTCTCCGCCTGGCACCAAGTCAGCTTTTCAGCGATGCAACCACTACGCTCCTGATGCCTGCCGTGAGAAGCCTGGGGCCTTTGTCTATGGAGCAGATGTATGGCGCCATTCCCAGTCCTTTGCCTCTCGGCCAAAGCCTGTTGCTGGTATGGCCTCAGCTCACAGGTCTGATAGCTGCAAGCCTTGCCTGTTTTGCCTTGTCTTACTTGTCCTTTATGAAGCGAGAGATCCGCTCTCGGTAAGGTCAATGGAGGGGAGAGACGCAGTATCACAAATGATCTCAGCCTCTTCACTTGATAAGTTATTAATGAAAAGGAGTTTCTATTGCGGCAGCGCTAACATTTAGCGCTGCCCTTTAATAGCAGTATATCAGCTTTTTGCGAGAACTCAGTTCTGACATAACCTCCTTCATCTTGCTCTCGGCGTTTATAACCCATCCCGACTTCATTTCTTTTTCCAATACCGGCCCTTATTCGCTTAGCAGCGTGTTTCTAAGATCAGTCACCCGAACAATCGCACCATATTCCTGAAACCCTTATTCGCTTAGCAGGGTGTTTCTCACACGCTGGCTAAAGACGATGAACAACGACTGTGTACCAGGGATTTGACGTCTCCGTTATTTTGTGGCTTTTCAAGCCTGCCTGGGGCACCACTTGTCCTGTATGATGCTCCCTGTCATTTTGGTTAGGGTCTTCAGAAGGATGCTTGCCAGCAAGCTCTGCGACTTAAAAGCAGGGGGAGGAAACGAGTAAAGGCACGCCGAGCGATACTGATCCACACACGTGAAGCCCGTCTATTGAAAGGTTTGGTAAAACAAAAAGGTGCTCAACTTCCTTTAGACAATGAAAACCTAATATTTTGGAAGTGACAGATCTGCCTATTAGCTTCATGTCTTTTTTCAGGACGGCTCCGCCCACAATTATCCTAAAGCCGGACGTGCCTGTCTTTACCATTGTAACAGCCAATGATGCTTATCTTGCCGCAACCAACGCCAAGTTAGAGGATATCGTAGGTTCCGGCTTTCTCGACGCGTTTCCCGAAAACCCGCTCGACCCGCAGACCCGGAACGTAGAGGCGCTTCGCGGCAGCTTAACCGAGGCTGTGCTAACCAAAAAGCAACATGTGCTTCCCAGTCAGAAGTATGACATCCCCATTTGGGGAACCGACCTCTTTAACGTCCACTACTGGAAAGCAACCAACTCACCCATATTAAACGAGCAAGGGGAGGTGGAGTATATCGTGCACGTCACATTAGATATAACCAGTGCAGTTGAAGCGGCTCAAAAAGAGAGGGGCGCTTTTGAAGTAGCCGAGGCGCAAAGGCAGACCATGGAACAAATGGAAGAGCGCCTCAGGCTTGCTATGGACTCAGCTAATATGGGCATGTGGCACATTGATCTGAAGACCGGAAAGCTAAGTTGTTCTCAGCGGTTCAAGGAGATCTACGGCTTTCATCGGCATGATACAGTAACGCTTGACGAGGTGCTCAGCACTGTTAAAGATGATTACCAGGCTGCTGTACGTTCAGCCATCAGCGCCACGATATCACGGAATGAGCCTTTCGATATTGAATTTCCGATTTTGCCTCCCGGCGATAAGAAGCTAAGATGGGTCAAAGCCACCGGAAAGATTTACAAACAGCAGGCTGATGGCTCATCAAGTTTCTCCGGGACCGTTATTGACGTTACGGAGAAGAAATCGGACGAAATCAGAAAGAATGATTTCATAGCCATGGTAAGCCATGAGCTGAAAACGCCGCTGACGTCAGTGAAGGCTTATGTACAAATGCTGGCTTCAAACGCTGCCAAGACGGAGGACAGCTTCTCCACTGTTGTACTAAAGAAGGTTCACTCGCAGGTCGACAAGATGCACACCCTTATTAAAAGTTTTCTTGACGTTGCACGCCTTCAGGACGGCAAGATTGGATTAAACCTCAGAATATTTCAGCTTTCCGAACTTTTGAAGCAGGCAGTGAAGGATATCGAATTGCTCACCCACACGCACGAGCTTGTTCTAGACCTTTGTGATTCAATAGAGGTAAATGCCGATAAGGACAAGCTCATACAAGTGGTTAGTAATTTCCTGAGCAATGCAATCAAGTACTCGTCATCCGGATCACGTATAGAAATATCCTGTGAAAGACGCAATGGCGAAGCTGTGGTTTGTGTAAAAGACGAGGGAATTGGAATCAAGCAGGCCGACTTAAATCGCTTGTTTGAAAGGTTTTTTCGTGTTGAGGACGCTGAAACAAAGTTAGTGTCAGGTTTTGGATTGGGCTTGTATTTGTGCGCGGAGATAATTGAAAGGCATAACGGCAAAATATGGGTAGAAAGCCAGCCCGGTAAGGGGTCCGCTTTTTATTTCAGTCTTCCTTTGGCAGCTGAGGACGAATGAATGATCTTTATCCCTCCAGTGCTTCCACCTGAGTTTTAATTATAAAGAAGTCCATGCGTTGCCTTCTGCTGAGGGATCAGAACGTGTGTACGGACGGGGAAAGATATGTCCGCTTCTGGTATGGTCAAGCTCTTTGCTGCGACTCTTACACATAGGGGCAGGAGTTCTCTACTTATTCTGTTCTTAGCCCGATCCACATCTCTTTCTGCTTTTTTTATTTTCCTTGGGCCAGGAAGTAAGATGAGGATCACCCAGATTTGCGATAAGGGATGGTGTTGTACTGCTATAGGTGAGAGTATGCTTAGAAAAGACAAAAAGAAGACCAGGTACTAGTCCTGAGTCTTCTTTTTGTCTTCCAGCTGTTCTTTGTCGGGAACCGGTTCGATATTGTCGTTATTCGACACAACCGTTTCCACGTCGTCTGCCGGGTTTTCTGATTCCTGGTCTGCTTTGGGTTTTGTTTCTTCCGGATTCATTATTTCTGTCTTTTTGTTTGTTATAGAATGATATTATGCGGGAATTGTTTGCCCGAAATAGATCAGCGGCTCTTCGTTCCCACCCCGACTGCCTCCTGAATGGGGAACCGCCCTTCGCTCGTTACAGGGTATCTTCTGAGATTATTCTGCCTCGCTATCCCTGCGGGTTATGTGTGCGTTGAGTGCGGGGTGACTGCGGGTAAAATGCTGCTTTTACCGCAGTGAACCCGCACTCAACCCGGACTCACCCCGCACTCGGAGCGAAGCAGTTAATAGACAGGAACGAAGGAGAACAGATGCTGAGAGGGCCAGGAGAGCTAAAATTATTCGATCAGAAAAGAACAGGATAGTGCCTTTAAACCTGGCCAAGTTTTTAAGTTTGCCACCGGAAATTTACATATTCATGGAAGACCAGACAAGTACCAATTCTCCATATTTCACACTCTGTCCCCTCACCAGTAAGATAACCCGGGGGAAAAGCATCCCGCCTGCTGTCCGGCGCTACAGAGTGACTAGGCGTCGCTATGTAATAGCGCGGGCTCTGATTTGCTGGTTTCCTGCCTTTTTCTTCTTCTTCAGCTCATTTGCCCAGAAGAAGAGTGTCGACATGATCCTCCACAACGCAAAAATTTATACCGCCGACAGTTCTTTTAGCGTGAAGGAAGCCCTCGCTGTAAAGGGGGAAAGATTGTGGCGACAGGCACCAGCAATGAAATACTGTCGGCTTATCAGGGCAGAGCGGTTGATGCAGGTAAAAAGGCAGTGTTCCCTGGGTTCATCGACGGGCACGCGCACTTTCTAGGATACGGACTTTCCTTAAGGGAAGTAAACCTGACAGGAACAAAGAGCTGGCAGGAGGTGATTGAAAGGGTCAAGGCCTTTGCTAACGGCAATGATGATCCGTGGATCATCGGAAGGGGCTGGGATCAGAACGACTGGAGTGTGAAGGAGTTTCCCGACAACTCTGCGTTAAATAAAGCCTTCCCCGGTCGTGCCGTCATCCTCAATCGGATAGATGGTCATGCTGCTATTGCCAATGAACACGCGCTGAAACTTGCGGGCATACAAGCCGGACAAAAAGTGGAAGGCGGGGAGATAGGCCTTGCTCATGGAGTTTTGAACGGAGTCCTCATTGATAATGCTGTGCGACTTGTGCAATCGCATATACCGGTGCCCGGGCTGGCAGAGACGGGAGATGCATTGCTGGCGGCACAGCGGAACTGCTTTTCTGTGGGGCTCACCACAGTTGCTGATTGCGGGGTGGATCACCCCCTTGTTGGTTTGGTTGACAGCCTTCAAAAGAAGGGAAGACTGAAGATGCGTTTATACCTGATGCTGTCTGACGAGCCGGCCAACTATTCGTTCCTGTTTGCGAGGGGTGCCATCAAAACCGATAGACTGAGTGTCAGATCGTTTAAGGTCTATGCCGACGGGGCGCTGGGGTCGCGCGGCGCCTGCCTGTTGGAGCCCTATCACGACAGGCCCCATGAGCTCGGCTTTTTGCTCAGCGACGCAAAGCATTTTGAGGAGGTGGCACGGAAGATCTATGAAAAAGGTTTTCAGATGTGTACGCATGCGATTGGCGATTCAGCCAATCGCGAGATCCTCCGCATATATGGAAGTGTACTAAATGGCAAGAACGATCTCCGCTGGCGAATAGAGCACGCACAAGTGGTCAGCAGTAAGGATTTCAACCAATTTGGTCTTAATAACGTCATCCCCTCCGTGCAGCCTACTCATGCCACCTCTGACATGTATTGGGTGGAGGAGAGGCTTGGACGGGCGCGTACTTCAAACGCTTATGCGTACCGAAAACTGAAGGATCAGAATGGCTGGCTGGTCCTGGGGACCGACTTTCCTGTGGAGTCAATCGACCCGCTTCTGACCTTCGCTGCGGCCACTACCAGAAAGGACCGAAATGGTTATCCAAAGGGAGGCTTTTATCCTGAGAATAGCCTCACCAGGGAAGATGCATTACGCGGCATGACGATATGGGCAGCAAGGGGGAATTATGAAGAGCGGGAAAAAGGAAGTCTGGAACCTGGCAAAGTTGCAGATTTCGTGATGCTCGATAAGGATATTATGCAAGTTGCCGATCAGGACTTGTTTCATGTGAAGGTTGTGTCGACCTGGTTAAACGGGGAGCTGGTCTATAAGAGCAGGCGCTGATAAGTTGTGTTATTAAGCCAGCTTGAGGACACGATGCGAAAGAGAGTGCTTAGGGGAGGGCAAAGCTGACCTGACGCTACGAAAAGGGTGGCATCGTTGCGGCAGATGCGAATGGATCTCCAGGAGTTAAGAGCTAAGAGGACAATACGAAAAACAGATGAGCAAGAATCGGGTTGGTGGGTGAGAAGCAGAGACTATCTTTGTATATCAGATGGCTGAGACCAGGGCGCCAGAGGGGCGACCGTTCTTTTGTACTGAGATAAGCAAGTGCTCAGCGTTGAAATACTGATGCGCTGCCCTGGCCCAAGAGGGGAGGTGTAAACACGTTTGATATCTCGGCAGTCTTTACAGATAAACGAACTATTGCAAACAGACCCGGATGGAAGAAATTACAGCAAAACTCGATTATGAGCGCGTGGCGCGCGCAATCGAATACCTGAAAGCTAATTTTAGAAGGCAGCCTGATCTGGCAGAAGTTGCTGAGGAAGTGAACCTGAGTCCGTTCCACTTCCAGCGGCTTTTCAGTAACTGGGCGGGTGTTTCGCCTAAGAAGTTTTTGCAGTACCTTAGTTTGGAGTATGCCAAGGAGATGCTCGGGAGTAAGGCCAGCCTTTTCGAGGCCTCACTGGAAACGGGGCTATCGGGACCATCAAGGCTTCATGATCTTTTCGTCAGCATTGAAGGGATGACCCCCGGCGAGTACAGGAACGGCGGACAGAGCCTGCTGATCAACTACAGTTTTTATCAGACACCATTCGGCGACGTGCTGGTGGGCTCAACAGCGAAGGGAATATGCTACCTTACCTTCCCCGATTCGGACAGAGACGCCGCCTTAAGCGGACTAAAAAGCAGCTTTCCCCAGGCCACCTATCAGGAACAATCTGATGAATTGCAGCAACGGGCACTTCAGGTTTTCGACGCAGGTTGCAGCGGTCTTCATTCTGTGAAACTGCATCTTAAAGGAACCCCTTTTCAACTGAAGGTGTGGCAGGCGTTGCTGAACATTCCGCCGGGAAAGCTCGTGACTTATTCTTCGATTTGTGCCGACATTAAGAATGAAAAGGCATGCCGCGCCGTTGGCTCTGCCGTAGGGAGTAATCCGATTGCCTATCTGATCCCCTGCCACCGGGTCATTCGTTCTACGGGCGAGTCGGGGCAGTACCGCTGGGGAGCAACACGCAAGCTGGCTATGATAGGATGGGAGGCCTCTCAGCAAGTAATCAGAGACGCCCGGGAGGTATAAGCTCTTACAGAGAGGGCATTTTTTCGTCCCAGGCGGTAAGTGGCTTCACGAAGCTCTCATGCATCATGCAGTATTTGGCAACTTTTTCGTACAACTCGTTTTCCGAGAAAGGCTTTACCACGTAGTCGTTTATTCCTTGTTGCAGGTATGCTTCAATGTCTTTCTGAGCGGTATTGGCCGTGATGGCGAGTACAGGAACGGTGGCTTTGCGCCGGTCGGGGTTTGATCTTATTTTTTTGGTGAGAGCAATTCCGTCAAGTACTGGCATATGAATATCAGTGAGTACCAGGTCGTAATTGTGTTGTACAAAAAGCTCGAGTCCCTTTCCTCCATCGCAAGCTTCATCGCAAACTACCTTCCATTTCTTCAATATCATTTTAAGAAGCAAAATGTTCATCTTGTTATCGTCTACCACCAGGAGTCGCTTATTACTGAGAAGGTCGGGGTTATCGCTAAAGACTGAGGCGGGTGTGTCGGGGATCGGTTTGAGCGTGGCCTGTTCGGCCGCCGGCTTTAAAGGAATTTCGATCCTGAAGCAGGAGCCCTCCTTTAACTTACTTTCTACTTTAATGGTTCCGTTCATTGCTTCGACGATCCTTTTGCAGATAGCAAGCCCGAGTCCGGAGCCGTTTTGTTTATCAGATTCGCCCGGTTTTATCTGGGTGAACTCGTTAAATAAGCTCGGGATGTCTTCTTTCCGAATGCCTCTGCCGGTATCTGTTACGTCAATGTTCAGCGTGTTCTTTGAAGAGAGCTTTGCCTGGATCGTCACAGTGCCCTGCTCGGTAAACTTGATGGCATTATTCACAATGTTGATGAGGACTTGCTTCAGCCGATACTCATCGCCCGAGAGGATCACGTCCTCGCTGAAGTGGACTTTCGTGGATAAACCGATGCCCTTTTTATCTGCCAGGATTTTCAGAGAAGCGGCGATTTCGGAAATTGAACGGGCTGGCGAGAAGTTCTGGTCGGAAAGGCTGAGTTTGCCCGTTTCAAGTTTTGAGAGGTCGAGGATCTCATTCACAATCTTTAATAGCAGCTCCGATGAGTGCCTGATGCCGGTAAGCTGAACGCTTTGTTCTTCGGATAGTTCACTGTTTTCGAGCTGTTCCGAAAAGCCGAGGATGGAGTTGAGCGGCGTACGGATCTCGTGGCTCATATGGGCAAGAAATTCGCCCTTTATCTTGGTCTGCCGAAGAGCGGTGTTTTTAGCAGCGACCAGTTGTTTTTCTGACTGGTAAAGTCGCCAAACGTTGAAAAGGACAATAAAGGTAAGGAGGATGGCAATGATCTGAGTGAGCTCTGATATGTTGCCCAGCTTTGCCAGGCCCTCTGTTGTATCACTTTTTAGTACTCTTGCTTTTTCTGACTTAATCCGCGATTCTGCCTTTTTCAGGTGGCGCAGTGTTTCAGAAAGGCGGTGGAGTAGTTTTTCATTTGTGCGAATGAGAGCAGTCTCCTGATCTTTCAGTTTTTGCTGGGCCAACGTCAGCTTCTTCACTGAGGCCGCAAGTTTTTGTGCTGCGGAAGATGTACGATGCCCGCCAGATGCATGGAGATAATAACTGTGCTTACTTGTTATCGTGTCAAACCGTGGCTGCTTATTGCCGATTGCTGCTGCAAGTCGCTTAAAGATTCCTTTTTTCTCAGTCTTTGCGGGACGAATAACTGTTTCTGTCCGGATGACAAGGGATGGAGTTTTATTCTTCCTATTCAGATTCCCGTTCATCTCTCTTTGCAAACTCACCCGGCTCAGTGCCTGTACTACGGAGTGCAGAGAGTCTCTGATGCTTTGAGTCCCGATGTAATATTTTGCGTGGTCTTGGCGTTCGTTGAGCAGTGAATGTAGCTCAATGCTGTCAAGTTGAGTTCGGTTCCCTTTTATAAACTGTTCTGCTGAGCGAAGCTGATTGGAGAGGTGGCCAAGTTCATTCTGGTATTCCTGCAGGTATTCTTTCTTTCCCGTGCTGGTGAATAATCTGAACTTGTTTTCCGTACGAAAAAGGCTCTCTATTGCGGCATCAACGGTATTGATGGCAATGAGGTCTTCGTTGAGGCTATCGAGTGTTTGTCTGAGGTTCGCTGATGTCTTCTGACCCTGTATTGAAAAGATCACAATGGCGGCAAGAGCGCTGGTGAAAACGGCAATAAGGACAAACAGATAAGAACGATTTGAGATAGCAGTACTTTTCACTAAGAGAATGTTTGGAGGATAAAAGTAAATACTTTGTATTAAAAATCTATAATCAATAGTTAAAGAGCGCCGGGAAGCTGATATTAACTTTAATTATCCTCAGCGGCTACTGGTTGTGGTCATAACAGTGTTTAAACATTTATGACGCAAAGATGAGTTAATGATAACGTTTTTTCGTTATTTTTGCAAATATTTCAAAATGTATATGAGTAAATTTAAAATAGTGATAGTCGGGGGCGGCTTTGCCGGTATTAATCTCATTAAGAGATTTAAAGGTGACGACCGCTTTCAGATTACTCTCGTTGATAAAAACAATTACCATTTTTTTCCTCCGCTTCTGTATCAGGTAGCGACTGCGTTTATTGAGCTTTCTAACATCAGCTATCCATTCAGGAGGATGTTTCGGGAGAAAAATAATGTGCGGTTTCATCTTGGTTCGTTGGTGAAGGTTAATCCGCAGAGCAATACAATCATGACGGATAACGGCATTCTTGAATACGACTACCTGGTTCTGGCCATGGGGACTGAAACAAACTATTTCGGTATCGAAAATGTCGAGAAAAATGCGATGCCAATGAAGACGATCGATGAAGCTCTGAACATGCGGAACCACCTGCTTCTGAACATGGAAAAGGCAGTCCGCACGAAAAGCAGGGTGGAGCGGAATCGTCTTTTAAACTTCGTGATAGCGGGCGGAGGTCCAACTGGTGTTGAACTTGCCGGAATGCTTGCCGAGATGGGCAGCAAAATTATGGTGAAGGAGTACCCGGAGATTAAGAACTTCGCGTCTCATATTTACCTGATCGACGCCGGTCCCGTTTTGTTGGCCCCGATGAGTAAAAAAGCCCAGGAAGAAGCTCATAGTGTGCTGAACAAGCTGGGTGTGAAAATTATACTGAATAAGGCCGTTAAAGATTATGATGACGGTCGCGTGATACTCAACGACGGCACCGAAATTGAAACGAATACGCTCATCTGGACATCAGGAGTAATTGCCAGGGAAGTGCCGGGATTACCGGAAAAAGTGATCGCAAGGGGCCGCCGCGTTATGGTTGATGAGTGTAATAAGGTGCTGGGATCTGATAACATTTTTGCAATAGGGGATCAGTGCCTGCAGTTAACTGATCCTGGTTACCCGAAAGGTCACCCGCAGGTGGCCCAAGTGGCTATGCAACAAGGCGCCCTCCTGGCGGAGAACCTGATGAGGAAGGTGGAGAGAAAAGAGCAGAGGGCGTTCAAGTATAAGGACAAGGGCAGCATGGCTATTATCTCAAAGTACAATGCTGCTGCTGATTTGCCTAAGTTTTCTTTCAAGGGATTCTTCGCCTGGATGGTTTGGCTCTTCATCCATATCATCCCGCTTGTTGGATTCAGGAACAAGGCCAAGCTGGCATTCAGCTGGTTTTGGTCGTTCATTACCAATGACGCCACACTGCGCCTTATTGTGCGGCCGGTGGACGAAGGGCATAAAGAAGAAGAGCGGCGCGAAGTTTATTAGAAACGGGTCGCTGCTAAAGAAAAGCATGCTGGCGTTTCGATTTTCTACCGGGCTCTTTGAGCAAAGGGCTATTTTATAATATAAAGACTACCACTTTGCTCTTTCGGTATACGGAACGCTTCGGACGCCTGACTGCTGATTGAGAGCTCAGTCGGGGGCCGGCGGGTGCTTCTGAAACCGCGGGAACAGAGCCGGCAAGACGGAGGAATGCCGAAAAGATTAGCCTTAAGCAGGCGTGTTCCTTTCTACCAGGAGAGGTTGATGCCTGCTTAAGGCTTTTTTGGTGAGCTGGGAGGGAGTGCATCTGGCTCCTGCAAGATCATCGGAAATGCAATTCTGAACCAATAGGTGTATTTTTCGGGATGGATTTTTAGGTCCTCTCTGATCTCTTCCAAAGGCATGTATTTCCAGTCTGAAACTTCCTCCGGATTGGCCATGACGTCATCACTGTATTGCCCAAGAAAGACATGGTCATATTCATGTTCTGTAAGTCCGTTTTCAAAGTCTGCACGGTAGACGAAACTGAATTTCTTTTCAATGTCGCACACGATGCCCATCTCTTCCTGCAGTCTACGTTTCGCAGCGGCGTCGGTAGTCTCGCCGGGCCGGGGATGGCTGCAACAGGCATTCGTCCAAAGATCAGGCGAGTGGTACTTGCCCGGAGCCCGCTTTTGGAGAAGCATTTCACCCAGTGCATTCAAAAGAAAAACAGAAAACGCGCGATGCAGAACGCCTTCCCGATGCGCCTGCAGCTTTTCCATGCTACCTAACTCCTCATCATTGCTGTTGACCACGACTACATCTTCGCCAGTTATCATCTTCATTTTGTTTGAAAGTAATTATTTAGACTATTAATTGTTTTTCAGAGGCCTCAATGAGATTGCTTCGCTAAAAGGACGCTTCACTACGCTCCTGAGCTCAGCAGTTGCTTTTCAGGCCTCCATGCGATACTTGCCCAGCTTGCCAACGAGAGGAAGGTGGTTTACGCGGCTTTGATCAACTTTCGGGTTCTGTTATGAACGCTTTTTTCCGAAGCCTATTGCTTCACCTTTGGCAGAGCGGGGATACGTCTTCCCTTGTTCGGGCCTCTGCCTATCATCATTCTCAAAGGCCATAAGGAATATCGAACCTTCTTCCCTGTACGTTTGTGAACCCACTCCTGAGCGATTTTTTTCTTTGTCCGGGCGCATACGGCCTGGCGGACTTAGAACCAGTTGCTTTCTTTACTTGTCCTGGGGGGAGCTTGCCACTGTTTCCTCTGGTGGAGTAACAAGAACTGGCAGCGACTGCTACAATTAAGCCAAGGGCTGTAATAATACTCTTCATACAAATTAAACATCGCGAATATATTATATGTTCGCTCTTGTTTGCGCGGAAAAAGGTCTGGAGGCAGAATAAAAGCAAAAAATTACTACTTTGTGAAGTTATGAAAGCATTTGTACTATCGTGCCTGGCGTTGCTGCAGGTGGCTCAGGTTCTTGCTCAGCAGACACAAAAGCCGCCGCTGCACGGGCGGAACTGGGTAGCCATAACAGGAAAGCCCCTTGCGGCGACTGCCGGCTCAATGGTGTTCCAAAAGGGAGGCAACGCCGTTGACGCAGCTTGTGCTATGCTTGCTGCCACCTGCACCATGTGGGATGTTCTGAGCTGGGGCGGCGAGACACAGGCGCTTATTTTCAATCCCAGGACTAAGAAAGTGATTGCGATCAATGCCATGGGTGTGGCGCCGACAGGGGCAACCGCTTCTTTTTTAATGAAAAGGGGTACAACTTTCCTCCTGAATATGGACCTCTTGCTGCAACCACGCCGGGAACGCCCGGAGGACTGATGCTGATGCTTGCTGAGTTTGGCACCCAGAGCCTTCGTGAGGTTCTTGCTCCTGCGATGCGGCTGGCGGCCGGGTATCCGATGGAAGCTCAGACGGCAAATAGCATAGAACGCAATAAGGATAAGATTAAGCAGTGGCCTTACAGCAAGGCGGTGTTTCTTACTCACCCGGGAGAGAGCAGGGAGGCTCCGGAGTCCGGTGAAATATTCGTGCAGAAAAACCTGCTTGCGACTTTAACGAAATTAGTGGAGGCCGAAACCCGCGCCTTGAAGTTGGGGAAAAGTCGGAAGCAAGCGATAATGGCGGCTTACGACCGGTTTTATAAGGGAGACATTGCCAGGGAGTTTGTCCGTGGCTGTCGGGAGCAGGGCGGACTTATCACCATGCAGGATCTCGCGCATTGGAAACCCCTTGTTGAGGAGCCGATGAGGACCAGCTACAAGGGCGTGGAAGTTTACAAGTTACAGCAGTGGACGCAGGGGCCTGCGATGCTTCAGGCACTGAATATTCTGGAGAACGTCGACCTGCGCAAGATGGGCTATAACAGCGGGGAATATATCCACACCTTATATCAGGCGATGAGTCTTGCTTTTGCCGACCGGGACTTCTACTATGGCGACCCTGCTTTTAACAAAGGCCAGCCTATGAAAGGCTTGCTGAGCAAGGAGTACGCCCGGCAAAGAGCAATTCTGATCAGGAAAGACAGGAACGATCCGCAAATAGGCCCCGGCGATCCTTTTCCTTTTGAAGGTAAGGTTAATCCCTATATTAACCTGTTAAGGTCGCGTGGATTCGAGCTGGACACTACCAGGCGTAATTTTGCTCCTCGCCATGATCTGGGGAATAGCCTTCCGGAGGATGAGTACCACGAAAAGCTCTGGCTGGGCACTACATCAGTGGAGGCTGCTGACAAAGAAGGTTGGGTTGTTTCGATAACGCCGAGCGGTGGCTGGATTCCCGCCTGTATTGCCGGAAACACGGGTGTGGGAATGAGTCAGCGAATGCAGAGCTTTGTCCTCGATTCGACTTTAAATCCCTTCAACGTAGTGGCTCCGGGGAAGCGTCCGCGCGTCACCTTAACGCCATCTCTCGCACTTAAGGAGGGCCGGCCGTTTCTGTCATTTGCCGTACAGGGAGGAGACACGCAGGAGCAGAATCTCCTTCAGTTCTTTTTGAACGTGGTGGAGTTTAACATGACGGTTCAGCAAGCAGTTGAGGCAGCAAACTTCAATACGAACCAACTGTGGCTGTCGCTTGGAGGAGTTAAGACCGCTGACCGTCAGCCCAAGGCAGGACAGGTCCTGCTGAATGAAAATACGCCTGCGGAGGTTCGTGATAAGCTGAAGGCTATGGGTTATTCAATGAGCTTTGATGATCGTACAAGCGGGCCAATTAACGCTATCTACTTCGACTGGAAGCACGGGAGCTTCTGGGGAGGTTCCAGCAATCATGGAGAGGACTATGGCATTGCCTGGTGATCGGCTCGCAGGTACGGTAAAGAAAATTTTGTTAAATTCGTGCCCGTTAAGTCCTGCTAATAAAAAAGCGAAATCGTAATGCCTGAATCTTCATTCAAAGTATCAGTAGTTATACCAATTTTTAACGAGGAAGGAAACGTGCTAAACCTCGTTACGCAACTCCGGTCTGTTATGGAGTTATATCCGGGGTATGAGGTGATCTTTGTAAATGATGGAAGCACAGACGGCACGCTTGAACGTTTGAGAGAGGTTGCAGATGCAAACACCTCGTTTAAGTACTTGTCATTCTCCCGGAACTTCGGTCATCAGAGTGCTCTTAAGGCTGGTCTTGATTATGCCTCGGGCGATTGCGTGATCTCGATGGATGGGGATATGCAGCATCCCCCTCAATTGATCCCTGATCTGATCAATAAATGGAAAGACGGCTACGATGTGGTCTATACGCTGCGACTGGACGACCCTAATCTTAGCTTTTTTAAGCGTTTTTCTGCGAGCATGTTTTACCGGATCATGAATTCCCTCTCCGACATTAGTATAGAAAAGGGGAGTGCTGATTTTCGCCTGATCAGCAGGGAGGTTTGTGATGTTATTAAGTCTCTTCCTGAAAGCCCGCTGTTTTTTAGGGGCATGATCAAGTGGGTGGGATTCAGACAAATCGGGATTGAATATATGCCTGCGGAGAGGTTTTGGGGCAAATCGAAATACTCCCTGAGCAAGATGCTCAAGTTTGCGGTCGCAGGAGTGACAGGCTTTAGTATCAAGCCTCTTCATTTTGCAACATTCATAGGTTCTGCGCTTTCCTTTTTCTCTTTTTGTTATGGCGTCTACGCCATTTTTGCCTACTTCCTGACTGATGCTACCGTGTCGGGATGGACCTCTATTCTGGCCATGATTTCCTTCATTGGAGGAGTCCAGCTCCTGATGATCGGGATTTTAGGAGAGTATCTGGGCAAACTTTTTATTGCTGCCAAGCAAAGGCCTGCTTACATCATATCAGAAAAGAAGATCTGAACAACATTCACCAACTTACATTTTTTCAAATGAAAAAAAGAAAGACTTTTTGGTTCTGGCCATCATCACTGTTTCACTTTTGTTTTTATTTCTGAGGTTCGGTACGATCACATCCGGTTATCATATGACCGATGATCAGGAGATCCTGAGGATACTTGATACCTTGTCGACGAAGTCGTATGGAGAGACCACTGTGAGTTTTATAAAAGGCGATCTGGACATCCGTTACCGGCCTGTTTATTTTGTTCACCGTATTGCTCAAGCCTCCTTGTTTGGGACTAACTTTCCAGCCTGGTCAGTTTATACGGTCGTGTTATGCGTCCTCACTTTTGGTTTTTTTATCAGGCCTGCAGAAATCTCAGGTATTCTATCGCTGAAGGTATTTTATTCCTGTCAATAACTTTTTTGGGGCCTCAGATGGCGATTTGGTGGCGCTTAGGGCCAAATGAGACGATTGGGATGTTCTTTCTCAGCTTAACTTTTTATTTTCTGAGCAAAAACCGTTCGCGCTATACCTTGAATAGTGCTTTTTTCGCAGTGTCTCTGATCCTCGCATCTTTGTCAAAAGAGAGCTTTACTATCATTATTCCTGCGGTAGTACTTTACAAGATATGGGTTGATAAGGAAACTTTTCAAATTTCATGGCGTCTGGCTTTCCGTAAGAACAGAATGGTCCTCTTGCCTTTGCTCGTGATGATCGTCAATCTTTATATGATCATTTTTGTCGTCGGCACGAATAAGATTGGCTATGCAGGTGTCGATAAGGACTTTTTTAGCAAGATAAGCCAGGTTTGGGAGGTACTGAAGAAACTCAAGATCTATTTTCTCATCCTCGCTATTTGCCTGATTGTTGCCCTTGCGGCGACCCGGTTAAAAGTAAAGCAGTCAAAAACGCTCAGGCATCTGGCGACACCACTGCTTGTGTTTCTTTTAATCACAATGCCTAACGTAGCGTTGTATGCTAAAAGCGGGATGACCGAACGGTATTTTTTGCCCGCAACAGTAGGTTTTGCGCTTGTTCTGATAGAGGTTTTAAAGGAGGTTCGCTACAAATGGCCGGTAGTTGCCATCGTTTTGGTGGGCGTTTCGATGTTTTGTCAGCGATTCCAATACCGGGAGATAAAGGATCACGCAGTCAACTTTAGGGACGAAGGGCGGGACAATAAGCTTCTTTTTGCTGGTCTGCAGGAGCATCGCAGCACAGGTCGGATTGCGCTCTTTGCTGCGGATCCGGTTACAGCAAACGAAGCAACGTTCTCAATCGTGTCATACGTCAAAAAGACAGGTGGACCACAGTTCTACGGGTATCCGGTTTTGAATCCCCTGCGGAATGAGGATGATCCTGAGTTTGTACAAGTCTTAACACGTCGGTGGACCAGCTGGTTCCCCAACAGACTCTACAAACGGGGAATGGAAAAACCTGCTCTTATCTTATTTCCGCAAAAGGAGGTCATTCCGGGCTTCTTCAGGGAATCGGGAATTGATTCGACCGGATATCGCAATACCTTGCCTGCTGAATCGCGCTATGCACTGTATGTAGAGGATGGAAGGTAGTGGTTACCTAAGGAGCTAAAACCTGAACTTCATGGCGGCTGAAGGGTACCAGCCCTCCTTTGAATAACCGGCAACAAGCCGGAATACGGTTACCTGGGCAGGAGCGAAATAAAGACCGGCGCCTGTACCATGGTGCCAGTTGTTAGATTTTTCGCCTTTTTCCCATACTCTGCCGAGGTCATAGAATGCAAGGAAGCCGAACTGCCCGGGAAGGATGTAGCTAGCCAGATCAGTCAGCTTAATACGCGTCTCGAGGTTGTTGTAAAGCATATGCTGCCCTGCGAAGCGGTACTGCCTGAATCCCATCAGGTTTCCCTGCCCTCCCAGGAAAAGTGCCTGATAAAAGGCGGTTTTGCCAAAGGAAACTCCTCCGCCGATACGTTCGGCAAGAACAATGGTTGATTTGCTGTTAAGACTCTTATAAAGCGAGGCTTCAGGGAGGATTTGGATGTATGACTTTGAGTATCCGTTCAAGCCCGTATAGCTCTGTATGCGGATGCTTACATTTGTTCCCCATGCTGGCAGCAACGGATTGTTTCTGCGGTCACTGGTAAGTTGCATGACCAGGCCGGCATGTGCTTTACTTTTCCAGATGGCAAGACTGTCGTACGATCCGATAATAGAGCTGTTCATTGTCACCCTTTCGCGGTTGTCGGCCGGGTCAGCCGTATAGTACTGGAACGAGGGGCCGATGCTGAAGCTGCCCCCTTTTTCATTTCTCCATCTGAGGGAGGGGTCCAGCAGGTAGGTGTTGAATCTGGCCCGGTAGTAACGCTTAAAGTCGCCCGTTTTATCTAGCTGGGTTTCATTGCCCCTGCCGAAAAAGTTTCGCGTATTATCGGGCGCATTGATAGCCGTGCTCAGAAGAAGGTCAGCAGAACCAAGGGCATGCACCCATTCTCCCTTGTAATCGATGGAAAAGGCTTGTGTCGAGAATGAGCGGGTGAGCATCAGCTGCTGCGTGTTAGCGTACGGCAGCTTTCTGAACCCTTCCCGCCGAATGTGTTTGAACCCAAGCCCTAACAGGAATCCGTCGTCCAGATTAAGTGCAGCGTTCAGTAGCGGCATAGTGGTGTTGTAGGGATTGACCGGAACAAAGACTGTGTTCAGACTGTCGGCGCGGATGTGAGCAGTAAAATATCTCTTATCGCCTGTTATTGCGGCGTCGCCCGGGCGCGCATAAATCTGTACCCGTTTATCAGTCTGTCCGACAGCTATGGTCTTTCTTCCTTCTTCGGCTATCAGCCGCACTTTGACCGGTGAATTGCTGAGGGCAATAGTGGCGTCATCGTTTCCCTGGCCGGTGTAGACCCTGACTTCCCTGGTGATTTTAGGATCATAACTTTTGGATACCAGTGTATCTGCCGCCTCTCCCGATTTGCCTGTTCCTGTTATAGTGAGCAGGAGTGCCCGATCAGGACCTTCCTTAATCTCTATTCTTTCGTTTTTATCACTTAAGCGAACATCTGCTATTTTATTGATGAACCGGTAATACTCATCCATGGCAGCGGGGATATTTGCCCTCCGTGTCTTTAGCGCCGCTAAAAGCCGGTCGTGTTTCATCTGGTAGGAAGGCGCAGGTAAGCGTTTTAATGCTTCTTCCAGAACTGAATCCGTCATTGCGGTTACAAACTCTCTGACAATCTGGTTCCAGCGTTCGTAGGGGAGCTGAGAGGCGGGCAAGGCATTTACAAAGCGTGTTTTAAATAAAGAATACCGTACGTCATTAATTTGTCCTTCGAACCCCTGCAGGGTAGGAGCGATCCACCTAAGCTTGGCGATCCGGGGAAAGAGGCCATCGGCAATCCGGAATACCTGATCACGATCGCGGGGGACACCGAGGTAGACTTTCCTGTCTTCTTCTTTCCTTTCTGCCCAGCGCCACTGGTCTTCGTGCCTGTCCCAGTCGCCTATCAGCAGGTCAAGCAGCCTGGCACGAAGGAAGTTTTCAGCATCGTATGTCTGCTTATTGTCTTTCTGTAGTTTGCCAAGCATCTTAAAAGTATTATCAGACTCTCCGGCAGGCTCCCGCTCTTCGAGAAGTACAACCTTGTTGACGAAGTCCTTCTCATAGATTCCAAGATTCTTATCGGGAGCAATTACGCCAATGACAGGTTTAGCGTGCGGAACTCCTGCAGCCTGTGCAAGAGGCGGGACGCTGAGCGCTGAAAACGGGTGTTGAGCGCTAAGAGCATCATCGATCCAGTCTCTGGCAAATGTTTCGCGCAGTTCAGGAGGCAACAATAGGTCAGGCGTCTTTTCAACGGACCTGATGACCCACTCCTTGCCTTCCTTGTCCTCTAGTCTAAGCGATTTGGACTGCATGCCGCCGCCTCGTTTGGAAGGGATAAGTCCTCCGTGATACTCCGAAAGGCGGATGACTGGCAGACGTGTGGGAGCAGCCCATTCTTTCCGGTAGTTCTCGCCAAAGAGCTTCCGGTGAAAGGAGCTTACCTGGTCATAGGAGGGGTGGACGGCTACCGTAACGCTGTCTCCGGAAAGCGGCGCATAGCTTTGTTCCCTCAGTCGGGAAAACGAGGTGTAGGGCTGGCTATAAGAAAAAACCGGCTGTACGCCCTGCTCCGAGTCGATATAGTACGTCAGCCTGACAGAGCGGTCAGCCATCAGGTCGGCTGTTACATAGCCCTGTGTTGCGTCTGCAAAAAGAGCGTCCTTCCCTTTTCGCGCATAGCTGTTCTTTGCTCCCGCGCCGCTTACCACCTGCAGGTGTTCTCCCTTGATCAGCTGGAGTCCATGGTCATGCCCGGCTACCCGGATTAGATTTGGAAAGCCCTTGAAGACGCCGTCTACCCGTTTAATCATGTTCTGGTAAAGGGGATGCTTCAGGTCTTCGGGGTTGGTGAACGTATTGCGGAGGAAGGGATAAAGTGATCCAAGGACCGGCAGCGGAATGTAGAGGTTCTTGTTGGCAGCGGTGAGAGGGAACAGATGGTCTTTTAACGAAAAATACCCGCCATGGGTGCCATAGGTCTTGAAAGGATGATGAGAGGCAAGAATAATGACCTTGTCACGATTTTTATAAAACAGCTGCTCTAGTTTATCTACAATCTCGTCCTTTGTGTTGCAATCGCATTCTCCGGACTTGTCGCCTTTATCGTATGTATAGACCCACCACTCAGAGTCGAAGGCAATGACTGTGAGATCGGGCGTTAAGTTTATTTCTACCGGTCCCGGGCATCCCCCTTCGGAATCATTTCTAGGAGGGAGTCTTGCTGAGCGGCAAGAAAGTCTGACTGCTGCCTGATCTTTGCAAGGCCTTTTGGTCCCATGCGATCCCAGTCGTGATTTCCAGGGATAAAGAATACAGGGCTGCCAGCCTTGCGCAGGGGCTGATACTGGGACTTCAGAATGGCCTGTGTTTCCTTTTCCTCGGGGCTGCCGGGAAGGCCCATTCCCCGCGGGTAAATATTATCGCCCAGAAAGAATGAGGAAGTCCGGTGAGGAATAACTTTCGCTGCGGCATCCAAAATGACATTGCGCTGCTGCGGATCCATTTCTCCTGCATCGCCGATAAGAATAATCCGGTGCAGGACCGAGTCCTGGGCTTTCAGGGCTATGAGAGCTGGAATAAGGAGGAGTGTCAGTAGAATTTTTTTCATCAGATATATTCTTGTGCCCTTCTGCAATAATTCAAAGAGCGCTTTTCGGTATTAGCCCCGGGTCGCTGGGGGAAAATGGTAATGCCCGCACATCAAAATCGGCGGAAGATACGCAGGCTCTGCAATTATAGGATAAGGCCTGTGTAAAATATTGTAAATATACGGGTAAAGGTTGTTCCTTTTATTCGCTGCATTGCGAGGCATGTGGCTCTAATGAGGTTTAGAAGCCCTGTATTCAACTTCTCTATCTCAGAGGTAGTGCCTGACCGCTTTCGGCCTGCGGAATTTTGTATATGTTTGTAAAAATACTTTACCATGGACTTGTTTGCCTTTCCTGAAAGCCCTTTTCAGCTTCAGCTTTCCTTTGAGCCCTTAATGCGGCGAATGCAGGAGGCAGCAGGTGAGGATACCGGGGAGAGTGGGAGTGCTAGCAGAGAACTGTTGGAAGAGGCTGCTCTCCACCCCGAGCTAATTGACGGGATCACTGATGAATCGCAGATCCATACCAACACAGCTTTAATCAGGAGGCTGTTCGCAAGCTACTTTCCCGAAGCACTGTCAGCAAATGAAATAAAGGGGATCTCCCTGCCTTACACCAATCTGGTATTTAATCTTACGGAACGCTTCAGGAAAATACTCGGGGGAGCAGGCGAGGATTTTGAGTACAATATACGGAACTTCGATCTGCATCAATTCTACGTTCTTAACTGTTGCCTTATCCTCAATAAGTACTACAATACTCAGCTGGACTTTCGCCAACCTTTGTTCTACGACATTCCGGCTCCAAATGGGGTAATGAGGCATTACAGGATACTTTATAATGCCGACTATCTTGAAATTATTCCCACAGAGCAGAGTCAGCGCCTGAGTAGTGAGGACATTGCCCTTCTTTTGGATAGCTACCACGAGCTGGACCTGTGGAAGAAGAAATTTCCTCCCGGAAGCTGGCTCATGAGAGGCTTTGCCTTAATGTCGCTCGTTGATGTGACCACTGAAAATGCCGTTTCCCTTCTTAAGGAAAAGCTGATCAGGTTCAGGGCCGAAAGCTTTGAGAAGAATGCAGAGCCTATCCTGCAGTCGATATTCAATACGCCACACATCAGAATGGGTTTTAGTCTTTATGATGAGGAACGGGATATGCTGAAAACGGCAGCTTTTGGAAGTCCGTCTAAGAGCTATCTGGTGGCGGGAGACGAACCTGTGCCCGCAAAAGGGGTGTTTTGCAGTGAGTCGTACGAGGCTGTGATCCGCAGAAAAAGGTATTTCGCGGTTTCAAATGTTCATCAGTACCGCTCCTCCTTTCCCTGGTCGGGACCTTCTTCGCGTTTCGCATCCGAAGGTGTCAGCTGTTTTATTCTTGCACCGGTGGTTAGCGGTGAGAGGGTACTCGGAGTGCTCGAAATCCTGTCGGCACTGCCAGGTGACCTTAATAGCATAAATGCCAATAAGCTGGACGTGGTAATGCCGCATATTACGAATAATATTAAGAGACTGATTGCAGAATACCAGAACCAGGTGCAGGTGGCTATACAAGATAAATACACCTCTATTCACTCCAGTGTATACTGGAAGTTTAAGCAGGAGGCTGAAAGATATCTTCGGAGCAGAAGGGCAGGTGAGGATGCCCTGCCTGCAGAAATTGTTTTCAATGATGTGATGCCTTTTTATGCCGCCATAGATGTGCGGGGATCATCCCTCGCACGCAACAGGAGCATTCAGAAAGACCTGCAAAGGCAGTTGAATACTGCACTAGGTCTGCTGGAACAGGGAGGAGAGGAGCTGGACGCCACCGCTGAAATAAAAACACAGCTGGTTCTATTTCTGAAAGAGCTGGACTTGCCTCTCCGCGCCGGTACAGAGCAGGCAGTGACGGACTTTATGCGCCATCATTTTTATCCCCTCGCATGTGCAATGCGGCAATCACTTGCCAATGCAATTGATCAATACCTCGAAGCAACGGAACCCTGTTATGGTCTTTTTCACGAACACAGAAGAAAGTATGAGGAGACCATTTCCCTGATAAATGACCGGTTATCGGCACTGCTTGATGAGCGACAAAAGGAGGCTCAGCGTATTTTCCCCCATTATTACGAGCGTTTCAAGTCGGACGGGATAGAGCATAATCTCTATGTGGGGCCTTCAATTAGTCCTGAATCTTTATTTACTATAGACGTTCTTAAATCGTTGCGTCTCTGGCAGCTGCGTGTGCTGTGTGAAATGGAACGGACGCACCACGAAATGAAAGATAGCCTTCCATATCCGCTTGATGTCACTACGCTGGTCCTGGTCCATCAGTCTCCTATATCCATCCGCTTCAGAATGGATGAAAAGCGATTTGATGTTGACGGAAGCTATAATGCCAGGTTTGAGATTGTGAAAAAACGTATAGATAAAGCGCACATCCTCGGTACAGCGCAGCGTATTACCGAACCAGGGAAGCTCGCTATTGTTTATACTACAGAAGATGAGGAACAGGAGTATTCGGCTTATTTGAGGGACTTAAGTGTTTTAGGACTGTTAGAACCCGACACAGAAAAACATCAGGTCGAAGACTTGCAGGGAGTGGCGGGGCTTAAAGTGCTAAGGGCGAGAATAAAATATGAATAGTTGTAATCCATAACAGAATAATGAAAGATTACCCCGAGTTACTAAACGAGGTCAGGAAGTTCGTTACCTCCTATACGCTCGAACATCAGAATGAAAAATTGATTTACCACAACAGGGCGCATACCGAGTATGTGGTTGAGGCGGCGGGACAGATAGCCGATCACTATCATTTGTCGGAACAGGACTTTTTTGTGGTTAGTGCAGCGGCCTGGCTTCATGATCTGGGGTATTATATCAGTCGCTCGGACCATGAGCGAGAGGGAGCGGAGCTAGCGTCAGTATTCCTAAGGCAACAGGGCGTGAGTGAAGACCTCACAAAGGAAATTGCTGCCTGTATCCTGGCGACTCAGATGCCTCAGCACCCAAAGACATTGAACGAACAGATTGTGTGCGATGCCGACCTGTTCCACCTGGGAACGGATGACTTTAAGGAGAAGAACCGCCTGATGCGCCTGGAGTTTGAGGCGTTTTCTGGAAGGAAAATAAGCAAAGGTGAATGGCGGAGCAGTACGATAAAGCTTCTTGAGCAGCACCGGTATCACACAGATTACTGCCGCTTGCTCCTTCAAAAAAGAAGGAGGAAAACCTGCTCATGTTAAGGGAGAAAGAGCAGGAGAAGCAGGGAGACATTCTTCCTTTATCGAAGGAGAAACCGTTACCTGAAGGACAGCCGCTGCCCGTAGAAAAGAAGAAGGGTGAAAGGCCTGACCGTGGTATCGAGACCATGTTCCGCATTAGTTCAGGCAATCATCAGCGCCTGAGCGACATGGCCGACAATAAATCACATATCCTCATAACCGTAAATTCGATCATTCTTTCTGCTATTATCAGTCTTCTGATCAGACGCCTGGATAGTAATCTCTATCTGGCGATCCCTACACTTATTATATTGACGGTCAGTCTCCTTACTATTATCTATTCAATTCTTGCTACACGTCCTACAATACCTCCCGGGACCTTTACTCAGCAGGACATAGACGAGCAGAAGGTAAATCTGTTATTTTTCGGAAATTTTTACAGAATGAATCTGGAGGAATACTCCGCCGGGATGTGGAAGACAATGGAAGATAAGTCTTTTCTGTATGGCAGTCTGATCCGGGACCTGTACTCGCAAGGCGTGGTACTTGGAAAGAAGTACGGGCTCCTGCGCAAAGCGTATAATATCTTCATGTATGGGCTCATCATCTCAGTACTTGCATTTGTCATAGCAGCTGTTATTCATGGAAAGGACTAAGGTGTTCGCTTCTGAGAAAATCCCGTTCTTCAACAGAGACCTGAGCTGGCTTTCTTTCAACGAGCGGGTTTTGAAGGAGGCCGCAGATAAGCGGGTTCCTTTGCTCGAACGTCTGAAGTTCCTGGCTATCTACTCTTCCAATCTCGACGAGTTCTACCGGGTGCGGATGCCTGTTTTACAAGCCTTGCATCGGATTGGAAAAGAAGAAGGGGAGACTGGTGCGGTTGGTAAAGCCGAGAGTGTTCTTCAGGAAGCTCTTGATAAAATTGCCCGGCAGCAGGAACTCTTCGGCGAAATTCTGACCACCGGCGTTCTGCCCGGACTGAACGAGAATAAGGTGCATCTGTTATACAGGGAGGCATTGCCCGCAGAAATGAGTGAGGAGACGACGAATTATTTCTTGTCGAAGGTGCTGGCGTTCCTTCATCCTGTCGTTCTGGCGAAGGACATGAGCGGCTTTTTTCCTGAAAATAACCAGCTCTACCTGCTGCTCGAAGTGCTGGAGGCAGGAGAGGAGCAGCAGGTTATCCTGAACATCCCCTCAGACCAGTTGCCCAGGTTCTATCCGTTTGAGAGCAAGAACGGAACGACCTTTATTGCCTTCCTCGACGACATCATCAGGGAGAATGTGAGATGGCTCTTTCCGCATGCCAGCGTCCGGTCATGCCGAAGTTTTAAGATCACACGTGATGCTGAACTTGACCTCGCCGATGACTATGAGGGGGATCTTCTTGACCAGATCAGCAGGCTGGTGGAAAAGCGCGATCGGGGACTGGCAACCCGTTTTCTTTATCAGCCAGGGATCTCTCCCGACGTCTTAGAGCGTCTGCGAAAGGCTTTTAACCTCAGGAAAGCAGGTATGATGGAGGGCGGGTTTTATCATAATCTGAAAGATCTGTTTTCGTTCCCCATACAACGTCCTGACCTCTCAGAAAAGAAGTGGAAGCCGGTGCCTTACAATCCCTTTGGCTGGACGGGCTCTGTCTTTGATCACCTTGATGAAGCGGACGCCCTGTTTCATCCCCCTTATCATTCTTATGACGCCATTCTCAGGTTTTTCAATGAGGCAGCTACCAATCCTGCAGTCTCAGAAATTTATATAACCCTGTACCGTGTAGCTAGCGATTCTCTGCTTGCCAACGCCTTGATTAACGCTGCGAGGAACGGGAAGAAAGTCACTGCAGTACTGGAACTTAAGGCGCGATTTGATGAAGCCAACAATGTAAAGTGGGCGAAAAAGATGAAGGCAGCGGGAGTAAGGCTTATCTATAGTGTAACTGCCCTGAAAGTTCATGCCAAGATCGCCGTGGTGAAGCGTCAGATAGACGGACGGCAGAAGTATACCGGGCTTCTTGCCACAGGTAATTTTAACGAGAAGACTGCCGCCCTTTACACAGATCACGTGCTGATGACGTCGCGGGTGGAACTACTCCGCGAAACGGAGCTGCTCTTCATCTTTCTCGCGAGGCGCGAGAAAGTATATAATCCTGCTCTCATCGTATTTAAGCATCTGCTCGTTGCTCAGTTCAATCTTCAGCAGCGGTTCCTTGATTTGCTTGATGCCGAAATTTCGAGCGCAAAGGCAGGCTTGCCGGCTTCCGTAACGATCAAAATGAACAATCTGGAGGAGCGTGTTCTGATAGAGAAACTATACGAGGCCTCTCAGGCAGGGGTAGAGATCAGGCTGATTATCCGTGGCATTTGCAGGATAGTAGCTGGAGTGCCGGGAGTAAGTGATCGCATTTCTGTAAGAAGGATTGTGGGCCGCTATCTGGAACATGGCAGGGTCTTTATTTTCCATAACGGAGGGGAACCGCTTGTCTATATGGGCTCAGCAGACTGGATGAACCGGAACATTTATCGCCGGATCGAGGTGTGTTTCCCTGTCCTCGATCCGGCGCTTAAAGAAGAGATGATCCATCTGCTCAACCTTCAGCTTCGTGACAATCAAAAGGCTGTATATATTGACCGAAGTCTGGAAAATATACCGGTGGAAGAACCGGAAGAACCTGTTGACTCGCAGCAATGCATCTACGACTGGCTTAAAAACCGGAAAATGGGGTCATAGCTTTAAACGGACAGAATTTCCAGCTCTTCCCGAGGGACCGAAAGTGCGGAGTATGACAGTCCCCCTGGCTGAAAAAGGCTTTGTGTAAAGCGGGCTTTTCAGGGTAGGCTCCGAGCCATCCGTGGTATAACGTATCTGCATGCCGGGGATCTGAACGTTCGCCGTTACAGTCTTGTTCCTGACGATCGCCCCGGGGGAGGAATACGATAATGAAATCCCCCGGCCAGATAGTCCAGTCGCGGTAACTCTTTGGTCCCCAGTGCAGCAAGAAAGCCCGACCATGCTTTTTGATACAGCGTCCTGGCTTTAATGCTGTCGGGTTCAGTTGCCCAGGCAGGATCGGGGGCCCATGCTCTCTCTGCAAGGCCATAGAGCTTCGGAAGAAGCATGTATTCAAAGAGCGTATCGCTTTTGATCACCTCACTCCACAGGGGTGCCTGTAATCCTAAGATATTTGCTTTACCCTGCTCCGTCAGTTTTTCCTTTCCTTCAAAGCTGTTTTTGGGAAGCGGATTGCCGTCTTCGTCTTCTTTCATGGTTTTGTAGTAATCAAAAGGGACAAAATAAAACGGCTTCTTAACATCCACGTAGCCTCCCCAGTATTGCCCTGGCTCGTAATAAGAGGGGGAACTGGCTAGATCGAAATAGAAGTTAGTGACACAGGTAAGCAGCACCTTATAGCCCGCATTTGCCAGCCGGTAAGGAAGGTCCGCGTTTTCAGATCCGGGCATGTTGGCCCAAACATCGGCCTGGAAGTTCCTGTTTAGAAAATCTGCGTTAGGGACAGTAAGCTTCTTTCCGTTCTGCTCGGTTTTGCGCAAAGCTATTTCTTCCCATCCTGAAAGAAACAGTCCTCTTTTTTTGAGCAGCGTATCCACTTTTCCAAAGTAGTAATACCACAGGTCTTCTGGTGTGCGTATCGTCGGCTGTTGTTTCATAAGCTCCTTTACTGCTGGAGATTGAGTCCAGACGCCTGAGGGTACTTCATCTCCGCCCATATGAATAGTCTCCAGTTCGGCACCTGCTTCTTTATACATTCCGGAGATCTCGTCAGTAACGGTTTCCAGAAAGCGATATACGGAGGGAAGAGCGACATTGATCACGTTATCATCCCATCCCTGCACGGATCGATAGACCGAACGGTCTTCAGGCTCTCTAAGCAGATAGGCTTCTGCTTCCTGATCTTTCCCCTCCTTCTTTAGCTTATCGTAGCAGGAGTCCATCGCCTTTATTGCCGCCCTTGCATGGCCTGGCGTTTCTATCTCCGGAATCACCCGTATGTGCCTCTCCCTTGCATAGCGCAGCATGTTTACAAATTCTGTCCGGGTGTAAAATCCATTGCCGTTGGTGTTACCCGAGTCGGGGCCAGAGCCGTAAGAAGGAAATATAGCCGCTTTATCCTCGGAGGTGTGCGGACGGAAAGCGCCAACGGCAGTCAGCTCGGGCAACGCAGGGATCTCCAGTCGCCATCCTTCATCATCGTTGAGATGAAAATGAAGGATATTTAACTTGTACAGACTCATGAGATCAATCACCTTCAGCACTTCCTTCATCGAACGAAAGTTTCGGGCCACGTCAAGCATAACAGCGCGATGCTGGAAACGAGGGAAGTCATGGACATCCAGGCCGGGCAGCGTGATTGCCCGCTGAGGGGCTTTCCATGCAGCTGCAGGGAAGAGGACCTTAAGCGACTGGATGGCGTACCATGCACCTTCATTTCCGCCTGCTTCAATGCGGATACCTGTGTTCGATATTCGCAGCTTGTATTCGTCCTTCTTTAAGTCGCCCGCCTGCCTGATAATGAGCTCTGAGGTCTCTTTCTCTGTTGCTACAACGGGGATGGATCCGGTAAGAACTTTGAGATCGGCAGCAAGGCTTTCTCCTTCCTGCCTGAACTTCTCATCATAGGCCAGATGCAAGCCGGCTTTCAGGGTATAGTTAGTCCCCGTGAACTTGTAGTGGGCAGGCGTCGGAAATATGGGACATTGCTCCGAGGCACTGACAGGCGGAATTGCCCTGTTTCTCAGGTATGTCACCTCTGCCAGGGCTTGCTCTTTTTTTCCGTATATGGGGGGACAAGGAATCGAACGTCTTGCACTGCGTACCCTTTTTGAGGTTGACTGTTCCAGACGAGATAAAATCCAGACGGGCTATCTGTCTTATTTTTCCTTCTCAGGTTTATCCTCAGGACAACTGAGTCGCCTGGCCGGAGTTCAGGAAAGCGGGCACGAGGGGTAATGCGGAACATATCGCCGTTCACTCGTTCCGCAAATGCCCGTACGGTATCGCTCTCAACGATCTTCAGCTCTGGCGAATTGAAGTAGAGACGCCACTTGCCGGAGGGGAAATTCTGGCGCGAAGTATTGGCAAGAACAAGTTTTGCATCTCCTGCTTCCGAAATTTGTTGCGAGCGGATGCGCAGCCCCTCCGCCGGAAAGAGCGGAGTCTGTCCCGAACCGCTAAGGGCAAGTGCCGCGAAAATGAGCACAAAGAATAATGTTTTCATTGATTGTTTATTTTGTTGATTAGCTGAGCGCCTGCCTAGACGCGGATGTAGATCTTCTTTCTGTCTAATATACGACCGATGCTCCAGCAGATCAGCATAAAGAAGATAGCGAAGCTTAACGATCCGATAGCGCCGGGCAGGATACGCTGGAAGATATGAGCATTCAGATAGTGGTAGAGACTGTCATTGCTTATGGTGACCAAATAGAACAAGATAACCAGGATCTCCGACAATACATAGATAAACAGAGGGTTTTTGCCGAATACGCTGAAGAAGATCGTCCACTTGTGATCCCCGGGATAGCGAATGGCGGTAATATAAATGAGCAGGGCGAGAATCATCAGATCATTGCCGCAAGTCAGCAGAACAAATGAACTTGTCCATAGTTTCTTGTTGATCGGGAATGCCATGTTCCAGGTCAGTGCGATCAGGATGAAAAAGCTGCCCCAGAGCAGAAGCTTGGCTATAGTTTCATAATTCTGCCCCTTCTTTTGGATGAAGAGTCCGGTGTAATAGCCTATAGTCACATTGACAATAGCAGGCAGAGTGCTGAGGAGTCCCTCAGGGTCAAACGCAATGCCCTCGCCGTGATACAGGTGCGAATCGCCGAACAAGTATTTGTCCAGATACAGTCCTGCATTGCCTGTCATGCTGAAAGGATCAGCGTGATCACCGAAAATAAGCAGGAGCACCCAGTAAAGCACTAAGAAAAAGGCACTGATAGCGGCTACCCATCTTGTTGAAAAAAACGAACCAGCAGCGATGCAAAGAGGTAGCATAACGCAATTCTCTGCAGAACACCGGGGATCCTTGTCTCGCTAATCGGCGAGAGATGCAGATGTCCGTCAGATCCCATCTGAAAAAACGGGAACCAATACATCAGGTACCCGATAATAAAGATCAGGAATGCCCGCTTGAAGATCCTCCATAGGAACTTTGCCTGACTTTGTTGAGCGAGTTTTAGCATGGAGAAGCTAAGCGCATTCCCCACGGCGAATAAAAAGGAAGGAAAAACCAGGTCAGTTGGAGTAAAGCCATGCCAGTCTGCATGCAGCAGGGGTGAAAATGGAGTGGCTCCGCTGCCAGGAGTGTTCACAATGATCATAAAACAAACGGTCATCCCCCTGAAGACATCCAGGGCGAGAAAGCGTTCTTTCGTTTGTACCAAGTTCATAACAGTAATGATTAAGGGAAGAGGTCAGGCGCCTCTTCCCTGGAAAGCTGGTTAGTTGTAACCCTTGTTTTGCTTAAGCACCGGTGCCCCGTTAGAGAGGCTAAGGTCTATCTGGCGCTGCGGGATGGGATAGTACTCGCTTCGTCCCTTTACAAATCGTCCTCTCTTTACATCCGATGTGATTTGTCCCTGGTAGCCAAAGTAAGAGCTCAGCTCAGATTCTGCCGTTCCCCAGCGGACCAGGTCAAAAAAGCGGTGTCCTTCCATCGCAAGTTCGAGTTTGCGCTCATAATAGATCGCCTTCAGGGCATAGTCTTTCCCTCTGCCTGCAAACTCTCCCTGTGGATAGGGCTTTACAAAGTAGTTGGCTGCAGGAGTGCTGGTAAAGCCGTCCATAGGCTCCGCCGGGTTCTTGTACGTATACACCCATCCTTCAGGATCTGCGGCCCTATTTCTGACCCTGTTTACATACGTTTCCGCCAGGGCCAGATTTCCTGTCTGCGCCTCGCATTCAGCTGCCATCAGGAGCACATCAGCAAAGCGGATCACGTTATAGTTGATAGCTGTGCCAGGAGCCCATGAACTCATGTCGGCATCCTGTTCATGACTTTCCTGCCAGTACACGTTCTTCTTTGGTCCGTAAGGGCCTCCGTAGCCCTGATCCCTTATCCACGGTTCGCCGGGATATACTCCCCAGTCAAGATACGGAATTCCCCGCCTTGCTGCAGTCCAGTCCAGACGAGGATCGAGTGTGCCCTCGTCAGGCGTGAACGGCTGGTCTCCTTTTATGCCCATGTCGTTTTTAACAGGATGCTGATTGTAGTCATCAAGATAAGGCAGGCCACTGGAGGGATTGGTCCGGTAATGGTTAACCAGATCGATGGTCGGCTGAAAGAAGCCGCAGCAGCCAAACGGACTGTCGCCATAGGGAAAGTTTAACATATCGCCGTTGTTGGCATTCGAAGGGCCGGCAGGATCTACGTTAGCTGCCATCTGAATAGCAAAAACAGTCTCGGAGTTGTTCTCTGTAGCAGGACGGAAGTTGTCTTCGAATTTCTGCACCAGGTCGTATTTAGCGCCGCTGGTCGTCACTCCATTGTTAATGACGTCCGTGAAGATCACTTTCGCCTCGTCGTACTTGTGCTGGTACAGAAGCGATTTCGCCAGATAGGCACCCGCTGCCCACTTGTTGGCCCTTCCGATGTCAGACTGTGTAGGAGGGAGATTATCATACGCAAATTTGAAGTCCTCGGTGATCTTTGGCCATATATCCTGATCATTTGGCTGATTAAGGTCCGTTGTGTTCTCGTCAATCCAGGGCACCATATTCCACATTCTCTTCAGCTCGAAATAATAGTGCGCCCTGAGAAATTTCGCCTCTCCAGCCAGCACTTTTCCTTCAGCATCGCTGATGTCGGTGGCTTTAGCCATGATCTTCAACACGAAATTGCAGCGTGACACCCCTTCATAAAGCGCCTTCCATCTGCTGTTGTAATAAGCGTTGTTGGCATCCGAGTAAAAATTAGCAATAGGGTCAATAGCCGGCTGGTCGCCGCCGTCGCTTCCTTTCGAAGCATCGCCCCCGGTAATTGAACCGAAAACCCAGCCCGTAGGAGAGGCTTGCCAGGCTTCTCCGCTGCCGAGTGACTGATCGCCGCCTTGCTGGCCGTCAAGCGCGGCGTAGACCCCGATTAATAGAAGGTTCACGCCTTTTTTATTCGCTACTATCTCGGGAGCAAGGCTGCCCAGGGCCGGCTGATCAAGCTGTTTGGTACAGGCGCAAAGGAAGATCAAGATAGTTAGAAGCGAGAAATTATATCCTGAAGTTTTCATGTTTTTCTGATTTTTAAAAGCCAAGGTTAAGACCAAATAAGAAAGTTCTCTGACTTGGATAGCTTCCATCGTCTACGCCATACACCGTTTCCGCGCCTGTTGCGCTGGAAGTACCGATCTCCGGATCTACCCCCGAGTATTTGGTGATCGTAAAGAGGTTCGCTGCCGACAGGTAGAGCCTCAGTCGATTTACTCCGAATTTCCTGAGGACGCTAGCGGGGAGGTTATATCCAAGCTGTGCATTTTTCAGGCGCAGATAAGATCCATTCTCCACAAAGTAGGAACTCGGAACGGCGTTGGTGCTAAAAGAATTCGTCGTTTCCTGAATTGGTGCTTTTGCATTGTGGTTATCCGGAGTCCAGGAATTATACAGGGCGGTGCGGCTCTTCGCACCATTGAAAGAGGGGTAGAAATCTGTCCACCATTTCACCTGATTCCATACCTGATTTCCATGCACGCCATAAAAGAACATGCTAAGGTCAAAACCTTTGTAACTCAGATTCAGGTTAAGTCCATAGTTGAAATCAGGGTTTGCATTTCCAATAAAGGTTCGGTCAGTTGACGTAATGCGCCCGTCTCCGTTAATATCAGCGTACCGGAAGCGGCCAAGCCCCATGTCGGTCTGATATTCAGCCGATGCGTCTCCTGTCTGTTGTCTCGCCATTGCGTTGGCTTCATCCATCTCCTGCTGCGAATCCCAGAAGCCTGCAACCTGGTAACCGTAGAATTCAGAGACCGAATGGCCGACCTGATTCCTCACAATGCTGCTTCCATCAAATCTGCGCGAATCCTGATCGAAATAATTGGCTGCCGAAGACACTTTGACGATTTTGTTCTTGTAGGTGGTTACAGTAGCTGTGGCCGTTAGTTTTAAATCCTTTGCGATGTCTGTGCGTGCAGTAACGGACGCGTCAATTCCGTCGTTTTTCATTTGTGCAACGTTCTGATACGGTACGGCAGCTGCTCCGTTTGTCGCGAGCAGTTCGGGTGCGTAGAGGAGATCTTTGATGTCTTTGCGATAGTAGTCGGCCGTTACCTCTAACTTCCCTTTCAGGAAAGATGCGTCAAATCCAAAGTTGGCATTCACGTCCTTTTCCCATTTCGCCGCAGGATTTCCGAGCTGATTATTGTAGAAGCCCATCGCTACTGCGTTTCCGCCATTGATGGCATAGAACGACTGGCCAACGCTGCTGCTAAAGGTGCTGAAGGAATTGAAGGGCGACACGTTCAGCTGGTTGCCCATGATACCCCAGCCGCCCCTGATCTTAAAGTCGGTCAGCCAGGAGATGTCTTTCATGAAGCGTTCCTGAGAAATCCTCCAGGCCGCGCTGAAAGAGGGAAACCATCCGTAGGTGTTTTCAAGGAACTTGGATGACCCGTCACGGCGCAGCGTTGCTCCGAGCAAGTATTTTTCTCCCAGGTTATAGTCGAGCCGGCCGATGACAGAGAAGAGGGCATCGGCACTCCGGTCGCTCGAAACAAACATTCCTGAAGGATCCCCTGTTCCGAGCGTCGTATAGTTAGGGTCGAATGAAAAATAGTTCCGTCGGGTTCCATCTATATTGTTGTGTCTGTTCTTATAAAACTCAGTACCAACCACCATTTTTACGTTATGCTGCCCAAAAGTTTGATTGAACGAAAGGGTGTTGGTCCATGTATAGTTGAAGCCGTCGTAACTGTTCTCACTATACGCATTTTGGGTAGTATTCTCAGCGTTCTCGTACTGCGGAAATGTGAATGCCCTTGAATGGCCTGAGTAGGTCTCTCCTCCGAAAGACGTTCTGAGTGTGAAAATTTTCAGGATATCTGCCTCCGCATACACATTCCCGAACAGGCGATTGTCCTGCGTCTTGTTATTAGCCGTCCTTCTGAGCATGGCCACCGGGTTATACGCATCTCCGAGGGAGCCGCCATATGAGCCGCCATAGTTGCCCATGATGTCGTATACAGGAATAATGGGCTGCTCGCGGAAGGCATGGCCGATCGCATTGTCTGCACTCAGGCCGGCGATCGTAGGATTATCCATGATGGAGTACTCCAGGTTTTCTCCGATCCGGATATTCTTTTTAATTGTGTAGGATGTATTTGCGCGGATCGAGTATCGTTTCATGTATGTTTCCAGCAAGGTTCCTTCCTGATTAAAGTAGTTGGCTGAAAACATATAAGTAGCCTTCTCCGTCCCTCCGTTCACCGAGAGGTTATGGCTGGTGATAGGTGCCGGCCTGAAAATTTCGTGATACCAGTCCGTCCCCGCCTTATTGGCTTTGGTGATGCGATAGAACGAATTGTATTCGGCAGCTGTGGTAAAAAGAGGATTCAGGTAGTACCTGGATGGGTCGGTTCTAGGATCTCCCTCTTTTAGTCCTTCCGGCGCAATATAGTCGGGAAGCGTATATTCTGGTCCGGCTCCGTACAGATCGTCTTTGAGCGGTTCCCCGCTGTTCTTGCGTGCCGCCAGCTTTAAATTCGCCATCTCCTGCGGTGACAGGATGTCCCATACTTTGCCGCCCTTGGGCCGCTGACTTCCATAATAGGCATCATACTGCACCTTGGGTTCGCCCGAACCTCTTTTGGTCGTCATGATGATCACCCCGTTTGCTGCTCGCGATCCATAGATAGAAGCTGAACCTGCGTCTTTCATAACCTGTATCGAAGCAATGTCATTCGGGTTGATGTCCGACACGTTCTGAGTAGGAACCCCGTCGATCACGTAGAGGGGAGAATTGTTTCCAAACGTATTGATCCCCCGGATTTTGATCTGCGGCTGCTCTCCGGGCTGCCCTGATCCCAGAATGGTGACCCCCGACGCCTGCCCCTGAAGCAGGTTGCTGACCGAAGGGGAGGGCTGTTTGGTCATCTCTTCCACATTCACAATTGCAACAGCCCCGGTAAGGTCTTTCTTCTTCTGCGTCGAGTAGCCCACTACAACTACTTCATTAAGCGAGGTCATCTCTTCTTTCAGCACCACATCAACAGTACTTCGGCCGTCAACTGCTATGGTCTGGGCAGTAAAGCCGATAAAGCTGAAGATCAGCCGATGGCTGCCTTCAGGAACTGTGATGGCGTAGTTGCCGTTCACATCGGTGCTAACGCCCAGCGATGACCCTTCTACCTTCACACTCACGCCCGGCAAAGGGTTGCCCCGCTGGTCCTGCACTTTACCCTTCACCCTCAGTGGCGGCAATGGATCAACGGCCGGCAAATGGATCCGCTCTTCTTCTTTTTTCTAACTACGATTGTCCGGTCAATAATGCGGTAGGTGAGGGGCTGTCCCTCAAAACATTTCTCCAGCACGTCCGGAATAGAAGCATTAAGCACTTCAATACTCACCGGCCGGGTTTCCTGCAGCATTTGTGTATTATACAGGAACTTGTAGCCTGTCTGCTTGTTAATTTCTTTAAATATCTGACGTAAGGGAGCCTCCGTTTTGCTTAAACTTACTTTCTGCGCGTAGCCGGCGGCGTGCACCTGCAGGATAAAGCTTAATATGAGGATTGCTGTGAGTTTCATGGTGAGCAGTATCTTGTGAAGATCGCAGCAACAGCCAGCCCTGCGATCACAGAACGCTAAAAATTTCATACATTTGAGTGTTTGGGTTTCGTTGAAATTGATTGTCAGACGCAATTGATAAAATGGGTAGACCCGACGTTTCCGGGAGTGTTGCAACCACTTCCGGATTTTTCGATCCTACCGCCCGCTAGGTATGGTTATGGCATGACGGTGATCCTCCTTTCTTCTATTTTAAAGTGAATAGCTCCCGTTGATTCCAGGATTTCGAGTACCTGCGATACCTTCTCGTACCTGGAGACAAAGCCTGAAAATTGCTTGCCCTGAACATTCCCCTGGTACACTACTTCTACATTATACCACCGGCTCACCTGACGCATGATCGTGCCTATGTCTGCGTCGTTAAATGAGAACATCCCATTTTTCCAGGCCATCACATCATCTGTTTCAGCTTTCTGCACCGAGAGCGAATGACGGACGTGATTATTAACGGCCTCTTGTCCGGGTTTTAGTATTGCTTCAGACAGGTTTGGCGATTTGCCCGGTGCCCTGCTATATACTGCCACTCTGCCCTCTACGAGTGTGGTTCTTGTTTCGCTTTCGTCTTCATAGGCGTTCACATTGAAATGCGTTCCCAGTACTTCGATGTCCTGATATTTTGTTCGTACGATAAATGGAATTCTTTTTCCCGGTGCCTTCGGGTCGTAGGCTTTCGCAACTTCAAAATAGGCTTCACCTTTCACCTCAACACTGCGTTTTTGTGTTCCGAAGTAGCTCGGAAACCTGATCTCTGATGCGGCGTTGAGCCATGCCCTGGTCCCGTCGGGCAGGATCACCTGGAACTGCCCTCCCCGTGGGGTAGCAATACTGTTCTCCTGCCCGGGGAGGGGAGAAGGCTCTGACTTTTTATCAGCCCGGTACACGATCTGCCCGTCCTGTGTTTTCATCACGCTGATGCCAGAGGTCTTGGCCAGCTGACCGTTCCTGGCATCATCAAGCACAATCTTTCTTCCATCCGGCAAGGTTAGAACGGCTTTATTGCCACCTGGGCCAATGTCTGTTTTGGCGAGTTTTTGCTGGTGTACCCGCTCTTCCCCGCCACGCTGAAGGTGCAGGGTGAACAAGAGAATAAGGAGGACAGCAGCGGCGGCTGCCGTAATCATGCGAAGATCAGTGAAACGCATCAACCAGGATGTTTTTTCGCTCTTCTTATTGATCCGATCCGCAATACCGCTGTAGAGGGCGTCGACATGCTGCCGCGTTTCCTCCGACACAAAGCCAGTACTTTCTTCTTTTTCCAGCTCGAGGAGAATGAGCATACGCAGGTCTTCTTCCTTTGAAGTTCCGAAGTAATAAAACAATTCCTCAAGCTCTTCTGCAGTACTTTTGTTGTTCAGGTAGTTCCGGAAAAGGGAGGTATATTCTCCTGGTTGCCTCATCTTGTAGCAGTTTTATCCCTAATATGCACGGGAGAAGAAAACACACTACTGCCATTTCAAAAAAATGTTCATAAACAAACGAAGATGGAGTTAGATGAATGTTCTTTGTGCCCACTTAAACTTAGCAATGCGATCTCATTGAGACCTTTAAAAAATTACTATTCGTCTCAATAAACAAATGTACTTTCACAAAAAACACCGGTGAGATACGCTCTCAAACGAGGATAAATTTCGCTTGAATGGTCTTCTGGCCTTTAAAGAATAAATAGACCTCCAGGAAAAAAATGTTCAAATACCAGGACCTTTCCTTAGGATGAACGAAGTGACCAGGGCGATCACGAGCAGAGACTGCTCCGCCTGGAGATGAAGCAGCTGTTTTCTTAATATCTTACTTGCTTTTACCAAGTGGTTGCTGACCGTGAAGGGAGAGATCCCCAGAATATTGCCCGTCTCTTCGTAGCTTTTTCCCTCCAGTCTGCACAGGGTAAAGACCTGCCGGCACTGCGGAGGTAACTGATCCATCGCCTTATTCAGAAGCTCCCTGCTTTCTTTTAAAAAGATGTCCTTTTCAAGTTGCGAATAACTCTCAACGAAGGTAGAAACGATATGCTCCTGCAGTTTTTTGTCCCTTGCCAGCCGGCGATAGAATTGGTAAACCTCATTTTCCGCAACCCTGTACAGCCATGACTTGAACGGAAACTGCTCGTCAATCAGGTGTCGCTTCTCCCAAACCTTCACAAACGTATCCTGTAACAGTTCATCGGCAACAATGCTGGACCGCGTTAATCTCAGGATTTTCCCATAGATCGGGCTGCTATACTGCTGGTAAAGCTGTTCAAATGCCTGTTGACTGTTGTTTTTAAGCAGATAAAGCAGGATTTTTTCATCTTCATGGTAAAGTTGACGCATACAAGGCCTCCTTGTTTGCTATAAATTTAGTAATTATACAATATACTGGATACACTAAGTTAAAATAAGGTACTCCGAAAAAAAACTCGTCTCATCCTTTCTAAAGAATTTTATATTTGCAACGAATGAAAAGAATATTTGCCGTTTTGTTGACACTTATTATGCTTGGCGCAGGTCTCGACCTCTGCTCAGCAGAAGAGCTTTGTTACGGCAAAGATTGCAAGGAACTCGCCGGCCCCGCTAAAAGCAAGCAAAATAGCGATGACTGCCGCAGTCCGTTCTGCCACTGTCCCCGCTGTCCGTTTTCCGTTCTCATAAGCCAGAGCCGCGCGCTTCAGGCTCCGGCCATCATCCTTTCTGTAAATTATCCCGTATTCGAGGAGCGCGCTGTGCCTGATGTCTCGTCTTCTATCTGGCAGCCTCCCAGGAAGCGCTCCTGATCCCGCGTTCCAACGGCGGGAGCGTCTAAGTTTAGTTTCAGAGCATTAAATACTTCTATTTAGTTTTATAACGCATGAAAAGACTTTTCATGCTGACAGCTTTAATCCTGCTGTCAGCTTTCGTATATGCACAAAATCGTCTCAATGTGCAAGTTAAAGAGGCAGACTCGGGCGAGCCTTTACCTGGAGCCACAGTAAAACTGCCCGCTCTTAAAAGATCTTCATCTTCAAACGCCGGGGGAATGGCCGGTTTCCAGAATCTTCCCGCCGGTACCTATCTCCTTGAGGTAAGCTATGTAGGCTATGTTAGTGTGCGCGACTCGATCAGCCTGCCGCTCACCGATACCACCGCCCGGATTTACTCTCTGAAGGAAGCTGAAGGCGAGGGCCTTGACGAGGTTGTTGTTTCCACTACACGCGCCAGTCGTACCATCGCCAATATTCCTACCCGGCTCGAAGTGATTGCAGGGGAAGAACTCGATGAGAAGGCCAACATGAAGCCGGGCGACATTCGTATGGTTCTGAGCGAAAGCACGGGTATCCAAACGCAGCAAACCTCTGCCACGTCTGGTAACGCCTCCATCCGCATCCAGGGGCTGGATGGCCGCTATACACAAATCCTCAAAGACGGATTTCCTTTATTCTCGGGAGCAGCGAGCGGACTGGGGCTATTGCAAACTCCGCCGCTTGACCTCAGGCAAGTGGAAGTGATAAAGGGCTCTGCCTCCACGCTTTACGGAGGCGGAGCTATAGCAGGACTTGTAAATCTCATCAGTAAGATGCCCGGTGATGAGCCCGAACTCAGCATCCACCTTAATGGCACCTCAGCCGGGGGGGCCGACATCAACGGGTTCTATTCAGAGCGTTATGGCAAGACCGGACTTACTGTCTTTGCAGCGCGCAACAGCAATAAGCCCTATGACCCTTCCGATATTGATCTTACCGCCATTCCGCGTTTTGAGCGCTACACCCTTAATCCCCGGTTCTTTTTCTGGCCTGGAAAGAACACAAATCTTAGCTTTGGACTCAATAGCAGCATCGAAAAACGGACGGGCGGCGACCTGCACTATATCAAAGGAGAGGGGAATGATCAGCATAGTTACTTTGAGCAGAATAAGAGCGGTCGCTTATCTTCTCAGTTCTCCCTTACCCATCAAACAGGTGAGAGGTCTTCGCTGAATGTTCGTAACAGTTTCAGTTACTTCAACAGGAGGATCTCCGTTCCCGGATACAGCTTTGACGGATCTCAGCTGGCATCTTTCACTGAGCTCAGCTACTCACTCCGGGGCGAAAAGACAGAATGGGTGAGCGGACTGAACCTCTGGTCCGACCGCTTTCGCGAAAATAAAAAGACCGGGGTGGACTATCGCGATTATACCCAGCTAACCTATGGAGCCTTCCTGCAGGGCAACATTCATGCAGCCTCCTGGCTCGAGCTTGAAGCGGGCTTACGCGGCGACTATGTGCACGACTATGGCTTCGTCTTACTGCCCCGCGTCTCAGGGCTTTTTAAGATCAGTCGCTCCTTTAATTCGCGACTCGGCGGAGGGCTTGGCTACAAGACGCCTACCATCTTTACCGAAGAAAGCGAGCGCATCCAGTACCAGAATGTGCTGCCTGTATCGGCAGGGCAGAACAGTCTTGAAAAGAGCTATGGGATGAACTGGGACCTTAACTACAGAACCACACTCTTTAATGACCAGCTTTCACTAAGCATCAATCAGCTGTTCTTTTATACCTTCCTCAACAAGCCGCTGATGCTCGAACAGCAGGGAGCAGACCGCTATCTGTTCAGGAATGCAGCCGGGCATATGGACAGCCGGGGAATGGAAACGAATCTGAAGCTCGTGTACAGCGATCTGAAGCTGTTTCTCGGTTATAGCTATACCGATGCCCAGCTTCACGTAGGCGACGTACTTCAAGCAAACCCGCTTACTCCCAGGCACCGGCTGAACAACGTACTGATGTACGAGGTAGAAGATAAGTGGAAACTAGGCGCCGAAGCTTATTATTATGGCAAGCAAAAGCTGAATGATCAGACCACCGGTAAAGCCTACTGGATATTTGGCTTCATGGCCGAGAAATTATGGGACCGCTTCTCGCTCTACATCAACTTCGAGAACTTCACAGACACCCGGCAGACCCGTTTTGACAGGATCTATACAGGCAGCATTACCCAGCCACAGTTTCGTGATATCTACGCGCCTCTGGACGGTTTTGTTGTCAACGGGGGTATCAAATTCAGGTTATGACCTTGCAGCGATGAATGTACTGTTTTAAATAACTATCATTGGCGGTAAATGAGACGTACTGCTTCACGCTGGATCCTGGTATTTTTCCTGCTGTTACTCGACTACTATATCTTCACCGCCCTTAATTCTGTTCTAAGATACGAACACGCCGTGACGAGCATTGTATTTCCTGCAATGTTCGCCACGCTCAGCGTGCTCACGATTGCTTGTCTGCTGCTGTTTCCGGCTTTGCAGTCGGACGTCCGGTATCGCAACCTTCGCAATTACCTTTTTGCCATCGCTATTGGCTTCCTCCTGGGCAAGCTGGTTACAGCGGCCTTTATCCTCCTCGATGATCTTCGCAGGGGAGCGGGCTGGGTGCTCAACCAGCTTGGTGGCAACGACGTACTCACGGCCGAAAGAAGCAGCATCCTGATCTGGCTGGGGGCAGGTCTTGGCGCAGTGCTGTTCCTTTCACTCCTCTACGGCTTTAGCAATAAGTATAACTACCGCATTCGCCATGTCCTGCTCAAGTACCCCAATCTTCCGGCTGGTTTCAGGGGCTTTCGCTTTGTGCAGATCAGCGACGTTCATAGCGGGAGCTTTCAGAACAAACAACGAGTGAGGCGCGGGATTGAGCTGATCTTAAAAGAGAAGCCGGAGGCAATATTCTTCACCGGCGACCTGGTTAATGACCGTGCAGTGGAGATGAATGATTATACCGATGTATTCAGCGAGCTGAATGCCCCTTTAGGCGTATACAGCGTGCTCGGAAATCATGATTACGGCGACTATTACTGGGGAATTAATCCGCAGGGGGAGCAGGCCCTTGAAAAGGCGCGAAACCTCGACCGGCTTAAAAAACTTGAAGAAGAGATGGGCTGGCGTCTTTTAATGAACGAGCACGTGGTGCTTGAACGTAACGGAGACCAGATAGCACTGATTGGAATAGAGAACTGGGGAGCTAAAGCAGGGTTTCCAAAATACGGGAGAATGGCACAAGCATACAGAGGGACGGAGAAATACCCGTTTAAGATTCTGATGAGCCATGACCCCAGCCACTGGGAGGCGGAAGTAAAAGTGAAGTATCGGGATATTGACCTCACGCTGTCTGGTCATACTCATGGAATGCAGTTCGGGGTTGAACTTCCATTTCTGAAATGGAGTCCCGTTCAGTGGGTATATAAACAGTGGGCCGGACTGTATGAGTCAGGGCATCAGAAGCTGTATGTCAACCGTGGATTTGGATTTTTAGGATATCCGGGAAGAGTAGGTATCCTCCCGGAAATCACAGTATTCGAGCTTCAATAATATTATTCTCCAACCTTTTGCTGTTCCGGAGCCTCATTGTACCCGGCAATATCGTCTTCTTGCCCTGCGCCTGTAGCCTCTGTGCCGGCGCTATCTTTCTCAAGATAAGAGGCGAGTGCCTCCAGCGATTGCTCCCAGCCCTGTCCGGTTGGAATTAGCGGTTCGTTATCGTCGGTCTGCTCCTGCGTGACCGACAGACGGCTTCCGTCGCCAGCTTCTTCAAATAATACCGTCAGCTTAAATTTTCCTTCGCCCGCCGTTGCCTCGTCGCCCTGCTGCCAGTTCCAGGAGTAAACCAGCTTCTCGCCCTCTGCTACCTCGTAGTACTCCCCGGAAATGGTCTTTGCCCTGCCTGCCGGAGCATCGTCAAAGTGATAGCGTACAGTACCATGCTCCTTCAGCTCATTCTCAACCGAACTTAGCTGCGCACCCTGCGGCTTCCACCACTGCTTCAGATCTTCCGCGCTTGTCCAAGCCTGGTACAGGCGTTCCTTCGGTGCTTTGAACTCTCTGGAAGCGCTCAGGCTTCCTTTTTTGTTGTTTTCCATAGTGTTAAGATGTAATGCATTAACAGCATAGCAGGGCACCGGTTTTGTTTAAAAGAAAGTCATCGTTTTCTAATTTTAGGAATTATCAATAATACTCTATAGAATTTATAGATTTATCAACTATATTCGCACTAAATAAGTCAGTTGCTTAATCTGTCCATCAGGGATAGCATCACCAAACAACGTAAGATCAATACAAACACCATGAGAGTTAACTTTTACAATTATTACGTCCACATCAAATCACGAGTAGTCTGTTGACGCCTGGCGCATCCCAAGGTTAGTTTACATTTCTGAATTTTTAATCTTTCACATGACATACTTAGACTTTCTTAAGCTGGGGTTGGACAGGTACAGCCCTAAATTATGGCGATATACAGCAACCCTGCTGCTGCTTGTTTTTATTCAGTCATCTGCATTTGCAGATATCTCGCTTACAGCGAGCCGGATCAAAGAGGCGGCCCTCTTATCAAAGCAGGCGATCAGCGTCTCCGGAATCGTAACGGATGAAAACGGCGACCCCCTGCCTGGCGTTTCTGTGCGATTAAAAGCGTCGTCATCCGTTTCTGCAACGACCAATAGTCAGGGTCGTTTTTCAGTGCAATTGCCCGATCCGAATGGCATTCTGGTATTTACCTATATTGGTTTTGCAACACAGGAGGTACGGGTAGGAGGCAGAACCTCTATAACCGTAAAGCTTCTGCCTGCAAACAGTACCCTTTCTGAAGTGGTTGTTACTGCCCTCGGCATTACCCGCGAGAAAAAAGCCCTCGGTTATGCTGTCCAGGACATTAGCGGCGAGGCGCTGGGTACCCGCCCTACCAATGCGTTAAGCGCGGTATCAGGAAAGGTTGCTGGTTTACAGATCACCTCTTCCGGGGGAAATATGGGTGGCTCCAACCGCGTGACCCTCCGTGGTGTCACCTCTATCTTTGGGAATAACCAGCCTCTTTATGTGGTAGACGGAATTCCCTTTAATAACAATGACTTAAATACGGCGTCTACTGCTTCCGGCAGTGCCGGTAAGGACGTAGGAAATATGATCCAGGACTTAAATCCTGACGACATTGAAAATATATCGGTGCTGAAGGGGCCGTCTGCTGCCGCCCTTTACGGAAACAGGGCAGCTAACGGGGTAATCCTGATCACGACGAAGAAGGGAAAAGCGGGCGAGCGCTTTGATATCAGCCTGAACACAGGCGCCGAGTTTGAGAAGATCGTTCGGCTCCCCAGGCGCCAGAAGCTTTATGGAGGCGGCTATGCGTCCACATTCGCCAAGGCAACCATCAATGGTACAGAATACAATATAGTCGATTATGCAGCTGATGAAAGCTGGGGGCCTCGTCTTGATGGCACCCCTGTTCTGCAGTGGTACAATCTCGACCCTGAATATCCCGAAGACTATCTGAAGCCTCAGCCCTGGGCATATCCTTCGGAAGATGTCACCGCATTTTTCCGTACCGGGGTGGCTAACACGAACAATCTGGCTATCAGCGGCGGAAGCGATAAAACTACCTTTCGCTTGTCGTACACCAACAGGAATGTTCGCGGGACAGTGCCAAACGCCAGCCTGGGCAGGAATACATTGAATGCCTCCGGCTCTACCAAATACGGCAAGTTCGACTTTTTCAGCACCGTTAACTACGTCAAGAACCAGTCGACCGGCCGCCCCTGGACGGGTGCTTCTAACCGTAACATCATGCTCGAAGCGTTCCAGTGGGGGCAGGTGCAGGTAGACTATGACCGGCTGAAGGAATATAAAAGGCCCGACGGAACACCGCGTGCCTGGAATCGTACCGGCTACCAGAACACACCGGCAGCCGAGGCTACCCGCTTCATTGACAACCCTTACTGGTCGGCGTATGAAAGCTACCTCGAAGAGAACCGCGACCGCCTCTTCGGAAATGTGGGGATTGGGGTTGAGGTGAACGACTGGCTTAAGCTTCGTGGAAAGGTGAATGCCGACATTTACAATTACGACTATCAGGACCGAATTGCTGTATATTCCAGGTCGCAGTCGCAGTACCAGGAGTACAACAACAAGTTCAGCGAGTTCAACTACGAGTTCCTCGCTTCAGCGAACAAGGAATGGGACGACTTTAGCCTTATCGCTAACGTCGGAGGAAACATCATGAACCGGAAGATCCGCATCAGCAATGACATCACTTCCGGCGGCCTCATCGTTCCGCTGTTTTACAGTCTGCGCAATGCCCCAAGCGTAATTACCAATTCGTCGTTGTACGAGAAAAAGATCCTTTCTCTTTTCGGAAACGTTGCTCTCGGTTGGAAGAATACCCTGTATGTTGAGGGGACGCTCAGGAACGACTGGTCGTCTACGCTGCCTAAGAACGACAATTCTTTCTTTTATCCATCCCTAACCGGAAGCTTCGTTTTCAGTGAGCTTAATCTGCTAAAGCAGCTCGACTGGCTTAGCTTCGGTAAGTTGCGACTGGGATGGGCTCAGGTGGGAAATGACACCGACCCCTATAATCTGAGCAAGGTTTATGCCGCCGGTCAGGCCTTTGCAGGAACGCCAACCTATTCGCTTCCTTCAGTGATGAACAACAATCAGTTAAAGCCCGAAGAAACATCGTCGGTAGAAGCAGGACTTAACCTTCAGCTTTTCAAGAGCAGGCTGGGCATCGACCTGACTGTGTACAATAATAATAGCACCAATCAGATATTTCCTGTTCCCATCTCCGCAGCATATGGCTACGATGCCAAGTTTGTCAACGCGGGCAAGATCAACAACAAGGGTATTGAACTGACCCTAACCGGAACACCCATAAAGCAGAAGGACCTGGAGTGGAATACGACCATTAACTGGTCCCGCAACCGCAATAAGGTGGTTACGCTTGATCAGGATATCCAGACACTCGAACTCAGCAACAGCCTGGTGACCCTGGTTGCTGCGGCAGGCAAGCCCTACGGACAAATTATGGGCTATGACTTCGTTTACGCGCCTGACGGCCAAAGAGTGGTTCAGGCCGACGGAACTTATGCCCGTACCCAGCAGCTGGTACCTCTTGGTACGGTGCTTCCCGACTACCTTTTTGGCTTCCAGAACTCATTCCGTTACAAAAGGTTCAACCTCGGCTTCCTCATTGATGGCCGTGTTGGCGGAAACTTCTTCTCTCAGACCTATAAGGTGGGAATGTATTCAGGGGTACTTGACCGTACCGCCGCCAACAACATACGCGAGACCGGTATTGTGGTAGACGGTGTAAAAGCGGACGTGAAGTTTAATGCCGACGGTTCTTATGAAGTGAGCAATACCCGCCCGAACGATACCCGGATTGAAGCACTGGCCTGGGCAAGAAATGAGTATAACGGCCCGACAACCTTCAGCGTGTTCGATGCCACATTTGTTAAGCTGAGAGAAGTAACGCTTGGCTATAGCCTTCCGTTGGCGAGCCAGAAGTTCGTTAAACAGATTAACCTCAATTTATACGGCCGTAATCTCTGGAACATCTACACCAAAAGCAAGTACATCGATCCCGAGTTTACCAACAGCGGTGAGAACATCCAGGGAATCGAAGGCGGAAACCTGCCAGTACCTGCCACATTCGGTTTGAATGTCAACTTTAAATTTTAGGAGACGCGATGAAACTACATACAATATCACGATATACAAAGAGCCTGGCATTAATTGGTCTGCTGACAGCTTTTTCATCCTGCAAAGACCTCACAGATCTCAACGAAGATCCCAACCGTCCGGGTGCAGTACCAACTACTACCTTAATCCTTTCGGCTGAGAAACAGCTGGTTGACAACCTTCGAAATGAAAACTTTTCTCTGCGCGGAACCATGCTCTTCTCGCAATACTTTAGTCAGAATATCTACACCGACCAGTCACGCTACGATATACCGGCGAGCTACTCAGATAGTTACTGGTCGGCAGCTTATAAAACGATTAACAATCTCGAGGAGATCATCCGGCTGAATAGTGAAGAGCTTACCAGAAATGCTGCTGCTGCCGGAACAGCGGGAAGCAATGTTACGCAGATTGCCATCAGCAGGATCCTGAAAGCCTATACCTTTCAGACCTTAACGGATGCCTTCGGTAACATTCCTTACCAATCGTATGGTAACCCCGATCCAGAGTTTGAAGCCCTGCAACAAACAGAGAACAACTATACGCCAGCATACGCCAGTCAGGAAAAGATCTACACCGACATCCTGAACGAGCTAAAGGCAGCAGGCGACACCCTGCTGAAGTATAAAAGCGCCAATACCTTTGGAAATGCCGACGTGATCTACAAAGGAAGCAATGAGAAATGGGCCAAATTTGCCAATTCCCTGCGGCTCCGGGTAGCTACCCGCGTCAAGGAAAAGCTGGCCACTCTGGCCGCTTCACATATTCAGGACGCCGTTCAGAAGGGAGTGTTTCAGGATAACAGCGACAATGCTGTCTTTAAATACTCGTCGGCCGCTCCTAATGAGGCGCCCCTGTATCGCGCCACTGTTACAGCTAACCGCAAGGACTTCGCTGTATCTCATGTGCTGGTCAACGCCCTCAAGGGAGAGGTTGGTCCTTTCCGTTTTGCCGATCCACGCTTGAGCATTTATGCACTGCCTAACGCTGCAAATCAATATGCAGGCCAGCCCTACGGTTTGCCTCTTGCGGTTGCCGGAGTGAACGGTCCGGCAGAGATCAGTCTTCCCGGAGCAGCGGTAAACGCAGCTGATTTTGGAGAAGTGCTGATGGAATACGCTGAGGTGGCCTTCCTGCTGTCGGAGAATAACAACTGGGACGATGCAGCTTATCGCCGCGGCGTACAGCTCTCTCTTGAGAAGTGGGGGGTAAGTGCCGACAAGATCAGCACTTACATGAGTCAGCTGCCGGCTGCTAATCGCGAGAACGTGCTCACGCAAAAGTACCTGGCCCTTTACATGCAGGGACAGGAAGCCTGGGCCGAGATCAGAAGGACCGGATACCCGCTCTTCCTGGTAAAGCCGGGCGATGTGGTATGGCGGCGTCAGGTTGGTAACACGACGGAAGAATACAAGTTCCAGCCTATTTTCGGAAAGGGAATTCCCCGCCGTCTCTATTACCCGCTGCGTGAGCAGAGCGTCAACAGAGAGAACTACCAGCGCTCTCTTGCCCAGCAAGGCGACGACAATCTGTCAAATCCTCTCTGGTGGAATAAATAATGATGATTCAAATACGAAGACAGGTCGTACCTTTGGTATGACCTGTTCTTTTTAGAGCCGGATCCTTTTTAATTCATTCTAATGAAACTGAAATATTTGATTGTAAGCGTTCTCGCCGTCATCTCGTTTAGCGTATCGGCGCAGACCTATAAAGGTACCATCGCCGCACACCGGCAAAACTATTTGAAAGAATTCCTGGAGGATGAGCGCTCGCCCCTCCGGCAGGAAGACTTCAGCAACCTGCACTTCTACGACGCCGACAGCACTTTCCTGGTGGAAGCAGTGGTTACCTTGCTTCAGGACCAGTCACCATTCCGTATGCCTACTTTTGACGGAACCAGCAAGGAGTTTGTGCGCTATGCGGTGCTCGACTTCCAGCTGAAGGACAAACCCTATAAGCTCACCATTTATCGCAATGTCGCACTCGCTGCTAATACTCAGTACAAGGATTACCTCTTTCTGCCTTTTACCGACCAGACGAATAACAAAGAAACCTACGGTGGCGGCCGCTACATGGATCTGAAGGTTGGTGATATTGAAAATAACCGGGTGCTTATTGATTTCAATAAAGCCTATAATCCATACTGCGCTTACAGCACGGGCTACAGATGTCCCATCCCTCCCGAGGAAAATGATTTGCAGACTGAGATCAAAGCAGGAGAGAAGCTGTATACCGGAGAGAAAAAACACAAGTAAAACGGATCTATGCGGAGGGTACAAGTAAAATCGTTAAATTTGAAGTCCCTTCATCGCCACGTAAAGAATACCCGTGGTTAAATAAGCCAGGCCTGGACGGATCTGCTTATTACCAGATATGTATCAAGATATCTCCTGATTATCTGGGCGTGCGGGGTGAGTCCGGGTTAAGTGCGGTATTTCGCAGGTAAAGCCGCAGTCAACCCGCACGCAGCCTGAAGTCAGCCGGAACACAGTGCTTACCTGAAAGATAAGAAAAACATATCAGGTACGTATCCGATATCTTCCGAATTCTTTATCTTTCGCAAACGATCAACTAACCAGGGCATGCCTAAACGTTTGCTTTCTATTGATGTGTTCAGGGCGATTACCATGTTCCTGATGATTTTCGTAAATGACGTTGCCGGTGTGAGGAATATCCCGGGTTGGATTGAGCATACGCAGGCAGAAGAAGACGGGATGGGATTTGCTGATACCATATTCCCTGCTTTCCTCTTCATCGTTGGCTTGTCTCTTCCCTGGGCGCTTCGTAAAAGAATGGAAAGGGGCGACAGCTCCCTTCAGCTTGTCTTGCATGTGGCCTCACGCTCTCTTGCCCTCATTGTGATGGGCTTTTATCACGTCAATCTCGAGGCATACAGCGCTTTTTCCGTCTTGCCTAAAGCGGTATGGGGCATCCTCATCACCCTCAGCTTTTTTCTTATCTGGCTCGACTATTCAAAAGAAACGAGGCCCGCGCTGCGTTATGGACTCCAGGGGCTTGGTGTCGCAATCCTCATGGTAATGGCCCTGTTTTACCGGGGCGGAGAAGGAGACAACCTGCATTCCATGCAGCCTTCCTGGTGGGGGATACTCGGCATCATTGGCTGGGCTTACCTCGTAAGTGCGCTGGTCTTCACCCTGATGCGCGGAAAGCTTGTGCCCTGTGTTTGCGCTGCCTTGTTTTTCCTTCTGATCAACGTGCTGAGTCACATGCAGCTGATGCCTTTCACACTGCCTGTTGTTGGCGATGCCTCAAGTATCACGCTGATCATGACCGGTGCTGTCGTCTCTCTCGTTTACAACCGTTACGCAAGCCGTTCGGGTTTTACAGCTATCTGGACGATCCTCGCAGGAACAGGATGCGCGCTGATCCTCTTTGGTTTCTTTGTTCGCCCATTTAGTGGAGGAATATCCAAAATACTCGCCACACCTGCATGGGTGACTATTTGCGCGGGTATTTCTACGATCTGTTTCCTGCTGTTCATCTGGCTGGTCGACATTCGACAAAAGCAAAACTGGTTCAGGCTGCTTCGTCCTGCAGGCACCAGCACGCTCACCTGTTACCTGATGCCATACCTCCTGTATTTCCTCCTGCAGCTGCTTCATGTTTCGTTTCCGGCCTTCCTCAGTATGGGAACAGGCGGCATCCTTCGTTCCTTCCTGGTGTCATTTTTCCTGATTCAGCTTGTGGGACTTATGGAAAAGAAGCAGATCCGTCTCAGGATATAGCATCAATCTTGATATATTTGCGCCTCAATCAGGGCAATTTACCCTGAGCCTTCTTCGAAAAATGAAAGAATACAAATATGGAAAGGGCCTCGTGGTCCTTACTTACCTTGCCGCCCCTGTCGTTATTGCTCTTTTTGCCGGTGCGCTTGTGATGATACTCCGGCAGGATCACTCCAAAGCACAAAACCTTATTTTCTTCGGCCCCCTTTCGCTGTTCATGGCTGCTTTCATGATCTACAGTATAATGGACGTAACAAAAAGAAGACTCTTGATAGGAGAGGGTAAAGTGACGTCGATCGGCCCCAGAGGCAAGGTGGAACTTCCTTTTGAGGAGATCAAAGGCTTCCGGCTCGACCGGAAGTTTATCTGGGTCATTCCTGCTACCAGTGGTAGCAAGCGGATGAAGATCAGCCGGAACCTGAAAGATAGCAGTGAAATACTAGCGTGGTTTTCTGCTCATTATCCTGATCTGGATGTGCAGTCGGCAGAGGAAGACCGGCAGGCAATTCTGAACAGCGAGGAGTATGGGTTTAACGAAGAAGACCGGGAAGCGCGCCTGAAGCGGGCAGCGGCCATCGCCCGCGTTCTGAATATCGCCGGCGTAGGGGCAGGCTTGTGGACCTTCTTCTGGCCCCAGCCCTATGAATATCTGTTAATGGCTTGCGCCGGCATCGCCTTTCTGGCCCTTCTGGCCATCCGCTTCTCAAACGGCCTCATTCATGCAGCAGAACAAAAGGGCAGTGCACATCCTTCGGTTATGCTGGCCCTTTTACTGGCAGGAGGAGCGTTCTTCCTGCGTGTGCTGATTGATTTCGACATCTTTGACAGGCATAATGCCTGGATCCCGACGGCTGGACTGTCGCTGCTGTTGATGGCCTTTGTGCTGATCGGGAACCGCGAAGTGCGCGGAGGCAGCAAGCAAAACAGAGGCGCGGCTGTGTTTATCATCATCTTTTTGCTGGCATACAGCTATAGCCTGGTGATCGCCCTTAACTGTCTGGGCGACCGTACCGAGCCTTTTGTATACGAAACCAGGGTGCTCAACAAGCACATCAGCAGCGGCAAACACCGGTCTTACTACCTCAAGCTCGCACCCTGGGGGCCGCAGCAGGAAGAAGATGAGGTAGAGGTAGACCGTGAGTTGTATAACCGCATGGAGTTAGGCTCGCAGGCCTACGTTTATTTTCGCAACGGCAGCCTCAACATCCCCTGGTTTGTGGTGACAGATTGATGAAAGTTTCAACCAGGAAGTAAAATATTCCATTACCTTTGCCGCATGTTTTTATTTAATGTTCGTGTTTACGGCCTCCTGATCAACGAGAAGGAGGAGATTCTTCTGAGCGACGAAGAACACGAAGGGGTTTATCTGACCAAGTTCCCGGGCGGGGGACTTGAGTATGGAGAAGGCCTGATAGATGCACTGAAACGTGAGTTTTTGGAAGAGTGTAATTTGATGGTTGAAGTGACTGAACATCTTTACACTACAGATTTCTTTGAAAAATCAGCATTTAATGAAAGTCAGATCATCAGTATCTATTACCTGGTAAGGCCGGTATCCGAACTGCAGATTCACTTCTCAGAGCTGCCTTTCAGCTTCGAAGAAGGCTCGAAGTTCCGTCAGGCATTCCGATGGAAAAAAGTATCGCAGCTCCAGGCTTCCGACGTAACCTTCCTTACCGAGAAAAAGGCGATTGAGAAACTGAAGCAAAAATGGCAGTACAGGGATTAAGTGAGAGGGATCAGGCCGTAATCTGGCATCCATACACCCAAATGAAGAGTGCACCTGCTCCGGTGCCGATCGTCAGGGGCGAAGGCCCTTACCTTATTGCAGAAGACGGAAAGAAGTACCTCGATGCCGTCTCGTCCTGGTGGGTCAACATCCACGGACATGCACACCCTTACATAGCAGAAAAAGTATCAGCACAGCTTCGCACGCTGGAGCACGCGATATTCGCAGGCTTTACGCATCCTGTAGCCGTTGACCTGGCCGAAGGGTTGCTGCGCATCCTGCCGCCTAACCAGTCGCGCATCTTTTATTCCGATAATGGCTCTACAGCGGTTGAAGTTGCCCTGAAAATGTGTTTCCAGTACTGGAGCAACCGCGGTGAGGAGCGCACAAAGGTATTGGCCTTCCGCAACTCCTATCACGGCGACACGTTCGGTGCCATGGCTGTAAGTGCACGCAGCGCCTTTACCGCTCCCTTTGAAAACCTGCTGTTCGGGGTTGAGTATATTGATACTCCCTGCCCGGCTAACATCGCCGGGCTGAAAGCCTTTATTGCAGAGCATGGAAGCAGCTTCTCGTCTTTCATATACGAGCCTCTTATTCAGGGCTCGGGGGGCATGCTGATGTACGAGGCGCAATACCTCGACGAACTGATAGCAGCTTGCCGTGAGCAGCGGATCTTCGCAATTGCTGATGAAGTGATGACGGGGTTCGGGCGTACAGGGAAGCTATTTGCTTCCGAATACCTCAGGAACCAGCCCGATATTGTATGCCTGTCCAAAGGCCTTACAGGCGGAACGATGGCTCTCGGGGTGACCTCCTGTACAGCGGAGATATATGAGGCCTTTCTGTCCGACGATCGTCTGAAAACACTCTTTCACGGGCATTCATTTACGGCCAATCCGGTGGCTTGTGCCGCTGCGCTTGCGAGTCTTGATCTTACCATGCAGCCCGCAACCATGGAGAACATCAGCAGGATCATGGACAGTCATGCGCGCTTTGCGGCCAGGATAAAAGGGCATCCCCGCTTAAAAGATGTCAGGCAGACGGGGACGATCATTGCCTTTGAATGGGAGACGGCGGGCGACTCCTCCTACTTCAGTTCACTTCGCGATCGCCTGTACAACTTTTTCCTCGAAGCAGGCATCATACTGCGCCCTCTGGGTAACATCGTATATATCCTGCCTCCATATTGCATAAGCAATGAGCAGCTGGCCTATGTCTATTCGAAGATAGAGCAGGCGCTGGAAGAGATTTAAGGGCGTCTTTATGTCTTCTTTTCGCTCGCTTGGATAACGTTATTTACATTCTGGCTCCTTAGTATGGGTAATGACCAGCTCACAGGTATTTGTCTGAAGATTGAGCAGAGACGAGGGAGATATAAGAGCTTTATATCTTCGTTTCGGTCTCTGGGGTAACGTCATCTATTTCCTGGCTCCTTTGCGGCTTGAGCAACACTGATCTGCATATATCTGTTTGAAGACAGAGCGGGCGCCTGAGGAGATTACGGACGCTTTGTATCGCTTCATGCTTTGTTCCCGTGCTGTTGGTAATATTATTTATGTTCTCGCTCCTTACAGAATGAGCAAGAAGCAGCTAGCCCATGGGATGTGGTAGATCGATCGGGTGCGGGAGCGATTCAGAGTACCTCATACATTCATTTTGGTACTTGGTTAACGTTATTTAAATTCTGCCTCCTTACTGCATCAGTAAGGAGCAGCAGCTTTATATCCGTTGGAAGATAAACGGGCGCCGGAGGAGTAATGCCTTTCTCAAAACAAATTGTAAAGCAGATGCATTATTTGCTTTACAAACCTGTGATATGACGGACGAAGAGGAAATAGGAACAGTATCGGATTACCTGGGGATCATCAAAAGACAGAAAGACCGGAACTACGGCCGGGGCAATAAGGAAGACTTTCTCTTCAGGGGACAGGCGGGAGATCTTCCCCTAATCCCCAAGATAGGCCGGCTCTGCCCTCGCGAAGACCTGCTTAAAACGGAGCAGCACCTGTTGCAGGAGTTCAAACGGACGAACCCACTGCTGCTGGGAAGTCGCCAGCCCTATGATGACTGGGATTTCCTTACTCTGGGACAGCATTACGGGCTGCCGACACGCTTGCTCGACTGGACCAATAATGCCCTTACGGCCCTCTGGTTCGCCACCAACACCAGCGACGAGTCTACTGGTCCGGGTGAACATAGCATTGTCTGGATCCTGATGCCTGAACTGGATGACATGGCGCTCTCGATCGAGGAAGTGCATCCCTTTGATATTAAGGAAACGAGGATCTTCCGCCCGCGGATCATCAGGCAGCGCATCAATAACCAGTCGGGCGTCTTCTCCGTTCAGCCGTCTGATGAGATCAAGAATAAGTGTGAGCTGGATAAGACCGACAGCTTCTCAGAGAAGATCATTAAAGTGAAGATACCAAGAAACAAAGCCGCCGAGATCAGGGAGGAGCTCAATATCCTGGGAGTGAACGCCTACACCCTGTTCCCCGACCTTGAAGGCCTCTGTTCATACCTGCAATGGCGGTACTTTGCCTAACAGACCGGCTGAAAGCCGGTCTGTTAGGCAAAGTTAGCAGTTAGCAGTTAGCAGTTAGCAGTTAGCAGTTAGCAGTTAGCAGTTAGCAGTTAGCAGTTAGCAGTTAGCAGTTAGCAGTTAGTTTCTGACTTTTGCTTCTGATTGCCGACTGCCGACTGCTGATTGCAGGCTGCTGTCTACCGTGAACAAATGACATTTAAGTGTCGAACAATCACCCATCGGCTTAGTTAATTTGTGCATAAAAGAAACTATATATGGAACGCCGTAAACTTGGAAATTCAGAACTTGAGGTGTCAACGCTATGTTTCGGAGGCAATGTCTTTGGCTGGACTGCCGATCAGAACACCTCCTTCCGTCTTCTTGACACCTTCATTGATCTTGGTTTTAATTTTATAGATACAGCCGATGTCTACTCTCGCTGGGTGCCTGGAAATCAGGGAGGTGAGTCGGAGACGATCATCGGAAACTGGCTAAAGAACACGAAAAAGCGCGACAAGATTGTTTTGGCGACAAAGGTTGGCTCGGAAATGGGGCCGGGACAGAAGGGCTTGTCGAAGGACTATGTTAGAAAAGCAGTTGAAGCTTCACTGAGGAGATTGCAGACAGATTATATCGACCTGTATCAGTCGCACTACGATGACCTCTCCACGCCGGTAGAAGAGACCTTGCAGGTATATGCTGACCTGATCGCCGAAGGAAAAGTACGGGTAATCGGGGCATCGAACTTCAGTCCGGAGCGTCTCCGCGAAGCGCTTGAAGCCAGTGAAAGAGGATTGCCGCGCTATGAAAGCCTGCAGCCGGAATACAACCTGGTAGAGCGTGAACATTATGAGAAAAACTTCGAGCCGATTGTAGAGCAGTATAAGATTGGAGTGATCAGCTACTATTCGCTCGCCAGCGGATTCCTTTCCGGAAAGTATCGCACCGAAGCCGACCTGAAGAAGAGCCCCAGGGGAGAAGGTGTGCGGAAATACCTCGAAGGCAGAGGTCGTGATGTACTTGCCTCCCTCGACAAGGTAGCCGAAAAGCATAACGCAACACCTGCACAGGTTTCTCTAGCCTGGCTTATCGCGCGTCCTTCCGTCACTGCACCTATTGTCAGTGCCACCAGCATTGAGCAACTGGAAGACATTGCAAAAGCAGCCAGCCTGAAGCTAGACGAGTCCGACCTGGCAGCATTTGGATAGCTGTAGCAGGCGGTTGGCTATTAGGAGCTGTTGGCTGTTGGCGGTTAGCGGTTGGCGGTTGGCCGTTGGCAATCAGCAATGGGTAGCAATCAGCCAATAGCGGTCAGCTTTCAGCAGTGGGATAGCAATCAGCTAATAGCGGTCAGTAATCATCGTCCGGCAAGGTCGGCTACGTACTGATCGCCGCTAGCTTTTGTCTGTCTGTTTAATTAGTTTTCCGATTTGAGCTATATGCTTTTCGCTTTTGGCTTTTCGCTTTCGGGCTTACAACTTACAACTTACAACTTACAACTTACAACTTACAACTTACCACTTACCACTTACCACTTACAACTTAAGGCAGCCCGCCACTCACAAACCACAACAACTCCACAAAATCTCTTACCTTTGGAATCGTATGGGATACCAAAGTTTAGAGGCTTGCGTGGCCGATCTGGAGAAGAACGGACATCTTGTCCGCATCAGGGAAGAAGTAGATCCTTATCTTGAAATGGCGGCCATCCATTTGCGCGTGTTCGAGCACGAAGGGCCTGCTCTTTATTTTGAGAAGGTGAGGGGCAGCCGCTTTCCCGCAGTATCCAATCTCTTTGGTACACTCGATCGCTCCAGATTTATCTTCCGTGATACGCTCGACAAGATCAAGACGCTGGTCGACCTTAAAACAGATCCTGTAAAGGCTATTAAGAGTCCTTTTAAATACCTTAATGTCAGCATGACGGCCCTTTCGGCCCTGCCTTTGAAAACAGGCAGGCAGGCGCCCATCAATTTTGGGAGGACAAAGATCAGCGAGCTTCCGCAGATCGTGAACTGGCCGATGGACGGGGGGCCTTTCGTTACCATGCCGCAGGTGTATACTGAAGATGCCGATAAGCCCGGAATCATGAATGCGAACCTCGGTATGTACCGCATTCAACTGGCAGGAAATGACTATGTGCAGGATGAAGAAATCGGGCTGCACTATCAGCTTCACAGGGGGATCGGCGTACATCAGACGAAGGCAAATGCAAAAGGGATGCCCCTGAAGGTGAGCATTTTTGTAGGCGGACCTCCCTCACATCCACTGTCGGCAGTGATGCCGCTGCCTGAGGGACTGTCGGAGATGACCTTTGCAGGAGCGCTTGGCAACCGTCGCTTTCGTTACTTTTATGATGAGGAAGGCTTTTGTATTTCGGCTGATGCCGATTTCGTGATCACCGGTACTGTCTATCCTTACCAGAATAAACCCGAGGGGCCCTTTGGCGATCATCTGGGCTATTACAGCCTCGTGCATCCCTTCCCGCTCATGAAGGTTCACAAAGTCTATCATAGAAAGAATCCGATCTGGTCGTTCACTGTTGTAGGACGTCCTCCTCAGGAGGATACCAGCTTTGGGGCGCTCATACACGAGATCACCGGCTCTGCTATCCCTACTGAAGTTCCTGGTCTTCATGAAGTCAACGCAGTAGACGCAGCAGGTGTGCACCCGTTGCTGTTTGCCATTGGAAGCGAGCGTTATACGCCTTACCTCAATGAGCGTAAGCCGCAGGAGATCCTGACCATTGCCAACCATATCCTGGGGAAGAACCAGCTGAGCCTGGCAAAATACCTCTTTATTGCCGCTAAGGAAGATAATCCGGCGCTTCATACTCATGATGTCGCACGCTTCCTGACGCATGTATTAGAACGTATCGACTATACGCGTGACCTGCACTTCCATACCAATACCACCATTGATACGCTCGACTACAGTGGCGGCTCACTCAATGCCGGCTCTAAGGTTGTGTTTGCGGCAGCAGGAGAGAAGAAGCGCGAACTCTGGCAGGAAGTGCCTGAATCTTTCTCTGTGCCATCTATCTTCAGAGGCCATAAGCTGGCCATCCCCGGAGTACTCGCGCTTGAAGCTCCTGCTTTCGTGAGCGAAGAAGAGACCGAAGAGCAGATTGAGATCCTCTATAAGCACCTGAGGTCAGAAGACTTAAGCGGAATGGCTCTCATTGTGTTATCTGATGACGCCGGCTTTACTGCCGAGTCCATCAATAACCTGGTATGGATCACATTCACCAGAAGCAATCCTTCGAACGATATTTATGGCATAGGCAGCTTTATCAGGCACAAGCACTGGGGATGCCGAGGCCCTCTTATTATTGACGCCCGGAAGAAGCCTCACCATGCACCTGAGCTGATCAAAGACCCAAAAGTAGAAAAGCGCGTGGACAGGCTGGGAGAGAAGGGTGGATCGCTTTATTGTATTATTTAACGCGCTATTTAGGGGAAGCTTTTGTTCATGGATACCGGAGTAGTTAGATGTTCAAAATGACCTTCGAATAGGCAAAAAAAGAGGCCGAAATCACATCTGATACGGCCTCTTTCTAAAGGATTAAATATAAGACACACGTCAAAAACGGAAACCTATGGTCAGGTAAACGTTATTGTACTTTCTTTTTACATCAGCCTCAGGACTGGCCGTAGGCGAGTTATATAACTCATAAGGATAAATCTGCTGTTTCCATGAAGAATTGGCATAAGTGGCATCTACGTAGAAGTTGCTTCCTCTATAGCCAATACCGCCGCTATACGTGTTGATTGCGCTGCCAATCTCCCTTTCCGGATTGCCCTGATAGTTATAGCCTGCCCGGAGATATACGTTTGGATTCAGGCGTCCCTCGGCACCCAACCTCGCGTTTACTGTTGACTGGTAGAGCTTCGCGATATTCGCATTGTCATTCTCAGCACCCGGAGTGTCACTTATCTTCATTCCTTCATAGTCAACATATTCAACATCCGCAGTTATGAAACCACTTTGCTTAAAGAACACGGCCATACCTCCCGACACTTTCATCGGTGTGCGAAGGTTGTAGTTGTAGTTATACGCTTCAGGAGACTCAATATAGCTTCTGCCCGGATCGGCAACATTTGTCTGCAGGGCATATGAGGTATGATCCTCTATAGAGTACCATGTTGGACTGGTAAAAGAAGCACCCAGCTGTACACTTGACACTGGTTTGTAAATCATGCCGAGTTTTAAGTTAAAGCCGCTTCCGTTTGTTCTTTGCGTGACATCATAAAAACTGTCATAGGGAACTGCGCTCACCGTTTGATTACTCCCCACATCCAACGTGTTGATGTCGTTAGACTCGGTAAATGTAGAATTCGACCGGTAACGGAGGCTGGTAAAGCCAAGACCAAGACCAAGGTACAACTTGTTGCTGTAGTTAGTTCCCATTGAAACGCTGAACTCGTTTTGTCCGCCCGTTGTTGCCTGATCAAAGTACTGATCCGCTCCTCTTGCTGTATTTGGCACATATAGATTGCCATTCAAGCGGACCAACTGGTGGCGCACTCCCCATGCCGCTTCAGGATAATCCTCTAACCCGTAAGGTTCATTCGCAAGTTCTGCAAAGTAGTCGGCAATAGAATTGTCCCCATTCGTTCCCGAATAATTCAGCTTGTTGTAGAAGTTGTTTGTGCGATTCCACGACAAACCAAAGTTAAAGTTCAGAAAGCCCTGGGTGGCGTCCTGACCTCTGCCCACGCGAGACTTCGTATTGAAAACCACGGAGGCATTATTAAAGTTCATCTGGTTTTTGTCAGCCGTTTCCATATGCCCCCAATAAGTGGCATCAGCGGAGGTCATGTTGTATTCAGGCGTAAAGCTGAACTCAGAGCGGTTAAAGAAACCCAGACCAGCAGGGTTAGTACTAACCGAGCTCAGGTCGCCGCCTAATGCCGTTGTTGCATTCCCGAGGCCCTTCATCCTGGCTGTAGTTCCCTGGGTGGACCGCGAAAAGCGGAGCGCATCCTGTACATACTGAGCATATGTAAGCTGGGTAGCCGAAGTAAGCACGGCTACCGCTAAAAGAAATTTAAATCTCATTTTTCTTCTTTAAATTAAATGGACCATCAATTTTATCTGCTAGGCCGTGGTCGATAACCACTGCTTCCGCCAGAGCTGCCGCTGGAGCCGCTGCCGGAACTGCTGCTGGTTGATGGTGTGTAAGTTGGGTAGCTTGACCGTTCTGGTCTTTCTGATCTTGAAGGCCTTGAGTAATCCTGGCCTGAAGGACGCTCCTGCCTGGCAGGTCTTTCCTGACGAACCGGACGTTCAGCCGACGTGCTGGCTCCGGGATAACCATTGTCTCCACGTACAGGCCTCCCGCCATAGTTTCCGCCCGATGATACCCTTCCATCGGCTGGTCTTCCATATGCGTTCGGATTGCCTGTCGCGCCCGGTCTTGAATAGCCACCTCTGCCGTAGTTCGGATTCCCGGTATTCCGTGTAGGCCTTGGTCTGTAATTGCGATCTGCAACCACTACACCACCGCCATAATATCCACCTCCGTATCCATAACCATAGCCGGGATAATAGCCCCCTCCATAGTAGGAGACAGGACCCCAGTAGTTGCCGTAAGGAGAGTAGCCGTAGCCATAGATGCCCCAGGGGCTGTAATAGCTTGAATAGAACGGATAGCCTCCGAAGCCGTAGTTGAAAGACATGGATAAGCCCGACCCGTAGAAGTAGGGATCATAGCGATAGCTCATCCAGGGATCATAGCTGTAAGTGTACCAGTTATCGTAATAGCTTCTCCAGGGAGAGGCATATTGAAAGCGGTTCAGCCGTGCCGCGTAGCCATAGTCAAAGTCATAATCCACGTCATCCCGGTAGTCGCCCCCTCCGTACAGCTGTTCGTCTGTACGGTAGCTCCTTTCTGGCTGCCGCGAATAATCTACCTCTTTAGCCCTGGCGTTCGATGCATACACATCGTCGTTGTTGCCCTGCTGCGCCAGCTGATTCGTAGTAGAGCATGCTGCGATCAGTAAACTTACTGATGCAAAAGCCGGTAATAATAATCTTTTCATTGCCGTGTGTGTTAAATCTCCAATCATCCCTTTCTCTTTCGTTTGACGCGCCTCAGGGGAAAAGGTTGCATCATCAAAATAAATTTAATAGCCGGGTTAGTTTTATAACTTTGCTATCTGATTATTTGTGTTAAAATTACGAAAAAAACTCTAAAAAAAATAGTATGAGTAAGGGTATTACAAGCCGAAATGAGGATTATTCACAGTGGTACAATGAACTTGTTACAAAGGCCGACCTGGCCGAGCACTCTTCCGTCAGAGGATGTATGGTAATTAAGCCATACGGCTACTCTATCTGGGAGAAAATGCAGGCTGCGCTGGACAAAATGTTCAAGGATACCGGACATACGAATGCCTATTTTCCCTTGTTCATTCCAAAGTCATTTTTTTCAAAGGAAGCATCTCACGTTGAGGGATTTGCTACCGAATGTGCTGTTGTTACCCATTACCGTTTGAAGAACGACGGAACGGGAAATATTATTGTTGATGAAGATGCGAAGCTGGAGGAAGAACTGATCGTTCGCCCTACTTCTGAAACGATCATCTGGAACACTTACCGGGGCTGGATCCAGTCATACCGCGACCTTCCCATCCTGGTGAACCAATGGGCAAACGTAGTCCGTTGGGAAATGCGTACCCGTCTGTTCCTTCGTACAGCGGAGTTCCTCTGGCAGGAGGGACATACCGCTCACGCAACTTCTGAGGAGGCGATCGCTGAAGCGGAGAAGATGCTGCACGTATATGCCGACTTTGCTGAGAACTGGCTTGCTGTGCCTGTGGTGAGAGGAGTGAAGACTCCTAACGAGCGTTTTGCCGGAGCGGTCGAGACCTATTGTATCGAGGCCTTGATGCAGGACGGAAAGGCCTTGCAGGCGGGAACCTCTCACTTTCTCGGTCAGAACTTCGCCAAGGCCTTCGATGTAAAGTTCACCAGCAAAGAAGGAAAGCTCGATCACGTATGGGCAACTTCCTGGGGCGTGTCTACGCGCCTGATGGGTGCCCTCATCATGGCGCACTCTGACGATCAGGGTCTCGTACTTCCTCCGAAACTTGCTCCCATCCAGGTGGTCATCGTGCCGATCTATAAGAGTGAAGAAGAGTTAAGCCGAATCACAGAAGTTGCTGACGCACTGGTAAAAGAACTAAAGGACCTGAACATCTCAGTGAAGTATGACGACCGTGACACTCAGCGTCCTGGATTCAAGTTTGCAGAGTACGAATTGAAGGGCGTACCTGTACGCATTGCCATTGGCGCGCGCGACCTTGAAAACGGTACGGCTGAACTGGCACGTCGTGACACCCGCGAGAAGCAGAACGTTAGTCGCGAAGGCCTTGCCGCCCATGTGCAGCAGCTCCTTGACGATATTCAGAAGAACATTTACCAGAAGGCCCTCAAATTCAGGGAAGAGAACATCACCAAAGTCGACAGCTATGAAGAGTTCAGGAAAGTACTCGATGAGAAAGGCGGCTTCGTATCTGCCCACTGGGACGGTACTCCTGAAACTGAGCAGCGCATTAAGGAAGAAACCAAGGCGACTATCCGTTGCATTCCGTTGAATAATCCTTTGGAAGACGGTGTCTGCATGGTGACAGGCCAGCCCTCAAAACAAAGAGTACTGTTTGCAAGAGCATACTAGACGGGTTGTGAGTTGTGGGTTGCAGGTTGGGAGTTGTGGGTCGTATGGTGTGGGTTGTGAGTTGTCAGTGCCGAGTATCAGGTAGCTAGTAGTTAGTATCAAGAAGCTAGTATCAAGTAGCAAGACAAGGAGGCTCAAAGCTCAAAGCTTAAAGCTCAAGGCTCTAAGCTTAAGGGGGAAAGCCCAAAGCTGAAAGTGTAAAGCACGAAGCGGAAAGCGGAAAGCTCAAAGCATAAAGTAGTTGATCTGATAGCTGACTGCTGACTGCCGATAGCCGACAGCCGACAGCCGACAGCCGATATCGAAAGCTAATCGCCAACAGCCGTCGGCTGTAAAGCCGACTCCGCCGCTGCGAATAAAAAAGTTTGGGAGAGCCATCCGGCTCTCCCAAACTTTTTTATTCGTTATTCCTTTCCATACATACTATGGACGCAAACAACCCGCAGAAACAATCTGGATTTAATTCTACTGACTTTACGAAGCAAGTTTGGATCACCCTGGGCATCATTGCACTGGTCGTTATCCTCATATTCATTCTCAAGGCTGCCTTTAACGTGCTGCTCATGATCTTTGCGGGATCACTCATCGCCACTTATTTTCATGGCGTAGCCGACGTCATTGAACGCCGTATTCATATCCGCAGGAGGTGGTGTGTCATTCTCTCAGTGCTGGTTACCTTTGTGCTGGCCGGACTGCTCTTCTGGTTTCTGGGAGCAAAGATCTCCGATCAGGTGAGCGACATCTCCAAGGAGCTGCCACAGCTCGTCAAAACCGCCGAAGATAAGTTGCAGCACAGCTCGATCGGTCGCAAGGTGCTCAACTATGTTTCCGGTAATAACAGCTCCAAGCTCTTCACGTCCTTCCAGCAGATCTTCCGCACCAGCTTTGGGGTGGTAGGCGATTTCTATATCACCCTCTTCATCGGCATTTTTTTCACGGTCAATCCCGACCTTTACAAAGAGGGCTTCATCAAGCTCATTCCGCCGAAAGGGAAGGAAGATGCGCGCCGGGTGTTTGATCGCATCAGCTACTCACTGAAGGGCTGGCTGAAGGGCATGCTCATCGCCATGTTCTTCATCAGCATCCTCACGCTGACCGGCCTCACCATTATTGGTGTTCCGATGGGACTCGCTCTGGCCGTCATGGCCGGACTACTTAACTTTATTCCCAACTTCGGACCGCTCATTGCTATGATCCCCGCAGTGCTCATAGGGCTAACAATGGGAGTCAATACCGCTTTAATCATTGCAGGCCTGTACGTTCTTATACAGGCAGTTGAAAGTAATATCGTGACTCCCATGGTGCAGAATGCCATGATCCAAATTCCGCCGGCCATGATCATCATCAGCCAGGTACTCTTCGGAAGCCTCACAGGAGGACTCGGAGTCATTCTGGCCACCCCGCTTCTGGCAATGATTATTGTGGTGGTTGATGAACTGTATGTGAAAAAGCAGGCGCGTCAGTGATTTCACAGAAGTAAGTTTTGTATTCAATTTAAATTCGATATATTTACTTCGAAACTTTCCTAACGCTTTTAATGTCATCCAGCCTGAATTTACGCTTTATTCTACTGCTTTTTTATACGCTCAACTTTGTTACAGTAGTAGCGCAGAATAAATCAGTTCAGACACTTCGGGATCAGTGGGAAATAGTTTTACGGCAGGATCACTACGAGTACAACCCCTCCAATATCGGTCTGTTGTTACGTCTGGCCGTTCATTATAAGTTTCAATTCCCCGATAGTTCTCTTATATATGCCCGTCAGGCCTACCGTCTGGCAAGTCTGCAACGGTCGCCAGCATCGCAGGCAAGTGCTCTGCTACATATGGCGAAAGCGCATTACATCAAGGGCGCATTCAGCTCCTCCCTAGAGGCCAGTTCGAAAGTATTACTGATCTGCGGACGGACCGGCAGGCAGCGGTCCCAGGAGGCCGCAGAGGCCCTTAACTGTGTAGGACTCATTTACCTCGCTCAGAAACGGTATGATGATGCCGCTGCGGAGTTTCGCAAGGCCCTTGTTATCAATCAGGAAAGCCGGAATCAGAGAGGACTTACCTGCAACTATACGAACCTTGGCGTTTGCTACGACCAGCGAAACCTGCCCGATTCTGCCATGTTCTTTCTGGATAAAGCCCTCGTTATGGCCAGGCGTACCGGAAATACAAATGCCCTCCTCACAGTTCAAAACCGGATAGCAGAAGTACATTACCGCAAAGGTAACTTTCGCGCAGCGTTAGAACATTATGAGAGCGTGCTCGGCAGCGGCCAGAACAATTGGGAACTGACGTTTGCTTATTCTGGTATAGCCCAGACCTATAACAGTATGCGGAATCATGGCAAAGCAATCACCTATGCTAGTGCCGCACTCGACCTCGCCAGGAAAATGAAAGTAAAGTGGGAGGCAGCAAGGTCGTGTCGCATCCTTTCAGAAGCATACATTGGCAGATCCGATTACCGCAACGGCTACAAATACCTGCGGCTGTATAAAGAGTACGACGACAGCATGTTCGATGAAGTGAAAGAGAAGGAGATCAACTTTCTGCACCTCCAGCAGAAGATGGTTGAGAACAAGCAGCTGTTCAATGAAAACAGGCATAAGCAGGAAGAGATCCGGTTTAACAATCTTATTATTACCCTCGTAGGGATAGGTGGCGTCATCATGGTGCTGGCTGCCGCTTTGCTTTATCGCAGTAACCGAAAACGATTTTTGCTTAACCGCCGCCTCGAGAAAAACAACAAGAGTATACAACTGCAAAATGACAAGATCGAGCAGCAAAACAAAGAACTCTCGCGACTCAACTACACCAAAGATCAGCTGTTCTACATTCTGGGCCATGACCTGCGCGCTCCGCTCGCTTCCGTGCAGCAGGCTGCAGAGCTTCTTTGCGACGGCGCATTCTCTCCAGATGAGCAGAAGATCATCATGGAAGGATTTTATCGCGAGATCACCCTCGTTACCAACATGGTCAACAACATGCTCCACTGGGCCCTGGGGCAGCAGAAAGGCATCCGCGCAGAGCCTGCAGTGGTAGACCTGGCCGCTATCGGCGTCGATATCTTTTGCCTTTATGAGATCATCGCACGCAACAAGGGGATCGAGCTCCTCCGTCGAACCGCAGATCCGGTACTTGCCTATGCCGATCCGGACCAGGCGCGCGTGATCATCCGTAACCTGGTAGGGAATGCCGTAAAGTTCACCGACAGCGGGGGCACCGTCAGTCTTTCTTTCGAAGAAGATGACGAATGCTGCAAAGTTCATATCAAGGATACGGGAGTGGGGATGACCGAAGAAAAGATCAGCAGGCTCTTTAGCTCTGTTGGTAAGAGCATTTCCACCTACGGCACCAAAAGTGAGAGCGGTACAGGGCTGGGACTCATGATGGTGAAGCAGTTTGTAGATGCCAATCGGGGTACCATAGAAATCAGGAGCCGCCATAACGAAGGAACCGAAGTGATCGTCTCTCTCCCCAAAGCAATCTCTGCCATCACGTAATCCAACGGTAATAAAACAAGCTTTCCGGCCAATCTTCCCCCAGTATTTCTATTTTTGTTTTCTTTAAACGACAAGCTATGAAATTTGCAACCAAAGCAATACATGCAGGTCAGGAGCCCGATCCCACAACAGGGGCGGTCATGACGCCTATCTATCAGACCTCCACATACTGGCAGAAATCCCCCGGCGAACACCAGGGATTCGAATACTCGAGAGGAACCAACCCGACCAGGAAAGCCCTGGAAGACTGTCTGGCAGCCCTCGAAAACACCCGTTACGGACTGGCATTCTCCAGCGGAATGGCAGCTACCGACGCGGTAATGAAACTCCTCAAGGCAGGAGATGAAGTGATCACCGGCAACGACCTCTACGGAGGATCCTACCGCATCTTTACTAAGATCTTCGCCCAGTACGGCATCAAGTTCCACTTTGTGGACCTCTCCAGGCCCGAACGCATCCGCGATTATATCAACGAGAAGACAAAGCTCATCTGGATTGAGACACCCACCAATCCAACCATGCAGGTCATTGATATTGCAGCGGTATCCGCCATTGCCAAAGAACATAAGGTGCTGCTGACGGTCGACAATACCTTTGCGTCGCCCTATCTGCAGAACCCCAAAGATCTCGGAGCCGACATCGTCATGCACTCCGTTACCAAATACCTCGGCGGACACTCCGATGTAGTTATGGGAGCCCTCATGCTCGATGACGAAGAGCTGTACAAACGACTCTGGTTCATCTACAACTCCTGCGGCGCAACCCCTGGCCCTATGGACAGCTTCCTCGTGCTGCGCGGCATCAAAACCCTGCACCTGCGCATGAAGGCGCATTGCGAGAACGGCAGGCAGATCGCTGCGTTCCTGCGTCAGCACCCGCAGGTCGATAAAGTATACTGGCCCGGATTTGCAGACCATCCCAACCATGAAGTGGCAAAGAAGCAGATGCGCGACTTTGGCGGCATGATCTCCTTCACCATTAAGGGCGCCGACCTAAAACGCACCTTCGAGGTTGCCTCAGGCTTCAAGGTGTTCTCGCTGGCCGAGTCGCTCGGTGGAGTAGAATCCCTCATCAACCATCCTGCAACCATGACCCACGCCTCCATACCCAGAGAGACACGCGAAGCAGCCGGAGTGACTGATAACCTGCTGCGCCTCAGTGTAGGAATAGAAGACATTGAAGATCTTCTTCAGGATCTGGAGAACGCATTGAAGACCGCCTGATAAGCAGACGGTACATACAAAGAGAGAAGCATAGAACATGAAGAGCGAAGCACAGCATATTGAAGCAGGGAAGGACCTGGCCGCATTCCTGAACGCAAAGGCAGAGCAGTACAACCAGCCGGGCTTCATCGAGAACGACCCCATTGTGATCCCGCGCAGCTTCACACAGAAGCAGGATATCGAGATCATGGGATTCTTTGCCGCTATCCTCGCCTGGGGGCAGCGCAAGACCATCATCAGTAAGTGCCGCGAGCTTTCAGAGCGGATGGGAGGGAAGCCCTACGACTTTGTGAAGAACCACAGCGAAGAAGACCTAAAGGGCCTGCTCGGCTTCAAACACCGCACCTTCAACGATACAGACCTCCTCTATTTCATCAGCTTCTTCAGGCGCCATTACAGTCAGTTTGACACGCTGGAAGACGCCTTTCTCCCTTCACGTACGGGCATGTTCCCTGGCGAAGTGTTCAGGGAAGAATTTATGGATACCGTTCCGGGGCCACATTCTATGGAAGCCTATTCCTCACCAGCCTGCTACCTGCAGGAACTGCAGGTAGACCATCACCGGGTGGAGAACATGCTCAACCATTTCCGGACTTACTTTTTCAGCCTGCCCGACTTCCCTTCGCGTACCATTAAGCACGTAACCTCGCCCTCGCAGCGCTCCACCTGCAAGCGGCTCAATATGTTCCTGCGCTGGATGGTACGCAAAGACGACAAGGGAGTCGACTTCGGGCTCTGGACCCGTATCAGTCCCTCACAGCTAATGTGCCCCTGCGACCTGCATGTAGACCGTGTAGCACGCAAGCTCGGCCTCATCAGCCGCAAGCAGACCGACTGGCAGACCGTGAACGAACTCACAGAAAGACTGCGTGAGTTCGACCCCCACGACCCGGTGAAGTATGATTTTGCCCTGTTCGGACTGGGCATCGAAGAAAAATTTTAAAGGACGCATCCATGCAGAACCAGCCATCCCTCTATCCATCTGATACCATTGTAGCACTCGCCACGCCAAGCGGCAGCGGAGCCATCGGCGTGATCCGCCTTTCAGGCCCCGAAGCCATCAGCATCACCAACAAGGTGTTCAGGGGGAAAGACCTTTCCAGGCAAGCCTCCCACACCATCCATTTCGGAACCATCCGCGACGGAGAGGCCGTGCTCGATGAAGTGCTGGTCTCGCTCTTTGTAGCGCCGCATTCCTATACCCGCGAGAACGTGGTAGAGATCAGCACCCACGGCTCGCAGTACATCATAGAAAACCTCATCCGCCTCCTCATCCGCGAAGGCGCCCGGGCAGCAAAGCCAGGCGAGTTCACACTGAGGGCCTTCCTAAATGGGGGGCTCGACCTCTCGCAGGCCGAAGCCGTAGCCGATCTCATTGCCTCCAATTCAGCCGCTTCGCACCAGGTAGCGATGCAGCAGATGCGCGGAGGCTTCTCCGGAGAGCTGAAACAGCTGCGCGAGCAGCTGATCCATTTCGCCTCCATGGTAGAGCTTGAACTTGATTTTTCCGAAGAAGACGTCGAATTTGCCAACCGTGAGCAGCTGCGCGACCTGATCTATCAGATCCTGCGGGTAACCGGCCGGCTGATCCGCTCCTTCGAGCAGGGCAATGTGATGAAGAACGGCGTGCCCGTTGTCATCGCTGGGAAGCCCAATGTGGGGAAATCCACCTTGCTCAATGCGCTGCTCAATGAAGAGCGCGCCATTGTATCCGATATCGCCGGCACTACCCGCGATACCATTGAAGACGAGATCAGCATCAGGGGCGTCGTGTTCCGCTTTATCGATACCGCAGGCATCCGCCAGACGCAGGACCAGATCGAGGCCAAAGGCGTAGAGCGCACCCTTGAGAAGATGCGTCAGGCGCGGCTGATCATGTACCTGTTCGATCCTGAGCAGGACGCCCCGGAGATCAGCCAGCAGCTCAACGAAGCCGGAGAGCTGAACATTCCCCTGGTGGCGGTAATGAACAAGACCGACCTGCTGCAAGCCGGCAGGAAGCAGGAGCTCGAAGGCCTGGAGATGCACTACATCTCCGCCCGCGACAAGCAAGGCATCGAAGAGCTCAAGGAAGAGATCCTGCGCAAGGTCAACCTGCATCAGATCAATACTGACGACGTACTCGTAACCAACATCCGACACGTCGAAGCCCTGCAACACACCGAAGCATCCCTCAACCGCGTACTCGAAGGGATTGAGAATCCCGTCACCTCCGACTTCCTGGCCATGGACATCAAGCAGGCCCTGTATTACTTAGGTGAGATCACCGGAACGGTCACGACAGATGATCTGCTGGATAATATTTTTTCGAAGTTTTGTATAGGGAAGTAAGAGTGTAAAATACTGTTCCTGATTCTTTTATTATTGCCGACTTAGTGTTTTTATATGCCCCTCTTTCAGAAGCTTCACTATATGGAGCCTAGGACAGCGTAATACGAGTTGCTACCCCATTATGGGCTCCTTCTAAAAATACATAATGTATCTTTATAATCGGAAGTCAGAAGATGGCAGCTCCTTACTTTGATAGATTCCTCTGCCAAAAGTTTGCGGGTATTCGTATTATTTGGTAGCTTGCCACAGGAATAGTTTCACGCTTAAGCCTCTTTTGTTCACTACATGACCGTTTTTAAAGCCGGATACTATATTGATGAACTCAATCAAATCCTAGAACAAGTCGTCGGTAAACCTGCGGTAGCCAGCTTTTACAATGCCCATTTGTTCTTCCATATTTCGGATTTGCCTGAGTATATAAGAACCGATTCTGTCAATCCATTATTGAAAGTTGCGTGGAACATTTTATCAAGAGGTGAACCTACCCGTTCTTCATTGTTAATATCCGAAGAAGTATTAAATGAACATTTTGAGGACGAGTTTTTACGACTCAATAAAGATAGACCACAGTTAGAATTTAAGCTAAGTCCAACCTTTTCCCAAGGCCTTAACGATGAAGATTTAATAGAGCTTCTAAATAATTTTGACCGATTAGACGAAACAATAATCACTGCTAAGTTTGGGAGCAAATACCTTAAAGTCTATCGTGTCTTATTTGACCTTATCGCTGCTGCTCAGATCCAAAAAACTATACTCCTGTTAGTTATCACAGAAGTCTATGGTGAAAACCGTCCAATTCAAATATCGGGCGTGAGAAAAAACTTTGCATTAACAATAGTTGAGGATTTAAATAATCTTTTCAAGGCGCTAAACGATTTAGTTGGTAAAGAAGAGAAAAAATTGATTACTTAACGTTGAAAGACGATCGACTATCTTTAAAAATTGCTTTTAATGCAGAGCAGTTTGGCTGTTATAATATAGTGTCTTTTGAAGAGAAGGCTGAACCCCTTTTTAGCAAGATTTTCACTGATCGCAATATTTCTTATGACCAGCTCGGTTCAGTGATCGAAGAAGAGAGGGATAAAAAGTACTTTCAAAGATTTGAATACAGAACTCAAAAGCAGGAACAGGCATTGGGGTATTTTCTGCAAAATATTTTTAGGAAAAACCGGTTTAGGGCAGGACAAGAATCAATCATTAACCGGGCCCTACAAGGAAAAGATGTAATCGGTCTACTGCCCACGGGAGGGGGAAGTCCTTAACATACCAAATATGTGCCCTACTTCATCCGGGAGTTACTGTTGTGGTTGATCCTATAAACTCTTTAATGAAGGATCAGTTCGACAAGCTTCTCGAAAATGGAATTGACAAATCAAACTACATCAATTCGTTTAATACCAAAGACGAAAGAGAAAAAAACCTAGAAGAGCTAACGGAAAGTAAATATTTAATCTTGTTTGTTTCGCCTGAGAGATTCCAGATGGAGAAGTTCCGGCTGTCATTGGAAAGTTGCGCTTACAATAGAGTTTATTATAGTTATGCGGTAATAGATGAAGCCCATTGTGTCTCTGAATGGGGCCATGACTTTCGGCACACCTATTTAAAGCTGGCTCAAAATTTAAAAAGGTTCTGTTTGCCAAAATCAGGCCTTTTGTCACTTTTCGGGCTCACAGCAACAGCTTCTTTTGACGTGCTTGCAGATGTTCAACGGGAATTAGGGGTGTCAGACGAAGCAATTGTAAGCCTGCCAGCGGAAGCGATTGATAGAAAGGAACTAAATTTTGAGATATTAAGAATCAATTGCAAAGTGCCAGATAATCTTCCCTTTTGGGAAAGAGAAGAGCATCTCGGCCATGCTAAATATCCTGAAGTGGCAAGAATCATTGAATCTCTCTCAGCGCGCATGGAGAAGCTTGAAAAGCGTTATGACTATTTCAGGACTAACCCCAATTTTTTTAGAAGAGTCGGGGAGGAATACCTCAATGCTGGCCTAATATTTTGCCCTACCAAATCTCATAAACTACGTAATGGTGTTCTTGCACTACATGACTTTCTGGTTAAGGATGAAAACCTGAGCATCGGAACCTTCTTTGGAGGAGGAGACGAAAACACTATTCTTGACGAAAGAATTCAGAGTGAAGCTGCCCTGTCATATCAGCATCAAGAAGAGTATATCAGGAATAGGACAAATCTAATGATCGCAACAAAGGCTTTCGGTATGGGCATCGATAAACCAAATATTAGGTTTTCAATCCACTACTCGTTTCCTAGCTCTGTCGAGAGTTTTTATCAGGAGGCGGGCAGAGCCGGGCGAGACGGCAATCCCTCAATTTGCACAATTGTTTACCATCCTGCTGATACCGAGGCAAATCTTGATTTCTATCGAAACGCTTTTAAGGGCATAGAACGAGAAAGAGAAATTATCGATGAACTTCTACAAGAGGTACAGTATGAAGATAATTTCTATTTAGGCGTCCTAAAGAGGCAGCTGCAAGATAAGTTTCCCGAGGTCCATTATGTTACGCTCTGGAAGGATAGATATATCTATATTAATGGTCCTTGGAGGAGCAGTATGGATGAAAGAATCTCAATAGGGGTAATTGATTTAGAAAGGAATTTGAAAAGCTATGAAGATTCGACAAAAAACTTTGATTCTGACAAAGCTCAAGAAATTTTGGAATACGCAAGGCGAATACTGAAGCAAGAAGTCGCGGACGGTCTCTATCTGTCTTGGCTATCTACCAGATCAACCGAAGGTATTAAGGCCCTTATTGACAGTAAAAAACAAGCCGAATATCGGCTCAGAATTGGGTTTTCTAATGATACAGTTACTAAGATTTGCGAGCTTCTAAAGAACGTTGGCAATAAGCACATAGAACCGGTCGTCATAAGGGCGGCTTATAATTTTAGCTATTCCGAATATGACTTTTTAGGTAACCTTGAATATCAATACGCGAAATTTACCGGCTTTACAGATTCTCTTCGAGTGCCTCCAGGTACTCTAGAGCTTGTAAGAAACAGTTACAATAAAATTAGAAACTCATCCGATACCCAGCGAGCTATTTACAGGATGACAATTCTCGGGATTGTCGACGACTACGTAATTGATTACGTAGGTCAGTTTATTGAAGTGCGTTTTAAAGCCAAGTCAGACGATCAGTACCTTGAGAATTTCAGAACTTATCTAAAACGTTATCTCGGTGTTCAAACAAGTCAGGCTTGGATTGACAGAGCACAACAAAAGGAGGAGGTTTCAGTACTTCAAAAAGTTTTATATACACTTATTGAGTTTATAGAATCAGAGGTCGCCGATAAGAGGAAGCGCTCTATCCTGTACATGAAGTCCCTATGCGAACTTGGTGCAGAACAAGGAGATAAAGCTTTTAGAGAGAACATTATTTATTATTTTACCTCAAAATATGCTCGTACAGATTACCTACCGAAAGATATCGACGGTGGTAGAATTGAGAGTACAAGTGTCGTGGAAACCTATTTAAACTATGTTTCTCATCCTCCAGACGGTTTGGGCGGAGAAATTGATAATGCCAAACACCTTCGCGGTGCGTGCGCGAATTTGCGAATCAGTATGACAAAGGAGAATGCAACGCTTGATCTTCTCACTTCTTTTAGCCTCTTCGCTTTGGAAGCGAAAGAGTCGGATACTTATGATACAGCGCTAAAACGACCACTTATTACACAGGCTATTGAGATGTACCAAAATGGCTATAAAAGGTTTCTGAGCAGCGAAACTGAATCTTGGAAAGACGTAAAGGATCTGTTAGCCGTTTTTAATGCTAAAATATTAGATCTTAATCCCGTTATAAAGCCACTTCTCGCTCCATTAACTCATGAAATTCTTATCAACAGAACGGCCCACCGCCTTAGCAAATTTTTAGATAACGTCCTAGAATGGAAGACACAATAAAAGTACAGGAAGAATTTGAGAACCTGATAGATCAGCTCAAGCAGCTCAGAAAGGTAAATGAACTAACATCTGAAAATACCGAAAATGCCAAGCGTATAATTGGTGAAGTAGAGATTTTTGTTGCAAGTACCAATAGTTATAAAGAAAAGATTGAAGCCGACTTACAATTAAAATCAACCCAAATTGAAACTCTCATAGGGACGTTAGATCAATCGATCTTATCTTTAAAGACTCATGCCTCCGAGTTGAATAAAAGTATTGAACAGTCTTTCAACGGATTTAAAAGCTCTACAGAAACAACACTACATGAAGTGTCGCAGCAAGTAGGGCAGACCGCAGCGAAGGTTGAACACGGTGTGTCTGGAGTAAGGGAAACTGTGAGCTTTGAATCACATGAGTTGGCGCGGCTACTTACCGAATCTATTGAAGGAGGAAATACTGTCCTAGAAAAGAACATAGAAGTTGGGCTAGGTAAGATGAATACTACAATCGGAGAAAATTACTTGACTTTGATTAACAAGGTGTCCTCACTAGAAAAACAGCTCAAGACAATCAAAGCCCTATTGTTTCTGTTAGTAGGTTTTCTATGCATAGGCTGTATTGCTATTTTTTTATATAGCGGCTTGAGTCTTTAGGCTTCTGCGAAGAAAGTCTGTTTAGTTTTATAAAATGCTTGGATATTACGTTCGATGGCACCGGGTGGTTAGGTTAGATGGTTCTTCGTGGCTGCATAAAGAAACAAAATTAAAATTGCAGTGATAAGTAAACGTGACTATTTAAAATTTGAGTTGATGTTATGCGTTTTCAAATTCACAAGGGAAAACATTGCGTAGAGAAGTGTCCTAAAGCGATTGATTGATGAATTCTATTGCATTCATTGACACTGAAATTGAGCCGCGAAGTTTAAAGATCCTTGATATTGGCAGTGTGCGGGCGGATGGCAGTACTTTTCATAAAGCATCGGTTCCTGACTTTATCCACTTCCTCAACGGAACCCGGTTCGTTTGCGGCCATAATATTATTAACCACGACATTAAATATATCGGTCGCGCACTTAATGAGGCAAAGATCTCCGTCTATAATGCCATTGATACTTTATTTCTCTCACCACTTCTATTCCCCTCGAAACCCTATCATGCTCTTCTAAAAGATGATAAACTCCAAACGGAGGACGCAAATAATCCATTAAATGATGCCGTCAAAGCGAAGGATCTGTTTTATGATGAGGTGGCCGCTTTTCGTCAATTAGATGATGAACTCAAGCAGATCTATTATGCCTTGCTGAATAATAGGAGAGAGTTTCGCTCGTTTTTTCTGTTTTTAGGTTATGTGAGTGAGACTGGCAATCCAGAGCATTTGATCAGACAGAGATTTAGAGATGAGATCTGTGCTGAGGTTAACCTTGAAAGCATTATTGCAGATCATCCCGTAGCATTATGCTACTGTTTGTCTCTCCTCAATTCTTTTATTACGCACAAAAGAACGTACTCTGTTACTCCGCCCTGGGTGCTGAAGAACTATCCTGAAGTAGAGCGGATCATGTTCCGCTTGCGAAACAAACCATGCCTGAGGGGATGCTCATATTGCGAGCGGGCTCTGGATGTACATACAGCGCTGAAGCGCTTCTTTGGTTTTGATACTTATAGGACTTATGGCGGTGAACCATTGCAGGAAAAAGCAGTAAAGGCTGCCGTTAACAATAAATCGATCCTTGCCGTTTTTCCCACCGGGGGAGGCAAGTCTATTACCTTTCAGGTTCCTGCATTAATCGGTGGTGAAAATGCGAGGGGTTTAACGGTCATTATATCTCCGCTGCAATCATTGATGAAGGATCAGGTAGATAACCTGGAAAAAGCTGGAATTACAGAGGCGGTGACAATCAACGGTTTGCTCGACCCGATTGAAAGATCTAAATCTTTTGAGCGAGTGGAAGACGGCTCTGCCTCAATTCTTTATATTTCCCCCGAGTCCCTTCGCTCAAGGACAATCGAACGATTACTTCTGTCCAGAAAGATTGTGCGTTTTGTGATCGATGAGGCGCACTGTTTTTCGTCCTGGGGACAAGATTTCAGGGTCGACTATCTTTACATCGGTGATTTTATAAAGTCGCTTCAGGAAAAGAAGAATCTGGAGGATGGAATTCCGGTATCCTGCTTTACAGCAACGGCCAAGCAAAAAGTAATCGAAGATATCCGTGCATATTTTAAAGAGAAGCTCTCCCTTGATCTGGAACTGTTTACTTCAAAGGTGTCTCGTACCAACCTTCATTACAACGTTTTCGAAAAAGACAATGAAGAGGAAAAGTATCAGGCCGTCAGAGATTTAATTGAAGAGAAAAACTGTCCCACCATCATTTATGTCTCCAGAACAAGAAAGGCCTATTCTCTTGCTGATAGACTAACTAAAGACGGTTTTAACGCCCGGCCTTACCATGGAAAAATGGAGGCGAAGGAAAAAACAGCCAATCAGAATGCATTTACAGCCGGCGAAGTGCCTATCATCGTGGCTACCTCTGCTTTCGGAATGGGCGTCGACAAGAAGGACGTCGGCATGGTGATTCATTTTGAGATTTCCGATTCCCTGGAGAACTATGTTCAGGAAGCAGGCAGAGCAGGGCGGGATGAAAAAATGATGGCCGACTGTTTTGTTTTGTTCAATGAGGAAGATTTAAGCAAGCACTTTATTCTCCTGAATCAAACTAAACTCTCCATAAAAGAGATTCAACAGGTTTGGAAAGCAATCAAGGAGATTACCCGGTTCCGGTCCAGGGTATCTAATTCAGCTTTAGAAATTGCGCGAAAAGCCGGCTGGGATGACAGTGTTGCGGAAATAGAAACGAGGGTAACTACAGCCATTGCAGCGCTGGAAGATGCCGGCTATCTGAAGCGCGGCCAAAACATGCCGCGGGTGTTTGCCAACAGCATATTGTCCAGGACTGCACAGGAGGCGATCGATAAGATCCATGCTTCCGGACGCTTTGACGAGAGGCAAAAGGAAAAAGCAATCAGAATTATCAAGAAGCTCTTTTCAAGCAAAAGCAGAAAGCAAACAAACGACGAGTCGGCTGAATCTCGTATTGATTATATCAGCGATCATTTAGGAATCACAAAGGAAGAAGTGATCAGGATCGTGAATCTCCTTCGGGAAGAGAAGATTTTAGCAGATGCAAAAGACCTGACCGCTTTCATCAGGAAAGGGGAGAACAGAAACAAATCTCTTAGCATCGTTGAAGCATTTAGTAAGATAGAAAGCTTTCTGCTGCCCTATCTTCAGGAGGAAGAAAGAGTTCTTCATATCAAAGAATTGAACGAGGAAGCAGAAGAGCGGGGTTTAGAAGAGGTAAGCACGCACAGGATAAAAACTGTCCTTAACTTCTGGGCCATCAAAAACCTGATTAAACGCCGCAACCTTGAACATCAGAAAAATCACGTGGCTGTACTTTCTCTGCATCAGGGGGAAATACTGAAGGAAAAACTAGAGAAACGGCATGAGCTGGCTAAGTTCCTGGTGGGTTACCTCTATGATAAAAGCCGGCTTACTACTTCCGGGGAGGATAAAGACACGGAAGAAGTTTTAGTCGAGTTTTCGGTGTTAGAATTAAAAGCAGCATTCGAGCGTGAACTGAGGCTTTTTGCAGTACAGGTGTCTTTGGAGGATGTGGAGGATGCTCTTTTCTATCTTTCAAAAATTGAGGCTATTAAAATTGAAGGCGGTTTTCTGGTGGTTTATAACCGCCTGACTATAGAGCGCCTTGAACAGGACTCCAGGAAACGCTACAAGGTAGAAGATTATCAAAAGCTGAATCAGTTTTACGAAAGCAAGATCCAACAGATCCATATTGTGGGTGAGTATGCCAAGAAGATGATCACTGACTACAAAAATGCCCTGCAGTTTGTTGAAGACTACTTCCAGCTAAATTACCAGTCCTTCCTCAACAAGTATTTTAAAGGCAGCCGCCAAAATGAAATCAGGCGTAATATTACCCCGGCCAAGTTCCGGCAGCTATTTGGAGAGCTATCGCCCACTCAGTTAAAAATTATCAACGACAACGAGTCCAGATACATTGTAGTAGCAGCAGGGCCGGGGAGCGGCAAAACACGGGTGCTTGTACACAAGCTTGCTTCATTGCTTTTAATGGAAGATGTCAAGCATGAGCAGTTATTGATGCTTACTTTTTCCCGGGCGGCGGTAACAGAATTTAAGAAGCGTTTATTGAAGCTGATTGGTAACGCCGCGAACTTCATTGAGATAAAAACATTTCATTCCTATTGCTTCGATTTGCTGGGGAAGACGGGCAGCCTTGAAAAGTCGGATGCCATCTTGAAAAAGACGATTGGAAAGATCAGAAACAATGAGGTAGAAGCAAGCCGGATTACAAAAACTGTCTTAGTGATCGACGAAGCGCAGGACATGGATGAGGATGAGTTTCATTTGGTTAATGCGCTGATGGAGCAGAATGAAGAGATGAGGGTAATCGCTGTGGGCGATGATGATCAGAATATCTATGAATTCAGAGGAGCAAATTCGCAATTCCTGGAACGGTTTCTACGAAGTAAGCTCTCTGTAAAATATGAGTTAGTTGAAAATTATAGGAGTAAAGGTAACCTTGTTGACTTTACCAACCAATTCGTCAGCAGGATACGACATCGTTTGAAAGAGACGCCTGTAGTTGCAAAACAAATGGATTTGGGGAAAATAAAACTGGTTCAGCATTCCGGCGGAAATCTCATTACACCATTGGTCAGCGATGTAGTGCGGGCCGAGCTCACCGGCACGACTTGTGTACTTACCAAGACCAACGAGGAAGCCCAGCAAATCACCGGATTGCTTCTGAAAAACAACGTGCCCGCCAGGCTGATCCAGACAAACGATAGCTTCAACCTGTACAATCTGCTGGAGGTTCGATTCTTTCTTCAATCATTAAATCTAAACGAGGATACTTACATTATCCCGGAGGAAGACTGGGAACGTGCGAAGCAGGAGCTTTTGAACCGATACCAAGGCAGCTCTAAACTTGAAATTTGCAAGAACATTATCAGAGATTTTGAAGCCACTAACCCAAAAAGGAAGTACAAAACAGACCTGGAGGTTTTTGTCCGGGAATCGAAGCTGGAGGATTTTTACAATGAGAACGGAGAGACTATCTACGTTTCAACTATTCATAAGGCTAAAGGAAAAGAATTTGACCAGGTGTTCCTGATGCTGGAGAATTTCGATGAATCAACTGACGAAGCAAAACGGCAGCTATATGTTGCAATGACCCGTGCCAGGAAAAACCTGAGCATTCACCTCAACGGGCCCTATCTTGATAATCTTACTACCAATAACCTCGAGAAAATTAACGACAGAGAAATGCACTTGCCCCCCTCTGAGCTGACCATGCAGTTAAGCTATAAAGATATCTGGCTTGACTTTTTTATTAACAGGCAGCATCTTGTTTCCCAGCTGAGCAGTGGTGCACGCTTGACTGTGAGTGATAACGAGTGTCTGAATTCGAAGGGGCAGTGCGTGTTGAAATTCTCACAGAGGTTCACTGAGCAAATAGCAGCGATGAAGGAGAAAAATTACATGCTCAAAAATGCGACGGTCTGTTTTATTGTTTATTGGCTGAAGGAGGGAGCGGTGCATGAGGTGAAGGTTATTTTGCCTGAGTTGGAGTTTGCGAAAGTGGGCTATAATGGGCGGTGCTTGTCAATTTGATTTCTCCGGCGCTGTGACCGTTGCCTCTCAAACAGACGGCAAGGCTGTTTATATGACTTCTACCTCGTCATCGAAGATGTGTTTACTCCTGACTCAGCTGGGCAGGTCCTCACCCTTTTTGACGCAGAATGTGCTGCCTGTCAACTTGGAAGTCGGGCAGGAGTAGCAAGCGGGCGCGCAGACGTATATTCTTGCATTCGCGCAAGAAGCAAGGGACGTTCATGGCCTTATCCAAGCCTTCAGTTGGGCCGTCAGTTCTTTTACGCTTCGCCGTCAGTTCTTCGTCAGTTCTTTTACGTTTTGCCGTCAGTTATTCGTCAGTTCTTCGTCAGTTTGCCGTCAGCTGGCCGTTTCTGGTTCGTTTCTGATTCGTTTCAGAACCGTCTCTGCTTTTCCTTCCGGCCGTCTGCCGGCCGTTACGGCGTCTCCTTGGGGCTTGCAGGGAGTAAAAGAACAGACGGAAAAGCGACGATCCAGGTACGGATCAGGTAATAATCAGGAGCTTTTCTCAAGCATGGAAGAAAGGACTGAAGGGTGTAAAACTGACGCCAACTGGAGCCATCTGGCACCGTCTGGCACCGGCATTCTGCAAGGGCAGGAGCGGGTTCTACATGTGGTTCAGAGGCAGGGCTGATACTAGCGAAAGTTCTGGTCCTGAGCAATGAACTAAGTTTTAACCCTTTAAATTTTAACATTATGGGAAGTTTTATTAAAGGTCTGATGGGCGGCTTTTCTGGGAAAGTAGGAAACCTCATCGGCACTAGCTGGAATAGGAAGCGTAGTCAATCACTTCAACGAATTCTCCGATCACCCGGAGTTGAGTTAACTCATCTTCTCTTAGCTCAATTGATTCCTTTTATTGTCTTCGCGATAAGTTCAATATTTGTCTTTGGCACATCATGTTGTTTTGCCAGTTCCGTCCAGCGATCTAGAGAACTTCTGGTCCGGTCTATAATTTCTTCCACGCGCTTTTTGGGCACGTTCGCTTCCTGGCCGAGTTTTAGCAGATGGCTGATCTGTGGATTTCTGCCTTCGCCCATCACCATCGTACTTTGCTCGCCGTTTGGGCCACTGGAAAAAGTAAGGTCATAGGCAGGCGCAAGTTTCCATTCACCGTATTCATCCATGAGGAAACTGAAATTCTTGGCATGATCATCCCGGTTATGGGCCAGCACATTAAATACGGCGAGGCGATACATTTTTTCTACTTCACGGACGTCCCTGGTAAGAGCGCCGGTTAAATTCAGTAAATCCTCATAGTCCAGCGATGGCGTTCTGAAATCGCTATGCAATAAGCCGCTTGCAGTATGCATGTGCAATCGTTTATTGGCCGTTCTGTCAAAACGTTTGACAGCAAAATGACCGGCGCCTTTCCGGGAAGGGAATAAATGTATGTCGGGCATCAGCACACCTGCTTCTTTTGCCATTAGGGCATAGACATATTCAATTGCACCTGCATCATGTCCGTCCTGAGAATTAGCAAATTTTACCAGCCACGGTTCAAATTCTTTATCAAGCCTTTCTACACCGTAGGTAATCCGCGTACGATCTTTGTTTAGGGCAATCATTGCTTTGGGACGCGCACCTGCAGACGATCCGTTCAGGGTTAATAGTTCTTTGATTACTTCTTCAGAGCTGCCTTTTAAGACTTCTTGACTCTGTAAGGCCAGATGATCCAGGTCAATAAAGTCCCCGGCTTTATCTGACGGGCTATTATCCGGTTCATAAACTAGCGCCCCCATGCCTGATAAGCCAACATGCGCCAGGCGGTCGAGCGGAGAAATAGTGGCAGGCAAGATACCTTGTGACCTCAGCAATCGGTCAAAAAGCAATCGCCCCCACCCATCCGGCAGGCTGTCATTGAAAACCCCCGGGAGTCCTTCAAACGGACGTTGAGGCATTGCGATCACTCCTTTTCTCAAGGGCAGGCGCAACGGCAAGATTTCGATACCCTTTTGGATGAATGTGTCGTTGTACTCAAAATAAATATTGCGGTCGCGTAGGGCCAGGCGCCCCACGGGATGAATCCCTGAACCGAAATCCAGACCAACTTTCACTTCCGTCAACAGCTCCATCATTTTTTTCGTCCTCTCTTTCTGGGTATGCCATCGGTGTTCTTAAGGACATCATCTATCGAGTTGAATGTTGGCTTTGAAGGTTTCAAGACATCTATTACTTCCTGCATACCGCCAACGACTAGCAGGAGTTTCAAAAAGGATTCCAGGGAAATCGCCCCTTTTTGTTCAAACTTCCTCAATGTTGCAAGGGGCACACCAGATCGCTCAGCGAGGCCCTCCTGCGTTAGTTCCATGCTGAGCCGCCTGTCGCGAAGGTTATTTGCTATCTTTTTCTGCGCCTTTGACGGTGAAATAAGTGATATCATGGTGGTAATAGCGTGTGTTTTTAGTAGTGTACTAACATCATGGTATTACAAATATAAGAGATGCGCATGAAAGGAGCAGTGCTAATAGGAGTAAATCCATTCTATGCAAAAAGGGCTGTGTTTCCTCAGCTAACTATTGACAGTAGAGTTTTAAGAGGTTGGAAGACCTCCTTTACAAACTGCAGAAAAGCCTTTACTTTGACCCACCGAATAAGACTTAAACACACTATATAGTTTTACGCAATATCCCACATCCGATGACGGCCCAATCTCCTTCAAGAAAACAAAAATCGCAGTTTCTTCAATGGTTTCAACCCATACTCGATGCTTTAAAGCAGCTGGGTGGCTCAGGTAAACCGCGTGAAGTGTCTAACAAGATAGCCGAGAACCTCCGGCTGGATGAGTCATTTCTAACCGAACTTACGAAGACGGGTGCAGATCGCTTTCATAATCAAGTTTGCTGGGCGAGGCAGTATCTGGTGTGGGAAGGCTATCTCGATTCTTCCACGCATGGTACATGGTCTCTCACTGAGAAAGGGCGTAATGTCAACATAAACATTGAAGATGCGCGGAGAATATTCCTGAAATGGGTGGCCATACATCAGCAGGCGCGAAAGGCAAAGCAGTCCGAAGAAGAGATCATGCAGGAACAGGATGCAGCCGACCCGGAGAAGTATGAGGCTGAGACAAAGCCGGGCTTACTCGAAGTGCTGCAGCGATTAACGCCTGCGGGCTTCGAGCAAATGTGCGCCTTACTCCTTCGGGAGTCGGGATTTGAGAACGTCCAGGTAACAGGCCGCTCTCATGACGGCGGAATTGACGGCTTTGGTACTCTGGAGATGAACCCCTTTGTTTCCTTTAAAGTCCTGTTTCAATGTAAGCGTTACTCGGGAACTGTATCACGGGCACAAGTGGGCGACTTTAGAAATGCCATGTTGGGAAGAGCGGAGAAGGGCATTATTATTACTACCGGAACGTTTTCTTCTGATGCGATAAAAGAGGCCAATAGGGAAGGCGCTCCTAAGGTAGAACTGGTTGATGGGGAAAAACTGGTGCGGATGTTTGAGAAAGCACAGCTTGGGGTAAAACCAAAGACGGTCTATGAAGTCGACTTAACTTTTTTTGCGCCTTTTCTTGCTTGAGCGGTCCATTCTTTTCATCGAATTACATTTAAAGATGAAAATCTAAGAAAAAAGAGGTAGAATTGTCCGACCTTTGGACTTGAAGCCAAAACATAGTCATAGGACCGAATTGCTAGTATCGCCTGTAACACCTGAATCTTCAAATACCTGCAATCTGATTCCTGAATGTGGGAAATACTGGCAATGAACGATATTCGGGCGGGATCTTGGGCGGGAGGATTGAACTTCATGGTAAGGCTTAGATAATTAATAAGTTGATATATTGCTGGATTTCGTTTTATGTATACACATGATTCGCCCTACACTCCTGAGTCTATCATTCCTTATATCTACTCTGTACCTTTGGATAATTTTCGGCGCTTATTGTCGCTGATCGACGACATCGAAAGGGAAAAAATCTTTGGAGAGGTAGTATGTGGAACGATTAACGGTATAAGCTACTACGGAGGTTTTGAGGAAGCAACAGTAGTATCCAATTTTAGATCATACTGCTACCAGTTAAATCTTGTTATTTGTTTCCCAGACTGTCCGAAGTGGAAAGAAGGAGGTGAATACTTGAGGGCAGGATGTCCTGGCATCCAGGAAAAAGACTTACTGTTTATAATTAAAGCAATAACGTACGCTCTTCGCCAGGACAAATTCGTCGATGGTTCTCTAATCGGCTTATTTAGAAACGGCTCAATCTTAGCCCTACTGAAAAGACTTAAAGAATTGATTGAAGGTCGTCATAGTTTTATGAAAAATAACTGGAATAGTTTAAAAGGTTCACAATTAGGAAAGTATGCTGAGTATTTTACGAAGATGGAGTTTACTCAGTACGGCTTCGATGTTTATTCTTCGGAAGTTGACGATAAGGGAATTGACTTTTTAGTGAAGAAAAATGGTAAGTACTATGAGATCCAGGTCAAGTCGGTGCTTAAGTCACAGTATGTCTTTATGCCTAAGAGCAAATTTGAACCGAAAGCCAGTTTATATCTTGCCCTTGTTCTATATACTCAGGGAGAGTGCCCCGGACTCTATTTAATACCTTCACAGGCTTGGTTAACACCCAACGCCTTAGTTGTGGATCGTCCTTATTCTGAGTCACATAAAAGTCAGCCGGAATACGGGCTGCAGTTGTCTGTAAAGAATCGGCCGTTGCTACACGAATATTCATTCGAGAAGATTCTGCTTGATCTGTTATAATGCGGGTTACTAAGAGTATAGCTGATGAAGATTAAATTGTTTTTTATCCTGCTCATGTCCCTTGTCTGCTCAAGGGGCATGAGTCAGTTTAAGGCCCGGCCTTCGGGTGCAGAGGAGTGGGTGATGGCGAAAAATTATTACGCCAGTTTTTTGCTCTTAAAAAATCAGAGTACGTATACGCCTGTCTTTCAGCGTCCGGAGATCAAGTCAATCCTGAGCAGAAGAGAGCTTCGTTTGAAGTCTAGGCCGGCTGACTTAGCGGCCGGTTTGGCTGCTTTAAAATGGAATGCTGAGGAAATAGAGCAGCTGCCTGTACTTATAGCCAAAGCAATTGCGACGTCTAAAGTAGATGATGACTCTCTCAGCACCCGCCTGCAGCAAAGTTTAAAGTATGCTCTCCCGTCGAAAGACAGGGTTCAGAGCATTGCCTACGCGCTGAAAAGAGATTTTGAAGGAATGAATTTTACGATAGATGTCTATGCGGGGGGCCGCAAACCCAACTACCCTGCTATTGACTCTATTTCTATTAATGCATCTAAAAAGCCCTATGCTACTATCCTGCAGGAAGTCGTGATGTCACTGAGCGAACAGGCTGCATCGCTGGGAAGTTCCATGTTTTCGTCTATGTATGCCGCTACTCGTTTCCTGGAGATAAACGAGCGCTGGGATGCGGCGCTGTATGAGCCCCTGGATGAGGGTGAGAATAAGAGCGCTTACGCTTCTGTAAAAAGTACTGATTTTTCGAAATATCCTTATGCCCTGATATTGGTATTGGGGGCGGGACCTGATCAGCCGAACACGCCTCTTTCACCCCTGGGAATGATCACCTGCCGTAAGGCTGCTTCTCAATACTTTGCAGGACTGGCTCCCTTTATTCTCGTATCGGGCGGGCGTGCGCACCCTTACAAGACGAAATTCGTAGAAGCAATTGAGATGAAGCATTATTTATCCGGTGTGCTTAATGTTCCGGAGAGTGCTATACTCATTGACCCGCAGGCCCGGCATACTACTACTAACCTGCGTAATGCTGCCCGCATCATGTTTCAGGCTGGCTTTCCTGCCAACAAAAAGTCGCTGATCACCAGTCGTGCTTTTCACATCGCATCCGTGAAAAATATGGCGGACAGGTGTATCAAAGAATTAGGATACGTTCCCTATAAACTTGGAGAGATTATTGAGCCCAGAAGTATTGAGTTTACTCCTGAGATCACTTCCTTTAGAATTGATAACGACGAACCTTTAGATCCCTGATTTCCTGATACCTATAAGATGAAAAGATATTTAGTACTATTCCTGCTCGTATGTAATACGATAACTCAGGGTTTTTCGCAAACGCTTAAGGCGGATATAGCCTACCTAAACAAAGTAGATCCATCGAAACCGGTTCTGGTAGCAGCGCATCGGGGCGACTGGCGCAATGCTCCTGAGAATAGCAGAAAGGCAATCGAGTATGCCATTAACATGGGAGTGAACATCGTAGAGATCGATTTAAAAATGACGAAGGACAGCGTCCTGGTGCTCTGTCACGATAAAACGATCGATCGTACGATGACAGGAAAGGGCGAACCGGGACAATTTACTCTCAGCCAGTTAAAAGAGCTCTCGCTCCGGAACGGGTTGGGCAGAGCCACGATGCATAAAATCATGACATTTGAAGAGTGTCTTCTGCTGGCCAGAGATAAGGTAATTATTGATGTTGATAAGGGCTTTAGTTACTTTCCGCAGGTCATTGAACTGATCGGGAAGTACGGCATGTTCGATCAGACCATTGTGAATGTGGACGACAACTTGACCTTGCAGGAGGTTCAGAATAGATATGGCGATATTGATAAGCGAGTGAGACTCATGCCGATCATCGATCTTAATAAGCCGGGATACAAGGAGATTATCTCATCTTATAAGTCGAGAAAGAATACGGATTTTCAGCCAATTTTCAAGACCGAGGACCGCGAGGCGATGAGGTATATACATGATTTGAAAAAGCAGGGCTATCAGGTCTGGCTGAATTCACTATGGGCGTCATTAAATGCCGGTCATGATGACGATACTGCCGTGGATTTAGGTGATAAGGACAACAGCTGGGGCTGGTTGCTGAAGAACGGAGCAACCATTATACAGACCGACCGCCCGAAAGAACTGATACAGTACGTGAAGAGCAAGTAAAATTTGTAGTCTGGAGGGCATCGCGGGAGAAATGAGGCGAAACTGCCCCTTATATCGCTTTTTATAGTACGCCAGGAATTTAAGCGGGGATAGCGGGAGCCTGAAGGGTTTACGATCACGACTGCAGAAGGGTTTCTGCTAACTAAAGAGAGCCTGTAAGGTTTCCAAGATTATGTCACAGCTGCCGGTATCAAGTCTTCCCAGCTTCTGGCCAAGTCTGGTCTTATCTATTGCTCTTAGCTGATCTAAAGCTACTTGTCCGCTCTTTTTATCAATTATGCAGTCAACTCTGGTAGGGTAGCGGCGAATGGTGGAAGTCAGGGGAGCAACGATGACCGTGTTAAGTGATCTGTTGACCTCGTCGGGTGATATGATCACGCAAGGTCGTGTCTTTTTTATTTCACTTCCGACAGTCGGATCCAGGTCGATGAAATAAACGTCAAAGCGCTTGATTACCATGTCCATTCATCTTCGTCAAACTGATTGTTAAAGTCGCCCATAAGGCTTTCCTTGTCAGCAGCGGAATGAGCTGCTTGAAACTGTTCTTCCCAATCATGCCTGGGCTTCTTTTTGACGGCCTTTATAACAATGCTGTCATTCTTCACCTCTATATCCACTTCGTCTTTTATCTGACACTGTTCTATCATGCTTTTTGATAGGAGTATTCCCGTTGAATTCCCGATCTTTCTTACTCGTACCACCATATTACAAAGTTATAATTTTGTTATAACATTATGAATGCCGTTTTGTTAAGTTATCGGTCTCCGGGCTGACTTTTACAAATTTCTTCACAAACGAATTAGTGCTATATTTGCCCGCGCAAAAAAGATATACTATGATGGAAGACAACCAAACCTTAGACCAGCAAAATGCTGCTGGTATTGAAATGACAAAGCTACAGTTCCCAATCTCCTTCCAGTTCAGGATAAAGACCCTTGCCAATGATTTTATTGCAAAGGACGCCTCTGGCCGGACGATCGCTTATGTCCGCCAGAAAATGTTTAAGCTCAAGGAAGCTATTATGATCTACTCGGATGAGAGCAAGACCGAGCTGCTTTATCAGATCAATGCGGACCGCTGGATAGACTTCAACGCAAATTATGCGTTTTCCGATGCGAAAGGTGTCCGGATAGGCAGCGTAGGGCGGAAAGGAATGAAATCTTTCTGGAAGGCCAGCTATCAGATCTTCGATCAGGGCAAGAATCTTGACTTCAACATCCGGGAAGAAAACCCATGGGCCAAGGTTTTTGATTCCCTGCTCTCCGAAATTCCTATTATGGGCCTGTTTACCGGATACATGTTCCATCCCCGGTATGCGGTTACAGATGCCAGCGGTGCGGTAGTTGCCCGTCTGTCAAAGGAGTCGTCATTCTTCGGGAGACAATTTAGAGTAGACAAGCTCGGCAATATTGATCCGCGCGACGGAGAGCGTATCCTGCTCGGGTTAATGATGATGATCTTGTTGGAACGGCAAAGAGGGTAGTACCCATGTCGCTCTAAAATTACTAACTTTATGTTTTTCGGTAGCTTCGCAGTTTTGCTTTTATCGGTGCATACTGCGAGCTGCTGAGAGTACCTCGATACAAGGTGGACATAATAAAAAGGAATAGCATGGAAGAAATGGAAGATGATCTGGACTACTTCGATATGGTCAATCGCGATGCCATCGTGGTGAAACCCAAGAAGCCTCTTCTTGATTGGTCAAACAGTTTGACTCCTAATGAAAGGCCGCTGCTGGACTTAAAAGAGGGGAAGGTTTATCTCCTCAGCGAGAAGGATACACCGGAAGCAGTAGAACGGTGGCTCCGAAGGAACTTCGACAAGATTTTCCGGAGCGAGCTGACCGATTGGTGGCTAGATGAGAACGATTGGCCGCAAAAGCGGACGTTTAAGCTATTTAAGGAATGGTTTGATGTGGAGATCCACCAGATGGTGGTGGATATGGAAGATGATATTATCTTGAAAGATTAATTCCCATGAGAAAGCTGATTGTTATCTCCATGATTACTCTCGATGGCGTGATGCAGGGCCCGGGAGCGCCGGATGAAGATACATCAGAGGGTTTCAAATATGGCGGTTGGCTGGCACCATACGATGACGAGGTTGGTGGTGAGCTCATGCAAAGGCTCATGAGTCCGTCGGACCTTTTGTTAGGCAGAAAGACCTTTGATATTTGGGAAAGCTACTGGCCGCGACATGAACAATACTGGCCGGGCATCAACGAGGTTACGAAATACGTTTTGTCAGCGAGCAGGAAAAATTCAGACTGGATGAACTCGGTGTTCTTGAGCAGCCTGGCCGATATCGAAGATCTAAAGAACTCAAACGGCTCCGACATTCGGGTGTGGGGCAGCAGCAAGCTTGTGCAACTGTTGTTCAAGAATGATCTCGTTGATGAGCTCTGGCTGATCATTCACCCCCTGACTCTTGGTCATGGAAAAAAGTTGTTCGACAGCAGCGCAATTCCTGCAGCCTTTACACTAAAAGAAAGTGCTGTTACAGCAAAGGGAGTGATCATTGCCAATTATATGCGAGCGGGAGAGGTTGAGACGGGCACTGTGGGGTCTTAAATGGAAAGGATCAAATTCAAGACACAGTGAAATTTCAGCGCATAACGTAATGTGTAAAGTATCAGATAAGTTAAAGCTCTGCACCTGCAGTAAGAAAGAAGGCGAGTATTTACAAAACTCCTGGACGTTATATAAGTTTGTTGAAGGTAAGCATGAAATGATTGTAGGAGAAGCCTTCTTTCCATTTTGGGAATTGTCCAGGCACTACGCAGATAACTACGCCCGATTGTTGCAAATGTTGAACAAGGGAAATGTTTTTGACGTAGCGCTGGAAATACACACCAGAGACCGGTTACTGCTGTCGTTTTCAATGGATCGCGGCTTTGACCATGAGTACGGGTTCGAATTTGATAAAGGGGAGTGGAGGATGGAAAAGTTCATTCCGCTGGATTGGATTATGCAGTACGACGCCGTGGCTTCAGGCGAAATTCAAGACCAGGGATAGCTACAGGAGCAAGAGGCCCTTTCAGCGATCCCGCATCCTATACCTCATTGGACATCCCTTTTCTCTTTTCCTGGTTATTATATTAAACATTTCAGTTTTTAGGATCATTTAAGCGACCTTAAGTCGGCTTCACAAATTCATTCACAACCGAATCAGTGTTATATCGCCCGCAAAAAATACACTGCGATGGAAGACACCAAAACCTTCCAAAATGCTGCTGGTATTGAAATGACGCAGCTACAGTTCCTGATCTCTTTCCAATTCAGGATAAGGCCCTTTGCCAGGGATTTTATTGCCAAAGATGCCTTCGGCCGTATGACCGCTTATGTAGGCCAGAGATGTTTAAGCTCGAAGAAACTATTATGATCTACTCAGATGAGAGCAAGACATAGCTGCTTGATCAGATCAATGCGGTTCGCTGAATAGACTTCAACATGATTTTCATTAGCTGTATGCGGCTACAGATGCCAGCGGTGCGGTAGTTGCCGACTGTCAAAGGAATCGTCATTCTTTGGAAGGCAATTCAGAGTGGACAAACCCGGCAATATTGATCCGCGCGACGGAGAGCGTATCCTGCTCGGGTTAATGATGATGATCTTGCCGGAACGGCAAAGAGGGTAGTAGTTCCTGCTGGCTGGTGATAATTTTGGTACCGGTCAAAGACTGATTCGTACATGATCAGGGACATAGAGCGCACAGGAGAAAAGCAAGAGTAAAACAGGACCGTATTGCAACCGATTCAGAACCGGCATGAGTCGTTCCTGACTCGGTGCTGACTCGGTCCTGACTCGGTCCTGAGTCGGTTCTGACTATAACGAGGCTGCCACTAATCTCTCACCTGTCTTGGGTTTCGTCAGCGGGTAAATAGGCAATCGTCTTAGTGGTTTTTATGCCGCGGCAAAGGTCTTTAGCGATGCACAGGTCTTCCAACACGCGGCGAGTTCAGTATGTTCGCTGAAACGAGGCTGCATGTATTCCAGGTCCTGGGATCGTCGTGGGCCGCCGCTCAATAATATGCGAGGGGGCGGAGGTTGAGACTGGCACTCCGGGGACCTTAAAGAGAAAGGACCGCGACTTGCCAGGCATAACCTCCGCCCGCTCGTCAGGTAGGTGTTTGCTCGATTTAATCCTGAAGTTTCAGATTCGTGTTTGGCTTGTTACCCATTTTTAATTTCAGCTTTCCGCCTTTTACAACATCAGCAAAGGGGATAGATACGGAATTTTGTTCTTTGCCATTGTTGTTAATGGACTGCACATAGATATTGCCGGGCGAATTGTTTTCTGCCTCAATCACGAATTTGTCGCCTTTGTGATACTTCTTATTCAGTTTGATTTCGATCCGGCTGAACAGGGGACTGCCTATCTGGAACTCGGGGTTGATTTGTGTGAGGCCTTTAACATCAAAGAGCCCCATGCCGGCCATCACGTACCATGCTCCTAACTGGCCCTGATCTTCGTCCTGTCCATAGCCGTATCCGTGCAGGCCTTCCGTACCATAAAACTCGTTACAGATGGTGCGTACCCATTTCTGTGTCAGGTAGGGTTTGCCGGAAAAGTTGAACAGCCAGGATATATGCAGGTTCGGCTGATTGCCATGATTATAGAGCGCGTGCACTCCCGCAAAGGCATTGACTGTTTTTCCTCCTCCAAAAGTGTCGTTCTGGGAAAGGATAAAGATGCTGTCAAGGCGGTTGTTGAAAGATTCCTGTCCGATCTTGCTGATCAGCTTCTGGGGTTCGTGAGGGACGTAGAATGTATATTGGATGGCATTTCCTTCCTGGAAGCCTTCCCAGGCGGCAAGCGGTTTGAAGTTCTTGAGGAAGTTCCCGTCGGTAGTTCGGGGCCTCATTAGTCTGCTTTGCGGATCGAACAGGTTTTCCCAGTTGGAAGCCATTTTTGAAAGCAGCTTATAATCGTTCTCTTTGCCCAGATGTTTTGCAAATTGTGCGACTGCATAACTGCTATATGAATACTCGAGTGTATGAGAGGCGCCAAATACGGAACCTTCTTCCTGCTTCGTAATGAAATAATCATCACTTGGGATATAGGGGCAATATCCGCGTTTTACGAACGATCCGACATCCAGTTTTCCTGCTCCTGCAGGGCGACCTTTTCCCTCGGTCTCGTTTTTAAATGCAGCTTCGTAGCCTAACTTATAGTCAAAATCGCGTATGCCGCAATTATATGCCGCTGCAATAGCCAGGCTCGTGAAATTCGTTCCGACGCCTGATACATATTTGCTGTTCGCTATACCGTCGCCCAGCCAGCCTGTTTCTTTGTAAACCAATAACTGGCTCTGCACCCAGTCTGAGTAGTATTCGGGATAGGCTAAGGCCCATAATTGGGTGAGATTCCATGATCCTCCCCATATGGCGTCGGAATTATAGTAATTGTATGCCGGCCGCTTGTTTTGGCCGGGCGGGATGTGTCCGACTGTTCCATCATTTTTAGGGTAGGCTCCGTTAACATCGCTTGCCAGGCCTCGTCCTAGTAATGCATGGTACAAGCCGGTATAGAACTTTACTTTATCGTTGTGAGTGCCACCTTCGGCTTTTACACGTCCTAAAGCTTCATTCCACCTGCCAAGTGCTTCCCTTTTGGCTGTATTGAAGTCCATTTTCAGGGCTTCGGTGTTGTAGTTGAGCTTTGCATTCTCAATGGATGTATAGGACTGACCAATTTTTACTGTGATCTGCTCGTCGGCTGAAGTTTTATACACTACGGCCATACAGGCGCCTACACCTTTAATAGTCTTTTGAGATACGGGCTGTTCGCCTCTTTTGAAGACTTTTACTTCGGTCGCTGGCCGGCTTAGTTTTGCATAGAAGTACATATTCACTTCTGCGTCAGGCTGATATTTTTTTACATATTCGGGCTTTGTAATGACATAGCCTTCGATAGTGGTTTCATCAACCATTTTGATGTAGGCATCTCTTATTGCGCCGCTTTCCCCAAGCTGGGTGCCTATGTCGAAGAGGATATACGACTGGTCGGACTTGGGGAATGTATAGCGCTGAAAGCCTACACGGTCTGTTGCCGTTAGTTCTACCTTCGTGTTGTACTTGTCTAAAACGACCGAATAGAATCCCGACGTGGCGTGCTCGTTTTCTTTCTTAAAGGGTGAGCGGTAGCCGTTTTCAGGATGTTCCAGCGTGCCCGGAGTAGTTTTCAATTCGCCTACTACCGGCATCAGCATGACGCCGCCTACCTGAAATTCGTGGAAAATCGGAAATCCCTCTATAGACGAATGGATGTCTTCATAGCCTACGGCTTCCCAGCCTTGCTTATTGCCATAGCTTCCATTTGTGGAGGCGCCTAACTTGGCCATTCCGAAGGGCACGGCTGCCGGGGTATAAAAAAACCACCTGCTGTGCACCGAGCCGATGTTTGGACTTACATACTCCGATAGCCTGGGCGACGATGTTTCTTTGAGGTTTGCACATGAAAGGAGCTGCGCAATGATAGTTAGTAAGAATATATGACCTACAGTTTTTTGTAACATGGTGCGCAATGTACAAGTAGTTCGATTAATTGCTTTTATCATAACGATGGGAAATCTGCTTTTCTTAATTTACTTTTTCCTTTTTATATACACCTAAAGCTCCGTAGGATTCGACAACAGCTGCCTGCATAAGCAGGGAATAATATCTGGGCTGCTTTGCACCGGTCCAGTCTTCAAATTGGTGCCGCCGGCATCCAGAGTTACTACAATGCGGTTATCATGCTTATATACAGACATCACGATTTGAATTTAAATGAGATAAAGCCTGCAATCATTAAGCTGATTAGGATCACGGACATACCGGATGTGAAGTTCCACTGATCGGTAATGAGTCCTTGTAACGGAGAAAGTAATGCACCTCCGGAAACCCCCATTACCATCAGGGCTGATATTTCGTTTGAATGACTCATGTCGTGTTTCAGAGCCAGGGAGAAAATAATGGAGAACACGTTTGCACAAGCTAGTCCGATAACGGTGATGAGTGCCAGCAGCGGCCAGAAGGATGACGAGAACATCAAGCCTATGAAGGCGAGGATCGCAACTATTAATGTTACACGCAGGAACCTGACAGGTGAGAGCTTGATTAAAAGGAGTGCTCCGATGAAAGTACCAATGGTGCGCGATGCGAAATAGAGGCTTGTTCCTAATGCGGCATCATCCAGATCTAAGTCAAGGCGCTCCATCAGGAGCTTGGGAATGCTGGTATTTAAGCCCACATCTATGCCGACAATCAGGAGAATGACGATTACGCAGGAGACCAGGTACCGGTCGTTGAAGAGGGCAGGGAGCTGCTTGAAAGACGATGGGTTTTGCGGCGTTTCTGAGGTGGCCGTTTCGTTTGTTTTTAAGGAGCTGAGAACCAAAATGGAAAGGATGGTGATGACGCAGTAAATTAGAAATGCTGTGTGCCAGTTGTTTAGCCAGCTTGCCGAGAACGCCATTATTACCGGGCCCAGAAAAGAGGATACAGCTTTAATAAACTGGCCCATCGATAGTGTGCTTGCCAGCCTTTCGCGACTTACGATTGCCGCTGCCAGTGGATTAAGTGATACCTGCAGGACCGTATTCCCGATACCTAAAAGTGCGAAAGAAACCAGCATTCCGAAATAGTCATAGAAGCCCAGTGGAACGAGCAGGGCTGCCGACGTGATACACAAGGATATCAGGACGGTTTTCTTCCGGCCTATTTTGCCCATCAGAAGGACCGTCGGAATAGAAAATACAGCAAACCATACGAATACCATCATGGGTATGAGGTTCGCCATTGAGTCAGACAGGCCAAAGTCTTTCTTAATATAACTTGTAGCTACGCCCACGATGTCCACAAAGCCCATCACAAAGAAGCTTAGGAACACGGGGAAAAATACTGCGAATTTCTTTTGAGGATGTGCGTGATCCATTGTAGCTGATGCTTAATTAAATTCTTACAGAGGCCTTTATAGTTTTACATTCTTTACCCTCCGAGGACCCATAGGGACGGATGGTATATTCGCCTGCTGAAGCGGGGACGATGAAGGTTTCAGCATAGTGAATGACCAGGGGATCGAATGCATTTGCAGGACTTTCGATGATGATTTCCTCGCCGTCTACGAGGTTGATCACATTTACGCTTTCGTTGGTGTAGTGGGTTACCGGCCCGGTAAATGTATGACGGCGCGTTTCAATAAACTGGTTACGATGAAGCCCGGTTTTCTCTTCTTTCCAGCCGTCCCCTTCTGCAACGATCTCGAATCTGTTTACCAGGTTTTCCTGCGTATATTCCGTGTTGCGCTCCCAGTCGATGACTTCTTTGCCGCGCTGTACATTAATTGGCCTGGGTTTGCCATCGAGTCCCAGACGCTCCCAGTCCCAGAGTTTGAACGTAAACAGATTAGGTGTTGCGCTGATCTCTAGTACGACGGAATTTGCTCCCGAACAATGCACGGTGCCGGCGGGGATAAGGAAATGATCGTGTTTCTTCAGCGGAATCCGGTTAACGTATTTTTCGGCATCGAAGATATGGTGGCCCTCTTCTGCTTTTTCAAGATTGCTGATCATACTTTCTTTGTCGACACCTGTCTTTAGTCCGAGATAGACATTTGCGCCTTCATCTGCTTCCATAATGTAGTAGCTCTCGTCCTGGGTGTAGTGCAATCCAAAATTTTCCTGCACATACTGAGTGGTAGGGTGGACCTGTAAACTGAGATTGCCGCCTTTGACGGTATCCAGGAAATCGAACCGGATTGGAAATTCCTTTCCAAAGCGAGATTCCACTGGTTCACCTAAGAGTTCGCGGCTTCTTGTGTACACGAGATTAACTGAAGGCATTTCGAATACAATGTTGTCGACCTCAAGCAGCAGGCTGTTTTCTTCAGGTACACAATCGAAACACCAGCCGTAGTTGGCGATGGACTGGTCCAGATTACATACTTCTTTCATCCATTGGCCTCCCCATGGAGCGGGGTCGAAAAAGGGCACCACCCGGAATGGTGATGAGGCTGCTTTATCCATTCCCGCGTAAAATGTCTTTTTGTCAATCATCTTAGGCTCGTTTGGAATAACGGTGTCGAGCCAGTAATCCACGCAAGGATAGATAGACCTTTTATGCCTGTCGAGTACCCGCCAGTCGTTAAATAGCCCGCGCTTATATTGAAAAGAGAATGGTTTCCTGCTATTATCTATTCCCAGAGCTTCAGCTTGCTGACCACGCATCCGCTGTATAATCTCCCACCGTGGCATATCAGCATAGATAAGCAGGTCGCTTTTTGTAATCAACTGTGCGCCGGAGCCAAATAGAATGATGCGGCCCCTGGTGCTGCTTATTTCTTTGCAGGCGGCATCGAGCTTTGCCGGATCGAAATATTCTGACAGGGAAATGTTGGACATGTGTCCGAAGAGTACGTCGTCAGTCATGAACCGCTTTGTCAGCGCCTCTGCCTCGTCTTGCGAGATGAAAAGGTCTTTTGTATCAACAAACAGGGAATGTTCCAATTGGGAGAACTGCAGCTTTAGTTCGCTGTGGTGTGTCCCGGTATAGCAGTCGATAGCGATCACCTGCTTATCTGGGGTCCGTTGCGCTATAAAGTCTCTGATGGCATTCCATCCTTTTTTAATGAAGCCCTGAACCGGAAGTGTAGGAGTCTTATTGTATGAACTTTTCATTTATAAATTGGCATAAATGTTTAGTCATTTTTATGTATATGTATATACATACTGAACGTATGGCAAATATAAATCTTCCTTCATAAAAAACAAGAGCGATCCTGGTATTTTTATACATTTGTAGGGAAGATATGATACTTGAGATAAACCATGAAAGTCATACGCCTCTGCATAAGCAGGCGGAAACGCTTATAAGAGAGCTTATTAATAAGCCTGAATATAAAAACGGGAAGCTTCTCCCGAACGAGATCGAATTGTCTGAACAATTGAAGATCTCAAGGAACACCCTGCGCCAGGCAATTAACACCCTGGTCACCGAGGGTTTGCTGGTAAGAAAAAAGGGGGTAGGTACACGGGTTGAAAATAAGAGGATTTTCACCGGCGCCGGTAACTGGCTCAGTTTTTCGGAGGAAATGAGGATCCTGGGAATAGAGATCCACAATTTCGAACTGCAGATCTTCAGGCACGAAGTATCTCCGGAAGCTGCTGCTTTTTTTGATATCAAACAAGGGACAAGGGTGATGAGGCTGGAGCGTTTAAGGGGTAAAAAAGAGTATCCTTTTGTGTATTTCACTTCAGAATTTAATCCCCAGATTCCTCTCTCTGCTTCAGAAAATTATAACCGGCCGCTTTACGAGATCCTTGAGTCAGACTACGGGATTGTTGCTCAAACATCGAAAGAAGAGATCAGTGCAGCTGCAGCAGACAGCTTTATTGCCTCCAAGCTGGAAATTAAACATGGAATGCCGGTGCTAGTCAGGAAAAGGTATGTGTTTGATGTCTACAACAATCCTATCGAATATAATGTTGGGTGTTATCGGGCCGATTCCTTTACCTATACAATTGAAAGTAAGCGGAATGGGTAAGGCGAATCGAAGCGTGCTGTCCCCATGCTCATTTGTCGCTTTCGGTTTCATCAGGCACGCGCTATTTAGCCTGTAACTGCTCTTTGCCCAATCGGAGAGATAAAGAATAAAGGGGACCAGCTTCTCTGCCTGGCTGGTTAAGCTGTATTCGACCCGCGGCGGCACCACGGGGTACACCGTTCTGGTAATCAAACCATCCTCCTGAAGTTCTTTAAGAGCATGCATGAGCATCTTAGGGGTAACTCCGCGGATCAATCGCAACAGCTCGGTGTAGCGCAGCACGTTGTCGTTCCAATGAATATGCAGGATAACCCGTCCTTGTAAATTTACCTCCTATTCTTTTGAATGCATAATCGAGGGGGCAAATTGTATTCGAATTATCATATTCTGCTGATGTGATTTTCATAAGTGCTTTGTTTTCAATAATACTATACAATGCGTTCCTGTGATACCAAAAAGTACCATATTGACGCAAATTTAAGGTTTAAATACCTTCGATGCTCTTAATGAGTATTTATCGCAAGCAATAAGATTAGGGATTAAAAGATGTGTCATTATGAAAATTAGCATCATTGGAGCTGGAAATGTCGGGTCTGTATTCGCAGAGAAGTTGCAAAGAGCAGGACATGACGTGGCGATTGCCAATTCGAGGGGGCCGTACAGTTTGAAGTTTGTCGCAGAGCAGACGGGTGCAACGCCCTTGTTTACAAAAGACGCTGTCGACCGTGCAGAGGTGATCATCATCTCCGTACCTCAGATTGCTGTTCCGCAGCTAAGTCCATTGTTTTCTGACGTACGCGATTCTGCTGTGATCATTGATACCTGCAATTATTTTCCGGAGCTGCGTGATGGGCAAATTAGGGGTATTGAGGACGGGATGACTGACAGCGAGTGGGTGCAGGAGACGATCGGCCTGTCTGTGGTTAAGGCGTTTAACAACATCACTTCTAAAAGCCTGCGCGAATTGGGTAAACCTGAAGGCGATGAAGGGCGGGTGGCGCTGCCGGTAGCAGGAGACGTTGTCGCTCACAAGAGATTGACCATGGTACTGGTGAACCAACTTGGTTTCGACACCGTGGACGCCGGAAGTACAAAGGACTCCTGGAGACAGCAACCGGGAACCCCCGCTTACATCAGGGATTTAAAGCGAGCGGACTTGCTGCTCGCCCTGGCCGCCGCTGATCCTGATAAGATTGCTGAGTACCGGCTTGCATCAGACGAAGTAAAAAAGCGATGGGCGGCCTACCAGCGCGAACGGGAAGCCAGGATATCAAGAAATGAGCTGTAGGACTGTCGGGGACTTTTTTCTGATTTGTCAGGGAAAAGGGCGCCTAAACCTGATGGCTGTGGAGTTTTGATATAACCGAAAGGAATAGAGGCTTTAATTGGGGATGGATGCGGTTCCTGCCTTCCGGGAGCCCTTCGCCCCCTTCGATGAATAAGAGGTCTGGCTTTCTGCGCTAACCTATCCTCCATAACCAGAACATCTCGAGACCGGTTCCTGCACGGTCAGAGCATATCCCGGACCGGCTAGAACCGGTCTGTCTATGCTATGGCTGCAATGTCACGATATAGGCTGCAATAACGTGGCCTCTTTTAGTAAACAGCTACATCCCTGATGTTGCTCTGGAATGAGAATTGAGGTGTTCTCGCCTGTTGGGATGCTACTCTCATCTCAGTGTCTTGCCAATAATTTTTTTCCTTGCAAAGAAGTTATGTGAAGAACCAAAGCTGAAGACAAGCCATTTCTGGAATGGGTGTGACATCTTCGGAATCTTATCGGAATTATCGGAATCCTCGGATTCGTCTGCGTTTCAACGCCTGAAGGTCCTATACATTTGCTTCAGAAATCGGATGAGGACCTGTGTAGCTAACAGGGCCGGTGCACCACTCCGCTTTCTAATAAAAGTGAAGAACGTGGCGGACCAATACTGGTTGGGAAGCAGTAGCAAGCTTCCACGTTCAACGCTTTCCTTCCCAAAAATGTAAGAGAAGTCCTCTTATCTGGTTTGCAGTACCGCAGGCGGACAAGGTTCCGGCAGCACCTGCAGGAGTTATTCACTTTTAAATTCTTGAAGAAATGTTAGAATTATTCATAGCCATTTTCATGGCAGTAGGATCCCCTATGTTCCAGGCAAGTACAACAGCAGCAAACGATAATACCGAGCAAATGATGCCTGATACCGGCGGAGAGCTCGGACAACTTCCCCCGCTTCCATAGCACAGGATACTGCAGGGCCGGGGATCTTTCCGGCCCTGCTTGTTTAAGAAGGGTTCGATTTATAGCTAGAAGACCGTAATTAGTGATTCTGAATCGCGTATTTTTTTATCATGTACTTTGTGGCGCGCTTCAATTCTTTCTTCGAATGTTCCGGATTTACTCCATCTGCGGTGAAGAACTCAACCTTGTTGTTGATCTTTGAATACCATACAAAGCCTAATGCTTTAAAGGTAATCGTGTCTGGTCTTGTAATTCGTTTGAAATGCGCAACCTTCATTGTATCCAGAGCGATAATCGTTTTGTTGAATATCTGTGCATCACAGGAGACTGGGATGTATCGATCTCCCGTCCAATACATGCATTCCTTTGGTTTTGGCCTAAAATAGATTGCGCTCCCTACAGTAGAGACCATTATGAGTGCAAATAGCAATATCACTTTTTGTTTCGAGAAGATATTCTTGGCCAAGGAAGAATCGACTTGGTCAGTTTGTTTGCCTGTAGATGTTGGCGCAGCGGGTGGCAGAGGCGCGGTTGGGGGCGGGGGCAGGGGACTGTTATTCTCCTCTTTGTCTTTTGGCCCGTGTATAGGAGGTTTAGACTCGTCTTTTCTGGGCGCTCTCCATCCTGCGCGGTAAGGGCGAGAGGGATAGTCGATTAACCATGCGAGCAGTTCAGTGTTCTTTTCTTCTGTGTTTGCGATTTTACCCTTTAGAAAATTGCATAATGGCCTGAATCGATCCGTTTCGTGTCTCTTGATTGCTGCGCGATACTCATTGATATCGGCTTTTGGCCCAAAGAAGTCTTTAAGAAATTTTTCGTCGCTCTTCAAATGTCGGGAGTCGCATACGGTGATGCACTCATCTTTGATTTTGGCAGGAGTAGGAAGACGAAGGTTGAGTGCCAAAAGGTCTGTTTCCTTTTTTCTCTATAGTATTCCAATACACACTCTTGGTAGTCTTTAAACATATGCGAAAGCTAAAATAACCTGTAAATAGCTGCCCCGTTGCTAGCTGTCTGCCTCAATTTATAGGCTATGACCATCTGTAAAGTCAGGTGTGAAGTATGCGCGAATTTAAAAAGATGAACAAATATAATGTTACGGGATGCCGTAAATTATAATGCCTGCTCATGGCCATATAAGCCAAAATCAAGTAGGTGCTATCTCCTCGGTAATGGTAGAGAAAGTTCTACGTTTCATGTGGATGCTGGTGTAAAGCAGGAAGCGAATTTAAGGAGGTTATGTCGGAGGTATAGGTATTGGAGTGGGTAATTAAAGTTATTTCTTTCGTTGACTTGACTATTGTAAAGCGAATTATAGAAACTGAGTATACCCCGACAGTTTACGGGTTCCCATAAAAAAGAGTTTCTAGCTTGACTTACTTTTGACTGTAGCGATATCTCCCCGAAATGGGGAGTTTTAATGTTTTTAAAGGCGATGGTAGAGCAAAATGTCATAGACCAACAAGTATTGCATAACAACAAAGAGATTTATGCACGTTTAGAGGGTGAGCTTAATGCAGCAGAATTTGAAATTTTGGCAGCGGTTTCGTGGTTCACAGACGAAGATATCTTCAATGTTCTTAAGAATAAGTTACAGGAAGGCGTACGTATTGAGATAGTCATAGCTGATAATTCTGAGAACGAAAAACTGGATTTTGCTATACTGACCAGTCTCGGTGCGGTTGTAGTAAAAATTAAAAACGTCGGTTATGGAATTATGCATCAGAAGTTTTGTGTGATTGATAAGAAAAGGGCGCTACATGGCTCCTACAATTGGTCAGTCAACGCAAGAAATAATAATCATGAGAGCATTATTATAACCGATCATAAGGAAACAGTCCAAAGTCTCATTGATAATTTCCACCGCATAAAAGAGAGGGCAAAAGTGATTTTGGGGAGCGAGGAGTTTAATGATGATAGAGAGGTGCTTTCTGAGCAAAGAGTAGCAAAGCCTTTGGAACGGGGACCGGAAAAATCGGACTACGAAAAGGTGCTCGACTCGATGATCGCTGCAGAAGTCAGCTCTTTTAATCGCGAAAACCTGCGACAACAAGGTTATGACCGAGCCCAAGCTAATAATGGGGACCATCAAGTCCTAAGCAAAGCACTGGACACTCTTTATAACGGCTTTATCAATGACATTGACGTAATTGAAGATAAGAAAAGACGCTTACTCGCTAAAATAGACGAGCAGCGGGCAAAGGCTGAGGCTCAGTTACGTGAAACTTGCGAACTGCAGCTAGAAACGATTGAGAAGGAGTCAGACTTCACACAGAATAACTTGAATAACAGTATAATTGGCATTAAGTCAGAAATACTGGTTACTCAGTCAGTTGTTGCAGACCTGAAAGATAACAAGATACCATCTTTGAAGCGGCGAATATCAGAGATCGAGGCGGTGATAAAGGAAGCATCGCTGGAATTTGTAAAGCCGGGGATAAAATGGTTCGAAATTATTTCGACAGCAGTTATTTCCACTGCCCTCTTTCTTTACCTTACCATGTTTTATTCTTCGGCTGCGTACATTCTGCTTTACAGTGAAGAAGACGCGTTGATTGCCCAGCGGACTTCTGCCGAGGCTGTGACACCTCAAGTATTCAATCCCGACGCGATTGCCAAAGCCGCTGATCACGGTTCTATGGCGGTTGTCTTTGTTCTGTTATTTGTGTTTGTCCCGCTCACTTTTGCTATTCTGAGCAAGATAATGAAGAGAAAAATTCTCGCTAACGTTCTAAGTTTCACGGTGGGGGTTTTTGTGATCGACACTTTCATCGCAATTAAAGTGGCTCAGGCAATTCACGAAATAAAGAATTTAACGGCAGTGAATCCAACTGAGTGGCACTTGAGTAACATTGTCAGCGATATTAATTTCTATTTGGTCTTCATCATGGGGGCACTAGGCCTAATCCTTTTTAAATTTTGTTTCGAAAAAATAAGCGACTTTTTTGACGAGCGAAATCCAGATGTTGCCGGACAGCGCAACAGGCTCTTTATCGCTCAGAAGAAAGAGGATATAAAAGCTCTGCAAGAGGAAATAACGTCCGTTAACTCGGAAGTGCAGGTAAAGGAGCAGGAGGTCAATCAAAAAAATTTGCAAGTCACGTCGGCCGAAAGAGAACTGTCTAATTTGCCTCTAAAGAAAGTCAACTTGCTTGAAAGTCGGCGGAATGATCTCAGTAACAAGCTTCAGGTTATCGAAACTACCACCGATATCTATAAAAGCCATATAGAAAATGATAATGTGCCTGTGTCCGTCAACGCTTTGAAAGACAGAATTAATATTTTCCTCGAGGGGTGGAACGATTTTCTACATTCTGAATATTCGATTACTAAAGCGAGTGACAAATCAGCTGCGGCTACAGAAGTGGCAATTGCGTGGGAATATCAGAAATTGAACATAGATAGTATGGATGCTAGAGTTAAAACTAAGTAATGAATAAGGTACTTTCCCTAATCTTTATCCCTCTGTTGATCGCCGGGGGGTGTCATTGTGGTACGAATAAAGTCGAAAAAAACGGCGGGGCTGCGCATTCAGCAGATTTTACTACTGAACATTATAATGTGACAATAGCCCCGGATTTATCTAACAGATTAAATAGCAGGCTTTATCCGAAAGCTGTATCTGATTCGATAATCGTTAATCTAATACTCGACAACGTTTATCCAAGAGTTTTAAACCATCGGCGTTCTATGAACCAGCTGGACCAGTTTCATCTAGACTTTATTAACAAGCACCAGATTACAGCATACAAGATCAATACAGATAGTACTGCGTTGGATTTTGGCAGGTTCGGAAGCAGGCAAAATGAACGAATAGCGTACATAAGGAAGTATTATTTGAAAGATAAGGAAAATCTGAAAAGTGAGTTTAAAAGAACTTATGATAAGGCTTTAAGTAGGCACTTTGGCTCTGATATCTGGACTTACCTGCAAGAGGGTGTGGATGGGACTGTTGTTAATAGAACCAATAGCGTGAGCAGATTGGGAAATAAAAGGTTTCGTAATAAGTATAGAAATGTTCTCATCCTGATTACAGACGGATATATCGAAACAGGTAGTTTTGCGAGGGGGTATAATTTAAGTGGTAGTCAAGTGAACCAATTTAGGATAGCGTTCCAGCGCTCAGGAGAGGAAAACCTATTGAAGTATTATCAACAACATCCTACGTACAAAATCAAAGCCGTAACTAACCCATTACTAAAGGACCTGGAGATTCTGGTACTGGAGCTATATGACCGTACTGAGGGCCTTAACGGTACCCGTGCCCACCCATCCGATTTGGAAATTATCAAATTGTTCTGGAAGGACTGGCTAACGAGGTCTGGTGCAAAGCGAGTAGAATTGCGGCCAAAATTTGCAAGTAAAGCAGAAGCTAAAAAAGTAATTATGAGTTTTTTAGGTGTATAGAAATAGGTCTTTGTGAAGTCAGCTGTCCGGTTCAAGTATACGTTGTTGAATTAATTAAGCTCGTAACGAATTAAAGCTGCTGAACGAGTAACATAGAATAAGGATAGCCGTATTACCATTAGTACTGAGCACACCTTATTGGAGTTTAGTAAGTGGTTATATTAAATGTTGTTGTTCTCCGGCTGCGTAGCGTCAAACCTGTCTATATAGAAAATAAATAGTACCATGCGTTTAAAGCGGGTGAGGTGTCATTCCCCCTTTTCACGCAACGTCATCGTAAATAGCAGATTTTACTATAAAGGTATAATGGACCAGTTAAATTTATTTTGAAGCCCCTCCCCGAGGCCACAGGTCACTAAGGTTGAAAATGGTGAATATTTGTACGTGCCTGATTTTTTTAATGAGGAAGAAGCGACGAACTTTTTAAATGTATTCCTCGACACCATTAAATGGAAGCAAGAAGAGATGTTAATGTACGGAAAGCTTATTAAGTTTCCGAGATTGACCTCGTGGTATGGTGATATTGATAAACCTTACTCTTTTTCCGGTTTAACTTTAAATCCTTATCCATGTGTAATCTTCCCTAAAAACAGCTACGGAAATAAATGTAGTAGTTTTATAAATTTAGGGTAATGAAAAAATCAACTTTCACAGAAGCACAAATCATTAAGATCCTGTCTTTACAGGAGTCCGGAAGGAGCGTATCAGATATCTGCAGGGAGCATGGCATCAGCCAGGGGACCTATTACAATTGGAAAAGCAAATATTCTGGAATGGATCTGTCCCAGCTTAAGCAGATGAAGGAGATGGAGAAAGAGCTTTCCCAGTATAAAAAGATCGTAGCCGAACAGGCGCTTCAAATAACGGTTTTAAAGGATGTGATCGAAAAAAAGCTCTAGGGCCTGCCGAAAAGCGGGAGCTTGTTGGATACGCCAGAGAAACGTATCGGATGAGCCTTCGGCAGGCCTGTATGCTGTTCATGATCAGCACATCAGTCTATTACTATAAAGCAAAGAGGAAAGACGACTCTGAGGTGATCGAGCAGCTATCCTTGCTGGCTGACCTTCACAAGACGTGGGGATTTTGGATGATGTTTCACCGTCTGAGGAAGTTACAGTATATGTGGAACCATAAGCGGGTATACCGCATCTATACAGCTATGCGACTGAATCTGCGTAGCAAAAGAAAGAAGCGGCTTCCCGCTCGTGTTAAGATGCCTTTAGTGTGTCCCATTGGTCCCAATATTACCTGGAGTCTGACTTCATGCATGATACACTGGCTAATGGTAAGACCATCCGTACACTTAACGTGATTGACGATTTTAACCGGGAAGCTCTTTCCATTGCTGTAGATACCGGACTCCCGGCCCAAAGGGTCATACGCGAGCTGGAACAGTTAATCGAGTGGAGAGGCAAGCCTGAAAAGATCCGATCTGACAATGGGCCCGAGTTTGTGGCTGGCATTTTAAGCCAGTGGTGTCAGGGCCAGGGGATTGAGTGGGAATATATCCAGCCAGGAAAGCCCACCCAAAACAGTCTGGTCGAGCGCTTTAACAGAACCTTTCGCCAGGATGTACTGGACAGTTACATGTTTGATAGTTTGGCTGAAATCAGGAAGTATGCCCAGGCTTGGGCATGGATGTATAATAACGTGCGACCACATTCGTCCCTTGGTCACCTCACTCCAGTGGAGTTCCTGTTGAAATATGGAAAACTCTCCGAGTTTCCCACATTACAACAGGATAATAACAATAGTAATTTCCACTGGGATTCTTTAGTTTTGAATGTAGCTAGCTAGGGGAAGATTACACCATGTTGCAATAGGCTGTGGCCAGATTCTTCGTTTTTTTCGCCGCTTGAAAGTATGCTAGTGCGAGCTTGTATTGGCCAAGTGCCTGCTGGTAGTTAGAATGGCTGTAGCTTATTAAGCCCCTCATTACGAGAAAAGAACCCCTTAATGTGTCATTTTGATATTCCCCGGCTTTGGTCAACCCTTTTATTGCGGTTTCTTCAGCTTTTTTCAGGAGCCCTTCTTCCCACTGAATGATGCAGATTAAGTGAAGGCTGTTCAACTCGGTAATCTTATTTTTTGAAGAAAGAGATGTGAGGTACGCTTTCAATGCAGGACTAAGGGCGAGTTTAAGTTCTCTATCTTCCTGATATAGTTTGGTAGCTACTTGTAAAATAGAGTCCGCAACATCGCCCTTCTGCGCCAGGACGATGGCAGGCAAGAGGTTTAGATGGATCAGATACAGAAAAATTGTCTTGTTAAGTGCTCTCATGACGCAGCATAACCGGGGATAAGATAGCAAATATTATCGTAGATTACTGCTGGTCTGCCAACAAATAGTTGGCGCGACTTTCTCTCCGGGTGCTGGCACTTGCAGCGTCACGTAGTCATGAGCCAAAGCTTGTGAAGGGACGGATGGCCTCTGCTAAGAATTTCCAAACTGTCCTGCTTCGGCTGCTGCACAGAATTTTTGGTAAGCTCCTTGCCGCGCTTGTGTGTAAGATCCGTTGGTCAGGCTATACGAATCAAATGCTTGATTAAAACAATCGTGGCTTTCCTCAATTTGGAAATCGTGAAAAGCTTTTTTGTCAAGCCATTTTTCCTTAGGTTTGGCGAAAAACCTTTGTTGAAAAAGCTATTCATTTTTTCCCTTTTCTCCTGCCTTGTTATTTGTTCATGCGTGAAGAAGAAAGTTTCACGAGCTGACGTGATCAAAAGTCGCGTATACAATAGCCCTGACTACAAAAAAGCGCAGTCCTTTCTCGGGCGCAACACTGATTCTGCTTTCTATTATTTTAATAAAGTTGCTACCTCTTCGAAAGATGGCTTTCAAGTCGCGTTGGGCTATACCAATATGGGACTCATCCAATCCCAGGCGGGCGACTACTATGGTGCTCAGGAGAGCATGCTGCATGCGCTTAAGTTCCTTGATGAGTCAAACCCTACACATTACAGTTGTCTTGCTTCTGCGTATAATGAACTCGCAGCCACAAGTTCTCGTCTACAGAACTATGACGTGGCCATTTCATATTACGACCGCGCCTTTAAATTCGTCAGGCAGCGCGATTATCAGCTGATCCTTCTGAATAATAAAGCGCTGGCATATCAGAAGAAGAAGAATTACCGTGAAGCACTGAATATTTACCAGATGATTCTGCGGGAGGCGAAAAAGGGCGGTGTGGAGTATGCCCGGATGCTCTCAAACAGGGCCAGGACGATGTGGCTCTGGAGACCAAAATATAATGCCGCGCCTGAAATGTTGTCGGCCTTGCGCATTCGTATGGACAATCACGATCTATGGGGACAGAACGCCAGCTATGCTCATTTGGCTGATTTCTATTCGAACCGGAGGCCCGACTCTGCCCTTATTTATGCTGATAAAAGATATGACATAGCCCGACGCCTGGGAAGTCCGGATGATCAAATTGAAGCTTTGCAAAAACTCATCAGGCTTGGGTCTGCCCAAGGCGCCAAACTGTACTTTCCGATCTATCAGCAACTCAATGACAGCCTGCAGGGAGCGCGCAACGCCGCAAAGAATCAATTTGCGCTGATCCGTTACGAGGCGGCTAAAAGTAAAGCTGACAACCTGAAACTTCAGAAGGAGAATGCTGATAAACGGTACGAGATTATCAGGCAGCGCGTATTGCTTTACGCTGTTATTGCGCTTTGTGCCATTGCCGCCATCATTGCTCTGTTCTGGTACCGTAGAAGAAGGGAGGCACAGGAACGGAAGATACGTGAGGCCGTTAAAGAAAATCAGCTGAGAACCTCTAAGAAGGTGCATGATGTGGTGGCCAACGGACTTTACCGCATCATGGCCGAAGTGGAGCATCGTAACGCTTTGGACAAAGATGAGCTGCTGGATAAGATAGATGTTTTATATCAGCAATCGCGCGATATCTCATACGAAAAGCCCGAGAGGGAGGGGCACAAGCCGCATGAGAAAATCGCAATGCTTATTAAGTCATTCGTCGGAGAGGACACCAAAGTTCTAATAGCAGGAAATAGCGAGGCCTTGTGGGCGGACGTTCAGAGAGACCAGATCGATCAGCTTGAACACATCATTCAGGAGCTGATGGTGAATATGACTAAACATAGCTGTGCCAGTATGGTGGTGATACGCTTCGCCAGGGAAGATGGCAATCTCACTTTACACTATAGCGACAACGGTGTCGGCTTACCGGCAGACTTCAGGATGGGTAACGGGCTATCGAATACGGGAAGCCGTATAAATGATTTAACGGGTACCATTAGCTTTGATTCGTCAACAGGGAAAGGGCTCCGGATCAGAATATCTTTTCCTATTCGGTAACGATCGGCGAAGAGCTTCACGAGCCATCCCACAGACAGGAATAAAGAGTGGCGCAACGATCTTCTTTCAATTAAATTATGGACATTAATAAAAACAGTCAGGAGTTGAACCGGCAGCGGGAAACTGAGTCGCTTGGCCGCTCTTTGTTGTTTTTAGAACTTAGCCGACTATCCACTGAGACGTTTAAAGAACAATTAATGCTCGCGATAAACAGATAAAACTCCATAAGATGCTCAGAAACGTACTAATCGCAGAGGACCACGAGTGTGCAAATATTTCAGTCCAGAAAACACTCCGGGACCTGGGTATTGAGAATACCGACTACGTTTACTACTGCGACGATGCCTTGAAACGCATTGCCAAAAGTCAGGAAGCAGAACCATACGACCTGCTGATCACCGACTTGTATTTTGACGAAGATGAAAACCCGCAAATAATAAAAGGAGGCATGGAGCTGATCGAAGAGGCAAGGAAAATACAGCCCCGTTTAAAGGTGCTTGTGTTTTCGGCGGAAAATAAAGCCGGCATAGTTGAGAAGCTTTACAATGAGCTGAACGTCGACGGCTACGTGTGCAAAGGTCGCCGCGACGCTCAGGAGCTGCGTATTGCTTTGGATACCATTACGAAGAACAGACGGCATTTTCCTGTACAACTACGGCAGGCGATCAAACAAAAAAACACGTACGACTTTAGTGATTTTGATATCACGATTATTTCCCTGCTTTCTAACGGGATGCTTCAAAAGGATATCCCCACTTATCTGCAGCAAAACCAGATCAGGCCCTCAGGTCTGAGCAGTGTAGAGAAGCGCCTTAACCGCATGAAAGAGGTTCTTGAATTTACGAAAAATGAACAGCTCGTCGCCTTTTGCAAGGATAACGGGATTATTTAGCCGAGAGGAACTTCTGCCATTATAATTCCGTCTTTATCTCTTATCTTTGGGCGATCTGATGCAACATTAAACCAGCGAACTCATGAAGAAGTTTATCCTAATCCTTTCACTCTTTTCATTTTTTGCATCCGTTTCTGTAGCGCAAACCAATGATTCGTACAAGAAGACCTTGCGCACTATGCTTGATGTAGCAGGAACGCAGGCCACCTTTCAGGCAGCAATAAAGCAGATGTTTGCGATGTTCAAGCAACAGAGGCAACAGGTTCCTGCTGAAGTATGGAACAGCTTTGAGACCGAGTTCTCAAAGGCTTCCCTTGATGAACTGGTTGACCGGCTGGTACCCGTTTATCAAAAACATTTCACGGAAGCAGATCTCAACGGATTTATCTCATTTTATCGTACTCCGATAGGTCGGAAATTAGCGGAAAAGAGTCCCATGGTGATGCAGGAGTCAATGGCCGTTGGACAGCAATGGGGACTCGAAATTGCTAAATCCTTTGAGGAGAAAATGAAGGCGAAAGGCTATTAAGCCTTAAAAGCGCTTGCCAAGCGTGATCCCGATACGAGGGTAGACCTCCTCGTCGTCTGATCCGAACTTCCTTCCCGGACCGAAGAAGAGCTCGCCTAAAAAGCCGCTCTTGTTGATGAATTTTCAGCCTGCAGCAACGCCGATGCCGAGGAAAGTCTTGTTCTTGTCGCTGCTGCTATAGTAGGTCTCATTCCCATTGACCCTCAGACCATTTATTTTCGCCCAGGGATCAGATAGAAGAAACGTGCCCGCTGAGCTATTTTTTTTCAATAGATTACATGAGATCTGAGTAAACTAAAATGCGCCTTGTCCGGTTAGAGAATAGGATTGCGATTAGCGCAACCTCCGCTACTAGAACTGTTTTTAAATGGATATTGATAAGATATATGAGCTGATTGGCACAAAACTCTCCGTGTGGGTGCGAGATTTTGTCCGGATGCTGCCCAATCTTGTTATCGCTGCACTGGTTCTGGTGCTCGGTATCTACCAGGCTCGCCTGCTCCGCACTTTTGCTTCGAGGCTCTTTACCCGTATCCTGCACCATCAGGTGCTTAACGCTCTTTTTGCTTCATTTATTTATATTGTGGGTGTTGGTATTACCATCTTCACCGCCCTGAGTATTTTGAAGCTTGATAAGGCTGTGACGTCACTTCTGGCAGGCGCCGGAATTGTAGGTATTGCGCTTGCTTTTGCTTTTCAGGACATTGCCGCCAACTTCGTTGCTGGTATTGTCATGTCCTTCACCAGGCCTATCGAGCCCGGAGACCTGGTGAGGGTCAAAGACTATATGGGAACTGTGGAGGAGATACGTCTTCGCGACAGCCTCATTCGCACGTTCCAGGGACAACTGGTATTTATTCCGAATAAGGACATATTCCAGAATCCTATCGAGAACTTTACCAAGCTGGGGCGTCGCAGGATGGACCTGGTAGTGGGGGTGTCGTATGGTGATGACCTGGAACACGTAAAGCAGGTTGCGCTTGCTGCTATAGAAGGAGTAAAGGGGCGTCAGGACGACAGCCCCGTTGAATTCTATTTTGAGGAATTTGCCGACAGCTCCATCAACTTCAGCTTGCGTATCTGGCTAAGCTCCACGACTCAGCCCGACTATCTCGAAGCACGGAGTGAGGTGATCATGCGCCTGAAGACCGCTTTCGACTCAGCGGGCATCACCATTCCATTCCCGATACGTACGCTCGACTTTGGCATTAAAGGAGGCGAAAGGCTTTTTGACTCTTCCGTCAAAATACAAAATCAATAAGCCTTCAAGTAAACAAGCGCAGCATATCGCCCTTCTTATTCCTCTGCTCGCTGTTTCTCCTGCAACTGATTTTCGACCACAACTTTTGTTGCTCCGGCCCGCGCAGTTATTACCTGGCGTCCAAGGTCACCAATGCCTTTAGTCTCATAAATCCGCATTGCTGTCGCCACATCAATCGCCTGTCTCGTCTGCTCATCGAGGTCAAAGGTCAGTGTAATAAAATTTAAGTGAACGCCAAGAGGATCAAGAGTACGGTTCACTTCACTTAACAGTTTTGTTTCAAGGTCGCCCTGATCCAAGTCCACAATGTCTTCATTTAGGGTGATCGCCTTGGAAATATCACGAATCCTTACGTCTATGACAGAATTTTCTGCAGATTCAAAGGCCGAGTCATTAAGAGCTTCATTACTGTCAGGATCAGCATTGGATGCCCCCAGTCTTTTGGCTTGTTTCATAAAAGCCAGCCCATTGGTAATAGAATAATCGTAGTCGATATTTACCTTCACTCTTACCCGATCCTTGAAGTTGGAAATGAATTTGCTCTCCCCCTGCATAGGATAGTTGGGAATCACTACTTTCATAAAGCAAAGTTCGACGCCCATACTTACGGTTTTTACAGTATATTGTAACTGTAGAAGGCCGGGTTTTGGCAGTAAAAAAAATTACTGTAGAGAGGCAACCATTTGCCTGTACACTCCGTGATACTAATAAAAGGCTTGGATTAACAGCAGAGAAGAACACACCCGTATGGGCGAAGCACAACTACACCAGCTGATAGCAGGCTGCCTGAAAAAGGACCGTAAGGATCAGAAAATGTTGTATAAGACATTTTATGGCTTTGCTATGAGCATCTGTTTGCGCTACGCGGGCAACCGGTATGAGGCTTCCGAAATTATGAACCTCGGTTTTTTTAAGGTCTTTACCAACCTGGAGAAATATAGTGCGGAAAAGCCTTTTAAAGCCTGGCTCGGAAGGATCATGATGAATGCGTCGGTCGATTATTACCGGAGCAACTACAAAACGAGCCATGCCGATGACCTGGAGAAAGCGGAGGACGTGATACATGAGGATATGCCCGACACGAAACTGCGGTATGACGATCTGCTGGCTATGATTCAAAAGCTCCCTCATGCTTATCGTACTGTGTTCAATCTGTACGCTATCGAAGGGTATACACATGAAGAAATAGCAGAGATGCTGGGTATTAGCCCCGGCACGTCAAAGTCGAATCTCTTTAAGGCGAGAGACAGGCTAAGAAAGATGGTCATGGAAGCCGATGTGCTGCCCCGCGATACAAACGGCGGAGCTTACAGTGCAAGTGTTGCCATTAATCCGGTGAATTTAAATGTTACTTTTTTTAACAACGGACTATTCAGATGAGAAGGACTGACGAGCATAAGATAGATCGTCAGTTCAGGGAGGGACTGACCGGGGAGGAAGGACACGTGTCTTTCCGGGAAGAGGACTGGGATGCGATGGAGGCTCTTCTGGATAAGGAGGGCGGAAGGAGAGGGCTGATATGGTTGTATTGGGTATCGGCCGGAATCGCTGCAGTTCTTCTGATCTTGATGTTTCGGGGATTCTTTGCACCTGATACAGGGGAGAAGATTGTGCAAAAACAAAAAGGTAAAATGAAGGAGTCAACAGAACAACGGGAGAGCAAAGGGCTAAGCAGCCCTCGCCCGGAAGACGAGCGGACCGCTTACAGAAGGGAAAGGAGGGTCGATACCGAGGAGATGGCAGGAAGAGCGGCCGATACTTCCGCTGTCCCAAACGCCGACCTTCCGCTCCTTGAAGCCGCCGGCAATAGCCTTTCGGGAGTCCCCGCTGCAGATAGCCTGCCCGCCCTGGCTGCCATCAAGACACCACTTGTACCGGAGATAACGCCCGTGACCGGGGAACCCACTGCGGAACAGGTTGTTAGCGATGATCTGCAGTCGTCCCCGCGGAAAAAGGTAAAGCTGTCCCTGGCACTCCTGTCGGCACCTGATCTCAATGGAGTGAATTCATTGGCTAACGCACAGGTAGGCCTTAACGGAGGATTCCTGCTGATCGCCTCGCTGCCTAAACGATGGAGCGTATCGACGGGTCTCATCTACGCCGGCAAGCCTTACCAGATGAATCAGGGCCAGCTTCAGGGCGCCTATGGCTCCTCCGGATACGGAAACAGGCAAACTGAGCACGTAGACGCCAACTGCCGCGTCCTCGACATCCCGCTCAACGTTAGCTTCCAGTTCCTCTCCAAAGAAAAAAGCTCCTTTAGCGTGGGGTCGGGAATATCATCGTACATCATGCTGCGGGAAAAGTACTCCTTCACCTATAGCGACTGTTCAACCTGGGCTTATAAGGTGAGCAATAAGAATAGTCATTTTCCGGGAGTGGTGAATTTTAATGCTACTTACCAGCATCGGCTGGGCAATAAGGCTGGCATCCTGGTGCAGCCATACTACAAGCTACCGTTAACAAAAATAGGCAATGAAGGGATTGATCTCAGGTCCGGCGGCATATCAGTCGGCATGAGCTGGGATATAGGACGAAGCACAAAAAAGTAATCACATGAAATATATCGCCATTATGTTTCTTGCCTGGTTGGGGATCAATCAGGCAGGCCGGGACTCTTATGTCTGCAGAAATGCCAGGATCATGCTCTTCTCCGAAGCTCCCCTGGAAGATATTGCCGCCACTTCGGGCAAAGGCACGTCGGTCTACAATCCCGCTACCGGAGACCTTGCCTTCAGTGTCCCCATACGCTCGTTCGCCTTCGAGAAATCGCTGATGCAGGAGCATTTCAATGAGAACTACATGGAGAGCGACAAGTTTCCTAATGCATCCTTTAGGGGGAAGGTGCTTGAGAAGATCGATGTGTCAAAGGATGGCATCTATCCGGTGAAAGCGTCAGGAGTGCTTGAAGTGCACGGCGTGAAACAGAACCGCACCATTGACGGCAAGGTTCAGGTGAATAAGGGTGCGGTAAGGCTCAGCTCCACCTTCAACGTGCGCTGTAAGGATCATCAGATCGATATACCGAAGCTGGTTTTTCAAAAGATTGCGGAAAGTATTGAGGTGAAAGTCGCCGCTGATTATTCTAAATATCAAAAGTAAACTTACGTAAGCAACATCGATATGAAAAAATGTCTATTGCTTTTTATGCTGCTGGCTGCAACTCTGGTTCACGCTCAGGACACTACCTCTGCCGGAGGCTCCTCTGCTGATTCTCTTCTTAATGCTTTGTCTGATGACGGAGAAAATGAAGCTGTCCTCGCAGCTTTTAAGTCAACCCGCCTGGTTCTTACTTCCACTACTGAAACCGTCAGGAAAAACAATCTTAACTTTATGGTGGTGCATCGCTTTGGCGATGTAGGGGGCAATGATGGAGGAAGCCGTACACTATGGGGCCTCGACAACTCCTCCGACATCTACATCGGCTTTGAGTACGGGCTCCGCGACAACCTTGATATTACATTCGGCCGCAGCAAGTACGAGCAGCTTCTCGACCTTGGCCTGAAGTATAAGGTCCTGCATCAGACTACCGACGGGCGCATGCCCATTGCCCTTACGTTGATCGCGCAGGCCGGACTGAAGCCCTATGAGGTGAGTACCAACGTTTTCGACGACTATAGCAACCGTCTCTCTTACTTCTATCAGGCGGTTTTTTCCAGGAAGTTCTCTTCGCGTTTTTCTCTTGTTATAGCGCCTTCATTTTTGCGAAATAACCTGCCTTTTCCCTATGTGAAGGGAAACGAGAAGAATATCTTTTCTTTATCTGCAGCCGGGCGACTCAAGGTAACCCGGCGCATGGGAATTGTGCTTGACTATGCTCATCCCTTCTCTTCCTTCAGGAACGACAGTGACTCTCCGAGGTTTTATGATCCCTCGGCTGTCGGAATTGAGATTGAGACCGGCGGACACGTCTTTACCCTTAATCTGGCTAATGCTCAGGCGATTTCACCCATCAACTACCTCGCCGACACCGAATCAAAATGGACGAAGGGGCAGTACAGGATCGGGTTTACCATCACGCGTGTGTTCAGCTTTGGCAAGAAACAACAGGCCGATTATTAATAACCACTCAAATAAAACATCTTATGGAAAGAAAAGAGTTCTTATCGAAGCTGGGGATAGGCCTGGCAGCAGTATGCGTGGGTTGCGGCGTAGTTGCCTGCGGCAGCGATCCTGAGGATGAGGCAAAGCCCGATCCCGATACAGGCGGCGGCGATAACGTATTGACCGCCAATCTCGACAGTGAACTGAAGAACGTGGGCGACTCAAAAATGGCAAACGGCGTGATCCTGGTCAGGCTAGCCCAGCCTAATGAACCCTCGTCCTTTACCGCAGTCCAGCTCGCCTGCACCCATCAGCGCATATCGGTTGCGTACAACAACGCCCAGGGAAAATTTATTTGTCCGGCACACGGCAGTGAGTTTAACACAAAAGGAGAGGTGCTGCGCGGACCTGCCGCTACTGCTTTAAAGCAGTATACCGTGAAGATTACCGGATCAAATCTCGCTGTATCTGCTTAAGGGGGCTTCACCCTGCAATGGGGTGAAGTTCCTTGTTTTCATGATCGCGGAAGGCTTTAGCAGCTAAAAGTACAGTGCGGCTGCGACATGGGCTCCGATACATCGTATAAGACGTTAAAAGAAAAACGTCCGGAAGAGAACCCATGACCACCACCTTTACTTTACGCCCCGCCTACAAAGGGCAGGGAATCATTAACCTTAAAAAAGAGCACCTTGAAGCAGTCGGCGAACATATGAGCGAGATCCAGATTTACCTGGGCGACGCCGAGGAGCCAATTACCGGTAAGTTATATACGAAAAATCCGCATGTGCCAAGACTGTCAGGAGGACGAGAATTAGTACGGTGGTTTCAGAACTTCCAGTTCGGCCAGGTGCTAAAAGTCACCATTATTAATCCCTCGACGTTTAGAGTACATCCCTAAAGTTTCCGCGCGCCGCCCGCGACACGAAATTCCAATAAACAATTTCGGCCAGCTTCGGTGCCTGGGGCGGGAATCGAACCCGCCCGCTTTTTATGAATTGCAGTAATTTCAGCTTTCGGGAATTCCTGAATGAACACGATATTCCTTTGGTAGACATCACACCGGAACCGCAAAAAAATTGAGCTGCAGCTGAAAACATAAGGCCTGTTGCTGAAAGAACGATTAGACCCAACCGCTTTATGTATTTAAAACCATCCTTGCAATTGTAACAATAAGTGTTATAATTGCAAGGATGATTAAGCGAGAAGCACAAGACTCGATTTTTACCTTGTTGCAAGAATTTCCCGTCGTCGGGCTGTTAGGACCGCGACAGGTTGGCAAAACGACTTTGGCGGAAGAAATTGCCACCCTTTTTACACCGGAGCCGATTTATCTGGACCTGGAGAGCCCAGCCGATCAAGCCAAATTGAGTGAGCCGGAAGATTATTTTGAACTTCATAAGGGGCGGCTGATTATCCTCGACGAAATCCAGCGTGTACCGGGCCTGTTCCAGGTTTTGCGGGGAGTCATCGACCGCAGACGGCGTCAAGGCCGGAAATCCGGACAGTTCCTTGTATTAGGCTCCGCATCCCTTGACTTGTTAAAGCAATCATCGGAAACGCTCGCCGGGCGTATCGCATACAAGGAACTATCCACTTTAAATGTTGCTGAAATAGCCAAAGAAAGCCAAAACGGACAGGATCGTCTTTGGTTGCGCGGCGGTTTCCCCGACAGTTACCTTGCAAAAAACGATGAAGCCAGTCTGCGGTGGCGATTTAATTTTATCAGCACTTATCTGGAAAGAGATGTGCCGCAATTCGGTTCACGTATCCCGGCTGTAGCCTTACGTCGTTTATGGACGATGCTCGCCCACCAGCAGGGGAGCCAGCTTAATATTGCGCAATTAGGTGCTAATCTGGATATCTCAGCGATGACGGCGAAGCGCTATATTGAACTGCTTGAGGATTTGCTTCTGATCCGAACGCTGCGCCCCTGGTCGGGAAACATCGGTAAGCGGCTTGTCAAAGCCCCCAAAGTGTATATCCGCGACAGCGGCCTTGTCCACGCGCTTCTCAATCTGAAAACTCAGGATGATGTGTTGGCACATCCTGTCATCGGCGCCAGCTGGGAGGGGTTTGTGATTGAAAACCTGACCTCCTGCCTGCCTTTAAGCATAACGCCATGGTTTTACCGCACGTCTGCAGGAGCAGAGATCGATCTGGTCATTGAACAAAATGCGCGGCGGAGATATGCCATAGAGATCAAGCGTTCTTTAACGCCCGTGGTTTCCAAAGGCTTTCACCTTGGCTGCGAAGACATTGGTGCCACGCACCGTTTTATCGTCTATCCGGGTAAAGAACGGTTTCCGGTCAATAAAACGACAATGGCTATTCCACTAATCGAAATGATGACAGAATTAAGGTCGTTGAAATAATTGTCAAGGAAAGCACTTGGGATCTGGACCAAAATCTGTGGACTAAGCAAATAATTTCATGAGTCGGAAGAGGAAAAAATTAACATTTCCTACCCCTCGGTACTGAGCTCTGAAAGCCTTAATTTGGGCATTGAAAGATTCGGCTGAAGCGTTTGTACTTCGGTTATCAAAGTAGTTCAAGATATTGTTGTGGTGGAGATTGATGGTTCTGGCAATGGTATTAAAAGATTTAAAGCCGGATTGCTCCACCTTCTCGTTCCACCGGGCCAGTCTTGCAAAGGCGTAGAGCTTATCTTTGGTGTTGCTGAATATCCAGGATAAGCCCCGGGTTAGCTGATAAGCTTTTTCCAGGGAAGGATATCGTTCAAAGAGCAAGGAAGCCCGCTCTGCCTGTTCAGCACTCCAGTTTTGTTGGTCCTTGTAGAGCAGATAGCGGCTTCTGGCCAGTAACTGCTTCAAGGTATCGCCATTGGATAGTATTTCAGGTGAATAGTTTGTTTTAGTTGCTTTGGCTTCTTCCAGAGCCTGATTCTCTGCATCAATGGCTTCCCAGCGGTATTTGATCCGTATTTCCTGTAGCGCTTCTGTGGCTAACTGCTGCACATGAAAGCGATCAATGACCTGCGAGGCCAAAGGAAAGCACTTTTTAGCGATCAAACTCATGTTACCAGCCAGATCCAAGGTGATCTCTCTGACCTTATTACGAAGTCTTTGGGGGATCTTTTGAAGCAGTGGAATGATGTTCTCCGAACGGGTACCTTCCATAATAGCAACCAGAGTGCCCTTTTTGCCTCTAGCTTCTTTATTGGTGACCACCGTATAGAGCTCACCCTGGGAAAGACTGGTCTCATCTATAGAGAGATAAGGACCGATGTTCTGTGGGAAGATCAAGCCTTTACGGGCATCGGTACGGTGCTCCCAATTCTTGTATTCACTGAGTTGATCGCGATAATAGCGCTGCAGCTTCTTGCCTTTGATCCCGTAAAAGGAGGCGATCGTCTGCAGACTATGTGGCTGGGTATCGACTGATTGCTTTTAAAAAAGCCGCGAAATCACTGGTGATCCGCGTTCCTATTGCTACAACATTCCAATCTCGGTGAACGACCTTACCTGTGTCCAGATTCCACCATCTACGTCGCTTAACATGCAAATACACTTCCTGTCCCCGTATGGGAAAGTCCTGCAGAATCACTTCATCAAAGAAGCCTTTGGAGAGTAACTTGTTGGTCTTATATTCTACCGGAATGGAGTTGATCTCTTCCAGGTAAATATGAATCCCGGTAGTGTCTTTTTTGTGATCTGTCAACTGGAAATAATCGGATACCCCTTCAGGGATAATCAAGGGAAGTAGGGCTTTAAACGACTCGTGCATCTATCTAATTTCTGCACGCTAATATCTTACTTTTACTCTTCTCTCCACAACTTTTGTCCCTGTTCCCACTTTGCTTAAACCCTAAACTTTCGCGCGCCGCCCACGTAACGCAATTCCCATAAACAACAAAAGCTGATCTTTCGATCAGCTTTTGTACCTAGGGCGGGAATCGAACCCGCACTCTCTGTAAGGAGAACAGGATTTTAAGTCCTGCGTGTCTACCAGTTCCACCACCTAGGCAGGTTGGGTAACCTTTTAAAATTTAAATCCCTTCTTTGTGGGAAGGGATTGGAGCGAAAGACGAGATTCGAACTCGCGACCCCAACCTTGGCAAGGTTGTGCTCTACCAACTGAGCTACTTTCGCGTGGTGTTAACCGTTTTGGTGATGCAAATATAGGCAGAAAACAACTCTTGTCAATACTGAAGAACGATTTTTTTAAAACTTTATATTAAATCGCTGGTATTCAGTATTTCAAAAATTAAATCACTTTCGAACCCTCTCCCTGCGACAAACTGCGCCAGCTTTTGCTTCTTCAGGAGTGCATTTTTCTCCTTTAGTCCCGCCTCCTTTTTTCTAATTACGCTTTCCAGAGTGGCATAATATTCCTCCTGATCGATCTGCTTAAGCGCTTTCGAGATCAGGGCTGCCGACACCCGCTTGCTTTTTAGTCCCGCCTTGATCTTTAACTTTCCCCACTGTTTCATCCTGAACTTTCCCAGTGCATAGGCAGTGGCAAATCGCTCTTCGTTCAAGAAGTTGTTTTGTATCAGGTTCGATATAATCTCTTCTACGTCACGGCTGTGAAGGCCAAAGGCATAGAGCTTGTCCCTCACTTCCTGCTGCGACCGTTCCTGGTAAGCACAGTAGCTTTCGGCCTTCGTGAGCGCCGTCTTTGGATCGATAGGCCGGGCTGCCTTTTTTTCTGTATTCATTGTAATTGTAAAATTATGATTCGGATACTGAAAAATTAAACTGAAATTTGATCGCAAATGTACCACACATCATATTCTATAAAGGAGCTTGCGGAAATTACCGAAGCTAAATCAGTTATACGAAAGTCTGATGTTACCTTATACACCCTCGCCTTCGACAGTCGCAGGCTCGGGGATATTTCTCATACGCTTTTTTTCGCTATTCAGGGCCGCCGCGATGGCCACGACTTCCTCGGGGAAGCTTACCAGGCCGGTGTTCGTAATTTTGTCATTTCTCAGGAACGCGACTTTGTCCGCCAGTTTCCTGATGCTAATTTTTTGATCGTTGCCGATGTGCTCCAGGCACTACAGCAGTTTGCGGCTTGGCACCGCCGGCGCTTCCGTATCCCCGTTATTGGCATTACAGGCAGCAATGGAAAAACGATCGTCAAGGAGTGGCTGTATCAGCTGCTCGCTCCGGAAAATAATATTGTCAGGAGCCCAAAGAGCTATAATTCGCAGATAGGAGTACCCGTATCGGTTTGGTCGATGACCGCCGAGCATACACTCGCACTGTTTGAAGCTGGTGTATCAAGATCGGGTGAGATGGCTGCGCTGCAGCAGATCATCAGACCCGTTATCGGCATTCTCACCAATATTGGTCAGGCTCATAATGAAGGTTTTTCTTCCATGGAGGAAAAGATCGCTGAGAAGCTGAAGCTCTTCAGCGATTGTGAACTCTTCATTTATTCGCCTAAATATCTCGCCGGCTACACAGGAGCTATTCCGGGCCGGCAGCATTTTACCTGGGGATGGGACGAAGATGCTGACCTTCGGATTATCGATGAGGAGGTACTTGACGACCGGAAATACCAGTTCCTGAGAGCGCGTTTCCGCGAGCAGGAAATTCAGTGCATGATCCCTTTTACCGATGCTGCGTCTGTTGAGAATGCCATCTGCTGCTGGGCAACGATGCTCGCACTGGGTTATTCGCCTTCATTGGCCGACCAGCGGCTTGAGAAGCTTCATCCGGTAAGTATGAGGCTGGAGCTGAAGACGGGTATTCACAATTGCTCCGTTATCGACGACTCCTACAGCCTCGACATTTCATCGCTGGCCATTGCGCTCGACTTTCTGAAGCAGCAGAACCAGCATCAGCAGAAGACTCTGATCCTGTCTGATGTTCCTGAAGCTGGAGTAGATTCAGAAAGTCTTTATATGCAGGTCGCTAACCTGTTAGTAAACAAGGGGGTGAACAGGCTGGTTGGAATAGGGCAGGAGATCGGAAAGCACCAGGACAAGTTTGCTGTTCCCGGTTCTTTCTTCCCTGATACGGCGAGCTTCCTCAATCATCTCGACCAGTTCTCTATTGCCGACGAAACGATTCTTCTGAAGGGCGCGCGGAAATTTGAATTTGAGAAGATCAGCAAGGCTCTGACTCAGAAGGTGCACGAAACCGTGCTGGAGATCAATCTCAACGCCATGGAAAACAACCTGAACTATTACAAGGCTCAGCTAAAGCCAGGTGTGAAGATCACCACCATGGTCAAAGCCTTTTCTTACGGCAGCGGAAGCTTTGAAATTGCCAACCTGCTTCAGTTCAACAAGGTGGATTATCTGGCCGTTGCTTTTGCAGATGAGGGAGTCTCGCTGCGTGAAGCTGGTATATCGTTACCCATCATGGTAATGAATCCCGATGTGGCGGGCTTTGAAACGATGATTGAGAACAGTCTGGAGCCTGAGATCTATAGTCTCCGTGTTCTGAGAGAATTTTGCCGGGCTCTGAAACGAAAGAGCCGCGAAGAATATCCTGTTCATATTAAGCTTGACACTGGCATGCATCGCCTTGGCTTTATGAAGGAAGAGGTTGAGGAACTCATTCCCGAGCTGCAGAAAATGAGCAGCGTGAAGGTGAGAAGCGCTTTTTCGCATCTGACGAGCAGCGAGGAGGCCGCAGCTGACGGGTTCACCCGACAGCAGATTGAGGACTTCAGGGAGCTCACCTCGAAGCTGGAGGCTGCACTTGGTTATACTTTCATTAAACATATTGCCAATACCTCGGCCATCTCGCGCTGGCCCGAAGCTCAGTTTGATATGGTGCGGCTGGGCATTGGCTTGTACGGGGTCGACAGCGTCTTCGGTTCTTCCGGCTCACCTCTGGAACCTGTTGCACGACTGAAGACCAGCATTTCTCAGATCAAGCAGCTGAAGAAAGGCGATGCGGTAGGGTATAATCGTAAAGGCGTGATGCCGCACAACGGACAAGTGGCCACGGTAAAGATTGGGTATGCCGACGGCTATGACCGCAAGCTTGGAAACGGGATAGGGAAGATGCTGGTTAATGGAGTTCCGGTTCCGACCATCGGGAACATTTGTATGGACATGTGCATGCTTGATATTACCGGAGTAGAGGCCAGGGAAGGAGATGAAGTGATTGTTTTCAATGAGCAGCTGCCTGTCCAGGAACTCGCACGCTTGCTGGGAACTATTCCCTACGAAGTGCTGACCGGAATCTCCCAACGTGTTAAGCGCGTTTATTACTATGAGTAGGGCCACAACTTTTGTTGCTGCAGGTCGTAGAAGCGCCGTGTTCGGCAGGAGCGCATTAGTGTATTTAAAGACTTCAGAGATATGAATAAGATATTCGGGATACTCATCAATTATTTTATAAAGGGTGTGTTAGTAGTAGTTCCACTCGGAGCAGCTATCATGCTGATATATTGGGTGGTATCTTCCGTAGATGCTACCCTTAACCTGAGCGGCGTGTTATGGGTGGATGGTAAAACCGGTAAACCCGTTTACATTCCCGGACTCGGTATCTTAACGGTTATCATTATTATCCTGTTCGCCGGAATTGTAGTGACCAACTTCATCACCGAGCCGATCAAGAACTGGGCGAACCGCTGGCTGAATCGCCTGCCGCTGTTCAACTTCCTGTATTCGTCCATCAAAGACCTGACTGAGGCTTTTGTTGGGGATGAAAAGAAGTTTCACGAGCCGGTTATTGTCGAGATCAATAACCATGGGTACAAGCAGATCGGCTTTGTAACACAAAAGGATTTGAGCAGCCTTTCACTCGGCGGCGAAGTTGCCGTGTATTTTCCGTTCTCTTATTCCTTTGCCGGTCAGCTGGCAATTGTGAGTGCGGATAAAGTAAAGCCCCTGGACATGAGTGCCAGTGAAGCGATGAAATTTGTGGTATCGGGAGGAGTGAGCGGGCTCGACAGGCCTCATATCCGTCCTTTTTCCGACGATTTCAGGCGCCGGCATTGAACCGGCCCTGGTTTATTAACTTTTCGCCATTAATGCACCGGACCTCGGTACAGAGTCCTATATTTGCCGGGGTAAAACTTGCTGGCATCCTTAAGAATGAAAGTATCAGCCAAGAATACCATCGCTTCCCTGAGAGACAAAAGCCTTCCTTTCCTTCGGGAAAACATGAAGCTGATATCCCAGTTCATCTTCACACTGTTCTTTATTGGCATAGGCATCTGGTTCATCAAGCATGAACGGGCGGAGTTGTACCGCGTCAGTGAAGTGCTCGTTTCCTCTTCCTTGCCATGGCTTGGTGCGGGCATCGTGCTCACATTCATCTACATCGCCCTGCAGGCGCTGATGTATATCACCTCCTTCCGGTCCATCGGATCGGATCTGCGCTTCGCAGATGCCCTTGTGCTCTTCCTGAAACGGAATTTCATCAGCGTCTTTCTGCCGGCGGGCGGTATTTCTTCCCTGGCTTTCTTTACCGGCGATATTGAAAAAAGGGCGTCAGCAAATCGCAAATACACTTTGCCTCGTCTATTTACGGTTTTGTCGGAATTCTTACTGTCGTCATAGTTGCCATCCCTGCCTTTTGTTATGGCCTTTTTCGTAATAGTGTCGGCTCGGGCGAATGGTACGCCCTGGGTGCCGTCATTCTCCTGATTGCGGTGGTGTGGCTGGCCTATCGTTCGGTGTTGAGGCAAGGGCGCCTGTTCAAATGGATCTCAGGGGTTGCACCGTCGGCAGTGATCCTGATGGACGACCTGAAAGCCAATAAGGTGGAGCGGAAGAACTTCATCATCACAACGGTTTACAGCATTCTCATCGAGGTTGCTGGAATCGCGCATCTGTATATTGCCATGGTGGCCCTGGGCTTTGAGCCCTCCCTGTTTGCCGCCGTGATGGGCTATATTATCTCGGTTATTTTCTTAATCGTATCTCCTTTTCTCCGCGGTCTGGGAGCGATCGAGGTGTCTATGGCCTTTATCCTGACCCGCTTCGGACTACCGGAAGTGGGGGCAATTGCAGTAACGTTCCTTTACCGTTTCCTGGAGTTCTGGCTCCCGCTCTTTGCAGGGGCTTTGAGCTTTCTGCTCAAGATTAACAGGCTGCTTATGCGCATCCTGCCCGCCACGCTGCTTTTGTTCCTCGGCGTGGTGAACATTGTTTCGGTTCTGACTCCTACCATTTCCTCCCGTATCCGGTTCCTTCGCGGTGTGCTTTCTCCGGAGGCCATCACCATTTCTAACTATTTTGTCCTGGTGGCCGGTTTGTTCCTGCTTGTTACAGCTGCCTTCATGCTGAAGGGACTGCGCACAGCCTGGTACATATCGGTCCTGTTGAGCTTAATCTCCATCGCCGGTAACCTGACCAAAGCGGTCGACTATGAGGAAGCTATTGTGGCCCTGGTTGTGCTGGTGATCCTGCTTGTCTCCAAGAAGGAGTATTATATCAAAAGTAACCCCCGACTCAGGAATACAGGTATCCAAACCACTATCCTCAGCATTGCTGCGGTTCTGCTCTATGGCGTTCTTGGCTTCTATCTGCTCGACCGCCGCCATTTTAACGTCGATTTCAGCCTGTGGCAGTCGCTCCGCTACACCCTGCAGAATTACTTCCTGCTTGGGAGTGATGAGCTGCTTCCGCAGGATTCTTTCGCACAAAACTTTATATATTCCATCAATATCAGCGGGTTCTTGTCGATGGGCTTTTTCGTATACACGCTCATCAGACCCTACGTTTTAAAGAATACGCCAACGGAAGAAGATCTCCAGCGAGCGCAGAGCCTGCTCGAAAAGCATGGGAGTGCTGCATCCGACTATTTTAAGTGTTATTTTGATAAGCTGATCTTTGCGCCGTCCTATCTTGACGCTTTTATTTCCTACCGGATCAGCGGAAACTTTGCTGTAGTTCTTGATAATCCTGTCGCTGCAGACAGCGAGCAGGTGAGCACCTGCATCCGGGAGTTCGACAGATACTGCTACGAAAACGGCTTGAAAAGCATTTACTACCGCGTGCCTGAGGAAAGCCTGGATGTATATAGGAAGCTGGGCAAGAAGGCGCTTTTCCTGGGCCAGGAAGGCGTGGTAGACCTCGACCAGTTCTCATTGGCGGGAGGAAGTAAAAAATCCATGCGGAATGCGCTGAAGAAAGTTAGCGACAGAGGCTTCACGGCTACCGTGCACAGGCCCCCATTGAAAGACGGCCTGCTGCAGAAGCTGAAAGCAGTATCGGATGAGTGGCTTGAAGATACCGGCCGCAGTGAGATCATTTTCTCTCAGGGCATGTTCATCTGGGAGGAGATTAAGAAGCAGGTCGTTATTACCGTTGACAGTGCCGAAGAGAAAACAGTAGCCTTTCTGAATATAGTGCCCGACTATGCAAAGGGAGAGGGTACATATGACCTGATCAGGAAAACCCGGGATGCACCGAATGGGGTAATGGATTTTATTCTGGTCGAGCTGTTTAATCATCTTAAGAGTGAAGGGCTGCGATACGTTAACCTTGGTTTTGCCCCCTTGCAGGAATTGATACAGCCCGTTCCTTTCCAGAGAAGTCGATGAAATTTGCTTATGAGAAGATCCGCACCTTTTCCCATTACAAGGGGCTGCGCGAGTATAAAGAGAAATTTGAGCCGGCATGGTACAACAAGTACCTGGTGTACGATCAGGATTACGACCTCCTGCAGGTGCCTGCTGTTCTGAATAAAGTGATCAAGCCATGATGAAGAAGATATTTTGCTTTCTCCCTGTTTTTCTGTTGTTTATCCGTTTTGCTAGTGCTCAGGAACCGCTCCCGCTCAAGCTGATGCCTGCTGCGCAAGGCTCAGAAAAGCCCCTGATTTTTATCATATCTGGTGATGGTGGCTGGAATCCCTTCATTCAGTCGGTATCCCAATGCTTTGTATCAAAAGGCTATCCCGTAGCCGGCCTTGACTCCCGGAAGTACTTCTGGAAAGCGCAGTTGCCCGACAGGGCCGCTCAGGACATCAACGCCGCTATCCTCAGGGTGATGAAGCAGTGGGGACGCAAATCCTATATCCTTGCAGGCTACTCGTTTGGTGCCTGTGTGGCTCCCTTTATTGCCAGCAAAGCTCCGGCTGCTCAACGCGAGCAGCTTGCCGGCTTGTATGGCATTTCACCGGACGAGAAAGGCGACTTTGAGATCCATATTTCCGACATGCTCAGCCTTGGTACTGCCCAGGGAAAATACGATGTAGTAGCGGAGTACCGGAAGCTGAGAGCGCTGCAGCCTGTCTGCTTATTCGGGTCACAGGAGAGCACAGCCACCCGTCGCAGCTTTTCGGGTGCAGGAATAAAGATGATTACCCTGCCAGGAAACCATCACTATAACAACAACTACTGCGCTATTGCTGGCGCCATCATAAAAAACGAAGAGGTTCGTTAGTCCTATAATTTCTTTTTGATGGTCTCAATACTTCGGGCGAGCCGATAGAGATTGGTCCTTGTGCCGATGTTAACCGCCAGTGTATGCATGTTGCTTCCCTGTATCTGCCTTGTCTGCAGCAGATAGCTAAGTTCGGCAAAGAGCTTAAATGTTCGCTTTCCATAGTCTACCCCTGTGTTTAGTCTTAAGGTCCCTGTGAAGGATGAGCGATTCTGGAAGTTGATCTCTCCGGCTTCGGCATCTACCCATCCGCGTGGTTCGTTAATGATCCCACCGCCGATACCTGCCGAGCTGAAGATCCGAAAGCTCTTCACCTGAGTGATCAGTCCGCCCGAAAGGGTGCCGATGTACAGCTTGGCGCTGGCATTCTTCATCCGGTAATTGTACTTCGGGTCATCATACAACTGATCGTAATTGAAGTTCACATAGTCGATCGTCGGGTAGAGGAAATACCGCGGATTCTTCATCAGGATCTGGAGGCCGATTTCCGTTGAGAACCGCGGACGCAGAACTTTGGATACCGAACCGATGGGAAAGGCCATGCCGATCCCTTTAATGCTGTATATCCGGCCCTTCTCAAGGATATCCTGTCCTTTGTCGAGTAAGGTATCTATGTTTTGAGCCTTTGTTTGCTGTATTCCTGCCAGTAGAAATAAGGATGCGAGGAAAATGAAAGATTTTGTCATGCTTGCTGTACGGACGTATTGGTTCGTGGAGTACTAACAAGCAAGACAATGAGAAGTTTTAAGCAACCGGTTCTTCTATCTTTTCCACACGGCCATCAAGAAGATGCAGAATGCGTGAAGCATACGCCGCGTTCTTTTCGGAGTGTGTCACCTGGATGATGGTGACCCCGTCCTCCTTATTCAGCTGGCGGAACAGATCCATGATCTCCTCGCCCTGCTTCGAATTGAGATTTCCGGTAGGCTCGTCGGCCAGGATCAGCTTCGGCTTTGCCGCTATGGCTCTTGCAATGCCTACCAGCTGCTGCTGGCCTCCCGAGAGCTGCGATGGGAACAGGTCCTTTTTTCCCACAATGCCGAAGCGGTCGAGCGTGTCTGCTACAATGGCCTTTCGTTCGCTGCCCTTAATGTTCTGATAAATGAGGGGAGTCTCAATGTTTTCGTAGACCGTCAGCTCATCGATCAGATGGTAGGCCTGAAACACAAACCCAATATGCTCTTTGTAAAGCTGGGTCCTCTGTTTTTCTTTCAGCCGGAAAACGGGTTGCCCCAAAAAATCGTAGTCGCCCTCGGAAGGTTCATCGAGCATTCCCAGGATATGAAGAAGCGTTGATTTTCCTGAACCTGAAGGGCCCATAATCGAAATGAACTCGCCTTCATCTACAGTGAAGTTAATGTCTTTCAGGACAAATGTGCGGGCGCCGCCCACATTGTACCACTTGTAAATATGCCTTAAGCTGATCATACTGCTGTTATGTATCTAAATATAAGAAGACTTGCGGTTATTGACTTGTCTTTCTTCACTTAGCAGTTTGGAGGCCATTTATTCAACATATTGCAGGACACCGTTTTAGCCCTCTGGTACTACGTGATGAATGCCCGTTTTCGGACAGTTGTTGTCCGGCCGGACACAATCAGCGCACATAAACGGTTTTGATGTTAACGAATTCCCTGATGCCATAAACGCCAAGCTCTCTGCCGAAGCCTGATTCGCTGACTCCGCCAAACGGAAGTTCGGGAGTGGACCGAACATAGGCGTTGACAAATGAGCATCCGGCATTCAGACGGGTTGCTGCTATTGCTTCCCCACGCGCTTCATCACGGGTGAAGACAGCAGAGCCGAGTCCGAAGACTGTGTCGTTTGCTACCTCGATTGCCTCTTCTTCATCTTTTACCCGTATCACTGATGCGACTGGTCCGAAGAGTTCTTCTTCATAGGCAGGCATTCCTTTTTTTACATTTACAAGAATAGTAGGAGGGTAGAAGGCATGTTGTCCGGGCGCGACCTGGCCGCCCAGAATGCATTCTGCTCCTTTCTCAATGCTCTTCAGCACCTGCTCGTGCAACTGGTCACGCAGCTCTACCCGTGCCTGCGGCCCTATTTCGACGCTTTCGTCCATCGGATCTCCCATCTTCGGTGCAGCCATCTTTTCTTTGAAGAGGGCGATAAAGGCATCAGCTACTTCCTCCACCACAATAAACCGCTTGGCTGCTATGCAGCTTTGACCGCTATTGATGAGCCGGCTTTCGGCACACACGGCAGCGGCGAGTTCGAGGTCAGCATCCTTCAAGATCAGATAGGGGTCGCTGCCTCCAAGCTCAAGCACCGCCTTTTTTACTAGCGACGCGGCTTTCTGCGCTACTTTCTTGCCCGCTTCCGTGCTGCCCGTGAGGCTCACAGCCTTAATGAAGGGATGCTCAATGATCTTATCGACCGCCTGGCTTCCCACCAGCAGGGTCTGGAACACGCCGGCCGGAAAGCCTGCTTCTAAAAGGATCTCTTCAATAATCAGGGCGCAGCTTGGAACGTTCGACGCGTGCTTTAATACGCCGCAGTTCCCTGCCATGAGAGCGGGTGCAAGAAAACGGAAGGTTTGCCAGAAAGGGAAGTTCCAGGGCATTACGGCCAGGATCACGCCGAGAGGATTAAATGTAATATAGCTTTTTTTGCATCGGTGCGCACCTCCTCAGGGGCAAGGAACCTGGCCGCGTGCCCGGCGTAGTACTCGCAGACCGCTGCACATTTTTCTATTTCTCCTTCTCCAGCCTTTACAGGTTTTCCCATTTCCAGGGCCATCAGCCATGCCAGCTCTTTCTTCCTTTTTCTGAGGATCGCCGCCGCGGCGATCATATAGCGGGCCCTTTCTTCAAAGGAACGCTCTTTCCAGCTTAGAAAAGCTTCATGTCCTTTTCTGATCTTTTCGTCTGCCTGTTCATCCGACAGCGCAGTATAGGTTTTTACAATTTCCCCGTTCGCCGGGTTAACAGATTGTATACTCATTTCGTTGAATCCTTCTTTAGTTTTTCGCTGATCTTATTGCCCGCCTCGCCGGCTTTATCTACCAGTTCACTCAGCTGATCCTTCACTTTATCGTCGGTCTTATCCATCCACATGGCGATCGAATCGGCGCGTGCCTGAGGAGATGTGATGATCTGATAAACAGTATCTTTTCTGAATACCACGGTGCGGTCGGCGTCAGGATAGTCCCACACTTCGGTGGCGTTCAACACGTTTTTAGATTTAGGTTCGCCTACAATGCCGATCACTTCATCCCTGGTCATGCCAGTTTCAACGGTGGACAGCTTCTTCGGACTGTTGCTGCAGCCTGCAAAAAGGGCGCCGAGCAAAAGAAATGTATGGCGGATAGGTTTTATAAAATTTGGTATAGTACTCATAGTGCTTTTTTTTGCACAAAGAACAAGTCTTGAAATATAATTGTTTAGGTACAAAAAAAGGAGCTGTCTCAAAAGAATACTCGGCCACCAAAATGATAAAATCTCCGCAATGAAAGACTTTTATAGATGCAAATTCTTCATTACTGGAGATCCTGACTGAAGTTTTAACAATAAGAAAGAGGCTGAGCTCACTTTTGAGTCAGCCTCCTCAAGTCTTCTGCATTTTGGTAGTAATTATTGCCCCAATGGCAGCTGCATCGCTTTCGCTATAGCTACCTTTAGTAAACTGCCAGCCTCCTTCGCGCTGCTTGATGACCGCGACTATACTGCCTGATTCCTGCAGCGTATATCCATCGTCTTCAGGAATAACGGTGAGGTCTTTTTTCCTGCAGAGATCTCAATGCTGATGTCAAATGGCTGTCCTGACACAAATTTCCGGCTTTAATTAAAGAACCGTTGACGGAGGTGTGGTCACCGGATTAGAAGTCACGGGCGTGGTTACGGGTACATGTACAGCTTCCGTCTGGCAGTTGTCTTCCATCATCGCCTTTACCGCGCAATATCCCGTCACGCCGCGCTGCATCAGCGAGCCGCCCACTGCGACTTCGGCCAGCGCGATAATTGGATGCGAAAATATATTGGTGATTCCCTGGAAGAGGATAAAAGCGCCAGTAGCGACAGAGAGTATTCTTTCTGACTTACCCACATTCGCATTTTCGTTCTCCTGAAGGAGGGGTCCCTTAAAGGTTTCTTTTAACTTGTCAATTACCTGAGTATCCATAGTTTTAATTGTTGATGTCTTCATTTAACAGCATAAAGACGGCAGTGTTTAGTTTTTTTACCGGTGTGAATAAATACTTTGTTTTTATAGTCGAAAAAGTATTGGAACTGATAAAATTTACATATATTTGATAATTGCTCATCTGGCTGATTATAGACCTTACCCTCAACTCTTAAAGTTGAGGGCTTTTCTTTTTTAAGGGGTTTCTAATTGTTAAAGTTTGTTAAATCAGGGAGTTTATTATCAATTTAGTAAAACAAAGCAGCTAATTTTGAGCTTCTAGAAATAAGGTTTATAATTGGTTAGTTTGAGGATCTCCATTCCACACGGATGGAGATCTTTATTTTTGGCCTCAATTAGTCAGAATTTGTCGAAAAAGATATACCGCGCAGCGATTGGCGCCTTGTTTTTCTTACCCGGAATATGTTTTGCAAGCTGGGCATCGCGCATACCCGGAATCCAGCATGCATTAGGCTTAAGCGAGGCGCAGCTCGGCATGGTACTGCTCGCTCTTCCTGCGGGACTGATGTTGTCGCTTCCCATTTCTGGCTTTCTGATCACCCATGTCGGCAGCAGAAAGATGGTACTCGTGGCTCTTTTCGCTTACTCGGTCTTTCTGATCTGCCTCGGCCTTGCCACTAATATCGTGCAGCTCTGCGCAGCATTGTTTCTGTTTGGGCTTTCGGGGAATATGGTCAACATCGCCGTGAACACACAGGCCCTGGCTGTAGAGGAAATGTACAAGCGGCCCATCATGGCTTCCTTCCACGGCCTGTGGAGCCTGGCCGGCTTTACAGGAGCGGCTGTCGGCAGCCTTATGATCGCCCGCAATATTGTACCCGTTTTTCACTTCCTGCTCATCACTTCGATCGTGGCAGTCACGCTTCTTATTGCAGGCCGGTTTACAATTAAGACAGATGGAGAAGCCTCGGGCGATAAAGCCTTTGTGCTGCCTGACCGCTCTCTGCTTCATCTCGGACTGATTTCCTTCTGCGGTATGATCTGTGAAGGGGCGATGTTCGACTGGAGCGGCATTTATTTCCAGAAGGTGGTAAGGCCCGACAAGGAATGGCTGGGAGCCGGGTACACTGCCGTGATGTTTACTATGGCCTCGGGTCGCTTCATTGCCGACCGCTTTGCCCATCGCTACGGCCTGAAAACCACCCTTCAGACCAGCGGGGCGCTCATTGCTGCGGGTTTGCTCACAACGGTAGCCTTTCCCCGCCTAATACCTTCTATACTCGGCTTTCTCCTGGTAGGCTTTGGAATTTCTTCCATTGTGCCGCTGGTTTACAGTGCAGCAGGAAAGTCGAAGACCATGTCGACTGGAGTAGCACTGGCGGCCGTCTCTACTATCGGTTTCTTTGGATTTCTGCTGGGGCCTCCTATGATCGGGCTGATCGCAGGCTGGACCAGCCTGCGCGGTTCTTTTCTGGTAGTAGCGTGTATGGGAATAAGTGTCTCAGTTCTGTCCTCTTTCATCAGACGACAGAACTGAGATATCTCTTTATGCCTGATAGATCACCGCATTGATGTTCATACCGGCACCTACAGAAGCAAGGATGATCTTGTCGCCAGCCTTGATCTCGTGACCTTCCATTTTTCCTTTGCTGATCAGGTCAAGCAGGGTCGGCACCGTGGCTACAGAACTGTTGCCAAGCCAGGAAATGCTCATTGGCATGATCTCAGCACCCGGACTTTCCATTCCGTACATCTTGAAAAGCCTGTCGAGGATAACCTGGTCCATCTTTTCGTTTGCCTGATGGATCAGCACTTTGCTGATATCAGACAAGTGAAGACCCGCTTTGTCAAGCGTGTCTTTAATGAGAAGAGGCACGTTTGTGATGGCGAATTCGTAGAGCTTGCGGCCGTTCATCTTCACAAACAAGTCGGCCTCACCGCTATAGTCCGCTGAGTAGGAAGGCGCCATAGCGAGCAGCATGGCATGGTCGAGTGCATAGGTGCGGGTCTTGTGCGTAATGATACCCCGCTCGCCGCTTTCAGACGATTCTATAATGGCAGCACCGGCGCCGTCGCCATACAGAAGTGAATCCCGGTCGTGAGGGTCAATGATCCTTGACAAGGTCTCCGTCCCGATCACCAGGCAGCGCTTCGCATCGCCTGAACGGATAAAGTAATCTGCCTGGATCAGCGCCTGCACCCAGCCCGGGCAGCCGAAAGGAAGATCATATGCTATGCAGTCCGGATTTTCAATTTTTAACTGCTGCTTGATCCTCGAAGCCAGCGTAGGTACAATGTCTACCCGGTTACTTTCGAGGCGAACATCCCCAAAATTATGAGCCACAATGATGTAGTCGAGGCTTTCTTTATCGATGCCGGAACTTTCAAGGGCATTTGCAGCAGCCGCCAGTCCCAGGTCAGAAGCTGTTTGTTCTGAGGCAGCGTAGCGTCTTTCTTCAATTCCGGTGATCTCTTTGAACTTTCGGATTATTTCGCTGTTTGCTTTCGGGATGGCTACTCCGTCTTTATCATAGAAGCTGTGGTTTAAAAAGTATTCATTGTTAATGACAGTCTCGGGTATGTAACTGCCAGTTGCTACGATAACCGACTGGGGTTTACTTTTCATGTACTATTTATTTGTTATTTTATTTGTGAATCAATCGAAGCTTATAATATTTGCAGGCGTATCAGGTACCAGTTTGCTGTCCTGAATGCCTGGCCGGCTTGTGAAGCCCGACCTGAATGGCCGAATGTAAAGGATAAAAACCATTTTGGTAATTGGTTCACAAGGTAGCCATTTTTGTTTTTCACTGTATAGAAATTTTTGCAAAAAATGAAGGTAGTTGTAATTGACGGATATCCGCTGAACCCCGGCGACCTGAGCTGGAAGGCTTTTGAGGAAGAATTCGACTTGGAGGTGTACGACCGCACTGAGCCCCATCTGGTAGCAGAACGCTGTGCCGGGGCCGGCATTGTGCTCACCAATAAGGTCGCATTTGACCGGGAGCTGATCAGCAGACTTCCCGAGCTGAAGCTGATCAACGTAACGGCAACAGGATATAATATCATCGATATAGAGGCTGCAAAAGAGCGGGAAGTTATGGTCTGCAATGTGCCTGACTATAGTACAGACTCGGTTGCCCAGCACACGTTCGCATTAATCCTTGAGCTTGCCAACCAGGTGGGCAGACACAGTGAATCGGCAAGGAGTGGGGGCTGGCAGCACTCGGACGACTTTGCCTACGCACTTACCCCTTTGATCGAGCTAAGCGGCAAAACCATTGGACTGGTAGGATTTGGCAACATTGGCCAGCGAACCGCCAGGATCGCCAGCGCATTTGGAATGAAGGTGCTTTATCACAGCAGGACAAAAAAAGAGACCGATCTTGCTGAGTACCGTGATCTGGAATCGCTGTTCGGTGAGAGCGATATTGTTTCGCTTCATCTTCCGGCAACCCCGGCCAATGCAGGGTTTGTAAATGCCGCGCTGCTCCGGAAGATGAAACGATCTTCCTTCTTCATCAATACCGCGAGGGGGCAGCTTGTGAATGAAGCAGATCTGGCAGCAGCGTTAAATGAGGGCGTCATTGCGGGCGCGGGAGTGGATGTCTTTTCTGTAGAGCCGCCCAGGCAGGGCAACCCGCTCCTGTCGGCTAAGAACTGCATCGTGACTCCCCATAACGCGTGGATGAGCCGGGAAGCACGTGAACGCATTATGCAGATCACGCTTGATAACCTCCTTGGTTTCAGGGATGCCAGGCCGGTAAATTTGGTTAATGGTTAATCCTTGTGGACTAATTCGCAAGCTTATAAGATGGGATACTCCTGAAGCGTTCCTGCGCTTTAATTACTTCGCTCTGCGGGTGGGGAAGGTTCGGGGTCCGTGCGGGTTGAGTGCGGATATTTGCTGAAAAACCCGGACTCAACCCGCACTCACTCCGCAGTCAACCCGCTCTCAGTGCATCTCAGGTACGAAGTTGAAACGGCACAAATACGGCGGAGAGGAGGCCGGAGGCAGGTCGGAAGTCGAACGACTGAAGAGCCTTTTACTGAAGTTTAACCCAGAAGCGGGTGGCGACACGGTCGGCAGGCAGGAGAAAGGTATCTTTGCCGGTGGGACGATGCTGCAGCGACCACTCTGATTTCAGCTATTAACGATGCTGCTCATAAAAGTTCTGCTCAACGGCTTCTTTCAGGAAATTGATCTCGGCCTTAGAGAGGCTGTCGGCCTCAAAGACATGCGACGCATCATTCAATTGCTCCATCGTCCTGATTCCAAGTACCGCAGCGCTTACGGCAGTGTTTTGAAGAACGTAATAAAGAGCAGTCTGAGCGGGACTTCTCCGTTCCCCGCCTACGAACTTTACCGCCTTGGCGATGGTATCAACTTCTTCTTCGCTGTGCCCGAGATAGGCCTTTGGTGTTTTGCCTGTCAGAAGCCCCTGAGCAACACTGCCTCTGGCAAGTATGCCGATCTGGTTCTCGGCAAGCAGTTCCATCACACTTTCTTCCGGTCGCCTGTCGAGAAGACTGTATTGCATCATCACGCTTACAATGTTCGACTTGCTCACGTATTCCCTGATCACATTCGGGCGGATAGAGGAAATGCCATAGTACCGGATCTTGCCCTGCTGAACAAGCAGTTCGAAGGCTTCTATGGTTTCGTCAATATTGTCTTCTATGGTTCCGCCGTGCAGCTGGTAGAGATCAATATAATCGGTCTTCAACCTGCTCAGACTCTTTTCTACAGCTTCCACAATGTATTCTTTGGATGGGTTCCAGTCCCATCCCGAGCCGTCCTGACGCCATTGGTTCCCAACTTTGGTTGCCAGCACCGTCTGCTGCCGCTTATTCAGCAGTGCCCGGCCGAGCAGCTCCTCATTCATGCCCTTGTCGTACAGGTCGGCTGTATCGAAGTAGTTAATCCCTTGGTCCATAGCGGCATGAATGACCGATATACTCTCTTCTGCAGAAGAGTTGAGCGACATGCAGCCGAAGCCGATGCGGCTGATCTTTAAGTCTGACTTCCCGAGAATGGCGTACTCCATATTGTGCTTTCTTATCCTAGATACAACACAGAATACCGGCTTTTGTGCCGTTCTGATTCTGGTTGTTTTTCACTTCAAAAGTATAAGTTTTCCTGAGATTTTAAGGATGAAAGGCAGGAGCTCTTCCTGGCGGAGACGGACGTTTTCTACACTGTCCGGACGTGCGGATGGCAAGGCGAACTGCGGTACTGCCCGCTGTGGCGGGCCGGCATGCGGGTTTAAGCAATACTTTCTGTCTCGTACCAGTTATGTACCACGCCTTCGTACAGGAAGGTTTCTTTGCACGAATGTTTCTCCTCGATATCGTGGATCTGATGCTAAGGTTCTCGGCTATAGATGAAAAGACGCCTCGGAGGGCTTTACTGATAGTCCTTTTCCCTGATCGCCTGAAGAATTGGTGCGGATCGAATGTTTTATTCTGATTTTTTAGCGGGAAATTGTATTTTCCGTTCTAAATGGCGGATGAGAAATTAGAAAAAGAACTGTATGTGGTTGGGGCAGGGCCGGGAGATCCGGAGCTTATTACGTTGAAGGCGTATCGCGTTCTGCAGCGGGCACGGGTGATCTTATATGATAACCTGGCTAACCAGGAGCTGCTGGACCTGGTGCCGGAGAGCTGCGAGAAGATCTATGTAGGGAAACGGCCATACGGGGAATACACTCCGCAGGAGCGCATCCATGAGCTGATCCTGGAGAAAGCGGATGAGAAAGGGATGGTGGTGCGACTGAAAGGAGGGGACCCCTTTATTTTTGGGAGAGGATTTGAAGAAATCCTTTTTGCCCGTGAGCACGGGATCAGTACCTTTTATATTCCTGGTATCACCAGCATGCAGGCGGCTGGTTTCGCCGATGTTCCGCTTACACACAGGACCCTGAGTGAGGGAATCTGGGTGCTGACAGGGACCAAAAAGGATGGAAAGCTCTCGTCGGACTTGCGCCTGGCGATGCAGAGCAATGCAACGGTGGTGGTGTACATGGGGATGAAGAAATTGCAGGAAATTGCCGATACCTATGTGAACGAAGGAAAGGGCGAGACCCCTGCTGCCATCATTCAGCATGCTACCCTGGCGCGACAGAAATCAGGGGCTGGGCGAGTGAAAGACCTTCCGGCTATTGCCGCACATCATCAGCTTACACATCCCTCGATCATCATCATCGGGGAAGTGGTCGGAATTCACTTCAATCCAGTATATCGCTGAAACGCTTTTTGCCTTTGCCGAAGAACTGCCATACGATGCTCTTTCTTACAAGTCCCGCGGGGTTAAACATCTTAAAGCTGGCGGGCCTTTTTTTCGGTTTGTTCCGAAACTGGCGAAGAAGGCCACGTGAGCTTTGTTGATCGCCCGTGCGTGTTTGACTTTACCATCGGCAAGGAATTTAAGCAGGGAGATGAAGTCGAGCCAGAAGCGGATAAACAGGGTAAGCACCGCCTGTCCTAAAGGAAGATTTTTCTGAAGCATGAACAGGTTATTGCGGAAGTTGAGGTACGTTTTATAAGGGTTTTCTGCTTGCAGGGTTCCCCCGCCAATGTGATAGACCGTTGAGATGGGGTAATACATGATCTTGTATCCCAGGTTTTTAAGTCGCCAGCACAAGTCGATCTCTTCCATGTGAGCGAAAAAGTCAGCATCAAAGCCACCGGCTTCCAGCCAGCATGTTCTTTTGATGAACAGGGCAGCACCTGAGGCCCAGAAAATCTCCCCTGGCACATCGTATTGTCCCGAGTCTTCCTCTACCTGATCAAATATACGCCCCCGGCAAAAAGGGTAGCCAAACTGATCAATAAATCCTCCTGCAGCGCCTGCATATTCGAAGCACTGGCGTCGGGCATAGTCTTTTAATTTGGGCTGGGCTGCAGCGATATGCGGGTCGCTTTCCATCATCTGAATGACGGGCGTGATCCACCCCGGTGTTACTTCAACGTCGGAGTTAAGGAGCACAAAGTAATCAGCCTCCACGTGTTCGAGTGCTGCATTATAACCTCCCGCAAAGCCAAAGTTCTCTTTATTCAGGATCAGCTCTACTTGCGGGAACTGCGATCTTACAAACGCAACGGAATCGTCTGCAGAGGCATTGTCGGCTACGATAATCCTGAGCTTAGGATAGCCCGACGCAAGGACAAAGGGGAGGAACTTTTGGAGGTAAGCCTTACCGTTCCAGTTGAGGATAACAACGGCAACTTCAGGAATGTTCATGTTGTGCAGGTCGGTTATTTTTCCATCTCTTGTGTGACCACAGCCAGAGCTCGGGCCGCTTTTGAATAATGCCCTCTAGCATGCGCGTGTGGGTCTCGGTGATTTCGTTTTCGGCGGTAGCGTTCGGAGTTTCTGTGAGGGTGGTGAATGTAGCTTCGTAATAGCCCCTCTTCAGCCGGTTGATATGGCCAAAAACGACAGGTGCATCCATCATCTTTGCTATTTTTTCCACGCCCAGGAATACTGCTGTAGGCTGGTTCAGAAATGTGGTCTGATAATGGGCAACCTGCCAGACCGGGGTCTGATCTCCCAGAAATACCGTCCAGTATGCCTGCCCCTTGTGACGCAGGATGGACCGCAGTGTGAGCTGCATGGGCACTAAAAGAGCGCCAAATCTTGATCTCACCCGATTCAATATATCTTCAAAGGTTTTATTTGTCTGAGGCTTGTAGACGATCAGACAAGGCTCCTTAAAGCTGGCAGAGAGGGTAAGGGACCCCCATTCCCAGTTTCCGTAATGGGCGGTTACGAGCATAACCGGTTTCCCGTGTTCAAAGTGCTTGCTGATCTCTTCCGGGTTGTTCAGTCTCAGTCGCTTACAGGCTGATCTTTTTGACATGGAAGCCATCTTGATTGACTCGACCATCATGTCGGAAAGCCAGTGGTAGAACTTTTTTCGATGCTGGTGATCTCGGCTGCAGACTTTTCGGGAAACGAATTCTTCAGGTTGTTCTGAACGACACTCCGGCGGTAGCCGACTGCATAATAGATAATAACGTAGATGACATCAGCCAGCAGGTAAGCTATCGGAAAGGGAAGCAGTGAAATAAGAAAGAGAGGATATTTTGCAAGGCTTGTAAGAACCTTCTTCATCTGTAATTATTATCGTTAATTTCGCCGGATAAATTACAAACATAGTATATCGCATGCATAAAGGAGCAATTTTTCCGTTATTTTATCTGCCGCCAGTGGAGGTTTTCAGCAGGATGAAGAGGCAGAAGGAGAACATTCTGCTCGAGCGGTTTGAGCACTTTCCGAAGCAAACCTACAGAAACAGAGGCCTCATTCATAGTCCTCAGGGGAAGCTGGCGCTGATCGTCCCCGTAGTAAAGGGCTCTAAAGTTCATACGCGGGTAAAGGATGTCAGGATAAGTTATGATTTTGACTGGCAGCGGCTTCACTGGATGAGTATACAGACCTCTTACCGCAGTTCTGCTTATTTTGAGTTTTATGAAGACGGGCTGGCTCCTTTCTACGAAAAGAAATGGGAGTTCCTCTTCGACTATAATGAGGAGATGTTTCGCTTGCTGCTTCGCTATCTGAAACTCGATATTTCTTTTTCGTATACCGAAAGTTATGAAGAACAGTACCCTGATTTCGACGACTTCAGGCAGTTGATTCATCCAAAGGTTGAATCAACTGTTGATTTCACTCCTTATTATCAGGTGTTTGAAGATCGGAACGGCTTTATAGCGAACCTCAGCGTGATCGATCTGTTATTCAGTCAGGGGCCGCAGAGCGCCTCTTTTCTGTAAGAACATAAAATCGCTACTGACGAACAATCTTGCTGATTTTTCGTAGAACAGTTTAAAGAAGAATCTTGCCCCTTTTCTGTTAACCCAGGGTTAAAATATGGGCTGGCATGACAGGAAAAGGGATACATTTACTATTTTAGCGGGCCATGCAATCTTTTGAGCTGAACAAGACGGATATTCAACGTATCAGGCAGGCGCTGGAGGAGGATGAGAATGTCCTGAAGGCATTGCTTGAGGAATATCACGCCTCAGAGATTGCAATCCTCTTTGAAAGTCTTCCTGAGGAGTCGCGCGAAAGGATTATCAACATTCTTCCGGCTGAGATCGCTTCTGAGGTCATCTCGGAAATGGACGCCGAAACTCACCCGGAGAAACTTCTTGAAAAACTTCACCCTGAACGCCGGTCGGAGATCTTTGAAGAGCTCGACTATGACGATGCAACGGACATCATCAGTCAGCTGCCGGAAGAACGTCAGAATGAGATCCTGCAGGACCTTGATGCAGAGGATGCCAGTCATATCCGTACGCTGCTAAACTACGAAGAGGATACGGCAGGGGGGCTGATGAACACCCAGGTGATCAAGGTGGATAGCAGCCTGACGAAGAAAGAGGCAATTGAGGAAATCATCAGACAGTCGGAGGAGATGGAGGAGTTCTATACCATTTATGTGGTTGACGGTTCTGACCATCTGAAAGGCATTGTATCGCTGAAGGATATTATCAAGTCTAAGAATACAGTTCACATCAGGGAGCTGGTGAACGACGACTTTGTGTATGTAAAGGCTAATACCGATCAGGAGGAGGTAGCAAAGCTGCTTTCGCAGTATAATCTTACCAATATTCCGGTTGTTGACGACACGATGCACCTGCTGGGACGAGTGACGTTCGACGACGTGATGGACGTTCTGGAGGAAGAGAATACGGAAGACATCCTGAAGATCTCTGGGGTGTCGGAAGATGAAGAGCTTTCGGGTAACTGGAAAGAAGCGGTGCGCAGCCGTCTTCCATGGCTGGTGATTAACCTGGGGACGGCTTTTCTGGCCTCGTCCGTAATCCGGTACTTTGAGCCAACTATATCGCGGCTGGTGATCTTGTCGGGCTATATGACCATGATTGCAGGAATGGGAGGAAATGCTGCTACTCAGGCCTTAGCGGTAACGGTGCGTCGTATTTCACTGAACGACCTGACTGATAATCAGGCCTACCGCACCGTGCTGAAGGAAGTAACGGTAGGACTAATTAATGGGGCAGCCAATGGTCTTATCGTATTTATTTTTGCCCTGATTTATGACAGCAACCTCAAACTGGGGCTGGTAATCTTCCTGGCAATGACAGGCAACCTGGTTATTGCAGGCATTACGGGAGCCTCGATCCCCTTGCTCTTAAAGCGTGTGGGTATAGATCCCGCCATTGCTTCTTCTATTATCATTACCACCTTTACCGACGTTTTTGGCTTCCTTCTTTTGTTAGGCCTGGCCAGCAGGCTGCTGCTGTAGAAGGTAATAGTGACCTCGGGGCGACTCAGGTAAGGGACAACTGCAGGCGACTGAGAACAAACCGGCCAAGTTCATTGTAAGATATACGATGAATACATTTGTTATAGAGCTCCTTGTTGTAGGCCTGGCTGCTTTCGGCATGGCGTGGATGCCGGCGGTCACAAAAAAGACAGGCATCTCGTATTCGATTATCTACGTGGCAGCTGGTTTTTTACTATACAAAGCGTTTGATATATTCCCTACTCCCGACCCGCTCCGCAAGGAAAACTATGCGGTACACCTCACCGAGCTGATGGTGATCATCTCGCTGATGGGCACGGGGCTGAAGATAGACCGTGCATTTTCTTTCAGGCAATGGAAATCGCCATTTCTGCTTGTCAGCATTACGATGCTTTTGTGTATTGCGGCAACATCATTTTTAGCATACCATTTTTTGCACTTCGATATTCCCACATCGGTTTTACTGGGCGCAGTGCTTGCACCTACTGATCCGGTTCTGGCTTCAGACGTTCAGGTAGGGCCGCCTCATGAGACCGAACGGAATGAAGTCCGTTTTGCCCTTACTGCCGAGGCGGGGATGAATGATGGAACCGCCTTTCCGTTCACGTGGCTTTCTATTGTTGTTTTTGGGATGGTGTACAAAGGGGAGGGCTCATTGTTCGACTGGCTTTGGATGGATTTTTTCTATCGTATTGTAGCAGGCGTGGGCTGCGGCTTTTTAGTAGGAAGGGCCATCGCCTGGCTCGTCTTCTATCTTCCGAAGAAAAAGGCCTTTATTGAAGTGAGAGATGGTTTTGTTGCTCTTTCTGTCACCCTGATTGTCTATGGCCTCACGGAACTGGTGCATGGCTACGGTTTTATTGCGGTTTTTGTTGCTGCTATCACGCTGCGGAACTATGAACTTCATGATAAGTATCATACGCGTCTGCATTCTTTCACTGATCAGATTGAGCGAGCAATGCTTGGCATCATCCTGCTGCTTTTCGGCGGAAGTCTTGCGACGGGAATCCTTGAGGCTCTGACATGGCCTCTTGCACTGTTCGGCATTGGCTTTTTGTTTGTGGTCAGGCCAGTGCTGGGGCTTGTCTCTTTACTACCACTCAAACTGAGTTTCAAGGAAAAGTCGGCTATTAGCTTTTTTGGTATCCGCGGCATTGGATCGTTCTTCTATCTGGCCTTCGCTCTCAGCAAGGCCGACTTCCGCTTTGGCGATGAATTATGGTCCACAGTATCCTTTGTGGTCCTGGTTTCGATCCTTGTTCACGGCACCACCGCTGCATTCGGAATGAAGGCAGTAGAAAGCGAATATGAGGAAAATGGAAAAACAGATGATTTATCCTAACTTTGGTGCCGAATATCTTTTAAGATTATGATAGAGATCAGACACGACTGGACGAAGGAAGAAATTTCTGAAATTTATAACAGCCCGCTGCTCGACCTGATATACCGGGCGGCCAGTATTCACAGGGAGAATGCCGACTATGGCGAGGTGCAGATCAGCAGTCTGATTTCGATCAAGACGGGAGGCTGCAGCGAGGATTGTGCGTATTGCCCTCAGTCGGCCCGCTATAACACAGGCGTAGACGTGCATGCGATGCTGTCGGTCGCGCAGGTTACAGACGCGGCCCGGAAAGCTAAGGAAGGAGGCGCCTCTCGTTTGTGTATGGGAGCTGCCTGGAGAGAAGTTCGCGATAACCGCGATTTTGATAAGGTGATCGACATGGTTAAGGCTGTGAATGAGCTCGACATGGAAGTGTGCTGTACACTAGGAATGCTGAACGAGCAGCAGGCTCAGCGCCTGGCAGATGCCGGCCTCTATGCATACAACCACAATCTCGACACTTCTGAGGACGACTACAAAAGAATTATCACTACGCGTACATACGAGGATCGCCTCCGCACCATAGAGAATGTGAGAAAGGCGAAGATCTCAGTATGTAGCGGGGGAATAATAGGCCTCGGAGAGACGGAGGAAGACCGGGTATCGATGCTTCATACGCTCGCTACAATGCCCAGGCACCCCGAGTCTGTGCCTGTTAATGCATTGGTTGCGATCAAAGGTACTCCCCTGGAAGATCAGAAGCGGGTTTCTATATGGGATATGGTCAGGATGATTGCCACGGCGAGAATTATCATGCCGAAGAGTGTAGTACGTCTGTCGGCAGGACGTAACGAGATGAGTGTAACAGAGCAGGCGCTGTGCTTCATGGCAGGGGCTAATTCTATATTTGCGGGGGATAAGCTTTTAACGACGCCTAACCCTGAATATAACGAAGATATGCAGATGTTTGAGCTGCTGGGCTTGAAACCACGGGAAGCATTTAAGAGCGGAAGGCCTCAGAGGCAGGCGCTGCAGGATGCTTAACGTTCAGTACGACTTTAAAAAGGGCTGGATCAAAACTGATTGCAGCCCTTTTTTTACCCTTGCGGTAACCGGTATCTTTTTGGTTGCTACAGCAACAGCACAAAAATACGCGGTGGCCTCTGTTCATTTATTCGTCTTCCGTAAAGCGGTGGGCCGTCTTCAGCAGGTCGCCGGCAGTCTTGTTCACGAATTCGAGCTGCTCCGAGATGAGCTTGCTATCAGTAGGATCCTCTCTGAGGGCAGGCGGGGCATCTGTGATGTGAAGGTCCTGCTCGCTGAACTCAGGATCGTTTTCATTGCTAAGTACCGTAATAGCTTCGCAGAGCTGGTACAGTGCTTTTCGCATGAGCCTGATGTGAACGGGATTGATGTAACGCGTGTCGCTGTACCGTACCGAAGCAATCAGTGTCGCGGTGTAGGATGACAGCATATGGCTCAGTACGATGAATTTGCTGACCTCCCTGACATTTTTTTGCTTGCTTTTGGGTTCAGAAAGCATTCGCTGAAACGCTGAGGCTGTATTAGCCGTGCTGACGTATAGCTCCTTCCTGATTAGCTTGTAATCGGTGATATTAAAATGCCTGCCGGTGAGTCCTTCGGCCACTTTCATGAGATAGTGGTAGTTGGCAATCAGCTGCTTTCGCATATAGCTTTTAAGCTGGGGGTATTCCCAGGAAGGGAAAAGGAAGTAGCTGGCGAGAAAGGCGATAAACGAGCCGATGAAGGTGTCAAGGATCCGTTCTCTTGCAAGACTTAAGTCTCCCATTCCTATGAAGCTGAACATCAGTAGAATATAGGGTGTCATAAAGAGGACGCTCACTACGTAGTTCAGGCGTTGAAAACTGTAAGTCCCCAGCATAAAGATGAGCAGGAAAATGAAGCGTACGGTATGGTCGTGCACATAATAGACAATGAGCGCGCCCGCTATGCCACCCACGAGCGTTCCGATCAGCCGCTGGTAGTTTCTCTGCTTGGTCAGGCTGAAGCCGGGCTTCAGGAGAACGAGGATCGTGAGGAGTATCCAGTAACTATGATGTCCTAAAGGCAGCAGTTTAGAAACAAGATAGCCGATGACTGAGACGATTGCAACTCTCAGCGCATGCCTGAAAATGGCGGAGTTGAAGCTGATATTCTCTATGAATTGTTTCGGATCGAGGTTTTGGCTGGAAACAAAGCGGCCAAGGTCTTTTTCGTTGCTAATGCTTACTGTTTCGAGCTTCTTATGGCTGAAGTAGCTGTAAATGGTATTAATGCGACTGATGATATTTCTGATGTTGATGAGGATCTTCTTTAGCACAAAATTGTTTTCGACCTCGTCTATCTTAAGCTTGAGGCTTTCAAGCTGCGGCTGAAAGTCCTGGGTGAGCCTTGGCCGCTCGTTGGCGTTGATATCGTAGCCCAGGTCCTCCAGCTGGCGGGCAATATTGAGCAGGATCCTGTTAAAATCTTTGAGGACACCCGCCTCACCATACTGCGTCCTGATGGCCCGGTAATCGTAATGGGTAGCCATCGTTTGTTCAAAGAGATCGATTACGTCAAGGAAGACCAGCACCAGGAGCCGCGCCGTATTGGTGGGATCCTTGGTGAGCATCCTGTTTTTAAAGAGGATCTCGCGCACCGTATCCTGCTGCTGATGCACAATGATCTGCTGGTCGATCAGTTTTCTGTAGGTGTCGTCGAAGTCGGCTTCCGTGTCGTAGAAATTGGCTTTCAGCTTGAGATAGTCGGCTATCTTATCGATGCATTCGCCCAGGGTATGCTGCGCGATGCGGTAGGGCCTGAACTGCGAAACGGCGAGGCTAAGCCCCATGTACCACACCCCGCCAGCCAGCAGGAAGCCGGTATATTCGAGAAGGGTCTTCGTTGAGAAATTCCGGTCGATGTTGACGATCATGACAATGAGAACGCCAGTGCCGATAGCAGAAGCTCTGTTTCCATAGATGTTAAACATGGAGAAGAAGAAGCTGAGCGCGAAGATCTCTGCGGCAAGAAGGAATGGATAGTCGTTGATAAACCCGGTCAGCAGAGAAACCAGTACCATGAAGAGAATGCTGAACAGCATTCCGTTCCTTTTGTGAATGACGGAGCCGGGGTTATCGGGAATACTGGTTGTGATAGCGCCCATCGACACAGCGATTCCCGTTTCAAGATGCCCGAGCTGGGACAGGAGGAGCGGGGGAAGGAGCACCCCTATTGAAATTCGTAATCCGTCGGAAAAATATTGACTGTATATAAAGTTTTTTATCTCTCGGGTTTGCTTCATACCTGTGTTGACAGTAACAGCGAAGATACTTATTAGTTCGCTTGTAATAAATACGGGCGCCCTATGCCTGAGCAGCGCTATCTGATGCAGGAAAATTAAAGCAGCGTAATATAGCAGGGTTGTTGAAGTTTTGTTATCTTAACAGGGCTTAAGAAAAAACTTTTTTTGTTAACTCTTATCCTATTAAGTAATCGTTTTAATTTTAATTTTACCCCCTAAAATAAAATACCGATGCAGGGAAACACGATTAATATTTTAAAGAAGAGGAGGAATGCGCTTCTCGAGTACTGGATGAACGCCCAGATGGCCGATGAGGGGCTTCGGGAGGATTTAATCAGTAACGAAGAGCTGCGAGCGTCTTCAGAGGAGCTGGTCGATACTTTGCTTTCTTCTCTTAGTGAAGAAACACTTACAAACACAGATTCTTCCGATTTTGACCCTGTTCTGGAGATTCTGGCAGGCATCTCGATAACGAGAGCAAGACAAGGCTTTAGTCCACGCGAGACGGGCCTGTTTGTACTCGGCTTAAAGGAAGCGCTTTTGCAGGTTCTCGGTGAAGAGCTAAAGGATACTCCATCTGAACTCTATGATGCGACCCTGAAGGTTTCCCGCATGATGGATAGCCTGAGCATCGTTACCTTCGAGACTTTCATCAAAGGGCGGGAAGAAGTGATCCTGCGTCAGACGGACGAGATGGCTGAAATATCTACTCCGGTGATCAGGGTCTGGGATGGGATTCTTGCGCTTCCGATCATCGGTACGCTTGACAGTTCGAGAACCCAGGTGGTGATGGAGAATCTGTTGCAGGAGATTGTTGAAACAGGAAGTGGTATTGCTATTCTTGATATTTCCGGAGTTCCTGCAGTTGATTCCCTAGTTGCACAACATCTTATTAAGACTGTAAGTGCCACCAGGTTAATGGGTGCCGAGTGTATTATCAGCGGAATCAGGCCTGAGATAGCACAGACAATTGTGCATTTGGGAATCGATCTTTCTTCGATCATTACCAAGGCAAGCCTGGCCAGCGCACTCCGTTTTGCTTTTGCAAATTTAAACCTGGAGGTGAGGAAAGTGAATAGGGAAAGAACTACTACACGTCAATTTTAATGGAAAAGATACCTATTCTCAGAATGGGACCTTTTCTTTTGGTAACCATTCAAGTGGACCTGTACGACCGGCTTGCGTTAAATCTGGAAGCAGATCTTGTACAGATGGTAAACAAAACCGGCGCTAGGGGTGTTCTCATAGACATTTCTGCGGTTGCCATTGTTGATTCTTTCATGGGAAGGATCATTGGTAACATCGCCAGCATGTCTAAGATTCTGGATGCTGAGACGGTAGTTGTTGGGATGCAGCCTGCTGTGGCTATTACACTTATTGAGCTCGGTTTGCCGCTCAAAGGGGTTCATACGGCTTTAAATGTTGAAAAAGGTATGAGCCTTCTCAATTCCATGATCCCGCCTGAACAGGATGAGGATGATTTGGAAGAGGAAGATGACTCCTATAGCTCCTATTCAGAATGATCATTCCGCTCTCTAAAGATACCATGCAGATAGTCCGGGACCAGGACGTAGTACCTTTCCGGAACAGGGTAAAGGAGAAGGCGGTAAAAATAAAGATGGGTTTAGTCAATCAGACAAAGCTGATCACGGCAGCCAGCGAACTCGTAAGGAACATGCTGAAGTATGCTAACGGTGGTGAAGTTGCGATCGAAATTGTATCAAAGGGACGCGAGAACGGCGTACGACTGGTATTTAAAGACAAAGGGCCGGGTATTCCGGATGTTGCAATGGCGATGAAAGACGGATTTTCTACCGGAAAGAGTCTTGGTCTTGGCCTGCCAGGCACCAAAAGGCTGGTGAGCGAGTTTGATATTAAAAGTGAAGTTGGAAAAGGAACCACAGTGACGATAATTAAATGGGTAAATGGTTGATGCCACACATATAAGCTTTCGCGCCGACGACAGAAGTTATTATTCAATCCTAAAGAAAGAGATCCGTTCCAGAGTGCTGGAGCTGGGATATAGCGAGAAGAAGATAGGGGAGGTTGACATCATCGTTTCAGAGATGACTTCAAACCTTTCCAAGCATGCGGTAGACGGAGAGATCCTCTTTGGTGTATTTACAGGGGAGGCTGAGTATGTGGAGGTGATCAGTATTGATAACGGACCCGGAATGAGCGACCCCCAGCGGATGGCACAGGATGGTGTATCGACAACAAACACGCTGGGCCATGGTATTGGCAGTATCCGGCGTCTTTCAGACAACTTTGATCTCTACAGCCAGCGCGGCTGGGGAACGATCGCCTTGAGCCGCGTATACAAGGCTGAGATGAAGTCTAAAGGTCGTTTCGTTCCCGATCTCCGGGCATTAGTAGTGGCAAAGCCCGGCGAGAAGGTAAGCGGAGATGGCTGTTATTATAAAACGAGCGGCGACCTGCTGAAGCTCCTTGTAGCGGATGGACTGGGGCATGGGGTTGAGGCGAATAAGGCGGTTAATGAAGCTGTCACGGCTTTTAAGGCATGCCCATATAATAGTCCGGTGGATATACTGCAATATCTTCATACTTCGATCAGGAAAACAAGAGGCATTGTTGGCACCGTTGCTGTCTTTAATTTTAAGACCAGGCAATGGCAGCTTGCAGGGGTTGGAAATATTTCTACCAAGATGATCAGCGCTCTTTCCTCGCGAAATTACATGTCTTACAACGGAATCATCGGTCATAACATCCCGAATTCGATGAAGAACCAGGAATATACAGTGGACGACTTTCATCAGATCATATTGTGCTCAGACGGCCTGAAGAGCCGCTGGGAGCCTAAGTATCCTTCAATCGGCAAACACGATCTTTCTGTTCTTGCCGCTGCTCTGTATAAGGACTTTGCCCGGCGGACGGACGATATGTCGGTAGTGATTGCCAAAATTAGTTAAACAGGATGACTGAGCTAGTAACAGTGACGCTGGAGAATGAGATGGATCTCATCCTCGCTTATAAAAAGGCGATTAGGGTGGCAGAGAGGCTCAACCTGACCATTTCTACCCAGACAACTTTCGCTACGGCTGTATCGGAGATCTGCAGGGGCATCATTGAAAAGACCGATTCAGGGAAACTAAGTATCGGCCTGATGCAGGACGAGGTGAGATATTCACTGGCGGCAAAGATAAGCTACGACCGCGACATTTCGTACGGAGCGGGAGAGGAGGGGTTTCTGTACGCGCAGAAGCTATTGCCTCACATCCAGATCGTCAGTAATGAGGAACGGCCGGCGGTTGAGCTGAAGATTGGTCTCCCCGTTCTGCAAAGATCAACAAGGCCCGGATAACTCACCTGTCTGTCCTTTTTAACGAGGAGGAGGCTTATACTCCCTACGAGGAAATTAAAAGACGGAACAGCGAGTTAAGCCAGGCTGCGGTTGAAAGAGATAAGGAACTCCGCGAAAGCAAGATCATCAATGAGCAAAAAACTGAGTTTATCTCCATCGCCAGTCATGAGCTGAAAACTCCGGTCACCATTATTAAAGCGTATGCCCAGCTTGCTATCGCTGCCGGAAAAGATCAGGCCTCACCCATACAGACCTATCTCAACAAAATTGAAACGCAGGCTACCAAGCTTACCTTCCTTATTCAGCAATTGCTCGACGTTTCAAAGATTGAAAGCGGGAAGTTCGATTATAAGATGGAGACTGTAGATCTTCAGAACTATCTTCAGGATGTTCTGAACCAGATCCAATACACCGTTCCAAACCATGTGCTTGAAGTCAGTCTCGACTGCCGCGTCAATCTGAAGCTCGATAAGCTGAGGATAGAGCAGGTCTTATCAAATATAGTTGGCAACGCAGCGAAGTATTCGCCCGCTAACTCCCTGATATCGCTTAAGGCCTGGCAAAAGGATGAGGGCCAGGTGATTGTATCTGTAAGCGATAGTGGAATTGGTCTCTCTGCCGACAACCTTGAGAAGATTTTTGAAAAGTTTTATCGCGACTCAGACGTCGTACGCAAATTTTCGGGGCTTGGCATGGGCTTGTACATATCGTCCAAAATTGTTCATGGCCATGGAGGAACGATATGGGCGGAGAGTGCAGCAGGCAAAGGCGCAACTTTCAGCTTTTCGCTGCCAGTTGAGCAGACTGTCTGACTGATCACCTTTACTTCTTTTTTTCTGTCTTAGGGGTCTGTTCGTCAGCTGGCTCCTCTTTTTTCTTTTTCTTAAAGATACCCAGTCCTTTCTTAAAGATGCGTTTGAAGAACGACTCTTTTTTCGGCTTTACTTCTTCCGTTGGTTCCGCTTCTGGCTCATCAGGAATGAAGGACGGACAATCAAGACGGGCTTTGAGGTCCTGAGAGATGCCGTCAAAGCGACTGAAGCGGTAGCCGGAGAAGGCATTCTGCCTGCCCAGGTTGAGCATGAAGTTCGCCCATACCGGCATTGCGGTACGTGCTCCCTGTCCGTACTCCAGTGTGCGGAAATGTACCGCCGGATGCTCAGCACCAACCCACACGCCGGTGATCAGGTCAGGGGTGATCCCAATGAACCACCCGTCGGCCTGGTTTTGAGTTGTTCCTGTTTTTCCTGCGATTTCCATACCCAGCCCGTATTTTTTTCGTAAGTCATTTGCACTTCCCTCGTCAATTACTCCCTTCAGTAGTTCAAGCATGATCGCTGCATTCTGAGGCGACAGGGCCTGACGAGAAACGGAAGATTGCTGCTGCAGTAAAACATTATTCCTGGAGTCGGTGATAGAGGTGATATAAAGCGGCTTCACCAGCCGGCCATGATTGGCGAACACCGTGTACGCATTCACCATTTCGAATAGTGACAGGGCTGCACTTCCCAGAGCTATTGAAGGTACTTCAGGGATATCACTTTCAATGCCCAGACGGTGTGCAAGGGCAACAGTAGGCCTGATTCCGGTACGCAGGATGATCTGCGCAGAGATGGTGTTCACTGAGTGGCTCAGAGCTCCCTTCATTGTGTACTTGCCGCCATATCCGCCGCTTGAATTTTGCGGTGACCAGTTTTCATACTGGGGGTAGGTGATCCTCTTATTTTCGAAGTAGCGGCATGGATCAATGCCCTTCTGTATGGCGGCCGCATAGACTATCGGCTTAAAAGTTGACCCGGCCTGCCGCTTCGATAGTACATGGTCGTACTTGAAAAAGTCGAAGTTGATACCGCCTACCCAAGCCTTGATGTGACCGGTTCCGGGTGCTATCGAAATGAGCCCGGTGTTCAGGAAACGCTGGTAGTACCGCACCGAATCAAGAGGTGTCATCGTTTTCTTTGCTGTTCCCGACCAGGTAAAGACCCTCATAGGCACCGGCTTTCTGAACTCCTTCATGATCTCGCTTTCGGATAGCCCTGCGGCCGAAAGCCTCTTGTATCTTTTAGACTGGCGTATGGCGGAGCTAATTACGCCTGTGTTGCTGCCCCAGGGATTAGCACCCCGCCAGTGTTGAAAAAACAAACGCTGCAAACGACTCATCTGACTCTTTACCGCCAGCTCGGCCTGCCGCTGTATCCTGGAATCAATGGTTGTATAGATCTTTAGTCCGTCCGTATAAAGATTGTACGGCTGTCCGTCTTCTTTTTTCTGCGAGGCGCACCACTTGACAAGCTCCTGGCGGAGCTGCTCGGTAAAGTAGGGGGCAAGAGAGTTTGTAACTTGTCTCTTCTTCACGTTGAGCGTCAGGGGAAGACCCTGGAGTGAGTCGGATACACTTTTAGGGAGATGGCCGTTTTTTGTCATTTGCCTGAGTACAAAGTTGCGGCGCTCGACAGCTTTGCCGGGATTCCGTATGGGATTATAGGTAGTATTGGCCTTCAACATGCCTACCAGCACTGCCGCGTCTTCAGTACGGATTGACCTGGCAGTGCTGCCAAAGAACACTTCAGCCGCGCGCTCCATACCGAAAATATTTCCTCCCATAGGGACCGTGTTCATGTACAGTTCGAGTATTTCCTCCTTGCTGTAGATCGATTCCAATCGGTTCGCTACAATCATCTCTCTGACCTTGTTGATGAGCGTGCTGAAGTGCCGGTGTTGTTGCCTGGGATAAAGGTTTTTAGCCAGCTGCTGGCTGAGCGTACTTCCTCCTCCTGAATCAGCATCGCCCAGCAATAGCGTCTTGACGAAAACACGCAGCAGACTCCTGAAGTCTACGCCCCTGTGTTCATAGAAGCGAACATCTTCCGTGGCTATTAAAGCAGCGATGAGGTCTTTTGAAATATCGTTATAGTCAATGTTTGTCCGGTCCTGTATGTAGTAGCGGGTCAGCAGCACGCCATCGGCAGTATAGACCTCTGATGCGGTACTGTTGCGTTTCCCTTTCAGTTCCGGCAGGGAAGGGATCTCGCCAAAAGCGCCCGTATAGATTGCAAAGTAAAAGGCCGCACAGCATAAAGCCAGAAGAAGTACGATGGCAACGATACTTTTAAAAATAAACCGGAAAGAAAAAAACTTCATTTCGTGTCAGTTAACGCCATCCTGATGCCTGTTAAACTTTGTATGCAACAAGAGCTAAAAGTGGCAGCAGGATAGCGGAACAGAAGATTGGACGTATCAGCTATTGATGTTAAAAGCTATACTTCCAGGATGTAAAAAGGGAACTCGTATCCCGCTTTAACTAATAGCGGTTTGGCCACGTTGAATACTTTCACACCACCATTGGTTGCACCTTCGAGCTGACCGACGTGGGCGTGACCATGAAAGGCTGCCACTACATTTCGCCTGCTCAGTGGCTCAGCCAGGCGTGAGGAACCGAGAAAGGGAAAGATCTGCTCCGGTTCTCCAATTACTGTTTCCTTTATGGGCGCGTAGTGAAGAACGGCGATCTTTTTGATGTTTTCGTGCTCCTGATCCAGACGTGCGAGTGCCCGGTCCAGTCGCAGAGCTTCATCGACAGCTTCCTGTACAAAAGCTTTCATGGCCCCCTCTCCAAACATGGAGAGCATGTGCCCGTCAAAGCCTCCTCCAAAACCTTTTACTCCTGCAAAGCCAATTCCATGAACTACTACTGCTTCGCCGTCGAGCATGGTTACATTGTTGTTCTGCAGGATCTGTCTGATCAGTTTATGCCGCCCTTTTTCGTGGTCATGGTTGCCTAAAACGCCAATCACCGGGATTGAACACGACTTTAATTCATCTGCCAGTACCTGCGCTTCTCCCTCGTCTCCCGTGTCAGTAAGATCACCACAGATCAGCAGGACGTCAGCCTTCGCCGATACCTCCTTAAAGCAGTCGGTCCATTTTCCTTTATCTGATTCTCTCACATGCACATCACCCACGGCCGCGATACGTACTTTCTGATTTTCTTCAGCCATTATTATACGGTTTTTATAGTGGTCACTTTATAATTCCATTCTTTAATGTCTACCTGATATTGCGTCTGGTCAATAATAGGACCCCGGCACACTTTCTCAACCGCAGACGGAAGGTCATATTGTTCGTGAGCACGCCGCATCAGCTCATCAAAGAGCCATTTTGGAATGATCTCATGGTAATCCGCGGGATAGACAAACTGAAAGATGAGGATCTGCGCCAGCAAAAGGTGCCAATGCTGATCCAACCGGAAGAGCAGGCGGTTCCAGTCGATGTTCTTGCCGTATTTAAGCAGTGTGTGGTTGATGTCGGCGCTGTCATATCGCTCCCGGTTTTGAACGTAAATCTTGCACCAGATCAGTTCTTCGGCAGGCAGGAACTTAACCGGTACACCTGCAAACTCGCCGTCAGTTGCATGTTCGTACCAGGTATCGTCTACAGTACAAATGTTGTTTACGGTATCGAAGATGATGTCGATAAAGTACTCGCCCTTAAAAACCTTTGCCAGCCATCTCACATCGGTTAACTGGGTTTCATATCCTCTTTCAGCAAAAAACTTAAGGATCCTGGGGTATTCGCTGGGTTTGCAGAACACGTCGAGATCTTTGGTGTCTCTGTATAGCCCTGTATATTGAAACATGGCAAAGGCTCCGCCAAGCATGAAATTTGCGCCGCTCTCGTGTAGTAATTGCAGCGCTTCTTTGTAAAAAGCCTCCGCTTCTCGTTTTTGTTCTTCAGTTTCTATCATGTAGTTTAAGGTATCTGTAATCGTTTTAATCTGTAGGATATAAACGGCAAGACGGTTTAATATGTTTGGAATGCCCATTAAAACATGGGAAGATAAAGGGCAGCGCAGGATGAGTGCTGAAAAGAAAAGACTGAAATATGAGAAATGCTTCCTAATTTAGCCACTCTTTATGTGCCTGTAAGGTAATATAAAAAAACACTCATGATCTGTGCTCTCAAATGGGGGATGAAAGCTGAATGAATGTTCTTTGCGGCCATTTAAAAGAAATACAGGTTTACAAAAAAGTTATGAAGGATTATAAGAAATATTACATCGTTCCTGCTTCGCCCGAAGAGGTCTACCTTGCGCTGACTAATCCGGCTACTATCCACCTGTGGACGGGAGAAGAAGCGGAAATGTCAACTGAACCCGGTTCGGAGTTCTCCTTGTGGGAAGGAAGCATTTCAGGAAAAAACCTTGAGTTTGAGGAAGGCAGGAAAATTGTGCAGCAGTGGTATTTCGGCGATCAGAAGGAAGAGTCTATTGTTACCATCAAACTCCATCCGCATAAGAATGGCACATCGGTGGAACTGAGGCATACCAATATTCCGGATGATGATTACGACGACATTACTCAGGGCTGGGACGGAGCCTACTTTGGCGCCCTTCAGGAATTCTATGAGGGGTAAAAAAGGGGAGGAGTACCACTCCTCCCGCTAAAAACTAAACTAAATATATAAGTATGCGACTATTGGATATGCCTATTTGGAGGCCATTGACTTTAAGGAGCGTACTTCTTCCTTAAGCTTTTCAATTTCTGCCTGCTGTTCTTTGATCGAACCCACCAGGACAGGGATCAAACTTTCGAGGTCTACGTTCTGTACTGCCGTAGTTCTGAAGGCATTTTTTCCGGCAGGAACCATTTTGTTCTCCGTTTTTACAATTGCCGGAAGTACTTTCTGAACGTCTTCGGGCAGGAATCCGAACTGCCTGCCCACCGGAAGGTTCATTTTCTTGCGTTCATCGGCATTGTATTTAAATGAAAGCGGCTCCAGCTGCGAGATATAAGACAGCGAGTTTGTTAAAGGCTCAACATTAGTTCTTAATGTACCCTCATTGTTTTTAACCTGTGCATTGACGGCAGTAGCGCTCAGGGCTACGAATGCAAAAAGCGCGATACCAAATTTTAAATTCAGCGTTTTCATAATTAATCAGTTTAACTGATGTAACAATATAATATGTGGATGAAGCCGGCTTGCAGGCCAGCCTTAAATCATAATAGCAAAACTAGCACCGTGTTTAACGGGCCCCGTCGCGACCGATGGTCCTGACGATTACGACCTGTTGGGAGGAGGAGTAGGTACGGGGGGATAGAACAAATGCAGGGAAGCCTGGTCTTCAACCACCTGCAGATTCAGGTTGTGAAGTGACGATGGTGCATCCCACTGATAGGCGTAAGAACAGGGCCAATACTCCTTCACGGAGGGCTCTTTGCTGTTCTCAGATTCTTTTGACGATGTATTCTCAGCTTCCTTCTGGATCAGCTCTTTGCTGAGCTCGGTTTTTGAGATAATTAAGGGCAATACAGAAACCTCCGCCTTTTCGAGGACGGCCAATGTGAAAAAGAAAACAAGCAATTGCCTTACAAAGGTTTTCATCTGTCAACAATCTGGTTTCGTGATGCAAAGTTATTAATATAAATCAAAGGGGAGGAAGATTGTTTTCAGCTTGACCTGAAAATTACAATCTTCCTCCCCGAGTAAATTTATAGGTCTTAGCCGATCTTTTTAAATTCTGAGGTGGTATGGAACTCGACCTCCGGAAAGTCTCTTTTTGCAAGGTTGATGGCCCAGTCATTATCAGCAAGGAATACAGGGTTTCCATCTTTATCGAAGCCGATATGCGAAGCGCGTCTTCTCATAATCTCCTCAAGGTCTTTTCTGTCTTTAGCGGTTATCCAGCTGGAACGGGAAAAGGAAAGCGGCCTGAATGCACATTTAGCGCCATACTCATGCTCCAGACGGAAGTTGATCACTTCAAACTGCAGCGCGCCAACTGCCCCTACTATCTTACGGTTACCAGGCTGCTGAATAAACAGCTGGGCCACGCCTTCCTCTGTAAGCTGCTGAATTCCTTTTTCAAGCTGCTTTGTCTTCATCGGGTCGCGATTCTCAACCTCTTTAAAGATTTCAGGCGAGAAGCTCGGAATTCCTTTGAACTGCAGTTTTTCTCCTTCAGTAAGGGTGTCGCCGATCTTAAAGTTGCCACTGTCATACAGTCCCACTACGTCGCCGGGCCATGCTTCCTCCACCAGTGTCTTGTCATTGGCCATGAAGTCCATGGGATTGGAGAACTTAAACTTCTTATCCTGACGGGTATGGTAGTAGAACTTGTTCCGTTCGAACTTTCCCGAGCAAATCCTGAGGAAGGCAATGCGGTCGCGGTGCTTGGGATCCAGGTTTGCGTGGATCTTAAAGACAAAGCCGCTGAAGTCTTTCTCGTCGGCGTATACCATTCTTTGCTCAGCCTCACGACTGTAAGGGCTCGGTGCGATGTCAATAAAGGTATCGAGCAGCTCTCGGATACCAAAGTTGTTAATGGCACTACCAAAAAACACAGGGGCAAGAAGTCCCTCCAGGTAAAGGTCTTTATCCAGCTCGCCGTAAATTCCTTCGATTAGTTCAAGGTCACCCTTCAGCTTCTCCAGCGGTTTCTCCTGCAGATACTGACTCAGTACAGGGTCATGAAGATCCCTTGCCTGAATCACCGGCTCGCTGATCTTCGTCTTATCGGGCTCAAATAGATTCAGCTGGTTATCGTAGATGTTGTACACCCCTTTGAAGGTATAACCTTGCCCGATGGGCCAGGACTGAGGACATACACTTATCGTCAGTTTGGTTTCAAGTTCATCCAGCAGGTCGAAAGGGTCTTTCCCCTCGCGGTCCATCTTATTGATAAAAATGATGACGGGAGTGTTGCGCATGCGGCATACTTCCATCAGCTTTTCTGTCTGCTCCTCAACCCCCTTCACGCTGTCAACCACGAGGATTACGCTGTCGACGGCAGAAAGCGTGCGATAAGTATCTTCAGCAAAGTCTTTGTGACCGGGGGTATCCAGGATATTGATCCTTTTGCCCTTATATTCAAATCCCATAACAGAAGTGGCAACCGAGATACCTCTCTGCTTTTCGATTTCCATAAAGTCGGAGGTGGTATTCTGGTTAGCCTTGTTCCTTTTCACGGCGCCCGCGGTGTTGATAGCACCTCCGAAAAGCAGGAACTTTTCAGTAAGCGTAGTTTTACCGGCGTCAGGGTGACTAATGATTGCGAAGGTCTTTCTTCTTTCTATTTCGGGATGACGATTCATATTAATAACAGTGAAAGCAGGCCTTATGGGCACTGCTGCGAACAGGACAGTGTTTCACTGCGGCCTGTTTATTTGCGGGGGCAAAGGTAGCACTAAAGCGCTATAATTCATACAGCTGTGCGCTTATTTCCTCTGGTATCAGAAGAGCGTAGGAGCGCCTCCTGGTTTCATCTTGCCCAGATGGCGATAGGCGAGGTCTGTTACTTCCCGGCCTCTGGACGTCCGCATTAAAAAACCTTCCTGAATGAGGAAAGGTTCGTAGACCTCTTCAATAGTGCCTTCATCTTCTCCAACTGCCGTGGCAATTGTTTTTACTCCTACTGGGCCTCCTTTAAACTTATCCACAATGGTGTTCAGGATCTTGTTGTCCATCTCGTCGAGTCCGTGCTCGTCTACATTCAGGGCATTCAGTGCGTAGCGGGCAATCTCCGTGTCAATGCTTCCGTTGCCCTTGATCTGAGCAAAATCGCGCGTTCTCCTCAACAAGGCGTTGGCTATACGGGGCGTTCCCCGGCTTCGGCGCGCTATTTCATAGGCGCCCTCATCAGTGATCGGCGTTTTCAGGATAGAAGAAGAGCGCAGAACGATGGTAGTGAGTAGCTTAGCATCGTAGTACTCAAGCCTTGCATTAATTCCAAATCGGGCTCTCAGGGGGGCCGTCAGCAATCCGGATCGGGTAGTAGCTCCTACCAGCGTGAAAGGGTTCAATGAGATCTGCACAGAGCGGGCATTCGGCCCAGTTTCGAGCATAATGTCGATCTTAAAATCCTCCATGGCTGAATAGAGGTACTCCTCTACGAGAGGACTCAGTCGGTGGATCTCATCGATGAAGAGAATGTCGCCCTGATCCAGGTTGGTCAGAAGACCAGCAAGGTCACCGGGCTTGTCTAGTACAGGACCGGAGGTGATTTTAATGCCTACTCCCATCTCGTTGGCGATGATATGGGAAAGCGTGGTTTTCCCAAGTCCCGGGGGGCCGTGCAGCAGTACGTGGTCTAATGCTTCCCCTCTCAGCTTGGCTGCCTGGACAAAGACCCGCAGGTTGTCGAGTATTTTTTGCTGACCTGTAAAGTCTTCAAATGCCTGCGGACGCAGCACTTTTTCAATCTCGCGCTCCGTTGGACTAAGTCTTGAGGCTTCCGGGTCTAAATTCTCGTTTAACATCTTGCAAAAATAGAAAAATCTTTCCTCGCCCGGCTGCCCGGGCGAAGAAAGAGATGCTCATTCAGTTTTGCCTTGGGTATGAACAGGTAAACGAAGGCGGTCTGTTTTTTAAGAAAGAGCGGCTCATTAAGTTTTTCCCCGAGAAGACGATCAACGAAGCACTAAACATGTGCACAAAGAAACAGAGACTCATTTAGTTTTGCCCCGATGTCTGGAAGCCCCAGTTGAGTCCCTTCTCAATAGCTGGCACTCCTCTATCCATCCACTGCGGCATAGGAGCCCCCTTCAGGAAGTGATCAAAGAACTGCTGTTCTCGTCTTTGTATGTCTTTTCTGTTCTGTCTTTGCACCAGGTTATGCGCTTCGTTATTATAATTGAGCATCCATACCGGCTTTCCAAGCCTGCGGAGGGCGGTGAACATTTCAATGCCCTGATACCATGGCACCGCTCCATCAGCATCATTTGCCATTATGGCGACGGGCGTCGTCACATTCGGAAGGTGAAATAACGGCGAGTTCTCAATATAGAGTTCTGGTTTCTCCCAAAGCGTAGCACCAATTCTGCTCTGTGTTTTTTCGTACTGGAACTGTCTGTTCATGCCCGTCTCCCATCTGATACCTCCGTACGCCGAGGTCATGTTCACCACAGGAGCACCTGCCCATGCAGCGGCGTACATGTTGGTCCTGGTGATCAGGTGAGCTACCTGATAGCCACCCCAGCTCTGTCCCTGAATGCCGATTTTGCTTCCGTCCACCCAGGCATTCTTCTTCAGAAACTCTACTCCCGAATTGATGTACTCTTCTGCCGACCTGCCCGGATGTCCGGTCTCATACGAAATATCCGGAGTGAATACCATGTACCCGTTGCTTACGAAGTAAGAGATATTCAACCTCGACGGGGTAGGAGCGGGCGCGGTATATGCATAGAGACGATCAGTGAGCTTTTCGTAAAAGTAAACGATCATCGGATACTTCTTTGACGGATCAAAGTTTTCGGGTTTGTACAGTACCCCTTCCGACTGGTGGCCTTTTGGAGTAGTCCACTTTATTAGTTCAGCCGTACCCCAATTGTAGTTTTTTTGCTGAGGATTAAGTGAGCTTAGCCTGGTTTCCTTCCTGAAGTCGGCAGAAACGTAAAGATCAGGCGACAGCAGAAAATTCTCTTTTTTGTAAATGAAATAAGACGCGTCCCTCGCAGCTACCGGCCTTGAGTAACTGATTGGCCCCATGGTCAAGAGCTGAGGGTCTCCTTTGGCTGTGAGGGTAGTCTTATACCAGCCCCCGTATTTGTTTCCATAATTGAAGGCATCTAAGTAGAGCGGTTGCTTTAACTTCGCTACCTCGGGAAGGTTGTCATCCTCTTTCTGCTCTTTTTTCTTCTCGAAGTTGAAGAACCTCAGACGGATGTTATGGCGTCTTCCGTAACCATTTGTGAGATTTCTTGCGGCTCCGGAAGCGAGATCGAAGTTCCAGATGTCGTAGCGGTCGTAAATAAGTGCGCCCTTGTCGTCCTCCAGGAAGGCCGACAGCCCATAAGCGTCAGGATCATCCGGCACATCGTTGGTCTCATCGTAAAAGTTTACCTTGAGGTTCTTATTGAGGCAAATCTGCGATTTCTGCCTGATGTCGTATGAATACCAGTTGCGGTCAGTTCTGTTATACCATACCACAAACTTTCCCCCGGGGGACATCATGACATCGCCGGTGATATTCTCAGCTATCCGGCGCCTGCTTCCATCTTTGACAGAGATGAGGTAAATATCGCGCTTGCGTGAACCGGTCCACTGGGTCTCAATGCGATGTCCCTCATCCGAGGTGCCAAGTATTTCTTCCTCCGTGCCATTTTCTGGTGCGATGATCCTGTTCATCTTCTGATCACCCAGCTGAATTACTTTTTCAGGGGTAGCAGGGTAGATTAAAGCGCTATAGCTTCTCTTTTGATCTTTTTCCAGGTTTTTCAGCTGCATTGGCTGAATGTAATCGTCCTTGTAATTCCAGATGTCCACCTTGGCTACTTCGAAATCTACCAGGCTAGTATCTTTTAAAAGCCCCAGCGGGGCAGTACCAAAGAAGAGCTTTTTGCCATCCTTGCTAAACTTAATCTCTCCATCTGCACTGATGCTCCAGCCCTGGGGAACGCCGGCTGTCTGGTGCGTGGCTATAACAGAAGCGCTGTCTTTCCCTGTTGCATAGTAATAAAGCTTGTAGTACTTGAACTGCGACTTGAGCGGCTCGTTCTCTGCAGCAAATGCGAGCTGTCGCCCTTCAGAGTCAAAAGCGAGGTTCTTGTATTCGTTCATACCTGAGCTCACTTTCCTGGTGACTCTGGTTTTGACTTCGTAAATGGCGACTCCTGATGATTTAGTGCTGTCTTTTTTGGTTTTCGCTGTTGCCATAGCCAATGCACGGCCATCCGGGGTATAGCAAAATTCCGTTACCGAAGTAAAGGTCTCGCTTCGCTTGTTGCTCAGGTTATATACAGTCAGTTTCGCTCCCTGTTTTTCCTGCTTGTCCTTCGTGTCCTCCTCCTCGTCTCGGCTATTATCTTTCTTGTTAGTAGAACCCTTTTTTGTACTGTCTGTATCCGCATAAGAAAGCCAGGCTACAGAGCCGGCCCCTTTCTCTGGTACCTTGAACGACTTCACAGCGGGAAACTTTAGCAATGAAAGGCTGGCCAGATTAAGCAGCCCAAGGCTGTCCTTCGGCATCTGCGAGCTTTTCGTTTTTTTGATCCTTGCCGTTCTTGTTTCCTTAAACGTGGGGCTGATGGTAAAAACAACGAACTTAGAGTCTGTGGTGAAACGTGGTTTGGCTCCCCGTTCAACTACTTTAGTTTTTCCGGAGAGACGCTCTGTAATCACCAGTCGCGCGTCGCCTTCCTGAGGAGTTACAGCGTAGACGATCCATTTGCCATCATCAGATATGGCCTCGGAAGCAACGCTTTGCCATCCGTCATAGACCGAATGATCCAGCGGTTTCTTTATGCTTTGGGCATACTGCTTACTGCAAATTAAAAGAAGTGTAAAAAATAGCAAGTGTGTTCTCATTTATGACTATAAAAACTCAAACTTAGTTATAAACCGAGCTTTTTCTTTCCTTGAATGTTAAGATTCTCTCGTTTTGGTCTTTTTCTCTCGTTTTTTTTACAAGAAGCATTCATGAGCTGTGCTCTCAAACGGGGATAAAAGAGAATTGAATATTGTTTCTGGCCTTTAAAAACTGATATACTCTCAGAATGATCTTCCGAATAAGTAAATACAAACATGAATCAGAACGCAAGGGATGTCCCTTCTTGCCTTCGGACGTAACGATGTGGCGTTATTAGACCTACGAAAGACGTGCGTTAATGCCGCCAGACTTTGCCTCGTGACTAAATTGGAGACTATGAGAGTTAAGCGGTAATGACGGATCTACACGATTTAAATAATCTGAAGCGCTTTTCGAAGAAGGTCATAAAAACAATAAGCCCGCGATGGCGGGCCTATTTTCTTATTGTTTAACTGAGGGAAAAAGAACGATTGTATTCAATGTGGGGCGGCTGTGACAGGTTATAGAGCAATGTGTCTTGCTTCAATACTGTCTGCCGACTTGTATTTTTGCTAACGGAAGCAGGTGACCTATATTGGCGATCAATGCCGGAGTCATTCGTCTTCCTCGGGGTCAGAGAGGTTATTTTTCCTCATCTCCGCCTCTTTTTTCTGACGTTCAAGCTGCTCAATATCGCGGGGATCAGAAGCCTGTTCGGGAGCTTTCGGATTCTCCCATTTTTGCTCTTCATTTTCTCCGTTGTTTTTGTTGTCCTGAACTTGTACTCTGTTTACTACTACCATAATAAAGCCTTTGTACTGACTGATTCCAATACTATACCAAAGACTGCACGTTGCTGGTTATGCTCGAAAAATCTGAAAAAAACCTGCTTTTTCCTCCTCAGGCAGAAGGATTAGAAGGGGAAACGTGTCGAAGTTGTTAGTATTGCCATACATCCCTTGTATGATATCCGCGACACCGAGGGCTCTCATAGACTTGCCCGGTGCTTCAGTACAGATGTGTGATGTTCCGCGACGCTGGTTTCTGAATCTTTATTGTTAGTGAGGAGAGATCGCTAATAATTTTTAAAGACCGCGATGTGTGGCTCGCTTAATGCCATCACAGGCAAGCTGCCGCTTAATGCGAAGTGGCTAAGATCTCCCAATTATCTTTCATCGCCTTTCGTAAGCCTGGGTCGCAAATGTTTTCGAAAAAGCATAACCCGGGAACACTAAGATCAGTATAAAGTTGAAGATGAAAGCGTTATTGATCTTATTCCTGTTCGTTTGCACAGCGGCAAGTGCTCAGGTAGATTCACTGTTGCTGAGCCAACCAATGGCTGAACCAGCTTCCTTTGTAGAGGCAGGACAATCGGGGGACTTTTTTGAGGCTGGACAACCTAAAGAGAAACTTGTGACCTATGTGCCGCCTGCCTTATTTGTTGCGTATGGTTTTGTTGCCTTAAGCAATCGCTCATTGGTGGAAGTGGACAGGAGCGTTTTTCGTGAGGTCAGGCAGGATCATCCTCATTTTGCAACTGCTATCGATGATTATCTTCAATATTCGCCCGCCATGGCTGCTTGCGTTTTAAACATCGCCGGATTACGAGGGGCACATCCGGTAAAAGATCAAATGGCCTTGTATGTTATCTCTTCGGGTATTATGGGAGGGTCGGTCACAATACTAAAGAAGGCGACCAGGCAGCTTAGGCCAAACGGACGTGCGCATTCATCGTTTCCTTCAGGCCACACCGCGACAGCTTTTGCGGCTGCTGAATTCGTAAATCAGGAGTTTGGATCACGTTCTCCTCTCTTTGGAATCGCTGCATATTCTGCCGCGGCAACAACGGGAATCTTGCGGGTGTATAACAATGCCCACTGGTTTAGTAACGTCGTGGCCGGAGCGGGACTTGGGATCTTGTCGACAAAGGCGGCATACAAGCTTTATCCAGGTATAAGACATTTGCTTAAAGAAAAGGGGAAGATTAAGATCATGCCTTACTATGCAGACAAGGCGGTCGGCGCGTCAGTAACCGCAAAACTTTGACGTTTAATGCGCATTTTGGGCTGATTGGTATTGTCTCTGCCAGAAGCGCCTGGCTTTTGGGATGTAGAGTCTGCTGTTGCGCTGACATTGGTATTTCAGTCAGCACTCTCTGATAAGCTGCTACCTTTCGTTAATCAACTCGCCGGTTACATTGATTGTAGCTCTTTTGCAACGCCTCTCTGGCAGCATGGAGGCTTTCGGCCATTTACTCTCCAGTTGCGCTAAATTATAGCGGGGAAGTTTTATTTTTGCATGGCAAAAGGGGACACGTAGCCTTCGGGTACGTATAAAGCCCCATATCTAGTATGGCAGAGAATACACAATATAGTGAAGATAGTATCCGGTCGCTCGATTGGAAAGAGCATATCCGGCTGCGTCCGGGTATGTATATCGGGAAGCTGGGAGACGGATCGGCTTACGATGACGGGATATATGTGTTATTAAAAGAGATCGTCGACAACTCCATCGATGAGTTTGTGATGGGAGCGGGAAGAACGATCGAGATCAATATATCAGAGCACAAGGTATCAGTACGTGATTACGGACGTGGTATTCCGTTGGGAAAGGTGATCGACTGTGTTTCGAAGATCAATACCGGAGGTAAATACGATTCAAAAGCGTTCCAAAAGTCGGTTGGACTAAATGGGGTAGGTACGAAGGCGGTCAACGCGCTTTCCACTTCTTTTACCGTGCAGTCTTACCGCGATGGAAGGACTAAAATAGCAGAATTTCATCAAGGTGAGCTGATACGCGATGAGGCGGAGAAGGATACCACGCAACGGAATGGAACGGCGATCACGTTTATTCCTGACGATTCTATCTTCCGCCATTATCGTTTTATTCCGGAGTTCGTTGAGAACATGATCTGGAACTATGTATTCCTGAATGCCGGTCTGACGATCAACTTTAACGGACAGAAGTATTTTTCTGAGAAAGGGCTTCACGACCTGCTTTCCAAGAATACCGAGCCCGAGCATATCCGTTATCCCATCATCCATTTAAAGGGTGAGGATATTGAGATCGCCATGACGCACGGTCAGCAGTACGGGGAGGAATATTACTCGTTTGTAAACGGTCAGCATACCACCCAGGGAGGGACACATCAGGCGGCGTTTCGTGAAGCGGTAGTGAAGACCATCAGGGAGCGCTTTAAAAAGGAATTTGATGCCTCAGATGTGCGCGCTTCAATTGTTGCTGCAATTTCTGTGCGTGTACAGGAGCCGGTATTTGAGTCGCAGACGAAGACCAAGCTGGGATCTCTCAACGTAGGTCCTGACGGACCTTCTGTTCGTGCTTTTGTGAACGATTTTGTAAAGAAGGAGCTGGACGACTACCTCCTGAAGAACCCCGAGACAGCAGATGCGTTGTTAAAGCGGATCCTTCAGTCGGAAAGGGAAAGGAAGGACATCGCGGGAATCAAAAAGCTCGCAAATGAGCGTGCAAAAAAAGCTTCTCTACATAACCGGAAACTCAGGGATTGCAAGATCCATTTCGACGACAATCATGAAAGGAAGCAAGAGACTACGCTTTTTATCACAGAGGGAGATTCGGCAAGCGGTTCTATCACCAAATCGCGCGATGTAATGACTCAGGCGGTTTTCAGTCTGAAAGGAAAGCCCCTTAACTGTTTTGGTCTGACCAAGAAAGTGGTGTATGAGAACGAGGAGTTCAATCTGCTGCAGCATGCGCTGAACATTGAGGACGGCCTGGACGGACTTCGTTATAATAACATCGTTATTGCAACAGATGCGGACGTGGACGGAATGCACATCCGTTTGCTGATGATGACTTTCTTTCTGCAGTTCTTCCCTGATCTGGTAAAGGCGGGTCATGTTTCCATTCTCCAGACGCCTCTTTTCAGGGTTCGTAACAAGAAGGAGACGATCTACTGCTATAGTGAGGAGGAAAAGGTTCGGGCGATTCAGAAGCTTGGGGTAAAGCCTGAGATTACAAGGTTTAAAGGGTTAGGCGAGATATCGCCTGACGAGTTTGGCCTCTTTATAGGGAAGGACATTCATCTGGAACCGGTGATTCTTAAGGAGACGAATATTCGTGCGCTCCTTGAATATTTCATGGGAAAAAACACGCCTGACCGTCAACAACACATTGTAAAGAACCTGCGGGTAGAAAAGGATGATGCACAGACTGCTGCATCAGCCGCTACCATTGCAGAAGAAAGTGCAGCGTAGTATGCCGTTTCTGCACGGCAAGTAAAAAAGGAAGGCCGGAAGCAGTTAGTGCTTCCGGCCTTCTCTTCGTAATCTAATCTCCCTTCTGATTAAATTTCTTACAAGCGGCTTAATTGAACACGCTAGAGACGTTGGTGATCTTCCAGCCCTTGTCTGTGTGGGAAATTGTTACGTAGTTCGTTCTGGTAAATACATCGTAGGTCATTGTTACTTTAACAATTGACTGCGCGTCATTCTGTTCAACCACGGAGTAAGAAGTCTTGCAATTTTGCTCCATGTTTTCTGATCCCTTCAGTGCGCTCAGCATCTGTGCTCTGTTGAAGTTTACAATCTTTTGTCCCTGTGTCATTGTGAACTTTACATCGTTGTCAAGCACTTCGCCAAAGTCTTTAATCTTGCCCAGCGTCATGGCGTCAATGTAGGTTTGAACAGCGTAGCTCATGCTAAGCTTCTGGTCTTTTGCTCCGTCGTCCTTTGAAAATACGGTGAAGGATAATGCTATACAGAATGCGGTGATTATAGTTTTTAAAGCTTTCATAATACTGAATATTAGGTATGTTAGTTTTTTACTAATTAAACGTTTTAGTACTATTGAAAGTTAGTCTTTTACGCCCTCTGCTGCACTTTTAGTAAATATTTAAGCCGTTTCGCTACTTCTTAAAATTCGTTTAATAAAGCTGCGAACTGACATTGTTTCTTATTACAGAATGAGAAAAAACTGAGAATTTTTAATTGTGATCCAAATCACAAAATGCTCTTTTGATCTATTTCTTTCAAGGCTTCGGCGAATTTTCTTCTCGAAAATAGCCTTTCGGTAAAATTATCACTTGTAAGAGACGGATACATTGGTCAACTTCCATCCCTTTTTGGTCTGTACCACCGTAACAAAATTTACCTTTTTAAAGCTTTGATAATCGAACACGACCTTATATATCGCCTGTGAAAGGTTTTGGTCGACAAGGGTGTATTCCGCTGTGCAATTCTGTTTAACGTTTTCTGCCCGCCGCACTTGTTCAAGAATCTGCTCGCGGGTATAGTTCTCCATCTTATCACCCTGGGCCACCGAAAACTTCACATCGGCATCAAGGACTTCATTTAAGAGCTTAACCTTGCCCTCGGTAAGTGCATCGACATAGGTCTGGATCGCATAATCAACCGTGAGCTTCCGCTCTTTTGAATTTTCATCAGCAGCAAACGAACTAAGCGTAATTCCGAAATAAATTGCTGTTAACATTAAAGCTACTCTTTTCATGGCTGTGTCTTTTGTGGTTTTCTTTATACCATAGACTGCTCTGAAAAAAATGTGTTACAACGATGATCCTTTTTTGGCGACTTTTAACAAAACCTTAACATCTTGCAACAACTCCTTGCTGTTTTATTGCCTTTTTTCGAAGAAGACCTTGAGCTGTTCTTCCACAAGCTCGCCCATGTTACTGCATTTGTTAAAGGACTCGCGCTTGTGGTACTCGCTTAGTTCCAAAGCAAGGTTCTTTACTTTATGGATAGGCGAGATCTCCTGGATTTTCATTACTGCAAGCAGGTCGCGTAAGCGATAATGCACCAGTCGCATACGGTTGTAAATAAGACTGCGCTCTTCCTCCTGGTATTGTCGCATGGTTGCTTTATCCATGTGTTTCATGCCGAGCATGACCAGCGGATTGTTTTCCTTGAAGAAGTGGGGAAGGTAAAAGTTGCGGCGGCCTTCGTAAGACTGCTGGTCGAAGTCAATGGCCCTCATTCTGTATTGATTGCCTTCGATATCGGGTGTGATGTGGACGACGTAGTTGTAAGATCGCATGTCACCCAGCAGGCGGATGAAGCAACGTTCGTTAAACTTTACGAATTCCTTACAGATACGGATCTGGTTAAATTTAGAAGTATTGAGACGCTGTTTTATGAAGATGTCTCCGGGAAGCCCTGAAATGTGCTCCTCAATAAGCGTTGTACCATCGGTGAGGTAGGTAATGCGGTTTGGGGATAAGATGTGTTCCAGTTCCAGGCCGTATACTCTTGAAGCATCTGCTATTTTTACATAGATGTAGTCGTAGTTGTCATTGTAGCGGTTGATCACCCGGATACGGAAGGGTTTGGAGTTTCCGAAGGTACAATAGTCGATCTGAGCGATGGTGAGATTTTCGGCTACCTGGTTGTCGCCGTCGGCACACATCAGGACGTAGATGGCAACGAGGTTAGGGAACAGCTCGTTCATCTCACTCTGGTCGTAATATACCGTTTGCCATAACGTGTCGTTCCCGCTTTTATCGAGGAGCGGAGTGCTCATCTGAAAGCGCAGCAGGTCGGAGTATTCCACCGGGAGCTTTATTTTCCGGTTATACTTCACCAGGTAGTCTTTCAGAGGATCTATTACAGGATAAAAAAACTTTTTCTTAGAGGGAACGTCTTTTCTTGTTTCGTACTGAGCCATGCACTTTCTATTATTTCTTCTTAAGCTTCGGATGCTAAGTTAGGACTTATAAGCCGGACTTCGTAAGAGTTAAGCAGCTTCGGTTAGCCGGAGCAGTTAGGGTAAGATCTCGTACCACCGGCAGGCGTAGCCCTCCAGCTCGATTTTTACATTATCGGGTCTGCCGATCTTTAGCTTTCTGCCTGACAGCAACTCGTTTAGTGTGCCTGCGACTGACCATGCGGGATCGAGGTGAAAGGCAAGGGGTTCTTTGCTAAAGTTATGGATGATCATAAGGCGCTTTTTTTGATAGCGGTAATCGATCGCCAGGATGTGATCCGTCTTGGAATCCAGCACTTCGAAGTTAGCTAAGCCTATCTCGGGATGTTGTTTCCTGAGGGCCGACAAATGAGTGATGAAATTTAAAAGAGAGCCGGGCGACCGTTGTTGTTCTGCTACATTGAGACGTTGATAGCCATAGCTGCCAAAGCTGATGACTGGTCTTACCGTTGTTCGTGATGAGGAGAAGCCTCCGTTGACCTGAAGCGACCACTGCATAGGGGTACGTACAGAGAGGCGTTCCTGCAGGCTGAGGTCGTCGCCCATTCCTATTTCTTCTCCATATCGTATCACCGGAGCGCCGGGAAGTGAGAACAGCAGGCTGTAGGCCATCCGCAGCTGCCTGGCGTTATTGAGCATGGGAGCAAGGCGACGCCGGATGCCCCGTTCATAGAGCTGCATGTTTGAATCAGGGCCGAACTTTGCAAAAATAAGGTTCCGCTGCTTGGTGCTCAGTCTGGCCAGGTCTACCTCGTCGTGGTTCCGCAGGAAATATGCCCACTGAGCTGCCGGTGGTTTCTGCTTTGTATCCCTTAATGCCTTTACCAGCTCAGAAATGTTTCCGCTTGCCAGCGCATAGAAGAGATATTGATTGGCGTAGAAGTTGAACATCATCTGCATGCCTTCCCCATTGTCGCCGAAATAGTCTTTATTCTCTTCGGGGGCAAGGTTGGCCTCTCCCAGCATAAGCGCGTCGGGCTTCACGGCTTTCATCTCTTTCCGGAATCGGGCGACCAGGTTTAGCATGCGTTCCGGGTTCTCAGAGCCGGTTTCAGGAAGATCGATAATAAAGGGAACCGCGTCGAGCCGATAGCCGTCAACACCTTTCTTTAGCCAGAATTTCAGGATATTGAAGGCCTCTCTTTGTACATCAGGATTTCCGTAGTTCAGGTCAGGCTGAAATTTGTAGAACCGGTGGAAATAGTATTTTTTCGCGACGCTATCGTAACTCCAGGTTTCTTTCTGAACTCCGGGGAACACCATTCCTTTATCTGCATCTGCCGGCTTCTTGTCGGCCCATACGTACCACAACCGGTATTTAGAATTGCTGTCTGCCCTTGCCTTGCGAAACCATGGGTGCTCAACAGATGTGTGATTCAAAACGATGTCAGTAATCACCCTGATTTTCCTGCTTTTCGCCTCAGCAAGAAAACGATCAAAGTCGGCCATGGTGCCCAGCTTCGGATTCACCCGGTAGTAATCGGTAATGTCGTACCCGTCGTCCTTTCCGGGCGATGGCATAAAAGGCGAAAGCCAAATCACATCTACGCCGAGGCTGTCGAGATAAGGGAGCTTTTGTATGAGACCTTTAAAATCACCCAGGCCGTCGCCGTCGCTGTCTTTAAACGTTCCTACCTCTACGTTATAGATAAATGCATTCTTATACCAGGTGTCCTGCTGCGTTTCGGTTCCTTGTTTTTCAGTCCTTCCGCACGACAGGAGGAAAATAACGATGGCAAGCTGCAGTAAGTTCTGCGTCGGGATTTTCATAAAGGCATTAGTCTGCTTTAGTAAGAGTGACTAATTAACGCCATTCTGCCAGTATTGTTTAACTAGGGGCCTTGCTTGAAACCTACCGCAGTATGTCTGAGGCGATGGGTTACTTTAGTAGCACCTCAGTAGCTCCATAACCGAATTTTTCTTTGCGCGCATCCATGAACGTCTTGACATGAGGATGCTTTCCAAGTCTTTTATGAAGTTCGATGCGTAAGGTTCCGTTGCCTACCCCGTGAATAAAAATGATAGAGGGCAGTTTATGAACAATGGCAGCATCAAGACTTTTCTTGAAATGCTCAAGCTGGATCTTCAGGATCTCGCTCTTGCTGAGGAATTGAAAGTCGTCACGAAGTTTCTCTATGTGAAGATCAATCTCCCGTGAAGGCTTTGCTATTTCTTTCTTTTCTTCCGCAGGCTTGAAAAAACTTTCTTTCAGCTTCTCGGGGTCGACTTTTACTTCCTCCTGATCCAGTTGTATGATCCATCCGTCCTGTTTGATCTGGGCTACCCGCTTTTTTGTTCCGGCAAAGTCTTTAGCTCTGAATTTCTCAGTAATCAGGAGCGGGGAGGGAAGCGATATGTTTTGCGTAGTAAAGTAAAGGACTTGCAGATGAAAGGATGGCCACATGTCAAGTTCTGAAAGAGAAGCGGTAAATACCTGCGTTGCGGTGCCGGGATTGACGATGCCGGCAAATTCGCCCCTTAGTTCTTTGGTTTTTTCTGTGACAAGAGTTAGCAGAAGCTGGAAGGACGTGTTGTTAACGAGGTAAAAGTAAACCACTGATCCCTTCCGCTGGTCGGGTACTACGGCGAGATGGATTCCTTTAGTTTCAAAAGTTGCAGCAGGAGCAGTACGCTCTGCGGCGTTTCCCTGTGCTGAAGTACTATCATAGACATGTCCGTGAACACGCGTTACCTTGCTGGCCAAGACGGGAATTTCAAAGTCATCATCTCCTGTTACACCGATCATCTCATCGTTGAAGATCCTGGTGATGTAACCTTCCCTTTTTTCGTCCACGAAACGAACAAATTCTCCTAATTTATAATCCATTTTTGTATGAGCTTCACTGAGACGCGAAACAATCTTCTTCGTCTCAAAAGTAAGAGCAAAGCTAGGGAATTTTAAGACGATATCGCCGGCGTCATCAGTGCTTCTTCCTTTTTCGTACTTTCGGTCCGTGTTGAAAGTTGCTTTTGATCCGATATATGTTCACCCGCTTCCGGAAGGGCATCGCTTTCCGATGCTGAAGTACGAGCTCATACCCGGGCAGTTGCTTTATGAGGGACTAATAAGGCCTCCTAACTTGTTTTCTCCGCGCCCAGTTGACGAGGAGGTTGTCTTGTGGACGCATCAGTCCGAATACTGGATGGCGCTTCGCGACTTGACGCTTAGCGCCCGGGAAGTAAGGCGCACTGGTTTTGCGCTCAGTAGTGCGCTGGTAGAACGTGAGAAGAGGATCGTCCAGGGGACAATTGAGGGGGCTCTTTATGCCTTTGAGCACGGAATTGCTTTTAATGTTGCGGGTGGTACCCATCACGCCGGCTATAATTGGGGAGAAGGATTTTGTCTGCTCAACGACCAGGCTGTAGCTGCCAATTTTCTTTTGCACCGAGGGCTGGCAAAGAAAATCCTGATTATTGATCTCGATGTTCATCAGGGAAATGGTACTGCTCAGCTATTCGAACATTATTCTGAGGTGTTTACTTTTTCAATGCACGCGGAGAAAAATTTCCCGTTTAGAAAGGAACGTTCCGATCTTGACATAGGCCTCGACATTGGTACAGGAGATGAGGAGTACCTGAGGATTCTACAGTCTGCTTTACCGAGCCTTTTTGATCAAGTAAAGCCTGATTTTGTATTTTACCTTTCGGGAGTGGACGTGCTGTCGACAGATAAACTGGGCCATCTGTCTCTGACCAGGCAGGGGTGTAAAAAGAGGGACCAGATTGTTTTAGAGCGCTGCCGTGCGCTGGGGATCCCTGTGCAGGTGAGTATGGGCGGCGGCTATTCAACCAATATTGTTGACATTGTTGAAGCGCACTGCAATACCTTTAGAGTGGCAAACGACATCTATTTTTAACTCTGGAGTCGCCGGCTGAAAAAATTATAGCGAAAGTAAAGAAGTATGGATGATGCCAGCAGTCCGAATGTAAGCCCATACCAGATGCCGTTAGCGCCTAGTTCCAGCTTTATGCCGAGAAGCCAGGCGAGCGGCAGACCAATGATCCAGTAGGCGATAAAGGTGATGAGAGTTGGTACGTTGACGTCGCCCATCCCCCGTAACACGCCAAGACCGACAACCTGAGAGCCGTCAAACAGCTGGAACAGTCCGGCAATGATGAGGAGGGGAGCCGCTACCTCAATTACGAGTGTGTCGGCAGTATAGATCCAGGGAAGCCATTTGTTGCAGATTACAAATATCAGGGCGGTAACCGACATGAATACCAGTACAATGTGGTAGCTGGCATTGGCAGAAAGCCGGAGGTCGTGATAATTTCCCTTGCCGTAGTTGTTGCCCGTCTGAATAGTAGCTGCCGCTGATATGCCGCTCGCCATCATATAGGTCATAGACGCGAGGTTGATTGCTACCTGATGGGCCGCCTGCTGAATAGCGCCAAGGGTTCCCATCAGGATGGCAGCTCCGCTGAAGGCGCTCACCTCAAAGGTATATTGCATCGCCACAGGTGCACCGATCTTCAGGATGCGGAAGGACGTGAACTTGCAGACTGCTTTTGTGGTGAAGCTCTTCAAATGCTCGCGGAAGTTTGGGGAGCGCATGACATAAAAGCCCATCACGATTGCCATAATGGTCCGGTCTATCAGCGTACTCCAGCCCACGCCTTTGACTCCCATTGGCTCAATCCCAAACAAGCCTTTGACAAAGGTAATTCCGAGGCAGATATTGATGATGTTCCCTACAATGGAGATGGTCATCGCCTGTCTTGTGAAACCGAGTCCTTCCGCAAATTGCTTAAAGGTATTAAAGATCATCAATGGAATGATCGACATTCCGAGAAGCGCCAGGTAAGGCTTCGCGGTTTGTACCACCTGCGGATCCTGATCCATATGGTCGATCACCAGAAGCATGCCGAAATACACGGCCACAAATAACAATACGCTGATGACAATATTGATAAAAAGACTGTTGATAAGCAGCTTGCCGCACTCTAAGTAGTTGCCCCGTCCGTTCTCCTGCGCTATCAGGGGGTAAGGCCATAAGCGATACCAATGCCTGCCACCATCACGATAGTGAAAATACTGTTCACCAGCGATACTGCTGCCAGGGAAATGGTTCCGGCAAAGTGCCCGACGATGACGCTGTCTGCAGTGTGCACCAGTGTATGACCGAGTTGCGAGATCACCACTGGTATTGCCAGATTTAAATTACTCTTATAATACTTCCTGTAAGTTGCTGCTTGAAACATAGGGGAGGCAAAGATAAGGTATATTGACGTGAATAGGATAGGCGGCGAAACTGAGAGGGTCAGGCGGGCTGCACTGCCGGGATAGTGAAATAGAACGTTGAACCGAAGCCCGGTTCACTTGACACCCCGTACGTTCCTCTGTGGTATTTGATAATTTCAGAACATATAAACAGGCTGATGCCCAGGCCCTGGAATTCGTTGTATGAAGTTTCTGCCCGGTAGAATTTCTGAAAGAGCTTCGGCATTTTTTCAGGGGCAATCCCAACACCCTTGTCCGTCACTTCTACACGGAAATTATTCCCTTCTATGGTAGTATGAAGAGCAACTTCCCTCTGGTTTTGGGAGTATTTGGCCGCATTAAAGAGGAAATCAAGCATCACCTGCTCAATCTTGCCCTGGTCGCCGTACAGGGTCTCCGGAATTTCTCCGGTTTGAACAATCCTGTAATCAGGATAAATTGTTCTAAATACGTCCATCACACCGTCTACCGCGTCGCTCACTTTAAAAGTCCCCATGTTGAAGGCCATCTTGCCTGCTTCAATGTTAGAAAGATCAAGCATTCCTGATACGAGCAGGTTCAGCTTTTCAATCTGGGCTTCTGTTTTTTTCAGGTAGCTCTTGCTCTCCTCAGTTTTATCCTGGTTATTTATGAGCATCTTTAAAAGCTGCAAATACCCTTTAGCACGAGTCAGTGGTGTTTTCAGTTCGTGACTTGCTATACTTAGAAATTCGTCCTTTTTCTGCTCTGCCGATTTCCTTACCTCGATCTCCTTTGCCAGCTCTTCGTGTGCACGCTTTAACTCGAAGTTCTGCTGCGACAGTTTATGTAAGTTCTTTACCTTAAGTAATAGGATGTCGGGGTCCATCGGTTTGGTGATATAATCATACCCCCCGGTCATATAGCCCCTGGTAATAAACTCTTTGGTGGTATTTACGGCCGACAAGAAAATGACAGGTATGTCCTTGGCCCTGCTGAACCCTGATAATGCTTCAGCAACCTCAAAGCCATCCATCCCTGGCATTTGAACATCCAATATAATCAGCGAATACACGTTTTTAAGCACTTTCCTCAAAGCCTCTTCCCCTGATCGGGCTTCGTCTACGGCGAAATCGTTTAGCTCAAGTATCTTTCTGAGACCGAGTAGGTTCTCCGAAAGGTCGTCTACAATTAAAATCATCCAGATGTGTTCTACTAGTATTCAACGACTATGTAAACCATAGCGTACATCACCTTGGTCAAACACGTATTTTTACGATTTGTTCCGAAAAATCTTGAAACAAACAACAAGAGCCCCGATTGGTTCGGAGCTCTTGCAAGGTTGTGTTAATTGTAATTGAGGATAAGCAATCCCGTTTAACAGGGGCAGATGTATTAATACTTTTATTTGCTCTGAGTAGTGTCTGCAGGAGCACTTGTTGTATCAGTAGGTGTACTGGTGGTGTCTTTTGTAGTATCCTGCCAAACTACGTTACTCTTAGAAACATTTACCTGATGGCTTGTAGTACTAAACGCTGTTGCACCTGCGAAAGCCAATATAGCTGCTGAAAACAATACCTTTTTCATAGTCTTTAATTTTTAATTGTTAACGATGTCTAGAGTATAAGAATAGTCGTGCCAATTGCTCAAAAAGAACAAAAGAGCGCTAAAAACGCTAAAAAAGACGATTTGCCGCGCGGTTGACAGTAAAGCTTGTTGAATAAGACGACACAGTGTGGAGTTTAGAAAAATACATTTCTGTTAATTCAACAGTTGTGTGACTGATTTCGCTCGTCTCAAAGGCAGAATTTGAATTACTTTGCCCCAGATGCATAAAGATGGAAAGGAGACAGGCGTGAGTGGCACTACCCCAAAACTGACCAAGGCGGGCCTTTGGCTAATGGCGGCCGGGTCGGGGCTTGTAGTTGCAAATAACTATTACAATCAGCCGCTGCTGGGGAAGATCGCAGCGACGTTTCATATCTCTCAATCAAAAGCTGCGGTAGTATCTGTGCTTACTCAGATCGGATATGCCGTAGGGTTACTCTTCATTATTCCACTGGGTGACCTGCTTCGAAGGAAGAGGTTAATCCTTGTCGATTTTGCTTTTATTCTTGCGGCCTTGTTATTAGCCGCGTCGGCTGCTAATATTCATATTCTGATGGCCGCAAGCTTTATGATTGGTGTCACTTCTGTGGTGCCTCAGCTGTTTGTACCCATGGCAGCACATTTAGCAAGGGAAGAAGAAAGAGGCAAGGCGATCGGTACGGTGATGAGCGGTTTGCTGATTGGTATTCTTTGTTCGCGAACGCTGAGTGGCTTTGTAGGAGAACACTATGGATGGCGGGCAATGTTCTATATTGCTGCGGGAGTAATGGTGGCCCTCTGGCTGGCGCTTGCTGTCTGGCTGCCCGAAGTTTATCCAGACTATAAAGGTAGTTATAAGGAGTTAATGGCGTCTCTGATAAAATATGCCAAGACCGAGCCGGCGCTTAGAATAGCATCCCTGCGAGGGGGCTGGGTTTTGCCGGATTTGGAGCATTCTGGACCACCCTGGTATTTTTACTGCAAGGGCCTCCTTTTAATTCGGGCAGTGATGTGGCCGGAGCATTTGGACTGGTAGGGGCGGGGGGCGCGCTAGCTGCTTCGGTAGTAGGACGAATAAGTGACCGGATGGATAAGGAAGCTGATCACTATTACCTGCCTGATGACCCTTGCTGCATGGCTGGTCTTCGGTTTTTCAGCGGCTAGCATGGCCGGTCTAGTTATCGGTGTGGTGCTGCTCGACCTCGGACTTCAATCCATGCACATAGCCAACCAGACGATTATCTTTGCGCTGCACCCTGAAGCACGAAACCGCTTAAACACAGTTTATATGGTTTCCTATTTTATTGGCGGCGCTTCTGGTACGTATATCGCCGGGCAGGCCTGGACCATATGGCAATGGAACGGAGTGGTAGCTGTGGGGCTTGTCCTGAGCTTGCTGACGGTTGCCGTGCATTTGCTGGGCGGAAAGAAGTCAAAACACCTCGCTAAATAAACTTTTCCGCTCTTGTTTGTTAAAAATGCATTTCCTATATTTGCACCTCATTTAAAAAAATATCTAACAATGTACGCAATAGTAAATATAGCCGGACAGCAATTCAAGGTTGCAAAAGACCAACAAATCTTTGTACACCGTTTACAAGGAGAAGAAGGCGCTAGTATTGAATTTGACAATGTATTGTTAGCTGCAGACGGAAGTAGTATCAAAGTTGGTGCAGATGCACTGAACGGAGCTAAGGTTTCAGCTAAGATCGTGTCTCATTTAAAGGGCGATAAGGTGATCGTTTTTAAAAAGAAACGCCGCAAAGGTTACAAGAAAAAGAACGGACACCGTCAGCAGTTCACTAAGATTGAAATCACTGGAATTTCTCTCTAAGAGATAGTAGAAATAATAAAAAAAGTATTAACCTGAATTGACCTTCAATTCAAAAAGATAAAAAAAGATGGCACACAAAAAAGGTGTTGGTAGTTCCAAGAACGGTCGCGAGTCGCATAGCAAGCGCTTAGGTATCAAAATTTTTGGTGGTCAGGATGCTATTGCAGGAAATATCATCGTTCGTCAGCGTGGTACTAAGCACCACCCTGATAAGAATGTAGGTATTGGAAAAGATCACACGTTATTTGCGTTAGTAGATGGCAAAGTAGTATTCAGAAAGAAGGCTGACAACAAATCCTATGTTTCTGTTCTTCCAGTAGAAGCTGCTGCTGTTGTTGCAGAACAATAGAGTACAATACATATTCAAGAAAAAGAGGCTGTCTCAGATTGAGTTCAGCCTCTTTTTTTGTTCTTATTTCGCCATAGGTTGTTTATAGAGCTCATATTTGCCTTTACGGCTCCTATCACCGGTAGCGAAGCCATTTGCTAATGGCTAGTTTTCTCTCACCAATAACTTTTCTGCAAAATCTTTAAACAGCTGCTTCTTGTCATCAGGGGCAGTGACGCGGGCAAGAAAGGAAAGTGCCTTTTCAGCGTAATGATTCATTTCTTCCTCCGCAAGTTGCCTTACGCCTAAGCGGGTATAGATATCGGTGATCGATCTGACTTTGGCAGCGGGGTCGGACTCTTCAGCATTTAGCCAATACTGCAGTTCTTCTTCATCCAGACCTTCTGCAATATCCATTGCTTTGATGAGCAGGTATGTTTTTTTGTTGGAAAGAATATCGCCGCCTACTTGTTTACCGAACTTATCCGGATCACCGTAAACATCCAGGATATCGTCCTGAAGCTGGAATGCAACACCCAGGCTCTCGCCGAAACGGTAAAGGTTGTCTGCATCTTCGTCTCCCGCGTTTGCAATCAAAGCGCCGATCTTGAGACTTCCGGCAAGCAATACAGCAGTTTTAAGCCGGATCATTTCAATGTATTCTGCAATAGTAACGCCTTCAGAAGTTTCGAAGTTCATATCCATTTGCTGACCTTCACACACGCCAAGTGCCGTGCCTGTAAACACATCGGTCACTTTCTTTAGGACAGCTTGCGGAACATGCGTAAGCAGACGGAAAGACTCCACCAGCATGACGTCACCGGAAAGGATGGCCACATTAGGATTCCATTTTGAATGAACGGTCTCCTTGCCTCTCCTTAAGGGGGCATTATCCATAATGTCGTCGTGCATTAATGTCGAGTTATGGAACAGCTCAATTCCCAGGGCTGGCGGAAGTGCGCTTATCACGCTTCCTTCGAACAGATCACAGGCCATCAGAAGCAGGACAGGTCGCATGCGTTTGCCCCCAAGGCCCAGAATGTACCTGATGGGTTCATACAATTCGGAAGGCTGTGCCGGGTACTCCTTTTCTGCTACCTGCTTGTTAACTAAGTCCTGTAATTGAGCTATTGAATACATATGATATTAAATGTCGACGAAAATACAAAAAAATAGATGAGCACACGGTTGAATGCGGCCCATCTCTCTTTTCTGATGCTTGTCTTTTAGTCGCTGCTGCGGTTTTTGTCGTCAGCAACAAGCGTAAAATCGATCTGTCTTTTCGCCAGGTCTACCTTTCTTACCAGTATCCTCACATCATCTCCGAGCTGGTACACCTTCTTTTTTCTCTGTCCGATAATGCAATAATTCTTCTCATCGAGAACGTAGAAGTCGTCGGTGATGTCTCGCAATCTGACCATTCCCTCGCATTTATTTTCGACGATCTCAACATACATCCCCCACTCTGTGACACCTGAAATGATGCCGTCGTATTCTTTTCCGATATTTTCTTCAAGGAACTCGGCCTGCTTGTATTTTACAGAGGCGCGCTCCGCATCCGCAGCTTTCTTCTCCATCTGGGAGGCGTGCACACACATCTTTTCGTACTCTTCCTCGTTGACCGACCGGCCACCTTCCAGGTAGTGTTCTAAAAGGCGGTGGACCATCACATCCGGGTAACGACGGATAGGAGAGGTGAAGTGTGTATAGTAGTCGAATGCGAGACCATAATGGCTCGACTTTTTGGTCGTATATATCGCTTTCGCCATAGAACGTATTGCCAGATGCGTCAGCACGTTCTGTTCTTTCTTGCCCTCCACATCTTCCATTAAATGATTCAGCGACCGCGCAATTTCCTTATCCGATTTCGTGTTAATTTTATATCCGAACCGTGCCGCGAACTGAGCAAAGCCCAGCAGGGTCTCCTGATTTGGAGCGTCGTGCGAACGATACACGAAGGTTAGTTTTTTCTTGCCCCGGCCTTTCTTTGCAATGAATTCCGCTACTTTCCTGTTGGCCAGCAGCATGAAGTCCTCTATCAGCTTATGTGCATCTTTGCGCTCTTTGACGTAAACACCAACAGGCTTGCCGTCAGGGTCAAGCTTAAACTTCACTTCCGTGGTTTCAAAGCTGATTGCGCCCTGCTTAAATTTCCGCTCCCGGAGTTTATAAGCCAGGCCGTTCAGGATGTCGATCTCGTGCTTCAGTTCCTGAGAGTGTCCTTCTATCACTTCCTGCGCCTCTTCATACGAGAAGCGGCGATCTGAATGGATGATTGTCTTTCCAAACCATTGGTTGATAAGATGAGCCTCTTTATCCAGCTCGAATACAGCGGAAAAGCAGAGCTTATCTTCGTTGGGTCTAAGCGAGCAAACGCCATTAGAGAGACGTTCGGGGAGCATTGGGATTACGCGGTCGACCAGGTAGACGGATGTGCCGCGTTCAAATGCTTCTTTATCTAATGGGTTTCCCGAATTTACATAATGAGTGACGTCGGCTATGTGGACACCAACCTCGTAATTTCCATTGTCGAGGTAGCGGAACGATATGGCATCGTCGAAATCCTTGGCGTCCTGCGGGTCAATGGTAAAGGTAAGCACGTCCCTGAAATCTCTTCTTTTCTCTATCTCTTCAGCCGGAATCTCTTCCGGTATGGCATTTGCCTCTTCTTCCACTACCTCAGGGAACTGCAGCGGGAAGCCGTATTCCGCCAGGATCGCATTCATTTCCGTATTGTTCTCTCCCTGTACACCGAGTACCCGGGTAACAGAACCAATTGGATTCTTTGCACCCTCCGGCCAGTCCGTGATCTTTGCTATTGCTTTTTCGCCATGTTGCGCGCCATGCAGCTCTTCAAGAGGAATAAAGATATCATGCAGCATCTTCCGGTCGTCGGGTATGAGAAAAGCAAATCGCTCTGATACCTTCACAATACCGGTGAAATCCATTTTTGCCCGCTCAAGAATCTCAATAACTTCTCCTTCCTTACGCCGGCCCTTGCTTTTTGCAAAGACGTAGATCTGCACCTTATCGCCGTTGAGGGCGGTTCGCAGTTTTCTTGGCGCAACATAGATGTCCTCCTCGAACTCGTCGTCGGGGATAATAAAGGCAGACCCGTCGCTGGTCATAGAAACCGTTCCGCTCAGGAGCGTCTTCTGTTCCTTCAGCTGGAACTTTCCGCGCTCGATCTCCTTGAAAAGGCCTTTTTTACTTTCATCCTGAAGGACGCTCAGGATCAACTCCTTCGATTCAGGGTCGTTTAGGTTGAGCTTTGAAGCGATCTGCTTGTAGTTGAGAGGCTTGTTGCCACTCTTCTCGAAGATGTCGCTGATGAGCTGATTAAAAACTAATAGTATATGTCCTGATTTTCTTTTTGCCATTTATAATTTCTTTCAATAATAAGTATAACAGCCAAAGCTGCCGGAAGTTAAATATTTTATTAATTACAGAAAGGAACGGTCCACTAAGGGAAGACCTAGTTTACTATCACAACGTCCTCATCTTTCATGGGCGCAAGCTCCTTAAAGCGGAGGAGCAGCTGCGCTGTGGTGATCACATCTTTCTGACAATAGGTCGCAATGCGGTTCAGATCATGTTCTTCCCAGTACACCCGGTAAACATCGGAGCCGCTGATGTCGTCCTTGGGAGTAGGGATATTGAATACTGCAGCCAGGAGATTCAGGGATGTATAACTTTTAAAATCGCCAAATTTCCAGAGCTCCAAGGTGTCAATATGATTGACCTCCCAGGGCTTCTTTCCGCTGATCCGGAGCTGAGAGGGGATGCATAGCTCGTTGATAAGCGTTCTGCGGCAGAGATAGGGGAAGTCAAATTCCCTTCCGTTATGGGCACATAAAGTAAGGTTTGATGGCTGCTTGTCAAGTAAGGCCATAAAATCCTGCAGCAACTTGCACTCATCATCTCCTGCGAACGATTTAACTCTTAAGCCTATCCGGTCTGCTTGCCTGGTAAAAATGCCGACTGAAATACAGATGATCTTCCCAAACTCAGCCCAAATACCAGCACGGCTGTATATATCAGCAGCAGTTTCTCCGTCCTTTCTTTGCAATGTGCTTTTCCTTTCCCAAAGGTCACGAAAGATTTCAGGCACCTCTTCAAAGGAAGGATACTGAGGAACAGTTTCAATATCGAGAACCATTACCTGCTGAAGATCGATCGTTTCAAGCATATCACACAAACATACGTATTAATTTCTTTCCTTATCAAGTACCCGGAACGTTTGCTCCAGCCGGTTTCCGTCGCGGTCAACGAGTGTGATGGTATGCAGGCCGGGCGAAGGACTGAAGGCCATCTGGTGAGGTCCTTCCGTTTTGCCTATGTACCGGTGATCCAGGTGCCAGAAGATCGGTTCTCCTTCCTGACTGTGCGCAGCAGTAAAGATCATCTGTCCTCGCGAACCTCCTATTTCAACCGGAATGTATACTTCTGCATTATTCCTTGGATAGATCAGTTCCATAGCGCTTTTTTCAGACTGCTCCCGTTCATCGCATCCTGGAAGAAAAAGGGGCAGGGGCTTGTATCCGTAATTTTTGGTCTTATAATAGTATTCCATTGCAGGCGGGAGGACGAACCAGTACCGGTGGATCATGTCAGATGGAGCCATACAGCGGTCAGTAACCTGCCATTTTCCCGTCTTATCGAGATGTACCAGACGGTTATACGGACATACCGGTGCTTTAAGCGCGCTGGAAGGCAGCCACGTCTCTGCCTGATGGGCACAACCCTTAACCGCCCTCATGCCGCTTTCTGAACATACACGTACTCTTACCATCTCCTTTTGCGGCTTCCTGAACCATCTCCTGGCAGCGGGGAGCAAGCGAAATATGTCAAACATGATCGGCGCTGCTGCATCTATGCCGGTGAGTCCTGGCCGCCCTTCACCATCAGCGTTGCCTGCCCAAACCACAACGACATGATCGGGAGTAAGGCCAAGGGCCCATGCATCCCGAAATCCGAAACTTGTGCCCGTTTTCCATGCGATCCGCTGCGAGGATTCAAAGCGCTGCCACAGCTGCTCTTCTCCGGGTCTCATCACTTCGTTCATGGCTTCAAAGGTATACCAGGTGGCTGCACGTCCCATGTCGTAACTTACCTCCCCGCTTCCCCCCGTGGGTGCTGCTGTCTCCAGATGATATCCGGGTAATGACCATTCGGGCAGGTCGCCCTCCGCTTCCAGCCGGCGGGCCATACTCGCATAGACTCCTGCTAGCTCCCACATGCTCACTTCGCAGCCCCCAAGAATGAGCGACAGCCCGTAAAAATCAGCCGGTTTATTAAGCGTTGAAATTCCGCAGCTTTTGAGCATGCTGTAAAAGCGACTGTACTTGTATTGCTGCAGCATTCTGACAGCAGGAACATTGAGCGAACGTGCCAGCGCTTTTGAAGCAGGTACGGCGCCGTCGTATCCCAGATCGTAGTTGTTGGGCTGGTAGCCGGCAATCTGAGTGGGAATGTCGGGCACAAGGGTGTTAGGAAGAATGTATCCCTCGTTTAACATCGCCGCATACAAGAGGGGCTTCAGCGTACTGCCCGGACTGCGCCTGGCCTGTATGATATCGACATGACTCTCAATTTCCGTGTTCTTGGGCTGGTATATATTACCGATATAAGCGACTGCTTTCCCCGTATGCACGTCAAGCACAAGTGCGGCCATGTTATTTACCCCGTTGGCTGCCAGCCGGCCCTGATGATTCAGGAGTACCGTATTTACCCGCTCCTGCAAGTCCATCCTGATCGATGTCCTGATCCTGGTCTCCCTCGAATTCCCTTTCCTGAAGTCTTTCTTCGCCAGGTCGAGAAGGTGAGGAGCAATCTGAGGAAGAGGCAAGGGATGTTCCGGTACAGGCTCCAGCCTGGCCAGTGCAGCATCTTCTGCGCTGAGAATGCCCTCTCTCTGGAGAGCATTGATCAGACGGTTTCGTTTCCGGATTAAAACGGCTCGGTTGCGGCCCGGATGGACAAGGGAGGGGAGTTAGGCAGTACGGCGAGTGAAGCCATCTCCCCCCAGGAAAGTTCGGCCGCAGGCCTTGCAAAGTATCGCCACGACGCTGCTTCCAATCCCACCACATTTGTCCCGAACGGCGCATTGGCGGCATAAAGCCCGAGTATCTCTTCCTTGGAGTAACCTAGTTCCAGGCGGAGTGCCTGTATTGCTTCGATAAGCTTGTTGCCAAAGTTCCTTTTTGAAGTTCTTGACAACCGGATCACTTGCATGGTGATCGTACTTCCACCGCTCACCACCCTGCCTGCACTGATATTCTCGCGCATCGCCCTCGCTATAGACAATATATCCACGCCGGGGTGGTAGTAAAAGCGCTTGTCTTCAAAAGCCAGAATACATTTCTTAAACTTCTCGGGTACTGAGTCTCCCGCAGGGAACCGCCATTGTCCATCATCTGCAATAGAGGCACTAAGCAGGCGTCCTTTATAGTCTTCGAGTACAAACGATGAAGGCGTTTTAAAAAGAGGAGAGGGGAGGCAAAACCAGAAAGCAAAGAGCAAGGCTATACAAAGCCACAGCCCGCTCTTTTGCTTTCGTGTCAGTCTTTTATACCAGTCCAGTACTCTCCCCATCCGCTGTTGCCTTACTTAGAGGGCACTACTTCTACCCATCGGCCCTTTTCTGAGGCGTTAATGCTGTTGTCGTACATCGCCTCGCAGTACACCGGCGGAAGATAGAAACGGCCGATATAAGAAGCATTTAGTAACACGTAAAACGTTACTTCCTTACCCTCGTCTACGCTGAAGTATGTGTTCACGCGGTCGTCTCGAATATCCCGGTAGTCGGGCTTCGAGCCATACGCACCGTCCTGGTCCATTAATCTTGTATTGATAATTTCCCAGCCAGAAGGAAATAGCTGAGTAAGAGCCATATTAACGTATTTACCTCTCTTGCCCGGGTTTATTACATTTACCTGCGCTATAAAGTCTGTCCCCTGCACCAGCCTTCCCGGGTCAATCACCTGCCCCTTAGTGCTGAAGTATCCTACCCGCATGGTGAGAATATCAGGGTTACTGTATCCTGCCGGTTCTTGCCCCATTAATGGCTGTCCCTGCGTGATGAGCCGGGCGAACAGCCTGTTCTTTCCGCGGTTGCTTACTACTGCCATTCCTTTATCCGAAGGCGTTGTCATTTGCCAGAGATGGTAGTTGCTGCTTATATCCTTTCCAGACTTGCCGATGACATAAGAGAACTGCAGTTTCGCGCCTTTATTACTTCCGCAATACCTGGAAATCGCGATCAGGGCATAAGCGGTCGATTGGGTGCTGTACCATTCGTGCTGAGACAGCCTGGCAGCCAGCGTTCCGATCAGTCTTCCTGCCTGCTGTTTTCTGCCGAGCAATGTCAGCGTTTCCAGGATCATGGCTTCATCTCTCAGGTCAGACCCGAAGGTGCCGAACTGCTGCTTATAGGGTTTTACTGCGAGCGGCAGGCCCTGGATTAGTCTTGCTGCAGCTTCCGGCTGTCCGGCGATATGATAGGCAGCGGCGAGTCTCCACTTTGCGGCGGGCGACAAGTACTTGAACTCGCGCAACCTGTTCATTGCTCCGAGTTCAGGAGCCTGAGCCAGGGCCAGGACGTACAGGCGATATGCCTGAAGGAGATCGCTTCCATAGAAGCTGGTGGTAGAAGGTGACCACGATAAGGCCTTTGACCGCTGGAATTTTTTCCAGGGGCCAAGGAATGCGGGAGGCAGGGAATAGCCCATTGCCGATGCTTCCAGCATAAAGTGACCGGTATAATTGGTACTCCATTCGTCAGCCTCTGCATCTCCCGCCCAGTAAGCCATTCCACCTTCATGTGTTTGGAATCCCTGCAGCCTGTGAATGGCGGCTTTGATGTTCCGGTCGGCCTCTGCTTTCCGGGGAGCAGAAAGGTCGGTCAGGCCGCTCAGATAGAGCTGAGGAAAAGCGGCAGAGGTAACCTGTTCGGCACAGCCATGAGGATATTGCAGCAGGTATCCAAGACGCTGCTGTAGATTGAGAGCAGGGATGGAGGATACCTCCAGCGTGGTTTTAGCGCCTCCTGCAGCTGCGAAACCAGCAAATGCCGACTTCCATGCCGCTCCTGGCTCTATTATCTTTTCGGTCGTCCTGGTCATCACCGGATTAGGATTTCTCACGTTCAGCTCTACATCGTAGTATGCCGTTTCTTTTCCGCTCCTGGCTGTTACCCGTACTTTTCCAACGCCCTGAAAGTTCCTCGTCTTTAAGTTGAATACAGCCATCTGTTCCCCCGGCCGCGTAAAGTTGATAACTGTACCAATCGAGGATGAAGCAAAGGCTGTTGATGTTACCTGAACGCTGACCCTTTTTACCGACTGGTCAAGAGCAAAAACGGTGACAGGCAATCGTATTTCTTCGGTCGGCGCCAGAACGCGTGGGAGTGTGCCCAGCACCATCAGTGGTTTCTTTACTTGCACAGCCTTTTCTGCGTAGCCATACGTCCCATTCTCTCCGGCGATCACCATGGTCCGTACTGAGCCGATGTATGGCGGCAGGGTGAGCTGGTGGGTATTCTTTTGTCCGGCTCCCAGCGTGAAGGGTCCGAGAAATTTTACAACCGGCTTAAATCTGTTCGACATGGGGTTCTTTGGTCCTTTTCCGGTCTGGCGGTCTCCTCCGATGCTTAAGATACGTTGCAGCTCGCCGCCGTAGGCGCCGACCACAAAATCGAAAAGATCCCAGGTCTTAACACCGAGGCCTTCTCGTGCATAAAAAGACGCGTGAGGATCAGGCGTATTAAATCCGGTGATATCAAGCAGACCTTCATCTACCACAGCCAGCGTATAGGTCATCGGCTTGCGGGAGGCCTCTGTAACAGAAATGGAGGACCGGGTTTCAGGACGTATGACTGAAGGCATAGAAATGACAGGCTTTAATATCGTTGCCGGATTCTCAACTTCCAGCGGAATGACGCCATACATGCGGATCGGCAGGTCGTTAACCGTTTGCGAGTGGGGCTGCAGAAGCGTTACGTTGACGAAGATGTTAGGACTCATCTCACCAGTGGTTTCAAAGGTATAGCGCGTCTCGCCTTTGCGCGTGTCGATCCATGTACTGCTGATCACCCTGCTTCCCGTCTCAATACTGATGAGTGCCCTTCCATTTGCAGGCGTCGGGATGGTGAGCGTAGCCTTTTCGCCCACTTTGTACTTTTCTTTATCGGCAGTAAAAGACAGCATCGCCGCTTCGGTCGGATTTTCATTCTGCAGTCGCTGTGACCAGTTCGGCCAGTCAACGTAGACCACTTTGCCCGCCGCATGTCCTGTTTCCGGGTCTCTCACCCGAATGAGAAAGCGCCCCCATTCAGGCTCGTCTACACGAAGCGTCCACCGGCCTTTTCCATTCACCAGTCGCACCTTCGAGGTGCTTACAAGCTTGTTATATTCATCCTGAGTGAAGTTGCTGATGGAATTCTCGTCTTCGTCCCACCACCAGCGCCATTGGATCTTATACAACTCAACTTCTACATCTTTTATTCCCTTCAAAGCGTTTCCCTGCGGGTCTACAGAGGCAATGTCAATGAGATGGTCTTGCCCGGTGACGAGCATATTTGAAAGACCCTTTCCGTCAGGCGTTCGCAGCCCCACATACGATGCATAAGGGCTGTAGGGGAGGCTCAGCTGACTAATGCTGAAGTTGCCGCCCGGCTCAAACACCTTTACCAGGAAGTTGGCCCGCAACATGCCTGGCGCTGCCTGTTCAGTGCTGATGTTCGGAGTAAAGGATGCCACTCCGTTTTCGTCAAGATTTCCTTCAAACACGGTTTGCGTCTGGGAGTTGTAGGGACGGGTGGGATCATCAAACGAGAATCCTGCATAGTTCGGGAATACCGTGGGGGCCGCAGAAACAAAAGCGTCTACTTTGCTCTTCAGATTACGCGCAATCCCGCCAAAAAGCCATCTTGAGCTGAGTGTTGCATTAAGCTGCTCACCTTTAACCAGCTGCTTTTTTCCTGCAAAAGACAGGTTGACCTTAAGCCGGTTGGGCATGATCGTCTCAATGCGGATCCGTTTTTCAAACAGGGCTCCTCCTGCTCTTATCCGGGCAAGCCAGTTGCCTGTGGGCGAATTCGACTCTGTAGCTGTTTTAAATGTGTAAAATCCATTGACTGACTGGCTGGTAGAGCGTTTTTGATAAAGCTGTCCCTGAGGAGTGAAAAGTTCAAAGCTGACAGGGTGCCCGGTGGGCAGCCTGTTCTCTCTGTCGTCAAGGATGAAGCTGATAAATAGCGAATCGCCCGGCCGCCATACACCTCTTTCACCGTAGATAAAGCCTTTGAGCCCTTTCTGAACCTGTTCTCCGCCTGTATTAAACCGGCTTAATGGTAAAGAGCTTCCATCATCCAGCTTAAGATAAGCCCGTTCATCTCCCTTCTTTCCTATCAGGAGATAGGGTTTGCGCTTGAGCTGGACGGAAGCCATTCCGTCCCCGCCTGTTTCTGCCTGACCGACTATCTGCTGCTGATAGTCAAGAAATTCAAGTGTAACCCCACTCATCGGCTGCGCGGTAAGAATATCTGTAGCAGCAATCTTAAATGCGTTGTTGCTGCCAGCCTTTGCAATCAAACCAATGTTAGAGGCTAGGACATTTCTTGAGGCCCAGCGCTCCTTATTATAATAGGAACTGCTGCAGGGATTTTCGCGTTCGTCCCAGTTGTAGCCATACGGATAGTAATTGTCATACCGGCTCCAGAACTCATCATCCTCATCTATCCCGGAGCTATATCCTTCATTTTCACTGTTCCGCTCAATTCCGTTTTCACTTAGCCCCCCGCTGCTGCCCTGGCAGGAATATACCGAGTAGGAGGGGCGGAACCCGATCGTAATTCTGTAGATCGCTCCCGGTTCTGTCCTCACCAGCTTGTCCACATCCAGCATAAACCTCGTCTTCCGGTGCAGATTAATGCTCTTATCCTCATCGAGCCTGATAGTTGCCTGTTTTACCGGCCTGCCCACCTGCCTGAGGGAGTACTCCCCGTCCAGACCGTTCTGCTGCAGATACTGCGGAATGTTGTTGCTATAGATCTTGATGATCGATACATCCACTGCCTTCAAATTGACTGCTTCAAATGGCATCATAAGCTTTCCCGACTGGGGAAGGATCACTCCCTTTCCAGGGATGGTTACAGAAGGAAGGCGGTTTTCAAAAAAGATATTTCCCTTAAAGCTTGTGCTTAGCTTCTTTCCGGATATGTTCTCGATGCCCTCGTTCACAAACACGCCCATATTTCCTTCGAGCCGTGCTGCGGGGTAGAGCTTCACCTCGCTGCCCTGAATGGAGTACGCCGGCATTTCAGAATTAGTGATACCTAGAAGTCCGTTCAGTTCCTGTCCCACGCGTACAGGGTCAGAAAACTGCACCAGTACGTATTGCTCATTGTCTTGTATCGCCTTAATGTCGAGTACCTTAAAGTCGCCGAATGCCGGAACCTCCAGCACTTTTGATCCCGACCGCTCAATGGAAAGCGGGTCGCCATCCCATTCTATGCGCAGCCTGGAAGGGCTCTTGTCCCGTTCAATTCCTTCCACCACAAACTCGTGCCTTCTGGTGTCATTGTTATGCTGCCATTTCATTTTTGCGCCAGCCACACCGCTCACAGACAATAGTTTTTCTACGTCAGCTTCGTCCTCCGCGTCAGCCATCGTGAGCACTCCCGTAAGCTCCATCTTATTGAGGGAGCGCGGACCCGAGGCGCGCAGGCCTCTCAGTTCGACCTCGAAATCGGGCCTGATCGTTTGAAAGTCAAATTGGAAGTCTTCCAGCCCTTCGGCTACCGGCGTCACCTTGTCTAAATGAAACACCACTTCATATTTTTGATCAGGCTTGAATTCCTCATCGGGTCTGAACTCGAGCGTTCTCGAATCCGTCCAGTACGTCTTCCCTTTTACAGAAGGAGACAGTTCCACAATGTCGTCAGGCAGAGCAGCTCCGCTCACTACGTTCTGAACGTCACTTGCTAAGCGGATGCGAATTGAACTTTCGCGTGAGATAATCCCGCTTGTATAACTCTCCAGATACTTGTCGTAGGCGGAGAGGTCGCGCTCTTTGGATGCTCTTAGTTTCCAGTACGTAATACCGGCAATGATCGAGAGGACAGCAACAACAGCAAGGGTTAGGACTTGCTTTTTGGTCAGGTGCTTTAAAGCAGACATAGAAAAGATTTTCAGGAAAGTTAGGAAGATTTGCAATAATGCAAAAGAGAAAAAAGGGTGCTATTTAATCATGACGCCCGGCTTATTTACCTTAGGAATACGCATCATATTCGATTCAACAATGCTCTCGGGAAGGAAGATGAATTTTTTATCATAGATATGGTCGTCAATATAATAGCTGAGCCAGTATTCATTTGTAAGGCCGAACACCTGCTCGTCTATTGCTTCAATTAACGCATATTCGCCCGACTCAACATCGCCGATCGAATGTCGCAGCACAGAAGTCTTCACATCCTTGCCGTCCTTCTGGCCGTACCCTTTAGATGACACAAGAACGGTGCGAATGGCCTCATTTTTAAGATTAACAAGATAAACGTTCCAGACCTTTGCTTCCGGGCTTTCTTTTTCCAAAACCACGGCAATTGCAATATCTTCAACAACGTTCTCAGGCAGATCTTTTTTCATGGAATTTGATTTGGATAGGGTATGGGATCCGGGATCCCATACCCTATAAATACTTTGAACTTACTTTTTTCTGGTGAAGCGACCTTTCTTCTTTGGCTCCTTTTCAGCCGCTTCTGCCAGCACTTTGATCTCTTCAAAGGTAAGGTCTTTCGGTTCCTTTCCCTTAGGCATCTTGATATTCTGCTTACCAAATTCGATGTAAGGTCCCCAACGGCCGTTGAGAATCTTCACCGCAGGATCTTCATCGAAAGTCTTGATCAGCTTTTCTGAGTCTTTCTTGCGCTTTTCAAGAATGATCTCCACCGCCTGCTCCTCAGTGACGCTGTGCGGATCGACACCCTTGGGCAGCGAATAAAAGGCACTGTTGTGTCTGATATACGGACCGAAGCGGCCGATGGCAACGGTCATCTCTTTTTCTTCGAACATGCCAACCTTCTTAGGTAGCTTGAAGAGTTCGAGCGCTTCTTCCAATGAGATGGTCTCGATCATCTGACCGCTGCGAAGGCTTGCATAACGGGGTTTTTCTTCTTCTTCAGCTTCGCCTATCTGCACAAATGGTCCAAACCGGCCGATCCTCACCGAAACTTTTTTACCGCTTTCAGGATCCACTCCCAGTTCGCGTTCCCCGCGCGCCTTCTCTGCTGTCTCAATGGTGTTCTGAACCTCCTTATGGAAAGGACTATAGAAAGACTTCAGCATCTCCGTCCATTCCTTCATCCCGTGAGCAATCTCGTCGAACTCCTTTTCTACACTGGCAGTAAAGTGGTAGTCGACTATATCCTTGAAGTACTGGATGAGAAAATCGTTAACCACAGCACCAATGTCTGTCGGGAATAATTTCGACTTCTCTGCACCCGTTACTTCCGACTTTGTCTCTTTCTTTACTTCCCCGTTTGCGAGAGTAAACACGCAGTAGTTGCGCGTCTTGCCTTCGCGGTCCTCTTTTACCACATAACCGCGGTTCTGCACGGTTGATATCGTCGGAGCATAGGTAGACGGGCGACCAATGCCCAGTTCTTCCAGTTTCTTCACCAGACTTGCCTCCGTGTACCGTGCAGGGGGCCTGCTGAACCGTTCGGTGGCCTTAATCTCCTGACTTGTCAGTTCTTGTCCCCGCGTAAGAGGAGGGAGGATAGGATTGTCGCTTTCTTCATCCAGCTTCGTATCAGGCTCGTCGTCGGTTGACTCCATGTACACCTTCAGAAAGCCGTCAAACTTCATTACTTCGCCGTTGGCAACAAAGAGTTCGTTGCGGCTCGACACGCTGATCTTCGCAGTTGTTTTCTCAAAGCGCGCTTCTGTCATCTGGGAGGCGATTGCGCGCTTCCAGATCAGCTCATAAAGTCGTTTTTCTCCGCTGTCGCCTTCTACGGTGTGCTGGTCGAAGTAGGTAGGACGAATCGCTTCGTGAGCTTCCTGAGCGCCCGCAGACTTAGTCTTGAACTTCCTGCGCTCGTGGTACTGAACCCCATATGCTCCTTTAATCTCATTGGCGGCGGCATCCTGTGCATACTCAGAAAGGTTTACAGAATCGGTACGCATATAGGTGATCTTACCCGACTCATACAGCCGCTGCGCCAGCGTCATCGTGCGCGATACAGAAAAACCAAGCTTCCGGCTCGCTTCCTGCTGCAACGTAGAGGTTGTAAAAGGAGGGGCGGGACTCCGCTTAGTAGGACGCGTGTCAAGGTTCTCAACGCGGAAGGCTGCACTGCGGCAGTCCTCCAGGAACTTCGTCGCATCGGCTTCCTTCTCAAACCGTTCTGGCAACTCGGCTCTAAAAAGCTCTCTTGCTTTTCCGGTAGAAAATATAGCTGTTATCTTGTAGGCAGCGGTAGCCTTAAATTTATTTATTTCACGCTCTCTTTCGACGATCAGCCGGACCGCCACAGACTGTACTCTTCCCGCCGAAAGAGAGGGCTTTACCTTCTTCCACAGCACCGGAGAAAGCTCAAAGCCAACCAGCCGGTCAAGTACACGCCTGGCCTGCTGTGCATTAACCAGGTTATAGTCAATCTTCCTCGGGTTTTCAATGGCCTTCAGGATAGCAGGCTTTGTTATTTCATGAAAAACAATCCGTTTTGTGTTGTCTTCCTTTAGCCCCAGAGTCTCGAATAAGTGCCAGGAGATCGCTTCACCCTCCCGGTCTTCATCGGAAGCGAGCCATACCGTCTCAGCCTCCTTCGCCAGCTTCTTCAGTTCGCTCACCACCGCCTTCTTATCGGCCGGCACTTCATATCTCTGGTTGAAATTGTTGTTAACATCTATTGCGTCGTCTGTTTTGACAAGGTCGCGGATATGTCCATAGCTCGACTTCACCATGAACTCTTTTCCAAGGTAGCCTTCTATGGTTTTTGCTTTCGCAGGTGACTCAACGATTAGTAAGTTTTTCGCCATTCAAGAAATCGTTTTTTTGCAAATAAAGGCATTAATCGATCTACTGCAAAATACAATTACTTTAAATTTATGTGAAATGGCTCAGCCGGCGGGCCACTTAAAGCAGAAATCCGCCCCCTAATAAATCGTTGCCTTCGTAGAATACGGCCGACTGTCCTGGCGCTATTCCTGCTACAGTCTGGTGGAAGTTTACCTCCATTATGCCCTCTCTTTCAACGATTGTGCTCATTGCGCCGGCATCTTTGTACCTGATCTTTGTTACCGCTTCGAGAGGCTCGGTGATGTTCTCATATTTGATGAGGTTCAGCCCGCGGACCAGTGCCACACTTTTTTGTAATTCATCCTGTGTACCCAGTACTACCGTATTGGTCTCAGGAACAATTTTAGTGACGAACATGGGCTGACCAAGGGCAATGCCAAGTCCCTTGCGCTGCCCGATGGTATAAAAAGGATAGCCCTGGTGCTTGCCTACCACGGTTCCGTCGGTCAGTACAAAGTTTCCCCCTGTTACTTTTTCGTCGAGGTCCTCCACACGGTGCCTCAGAAAGGCCCTGTAATCATTATCCGGCACGAAGCAAATTTCGTAGCTCTCGCTCTTCTTTGCCAGGTCGGTCTGCCCCATATCCAGAGCCATCTGTCGTATTTCAGCCTTGGTGAAGCTGCCGAGCGGGAATTTAGTGCGGGCCAGGTTCTTTTGCGATACGCCCCAGAGAACATACGACTGATCCTTATTTTCATCTTTCCCCTTTGAAATGACATAGCGTCCGTTATCATGGACACGGATGTTTGCATAATGGCCGGTAGCAATAAACTCGCAGTCGAGCTTATCAGCGCGCTTGAGCAGCGCTTCCCACTTGATGTGTGTGTTACAGAGTACACAGGGATTCGGCGTTCTTCCTGCCAGATACTCGTCTACGAAATTGTCGATCACAAAATCGCCAAACTCATTGCGAATGTCGAGTATATAGTGAGGAAAGCCATAGGAGACAGCAAGCGAACGAGCGTCATTGATGGAATCGAGACTGCAGCAGCCTGTTTCCTTTGAAGAGCTTCCTGAAGACGCATAATCCCAGGTCTTCATTGTCAACCCGATAACCTCATAACCCTGTTCATGCAGCATGACAGATGCGACCGAGCTATCAACCCCACCACTCATGGCAACTAAAATTCTTCCGTGCTTGCTCATATTGAGCTGCAAAGATAAGGCTTATCAGTTGCTTTTGCCTGTAACACTCGTCAATGCGTTGTAAAATGTCAGACCTTCGGCCTGGGGCCGACTCAAACTAGGGAGACATACCGTTTGCTATGCAACTAAATTTCTGCGTCGTGAAGGTTCTGATAAACCTGATTAAGCACCTTCTTGCATACCGCCATTTCTTCCTCCCCAATGTTACCGATCGCGTGCTCATAAGTCTCCTTAACTATCGCAGTCGAAATTTCTTCAATTGACTTGCCTTTGGCAGTAAGATACACAAAGCGTACCCTGCGGTCAATACGGTCGGGAACCCGAACGATAAGGTTCTGTTCCTCAAGTTTATCCAGCAGACGGGTAATGCCGGCCTTCTCTCTGAATGTACGTTGCCCCAATTCTTGCTGAGTACAACCGTCTTTCTTCCAGAGGATCTCCAGGATTGACCACTGCTCCATAGTGATGTCAAGATCATGTTTCCTGAAAGTACGAAGCAGAATGCGGTTGACGAGCAGGCTGGTGCGGCCAATGATAAAGTTATAGATGTCTTCGTCGTGGGCTTTCATTTTTTAGTTTCCTAAGCAACTACTAAAATAACAAATTGTTTGCGTTCCGGCTTACAGAAGGGATTTTTTATATCTTTTGCCCGGATGGCCGACAGTGGAACGGTTTTTGAACCACCTTAAGCACCTATAAAAAACATTAGTTATGAGAAAGCCAATTTTCTTTGCGCTGGTTCCCTTAGTGGCACTGGCCTTTACAAATCCGAAAGTGAACACGAACCGGGTGAGTTCAATGGATCCTAACGTTGTACTTCAGGACACCACGGACACAAGTCGTACCCCGGCGCCAAGTCCGACTCCAACGCCAAGTCCGACTCCGAACCCGACTCCAACGCCAAATCCAACCCCGACGCCGGACCCTACACCGTCGCCAACTCCAACTCCGAGTCCAACACCGACTCCTAGTCCGACGCCAACACCAACACCAACTCCTAACCCCGGACCGACATCTACGCCCTCACCGGGACCAACATCTACTCCGTCACCTGGCTCTTCTGGGTCGTCAAGCCCGATGGGATAAGGATTACGTATCATATATTATGAGAGAGCCGGCCCGAGCCGGCTTTCTTCATGATAGAACGCGCATGATCGCCGCAGGTATGCATATTCTGAGGGATTGCTTTCGTAACGGCGCTTTGTTCCTGACGCTTCAGGCCAGCGGCTGTTTTTAGTCGCTGATCCACTTCCCGGATCACTGCTAAATGCCTGTTTCTACAAGTAGCTTTCAAACCCTGACACTTCGTGTGGATCACGACCCATCCTATGTCGAGCTAATCTATTCTTTAATTAGACACACTTATTTGAGCACATTCCAGCCTTATTTGGACCTCCCTGCTCTCATCGTTTCGACGTGTGCTGATACCCCCGTTCGTTTGGTCTTTTACTGTTCTTCGCTTGTTCTTCGACAGTTTGCCGTCGTTTTTTCGTCCTTTCTTCGCTTCTGCTTCGTTTCTGGTTCGTTCCTCGTTCGTTCCTGCTTCGTCGTTTCTTCGTCGCTGCTTCGTCGTTTCTTCGTCTCCGCTTCGTCGTTTCTTCGTCTCGGCTTCGTCGTTTTGCCGTCTCCGCTTCGTCGCCGGATTTGCAGGACGTAGAAAATTAGCAGAAAAAGTGACGGCCAAGGTACGGCCGAGGTAATAATCAGGACAGAGACAGGTACGATTTTGCCCAAACCGGTTGCCGGGGAGTAGTAAGAGCATGTTTGATTTGAGAATTTTATAGTAGAAAGAACTTTGAAATACAAAGTATTATAATTAGCTTTGTAACACAAAGTAGAATTTATGATGAATAGTATGATCGTGCAAAACAGAAGACTAATGATGATTATGGCAGGAGCGGTGGCTTTACTGCTCATGCCCTTTTTAGCAATGCAGTTCACTAGTGACGTGAACTGGACAGCGTCCGATTTTGCCATTGCTTCGGTAATGTTGCTAGGAACAGGCCTTGTCTGCGAACTGGTGCTCAGGAAAGTGACGAGGCCGCGAAGCCGGTTTCTTCTTTGTGCGCTCGTTCTGGCTGTTTTGCTAGTTGTTTGGGTTGAACTGGCTGTGGGGCTGTTCGGCACCCCATTCGCGGGGAATTAGAGCTTGCGCGTGTTTGCACCCCTCAAACGGTACACACTGTCCTTTTGCCGGGAGCCACAGCGTTTAGGCATTAAGACACGATTAGAAACAGAAACGCCACAACTGTCCTTTTGCCTGAGCCACGGCGTTTAGGCATTATGCCGGATCAGCAGTGAATGGCGCAAACTGTCCTTTTGCCTCTAAAAAGCGGCATAGGATTGTATTAATTGAAACGACAGAAGATTGAGACTGGCTAGAACCGTGCAAGAAGCTGTTTTTGACGAGTTGCAACATGTACAAAAGCGGAAACAGGACCAGAGCCGCTGTTTAAACACTTTACGCTCAAGATCCTTAAATTTAAAAAGCTACGCCTAGGCTTTCATCTCTTTTAGGCTGCTGGAGAAATTTAAGAAGGCCTGTCAGTCCGGAGCGGAGAGAACGTGCAGGAGTTCGCCCGGTAAATGTTGGTAGAAATACGGGAAACCGTACAAAAGATTTGCGTGCGTCTATTAGTTTTGGCGCGGAAGAGAGAATTGTACACCTATTCCTTTTTCCTGATTGCACGATAATCAAAATGCTGAAGAACGTACTACTAGCAGAAGACTACGAAAATACAAGTCTAACCATTCGAAAAACACTTGCCAACTTTGGGATCGCCGCGACCGACGAGGCCCACCATATTGAAGATGCTTTAGTCAAAATAGCAGAGCGGGTTGAGGAAGATCCGTATGACCTGCTTATTACAGACCTGAGCCTTCGGGAAGAGGGGCAAATACAAAAGACAGGCGGGGGGCAGGGGTTGATAGCTGCTGCAAGGCAAATACAGCCCGATCTGAAGGTGCTCGTTTTTTCAAGGGAGAGCAAGGCGGCTGTAATTGAAAAGCTGTTCAACGACTTGAATGTTGACGGATACGTCAGGAGGGGACACAACGATACACATGAGTTACGTCTCGCTCTGGAGAATATTGCGAGAAATCGGCGCTATTTTCCTCCTGAACTCAGACTCATGATCAAGCAAAAGAATACTTACGATTTTACAGAGTTCGATATTCTGATCGTGCTGTTATTATCTCAGGGGATGAGACAAAAGGACATTCCGAACTATTTGAAGGAGAATCTGATCACGCCTTCAGGCTTGAGCAGTGTAGAAAAACGGCTCAGACGGATGAAGGAAGCTCTTGGGTTTTCCAAGAACGAGCAGCTTGTTGCCTTCTGCAAAGACATGGGTATTATCTGAACGAATTGGAGCGATTACGGGAATCCGTAAAAATTACTAAAGCTCGTCAGTTATCTTTGTGCTGTAAGACGGGGCATCAAAACTTTATCGAAATGTGATCAGCAAACCGAACCTAATGCAAATGCTGATCTATTAACAATATTATTCTACTTATTTCCAGGTCGATTTTCTCTACAAGACACTGGCTCCTTTCCCGTGTTTCTTTCGTTGTTTCAAGCTGGGAGGACAAGCTTGCCAGGACTGGCATGCCGGCACTTATTGCAGTGCCGTATAGCTTATGTCCTATTCTTGCCAGGGATTCGACGTCTGCTACGCTTGCTAGTTGCAGGGCAGAGTTTTGAAGTTCTGTGCGGGCCAGACCTAAAAGTTCTCTTGTTAAATCATTGTCCCCATCGACCATGCGCTCTACGGTACCAATATCAAAGTGTGAGTCTTGCGAGTCATTTTCGTGGACAGGATTGGTGCCAGGGGACGAGGCCGGTAGCCACACGGAGAATACCTGCCGAATATTGTCCTCTACAAATGGTTTGGCAACAAAGTCGTCCATGCCTGCAGCAAGACATTTTTCTTTCTCACCCTTCACGTTGCCGGCAGTAAGCGCAATGATCGGCACTCTCCTGGTTGTTTCTGCAACGCGTATTCTTTGGGTAGCTTCATAACCGTTCATCAATGGCATCTGAATGTCCATCAGAATGAGGTCTACTTTCTCATGTAGTTCCACGGCCTCAGCTCCGTTGCTAGCCTCGAAAATAGTAGCATTCGGCGCAATTCTTTGCAGAATGGTTTTAGCTAGTAGCTTGTTAACCTGATTGTCTTCAACTACTAGAATACTTATATCGCGATTGTCTAGCGCACTGCTTAATGGAGAACGCTTTTCTGTATTTTCAGTCAAGGGAGCGGATAGCCGGTACAACGCATCATATAGTTCCTGCTTTTTGATAGGCTTAACAATTCGTCTCGTGATGTTGAGCTCTCTACAAGCTTGTAGCAGATAATCGTCGTCAGAAGAGCTGTGCTGTAATATGACCGGCAGATCCGCCGGTGCTCCTTTGAAGTTATCCCTGATTTTTCGAACAGTTTCAATACCGTCCATGAACGGCATTTGGTAGTCCATCAGTATAGCATCATATTGGTTTTGCTTAGCGATCAGTTGCAGTGCTTCAAATCCATTAGTGGCTTCGTGCGAATCGATGTTGTGAAGGCGCAAGAGCTGGCGCAGTATTTCGCGGTTATTCTGATTGTCGTCCACAATTAAGACTCTCTTAATGTGGTTTAAGCTCTTTTCCGAAACAGGTTCTCCTTTTTCTGCTTTTAAGCGTACGTCAAAGAAGAAGCAGCTGCCCTTGCCTGGTTTACTGCGAAGCTGAAGCTTACTGCCCATCATGCCGAGGAGTTTGTTCGATATTGTGAGTCCGAGCCCAGTCCCGCCATAACGTTTGGTAGTGGAAGCGTCTTCCTGGGAAAACGCCTCGAAAATTTTTTCCTGTTTCTCTTCTTTGATCCCGATCCCCGTGTCCCTTACCTCAAACCGAAAATCAACATAAGGCTGATCTACGTCGCTCAGAGCAGCGATTTTTAACTCGATTTCTCCCTTTTCTGTGAACTTCACAGCGTTCCCGAGTAGGTTAACCAGGATTTGCTTGAGACGTACCGAGTCGGTCCATATAAAGGTTGGAAGATTTGCAGGGATATTCAAAAGCATTTCCAGTCCTTTCTTCTGCACCTGATAGGTTACTATGTCGGCGGCCTGACTGCTGATGTCGAAGATGTTTGCTTGTTCGATATCTAGTTCCAGTTTGCCAGCTTCGATTTTGGAAAAATCGAGGATGTCATTGATGATGCTAAGGAGTTGGTTAGCAGACTGGTTTACGATGGAAAGGTATTGCTGTTGAGTTCCGCTTAAGTCGGTCTTGAGGACGAGATCTGTAAAGCCGATGACACCGTTCAAGGGGGTACGGATTTCATGGCTCATATTTGCTAAAAATTCTGACTTGGCCACGCTTGCCTGCTCAGCATGAATCTTTGCCCTTTTAAGTTCTTCACGTTGAACACAGCTTGCCGTAACATCTTCTGTGAACACCATCACCCCTCCGATGCTGCCATCATACTGGTACCAGGGAAGGATCTCCCAGCGAAGGTAAAGATCGTGGTCCAATCCGTCAGGCTGCCATTTGTCTTCGTTACCTCTGGCGCTTTGACCATGAAGGGCAGCGTTCGAAAGTGCCCGCCACTTTTCTGACAGGCTAGGAAATACCTCATATTGTGACCTGCCGATAACATCGGAAATGTGATAGTCCTCTCGCCAGCGCTTACTGACTACTACGTACCTCAGTTCGGTATCGAGCATAGCGACGGCTGCCGGAGAATGCTCGACGAAAGCCGCAAGCCGAAGCTTTTCGTTGACAAGGAGAAGCTCGCTTTCCTTTTTTTATTAATATCCTGAAAGGTGCCGTAAAGACGAGTGCAAACGCCATTTTCGAATTCAGGTTTTCCAATAGTTCTGACCCATAGCGACTTACCTGATGTGTCGACAATCTGGAGTTCGACGTCATAAGGGTTACCGGTGTCAATGGCGTTCTGTATGGTCTGGAGGATATCTTCCCGATGCTGACCCTGGTAAAATTCCAGTGCCTGTTCATAATCCGGGCGGTAATCCGGGGCGACGCCGTGAATAGCTTTAGTTACCGGTGACCAGTACAAATCATTACTCTGCAGGTCGAGTTCCCAGGTTCCAATACGTGCCACCTCATTGGTTTCCTCGAGCTGTACTTTAGTACGTTTCAGATCGTTTTCAAGATAATGCCTCTCTGTGATGTCGACCGCATTGCCAATAACGTAGGTATTGCCTTCTGCATCTACCTCCAGCACGTTATTGTATAACCAAATAAGGACGGAGCCGTCTGTTTTTCTAGTGTGCATTAGCCCGGATGCCTGACCTCTTTCTAGGATTAAGCGCTGGTATTCTTTTAAATTATCGAGATAGGCCGGATGTATAATCTCAGCAAGATTCCGCCCAATCAGCTCGCTTGGCAGATACCCGAGTATTCGTGCACCAGCCACATTAACGCTTAATACAGTACCGGTAAGATCGTGTGTACACATCAGACCCTGGGAGTTTTCAAAGAAAGACCGGAAGCGGTTTTCTGAAATGCGCAGCAGAGCGTCTTTCTCCTGCTCTTTGGTAATATCACGCCCTATGGCGAATAAGAAGCCGGTCTGCCGCTCGCCGGTTGTCGCCCATTGGATGGTCTTCTGGCTGCCATCATTGCACCGTACTCGTGTCGCAAATTCTGAGGAATTACCGTCATGTACTCTTTCAAGCACCCGTTTCATTACAGTTCTGTCAAGCGGGTGAATAAGATCGTATATTGTCTTGTCAGCGAGCGCGTCCGCACCCCATCCCAGCATATCTCCAAAAGCTGGATTAACTTTCCTAAGTACTCCCTGAGAGTCCAGCAAGCAAATGATGTTCTGTGAAAGATGAAACAGGGTTTGGAAATGCCTTAGTTCTTCTTTGCTTCTTTGTTCTACAATCAAATCTATGGCAGCCTGTGCGAGCATTGTGACACATTCTTTTTGAGATTCGCTGAGGTGTCTGGAACGATAGTCGATCACACATAAAGTGCCTAAGTTATGACCATCAGGGTCAGTTAGCGGAATTCCGAAATAGTAGCGTAAATGCGGTTCCCCCGTTACTAACGGATTGTTTCTAAAGCGAGGGTCTTTGGTTGCATCCTCCACTTCAAGCGGTTGAAACTCCTGGACTGTATAATGGCAGAAGGCTAAATCCCTGCTGATTTCACAGACGTCTATCCCCACTTTAGACTTAAACCAATCTCGCTCTTTATCTACGAGTGAGACCAACGAGATGGGAGTGTCGCATATCACAGCAGCTAACTGCGTGAGTCGGTCGAATTCGCGTGCCGGCAGGCTGTCCAGTATTTGGTAAGCCTGCAATGCTTGAAGCCTTGCTGCCTCGTTTTTCATGTCGAGATGTTTACTCATTTAAGTCTCTTGCCTGATTTTGCTCCAGGGGCCTTAGTGCTGTTGTTTACGGGAGCTGCGGCTGATAGGTTGCACCAAGATGTTTATAAGGATGCACAATAGGATTATAAGTTTTATCTAAATGCAAAAGAAGCAGTACTCTCGCCAGCCTCATCCACAAATGTCTCGGTAGTGTGCTGCTTTTGTGGTGGTGAGCAAGCAGAAATAACGAGGTTTACCTCCGTCGTGGATTTCGTGCGGCGTCTGTGGTAGAAACGGAGTGCTGAGAGCAATCGTCCCGGCTTTGCTGGAAATTCCTTTATAAACCGTACTAAAGATCATTCGTGAGCCACCTCAGGGTCTGGATGATTTTCGACCTTTTCGTATAGAGATCGTACAGCTTTTCCTGCGTTTCAAGTACTTTTTGTTCACGGCTGTTAATCATAAACATGGAACTGTCGCCCAGTCTGAATTTGAGCTCCTCACCCTGTAAAAGGAGCTTGTTGTTCTGTTGTATTCTTTTGTTCAGCTTTAATAACTCATTAATCGTACTATACTCGTTGAGGTAATTGTTCCATTTTAAGGCCACCGTGTTTTTTTTCTCAGACAGGGAGTACTCTGCTTCTCTTATTTTTAGCTTGCTCAGGCTATACGAAGCCCTTTGCTTTGTGAAGGTGAGGGGTAGCGACACGTTCAGTCCGATCTTTTGATTTTGCCGCCAGTAGTCGGAATCAATATTGCGCATCGGATTTTTCCCTGCATTCAGTAGTGCAACATCAACGCTGATGTCGGGCTTTACTTCCTCCAGTTTTAGTCTTCTTTCGATATCGAGCTGGTCAATTTTCAGCTCAGAACTCTGCACATCCAGGTTGCTCAGTACTGCGTCATTGTGATTTTTGCGAAGCAAGCTGTCGGGAGCGGCAGCCTGTATCAGTGTAGTATCAGGAAATGCACTGAGTTTGGCAGGGTCTACCGGAGAGAGGTCTTCTAGCCAAAGAAAAGAAGCAAGCTCGTTCTTCTTATTGGTGAGGAGCATCTGGTATTCCTGCAGTCTCTGTTCCCGGCTCTGCAGCACCACGGAGGCTTCAATTGTATCAATGGCAGGTTTGTCGCCATTCTGAAAAAGTGAGCGCGTACCTTCAGCACGGAGCCTTGAGAGGGCCACTGCATCCTGATAGACTTGGGTGTTAAGCCAGGCGTTGGTCCACTCCAGGTAGACTTGAACGGCCGAGAGGAAAAGGTTGTTAAGGGCCTGCTGCTGTTCTACTTTAGCCTGAGCCTGGAACACGCTTGCCTGCTTCAGTGCAGCCCGCCTCTCATCCAGGAAAAGCCCTTTTCCTAAAGGTACTTTTAACCCTATTGATGCAAGGCCATCAGCAGGGACTTTGTTTTCGGGATTTACATATTCTCCTTTATAGCTGGTGTAGCTTGCTTTCAGATCAATGCCGTACCATACGGGAATTTTCACCTGCGGAACGAGGTAATTGTAATATTCTTTACCGGTAAAGGTCTTCCGCTCGGCCTCAACTTCCAGCTTTGGATCAAAACCACCAATTGCCTGCCGGCGTACCAACATTGCACGTTCTGTGTTCAGCCCTGCCTGCCTCGCCAGTGGATGGAACTCGCGGATCAGTCCGAGGTATTCGTCCAGCGAGAGTTTTTGCTCCTGCCCTCTGGCGATGCACACAACGAGTAAGAGCAATCCTGCTAAAAGACAATTTCTTCTCATGACTTCTTTTTCAATCCTGCGTTCTCACTTGTTTCCGGCTTATAGAAATCGGGAGGGAACCCATTTAACTGTCGCCATAGTTCATACCAGACAGGCACATTCTTAAGGAGCGCGATGCTCTGGCATCCGGTTCCAAATTTTAATTGTGCGGGCCATGGTTTTTCTCCTTTAATCGGTTTTACCCATACTCTGAATTTGCCGCTCGCACTTATTTTGTTGTCAATAGCGACGATCTCACCACTAAACACACCGTAAGAGGCGCTTGGCCACCCGGAAAAAACAATGGCCGGAAACCCATCGAACTGGATTCGGACGGACTGTCCCTGTGATAGCAGGGGCAGGTCATTTGGCGTAACAAACATTTCAATGGCGTGTTCGAACTGCCGGGGAACGATACTCAGCAGCGTTTCTCCATCTTTAACAATTTCTCCAATTCCTGCCTTCAGTGTCTGGATGATCTGTCCGCTTTGTGGTGCAATGATATAATGGAAGCCGTTTCTCGTTCTGTAATTGTGGAGCTGGTTCTGAAGTTTTGAAACTTCTGCTTCGCCTGTAGCAGCTTGAGAAAGTGCGGCGAACTTCTCCCCGGATGTTTTCGACAGCTTTTCGGCATAGTCCTGCCGCACCGCCGATAGTTCAAGCTGGATATTGAACAGTTCATTCCGGCTGCTGTAATACTTGTTTTCGCTGCTTATTTTTTTAGCCAGCGCGTCCTGATAGTACTGCTGCCTCTGTTCGTATTCTGTCAGTGATTTCAGTCCTGCGTCGTAGAGTTCTTTTTGGCGTTTTAACTGTAACTCCGATATTTTTAGCTGGCTGTTGGCTGCCAACATCGCCATGCTGTCTGAGCGAACTTGCAGCGAGTATTGTTTCAACTTATTCTTAAGCTGCTCAGTCTTCAAAACAAGACCTTGTTGTAATGCGGCAAGCTGGTCATTAGTAGCGTTTGCCTTGCCTTTATAATATTCTGTGGCGTCGTTCTTTGATTTTAGCTGCTCGGCCGTGCGCTCGGCAAGCTGAGGATCGAGGTAGTCGTCTTTTACCTCGGCCAGTTGAAGCAGCGTGTCGCCAGCCTTCACCATGGCGCCATCCCTTACATACCATTTCAGGATACGCCCTGGTATAATGGTGTTCACTTCCTGCGGACGTTCCTGCGGATCTGTAGAGCTGATTTCTCCCCTCGATTTGATCGTCTGTGTCCAGGGTAAGAACAGTGACAGCAACAAGACCAGTATCGCGGCCTTCAGCCACCTTTTGTTGTTCGGATTGTTGTTAGTCCGTATTACTTTGCGGAACGACTCGTATTGCATGAGCCGCTCGCTTTCCATATTTTTATCCAGAATCATGCCGTACTACTATTAGTTAAGTGAGACAGTCTTGTCGCAGCGTGAGCATAGCTCGTCGAGCTCCGATACTACCAATAAGCTGAAACTTTTATTTTCGACCAGATAGTCAATTATGTCTTTCCGGTGTTTTGCTTCCACGCCCTGCCATCCGTTCTCGAGGATGAGGAGAGCAGGTTTGCTCAGGAAGCATCGGGCCAGCAGGATTTTTGATACAATGCTGTTAGGCAGCTGCTGGCCCACAGGCCCCACCTGCAGATTGTACCCATCTTTATGGCCATTCACAAATTCGCTTAAGCCAACAAGCTGGCATATTTTTACTATTTCTTCTAAAGTAGCGCTCTTATTACCCAGGGTAAGGTTCTCGATGAGAGTGCCGCCGAAAAGCTCCTCCTGGGCAAAGAATACGGCGACTTTTTTCTCCACTCCTGAACCGGAATGCTTTGAATGGGAACCTCGTTGACCAGAATGCGGCCTCCGAAGTGCGGATATAAGCCCGAAAGTATCCTGAGCAGTGTGGTTTTGCCTGAACCCTCCCTGCCTTTGATGCAAACTTTTTCGCCCGGAGAAACGGAGAAGGACAGGTGGTCGAACAGAGTCTCGTTATTGGTATAAGCGAACTTGAGACCATCAATCTTAAGTCCGATCGGTCTTTGCAGGATGCTGCTGATATCGGCCTGTGGCTGAGCTTCCTGTTCGTGTGGTTTCTGTAATACTTTGTCGAGTTTTTCAATAGAAGTCAGTACGTCGTACAGCGTTTCGAGATTGAGGATCAGTTTTTCAACCGAGTTAAGAATGGCAATAATAATAATCTCTGCAGCAACAAACTGACCGAGATTAATCTGTTGCCTGATGAGAAGGATCGCTCCTAATATCAGCATAGAGGCAGTAATAAGCACTTTGAACGCAATAAGAACGCGGTACTGCAGTAATAACACGTTAAAGTGAGCTGTACGCGCATCCAGATAGCCCGATGTAAGCTTGTCGGTCTTCTGGAGATGTAAGTCACTGCCAGAGAACTTAAATGTCTTGATGGTTCTTGACATTTCTTCAAGCCAATGGGCAACATGATATTTGAAATCGCTTTCTTCCAGACTGGTCTTCAGGCCGCGCGTGCTGCTGAAGTAAAATATAGAGAAGACAATGGCAATGAGTACAAGTCCGAAAGCTATGAAAATGGGATGATAAAAGCTGAGTAAGATAAGCCCGAAAACGATCTGGATGGTTGCCGCTGGCAGGTCAAGTAACAGCTTGGAGAGCCCTTTCTGCAAGCTTGCTGTGTCAAAAAAGCGGTTAACCAGTTCGGGCAGGTAGTAGTTACTGACGCTTAGCAGGTCAATCTTTGGGATATGGTATGCATAGGCAAAAGTGAGCCGCGCAAAAATGCGCTGCTGGATACTTTCCGTTACACGCATCTGCATCAGTTGGAATACGCCGGCCAGAAGTACGCCAATCACCACAAAGGAGATCAGCACCACAAGAGAAGCTGATACAACTCCGCCAAAAAGTATACTGACAATTGCCTGGATACCGAGCGGAAGCGATAGCTGGATAAAGCCTGCAAGGCCAGCAAAGAGATATATCTTGCTAACTTCCTGTCGCTCAAGGTTGATGAGCTGAAGGAGCTTTCTTGCCGCCGATCGTATTGAAATAGGTGTATCTGCCATTGAAATCTATTGATTTGATAGAGTAAAATTATTGCTTCCTTTTTATATATTTTTATTTATGTTTATTATGGAAATCATAAGTATCTTTTATGAAATATACATTGCAGCAGCTCCGCGTATTTTCAGCAATTGTACGGACGGAAAGCATAACGAAGGCCGCCGAAGAATTGTTTTTGACACAACCAGGAGTCTCTATTCAGCTAAAGAATTTTCAGGATCAATTCGATATTCCTCTTACGGAGGTTATAGGCAGGAAGTTGCATATTACGGACTTCGGCAGAGAGATCGGCGAGCTTGCTGCTCAGATTTTACTGCAGGTAGAAGAGATCGACCACCGTACAAGCGCCTACAGGGGCCACTTGTACGGCAGGTTAAAGATCGCTGTTGCCTCTACCGGAAAGTATGTGATGCCCTATTTCCTGTCGGCATTCATTAAGAATAATCCGGCAGTAGAACTTAAAATGGATGTAACGAACCGCGCCACAGTGATCAATTCTCTGGAGAATAATCAGGCTGATTTTGGTTTAGTGTCTATTCTTCCCGACCGGCCTAAAGTTGAAGAAGAGTTGCTGATTGAGAATCGTTTGTTCCTGGTGGGCAATGCTGCGGCTTCTCTGGAATTTAAGGAGAAGGGAGAGGCGCTCCTGGAGCAATTGCCTATGATTTTCCGGGAGGAGGGATCGGCAACGAGGCAGACAATGGAGCAGTTTCTCGAGAGGAATGATATCACCCTGAAAAAGAGACTAGAGCTGACTTCTAATGAAGCCGTAAAGCAGGCTGTTATTGCAGGGCTCGGCTACTCAGTAATGCCCCTGATCGGAATAAGGAACGAGATCATGGATGGAGATCTTAAAATAATCCCCCTGCGGCAGTTTCCGATACGCTCAAGCTGGCGGCTTATCTGGCTGAAGGGGAAGCGGTTTTCCTTTTTGTCTTCTGCTTACCTCGACTTTATCAGGTTGCATAAAGCCGAGATCATAGAGGAGCACTTTTCCTGGATAGACGAGTATGAGGGAGAGACCTGATGTGGAATTAGCGGATTAAAAGTTTAACTTTGGTGAGACCATAATTATAACCAATAATGAAATTTATAAAGAGTATTTTATTCTGTATTTGTCTTTTAATACCTGGTATGGTGCCTCTCTTTGCCCAGCAGGCTTTGTGGGGAGGACAAGACATTGTTTCTCCTGAGATTCACTCAGATAACAGCGTTACCTTTCGGGTTTATGCTCCCGAAGCTCAGAAGATCCAGGTTACGGGCGACTTCTTACCTCCCAGAGAGATCGATACTCAGGTAGGCAAGACAGAAGGCCCCGGTGTTGCTGATCTTCTGAAAGGATCAAATGGCGTGTGGGAATACAAGACTGCGGCGCCCCTTAGTCCAGAACTATACAGCTACTCCCTGATTGTGGACGGAGTAAAAACGACGGACCCCAATAATGTGTACATGATCAGAGACGTGGCCACCGTACAGAACGTGTTCATGATCGGTGGCGGCAGAGGCGACCTATATAAAACAAATAAGGTTCCCCACGGCACCGTAGCGAGGCGCTGGTACAGCAGTCCAACCTTGAAAATGGAACGGCGCCTCACGGTATACACGCCACCGGGCTATGAGTCGGGAAACAAGCGATACCCGGTATTTTACCTTCTTCACGGCATGGGAGGGGATGAGGAGGCATGGATTGCTCTAGGCCGGACGGCGCAGATCATGGATAATTTGATTGCGCAAGGAAAGGCATCGCCGATGATCGTGGTCATGACCAATGGGAACGCCGTTCAGGAAGCCGCACCAGGCGAATCTTCCTTGAACTTCTATAAGCCTACGTTTCAACTCCCCAAGACCATGGAGGGCTCGATGGAACAGAGTTTTCCGGATGTGGTGAACTTCATTGATAATAGTTATCGCACTGTTAAAAGCAAGCAGGGCAGGGCCATCGCAGGGCTTTCAATGGGAGGCTTTCATTCCCTGCATATTTCCAAGCAATATCCCGACATGTTCGACTACGTAGGGCTCTTCTCCGCCGCCATCATGCCGGGCAAAGATGTGAAATCTCCTGTTTACAGCAATATGGAAGAAAAGCTGAAGGTTCAGTTTGAGAAGAAGCCGAAGCTGTACTGGATAGGAATAGGAAAAACGGATTTCTTATACCAGGCCAATACCGACTACAGAAAGATGCTGGACGCGAGGAACTATAAGTACGTCTACTACGAATCTGAGGGCGGCCATATCTGGCGGAACTGGAGAATTTACCTGAGCGAGTTTGCTCCCTTACTATTTAAGTAAGAAGGGTCTACGCGCTCGTGGGTTTGACCGGCGGTAGTCTTCCTGCTTGATTTTGATGACGTTTGCCCGGACTTCGCACCCGCCCGCAGTCACTGGGGCATCGCCGTATAGCAGGATCTCCTTTTTGCTTTTGTCAATGCGTACAGAGTCAGTTGCCGAATGGAGAGTTTTGAACCTTTTGCCGCTACTACGGAAGTAGTGTCTGCAGCTTTTGGCCCGTCTGTTCTTTCTGGCAACTGATTATAGTTGCCAGAATCTGATTGCCAGAAAGCCGCCGCCTGGTAGGACAGCATCGCGCAAAAAGCGAAAGAAAATGCTTTCTTCATCATGATAGTTTTTAGTTGAAACAAGATCCGGTTGTATACCGACTAGTAGGTATACGAAATCGTAAAGTTGTTGGAGCGGTACCTCACTTTATTAAGTCTGCGGTTGCTGATCTCGTAATCAAATTCTTCGGTCTTCTTCTCCTGTATCACTCCATTATCCCTGATTTCTTTGACGATCCTGCCGGGGAGGCGGGTAAATTGTTTCTGTACCGGAAGGTTATAGATCTGATAGTCCTGATCTATGAGATGAAAGGGCTCTATTCGTGTCCATGGTGAGAAGTAACAGTTTTCTGAGTAGTCTTCGAGTGTATAGGTAACTAAGAATGAGGGTTGCTTTTCGTTTGAAGACGTAATACGAAACAGGTTGCCTTCTTTATACTCAAACTGCGATCGGCTTTTCAGAGTAGTTTTAAGGTCGTCAAATTCAATATAATCCAACTGGCTGACCAGGCCTTCCTCATTATATCTGAACTCGAGCCGCGTACCGAAATAGGCGTTATCGCCTGTCTGCGTCTCGGTAATGGACGCTACGCGGTCGGCGTTGTCGTAGTTGAAGACTTCCTTTAAAATTCCGCTTTTTAGTATTTCAACCAGACGTCCTCCCTGATATTTAAAGTCGCGTGTCAGGGTAACCGTCCCCGGGCTGCTGGCAACGGTGCGGCTAACTGTGCTGTCGGGATTATAGTAGTAGAGCTCGGTCCCTTTATTCGCCCAGTCTATTGACCGTACAAGGTCGTTGGTGGAGCTAACCGGAACAGGCTGATCTCGATCCTTCCTGCAGGAGAGAAACACCGTTAATGTGAAAATGAGTACGGTCTGGATTAGTCGTTGCATCACTGTCTTTTTCTGCTAAAGACTAGCAGAAAAGGCGGTTCGTTACAATCCATGCCTTCTGCAGGACAAGCGGAAAGAAAAAGACCGGGCCTCTGTTGAAAGACGCCCGGTCTTAAGCATGTGCTTATCGTTCAAAGACTACGATAGACCGTCCTTCCAGCGTGTAAATTGGATAGACCACAGGCACCGGCGTTCTTTCGAAGGCGTTGTCGCCTTCAGCTGCGGTATCAATCAGCTTCTTCCAGGGTCCCTGCTCCATAAACTTGAATTTCTTGCTTTCCCAGTGCGAGTTGACCATAATGTACAGGTCTGGTTCATCAAACTGCTTTCCCGAAAGGAACCAGGCAAAACAGCGCAGCTCCTGATCAAAGGTAATCGGTCCGTTGCATCCGTACCATTTTACATCCTGTCGCCAGAATCGGCTGCGCGCAATGGATTTACGTTCTTTTCTGAAAGAAATAAGCTGCTTTGTAAACTCAAAATGCTGGGCCATGAGTTTCTTGCGGCTCCAGTCTATCCAGGTAGTTTCGTTATCCTGATTGTAAGGGTTGTTATTACCCTTCTGTGTGTTGAGGAACTCGTCGCCCGACAGGATCATCGGCGTACCGTTAGACAGCATCAGGAGTGTGATGAAGTTCCGGGCCTGCCGCTTTCTTAACTTCATGATAGACGGGGGAACGTTTCCGTCGCCTTCCCAGCCACAGTTCCAGCTGTAGTTATACTCGTGCCCGTCCTGATTGTTCTGGCCGTTGGCAAAGTTATGTTTGTTGTTATATGATACCTGATCGTACAATGTAAATCCATCGTGCGAGTTAAGGTAGTTGATGCTCTGGTAGGGGTGATAGGCATTGAACGGATCGTCCGGAAAGAGGTCGTCGCTGCCATAGATCCGCTGTATTGCTTTTCCTGCATAGCCTGATTCGCTCCGCACGAAGCGACGGATATCATCGCGAAAGCCACCGTTCCACTGGTACCAGCTTATCCCCGGGAAAGCACGACCGAGCTGGTAGAGGCCCCCTGCATCCCACGGTTCAGCTATCAGCCTTACATCGGCCAGGTAGGGCTCTGCGGCGATCTGGTCGAAGATAGGAGAGGAGCCGATAGTGCCGTCTGACTTTCGGCTGAACACCGATGCCAGATCAAACCGAAAGCCGTCTACATGCATTTCTTTTACCCAGTAACGCAAGCTGTCCATGATCAGTTGCTGCACTGCGGGGTGGTCGGTACGAAGGGTGTTCCCTGTTCCGCTATAATTGACGTACGGGTTTTCGAAGTGATCCTCCATCAGGTAATAGGTACTGTTGTCGATTCCCTTGAATGAATAAGTCGGACCGGCGATATCACCCTCCGAGGTGTGGTTAAACACAACATCGAGTATTACCTCAAGCCCCGCCTTATGCAGCTCGCGCACCATGGTCTTGAACTCCCGTATCGCACCGCCTGGTGTTGTATCTGATGTATAGGCATGGTTGGGTGCGAAAAAGTTCAGCGGCATGTATCCCCAGTAGTTTTTCTCTGTTGGGTCAAACTGATGGACGGGCATCAGTTCGATTGCTGTAACGCCCAGCTCTTTCAGGTAGGGGATTTTTTCAATGATGCCGGCAAAGGTACCTCGCTTATTTTCTGGTACTCCTGAATTGTTGTACCTGGTAAAGCCTTTTACATGCATCTCGTAGACGACCAGGTCATGGGCGTGCTTCACAGGTTTGTCGTCCTGCCAGTCGAACTCTTCTTCCGGACAGATCATGCCCAGCGGAGCTTTCCCTGCATTAGACCCCGATTCCTCTGCTGCCTCCCTGCTAAATTCAGGAGGGAAGATCACCTCGCGGGCATAGGGATCGAGAAGGACTTTCTGCGGGTCAAACTGGTGCATGTAGGATGGTCCGTTGCCAAGAGGCCCCTCCACGCGGTAGCCATAGAAACGGGCGCCCTGAAGCTCAGCGTTCTTGATGCGGCAATGCCATATACGCTGAGACTTGTTTTTATACGGATCAAGGTGTACCGTTACTGCAGGAACGGAGTACTCACCTTCTTTGTATAATAAGAGATCAACGGAGGAAGCGTGTTTAGAATATAAAGCAAAATTATAAGCGTCTTCTTCGGCGATGTAGGAGACACCGAGCGGATGCGGTGCGCCCTCCTTAGAGTACCATGTATTCATCGTGATGCAAATAAATAATAATAAGGGTATTTACGCAACATAAGACGGAATGGTTGCATAATTTATTGCCGCACTACAACTTCATACCCCGATTGTTGTTTCTTGTAGAAAAGTAACTCGTATCATGCTATGAAAAGCAGGGCCCATATTCAAACTCATCCGCTGCATCCTATTCTTGTCCCGTTCCCGATCGCCTTTTTGACAGGCACATTCTTTTTTGATACTCTTGGTTTCTTTACAGGCGCGGCCATCCTGTGGCAGGTGGGCTATTATCTGGAGATTGCCGGAATGGTAACAGCACTGATAGCCGCTATTCCAGGACTGATCGATTACAAGTCTACTGTTCCGCCCCGTAGCTCGGCCAGTAAGCGCGCAGCCACGCATGGCTTGCTGAACAGCGCTGCCCTGCTGGTATTCCTGGCCGCTTTCCTGCTCAGGGAAAGGGTGCAGGGCGACATTTGGGTGGTAGTGATTGAAGCGGCTGGCACAGGACTGCTGATAACTGCAGGCTGGATGGGCGGAACACTCGTCCATCGTAACCATATCGGTGTTTATAATCGTTATGCAAATGGCGGCAAGTGGAAGGAAGCCCGCACAGAGATATCTGAAGGACTGATTGAGGCCGGAGAGATGGACGAGTTAAAGGAGGACCAGATGAAGCTTCTCCTTGCGGGCGACAGGCGGATTGTTCTTGGAAGAACTGAAAAAGGATACGTGGCATTTGACGACCGCTGCAGCCATAAAGGAGGCTCCCTTGCGGCAGGAACGCTGATGTGTGGTAAGGTGCAATGCCCCTGGCACGGTTCGCAGTTTGACTGCCGGAGCGGAGAAGTAAAGGCGGGGCCGGCAAAAGAAGGAATCCGCTGTTACCCGGTAATAGAACGCCATGGCAAGTTATTCATCAGGATCTAGCATATAGGAGTTGAAGTTTCCGTCCCTCGCTTGAAATCATTATTTCCCGCGGTTCGTGCAGGCTGATGAGCTCATCGTCTACGTGCACAAATTGTGTATCGCAGTCTAAAAGGATGCGGCAGGCCTTAGTCGTGGGGAAAGGAAAGCGCTCCTCTATGCCTCTAAGTTTGTTTTCCAGATATCGGATAAGCTCTGCGCGATGCTCATCGCCAAGAAGCACGATGTCCGCCATGCGGTCTGCGGCGTCCGCATCGGGCGCCAGGTGAAGGTTGGGACCAATGGATGTGATGTTCATCAGTTCAACCAGCAGATAGTCTCCTGACAAGTCCCTTCCGTCGGCTTCTATTTTGCAGTGGAATGGTTGGTACGACCTTACAATTTCAAGCTCTTTCTCGATAGCCTTCTTTATCCGTTCTTCCGGCTCGTCGCTCAATTCTTCATCATGCTTTTTCATCTCTTCAATCAGCATCGGAAACACTCCGAAGCCCATACCTTCGGCGAAGAAGCGGGCTCCCGGAAGCTGATCAATCTCCCAGATATCAACCGTTTTTATTTCTGCCGTACGCCATGCTCTGATGGTCTCTTCCGGATTTGTATGGAATCCCATTGCCCGCGCAATGTTATTGGCCGTGCCAAGTGGGAGTACAGCCATAGGAACAGGCCTGTCAAGAGCGTCGGTAAGCAGCAGTTGTTTGGCTACTTTTCTAACAGTACCATCGCCTCCCGCAATAATAATTAGTTGGCTTTCAGGATGAACAGCATCCATTCCGCTTTCTTTTACCGGTACGTAATGGCATGTATAGCCTTCTGTTTCTATTAATCGGATTAGGACATCTTTACTATGGGCTTCGTCTCCGGCGCCTGGGTTGTGCAGCAATGTAGCGACTTTCATCTATGTCGGAAATATTTTACCTAAAACATGTTACCCGTTTTTTGGTTGGCAATGAAAGACAATAATTTTTTCGACCTATGAGAATATTGATCACCAACGACGATGGAATCTATAGTCCGGGCATTGCCGCGCTTGCCAGAGTGGCCTTGAAGTTCGGGGAAGTAAGGGTTGTAGCACCGGATGTTGAACAGTCGTCCATGGGACATGCAGTGACCCATTCGAGACCACTCTCCTATAAGAAGTCGCCGATAGAATTTGAGGGTATTGAGGCTTACCGGGTCAACGGTACGCCGGCCGACTGTGTAGCACTTGGCACTCATCTTTGGAACAAAACGGATGTTGTATTATCCGGCATCAACATGGGGCCGAACCTTGGCAACGGCATGTGGCATTCAGGAACCTTAGCCGCAGCTAAGCAGGCCGTCTTGCTTGGAATTAAAGGAATTGCGCTCAGTACCCCTGTCGGGAAGACGGAGCCTGACTTTGAAGCGCTGGCGCCCTTTGTTGAAGAGACACTTGAGCTTTTGCTGAAGCGGCCAGGTCTGTCTCTGTTTAACGTTAATTTTCCCGAGCAGCCGAAAGGCACGCGATGGACCAGACAGTCAGTGCGCCTTTATGACGGAACCATTGTGCCGGGTACCGATCCCCTGGGACGCAAACATTACTGGTTCACGGTTACTCCCCTTGAGCCCGCTGAAGAGGGCACAGACAGGTGGGCGGTAGAGAATGATTATGTTTCAATCACCCCATTAAGGCTCGACCTGACCAACGAAGAGGAACTGAAGCCGATGCAAAAGCAGGAGATTGAGCGTGCCCCCGGAGCGTAAGGCCTTCACTGTTAGAATGCTGGCACGTTATTGGCTCTTAACTGCTTATGAACAAGGTAGCAAAAATACTAGCGGTGGACGACAATAAGTCTATATTGGATGCCCTCCACGATATATTATCATTTGAGGGCTATGAGGTAGTTACGCTATCAGACGGGAACTCAATTTTTGAAGCGATAGCCCAAAATAAGCCTGATCTGATCCTGCTTGACGTGATGCTTGATGATCTGGATGGCAGGGATATATGCCATGCTATCAAATTTGATAAGAATACGCACGATATCCCAGTCATCCTGATCTCGGCGAGTCACACACTCGACGACGTTTTCGCAGACCCCGGTGGGCCGAATGACTTTGTTGAAAAGCCATTCGACATCCAGTATCTGTTGTCAAAAATAGACAACCATCTGAACAGGGCCGCCTAGACCTTTTTATATCAGCTTTGCCTCTACCGACGAATATAGTTCTCTGATCTTCTTATCTAAATCATTCTGTCCGTAAGCCTCAGCAGCCCTCCGGTAGTTTTCGAGCACTGCAAAGGCATATCGGATAATACCGGTATTAGCCCGCTGTTCCTCTTTGGGTAAGTTTGCATAGTAATTCAGCTCGGCGCTGATAAAAGACACGGCTTGCACGCTCAATGCTTTCGCCTCGGTCTTTTTATTCAGCTGATAAAGGTTGAAAACAGTCTGCGACTTATTGGCGGTGTCAATCAGCTCGTAGTCCTTCAATGGAAGACAAGCGATTGCTTTGTCCATGACTGCCTTCGCCCTTTGTGTATCTCCTTCATTCAAAAGGTTTGACGTGAGGGTGTTCATGGCGTCCCAGGTATTTCTTGTAACGCGCTTAGACTCGGGATCGAGATAAGCGGCTTTCTTGAAAGAATCAAGCTTGAACCGGCTCATGACGTGGGTATACATAGCCATGCTATTGGTGATCTCAGACTTGTCGCGCTCATCGCCGGTCAGGCGTTTAAAAGGTAAGAGCCGGTATGCAAATCCTTCCAGCTGGAGGTACTGGTCAAGACCAAAATAGCTGTCGTCGGGGAGTGAGGCAGCGAAGTAAATGGGACGCTGCCAATTGTTATGAGAAAGGATGTCAATGAGTGCAAGATCTACCCGGGTGATAAAGTTACCGCCGATGCTCCATTCCATTTTATCAGCTACGAGACCTAGTTGCTGCGGCGTTACTGTCCCGGTCTTCAGCAGTTGTCCCTTATCGATGGTTAATTTAAATTTTCGGGTGGGGAGAAAGTTAAGTCGGGAGCCGTCCCGCATCTGCACTTTGTCATTGTCGTTGTCTGAAGTGAGAAGCTCGAAGATGTCGCGCAGTTCTACCGAATCTGTAATGCCATAGTCGGCATAAGGCATGTAATCGCGCACGCCTTTCACATACTTGTCTTTAGACATGGCAAGCGGAAGGGGATCGGACGCTCGTATTTTTTCTTTTAGCTGATCAATATATGAATCGTTATATGCGAGCTGCAGGTTTACGATTCTCACATCGGGCCTCACACCTTCCACTTCCTGGGCATACCACAGGGGATAGGTGTCGTTATCGGCGTTGGTGAAAAGAATGGCGTTTGGAGCGCAGGATTCCAGATAATTGATTGCCATGTCGCGGGGAATGTAATTGCCGGACCTGTTGTGGTCATCCCATCCCTGCACAGCCATTATTGCCGGCGCACAGATAAGTGCAGTGGTGACAGACAGTACAATGGCGCGCTTTTCTCCGGCGAAGCGCTTAAGCAGTTGAATAAGGCCGGGAACGCCCAACCCGATCCAGATGGCAAAGGCATAAAAAGAGCCGGCATAGGCGTAATCCCGCTCCCTTACTTCCTGAGGTCCCTGATTGAGATACAGAATGATGGCCATGCCGGTAAAAAAGAATAGCAGGCCATTGACCCCCGCGTATTCTGGCCTTCGTTTGAGATGGAAGAACAAGCCGATCAGGCCGATCAGCAGGGGCAATCCGTAGAAACGGTTATATCCTTCATTGGCAACTATACTGGGAGGTAAATGCGACTGATCTCCCAGGTGCACTGCATCTATTGGCTTTATCCCGGTGATCCAATTGCCCCTCGTCCGCTCGCCGTATCCCTGGATATCATTCTGTCGCCCGGCGAAATTCCAAAGGAAATAACGCATGTACATGAAGCCGGTCTGGTAGGAGAAAAAGAACCGGAGGTTGTCTGCAAAGCTGGGGCTTTCTCCCTCATTCAGGTTCAGCCAGCTTTTATATGCCTGAACATGCCCGGCGCCCGTGCTGTAGATCCTTGGGAAAATGGTGTTGCGGTCATATTACTGCTTCTCTTTCGTTCCTGCCACTTCGTAACGGTCTTTGCCTTTCCGGTACAGCTTTCCTGTTTCAGTACTGCTGACAACCTGAGAGTCAAAATAAGGCCCGTAGAGAAGGGGAGTATCACCGTATTGCTCCCTGCTCAAATATGCAAGTAACGAGAATGTATTGTCGGGATTACTGACGTTGATGGAGGTCTTCGCATTGGCGCGGATCATGAGCATTGCATAGGAGGCATATCCGAAAATGATGAAGCTGGCGCATAGGAGAACGAGGTTTAATACCGGTTTAGCCTTTCTGTGGGAGTAGTAAATTCCCGTAATCAGTCCTCCGGCCAGAAGAAATACAAATACAAGAGCCCCGCTGCCAAAGGCGAGGCCGAGACTGTTCACAAAAAATAGTTCGAACTTTGAAGCGAAAAGGACGAGGTATTGAATGACCCCGTATTGTATCAAACCAAGCAGACCGCAGCCGGTAAGGAGGGTAAGGGCTATTCCTTTAGCAGTATGTTCCTTGTTTTTACGCAGATAGAAAACCATGGCAATAGCAGGAATTGCCAGCAGGCTTAGCAGATGGATACCGATAGACAGCCCGATGACATAGGCGATGAAGAGGAGCCATCTCGCTGATCTGGGGTCTTCTGCCTCTGCATCCCACTTTAGTATGGCCCAGAACACAACGGCAGTACAAAGAGATGAAAGACCGTACACTTCGGCTTCTACTGCAGAGAACCAGAACGAATCAGAAAAGGTATATGCAAGGGCACCTGTTAAACCGGCAGAAAGTACGATCACTTGCTGGCGGCGGGAGATGCCCGCTTTGCCTGTTACGCACTTGCGTGCAAGCGCCGTAATAGTCCAGAACAGGAACATAATGGTGGCGGCACTGGCCAGGGCTGAGCCCACATTAATTAAGAAGCCAACCTCATGAGGGGAGGGAGCAATCAATGAAATAAGTTTGCTGACGAGTAGGAAGAGGGGAGCCTGGCTGATGGCCGACCTGAAGGTGGTAGGCTGTTGAGATAAATTCGCCGCAATCCCAGAAGCTTACGCTAGGTTGCAGGGTCAGCATGTACACTACAAAGGCGGCAAGGAAGCAAAGCCAGCCGAAGAGGTTGTTCAGATTTCGGAATGTGTTCATTCTTCTGATTTTAGGTGTTGGTACTTTTGCGTTCGGTAGATATTCTCTAAATTAATAATAATCGCAGTTAAGTACCTTGCTAAATATTTTTTTGAAAGCGTGTTTGTTTTATTAAGATGACTAATTGCTTTTTGGAGGCCTCAATGAAGATCGCTTTGCTAAGTTCAAGTGGGCACCGGGAACATTCATCAAACTTTCATCTCCGTTTGAGAGCCTGGCTCGTGAATGTTTTTTGCGAAAGTCTGAGTGTCTTTTAATGGCCACAAAGAACAATCAACCAGCTTTCATCTCCCGTTTGTGAGCATAGCTCATGAGTTATTTTCTTGAAAGTCTGTTTGTTCTTTGGAAGTCAGGAAGAACACTAACGCAGCGTTCATCCCCCATTTGTGCATGCAGCTCGCGAATATTTTTTGGAAGTCTATTTGTTTGGGACTCACAGGCTGGCTTTGCTAAGTTCAAATTGGGAGATGAGAACGGCCACCTTATTATCCCTCCGTTTCTGAGTTTAAATTATGAAGGTTTTTTAAGATATTGGATGGCACATTCAAACTCGACACCACCAATGAAATCGATCTTACGCACAATATTCTTTCTCCTGCTCTTCTTTTCAGCGCTAACAGGGCGTGCTCAGGAAGCGGGCATGTCCTTTCCCGTAGCCAGCGGCGCTCAATTAGTCCTCATTTCAGATCAGTTTTCCTTCACCGAAGGCCCTGCCGCTGATCAGCAGGGAAATGTTTTCTTTACCGATCAGCCGAATAATAAGATATGGAAGTATGCGACCGATGGTACGCTCTCCGTTTTTAAGGATCATGCCGGGCGCTCAAACGGATTATTCTTTACAGCCGAGGGAGATCTGATTGCTTGTGCCGATGAGCATAACCAGCTCTGGTCCATATCACCTCAGGGCGATGTAAACGTCTTGCTTCGTGATTTCAGAGGGAAGGCTTTGAACGGACCCAATGACGCGTGGGTAAGCCCGAACGGGAACATCTATTTTACGGACCCTTACTACCAGCGCGACTATTGGACTCGCACCCGGCCGGAATTGGAAAAGGAAGCTGTATATCTTTTAAGGCGGGGCGACTCGCAGCCCCTTGTGTTGGATGAAAGTATGAGACGGCCCAACGGAATTATTGGTTCGGCAGATGGACGGTTTTTATATGTGGCCGATCGGGTAGGCAACAAAACTTACCGGTACTCTGTCAAAAAGGACGGCACTTTAAAGGACAAGACTTTGTTTGCCGATGAGGGGTCTGACGGAATGACAATGGACAACCGCGGTAACGTCTATCTCACCGGAGATGGAGTCGCGGTCTACAACCGCGATGGCGTGAAGATATTGCACATCCCTGTGCCGGCAAAATGGACCGCCAATGTTTGTTTCGGCGGTCCTGACGGCGACTGGCTGTTCATTACTGCAAGTCAGTTCCTCTACAAGCTGAAGATGCAGGTCCGTGCCAATGGAAGGTGATTATATAGTAGGTTTTCCTCCTGTCACAGGTATGGTGGCGCCTGAAATGTAGCTGGATTCTGTGGAGGCAAGCATCACATACACGGGTGCCAGCTCGACGGGTTGTCCCGCGCGCTCCAGAGGAACATCAGACCCGAATGATTCAACATCTGGCATGGTAGCCGGAATAAGAGGCGTCCATATAGGACCGGGTGCAACACAGTTCACGCGAATGCCTTTCTCTGCAAGCAGCTGCGCAAGGTTCGATGTGAAATTTTGGATCGCTCCTTTTGTTGCTGCATAGGCAAGCAGGATCGGCCGCGGATTATAGGCATTTACGGAGGTCGTATTAATGATGGCGCTTCCTGGTTTCATGTGAGGCTCAGCCGCCTTGCAGAGGTAGAACATGGAGTAGATATTCGTGCGGAAGGTATAATCCCACTCCTCGCTTGGCACTTCCTGCAGGCTCTGACGTGCCATCTGAAAGGCCGCATTGTTCACCAGAATGTCGATCTGGCCGAATTCTGCGACTGCTTTTTCAACGATCTGTTTGCAATGCTCTTCATTGCCGATATCGCCTGGAACCAGCACCGCTTTTCTGCCTTCGGCTTCAATCAGGGATGCCGTGTCTTTAGCGTCTTCGTCTTCATTAAGATACGAGATCAGCACGTCGGCACCTTCCCGGGCAAAGGCAATGGCCACTGCACGGCCAATACCTGAATCGCCGCCTGTGATGATGGCTTTCCTGCCTGCGAGGCGGCCTGAACCTTTGTACGAATCTTCACCATGGTCAGGCTTTGGGTTCATTTCTGAGGTCCTGCCGGGCACCTGGCTTTGCTGCTGCTGCGGCTGGGAGTCGGGGAATTTTTCTTTTGGATTTTCTGAGTTTGCGTTCATGATAGATGTTTTTCTGATAGATGTTTCTGTTAAACATTTGTATGATGCCTATGTTTAGGTATTTGTAATGAAATGCGTTATTTAGGTATTATTATCATTTTTGCAGTGAGATAAAGCAGTACTGCGCATTTTATGAAAGCTGATTTGTTTTTCAAAAGAGATAAAGAGCGATCAATGGTCCTTTCATTCCTTTGCACATATCCGGCGATCTTTCTATTATAAGCGTTAAACCCTCAAGATAGTATGAATACAAACTGGACTCCCCATCCCGACCGTTATGAAAAGATGAAGTATAACAGGTGCGGGCACAGCGGGCTCAAACTGCCGGCCGTATCCCTGGGCTTATGGCACAACTTCGGCGATGATACGCCTCACGCAACCAAGCAGGCGATCTGCCGCCAGGCCTTCGACCTCGGAATCACCCATTTCGACCTGGCAAATAACTATGGGCCTCCGCCGGGAAGCGCTGAGCTTGCCTTTGGACGGATCCTGCGTGAAGACTTTTACGGCTATCGCGATCAGCTTATCATCTCGTCAAAAGCGGGATATAACATGTGGCCTGGCCCTTATGGCGAATGGGGAAGCCGGAAATACCTCATTGCCAGCTGCGATCAAAGCCTGAAGCGCATGGGTCTTGACTACGTCGACATCTTCTATTCTCACCGGTTCGACCCTCAGACTCCGCTGGAGGAAACCATGATAGCTCTGGATCACATTGTAAGGTCAGGAAGAGCGCTCTATGCCGGGATCTCGTCGTATAATTCTAATCGCACGCGGCAGGCTGTAAAGATATTAAAGGAGCTTGGTACTCCCTGCCTTATCCATCAGCCCAGCTATTCTATGTTAAACCGTTGGATTGAAGAAGATGGACTGCAGGACACCCTTGCTGAACTCGGCATGGGTTCCATCGTATTTTCTCCTCTTGCCCAGGGTATGCTGACGGATAAGTACCTGAATTCCATTCCGGAAGACAGCAGGGCGGCACAGGGCAAGTCTCTCAACCCTTCGTTTTTGAACCAGAAAAATCTCGAAAATATCCGCGCACTGAATGCAATTGCAGCGCGCAGAGGGCAAACGCTTGCGCAAATGGCCATCGCCTGGGTTTTAAGGGAAGAAAGAGTTACCTCGGCTCTCATTGGCGCAAGTCGCCCCGGGCAAGTGGTAGACTGTGCCAGGGCAGTTGAGAACTTGTCTTTTTCTCCGGAGGAACTTGCGGAGATTGATCAGTACGCTAAAGACGCATCCGTTAATATATGGGCGAAGTCTGCCGAATTGGAATAGACCCGCAGCACCAAAATACTCCCTTCGCCACCTCTCACAGAGTGGCGGGGGAGCTTTGACTATGGTGTGACGAACATCAGGTATTTTTATGCAGCAAGCTGTTTATTTAAAGCGATCTTACTGCTAGTTTTGCACTGCATCGCATATTGTACTTCTATACTATCGCTTTGTTTCGTCCTGTTTATTTGCAGGACCTGATTTAAACTCAATGAGATGATTAAGCAGTGCGTTATTGTTTTTGGCTGTCTGGCGCTTGGAGAATTAATTGTGACACTGACGGGCTTAAAACTTCCTTCCAGTATTGTCGGCATGATTCTCCTGACCGTCTTTCTGAAATTTGGAGTAGTTAAGTTAAAGTCGGTTAAAGGAATAGCAGATTTTCTTTCAAAGAACCTGGCTTTGTTTTTTGTGCCATCTGGAGTGGCTATCATGCTTTATCTGGATGTGATCAAAGGTTATTTACTCCCCATCGCTGTTGCTTCCATAGGCAGCACGGTAATTATCCTTGCCGTCACCGGCTGGGTTCATCAGATTATTCGCAAAAAGTTATGATGTCGTTTCTACAGAGCCCGGTATTTATTGTTGCTTTTACCTTTTTGTCGTTTTATGCCGCCCAAAAGCTTCAGAAGAAAACAGGTTTGATCGTTCTTAATCCCATTCTGATATCGATCGTGATCATCATCGTATTCTTATCAGTCTTTCATATCAAGTATGAGGTTTATCATGAGGGCAGTAAACTTATAGAATTTTTTCTTAAGCCCGCTGTTGTGGCGCTAGGCGTGCCGTTATACCAGCAGCTTGAAAAGATCAGGAAGCAAACTCTTCATATCGTCGCCTCTGAAATTGCAGGCTGCATTGCCGGAATTGTCAGTGTAGTACTGATTGCAAAGTGGATGGGAGCTCCCAAAAATATAATTTTCTCCCTTGCTCCTAAGTCGGTTACCACTCCAATAGCGATAGAGGTGTCAAAAGCAATCGGAGGCATACCGCCGCTAACCGCCTCGGTGGTCATCACCGTTGGTATATTCGGATCCATCTATGGATATGCATTGATGAAGTGGATGCGTGTGCATAACCCGGTTTCCCAGGGCCTATCGATGGGAACTGCTGCTCATGCCGTGGGCACCTCTAAATCAATGGAGATCAGTCCAACCTTTGGGGCTTTCTCCAGTCTGGGTCTCATCGTGAACGGTATTTTTACCGCCGTGCTAACCCCGTACATTCTGGAGTTGCTCGGTTTTTGGGTGAAATTCTGATGAGGCTCTGACACATATTCATCTTTTCTTTGTTCGGAGAAAAAATGAGTATGCATCTTATTCAGATCTTATTACCCTTGTATAACAACGACAAAGAACCTTTCCCTGGCAGTTTTTTTACTCCCCTTCGCGAAGAACTCGCTTCAAAGTTCGGAGGTGTTACAGCCTATTCCAGTGCGCCTGCAACCGGACTCTGGAAAGAAAACGACGATAAGACTGTCAAGGATAAGATCATTGTCTACGAAGTGATGACTGATGAGCTCGACAGGCAGTGGTGGCTGCTTTTCAGAAAGAGGATCGAGCTGGTGTTGCAGCAGGAGGAGGTCGTCATCAGAGCAATTCCCATACAGCGATTATAGTTTACACCACTACGATACTATAAGCACCAGAACAACAGGTCGTTTTTAACCCCCTATATGGCGGATTTGCACCCGCCTTGCCTTTCATTTTGTACATAACTTTGAGTTTAAATAAGTCAGCTATGATAAACAAAATGATTTAGACAGAGGCGTTAGAGGTCAGTATCACGCTTTTACTGACAGGAAGCAGGTCCCTGAGACCTTCGCCCTCACTCTTTTTATTTCATTACAATTTAAAGACAATGCATATCTATGAAAGTGCTTATGTTTGCCTAACACTGTTAAATGATCTAACGACTAAGTGCATGGGCAGCAAAGAGAGAATACAGCGACTGAAAGAAGAGAACAGAATTAATATTCTTGAATCGTCACTCCGTATTGTTAAAGAGGAGGGATGGCAGGCGCTAAGTATGCGGAAAATTGCTGACGAGATAGAGTATACAGCTCCCATGATCTATGAGTATTTTCCGAGTAAGGAGGCCATTCTTGCAGAGTTGGCACGACAGGGTCACCTCTTGCTCGCGAGAGATATGCGCACAGCGAAGGAGGCAGAAACGAATCCTGAGAAGCAGCTGGAAGGTATGTGGCTTAGGTATTGGAACTTTGCATTTACTCATAAAGAGCTTTATCAGCTCATGTTTGGCGTCGGAATCACTTGTTGTCAGAACAAGTCTGAAGAGGGAGTAGTTGTGTTTGATCTGGTATGCGACTCAATAAGAAGCGTCATGAACAGTGAAAAGCCCTCGGAAGAAATAGTGTCCCGGAAGTTCTACACCTACTGGTCGGTGATCCACGGACTGGTGTCCATCAACCTCGTGAACGGAGGCGTTTGCGAAAGGGACAACCGACAGATTCTAAAAGATGCAATTACAGCAATAACAAGGTCTCTGAAAGATTAAAATTTTTTAAGCCGTAAATAACGGCCGTAAGCTACCTAACGACGTTAAATTTTTCAAATAGTGCTTCGTGCGCTCGTAAGTATCACAACTCATAAATAACACAATATGACTACGCCCAGCCTCTTCTTCTCGACCCTGCATCATTCCTTACTATCTAACACTGTTAAATTACTAAAACACGTTATGAAAACTCCGCTTTTACTTTTCGTCATGCTCTTTGTATACGGATGCTCGTCGCAGGAAAACGGGCAATCCGCCGTGACTGTCCCCGCGCTACCTGTATGGGAAGTAACATCGGGCGAGCAAACAACTCATCAGGAGTATCCTGCATCTATAGAGGGAATCGTCAACGTAGAGATCAGACCGCAGGTGAACGGCACTTTAGAGCAGGTCCTGGTAGACGAAGGGTCCTTTGTGAAAAAAGGCCAGCCCTTATTCAGGATCAACGACAGGCCCTATCGCGAGCAGGTGAACGCAGCACGTGCCAGTCTCCTTGCCGCCCGCGGTGCAGTAGAAAACGCCAGACTTGAAGTTGAAAAGCTTGTACCTCTGGTAGAAAAAAAGGTCGTTTCTGAGTTTCAGCTAAAGTCTGCCCGCGCCGCCTATCGTGTTGCTGAGGGCAACCTGGAGCAGGCAAAGGCTGGTCTGGCCTCTGCGCAGATTAATCTGGGATACACCACCGTTATGGCACCGGTCTCCGGGTATGTAGGCCGTTTGCATAAAAAGCAGGGGAGTTTGCTCAGTCCCACTGATCCCGAACCCCTGACCACTCTTTCTGATGTTCACGAGGTAAACGTTTATTTCTCCCTCAGTGAGAGCGACTTCGTTAAATTCAAAAGCCAGTATCCGGGTGCAAGTCTAAGTGATAAAATAAAGAACGTTCCGCCCGTCGACCTGATCCTTTCTGATCAGTCCACCTATGCCTCCAGAGGAAGGGTAGACATGGTCGATGGCCAGTTTGACAAGAATACCGGGGCTATTACGCTCAGGGCCCGCTTTCCTAATAAAGAAGGTCTCTTACGGGAAGGGAACACCGGTCGTATTCGCATCGGAGTGCAGCATGAGGACGTAGTGCTTGTGCCGCAGTCGGCCACCCTCGAGATACAGGATAAGATCTTTGTATTTGCAGTGGGCGACAGTAATAAGGTAAGTAAAAAGCCAATAACAGTCGTAGGCAAGAACGGTGGTAACTATCTGGTAAAAGATGGGATAAAGGCGGGCGACCGGATTGTGTACAAGGGCATCGACCACTTACAGGAGGACCAGGTCATTAAACCCGAAGCACTGCCCGCAGAGGAAAAAAGATTGGCATCAATTAAAAATTAAAGATTATGTTCAGGAAATTTATAGAAAGGCCTGTTCTGGCGACAGTAATATCGATCCTGCTGGTAATTGTAGGTATTCTGGGACTCACCAAATTACCCTTGCAGCAATTTCCGGATATCGCCCCGCCGGCTGTCCAGGTTACGGCTCTCTACCCGGGGGCTAATGCCGAAACGATTCTGAGATCTGTAGCACCTTCCATAGAGGAGTCCATCAATGGAGTGGAGAATATGACCTACATGAGCTCCACCGCGAGTAACGACGGATCTCTCGTTATCACTGTCTACTTCAAGCTTGGAACCGACCCCGATCAGGCCGCTGTTAACGTTCAGAATCGCGTTTCTCAGGCTACTAGTCAGCTTCCCGCTGAGGTTGTACAGGCAGGAATTACAACGACAAAGCAGCAGAATAGCCTGATCATGGTACTGGATCTGTACAGCGAAGACGAGAAGGTGTACGACCAGACCTTCATGGCTAATTACGCCCAGATCAACTTAATCCCTGAGATTAAGAGGATACCGGGTGTGGGACAAGCAATGGTGTTTGGCGGTAGCAAGGATTACTCCATGCGCGTATGGCTAAATCCAAGCCAGATGGCTGCATACAAGCTTACGCCAGGCGATGTCATGTCGGCAATCCGTGATAAGAACCTCGAAGCTGCTCCAGGAAAATTTGGCGAGAGCAGCAAGGAAGCCTTTGAATTTGTGATCAAATACAAGGGGAAGCTGAACAAGCCGTCCGACTATGAGAATATCATTATTCGCTCGAATGCCGACGGGTCCATTTTGCGGTTAAAAGACGTTGCACGGGTTGAGTTTGGGTCCTATACTTATGCCAGTAACACCAGAATTAACGGCAAAGCGGGATTGAATATCGGAATCCTGCAGCTGGCGGGATCTAACGCCAACGAAATTCAGGAAGGCATTACCTCATTTATGGAAAAGGCCCAGAAAGATTTTCCGAAAGGTGTTAAGTATCTCACGTTGTATAGTACAAAAGTGGCACTTGACCAGTCGATTGATCAGGTGAAACATACGCTGATCGAAGCGTTCATCCTGGTGTTCCTGGTGGTCTTTATCTTCCTGCAGGATTTTCGCTCTACACTGATCCCCGCTATAGCGGTTCCGGTTGCCATCCTTGGTACGTTTTTCTTTATGCAGCTCTTCGGCTTTTCTGTGAATCTGCTTACGCTTTTTGCTCTGGTGCTCGCTATCGGGATTGTGGTCGATGATGCTATCGTAGTAGTTGAGGCGGTCCATGCTAAGATGGAACACCAGCACTTGTCGCCGCGGGCAGCTACGGTTTCGGCCATGAGTGAGATCACGGGTGCTATCGTATCAATCACGCTGGTCATGTCGGCAGTATTTCTTCCAATTGGCTTTATGGAGGGATCTACGGGCCTCTTCTACAGACAATTTGCCTTCACCCTTGCAATAGCCATTGTCATATCAGCAGTGAACGCACTTACCCTGAGTCCCGCTTTATGCGCCCTGTTTCTAAAGGAGAACCACTCTGCAGGTAAGGGAGATATGCATATAAAGCATGGTTTTAAAGATCGTTTCTTCATTGCCTTTAATACGTCGTTCAATCGCTTGTCGAATAAATATGTGCGTGCTTTAGGTTTTCTTACACGCTACAAATGGGCTAGTCTGGGCGGCCTTGCCGTGATTGTATTGCTAACAGCGTGGATGATTAAAAGAACGCCGTCAGGTTTTATTCCTCCTGAAGATCAGGGCTTCATAGCCATCTCGCTGTCCATGCCGGCAGGTGCCTCTCTGGAACGCACCAATCAGGTCCTCCGTGAGACTGAAACCCTGATTCAGAACGCTCCCTTCAACCAGACGCTCAATATCATCTCCGGCTTTAATATCCTCACTCAGGCCACCAGCCCGTCTGCAGGTGTAGCCTTTATCCTGCTGAAGCCATATGAAGAGAGGGGAGAGGCAAAAGACATCAATGAAATCATGAATGTAGTGCGGGGCAAACTGGCGGGAATCAAAGGAGCCGACTTTTTTGTCTTTACCTTTCCAACTGTTCCGGGCTTCAGCAATGTGGATGGTCTTGACATGGTTCTCCAGGACCGCACAGGCGGGGCGCTCGACAAGTTCAGTTCCGTATCCAATAACTTCATAGGCGAGTTAATGAAGCGAAAAGAGATCGCTGTGGCATTTACAAGCTTCAAGGCAGACTATCCCCAGTACGAGATTGAACTCGACGACTTGAAGGCGGAGCAGCTGGGGGTAAGCACCAGGGATATCCTTGAGACTATGCAGGCCTACTTCGGAAGTACCCAGGCTTCTGACTTTAACAGGTTTGGCAAATACTACCGGGTAGTTGTGCAGGCAGATAAGAGCGACCGGTCAGACGTCTCAAAAATGGACGGAGTATTTGTGAAGAATCGTCAGGGCGAGATGGTACCTCTTAATACGCTCGTGCGCCTGCAGAGGGTGTACGGTCCTGAGACCGCCTCCCGCTATAACCTCTTCAATTCCATAGGCATCAACGCCATTCCTAAGCCGGGATTTAGCTCAGGCGATGCAATCAGGGCAGTGGAAGAAGTAGCAGCTCAGAGCCTGCCATCAGGATACTCCTACGAGTTCTCCGGGATGACACGCGAAGAGATCAGCTCCGGCGGGCAGTCAGCGATCATTTTTGGGCTCTGTCTACTCTTTGTATATTTCCTTCTGGCAGCACAGTATGAGAGTTACATTCTTCCACTGGCCGTCATTTTATCAATCCCGGTGGGAGTAATAGGAGTGTTTACCGCAATCGGCATTACGGGCATCGAAAATAACATCTATGTGCAGGTTGCCCTGGTGATGCTGATCGGACTGCTGGCCAAGAACGCGATCCTGATCGTCGAGTTTGCATCGCAGCGGCGAAGAAGCGGACAGGGAATCGTTACCGCTGCACTCGAGGCCGCCAAACTGCGTCTGCGGCCGATCCTGATGACTTCACTTGCCTTTGTTGTCGGCCTTATTCCGATGATGTATGCCCAGGGTCCGTCCGCCAAGGGAAACCATTCGATCAGTATCGGCGCGGCAGGAGGGATGCTCACGGGAGTGCTCCTGGGACTATTGATCATCCCGGTACTGTTTGTGGTCTTTCAGGCTCTTCAGGAAAAGATCTCCGGCAACAACATGCCGAAAGCGGCTCATCCAGGGCAAACGCCCGACGACGATTTTCTCGCTCAGCCAATCGAACAGCCGGCCCTCACTTAGTAACAGCCGTCGTTCCGGTTCAAGATGTCAATTAAAATACAACACATGAAAATAGTTATAAAAGGATTACTTGCGATCATTTTCATTCTGACTTTAGCAAGTTGCAAGACAAATAAAAGCGCCAGTCAGGCAGCAGTTGACCTGCCCCGTTCTTTCAGTCATTCAACTAATGCTGACAGTACCGGTATCTCTGTAATTCCTTACAACCGCTTTTTTGCCGACGATAATCTCCGCCGACTCATCGATACGGCGGTGATCAGAAACAACGACCTGCAGATTGCCCTGAAGAACCTGGAAGCAGCACGTGCTGTGCTGACCCAGGCCCGGCAGGGATATCTCCCTGAACTTTCTGCTCAGGTGTCTGCTACCACTAACAGTCCGTCCGATAACAGCCTGAACGGATTGAGCGCCAGTCAGTTCCTGGGAAGTAAGCATGTGGAAGACTATAACGCTTCCTTAAACCTTCGCTGGGAGGCAGACATATGGGGCAAGGTCAGCAGCCGGAAAGGGGCAGCCCTTGCTTCTTATCTGCAAAGCGAGGAAGCGAGAAAGTGGGTCCACACGCAGTTAGTCAGCAACGTGGCACAGGCATATTACAACCTGCTGATGCTCGAAAAGCAACTGCGAATAGCACGCACCAATCTTGCATTAAGCGACAGTACCGCTGCCATCGTGAGGCTGCAGTACCAGTCGGGCCAGGTCACCCTTCTTGCGGTCGAGCAGGCCGAAGCCCAGCGCCTTTCAGCGGCTAAGCTCATTCCTTCATTCGAGCGGAGCATCACGGTGCAGGAAAACGCGCTCTTTATTTTAACAGGCCGCCTGCCAGCCGGGAAAGTGACCATAACGCCCCTTGAGCATGCTGTGGTACCAGAGAACCTAAGCGCAGGCGTACCGGCAGTAGTACTTGCGCAACGCCCTGATGTCAGGCAGTTTGAGCTTGACGTGAGGAGAGCTAATGCAGAAATGGCATTCTCAAGAGCCGCCATGTATCCGTCTCTCACCATCACCGCTCAGTCGGGCCTCAATTCATTTAAATCAAGCAACTGGTTTTCTGTGCCGGCCTCCCTGTTCGGTACGGCCACCGGTGCCCTTGTTCAGCCTATTCTGCAGAAAAGACAGCTCAGAACCCAGTATGAACTATCAAAAATAGACCGTGAGCGCTCTGTCTTACGCTTCCGGCAGGCCGTGCTCGAGGCCGCAGGGGACGTAGAGAACGCGCTGGTCGATCTGGACAAACTCAGGGAGGAGGAGGCTGTCGCCAACAAAAGAGTCACTACCCTGCAGCAGGCCATCGGGAACGCACGCCTCCTGTTCAATACAGGAATGGCGACCTACCTGGAAGTCATAACGGCCCAAAGCTCGGTTTTGCAGAGTGAACTGGAGCTTGCCGATGTTAAAAGGCGCGAGCTACAGGCCGTAGTGGATCTTTACAAGTCAGTAGGAGGCGGCTGGCAATGATATAATTAGTAATGGTAACTAGAAACATAAATCAAAATGGGATTACTTTATGACTTTTATCTCGGTCTTTCGCTCAGCGAAGACCGGGATGCTGCAGAGCAGAACTCGACAGTGAGAACTCCTGAGGCAGAAGCAGAGGAAGAACGCCGACTGTGGATCTCTTGTCTGCTTTAGTATGGCCTGATCATTGCAGACGATTTTTGGTCAAAGCTTGACAGATTCGGTTGATTTTTATATACTAGCAGCATCTGCAGGAGAGCCATGTTCGAAAATTAAAATGCGCCGGTCTATTCAGTCCACATTGTTTCCAAAGGTACTATCCGACAGGGATGTTACCGGTAATTTACCCGATTACTGCGCTTTTCCTGTCAGCTACGCTACTGCCAGAGAAATACACTTTGAAGAAGGACGGCTGCTGATACAGCGTTATAGCAATTACCTTTTCTATATGGAGTGGTATGAAATGGATATAACGAAAGAGTTGCGCACTGCTTATGCTGTAAATGAATCGACCTTTTTTTGTTTCTGATGTTCGACGGCAACCTTTCCGCATCTACTGCCGATGGAGCGGGCGTAGCCAGGGTTAGTAAGGGCATTATGTATGGAAACTTCAAAAGCCAGGGCTCGAGCTTTGTCAATAGCGTGGCTCCCGGGATGCACCGGTTTTGCTATCTTACCCCGCGGGGCGACTGGCTCCAAAGAAAAGCCGCTGACTTTCCCGCTATCGGAAAGTTCTATGAAAAATGTCTTAACGATGTCAGGGCCTATGGCTACATGGCTAAAACCTCTATTGATGCCAGAATCTACAAGGCCTTCCTCAATCTTTGCTCTCTGCAGAAAATAAAAGGCGTAGACATGGAAGCGCTTTTGCTTAACCGCGTGATCAGGATGCTCAAGCTGTATGATGACCAGCTTACATCCGGGTCCTTCATAAGGGCTGATGCCCAGAAGGAGAGGATCAGAATGGTCAGGCAGTTTATAGACGACAATTACCGCGAACTCAAAATTGGCGACGTTCAAATGCTCTCTGAGAAGTTCTTTTTTGCCCGGAGGAGCCTTACCAGGGTTTTTAAGAATGAAACCGGCTTTACTGTACAGGGGTATATCGAGAAGACCAAACTCGAGAATGCGCTGAAGCTGCTAAAAGAGACGAAACTGTCAATTGGTGAGATCAGTGCTATTGTCGGATATCCCGATCAAAACTATTTTAGCCGCGTTGTAAAAAAACATTTCGGAACCTCACCAAAAAACGTTCGCGAACAGTTCTGGAAGTCCGCCAAACTCGACTTTAGCACTGCTTGGCCATGATCAAACAATAGGTCTTTTAAATCGATTGTTTTTGGCCTGTTCCTCTCTTTTTTTATTGTTCTAACATTCAGAAATTTATATCAGTTAATTGTAAGGTCATATTTTCAAATATGAAAGAGGGGCATCTGAAATTTATCGACTATTGGAGAGCATTACCAAACACTATTACAAGACGTTAACGCTAAGCAAGGGATGAAGATACATTCCGTTCTCCGGTACTACTCAGTCACTCTTCAGGAGTGTAAAAAAAGCCCCGTTGTGATGAGCACAAGCAGGGCACCTAAACCTTATCAACGCAAATATAGCACTTTCTGCAATGAAAGTCAATAGAGCCAGATAAATAACTCCATCTGCAGAGATTTATGGCCCTGCTATCTACCTTTTTATATTTGCTGCTTTGCTGCTTTCCTGTTTTTCCATTGTCTTCATGTGCCACATTGCCAGGCGCTTAATGCACGCCGAAGCATTGTACTGTGAGATCCCATAAGGGCTGCCCCTCCCAAGCACTGTTTTTGTTCAACTATTTTGATCTGCATAATAGTTCGCGTCAGCCTTAGAATAAGCTATGCTCAGGGTCTCCTGGCAACCTGGGTTCAGGCCTGCGTTTGGTTTACGCTATACCTGGCGCCCTCAATATAGCCAGGCGCGGGATCCCGGTAGAACCACCAGTTTTTGTATCTCAGTAGTTTCGCTGATGGATAGCACTCAGCCACGGTCTAGTTTTGCATCGTTAACTGAAACAACAAAAACATGAAAAAATTACTACTTATTACCGCAATGTTTGCAGCCGCGGGTTCTGCTAATGCACAGGACGGTCTAAGGTTTGGCGTTAAAACAGGCATCAACTTTGCCACCCTGAAGATGAAATCGGGAGAGTATTCTTCTTCTAATTCAAGTGTTACCTCTTTTCATTTTGGTGGCTTTGTCGACGTACCCGTTAGCGCCAGATTATCAATACAGCCGGGTCTCACGCTTAGCGGCAAAGGAATGAAAATGGGGGAAGACGATGATGACACAAAGGCGAATCTGATGTACGTTGATGTGCCGGTAAATGCAGTTACCAGAATAGATGCCGGGCCGGGTAAGGTATTTCTGGGAGCAGGTCCGTACCTCGGCTATGGTCTCTCAGGTAAGATCAAAGGTCCTGACGGAAAACAGGATGTCAAGTTTGGAAAGGATGAAGAGCTCCGCCGTCTTGATCTCGGTCTCGGGTTTATCGGAGGTTACCAGCTGCCTTCCGGCTTCAACTTTAACCTTGGCTACCAGTTAGGAATAAAGGATATTGAGCCTGAGGCAGGAAATGATAACAGCGAATCCTCCACCAAGAACCGCGTGTTCTCAATCTCCGTTGGTTATTTGTTTTAACAAAAGCGGCAGGTGCTAAAACATCAGTTCCGCAACTACGTCGGATCCTATGTTTTTTAGCCGCCTTTTTCCGAACATAAGCACCGGGACATCCTCTACTATATCTTCGCACTATTTTGAGAAAAGCTGACAATAATGTCGGCTTTTCTTGCATGAGCGCGATTGTTCCTCAAGCCCTGGGGAGCCCTTTTATTCCCTGCCTTACTGCGGTTCCTGCCGTCGGCTTTCCTTTTACTTCCTGATCACATTGTGCGACAGAAGAAGCCTGGTCAGCAGATGGAGGGACAGCCCGCTGATGCTGTCGACTTCTATCTGGAACTCTTCAGTACATACAGAACACGAACCATCTTCAGTAAACAGAATATTGACACCCCCCAGGCGTCCTGATAAGATCGATATCCTCCCCGGATTTAGCTCCAGCTCATGTCCGTTTTCCAGAAGACAACGGTAGAGGTTCTTCACGTATAGGGGAGTGAGTCGCACGAATGGAGCCATATTACTCATATGTTAATTTAATAACTTCTCCTGATCCGCTTATCTTTGAACTAACCGCAGGCGATCCTTTATAGTACACCTTTCCGCTTCCGCTTATCTTAACGTTCAGTGCGTCTTCAACATCCAGGTACGTTTTAGCGCTGCCTGAAATAAGAACTTCAGCTTTGCTGCTTTTAATCTTTTTCAGATCTGCGTTTGAAGATCCTGATACCTTGATCTCAACGCGCTCTGCTCTGAACGGGTCCTGTACGTCAATATCTCCTGAACCGCTTGATTCAAAAGCAAAGCTGCTCTGGGTGTTAAAGTTTCCGCTGATTTTAATATTGCTGCTCCCGCTTTGCTTTACCTTTTTTACGACTGGCATGGTCAGATAGACATCGATATCATCGTTATAGACATTCACCCGGTCATAACCCAGCTGCAGCGTACCGTTTTGTACCCGCGTGCTGAAGTATGGAATAAGATTATCCGACCCCTTCAGCTCAACCTTGTATTCATCACCATATCGGATGTATACATCATTGGAGCCTGAAGTGCTCACCTTATCGAACGGACCCGGATGCCGTTCTTCCGACAGCATGTTTCCGCTGCCCTTGATTCTTCCGTCCGAGCAGCCATATACGCCTCCCAACAGAATCAGATAAAGAAGTGTCCTTTTCATTGCTAATGTTTTATATCATTACAGTTTTGCAGGACGACACCCCTACGGCAGATGCAAAAAAAGAGTACCTCACGTTTTTGCCCCGGGTTTTTATGTGACAGGAGTGGTTAACCGGCGTGCTGTCCCTTACAGCAGATTTCAATACAGTTGCCCTCCGGATCTGCAATGACACTTTCAAAGTAACCATCACCTGTTAGTCTGGCTTCTCCAATTACAGGATAGCCCTCACTCCTGAGCAGTTCGGTAAGCCGCATTACTTCTGCCCGCGTTTCAACACCCACAGCAAGGTGCGTCAGGCCGATAGAGCGGCTCCTGTCAGCACGGCTCTCTTCTATAACCGCCTGGTGCATGAGCTCAAGGCGGGTTGAACTGTCCGAAAATGAAAGGAAGTAGGATTTGAAAGATTTGGCTTCGTTGTCATAGCGCTCGCCAGCCTGCGCATAAAAGTATCTTTCGTAGAAGTCTTTCATTGTTTCCAGGTCTTTTACCCAGATCGCAATGTGTTCAATTGTCATTTCCATAATTTTTTCTGCAAACCTAGGGACGAAAGAAAAATGAGGCGACCGTTCTATTGATAATTTGTTTAGACAGATTGACTTATTGTTGCGAAAATGATTATTTTTAGGTCCCTACTGAAACATCTATGAAATTAGCTTTTGAGAATATTCCTGCCGGTCAGGATTGTTTTTTTAATGTTTTCTATCATAACCACGAAAATCCCTGCCAGGTATTCTGGCATTATCATCCAGAATGCGAGCTTGTCTACGTTCCCTTTGGCAGCTCCAGAAGGCAGATCGGGGACCATATCGGGCAGTATGAAAACGGAGAACTGGTACTCATAGCTCCTAACATTCCGCATTTAAACTTCAATTATCAGCTTCTCGCCAGCCATGAAGAAGTGGTGGTCCAGTTCAGGCTAGATAAGTTAATGAACGCCCTCCAGATATTTCCCGAGTTTTCCGAACTCGCTCTCTGGTTGCGGGGGATAAAGGTAGCCACCACCTTTGGGGCTACCGTAAGGGCGGAGCTCGATCATAAGATCAGGTCCCTGCAGTACCTTCCGCCTGTTGAACGCACGCTGTCGTTTCTAAATATAATTACTTCTTTGTCGCGAACTTCCGATGCGCGGAGCCTCGATTTTCCCTACAGGAGGGTTAGCTACAACCTCAGCGAGGGCGAGCGGATCAACAAGGTCTATTCTTATGTGGCCCAGAATTACCATGCTACTCTCGATATGCGCCATGTAGTAGATCTTTCAGGCCTTTCGCAGCCCGCATTTTGCCGTTTTTTAAAAAGATCACTAAAATGAGCTTTACTGAGTTCGTGAACGATTTTCGCATTGGAAAGGCTTGCCAGTCGCTGCGCAGAGGAGAAACGGTTGCGGAGGCCGCATTCACGAACGGATTTAACTCCATCTCTCATTTCAGTGTCACTTTTGCCAAAAGAATGAATATGAGTCCCTCCGCCTATCGCCTGAAAGTATCAAGGGAAGAAAAGGAATCAGAAGATCTTGTACTGTGTTAAGCGCCTCCCGGGGCGGCCGCAGCCCCTGGCTCTCAGGCCAGAGAGCCGGGATATTAATTTGCATTCAAATGAATATCTGCTCCATTTTCAGACTGTTAAGGGTGTATTTCGTCTTATAGGCTGGAATCTCGCTCTTGTAAACACGGCACCTTCGTAACAGAAGCAGGATTTGTATAAGTTTTTCCTTCTTTATGGCGACGCTGACCCGGGCTGTCACACTAGCTTTGCAGAGCTGGTTAGGGGTACGAAGAGTCACTTCTGTCTGTCGTTTTTATCATAAAGTTATTTGTATATTTCGCTACACAATCTATACTACTCAATGAAAATAGGTATTGCGGCAGATCACGCCGGTTACGAGATCAAACAAAAGCTCTTACAGCAACTTTCAGAGTCGGGGTACGTGGTAGAGGATTACGGGAATAAAGAGTACGACCCCACAGATGACTATCCTGACATTATCGTTCCTCTGGCCCGTGCCATATCATTGGGAGAGGTTCAGCGCGGAATTGCCGTATGCGGCAGTGGTGTAGGGGTGTCGGTAGCGGCTAACAAGTTTAGGGGTGTCCGCGCCTGCCTGATTGCCGAAACCTACTCGGCGCATCAGGGGGTAGAACATGACGACATGAACCTCATGTGTCTTGGCGGACGCGTACTGGGGCCGGCCCTTATCTGGGAGCTAACAGAGACTTTTCTAACCGCCTCATTCCAGAAGGATGTCCGGTTCCAAAGACGTCTCGACAAAGTGCTCGCTCTCGAACGCCAGTCGGGTGGGTAGAGCCTCCTCAAACCTCTCCTGTGACTAAACATCTTATCAAAACTTGCATACTACAACTCATTTATATGGAACAATATGATTTTGGAATTATAGGCCTGGGAGTAATGGGGCGCAATTTGTTGCTCAACGTCGCAGACCATGGTTTTGCTGCAGCAGGGCTCGACCTCGACGGTGAAAAAGTAACGGCCCTTAAAAATGAAGCAGCAGAGGGCCATAAAATTAACGGCTATACAGCTGTTGAAGAATTCGCCGCTTCCCTTCGCCATCCGCGTGCCGTCATGCTGCTCGTGCCTGCAGGAAAAGCTGTAGACGCAGCAATCTCCAGTCTACTCCCTCATCTCGATGAAGGCGATATTGTGGTCGACGGGGGAAATACCTTTTTTGAAGACACGGATCGCCGCGTTGAGGAGCTGGCGCAGAAAGGCATTCACTTTTTTGGTATGGGAGTCTCCGGAGGAGAGAAAGGCGCGCGATTCGGACCGAGCATGATGCCCGGGGGAGATCAGCAGGCCTACGAACGGCTGAAGCCCATCTTTGAGTCCATCGCTGCCAAGGTCGACGGCCAGCCCTGTGTTACGTATCTCGGCAAGGGTTCTGCGGGTCATTATGTAAAGATGGTTCATAATGGTATCGAGTACGGCATTATGCAGCTCATATCAGAAGTGTACGATATTCTCAGGAGAGGATGCAGCATCGATAATAACCAGCTTCAGCAGGTATTTGCCGACTGGAGTGAGAGCGAACTGAAGTCCTTTCTGATTGAAATTACTGCTGAAGTACTTAGTCGTAAAGACGACATGGGCGGAAAATTGCTGGTCGATGTTATTTCTGACGTCGCCCGCGCAAAAGGGACAGGAAAGTGGACCTCCCAGAATGCCATGAACCTTCAGGCACCGGTTCCTGTGATCGATAGCGCCGTCATGATGAGGGATCTGTCGAAGTATAAAGAGGAGCGGCTTGCAGCAAGTTCATTGTATCCCCGTCAGGCGACAGGGGCTTCCTCTGAAACACATGACGTGATCGCTCTTGCCAAAGATGCCCTTTATTTCGCTATGATCACTGCCTATGCGCAGGGGCTGGCGCAGCTTGCCCTCGCCTCAAAAGAGTATGCTTACGGTTTGAAGCTCGAAGAGGTCGTCACCATCTGGCGCGGCGGCTGTATCATCCGTGCAGTTTGCCTTGAAGATTTCCGTCAGGCCTATGTGCGCAGGCCTGATCTGCCCAACCTGCTGCTTGACAAAGAAATTGCGGGCCGCCTGGGAGCCCTGCATAACAGGCTGCGCGAATTTGTAAAGCTGGCTATTGATCTGGGCATACCTGCTTCGGCCTTGTCCGCTTCGCTTGCCTATTTCGACGCCTACCGCAGCGAGGTGCTTCCCACTTATCTCATACAGGCGCAGCGTGACTATTTCGGCGCGCACCGGTATGAGCGTACAGACCGCGAGGGCTCTTTCCATACCGAGTGGGATTAAGCCAGACTTTCTATTTCTACAGACATACAGTTATGAAAACAGGAAAAGACGCAGCTCCCGCAATTATCGTCATATTTGGCGGGACAGGCGACCTTACAAAGAGAAAGCTGATACCAGCCTTCTATAATTTATTCATCGAAGGATGGCTGCCCGACCGGCTCAGAATAGTAGGGCTGGGGCGATCAGAACTGAATGACGGCGACTATCGGGACCGCCTTCTTCAGGGGCTGACAGAATTCTCGCGGAGCGGAACACCCAACCCCGACGTCTGGACTACGTTCAGCCAGTCTATATCCTACTTCCAGTCCGACATCAACGACCCTGCCTCCTATGGGGAGCTGGCTGCCATACTGGACGGTTTCGAAGCAGAATGGTCAACAAAGGCAAACCGGCTGTTTTATCTCTCGGTGGCGCCTCAGTTCATAGAAGCGGTAACTACCAACATTCATCACGCTAAGCTTGCCGCGAATCCTTCCACAGATCGCATCATCGTAGAGAAACCGTTCGGACATAATAAGGCGACAGCCATTGCCCTTAATAAACTCCTTACCAGTATTTTCCAGGAGGAGCAGATCTACCGCATAGATCACTACCTTGGAAAAGAGACGGTGCAGAACATCCTGGCTTTACGGTTTGCCAATGCGCTTTTCGAGCCACTCTGGAACCGAAATTACATCGACTACGTGCAGATCACTGTGGCCGAGCAGGTAGGTGTGGAAGAACGGGGAGGCTACTATGAAGGCTCCGGGGCACTGAGGGATATGATCCAGAACCACCTCTTGCAGATCTTGTGCATGATCGCCATGGAACCTCCTGTGTCGTTCTCTGCCGAGGAGATCAGGAACAGGAAGGTCGACGTACTGCGGGCCGTCAGAAGGTTAAAGCCTGATGAGGTACATAAAAATGCGGTTCGCGGACAGTATGGCTCAGGCTGGCTGCAGGGTAAGCAGGTGAAGGGCTACCGCGAAGAGCCAGGCGTAGACCCCAACTCCAACACCGAGACCTTTGCCGCGCTGAAGCTTTATCTCGACAACTGGCGCTGGCAGGACGTGCCTTTCTATCTTCGTACCGGGAAGCGGATGCAGGAGAAGGCTTCGTCAATCACCATTCAGTTCCGCCCTGTCCCTCATTCTACCTTTCCTGATAGCCAGTCGGACAGTCTCATTGCCAACCGCCTCACCATTAGCATACAGCCGCAAATGGACATCCGGCTAAGGTTTATCACGAAGAGGCCGGGGCTTGAGATGAACCTTCAGCCATCCGAAATGATATTCGATTACGACAAGTGCTCTACCCAGAGCCCTGAAGCCTACGAAACCCTCTTGCTCGACGCCATGCGGGGAGATGCAACACTCTTTATGCGGTCCGATCAGGTTGAGGAAGCCTGGGATGTAATCACACCTGTTTTGGAAACCTGGGAGTCGCGCACTTCTCTTGATTTTCCAAATTATGCAGCTGGTTCATGGGGGCCGGAAAACTCGGAGGCTCTCATCGCCAGACAAGGACATGTATGGGCCATCAATACGCATAGTTTCAAACATTAAACTGAGGAATGATAGTAGAACGCTTTTCTGATAAGGCCGACTTGTTCCGGCGGGCAGCAGGCATGTTCGTCGACTCGGCCACCCGGGCCATCGCCAAAAAGGGCTTCTTCTCAGTCGCCCTTACCGGCGGCAATTCGCCCAGAGGCCTCCATGAGCTCCTATCCCTACCTGAATATTCAGATCAGATAGAGTGGGATAAGGTGCTTGTATTCTGGGGAGATGAACGCTGGGTACCCCTTTCCGATCAGCGCAGCAATGCGCGCATGGCCTTTGAGTCATTGCTCGACCGGGTAAACATTCCGGCATCAAATATTTTTCCCATGTATTCCGGCTCAGCCTCGCCGGAAGAATTCGCAAAGTACTACGATGAGCTGCTGGCAGAGCGCCTGGGCGAGGAAAGAAAATTTGATCTCATCTTTCTTGGTATGGGACCCGACGGACACACTGCTTCCATCTTTCCCGGGTCGCCAGTCGTGCATGATCACAGCAAAGCAGTAAAGACCTTCTTTCTAAAAGAACAGGACATGTACCGCATCACATTGACAGCTCCGCTTATCAACGGTGCTGACTCTGTTATATTCATGGTCTTTGGTGAGGATAAGGCACATGCTTTAAAAGAAGTACTATACGGTGAGCTGAACCCCGATCTATATCCTGCTCAGTTGATCAGGGAGTCTAAGGGTGAGGTGCACTGGCTGGTTGATGAAGCTGCGTCGGCACAAATACAGACACAGGAATAACCGAAAACAGGGCTATCTGGATATCCACGCCTGAGGTCCTCCAGCAAGTCGCTGAGCAGCAATTATAAGAAACAGGAGCGATTTCGACAGTCGCGATTGAAATAGGGGCTGCGCTTCACGCGTTAAGCCCTTATTTCAATTGCAAACGATTTGCTTTTTAGTCCGTCTTTTGTCAGCCGGCCCGAAGGAGGAAGGCTGCCGATTGTGGAGGTGGCGTTCCTGAACTCCTGCAGGTAATAAGTGCCCCGGTAGTTCTTTTCCTCCAGGTAAGTGATCATCCCGCTCAGATCTTCTGTAGTCAGGAGCCCGTCGTGGACGGTAGTCCTCACTTCAAAAGGCACTCCCGATGAAATGAGAAGCCCCAGACTTTGCTCAAAGTGCTCAAAGTGCTTCGAAGCTGTAAGCTCTTCCCATCTTGCCCGGGGAGCTTTAAAATCAAGGGCGACAAAGTCAGCAAGCTGCCCCGCTATCAGGCCTTTCAATACTTCCGGATTGCTGCCGTTCGTGTCTACCTTGACCAGTCGCCCCAATTTCTTCAGCGACTCGGCGAAGAGCTGAATGTCTTTATGCGAAGTACATTCGCCGCCGCTTAAGACGACCGCATCAAGGAGAGTACCTCTCGAAATGACGAACTTAAGAGCGTCAAAATAACTGATCGATCCTTTTCCAAGCACAATGGAGGGGTTGTAACAGTAGGAACACCTCATGTTACAACCCGCAAACCAGATAATGCATGCCGTCTTGCCGGGATAGTCAAGAAGCGTGAACGGCGTGATGTCATAGATCGGGTTACCCGCAGTATTTTTCGTTAAAATGTTCGCGCTGTCTGTGTTCACCTTTCTTTCCCGTATTAAAGCTTTCAACTGGTCGGTGGTACCCCATTACGCGTGTATACACCAGGCATTTTGTTCTCTTTTCAGTGTTGAGCTGCAAGAGCTGTTCCTTGTTCATCGTGTTCATTTTCTTTATTATTAGTATTAAGTTCCTTAAGTAATTCTTCATCACAAAGCGGGCAGAATTCATGTTCTCCGTTCAGGTATCCGTGCTGCGGGCAGATACTAAATACAGGCGTAACGGTCACGTAAGGGAGCCTGAAGTTAGACAGCACCTTCCTGATCAGGTTGCGGCAGCCTTCAGAAGAACTGAGCCGTTCCCGCATATAAAGATGCAGCACGGTTCCTCCTGTGTATTTGCACTGCAGTTCGTCCTGCAAAAAAAGCGCTTCAAAAGGATCGTCAGTGTAGTCGACGGGGATCTGGGAACTGTTTGTATAGTAAATCGTATCGCCCTGGCCGGCCTGAATGATCTCCGGAAATCTTTTTTGTCTTCCTTGGCAAAGCGGTAGGTAGTTCCTTCGGCAGGTGTAGCTTCGAGGTTATAGAGATTTCCTGTTGCCTCCTGGAACTCCGTCATCTTTTTCCTGATATGATCGAGGATCTCAATAGCCATCTGCTTGCCCTCTGCGGAAACAATAGACTCCTTGTCGCCGCTGAAGTTCCGGATCATTTCATTGATCCCGTTGACGCCAATGGTTGAGAAATGATTGCGGAAGTGCGTGAGGTAACGACGCGTATAAGGGTAAAGGCCGCGGTCGAACATTTCCTGAACGAACACCCTCTTTTTTCGAGGGTCGACTTCGCTGTCTCCAGCAGATAGTCGAGCCGCTCATACAGGCCGGCGATGTTCCCCCGGTAAAGAAATCCCAGTCTGGCCATGTTAATGGTCACCACCCCGATACTTCCCGTCATTTCAGCACTGCCGAACAGACCGTTACCTCGCTTCAGCAATTCGCGAAGGTCGAGCTGAAGCCTGCAGCACATGCTTCTCACTGCATTCGGCTTATAGGCCTCGGGGTTTTCAATCTGGTTGCCGTTCTCATCAGTCAGGTACTGGCTGCCGATGAAGTTCTGGAAATAGGAGGAGCCGATCTTGGCTGTGTTCTCAAATAGCAGATCGGTATTTACCCCGTTCCAGTCGAAATCCTCAGTAATATTCACCGTAGGGATGGGAAATGTAAAAGGCTGCCCGTTGGCGTCGCCGTCTGTCATCACCGTATAGTATGCCCGGTTGATGAGGTCCATCTCCTCCTGGAAATGTCCGTAGCAGAGATCGGTCAGGCTGGCCGCGCCTCTTTCTCTTGCCTTTTCTTCCAGCTCCGCGTCATGCAGCCCCGAGAATAGATGGGAGTCCTTACTGGAGGGGAACTGCCCCCTGAGATCTTCTGGGACCGTCCAGTCGATGGTGATATTGGTGAAGGGCGACTGCCCCCAGCGGGCAGGAACGTTGAGGTTATAGACAAAGCTTCTGACTGCCTTCAGGATTTCGGTATAGCTGAGCTTATCCTTAAAAACGTAGGGAGCTAGGTAGGTGTCGAAAGAGCTGAAAGCCTGCGCGCCGGCCCATTCGCTCTGCAGGATGCCAAGAAAGTTGGCCATCTGTCCCAGTGCTTCCCTGAAATGTCTCGGCGGACGGCTTTCCACCCGGCCCCGCACGCCGTTAAAACCCTCGTTCAGCAAGTTTCTCAGGCTCCAGCCTGCACAATAGCCCGTAAGGCAGTCGAGGTCATGTATATGGATATCGCCGTTACGATGCGCGTATCCTTCCTCTTTAGAATACACTTTGTCGAGCCAGTAGTTGGCAATCACCTTGCCCGCCACATTGTTAACCATTCCCGCGTTGGAATAGGAGGTATTGGCGTTGGCGTTAATCCTCCAGTCCGTCTGATTGATGTATTCCTCAATCGTCATCGAGCTGTCTACATAAGTAGTGTCCTCATGAACGCCTGGCACATGCTCGCGCTGTAGTTTCCGGGTATGCCGATAGAGCATGAACGCCCGCATCACTTCAAAGTGTCCGTGCTCGAACAGGTTTTTCTCAATCAGGTCCTGAATATCTTCAACGGCCCATATCGCTTTAGAACGCAGTGCGGCCAGGGTTTGAGTGAAGACGGCTTCGTCGACTGACTTCAGTACACTGCCGAAGCCTTTCTCAATTGCGTCTTTAATCTTGAAATCGAAAAAGGGTTCAAATTCTCCGTTTCGTTTAATTACGTAGTTTACCATATCTTATCTTAGTATCAGATCAATAAGCATACGGGGAATACAAAGAGAAGAGATGATGACTATTCTTTTTGCAATACCTTTCACCCGAAAGCTACAAATTCTCTTCCGGCAGGTATTCTGACTTGCTCCGGCAGTACCGCCTTCCCATCGCTTCGTGCGACAGTGGCATATGAGGGTACGGCTTTTTATGGAGCTTACAGCTACGGGGATAGTCCCGGACTTGCACCGGGTTCCCTTTTAATCCTTCCCCTGAAGAGGAAGGAACCGGAAGCGCATGCAAGTGTAAAGGGAAAAGATGGGATTCCCCGCTAAATCTTTTCAACATTGGCCAAAAGGTGTGGGAAACACTTTCATATAATATCCTTAATTTTGCCGCCGTGAAGATTCCGAAGATAAAGGACTTGATCCTGTTTGAAAATGATGATCTGTTCGTTGTAAATAAGCCCGCGTTTATCAGTTCGCTCGACGAGCGCGAAGGAGGAGAGCTGAGTATCCTGAGGCTCGCCAAACAATATGTGGTCGATGCGCAGGTATGTCACCGGCTCGATAAAGAGACGTCCGGCTGCCTGATTATAGCAAAGAATCCCGAAGCTTATCGTTCTGTTTCTATGCAGTTTGAGCGCCGTAAGGTAAAGAAGGTGTACCATGCAGTGGTAAACGGAACTCATGTCTTTCAGGATCTTAAAGTTGACCTGCCTATATTAAACCTGGGCAATAAAAATGTAAGCATCAGCAAGCAGGACGGAAAGCCTGCCGAAACCATATTTAACTCGATTAAATACTTCAGGCACTACACGCTGATCAAATGCCAGCCAGTCACAGGTCGCATGCACCAGATCCGTATCCACCTCGCTACTCAGCGCGCATCTATTGCCGGCGACGATATGTATGGTGGAAAACCGGTATTCCTCTCCGAGATCAAAAGAGGGTACCACTTAGGGAAAGATCAGGAAGAGCTGCCTATTATGAAGCGTTTTGCATTGCACGCAAAGGAACTGACCTTCCATATTGATCCTGATACGGAAATTACAGTGAGCGCTCCTTATCCAAAAGATTTCGCTACCTTGCTTAAGCAACTGGAACGATTTGACTCATAAGTCTGATGGGAAGCAGGTACGGCCATTGAGGTCGTTTTCTACTACTCTGTTCAGTACCAAATAGGATTCATGTTATGTTCTCATTATCTGTGTGTGCGGGTTGAGTCCGGGTTGAGTGCGGGTTGACTGCGGTTTTTTTAGGCTTAAACCCGCACTTAACCCGCACTCAGTCCGGAGGTGCCCCACGCAGAAAACGAATCTGAAGTATAAGAGAAGCGACTCTGAAACCTTCCAGGAGTATAGCTGCTGGATTAGCCGGGTCTTCAGGTGCCTTCCGTGCCGCAATCGGAAATCAAGAAAAAAGCCGGAAGTCATGGATTGAATGAATCTGCATGAACTTCCGGCTTTATTTATTCCGCAACCATAGGATTTCAGGTGTATCCCAGGATCTTGAGCACCTGCTTGCTGTTCTGCTCTTCCCCAAACACATCGAAGTTAAACGTCTCATCACGGTTCCTCCGGATGATCACATGCTTCGGAGAGGGCAGGAGGCAGTGATGAATGCCGCCATAGCCGCTTAGTACTTCCTGATAAGCCCCGGTATGGAAGAAGCCCAGGTATTGCACTTTTCTCGTCTTTGGCATGAACACGCTGTTCATGTGAGCTTCCTGATTATAATAGTCCTGACCGTCGCAGGTTATTCCCCCAAGATTGACCCGTTCGTATTCTGAATCCCAGTTATTTATGGGAAGCAAGATATACTTTTGGTTCAAGGCCCAAACGTCAGGAAGGTTGGTAATGAATGAGCCGTCGAGCATCAGCCACTTTTCCCTGTCGTTTTGCTGCTTTCTGCCCAGCACCTTGTATAAAATGCCTGAAGCCTCAGCTACTGTATACTTTCCGAATTCGGTAATAATGTCCGGCTCCATCACCTCGTGCTCGGCGCAGATTTCCTTGATCCGCTTAACGATCTCGTTGACCATGTATTCGTAGTCGAAGTCAAATACGAGGGAGTCCTTGAACGGCATGCCTCCGCCGATATCAAGCGTTGTCAGGTCGGGATTGATCTTCTTAAACTTACAGTAGAGCGTAACGTATTTTTCAAGTTCGTTCCAGTAGTAAGGCGTATCTGATATCCCCGAATTGATGAAGAAGTGAAGCAGTTTTACTTTGAAGTTGGGATTAGAGGCGATCTTGTTGTTATAAAAGTCGATCACATCTTCCAGCCTGATGCCTAAACGGGAGGTGTAAAACTGCGAGTCGGGCTGCTCTTCCGCTGCGATCCGGATACCCAGGCTGCAGGGAATGTCGAGTTCATCGTCGTATATGTTGAACTCCTCCTTGTTGTCGAGCACCGGAATGATATTGTGGAAGCCATCATGGAACATGTCAATGATGTATTGCTTGTACTGGTAGGTCTTAAATCCGTTACAGATCACGGTGATATCTTTTGTCACCACGCCTTTCTTTTCAAGAGCGTCGATCATGGGCATATCAAATGCAGAAGAAGTCTCGAGATGGATATCGTTTCTCAATGCCTCTTCTACCACATGCCTGAAATGCGAACTCTTGGTACAGTAACAATACATGTAGCTGCCACGGTAGTTATTATTGATGATAGCATGCTGAAACAATAGTTTTGCCTGCTGGATTTTTTTGGTGATCAGTGGTATGTAGGTGAAGCGAAGCGGGGTGCCGTACGTCTCGATCATCTCCATCAGGTTCAGGTCGTGAAAGTATAACTCATCGTCGATTACCTCGAACCCGTCCTGCGGAAAACCCACACTTAAATCAAGAAATTCCTCGTAGCTCTGCATTAAATAAAAATTTTCGCAAAAATGTGATTTTTAGTCAATATTACTTCCAGTTATTTTAAATATGATAATACGCTTAGAGTTTGGATTTTAGTATGCCTGACAGGAGTCTTCCCTTATCTGAATTCGTCTGGGCTTCAGCCTTGTTTTCGGGCGAGGTGAATTTCTGCCACCATGCATCTGGCGCTGCCTCCTCCGCAGCCTTCAATCACGTAAAGGGGGGCGTAAACGAACTTGCAAAAGCCCGAGAGCGTCTCTTTTTGTTCCGCAGTGAGGCTCATGAATGCCTGTTCGGAGAGCACCAGAAGGTTATCTCCGCCTTCGCTGCTTAGTTCCAGCATGTTGCCGGCGAAATGCGCCGCCTGTTCGGGGGAGATTTCGATGATTTCCTTTTTGCAGGCCCTCAGCGACTGCACTACCGCATTCCTTTCGGCTTCATCGCTGATCGAGTCGAGGCAGATGACGGCGCAGGCTGATCCTACACACATCATCACGTTGGTATGGTAGATCGGGGTGCCTTGCTGGTCGTACGCATGGAATGAGATCGTCCGGTATCCGGTCCTCCTTTCAAATTCCTTCAGCACCTCAGGATGCGTGCGCGTGGAGAGACACGCGTAGGCGATGCGGTGGTCGCGGTCCAGCACCATGCTGCCGGTGCCTTCCAGGTACTTTCCGTCGTTTTCGAAGGAGGTGAGATCCTCTTGTCTGCTGATGATGAACCGTTCCTTCAGGACTGCCAGAACTTCCGGCCGTCTTTCAAGCCGGCGGTTGGGCGCCTCCATAGGATAGAGGATCACGGTGCCGTCGTCATGCGTGGAGATCCAGTTGTTGGGGAAGATCGAGTCGGGAGTATGGGGCTCAGGCGAGTCGGGCACCACCGTTACATCGACGCCATTCTCTCTCAGGGTCCTCACAAACCCGTCAAACTCCGTCAGGGCGTCGTTCTGAACCTGCTGGTCTTTAAGCCGCTGATCCTGAAAAGCATTGCTTGCCGCAGTTTCAGTGTTGAATGAAAACCTTGCAGGCCGGATCATTAATACAGATGAAGTTGTTTGCATCTTTTTTAGCTGTTAATCCCTCAGCAGAGGCATACTCATGCAATGAAAGCCTCCTCTTGCCCGCGACAGCTCGGCTGAAGGCATTAAGATGAGGGTGTTTGAAATATCGTCGACCGAGAGCTCATCGTATTCTAACTTTTCAACCAGCTCTTCAGCCCGTATTACAGAGAATCCTTTTTCCTTAAAGGCTTCTAGGGTGCGGTCATTGCGGTCGTAGCCAACTACTACACCTTCTTTCAGAGCCAGAAGGTTGCAGGAGTCAGTCCATTGCTCCCGCACATCGAAGGGAAAGTGGTTGTTCCCGCTGTAGATGAACCTGACGGGCTCATCGCATTTTAAGTCTGTCCGGCTAATATCGCTCAGCAAGTCTTCGATGCAGTTGTACATGCGCGGTTTATCGATCCGTCCCTTTTCAAACTGAAAGATCTCAGGCTTCTCCTTGTTCCGCTTTTCCGACAGGTAATCTACCGGTTCAGATCCCTTATGCTTTTGCTGGGATGAGATGGAGCCGAGAACCACCCAGGTGCGCCGGTCAATCTGGGTGAAGATGGTATCAATATGCATGAAATCCCTTTTATGGGGGATTTTGATCACGGTAACCTTTTTCACCACGTTCCGCTCGAACAATAGTTTGATGGTCTCGCTGGCACCGCTGGCTGATGTGCGTTCGCTGCAGCCAATGAGCACATGATCAGGGCTAACCACCATCACATCGCCGCCTTCGATGGTTGTCTTCTCGCCATGTTCCTCTCCGGGACGCAGGAAATATTGAATGGTGGCAGGGATCTCCAGGATATTTTCGCGATACTTCGCAAAAAGGGGGTGATTATAGAAAATATAACGGGCCAGAAGTGTTTCACGCGAGCGGGCCTTTTTGGCGGGCTTATTCAGGAGGATGTGGTTGTTGATGGTTATTCCGATGTCGCGCGTGAAAATGAGATTCGGAATGGGAGGGAAGATCATGCCGTGTCCGGGCATGTATCCGGATATAAAGATCTTGGCAAGCTCAGTGGCGGGAGTGCCGATCAGCTCCTGCTGCATCTGGTAGCTGCAGCCTTCAATGGCACAGACCGAGGCGGTGAGCTTTTTGCATATATCACTCTGCCCCAATATGTCGGCCAGCAAACACTCAAACTCAATCACCTTGTCTGATTTGTGGAAGCCCGGCTTGGAAGGCTTAAAGAACTCGCGGTTGCTTTCTTCCGCGTCAATAGCGCTCAGCCTGCCCTTGATCCTCCCGGGGTCGAGAAAATACAGAAGCAGCTTGATGTAGTAGTCGTATTCCTTTCTCCTCACCGTGTCGAGATGCAGAATATCTTCAAAAAGCCAGTCCTGCGCTTTTGAAGGGGCTACGCGACCGATGCCGCTGTCAGGGCTGTGGATGAGCAGGCATCGTAAGGTCCCGGTTTCAGAGCCAACAGATAATTCAAATTGTTCATTTTTCATACTGGAGTGACATCTGTGACAAATCTACCAGATTTGTGCGAATATAAACTCTGGCTTTTTCACTCTAATGATTAATTTTGGCGCATGGATTTTATTGTAAAGGGAACCCTTGAAGCTGTTAAAGCTTTGTATAATGCCGACCTTAAAGAAGCTGATATCAATCTGCAGGAAACCCGCAAGGAGTTTGCGGGAGAAGTTACAGTTGTTACTTTTCCTTTAACCCGCGTATCAAAGAAGTCTCCCGAGCAGACCGGAAATGACATTGGCGAGTACCTGAAGAGCCAGCTGGCAGAGGTGGCCGACTACAACGTGATCAAAGGATTTCTCAATATATCCCTTACAAGCGAATACCTCATCAACGACTTTCGCACGCATATCAGTGCCGGCACGTACGGAGTCTTTGCTCCCAACGGCAAGAAAGTGATGGTAGAATATTCATCGCCCAATACCAATAAGCCTCTGCATCTTGGACATATCCGTAATAACCTGCTCGGCTATTCTGTTTCAAAAATACTGGAAGCCTCGGGGTACGAAGTAATTAAGGCGAACCTTGTTAACGACCGTGGCATACACATCTGTAAGTCGATGCTTGCCTGGAAGAAGTTCGGCGAGGGGGAAACCCCTCAAAGCAGCGGACTGAAAGGAGATCACCTGGTGGGGAAATACTATGTCATATTCGACAAGGAGTACAAAAAGCAGATCGATGAATTGAAAGCTGCGGGGCAGACAGAGGACGAAGCAAAGAAGAATGCGCCTCTTATCAGGGAAGCGCAGCAAATGCTCCAGCAATGGGAAGCCGGCGAGCCGGAGGTCATTGAGCTCTGGAAGAAGATGAACGGCTGGGTGTACGAGGGTTTCGATGTGACTTACAAGAAACTGGGCGTAAGCTTCGATAAGTATTACTATGAGTCGGGAACCTATCTTCTCGGCAAGGATATTATTGATGAAGGGCTGGAGAAAGGAGTTTTCTTCAGGAAGGAAGACAACTCCGTCTGGATTGACCTGACCGCCGACGGGCTGGATGAGAAGCTGGTGCTCAGGGGCGACGGTACCTCTGTATACATCACACAGGACCTTGGAACCGCCCAGCTGAAGTACAACGACTTCAGTATGGACGAGTCTATCTATGTGGTGGGGAATGAGCAGGACTACCACTTCAAGGTGCTGTTCCTGATCCTTAACAAGCTGGGCAAGAGCTGGGCCAGAGGTCTTTATCACCTGTCATATGGCATGGTTGACCTTCCTTCAGGGAAAATGAAATCACGTGAAGGAACAGTGGTAGATGCCGACGACCTGATAGCAGAAATGGTTGAAACCGCTAAACAGCGTACCGAGGAACTTGGTAAGGTGGAAGGATTATCCGAGGATGAGAAAGATCGCCTTTACCGCATGATCGGACTTGGAGCCCTCAAGTATTTCCTGCTGAAAGTTGAACCAAAGAAACGACTGCTGTTTGACCCTAACGAGTCGATCGACTTTCAGGGGCACACAGGACCGTTCATTCAATATACTCACGCCCGAATCCGGTCTGTACTGAACAAGGCAGGCGGTGATCCGGAAACCTTTGGCGAAGTATCTGAGTTGAGCGGCACGGAGCGCGAGCTGATCCTGGCGCTGAGCAGATATCCGGCGGTGCTGGAAGCTTCAGCAAAAGAATACAGTCCTGCGCAGCTCGCTAACTATGCCTACGAACTGGCGAAGCTCTACAACAAGTTTTATCACGAAGAGCCTATACTGAAGGTGGAAGAGGCAAACCTCAGGAACTTCAGGCTCAAGCTGTCTTCCGTAACAGGAGTGATTGTCCGCCGGAGTATGGAGCTTCTGGGTATAGAAGTGCCTGAAAGAATGTAATTTCCTTTGTTGCTTCTCCAAAACAGTATGGCAGAAAAGGGGTTTAGTAGAAATAAATCACGCAGAAACCCATGAAACAGCTATTTCTCATTTGTCACGATACCAAGACTGCCGTGCAGGCAGGAAATGGAGTCGCGGGAATTCCTTCCATTGAGAGTGGAAGGATAGCCGCGCTGAATGCTTTTTTGACACTGAATCATCACAAGAATGTTTTGCCCGTCTGGGACGATGATGACGAGTTCGAGGAAATTCTCGACACCTATACGTTCATAACGGTCGACGATGCTAATAAGAGTATCTATAGCGACGAAACACTAAAATAAAGTAAACGCCCCGAACGGGGCGTTTTTTATAAAGGGCAATTTGTTTTTTTAAAGGCCTCAATGACATCGCTTCGCTAAGTTTAAATGGGGAGCGAAGAACACTCAATTAACTCTCATTCCCGTTTGTGCGTAGAGCTCATCAGTGTTTTGCTGAAAGTTTATCGGTTTTTTAAAGGCAAAGAAGAAAATTGGACTGGCTTTTCTCCCCGTTTGGGAGCACAGTTTATGTGTGTTTTCTGTTTCGGTTCCATAGATGCTTGTCAGGTCGCAGAACCTCCCGGTGACCACGCTTCTTTTGATTAATAAGTTTACCTTTGCGGCAATGTCACTAAATACACAATTGGAAAGCCGCAGCAATGGTGTTTGCGAGCTTTGTACAGAGAGCAGCGGCGGGCTTTTCGCTTATGCTGTTCCGCCAAAGAATGATGATGCAATAGAAAACCAGGTTGTCCTTTGCGGCTCTTGTCATGAGCAGATCAGCAGCGCTGATTATAGCAATGTGCATCACTGGCGTTGCCTGGAAGGAAGTATCTGGAGCGAGGAGCCTGCAGTAAAGGTGTTATCGTACAAGATCCTTGGAAAGATCTCCTCGGAAGAATGGGCCAGGGATGCAATGGAGTCGGCTATGCTCGACGAGTCGCAGCTTGCCTGGGCTGAAGCTGAAGATGCACTGGAAGCACAGAAGGTAGTGCATAAAGATAGTTTCGGCGTCGTATTGCAAAGCGGAGACACGGTTGTGCTCACACAGAACCTCAATGTCAAAGGCACGAATTACATCGCACCAAAAGGAACTATTGTTCGCAAGATCAAGCTGGTGGCTGAAAATGCCGATCAGGTGGAGGGAAAGATCAATGGCGATACGATTGTGATCCTCACTAAATACATCCGCAAGTCGGTATAGCCGAAAGCAGGAAAGCATATAAACAAAACACTCATGAGCTGTGCTCACAACGGGAGATGAAAGCTCGTTGAGTGTTCTTTGTGGCCGTTAATAAACAAAGACACTTTCAATAAAAAAAGCAGGCCCGGCCTGCTTTTTTTATTGAAAGTGTTAATTCCAGCCGCCCCCGAGTACACGGTAGAGGTCTACTCTTGACTGCAGGTACTTATAGTGAATGTTGGTTAAGTTGATCTGCGCTTCGAGTGCGCGGCTTTGGGTTGTAATTACTTCCAGATAATTTGCTCTTCCGGCTTTGAACAAAAGGTCGGAAGCCTCTATTGCCTTATTTAAAGTTTCTACTTCCAGCAAAGCGTATTTGTTCCTTTCCTGAAGGTGTTTCCGGGCGGCGAGGCAATCCTGAACTTCCTTCCAGGCGTTAAGCACGGTCTTTTCGTACTCTCTGAAGGCGATACTCCGCTCCGCCAGCTGTTGCTGGTACTGATTGCGGATGAAACCGTGGTTAAAGAGGGGAGCGCTGATGCCACCCATGAGGCCATACGCTACCGACTTGGGCGTGTTCAGCATCTCCGACAGGCGGAAGCTTTGAAAGCCCACGAAGGGATTCAGGCTTAGCGTAGGGTAGAAGGCTGCCCGTGCTGCTTCCTTATCACTTTCGGCAGCCATCAACAGCAGCTCGGCCTGTCTGATATCAGGGCGCAGCGCTACCATGGTTTCCGGCAGACCGGTTTTGATGGAGTCGGTCAGGGGAGTGGAGACCGGCGTTATACTGCTCCTGACGATAGGCTGAGAGAACCGGCCCAGCAGATAGTTGATGGCATTTTCGGTTTCCCTGATGCTCTGCCGTATGTCTTCCTCCAGTCCCTGCGACTGTAAAAGAACAGCCCTGGCCTGGAGAACACCCAGTTCGTTTGCCCTGCCTCCCTGTTTCTGCACACTGATGAGCGAGAGGGATTTTCGCTGGAGGTCGATGGTCTTCTGCAGAACGGAAAGCTGGTTGTCGAGGGCGAGAAGCTGGAAGTACTTATTGGCTACCTCCGATATCAGGATGGTTTGCGCCAGTCTCCGGCCTTCATTGGCTGCCAGGAACCTGGAAAATGCAGCCTTCTTTCGTCGCTTCAGCTTTCCCCAGAGGTCGATCTCCCAGGATGCGCGCAGCCCCACGAAATAGTCGGGAACCGGGTCAGGAAGCTTTTCGTCTTCCTTCAGGTTCTCAGAAAAATTGGTGTCGTAGTTGCCTATTCCGTCGATGGTGTAAAAGCCATACTTTCGCAACCCTGCTTCGGCTGCTGCTTCCAGACTGGGAAGCTTTGCATTCTTACTGATCTTGAAGTAGCGCGAGGCGATCTCCACACGGTGGACGGCCTGAAGCAGATCGGGGTTATTTCTTAAAGCCGTATCGATCAGTCCCGTCAGGTTGGGGTCGTTGAAGAAGTTCTGCCAGCGGATCCTGGCGATGGTGGCAGAGTCGGTGTTTCCCGCAAAACTTGCAGGAAGCGCCTTTTTTGCAGGAAGGGCGGCCTCTCTGGCCGGTCCGCAGGCTGTAGCGAGCAGACAGATCAGGACCACCATCACGACGGGAGCTGTTGCGGGTGAAGCCTTCTTCTTCTTTTTGGAGAACAGCACAAAGAGGCCGGGGATGAGGACTACACCCACGATGGTCCCTATCAGCATTCCGCCCACGGCAGTGAAGCCGATCGATCTGTTGCCGAGTGCCCCTGCTCCGGAGGCCATACACAGCGGAATAAGGCCGGAAATGAAAGCAAAGGAGGTCATCAGGATTGGCCTTAAGCGGAGAGCCGCCCCCTCAATGGCAGCCTGCACCACACTTGATCCATGCCTGGTCTTTTGAACGGCGAACTCGATGATCAGGATGGCATTCTTACCCAGCAGTCCGATCAGCATCACCATTGCTACCTGCGCGTAGATGTTATTTTCGAGACCTGCCAGCTTGAGGAAGAGAAAAGATCCAAAGATACCGGCAGGAAGGCAAAAGATAACAGGAAGGGGTAGGAGGAAGCTTTCGTACTGGGCGGCAAGGAGCATATAGACGAACAGCAGGCAAAGCAGAAAGACGTAGATCGCCTGGTTTCCTGAAAGGATCTGTTCCCTGGTCATGCCAGACCACTCAATGGCGAAACCTTTGGGCAGCTTTTCTGCTGCCACCCTTTCTATGGCCTCGATCACCTGACCGCTGCTGTATCCTTCGGCAGCTTCTCCGCTCACCATGGCCGAGGTGAACATGTTATACCGGGTGACCTGCTCAGGACCGTAGATCTTCTCCATGCGGATGAACGAGGAGTAGGGCACCATTTCGCCGGCAGTGTTCTTTACGTACATTCGGAGGACGTCTTCCGGCTTTTCGCGGTCGCCTGGCAATGCCTGCACCATCACCTTGTACATCTGACCGAAGCGAATGAAGTTGGAGGCATAAAAGCTTCCCAGAAGCGTCTGCAGCGTTGACATCGCATTCTCTATACTTACTCCCTTTTTGGCCGCAACATCATAATCGACATGGATCATGTACTGCGGAAAGGTAGGATTGAAACTGCTGAAGGCGTTCCCCACCTCAGGCGTTTCGCGCAGTGCTGTCATGAACTCATTGAGCACACGTGCCGTCTCCTTTATGTCATCCTTTCCGGTGCGGTCGAGTAAACGGAGCTCGAAGCCGCTCGAGTTTCCGAAGCCCGGTACGGTTGGTGGCGGGAAGAATTCAATATCGGCATCTTTGATCCCCGCTGTTTTCTCCCGCAAGATCTGGATCATATCGTTCACCGATTCTTTACGCTCATCCCAAGGCTTCAGGTTGATCATGGCCATGCCGTACGAAGATCCGGTTACTTCGTTGACCAGACTGTAGCCGGCAAGGGTGGATACTGTTTCTACCGAGCCGATCTTTCTGCTGATCCTGTCCACCTCATTCAGTACCGCTTCTGTGCGGTCAACTGTTGCTCCGGCAGGCGTCGTTACGTTCACGTAGATCATGCCCTGGTCTTCCGTTGGGATGAAGCCGCCCGGAAGTATTGCATTAACTCCCCAGGTGGCAATGAATGAGACTGCCAGGATAGCCAGCGTAACTGTCCTCCGTGCCGCAATCCGGCCGATGAGCCCCGTGTACTTCCTTGACATCTTATTGTATACGTGGTTGAAGGAGGTGAAGAACCGGCCCAGCAGGCCCTTCTTCTTGTCGTGATGGGTGGGCGGGCGCAGCATCAGAGCACACAGCGCGGGCGTCAGCGTCAGCGCGTTAATTCCGGAAATAATGATAGAGGCTGCAAGCGTGAGTGAAAACTGGCTGTAGAATATCCCGACCGGGCCCGACAGGAAAGCGACCGGAATGAACACCGCCGACATGACGAGCGTGATGGCCACAATGGCTCCGCTGATCTCCTTCATGGCAGCGAGGGTTGCGTCCATAGGGGAGAGGTGTTCTTCCTCCATTTTACTGTGCACGGCCTCTACCACTACAATGGCGTTATCGACCACAATTCCGATAGCCAGCACGAGCGCGAACAACGTAAGAAGGTTAAGCGAGAAGCCAAGCAGCTGCATGCAGAACAGTGCACCTATCAGTGCGACCGGTACAGCCAGGGCGGGGATCAGCGTAGACCTCCAGTCCTGCAGGAACACAAACACCACGATGAACACCAGAAGAAACGCTTCAATAAGTGTTTTAAAAACCTCGTGCATGGAGGCGTCGAGGAACCGCGACACATCATAGCTGAGCGTGTACCGCATCCCGGGAGGAAAGCTGCCTTTTAACTCTTCCATACGCTGCTTCACCCGTTCAATTACTTCCTGAGCATTAGAACCGGGAAGCTGCTTCAGCATGATGGAGGCTGAAGGCCTTCCGTCGGTCTTCGAAACCATTTCATAATCCAGCGATCCGAATTCTACATCTGCAATGTCGCGGATCCTCAGAACAGAGCCGTCGGGATTGGCCCTGACAGGTATATTTTTATACTGATCGGGCGTAGAGAACTTGCCCGGATAGCGCAAAACGTACTGCAGCATGTTCGAGCGCTTGTCTGAGCCTATCCCCGTCTGGCCAGGTGCTGCTTCTACGTTCTGGGCGCGGATTGCATTGATAATATCATCGCTCGACAGATTATAGGCGGCCAGGCGTTCCGGCTTTAACCAAACGCGCATGGCGTAGTCTTTCATGCCCATGATCTGAACCAGTCCTACGCCTTCAATACGCTTCAGTTCCTTTAAGATATTGATATCCGTAAAGTTATAGATGAAGCGCTCGTCGTCCTGAGCATTGTCGCTGAACACGTTGAGGTACATCAGCATGCTGTTCACCTCCTTCTCGGTGGTTACGCCGGCCTTGATCACCTCCTCGGGCAGCTCATCGAGGATGGTGGTTACGCGGTTCTGCACGTTCACGGCCGCGATGTCGGGGTTGGTTCCTACTTTAAAGAAGACCTGAATGAGCGTGGTCCCGTTGTTGGTGGATACGGACGACATATAGGTCATCCCCGGCACGCCATTAATGGCACGTTCCAGAGGGATCGCTACAGCATCTGTACATACTTCGGCATTCGCTCCTGTGTAGTTGGCAGTGACCACTACCGATGGGGGAACGATGTCGGGAAACTGGGTGACGGGCAGCGTGAAAAGCGCCAAAACTCCCAGTAATGTTATAAATAGAGAGATAACCAGTGAGAGCACTGGCCTTCTGACAAATGTTTCAAACATACGTTAAGTTCTGATAAACAGGATGAGTTGTCTAGTTAGCGGCGCCGGCGAATAAAAGACTGTCAAGCGAAACGGGGATCGGCACTACTTCCGCTCCGTCTTTGAGGCTCTGTGTACCCTCGTACACAATCTTGTCTCCAGCTTTCAGCCCGTCCTTGACGAGATAAAAATGACCAAACCGCCGTCCCGCGGAGAAGGAGGTCATCTTTATCTTATTGCCCCCGTTGACCACATATACGTATGTCCGGTCTTGTATCTCGAAGACAGACTTCTGCGGCACAGCTAGCTGACCGGTGATCCTTGACGGCAGCCTGATCTTTCCGGTCGCTCCATGCTTGAGCAGTTTATCAGGATTGGAAAAACGCGCCCTGAAGGCTATGGAACCGGTCTGTTCCTCAAACTGACTTTCTGCAAGCTCCAGCACCCCTTTCTCTGCATACTCCTTGCCATTTGCGAGCATTAAGGTGACTTTATTGCCGAGGAGGTCTTTTTCCAGGCTCTTTGCGCTTACCCTGTTGAGGTATTCCGTCTCAGACATGTCGAAGTAGGCGTAAACCTCGTTCAGGTCTGAGATTTTGGTCAGCAGGCTGCCCTCGCTGAGTAAACTCCCTTCCTTCAGGTATATACGGTCGATCCTCCCGCTAAAGGGAGCCCGTATGGTGGTATAGGATAAATGTGTTTTTGCTTTTTCAAGAGCTGACTTAGCCTCCTCTATGGTGGCCTGGGCCGCTCTTAGCTGTGCTTTAGCTACGTCCAGCTCGGTTTTAGAAACGATGTCTTTTTCAACCAGCAGCTTCACGCGCTGCGTTTCAACAGTGGCCGTCTTAGCTTCAGCTTCAGCTTTCTTTAAAGCAGCAAGTGCGCGGCCTACTTCCATGCGCTGCTCTTCGTCGTTAATCCGGAAAAGAACCTGGCCTTTTTGGACCTGCTCGCCTTCGTCAACATAGATGTGCGACAAAAATCCGTTTAAGCGTGATCTTAGCTCAGTATTTTTCGAAGCCTGTATAGCGGCTACGTAGTCGGTATATAAGGTGGTATCCAGCTTTGTTAACCTGGTAACCGGGACGCTTTCTTTTGTGTTTTGCTTTGCCTTTTTTGCTCCGGAGCTACAGGCAGCAAGGAAAAGAAGCACTATTACGGACATGAGCCCCAACAGTTTTTTCAATTTCATATTTAGAGATATAGAGAGACCGAAGCGCCGCTTTTGCCCGCTTCTTTTTCTGAAACTTATTTGTTTTTATTAATCTGCAGCAGCCGGACTGGTACTATTGTACCTCCTGCCGGCTTTGCAGGATAACTAATTTCCATATTAGTCCTGACCCAGGCTGCCTGCAATGCAGACCTTTCCAATGCGGCTGGCGGTGCACGCTTGAAGATCAGGTAAAGAAGGTTGGTAATGAAAGATCAGAATGGCTTCAGCCGGAACAGGTAAGTGTAATATCCGGGCAGGGTATAAAGCTTTGACTGAAATCTGAGTGAGCCTGAGCAGACGCTGCGAGGCGCCTTCTTCAGGCTGTAAAAGATCTTTAGCGCTATGAGCGTGATGGCATAACACACTGAGAATAGCATGTAGACCCTGAAGAAGATCTTCTTGGGAAGACTTTCGGATGCAGGGATATCAAAGATATCGACCAGAACCGCATGAAAGAGTGTTCCGCCCGAAAAGTTAGACGACTCGCATGGTGTTGCTTCGCTCGCTGTTGCATGGCACCCGGTTCCCTTGTGCGCAGGCATATAGGAGACGGCGTTCACAAAGACTAACAAGGCAAGTATGTTCAGTAATCTTTTCAGCATAGTGTGCAGCGCGAAGGTATAGAAAATGAAACCTATGGTTAAAAATGTATCTAAATTGTCACAAATGCCGGCTTTAGCGCTCATAACAGGCATTTCTTATTAATTCCAATTCTTGCCCCGAATCTGCTTTTGGCCTGCCGCCCGGCGGGCAGCACATCACAGTCCGGGTAGAACCGTCAGAAAAAAATAAAGAAAAATAATCTACCAACTTTGTAGAGTATTACTATATTTGCGGAGTTGTTCTTTTTTACTTATCCAGAAAGACGGAGGGATAGGCCCTGTGAAGTCTTAGCAACCTGTATGAATACAAGGTGCTAATTCCTGTCCGCGAAAGCGGAAAAGATAAGTTGATATGAATCGAGCCTGGTGCGCACAGGTCTGCCCGTATCAAACGCAAATCTTCCTCTCTTTCAATCTGTATAGGTTTAACCCTGAAAATTAAACTTAGTATGAAGATTTATTTAGATAATGCTGCAACTACCCGGCTCGACAAAGAGGTCTTTAAAGAGATGGAGCCGTATTTTTTCGACGGATTTGCGAACCCTTCTTCCGCGCATGGCCCGGGCAGGGAAGCCCGAAGGGCTCTTGAAAAGGCCAGGGCAACGATTGCAGGCCTGCTAGGAGCCGATCCTTCTGAGATCCTCTTTACTTCCGGCGGCACGGAGGCCGACAATATCGCAATCTGCTCTGCTATCCGTGGCTCAGGTATCCGTCTTGCTGTTACTACTCCATTTGAGCACCATGCCGTACTCAATACGCTGCGGTCTCTTGAAAAGAATGGCGAGATTGAGCTGGTGTATTTGATGCACGATGAAAGGGGTAACATTTCGCTGAAGCACCTGGAGAGCATCCTTGCATTTAACAGCAGGGCGTTTGTGTCGGTGATGCATGGAAATAACGAAATCGGCAATCTGCATGATATCGCCGAAATCGGCACCCTCTGCCGGAAGTATAACGCGCTCTTTCATAGCGACACCGTTCAGACGATGGGGCACTACGAATTTGACCTGAGATCGCTTCCTGTCGACTTCATTACCGGCTCTGCCCATAAGTTTAATGGCCCAAAGGGTGTGGGATTCCTTTATTCAGGAAGTCGCACCACCGTTTTGCCACTCATCAGCGGGGGAGGGCAGGAAAGCGGACGACGGGCAGGAACCGAAAATGTTGCTGGGATCCTGGGGCTAGCAAAGGCTCTTGAGATTGCCTGCCGTGACCTGCACGAGGACAGGGACCGTATCCTGAGGCTTAAGAAAGAGATGATAGCGGGATTGCGAAAAGGCATTCCGGGTATCAGTTTCAATGGCTCGTCGGCGGATCTTGACGACAGTCTTTACACGGTTCTCAGTGTCTCCCTGCCTCCACTTCCCGAGATGGCTGCAGCGCTTTCCTATCTCGACAGCAATCAGATCTGCGCCTCCGGCGGAAGTGCGTGTTCTGCCCATAGCGGTCATGGTTCCCATGTGTTGAAGGCCCTGGCCTACGACTTTGAACGAACTGCCATCCGTTTTTCCTTTGGGAAGTATAACACGAGCGACGAGATTGCTTACACCGTCGCGCGTCTGTCCGACCTTTACCAGAACGCCAGGCTGAAGGACCTCCCTCTGGCCGTTTGAGGAAAACAAGGGTAAAGGCGGGAACCCTAATAGCCGGATCCTTGCCGTGCCTTTCTGACCTGGCTATCAGAAAGCTTAGGGGGAGCGATGATCAGTTTTTGGAGTAATTCATGGCCTACACAGATGGCCCATGGCCTTGCAGGGCAGCACCCGGCAGAGTAGTTCGGGCGGCTGCCCGCCTCACTGTTCGTTCTGAAGGACCAAGTCTATTCGGGGCTGGTAGGAACTTTTTTCTCTAAATCGGCTTTGCTAAAACGTTTTTCTATTTCTATATTAGCCTTCGTTTCTAAGCTTTAGAAGTACGAACAATAAAAAGCCGTTATGAACCACATCTTTTATTTTGCCCGTGCGAGGCTTGCTAAAGTGATGCGCCGCACCTCAAAAACACTCGCTTTTTGCCTTGCTTTTGTCTTTGCATATCCTGCATTTCAGGGCATGGCCCAGCCGGGGAAGGGGTACACCCGTTATGTAAATCCCTTTATAGGCACTGCCCCCCTTACTGATTCTGCTATCCTCGGCTATAAGCTGCCTGAAGGCTGGCGCTCATGGGCCGGACTTGTCTACCCGGGAAGCGCCCTCCCCAATGCTATGGTACAGCTCAGTCCCATCACGGAGTTCGGCTCGGGCGCCGGCTATGAGTATGAGGATTCTGTGATCCATGCTTTTACTCATACCAACAAAGGACACTGGAACCTCTGTAATATTCCCGTTCTGCCTGTATCTGGAAAAGCAGACGGACAACGTGCCTTTGGATCGAGGTTTTCGCATAAGAAGGAATCTGCCTCACCAGGTTATTACCAGGTGTTTCTTGAGGATTACCGCATCAATGTGAAGCTTACTTCCACTTTACGATGTGGAGTTCACTTGTATGATTTCCAGTCGGATAAAGACCGGAATATTCTTTTTGATCTGTCGAAAGGAAATGACAGGGTGCGCCGCTGGAAAATTGCGCAGGCAGGTGCTAATGCTGTGCAGGGATATCAGGATGTAGGAGAGTACACGGTGTATTTCTATGCGCAAAGCAGTGCCCCCATCACAGAGCTGAAGACAGTGGACGAGGGTGGCAAGTGGGGCTATTCGATTGCCCGTCTGACTAATGGCAAAACACCGGTCACACTCAAGGTAGGACTGTCGTTCGTGAGTATGGAAAATGCCAGGGAGAACCTGGCACGGGAGGTAGGGACGCAGTCGTTTGAACAGGTGAGGCAGCAGGGACTGCGTACCTGGGAAGCTTTTCTCTCAAAGATCGAAGTATCGGGAGGAACAGAAAAGCAGAAGGAGATGTTCTACTCCTCACTCTACCGCGCTGTGCTTTGGCCTGCCTTGCGGAGTGATGTCAATGGCGAATATACAGATGCCAGAGGAAAAGTGGTTAAGGGCGATTTCTCTTATTACACCGTGCCTTCTCTCTGGGATACATACAGGAACAAGCTTGTATTGCTTTCCATCGTATCGCCCCGCGTCACGGTCGACGTGATCAGGTCCCTTATCGACATGGGCGATAAGACCGGGTTTATCCCTACGTTTTTTCATGGTGATCATGCTGCTTCTTTTATTGCAGGCAGCTATATGCGGGGGCTGCGAAACTTTGATGTAAAGAATGCATATCGGCTGCTGCTTAAAAATGCAACAGTAGAAGGGGGTACGCGGCCCTTTATCAGCGAGTATATGTCGAAGGGATATATTTCGGAGCCCGACATTGCCAATCCCCATGTAGAGACTAAAGCAAAAGCGGGAGTATCAAAAACGCTGGAGTACGCTTACGATGACTACTGCGTTGCGTTGCTTGCTCGCGAACTGGGTGATACAGCCAACTACAGGCAGTTCATGCAGCGTTCTAAGAACTACCGTAATGTGTTTGACCCCGGCACCCGCTTTATGCGAGGCAGGCTTGAGAACGGCAATTGGGTGAAGAACTTTGATCCCCAATATCCCTACTACGAATATATGTACCGCGAGGCCAATGCGTGGCAGGTGTCTTTTTTTGCTCCTCACGATATGACAGGCCTGATTAGTTTGTACGGTGGTCCCCGGAAGTTCGAAAGCAAGCTGGACTCGCTTTTTTCTGTTCCGTGGAACCCTCAGCATATTGCCCGCAACGTAGAAACGATGGTCGGCCAGTACTGCCACGGCAATCAGCCCGATCACGAAGCTCCTTTTGCTTACTACTTTATCGGGAAGCCGGAAAAATCGCAGAAGATGGTTGACTACATTCTTAACAATCTGTACGGTCTGGGCGAACAGGGGCTCGCCCTTTGCGGGATGGACGACGCGGGGGAAATGTCGTCATGGTATGTATTCTCAGCACTGGGACTGTATCCTTACGTAGCAGCGGACCCTCAATATCTGGTTACCGTACCGCTTTTTAAGGAGGTTAAATGGAAGCTGGACAATGGAAAAACGCTGAGCATCAAAAGACCGGGGGATGGAAGGGATTTGAAGACCATCAGGGTAAGCGGCAGGGAACAGGAAGGATATTTCGTCCCGCATGATCTTTTCAATCGGGGCGGCTCCGTAGAAATACTGACAACCGGGCGCTGAGTGTGAATTACTAATTGAAACATCCTGATGGATAGCGGGTTGCTTAGTTTAACTACCTCTTCTGAAAAACTATAGCAATGAACTCAGGAAAACCTTCGAGTCGAAAACGGACGCTTGTGCTGCTATGGAAGGCAATGCCCGAAACAGGCAAAGACAGGCAGGGCCATTAATAAAGCTTCCGGCGACAGCATGTTGTACCGTCATGCTGCCTGCCGGAAGCTAAAAGCAAGCGGATAGAAGCCGCTTGAGCAGATTAGGTCGTTATTTCGTTATCGTAAAATCGGCATTACTCGTGGCCACTACCTGGCCGTTCATCACGATGCTCAGCTTCATCGCTCCCGGATTAACTGAGCTGCGAATGAGAATAATTCATTATCACCGGACAGCGGTAGTCAGGCACGATATTGCTTAAAAAAGAGAACGATATCATGAAAAGGAAGGGAATTAGGGGACAGGAAGCACGCGTAGCTGTATCGCCCGGAAGGCAGAAACAGGAGCTGTTGAAAATAGTGCTATGACAAAGTATAGATTGTGAAAAAGCAAAAAGGCCGTTTCTGCTTAGAAACGGCCTTTTTTAATCCCGGGATCAATGCTCTTAGTATCTGCTGTGTGATCTGTTTCCTCCGCCACGGTTGAAACTGCCGCCACGATTACCACCGCCATTACCTTCCGGTCTGTCTTCCTTTGCTTCTGCAACGAAGATCGTATTGCCGTAGTAATCGCCGCCATTCATGTTTCTGATGGCTTCCTTTGCTTCTTCAGCGTTTGGCATTTCAACGAATCCAAAACCACGGCTTTGACCTGTTTCACGGTCTTTGATGATCCGTAATGATCTTACCTGGCCGAAATCGCCGAATACTTCGCGCAATTCAGACTCCTCTACCTGCAGCGGGAGTCCCTTAATAAAAATTTTCATTTAATAATTTGTTTTTTAATAGTGGTGAACCTATGCCGCAGTGCTTTTTTAAGCACATCCCGGATGATCGTTCACCAGAGTAACTTGTTGTTTCTTTATTGACTATAACACCATCCAAAAGGGTGTGTCACGCAAGAAGCTTAGCTTTCTTATTGATGTCTTCTTGAATGAAGGGTTGGGTGTGGAGCATCGGTTCAACTCGGAACAGGTGGTCTGCAGCAACCTATCCATTATTTGTTTTGCCGGTCAGCTGACGATCAGGGTTGGAACCGATCTTCTTAACACTTGGTGCTGATACAAAACAAGAAGCCGGAATTGAAGGATTCCGGCTTTTCACGATTAATCTATATAGTATTTTAAGCTACTTTTACATTTACCGCGTTAGGTCCTTTACGACCTTGCTCTACTTCATACTCAACAGTGTCGTTTTGACGAATGTTGTCGATGAGGCCTGAGGAATGAACAAAAATTTCGGCGCCGCCGTTGTGAGGGGTGATAAAACCGAAACCTTTAGTTTCATTGAAAAATTTAACTGTTCCTTTTTGCATTGTATTGTGTTTTATTATTTTCTAAAGATAACTTAAATTATTGATAAAAGTTTTTCCGCAGATGAAAAAAATCTCAAAACGGAAAAAAGCTGTTTAAACCACAGCTGGCCGCGATTGCTGGCCGCCAGACTTAGCTTTCTGCTTCGATCTGAAGGGTCTCCTTTTGTTCTGTGAAGGCTTCCGAACGCCTTGCTTTGCCTGATTTCCGCCTTTCTTTTCTTCCGGTGTTTCTGTAAAAATAGTCGAAGCCGGAAAAGGGTGCTCGGTGATGACCGGGATCGATTGTGCCGTTACCTTATTGATATCTTTTAAGTACGGTCTTTCTTCAACATCACAGAAGGAGATTGCCGTTCCGCTCTGTCCGGCTCTTCCCGTACGTCCAATCCGGTGTACGTAAGTTTCCGGCAAGTTAGGCAGCTCAAAGTTGATCACGTAGGGCAGCTCTTCAATGTCAATCCCTCTGGCAGCAATGTCTGTGGCTACGAGCACCTGGATATTGCCGCTCTTGAAATTGTTCAGCGCTTTTTGCCTGGCATTTTGCGCCTTATTGCCGTGGATTGCGTCGGCACTTATCTTTGCTTTATTCAAGGCCCTGGCGAGTTTGTCAGCCCCGTACTTGGTTCTTGTAAAGACCAGGACGCTTTTCATCTTTATGGTACTGATCAGGTGAATCAGGAGATATCCCTTATCTTTCTTGTCAACAGCATAAACGGACTGCTGCACCTTTTCGGCTGTAGATGATACCGGAGTAACTTCAATCCTGGCAGGGTTGTTCAGAATACTGCCTGCGAGGCTGGCAATTTCCGAAGGCATGGTAGCAGAGAACAAAAGGGTCTGGCGCTTCTGAGGCAGTTTTGCAATCACCTTTTTTACGTCTGCAATAAATCCCATGTCGAGCATGCGGTCTGCTTCATCCAGCACAAAGATTTGCAGATGCTGCAGGTTTACTTCTTTCTGGTTCATCAGGTCGAGCAGTCGCCCGGGAGTGGCAATCAGAACGTCTGTTCCTGCACGCAGTCCCGAGATCTGAGATCCGGCAGATACACCACCGAAGATCACCATATGTTTCAGGCCGGTATGCTTTCCATAGGCGGTGAAACTCTCGCTGATTTGAATAGCAAGCTCACGGGTGGGGGTGAGTATCAGAGATCTGATCGCTCTTTTTCCTGCTGCATTCCTGTCGGATTGCAGTAAATGCAGGATTGGCAGCGCAAATGCTGCCGTTTTTCCTGTTCCCGTCTGGGCACAGGCCAAAAGGTCCCTGCCTTCCAGCACCAATGGAATAGATCTTTCCTGGACCGGAGTAGGACGTTCATATCCTTCAGTTGTTAATGCCTTTAATATAGAAGCATTAAGTTTTAAATTTTCGAATGACAAATTGTAAATGATTAAATTAATTTTTGTTAACCACCAGATGATCGATACAAAGGGGAGTTATCCTGGCCACTGTAATGAATAGTAATCTGGTAATGCAGATGTTGTTAACAATACGAGTGTACGGCTGCAAAGTTACATATTTTTATTATAATAACAGGGGAGGGCCGTATTATTACATTGCTGTGTCTATTTATGCAACCCTCAGATCTTTATTATACTTATTACGGTACTCAAGAGGTGTAAGGCCCGTAATCTTTCTGAAGATACTTCTGAACGCCTTGGGATCAGTGTATCCGGTCTTGTACATCACTTCATTTACATTGTCGCGCATGGACTCCAGGCTCAGCTTAGCCGCTTCAACGCGAACCCGCTGCAGATATTCAAGTACGGTATTGGACGTTGCTCTCTTAAACCTCCGTTCAAGATGACGGCGGCTGATGGCAAACATCGACGCTACCTGTTCTACCGAAACCTTTTCCTGATAGTTATTTTCAATGAACAACTGCACCTTTCTGATCACCTCATCTTCATGCTCTTTTTGCCCGCGGAAGATAATAAAGGGCGACTGGCTGTTCCGGTCGATGTCGATCTCGAATACTTTCGACGAAAGCAGCGCCATTTCGCGGCCTGCGAACTTTTCAACCAGATACAGGATAAGATTCAGCGATGAATAAGCTCCGCCGCTTGTATAAATGCCGCGCTCGTCGGTAATGATCTTGTAGGCCTGCAGATCCACCCTGGGGAACAGGCTCTTAAACTCGTTAGCCATCAGCCAGTGCGTCGTGCAGGAGCGCCCGTCAAGAAGGCCTGTTGAAGCGAGCAGGAAAGCTCCGATACAAAGAGAAACAAGTTCGGCGCCGGCCCTGTGCTGTTTGATCAGCCAGGGGATAAAAGCCTCATTTGCTTTCAGAACTCCGTTGATCTCGCCGTGTACCGCAGGGATAATGATCAGATCATAACGCGCCGCTTCGGCAATGGTTACATTGGGCCGTATAGTAAAAATACCTTTGCTGACAGTAGTCTCCGTGGACAGGCCCACAAGTCGCACCTTGAACAGGGGAGCTTTCCCAGCGCCGGCTAGCGCCTCGTTGACCTTGGTGAACATCTTGTAGGTGGCCTCAATGTTGCTCAGGCTCAGCTCTCCATAAGGGATTAATACGGCGATGTCTTTCATACTCAAATCTACATAAAGGGCTTGTCGCAATCAAGGCCGTACTATGTCGCATTTGCCCCCTTATAGGGGCTGATGGGGGGAAACTGCGGTTCAGGTATTGACGATTGTTGGATATTTTTTATGTTTACAAAAAAAACAACCTTAGATACGATGAGAAAACCAAAATTTTACCTCCTGGCCGTGATGGCTTTGTCGGTAGGACTATCTTTAAACGCTTGTAAGGCTAAAAAAGCCGCTGCCAAGCCTACTCCAACACCTGTAAAAGAAGAAGCTCCTGCAGAGCAGCCCGCGCAGACTGCCCCAGTTGAGGAAAAGAAAGAAGAGCCGGCTCCTGTTGAAAAGCCTAACTTCAATTTCAAGAACATCCAGTTTGAGTTCAATTCAGTGGTGCTTAAGACAGGTTCCTACGAGATCCTGGAACAGGCTTCAAGAGAAATGAAAAAAGATCCGGGTGCAAGGTTCGTTCTGAATGGTCACTCATCTGAAGAAGGCACCAGCCAGCACAATATGTCTCTTTCAATCGACCGCGCAAATGCGGTAAAGACCTACCTGGTAAATGCCGGAATTGATGGAGCCAACCTCACAGTTAAGGGTTTTGGTGAGACCAAGCCAATTGCCAGCAATGCCAATGAAGAAGGCAGAGCGTTGAACCGCAGGGTTGAAATAAAGCCTGCACAATAATAAAAAAGCCATCAGGGACGTCAATGCCCTGATGGCTTTTTTGTGAAAGTATATTTGTTCTTTTAATGGTCACAAAGAACATTCAAGCAATTTTTATCTCCGTTTGTGAGCGCAGCTCATGAGTATTTTTCTAAACTTTGTCTATCCTTTAAATTCCCGCTCGTACCTTGCTCTTTTAAAAAATAGTGAGTGATCGTGCGCCCGCTTCATGCAGCATCCTCCGTTCCGCTTTTTCAGATCGCTTTAAGCAATTTCCCGAATTCCCCGTATTTTAGTCCGCTATTAGGGATACATCTGATATGGGTAATCACACAGAAGAACTAAGGACGGTTAACGTCATGCGTTACGTCACGCCTCTGAGGGAAGGAGGTTCGCTTCCGGCCATCGCAGAGGCCGATGACGGTTTTTTATATGTCCTCAAGTTCAGGGGAGCCGGACAAGGAGTGAAGGCGCTCATTGCCGAGCTGATAGGGGGAGAGCTGGCCAGAAGGGCAGGACTCAAAGTTCCGGAAATAGTGTTTGCCAACCTTGATGAAGCATTTGGAAGAACAGAACCTGACGAGGAGATTCAGGACCTTCTGAAATTCAGTGTTGGACTAAACCTCGCCCTTCACTACCTCTCAGGTGCTATCACCTTTGATCCCCTGGTAACCAAAGTAGACGCTGCGCTTGCCTCAAAAATCGTTTGGCTTGATTGCCTGCTGACGAATGTCGACCGCACTGCCCGAAATACTAATATGCTGACCTGGCATAAAGAGTTGTGGCTGATCGATCATGGCGCGTCGTTGTACTTTCATCATTCCTGGACAAACTGGCGCGAACAGGCGCAGCGTCCTTTTGTGCAGGTGAAGGACCACGTGCTTCTGCCGTTTGCTTCTGAACTTGACGCTGCAGATGCGTGGATGAAGGAGCAGCTGCGCCCAGAGGTGATCCGTGATGTGGTGTCCCTCATTCCCGGCGAATGGATCAGCGTCAATTTTCCTGACGATACGGAAGAAGAAGTAAGGAACGTGTACTCCGGTTTCCTCGAGCTACGCATAAATTCATCGGATATATTTGTTAAAGAAGCTCAGCATGCAAGAGAACTACTTATTTGAGTACGCGGTGATTAGAGTGGTACCGCGAATGGAGCGCGAAGAGTTTCTCAATGTGGGAGTGGTGCTCTATTGCGGCAAGCGCAAGTTCCTGGAATGCCGTTATCATCTGGACGAAGGAAGGCTCCGTGCGTTTTCTCCTTCTTTAGATCCCGAAGAACTGAAAGAACATTTAAATGCGGTAGATGCCATATGTAAAGGCGCCGAATGCAGGAGCCCCATAGCAAAGCTGGACGCTGCCTCACGTTTCCGCTGGCTTACCGCCACCCGGAGCACCGTGGTGCAGGCATCGAAAGTTCACCCGGGCCTCAGTCCTGATCCGGCAGCAACGCTTGATAAGCTCTTTCATGAACTCGTGCTGTGATGCCGGCGCTCTTTGTAATTTAAATGTAATTTGAAAGAAATATGCTCCGCACTCTTGACAGATGTATAAGTAATTTTCTACTTTTGCAATGATAAGGTTTAGGTGCCCTGCTCACGCTCATCGTGACGGGGCTTTTTTTGACTGAACGTGGTTTAAGGCTGATAAGGCCTCTTTTTCTCTTTTGAGGACCTGCTTTTCATTTTTGCGCATGATGTGCATTCTTTCTGCTTTTCAATAGGTTTAAGATTGGTGAATATTCATACCAGGGGAAGGGGCAGAAGTTACATGGAAAGGTTTTGATCTGGAAGTAGTTGATATGGACGATTGAAGGATTGATAAGGTTCTGGTCTCTCTGTTTTCAGCTGACTCCTAGAAGTATGGCAGCTTAATACCGACGATCCTGAGAAGCAGTCCTCCTTCAGGAAATTGATAACGCGATTCAAGTCCTGACACCTCAGCTCTCTTCCAGAAACTTCACGTAGTTGGTCAGTAACGCTTGAATCTGAACTTTGGCAACAGGATTCGCAGAGTGCACCTTAAACCGAAGGCCCCTTAAATCTAGTCCGCTTTCATAAACCAGCCATTTGCAGGCCGCGTATTCGTCGGGCAGCAGGTTGCCCTCCTCATCTTCTCCGAGATCATTGTCAAAGCTGATAAAGGCCGGCAGGCCTCTTTCCTTTATACAGTTCAGGAAAGCGGAGTAGGACCGGACCACAACAAAATCCTCATCGCTCGGGCTTGGATAGACCATTTCAACAGTACGCAGGTCGTCAAGGAATAGCTTGTATGACATTTTTCTCGTAATAACGAAGTGCTTTCCCGTGCACTTCCATGATCTCTTTTTGGAAAGATAGCGGTTCTAAAACTCTGACGCGGTCGCCAAACGAAAGGATCTCCATCAGGAAATCGTACGTTACCTTAACATCCAGGCTGATGCGGGTTTCCTGCTCATTATCAGCCAATACTTTCTGGGAAACGTGCAAAGGATAGGAAGTGACATATTTACCCTGATAGGGATCAAAGGATAATACAACCCGCTCAACGGGCTGCCCGCTGGAGGTGATGATGCCAAAACTATCCTTGTAAAGCGCCTGAACGTCAAAATCCGCGGGCTGCTTAAAGCGCTTTTTTGTCACCTCTACCTTTTTTATTCTGTCAAGGCCAAAGGTTTTCGGGTTCCCGCCGTCCTCTTCCTTGCCCAGCAGATACCACCGTCCCTTGAATTCCTTTAGGGCCAGTGGCGCTACCAGCCGGCGATGCGATTCATCGCTCCAATACTTATGATATGCGAAGGAGATACAATGCCGGCTCTTAATTGCCTGCAAAATACTGTAAAAGCTGTCCATCCCATTCAGGCTCCGTTTTTCGAAGAAAACATATTGCGAAAGACCTGCCGACAACTTCATTACATTGAACAGCTCAAACGATTCCAACAGCCTTTGAGTTCCCTCGCTATCCTGTTCTTTGGTAATATAATAAACCTTTTTGCTGAAGTCGAACCGGATGTCGATGTTTAGAGACGACAGCATCTCCCTGCGGTACCTTTCAAAGGTCTTGGTGCTCACTGTCAGCTCATCGCCGTATACCTCTGATGCCGCCCGAAGCGCTGCATCTATTTCAGCAAAACTGGAAGGCCCTTTTTGTAGTCTGTTGATAATGATACTGTATCGTAATAGTATTGTGCGTTGCGACATGTGGGTATATTGGCTGTAAAGATAATACAACGATCCATAACGGCACGCTTCCTGTGCGTGACATAGATCGTTGCAAATTTCATATTGATCTGATGGAGCCGGTCAGCAAATATTGTAAATCGGGCTCACCTTAATTGCTTTTTTTAATCGCGATGCCTATTGCTTCTCAGTCCCTGGATAGTTCCAAACGCATACTTCGCATTCGAGGCCCGTAACTGATTCGGCGATCGACTTAAGACCGGGGAAATCACTAAAGGCGCCTGTAATGATCAGGCGGTTGTTGATCTTTTTCTCCAGCCTGTGGTTCTTAATGGAATAGTAAGTATACCTGAGAATATCTTCCAAGTGCCGCCGTACAGTTTGAGCAATTGTGCGCCGTGTTGAGCCGCCTGTTTCGCTGGAGCAGTTCTCCCGCTCGTGAGAAATCTCCCAGGCGGGATCGGGGCCGCTCATGATTCGCTGCCGGATAGCTTTGTCCTTCAATTCCTCGGGTGAGATATTAAAAACGAGCTCCAGTGCATCATAAATTATTTTGCTGCCAAAGGGAATGGTGGCCGACATACGGTCATCATCACTATGTGCAATAACGATGGAGTTGTTCTCCCGTATGACAACTACTGCTATGCCAATGCTTGCAGCGGCACTGGCGCTGTTTTCGGATTTAGGGTTTGTAGTGTTCATTTCTTACGATTGTTCAGCAAAACTAACGGTAGACTAAGACAAAACATGTCGCAGTCTGAGACCAATTCAAAAAAAGTGTATCCCAGCTATTAAGGCACCAATCTAACTATCATTTTCCGGACTCCAGAAAGAATAGGTTAAGATGTACTGCAGTCTCAGGAGCCGTCAGCTTACTGCCTGCTCGCTTTTGCCTGATGGCAAAAGCATTTATGAGCTGCACGCGCAGGCAGAAATAAAAGCTGCATGATCGCTCTTCCTGTTTTAAGAAAAAATGAATTCAGGAAAACTCTTAAACCATTTGCTGCTTTTCTTTATTATGATCATTACCCTACATCTGCTAAAAGAAAAACAATGAATGTCAGCGATTTTATAGTTCAGCGCCTTACGGAGTGGAAGGTAGACAGGATTTTTGGTTACCCCGGCGACGGGATCAACGGTTTGCTTGGTGCACTCAACCGGGCGCAGGACAAGATCCGCTTTATCCAGACGCGCCATGAGGAGATGGCTTCGTTCATGGCGTGTGCCCATGCCAAGTTCACCGACTCGCCCGGCGTATGTATGGCTACCTCAGGCCCTGGTGCTATTCACTTGCTGAACGGACTGTACGACGCGAAGCTCGACCATCAGCCGGTGGTCGCCATCATAGGTCAGCAGAAAAGGACGTCTATGGGAAGCAATTACCAGCAGGAGGTCGACCTGATGTCTCTTTATAAAGACGTGGCCTCGGAGTACGTCCAGATGGTCACCGACCCAGCTCAGGTAAGGCAGGTGATCGACCGTGCCTTTCGCATTGCACGGGCGGAACGGACCGTGACGGCTGTAATCGTCCCGAACGACCTTCAGGAGGAGAAAGCCGTAGAGGAGCCGCCCCGGAAGCATGGAAGCGTGTTTACAGGCGTTGGTTATCCGAAGGCTCATCTGGTTCCTGACATGAATGAGCTGCAGGCTGCTGCCGATGTTCTGAACCAGGGAGAGAAAATTGCTATTCTGGTAGGAGCGGGGGCCTTTAGTGCGGTTGATGAGATCAGGCAGGTGGCCGAACTGCTCGGAGCGGGTGTGGCCAAGGCGCTTCTTGGCAAGGCTGTTCTCCCTGACGACCTTCCTTATGTGACGGGTTCGATCGGACTGCTGGGCACCAAGCCCAGCTGGCAGATGATGGAAGAATGTGACACGCTTTTCATGATGGGCAGCAGTTTTCCTTACTCAGAATACCTGCCGGAGCCCGGAAAGGCAAGAGGCGTGCAGATCGATATCGACGGGCGGATGCTTAGCCTCCGCTACCCGATGGAGGTGAACCTTCTTGGCGACAGCAAGAGCACGCTCCAGGCCTTGATCCCCCTTTTGAAACGCAAGGAGGAGCGTTCCTGGCGGCAAAGCATCGAAAAGAACATAGAGGCCTGGTGGAAGACGGTCGACGACCGCGCGCAGCAGGCCGCTGATCCCATCAATCCTCAGCTGGTCTTGCAGCTATTGTCGCCCCGGCTTCCCGACGAGTGCATCATTACGGCCGATTCAGGCACCTCTGCGTTCTGGTATGCCCGGAACCTGAAGATCCGGGAGGGGATGCTTGCCTCTCTATCCGGAACACTGGCCACCATGTGTCCAGCCGTGCCCTATGCAGTAGCAGCGAAGTTTGCCTATCCTGGTCGCGTGCCTATTGCAATTGTGGGCGATGGAGCCATGCAGATGCTGGGGATGAACGAGCTGATCACCATCTCCAAATACTGGAAGGAGTGGGCTGATCCGCGTCTTGTGGTCATTGTGCTCAACAACCGCGACCTGAACATGGTGACCTGGGAACAAAGGATGATGGCCGGCGAGCCTAAGTTCGAAGCTTCCCAGAATATACCTGACGTTCCCTATGGGCAGTTCGCTGCGTTGCTCGGGCTGGGTGGCATCCGTGTAGAAAAGGCGGAGCTGCTGGCCGAAGCCCTTGACCAGGCCCTGACCGCAGACCGGCCCACCGTGATTGACGTGCTCGTTGACCCCAGTGTGCCCATTGTTCCCGCTCATGTAGATATGAGCCAGCTCGCTATGTTCAACAAAGCGCTACTCAAGGGAGACCCCGAGAGTTCAGCAGTGGTGAGACAAACCATCAGAGAAGTAATGCAGGGGGGACTCGGTTAGAACAATGAAACCTTCCTTTTTTCTTTGATCTGAATTTTACTAACTTTATTATTCAATCAACCTATTGATCTTATAATCAGGTTGCCAGGTCTTGCGTAGCCCCTGCGGTTGAGGGCCGCAAGTCTCTGGTTGCCGCAATGCTTGAAGCGATGAGACTTAAAGTAACAGATCCGACAACAGGTGTAGCTCTTTTTATGGAGGCAAAGCCCGACAGGCTGCACAACGAACAAGGATACCGGATTACAAGTCCGAATGGTTCTACCTTCTTCATCTCCAACCGGCTTGGCACCTGGCGCTGCGAGGATTCACATCTGATCGACCCGCTGCTGCTCGCCAACATTGGGATAGCCATCGAGGCGCAGGAGCAGGAAGACATCAGGCCGGCGCGGTAGCATTCACCTGAACATTTGTCTTCTTTGACCTCTTATTGTTATTTTTAGCCACTTTTGGTCAGAAGATATTGAATGTGAAAGAAGATACTCAGGAAGATTTTATTCCGAACCATTACTACAGGATCAGTGGTACGCCGGTAAACGCCCTTTCTGAGTCCGTTATCATGCAGCATGCCCCGGGCGGGGCTTGGCTGGATAGTCGCGGAACAGACGACGTGGCGGTGCGAAGCCTTCAGGTCAACACCGGGCTTTTCTTCTTTCAGCGCAACGCGCCTGATTTCCCTGTAGTTGAACTCCGTGTCTCGGGAGAGGATCTGTACCTCGGCTGTACGTGCCGGGCAGAGCACCATGCGCTCTGTGCGCATGAAGCTTTGTTGCTCAGGGCGGTCATACGGAAGGATGACCTGCGCGCGTTTTTTGACCAGGAGCTGCGTGTTGCTCGTCTCAGATCGGCAGCTGTGGAATACGGACTTGAGCATGAGGAAGATCTGGAGCGTTTCTTCAAGCTGGAGTATAGCAACGGCAGGGCAGAGGTAAAGCCGCTTCAGCCTTCACTTCTGCCTCTTGGCAGGGAGAGCGTGGATCGTCTGCTGAGGCAGCTGTCTCTGGCAGAGCCTCCTCCACAGCCTCCCCGGGAGCCTTCTGCCAAGAGCCTGATCGTGGTGCTCCGGCAGCATAAATACTACAAGCATCTGGTGGTCGAGCTGTTTGAAACCGGCCCTTCGCCGGGCGGAAAAGTCAGAACCCCCTTCGCCAACAGGCGCCCCTCGATCTCGCTTCAGAGGTGGAAGACGTTGCGCAGGCGCGCTTTCTGACTGCCATTTACCGCTTTCAGAACGGAGCGGAAGCGGTTGAGCGCGAAGCCGGAATAAAAGCCCTGCACATCATCCTTCGCAACTCCATGAACCTAAGGTTCTACACGCATGAGGGCGACTTTTCCTCGGGCATCAGCGCCCGCTCGCTCAAGCCTGTGAACATCCGGACGGCGGGAAAAGAACTGACTATCCGGGTAAGGCTGAAGAGCGTCTTTTATGAGATCACCGCGCAGTTCCGTGCCGGCGGGCAGTTATATGAGGTAGCTGACCTGCCTCTTCGTTACGGGTGGTTTTTTGAGATCGGTGATGCGCTCTATCTGCCCGACAGCTTGCAGGTACTTAACTTTGGTGTCCTGCTCAGAAACTCAGAGGGAAGGCTGCTGGTGCATCACAGTAAATACAGGCAATTCAGGCATCAGGTGCTCGCGCCCCTCGAAGATCTCGCCGAAGTGCATTATGAGCATGTGCAGCCCGCCACGCCTCTGCAGCTGGCGGAACAGGGCTTCAACCAGCCGAATGAACATATTATATTTCTTTCTGACTTCGGCCAGTATGTGATGCTCATACCCGTGATCCGGTACGGAGAAGTGGAGATAGAGATCAGGAGACGGAAAAATATATTTTCAGTCGACAGCAATGGCCATGAGTTCATGGTGAACAGGGATCAGCAGGAGGAAGACCGCTTCACCGCACTCCTGCTCAGGCAGCATCCCTATTTCATGGAGCAGGTTGACAACGGACTTCATTATTTTTATCTCCACAAAAAGCATTTCCTTAACGAAGAGTGGTTCCTGCAGGCCTTTGACGAATGGCAATCGGCAGGCATCACGGTGCTGGGCTTTAACGAAATTGAAGGGAACCGGCTCAACCCCAACAGGGCGAAGATCCAGATCAAGGTGCTAAGCGGAATCAACTGGTTCAACGTGGTGGTGAAGGTGCGTTTCGGGCGGCAGAAGGTGGGACTTAATAAGATCTACCGTGCGGTAAAGAACAGGAACCAGTATGTTGAGCTCGATGACGGAACAAAAGGCATCCTCCCCGACGAGTGGATAGAGCGGTTCAGGAGGTACTTCCAGGCCGGCGAGGTGGTAGATGCAGAGTTGCTGGGAATAGCGCGGGTCAACTTCTCGGCGGTGGACGAGCTGTTCGATCCCGATGAGCTCGACGACGACGTGCGCGATGAAGTAAATCGTATCCGGGAAAAGCTTCTCCATTTTGAGCGTATAAATGAAGTGCCGGTGCCCTCTAAGTTCAATGGACAATTGCGCCTGTATCAGCACCAGGGCTTAAACTGGCTCAACTTCCTTGACGAACTCTGCTTTGGCGGGTGTCTGGCCGATGATATGGGCCTCGGTAAAACGGTTCAGATACTGGCCTTTATTCTACTTCAGCGCAGCAAAAGAGGACGCAATAGCAATCTTATTGTGGTGCCGGCTTCGCTGGTCTTCAACTGGCAGGCGGAAGCCCTTCGTTTTGCCCCCGACCTGCAGGTGCTTACGCTGCATGGGGCAGAGCGCCTGAAATCGACCGCCAATTTTGATGAATACGATATCGTCCTGACCACCTACGGCACATTGCTGTCTGATGTGCGCTTTCTGCGGGAGTATACATTTAACTACATCTTCCTTGATGAGTCGCAAAACATCAAGAATCCCGAATCGCAGCGTTACAAGGCGGCGCGAATGCTTCAGTCGCGCAACAAGATCGCCATCACCGGTACGCCACTCGAGAACAACACGTTCGACCTGTTCGGGCAGCTGTCTTTTACCTGTCCGGGTTTGCTGGGCAGCAAACAGCACTTCAAGGAAATCTACTCTGCGCCCGTCGACCAGTTTCACGACAGAAAGCGTGCGGCTGAGCTTCACCGGAAGGTGTCGCCTTTTATTCTGAGGAGAACGAAGGAGGAGGTGGCGCCAGAACTTCCTGAGCGCACCGAAATGACGCTCTACTGCGAAATGGGGCATGAGCAGCGGGCCATGTACGAGGCGTATGAAAAGGAGTTCAGGGAGCTGATCTCTGCTACTACCGGCGATGAACTGGAGATAGGTCCGATGCATATTTTGCGCGGGCTTACCCGCCTGCGCCAGATTTGCGACTCGCCTTTGCTGCTGAAGGGCGACAAGCTGCCGGGCGAGCATTCCTCCAAGATTGCGGTACTTATGGAGCATCTGGAGGGGCAGTCGGCCGGACACAAAGTGCTGGTCTTCTCCCAGTTTGTCGGGATGCTCGACCTCATTGGACAGGAACTGGGGAAGAGAGGCATTTCGTACCTCTCCCTGACAGGTCGCACGTGCAACCGTTCAGAGGTAGTAGAACGCTTCCAGAAGGACGAAGAGATACAGGTCTTCCTGATCAGCCTCCGTGCCGGAGGAACCGGACTGAATCTTACCAAAGCCGATTATGTGTACCTGATGGAACCCTGGTGGAATCCGGCCGTAGAAAACCAGGCAATCGACAGGGCTCACCGCATCGGTCAGGATCAAAAGGTAGTGGCGGTACGGATGATCTGCCCGGGCACAATCGAAGATAAAATGCAGCAGCTGCAGGAGGGTAAGAAAGAACTTGCCCGTAAGCTTATAACGTCAGGAGAAGCTTTGATCAATTCTTTAACGAAAGAAGAGTTGCTGGCTCTGCTAGGGGAGTAGCTGTTGGCTGTTAGCTGTTAGCGATCGGCGATCAGCTATCAGCCTTCAGCAAACAGCTTTGAGCTTTATGCTTTCAGCTTTCTACCTTTCCGCTTTGAGCTTTCTACCTTTCCGCCTATAAAAAAGGGAGGCTGTTCCTTGTAAGAAACAGCCTCCCGTGCAGCTTTACTCAGGAAGGAAAGCTTAAATATATTCTGTTCCGAAACGTGCTTTCACGTCGGCAACAATTTGTTTTACTTTCTGTTCTTCTGACTTCTGGCAAATCATCAGCGTGTTATTCGACTCTACCACAATGTAGTCATCAAGGCCCTGAAGGATAACAAGCTTGTCGGCCGGCACATTCACCATGCAGTTTGACGAATCGTACATCACCACCTTTTCAGAAGGGATCACTGCATTGCCCAGATAGTCTTTCTCCGAGAGCTGATAAACAGACGCCCAGGTGCCCAGGTCTGACCAGCCGAAGTCGCTTGGCAACACGTATACGTTCTTCGCTTTCTCCATAATTCCGTAGTCAATGGAGATATTGGTGCACTGGTAGTAGGCGTGCTGAATAAAGGGCTGCTCTGCGTCTGTGTTGTACTTATTGTCGCCTTCCTTAAAGATGTCGTTCATTTCGGGAAGGTGCTGCTGGAAGGCGCTTAAAATTGAGGCTACAGACCAGACAAAGATTCCGGCATTCCAGAGGAATTCGCCGCTTTGCACGAAAGTGCGGGCCAGCTCCAGGTTGGGCTTCTCGGTGAATGTCTTCACCTTATGGAGATCGCCCTCAAGCTTCTGATCGGTAAACTGAATATAGCCATAGCCCGTATCAGGACGTGACGGTTTGATACCGAGGGTGATCAGGCAGTTCATTCGCGAAGCGGCCTCCAGTGAATAGTTGATCTTTCTTACAAACTCCTCTGTATCAGTGATCAGGTGGTCTGCAGGTGAAACAACAATTGATGCTTCCGGATTCAGCATCCCGATCTTGTGACACGCATAAGCTACACACGGCGCAGTGTTCCGCATGACGGGCTCACCAAGGATCTGATGCTCTGACAAGGCAGGGAGCTGTTCCTTCACCAAACTGCGGTAGCTGTCGTTTGTTACCACGTAAATGTTTTCAGCAGGAACAATTTTCAGAAAGCGGTCGTAAGTCTGCTGGATCAGCGTTTTTCCTGTACCCAGGATGTCGATAAATTGTTTCGGATGAGCGGTGCGACTGATAGGCCAAAAGCGACTGCCGATGCCTCCGGCCATAATCACAGCATAAAAGTTCTTCATTTTATTCGTTATAGGATAAGTTTGTTTTTATGTTGTTCATCAGGTGTTTAAATGATGCCCTCTTTCAGGAGGTCATGCAGGTGGATGACTCCCAGATATTCATTGTTTTCATTCACAACAAGCAACTGCGTAATATTGTTGGAGCGCATGAGATCAAGTGCGTTTACAGCGAGTTCTGATCCTGAGATCCTCCTTGGTGTCGGGCACATGATATCGCTGGCTTTCAGTCCTTTGATGCTGTCGTACTTCTCCATCATCCGTCTGATGTCACCATCGGTAATAATTCCGGCAATCATTCCGTTTTCAACAACAGCTACAGCACCCAAACGTTTGCGCGTAATCTCCAGGATCACTTCTTTCACTGAAGCCCCAGGAGCCACTTCCGGGCGCTCGTTGTTGATATACAGATCAGCGACCTTCAAATATAATTTTCTTCCGAGAGAGCCGCCCGGATGGTAACGTGCGAAGTCCTCCGTGCTAAAACTGCGGCACTCGAGCAGGCAGACGGCAAGGATATCGCCCATCACAATCTGCGCGGTGGTACTGGAGGTAGGAGCCAGATTAAGCGGGCAGGCCTCTTTGTCGACTGTCGTATCAAGAATAAAGTCGGCCTGTTTGGCCAGGTAGGAATTGACATCACCCACCATGCCGATCAGCGTATTGCCCGCGTGCTTCAACAGGGGCACAAGTACCTTGATCTCAGGAGTGTTGCCGCTTTTGGAGATGCAGATTACGAGGTCTTCCTTTTGGATAATGCCGAGATCTCCGTGAACCGCATCAGCGGCATGCATAAAAACAGAAGGAGTTCCGGTAGAGTTAAAAGTAGCTACTATCTTTTGAGCAATCAGAGCACTTTTTCCGACACCGGTAACGATTACGCGGCCCTTTAGGTGAAGGATACGCTCAACAATGACATGGAAATCTTCATTTAATTTAGTACCTAGTGCGGATACAGCTTGCAGCTCCGTCGTGAGGGTTCTTTCCGCTATCTCTTGTACTTCAGCAACTGTTTTCAATCAGAATTTTTTATTAAATGATATAAACTCACGGCAAAAATATGTTATTTTGGGGTAAGTTTAGGTTTTCTAAATTTTTTCCCGCAGGCGGACATGGAGATCAAGAAATCATTATTTGATAATTTACAGAATTTTTTTGGCTTTGATAATTTCAAAGGCGAACAGGAAGCAATAATAACGAATATACTACAAAAGAAAGATACATTTGTAATCATGCCAACAGGCGGCGGAAAGTCCATCTGCTATCAGCTGCCGGCACTCATGAGCGAAGGGACTGCAGTGGTAATATCTCCTCTCATTGCACTGATGAAGAACCAGGTAGACCAGCTGAGGGCTTTCGGAGGAACAGACAGCATCGCTCATTTTCTAAATTCCTCACTTAACAAATCAGAGATCACAAAAGTAAAGCAGGATGTACTAAGCGGCGAAACCAAGCTGCTGTATGTAGCTCCTGAGTCGTTATCAAAACCCGAGAATGTCGACTTTTTAAGGCTCATCACCGTTTCCTTTGTAGCAGTTGATGAGGCCCATTGTATTTCAGAGTGGGGCCATGATTTTCGCCCTGAGTACAGAAAGATCCGGCAGGTGATCAACAATCTCGGAGAGAATATTCCAATCATCGCGCTGACCGCTACGGCTACGCCAAAGGTTCAGCAGGATATCATTAAAAACCTTCAGATGAATAACGCCACGTTATTCAAATCATCTTTCAACAGGGCAAACCTTTATTACGAAGTAAGGCCAAAGAAGAATGTGATGAAAGAGATTGTGAGGTTTATCAAAAACAATGCAGGCAAGTCGGGCATCGTCTATTGCCTGAGCCGCAAGAAGGTAGAAGAAGTATCGGAAGCCTTAAACCTGAACGGCATCAGGGCATTACCGTACCACGCGGGCCTCGATCCGAAAACGAGGGCCGAAACGCAGGATAAGTTCCTGATGGAAGAGGTAGAAGTGATCGTTGCTACCATTGCCTTTGGAATGGGTATTGACAAGCCTGACGTGCGCTATGTCATTCACCACGACATTCCGAAGAGCATGGAGGGGTACTACCAGGAAACCGGACGTGCAGGGCGTGACGGGGGCGAAGGGCTGTGCGTAGCCTTCTACTCGGAGAAAGACATCGATAAGCTGGCGAAATTTATGAAGGATAAGCCAGTCTCTGAACGGGAGATCGGTACCCAGATCCTGAAGGAAGTGATTGATTATGCGGAATCGGCTGTCTGCCGCAGGAAGCAGATCCTTCATTATTTTGGCGAGAACTTCGACGAGGCCGGCTGCAATAATATGTGCGACAACTGCAGGGCCAATAAAACACATTTCGACGCTACAGAGAAACTGCAGAGCACCCTGCTGCTGATTCAGGAGCTGGGCGAGAAATTCGACGATCAGCATATCATCAACGTCCTGATGGGTGTTGAAACATCGCAGATCGTTGCTTACAATCATAACAAGATACCGGCCTTCGGCTCAGGAAAGGAAGGCGGACTGCTTTACTGGAAGTCGATGCTCAGGCAGGCTTTATTGAACAACTATGTTTCGAAGGATATCGATAATTACGGCTTACTGAAGCTAACCAGATCAGGCAGGTCGTTTATTGAGAGTCCTCATTCCTTACGTTTCGTCATGAATCGCGAAATGGAAGCAACTGACGATGATCAGGACGATGCAGGACAACAGTCGGCAGCATCTACTGACGAGGAATTGCTGAAGATGCTCAAGGAGCTGAGGAAAAAGATAGCCAAGCAGAAAAACCTTCCTCCGTTTGTGATCTTCCAGGATCCTTCGCTGGAGGAAATGTGTATCCATTATCCGGTGACGCTCGAAGAACTGAAGCAGATCCATGGCGTGGGCTCAGGCAAGGCGGTGAAGTTCGGTACTCCTTTCGTGAACCTCATTGCGCAGTATGTGGAAGAGAACGACATTGACCGGCCGGTCGATCTGGTGATCAAGAGCGCGGCCAACAAGTCGGCACTCAAGGTGTCCATCATCCAGAATATTGACCGGCATATCGCTCTGGAAGACATTGCAGCTTCAAAGGGCCTTTCCTACGAGGATATCCTGCGGGAAGTGGAGTCTATTGTAAACTCGGGAACAAAGCTGAACCTGAACTATTATATTGACGAGATGATTGATGAAGATCGCCAGGATGAAGTATTCGATTACTTCAGATCCTCGGAGATTGATTCGATAGATGCGGCTCTGAAGGAACTGGGCAGTGACGATTACACCAGAGAAGAGCTGCAGCTTATGCGTATTAAGTTTTTATCAGAACTAGGTAATTAATGATCGGACAAATAGAGGGGATTAAACACGCAGATTCCCCGAACTTTTTTCTTATGGCCGGCCCCTGTGCTATTGAAGGGGAAGACATGGCCCTGCGTATTGCCGAGCGGATCGTGAACATCACAGACAAGCTTGATATCCCTTATATCTTCAAGGGCTCGTACAGAAAAGCAAACCGCTCACGTCTGGATTCTTTCACTGGTATAGGCGACGAGAAGGCTTTACGGATCCTGGAAAAAGTTAAAAATACCTTTGGCGTACCTACCGTAACCGATATCCACGAGAGTGCGGAAGCCGAAATGGCGGCTGCGTACGTAGACGTTCTTCAGATACCCGCCTTCCTTTGCAGGCAGACCGACCTCCTGGTAGCCGCCGCAAATACAGGCAAGACCGTTAACATCAAGAAAGGACAATTCCTCTCTGCCGGCTCCATGAGCTTTGCTGTTGACAAGGTAAAAGAGTCAGGAAACTCAAAAGTGATCCTCACTGACCGCGGTAACACCTTCGGGTACCAGGATCTGATAGTCGACTTTCGTGGTATTCCCGAGATGCGCTCACTGGGCGTCCCGGTAGTGATGGACTGCACACACTCCCTGCAGCAGCCTAACCAGACCTCAGGGGTCACCGGAGGCAAGCCTGCGCTCATCGAGACCATTGCAAAGGCCGCTATTGCGGTAGGAGCCGACGGTTTGTTCATCGAAACCCATCCTGCCCCTGAACATGCAAAATCTGACGGTGCCAATATGCTGCACCTTGATTTGCTGGAATCTCTGCTTACTCGGCTGATCAGGATCAGACAGGCAATCATCTGAGCACCGGGTACTGAAAGGAAAGCTTAGACGGGGATGTAAAAATGTCGCAATTCTTGCGGCAGCGGCCCCCTAATCTATATATTTGAAAAATCGGCCATCAAAACAAAATACAAAAAGTAATGACAGAAGAAGTTCTGGAGAAATACGAACTGGTTGTCGGGCTTGAGATACACGCCCAGCTGCAGACAAAAACGAAGATCTTTTCATCCGACTCTGCTTCTTTCGGAGCGGAGCCAAACCGAAACACCAGTATTGTATCTCTAGGCCTCCCCGGTACTCTCCCCCGGATCAATAAGACGGTGGTAGCTTACGCTGTGAAGATGGGAATGGCCACTCACTGTACCATCAACCGGGAAAACCGCTTTGACCGTAAGAACTACTTTTATGCCGACCTGCCCAAGGGGTACCAGATCACACAGGATGAGGCTCCGATTTGCGTAAACGGCAACGTCCGGATCACGCTGAAAGATAAGAGCCACAGGGTGATCCGCATCAACCGGATCCACATGGAAGAAGATGCCGGCAAAAGCATGCATGATAAAGACGATCAGTACTCGCTGATTGACCTGAACAGGGCAGGAGTGCCTCTGATCGAAATTGTGTCAGAGCCCGATATCCGTTCGGCAGAAGAAGCTGCAGCTTATTTTACTGAGGTCAGGAAGCTGGTACGCTACCTGGGCATCTGCGATGGCAATATGGAGGAGGGCAGCATGCGCTGTGACGCGAATATCTCCGTGCGACTCAAAGGTGAAAGTGCCTTCGGACAACGCTGCGAGGTAAAGAACCTCAACTCAGTCCGCAATCTTCAGCGTGCCATCAGCTATGAGTTCAGAAGGCAGGTTGAGCTGATTGAAAATGGGGGAGTGGTAGAGCAGAACACGCTTAACTTCGATGCTGCCAACGGAACCACCTCGGTACTGAGGTCTAAGGAGATGGCGTTCGACTACCGCTATTTTCCTGAGCCTGACCTTCCGCCGCTTCATCTTGCGGAGGAGTGGATCGAGGCCCTGAAGTCGGAACTCCCTGAGCTGCCCGAACAACGCATTCATCGTTATATTTACGAGCTGGGGCTTCCCGAGTACGACGCCTATATCATCACCGAAGAGAAGTCGACCTCCGACTATTTTGAGCAACTCGTAAAGCTCACGCCCCATTATAAGGCTGCTGCGAATTGGATCATCGGACCGGTGCAATCGGACCTGAATGAGGGGGAAAAGACATCACTTCTTTTGAAGTGCAGCCCGTGCAACTGGCGGAGATCATTACCCTGATCGAAGAAGGAAAGATCAACAACACGTCGGCCGTTCAGCAGCTGTTTCCTGCCTTGCTTTCTGATCCTTCGAAAAGCGTTACGGACCTTGTGGCTGAATTAAATCTGCTGATCGATACCAAAGGCGACGAGCTCGAGGCCTTCATTGACGAGGCGCTGTCGCGTTTTCCTGACAAGGTGAAAGAATACCACAAAGGGAAAAAAGGCGTTTTAGGTTTATTCATGGGTGAGGTGATGAAGCTGTCTAAAGGTAAGATTGATCCTAAGAAAGCTAATCAGCTTGTTATTAAAAAACTAGAATCACTAAAGTGAAACATTTATCTGTAATTATTCTACTCGTTGTAGCCCTGGTGAGTGGCTGTAAGAACAAAGACGAATTTACCATCGACGGAAAGTTGTTGAACGTCCAGGGACAGAAGAAGGTGCTCTTATACCAGCAAAACAGGCTGGTAGACTCAGCTGTTTTGAGTGAGAACAATGAGTTTAAATTTCATGTTGCATCGCCTGAGCCCGAGTTCTTCTATCTGGTGGTGAATGAAAAGAACTACCTCTTTGTGGCACGCAATGGTGATGCGCTGAAGTTCGAGGCTGACTATGCAGATCCGGCTGCTGAATATCAGATAGAAGGTTCGGAAGATGCCGAGAAGCTGAAAGAATTTAACAGCATGGCCAATAAGTACGGCAAGGTGTTCTTAAGCCTCAAGGAGGAGTATGAAAAGCAGGTGTCGCAGCGTCCGGCCGCTAAAGATTCACTTACGCAGGTCTATTCGCCGCGCTTTGATAAGAACATGCAGGCTTTTTCGAAGGAGTCCCTTGATTTCGCGAAGAAGAATAAAGATAATCTGGCAGGGTTTTATGCCATCAGTTCCCTTGATCAGAGCAGCTACGAAGATGAGATGGTAAAATTTGCGCAGGAGCTCAAGGGAAAATACAAGAATAACGAGGCAGTGCAGGATTTCATCAGCAAGATGGACAAGCTGAAGCCTTTGTCGGTTGGCCAGAAAGCTCCGGATTTTGAACTCCCTGCACCGGACGGTAAGAAGATGAAACTCTCCGACTTTCATGGTAAATACGTATTGCTCGATTTCTGGGCGTCCTGGTGCGGCCCCTGCAGGCAGGAGAACCCCAACCTGGTGAAACAGTATAACCGGTTTAAGGATAAGAACTTCACCATTTTGAGTGTATCGCTTGACGAGGACAGAGCCAAGTGGCTTTCCGCTATTCAGGCCGATAAGCTCGCATGGAATCACGTGTCGGAGCTGAAACAGTGGAACGGAAAGATCAATCAGCAATACCAGATCGAAGCGATCCCCGCTTCCTTCCTGCTCGATAAAGAAGGAAAGATCATTGCAAAGAACCTGCGAGGCCCTGAACTTGAAGTCTTTTTAAACAAGACGTTGAAATAAGCTAAGGAGAATGTTAAGGTAGTGTGATTGTTAACAATAATTTAATATGGAGTTAACTATTTCCTATATTTAGGACTCTACTTTAGCAGCGAAATCCAAGAACATGAGTTCAGTAAAGCAAAAAATTCTTATCGTTGATGATGAACCGGATATCCGGGAACTGGTAGAATACAATCTAAAAAAAGAGGGCTATCAGGTCTTCTGCGCGTCGAACGGACAGGAGGGTATTACAGAGGCGAAGAAGGTAAGGCCTGACCTGATCATCCTGGATGTGATGATGCCGAAGATGGACGGCATTGAGGCATGCAGGATCATGCGTACCATGAATGAGTTTAAGAGCACGTTTATGGTCTTCCTGACAGCAAGAAGCGAAGAGTATTCGGAAATAGCAGGCTTTAATGTCGGAGCAGACGACTACATAGCAAAGCCGATTAAGCCGCGTGCGCTGGTGAGCCGCATCAATGCGATCCTGAGACGTAACAGCGTAACCGAAGAGGTGGTTGAGAACAAGCTCGAGATCACCGATCTGGTAATTGACCGGGAAACCTACCTGGTGTACAAGCAGGGAGAGAAAGTGGTCTTAGCCAAGAAGGAGTTCGAGCTGCTTTATCTGCTTGCCTCAAAACCAGGCAAAGTATATACCCGGGACGTCATTCTGAAAAACATATGGGAAGATTCAGTGGTGGTGACCAACAGGACCATTGATGTCCACATCCGGAAACTCCGTGAGAAACTGGGCGAAAACTACGTTTCTACAGTGAAGGGCGTAGGGTACAAGTTTGAAGCCTGAGAGGGCGCCTGCTAAGGCTTATTTGAAAAATATTAGAACCCTGTAAATAGAGCTATTTACGGGGTTTTTGGTTGTGTGCCGGGCATGGCGATCGACTATAGGGTGCAAGTCCCGAACACGCTTTGCAGTAGGAAGTGTTAGCTCAAGGCAAGGGTGTCGCGGGTGACCGCGAATCTGAAGGAAGCCGGCGGCAAATGTGGGGGCCTACGGACAGAAACTGTATATAAGGCGGAACAAGGTACGGGTGATGTTGCAATACAAACAGAAGCCCTATACTGCACGGAGACCGAACCGTAGATACAGAGGCCAGATCCATAGAAAGTAGATCGTCTTACCCCGGGAGATCTGATTTTAATCCGTCAAAGGTATGCGCGAATACCGGAGAGGAAACACTGACCAGAATAATAATGGTCAGCTGGTTTAATCAGAAGTCAGCAGAGTCCATAGTACTGCAAGTCAGGAAGGGACAATGTTAGAATGGCAAAGGAAACAGGACGTTTATGGCAAAGCGTTAACAGCGGAAACACGTAAGAGAACTACCCATAGGAGGATAGGACGGAATCCGAAAGTACTACGGGAGGAGCTGAGCGGAACCATGCAACCAATGCGCACAATGCCTGGAAGGAAGTTTTTTTTTGGGAGTATGCTAGAGGAAATATTGGACATCCGAAATGTACAAAGAGCCTTAAGGCAGGTGACTGCTAATAAGGGTGCCGGCGGTGTGGATGGTATGCAGACCGATGAACTTCGTGACTACCTAAACACTCACTGGCAAACATTACGGGCCAGTATTCTGATTGGCAGTTATCGTCCGCAAGCAGTCCGAAAGGTAGAAATACCCAAGGCCGGAGGCGGAAAGAGAATGTTAGGGATACCATCAGTGGTGGACCGGCTCATTCAACAAGCCATTTCCCAATGGCTTAGTCCCAAGTATGAAGGCGAGTTCTCGCCCTACAGTTATGGTTTTCGACCCCACCGCAATGCTCATCAGGCTGTACAGAAAGCACAGGAATACCTCAACGAAGGCTACACCCGGTGATAGAGTTAGATCTGGATAAATTCTTTGATCGGGTTAACCATGATAAACTCATGAGTTTGTTATGCCTCAAGGTCAAGGATAAACGGACGCTTAAACTCATTGGGAGCTATTTGAATAGCGGTATCATGGATGACGGAGTGGTAAGAGCCCGAACCGAGGGTACCCCACAGGGAAGTCCTCTAAGTCCGTTACTGTCGAATATTGTGCTGCACGAGCTGGATCAGGAGCTGGAGAAGCGTGGCCACCGGTTCGTTCGCTACGCGGACGACTGCAGCATTTATGTTGGCAGCAAAAAGTCAGCAGTACGGGTAATGTCAAGTATCACAATCTATCTGGAAGATAGATTGAAACTGAAAGTGAACGGTGAAAAGAGCAAGGTGAGCCCGGCCTCCAAAAGTACCCTGCTTGGGTTCTCCTTTTATGGGACGGCTAACGGATGGAAGATGCGAATTGCACCCAGATCATTGACAAGGATAAAGGAAAAGATCAGGGAGCACACCAAACGTAACAATCCATTAACGTTAAGGGTGAGGATAACCAAACTGGGGGGAGTCATCCGGGGATGGGTTAACTACTTCTGCCTGGCAGAGGCAGGAGAACGAATGACCGGACTAGACGAGATGACTCGCAGCAGGCTAAGAACGACGTTGTGGAAGCAATGGAAAACGGTGTCCTGCCGAATTAGAAATCTGATCCGGCTTGGCGTAACCAAAGCGAAAGCTTATCAATTGGCCAACACAAGAAAGGCCTACTGCCGTATCGCCCGTCCCACTTTGCTCACTACTTTGAATAAAAGCTATTTTGCAGGGCAGGGATTTGTAGGATTCCAGAACTACTACTATTGGAAAACGAAACACCAAACGAAGTTATTCTAGCAAACCGCCGTATACCGAACGGTACGTACGGTGGTGTGAGAGGACAGATAGGGAAATAATCCCTATCTTCCTACTCGATTGTTCTACATTAATCTCTCGGATGAAGTTATCATTCTGGTACCTGAAGGATTCTGTCTCCAAACCTATGAATCCTGGAGGAGGCCAGCCTCCTCCAGGAAGGGATACCAGACTTCACTTTTTATGGGACTTCTTTACCCGATACTACGCAAGGGGTATTACGTTGCAGGCGGGGTGCCACCCGTTATTCTTGAGCCCCCTTGCAAAGCCTGACTATCCCTTTGCACGGCTGATCCCATTAAAACCCGGTGTTCCTTTCAAAGCAACCCACCGGCTCTATCGGCTCGATGTTGAAATACCGTATGAGTCGGATGTCATGAGAACGTGTTTTGACAAAGCCTTTATGGGGGGATACCACACCTTGCTTAAAGTAGAGCCAGCAGCTACAGCGGCTCAGGAGTAGCGGGCGGCTGGCCTACTCGGGCGAAGAACGCGGCAAATGCCGGTACCGTAGCCAGGATGTGAAACAATATCTCGAGCATTTAGGGCGCTACCGGGAGGAGGTCATCCTGAAGGATAACCCGTACCTGGGCTAGGGTTTCCGTTCGTTACCGGGCCGTTAGCCGGCCGTCAGTTCTTCGTTAGTTCTTTTACGCTTTGCCGTCAGTTCTTCGTCAGTTCTTCGTCAGTTTGCCGTCAGCTGGCCGTTTCTGATTCGTTTCTGATTCGTTTCAGAACCGTCTCTGCTTCGCCTTCCGGCCGTCTGCCGGTCGTTAGGCCTTCTCCTTCCGGCTTGCAGGGAGTAAAAGAACAGACGGAAAAGTGGCGAACCGGGGACGGATCAGGTAATAGTCAGGAACATTTCTCAAGCAAGTAAGAAAGAACACTGAAAGGAGGAAAACTGACGCCAACTGAAGCCATTTGGCGCCATCTGGCACCGGAATTAGTCAAAGGCAGGAGAGGGTCCTACATTTGGTTCAGAGGCAGAGCTGATACTAGTCAAGGCTTTGAACCGCAGGAATTAACAGAGTTTTAGCCATTTAAATTCTAAACGTTATGGGAAGTTTTTTTAAAGGGCTGATGGGCAGATTTTCAGGAAAAGTAGGCAACCTGATCGGCAGTAGCTGGAAGAGCATTGATTACATGCGGAGTTTACCCAAGAAGTCGCCAAAGGCGGCATCCGAGAAGCAGCTGAAGCAGCAGCTCCGGTTTGCCCTGGCGGTAGACTTTATGCGGCCAATCTCCAAACTGCTGAGTCTGGGCTATATCCCGGAGTCGAAAAACAAGGTATCGGGCTACAATGTGGCGGTGAGTCAGGTGTTGCATGATGCTATCAAGGGCGTGTATCCCCTAATCCTTTCACCCCAATATACACCCATTTAAAAATAAATGATGTACGTCTTGTCGCATCGCAAATGACGTTAATCCACTGACGAAACGCAAAACCCGCTGTTGTATTCTTTATCGAAGGCAGCGATTCCTTCAGTTCACAAGGTAAGATTGGTTACTAATGTTCATAACTTTATTCCTGTTCAAAACTAAATCTCCTCGATTATCTGTTTAAACCTATTTTTGTTGCTGTAAGTTCTTTAACAGAAACTATCAGGTTCATTCTCCGTCAGGGGGAGTGATTAAAAGGGAACCGCGTGCAAATCGCGGGCTGACGTGCAACTGTAAGTAAAAGCGTGCTTTTACAAGCCAGATACCTGCCTATGGTTTTGTCCGAAACTTTCACGATTAAGGTTTTGGCAGAAAAGTCTACCGTCTTTTGGCGCTTCCTGCGCTGCAATACCGTTAGCTCTTTGCCGGCACCTGTATTTCATAAACAAATAAAAAATTGCTTATGCAACAGGAAGAATTATTATTAAAAGAGAACAAGGACCGGTTTGTGATCCTTCCAATCAACTATCCCGCTATCTGGGAAATGTACAAGAAACATGAGGCGAGCTTCTGGACCGCCGAAGAAATTGACCTGTCCGGAGACCTGCGCGACTGGCAGGGACTGAACGACGGCGAGCGCCACTTCATCTCTCATGTGCTTGCTTTTTTTGCAGCCAGTGATGGCATCGTCAACGAGAACCTTGCTGTGAACTTTATGAGCGAGGTGCAGGTGCCTGAAGCACGCTGCTTCTATGGCTTCCAGATCATGATGGAAAACATCCACTCTGAAACGTACGCGCTGCTGATCGATACCTACGTGAAGGATCCCGTAGAGAAGGATCGCCTGTTCCATGCAATTGAGACAGTAGACTGTGTGAAGAAAAAGGCGGAGTGGGCATTGCGCTGGATTGAGAACGGCACATTTGCTGAGCGCTTAGTCGCTTTCGCAGCCGTCGAGGGCATCTTCTTCAGCGGCAGCTTCTGTTCCATTTTCTGGCTCAAAAAAGGGGACTGATGCCGGGGCTCACGTTCAGTAATGAGCTGATCTCGAGGGACGAGGGTATGCACTGCGAATTTGCCTGCCTGCTCTACAGCATGCTGAGCAATAAGCTGAGTGAAGAGAAGGTGAGAGAAATCATCACGGATGCTGTTGCCATTGAAAAAGAGTTCATAACAGATGCTTTGCCGGTCGACCTGATCGGTATGAACTCCAGGCTCATGTCGCAGTACATTGAGTTTGTGGCCGACCGCTGGCTCAGCGAGCTGGGCTACGAAAAAGTGTACAATGCCGCCAACCCCTTCGACTTCATGGAAATGATTTCCCTGCAGGGAAAGACCAACTTCTTCGAAAAGCGGGTAGGCGACTATCAGAAAAGCGGCGTGATGTCTGACAAGGAGGGCCAGTCGTTCTCCCTGGATGAAGATTTTTAATCAATATCGACGGTACCACCATTAAAATATACATCTATGTTTGTAATAAAAAGAGACGGAAGGGTAGAGTCTGTCAAGTTTGACAAGATTACTGCCCGGATAGAAAAGCTATGTTACGGTCTGAACCATGTACTGGTTGACCCGATTGATGTAGCAAAAAAGGTGATTGAAGGAATCTACGACGGTGTGACGACTTCCGAGCTGGATAACCTTGCTGCGGAAACGGCAGCATCGCTTACTACCAAGCACCCCGATTATGCGCTGCTCGCATCGCGCATTGCGGTTTCGAACCTGCATAAAAATACGATCAAGTCGTTTTCGGAAACGATGCGCCGGCTGCACGAGTATATCGACCCCAAGACCGGGAAACCGGCGCCTTTAATAGCCGACGACGTATGGGCAATCGTAGAAAAGAACGCGGAACTGCTTGACAGCACCATCATTTACGACCGGGATTTCGGGTTCGACTATTTCGGATTCAAAACGCTGGAAAAATCATACCTGCTGCGGCTGGACGGCAAGATCGCTGAACGTCCTCAGCATATGTTCATGCGCGTAGCGGTCGGAATTCATAAAGAAGACGTAGACAGTGTGATTCTTACCTATAACCTGATGAGCGAACGCTGGTTTACCCATGCCACGCCCACCTTGTTTAATGCAGGAACGCCCAAGCCGCAGATGTCGTCTTGTTTTCTGCTCACAATGAAGGACGACAGCATTGACGGGATCTACGATACATTAAAGCAGACTGCCAAGATCTCGCAGAGCGCAGGGGGTATCGGACTGAGCATTCATAATGTGAGGGCGACAGGTTCGTACATCAGCGGCACCAACGGAACCAGTAATGGCATCATCCCGATGTTGCGCGTATTCAATGACACGGCGCGCTATGTGGACCAGGGAGGAGGCAAGCGCAAAGGAGCATTTGCTATTTATCTGGAGCCCTGGCACGCCGACATCTTTGAGTTCCTTGATTTGCGCAAGAATCACGGCAAGGAAGAGCTGAGGGCAAGGGACCTGTTCTATGCCCTGTGGATCTCCGACCTCTTTATGAAGCGGGTAGAGTCAAATGAGGACTGGAGCCTTTTCTGTCCGCATGAAGCGCCCGGACTGGCCGACTGCTGGGGTAAGGAGTTTGAATCCCTGTATGAACGGTACGAGACAGAGGGCAGAGCCAGAAAAACCATTAAGGCGCAGGAGCTATGGTTTGCTATCCTCGACGCTCAGGTAGAGACCGGAACGCCCTACCTGCTGTATAAAGATGCGGCCAACAGCAAGTCGAACCAGCAGAACCTGGGGACCATCAAAAGTTCTAACCTCTGCACCGAGATCATGGAGTATACCTCTGCCGACGAAGTAGCCGTCTGCAACCTTGCCTCCCTGGCATTGCCCCGCTTCGTTATCAACGGTGTTTTCGATCATCAGAAACTCTATGAAGTGACGTATCAGGTAACAGTGAACCTGAACCGCATCATTGACCACAATTATTACCCTGTAGAGGAAGCGCGGAATTCGAATATGCGGCACCGTCCGGTGGGCTTAGGAATACAAGGCCTTGCCGACACGTTTATCCTGCTGCGTATGCCCTTTGAAAGTGAGGAGGCGCGCACTTTAAACAAGGAGATTTTCGAAACGATCTACTTTGCCGCCATGACCGCATCAAAGGATCTTGCTATTGCCGAGGGAGCTTATGAGTCGTTTAAGGGCTCCCCTTTATCGCAGGGGAAGTTCCAGTTTGACCTGTGGGGTGTAAAGCCGGAGAGTGGCCGCTGGGATTGGGAGAACCTCCGTCTTGATGTGATGAACCACGGGGTCCGCAACTCCCTGCTGGTGGCGCCTATGCCCACCGCTTCCACCTCTCAGATCCTCGGAAATAATGAGTGTTTTGAGCCCTATACGTCTAATATCTACACCCGCCGGGTATTGAGCGGGGAATTTATCATTGTGAACAAGCATCTCTTGCGCGACCTGGTGGAGCTGGGCCTTTGGAATAATGATATGAAAAACAAGATCATTACTGCCAACGGGTCCATCCAGGACATTGCAGAGATTCCGGCAGACATAAAGGAGTTATATAAAACGGTGTGGGAGATTAAAATGCGTACTATTATTGACATGGCCGCCGACAGAGGCGCTTATGTGTGCCAGTCGCAGTCGCTCAACCTGTTCGTCAGCGCTCCAAATGCGGCTAAGCTCACGTCCATGCATTTCTATGCCTGGAAAAAAGGCCTGAAGACGGGCATGTACTACCTGAGAACGCAGGCGGCTGCTCAGGCTGTCAAGTTTACGGTGGAAAATCAGGCCGGCAAGAACATGGAGCCGGTGATACCGGAACAGGTGAAGCAGGTGGAAGACGAGATTCCGGCTGGCCCGTCCTGCTCGATGGAGGAGGGCTGTGTGACTTGTTCTGCCTGACGGGTTGTTGTATCTTCGCTGGAGACATGCTTATAAAACACGAGATCATCAGTTGTGAGCGATGCGGGAAGCGCATTGAGTGCAGGGCGAATAACTACACCAGGTGCCAGTGCAGCGCTGTCCAGCTGAGTATGAATGAGGTTCAGTATGTCAGCGAGCTCTACGAAGGCTGCCTATGCGCCCAGTGCCTGACCGATCTGAAAGAGGAGTACAGACTGCAGCTTCAGTGATTTTTCATTGCCCTTAAGGCTCCTTGCTTTTGCCCCCGTTCCCAACGGGGGCAGGCTTTTTTTGGCCTGTACCTGGTGGGGGGCAGGTGGGAGAACGGCGGCAGCCCTGCTAGGGACAGAACCGACTCAGGACCGAGTCAGGACCGAGTCAGCACCGAGTAAGCACCGACTCCTCGCGGTCCTGACCCGGTCTCTATACGGTGCTTTTTTACTTGCGAAATTGTGCTGGTGAGCCGATGCCTCTGACATGGCACCTAACAGGCCCTGATCTGTCCCGAGTCAGCCTTTTATTTTGTATCTTGTTCATCAACCATTGCTGCTCATGTCTCAACAGCTCATAGACCATATTAAAAAGACCGTCGACCTGAAGCCGGATGAACTGGAAAGAATTCTCAATGCTTTCAGGAAGGTCCGGTATAATAAGAAGGAGAGTCTGCAGCGTCCGGGAGAGCTTTGCCGGTATAATTATTTCGTGGTAAAGGGCCTTCTTCGTATGTTTTTCATAGATCGGAAGGGCGTTGAACGCACGGTACAGTTCGCACTGGAAAACTGGTGGATGACGGACTGTCTGGCTTATGGAAGTGCAAAGGGCTCCGATTTTTACATTCAGGCAGTGGAAACGACCGAGGTGATGCGGCTCGACTTCCACCTTCAGGAAAAGCTGCTTAATGAAGTGCCGTCGCTGGAAAAGTACTTCAGGGTACTTTACCAGAAGGCCTATGGAGCGGCACAGATGCGCACGAGGCTCTTTTATGAGTGGTCGCGTGAGGAGCTATTCCATCATTTTAATTCGAACTATCCCGACTTTGTGAAGCGGGTCCCGCAGTATTTGCTAGCTTCGTTTCTGGGCTTCACGCCTGAGTACCTGAGCGAAATCAGAAAGAAAGCTGTTTCTTAAACCCGTTTAAGATTTTCAGGCCGTTCGCCGGGTAGCTTTGTCTTATTAAAACATTACATCATGAAGACAAGAATTGACATTCTAAAAGCAGAACCTCAGGCATTACAGGCCATGTACGGACTGGAAAAGTACTTACAATCGACCGAATTAAGCCATGCGCATAACGAGCTGATCAAAATTAGAACCTCGCAGATCAACGGCTGCGCCTATTGCCTCGACATGCACACGCGGGATGCAAGGAAGTACGGGGAGACTGAGCAGCGTATTTATCTGCTCAATGCGTGGAGGGAGGCGGGCCTTTTCTCAAAGGAGGAGCAGGCGATACTGGCACTCACCGAGGAAGTGACGCTGATCAGCAAGGGTGGGGTGAGTGATGAGACCTATGAAAAGGCGCTGGAGCTGCCTGGTGAAAAGTACCTTAATCAGGTGATCGTTGCCATTGTCGTTATTAATGGCTGGAACAGAATAGCCATCAGTACAAGAAAAGAAATAGGTTAAAAATGTAAACTACAGCTGCTGTATTATGTTTATATAGAAAGAGCTAAGAATCAATTTGTTTAACCTAAATACAGAACACATGGTACGCAGTTTGCAAAGCTTAATAAATTATAGGATCGGAGCCACTGACGGCGAAATCGGTCACGTGAAAGATTTTTATTTTGACGACCAAACCTGGAGATTAAGGTACCTGGTTGTTAAGACTGGTAACTGGCTCTTCGGACGGAAAGTGCTTATATCTCCGGCAGCGTTAAGCACTCCGGAATGGGACGGGGATTCAATACCTGCCAACCTGACGACCGATCAGGTGAAGGGGAGCCCGGACATTGATACCGAGAAGCCTGTATCGCGACAGCAGGAGGCTGACCTTCATCATTACTACTCATGGCCGGGGCTGGGCTTTCCCGGAGGAGGATTTGTGACCACCGGCATGGTTGGTGCAGTGGTAGATCCTACTACTCCCCTGGAAGACAAGATCGCAATGGAAGCGGGCGAATATGACCGCCATTTAAGGAGCTACCGCGACGTGGTAGGATTAGCGGTAGTTGATGACAGTGCCAGTCTTGGTAAAGTAACCGATATGCTCGCTGATACAGCAAACTGGTCGGTAGTGAATATTGACGTTTCTGTGGATGAAACAGATGCTGGAAAGCGAATGCTTCTGGCTACGGCCGACGTGGAAGTGATTGACAGTGCCGAGTCGAGTATACGGGTTATTAAAGACCGGGGCAATTTTGCAGACGGCTTCGCTGCTTTGTAGTGTTCTGTTTCCATCAGCACCTTCACCAACATTATTGAAAAAGGACGGACCGCTGCAGGCGGCATTCGTCCTTTTTGCTTACCTGAGCCATTTCTTAACATCATGATAGCGTTACGGTAACACCGCGTCGATAGCTTTGCCTCCGAAAAAATCAATCCACAACTCTATCATGCGACACACTCTTCGTGCAGCTATAGTATTATGCTTATGCTGCCTTTACCAACTTCAACTAGCCGCGCAGACCACTTTAGGCTCTATCGCGGGAACGGTTACCGACAATCAAAAGAAGCCCTTACCCGGAGCATCGGTACAGGTTCGCAACGAGTCGACCGGCTTCACGGCAAGGACCACCACAAGCTCCAAAGGAAGCTATTCTTTCAAAGAGCTGCCTTTGGGAAAACCTTATTCAGTAATAGTGACTTATGTAGGCTTTGGCCAGCAGAAGCTTACCGGTTACTCCCTAAACCAGGGTGACGTGATCAGGGTAGATGTAACCATGTCTGACGATGTAAAGACCCTCGCCGTGGTAGAGGTCGTTGCCTCTGGCATGAAAAATAAGACTGAAATCATGGGAGCTGCTACTTCCTTTACCGGAAGGGAAATTGCGAAGCTTCCTATCAACGGACGAAATTTCACGAACCTGATCGATCTTTCTCCCTTGTCGAGGGGGGAAGTATTGCAGGGCAGCTCGGGTCTTCCACCAACTTCACGATCGACGGGATGACTGCTAAGAATCCGACATCAGCAGGAGCAACTACCAGCAGAAGTGGTGCCCCGTATTCAATATCAATCGAAGCGGTGCGCGAATTCAAGGTGGTGACCAATCAGTATGATGTGACCTTCGGCCGTGCAGGCGGAGGGACAGTAAGTGCTGTAACGAAGTCGGGAACTAATACGTTTACCGGAAGTGCATTTACCTACGGACGGGCAGACTGGCTGGCAAGCAAGTATGATATCAGAGGCAACAGACGGGATGTTGACTTTTCTACTTACCAGTATGGTTTTACTCTGGGCGGACCTATTATTAAAGATAAGCTGCATTTCTTCGTAGGCTGGGATCATCAGCGAGATGCACGGCCCCTTATCATCGCGGATATTGAATCGGCAGCGGATGAAAGCCGCTTCAATATTACCCGGTCTACGCTGGATCAGTTCATTGAGATCGGACGGAACCAGTACGGCCTGGGCTCTTCTCCCCAATACGGCTCCTTCAATAAGAGAAGGGGATCAGATGCGGGCTTTGCAAGGATCGACTGGCAGATCAACGAAAAGAACCTGCTCACCATCCGCGACAACTACACCAACGACCGGAATAATCTTGGCCTGGGAGACAACACCAGGATCAATTTGTTCGAGTCATACGGGAATGATAAGAATATCGATAACAGCTTACTTGCAACTCTTCGTACTGCAATCAATCCGCGGCTCACTAACGAGTTAAAAGTACAGCATTTGTACACCTATCAGAAGAGCAGCCCTGGCGGTCAGCTCCCTTCGGCTAACATTCCCCGGGCAATCGTAGAGAACGTCACTTCAACTCTTAGCGACGGGACGACCAAATCGACCGAGATTCAGCTTGGAGGGCATCGCTTTGCTCAGGAAGGATTTGAGAATCACGTGGTTCAGCTGGTGGATAACGTGTTTTACAATACTGACAAGGTTAAGTACACATTCGGAATCGACCTGATGTATACGCGTGCTCATTCAACCTATGGCAGTGAGGTGAACGGACGTTTCCATTTTGTTAATTCAAAAGACCCTGTTACTTCAAGCAATGTGACAGCGCTTGAGAATTTTAGAAATTTAAAACCGTATCGTTACTACCGCGAAGTTCCTCTTGTAGACGACCCGAGCGTGAGGGGTACCATTCTCAACTCTGGCCTATATGGGCAAATGCAGACCAGGCTGGGCAGAGGCCTCGACATGACCGCGGGTTTACGTCTGGACTACAGCCACTATCCTTCATCGCCGCTCAACCAGCTGGTGCTTGACGAACTGAACATCAGGACTGACAACAAGCTGACCTCTTTTGTTGCTCAGCCCAGGATCCAGTTTTCATGGGATGTGAACGAGCGTCACAAGGACTACATCCGGTTCGGAGCCGGTATTTTTGCTTCAGACATCAATAACTATGTGGTCATTAATAACATGGTTTTTGACGGGAAGCACCTTGCAACGGTTGATGTGAGAGACGCAAACGTTCCCACTCCTGATTTTGCCTCCTACCGAAGGGATCCATCAACAACGCCTGCCCTGGCTGCTTTCCAGATTCCTACCATTAATACAAATGGCAAAGACGCCAAAGTGCCTGTAATATACAAGGCGAATGCGTCATACAGCCGTTTTATAACGGATAAGCTAAGGCTCGGCATTACAGGTTATGCAACTTTGGCCCGTCATAATTACATGTATGTGGATCGTAACATGGCCGCTGATCCTTATTTTAGACTGGCGAACGAGGGGAACCGCGGAGTCTATGTTCCTCTTAGCGCAGTAGGCAGCAACGGTGCTTCTGACTGGCAGCAGGGACGTATCAGCAATAAGTTGGGACGCGTCCTGGAGCTGAATAGTAAGGGAAAGGTCAATCAGTTTGCGGTGGTGCTGGATGCTGCTTATGAATATTATAAGGATGGAGCAATCTCGGTGAGCTATACCTGGAATGATACCAGGGACAATACTTCCTTTAACGGAAACGTGGCAAATACCGCCACTCTTTCACTTCCTGTGAGGGAAGATCCACGGGACTTAAGCAAGATGACGTACTCGGACGGTCACTTTAGAAACAAGTTGGTGATCTATGGCTCTTCTCCAACGTTTCATGGATTCAGTCTGTCCATGCGTTATTCAGGCCTGGGAGGAACAAGGTATTCGCTGCTCTCCGGAGGGAATACTAATGGCGACTTTGTTTCCGGTCAGAATGATCTGGCATTTATTTTCGACAAAAATAATACATCAGTTCCGGAGAATATTCGCACTGGTCTGCAGGCCTTGCTCGATAACCCGGCAGCCAGTCAGAGCTTAAAGGATTATATTTTAAAGTACTCGGGCCAGGTTGCGGAAAGAAATGGCGGTGTGAACGGCTTCTACGGCGTTTTTGATCTTCGTCTCAGCAAGAAAATCAATATTGCAGGAACGCACTGCCTGGAACTTTCGGGCGATGTATTTAACGTGGCGAACCTTCTAAATAAGAAATGGGGCACGAACAAGTCGCTGGGCAACCAGGCTCTTTACGCTCTGGGAGTTCCGGCAGCTAACGGCAATGCGGCACTGCCAAATTTTGATGCCACTAATCAGCGGTTCAACTACCGCGTAAACAACTCCGGTATTGTAAACCCAAGTGGCGACCCTTACCAGATCCAGCTGGGGGCGCGCTACTCGTTCTGATCTTCTGCAAACCGATACCTTATCACAAACAAAAACTCCGGGATATACACCCGGAGTTTCCTGTTTTGTAAAAGACCTCTTGCTTCTTGACGCACAAAGTATTCCGTCTTCTTTTATGCCGGTTTGCGAGTAAAACCTCACCGGTTCTTACTTTATTCCTCCCATTTTTTAAAGAGAGACGAAGCGGTATGGCCGCCAAACCCGAACGTGTTATTCAGCACGTAGTTAAGTGGCTGCTGCCTCGATTCTCGCAGCAAAATGTTGACTCCCTGCGGCATTTCAGGGTCTATATTAACGGTATTGATGGTAGGAGGAATGATCTGGTCTCTGAGTGCAAGCACGCAGATGATGGATTCGATGGCTCCTGCAGCTCCAAGCAAGTGTCCTGTCATGGACTTAGTGGCACTTACTACCAGGTTCTGGTTGCCCTCGAATAGTGTTGCGATAGCCCGGAGTTCACTCAGGTCGCCCGTTCCTGTAGAAGTTGCGTGCATATTGATGTAGTCGACCTGAGCGGTTTCGATACCTGCATCGCTCAGCGCGGCTTTCATTCCGAGGATAGCGCCGAGGCCTTCGGGATGGGTAGCGGTGAGGTGGTAGGCGTCTGCTGCCATTCCTCCCCCAACCACTTCGGCGTATATTTTAGCTCCGCGCTTTACAGCGTGCTCATATTCTTCTAATATTAGCGCTGCGCCACCTTCGCCGGCAACAAATCCGTCCCTGTCGACATCGAACGGACGCGACGCTTCTTTGGGAGAATCGTTCCGCTGGGATAGCGCATGTGCTGCGTTGAAGCCTCCGATGGTAGCCGCCGAGATGGCAGCTTCTGAGCCACCCGCGATCATTACGTCGGCCCGGCCCATCCGGATCAGGTCGAAACAATTGATGAGTGCTGTGTTTGATGAAGCGCATGCAGAGACAGTACAATAGTTAGGGCCGAGCAGGCCGTACCTCATCGAAATAACACCCGCAGCGATATCGGCTATCATCTTCGGAATGAAAAACGGGTTGAAGCGGGGCGTTCCATCACCGAGGTAATACTCTTTCACCTGCTGCTCGAAGGTGGCGATGCCTCCGTTACCAGATGCCCATACGACACCTGTTCTGGCTTTCTCATCCATGCCAAGTGTACTGTAATCAAGTCCCGCATCCTCAATGGCTTCTTTTGCTGAGGCTACCGCGTATTGGGTGAACAGGTCATATTTGCGGATCTCTTTCTTCTCGAAATACAACTCGGGCTCAAATCCCTGTACTTCGCAGGCGAAGCGGGTTTTGAAGTTGGCAGCATCGAATTTAGTGATTGGTGCAGCACCCGAAACTCCGGCGACTATGCTTTTCCAAAAACTGGAGACGTTATTTCCTAAAGGACTTATTGTTCCTAATCCGGTTACCACCACTCGTTTTTTTTCATACTGTCTGGGTATTGATTGTTAAGTAAATTTCTGTTTATAAATTTATTGCAGGTATCTTTTGTCTTTAACCTGCGCGGAAGGGGACAATGTCAGATCTCGTCATTGTGTGACTTTGACATCCCGATCTTTCCTTTAGTGAGGGAATTCTGACCGGTTTCATAGGTCCTCCGCAATATGTGAGTTTTTTCGCATGGAAGGGCAAATATAAATACCGATTCGTATCGGGACAAGAAAAACATTCACGAGGTTAGTCTGCAAACCGTTGTGAGCGACTTTCGCCAAAGAGGAGAACCGGGGAAGAAAGACGGGCGGAGAGGCATATATCTAATAAATTTTAGTAGATAGCCGTCTGCAGGAGCGGTATTTGTTCGAATATTCATATAATTGAACGCCGGCTGTCCATTACGAAATGTTACAACAGCGGCCGGCGTTCAGTTATCATGGAGTGGAAGTATTTATTATCCAATAAAAGATTCGGGCAGGAAGAGCGTGAAGTGAGTTTTGACCGTGCCCGTACAGATTTTCAGCGCGATTTTGACCGGCTCATCTTTTCATCGCCGTTCCGGCGCCTGCAGAACAAGACGCAGGTATTTCCTCTGCCGGGGAGCGTCTTCGTGCATAACAGGCTTACCCATAGCCTAGAGGTGGCAAGTGTGGCCCGGTCTATGGGAACCATATTCCTGAATTATGTTGAAGAGAAAAGGCCCGAACTAGTCAAGGAAGTTCCGCTTATTATGGAGATTGGCAGCATCGTGGCAGCTGCTGCGCTTGCCCACGATTTAGGTAATCCCGCCTTTGGGCATTCGGGCGAAGCTGCCATATCGCGGTACTTCACTGACGGCGATGGGAGGGAGTACAAGAAGGATGTAAGCGAGGAGCAATGGCACGACCTGATCAATTTTGAAGGCAATGCCAATGCGGTGCGCATCCTGACGCATCCATTTCAGGGAAAAGGCAACGACGCTTATGCCTTAACCTATTCAACCCTCGCTTCTATTGCCAAATACCCCTGTGCTTCTATCGCGGGACGGCAGAAAGAGCACCTGCACCGGAAAAAATATGGCTTCTTTCAGTCGGAGCAGGAGACCTTTAAAAAGATAGCAGAAGAGCTGGGCATGATCCGGGAGGAGGACTCTCCGCTGATCTACAAGCGGCATCCCCTGGTGTATCTTGTAGAAGCTGCTGACGATATCTGTTACACGATAGTCGACCTGGAAGATGCACACCGGCTCAAGATATTGAGCTATGAAGAGGTAGAGGCGTATCTGCTGCCATTCGCCAATGACCCGAAAATCAGGGAACGGCTGGCGCAGGATTATGATGACGATGCGAAGGTAGGTTTATTGAGAGCAAAAGCGATTAACACGCTGGCCTGGGAATGCTCTAAAGCATTCTTTAATCAGCAGGAAGCAATTCTGCAGGGCTCTTTAAATAAGAGTCTGATTAAATGCCTCGGTGAGGAGCTTCTCAGCCCCTGGAAGGCAATCCAGGAGGTTTCTGAAAAACGGATCTACAACTATTCGTCGGTTATCAACAAGGAGGTTGCCGGATATAAAGTGATGGCGGGTTTGCTGGAAGAGTTCGTACCTGCACTTCTTTCTAACGATACGCACTATTATCACAAGCTTGTTAAGTTAATTCCCGAGCAGTTCCATACAGACCGCGATGATAAGTATTCGAAGATCCAAAGCGTACTGGACTTCGTGTCGGGAATGACGGACCTGTACGCCGTAGAGCTGTACGGCAAAGTGAAAGGAATTTCATTCCCGATGATAAGCTGAGAGCCTGCGCATCACCAGGGGGAATACCGCCTTTGTTGATGTTAACGAAAACCATGTATACCTTGTCTTGTTAACTAACATACTACTGAAAGCGTAATACACATCACCTAAGAAAAGCATTATGGAAAACAAACAGAACGCCCGGGAACAGGCTGCTAAAAGCAGGGAAAACGAAAAGGATAATACGATAGGGGGAGCGCAGACCAATCGTCCGGATGCGGCGGAGCAGAATGATACCGGGTATGCGGGTACGACAAACTCCCTCAGTGAAAACCAAAGCGGTGAGGATGGCTACAAGATCGCGATAGAGGACACAATCATCGGGTATGACGGACACGAGGACCAGATGGATATGGACCTTGGAGAAGAAGACCGACGGCGCTCGGGCAAGTCGGGTGCCGGCGACAATGACTAAACAGGAGAGGCGGGCTGCAAGGTCTGCCTCTTTTGTTTATAAAGCTTCCCGCTTCTACTTCGGTATTTCTATACAGCTGCCCGGGCGTGCTCCTTTAGCGGTTCTCTGGTGAATAAAACTTTCATTCCTGCCTTTTAAAATCTGGTATATAACGGGATTATATAGTACCTTTGGGCCGAAACACCAATTAAGTTTTATTCAGATAAAGCAATACCAAATGAAGAAATTTTTTCTTTTTCTATCTTTTAATTTTGTCGCCCTGACGATGTTGGCTCAAAAGCTCAGTTCTCCAAATGGAAACCTTATTTTAACCTTTCAGATTGCTGAAAGGGGCGTTCCAACATATTCCCTGACCTACAAGGGCAAGCCCGTGATTAAGCCAAGTAAGCTGGGATTCGAACTAAAGCATAAGCAAGCAGACACAGAAACTGGGGGGAGTCGGATATGAAGCAGAAAACGATCAACGCTCAGGCGTCTCTTTATGATAATTTCTCGGTCTCCGATACAAAAACTTCAAGCTTTGACGAGACCTGGAAACCGGTGTGGGGGGAAGAAAGGGAGATCAGAAACCATTATAATGAACTTGCTGTATCCTTAACGCAAAAAGGTACAGAGCGTGAGATGATCGTCCGCTTCCGGCTTTTCAATGACGGACTGGGATTCCGCTACGAGTTTCCTCAACAGAAAAACCTGATCTATTTTGTCATCAGGGAAGAGCGCACTCAGTTTGCTATGTCGGGCAATCATACTGCTTTTTGGATTCCTGGCGACTATGACACGCAGGAATATGACTACACGACGTCGCGCCTGTCGGAGATCCGGGGACTGAATGAAAAAGCAAGGACCGCTAATGTATCGCAATCATCGTTTTCGCCGACCGGCGTACAGACGGCACTTATGATGAAGACGAACGAGGGCCTTTATATTAATCTCCATGAAGCTGCACTGATTGACTACCCCTGCATGCATCTTAATCTTGATGACAAGAACTTCGTGTTCACATCCTGGCTTACGCCCGATGCAAAAGGTGACAAAGGGTATATGCAGGCTCCCCGTACCACTCCCTGGCGTACGGTTATCGTAAGTGATGATGCCCGTGACATCCTGGCTTCGCGGATCACATATAATCTTAATGAGCCCTGCAAAATAAAAGACCCTTCCTGGATCAAACCTGTTAAGTATGTTGGCGTATGGTGGGAGATGATCACTGGTAAAAGCAGCTGGTCGTATACTAACGAGCTGCCCTCGGTGCAACTTGGCGTGACCGATTACACCAAAGTGAAGCCTAACGGAACCCACGGGGCCAACACAGCGAACGTAAAGAAGTACATCGACTTTGCAGCAGCGAACGGTTTTGACGGCGTTCTGGTGGAAGGCTGGAATATCGGCTGGGAAGACTGGTTTGGAAACTCGAAAGATTACGTCTTTGACTTCGTTACCCCTTATCCTGACTTTGACATGAAAGAGATACGCGATTATGCGAAAAGTAAGGGTATTAAAATGATCATGCACCACGAGACGTCTTCTTCTGTTCGGAATTATGAGCGGCACATGGATCAGGCTTACCAGTACATGAAAGACAACGGGTACGATGCGGTGAAGAGCGGATACGTAGGTGATATTCTGCCACGCGGAGAGAATCACTATAGCCAGTGGCTGGTGAATCACTATCAGTATGCCATAGAGAAAGCGGCACAATACAAGATTATGGTTAATGCCCACGAAGCTGTGCGTCCTACGGGCATTGCGCGTACCTATCCGAATCTTATCGGAAACGAGTCGGCAAGAGGCACAGAGTACCAGGCGTTCGGCGGAAGTAAGCCAAACCACGTGACGCTTCTGCCCTTTACACGTCTGCTTGGAGGTCCTATGGATTACACTCCGGGGATCTTTGAAATGGACATATCGAAACTGAATCCCGAAAACAAGTCGCATGTTAACAGCACGCTGGCGAATCAGCTCGCCTTATATGTGACTCTATACAGCCCGCTGCAAATGGCTGCCGATCTTCCTGAGAACTATGAACGTTTTTCTGACGCTTTTCAGTTTATAAAAGATGTGGCGGTTGACTGGGATATCAGCAAGTATCTGGAGGCGGAGCCCGGGCAATACATCACCGTTGCCCGCAAGGCTAAAGGATCTAATAACTGGTTCGTAGGAAATGTATGCGGAGAGAACGGCTTCAAGTCTTCCATTAACTTCAGCTTCCTTGATCCGGGCAAGACTTATATTGCAACGATCTACGCGGATGCGAAAGATGCACATTATAAAACAAATCCTCAGGCGTATACAATCCGAAAGGTATTGGTAAAGAATAAGTCGAAACTCGTACAGCAATCTGCGCCCGGAGGGGCTACGCCATTAGCGTGATCGAGGCGAAGAATAAGAAGCAGACCGAAGGTCTGACTCGCCTTTAGTAAAGGCACCTTTTAATGGAGTCCTTCGGCACAGTTGTGCCGAGCGAATAAGAGCGAAGTATCCATTTATTGAACGGACTTTTCTAAAACCCCCAGCTTTTCTGACGATGGAGGATTTTAGAAAAGTCCGTTTGTGTTAGTGACCCCATTATTTCTTTTGGGAAAGGCGTCGGTGTGATCGCTTTGTGAATGCCATAAGGCATTTGTTGACTCCTGCCCTTTTTTGTCTGTGATGCTGTATTTTGCGATGTTTTAGATAAATTGGAGGTTAATTTTTGATTAAATCGGTGTTTTTGTTTAATATGCATCTAATATGTCTGCAAAAACACAGGATTGGCTTGTCCTGCCTGTTTTTCTAAAAGTTCTAAACAATCAAAGAATGTATTAATGCCATTATGAGAAAAAATCTACTAGTATTCCTCAGTGTCTTCCTATGTCTTTCGCTGTCCTCTAAGGCGCAAATCCGTGTAAGCGGCGTTGTAACTTCGGCAGGGGATAAGACTGGTCTTATTGCCACTGTCAAAATCAAGGGCTCTAACAGGGGGCGTCATCTGATCTGAATGGAGTTTATGCGCTGAGTGGTGTTCCTGAAAATGCCACGCTGGTCTTCACGGCTCTCGGCCATCAAAAACAAGAGATAGCTGTTAAAGGCAGGACGGTTATCAATGTAAGTCTCTTAACCGATTCGAAGCAGCTTGAGGAAGTGATGGTAGTAGCATACGGTACCGCGAAGAAAGGTACCTATACCGGTGCGGCGTCTGTCGTCAGTCAGAAAGCATTTAAAGATGCTCCGGTTGCCTCCTTTGAAGCGGGACTGACAGGCCGCGTAGCGGGAGTGCAGGTCACTTCTTCCTCCGGGCAGGCCGGCTCTGTTCCCAGCATCCGCATCAGGGGTATCGGCTCAATGAATGCCGGAAATGAACCTCTGTATGTTATTGACGGAGTGCCGGTTGTTTCGGGAAATGTTGGGCAGCTGAAAGACAACCTCTACGCTTCAAATAATGTGATGAGCTCGATCAATCCCTCCGATATTGAGTCGATCACGGTGCTGAAAGATGCAGCAGCGGCTTCTCTTTATGGCTCAAGGGCCGCTAATGGCGTGGTTCTGGTCACCACCAAAAGGGGCAAGTCGGGCAAACCCGTTATCAATCTCAAGTCCTCAGTCGGTTTTACTCCTTCCTGGGCTACCGACAACTACGAGCCTGCGGGAATACAGGAGCAGACCAATATGCTTTATCGCGTTTTTCATGACCTGAACACCTCGGCCAAGAAGACAGACGCGGTTGCTAATTCGGATGCTCTCAGGCGGCTCAATCAAAGATTCAATAAGCACGGCTATTACTTTGAAACCGCAGGGACGGGTCTTTCGGAAAATGTCATCATTAAGGGAATGACCGATGGGGTCGAGAATCGCGAAGGAAAGTACTTCGACTGGGATGATGTTCTATTCAGGACAGGGGTTTATCAGACAAATGATCTTTCAATAAGCGGCGGTGATGCAAATACCACCTATTATTCTTCTCTGTCATATACCACAGACAAATCGCGGATCCAGGTGAACGACTTCGATCGAGTGACGGGCCGCATCAACCTCGCTCAAAAAGTAGGAAAATATGTTGAGTTCATATCCAATGTGGGCATAGGCAGGACGGGGCAGTCGGGGTATAACGATACGCGCAACACGGGAGCGAACTACTTTCTTCAATCAAGAAACCTCTTATGGCCCTTTTATTGGCCGACCGATTACAAGACCGGCCAGCCATTCACGGCACGTTATGGCAGTTTGGCTTACAACCCTGAGTACTACAATAACCAGTGGGAGAACAATTCTATTACCCGCCGTATAACAGCTAATGAAACACTCAACATCAGGCTGCTGCCTGAGCTGCTGCTGAAATCGGTCTTCTCCTATGATAACTCGCAGGTCCAGGATCATCTATATTATAGTGCCCTGCACTTTAACGGGGCAGGGACAAATGGTTCGGTGAGTGAGATCACGACGAATCTGAACAAGATCGTATCTTCTACCACGCTGAACTACACGAAACAATTTGGTGCCCACCAGCTGAACTTGCTGGCAGGATTTGAGGCGGAAAGGAACAAAACAGACTTTCAGCGTTCAACGGGTACCGATCTCGCATCCAGCTCCCTTCATACCGTTGCAACCGCCGGCACTACAAGCGCTAATGCCTACAGCTGGGGGAATACCCTCGTGTCTGGCCTGTCGCGCGCCGAATACAACTACAACCAGAAGTACTTTGCATCGGCCTCGTACCGTCGCGACGGCTCTTCCCGTCTTGGTCCGGATGCCCGCTGGGGTGATTTCTGGTCAGTAGCCGGGGCATGGACCATCAGCAGGGAGTCCTTTATGGAGCCGCTCAGTTATATCAGCAACCTGCGTTTAAGGGCCTCCTATGGGACCAACGGGACTTTGCCCACCGACAATTACGGCTGGCGCAACCTGACATTCTTCGACCAAAAATATATGAGTAAGCCAGGCGGTCTGGTTAAGACCATCAGTGATCCTAATCTGACCTGGGAGACGAACTATGCATCCAATTTTGCCCTGGAGTTCGGCCTCTTTGACCAGCGTATCACAGGATCGGTGGAGTACTTTAACAGGGACTCGAAAAATCTGCTCCAGAGCGTGCCTGTCTCTCTGGTGACCGGGTATCCGAACACCCTTAGGAATGTAGGCGAAATGAACAACAGAGGCCTTGAGATAGATCTAGGGGGCGACATCATCCGGAACAAGGAACTGAGGTGGAGCGCCAGCATCAACGGCACGTTCATGCGCTCGAAGGTGGTCAAGCTGTATAACGGATCCGACATCATCTGGTACGACCCAACCGGGGGAGAAGACAGACGTGCGCAGTTTATCTATCGTGAAAACTCTTCTCCGCTCACGTTCTATGGCTTCGAGTGGGCGGGTGTTCGCGAAACGGATGGTAAAAACGTCTGGTACGTAAATGATCCTAACGACCCTCAGGCAGGCGACTTTCTACACAACGGCCGTGGAGCGACCTTGTCCTATGCAAAGGCCAACTACACAACCCTTGGCAGTGCTATCCCTGACGTTTACGGCGGTATCAATACCGACCTGGAATATAAGGGATTCACGCTGGCCCTCAATTTTAACTACAAGCTTGGCGGTAAGCTATATGACGGAGCTTTTAAGGATGTAGCGGACGATGGCTACTACTGGGAGCGCATCAGGGCTCAGTACTATTATGATAACATGTGGACCCCTGATAATATCAAAGGTTCTTTACCCAAGCTCGACGGAAATGACTTGACCGACCCCCAGCAGTACAGCAGCAGGCAGATGCATGATGCGAGCTTCCTGCGGCTCAAGTTTGTTACCCTCGGTTACAATCTACCTTCACCGCTTGTAAAAAAAGTTGGTGCCTCAAACATCCGGGTTTACCTGAACGGCTCAAACCTCCTCACTTTCTCTAAATACAAGATTGCAGATCCCGAAGTGAATGAGTTTGGAACAAGAGGCTGGGAGACACCCTTTGGAAAGACTTACACGATGGGGATAGAAGTTGGTTTTTAATTTTAATTCAGGAAGCATAAGATGAAAAGAATATCTATATATATAAGCGTTTTCTTCCTATTTAGTCTGCTCTCATGCAAAGACTATCTGAACGAGGAGCCTAACAATGCCAGCAATTCTGCAGAGGCTATTAAAACACCGGCAGACGCCCAGGTGATGATCAACGGTATGATGAGAAGCATGACGGACGCCAGTTATTACGGCCGTAATTTTCTGATGTACGGAGATGTAAAAGGGGAGACCTGACGGTCTATGCACAGGGCCGGGGTCTCGACGCCATGTACAGCTTCAATCACTCCGTCACAACAAACGCATACGGCGGTTTCTGGTCGCAGATCTATGCCAGCATTTTGCAGGCCAACAGCATCCTGGAGGGGATCGCGCGCGTTGAACAGGCTGGGGGAGCCACGGGCTTCGACAGCTATAAGGGACAGGCCCTCACTGCCCGGGCTATGATGCATTTTGATCTTGTTCGTCTCTATGGAAAGGCCTATGACGACGATAAAAAGTCATTCGGCGTACCTTACGTCACGACGACTCTTCAGTTCAATGCTCAGCCGCTGAGGTCAACTGTTGAGGAGAACTACGCACAGATGCTGACAGACCTCAAGGCAGCAGCGCCGCTGTTGCCAAAGGCGAGGACCGACGGCTATATCAATTACTACGCAAATCTTGCCCTGCAGGCGCGCGTCTATCTGTACATGAAGGATTATGTAAATGCACTGAATGCAGCAGAAGAGGTCATCAACAACAGCAAGAGTCTTTACTCGCTGTACACGAATAGCAATTGGGTGGCTTCCTGGAAAACACGTTTCGCTTCTGAGTCCATTCTTCTGCTCGGCGTTATGCCTAATGAGAACGATCTTCTTGCAGGTGCACCCGGGATGTATCTGAGAAGGAAGGGGCACGGCAATTCAAACGCGCTCGGTCAGTTTATGGCCAGCGACTATTATCTGGACCGACTCAAGGAAGATGCGACAGACGTAAGATGCGGTATTCTGGCTGCCGACGAAACCTCAGCAAGCCGGATGGGCGCAGTGTATAAATACAGTGGCAGCACGACCCTTCAGGGTGAAGACGGAAAGTCGAGTTCTTCCACCGCTGTCGATATCAAGGTGATCCGCCTGTCTGAGGTCTACCTTATTGCGGCTGAAGCAGCATTGCCAGCCAACAGGGCAAAGGCTGCGCAATACCTGAACGAGATCAGGAAGCGTGCTCCGGCTCTGGCCCCCGCGACGGAATCTACTGTTTCGCTCGATATGATCCTGGCCGAAAGAAGCAAGGAACTGATAGCCGAGGGTCACCGCTTCTTTGATATGATCCGTCTGAACCGAGATATTACGTTTAATGATGAGTTCGGAGGACTAACCATTCCCTCCAGGCCGACGACCATTAACCGCACTTTCAACAAAACGAGACTCCCGATCCCGCAGGATGAGATCAACGCGAATCCTGGCTTGAAAGCGCAGCAGAATGAGGGATATTAAGCCCCCCTCTAAGAGTCCTTTTACGAAGCGGCCGGATGAATAAACCAATCATCCGGCCGTTTGCCTAAGGTGGCGGTGCCAACATGGAAGGCTCACATCCCTCGCTAGAAATACCTGTTTTGCAAAAAGCTGAATCGTAAAACCTGATCCGCTGTTACCGCTTAGTAATTGTAAGTCCCGAGCGGAGAACAAAATATGGCTTTAATAGGATATCATGCGTCGCACGAGCAGTTCAAACCGAGTGAACTCCTGCAATACGTAGAACAGGCAGAAGCAGCGGGCTTTCAGGCCATCAACTCATCCGACCATTTCTTCCCATGGAGCGAGCGGCAGGGGCAAAGCGGTTTCGCCCTCGCCTGGTTAGGTGCAGCCATGCGGACATCCTCACTACCTTTCGGGATGGTTTGCGCGCCAGGGCAGCGTTATCATCCGGCTATCATTGCGCAAGCCGTTGCCACACTTGGCGAAATGTTTCCCGGTCGCTTCTGGATCTCGCTGGGTAGCGGTGAGGCAATCAACGAGAAGATCACCGGGCAGGAGTGGCCTCCCAAGAAAGAACGGAATATAAGGTTAAAGGAATGCTTTGGCGTCATCAGGCAACTGCTCGAGGGACAGTGCGTTAACTTAAAAGGCACGGTAACGGTTGAGAACGCGAAGCTCTATACGCGTCCCGATGTGCGACCCTTGCTTATCGGGGCGGCCATCAGCGAAGAAACTGCTGCCATGCTGGGCGGCTTAGCCGACGGACTTATTACCATCTCAAAGCCTCTTGAAGAATTAAAACAGGTGGTGCACGCTTTCCGCACCAACGGAGGGGAGGGTAAGCCCCTAATTCTGAAGGTTCAGCTTTCTTACGCCCGGACAGAAGAAGAGGCACTTATGGGAGCGTACGACCAGTGGCGCACCAATATTTTTCAGGGAAGTGTGCTAGGTGAACTCAGAACGGTGGAGCAGTTCGACGCATTGGGCGAGTTCGTAAAGCCTGAAGACCTGCGGGGCAAAGTGGATATTTCTGCTGACCCGGCCTTTCATATCGAAAAGATCAGGGCCTATGCCGAGCTCGGTTTCGAGAGGATCATCCTGCACAATGTGAACAGGAAGCAGGAATTGTTTATCAGCGATTTTGGGGAAAAAGTACTGCCGGCTCTGCGCTAGCCGACTGTTATCTTTCTGCAACTTTTTTGTGTTTTGAGGGACCTTATCAGCCGGATTTCAGGAAAGCCGGAGAAAACCCTTTATCTTCGCCTAAATTTGCGTTGCAATTCTTAGAGAATGAGAGTCCTTTATAACTATTTGATTTCTACCCGCACAACGGGATTTATGCTGTTACTGTACGCCCTTTCCATGGCTACAGCTACATTTGTTGAGAATGACTACGGAACGCCGGTAGCAAAAGCACTGATTTACAACAGCTGGTGGTTTGAATTAATCATGGTGATCCTTATCCTCAACTTCGTGGGGAACATCAGGCGCTATCAGTTATATCGTCGTGGAAAATGGCCTCTCCTGGTATTTCACCTTTCCTTTATTCTGATTTTTATTGGCGGTGCAATCACCCGCTATATCAGCTTTGAAGGTACTATGCACATCCGCGAGGGAGAGAAAAGTAACGAAATTGTATCGGATGCATCGTTTTTGAAAGTTCAGATCACCAATGGCGATCAGGCCCTCGCCTATAAAGACGTCCCTTTACACCTGACTTCAAGCAATGTTCCATTTTTTCTAAAACCGTTCAGGAAGGATCATACTGAAGAATATGAATTCATGGGTAAGCGGGTTAAGATGCACGTACTCGACTATGTACCTCGTGCTCAGGACTCGCTTGTTGCCTCTGATTCAGGCAAGTCCATCCTTCATATGGTGGCCCTGGTCAATGGAAACCGTGAGAACAAGTATATCGAAAGTGGCAGTGTGAAGCTCATCCAGAACATGCTGGTTGCATTCAATAAAGAAACCCCGGGAGCGGTCAACATAAAAGATCAGAGCGGAGAACTCACTATTTCCTCTCCTATGGACGGTACCTATATGGTTATGGCGACCCAGACGAGAGGGGACTTGAAGAGTGCAGCAGGAGAACAGCCTTTTAGGTTGAGAAGCTTATACAATCTTCCAGGTTTAACCTTCGTGGTGCCGCAAGCTCCGCAGCGTGGTTCTATGATGCATTTTGAAGGAGATAAAAAGATAAATGAAGCTGATCCCGATCTGATCACCATGGAGCTCTCCAGCGGAGACAAGAGAGATACGGTATCATTTTACGGAGGCAAGGGGCTCACAGGTTTCCAGCACCAGTCAGAGATCAACGGACTCATTGTCTCTATAGGCTACGGATCTGCAATATACAACACACCCTTTTCTCTTAAACTTGCCGATTTTAAAATGGAGAAATACCCCGGAAGTAACAGTCCGGCTTCTTATTCTTCTGATGTAGTGATCATGGACGGAGCAAAAGAGGAGCCTTTCAAGATATTCATGAATCATGTGCTGGATCTGCAGGGATACCGTTTCTTCCAGTCGAGCTACGACCAGGATGAGAAAGGAACGATTCTCTCTGTGAATCACGACTGGTGGGGCACTAATATCACTTATCTCGGCTATACATTGCTATTCCTGGGCCTGTTCGTTTCTTTGCTTTGGAAGGGCACGCGCTTTTCAAAGCTCAATGCTCAACTCAGGCAGATGTCTGTTCAGAAGGCGGTCGTCCTCATCTTTTTTCTGTCTCTTGCGGGCGTGGTAAAAGGCCAGGATATTGACATGCACGGGCCTTCAAAGGGTGATCAGCTGATGCAGGATCAACATAACCACGACCATGATCATGATCATAGCCATGATACCGGGCAGGCTCAGGCGCAGGAACATATCCATAGTCACGTGCATGGCGGGGGAGATACTGCCAGGGTGCCGATGCCTCCTATGGCGCAAATACAAGATGCCGCTCAGTTCGCATTGAGTGTCAAAATTGACAAAGAACATGCGGCTCGTTTTGGGGCCCTGCTTGTTCAGAACTTCGACGGACGGATTGAGCCGGTTAACACCCTTGCTCTGGAAATCCTCAGAAAGCTATATCAGAAGGATCGCTTCTATGATCTCGACGCTAACCAGTTCCTGCTGTCGGTCACGACACAGCCTTTTGCCTGGGCGCAGGTGCCTTTTATTAAGGTTGGAACTAAGGGCGGCGGATCGCAGGTAATGCAGGCTACTAAGGCAAACGCTGAGGGGTATACCTCGCTCATTAACCTCTTCCAGTTTGATGAAACAGGACAGCCGCACTTCATCCTTGAAGCCGATTACCAGCGTGCATTCGCAAGAAAGCCCGCTGATCAGGATAACTATGATAAGGAGCTGATTGAACTCAACGATAAGCTGCAGGTGATGCAATACCTCATCAGCGGACAATACCTTCGCGTACTGCCTGTGCCAAATGACCCCAACAATACCTGGGCCGCCTGGAGCAGTGAGCATTCCGCTAACGCTAGCCAGAATAACCTGTTTGCCTCGTATCTGAAAGCGGTCATCTTCGCTGAATCAAACAACAGTTGGGGTAAAGCTGACCAGCTGCTCGAGCAGTTGAAGACGAACCAGCGGGTAATTGGCAAAAATGTGGTTCCTTCTGAAGCCAAGATCAAGTGGGAGATCCGCTATAACTCCTGGAACATCTTCTTTAAGCTGATGATCGTCTATTCGATATTAGGAGTAGTGATCCTTATGCTTGCTTTTGCTCAGCTCTTTATGGAGTCTAAAGTTTTGAAAAGGGTGATCTTTTCGCTGCTGGTGCTCGTCATGGCAGGCGCTCTTATCCAGGCAATAGGACTTGGGGTGAGATGGTACATCTCAGGCCACGAGCCCTGGAGCAACGGATATGAAGCAGTGATGTTTATCAGCTGGACAGGAATAGTGGCAGGACTCATCTTATATCGCAACAGCAACGCCTTTATACCTGCGGCAGGCTGCCTTGTAGCGGTCATCCTGATGGGCTTTGCTCATGGCGGTTCTCAAATGAATCCTCAGATCACGCCGCTTGTACCGGTTCTTAAGTCGTACTGGCTGATGATCCACGTAGCCATCATCACATCAAGCTATGGCTTCTTCGGACTAAGCGCCCTTATCGGGATGGTTGTCCTGCTCCTGTATATCATCAACGGGAAAAAGATTGAGAAAAAGGTGAGTTCTTCCATTACCGAATTGAGTATTGTAAACGAGATGTCGCTCACTGTAGGACTTTTCCTCCTTACGGTCGGAACGTTTCTGGGCGGTATATGGGCTAACGAAAGCTGGGGGCGCTACTGGAGCTGGGATCCTAAAGAAACCTGGGCGTTTATATCGGTTATTATTTATGCATTTGTATTACACGTCAGGCTCATCCCCGGCCTGCAGAGCAAGTATTTGTTCAACCTGCTTTCCCTTATAAGTTTCTCAAGTGTGATCATGACCTACTTTGGGGTGAACTATTACCTCTCAGGTTTGCATTCCTATGCAAAAGGTGACCCTGTACCTGTCCCGGGATGGGTGTATATCGCCATAGGAGTTGTCGCAGCCCTGGCTGTATCCTCGTATTACAGGCACAAAAAGTGGAGAGAAAAGCCGGGAAACAAAGGGGCGTCGCCCGTGAAAATAAGAGAAGCTGCAGTGTAACGCAACATCCTAATATAAAAAGAGCTCCGTTCGTAGTGAAAGGGGCTCTTTCCTGTTATGATGCTATTGATGGATTTTCACGCCCGGCTCTGCGCCAGGGGTTCAGGGTAAAACCGCTCTTTGCTGCCCCCCGGTAGGCGGATCTAAGTCAGTTGGCTATTTTTCTTATAATAAAAAATATATTAGAGGGCAATGCTATCAGTATGAGTTCAGTTTTTTTAGTAGAGGATGAAGCAAAAGTTGCAGGCTTTATAGAACAGGGCCTTCGTGAAGCCGGCTACCAGGTGCTGATCGCGAGAAGCGGAGAAGCAGCCGCGGAGCTAATGCAGGAGAGCAGCCCGGACATGTTCATCCTTGACGTGATGTTGCCCGGGATGAGCGGGTTAGACCTCTGTCAGCACATTCGGCGTACCGATACAACTACTCCTGTTTTAATGCTTACTGCCCTTGGGATGACCAGCGACAAGGTAACGGCCCTTCGTGCCGGAGCTGACGATTATCTTGTTAAACCGTGATTTTGAAAACCAGCAGCGCGCGACCCATCGCCTCGGGCAGGTTGTGCCTGTCAGCTTGCTAATCATCTTTTTCATACTTTTTGTACTTTTTGGCAACGTAAGAGACTCCTTACTCGTATTAAATAACGTTCCATTCGCTATTATGGGCGGGATTTTGGCACTCCTGATCTCCGGTCAACTTTAATATCTCTGCTGGAATCGGCTTTATCGCTTTGTTCGGTATATGTGTGCAGAATGGCGTAATACTGATCACGAGATTTAAAAGCAATATCAGAGATCTGAAGCACGGGCTTTTTGCCGGTAACAGTCTTGAAAGTGCGGTGCGGGAAGGAGTGGAATCAAGGATGCGTCCGGTGATTATGACGGCAATGATGGCCGCTATCGGCCTGGTGCCTGCCGCGATGTCTACGGGCATTGGGTCAGAAGCTTCTAAGCCCCTCGCTATTGTAGTGATTGGGGGCCTCATAACGAATACGATCTTTAATCTGTTCGTATTCCCGTCCGTCTTTTATCTTTCGTACCGTAAAAAACTTCGGATTGAAATGGAAAAGGCAGGGGAAAATAAAATTCCTGTTCACGATACAACAAAACAATGAGTACTGTAATCAGAACGACGAAGTCCGCGGGTTCCTGCAGCGCACTTGAACTATTGATGATGATCGATGATGATCTGGCCATATGGCTCGCCCACTTCGAGCAAGTGGAGATGTATGAAATGTGTGCGCTGATCCGGGATGAGATCAGAAGGCGTAAAGGTTAGGCTTAAATTGAGTTTGTGCAAGTGTCCTTGACTTTTACTAACATTGTAAAACCAATAACACCGTTATTCGCAAGGACAAATGAAACAGGAAGACCTAAATATAGAGGAGATACAAAAGAAGAATCTATTCCGTATCGTATATATGCTTAAAAGGGCCCTTGAAGATTGGGGGAATGAGAGGCTGAAGGATGTAGCCAACCCGGAATTTCATCTTAGCTATATTCCGTTCTTTATGCACATAGGGATGCAGGGAGCGTCGAACAATGCCTTGGCCGCTAAATTCAATGTCACAAAACAGGCTGCGAGCAGGATCGTAAAGGGCCTTGTTGCCTCCGGATTGGTACGCGCGGAGAAGAGCGATAAAGATGCGCGACTATCTATGCTCTATCTGACGCGGGAAGGGGAGCGATTTTATAGAAAGATGCTGAGACGAAGCGACGAGTTAAACATGATGCATATTGCCAAAATAGGAAAGGACCGATATAATGAGGCAATTGAAGTGCTTCTCACCTTACTCGAGATACACGGGGCAGACAAGAAGCCGCAATTGTAAGGGTAGACTCCTACCACTTTTGCCCCATCTTCGACTCTTTCAAGAGATTAATGCTCATGCTGTCGATGTCGGCGCAAGTCCTGTTCAGGGCGAAGCAAAGCTCAATAATTTTATTTACGTTGGTATCACTAGTCTTTAATAAATCGAGTGCTTCCTTACCGGGGAATAGTAAAAAACGGCAGATCGACTCGGGTACGTCAGGTTCGTCGTATACCATACAGTAGCAGTAGTTAAGCAGATAATACATCTGCATCTCCAGAAAAGAATAGGCCTCATTCAGCCATTTATAATACTCTTTTGGCTGCCTTGACAAAAACAGATCTTCCGGCGCATGCTTCTCATAAGAATACCAGGATTCAAATTGCCTTTCCGAAATTCCGTTCAGATTCATCAGCGAATCAAAGCAAGCTTCGATTTCCGTCATGCACGAATACAGCCGCTTTACAGCTGGACTATCAGAGTTGATCAGCAGAATAACGTCGACAGCAGATTCAGATCGTTGCGCAGGGAAGACGTCTTTTTCATTTTCTTCATCAAACATCTCAAGGTTGACCCCGAAGGCTAAAAGCCTCTGCCATGTATACTTTAATTCTTTGAGTGTTTCGATCAGCTGGTTGCGGTAATTGTTCTTCGTAATCACTGTAGACGTTAGTTAATAATTTAAGTACCCTTGCGTCATATTTGCAGACCTTCTCCACACCAGGCATACACGAAACGATAAACAAAAGGCCTGAAAAAAGCGCAGGGGGTTAATACTATGGTTTCTCAAATATAATCTTTTGTAAGACTGAAATTTTAAACTTTATGTTACCTTAATTAAAAAATAATAAAAATTGTAACAAAGGTCCAACATTTTTGCCTCTATTTGGTTTTACAGAAAACCGAATTCATCTAAAATGACACCCTCAGAAACGTTACTTAAGCTTGAAAAGGAAGCAGACGAAAAACATCTCCTTTATCTGACAGCAGGGCAGGAACTGGTAAAGCAAGACGGAATCATTCCCAAGGCTGCCCTTGATAATTTTGAAAAAGCAAAAGAAGAATGGCAGAAAGCATCGGCTGATTACCGATCGTTCCTGTCGCAGTTTGCTAAAGAGAAGAAGGTATCCTAATGGTTGCCCGTTAGTGAGCCTTTCATTTATTACTGCCGGCGTCCCTGGTATCAATGGGAGTCGGCATTTTTTTATTGCATGAACGCTTAGTCGCCTACCACTGCCAGTGGGTTCGCATATTGATTGTGGTATCCTGACTCACCAGGCCGAACCGGGCAGTTGTTCAGCATTATGCTTACCATACGCAGTGACGGATGAGAAATCATTTACTGCCTCGCTGACTGTTTGACAAACTCTGCTACCTCGACCATTGGAGCTACCCATATTTCGTCTTTATGCTGTTTAAGGTAGTTTATAAGCTTTTGATGCTCGTCAAACGCGACATTCAGACTGTGCTCGCCGCCTACGCCATGAAATAAAAACACAATGACGGAACCTCTTTGCTCGGCCTCCTTGACTTGCCGGATCATCTCCTGTCCTGTACTTTTTGACTCTGAGAAGGCGGGAATATCTGAAAGGTTTATTTCCCCGGGCTGCAGATAGCGAGGCGTTACACCGCGCGCTCCGGCAAAATCTTCTTTTAATGCATTGTAAAAAAGCGAGTCGCCCACCCGGAGGTCGCCGCAGGGGTAAGCAAAAGTTCGGATTTTTCTACCGTCAATCGCTTCTAACAAGGTATTCGTGACCTTAACCTCCTGGATAGTGCGGCTAGCGGAATATTTGCTAAGGTCATTCTCGGGTGTTACAAAAGATCGCTGGGGCAGGCTCCCATCGCAAGGGTGATTCAGGCTGTGATTACCCAGTTCATGCCCTTTTTGGGCTGCTGCTCTCCAATCGTTGATGCGGGCAGAGACCACAGGCGAGGAGCCGATCAGATAGAACGTTCCCCGGAACCCGGCGGCCTCAAGCGCCGGCATTACCTTGTCGAGATGCACGTTGAGCGCGTCGTCATAGGTGAGCACCACTGCACATTTTTTACCATTCCATTTGTTGGACGTGCTCTGAGCTGAGGCCGGACCGGCAAAGATGAGGAAGAGAGAAATGAGAAGAACAAAGCTGGATTTGCTAAACATGGTATTCGAATTGGTTCGTAAAGCAAATGTAAAAGAGACAGTGTAAAAAGTAAATATGATATCTGTATTTATTAACTACAGAGGATCAGGTCTTTAAAAAGAAAGGGAGTCATGCCGACGCTATACGGACCAGCCTGGACTGATGCACCAGGCCTCTGCGTTTGATCTTTTTCAAGGAGGAGTTCCTGCAGCTCTCTGCCGGATATTCGCTTATTCGAAAACATGCAGCAAGAAAGAGGGGCCAAAAACGTGCAGATATTGAGGCGGAACTAAACCGCCTGGGAAAAAGTAAAATAATGTACGGGGAAATAACGTATTTTGCTATTTGTTTTTATGGTAAGACTTTTACTAGCCTATATAAGCCTGCAGATTTTTCTTTCTGCGACCTATGCCCAGGTGCAGATTGCTTCTCCCAAAATTGTGAACTACAGCAATGACGACTACACGGGCGGAGTGCAGAACTGGAACGTGGCACAGGATAAGCACGGCATACTCTACTTCGGGAATAATGAAGGGTTGGTGACCTTTGACGGTCGCTTCTGGAAGCTGTATCCTCTTCCTAACTATACCGTCATACGTTCGGTTCAAGTTGACTCTCTTAACCGGATATTCGTAGGAGGGCAGGACGAAATCGGCTACTTTTATCCTGGTAAGAGAGGCATTCTGCAATACCACTCGCTTACCGCGCTTATACCGGAGAAAGAAAGAAAGTTTGCTGATGTATGGAATGTATCGATTGTGGGAGAGAGCGTCTTTTTCAGAGCGTTCGCAAAGATTTTCCAGTTTAAGGAGAATTCCATTAGAATCTTCAAGCCGGCACGTGCCTGGGACTACATGGGAAGTGCCGGCAGCCAGGTCTTCGCGCACGAAATCGGGAAGCCTCTCCTGACCTATACCGGAAAGGCTTGGGAGCCACTGCAGAGTCACCCACGGCTGGATGGAGCATCTGTGACCTCAATCATTCCTTACAGCGGTGATACGCTCCTGATTACCACGCTGAAGGACGGGCTCTTTCTCCTTTACGGCAAACGTATAGTAGAAAAACATACAAGTATAGACGCAGAACTAAAAAGCAATCGGGTTTACTGTTCGAGCATCGTCAATAAAAGGTGGATTGCTCTGGGGACTATGTCAGCCGGCCTTTTTATAGTCGATCGTGCAGGAAATCTCGTTCAGCGCTATACTTCGGAACAGGGGCTGCAAAAGAACAATATACACGGCATGCTGATTGACAGGAACGGCAACCTCTGGCTCGCATTAGATGGTGGTATTGACTTTATCGCAATCAACAGCGCCATCAAGTTCATATCACCGGCAAGGGATCAGCAGTTAACCGTATATGCAATCAGCCGGTTCAAGGATCGGCTTTATATAGGATCCTCAAGCGGACTGCTCTCCGCGCCAGTTGATCCACGCCAGTCTGATATCAGCCTGTCAAGAGGTGCCTTTAGTGAAGTAAAAAATGCAAGAGGGCAGGTCTGGGGTCTGGAGGAGATCAACAACCGGCTTTTACTGGCGCATGATGAGGGCCTTTTTATTGTAGAAGCCAATGTAGCCAGTAAGGTTTATTCGGCTCCGGGCACCTGGATATTCCAACCCGTTTCCGACGTTTTTCCCTCGGCAGAGGTGCTTGCCGGAACCTACTGGGGGCTGCAGAAAATTCAATTTAACGGTCCCACTGTAAAAAATGCGGGGCACATAGATGGATTGTTCGAGTCGTTACGGTTCCTGGTTTATGATAATGCCGCCAATGTTGTGTGGGCATCGCATCCCAACCGGGGGGTGTTCAGGATTGAGCTCGATAGCCAGAGGAAAAAGATTGCAAAATATGCGCTCTATACCAAAGCCAGCGGGCTTCCATCGTCAGAGTACAATTACGTTTTCCGGATCAGAAACAGGATTGTTATAGCCACAGAAGATGGCGCCTACGAATTTGGCCAAAAGAATAATAAGTTTATTCCATCACCCACGCTTTATGGCTATACAAAAGGAGTAAATCTTCAGTATATGCGCGAAGACAATGAGGGTAATGTTTGGTTTGTATCCAATAAGAAAGTGGCGGTTATTGACTTTACCCTAAGGTCTGGGCCTGCTGTTATTCAGTTCCCTGAACTCAACGGAAAAGTGGTGGGAGGTTTCGAATCAATTTATCCCTTAAACAGCAACAACGTCTTTATTGGCGGGACCAGGGGCGTTTTTCTTATCAACTATAGGAAGTACAAAGAAACCTTAACAAAACCGGACATCGTGCTGAGCTCCGTCAGGTCGACGGGAAGAACCGATACGGTGATCTTTGGCGGTTACTTCGTGAGCGAAGGAATGGTAGGAACGGCACAAGACAGAAATAGCAGGCCTCGTCTTTCGCATAAGCAAAACTCTCTGCATTTTGAATACTCCTCAACGTTCTTCCAGCAGCAAAGCAACATCGAGTTCAGCTATCAGCTGGAAGGTTTTGAACAGACCTGGTCATCCTGGAGTAGAAAGGCTGAAAAGGACTATACCAATCTGTCGCCAGGCGAGTACGTGTTTAAGGTTAAAGCACGGAATAGTCCCGGGAACGAATCGTATGTAATATCTTATTCCTTCGTTGTTGAGCCGGCGTGGTACCAAACCGTTTGGATGTACACCTTCTATGTTCTGGTCTTGGTGCTGGTAGTTTTTGCTGTGTTGAAAGGACAGCGCAAGAAGCACTTGAAAACACAGGAAAAACTAAACTACCTGCACCAGCTGGAGCTGGATCGCTCGGAAAAAGAAATCGTTAGGTTGAAGAACGATCAGCTTGAGGCTGACGTCAACTACAAAAACCGCGAGCTGGCCAGTATGACCATGCATCTGATACAAAGAGGCGAGGTGCTGAGCAAGGTAAAAGAGGCTATATCGGCTCTTGTGAAAAAGAACGAAGGGGCCTTAGAAAATTCAGCAAGTGTCAAACAACTCCTGCGCCTGATCCGCGAGGTAGAAAGAAAGCAAGAGGACTGGGAACAATTCACGATCCATTTCAACCAGGTGAATTCTGATTTCTTTGCTGTACTGAAGGATCGTTATCCCGAACTGACCTCCAATGAACTCAAACTTTGCGCCTACCTCAAAATGAATCTTTCATCAAAGGAGATTGCCCAGCTAATGAATATTACCGGCAAAGCAATTGAAGTGGGAAGGTACCGGCTTCGCAAGAAGCTGAAGCTCTCACCCGACACAAACCTCTACGACTTCCTTATGAAAGTATCGAAAGACGCGAAGCAAAATCCTAATTAGCAGAATTAAGCAATAGCAGAAATGTTTCGGCTCGTTTCTTCAGAGCAGGGGGACGATACTGGCATGTCTCGAGAATAGTCGAGATGTAAAACTCTTTACATAAGACTGTTACAGTTGGACTGTAGTGGTCTTGTAGGGGCCGTAGTATTGTATAGTTGTCAGTTTTTTGTGGCCTGTAGGGTTTGTGTAGGGTGGCAAAACGCGGCTGCGTATATCCATCGCATTTACATTTGATCCATGGCTGCCACCAGAAGCAGCTGCCAATTATTAACTAATTCTCATTAATTATTCTTATGAAAAGAAGAATTACTTTAATTCTATTTCTTTCTTGCACGTTGTTCTGCCATCTGCAGGCATGGGCACAAACGATCAGGGCGACGGGAAAGGTAGTGAGTAAGACTGATGGGCTTCCTCTTCCCGGAGTGTCGGTTGTTATTCGCAACACAAGCAAGGGGACCAGCACAGATGTGAATGGAAACTTTAGTATTACAGTTCCTTCAGTCGGTACCGTTCTGGTTTTTAGTCAGATCGGCATGAAAACTCAAAATGTGGTGGTAAGGAACTCCGACCCATTGAGTATAGCACTGGAGGAAGGAACCGCTGCCCTTGACGAAGTTGTAGTAGTCGGTTACGGTGTCCAAAAAAAGAGCGTAGTGACGGGCGCCATCAGCAGCGTCAAGGCATCAGCGCTCGAATCAATGCCTATTAACAGGGTAGAGCAGGCGCTTCAAGGGCGAACTTCAGGCGTTACGATTGCTTCGAGCTCCGGTCAGCCTGGAGCAGGTTCCTCTGTGCGCATCAGAGGTATTACAACTATCAACAATAACGATCCTCTCTGGGTAGTAGACGGCGTGGTTGTTGACAACGGCGGGATAGGCTACCTGAATCAGTCGGACATCGAATCCATCGAAGTATTGAAAGACGCCGCCTCTCAGGCAATATATGGTGCCAGGGCAGCAGCGGGCGTTATTTTGATCACCACGAAGAAGGGCAAAGCAGGAGACATAAGGATCAACTACAACGGATTCTACGGAACTTCACGGCCTGCGAGGAAGCTCGACCTGCTAAATGCCTCACAGTATGCCATGCTGCGTAATGAACAAAGTCTGGCAGCAGGACAAGGTGTCGTATTTGAGAATCCCGAATCTTTTGGAAAAGGCACTGACTGGCAATCGGTCATTTTCAATAATAGTGCAAACCGGCAAACGCACGAGCTAAGTGTAAGCGGCGGAAGCGACAAGATCACATTTTACACCTCCTTCGGGTATCTCGACCAGGAAGGTATCGTGACAAGCGAAATCTCAAAGTTCAAGAGAATGAACTTTCGGATAAACAGCACCTATAAACCTGTAAAATGGCTGACTTTTGGAGAGAATGTAGGATACTCTTATGATAAGTCGACGGGACTGGGCAATACGAACAGCGAGTTTGGCGGCCCATTAAGTTCTGCCATTAACCTTGATCCGATCACTCCTGTGGTGATTACAGATCCAAATGTAGCGAGCTCAAGCATTTATATCAACAACCCGGTGATCAGGGATGCAAATGGAAATCCATACGCGATATCACCATATGTACAGAACGAGATCACGAATCCGATGGCCTATATTCGTACCCGGGAGGGTAACTACAGCTGGGCCCATAATATTGTTAGTAATGTATATGGAGAAGCAGAAATTATTAAGGGGCTAAAGTTCCGGTCAACGCTGGGGGCAAAGCTGGCATATTGGGGTAACGAGAGCTTCACTCCAATTTTCTTCCTCAATAATAACTCCAAGAGCACACAAACCTCTTTTAACAGAGGGATGAATATGAGTACTGCCTGGAACGTCGAAAATACCCTTTCGTATACCAGGAATTTCGGTAAGCATACACTCGTTGGCTTAATCGGACAGGGAGCGTACCTGGACAACAACTCGCGAAATATCAATGTGAGTTATTATGATATTCCAGTAAGCTCATTCGGTGATGCGTCACTGAACTACAGTATACCGAGAGACAAGAAGAATGCAGGGGGCGGAGAGGGAGCACAGCATAAGGTAGCATCTGTCTTTGCTCGTCTGAACTACAACTACGACGAACGATATCTCCTGGAAGCACTGATCAGAAGAGATGGCTCGTCGCGTTTTGGCAGTAATAACAAATACGGAACATTTCCCTCATTTTCTCTTGGCTGGGTAGCTTCGAAAGAGGCGTTTTGGCCATCGAACGACGTAGTTGATTTCTTAAAGTTCAGAGGCGGCTACGGAGTGGTAGGAAATGACAACATCGGCGACTTCGCCTATTTAGCAACGATTGGTGGCGGAAGAAACTACACAATCGGAACGGAGGGAAGTTATCTTGCGGGCAATAGTCCAAACGCGCCCTCTAACCCCGACTTAAAGTGGGAGCAGACGAGTCAGACGAATGTGGGGATGGATGCCAACTTGTTCCGGAATGTGACACTTACAATCGAGTGGTATAAGAAGGTTACTACTGATATCCTAAGGAATCCCCGTATTCCAGCTTATGTCGGTGCGATCTCAGATCCTGCCGCCAATGTGGCCGATATGAAAAATACGGGCCTGGAGCTTGAACTTGGTTATCGTAATAAGCTTGGCCAGCTAAACTACTCTATAAACGGAAACGTATCACGTTCTAGAAATGAAGTGACCTGGCTGGGAAACGGTCTTACCTATTTGGCAGGCGGGCAGTCATTTCAGTCCTCCAGTTATCCGATCACACGAACTGCTGTTGGGCAACCAATCAATTCCTTCTTCGGTTTTAGGAGCATGGGAATTTTTCAGACGCAGCAGGAGGTTGATGCTTATGTGAACGAGAGCGGCAGCAAGATCCAGCCGGAAGCACAACCAGGAGATTTCAGATGGAAGGATGTGAACAATGATGGTAGGATTGACGAAAACGATAGAGAATTCCTTGGGAGCCCGGTTCCGACCTGGTCCTATGGGCTAACCGTTAATGCGGCCTACAAAAATTTCGACGTTGTAATTTTTGGGCAGGGATCCGGCGGCAACAAGATCTTTCAGGGATTAAGACGGCTTGACCTGCCGAATGCAAACTGGCAAACAAGGGCCCTGAGCAGATGGGCTGGAGCAGGCACGAGTAACGACTATCCCAGACTGGTTGCCGGAGATCCTAATAAGAACTTTAGCAGCCCTTCAGACTTCTACCTCGAGAGCGGCAATTACTTCAGGATTAAAACGCTGCAGCTCGGATACTCATTTCCCAAAGGTCTGATCAGCAAAGCGGGAATGCAAAGACTGCGTCTCTATGTTATGAGCGAGAACCTTCTCACCTTTACGAGGTACACTGGTTTCGACCCGGAAATAGGGGACGGTGTGATGAGTATTGACAGGGGCATCTATCCTCAGCCCCGTTCGTTCATGGTAGGAATAAATGTTGGTTTCTGATTTTAAATTGTAAGAAAATGAAAAGAAAAAATATAGGCAGACTACTGATCCTTGCTGTTGCAATACAACTTTCGGCGAGCTGCTCATCCGATTTCCTGGAAGTTAAGCCAAAGGGCACTGATCTGGAATCAAATTACTACAAGAATGAAGCGGAGGCATTTAACGGCCTGGTAGCAATCTATGACGTCGTTGGATGGCAGGGAGGCGGATATGTAACGAAGATAGGTACCGCCAATGTTGCTTCTGACGATCACTATGCTGGCGGGGGCAATGCCAATGACATCACCGATTATCAGGTGATGTCGAATTATACGCTGAGCCCCGCAGTTGGCCCACAGGGAGAACTTTGGAAAGCCGGGTTTTCCGGAGTATTCAGAGCAAATGTTTTGCTGCAGAAGCTGCCGAATGTTCCCATGCCGGAAGCCACAAAAGCGAGGTTTATGGCAGAAGCCAAGTTTCTGCGGGCATACTTCTATTTTGATCTGGTAAGACTGTTTCGGAATGTGCCCTTATTAACGACACCAGTGTCTACCGAAGAGATGTATAATGTACTGCAGGCTGCACCTGCAGATGTATATAAACAAATCGAACAGGACCTTCAGGAAGCTCTGTCAAGTAACGCGCTGCCTGATCAAGTTCTTGCTGGTAAGGAAGAGGGCCGGGCCACAAGCGGCGCTGCTCACGCCTTGCTCGGAAAAGTATACCTGTATCAGCAGAAATGGGCTGATGCTGCAAGAGAGCTGGCAGAGGTGAACGGGACCCCGGGTGAGAGGAACGCCCGCTACGGATATAAGCTATTGGACAACTTCGGGGATCTCTGGAAAGCCAGCAACAAGTTCAACAGTGAATCGATCTTTGAAATTGCTCACAACTCGACCTCTGGAGGAGACTGGTCCTGCATATCCTGCACAGAAGGGAATATTTTAAACATCCTGATGGGACCAAGAGGGTACACCGCGAAGAAAGCCGGAGCTCCTGACTATGTTGCGGGCTGGAGCTTTATTATCGTAACTCCGGACCTCTTTAATGCCATCCATCATGACCCCCGATATAAATATACAATTGCCAATCTTGACAGCTTGAAAAGCAACGGTATAGCAGACTATACGCCTGGCTATATGAATACCGGCTACTTCATGGAGAAGTTTCTGGGAAGGGAAAGAGACCGCTCAACCGGAGCCGGCGCAGTTGAACTGAATTTTCCTCAGAATATGTACGACACCCGCCTGGCAGACACTTATTTGATGGAAGCGGAGGCTTTGGTGAGAGGAGCGGGTGATATGGGAAGAGCGCAACGGCTTTTAGATGCGGTCAGAAAGCGCGTAGGATTAGGCTCAATACCAGTTACAGTAGATAACATACTGAATGAGCGTCGTCTTGAACTAGCTGGAGAAGGGCACCGCTGGTTTGATTTGATCAGAACAGGAAAAGCAGCTGAGGTGCTAAAAAGCAAAGGGTTCGTAGCCGAAAAACACGAGGTCCTTCCAATTCCGCTTCTTGAGATGGATAATACTAAGATAGAGCAAAATAAGGAGTATGGCGGCACTAAATAGTAATTGTAAAAAGAAAAAAATGAGATCAGCAACGAAATACAGCTATATAGCGGGCCTCGCTTCTATACTTGCGTTCAGTGCCTGTAGTCCTGAGGAGTTCAAAGCAGACAACGCTCCGGCTCCCACAGCATCTTTTACCGCCACACCGTTGGCAGGTCAGCCAAACAAGATCGTTTTAAAGAGCACTACTGAGAACGCATTTCTCTGGAACTGGGACTTCGGAAACGGAGTGAAGTCAAGGAAAGAAATTGACACCGTCCTGTTTGATCAAAAAGGTACGTATGCAGTAAAACTCGTGATCAATACGAAAGGTGGAGCGGCGACTGTTACTCAGAATCTCCAGATTGAGAATGATTACCCCGGCGTCAATATCCTCCCGGGAGGCGACGCCGCATCAGCTAGTCAGCAGTACTGGACTGTACTCAATACTGGAGGCACTCAGACCAATGTAAGTTTCGCGAACAATTCAATCAATTTTTCCAATAGTGGCGACTCTAATGGTGCTATCTTTCAGGCAGTGGATGTAAAAGCTGGAAAGAGCTATGCACTCTCGGCCCGGGTAAGTGGCCAGGGAGCAAGCAACAGCTGGATGGAGATTGATCTCCACGAGAAAGCGCCGGTACAAGGAACTGATTACGGAAGTGGTAAGGTTGTCGGTATCAACACATGGACGGGCTGCGGGAAGACGCCCTTTGACGGCAATATCTTCGATGTGGGTTGCGATGGACCGAAGACCAAAAACATACAGTTCTCGCAAAGTGGAAAAGTATATCTGGTCATCAAGGCAGGAAGCAGCGGAGGTACGCTCGGAGCCGGGGGTATCACAGTCAGGGACATCAAATTAAACGAGAAGTAACAATAAAGGCAGGCGGGTACAGTTAATCCGGCTGCCTTTTGATTTAATTAAAAGCTATGAGGCCTTTTTTTGTGGTTTTACTTATGACGGCTTTTTTGACCGGGTGTACAAGAAAAACGGAGGAGCAGTCGGCCTATATAGAAATACCTAAGCCCGCTGACAAGGGCTGGGCGTTTGAATCAAGACCGGCCTGGTCAGACGACTTTGACTATGAAGGGAGTCCGGCTTCATCCATCTGGGATTATGACATCGGTGGGAGCGGCTGGGGAAATAACGAGCTGCAGTACTACACCAAAAACATGAGCAACGTGTCTGTTTCTTCAGGCGTTCTAACTGTTACTGCCCGTAAGGAAGCGCTTGGAAATCGTGAATACACGTCGAGCAGGCTTGTGACAAGGAACAAAGCTGACTTTCTATATGGGCGAATTGAAGTTAGGGCAAAGCTGCCTGCAGGCAAAGGTACGTGGCCTGCTATCTGGATGCTTCCGACAGAGTGGAGCTATGGCGACTGGCCAAAGTCTGGTGAAATCGACATTATGGAGCATGTAGGATACGATCCTGGCGTTATCCATGTGAGCACGCATACTGAAGCCTACTATTTCAAAATTAACACTCAAAAGACGGCGACGAGAAGGATTGAAAACGCGACTACCGACTTCCATGTGTACCGGGTTGACTGGACGCCATACGCAATTAGGGGCTATGTAGACGACTTGAAAACATTTGAATTTGTCAATGAGGGGAAAGGCTCTACAACCTGGCCCTTTGACAAGAAGTTTCACCTTCTGTTAAACCTCGCAATTGGCGGCGACTGGGGAGGAGCGCAGGGTGTTGACACAACTGCATTACCTGCCTCTATGGTGGTGGACTATGTGAGGTATTACAAAATGATCGAAAAATAAATTACTATATGCACACTTTTAATAAAAAGAGCCGGCTGAAAGACATTATGGCAGCTATTGCTATACTCATTCTGATGCTGCCTCAGCGCATCTACTCGCAGGGTTTTTTGCGCGCGGAGGGAAAACGTATCGTAAACGGCCGAGGAGAAAACATACTGCTGCGAGGTATTGGACTTGGAGGATGGATGCTGCAGGAAGGATACATGCTTAAAGTCTATCAAGAGGGCCAGCAGTATCGGATTAGGGAGCGGATGGAAGCAATCATTGGAAAAGAAAGGACGGAGAACTTTTATAAGCAGTGGCTGAGCAATCACACCAGTAAGGCAGATATTGACTCCCTGAAGGCTTGGGGATTTAACTCGGTACGGTTGCCGATGCATTTTAACTTATACACGCTGCCTGCAGAACAGGAACCGGTTACAGGTAGGGATACCTGGCTTGAGAAGGGATTTCAGATGACGGACAGTCTTCTCTCCTGGTGCAAAAGCAATAGCATGTACCTCATTCTTGATCTCCATGCTGCCCCTGGCGGACAGGGAAATGATCTGAACATTTCGGACCGCGACCCGGCTAAGCCGTCGCTGTGGGAAAGTGAGACTAACAGACGAAAGACCGTTGCTTTATGGAAAAAGATTGCCGGGCGCTACGCCAATGAGCCGTGGATTGGAGCCTACGATATTGTTAATGAACCTAACTGGGGATTTACCAATCCGGAAAAAGACAGAAACGGCACCGCAGAACCGAAGAATGAGCCTCTGAAGAAGCTGATGATGGACATAACCGGGGCGATCCGGCAGGTAGATAAGAACCATCTCATTATCATAGAAGGCAACGGCTGGGGAAACAACTACAACGGTGTGATGCCCCCCTGGGATAAAAATATGGCGCTTAGCTTTCATAAATACTGGAACCACAACACCCCCGGCTCCATAAAGGGAATGCTTGAGATGCGTGACAAGTACAATGTCCCCGTGTGGCTGGGGGAGACGGGCGAAAACTCGAATGTATGGTACACTCAAGCGATACAGTTGCTGGAAGGTAGCAATATTGGATGGGCATGGTGGCCCCTAAAAAAGATAGGCATCAACAACCCATTTGAAGTACGATCTAACGCTGATTATGATGCTTTGGTAAACTACTGGAATAATAAAGGACAGAGGCCGTCCGCTGAATCTGCTTACCGCGGCTTAATGACCCTTGCTTCCAGCTTGAAGACTGAAAGGAATGTGGTCCACCGCGACGTGATAGACGCCATGATGCGGCAACCCTCATCGATTGAAAGCCGTCCGTTTGTGAAGCATGTCCTGCTGGACAGCGTTCGCATCAATGCAGCAGACTATGACCTGGGAAGAAACGGATATGCCTACTTCGACAGAGATACAGCTGATTATCACGTGTCGACAGGAACACAGGGCGCAGGTAACCGAGGCGGTCTTTATCGTAACGATGGAGTGGATATAAGCCCTGATCCTGCCGATTCAACAACCTATTGTGTTACTGAGGCGCAAGCAGGTGAATGGCTGCAATACACAATAGATGTGAGAAAGGCGGGGAGCTGCAACATATCCGTTCGGCTAATGTCCACTGCTCCCTCGACAGTATCGCTATGGATTAACGGCCAGAAAAGAGGAAATCAGGTAACGGTACCGTCAACTGCAAGTCAGAATGTATGGAGGGCTGCTGAGATGGGACAGTATGAGATGGCAGAAGGAAAAAATACGATCAGAATTTACATTGATAATGGCACCTTAAGCCTGAAAGATATCGTAATCAAATGACATAGGGAGGAAGCTACCTGCAATAGTATAACCATGGGAGCCGGACACTTGCAAGATGTCCGGCTCCCATGGTTATACAGAAATCCTCAACTGCGAAAAATGTTACTACCTTTAGACTTTCTAAAATCAAAAAGTTCCGGATAAAGAACCGGGCAGGCGTGCATATGATTAAATTAAACTCCCTTATCCTCGGCCTTATTATTCTTGGTCTGTCAGCCCAGTCGCAAACGATAGAGAAGGCGGCTATCTTCATACAAAAGAATACAGGGCAAATTAGTAATATCAAAATTACAATCAGGGATATCGCATTTTTAATATCCGGAGACGGGTCACTATCGTACTATATGGAGGATCTTTCGGGCCGGGATTTCGAAGAAAGGGCGAACCCTCAGGGCTCAGCCGATCATGGCGATGTTGAATATTATGATCACTTCGACCGCGATGAAAAAAGAGGTAAGATCAAATCGATTGGAAACATAACAATTGATTACTACGACGTATTTGACCGAGAAGAGAAATTGGGGAAAGTAAAATCAATAGGAGCAGTAAAAGTGGACTATTATGACATTTTTGACCGTGAGGAGAAAAGAGGCAAGATTAAGTCGGTAGGTAACATCGTATTCGATTACTACGACATCTTTGACTCTGAGGAAAAGTTAGGCAAATTGAAGTCAGTTGGAAGAGTTAACGTGAATTACTTCGACCGCTTTGATGGTGCGTGGTCAGGAAAATTGAAGTCTATAAGGGGCAACAGCTCCGCGCTTCAAGTTGTACCGATACAATAATTGCTGGCAAGATTATCTTGTTTGATGCAAATTCGCTAGTATTGCCGTCCACTTACCCGTTTTAGAACATGAAAAGTCAGAAACAAAAAATGTTTGACGGAGAGCCATACGACGCACACAGCGAGGAAATGGTGAACATCCGTAAAAGGACTAAGAAAATCCTGCATCGCCTTAACGTCACTGAATATTATTCCGACAATTTTAAGGAAGTTATGAATGAACTGCTTCCTAATTCTGCCAGGAACGTGCACTTTGAACCCCGTTCTACTGCGACTACGGCGATCATATATATGCCGGGGATAAAGTATTCATGAACTTCGACGGAGTCATCCTGGATGGGGCGAAAGTGACGATTGGTGCGCACACTATGATGGCCCCGGGGGTTCACATCTATACCGCAAGACATCCGCTTGATGCAGATGAACGGGATAAGTGGGAAGATTGCTGCCCAGTAACGATTGGTGAGCGCTGCTGGATCGGAGGACATGTGACGATTTGTCCCGGAGTTACTATTGGCGACCGGTGTGTTATCGGAGCAGGGTCTGTAGTTGTAAAAGACATTCCTGCAGACTCGTTAGCGGTCGGCAATCCTGCCCGTGTAATCAGAAAGTTGAATGGGCTGACGGATTTTGAAGATGAAGTAAGGCGCGCGGGGAATAGCTGACGCATAGAACTTCAATCTGTCTTAACGGGTGGCGAAGCGGAAGAGAACGCGCTTCGCCAGACCTGATGTATAAATATTTACGACTTCTGTCCGTTAAGTCTGCAAGGCTTACCGTTTCAGCAGATTATGAAAGGGGCAAAGCTCTTTCGTTTGTCTCAGTTTTGTTACAAAACATTCCAAACAATCATACGGTCATGACATTTATATGATAAACTAAGATTGAATAGAGCTGATTTGGGATAACTGAGGCAAAAAGCGACATATGGCAAAGTTCCGGAAGTTAAAACGTTTTCTTTTCAGATACAGCTTAATACCTCCCAGGAAGTGGAGACCAGCAGCAATCGTGGCCGTAGCAAGCTTCATCGGACTTGGTTTTTACGTCCTTCGTCTCAGTAACGCCGCGTCTTACCTTTCAGATGATCCTCAGGCCTGTGTAAACTGCCACCTGATGACTCCCCAGTACATTACCTGGAATCATAGTTCACACCGTGAAGTTGCTCATTGCAACGACTGCCACGTACCTCACAACAATGTAATCAGTAAATACTACTTCAAAGCCAAGGACGGCTTGTACCACGCCTCTATATTCACTTTGCGGGCCGAGCCTCAGGTAATCAAAGCAAAAAGCGCATCAATCGAGGTGATACAAAACAACTGTATCAGGTGTCACGCAGGGCAGGTGATGGACGCCAAAATAGCCGGTCTTGTAGAAGATCATCATGGAAAGCGGACGAACCGCACCTGCTGGGAATGCCATCGCGAGGTGCCACACGGACGGGTTAAAAGTCTCTCTTCAGTTGATCTTCAGCTGGAGCCCATTAAAACTTACGCTACCGACGAAGCGTCAGTGGTGCCCGAATGGCTAAAGGAATCATTAAAGGAAAAACAAAAAGGAGCGAAATCGAAATAAAATCTTATGAAAACATCATGTGCTCTTCACAGCAACCAAATGAATAGAAAAGTTGCGCACATGATCGCTTCATTACCATTAAAAAACAAATTATATCAATGAAAAACTGGATACTCTTTATCGGAACAATAGTGGTAGTCTTTCTGCTGTCTATGCTGGTATATTCAATCATGGATCGAAGGACGGAAGCGAAGTTTGCTTACCATGCCAAGGTTAAGATCGAAGGAATTGAGCCGCGCGACTCCCTGTGGGGGCTGAACTATCCGCGCCAGTACCAGTCGTACCAAAAAACCCAGGACACGACGTTTAAGAGTAAATACAACACCAGCGGCTTTCGTGACGCTCTTGAAGAGAACCCCGAAACAATTATATTATGGGCGGGTTACGCCTTCAGTAAGGGCTATAACCAGCCAAGGGGCCACAATCATGCCGTTCGGGACGTGCTGGCGTCGATACGCATAGGCGCACCTAAAGAGCCGGGATCAGGAGCTATGCCGAGCACCTGCTGGACGTGTAAGAGTCCTGACGTGCCGCGGCTGATGAAAGAGCTGGGGGTAGTAAATTTCTACAGTCATAAGCTGTCGGATTTTGGCAGTCAGATCATTAACCCGATCGGCTGTGCTGATTGTCATGATCCAAAAACGATGAATCTGACGATTACCAGACCGGCGTTAGTAGAAGCGTACCAGGCCATGGGCAAGGATATCAACAAAGCTTCCTATCAGGAAATGAGATCCCTCGTATGTGCGCAATGCCACGTGGAGTACTATTTTGACAAGAAGACACACAAGGGAGCTCAGTATGTTACCTTCCCATGGAAGAAAGGGTTTACTGTTGAAGCAATGGAGGAATACTATGACAACATCGACTTTGCCGACTGGGTGCATCCCTTAAGTAAAGCCAAGATGCTGAAGGCCCAGCACCCCGACTACGAAATATACTCTTTTGGTGTCCATGCCAAGAGGGGAGTGTCTTGCGCAGATTGTCATATGCCCTATGGTACCGAAGGAGGTCAGAAGTTTACCGACCACCACATCGGCTCTCCGCTTGCAAACGTAGAGAACTCCTGTTTCGTCTGCCACCGGCAGAAGGTTTCCGAGCTGGTAGACGATGTGTACGAGCGGCAGACCAAGGTAAAGCAGCTTATTTCTCAGTTGCAACGTCATATCGCTATGGCTCACCTTGAAGCAGAGCAGGCATGGAAGTTAGGGGCAAAAGAGGCGCAGATGGCCAAAATTCTGAAAGGCATCCGTAACGCACAATGGCGCTGGGACTATATTGCTGCTTCTCACGGTGCCGGTTTCCATGCTCCTGTAGAGTCTAGCCGCGTACTGGCTTCAGGCTCCGCTATCATTCAGGATACGCGCATCGAGCTAGCTCGTGTGCTCGCGTCTCTGGGACATAACCAGCCAGTGAAGATGCCTAATCTCAGCAGTAAATCAGAGCTGCAGGCCTACATAGGGGTTAATCTTGAGAAGGAAAAGATGGAGAAAGCCAACTTCCTGGAACAGGTAGTACCCAAATGGCTGAAGGAAGGAAAAGAACGTGAGGCGAAGATGAAAATAAATATGCTCAACTAGCCTGCATGAAGTACTTCCGGTTCGCTCTATCAACAAGGATATCCCTTGTCCTGCTGATTGCTTTTGCTCTGTCCTGTGCTGTTGCCACTTTCATTGAGAACGACCACGGCACCGCCGCAGCGAGAAGCAGCGTGTACGAAGCATGGTGGTTTGAGGTTATTCTGCTTTGGCTGGCTGTAAACTTTCTGGCCCATATACGTCAATACAAGCTTCTTCGTCCCGGGCGGTGGCCCATCGGTTTGTTTCATATTGCCTTCGTCGTTATTATACTCGGTGCAGGTGTCACACGCTATTTTAGCACCGAAGGCACTATTCACATCAGGGAGGGGCACAAAGAGAATACGTTTTACACCAATAACCGATACCTCCAGTTCCGACAGCTGGGACAGGGAGGAGGCCGTTTGTTTGAAAAGCCACTGAACCTCATCAGCCATAATTTTAAAAAGCAAAGTATCGGAGCCGACTTTGGAAGCGAGCAGTTCACGGTTGTATTCGATCAGTACATCAAGTCAGCTAAAGAAGAGGTAACTAAAGGGCGGGACGTTTACCTTGACCTCGCAGTCACGATGGGAGAGGGACGCGAAGATCACCTTTTGAAGGAGGGAAACACCATGCTCATCGGCGAGCTTTTGCTGGCAACTGGAACGCCGTCTGGCGGGCAGATCAGGATCTATAAAAAAGATAAAGTCTGGATGATAAATGCAGACACAGATCTTCAGGTTCTTGAGATGGCGAGCCAGAAGATGGGCGTGATTAAGCGGGGCGAGACAAAGCCGCTTCAAACCAGAGCACTGTATCAGACGCAGACTGCAGCTTTCCTTGTTAAGGCCATTCACGAAGGGTCAGCCCTAAAGTACTCAACAGAAAGAGATGAAAAGGCTGCAAAGAATCTGGCCGACGTGGTAAGGATGAAGGTGCTCGCTGCCGGAGATCAGCCTGTAACTGATACTTACGTCAGGATATCAAAGTACGACCCAGCCTGGCACACCTTCGATCATGAAGGCCGCAAATACAGTATTGCCTATGGCCCGAGGGCCGAGCGCCTGCCCTTCAGCCTGTATCTTAAAAAATTTGAATTGGAGCGATATCCTGGAAGTCAAAGCCCGGAAAGCTATGCCAGTGAATTGGATGTAATCGACGCTGCCGGCTCTTTTCCCTACCGGGTTTTTATGAATAACGTACTCGATCATAAAGGGTTCCGCTTCTATCAGTCGTCCTACGACAGTGATGAAAGAGGAACCGTCTTGTCTGTTAATCAGGACCGGGCAGGCACCTATCTTACCTATCTTGGATACTTTCTGCTTGGGTTGGGAATGGTGCTCACCTTTTTCGCTAAAGGCAGTCGCTTTCACTTGCTTAATAATAAACTTGGCACCATCAGGCAACGTGTAAAAAGAGCAACACTATGCCTGGCCTTCGTATGTGCCTCGTTTGCAGGCTTTAGCCAGACAAAGGGAAAAGTAATGGTCGTGCCGGCAGCAAAAGCTGCGGGATACGGAAGGCTGATTGTGCAGGACCTTGACGGCCGGATGAAACCCTTAAACACGCTGGCAAACGAAATCCTGCGGAAGTTAAATGGAAAGTCAACGATCACCCTTCCTTCCTTTATGGGAGACGCGAAGTTAAACGCCGAACAGTTTTTACTTGCTGTTCAGCTTGACCCGTCTACATTCAGTGAAATGCCGATCATTCGGATTGACAAGGATAAGTCGCGAGAAGCTTTTATTGCCCTTGGTATAAAGCCTACCGAAAAGATCAGCTTCCGGCAGTTCCTGAACAAAGACGGTGAATACTTGTTACACGAACTGGTAGAAGAAGCGAACAAGCTGAAGCCGGCAGAAAGGAATGAGGGACACAAGGAGCTTTTAAAAACAGACGAACGTTTCAATATATTCTATGCCGTATTGACCGGGGATTTTCTTCGCATCTTTCCTAATCGCCTTGATAAGAACAATACATGGTTTACCAGCCAGCAGTCGCAGAAGGGATTTCCGGAGGAAGATGCTGCATTTGTCGGAAATATCACTTCACTCTACCTGGCGGGTTTGCAAAAGGGCATTGTAGAAGGCAACTGGAAGCAGGCCGATGAGGCGCTGAGCTACATGGAGCTTTTCCAGCAGAAGGCCGGCGCCACTGTTTATCCCGATCAGAGGGCCATCGAAGCAGAGCTGCTGTACAACAAGCTAAACCTGGGCAGCCGTCTCTTTGCACCATTGTGGCTGCTTGGGACACTCATGCTCGTTTTAGGTATCGTTATGCTTTTCCGGGAGTCCAGAAGTCTGCTTCTGGCCTGGAGAGCAGGGCAAGTACTGGCTTGGGCAGGACTGCTTATTTTCAGCTTTCATCTCGGCCTGCGGTGGTACATTGCTAAACATCCACCCTGGACAGACGGATTTGAGATGCTTGTCTTTGTGGCATGGGGGGTGCTTCTTTTCGGCTTGCTTTTCTCCGGAAAGTCAAAGTTCACCGTTCCAATGGCACTTTTATTTTCGGGTACCTTACTTTTTGTCGGCTTCCTCGACTGGCTTAACCCGGAGATTACCAACCTGATGCCCGTATTGCACTCATATTGGCTTAAGATACACGTTGCAATCATCGTCAGCTCCTACGCTCCTTTGGCGCTTGCTGCCATCCTCGCACTGTTAAGCCTGATGCTCCTGATCTTCAAGCCCCGCACGCCAACGGAGAACTGGTGGGCCAGTATGCAGGAGCTGAGCATAGTCAGCGAAATGGCTATCACGGTTGGTTTGTTCTTACTCGCAATCGGAACGTTTTTGGGAGGTGTTTGGGCCAATGAGAGCTGGGGGCGATATTGGGCCTGGGACCCGAAGGAAACATGGGCTTTGATCTCTGTTTTGGTATATGCTTTCGTACTACATCTACGCCTCGTTCCGGCAATGCGGAGTGCATTGGTATTCAACCTCGCCAGCCTCTGGGGCTTTTCATCGATCATCATGACATCCTTTGGGGTCAATTATTACCTCTCAGGACTGCACTCTTACGCGGCCGGAGATCCTGTCCCGGTGCCCCTTTGGGTATACTGGGTAGTAGCATTGCTCCTGATCATATCGACAGTTGCTGTACTGAAATCCAGGAAGATGACAGATCGTGATAAGAAGCTGTTAACCATTTAACATAAGAAGACCGCGTTTCCCAGGAGTTTCTTATGTTAAATGGCTTCATCGATCTAAACTACCTTCCGTCTCCGTCCAGCAGATTCCCTAGTCCGCCGAGGACGCTGCCTTCTTCCTTGCGCTGCGATCCGCCGAACTGCAAGATGCGGCTCGCCAGCCTGCTTATAGGGAGCGTCTGTATCCAGACTTTGCCAGGCCCTCTAAGTGTAGCAAAAAACACGCCTTCTCCGCCGAAAATCGTGTTCCTGATTCCTCCGACGAACTGGATGTCATAATCTACGCCGTAGGTAAAGCCCACAATACATCCGGTATCGATCTTAAGAAGCTGCCCCGATTCCAGCACTCTTTCGAACACATGGCCGCCAGCATGCATAAAAGCCATGCCATCGCCTTCCAGCTTCTGCATGATAAAGCCTTCTCCGCCAAAGAGTCCGCTACCGAGCTTTCGCTGAAACTCAATGCTTACGCTCACCCCTTTTGCCGCGCAAAGGAACGAGTCTTTCTGGCATACGACACGGCCTCCGAGTGCCTGAAGGTCAAGCGGAACGATTTTCCCGGGATAGGGAGAGGCGAAGCTTACCCGTTTTTTTCCGTACCCCTGATTCGTGAAGGCCGTCATAAACAGATTCTCGCCTGTGAGCAGCCGCTTTCCGGCGCTAAATAATTTTCCAAGTAATCCTCCGCTTTGCTGACTCCCATCGCCAAAGATAGTCTGCATCTGGATACCGTCTTCCATCATCATAAAAGCTCCGGGCTCGGCGACCGCGGTCTCATTGGGATCGAGTTCGATCTCTACATACTGCATTTCTTCTCCAAAGATGCGGTAGTCTATTTCGTGGTTGTTAATCATTAGTTATTTTCTGATTAAAGGTTTAAACTAATGTAAGAAGAGTTTCACTTAAAACGAAACGGAGGAAGGTAGTAGCAGGGAGAACGTTAAACAACCGACAGTTACATGCGCCGGTCTAATGAGGCTCGCAAAAGCGATGCGAACTGTTGTATGCGATGCTCCCACGTATTGCGTTTTGCAACGTTTACTCGTTTATTAATAGAGCTGAGCGGGTTGTCGGCCAGACATTTTTCAATCGCAGCTGAAAAAGAAACAGCATCAGAACAATATGTAACAGTATCTTCTGTAAACTCTCTCAAATCGTCATTGAAGTCAGTAGCAACTACGGGTTTGCCGGCTCCCAGATACTCGAAGAGCTTCAGTGGAAAGATCGTCCGGCTGAATTCATCTTTCTTGAATGGAATAACCGAAACGTCAAAACCTTTAATGACAGATGGCATCTGTTGGTACTCAAACCGCCCCGGTAGATAGATATTCGAGGTGCTGTAAAACCAGTCAGGAACAAATCCAGTACCAACCGGGCCCGCAAAAACGAAGCTCTTGTCAGGATTAGTTTCTATCACTTCTTTTAAAAGCTCAAAATCCATTCTGCGTTCGATGTTTCCGAAATAGCCAACTACTGGCTTTGGAATCGCTTTTATTTTTTCTGCAACAGGGAGATTATGATCCAGGGCTTTAGCAGACAAACTGATATCTGCCGCATTAGGAACAAAAAAAGTATTAGGGTTGAATTGTTTCTTTTCAAACTGAAGTTGCTTGCTCGTGCAAATTATCAGGTCGCTGTTTTTTGACAAAATCTCCTCTGAAATAACGCCGTGCTTTCGATCGTAAGGCACCACCAGCGGATCAACGCAGTGGTAAACAGCTAGTAGCGGCGACAGCTTGGAAGCGATTCCCGGGTAGTGAAAGTTGAATGAATTAATGTATAGATAGTCCTTTATCTTGCTTCTTTTTAGCAACTTTTTTATTCTGCCCGCGATGATTGATTCGTTGATCATGAGTGCTTTCCGATAAACAGCGCCCTCTGGTAAAAAATTTATCGATAGCAGAGGTGGACATATCACGACTTTTAACCGTGGGATATCTGTCTTTAATATGCCATCAGAAAAGGGCGAAAAGTATGATTTACGTCGGAGCCAGGCGTCAAAAGGTTCTCTTTTTAGATAGTCCCTCCAGGTATACGGATAATCAATATAATAAACGTCATTGTACCGCGCCAAACTTCGGGCAATTGTGTAGCTAGTAGACTCAAAAGGTCCGTCAAACTTGGCTGTGGAAAGAATAAAAATGCATTGCTCTCTCAGTTCCATTTCTGCTGGTCTATTCGTAATGTGTTCATCATAATAGCTATATACATATAAAAATATATGCTGGTAGGAAATTGAACAAGTGCCTCTTGTGGGAAGTTCCCTACATTAAGAGCAAAGATGATCAGTACCATAGCGAGACAGTATGATTTTAGTTCAGGATCGCGTATTCTAAAAAAGTTCTGTATACCTGTTTTTAGAACGACAAACATGAAAGTTGAAAATATAATGAGGCCGAGCCAGCCAAGTTCGACTGCAACCCTAACGTAACCACTGTCAGGAGGGAAAGAAGCGAGAAACGAATATGGAGCAAAGCGTGCGCCCCACACGCCAGTCGCCCCCAGGCCTCCTCCTAGAGGATGCCTGTGAATATATGGCTTAATTCTTTTCTGATTGTTGGCTCTGACACTATAAGATGCATCTTCCGACGGCCGGAAAGCAGACTGAAACCGCATTAGTCCAGGATTATCGGTAGGCATCATAATTAGCGTTCCAAGCACCCCTGCAGCAATCAGCATGATGACGAGTATCTTACGATTATAACATAAAATAAACCACAGGCAACATGCAGCAGGAATAAGAACATATGCACCTCTTGTGCCCGAGAAGAGCATAGCGAAGATAAGCACACATGAGATGACTGTAAGGACGATTTTTTTCGCGGCAGAGGTGGGACCCCATATCAACGCAATACATAGCAGAGTGCTTGCTACCATGTTATATGAGAAAGCAACAGGATCGGAGAATATCGAGAACTTGCGCCAATGTCCGCCGATAAAAAGAAGTTCTTGTAGCTTCGGGCTAGCGGCCAGCTCGTTTAGCTCAAAGCCGGCAAAGCCTATAAATTCCTGCTTAAGTGCATAAGCGGCAGCAAATAGAGAAAGCGCTAGCCATACCTTGATGATTACCCGAATAAACTCTACTGAGGTAATATGGTAAAGAAAAACAAAGTACATCAACATCACCATTGCCACCGAACGGATAGTGTATAGCCAAGCCAGCCTCGACTCAGCACTGGGGTTAGCTACCTGAATGAGATTGTAAATGATCCAGATGACAACCAGATAAGTGATAGGATTTTTATAGATCTTCCAGTCAGGTTGCTGCTTTTGCTTGATAAGGAAACCCACCAGCAGTAAGACCTCCATCGCATCCATCAAAGTTCCAAGTGGGAAGCTTATCAAGTTCATTCTGATGAACCACATAATAAGGTACGCGGCAAATAGCAAGGTCAGAATACCGAACTGGGGAAAAGCTATCATTGCTGCTACGACAGGAATACCAGCTCCAAGCAATAGAAAAAGCGCACCTCCAAGTATGCCAAACACCTTTAATAAGGTAACAATTACAACGCAGCCTCCCAGCATGACAAGTGTAGCTTTGCTAAGACGGGTCTTACCCGGCTGAGCAATAGGTCTGGCATCAATAGAAAATGGAAGCTCATCCGTAATCATAAAAACAGGATTTTGATTACGAAGAAAAACGTCACTGTGAAGCAGACGCCTATTGCAAGCGTCTCCTTTAAATTATGTTTAGAGGCCTGCTTGACCTCCTTAGGAGGATCTGTTCTCATTGTTTTGTATTAATATCGGTAATTTCCGAATGTTGAAAATGGCGAGTAGCAACAGAACGCTTGCTTGCATTCCTTGAACTTACCAATGCTTTTAACTGAAGGATCATGAAAACCGGTATTTGGTTCAGAGCCTTATAGATCTTAGGGTCCGCGTCAGACTTTTTTAACGCTATAACAAAGGCGGAAATAAAAGAAATAAAACCGGCTATCCATACCGGTACCAGTGCGGGCTGAACAAAAAGATCTATGATCGTTAAGCAAACTGAAAGTATCAAGAATATAAAAAGCGGTGGACGTAACAGTATTAGTCCAAACAAAAACTGATTAAAACTGGCATTTTTTACCCCCTTGATCAAAATACGAAATCCTTTTGAAAAAAACGGAACCACGTACTGATCCACCGGGCGCGCTGATTAACGAGCTGATCGGAACCGGATGTCTTTTCATCATACACCCAAGCGCGCTCGCAGAAGGCGATTCTCTCGTTTGCTCCTACGATCTCGGCTTGAAGCACTTTATCAAATCCGGCGCCGCTAACTGAGGAGTCCTGCAGACACCTGCCATATAACGCCACAGTAAAGGCCATGCCAGAGCCTGCAAGAGTAGCGGATGAGCCTAGTCCAAACAACAACTTTCCATCGTAAAAATTATAGTATATATCGCGCGCTGCATCAAGACATGCCAGAGTACTGTTCAGGTTCTTCGCCTTTCTTACTCCCTGAACGGCTTCAAAGCCCTGGCTAAAAGTGCGATTCAACTCGTTAAGGTATTCTGGATGTACAAGGTTATCACTATCAATAATCGTGAGCCGTTCGTGCTTTCTTACAAAATTACGGATTGCATAAAAATGCGATCCGGTGTTACTTGCAATTGTTTCCGGTGGGTGCAACAACATCACTCTGTTGTCAGGAAAGATAAGATCAGTTACGTCGCAATTATCGGCAACCACGTACACGATATAATTTGAATAGTTCAAACGCGAAATCGAATCTACTACTGCGTAAAGCGAATCAGTTTGTTCATATGCTGTTACTATAATTGCGTAGTCAGGCTCGCGGGAAGCTACGATGTTTGTATTACGTTTCGATGTGATTAGCCTCCAGCAACAATACAGGAGGAAGGGCATAAACAGATTGTATCCAACAATAACCTGAAAAGTTGTCCAGATCCATTCCTCAGTCACCATTACTTACCCTCCTTTACCTTTTTTTAATCTGTGCCCTGCGTGCATATTTTACTTTATTAAGAACCCAGCCAAGATGCTTGTCTCCTAGTCCCTTCAGGTACTGAATGACGTGTAGCTTTTTCTCTGACAAACTCTGTCCTGACTCAAAAACAGTAACAACATGGTCACTTACGCTAATCCATTCTTTTGCAGGCGTAAAATCGCTCAGCGCAGGTGTCTCAATTAAAATAATATCGAATTGGTCTTTTAGACAAGAAAGTCTGTCCCTTACCTCACGGTCTTCACAGATCTCAAAAATTGAGGTATCTCCGCCCCGGTTTTTCAGGACAGTAACAGATGATGCACCATTACTTTTCAGTTCCCTTTTTCCATTAAAAAAGTCTTCTAAATAAACGTCAGACGTGGAAGTAGCTGAAATCGAAGGATCTGAAAAGTCGCCATCGATAATCAACACCTTTCGATTGATCATTTTGAAGGCATATGTAAGGCAAACGGTAAGCAATGTCTTGCCTTCCTGCGGCATCATGCTGCTAACAGCTATGATCTTTCCTTTTAGCAGACTTTCAATTTCAAACCTGATAGCGCGGAGTTCATCTTTGAATTCTGCCGTGGCCGCGCTATTCTCCCGGTTGTCCCAAACCTGTTGTAATTCAATTCGCGGCTGGTCAATCATCGCTAAATCTCCTAAGACACGAAGTCCCGAGCGGCAGCTAAGGTCCCGGGGGGAATTAATGGAGTTATCAAAGAAGTAGATTACAAACAGAACGGAGATGCAGAAGATCAGACTAAGCAAACCCGCAAGAATTACGATCAGCATCTTCTTTGAAGACTGTGCTGTACCCGGCATGGCGTTTTCGACCAGACGAAGTTTAATAGAGAGGCCCGACTCCAGGCTACTCTGATTGTATTTGGCAAGCACGTCAAGATACTCCTGGCTGGCCACTCCTATGTCCCGATCCAAGGCCTGAACTAGTGCCTCGTGCGGGACCAGTTGATCGAGCTGCGCGTTCAGATTACTTAACTCCTTCTCAATGGAGCTCATACTATACTTCGACAAGTCTAACTGCACTTCCAGATTTAACTTCTGCTGAACCAGCGCCTCTTTTGTTGTTAGCGGATTGTAGGCATATGTGTCGTTACTCTTGTTTATCTGGCCCGTTAAAATATTTTGTAAAGAATCTATAGAAGCCTTATACTGTTCGTCAAAATTACTCTGAATGTACTGGTCATAAAGGGCCTGCAGTTCCTGCCGGGTGCCTAAAATTCTCTGGTTCAGCCGAGTAAGCGCAGATTCGAGGTATTTCCTTTGAGAAGGGTCGAACTTTCGGTCTATCTCACTTAAAGCGCCGGCGTTAGAGGCGATAGACTTTATTACATCCTGTTTTCGGTTATTGTAGTCCAGGATTTGGGCATAGAGCTGACTAGACTGATCGTCTAGATTCAATACTCTGTTTCTGATCTTATAGCTCCTCAGAGAATCGACTGCTTTATTTAATATATCTTTCTTTTCCTTAAGCAGGCTCTTGAAGAATGCATTGGTTTTGACCTGATTAGCTTTTTTTAATACTGTGTAATATTTAACAAACTCGGTCGATGTGTAGTTGGCGACAAATGCCGAAAGCCGGGGGTTCTCTGACTCAAAGTCGACATTAATAAAGTCAGAATCGCCAGCCCTATAAACCTTAAGTTTGTCATCAAGTGAGTTGCTGTCGTACTCCATAGATTTGAGTACCTGAAACAGCAATTCCTCCTCCTTATTCCAAAGATTCAACTCTTGATTTTTATTGTATTTATCAAGAAAGATCTTTAAAGCCCTCTTTCGCACTTCAGGCTTTAAATCAGCTAGTTTTGAGCTAGGTTTCCGAAAAGGAGATGATGAGGTCAGGTCATGTATAATTAATTTATAGGATACCTGATCAAGTATCCTTTTCATTCTCATTGTTTCAACAATATTACTAAACTGAAGAGTCAGTTCAGACCCCTTTGCCAAACCGGCTGCCATTCCGGCGAAAGGGTGGCTGTCCTCGAGCAGGCCCGTGGCAATCCTTGCTTCTGACATATAGGAGCTCGCCATGTTTCTGACGAGGAAATAGGTTACGGCGATGGAGAGCAGAGGTATGCAAACGAGCGTATACCGCTTCTTACGGAGTAGCTTTAAAAATTTTCTGAGTTCATCCATTATTTGATTTCCTCCAGTTTTTTGACCAAAAGTTCTTCTAGTGCCACTTTCGATGACATAAGAGCTGCTTCAGCATTTATCCTTGCCTGTAGTGTACTGCTAAGAGAGAGGGATGCTTCGTTGTAATCCCGAAACGAAATCTCCCCCTTTTCATATCTGTTTTTAATGTCTTTAAAGGAGCTTTCCGCATCGAGCACCATCTTTGCCTGAAGACGAAGGCTGTTCTGGTTTTGTAAATAGAAAAGATAACGACGCTTCACTTCTGACTCCAGCTGGAGGGAGTACTCTTGCTGGTCAAGCACTGCAATTTTTAGTTGTTCCTTTGCAGTCTTCACAGCAAATGGCTTATTAAAAAACGAACCAGGATTGATAGAAACTCCGAACTGATGTCCTGTGAGTAATGCCGGGTCGACAAGGCTGACAGTGTTATCTCCAGATCGCCGGTAATATGTGAAAGATAAAGGATCGAGCCAGGATATTTTTTGCGTGGCTATATTGTTTTTTGCTATAGAAACTTTCTCCTCAAAAACCTTTGACCTCGGATAGTTCTCCTTAGCGACTGCTACTAACCTCTCGAGATATAAATAAGAAAAATTATTTAGCATTGTTTCCTGAGCTCTTGTTTCCCTCGCACACGCAAGGATAATTAGCATCAGAACTGCTGCTAGTTTCTTGTATTTCATAATTATTAAGTAAAAGAGCGTCAACCAAGCTGACGAGCATGTTTGGGTTTTGGCTGTTATACTTACTCTCACAAACTAAGGTTTCATTTTAAAGGGTCTTTTATTTTTATTTTTCCTGTCACTTAATTTACGGTATCCCGTATAAAACCTCATGTTTATGCGAAATGATGCAAATTAAGCAGCTATTAAAAGGCAACAAGCGTTTGAAAGCCTTCATTCATTGGCTTTTAATTCCTAAAGGTGAGGCCTATCCTCGCTGGTGGGTTAGAATATTTGTAAACCCGTGGGTGCATAAGAAGGAACGAGGTAGTAAAGTCAGGGCGACTTGCAGAATGGATGTGGTACCTTTTAATCAATTCACCCTCGGTAAACTGTCAGTGGTAGAAGACTTCTGTACCGTAAATAATGGAGTGGGAGACGTACTGATCGGCCGGTATACGCTTGTGGGGATAAGTTCAGTACTCATCGGACCTGTTTCGATCGGCGACAACGTCATCATTGCTCAGAACGTTGTCATAAGCGGCTTAAATCATGAGTATACCGATATTAAAGTTCCTATCAGGAAACAAAAAGTAAACACGTCCCGTATAACGATCGACGACGACTGTTGGATAGGTGCAAATGCGGTAATTACAGCTGGCGTAAGAATCGGAAAACATTCCGTTGTCGGGGCAGGTGCTGTCGTTACAAAAGACGTTCCCCCATACTCCGTCATCGTAGGAAATCCGGCTAAAATAATTAAGACATATGATTTTAATAGTAGAAAATGGGGTAGAGTACCTAATCCGGCTTGAAGACCTATTTGCATTTGAGGAAGGCGTCTTTAATAGTTCTATATGCACTCTTATGGCAACTCCTCGCACTGAACTTGTAAATTAATAAAATGATACAGTTGGGGACAGCTATATAATAGAAACAATGGTCCTGTAACCGCATCCGGCCTTCCTGTCCGGACTCATTTAACACGCATAACATAATATGTTTAAGCAAATACGGCTCGCGGTAGCTCTATTAATTACCCTTGTAACTGCGGATACCTTTGCTCAGTTTCCTTACCGTGAGAGCTTTAAGAATGGAGCAGCTCCCGGTATTACCTTTGGAGGTGCTCCCGCGGCTTTTCTGACTGCTGCCAAAGGAACGGCACCCAATGGCGGATCAATAGACCCACAGGGCGATGGTTACCTAAGGTTAACCAACAATTCGAAAGACCAGAAAGGTTACGTAATCAGCAACGTAGAATTTCCCTCCACCAACGGCTTAACGGTCGCCTTTGAATACTACATATATGGAGGAACAGGCGCTGATGGTATCAGCCTGTTTTTGTTTGATGCAACCGCTGATCCGTTTGTGATTGGCGGATTCGGAGGATCGCTTGGCTACGCTCAAATTACAACGACTAATCCAATATCGCCCGGAGTCAGCAAAGGGTATCTCGGGATCGGAATAGATGAATACGGTAACTTTTCTAACGACGGAGAAGGTCGTCAAGGAGGATATCCCGGTCAGCATCCAGGATCAGTCACGTTGCGGGGAAAAGGAGACGGAGCCGCCCTCACTCCGGACAACTATCCCTTTCTTACGTCGGTTGAGACCAACAAGCTTGGCTTTGATATGGTTACCGAGGGACAGGCTAGAAAACCAGACTCCCTTAGCAGTGGTTACAGGAGAGCATACATAGATCTGTCGCCGAACCCAAATGGGGGTTATAACATCACCGTCAAAATTACCAGAGGCGGGCTCAAACCAGTAACGACAACGGTCATTGACAATTACTACTATGCACAGCCGGCTCCGCCTATCCTCAAATATGGCATAGCTTCTTCAACAGGAAACCAGACTAATTTTCACGAGATAAGAAATGTATTTATTGATGTATCAGACTCTACGGGTCTGACAAAGCCAGTCGGTGCAAAAGACGATGTTGCCTCTTGTCTTGGCAAGCCAGTTGTCATAGATGTAACATCGAATGATACAAGCAAAAATATTGGAGGAAAGATCCTGCGCAACATGATCGATTTGAACCCTGCTGTTATTGGAATTCAGACTTCTAAAACCATTGCAGGTAAAGGTACCTTCGTTGTTGGTGATGACGGATTAGTGGTCTTTACGCCGGCAACAGACTTTGCAGGGCTTGTCTCAACTAGCTACACCGTCACAGATAACTATGGGAAAACGTCAGATCCAATTATGATAAACGTAACGTATGTCAGCGCTCCGCCTCAGCCAGCTGCAGGCCAGGATCAACTGGTTAACACGCAAACAACTACAGGGGCTACTGTTCTGGACGGCAGCGACCCGGGAACCAATACCGGTCGTTGGACACAAGTTGAAGGCCCTGCGGCGGCATCGTTTTCCAGCTTTACGATTCGCAACCCTACGGTGACGAACCTTCGGGGCGGTACTTATAAGTTCAGGTGGACCATTTCCGCTGCAAGGGGCTGCGATGTATTTGACGAGGTACTGGTATCAGTAAACCATAATCCCGTTGCAATTAACGACACTGCAACCACCGGGTTAAGTACGTTTATCGATATCGACGTACTTGCGAACGATATCGACCCCGATGACAACGGAACGTTAGATAAGACATCGATCTCCCTTAAGTCCCTGCCGCAACGAGGGACTGTTGTAGTCGACGCTGCGACAGGGTCTGTCAGATACTGGCCTAATGACGGATATTCGGGGTTTGACTCTTTTACATATACGATAAAGGATAATTTTGGAGCCGAGTCTGCTCCCGCTACGGTGGTCATTGCAGTAAATGTAAAGCCGGAAGGTACCTCTGATATCGCATGGACTACCGCTGAGAAGCCTGTCTCTATCCCTGTTCTCGACAATGACAAAGGAAAGAGTGGTGCCACCGTTTTAAAAAACACTGATCCTCAAAACGGGTATATTACAGTCAATAGTAACGGTTCTATCACCTATATTCCGGCGATAGGCTTTAGCGGAAAAGATCGTTTCGCATACATTTTGAGAAACAAGGAGGGCCTCGAATCAGGTCCCGTGGAAGTCTTCGTTAATGTTGTGCCTTCCGGAAGCCGGGATTATAGAACGACTACAATTGGTGCCGCGGTGGAAATTCCAGTAAAAGACAACGATATCAGTAAAGCTGGAACTACTATTCTTTTGAACTCTACTCCCTTGCGAGGAACGGCTAAGGTAAATGCCGCAGGGTCTGTTACTTATTCCCCCGCGGCGGGTTTTTCGGGGACAGACAACTTTACCTATAGACTTATGACTCCAGATGGCCTCCAATCAGATTCGATTGAAGTTGAAGTATTAGTAACAGGGGTTCCTCCAATAGCTCCTGATCTGGAAGTTGGAGGTAACGAAGGTCAAAATGTGATGATAGATGTTCCGAGGCCGCAAGGTAGTACCGTGGTTATCACCGCACAACCTACCCACGGGACTATAACCGTTGATCCGGCTAGCGGGACAGTGAAGTATACTCCTAATCCAGGCTATGTGGGCAGCGACAATTTTAGCTATGTAATCAGAGATAAAAATGGGATTGAATCTTCGCCCGGAAGGATTTTAGTTGAAGTAAGTAGACCAGCACAACTCGGTCTTGCGAAAGCCGTGACGTCCACAATAAAGAACAATGATGGAAGCTACACTGTTCAGTTTGTTTTTACTCTCGTTAACTATGGCGACGACATTATAAAGAATCTCACCTTATTGGACGATCTGGGACTTGCATTCAAGGGTGCAGACATAAGGGTCCTGCGGATCACGGGGACCGGCTCGCTGAGCGTTAATAAGAACTACAACGGAGTTGCAGACAAAAACCTCCTAACGTTGACCAGTACCCTGGATCCGCGGTGGAAGGAAACCGTATCTCTCGAAGTACTTGTGTCTGCTGGCTCGGAAAACGGCTCATATGTGAATATAGCCTATGCTCAGGGACAAGCCGACAATACAGGAAAACAAACGCAGGACGTCTCTACCAATGGTTTGTCTCCCGATCCTTTTGTCCCCGGTGATCCGTCCCCAGCCATTCCGACTCCTGTAGCCTTGGCAAAACAGAGTTTATTTATACCGGAAGGCTTTTCACCCAATGGCGACGGGATCAATGACGTATTTGTTATTGAGAATACTGGCTTAAAGCACATAAACCTGGAAGTGTTTAACAGGTGGGGCAACAGGGTTTTTAAGTCTGAGAATTACGGAAATGATTGGACGGGAAAATGCAATACAGGTATACACATTGGAGAGGATCTTCCTGTGGGCACATATTATTACATAGCCATATTTGACGGCAATGAAAGGAAAGTTGGATACATTACAATTAACAGGTAGAATGGGACGCCTCTTTAAATCACTGGTGCTCGTCGGCCTGGTTGCACTTTCTTACCGCGCAAGAGCGCAGCAAGATCCCATGTATTCCCAATACATGTTCAACTCGCTTGCTATTAATCCGGCTTACGCTGGAAGCAGGAATGTGCTGTCAGCCACGGCTTTGTATAGAAGCCAGTGGACAGGAGTAGAGGGCGCCCCAAAGACTGGCACTTTTACTTTAGATGCAGCCCTGGACGACAGGAGGATAGGTTTAGGACTTCTGATCTATAGTGATCGACTTGGAATCACAAATACAACCGGTACCGCCGGCTCATATGCATACAGGATCCGTATGTCCCGAGCGTCTCTATCGTTCGGAATTCAGGGAAGTATTCAGCAATACCGCGCAAACTTTACAGATGTGAGACTTAATAATAATTCAGCTTATGATCCGGCCTTTGCAAACAACTCCAATAAAATTCTGGCAAATTTTGGGACAGGAGTCTACCTGAACTCAGATAAATTTTACGTGGGATTGTCGGCACTCAACCTGCTTGCAAATCAGATAACCAGCAATAGCAATTCTGAGAAGGGAAACAATTCAGAAAGATCAGGAACGAGGCCGCACCTGTTCTTAGCATCCGGCTTTGTATTTACTATAAATGATGACTTTAAGCTGAAGCCGTCGATGTTAATAAAGGGGGTCAGCGGTGCACCTGTCGAAGCCGACTTAACGTCCACCTTATGGATCAAAGATGTGATAGCATTGGGTGCGCAATATAGAACAAATGCCGATGTTTCAGGCCTTTTGGAGGTGCAGGCAACCCCTCAGGTACGAATTGGTTATAGCTACGATCACAGCACTACTGAATTAAAGGGTTTTAATAGCGGCAGTCACGAGATTATGGTGCGTTTCGAATTTGGGGCTTCCCGGAATAAGATTCTGTCTCCCAGATATTTTTAATGATATATGAATAAGGTATTTACGCTTTTATATGCTATCCTGCTAGTCCTTTCAAGCGGGTGGACGGCTGAGGCTCAGATAAAAACGGTCGCTGCTGAAATGAAAAAGGCAGAACTCGATTATAATTCATTTCGCTATGTATCTGCGATTTCCCGACTTACGAAAGTCCTTGCCGCCGATAGCGGGCACATTGGGGCTCAAGAAATGCTTGCGTATAGTTATGCGCAAATCAGAGATTATGATAAAGCAGTAACGGCATACGCGAAAGTATGCAGCCACCCGAATCCAAAGCCGGAATCAGCTCTGCATTTCGCAGAACTTCTGGCTATCAAGCAACAATACGAAAAGTCTGAACAGTGGTACCGAAAGTACCTAAGGTTAGCACCCCAGGACAAACGGGCCCAAGCGTTTGGAAGAGCTAACTTAAGCGAGCTTTCTAAGCAGAATGGAACGTGGCAGATCCACTTCTGCAACATAAACACCTCCGCATCAGAATACTCACCCACCTTCTTTAAACATGGTCTTTTGTTCTGCTCAAACCGTATGGGAAGAGGATTTACCTGGAGCGTTTTTCCGTGGGATAACACCCCGTACACGAAGTTTTTTTTCGTTGATAATATTCTTAATATAAGAGAAGATATACAAAGTAAAAAGACTCAAGATTCTCAAAAGATAAATAGATACTACGTCTTTAATGACGACAACACAGAGGAAACTAGTAATGATAGCAAGATATTAGGATGTACTGATGAATCTTTTGTAAAATCATTTCAAACTGATTCAAAAGAACGGTTCAGTATTGCCAGAAGACTTCGTGGCAACATTAACAGTGGTTATCATGCCGGCCCCCTGTCAGTTTTTCCAGATGGATCTGTCATTTTTACCCGTAATAACTTCTACCGCGGGAGGGCAGGACGCAGTAAAGACGGCATTAACAAATTGAAATTATATACAGCTACGGGTAACAAACTAAGTAGTGTCAAGCCCTTTCTTTACAATAGTGACGAGTATTCAACCGGGCACCCTGCTGTAAGCAAAGACGGATCGATCCTTGTTTTTGCTTCTGACATGCCTGGCGGATACGGTGGCACCGACCTCTACTACTGTGTCAGATCGGGTAGAGGAGAGTGGACGCGTCCCGTTAATCTCGGTAAAACAGTTAACACGGAGGGCAATGAGCAATTCCCTTTCCTTTCTGGCGACAACACCTTATACTTTGCTTCTAACGGACACGTGGGTTTCGGTGGCCTTGATCTTTTTTTCGTAAAATTGAAGGAAATGAAGCCCGTCGAGCCCCTAAAAATATGGGTAGTCCTGTTAATTCGTCTTTTGATGACTTTGGATTAGCTCTCGGCGATACAGGGAACGAAGGCTATTTTAGTTCTAACAGATGCGGCGACGACAATATTTATCATTTAGAACGTGCGAGTAATCAAGTGGTGCTTACAGGTACTATTAGGGATCGCCATACAAAATTGTCGCTGCAGGGAAGCCGGTTGATCCTTAAAACGCTGGACGGGGCCGACACCCTTCGATCAAACGCAAAGGGTGAGTTTACCAAAATTCTTGATCCCCAGACCGACTATTCACTTGTTGCTCAAAAATTGGGCTACCTTAGCCGTACTTCCTTTATCAGTACTGCCGGAGTTGAAAAAGACACTGTAATCAAAGCGGACATTTTACTGAACAAAACCGAAGGCCAACAAGACATAATTTTTAACAAGTGCGACTCTTTAAAAAAGGTGTTTAGGGTACAAAATATATATTACGACCTTGACCGCTTTGAAATCAGACCCGATGCAAGACCCGCACTGGATGAACTTGTAAAACTAATGACGCAACATCCAGAAATTAGCGTAATAACGTCGAGCCACTGCGACTCGCGGGCGTCCGATCAGTATAACCGTATTCTGTCAATGAGAAGGGGAGAGGCCGCGAGAAGTTATCTTATTTCGCACGGTGTTGATGGCAGCAGAGTCCGCGTAGAATACTACGGGAAGACCCGCTTAGTCAACAGATGTCGGGATGGTCTCGACTGCCCTGAATCTGCTCAGCAGATAAACAGAAGAACAGAATTTGACGTTATTCTCAACGATGTGAATATAACGCAGCTGGATTGCGGAAATGATCTTTGAAAAGAGAATGGATAAACGCTATTACTGTGCGTTAGCAAACTTAAAGCATAGAAGTAAAGTAACGAGAACTGCAGGCAGATATTAATCAGCAGAGTAGGGCCGAACGACTTAACGTCCGGCCCATATAGTGACGTATTTAGGCTTTTTCCTTTTGAAGCATGGCGGGCAAAGTGGCGAATAGTATTTTCATGTCAAGCCAAAATGAATGGCGGGAAGCGTAGAAATTGTCTAGCTTCTTACGTTCACGTTCAGACATCTCTGTTTTTCCTCTACGACTTATTTGCCAAAGTCCGGTTAAACCGGCAGGGCCTAAAAAACGTGTTGTCCACTCGTTAGAAGTGAGCATTTCAGCCTCGTATAGCGGCAGGGGCCTATTACCCACCATAGACATATCACCAATCAGAACATTAAAGAGCTGAGGCAGTTCGTCTAGACTGGTCTTTCTAAGAAACGCTCCGAAACGTGTTACCCTGGGATCATCTTTGATTTTCACAAAGGCGGCTTTCCCTTTTTCGCCACTACCATATTGATTTAGATCCGAGAGCTGCTCAATCTGTTTGTCTGCATTTACGCGCATGGAGCGAAATTTGTAAAAATCAAAAATCTTGTAGCCCGTCCCGACCCTCTTGCTTTTGTAAATTACAGGTCCTTTCGACTCAAGCCTGATTAATAGCCCGATAAGCAGCAACAAGGGGCTAAGAGTAACTAACGCTAGTCCCGACGCTACAACGTCGAAGACTCTTTTAAGAACAGGAATCTTATAGGTAACGTCAACATTGGCTGAAAGCTCCGTTAGTCTGGGTCTAATAAGCTTAAACTTCACCAGGAAGTTTAAACGCTCGAACAAGTCCGTAACGGGAAAGGGATACACATAGAAATCATGTACTTTTAAAGCAAGAGCCTGAGACTTCCATCTTGGATTATGAAAAGTGGAAAGAACAATTATAATCATCCCGTGTAGAAGAGAGTTCTTTTTCATTGTCTTTACCAAGTCAACCCATAGTCCGTCTGAATCGGCCTCTACTAACAGAATTTCCGGGAGTGTAAGTAAGGACTGTTCGTTGAGGTACTGCTCAACTGAGCGTATGTCCAAAAGAGTCTCATCAAGATCGAAGCCCGCATGAAGTCCGGAGAATACATGCGACCTAATCTCGGCTCCTACGTAGACTATCCGTCCATGGACACCTGTTTGTTGTGAGAAGTTTATGGTTGAAGTTAGTATCATGTAACTTTATCTGTTATTTTCGGATTGCACGAGTAATGCTTCTATCATTGATCTTAACTTTCCCGGATTGAAGGGTTTCTGAAGAAAACCTTCAACTTTAATCTGCATGGTGGTCACCTTCTCTTCAAGGTTCTCCACGCCGGACAAGAGTATGACGGGAGTATTGCGGTAGTATCCGCTTATCTTTAAATTCCTAACCAATGAACTGCCATCGAAATAGGGCATCTGCAAGTCTGAAATAATCAGATCCGGGTCGTTGCCCTGATCTAACCAGTCCACAGCTTCTACGCCGCTGTTTTTAATGACCAGCTCGTAGTCCTTCGATAAAACGAAATTTAAAAGCTTTAGAATGCTTATTTCGTCGTCAACAACTAATATCTGCTTCTTCATTGTGCATTTTACCTCCGCTGAAACGCTCCAGACCCTGCACTTAGAGCACCTGCCAGCAGCACGCTTTATCTGTCATGTGTTATTCGGTTCTTATACGCATCAAACAGAAAGAGGTTCCGATATTTTTACAGGCCGGGCGGACAGTTTTAATTAATCAAAAATTTTTTGATACTTTTAACAATCAGGAGGTGCATATTACTAAGTTGAAATGTTTAAATCATAATTGTGTTTTTGTTGTTTACTTCCGATGTAGAACGTAGTATATAATGTCCGCCCTCCAACTCGTTGCAAAAAAATTACATTAAGAAAAACCAAATACGTTTACTAACATCCATATTTAATTAATTTTGCGTTCCAACATCCAAATTATATGTCAGAAACAGCTTCTTTAACCCTTGGTGACAAAACTTATGATTTCCCGGTTATAACGGGTACTGAAAACGAAAAAGCAATAGACATCTCAAAATTGCGTGATCTGAGTGGCTACATCACACTCGATACAGGATTTAAGAATACAGGTGCTACCAGCAGCGCTATCACTTTTCTTGACGGAGAACAGGGCATCCTGAAATACCGCGGATATCCCATTGAAGAGCTCGCTGAAAAGTCGACCTTCATTGAAGTCGCCTATCTTTTAATTTATGGAGAACTTCCTACTGAAACCCAGATAAAAGAATTTCGCCATAATATAAGCCAGCATACGCTTATACATGAGGATATGAAGAAGTTTTTTGATGCATTTCCTCATAACGCTCATCCAATGGGGCAGCTATGCTCGCTGGTCAGCTCACTTTCTGCATTTTCACCTGAAAGTCTTAACCCTAACCCTAGCAAGGCCGATATCGATCTTGCCGTGATCAAACTTCTGGCGAAAATGCCTACCATCGTTTCCTGGATCTATAAAGGCTCCCTTGGTGAACCTTTTATATACCCTCTGAACAAAATGGACTATGTCACCAATTTCATGCATATGACATTTGGGAAAGTGACCGAAGAAGTGGAAATAGATCCTGTCGTGGTCGACGCACTCGACAAGCTGCTTATCTTACATGCAGATCATGAGCAAAACTGCTCTACTTCTACAGTCAGAATAGTGGGATCTTCAGGCAGTAACTTATATGCTTCAATATCGGCAGGCATTTCTGCACTATGGGGGCCGTTGCACGGAGGAGCAAACCAGGCAGTAATCGAGATGCTGGAACTAATCAAGAACGATGGGGGCGACACGGAGAAATGGATCAACAAAGCCAAGGACAAAGATGATAACTTCCGTCTGATGGGCTTCGGACACCGCGTATATAAGAACTTCGATCCGCGCGCCAGGATTATCAAACAGGCTTGCGACAACATCCTTGAAAAGCTTGGAATAAATGACCCGGTGCTCGAGATAGCTAAAAAACTGGAGGATGCCGCCCTGCATGATCCATACTTTGTGGAAAGAAAATTATATCCGAACGTCGATTTCTATTCCGGCATTATTTATCGTGCACTCGGTTTCCCAACCGAGATGTTCACGGTTCTTTTTGCACTTGGACGGCTTCCCGGATGGATCGCACAGTGGCTGGAACTGAAAGATCATAAGGAACCGATCGGACGGCCGCGGCAGGTCTACACCGGTGAAACAAACAGAACTTTTGTTGATATCAGGCATAGAGGGTAAAACTGAGATTACAAATACAGATTAATAATAAAAGCCCGGTCTAAGTTAAATTAGCCGGGCTTTTTTGTGAAAGTGTATTTGTTTATTGAGACGTTTGATTGATTTTCGGAGGCCTCAATGAGATTGCTTCGCTCCGTTTAAGTAACCGAAAAGAACATTCAATCAAGTGTCTTCCCCTTTTGAGCACGCAGCCCGTGAGTGTTTACTATGAATCTTGCCTTTTGTAGAAGTGCCATTGTCGGATATTACAACAACATCCCGGCAATAGTAGCAGAGAGATAAGAAGCAAGCGTACCACAAATGAGTGCTTTAACACCAAGTTTCGCAAGATCAGACCGGCGCTGAGGTGCTAGTTCACCAATACCTCCCACCTGAATGGCAATCGAACTAAAATTAGCAAATCCGCAAAGCGCAAAGCTGGTAATAATAAGTGTCTTTGGATCGAGTGTAGCTTTTACTTTTGAAAGGTCGAGATAGGCAACGAATTCGTTGATCACCATCTTTGTCCCCATCAGAGAGCCTGCAACATGAGCGTCTTTTCCCGGTACACCCATCGCCCGTGCAAAGACAGAAAAAATACTTCCCAATATCTGGTTCAGACTAAGATGCTGGATGTCAATCCCTACAAAAGACAAGGAAACTCCCCAGCCTGCCAGACCAGCTCCAATCCATCCCAGCACAGCGTCTACCAGGGCAATAATGGCGATAAAGCCTACCAGCATAGCGATCACATTCAGACCAACTTTTAACCCATCACTAGCTCCATGAGATATTGAATCTACCAGATTTGCACTGGTCTTTTTAATCTCAAGCGAGACCTCGCCTTTGGTTTCAGAAACTTCTGTTTCGGGCCATACGATCTTTGATATAACCAGTGCAGCAGGTGCGGCCATGATACTGGCAGCGAGGAGATACTCAGCAGGCACTCCTAATGATATGTAAATGGCCATCACACCGCCAGCAATACAAGCCATGCTACCCGTCATAGAGGCCAGCAGTTCAGACATCGTCATGCCTTTCAAATAGGGCTTAATCATGATCTGCGCTTCCACCTGACCCACAAAAGCACTCGCTACATTAGAAAGAGCCTCTGCTCCCGAAACTCCCATTACCTTATACACGGCATATGCTACCACTTTTACGATTCGCTGCATGATGCCAAGGTAGTACGCCACACTTACCAAGACCGCGACAAAAATGATAGTGGGAACAATGTTAAAGAAGAAGATGGTGTTTACACCAAAGGATTTGCTTAGCGACAGCTGATTGGCCAGAGGACCAAAAACAAATTCAGCGCCTGCATGCGAAAAGTCGAGTATTTTGGTAACAAGTGCACCAAGCCATGCAAATATTACTTTACCAACAGGAACTTTAAGAATAAAGACAGCCAGGATGACCTGTATTGCAAGGCCCGACAGAACAACACGATAATTAATGGCCTTTCGGTTATTTGACATTAAGAAGGCAATGCCAAAGATAAGCACAACACCAATCAGGCCGGTGAAACGTTCCATAAACTATAAAAAGGGATCTATGAGTTGAAATATATTAAGAATTAGCAATTTGCGTATGTATATTAAGAAGATTTCCTTCTGGACAACTCATCCCTGATTTTTACCGCCTTCTCGTATGCCTCGTCACTTAAAGCCTGCTGAAGTTTTTCTTTTAACTCTTCTTCAGACATCGTGGTGTAATTGGCGACCGACTCTGTCGTTTTTTCCTCCGCAACGGTTCCCTCCATGTTCTCCAGAAAAACAAAGTCATTTCCTTCAATCATGATTCCTGCTGTGGCTAGGATAAATTCGTAAGTGTGAATAGGGCATTCAAACCTGACTGCCAGGGCAATAGCATCCGAGGTTCTGGCGTCTATCTCGATCGTTCTCTTTCCGTCAGAACAGATCAACTTGGCGTAAAAGATGCCGTCTACAAGGTTATATATGATAACTTCCTGTATTTCTATGTTAAATGATAAAGCAAAAGACTTGAAAAGGTCATGAGTGAGGGGGCGGGTAGGAGTCATCTTTTCTATTTCTATTGCTATCGCCTGCGCCTCGAAGCCCCCGATTATAATGGGAAGTCGTCGTCTCCCGTTCACTTCTCCCAAAACTAGTGCGTATGCTCCTGACTGCGTTTGGCTGTACGACAAACCTACTATATCTAATTTGATTTTTTTCATGTCTCCCGGCCTTAACCTACTTTGTCTGCTTTAACGCTTTCATGTATCGTCCTTATGTTTGCTGTCTAATGCTTAAGGTTGCGATATCCGCCTTTTTAATCATATTTTACAAAAGGCCTGCCAACAATAAGAGATTTAATAAGCAATATTGTACTTTATCGCCAGTAAATTTACTTTTGTCTGTATTCGCTGGCTGTTCAGCGGATATCATTTTGTTGCAAATTTAGTTTAAAAAAGCCTCTTTTTAAAATGCATGACTCCCGAATACAAAAGCTTTTAGAATTTCTTGAAAAAGACCCGCAGGACCCCTTTCTTAAATATGCACTGGCTACGGAGTATCTCAATATCGGGAATCATCAGAATGCCCTCCGCTATTTCGAAGACCTGACAATTCAACATACTGATTACCTGGGCACTTACTATCACCTGGGAAGGCTTTACGAACATTTAGACCGTCAGGACGACGCGCTGCGAACCTATCAGAAGGGAATGGAGGTCGCACAAGCGCAACATAACGCGCATGCACTTGCGGAATTAAAGGGCGCATATCTTTCAGCCACGGGACAAGACTACGAAGACGATTGATTTGAAAGCAAGGGAACTACTATTCATACGCGACGTTACGTTATTTACCTTCACCGCCTTCGGAGGAGCACAGGCCCATGTGGGCATCATGCTGAGGGAATTTGTGCACAAACGGCACTACATTAACGAAAGCGAACTTCTTGAGTTAAATGCATTTACACAGCTCCTGCCTGGGCCGTCGTCTACTCAGACTATTATCGGCATTGCTTATAAGGTGGGGGGACTTCGCCTTGCCATCCTGACCTTTTTAATCTGGATCTTCCCCTCTGCTGCGGTGATGTGTGCAGCTGCGATGGCCTACTCTCAGCTCGGACAAAAAGAACAGTTTGATCAAATCTTAAGGTTCGTTCAGCCGGTAGCAGTAGGCACAGTGGGATATGCAGCATTCCGGCTCGCCAAGTCTGTGCTAAAAACAAAAACCGCTGCCTGGCTCGCTTTTGCTGCCGTGCCGGTTACACTGATCCTCCGAAACGCCTTCGTATTCCCCTTGCTCATTCTCATTGGCGGTATCATCTCCTCTGCTCTTGAGACTAGTGAAGAAGAAGGAGCATTGCGGGTAAAACTATTTGCGGCTATTAACAGGCAGAAGGTTGTCTACTTCCTTGGCATTCTCCTGCTCTTCGCTGCGCTCGGTGCCATCATTAATCAAACCTCGCCCTTCAGTCTGCCTATCCGTCTGTTTGAGAACTTTTATCGAAACGGAATTATCATATTCGGCGGGGGACAGGTACTCATCCCTCTCATGTTTACAGAGTTTGTGGAAATGAAAGCTTACCTCACCTCGTCTCAGTTCCTGACAGGATACGCCTTCCAGCAGATTATTCCCGGTCCTACCTTTTCATTTACTTCCTTTCTGGGAGCGATGACAATGAAGAATGCCGGAAGCGGGGGACTGGGACAAATTGTAGGGAGCGTAGTAGCGACACTCGGAATTAATCTTCCCGGAGCAATTCTTGTTCTCTTCTTTGTGCCATTCTGGAGTGACCTGAAAAAAATCACGAGGATCAAGAACTCGCTTTCGGGAATTAACGCAGTCGCTGTAGGTTTTATGATTGCCGCATTTATCTTTCTGATGAAGCCGGTGGGCACCAATCTGCTGTCTTTAGGCCTGGTACTATCTACCTTTCTGATTCTACATTACACCCGGGTCAGGGCCCCTATAATAATACTAGTTGGGATCCTGATGGGTATCTTCTTGTAAATATCATTAAAACGGCGGCTCGTCATCGATGTCATCCATTCTGGAAGGCCGGATGATAAAGTTGCCTGGCTTCGGATCAAAATCCTGTGACGGCGAGAGTGCAGCAAATGGATCTGAACCTGTCGCAAGTGCGGAGGATGCTGAAAAGTCTTCGTCGAGGTCGGCAAACTTAACGTACTTGCCCACAAACTTAAGAGGAACCGTTCCGGTCTCACCATTTCTGTGTTTGGCGATAATGACTTCACCTACACCGAGTGTCGACCGCCCTTCTTCGTCCTCGGTCAGACCGTAATACTCGGGCCGGTAAAGGAAGAGAACCATATCTGCGTCCTGCTCAATAGAACCGGATTCACGAAGGTCAGACAGCATTGGCTTCTTGCTTGCACCCGGCCGGCTTTCAACGGCACGACTGAGCTGCGACAAGGCCAGTACAGGCACATTGAGTTCCTTCGCCACTGATTTCAGCGCTCTTGAAATACTACCGATCTCCTGCTCACGGTTACCGCCCTTACCTTCGCCTTTGCCATGCATGAGCTGAAGGTAGTCGACGATGATCATTTGAATATCGTACTGGGCTTTTAGACGACGGCACTTGGCCCGGAATTCAAAAATATTTAAGGCGGGGGTATCATCAATGAACAGCGGAGCTTCTGTCAGCTTCCCAATCTTAGAATGCAGCTGCTGCCATTCCCATTCAGCCAGGTTTCCCTTTCTCAATTTTTCCTGCTCTATTTCTGCTTCGCCTGATATCAGACGATTTACCAGCTGAACGGAGGACATTTCAAGCGAGAACACCACTACAGGTCTGTCAAACTGTACAGCGGCGTTCCTCGCGCAGCTCAGAACGAAGGCCGTTTTACCCATTGCAGGCCGCGCAGCGATGATGACAAGGTCAGAAGGCTGCCAGCCCGAAGTCATTCTGTCGAGTGCCGTAAAGCCCGATGGAATACCTGTCAGACCATCAACGCGATCCTTTAACTTCTCAAGCGCTTCGAGCGATTCCCTCACAATGTCGTCCATTTTGCGCGAATCACGGCGAAGGTTGTTTTGAGCTATATCGAAGAGGTTTTTCTCGGCGTGGTCTAAAAGATCAAAAATATCCGTCGTGTCTTCATACGCATTGTTAATGATCTCGGTAGAAATCCTGATGAGTTCCCGCTGAATATACTTCTGAGAAATAATTCGCGCGTGATATTCGATATTGGCAGCAGAAACGACCCTGTTGGTCAGTTCTGTGATATAATACGCGCCTCCGATCATCTCCAGATGTCCCTGTTGCCTCAATTGAGAGGTAACGGTAAGGATATCAATAGGAGAGGACTTCTGAAACAACGTATGGATAGCTTCAAATATCTTCTGGTGCGCTTCCTTATAGAATACTTCAGGCTTAAGGATGTCAATCACAGCAGACAAGGCGTCCTTTTCAAGCATTAATGCCCCTAGCACGGCTTCTTCCAGGTCTACAGCCTGAGGAGGCAGCTTACCCAATCCACTTACGAGGTTGTTCAACCTCGTTCTTCTTTCTCCAAATCCCGTCCCTTTTCCCTGACTGTTGTACTGATTTTCTTTTTCCAGGCTCATCGGTACAAAAATACACAATAAACAGGTTCCCTTTCTACACATCATGTCATTTACACTTAGTTGTTTTTGTTCAAAAAGCGTCTTTTATATTAACATTCAATTGTTAATAACATGTTAACTGCCCAGAATATCAGCACATAAAAGGGGTCAGGGGGATGTTTATAACTTTAGGAGCTGTTAAAAACAGAGTGCCGCAAAACGAAGCCGCACCATCTTACATGAAAATATTCAGTATTTTCGCTGCTAAATTTTTTGTTAATGAACACTAACCCAGACAGGAATACGCGCGAGAACAACCAGATGATATTTGGGATTAGAGCGGTAATAGAAGCAGTAAAGAGCGGAAGAGATATCGAGGCTGTTTATGTACAGCGAGGTTTAACAGGGGGATTGTTTCTGGAGCTGCGGGCCGTTCTGAAAGACAAGCAGATCAATTATCAGCAGGTTCCTGTCGAAAAACTGAACAGGATCACCCGAAAGAACCATCAGGGGGTTATTGGGGTTATATCGCCCATTACCTACCAGAGCATTGAAAGTATCATCCCCGATATCTACGAGCGGGGGGAGACGCCGCTGATCCTTCTTCTCGATGGTATAACAGATGTGCGGAATCTGGGAGCCATCGCGCGAACAGCTGAATGTGCAGGTGTTCACGCCATCGTTGTTCCGGTGAAGGGCTCTGCGCAGGTTAATTCTGATGCGGTGAAAACATCGGCCGGTGCGCTCTTTAAGATCCCCGTTTGCCGGCATGAAAGTCTTTTAAAGGTGACGCGTTTCCTGCGTGAGTCGGGACTGCAAATAGTGGCCTGCACTGAGAAGACCAACGATTATCTCTACAAGGTGGATTACACTGGTCCGACTGCCGTAGTGATGGGCTCAGAAGAAGACGGAATTTCTTCAGAGATTATACGATCGGCCGATCATCTCGCGAAAATTCCGATGAACGGAGAGATCGCCTCATTAAACGTTTCCGTTTCGGCAGGCATCATTCTTTACGAGGCAGTGCGTCAGAGAGGTTTTTAATAGCAGTATAAAAAAAGAGGCCGAATCACATGCGATCCAGCCTCTTTTTTTATACTGACAAAGCGGACGCCTAAGAAAGCAGTCCCGGTGTTTCAACCACTTCGTCTACATCTTTCTGATAATCTACACCTGCAATATTAAATCCGAAGAGGTTCATGAAGTCTTTTCGATAGCCTTCCAGATCGCCGATGGCGGAAAGATTTTCGGTTGTAGCTTCTTCCCATAGCCGCGATACTTCCGACTGAACGTTTTCTCTCATTTCCCAGTCATCTATCCGTATCCGTCCTTGTTCATCCGTCGGAACAGCACCGCCGTTATAAAGTCTTGCAGCAAAAAGACGCTGAATTTGCTCAATGCATCCTTCGTGGATATTATCGGCCTTCATTACCTTAAATAAAAGCGACATATATAGCGGAATAACCGGGATAGCAGAACTCGCTTGCGTAACCAATGCCTTGTTCACTGATACATAAGCTTTGCCTTTAAGATCACCCAGCACCTGGTCAATAACACCTACAGTCTTTTCAAGATCATCTTTTGCCTTTCCGATTGTGCCTTTTCTGTAGACAGGCTCGGTCAAAGACGGGCCGATGTAAGAATAGGCTACAGTGAGAGCACCCTCAGCCAGTACGCCCGCAGCTTTAAGCGTCTCTATCCAGAAAAGCCAGTCCTCGCCGCCCATTACTGCTACGGTATTCTCTACATCCTGTCCGCCCGCAGGTTCTATCGAAATATCTGAAACAATGCCGGTGTGAAAATCGACAGTTTTACTTGTGAAGGGCTGCCCGATCGGCTTTAAAACAGATTGGTGGGTTACTCCGGTTTTAGGATGAGTCCTTCTGGGCGAAGCAAGTGAATAGATGACCAGATCAATCGTGCCCAGGTCTTGTTTAATCAGGTTTACTGTTTTTTCCTTGACCTCATCCGAGAAAGCATCTCCGTTGATGCTTTTGGCATAAAGACCTGCCCCGATAGCTTGCTGCTCAAAAGCGGCATTATTGTACCAGCCCGCTGATCCGGGCTTTCCTTCTGCAGCCGGCTTTTCAAAAAATACCCCTATAGTAGATGCACCGGATCCAAATGCACTCGTTATCCGGGACGCGAGACCAAAACCGGTAGAGGCTCCAATTACTAAAACTTTCTTTGGTCCTTCAATTGAACCTTTTGATTTTATGTAATTTATCTGGTTAATTACATTCTGTTCACATCCGGCAGGATGGGCCGTAGTACAAATGAAACCTCTTATTTTTGGCTCAATAATCATTGTTTTTTTCGCTTATAAAGATTCAAACTTAGAAATATTTTCGCAATTGCAGGAATTTACTCCCACATTCATAGCAGCAGCCCTGAATGTCGGGCGCTTCAAGTCTTGAAACACGAGTTTCATCGTTGGATCAAATTTTATTCACAGGGAGGGATGAGCGTTTTCATTCAGTGCCCGCCTTCGATCAAAATACTAGATTTACATACTCAAGGCTTAGTAAACATGAGCCCTGTGCCACAATAAGGAAAAGCAGCGCGCAGGCTTTTCTGATTTTACTTTTTATGGGATAGGGAACGCGATTTTTTTAAACTGTATTCAATGGAAAAACTGGTTCAGTACATTTTGAAATTTGGAAGTCTCAGCAAGCAAGAAGTTGAACTTGTCTTAAATAAAGGGAAAACACTACAGATAAACAAAGACGATTACTTTTCGGAGGCTGGAAAAATCCCGAAGCAGGTCGGGTTTATTGCCGAAGGAGTTATTCGGGGCTGTTACTACAACAAGAAGGGAGAAGAGATTACGCGGTGTTTCGTTCTTGAAAATAGTATGGTGTGTGATTACCTCAACTTTGAGGCAAACACTCCCTCGTCCGAGTATCTCCAGGCGGTTACCAATTGCAGCCTTATCGTTTTTTCCAAAAAGGATTGGGAGGAGCTCTCTGATAGTATCGTTGAATGGGACTCTGTTAAAAATAAGATGGTGCAACTATGTATGTACCAAAAATCGAGAAAAGGCCCTGTAATATCGCAGGATGCTACCACAAGATATTTAGAGTTCCTGGAAAATTATCCTTCGGCCATCAATCGCATTCCGTTGTCATACGTCGCCTCATACCTGGGAGTAACACAACAATCGCTAAGCAGAATACGGCGAAATATCCGTTGACTTACTTTTTTACCATTTGGTAAACAGCTCCGCTGTTGAATGCCCGAATTTTGGATCGGAAATTTAATGTTTACAGGGTATGAAAACAGCACTAATTACGGGAGCCAACAAGGGTATTGGATTCGAAACAGCCAGACAGCTTTTACAAAAAGGATTTTTTGTCTTTATTGGAAGCCGCAGTTTGGAGAACGGTCTGGAAGCGGTAAAGAAATTAAATGCAGAGGGACTATTGCATGTTGAAGCAATACAATTAGATGTTACCGACGATAGATCAGTTCGGCATGCTCGTGAAGAAGTAGGTAAAAAGACACAGGTACTCGATGTTCTTATTAATAATGCCGGTATCAATGGAGGAAGTGCACCGTATACCATTCTTGAAGCGACAAGGAACGAATATATGGATGCACTTAAAACCAATGTAATTGGAGTAGCGAGCGTTACACAAGCATTTCTGGATTTATTACGGAATGCTTCTGAACCACGAATAGTCAATGTGAGTACCAGTGTCGGATCGCTTTCATTACAAAGCGATCCGCAGTGGCCGGCATATAAGTACGCAAAATATGGTGTCTATGCCGTGTCGAAGGCTGCTTTGAATATGTACACGATACAGCTGGCCTATGAATTGCGCGATACTAATTTTAAAGTGAATGCTGTTTGTCCGGGACTGACAAAGACTGATTTTACATTCTTCAATGGCGGGGAAGTAAGCATTGCTGCTAACAGGATTATTAAATATGCCCTGACAGATAAGAACGGCCCCACGGGTAAATTTTTCAGTGAAGAAACAAACCCCGAAACCGGAGAGATTCCCTGGTAGAGTATACCTGTTTGCCAAATCTAACTGAATAAACTTACTTTTATCAAGGGGGGCTTTATTTCCCTGGTTGTTTTGAACGGGTACTGAATTAAATTAAGAACATCATGACAGAGTTTTGGGAAGCAGCATTTAAGGACAAGCAGGAAATGTGGGGACTTGAGTCTGCGCAATCGGCATTGCTCACAGCTGCGTTGTTTGAAACGAAGGGGGTAAGAAAGGTGCTTATCCCCGGAATAGGCTACGGCCGGAACGCTCAGGTCTTCTTGAGCAAAGGAATGGAAGTTACTGGTATCGAAATTTCAAGAACAGCAATAGAACTGGCAGAAAAGCACTATGGCACGACAATGAAAATCCACTATGGTTCGGTAGCAGATATGCCTTTCGATAACGATCGTTATGAAGGTATCTTCAGCCATGCTTTGATTCATCTGCTGGATGAACAAGAAAGGGCTAAATTCATTGGCGATTGCTATGATCAGTTGGTTGTTAACGGATATATGGTCTTTACGGCAATATCAAAGAAAGCACTGACCTTCGGCCAGGGCACCTTTCTCAGCAAGGACCGGTACGAGCAGTTCGGAGGCGTCAAGATATTTTTTTATGACGAAACTTCCGTTCAGGAGGAGTTTGGCAAGTACGGATTAGTCGGGATCACTGAAGTGGCCGAAAATCATCCCCTGTTTTTGATTACCTGTTTTAAGAAAGCAAATTGAAACAGTATAGCCGTTGCAATAACGGTCAGGGTAAAGTAACTCTGATCTTTTAATTTTTCTCTTCTCTACTCCGATGGGAGGAGGCGATAAGTTTAGATCTTTAGGTTAACAGACACAAGTCCGCCACTACAGCGATTAAGTTTAATAAAAAAAGCCGCTTAGAATTCACTAAGCGGCTTTTTTCGTAGTCTTGCTAGGGTTCGAACCTAGATTTTCAGAGCCAGAATCTGACGTGGTACCATTACACTACAAGACTATTTAAAGAACGTCAGGCTATCAGCGCCTGAATGTGGTGCAAAAATACAATAAAAATGATTCGTGAGAAATGAAATTGAAAATTTTGCGAGGACAGGTATATTATCGCCTAATAAGCCGATATTTTCTATTTATCGCCAATTTAGGCGATAATTTCAAATTATCGCCTAATTAAGCTATATTTGAAGCATGCATCCATCTAAAGCAGTACTAACAGGCGATATTGTCAATTCAAGCTTTCTAAATAAAAAGCAGCTTGAAGAGTTACTGGCCACTATCAAGTCTGAACTGAAGTGGCAAAAAGCCAAAAGCGACATCTACCGCGGAGATAGTTTCCACGCCTTGTGCGAACCGGAGGAAGCGCTTACTCTGGCCCTGAGATTACGAGCAATCGCCTTGCAATACTCCTCCCAAAGCGAAGGTGATGTGATTGACATCCGCATTGCTATTGGTATAGGTGCAGTTGAAGAGCCAGTTAAAGATATAGCGACAGCCCAGGGAGAAGCGTTCTTACTTTCAGGAAGAGAGCTAGATGAATTAACTAAAACGACCTCCAGATTAGCCATCCGCTGCGCTGAGCCTAAAGTAGATACCGGACTGGAAGCTGTCGCCGTATTAGCAGACCTCCTGATTCAAAAACTATCAGTAAAACAAGCTCAGGTAGTTGCCGAATTGCTTAGCGGATACACCCAGACAGAAGCAGCAAGAAAGCTCGGAAAAACGCAATCGACAATAAACAAACACGCGCAAGCAGCAAATTGGACAGAGCTTGATAAAGCAATCAGAATATATCGTAAACTTGTATCACTGATTAATTAGCCCCTATGTTAGCCCTCTGGTACCTTAAAATGCTCTCTGCCCATCTCCTTACAGATTTCGTTCTTCAGCCGCAAGCCTGGGTAAAAGGGCGGATGACATATCACTGGAGGTCGCATCATCTGTACCTGCACGTCCTGGTAACAGCCCTGCTCGCCTGGACATTTACCGGCTTCACGTATCTTGCAGTTCCCTTCGTGATACTCATTACCCATTTCTTCATTGACCTTTGGAAGTCCTACAGGCCCCAGACAGTGGCTTACTTTGTTGCCGATCAGATACTGCACATCGCCGTTATTGCCGCTCTTGGTCTGTATCTATTTCCTGGAGAGATTCCGGAAGTTACAAGCGCCCTGACTTCGCTCAATACCACCCACTTCTGGTTATGCACCATGGCAATCATCTTCCTCTCTTACCCCGCCGGTATCACAATCGGAATGCTGACCTCGAAATGGAGAAACCAGATCCATCCTCAGGAAAACAGCCTTGGCAGTGCAGGAAAATGGATTGGCATTCTGGAACGCCTCATTATATTCGTGCTGGTTGTTTTCGATCAATACGCCGCAATCGGACTGCTAACCGCGGCCAAGTCCATACTCCGCTTCAGCGATACCAAAGATGCTCCTCAACGTTCGGAGTACGTTCTTATCGGCACCCTCATCAGTGTCGCCACCGCCATTACCACCGGATTGCTTGTTAAAGCAGCGCTGAAATAGCGTTTCCCCGCACGTCTATTGACGGTTATTGAGATCGCTATTGTTTTTTACAAGGACTCAATGAGATCGATTCGCTACTTTATTTGCACGGTTAACTGCTTTGCCAAGACGCCCATGCGCTTGGCTTCACTAGGTATTGAGGCATTAAACTGTTTTTGCCAACGCCTCAATGAGATTGCTTCGCTAGGTTATTGCGACCATTACGTAGCTTTGGCGATACGAAAGCCATCTTTAAATAGCTTTTTTACTGAGCTGTCCCCTCGATTTTTGTGGATAAGCAAATTTTGATATGTGAAGGGATAGCCCCAAATTCGCAGTCTTTTACTGATTTTGTCTCAGAAATATGATTTCACACTTTAAAAAGATCGCAGAAGAGCTCTCTTTGACCGAAAAGCAGGTCAGCACAACTGTATCCTTACTGGACGAGGGGGCCACAGTCCCTTTTATTTCCAGATACCGTAAAGAGATGACCGGCAGCTTAGACGAAGTTCAGGTAGCTACAATCCGCGACCGGGCAGAACAATTACGTGAACTGGACAAGCGCCGCGACGCCATACTCAAGTCGCTGACCGAGATGGGAAAACTTAGCAAAGAGCTGGAGCAGCAATTAAAGGATGCTGAGACTATGACAGCCCTGGAAGACCTTTACCTGCCGTACCGGCCCAAGCGCAAAACCAGAGCAAGTGTTGCGCGGGAGAAAGGCCTCCAGCCACTCGCTGATCTTATTATGGCGCAAGAAAAATTTGACGTACTGGAAGAGGCATCAAAATATATAAGCGAAGAAAAGGGTGTTCATTCAGATGCCGACGCTTTAGCCGGGGCACGTGATATTATCGCCGAGCAGATAAGCGAGCACGCAGAAGCGCGGTCCCTCATCAGGGAGCTTTTCCTGGAGAAAGGCGAATTCGAATCAAAAGTCATTGAAGGAAAAGAAGTTGAGGGAGAAAAGTACAAGGATTACTTTGACTGGCACGAGCCTGTAAAGACCGCTCCGTCACACCGGATCCTGGCCATGCGACGAGGCGAAAAAGAACTGGTACTCAGTCTGAACGTTGCTCCCCAGGAGGAAGATGCAGTAGCCATTCTCGACCGCTTTTTTGTCAAGTCAGGCTACAGCAAGTCTGACCAGGTCAGACTTGCTGTAGCCGACAGCTACAAGCGATTGCTAAAGCCGTCTATGGAAACTGAGGTCCGCTTGCTTACGAAGAAGCGCGCTGATGAAGAGGCCATAAGGGTATTTGCCGAGAACGCCCGTCAGCTGCTCCTCGCTGCTCCGCTGGGGCAGAAGAGGATCCTTGCAATCGACCCCGGTTTCCGTACCGGATGTAAGGTCGTTTGCCTTGACGAACAGGGGAAGCTGCTGGAGAACACCACCATCTATCCGCACACCGGAGCAGGTGGCGCGGCAGAAGCCCAAAAGACCGTAGAACATCTTGTGAACATACACGCCGTGGAAGCAATAGCCATTGGAAACGGTACCGCAGGACGCGAGACAGAAACATTTGTACGTAAGCTTAACCTGCCGGGCGTCACCATCGTGATGGTTAACGAAAGCGGTGCTTCCATCTATTCCGCCTCTGAAGTAGCGCGCGAAGAATTTCCGGATAAGGATGTTACCGTCAGAGGTGCCGTGTCGATTGGCCGGCGTTTAATGGATCCGCTTGCCGAACTGGTTAAGATCGATCCAAAGTCAATTGGCGTAGGTCAGTATCAGCACGATGTTGATCAGAATAAGCTGCAGGTATCTCTGGACGATACCGTAGTGAGCTGCGTAAATGCAGTGGGAGTGGAGCTCAATACTGCTTCCCGTCAGATCCTGTCGTACGTCTCAGGACTCGGCCCGCAGCTTGCCAGAAGCATCGTAGAGTACAGAAATCAAAACGGAGCTTTTAAAAGAAGAACGGAACTTAAAAAAGTGCCGCGCCTTGGTGAAAAAGCGTTCGAGCAGTGTGCCGGCTTCCTTCGCATTCGAAATGCGGAGCATCCCCTTGATTCAAGCGCTGTTCACCCCGAGCGATATGCCCTGGTTGAAAAGATGGCGGCCGACCTTAACTGCAAGGTTCAGGATCTGATGAAGGACGAAAACCTGCGCAAAAAGATCAGGATCGAAAATTATGTAAGCGAAACAGTCGGACTTCCCACCTTAAAAGATATTTTACAGGAGTTAGCCAAGCCTGGCAGAGACCCAAGGGAGCAGTTTGAAGCGTTCAGCTTTACCGAGGGAGTAAACGATATCTCTGATCTCAGGATCGGTATGAAGTTACCCGGCATCGTAACCAATATTACAAACTTCGGGGTTTTTGTAGATGTCGGCGTCCATCAGGACGGACTGGTTCATTTAAGCCAGCTTGCTAATCGTTTTGTGAAAGACCCTAATGAAGTGGTCAAGGTCCATCAAAAGGTAGAAGTAACCGTTACAGAGGTTGATATAAACAGAAAGAGGATCTCCTTGTCGATGAAGAAGGACGAAAGCGTGCCGGATAGAACCAGACCCTCAAAAGCGCATGGAAAGAAGCAGAAAGCAGAGGATTTTAGTGCAAAACTTGCGGCCCTGAAAAGCAAATTTTCCTAGAATCAGAGCGATTCTATTGAGGCCATTGATCGTTGTTTCAATGGCCTCCACCATGTTCTTACCTTCATGCCCGTTGCAGAGTGAAGCTAATGAATGTTTATCTCTAAAGTTCTCAGCGCGATCGCTTCTTAATGTTATTGGAGGTATTGGCTGTTGCTTTAAATGCATCAATCTGAGCTCTACACTAAATAATTAAGAGCGTCAACTGTTTTTCCAGTGGAATCAATAACCTGGTTCCCTTAGGCTAGAGGCAGATCCGAACGATCGACTCTCTGTCACATCATCTTGCCCTTGCAGTTTAGAAATGCTTCAGATCTTCCCGGCTAGGGCCGTAGTGGCCGGTCCTCAGTCCTGATGCAAAAGCGTGCCAAATTCGTACCTCATTCTGAAACACCTCCTGTTCTCCTGGTCCCTGCATCCTGTATGCGCTCTGTTGACCGGAAGGTGAGGGCATCCTGACCCCGACGTGAGTCCGACTTACGTAGGCAAAAGTCGGACTCATGTCGGGGTCAACACAGGCTCAATACGGGCTCAATAGAACCCAGGGACGGCGCAAGCACCTCGCAAAGCCCGTTTTATTGCGCCCGAGTCCATACCATGGTACTAACATGGTACGTCGCAGGAACACGTCATCGCCTTATGAAGAAAGCTCGTCTATCAGGACGTTTTGAGACCAATTTTTCAAAAAAATAAGGAGCGAGACAGACCCGTAAAAAAAGAAGATAATTTTTACAAAATCCCAGAACCTTTTATTTTACGAATTGTTCCACTGATATGAACATTGCAGAGAACAGCATCGCATCCAAAGCGAATAGCTTTAATTTTTTTATCAATCTGTTTGATTATGGGGAGTTTAATGAATTAGTGGTTACTCAAGATGCTGAAGGATACCAGGTAAAGTTAGACAATGACACATTTTTGTGTACGATTGTCCGGGACCTGGATTCGAGATGGAGAATGGTAAAAGGCAATATTCCAGCCTCTCTAATGAACAAGATCACCCAGGGGATCGACAGAAAACTCAAAAACTAAAGTTTCTACCTGATAAGGGCAGAATAAAATAAAAGAGGTCGTCTCATTAGTATGGGCCGGCCTCTTTTATGTATAAAGACTTTTGTGGCTGCTGGCGCCTTTGCCAGTTGCACTGCACGAACTACAAGCCCGCGGCAATATTTTGCTCAAACCGTGTGAAGATACCGATGCTCAAGGCCTTCAATTTTCCCGAGCCAGTCGAGCACCTTATTTAACTGCCCCTTCCGTATTTCAAGCTCAATAACGCACTTGTCTTCATAGTCCTGCTTCAAAATGGCCAGCCCTTCCTCTTTAATAATTTTCATCACATCATTCATGCTCAGGTAGTCAAAGTGCAGGCTATAGACGTCATTCACTGTCTTTTCAACCACCTTCGCTTCCTTTAGTGCTTCAGCTGTTGCAGTCTTGTACGCATTGATCAGGCCCGGAACACCCAGAAGCGTCCCGCCGAAATAGCGCACTACAACCACCCCAAGATTGGTAAGATCGGCCGAAAGGATGGTGTTCAGAATGGGACGGCCGGCCGTGCCGGAGGGCTCGCCGTCGTCATTGAGCCTGAACACATTCCTGTCAGGACTGAGACGAAAGGCCCAGCAATGATGCCTGGCTTTGGGGTGCTCCGCTTTTATTGCCGCAAGCTGATCCTTAAAATCCTCTTCAGACCGTATCGGAAAAGCGGAGGCAATGAATTTACTTCCCTTATCTCTGAATATCCCTTCCGCCGGTCCGGTAATGGTCCGGTATGTATCGTCAAACAACATGCGGCAAGTATAGGCAAAAACGATAAAGGCTAAAATTAAAACCCTGCTTTTCATTACTTGTTAAGTACTCCAAAGATCTATCAAATTGAACGACATGACACAAGAGCAACAAAAAGGAGCGCAACCGCCGCAACATCAGGACAAACAGCCGGGTATAGAATCAGAAATGACACCGAGGCCTGCCTATGAAGGAGAACAACAGGACGTATTTTCCAAACTTGCAGGAAAGGTAGCCATCATCACAGGAGGGGACAGCGGAATAGGCCGTGCTGTTGCCGTAGCTTTTGCCAGGCAGGGAGCTGACGTAGCGATCTCCTATCTTGATGAGCACGAAGACGCTAAGGAAACGAAGTGGCAGGTGGAGAATGAAGGTCAAAAATGCCTGCTCATCCCCGGCGATGTGAGCAGCGAACAGCATTGTATTGACATTGTGGAGCAAACAGTGAAAGAGTTCGGAAGGCTTGATATCGTGGTCAATAACGCTGCCGTGCAGTATCCCAAAGACAATCTGGAAGAGATCTCTGCAGAGCAGCTTGAAAAGACGTTCAGAACTAACATCTTTCCGCACTTCTTCCTCACAAAAGCAGCGCTTAAGTACCTCGGCAAGGGAAGCGCTATCATCAACACCACATCTGTCACGGCGTACAGGGGAAGCAGTCACCTCATCGACTATGCTTCTACCAAAGGGGCTATAGTGGGCTTTACGCGATCCTTGTCTACGGCCCTGGCACCAAGAGGCATCCGGGTGAACGGAGTGGCTCCGGGTCCTATCTGGACTCCGCTTATTCCTTCAACTTTCCCTGAGGAGCATGTTGCTACCTTCGGAAACGACGTCCCCTTAAAACGGCCGGGGCAGCCTGAAGAAGTAGCGACGTGTTATGTCTTCCTCGCTTCAGCAGATTCAAGCTATATGACCGGTCAGGTTTTGCACCCTAACGGCGGAGAAATAATCAATGGTTAAACATCTTATTAAACTGGTTAAAAAAACAGATATTTTTTTAAATTTTTTTATTCTCGCCCGCACTAATATTGCGGATATTTTAATCAGGTAAGATATTAGCTATCAATATTATAACAAGCGGAAATCAACTGCGGTCTTGCTCTGCAAGCCACAGTTTCTTATCTAAGTCCCTCAATCACTGTTCAATAAAATTTCGGTGTACACATAAAGCTATTATTTTTGTTTTTTTCAACCATAAATGTGATCAATGAAATTAAGCCAGAAAGAAGCAGTTTTTGCCAGTGAGGTAGTCACAAGGTTTGAACTTTACAACAGTTTATTCCTTACTCTGCCATTTTACCGGGTAAAGCATACAGGTACGCTTTTGCCGTTTTTTACCACACATTGCGAAGAGAGTGTCAAGCAAAACATTGCTCCTGCTGATATTATTGAAAGTTTTTTGGGCAGTACGAGCAGTATATCCAGGCCTCCGACCGCTTTGATCTCTTGTTTCGCTTCATTCAATATATCGAAAGACAGGTGGTCCTTTTTGATGCTATTGAAGATGCCGCGTTTTCAAAGACGCACAGCCCTGAAGAAAGCGGATCATTAGTGGCCCTTCTTCAGCAAGCCTCTTTTAATCCGTCGCTCAAGGCAAAGCTTAAGCAAAAGCTTCAGGACTTCTCCTTACGCCTGGTACTTACAGCCCACCCCACTCAGTTTTACCCCGGCCGGGTGCTCGCCATTATTACCGATCTGACTGAAGCAATTAAGTCAAACAACATCAACAACATACACCTGCTGTTGCAGCAGCTGGGGAAAACGCCGTTCTTCAACAAGAGTAAGCCGACTCCAGTCAATGAGGCTGCGAGTCTGGCCTGGTTCCTTGAGAATGTATTCTATAACGTTGTTTCCGAACTCCAGAAGCAGGTTGAAGATGAGTTCGAGTCGCCTATATTCAACGCACACCAGCTGATCGAACTAGGCTTCTGGCCAGGAGGTGATAGGGACGGCAATCCGAACGTGACGACAGCAACAACCCGTGAGGTCTCTGACCTGCTCCGGGAGATCCTGTTCCGCTGCTATTATCGCGACTTCCGCTCGCTGAAAAGACGTATTACCTTCCGCGGGGTAGAAGACAACATGAACCGCCTCCAGGATCTATTCTATGAGAACTCGTTCGTGAGGGCTGGCGAGCCTGAAAACATGCAGAACGAGATCATTCAGAATCTTGAAGCTGTCAAAGACGTACTGCTGCGCTCTCATGACGGTCTGTTTGCCGATCGTGTAGACAATCTCATCCGCAAGGTGCGCCTGTTCGGCTGCTATTTTGCTTCTCTTGATATCAGGCAGGACAGCCGCGTGCTCAGAAAAGCACATATTGCCGGAAGGGCTTTCATTAAAGACGTATTCCCGTCGAACTACGATGAGCTTTCGGAAGAAGAAAAGATAAACGCAATATCTTTTATTGAGGCCGACATTCCAGCCGAAGGATATGACGACCTGACCAACGACACGTTCGCTACCATACGCCTGATGAAAAGGATGCAGACTGGCGGAGGAGAGAAGGCCTCGCACCGCTTTATCATCAGCAACTGCCAGCAAGCTTCAGACATCCTGCAGCTGATCACACTCTTCCTTTGGAGTGGTTGGAAGAAAGAGGACCTCACTGTCGACTTCGTTCCTTTGTTCGAGACCGTGCAGGATCTGAAGGCAGCAGGTACTGTTATGGAGCGCCTGTATTCACATCCCTTCTACAAAGAGCACCTGAAGGCAAGAGGCAACAAACAGGTGATCATGCTCGGCTTCTCTGACAGTACCAAAGACGGCGGTTATCTGATGGCCAACTGGTCAATTTACAAGGCGAAGATCGAACTCACGTCTCTTGCGCGCCGGTATGGCATTCAACTCGCATTCTTCGACGGTCGCGGCGGGCCTCCTGCACGTGGGGGTGGTAAGACTCACCGCTTTTATGCAACGATGGGCAAGGAGATTGCCAATGACCATATCCAGCTAACGATTCAGGGGCAGACTATCAGCAGCCACTACGGCTCGTTTGACAGCGCTCATTTTAATATCGAGCAGATGGTTAATGCCGGCGTTCTGTCGTCCTTTGACGATAACGACCGGAATACCCTGAGCGCAGAACAGAAGAGCCTGCTGGCTTCCATGGCGGAGACCAGTCATCAGGCCTTTGTTACCCTTCGCGAAGACCCCTTGTTCCTGAAGTACCTCGAAAGACACAGTCCGCTGAAGCTGCTTTCGCAGATCAACATCAGCAGTCGGCCGGTAAAAAGAAACTCAGGAGGCGAATTAAAGCTCGAAGACCTTCGTGCCATCAGCTTTGTTACCGCCTGGACGCAGTTAAAGCAAAATATCCCCGGTTTCTATGGTGTAGGCTCTGCCTTGAAGAAAGCTAAGGAAGACGGGACATGGCGCGATGTAAAGTCGCTCTACGAGAGCTCAGGCCAGTTCAGAACCATGATGGATAACTGCATCATGTCTATGTCGAAGGCCGACTTCAGGATTACAGCTTTCCTTGAATCCGATGCGGAGTTTGGTACTTTCTGGCGTAAGCTAAAAGACGAGTTTGATCTCACCCGTGCCCTGATGCTTGAACTGACCGGCACAACGATCCTGATGGAACAATATCCGGTAGAACGTCGCTCCATTGCACTCCGGGAGCGGATTATCCTGCCTCTGGTTATCATACAGCATTATGCGCTGCAGCAACTGGAATCGGGAGACCATGACGAAAATACGGTTCAGATCCTGAGCAAACTTATTATCCGGACAGTATACGGTATTGTCAATGCCGGAAGAAACGTGGCATAAATTAAGCCGCTTCCGACAGAAATAGAGATATTTGCCTGTTGCTTTAAAAACATAGTTGTATAATAAGTGTTTACTGTCTAAGTTAAAACATTCAACTATGAAAACAGGTAAATATCTCTTTTTAATAGCAGCCTCAGGAATGCTGGTATGGCAATCCTGCGGAAACAGCAATTCAGGAAAAACCGATAGCACGACACAGGCTAGCGAGGTAAACGAGCAAAAAGAAACGGTAAGCGACAGCCTCTCTCACTTTATGGTGGAGGCAGCAGCAGGTGGTATGGCCGAGGTTGAACTTGGTAATCTTGCCCAGAAAAACGGACAGAGCGCACGTGTAAAAGCGTTTGGCGCGATGATGGTTAAGGATCATTCTAAGGCGAACGAGGAGCTGAAAGCTTTGGCATCAGCCAAGAACGTGACCCTTCCGGCTACGCTGAGCGATGAGCATCAGAAGCACATGGAAGCAATGCAGAAAATGACGGGGGCCGACTTCGATAAGCACTACATGGACATGATGAACAAAGACCATGTAGACGATATCACGCTCTTCGATGAGACATCAAAGAGCTCTATTGATCCAGAGGTGAAGGCTTTTGCTGCAAAAACACTTCCCATCCTTAAAATGCACCTTGATTCGGCCAAACGTATCAATGAAGCTATAAAAAAATAGTCGTTCGCAATGCTACGACAGAAACAGGGGTAGGTCCGCTCAGGATGCTGCCCCTGTTCTTTTTATAAACACGCCTCTATAGACCCGCCGCGCAGTTCCCCCGCAACTTTAACCACGTTTGATTGTTGTACTGACAATGAGAAAAAAATAGTCATTTTCAGTACAGTCATTATCCTTGCTGTGCTGGGATCATATCTATACCTGAAATACCGCAAACTGGATGATTTTGAACCTAAACTAAAGGGAAAGCTTCAGCAACTTGTAGCAAAGGGTTCGCGCGGGCTCTACAGGATTGAAGTGGCGAAGATCAATGCCGATGTCGTGAACTCCCGCCTCATACTTTCTGATATTCATGTCAGTTATGACTCGCTGGTCTATGCAAAGATGCAGCAATCAAATACAGCACCTCCCAACGTCTTTGAGCTGCGCCTGAACGCGCTGGCGATAGACGGCATCACGCCGGATGATCTAATCAGGAAAAAAGACATCCGGCTGGACGTGCTATATGCCGACCATCCGGTTATTCATCTTTATCACCTCTCTGAGCCTAAGGGCCAGAAGGCGAAGGACAGCAGCAGCGTGTACGAGCTGATCCGGGATGAAATAGGAAGCTTCGGACTAAAAAAGCTTACGCTTAAGAACCTCGACTTTACTTATCATAAAAAGGGGGATAAGGTACAAACTAGCTTTAAAGATCTGATGGTTGACCTGGATGATATTCTGATCGATGAGAATACGCAGAGAGATACCACGCGCTTTTTTTATGCAAAGGATGCGGCTATATCGCTGAAAGACTTTGTACACAAGACTGCCGACAGCATCTATAATTTTAAACTAGACAGCATTTCAATTAATGCAGCGAAGAACAAGGTTCGAATCCGTCAGCTGAAGCTTGAGCCAAGAGCGGGTAAAGCGGCTTTTCGCAAGCTCGTAAAGAAGCGGAAGGACCGGTACAACATCAGTATCAATAACCTTGCACTTGACGACATTGACTGGTGGCGCTTCATTGAAGGGAACGGTCTTTTCATTTCTGATGCGCGCATTGCGAACGGAAAGATTGAGGTCTATAGTGATAAGGGAATACCGGCAGGCAATGAAAAGAAGCTGGGAAACTACCCTCATCAGAATCTTTTCAAGCTCGACATGCCGCTCTATGTCAAGAAGATAGACGTGCAGGACCTCGACATCACGTACAGCGAGCTGAACATTAAGACCGGAAGAGAGGGCGATATCCTATTCTGGAATACCAACGCTACCATAAGCAATATCACCAACATCGACTCCAGAATAAGTGAAAATGGCCTTCTGAAGATTGACGCCGTTTCAAAATTTATGAAGCAGGGAACACTGAAGGCTGGCTTTCGTTTCAACCTGGCCAGGCAGAAAGAGGGCATCTTTTCAGTATACGCCGACTTGCAGGATATGGATGGTACTGCGCTCAACAAGGCTACTGTTCCGCTCGGTTCAGTCGAGATCAAGCAGGCACACATCAGCCGTTTTAAAGCTGATATAGAGGGCGATAATTACAAAGCAAAAGGTGCGATATTTTTGACCTATCAGGATCTGAAGATCAATGCACTCAAGAAGGACGATGATGGAAAGCTAAAAAAGAGGGGTTTGCTTAGCTTTATTGCCAATACCTTCAAGGTCAACGACAACTATCCAAAAAAAGGAGACGATGCAAAGACCTTTCACTCAACCTACAAACGCCCCTTGCAAAAGTCGTTCTTCGCTCTGATATGGAAGACGATATTCTTCGGACTAAAGGAGCCTGTGGGTATTTAGGAGGAAAAAGCGATGAAAGTTCTGGCGATGCAGGCCGAATGGCGAAAAATCATCTTTGTGAACTACCGGATTGATAAGGAGGTGCTTGATCCCTGGCTTCCGCCTGGTACGGAATACGACCTTTACCAGGGCGAGTGCTTTATAAGCCTGGCGGGTTTTCTTTTTCTGCATACCCATTTTGCACTTATTCCCTTTCCCTTCCATCAGGCATTTGAGGAGTTTAACCTGCGCTTCTACCTGGTCAGGAAGGAAAAGAACGACGATCGGAGAGGCGTGGTATTTATTCGTGAATTTGTAAGGAAGCCGGTATTCAAGTGGCTGGCCAATACTTTTTACCCCCTCAACTCGTTCCCTACCTGAGCGGGGAGCCCCATTCGGTACAGGTAATAGAAGGGTCGCCGGTGGCCTTGTCGCCGAACAGGATCATCCGCGGCAGACAGTAAAACGTCTAAAGAGCTATTTCCTGTCAAACCATATAGTAATTTTGCTGCTTATACTACAAAACGTAAAACTAAGACTATGAACCATACCATTGTTACAGGCATCCTGTCGTACGGGATGTCGGGCCGGGTTTTTCATGCGCCTTTTATAGAGACCAACCCCAACTTCGGGCTGTATGCTGTTGTAGAAAGAAGCAAAAAAAGGCAGCGGAGCGGTATCCCGCTATTGTAAGTTACAGTTCGGCTGAAGAGCTGCTTGCGGATGAAAAAATAGACCTCGTTATTGTCAATACACCTAACAATACTCACTATGAATACACGCGAAAAGCAATCGAAGCGGGCAAGCATGTGCTTGTTGAGAAGCCCTTTGCTGCCTCATCTGCAGAAGCAAGAGAGCTGTTTGATCTCGCCCGAAAACAGGGGGTGAAGGTGATGGTCTATCAGAACCGGAGATGGGATTCAGACTTCCAGCAGCTGAGCTCGGTGGTCAGGAGCGGCGAACTGGGACGGCCGATAGAAGTTCATATTCGCTTCGACCGTTACAAGCCGGAAATCAGTCAGAAAGCTTTTAAGGAGGAACAGCTGCCAGCCAGCGGCCTTACCTACGACCTTGGTCCTCACATACTTGATCAGGCGATCAGCCTTTTTGGAAGGCCTCTATCATGGAAGAAGACAACAGGCGTGTTCAGGCCCGGCTCGAAAGTTGACGATTACCTGCACATCGAACTGCTCTTTAGCGAGCACGTGCATGTGTATCTCACCTCCAGCCTCCTGGTGGCAAGTCCACTGCCGTCTTTTGTCGTACATGGCACCAAAGGGACATTTATCAAGTCGCGCACAGATGTGCAGGAAGCCCAGCTGGAGCAGGGCATGCTGCCCGGAACGGAGGGTTACGGAGTAGAACCGGACGGCTCAGAGGCGCAGCTTACCACCATCGGACAGAACGGAACGCCGGATGTGCAGTACCTTACCTCTCTAAGATCAAACTATAATCATCTTTTCAACGCAGTGTATGCGCACATCCGCGAGGGAGCCGACTATCCCGTTAAAGAGGATGAGGTGATCTGGCAGATGGAAGTCCTCGAAAGCTGAGACGTTTTTTAAAACAGGTAGAATGATAGACTGTTAAATAGAATATCATTCTGCTTATGGAAACAACTGAAAAAAACGGATATACTAAAATTAAGAGTTCCGGCGTGGAGTACTTCACGGTGGGTCCGCGGGTATGGGGGATGAAGATCGTCTTCGTCAACGTTTACATCATCGCCGCAGGGGAGGAAGGCGCCAACAACTGGATTCTGGTTGATGCGGCGCTGAAAGGGTCGGGCAGGAAGATCATAAGAATGGCCGAGGACCTGTTCGGACCGGGAGCCAAACCTTCAGCTATCGTACTTACCCACGGACATTTTGACCATGTAGGTGCACTGGAAGAACTGCTTGCTGTATGGGATGTTCCCGTGTACGCACATTATCTGGAGTTGCCGTATCTGAAAGGAATATCAAGCTATCCTCCGCCTGATCCGATGGTAGGAGGCGGCATGATGAGTGTCATGTCGTGGATGTTTCCCAACAGCCCGAAAGATCTCGGAAGAAAAGTACGCCGACTCGGAACAGACGACAAGGTCCCCGGCTTGCCCGACTGGCGCTTTATTCATACTCCGGGCCATGCTCCAGGGCAGATCTCACTTTTCCGGGATCTCGATAAAACGCTTATCGCTGCAGACACATTCGTTACTACCAAGCAGGAGTCGGCATTCTCGGTCATCACCCAGAAGAAGGTATTATCAGGGCCTCCCAAATACTTTACCATTGACTGGGGGCTTCGAAGGAATCGGTAAAACGCCTTGCTGCGCTCGAACCTGAAGCGGCTGCCACAGGGCATGGATACCCGATGTACGGACAGGAACTGAAAGACTCGCTGCAGCATCTTATTGAGCATTTTGAAGAAGAAGCGGTTCCTGACTACGGCCGTTACGTAAAAGAACCTGCACGCGCCAATAAGAACGGCGTTCAATATATCCCCCGGAGGGTTGCCAACCCAAGAGTCCTGGCCGGCATTGCAATAGTAGGTGCCCTGACTGCATTAAGTCTGGTCTGGGGGATAAAAAAGACGCTGCAGGGGTAATCCTTCAAAATTTTACACATGTATAAGAGCGCCGCAAGGCGCTTTTTTATGGTGCTGGCTTTTATAAAAGAGAGGGTGCTGAATAAAAAGGGGTTTTGAAAAGCGATATGATGAATTCAGGAAATAAAAGATTGCTACAGGTGTAAGCTCTTTAGCGCAAAGAATTTCAATTGAAATCTGAACAAAAGAAAACAGGCTGACGCAAAGTTTACTTGTAGCAGAAATTTGATGTGATATTACTAAAGGGAAGGACTAAACGGTGGTATAATTCAGATTAAATTCACCACGCGTTAATGACTAAGCATAGAAAAGAGGCCGGGATCAGGTGCGATACGGCCTCTTTTCTTTTGTGCACAAGGGCAGGCTTTTCTACGCGGAATAGCGAAGGAAGGCTGCAATCTTACTATCTGCCGGCATGTTTTCTTTATCCAGCACGTGTACATCGCCACCATTCATCAGGGTCTTGATGATAGCCTTGTTGATCAGGCACTCGTCACCCTGCTCCTGATTGTCATGCAAGACAAGTTCATTACCAGTTTCATTGAAACTGCCCCAGATGTGCTCATCGCGCTGAACAAAGAGGTCGGATACCTGCCCGTAGTAACTGGCCGGTATGACATCTTCAGGGAGCGAAGAAGTGAGCTCTTTAGCTGAGTTATTGTAATAATTCAGCAGGGCTTTCTTGGTGTCTTCCTTGAAGTAGGCCTCCATCTTCGGTCTCACTTTTTCGTACAAGGCATTTCGCTCTTCGTGTTCAAAGTTTCCGGTTAAATGGTCGGTCCACACGTTCTTGTATTTAGACACGCGTTTAAAGGCCGCAAGTACGTAATCTACCGCTGCAATAACCAGCGGCGCATTTTGCTTAGACAACACCTCGGTCCACAAGGTCTTGTCAACCTCTTTCAGATATTGCTCCAGATACTCATCGTCATCCGACAGTCCTGCGCCATGTCCGTGGAAGTTGGCACCCTCAGTGGCTGCAGCTCCGGTACTGGCTCCGGCGCGGCGCATCAGCTGCTTTCCGCCCTTTTCCTCGTACCGGATCACATCGTCCATGCCGTTGGGCAGCCCTTCCACTTCAATCTTCTTCATCCCATAGGCGTCGGCTTCGTAAAACGTTGCATCATGCTTGCTCAGCACCAGCAGGTAAAAGGGCTTCCGTGCTTTCATTAAGGGCAGCACAGGCGCCAGGAAGAACGAGTCGTTTACCATGAGCTTTTCCTTAACCGGTACAGGCAGCTTGATCACTCTAACGAAGCTTTCCGAGAGGAATACTGCCAGTCCCTCGGACTGCGACTTCCAGAAAGGCTCATCATCAACGAGCTCAAAACCCTTTTTTAGTACTTTTTCAATAGCTGCCTGGTCCAAGCCTTTCGCCTCAAGTTGCTGACGTGCTTTCTGAAGGATGCTTTTGAAAATAATGACATCATGTTTTTCGTTCACCTCGTAACCCGAACTATGAGTGGGCATATACACTGTTACACAGTTTTCCGCCTGATGATTCGAAAGCTCGGTGAACTCTTCTCTTGAGATAATCATAGGCTTTATTATTTGTTATCGTTTGCGTTGTCTTCTCCTTTAGCTAGGTTCCTGTTCACGTGCCGCACATTTACATTAGCCGAAAGCTCGTCGCCTCCGTCAGTGTACTTCTCTGCGATTTCATTATCCTGTTCCAGATCGTTTACTGCAAACGCGTCTTTCAATCCATGTGATTTTTTTCCGTTTCCGCTTGGTTTGCCTTTAGGAGGAACAAACCCTGATTTAGTCTTTGCCATAATTAAAATTTAAGGTTTACACTTTTAATTTAAGGAATGCGGTCCGTCGGGGAAGTGAGGCTGTCTGCACATCCAAAGGCTACCCATTCGGCCGGCATTACTCTTTCGGTTAATGATCAACCCGCCTCTTCATAAAGAGCCCCGTTATACAGCAAAACTCTCTGCAATAAAAAATGCGTGTTCTCATAGGTACATTAAATTATGTTAAAGCAATTATTAAAACATTGCTTGTAATTCTAACTATGGAAAATGGAAACAGTTTTAAAAAAATGCCGAAAACAGCACGGTCAGGGGCTTAGAGGCCGCTTGCCTGGCGAGGCTCAATGACGGTAAGGGCTTTAGGAAGAATTTGTATTTCAATAAGTTTTGTCTTGCCGATCACTTCACCGTCTATCTGTAGGGTGGTGCGCCTTGAAGTTCGTATCACGGCCTTACTGCAGGGCACCACTTCGGCGTATTCAGAGGTCTGCAGCTTTCCACGCAGCATCTTCCAGGCAATTGATAAAAGCTTGACCCGGGGGAAGGGCTTGATGATCACCAGCTCAAATTTGCCGTCATCCAATCGCCCCGTGGGATTAATTACGACGCCGGTGCCGTATTTCGATGCGTTTGCAAAGGTGAGCGACACGGCCTTTCTCTGGATCTGCTTCCCATCAGCCAGAATGTAAAAACGGTAGTGCTTGATCAGGAAGATTTCAGCCAGCAGATGTTTGGCGTAAGTGAGCATTCCTCTCTTAGGATCCTTCTCAAATCGCTTTACGATCCTCGCATTCAGACCGACATCCGCGAGATGGATACAGTGGATCTGGTTTATTTTCAGCAGGTCGATTTTCCTCCTGATGCCATCTTTGATCAGGCTAAAGGCAAAGTCAACGCGGCCTATTCCAAGCTCTTTTGCCATGCCGTTAGCAGAACCTACGGGAATAATGAGAAGGGGGTAATTGGTATCACAGAGGATTTTCGACAGCAGGTTCACCGTTCCGTCTCCGCCTGCGGCTGCCACTACATCCGGTTCAAACTCCTGCAGCTCGGTGCGGATATCTTCTTCCACATTACCTCCGTGGAGGCGGTAGATCACAAACTGGAAATTATTCTTACGGGATTCTTCTGAAATAACAGCTTCCAGACCTGCACCGGCCCGGGTACCCGACTTCGAATTAACGACAAAGAATACTTTCACAGAGTTGTTTGCTAAAGCTGTTCCCGCACCTCCAGCAGGAACTTTTTTAATTTTTCGAGCGAATCGATTACCTTCTGATTCTCCCTGATCTCAGTCCTGTTTCCTTTTAAATGTTCTTTGGCTCCCTGAAGGGTAAAGCCTTTCTCCTTAACCAGATGGAAAATTATTTTCAAATTCTCTACATCTTCCGGTGAGAACAATCGGTTACCCTTCTTGTTTTTTTTAGGCTGCAGGATTTCAAATTCTTTTTCGTAAAAGCGGATCTGAGAAGCGTTCACATTGAACATCTCAGTCACTTCACCCATCGTATAATAGAGTTTGTTGATGTCTCTTTCTTTATAAGGCATGCACAAAGATACTCCGATCACGGCAATTCCTGGTAAACTTCTCCCGCAAATTATTTCAGATCGCACAGGGCAGGCCCTGCATAACATTAAGACGCAACACTCTTTCAACTTTCGCCAAGCTTGTTAACTTTGCGAATCAAATTTTTCATAGAATGACTACGAAGGAAATCAGGCAGGCTTTTTTAGATTTTTTTGCAAGTAAGGGACATCAGATCGTTCCGTCGGCACCCATAGTGGTAAAGAACGACCCCACGCTGATGTTTACGAATGCAGGGATGAACCAGTTTAAAGAGATCTTTCTGGGGGAAGCGCCTGTGAAACATTCCCGAGTAGCAGATACGCAGAGATGTTTACGCGTGTCGGGTAAACACAATGACCTCGAGGAAGTCGGGATCGACACCTATCACCATACGATGTTTGAGATGCTGGGTAACTGGAGCTTTGGCGACTACTTTAAGGAAGAAGCCATTGCCTGGAGCTGGGAACTTCTTACAAAAGTTTACGGCATCCCCAAAGATCGCCTGTATGTAACGGTCTTTGAAGGTGACGAAAAAGAAGGCTTGCCAAAAGATCAGGAAGCGTACGACTTCTGGAAAAAATGGATCGATGAAGACCGTATCCTTCTTGGAAACAAAAAAGACAATTTCTGGGAAATGGGCGACACAGGGCCTTGTGGTCCCTGTTCAGAGATACATGTAGACTGCCGTCCCGACGACCAGAGAAAGGCCAAAGATGGGAAGCTGCTGGTCAACGCGGACGATCCGCAGGTGATTGAGATCTGGAATAATGTATTCATGCAGTTTAACCGGCTGAAAGACGGTTCACTGCAGCCTTTACCTGCTCAGCACGTTGACACCGGTATGGGCCTTGAACGTCTGGTGAGGATATTACAGGGCAAGTCGTCGAACTACGACACGGATGTGTTCCAGCCTCTGATCCAGTTTATATCAAAGGAAAGCGGAATACCATATACGCAGGGAGAGAGTAATGAGAAGACCGACATTGCCATGCGCGTTATGTCAGATCACATCCGGGCAATAGCATTTGCAATTGCAGACGGTCAGCTCCCTTCTAATGTGAAGGCGGGATACGTGATCCGCCGCATCTTGCGCCGCGCAGTACGGTATGCCTACACCTTCCTGGGCTTCAAGGATCCTTTCTTCAATAAGCTGGTGCCGGTGCTGGCGGAACAGTTCGACGGAGTGTTCCCTGAACTGAAAGCACAGCAGGACTTCGTACAAAAAGTGATCCTCGAAGAAGAGGTTTCTTTCTTGAGAACCTTGTCAACCGGCATACAGCGTTTTGAGAAATACGCCGCGGAAGGCAAGACAGTGGAGGGAGATTTTGCTTTTGAGCTATATGACACGTTCGGCTTCCCCATCGATCTAACTGAGCTGATGGCTAGAGAAAAGGGGCTGACGGTAGACATGGATGGCTTTAACCGGGCTCTTGAAGCTCAGAAAGCTCGTTCACGGGCAGCGACAGCAATTGATACCGGCGACTGGATCATGGTAAATGAAGGGGAGGAGAACGAGTTTGTCGGATATGACACGCTGGAAACCGCCGCTCATATCCTGAAATACAGGAAAGTTACTGCCAAGGGAAAAGAGCAGTACCAGCTGATCCTTGATCGTACACCTTTTTATGCGGAAAGCGGCGGTCAGGTAGGAGATACAGGCACACTAACCATCGTTTCGGGCGACGCAGGCAGTGCGAACACGATCACAATCACCGACACAAAGAAGGAGAACGCCCTTATTGTGCATTTTACTGATAGTATTCCTGAAGGCTTTGACCTCCATCAGGAAGTTCAGTGCATGGTAGACCGCGACAGAAGGACAGATATTGAGAATAACCACTCAGCAACCCACCTGTTGCATGCCGCTCTTCGTGAGGTACTCGGCACGCACGTGGCGCAAAAAGGATCGCTGGTCAATGAAAACTATCTCCGGTTCGACTTCTCACACTTCTCCAAGGTAACGGACGAGGAACTGGAACGTGTGGAAAGCATCGTAAATCAAAAGATCCGTGAGAATATTGCATTAAAAGAAGAGCGGAACGTGCCTTTTCAGGAAGCTTTGAACAGAGGAGTGACTGCGCTCTTTGGCGAAAAATATGGCGACTTCGTAAGGGTGATCACCTTTGATGACAAGTACTCGAAGGAATTATGCGGAGGTACACACGTGCGTTCAACGGGACAAATAGGCTTTCTTAAAGTTACTTCAGAAAGTGCAGTGGCGGCCGGGGTGCGCAGGATTGAAGCAATCACCGGAAAAGCAGCGGCTCACTTTGTCGCTGAGCAGAGCAAGCTGATCGCTCAATTGAAGAATCTTCTTAAAAACCCAAAGGATCTTTCCAAGTCAGTTGAGGGGCTTATTGACGACAACAATAAGTTAAAAAAGGAACTGGAACGGAACGTATATGAAAAGGCGGCTAGCTTAAAGGATGAGCTTAAAGGCAAAGCCGTTCATGTAGGCGGGCTAAATGTCATTGCTGAAAAGCTAACTTTCGGAAATGCCGACGCCATTAAAAACCTGGCATACTCCCTCAAGGAAAGTGTCGACAATCTCTTTCTGGTACTGGCCAGCGAAAGCGAAGGGAAGCCGTCTTTAACGGTCATGATCTCAGAAAACCTGGTTGATGAAAAGGGGCTGCATGCAGGGAACATTGTTCGCGAACTGGCAAAGGAAATCAAAGGAGGCGGAGGAGGCCAGCCCTTCTATGCAACAGCAGGAGGGAAGGACGCTTCAGGCCTTGACGCAGCTTTGCAAAAGGCAAAAGAGTTAGTAGCAAAAGTTGCGGGCTAATTGCCCGTCCTTTTCGGAATGCATAAAACAAAAGTCTTTCGCATACAGTTATCTGTATACAGTATGGGTGTAAACCGGAAAGGTTTGTTTTATGCATTTCGAAAAAATTCACAATAAAGGTCAGGCCCGGCTTTTTAAAAGCGATCTGCTCGAAAGCCTCACCAAGACCCGTCCATGGGTTATATACAGTATCTATCTTCCCTTTAATGCCTGGCTGCTGTATTACAGTCACACCAAGCTCGCTTTCAGTGTTCCGTTTATTGCCGGCCTTTTTTTCGCAGCGTTGCTAAGCTGGACGCTTTTTGAATATTTCGCTCACCGTTACCTGTTTCACTACGAGGCCAAAAGCAAGATCGGACAACGTCTTGTGTATATTTTCCATGGCAACCATCATGAATACCCAAGAGACCGCATGCGCTTGTTCATGCCGCCTGTACCCAGCATAATACTGGCTGCCGTGGTCTTCGGACTTATTTATGCAGTTTCTTTTATCAGCACAGGTACCGGGAGTTATGCCTGCATTTTCTTTCCGGGTTTCATTACCGGTTATCTGGCTTATGTGTCTATGCATTATGCGATACATGCCTACGCGCCGCCCAAGCCCCTTAAGGCAATCTGGAGGAACCATCACCTCCATCATTACAAGTATCCGGAGAAAGGCTTCGGTGTAAGCTCAACCTTCTGGGATATTATTTTCCGGACAGTGCCACGCAACGACGACGAAGAAAATAAGAGTAATGAGAGCAGCGGATACAAACCTGGCAGGTTCAGCAATACCACTAATACTTTAAGATCCTGAATTCGGTGCGGCGATTGGCTTGCCGCCCTTCTTCCGTGCCATTATCTGCTACAGGCTGGCTTGATCCCAGTCCTTTATAGCTTAACCTCTCGGGCGATATCTTATTCTGGATAAGATAATTATAAACGCTCCTGGCTCTATTCTCAGACAGGGAAAGATTGGTTTCAACTGATCCGGTATTATCAGTGTGCCCCAGGATCTCTATACTGGCGTTAGGATGCTCGTTAAGAAATCCAATTAGGGTCGACAGCTCTGTAATAGACTCAGGCAGCAGATCGGCCTTATTTGTCTCGAAAAATACATTCCTCATGACCACCGTACCGCCCGTCCGGATCTTTTGGAGGGGGACGATAAGAGTAAACGGCTTCTTGCCGTTCATATTCTGATCCAGGCTGAAATTCTCGGAATGGAAGAGATAGCCCTCGCGATCAACGGAAAGGCTGAACTTATGCCCCTCGCGCATCGTAGCAAGGAACACGCCGCTCTCGGGTTCGCTCGACTCGCTGAAAGACACCGTATTTGTTTTCAGCTCGGTGATCTTCACATCTGCATCAAGCGGCGCCTTCGTGTCTGCATCTATTACTTTGCCCTTTACATAGGTAACTGGCTGCGGCTTGTCGCGTTCAGGAAGCGTGAAGGAGTAGAGGTCCATTCCTCCGTATCCTCCTTTCATATCGGAAGCAAAGAAGGCCGTACTGCCATCTGCACTCACCACAAGGCCGCTTTCCTCGCCCGCCGTATTAATCGGATATCCCAGGTTCACGGGCTTTCCCCATTCTCCAGATGCATCCTTCCGGCAAAAGAACAAATCCCTGTTCCCGAAACCCGGCCATCCGTTAGATGAGAAGTAAAGCGTGTTATTGTCGGGGTGGATGAAGGGAGAGTGCTCGTCAAAAGGAGTATTCACATTGGGACCCAGATTAACAGGATCCGACCATTGCCCTCCTTCAAGCAGGTCTGTTTTCCAGATGTCATAGCCGCCGAGTCCTCCTGCACGATTGCTTACGAAGTACAGGGAACGACCGTCTGCAGTTAAAGAGGGTTGCGACTCCCAGGCTGCTGTATTCACCGGCGCTCCCAGGTTAAAAGGCTCGCTCCAGTCCTTCCCCTCCCTCCGGCAGAGGTAGATATCGCAACGGCCAAGTCCTTCGGGGCGGTTACAGCCGGTGAAAAACAAATAGAGGCCGTCGGGCGATATGCACTGCGCGCCTTCGTTATAGGCCGCGGTATTGATGTTGCTGCTCAGGTAAGTGGCGTTGGCCCACCCGTCAGCACCCTTTACACTCTGGTAGAAATCCTCGTTATTATTGATCCTTCTCGTAAAAATGATCCGCTCTTCATCAGCAGTGACTACCGGAAGATATTCCTGGTCTGCTGTATTGACTCCTCGTCCCAGGTTAACGGGATTGAATTCCACAGGCCTCTTAATTGCATCAACACTGAAGTTGCAGTCCGCTATATATTTCGCGACTAACTTTTTACTGCTTTCACTAAGGTTCGGTGAGTTGGAATATTTAATAAAGTGCTGCAGCGCCGACTGATAGTCTGCAGCATACATCTCACTTTCCGCCAGACCAAAATAGGTGAGTGGATGGAACTCAGGATCAATTTCCAGAACCTTGCGGTAGTACGTTAGTGCACTTTTGTAATTCTTAAGCTTCCTGGAAACGTCTCCAAGCTGCTGATAAGCCGCTGCAAAGCGAGGATCTGCCTTTACAGCATTCTGGAGTTCGCCAAGTGCACTATTATAATCTCCGGCGGAGATATATTTGCCCGCCTGTTCGTAACTGCGCTGCGCAGCTTTATTATTCGAGGATGTTGACTGGGAATAAACAAAAAGAGTGCTAAAGAGCAATAAAAACGAGAACAGTACCTTCATTTCACCAAACGCTTACATGGCAAAAACTTCCTGAAAGAACTTCTTCATGTCTTCCCAGGACCGCTTTGCCGCCTTTTCATTATACGCAGCGCCGGAAGATTTGTTATTGCCAGCTGCAGGCTCAGTAAATGCGTGCACCGCGTCCGAATAATAGATCATTTGCCAGTCGGCTTTTCTGCTCCGCATCTCTTCGCGAAACGCCAAAGCCTGACTCTCGGGAACAAAGGGATCATCTGCGCCGTGTAAAACAAGCACCTTCGCACTAATCTCCGAGTTCTCCTGTTTGTCTCCTCTTTTATCGAGGCCACCGTGAAAAGAGACCACCCCTTTTACCGGCAGATTAGCTCTTGCTGCCTCCAGCGCTCCTGTTCCTCCGAAGCAGTAACCCATCACCGCTATGCGTTCAGGATCGGCGCCCGCCTTGATTAATTGCTCTATTGCTGCCTGAATACGCGAGCGATACAGGTCACGGTCGCCTTTATAAGATCCCGACAGCTTTCCCGCTTCTGCAGGCGACTGGGGCCTGACGCCCTCCCCATAAATATCAGCCGCAAACGCATAATAGCCCAGCTTTGCTAAATTTGTAGCAGAGCCTTTCACAAAATCGTTCAGCCCCATCCATGCATGTATCACTACCACGCCAGGTGCTTTACTGCTCTTGTTTTCGGGGCTGACCAGGTATCCCTTTAATTTGGTTCCCTGGCTGGAGTAGGAGATATCTTTTCCCTGCGCAGCCAGATGACCAACAAGGCCCGTTAATAGGATAGAGAGAATGAGTCGCTTCATTGAGGTTAATTTAGGAGCTATAGTATTACAAATATAGTAAACTATAATTACGGAATATTCAAATACTTATGCGTTTGCAGCGAGATCTCCCACTTCGGGTTTTCCTTTACATAGTCAATGATCAGGGGCAGCATTTCGGTTGCTTTAGACCATTCAGGCTGCAAATAGAGTTTACAGCCGGGTGCCACCATATCGGCATGCTTCTCAGCCCAGGCAAAATCGCTCTTATTAAAGACAATCACTTTCAGCTCTCCCGCATGAGGCGCAATAGAGGGCAGAGGAGCTTTAAACTTCTTGGGCGAGAGACAGATCCAATCCCAGGTACCTGAGAGCGGGTAGGCGCCGGAGGTCTCAATAAACGTCTTTATTCCGCGGCGCTGAAGCTCAGTTGTCAGATAATCGAGATTGTACATCAGGGGTTCTCCGCCAGTAATGACCACCGCCTTTCCAGGATAGCTGGCTGCATTTTTCACGATCTCATCAGCTGGGGTAAGGGGATGAAGTTCAGCATTCCAGCTCTCCTTTACATCACACCAATGGCAGCCTACATCGCATCCGCCCAGCCGGATAAAATATGCTGCCTTGCCACTGTGATATCCTTCTCCCTGTATTGTATAGAACTCTTCCATTAAGGGCAATAGAGTTCCGTCTTCTGGTACTACTTGATTCATGTTAAACAATCGGCAAATATACCGAATAGTTCACCTATTGGAGATGCCGGGGGCTGAATATTGCAGCACGATGATCAATAAGACCGAACCTCAAACCTATTGAGACTAAAAGTGGTTATTAGAACAGATATACACGAAAGACATGATCAATATCCAGGAGATTGACAAACTGACCGAGCAGTTTTATGCTGCAATAAGCTTTAATCAGGAACACTATCCGCAGTTCGATCATCTGCAGGAGCTGTTTTATGGCGCCGGTAAGCTCATTAACAACAACTACGATCAGCCGATCGACTTCACAGTACAGAGCTATGCACAAGCTGTAATGAAGCAAATAGAAGACGGAAGCTCTTCATTTTACTCACAGCAGGAAATATCAGACAATACGGAGGTTTTCGGAAATACCGCGCAGCGCGTCAGCGTTTACGAATACTCTTTCAGCGCCGAAACTTCTCAGCCCTGGACACGCGGGGTAAATTTCATCCAGTACATCTATACCGAAGGACAATGGAGGATTGTGTCGATGGTCTGGACCGACGAAAAAGATGACCTGGTAATCCCTGAAACCTATCTGCTATAATTGCCTGCCAGCCAGCGGCGGAACAAAGAGGCTATGTCGAACTAAGACGTTTCAGGAATAGATCTCCTTTTTAGCTGAAGCAAGGGTATTTTTAAGAAGGCCTACAATTGTCATTAAACCAACTCCTCCGGGAACAGGAGTGATCCAGGAGGCTTTAGGGGCAATGTTCTCGAAGTCTACATCTCCATACAGCTTAAAACCCGACTTAGTCTCTGCGGATGTCTCCCTGTTGATGCCGACATCAATTACGACCGCTCCGTCTTTCACCATATCGGCCGTGATAAAGTTCTTTCTGCCAATTGCTGCGACTACAATATCGGCAGAGCGCACAATTTCCTCCAGGTTCTGCGTCTTACTATGAGTTAGGGTGACAGTACAATTTCCGGGATATGTGTTACGCGCCATGAGGATGCTCATCGGGCTGCCCACAATGTTACTTCTTCCCACTACCACACAATGCTTGCCGGCAGTTTCTATCTTATATTCCTCCAGCATCATCAGGATGCCGTAGGGGGTGGCAGGGATAAAGCAGGGAAGATTGCGCATCATCCTTCCCAGGTTCACAGGGTGAAAACCATCAACGTCCTTTCGGTAGTCGATCTTCTCTGTAACCTTCTCTGGGTCAATATGCTTAGGAAGAGGCAGCTGAACAATCAGTCCGTCTACTTCCGGATCCAGATTGATCTCTTCGATCTTGTTAAGAAGCTCTGCCTCGGTTACCGTTTCCTCGTATCTGTAGAGCGTCGACTTGAAGCCAACCTTCTCACAATTCTTCATCTTGCTGGCCACGTAAGTTTCGCTGCCACCATCGTGACCTACTAATATGGCAACCAGGTGGGGTTTCCGTCCACTAAGTGATAACACTTCAGCTGCTTCCGCCGCTATCTCTTGTTTGAGTTTTTCAGATACGAATTTTCCGTCAAGTAATTGCATGTGCTATGAAATAGGCTTCGGATGGCAGGCCGTTCAAAGACCGAAAGATCGAATTGAAGTACTGCCTTCCAATAGTATGTGTTAATCCAGCTTAAGAACAGCCATGAAAGCAGACTGAGGAATCTCCACGTTTCCAACCTGCCGCATCCGCTTCTTTCCCTTCTTCTGTTTTTCCAGGAGTTTACGCTTCCGGGAAATATCCCCTCCGTAACATTTAGCCGTTACGTCTTTGCGAAGGGCGCGAACGTTCTCACGTGCAATCACCTTTGCCCCAATTGAAGCCTGAATGGCAATCTCGAATTGCTGCCGGGGGAGAAGCTCTTTCAGTTTCTCACAGATCTTCTTTCCGAAATCGTAGGAGTTACTGCGGTGAATCAATGACGAAAGTGCATCCACAGGCTCGCCGTTTAACTTGATATCCAGACGGACCAGATCTGACTGCCTGTATCCGATCTGGTGGTAGTCAAACGAGGCATATCCCTTGGAAATGGTTTTTAGACGATCGTAGAAGTCGAACACAATTTCGCCCATTGGCATTTCAAAAACCAGCTCCACACGTTCAGAAGTGAGGTACGACTGATTGACGATAATCCCCCGCTTCTGAATACACAAAGACATCACCGGACCAACAAAGTCTGACTTGGTGATAATATTCGCTTTGATATACGGCTCTTCCACGAAGTCCATTTTGCTCGGATCAGGAAGATCTGAAGGGTTATTGACAATCACCAGATCGCCCTTGGTGGTAAAGGCACGATAAGATACGTTCGGTACGGTCGTGATCACCGTCATATCGAACTCACGCTCCAGGCGCTCCTGGATGATCTCCATATGCAGCATTCCGAGGAAGCCACAGCGGAAACCAAAGCCAAGGGCAGCAGAAGACTCAGGTTCAAAAACGATCGAAGCATCGTTCAGCTGCAGCTTATGCATACTCTCCCTGAGCTCTTCGTAATCCTCGGTATCTACCGGGTAGATCCCTGCGAACACCATCGGCTTTACTTCTTCGAATCCCTGTATTGCCTCTTTTGCCGGACGCTCCACATGCGTAATGGTATCGCCCACCTTCACTTCCCGGGCTTCCTTGATCCCTGATATGATATAGCCCACGTCGCCCGTCTTTATCACGTCGCGCGGCTGCTGATTCAGTTTCAGTACGCCTACCTCGTCGGCAATGTACTCTTTGCCCGTAGCGATGAACTTTACTTTATCATTCTTCCTGATTTCGCCGTTCACCACCTTGAAGTAGGCAATGATCCCCCGGAAAGAGTTAAACACCGAGTCGAAGATCAAAGCCTGAAGCTCGCCATCCGGCTTGCCTACCGGGGCAGGGACGCGCTCTACGATCGCCTTTAGAATATCGTGTACTCCCATTCCCGTTTTCCCGGAAGCAGGGATGATCTCTTCTCTCTTACAGCCGATCAGCTCAATGATCTGGTCCTTCACCTCCTCAGGCATAGCGCCGGGGAGGTCCATCTTGTTCAGGATCGGGATGATCTCCAGGTCATGCTCCAGGGCCAGATACAGGTTCGATATTGTCTGTGCCTGTATTCCCTGCGCTGCATCCACGATGAGAAGAGCGCCTTCACAGGCTGCAATAGAGCGTGAAACTTCATATGAAAAATCGACGTGCCCGGGGGTGTCGATCAGATTTAAAACATATTCCTGGCCATCCAGCTTATAGTTCATCTGGATAGCGTGACTCTTAATGGTGATGCCGCGCTCGCGTTCCAGGTCCATATCATCCAGCAGCTGAGCCTGAGCTTCGCGCTGAGTGATTGTATTGGTATATTCGAGCAATCGATCTGCCAACGTACTCTTCCCGTGATCGATGTGTGCGATGATGCAAAAATTCCGGATATGTTTCATTCGAATCGCAAAGATAATTTTTTGAATTCATATTTTCATGGCGTCTTATCCAGAAGATTATGTACATATCAGAACAAACGTTAGCCCTTATCAGCCAGTCTCTTGCCGCTGTTGGTGTGCACAAAAAGATCGAAATAGTACGCAGCGTGGGCGGCGGAAGCATCAACTCCTGCTACCAGCTAAAGGCTGGTCAGACACTCTTTTTTGCGAAGATCAACAACGCCGGACACTTTCCTGAAATGTTCTTTAAGGAATCTGCAGGCCTCAGGGAAATTGCCCATACCGAAACAATAAAAGTACCGAAAGTACTGGCATGCGGCACAAGTCCAGGAGAGCAGTTCCTGGTGTTGCAATGGATCAACGCCGGGCGCCCCGACCAGACCGCAATGGCGTTGATGGGAGAGAAGCTTGCGGCCATGCACCGTACAAGCAGCTCCGGCTTTGGACTCGACTACGATAATTATATGGGTTCGCTGGAACAAAGGAACCAACGGCACCCATCCTGGACCGAGTTCTTTATAGAAGAGAGGCTGAAACCTCAGATTAAGATCGCATCGGATAAGAAATTAATTGACAGGGTGATAACTGCAAAATTCGAGCGACTATTCACCGCGCTGCCGGGTCTTTTTGACGAAGAGGATCCTTCGCTTCTGCACGGCGATCTCTGGGCAGGCAATTACATGATAAGCGAAACAGGAGAGCCGGTACTGATCGACCCTGCAGTCTCATACGGACACAGGGAGTTTGATATCGCCATGACTACTCTCTTCGGTGGTTTTGACGAGGCCTTTTACCAAGCCTACCATGATGCCTTCCCCTTACAAAGCGGCTGGCAGGAGAGGCTCGATATCTGGAACCTTTACCCCTTGCTCGTTCACGTGAACCTGTTCGGCAGCTCTTATCTTGCTCCCATCCGGAGCACACTTGAACGGTTTTAAGCGTCAACAGGCAGAATGCGTAGCGCCAGCATTGACCCCTTTTTTTCCTGCCTGACGATGAGACCGCAGTCCCTCAGAGCGCCGGGGTGTTACTTATTTTTACTAGTCAGGCAAAAGGATCGCTTCAGTTATGCCTTCCCGGAACAAGAGGACGCGGACAGGAATCTGCATGAACGGACATGCGGGCTCATTAATGCCGCTTATGTGAAAAGAGAACAAGGAATAAGACCGCACAGAAAAGAAATGGCGGAGGAATTGGCAATACCAGAAAGCCAGCAAACCGTTTGCGAAAGATTTTGTACATTAGTAATGACAACTGGTTTTTAAATTTCTTTAATTTCAGTTAAATGGCAAACCAAAATAGTTGCAAACATCTATCGTCCCTTGAGGAACTTAAGCTGCCCGAATCCCTTATTTGTGAGGAATTCGTGCGTACAGGAGGAGAGTGGGTTCACCTCCGTACCTGTCAGACCTGTGGCGTTACTCTCTGCTGCGATTCTTCGCCGAACCGGCATATGACCGCTCATTTTCATGCCACACAGCATCCCCTTGTGATTTCTGCGGAGCCAGGAGAAAAATGGCTATGGTGTTATCAGGATGAGGTATTTGCCGAGTATGAGTAGTGCCTGACGCTGCTTGCGCCTTCAAGTATTACCTGAGCTTATGCCCGGGGTTTAAATAAAAAAACGCTTTTCATGAACTCTACCCATCAGCAGGCAGCCAAAATTAGCAGCTGCCTATCCAGCTATGTTGAGACCCGTGAGCGGACTGTCCGCATCTGCGAGGATCTGGCAACAGAAGACTATGTGGTGCAACCGACCGTGTTTGTCAGCCCGCCGAAATGGCATCTGGGCCATACCACCTGGTTTTTTGAGACTTTTATACTACAGCCCAACCTCAAAGGCTACCGTGTGTTCGACCCTAATTACAACTATGTTTTTAACAGTTATTACGAAAGCGTCGGTGCGCGTGTAGTGAGAACGAACAGAGGCAACCTGAGCAGACCTACCGTACAGGATATATTCCGTTACCGGAGCTATGTTGACAAGGCTATGCGCGAGCTGTTATCTGCACACAACCTCAGCCCGGCTCTTGAAGAACTCGTCATACTGGGCATCAACCATGAAGAACAGCATCAGGAACTGCTCTTTACCGACATCAAGTATATCCTGGGCCATAATCCATTGTTGCCTGCATTTGAGCAGAACGTCGCGTCTGAGCTAACTCCGGTGCTTTCTAATTCCTTTACGTCGATTGGATCGGGATTATATGAGATCGGCTTCAATGGCAACGGCTTTAGTTTCGACAACGAAAAGGGACGGCATTCCGTTTATCTTGGCGACTTCGAGATCAGCAACTCCCTGGTGAGCGCAGGAGAATACATGGAATTTATGGAGGATGGCGGCTACCGCAATTTCGTCCACTGGCATTCCGAGGGATGGGAATGGGTGAAGGCCAACCACATTGAGGCGCCGCTCTACTGGCATCAGGTGGACGGCGATTGGCACCGTTACACCTTCCGCGGGCTTGAGAAAGTAAGACCAAACGAGCCTGTAGCACATGTCTCGTGGTATGAGGCAGCGGCATTTGCTGCCTGGAAGGGGATGCGCCTCCCTACCGAGTTTGAATGGGAGGTGGCAGCACAGAACCTGAACTGGGGCGACTGCTGGGAATGGACCGGCAGTGCATATCTGCCTTATCCAGGCTTCAGCAAAGCTCCAGGAGCTCTGGGCGAATACAATGGCAAGTTTATGATCAATCAAATGGTGCTCCGCGGCGCATCTGTCTTCACACCTCCACATCATTCACGCAGTACATATCGTAACTTTTTCCCGCCCGACGCGCGCTGGCAGCTGGCAGGAATCCGACTGGCACATTAATTTATGGATCAATTTTTTCTGGATGTAAAAAAAGGACTTAGCTCAAGTCCTAAATATCTTCTATCGAAATACTTCTATGACAAGGCAGGCGACCTGATCTTCGAGCAGATCATGCGTTCGCAGGACTATTATCTAACCCGATGCGAACACGAGATCTTCGAGGAACACTCGCCCACGATAGCCCGCTTTTTTAATGCCCCGGGGGGCGCTTATGACATCATCGAGCTTGGTGCAGGCGATGCCTCCAAGACATCACATCTGTTGCAGCATCTGGTAGATGAACGCCATGATTTTACTTATTATCCGATCGATATATCGAGTCAGGTGATTGAAAATCTAGAAACCAAACTCCCCGAAGCCATCCCAGGCCTAAAAGTGAAGGGCCTGAACGGAGAGTACTTTCCAATGCTGAGAAAAGCAGCCGAGTTGTCGAAAAGAAGAAAAGTGATTCTTTTCTTAGGCTCTAACATCGGAAACATGTTTCCGGATGAAGCAACGACCTTTTGCCGTACGCTTCATCACTTGATGGGCCCCATGGATCTCTTGCTAATGGGCGTGGATCTGAAAAAAAATCCAAGAACCATCCTCAGGGCTTATGACGACGAGGAAGGTCTTACCCGTGATTTCAATCTTAACCTCCTGCACCGGATCAATGAGGAGCTGAACGCAAACTTTTGCGTCGACGATTTTGAACATTATCAGACCTATGATCCCGAAACCGGCTCATGCAAAAGCTATTTAATCAGCGCTAAGCCGCAGAAAGTAAGGATCGGAGCCGACCGCGAGGTCTTTTCCTTCAAAAGGGATGAAAGTATTTTTATGGAGGTATCGCAAAAATACGATAGCCGATCTCTCAGGGCACTAGCCAACTCAAGCGGATTTCTATACGTAGAGCAATTCTACGACCCGGACGAGTGGTTTACCGACGTCCTGTGGCTAAAGAGGCCAGAAAACAGTACTGATGAAATATAAATGTACCCCCTATGCCAGCTTTTGATTCTCATTACCTGCAGACACTTCCGGTTTTTAATGGTATTCCGATGGAGCATCTGCAGTGGCTCCTAGCCTCCTCCGATATCCTTGAACTGGACGCCGGCGACATCCTGTTCGACGTTGGCCAGTCGGCAGATTTTATGTTCCTCCTGCTGGAGGGGCAGCTGAACCTCAGCGTAGAGCAAAACGGGCGGTACAGCTTTTTCGCCTTGTTGAAGAAAGGTGAGATCACCGGCTATCTGCCTTTTTCCCGGCTAAAGGTTTCCGGAGGACGGGCGGCTGCTCATCTGCCCTCTACCGTGCTCCGCCTGCACAAAGAGCACTTCAGCGAGCTGGAGCAGAGGAGTCCTGAGATGATCCAAAAATTAGTGGGACTGATGACTGACCGCGTACGCGAGTTCACGCGCAACGAGCAACAGCAGGAGAAACTAGTAGCCCTGGGAAAACTGTCGGCAGGACTAGCGCACGAGCTGAACAATCCAGCGTCGGCCATCGTCAGGAGTGCTTCAGAATTAAGGCGCCTGCACCACGCCGGGCCCGAAAAGCTGAAGAAGATCCTGCTGATATGCCCTGACCCTGATCAGATCGACCGGCTGAATGCACTGATCCTGCCGCTTATTGAGCAGGGATTGCGTAGCCACCTATCCCTGATGGCGCGCAGCAGCCTGGAAGAAGAGATCATTGACTGGCTGGAGCAGCACAGTGCAGCTGACCCTTTCACCCTTGGGGCCACTTTTGCCAGCTGGAATGTGCAGATCCGCGACCTTGAAGCCGTGGCAGCAATTATGGGAGAGCAGTACCTGCCCGACATACTCGAATGGCTGGCCGGCACTCTGGAGACAGAAAGAGCAATATGCGACATCCAGGCAGCTACTGATCGTATTTCCGAACTGGTAAACGCCGTAAAGACCTATTCGCACATGGATCAGGGTCGTGATAAGGAACGAGCAAATGTTGCCGAGGGCATTAACAGCACCCTGACCATACTCACTCATAAATTAAAAGAGAAAAACATTCGCGTAGAACGGTGCTTCGATCCTAAGCTCCCCCAGGTGCAGGCCTTTGTCGGCGAACTGAACCAAGTGTGGACGAATCTCATTGATAATGCCGTCGATGCCATGCCCGACGGAGGAAAACTCACCATCAGCGCTGCCCAGGAAGGAGACAAGCTTATGGTCCGCATTGAAGATAACGGTCACGGGATTCCTCAGGACGTTTTGCCCCATATATACGAACCCTTTTTTACCACCAAAAACATTGGGAAAGGCACCGGACTGGGGCTCGATATCGTGCACAAGATTGTCGCCCATCACAACGCAAGCATCAAGGTGGAATCAGAACCAGGGAAGACAGCTTTTCAGATCTGCTTTCCCCTTGACTAGTCTGACCCCGATAGGGAGGACTCAGAAGGAGAAAGCATCTAAACCATAGAACGACTACTATTTAACATGAAACAACCCGTTATTTTTGCACTCGACGACGATTTGCAGGTATTGCAAGCCCTGGTGCGCGATTTACGCATCCGTTACCGCAAAGACTATAAAATATTGAGCACTGCCTCAGCCAGGGAGGCCCTGGAAAGCCTGGTAGAGCTGAAGAACAAAGGCGAGGAGATCGCTTTATTCATTTCCGATCAGCGTATGCCTGAGATGCTGGGCGTGGATTTCCTCCAGAAGGCGCGGGAGATGTACCCGGAAGCGAGGCGCGTCCTTTTAACCGCCTACTCCGACACAGAGGCTGCTATTAAAGCAATTAACGAAGTGAAGCTCGACTATTACTTCATGAAACCCTGGAACCCTCCTGAAGAAAGGCTCTTCCCTGTGATCGACGATCTCCTCGAAGAGTGGCAATATACCTATTCACCGAACTACCAGGGCATCAGGATCATCGGCTACCAGTGGTCGCCTAAGTCGCACGAGCTGAAAGATTTCCTCTCGGGGAACCTGTTTCCCTATCAGTGGCTTGATATTGAAACAAATGAAAAAGCAAAAGAACTTCTTGAGCTCAATCAGATTGATCATTGCTCACTGCCAGTCCTGTTCTTTGAAGACGGATCCTATTTGCCGCACTCGCAGCTGGGCGCAATTACAGAACGACTTGGCCTGCAGGCCAGAGCAAGCAAGGAGCTTTACGACGTCGTCATTATTGGAGCAGGGCCGGCGGGACTTGCAGCTGCCGTATATGGGGCGTCAGAAGGATTGAAAACCCTGCTAATAGAACGAAAGGCACCGGGAGGTCAGGCAGGAACGAGTTCCCGTATTGAGAATTATCTGGGGTTCCCGACCGGACTAAGCGGATCTGAACTTACGCGAAGGGCAGTAACGCAAGCACAGCGTTTCGGAACAGAACTGATTTCACAACAGCAAGTTACAGACATCAACCTCAATAGTCAATATAAGATTATTACCTTGTCTGATGGAACTGAGATTAATGCGAGGAGTGTAGTGATCACGACCGGTGTCGACTACCGTAAGCTGGACAAACCAGGCATTGAAGACTTTACCGGCGCGGGCATCTATTACGGTGCAGCCATGACAGAAGCACAGGCATGCCAGGAAAAGGAAGTCTACGTAATAGGGGGAGGAAACTCAGCAGGTCAGGCGGCCATGCATCTTGCAAAGTATGCAGCTAACGTGCATATCGTCATCAGGAAAGAGTCGCTTTCGTCCACCATGTCTCAGTATCTGATCGATCAGATTAACAGCACCAGAAACATCCATGTTCTCGGCAATACAGAGATTGCCGAAGCAAAAGGAGAGAAGCGTCTTCAGGAGCTAGTGCTCACCAAAGAAAACGGACAGAAGAGGACCGTCCCGGCAGATTCTTTATTCATCTTTATCGGCGCACGTCCCTATACCGACTGGATCGGCCTCAATATAATTAAAAACGACAAAGGATTTATCGAAACAGGAAGAGATCTTACGCTCTCGCCTAACTACAGGAAGTTCTGGAAACTTGAGCGCGAGCCCTTTCTGCTGGAGACCTGCAGTCCGGGAATATTCGCTGCCGGCGATGTACGCTCAGGGGCCATGAACCGGATCGCCTCAGCAGTAGGAGAAGGAGCTATGGCAATTAAGTTCGTCCACGAATACCTTGCAGAAGTCTAGGAGCACAGCCCAGAAGGCAGGATACCTGCCAAGTTGTACCCCGGGCAACCGTCTAAATCCTGCCGGCTAAGCATATGCACGTACTTGATCAAGCGGCCCATGAAACAGCTTGATGGGGAAGAGTTCTGCATAAATTGTATAAATAGCCGCCATTTAAACCACAAAATAAAATTTTGAAGTGCATTATAACGCACTATTAAACAGAAGCTTACTAAAACCGACCCGTCCTATCACTTTACATAAATAAAAAACCCTGCTCCAGGAGGGCAGGATGTAACCAAATAAAATTTCGATCGACGATATAACTCTCTATTTTACTATTAGTTAGAGACGATAGATATATAAAAACATCACACCTCGTGACGTTTCCAGGCAGCGGACAGGTCCTCACGCATATTCTCAAAGCGTTTCACTACAGCTGTAATAAACTCTTCGTCGAGTATCTGGAAGATGCCGTTTATACCTCCGGTAATATCAAGCTCGGAGATCTTAAAAGTCTGCTCCAGGGTGCCCTGCTCAAACTTGACGAGATATTTCATGTTGAGAGAAAAAATGGTGATTTTACAGTCGGGCCTGGGTAGTTCAGCAACTATACGCATAGTAGTAATTGATTTTAAGATATTGATGTAAGATCAAAAAGTTCGGTTGAAAAATTACGTCCGCCTATTGAGCCGAGGGTAGCAATGGGCTTGAAGCGAGCAAAAAGCTCTTCGCTATACCAGCCCTCCTCTCTGGTTTTCCTGATCACTTCCCGGTGCTCCTGCGAAGCATATGCAAAGTTCTTCATTTCTTCCGAAGATTTCCAAAGTGAAAACGTGGCTTGTTTGTATACGGGGGCTTCACCAACTCCGAAAGACTGAATATATCCGGAAGCGGCGGACATGATTGAAGACACGCTGCCCACGTTAGACCAAAAGTTTCTGAGCCGCGCAGGCCTTATGGTGGCTCTGGTTAAAACAGCGAGGGGACCTTTATAGCCCGCGAGCGATGAATCGTATTCGAAAGGAGCCCGTCCGTCCCATTGACCGTGCCCCGCTATCGGTGAGCAGAGAATAGTCCAGCTTTCCAACGCAAGGGTCTTCCACCAGCGGCCAATAAAAGAACTGCTATGAAAGCGGTAGAAAGCCTCTTCAGACTCCCATGAGGCAAGCAGGGCCCATTGCCTGAGGTCGGGTGTAAGGTCAAAGCTACCCTTGTTCCCTGATCCCATCAGCTTCCAGAACGAACAGCTCCGGTTCAGTGCCAAAGGTAAGCGGTGTATCGCCATTGCCAGAAATGCCAGCGGTATATACCTCTTCGGATATCTTACAACTGTAAACGAAACCACCATATGAGCTGACACTATTCTAAAATAAAAAAGGCCCTTTGCAGGGCCTCAAAAATAGATATTTTTATAGTAATTACGCCATTACTCTGTCAGATACTCCGTTTACACGGTCGCTGAGCTGGCTGATGGTGTCATGAGCCTTGTCCATTACTGAACTGCTCATGTCTTTCATCGATCCGCTCATGTCTTTAACAGAGCTCATCAGCTTGTTACAAACTTCTTTCCCGTTAGAGGTACCGAAAAGATACCATGCTGCAGCACCTGTTGCCAGCCCGGCCAGCACAACTCCTGCAATTGTTGATCTGTTTTTCATATCCATAAGTCAAGTAATTTGATTTACCTAAGAATGAATAAACATCATGCCAATCTTTAACGCAGGAGCGCTTTTTACTCCGAATAGCTAACGGAAGGGATATTTTTATCAATCTGCCAGCGGCCGGTGCCTTCTTCACCGATCACGTCGAACAGTTCAAGTATCCTTCTTGCTACATATTCTTCCTCGCGCTGCTCATTAAGGAACCATTGCAGGAACTGAAACGTCATAAAGTCTTTCACTTTAAAGCAGCGATCCGCAATTCTGTTAAAACTCGCAGTCACGTTAATTTCCTGTTGCAGGGCCGTTTCAAACACCCCCTAAACGACTCGAAATCCTGAGGGATATTCGTTATTTCGGGAGAAATAGCATGCCCGCCCATATCATTCACATAGCGGAAGATTTTAAGCATATGCTCTCTTTCTTCTCCGGATTGTTTCTCAAGGTAGCCCGCGCTGTTATCATATCCATTACGGTTGCACCACGAAGACATGGCCAGATATATCGCGGAAGAGTAAGCTTCCATCTTTATTTGCTCGTTCAAAAGCGTCTCAATTTCTTCAGAAAGAGAGGTGCGCAGTCTCAGAAGATCTTTCATATACATTCATTTTTTATTTACTATATCGTAAATGTAACAAGAAAAAGGGGTAAATGTCAGAACGATAGGCTTAAAAAGAATTGATCTAAATCAGGCAAACTGGCAGAAGCACTCACGGATCATGCTATTGAGTTGGATCATAGCCTTCGCTCCGTTAAGTAAATCTTTTAAATCAATCACCTCAGTAATTGTAAGTGCGAAACAGCGGTCGGTATAGTGAGGCATCACCAGTGCAATGTCGGCATGACGCGAAGGATTGCAAAGCATCTCCGCCAGATTAATCGCATTGATCCTTCTGGTGAGATCAAGCAGGTTTCTGATACCAAGAGTAGTGCGAACACCCTGAAAATCGAGAAAAAAGCATTGCTGCAATTACACTGCCATACATGGCCATGTGCTGTAGTAAAAACTTCTATCAGTTTTAATCTGCTTTCTTTTTCCATCTCTGATACACAAAGCTAAGCATTGTTTATAATTAGTCCAAATAACCTGACGATTTTATTAAAACGCAGTCCATTTTTCTCCCGCCTCATTGGCATAGCTTCAGACGCCGTCGTTACTAGCCGGTGTTTTTCATTTGGTAGTGCCTCGTTATTATCTGGCCTTATCGAAAGTAGCTCAAGATGCAGTGGTTTGTTTTTCAAAATGTTTGTTAGTAAGGAGTGATTGTCTTTCTTCAGCCTACAAAGCGGATGCGCCAAAAGGCAGTCGTTCTAAGCAGGACCGGTATTTTAAGATAGTGCGTACGTTTAACCAATGAGAACAGCCCGAACGAACAATTGAGCGCAATGCCTGTTCCTATATATGAAAAACTATAAGCAACTACCTATGATAGAGAAAGAAAATTTCCCGATGGAAGATGACGAAATACAGGGCCAGGACGATCAAAGTATGAACGACACCAATCCCCTGAGTCTGGAAGAGCAGGAGCAGTTAAACGACGCCAATCTGGTGGAACGGATCGAAGAAGAAAATGAAGATTCTGGCGATTACGATGATATCGACGCAAGCACCACCGAGCCGTCTGAAGGAGAAGAGGATTTGCAAACCCTCACTTCTGCACCTGTTGAAGGCAGAGACGAAGTTGGGGGCGGGTCCGGGGCCCCGGTTACGCGAAACCAGCTTGGCGACAATCCTCCCGGCAGCGAACAAGCCGCCTTTGACGCCGGAAATGCGGGCGACATGAGCAGCGACCAGGCAAAATACCAGGATCAAAATATTGCCGAAAACTTTAGAGAAAATCTGGATAAAGCATCGCGGGAGATTGATTTGGATAAAAGACTAAAGGACAACGAATAGCGATACATGGAAAGAGAATAAAAAGAGTTTTTAAATAACAATGGGTATTTTGATAACTTAGCGCAACTAAAGTGGCTGTCTCAAAGCAATCACTTTAGTTCCTGATCGACTGAAAAGGAGAGAGTCCGCCGGCACTTTTGGCCGCAACCCTGAACTCGTATTTGGTACCAGTCCTGATATCGGCCAACGGCAAAAAGCGCACCTGGGCAGCATTAACATAAGTGGTGGTCCACCGTTGCGACGAAAGCGGCCGGTATTCAACCACATAACCAGTAGCTTTTTTAATCGGCTTGATACAGATGAGCGTATGCCCGTCGCCGCGGATCACCCCTTGCACAACCGGTGCAGGCGGCGGCGTGCCTCCGTCGGGAACAATTGTCCTTTCTTCTGACCAGGCGCCCTCAAGCTTGTTTTGTTTGAGGCGGCGGATGCGGTAATAGTAGCTCTGCTGATTCTTCAGTCCCGGCACGAAAAGAACGCCCTTATTGGTACTCTGCAGGGTGTCCGCTTTTTCCCGGTCACCCGGGCGGGCGTAATACTGAACCTGCAAAACATAATCGTCTGGGGCAGTTTCATAACCGATGAAGAAGCCTCCATCTGCTGCTTCATCATAACGAATGAAAGGCGGGCCCGGAATGCTGTCTGTCGTCACTCTTCCCACTTCTATAGCTTTGCTTTCGCCCAGAGAGTTCAGGGCGCTAATCCTCAGCTTGTAATCCTTGTTATAGTCGAGCTGTTTAATATCGATATAGGACTTATTATCCGTATAGGCTTCGCCCTCGAACTGACCGGTTCCGTAGCTTAATTTGTACCTGCCGGCAAAGGGAACTTTTTCAAAGATGAGCCGGATAAAAGCCGACTTCTCCGGCGCGTAGTTTTGCAAGGTTCGTGCTCCAAATGCATGAAGCACCCTGGGGGCTTCAGGTGTCGCAAGTGCAATAGTAGTGTCGGCAACTGAATAATTTAACGGGCTCAGCAGGGATACTTCCAGTGCGACTGCCTGTTTTACCTTTCTCGGATTGAAGTGCAGAGGGAAGGCTTTGTCGCCCGGAGCAACGTCTTTCAGCGCGAGAATGCCTCCTTCCAGCACCATACCTTTCGAGTCTCTTACTGTCCACGCTGCCTTGTAGCCGTGAAGCGGGTAAGCCGGAAGGTCCAGTGCAGCACGTGGCACTATCGTCAATACGCACCCGCCCTTTGCTGCCAGATCTGCGCTGAAGGATTTAATCGGGCAATATTCTTTTTGAAAGCTGTAGTAGGCATTCTTTTTCTGTCTGAAGACATCTACCACTCCCCAGGGCCGGTTTTCCGAGGCTTCCTTAGTGCCCTCATAATTGCTGCGGTAATCATTGAAAGTCCAGAGCGAAGCGCCCATGAGGTACGGCCGGTTCCGGATGGAATTAAGAAGGGTCGCAGCATCAAGGTTGCCGTCGAGCTCTTCGGAAAACTGCCCGATGCCATACTCTGAATAGAAAAGCAGCTTATCGGGGTGGTTCTGATGCATCTTGCTGGTCACATTAGCCAGATCCTGTCCATACTTATTGACGAGGCCGAGGTCAGAGAACTGAATAGGATCGGGAGTACGGTCGGCTGTATGGCTCACCATCACCGCAAGCCGGCTAGTGTCCAGCTGCCGCGCTTCCTTGATCGCCGTATTAACATAGCTCATGACGCGGGGATTGTGTCCAATCTCATTTCCGACACTCCAGCCTACTATACAGGGATGGTTGAAGTGGGTAAACACCATGCGTTTCAGCCAGTCTTTTGGTGCATGCTGCCTTTCATCCACCTGCTGATCGGTGCCCCATAGCGACACCTCAGGAAATACGAGTATGCCCTTCTCATCGAGGTAGTCGTACATCTCGCGCGGCATCACCTGATGGGTGAGGCGCGTCATGTTACAGCCCAGACTTTTCATCAAATCCACGTCCTCCATAATCCTCCAGGGTGGAAGGGTATTGCCCGTCGTCCGGTCATCGGGTACCAGGTTAAAGCCCATCAGGCGGACCGGCACGCCGTTTAACTTGAACGTATAGGCCTTATGGTCTACCTCTATCTTTCTGATGCCAAAGCGATCTGTTTGCATATTGGAGGATCCGCTTTCGCTTTTGAGCACTGAACTGCAGCTGTACAGGAACGGGTCGTCGAAGCTCCACAGGTGTACTTTAGCCGCGGGCAGGGAGGTCCTGACAAAAACCTCCTTTTCGGAGTTTGCGGGAATGGATGCCGAAAAGGGAAGTACCTCGGAGTATAAGCGGCCCGCCCTGAGATGGACGGATCCCTGTACCTGCCTTACACGCGGGCTGGCATTCCTAACAAAAAGCTTGACCGTTACCTGCGCTGTTTTTGTTTTCAGATCAACAAGAGGGGTAATATGCTGCTGCCGGATATACACCGGACTAACCGCTACCAGCTTCACGTCCCTGCGAATTCCTCCCCAGTTCCAAATGGCACCTAATCTCTTCGTGTTATCAGCACATAGTACAATTTCATTCTCGCCGCCGCGTTGCGCCACATCGCTTACATCGAAAGAAAAGGGGAGAAAGCCATTGTCATTGCTGCCCAGCAGCTTGCCGTTCATCCAGATCCTGGAATCATGATATACACCATCGAACATAAGCAGGAGCGTTTTATCGGTCCAGTCGGGAATCTTGATGCTGCGCCTGTACCAGGCCTTGCCCACGTAATGGGAATACTCATTGTAAAGATCCCAGTTGGAAGGGACAGCCATGTTTTCCCAGGAAGAGTCTTCAAAGACCCGATGGAACCATCCGGCGGTTGTCCCGCGATTGTAAGGATCGGTCCTGAACTTCCATATTCCGCTCAGCAAAAGCGTGTCGGCCGTTGCGGCCTGCAGCGTGCTGCCACACCATGTAAGGGCAATGAGCAGCAGCAGGTTATTTATCTTCATAAGGGGATCTGTTTATTCTAACACCAGTGTTTTTAAGCCGTAGCCAGGGAGCGCAAGGGGAGTATTCGTCTCTATCGGTTTAGACGACAGCTTCTTGCCCCGTCCGTCCATGACAGAGACAATTTTAAAGGCAGCTGCTTTTTTCCCAAAGCTGAGAGTCGCGGTAAGCTCGCGCGGCTCGTCATTCATCACGATAATGAACAGTTTATCCTTTCCTCTGGCAGCAAGGTATTCCACATCGGGGCTGTCGGAGCTGATCAGATCTTCGGAGGAGATAAGTTCGGCAGACTCGCCGTAGATCCTGCCTGGCTGAAAGCCGTAGGTCTGATGGGGACCTACCTTTGGCGTGACAAACCCCCTTGGGAATGTAATGGTCTTTGCTGACCTCAGTTCTGCTTCCGAAAGCAGGTAGTCGGTGATCCAACCCACCTGCCACCAGGCATGGTGGGGGTAGGGTCCTGCTCCTTTATTCATAGCCAGCCAGTAGTAAGAGGCCACGCTCGTCTTTTCGTCAACGAAGGCATCACGCCCGAGTGCCGCAGCCCTGGCCATGTCGGCAAAGAGGGGCTCACCGGTAATGGCGAACATGCGGATGAAAAGAGGAGCGTGACTACATAGCAGAATAGGCCCCTCGCGGTTTGCCGAACCAAATATGCCGCCATGCTCAAAACTCAAGCCCGACTGGCTTATTTCCCAGTCGGCACGCTTTACACCATTGACTTCTTTTTCCGCAGCACCCGCAACAGGGTGGGTATAAATGGAAGCCGTATAAATTCTGGCCGTTGCTACTGCGGCCTCAAGATACTTCTTTTCTCTGGCCACGTCGTAAAGATCAAGAAGACACTGCGCGGTCTGGGCAGTAGCAAAGTCGGGAGCGTAACGCGCGTCTCCACATACTCCCAGGAAGCTGCCTGTGCGAACAGCGTTCTGAATCAGCCAGTCGGCGCCCTTCTTTGCCGCCTGAAGGTAGCGCGCATCACCAAGGATGCGGTAGGCCACGAGCAAGCCATAGAAGGTAGGACGGAGATCCTCCAGGTCTTTAAACACCTCTTTTTCTGTGTGCCGGTCGAAGGCGACGGGCCAGCTTCCATCTGCTTTCTGCCACCTGAGCAGAGAAGAGGCTCCCATCCTGAGACGTTCCCGGAGCACCTTGTTCCCTGGTTCAAAGAGGAGCATATTGCCCACGTCGAGCATGGTATAATAAGTGAGCCCGATAGGTTCTACCACCTCTCCCCATTCTTCAACGAACTTTTTAGATTTAGCAAGATAATACTGCCCGACAGCAGCGCCCTCAAAAAAGCCCGGTTCGGTTTGCTGCTGAGCCAGTTTAAAGTTAAGCGCATAAGGCAGGCGGTCCCTGGTTAGTTTAGGATCGCTTGTCAGACTCGCCAGCATCCACATCGCGCCATAGTCGGAATTCTTCATCGCGTCGCGTTGCGAGCCCACAACTCCTCCCAGATACGATTGAGCGCCTATTTTCCTGTTTTCAAAATCCTCAACATTCCACATGGAGGTGGCAGGATCAGTCAGGTAGCTGTGCATCCTTTCCACCCGGCGACTCAGCGATTGCCGATTCTTGCGGAGGGCAAGCGATTCCTTAAAGCCATACACGTCGTATATGGCATGGTTGAGCGCCTTAAACCAGTCGCCGTCCGTGATCGAATATCTGAACTGAAATGATAAAGTCTGTCCTTCTTCCAGCTTTGAGCCTTTCTCGCCCAGAACAGGATAATAAAGCGTGGGACTAAGCGCGCCCTTCCTGTTCATGTGCGACAGCCCCAGCAACCAGTCGCCTTGTGTAGAACGATCTTTTTCCCAGGGATCCCTCCCGAGGCCAGGCCGCGGGATAACAGAAAAGCTCAGGCCAGCCCGGTTACTGACGATCGGACTAAGGGTGGACGCACATCTTTCAGGATAAACGGCGGGCAGAGCAGGTATGCCATGCCCATAAGCGTAAGCAAGAGCGAAGTTTTTCTGCAGGTAATTTCCCTGAAAATAGCCAGGGACAGTTGCCCAGCTCAACTCTGTCTCGGGTATCGTAGTGAGTGTTGGACTAGCGCACGAGAAGTAGCCGCTCCGCTTTGCTCTCAGCGTTTGCCGCACTACGATGTCGGTAGGATAGAGACTGTCGAGACTCCACTCGGTAGTCAGTTCCGCCACCTCATTTTCTGAGCTGAAGCGAATACCTGAAGACGTGCGCTCGCCCGTCAGGGGGTATGACCAGTATGCCGTGCCGGCTGTATTGAGCGCTACAGGACTGGTGCTGAGCGCCCATTGCTCCAGCTGGTAGTGATAATTTTCGCCAGGGAACACCTCACCGGTAATGGTTTTAAACACGGTGTCGGGCTTTAAGGCAGGCTTTTTCGCTGTGTAGATAAAAAGGTGCTGCCCTGAAGGTTTACCGGCTGCCGCCCATTTTCCGGTGCGATTGAGCTGGACAGAGGTCAGTGTCCAGCCCGCTGCAGTGCGGGTCCATCCAAGCTTCAGGCTCCTGTTCTGCAGGAGCATCGTGCCGGTCTGTGCGCCCAGGACGCCACAGACCAGCAGACAGGAGATGAGTGCTGCAAATTTCTTTATCATGACGGTTTCGAACACAAGATAGCCTAAAGATCAGTTTATTCCTTCTATCGCCACGCCGGATTCTGCTGAATGGAGGGATTGGCATTGATCTCATCCTGAGGGATGGGGAAATAACGATTCCTGGCAGAGGGCGTCCTGACAGGATAAACATCGTTCACTGCCCTGGGGATGACCGCCATAAAAGTGTTGGTTCTTGTGAGGTCATACCAGCGGTCGCCTTCCCCGAAAAACTCCCAGGACCTTTCCTGCAGCACGGCGTCGATAAATTGCTGCGGCGTAAGGCCGGAGGCAAGTCCGCTGAGCCCGGCCCTTTCTCTCACCTTGTTCACATAACCGTAAGCGAGAGTAGTGGGGCCATTCAAACGCACTTCTGCTTCTGCTGCTATGAGGTATACATCGGCAAGCCGAAGGATCTGGACGTTAATCGACACGTTTCCGCCCTGCGCGCCCGCATCCTGGTATTTCTTTACCTGCACGCCTTTAGGAGTAATAGGGGTAACGTCCTTCTGATGCACCACAGCGCCGCTCTTGTTTATGTAGGTAGTGTCGAGCAGCTTGCGCCTTTCGTCAAGTGGGTTAAATGAGTCAAAGAAGGCCTGATAGGCATAGATTGACCCGAAGGTTGAAGCGCCATAAGACGGCGCATCGCTGTTCTTAGGGCCATAAAGTCCGGTCAGCTGATGCGTACGCCCGGGGGTAGTGCGTTCTGCTTCAAAAGCCCACATATTCTCCTTTCTGGCGTCATCTTCTTTCGTAACAGAATAGAGATCTGTAGGGTCGTCAACAAGCTCATACTTCCCCGAACTCAGCACTTCCTGCGCCTTCGATAGTGCCAGAGCATAATTTTCTGCATAAAGTGCTGCCTTGGCATAAAGGGCAATGGCTACCTCACGCGAGGGCCTGCCTTTAACTAGCGAAGGAGTGTAGGATGGCAGGGCAGCGACTGCTGCGTCCAGGTCGGCAAAGATCTGCTTGTATACGTCGGCTTTAGGTACCACAGGTGCATAAGCCTTTTCTGCAGTTGAACTTGATGCCGTCCTCAGCACAACGTCGCCGAAGTTCTTCGTCAGTGTCCAGTGGTAGAACGCACGGAGGAAAGAGGCTTCACCAAGAATTTCCTTCTTCCTCTTTTCGTCCATCACAATATCAGGCACGCGCTCCAGCACCACATTCGCTTTTTCGATGCCGGCATAGCAGCTTCTCCAGATATGGAGAGGCGACTCGTTGTCACGCGCGAAGCTCTTTTGAGTGGTGTAATTCGGATCGTAATTAAAAAGAGTGAGCGTGTTCCTTCCAACCACTGCACGGGGATAGGTCTGGTCTGCACTGAAATCACTGGCACAGGTTCCAGCTGTAAAATAGAGGTCAGCAAGCGGAGCAAAGGCAGCAGTTATTGCTCCTTCGGCGTCAGCCGCTGTTTTATAGTATTCACCGAAGGGAATGGATGAATAAGTCTGCTCATCCAGTTTACTGCAGGCTGTAACGGCCAGCAGGCCAAGTGACATAAGGAGTATATGGTAAGTTTTCATGATCTCGTCCGACTAATTTTTTAAACTGAATAGACTGTTAAAATCCGATCTGAAGGCCTAAGAGAAAAGTCTTAGCGGTAGGGTACACCAGGTTGTCTACGCCCACCAGCACATTAGATCCTCCGAACGTATTAACCTCAGGATCATAACCTGAATAGTCGGTGATGGTCAGGAGGTTATTGGCGCTCACGTAAATGCGTGCATTAGAGACACCCTTTATGCGCGGGAGGGTATAACCCAGACTGATATTCTTCAGCCTGATGAAGGAGCCGTCTTCCACAAAGCGGTCGGACACGGGGATTCGGCCTCCCTGCGCACCGTTGGTATAGTCGTTGTTGGGGTTGGTAGGCGACCAGCGGTTAACGGCTCCCGCAAGGAGGTTGCGTCCTCCAAGGGGATTTTCAAAACTATAACGACTGAGGTTATAAAGCTGGTTGCCCTGCACCCCGGAAATGAAGGCGGCAAGATCAAACCTTTTGTAGCGGAGACTGGTGGAAAGCCCGAAAATATAATCAGGATTCGAGTCACCGGTAATGGTCTGGTCGGCGGCTGTGATTTCACCGTCCTTATTGAGGTCGGCTACTTTTGTTCCACCGACCCGGCTTCCCGAACCCGGCAGCACGGTTTCGCCTGTCTGGTAAATACCTTCGAAGACATAGGTCTTAAAGATGCCAACCGGCTTTCCTACCTGCAAAACGCTGTAAGGACTTAGTACAAACTCAGTCATCCCCCCTCAAGACTGACCAGCTTGTTGCGGTTAAACGAAATGTTTCCGTTGACGTTCCACTTGAGCTTACCATCGAGGATGCGCGCGTTCAGCGCGAACTCCAATCCCCGGTTTTCGATACTGGCGAAGTTTCCCGGAAAGGAGGCGTAGCCCGAGGAGAGGGGCAGGTTCTTTACAAACAGCAGTCCGTCGGTCTTCTTATTGTAGGCGTCGGCGATCAGGCTGATGCGGTCGTTCAAAATGCTCACATCAAGACCCACGTTCAGCTGCTTTGATTTTTCCCACTGGAGATCGCGGTTAGCAATGCCCACCGGGCTGATACCGATGGTATACACATGGTTAAAGACATAATCACTGCCCTGATTTAAAAGGGAGAGCGACTGATAGGGCGATATAGCAGCGGCATTACCCGTAACTCCGTAACTGGCGCGGAGCTTAAAATCACTGAACAGCTTCTGATCTTTCATAAACTGTTCCTCAATAAGCCTCCAGGCAACAGCAGCGGCAGGAAAAAAGCCGTACTTGTTATTCTCACCGAACTTAGACGCTCCATCGACCCTGGCAGTGAGATCAAGAAAATAACGGTTCCGGTACCCATAGTTTATTCTGCCCATGTAGGAGTCGAGCCTTGCCCTTGTCTTTTCGCTGGAGACGGTGCGGTTGGTGGCTATGCCTACCGATTCGTTTCCGGTCACGTCGTTAGGGAAGCCGGATGCGTTGATATAGTTTCCCGAAAAGGTGTTGCTTTGAGTGCCGAAGACGCCCGTCACCTTAAGAGAATGATCGCCAAAAGCACCGTTGTACGTCAGGATGCTCTCGTGAAGCAGATCGGTGGTGTAGCGATTGTTTTTCTGGGCAGCTCCTGAATTGGCATTCCGCTCCACCTGGGCAATGATGGAAAGGGGTGAGTAGTAGTCGTTCAGGGAATTTGAAAAATCAACATTGAAAGAAGCGCGATAGGTCAGTCTCTTCAGGATGTTGACTTCCCCATATAGGTTCGTGAGCGTGCGCTTCAGATTGGTACGGTTCAGGATCTGAGCCAGCCCTACGGGATTAGCCACTTCGCGATAGCGTCCGTTGAACTGGTCTGCAGTAGGCAGCACACTTCCGTCCTCACGATACGGGACGAGAGAAGGTGGAGCAGCAAGGGCTGCCCCTATTATGCTAGTGGTGGCAATAGGGCCATCCATACTGCTGACGGCAGTAGGCACGGTATTGCTGATGGAGTTGCTTCCCAAAATGGTGGTTCCGATCCGAAAGCGGTCATTTACCTTATGATCGAGGCTGAGGCGAAGAGAATACCTTTTGAAGTCGGACCGTATGACCAACCCGTCCTGATCGAAATAGTTTGCAGAAAGAGAAAATTGCGTCTTTTCTGTTCCGCCGTTTATGGACAGCTGGTGATTCTGCATGCCCGCCTTCCGGAAGATCTCTCCCTGCCAGTCGGTGCCCTTCCCGAGCGAAGCAGGATCTGTATAAATGGCATTTTTATAAATTTCATTTTCCAGCTCGGCAAACTGAGTCGCGTTGAGCAGGTCGAGCGTTTTTGTCACTTCCTGCACGCCACCATAGGTTTCCAGTCCTACACGCGTGGGACCATTCTTTCCTCGCTTGGTAGTAATCAGAACCACCCCGTTTGCTGCACGCGCACCATAGATTGCTGTTGCAGAAGCGTCTTTAAGGATTTCGGCCGACTCAATATCGTTCGGATTGATCGTCGACAGCGGGCTGATCGAGTTAGCACTGCCTTCATTCGAGATCTGAATCCCATCAATAATGTACAAAGGTTCTGAAGAGCCATTGATGGAGTTGGTTCCGCGCACCCTTACACTGATGTTTCCCCCGGGCGCTGCATTATTTTGCGTCACCTGCAGGCCGGCTACCCGGGCCTGGATTCCCTGAGCTACGTTTGTAATAGGCGACTGGGTGATGTCGGCAGCTTTCACAGAGGCGATAGCGCCCGTTGTAGCAGCCCGCCGCTGTGTACCGTAGCCCACCACCACTACCTCATTTAAGCTCTTGCTCGACTCTCTGAGCGTAACGCTCATCCTCTCATTTGATATGGGAAGCTCCTGATTTTCAAAGCCGACAAATGAAAAGACCAGCGCAGAAGATCCGGGCGATACAGGAATGCGAAAATTGCCGTTTGGATCGGTCATCACGGCCCTTTTCTCATTTTTAACCCGCACGGTCACGCCTGGTAAAGGAGAGCCTTTTCCGTCCCTTACTACTCCGGTCACCATTCGTTCCTGAGCCTGAGACCAGACGGACGACAGACATAACAGCACTGAAAACGAGACTAATTTTAAGAGGTACAGCAGCTTTACACTGCCGGTTGTCCTGAGATGTGGCCGCAGCCGCTTTGACATTACCGTTTGCGACGGCAGGTAAGTAAATTTTGCTTTCATAATATGGTTAGTTGAGCCCGTCAGCCCTGACCTCTCAGACTGTGCGCAACCAGGCTGAGAGAGAAAGAACATCCGGTTGGTTTACTCAAAAATAATAGGAGAGGCACCTTTTTACAGGGGGATGAAAGCAGGTTAAATGCTGGGAACATTCCCAATTGTTGGGAGCCTTCCCATGAAAGCGAGATTATTATAAAAGAAATGGCAGCGGTGTTGACGCTGCCATTTTCGGATGTTATTGAGATCAGATTTGCCTTTTTAGGCGGCCTTAATGCGAGCACTTCGCTATGCTATTAAGACGGTTCATCACCTTTTTAGAGGCTCATTAAAACTCATGTGCCAGGTTATCACGATGATCGCTTATCTATCAAAAGGCCTCAGCACGGTCGTGCAACTAAGTGATCTGGAATGTTAATTGACTTTTGCGCGTGCCAATGAGATCGCTTCGCTACCTGCAAGAGACAGCGAAGAACCATTAACTGACTTCAGTCGTCTCTGTGCGACCAGACCGGCAGCTGGAGTTAAATTCCAATTTCCAAGCCTTTACTGACTTTAGCCGCCTTTTCTCCGCTCAATTCGCGGACGCCCTCTACTTTGCATAAAGCAGAAACGGACGAATATCAGCCTGCAAAAGATCGCGCTCCACGAGCGGGGCGTATGCGGTAGCCTTCTCCTGGCTGGGTAGAGCGGTCACCGCGCTGAGGTTGTGCGCGCTCCTGTCTTTCCGGTTCACTTCGCTGAGGCCTGGACCATCTGTCTCCTCTGCCTTCCATTCCATTTCTCTGTGGTGCCGGCTCCGAAGATGAGGGTTCCTGTCCCTGAGGCAAGGAGGGGCTTTGGCCGCTGCGGGATGGGCGGGAAGGCCGTTCAGCCGGACTATAAGACGGTCGTTCCTGGCCCCGCGGGCTCCCGGTATTCTCAGGAGGAGCTCCCCAGGATTGACCGTTCTGCTTGTCCTGGTTCCGCCACCTCTCATTCCTGACGTCACGCCCGGCCTGATCATCGCGGTCTCTGTATCGATACTCCGGTCCTCCGTCCCTTTGAGGGCGGCCATTCCAATCAGGGCGCGGCCGCTGGGAGGGGGCGTTATAGCCATCAAAACGATGATCTTCTGTTCTTCCTTCACGTATCCCGGGACGGTAGGCGCGGACCGTTCCATTGCTGACGATCATTCTTCCCGGACGATCGTGAAAGTCGAGATGCTGAACCTGCACGCGACGCCGGGTAGCACGCTCAAGCTCCTGAGGTCTTGGACCGTAGAAATAGCGGCGGTTGTTGTTCACGTAGATATTATTGATGATAGTGGTAGAGTGGTACACATTCACCACCCGCGGCCTCGGCACGCAATAGGAATAAACAGAAGGACTACATACATACCGTTCAGGCACAAAGATCCAGCGGAGCAGGGGAATGTCGATGTGAATGCTCACGTCCATGCGTGGGGCAAGAGGCGCCCATCCGTAATATCCTCCTCCTGATCTCCAGCTTACCCAGGCAGGTCCCCAGTCATTTCCTGGCACCCATATCCAACCATAGGCATCATCGAAGAGCCAGCGACCGTAATGGAAGGGCGCCCATCCCCAGTCGTAGTCAGACACCCAGGTGTTGCCGTATTCAGTTACCACCCAACGGCCCCTCGTGCCGTATGGCTGAAAATCCGCTTCTACACGGGGGATCCAAACCCTCCCGTAATCTCTGTAGTCGACCCAGCGTCCGTAAGGAGCCAGCTGATCGTAAAAAACCTCTAATGACACGGACGACCCGGGCTGTGCAAGCAGCTGTGCAGGAGGACTGAGGACACTGGCGGCGAGCACCAGCAGGCTAAACAGCATAATTTTCTTAGGTGTATTCATTGTGTGTGTTTAATGGTTAGATCAAAGATTCATTAAATGGTTTATCCACGTATGTTTTATCTTCTTTAGAGATAAGACGAGCGAAAGAGTGAGAAAGGTTGCATGCACGCTATTCACAATTGCTCTTTTTTCAACAAGAAAGGGGGATTAAGGCATAATGACTTAACTTAGCGGGTTTAAAAGGAGAATTCGCTTGGCAAAGAGCACTACAAAAGAAACCCCTTTAATGCAGCAGTATAACAGCATCAAGGCCAAATATCCGGGAGCCTTATTGCTGTTCAGGGTCGGTGACTTTTATGAAACATTCGGGGAGGATGCCGTCAAAGCTTCGGGCATTCTGGGTATCGTACTTACAAAAAGAGCAAACGGGTCAGCTTCGCATATTGAACTGGCGGGCTTTCCGCACCATTCACTCGAAACCTATCTGCCCAAACTGGTGAGAGCCGGTCAGCGCGTGGCCATATGCGACCAGCTCGAAGATCCCAAAACCGTAAAAACGATTGTGAAGCGCGGAGTAACCGAACTGGTAACCCCGGGCGTTTCGTATAACGATAATATCCTACAGCAAAAGTCGAATAACTATCTGGCCTCTCTTTTTTCGAGAAGAATACGGTAGGGGTAGCTTTCGTTGATATTTCTACGGGAGAATTTCTGGTAGCACAGGGCAGCAGCGACTACATTGACAAGTTGCTGCAGGGATTCAAGCCGAGTGAAGTGATCTTCCCAAAAAGCCGCTACCGCGATTTTACCGAAACCTACGGTGACCGCTTTTATACCTACTCGCTTGACGAATGGCCTTACACAGGTGACTATGCCCACGAAACGCTGCTCAAGCACTTCGAAGTGAAATCACTGAAGGGCTTTGGGGTGGAACGGATGACGGTGGCGATCACAGCAGCAGGTGTGGCCCTGCACTATCTCAATGAGACCGAGCACCGTAACCTCCAGCATATATCTTCTGTTGCCAGGATTGAAGAGGATAAGTATATGTGGCTCGACCGCTTTACCATCCGGAACCTGGAGCTGATCGGATCAGCAAATGAAAATGCAGTTACCCTTGTTGATGTTATTGACCAGACCTGCTCGCCAATGGGTGCCCGGATGCTCCGGAGGTGGATCGTGATGCCGCTTAAAGAGCAGAAGCCCATAGAAGATCGCCTGAATGTCGTGGATTATTTCATCCAAAATGAAGAGAGGCGGGAGTCGCTTTTGCAGGAGATCAGGCAGATTGGAGACCTTGAGCGGCTCATTTCAAAGATCGGACTGCAGCGTGCTAATCCAAGAGAGGTATGTCAGCTTAAGAAAGCGCTTTATTCAATTGATCAGATAAAGAACTGCTGCTCAGAGTCAGAGAGCGAGGCCTTAAGGAGAATTGCGGAGCAACTGAACCCATGCGGCCTGATCCGGGATAAAATTGAAAAGGAGCTTCATCCGGATCCGCCCGTCATGGTGGCCAAGGGCAGCGTCATAGCAGAAGGCGTGAATGAGGAACTGGACCGTCTGCGCAAGATCGCCTTTGGCGGCAAGGACTACCTGGTTGAAATTCAGAAGCGCGAAGCAGAAGCTACGGGCATACCTTCACTTAAAGTGGCCTTCAATAATGTGTTCGGGTATTACCTCGAGGTCACCAATGCGCACAAAGACAAGGTACCAGCCGACTGGATCAGGAAGCAGACGCTGGTCAACGCAGAGCGCTATATCACTCCAGAGCTGAAAGAGTACGAAGAACAGATCCTGGGCGCAGAGGAGAAGATCCTGGCCCTGGAAACAAGGCTTTACAACGAGCTGGTGTATGCCCTGTCGGAGTATATCAAACCGATTCAGTTGAATGCCCATCTCACTGCTCAACTCGATGTATTACTGTGCTTTGCTACTGTAGCGATAAAGAATCACTACAGCAAACCGCATATCACTCCTGACAATGTACTGGACATAAAAGGAGGCAGGCACCCGGTCATTGAAAAACAGCTTCCGGTCGGAGAAGACTACATCACAAACGATGTGTTCCTCGATACAGAGAGCCAGCAGATCATCATCATAACGGGTCCAAACATGGCGGGAAAGTCGGCGCTCCTGCGCCAGACAGGGCTCATTGTGCTCATGGCACAGATCGGATGTTTTGTTCCTGCCAAAGAAGCTAAAATAGGTCTGGTCGACAAGATATTCACACGGGTAGGAGCATCAGACAACCTCTCCTCCGGAGAATCGACGTTCATGGTTGAGATGAACGAGACAGCCAGTATTCTGAACAACCTGTCGGATCGAAGCCTGATCCTTCTTGACGAGATAGGCAGGGGAACGTCTACGTATGACGGAATTTCGATTGCCTGGGCAATCGCAGAATTTCTCCATAATCAACCGGCTGCAAAGGCCAAAACACTTTTTGCGACGCACTACCACGAGCTGAACGAGCTGGCAAACTCCTTTAACCGGATCAAAAACTATAACGTTTCGGTGAAAGAGGTAGGCAACAAGGTGATCTTTTTAAGAAAGCTTGTACCGGGCGGAAGCGAACATAGCTTCGGGATTCACGTGGCCAAGCTGGCCGGCATGCCTCCTAAGCTTATTTCACGTGCGGGAGAGATCTTAAAGCGACTGGAGCAGGAGCGGACAGGAGGCGAGCATATCAAGGACAGCATTAAAAAAGTGCAGCAGCAGGCGTATCAGCTTCAGATGTTCTCTATTGACGATCCGGTACTGGTAAAGATCCGTGACATGCTGAATAACCTCGATGTGAATACGCTTACTCCTGTCGAAGCATTAATGAAACTCGACGATATTCAGAGGCTGCTGAAAGCTTAACCAGCGTGCCCAAAGTGAGTTATAAGGAAGACATGAACCATAAGAGAAGAAGAGAGCTGAGATACGTTGCACTGATTATCATATTGCTGGCATGCCTGAGCTCCTGTAAAAGCAGCAAGGTTTACACAGATGCCTCTTCCATGAGAGGCAGGACCGTCAGCGGTTCTCTGAAAGAGCGGTATGCGGCTCTGCTCGATGTTCCGCCCAGTGAGATAAGCAATGAAAGGCTCTATAAGTTCATCGATTCCTGGATCGGCGTTAAGCATCAGGATGGGGGCATGGATAAAAGAGGTACGGATTGTTCGGGTTTTACCTGCATCCTTCAAAAAGAGGTCTATAACAGAAGAACCGCCCGTACTGCCAGACAGATGGCAGATCAGGTGAAACGAAAGTACGAAGAAGAGCTGCAGGAAGGCGACCTCGTCTTCTTTGACTTTTCGCGAAAGTTTGACCATGTGGGAATCTATTTAAAGAATAACCGCTTTGTGCATGTGTCAACCAAAAGAGGTGTGATCATCAGCGACCTGAAAGACTCCTGGTACTATAAGTACTTCTCGCGGGGCGGCTCGGTAAAAGAACAGTAAATTTATTGCTGGAATGCAACCAGCAGTGACCTTCTTATTATCTTTAAGATAATGAAAAGAGCTTGCTTGCTGGTCGTCCTTCTTGTTGCCTCGGCAATTACACTGAATGTCAAAGCACAGACCGTTAAACTGCTAAAAATAAACGAGCTGGAAGGCCGGCTGACGGCAGGAAAGGATACCACCTATATCATCAACTTCTGGGCAACCTGGTGCGCTCCCTGCGTTGCTGAACTTCCCCATTTCGAACGTCTGGCCCAAACCTATAAGAAGGAACCGATGAAGGTACTCCTGGTAAGCCTGGACTTCCGGTCCAAACTTGAAACAGCAGTCAGGCCTTTTGTTGAGAAAAACCACCTTCAGAATGAGGTCTTCCTCTTGAACGAAAGCAATCAGCAGGAGTACATTGAAAAAATCAGCAAAGAGTGGTCGGGCTCTATTCCCGCTACGCTGGTTGTCAACAAAAAGAAAAATATTAAGTTATTTAAGGAGCAGGAGTTTAGCTACGAAGAACTGGAGAAATTATATAAATCATTAAAGCCATAATACCATGAAAAAATTACTGCTAATTTGTTTATTGATGGCCGGAGTTTTTGCCAGTGCTCAAACTACAGGGGGTTATCAGATTGGCGATGTGGCCAAAGATTTCAGTCTGAAGAATACGGACGGTAAAGAGGTCTCGCTAGCCAGCTATCAGGACGCGAAGGGATTTATCATTGTCTTCACCTGCAATACCTGCCCGGTTGCAAAAGCCTACGAGAAAAGGATCATGGACCTCAGCGCCAGCTATCAGAAGCTGGGCTATCCGCTAATCGCAATCAATCCTAATGATCCGGATGTTCAGCCGGGGGAATCTTATGAGAAGATGCAGGAGCGTGCCAAAGAGAAGGGGTACGCATTCCCGTATCTCTCTGATCCCGGACATGTGGTAACCCGGCAGTTCGGCGCCACCAGAACGCCTCATATTTTCGTTCTTCAGAAAACCTCAAAAGAAAACGTCGTTTCTTACATCGGCGCAATCGATGATGATACTGAAGAAGCTAATCCTTCACGTAAAAAATTCGTGGAAGAGGCCATTAACAGTCTGGCTGCAGGACAAAAACCTGCCACCCCGGTAACAAAGGCTGTGGGATGCACCATCAAGTGGAAGAAGAGTTAAGCGAAAGTCTTCCGCTCTACTGAAACTTGAGAACGAGCCGCTCATTGTCACTCTCCGCGATCTCCTGATGAAAGCGTACGAAATCGGCGTAGGCCTCTTTAGGATAAGAGCCTTCATTCATTTTCACGATGCGTTTGTAGCGCACGGTCTTTCCCTCCACCAACACGGTAGAGCTAAAAGAGCCAAAAGGCTTTTCTATTACGACGGGACGGGGAATATAGTCAGCCTGCGCCTTTGCTGGAATCTCAAAAACGTATTCGTCTTCATCCACATATCCGCGGTTGATATAAAGTGGGTTGCTTCGGTTTCGCATGTCGGGGATAACACGCTTTTCCTTATTGATCACATTTAACGAGAGATACATCTGACCCTGATTAGCTGAAGCATATGCGCGGGAGTTAAAATCAAACGTTTCGGTGGTGACGGGCTTGCCGTTTTTTTCTCTCCTGAAATCGAAGGTCTGTACCTGAAGATTCGGAAGGGGGTAGAGCTCGGCTATCTTCTTCAGTTGTTCTTTTAAAGGTTCTCCGTCCAGCTCATCATGATTGTCATACTGAGTGCCTTCGAAACGTGTGCTGATCTTGCCGCTGAGGTCGCCGTTCTCTGCCAGCTTAAAGGTCGCTTTCCTAACCTGCAGGTTGTCGGAAGAAGCGAACTTCGGAGTGCGAAGGATTTTACCGCCCTGGGGCGTGCAGGCAAGGACGAGCCGGTCGTCGGTAAAGTAGCCGAGAAAACCAAAGGGGCTCTTCTTGTCTGTACATTCAAGCCACACCGTGTCGGCTTTAAAAGGAACGCACAGAATGGCATGATTGCCGTCGTTCATGCTTGCAAAGTCGGCAGTCACATCTTTTTTGAATCCGCCAGCATTTACTACACAGTAGTAGGAGTCGATTCCTGCTTCTTTTAATAATGCCCGGGTGTAATTGACCAGGCCTTTACAATCGCCATACGAGAACCGATCAACCTCTGCTGCGGGAAAAGGCTGATATCCTCCGATCCCTATCTGAACGCTGATGTAGCGGGTTTTATCCTGCATGTATTCGTAGAGCTTCCTGGCCTTCAGCTTCGGGTCTTTTATGCTGTCTACAAGCTGGTGAACATACTGCCTGGTAGCTTCCGGAAGAAGATCTCTCCCCTTAAGCAGCGACTCTGACATCCATTTTCCGTACTCGGCCCAGTCTTTGAAACTTCCCTTTATTCCCCTGTAAGCAAAATTGACCGGCGCCAGCTGGACAGAGGTCATATAAGCTTCAGGGTTCGGACTGTAAGGTTCTGCACGCATAGCGCCTACATTGGCTACCTGCCATTTGTAGGTCTTAAGATTTTTGTCACTGCCTTCTTCAACTGCGCCCTTGTAGTTAAAGGCTTTATAACGGATGGCGAAGTCAGCAGGGCAGCTGAACTGAAGAGAGCTTTTTTCAATAGACACTCCCTCTGCTGTGACGGGCTGCCACTTCGGAAAAAAGAGCGACTGTCTCATCCGTATGTCGATCTCATAAGCGATCGTGTAGGGATAGGTAACCTGTGCCGGCTTAAACACTTTCATCCGGTCGTCTTCATACAGCGAAATGTTACTCACAGCACTCCTGTCGTCAAAGTCGCGCTCTGCAAATTTGCTCACAGGGATGCCAAACTCGTTGTAGATCGTCCCCCTGATTCCGCGGATCTGGTTGACCTTGTCGTAAGACGCTACGATACGGGCCTCATCGTCACCGGCACTGTTCATAATGGTCACAGCGCAACGCTCTTTATAGGAAACGTCATCGGGCGCGTTTACTACCATCACCATCTCACTGTTCCTGATCACAGCACCCGCCCTGTAGAGCAGATTCCTGGGTATGGCCGAGACTGCGTAATTGTCCTGGCTAAAGGCATTAGAAATGCCGGCCAGAAGGAGAAACATGACCAGTCTTTTAATCATATCTTTTTTGTGAAGTTTATTTGTCTTTAAGTGGCCACAAAGAACATTCATCTAACTTTCATCCCAGTTTGGGAGCGCAGCTAATGAATGTTTTTCTTTAACACGATATCAGATTTCTGAGTAAGCACGATCTTGTTGAACAGTTCTTTCAGAAAAAGATACTCTTCGGGCTGATAGATGGACTTATCAAGCTGGGTAAGCTGGTAAAGACTCAGCACGTTGTCATCCTGATTAACCTGCATCATGAACTTGCCGCCTTTATTAGGAAGCGCCAGGCCAATGGCCTCGGGCTTGCTCTGAACCTCAAAGCCGGCAGGAAAGTTTAACTGCATAAGGACACGGGTCTCAGAAGCAGCACCCATATCAACAGGATAAAGCCGCTCTGCCAGCTTAAAGGGATTCTCCGACGTGCGATCCAGGAGGAAGGGATTTAGGAAAATACGGTCCTTCTTGAGATCATCGTAAGCCTTGATCTCTACGTCGTAGACTTCAGTCACCGGCTTCTCCAGCGAGTCGACATTGGATATATCGAACTTTAATATCTTCATTTTCGGCCACTTCTCTTCCAGCTTCTCAACATACTCATCGAGCGAGCTGCTTTTTTTCATCGCCGTCCTCTTGTTGTAAGCAGCATACCCCGAAGAGATAAATGAGATCTTGCCGCTCAGCGTACCATTGTCATTAAGAGCAAGTTGTACCGAATAGGTCTTGGTATCCTTCTGCGAAGCCTTGAGGTCTATCCAATAGGAGGGCTTGCTCAGGCTCATCACCCTTCCCTGATCATTGATGCAGCGAATAGGCAGAAGACCGAAGGGCAGGAGAGGTTCTGTTGCATCGAGCAGATAGGATTCTCCATTGATATTGACTTTTGAGACTACGTAATTAAAGTCGCTGGTAACAGGGAAAAGCTTATTTACGAATCCGTTATCCCGGGTGGAAAGGAGTACTACTTCAGCATCAAGACCGGCAGAAAGCAAAGCAGCGGTAAGACCTATATTGATATCAGCCACATTGCCGGTGTGCGTTTCGTATGCTTTCTTAACGCCATACTCTGCGTAAATGCCGATGATGTGATCCCATTTGTACCATTGATGCAGATACTGATAAATTGTTTTCGCCTTCTGAAGAGGATCAGGAATAGCGGCCGTCAGCGACGCCAGCTTTTCCTTGAAGAAATCTTTCTTCTTTAACTGAGAACCAAAATCTTCGTTTGTTTTAAGCTCCCGGTCAATGCTGCTCCATTCCTGAGTAACTTTATGCTTTACGCCATAGGGATCTACATAGTCTGAAAGCTCGAAGCTCATGGCCGACAGGAAGTTCTGCGCTGAGGTCATATTGTCCTCCTCAATGAAGGCCGGCACATCGGCCATCGCATAGGTCATGGCGGAGCAGTCAGCCTTAAAGCCTCCGCCGCCATTATAGCACTCCCGTTCAACCTTACCGCTGTTCTTGGTCAGCTTGTAAGGCCCTCGCAGAGACACATTGTAATTAAACACAGCAGGAATCCTTGCCAGATACTCACTGTAGATCTTAGGGATGTCTGACTGGAACTGCCATCCCCAGAATTGATAGATAAAGGGCGATTCGATGCGGTATTTATATTCAATGATGCTTCCCTTCCTCACATTCGGCATGGCAAACTTCGCCAGGTCGCGATACTTGCTCTTATTTTCCTTAAAGACCTGTTTTGGATCGAGGCTGGCTGTCCTGATCAGTCCCTGCTCGTCAGGATAAAACGTTATACCCTCGACATCACTTATTTTCTCAAAGACATTCGCGTTGTTCTTTCTTAGCGCAATGCTGATGTTGCCGTGGTTCAGGCCCTTTTCATTAAAGATCTTAATACGCACATGATGTTCAAAGATGAGGCTGAGGCCCACGCTTGTACTGATGTAGGCTGTGCCAAACTCCCTCAGCACAACGGCGTCGGCAGTGGTATCTTTTGCATAGCGGAGCATGTCAAATTCAGCCTGAGTAGGTTTTGCAAAAGTAAAATCACCGTCCTGGGCATAAGAAAAAAGAGGGAAGAGGGCAGCGAGGATAAGGTATAGAAACGCCTTCATTGTAATACGATTAGTTTTGTAAAATTATAAATACTTCCCGACACTGCAAGTATTTATATTGCTCAAAATGTGGTAAATGATACGCCAATTTGAATTGCTATTCTACGGCCGATTCTAATTTAATTTTCACACCTTTGCATAGGACAGTATTTAGCTGTTCTGAATTAAAACGAATGAAACTGAATCTTAAACGCCCTATTGCTTTCTTCGACTTAGAAGCTACGGGTACAGTGATCGGGCTGGACAGGATTGTAGAAATTGCTGTTTTGAAGGTATTACCCGACGGCTCCCAGGAAATGAAAAGCGCAAGGATCAATCCGAAAATGTCAATACCCTACGAGACATCGATCATACATGGCATCTATGACGAGGACGTAAAGGATGCACCAACCTTCAGGGATGTAGCGCAGGAGTACGCAGATTTTCTAACCGATTGCGACCTCGCGGGTTACAACTCCAACAAGTTTGACATTCCGATGCTCATGGAAGAATTCCTGAGAGCAGGGGTGGAGTTTGAGCTTGAAAACCGAAGATTTGTCGACGTGCAGAACATCTTTCACCAGATGGAACAAAGGACGCTGAAGGCGGCCTATAAGTTCTATTGCGGCAAAGAGATCGAAAATGCCCATTCTGCGCAGGCCGACACGATGGCCACCTATGAGGTACTCCTTGCCCAGCTGGACAAGTACAAGGACAAAGAATGGGAAGATAAGAAAGGAAACAAGTCTGTGCCCGTGCAGAATGATATCGACGCACTTCACACGTTCAGCAACATGAGCAGGCCGGTTGACTTTGCCGGAAGGATTGTGTATAACGACAATGGCATCGAGGTGTTCAACTTTGGAAAGCACAAGGGCAAGTGTGTAGAGGACGTATTTCAGTCAGAACCGAGTTACTATTCCTGGATGCAGCAGGGAGATTTCCCGCTATACACCAAACGTTGTCTGGAAAAGATCTGGGTGAGATGGAATGAAAAGAAAGTGATGATCAAACAGCAAACGGAAAAGACCGTAGTCTTTGACCGGCCCGAAGGAAGCAAGAGCATACAACAGGGACAGGCTCAAAGGCCGCATTTCCAAAAGAGGGAGTTTAAAGGCAATCCCAATCAGCCCCGACAGCAGCCAAGAAAAGAAAAGTCAGAGCCCATCACGAATGAGATGCTTGACCTGCTGAAGCAAAAGTTCGGAAAATAAGAATTTTCATAGCTCCCTGAGCCGCCGGCTGGGGAGCTATGAGTTTCCATCCTCCCCAGGCAGATCCTGCCTCAGAAAGCGAATATTCCTTGTCAATCCACTGTATTTGGTTCTCTTAACAGCCGACCCCTTAAATACTTTTTGAAAGACTTCCTCAGTAATTTCATCCCAGTCTTCTTTTTTAAGCTGAAGCAGATCGGGGTGGGGCTCAAAGTCGGGCTCCTGATGAGGCCTGGAAAAGCGGTTCCAGGGACACACATCCTGGCATACATCACAGCCAAACATCCAGTTATCCATCTGACCTTTGAATTCAGCCGGCAGCTCTTCTTTCAACTCAATGGTGAGGTACGAAATGCACCGGCTCCCGTCAACCACTCCCGGGGAAACAATGGCCTGAGTGGGACAGGCGTCGAGACAGCGGGTACAGGTGCCGCAATAGTCCTTCGCTGCGGGCAAGTCGTATTCGAGCTCGAGGTCAATGATCAGCTCTGCCAGAAAGAAGAAGGAGCCGCTATTTTTATTGATCAGGTTAGCGTTCTTACCCACCCAGCCCAGCCCGGAGCGTTTGGCCCAGGCGCGGTCAAGCACAGGAGCCGAATCTACAAAAGCGCGTCCGCTGACTTGGCCAACGCGATCAGATATCGACGTAAGAAGCTCCTTCAATTTATCTTTGATGACGTGGTGATAATCCCTTCCGTATGCATACTTGGAAAGCCGGGGGGCAAGAGAATCAGCCTGAGGCTGGTCAGTAAAATAGTTCAGACCCAGCGAGATCACAGAGCGTGCTCCCTCCACTAGTTTCCGTGGATCCAGCCTCTTATCGAAATAGTTCTCCATGTAGCTCATCTTCCCATGATAGCCCTTTTGCAGCCATTCTTCCAGCCGCGGAGCTTCGTCTTCGAGGAACTCTGCCTTTGCAATACCGCAAAACATAAAACCAAGCCGCCTCGCCTCATCCTTAATAAACTTACTGTTGCCAGAGTTTGCGGTAAACATATAAAGCAAATTTAGCCATAATTTATTCAACCTGGTCTACTGCGTAAACCGGCATCGCTACCCTGCAGCCTATGGCATATGAAACAAGGCCAGTGTATTGACATAGCTGAAAAGGCAGCATGCAGGATCGACAGCCTGCAGCATATGAAACGAACACAAGTCTGCTTCTGAGCGGTTCACCGCTCCAAAGAGAGCATCACGTAAAGGTTAACATTTGACCAGATCCGCTCCTGACCGCGCTCGCACCTGCAGCAATGTTGACCCGGCACTGCGTTTATGATCCTTTGACAAATCTTCGTGTCCTGCCGAAGGAGTGCCGAAGCGTTACCGAAGGAGTGCCGAAGCAGCTCGCATTCAGGGCAGACCACGTTCCAAACACGTTGCCGTTCCAGCCGGGTCGGAAAAATACCATCTTGTTGAGCTGAGATCTGTATCGGTCTGTGTCCGGAGTTAAGCAGAGCTTCAATTTATTCTCATTTTATTCAATTACTTCTTCTACTTTTGCCGCTTCATTATGTCGAAACAACAACATCCTATCTATAACTGGTCTTTTGGTCTTCTCTGCCTGAGTTCTTTGCTCTTCTCGGCGAGCTTTAACATGCTCATTCCTGAGCTGCCTTCCTATTTAAGTTCGATGGGCGGTGCGGAGTACAAGGGGCTTATCATCGCACTTTTCACCATTACCGCTGGAATTTCCAGACCCTTCAGCGGTAAGCTGACAGACACCGTAGGGCGTGTTCCGGTAATGGCAGTGGGCTCGATCGTTTGTTTCGTCTGCGGGTTTCTGTATCCGGTGCTCACTACTGTCGCCGGCTTTTTGTTTCTCAGGCTCATTCACGGATTCTCTACCGGCTTTAAGCCTACTGCAACGGCCGCCTACGTGGCAGATATTGTGCCCGTTAACCGATGGGGAGAGGCAATGGGAATACACGGACTCTGTTTCAGTACCGGCATGGCCATCGGTCCGGCTATTGGGAGTGCCATCACCGCCAACTATTCCATCAACGTGCTTTTCTATTGCTCTTCGCTCTTTGCTCTCCTTTCCATTGTCATTCTGATGAACATGAAGGAAACGGTTAAGCAGAAACAAAAATTCAGATTTTCACTACTGAGGATATCGAAGAATGAGATCATTGAAGGACGCGTCATCCCGGCCGCACTGGTGACCTTGCTTTCCTACATGGGCTACGGCGTACTCCTTACCTTAATTCCCGATCTGGGAGACCATCTCGGCATGAGGAACAAGGGGCTGTTCTTTATGACCTTCACGATCTCCTCTCTTTTAATCCGCTTCATAGCAGGGAAGGTGTCGGACCAGTACGGACGGGTAAAAGTAATTCAGGTAGCACTTCTTCTTCTGGGGATTGCATTCATCCTGATTGGCGCGGCTTCCAGCACTACAACCCTCCTTGCGGCTTCCGTTTTATATGGGGTGGCTACTGGCATTCTTTCTCCTGCAGTCAATGCTTGGACAGTAGACCTGAGTCACCCGGAACACAGAGGAAGGGCCATGGCGACCATGTACATCGCCCTGGAAGCAGGAATTGGCCTTGGCGCTTTTATTGCCGGACTTGTTTATCAGGACCACATCAGCCGGATTCCTTTTAACTTCTACATTTCCTCCGTTCTGACGTTTGGAGCACTTGTCTACGTAGTACTTCGCCAACGTAGCAGACCCACCGTTTAATACCAGCGGCTAGTTTTGCGGAGGAACGAAAAGAATGGATGACGGGGTTGCTACTGAATTAAAAACAAGCCTGAATCGACCGGCTAAAACTAAAAAGGAGAAGCTGTTTGCTTCCCCTTTTTAGTAAGCTAGTAATACAGAAAATCTACCGACGGACACGGGGAGCAGGCATTAAAATTCCCAGAGTTGCTTCTGCCACGTATCGCCCTATACTTCCAACGCTGCCTCCGCTACGGGGGCCATCTTCAGATTGAGTACCCGGCTGGTATGTTCACGAAGTTGCGCACACAGCTCCGGCTGCTCGTTGAGGGAGGTACCAAATGAAGGGATCAGCTCCCTCAGCTTCGCCTGCCATCTTTCCGACTTAAATTCTTCCTTAAAGCAACGTTCAAGCAGGTTGAGCATAATGGCGACAGCGGTGGATGCTCCTGGTGATGCGCCCAGCAAGGCCGCAAGGGTACCGTCCGACTCACTTACTACTTCTGTACCAAATTCAAGTATTCCACCCTTTTTAGGATCCTTCTTGATCACCTGCACCCGCTGGCCGGCAACTTCGAGTTCCCAATCCTCCATCCGGGCATTGGGAAAATAGTCCCTCAGCGTTTGTAACCTGTCCTCCGGCGACTGCACGACCTGCCCGACGAGGTAACGCGTAAGCGGCAGGTTAGCTAGCCCCGCTGAGATCATCGGAATAATATTGTTAGGCCGGAGAGACAGAAGCAGGTCAAAGAAAGACCCCTTCTTAAGAAACTTGGTAGAGAACCCGGCATACGGTCCAAAAAGCAACGCCTTTTTTCCGTTAATCACCCGGGTGTCTAAGTGGGGCACCGACATAGGAGGAGAGCCCACTTCAGCCTTGCCATACACCTTGGCTTCATGTTTTTCAATAACGGCCGGATTGGTACACACAAGCCATTGGCCGCTTACCGGAAATCCGCCAAAGCCCTTGCCTTCCTTAATGCCCGACTTTAGCAATAGCGGAAGAGATCCGCCGCCGGCACCGATAAAGACAAAGCGGGCTGATATCTCTTTTTCTTTGCGGGTGACCAGATCCTTCAGACGAATGTGCCAGCGACCGTTCTTATCCTGTCGGAGATCACGGACGTCGTGCTGGAACTCAAGCATCGTGTCGGGTAAGCTCTGTAACTTGGTGAACATACACCGGGTAAGGGCTCCAAAGTTCACATCCGTTCCCACAACCATTCGGGTGGCAGCAACCTTTTGCGACCTGTCTCTGCCCTGCATCACAAGCGGGATCCATTGCTTCAGCACTTCCGGATCATCTGAATATTCCATTCCCTTAAAAATAGGCTGCCTGACCATCGCCTCATACCTTTTCCTAAGGTATTCCACGTTCTGGTCGCCCCACACAAAACTGATATGGGGGATGCTTCTTATGAAATTTTTCGGCGGACAAATGTACCCGCTTTCAACCACGGAAGCCCAGAACTGTCGGGAGATCTCAAACGATTCAGCAATCTTTACCGCTTTCGTAGTATCAATACTTCCATCGGGCAGCTGAGGGGTGTAGTTAAGTTCACAAAATGCTGAGTGGCCGGTCCCGGCATTGTTCCATGCATCAGAACTTTCCGTAGCGGCAGCATTCTGGCGTTCATATATGTTAATCCTGATATTTGGCTCGAGCTGTTTAAGTAAGATACCCAGGGTGGCGCTCATGATACCAGCTCCAATTAAAACGACATCTGTTTCGGATTTACCGTAAGATTCTTGTTGATTCATGTTATACATAGGATAGAGTGCTAACCATGGTTCAAAAAATATGCCAGAGGGGGAGAAGCCAGGGCGAATAAAACGTGAAAGGGCCCCGGTATCCCGGAGCCCTTTCACGTTTTATTCGCCTGCCCGAAGCGTCGGGCACCTGATTTGTTATTTCTTCCTGCTCTGATCTTTGGCTTTAGCCTGCTGCTGGCGCATGTATTCATCCATACGCTGCTGAAACTTTGATTTCTTCTTTTCGGTTTCAGGCTTGTTCTTGTTCTCCTGAATACGCGCGTGAATCTTTTCATCATTCACCCACTGGCGAATAACGAACTGCTGCAAAAAGGTTAACAAGTTGGCAAGAAAATAGTAGTAATTCAAACCAGAAGGATAGCTGTTTAACACACCAAGGAAGATGATCGGGGTAATATACCCAACGTACTTCATCTGGCCGGTCACTCCCGAAGTCTGGTTATTGAAGTAGGTGATGACGAGCGTAGACACTGTCATCAGCAAACACATCAGACTGATGTGATCCACATTCAAGACCGGGATCCGGCTAAAGTTTATGACTGAATCGTAGGTAGACAAGTCCTTCATCCATAAAAAGCTCTCCTGTCTTAACTCGAACAAGTTAGGGAAGAAGAAGAAGAAGGCCATCACAATCGGCAGCTGCAGCACCATCGGGATACAGCCCCCAAGCGGATTTACGCCCGCTTTCTTATAAAGCTTCAGGTATTCCTGCTGCAGGAGGGTCGGGTTGTCTTCGCCCACTTTCGCTTTGATCTCGTCCATCTCGGGCTTCAGCACCCGCATCTTGGCCATTGAGAGGTACGACTTGTAGGTAAGGGGAGAAAGAACGAGCTTCAACAAAATCGTGAGCACGAGAATGATCAGCCCATAATTCCAGCCGAGCCCTTCAAGAAAGTTAAATATAGGAATAACTGCAACCCGGTTGATGTATTTCAGCGGTCCCCATCCGAGGTCAATCTGACGCTCTAAATCGTAGCCTTGCGCCTTCAGGGTATGGAAACGGTTAGGGCCAAAATAAAACTGGAGCGGGTAAACAGCCTGTGCTGTTTTAAGCGCCGGAAGCTGCATGCTTGCAGAGAACGTTTTCACTATTCCAGGCGCAGCTGAGGTGTTCACTGCGAGAGTTCCCTTATCAAACCCATTTCTGGCAATCAGCACGTTGGAAAAGAAATGCTGCTTGAAGGATATCCAGCGGACCTTCCCGTCTTCTCCAAGTTCTTTCTTCTCATCTTTAGTAGTACCGATATGGTCTACTTCATTGTCGCCATGGTTAAAGTATCCGCCCGAATACCTGTGCTCACTGTTGATATCCTTTTCCTTCTGCTTTAAAACGGCATCCCAGTTCAGAACAAGAGGCTGATTGGGAGAGATGACACTTTGAAGCCCGGTTGCAACAATGTTCAAGTCTACCTTATAACTGTTCCCTTTAAGGGAATAGATGTAGTCGATATACTGCGAATCGGAATATTTGAGACGCATGGTGACGGAGCCCGAGTCGGTATTGGCTACAGTAAGGCTTTGGGAAGAAGGGGTAAAGTAGAGGTTCTTCGTATTGATGATCGAATTACCTGCATGAAAAACAAGGCCGAAGCTGCTTTCGTTCTCGTCAAAAAGAATCACCGGCTTCTGATCGTATGTTTTGAATTCTTTAAGCTCAACGGAAGAAATTCTCCCGCCCTTTGTGCTTAAGTTAACTTTTACATGCTCATTCTGAAGAACTACAGAAGAATTAACGCCCTGATTGGCAGGACCAAAGGGACCGCGTAATGCTGCAGAATCGACAACAGGAGCTGCAGGTTTTGATGCCAGGGGCATTTTAACCGAAGGCTGCTTTCCTGACTTCACATTAGCCAAAGAATCCTGTAATAGCTGTTCCTTTTTTAACTGTTCTTCTGAAGGACGTGAGAAATAGGTAAAACCTATAAGAATAATAAGGATTAAGAATAATCCTGTGAACGTATTTCTATCCATTTATTTGCTGATATCCTCTTTCAAAATGTTATTCTTTCTGGCAAAAGCCAAAGAAGCGGCGACAAAGTTAACAAAAAGTGGGTGAGGATTAGCAACCGTCGATTTTAATTCAGGGTGAAACTGCCCGGCCACAAAAAACGGATGGTTTTTCAGCTCTACAATTTCAACCAGGTTATTATCAGGATTAATACCAGATGCAATCATTCCCGCCTCTTCATACTGTTTCAAATACTCGTTATTGAATTCATACCGGTGGCGGTGACGCTCGGTAATCTGGGTCTTGCCATATATTAATGCAGCCTTCGAACCCTTCCTGATGTCGCAGGTGTAAGCACCTAAACGCATCGTTCCCCCTTTATTCCTGATCTTTTTCTGCTCTTCCATCATGGATATAACCGGGTACTCGGTGTTTTCATCCATCTCTGTACTGTGTGCGCCTTTTAAGCCCAGCACATTGCGACCGAATTCTATAACAGCACATTGCATACCCAGACATATTCCGAAGAACGGTATCCCGTTTTCGCGGACGTGTCTGATTGCGATGATCTTCCCTTCGATACCTCTGTTACCAAAACCAGGCGCTACGAGTACACCGTGAAGGCCTGCGAGCCGTTCTGCTACATTTTCGTCGGTGATGCTCTCTGAATGTATGCATTCTACCTTCACCTTGCATTCATTGCTCGCCCCTGCGTGTATAAACGCCTCATTGATCGACTTGTAGGCGTCCGGAAGTTCAACATATTTGCCTACCAGACCGATGCGCACTTCAGAGGTAGGGTTCTTTAAACGCCCCAGGAAATTCTTCCAGTTCTCCAGATTAGGTTCGCTCTTGCTTGAAAGTTTTAGTTTTGCCAGTACCGTGCGGTCAAGCTGCTCTTTCAGCATCAGCAGAGGCACATCATAGATCGTGGAAGCGTCAATTGATTCTACCACGGCGTTAATATTCACATTACAGAAAAGTGCGATCTTTCTTCTCAGATCAAGCGACAAGCGGTGTTCAGTACGGCACACCAGTATATCGGGCTGAATTCCGTACTCAAGCAAGGTCTTCACCGAGTGCTGCGTCGGCTTGGTTTTGAGCTCTCCGGCAGCTGCAAGGAATGGGATCAGGGTAAGATGGATCACCAGGGAATTGTTATAGCCTGTTTCCCAGCGGAACTGACGTACCGCCTCAATATAGGGCAGTGATTCAATATCGCCTACAGTACCGCCCAGCTCAGTGATCACAATGTCGTACTCACCATTTTCGCCAAGTATCCTGATATTCCTTTTAATCTCGTCGGTAATGTGAGGAATAACCTGCACCGTCTTGCCCAGATAGGCACCCTCGCGCTCCTGATTGATCACGTTCTGATAAATACGGCCGGTTGTGATGTTGTTCGCCTGAGAGGTTGGTACGTTTAAAAAGCGCTCATAATGACCAAGGTCAAGGTCAGTTTCTGCTCCGTCCTCTGTTACATAGCACTCACCGTGCTCGTACGGATTCAAAGTTCCGGGATCAATGTTAATGTAAGGATCGAACTTTTGAATGGTTACCCTGTAACCACGAGCCTGCAGCAGCTTTGCTAATGAAGCAGAAATAATCCCTTTTCCTAACGACGAAGTTACGCCGCCCGTAACAAAAATATATTTGGTCATGTGAATAGTGAATTTTCATGAACCGCCTGATTTGGCATTGGCAGATCATGTTTTTGTACGGGTTACAAAGGTAGGGGAAAAAAGCCGAAAGCAGAAATCTAAAAGGGCTGAGCTAACGAAAATAGATATCCACATTGGCGGGCCGGTGTGGATTGCGTAAAGCAGTTCTTCTGAAAGTATGGGCTAAAAGATTACCTTTGCCATTTACATCCAAGAAATCCTGAATGGTAAAATTTAACAGATCTACCCTAAGCAATGGCCTGCGGGTACTTGTTCACGAGGACCACACAACACCTATGGCCGTGGTCAACATTCTATATAACGTTGGAGCGCGGGATGAAGATCCTGAGAAAACGGGATTTGCCCATCTCTTCGAACACCTGATGTTTGGCGGTTCAATAAACATCCCTACTTATGACGAGCCGCTTCAGCGGGTCGGAGGCGAAAACAATGCCTTCACAAGCAATGACATCACCAACTATTATATCAGCCTTCCTGCTACCAACCTGGAGACGGCGTTCTGGCTCGAAAGCGACCGCATGCTGAGCCTTGCCTTTTCAGAGAAAAGCCTTGAAGTGCAGAGGAACGTCGTGTGCGAGGAGTTCAAACAGCGCTATCTCAACCATCCCTACGGGGATGTCTGGCTGAAGCTGAGGCCACTGGCTTACAAGAGTCACCCATACCGCTGGGCAACGATAGGCAAGGAGCTTTCGCACATTGAAGACGCCCGCATGGAAGATGTCAGGGCCTTCTTTAAAAAATATTACACGCCATCCAACGCGATCCTGGTGGTCGCCGGAGATATAAAGTCAGATGAGGTAATGCAGCTGGTAGAAAAATGGTTTGGCGAAATCCCTCCAGGTGAAAAGCATAACAGGGTAGTACCTCAGGAAGAGGTGCAGCTTGAGGAAAGAAGAGAAACTGTTCATGCGGACGTTCCCTTGAATGCGATTTACATAACTTTTCATATGCCTGCACGAACAGAAGCCGGATACTACGAGGCAGACCTCATCTCCGATATTCTTTCGCGTGGCAATTCTTCGCGCCTGTATGTTAACCTCATTAAGGAGCAAAAACTGTTCAGCGAGATCAACGCCTACGTGACGGGGAGCATTGATCCGGGATTACTTGTTATCGAAGGGAAACCTCTGGACGGAATTTCGGTAGAACACGCCGAAAAGGCCGTATGGGATCTCCTGGAGAAATTAAAAGAAGAGCTTGTGCCAGATGAAGAACTGACGAAAGTAAAGAACAAGGTCGAGTCGACTATGGTCTTTGCGGAGATGTCCCTGCTCGACAAAGCAATGAACCTTGCTTTCTTTGAACTTTTGGGCGACGCGGAAGAACTGAACAGGGAAACTGAAAAGTACCTGAAGGTATCAGCTGAAGACATAAGAAACAGTTCCGCCGAAATTTTTAAGCGGACCAATTGCTCAACCTTACTATATCTCGCCAATAAATGATTGACAGAAAGATAGCCCCTGCATTTAAGCAGGTGGAAACAATTAATTTAATAAAAGCAGCACCTGCAGTACTCGACAACGGAATTCCGGTCTATGTAGTAAACTCGGGAGACCAGGGCATGGTGCGGATCGAGCTGATCTTTAACAACGTCAACTGGAACGTGGTCAAGCCGCTTCAGGCATTTGCCACTAACTCCATGATCACTGAGGGCACCAGTACGCTGAGCGCCTTTAAAATTGCTGAACGCATCGACTACTACGGCGCATTTCTTCAAAACGACTACAATTACGACGTATCTTCGGTAACCGTTTATAGCCTTGGCAAACACCTCGACCATGTGCTGAGCGTGGTAAAGGAAGTTATAACTGATGCTATTTTTCCTGAAGAGGAGCTAGAAACGTTCAAGACTAACCAAAAACAAAAGCTTCTGGTTAATCTCGAGAAAAATGATTTTGTAGCAAGGCGCACCTTCAACAATGCGCTTTTCGGCGAAACGCTTTACGGCTATAACATCGAGGCGGCAGATTACGACAGGCTCACCCGCGAGGAGCTGGTAGAATATTTCCATCTTGCTTACCAGCCGAAAAACTGCAGCATCCTCGTCTCCGGTCACGTTGACGATTCGGTACTTAATTTACTCAACAAATACTTCGGCCGTAATTGGGATAAAAGTCTGAGTGTGGCCAAAAACGTATTTTCATTTGCGGTACAGACAGGCGACTCCTATTTTATAGAAAGACCAGAGGCTATTCAGTCGGCACTGCGCGTTGGCCAGATCTCCATTAATCGGGCTCACCCTGACTTTCCAGCCCTTCAGGTTCTCAACACCATATTAGGCGGCTATTTCGGCTCGCGCCTCATGGCCAATATCCGCGAAGACAAAGGATATACCTATGGCATCGGCTCTGCACTCGTGTCGCTGCAGCATTCCGGTTATTTCTTCATTGCCTCAGAAGTTGGCGCAGAAGTAGCCACAGCAACGATGACTGAGATAGAGAGCGAAATAAAGATTTTGCAGACAGAGCTGGTAACAGAGGAGGAACTGAGTCTCGTTAAAAACTACATGCTGGGCGCATTCCTGGGCAGTCTGGAAAACGCATTCTCGCATGCCGACAAGTTCAAGAACATCTGGTTTTCGGGGCTTGACTACGACTACTACGACCGGTATATAAGAACCGTCAGGGAGATAAAACCAGACACATTACTTGAACTCGCCCGCTTTTACCTCAACTTTGATTCATTGAACAAGGTTATCGTCGGCAAAAAGTAGGCTCAGAAGGCTAATTCGTCCTTGTGCATTTTCTATATAATCCGTAGCTTCGCCCATGCAAGAGAAAATTATCATTCTTGACTTCGGCTCGCAATACACCCAGTTAATTGCACGCCGGGTAAGGGAACTTAACGTTTATTGTGAGATCCATCCTTTCAATCACCTTCCAGAATTTGATCAAACTGTAAAGGGAGTTATTTTTTCAGGTAGCCCGTACTCTGTTCGCCAGGATGATGCTCCGCAGATAGATCTTTCGCTTTTCCACACTAAATTTCCGTTGCTGGGAGTATGTTATGGAGCACAATATCTCGCACATACTTCAGGAGGAGAGGTTGTTCCATCCACCATCCGGGAATACGGAAGAGCAAATCTCCAGTCTGTAGACGACTCTCATCCGCTGTTAAAAAACATTCCGACGGATTCACAGGTTTGGATGTCGCATGGTGATACCATCTCAAGTATACCCGGCGAGTTTGAAGTGATCGCCAGCACAGACACCGTCAGAGTAGCAGCTTTTCATATCAAAGGAAGCAAAACTTACGGCATTCAGTTCCACCCCGAAGTAACTCACAGCACCGACGGCAAACAGCTGCTTGAAAATTTCCTCGTCGACATCTGCGGCTGTAAGCAGGATTGGACACCCGACTCATTTGTTGAGAGCACTATTGCCTCTCTGCGTGAAAAGCTGGGTAACGATAAAGTTGTTTTGGGCTTGTCAGGAGGGGTTGATTCTTCAGTGGCTGCTGTTTTACTGCACCGCGCTATAGGACCAAACCTGCACTGCATATTTGTAGACAACGGACTGCTCAGAAAGAACGAATTTGAGCAGGTTCTCGACTCTTACAAGCACATGGGACTTAATGTCAGGGGAATAGATGCCAAAGACCGTTTCCTGGGGCAATTAGCGGGTATTAAAGACCCTGAGCAAAAGCGCAAGGTTATAGGCCGCGTTTTTATCGAAGTGTTTGATGATGCAGCGCACCAGGTAAAGGATGTTAAGTGGCTGGCACAAGGGACTATATACCCTGATGTAATCGAATCCGTTTCGGTAAAAGGGCCCTCTGCTACTATTAAGTCTCACCATAATGTTGGCGGGCTTCCTGACTTCATGAAACTAAAAGTGGTTGAACCGCTAAACACTTTATTTAAAGACGAAGTGAGGAAAGTAGGGAAGACCCTTGGTATTGATGATATCATTCTCCAAAGGCATCCTTTCCCGGGACCAGGCCTTGCAATCCGCATTCTGGGTGACATTACGCCTGAGAAGGTAGCGATCCTGCAGGAGGCTGACGCCATCTACATCAACAGCCTGAAATCGTCGGGATGGTATGACAAAGTGTGGCAGGCCGGCGCCATCTACCTGCCTGTACAGTCGGTCGGTGTAATGGGTGATGAAAGAACATATGAAAATGTAGTATGTCTTCGTGCAGTAGGCTCTGTTGACGGAATGACTGCCGACTGGAGTCATCTGCCTTATGAACTGCTGGCCAGGATTTCCAATGAGATCATCAACAACGTAAAGGGCATCAACAGGGTAGTATACGATATCAGTTCAAAACCACCTGCAACCATTGAATGGGAGTAGGCTATTCATCTGAGGCCTTTTGGAAAACTATAATTCAAAATATCACAACCAGCTAAGGACTTTCCGCAGAATACTTGATGAGTATTCTGCGGATGCTCCTCTGGCCAGATTCCTGCCTGTTTTCTTTCGGGCAAACCGGCAGATGGGCTCTGCCGACAGACGGAATGCATCCAGACTGATATACAATTACTTCCGGCTGGGAAAAGCGGTGTCTTCACTGCCTCCTGATGAGCGCTTATTCGTGTCCGAGTTTCTTTGCAACACCGACAGCAGCCCCTTCCTGGCGTACTTTAAGCCCGAACTGGCTGAACGTATCACGCTGCCACTGGATGAAAAGATTAAGCAGGTCTCAGAAACGGTCAGCAGTTTCAATTTGTCAGATGTTTTCCCATTTACCAGGCATCTGTCGAAAGACATTGAGGTACATCAATTCCTTAAGTCTTTCTTCATCCAGCCAGACCTCTTTATCCGGCTTCATCCAGGAAAAGAAAAGTTAGTTAAGGAACGACTGCGAAATGCAGACCTTAGTTTCCAGGAGTTGTCTCCGAACTCGCTTGCTTTACAGAACGGCACCAAGCTCGATCAGCTCTTTAAAGAAGAAATGACACCATTTGAAGTGCAGGACCTATCCTCTCAGGAAACAGGTTTGCTTTTTAAGCCAATGGCAGGAGATTATTGGTGGGATTGTTGTGCAGCTTCGGGTGGAAAATCGCTTCTGCTCTTTCAGCAGGAAGCAAACGTCCGGATCCTCGCTTCTGATCTCCGCGAAAACATCCTGGATAACCTGGACAAGCGGTTTCGAAACGCAGGACTTACCAGGTTTCAAAAGAAAGTTCTTGATCTGACCAGGAATCCGGCACCTTTCATGCACGACTATCACTTCGATGGGATCCTTCTTGATGCTCCGTGCAGTGGTTCCGGCACATGGGGAAGAACACCTGAGCTCATCAGTCAGTTCAAACCTTCAAGGATCGACGTGTTCCAACGGCTCCAAAGAAGCATAGCTTCAAACGTTGCTCCTTATTTAAAAGAAGGGAAGCCTCTTATATACATGACCTGCTCAGTCTTCCGGGAGGAAAACGAAGAAAACGTAGAATTCATCGCCCGTGAGTTAGGTTTCACGATCGAGTCGCAGAATGTCATCAAAGGTTACAATAGGAGAGCCGACACCATGTTCGCCGCCAGGCTTATCAAGAACGGTCCCGTACAGCACTAAGATTTCCTCTCGTTAAATGCCGGTATTGGTTCTGAACAACTTGATGGCAATGGCGAGCAGGATCACTCCAAATGCTTTGCGCAGAATGTTCAGACCTGACTTTCCAAGCAGGCGTTCAAGCAGAACCACATTTTTCAGAACGAAGTAAACAAAGATCATGTTTAAAACGATGCCCACCAGGATATTCTGTGTGGCATATTCCGACTTTAGCGAAAGGAGGGTAGTCATGGTGCCAGCACCGGCAATTAAAGGAAAGGCCAGCGGCACAATGGAGACTGTCTCAGGAACCTCTTCCTTAAAAAAGTTAACTCCAAGGATCATCTCCATGGCAATGAAGAAGATCACAAAGGAACCAGCTATGGCAAATGAGGCGACATCAAGACCGATGATATTGAGCAGCTGAGTACCAAGAAATAAAAAGAGGATCATCAGAATAAGTGAGACCAGCGTGGCCTTCTCTGATTGAATGTGTCCGGCCTTCTTCCTTAATTCAATCACTACCGGAATAGAACCAATAATATCAATGATCGCAAACAGGATCATGGTAACGGAAATAATCTGTTTGTGATTAAATACTAAGTATTCTTCCATAAAGTAGCCTCCTTATTTCAGCCGCAAAGATAAAAAAAGAAAGGGAGGTTAAACCTTTTGACCTCCCTTTAATTCTCTTACAGATCCTCTTCCTTGACCAGCTCCCGCACTTTACTATGCCTTCGCCCGTAATAGAAGTAGATCGCTATGCCAAGCGCCATCCAGATGAAAAGCCGGATCCAGCTTTCAACCGGCAGGGAATACATGAGATAAACGCAAACCACAATTCCCATGATCGGCACAAAGGGCACAAAAGGCGTCCGGAACGGCCTGACAGCATGAGGCAGTTTCCCCCTCATCACCATAACTCCTATACAAACCAGCACAAAGGCAAATAAGGTACCGATGCTTACCATATGTCCCAGATCCGACACGGGAACAAAACCTGCGAAAATGCTGACGAAGAACATAAAGAAAACATTGGTTTTCCATGGAGTCGCAAACTTTGGATGAATAGAACTGAAAAATCTCGGCAGCAGGCCATCCTTTGACATGGTATAAAACACGCGCGACTGCCCCATGAGCATCACCAGGATCACAGAAGTATAACCGGCAAGGATTGCGATGATAAGTGCATCCTGCAGGAAGCTATATCCCGTTTTTGCAAAAGCCGTAGCCGCCGGTTTGGCATCGCCTGCAAAATCTTTATAGTTCACCAGTCCGGTCATGACATGCGCAAATAACACATAAAGGATCGTGCAGACCACTAGAGAACCGAGAATACCGATCGGCATCCCCTTTTTGGGGTTTTTTGCTTCCTGTGCTGCTGTTGATACCGCGTCAAAACCGATGAAAGCAAAAAAGACGACTGCCGCACCTGTCGAGATTCCCGTCCAGCCGAAGTGTTCAAACTTTCCGTTGTTTTCAGGAATATAAGGATGGTAGTTTGCAGGATTAATATGGTTCCACCCAAGTGCAATGAATATCAGGACAACGGCCACTTTCACTACCACGAGCACGTTGTTCATTCTCGCTGATTCCTTCGTGCCGCGCATCAGGACCAGAGAAAGAAGCATGACCACAAAGATGGCAGGCAGATTGATATATCCCCCCTGGATAATAGTCCCGTCGCCTAAGCGCACCGTCTCCCATGGAGAAACAGCGAGCTGGTGGGGAATAGCAATATTGTATTTATGAAGGAACTCCATCAGATACCTCGACCAGCTCACAGAAACAGTAGCAGCACCGAGGGCGTACTCGAGAACAAGATCCCAGCCAATGATCCAGGCCGTAAACTCACCCATAGTAGCGTAGGAGTACGTATACGCGCTTCCAGCCACCGGGATCATGGACGCAAATTCAGCATAGCAGAGCCCTGCAAATGCACAGGCTACAGCAGCAAGAATGAAAGAAATGGTCACTGCTGGCCCTGCATTTTCAGCAGCAGCAATACCGGTAAGAGAGAACAGTCCTGCTCCAATAATGGCACCAATACCTAAGGCGACAAGATTAAAACTGGAAAGCGATCTCCTCAAATGACCTTCGCCACTGGCGCCAGCCTCGAGCAATAGCTGTTCTATGGATTTCTTGTAAAACATGAGGTTTGTTTACGTTTTTAATAAAGAGTTACACTAATAATTGAAATTTCACCAAACCTAATGCTTTTTCTGTACAAAAAAGAAGGCATATGTATAAAAAATTGCGTTTTTTAGCAGAAACTAAAAGGTGATACTGGTCACAAAATGGTAAGCTAATGAGCAAGCCCCCTCTTACTCTATGCAAAAACAGGGTAAGCAGGCTTATTTCCTGAAATCAAGTACCTCTGCATCAGTTTTTCCCAGCAAAGAAATGCTGTTCGGCTTCACTGTATGTTCGATCGGGCTTGCTTGCTTCTTAATGCCGCTGCTCTCTGCGTTAGCAGACGGACCCACAGCTATGTGAGGTGCAATGATTAAAGAAACAATTGACATCAGCTTAATCAGGATATTCATAGATGGCCCGGAGGTGTCCTTGAAAGGATCACCCACCGTGTCGCCGGTAACAGATGCTTTATGCGGATCAGAGTTCTTATAGAAGATTTCTCCCTTTATATCGGCTCCCTTCTCAAACGACTTCTTTGCGTTATCCCAGGCACCGCCCGCATTTGACTGAAACATCCCTAGTAATACACCCGAAACCGTTACACCTGCCAGCAGACCACCAAGCACTTCGGGCCCCAGGCTGAACCCGATCAGGACAGGAACGATGATAGCAATGGCTCCCGGCAACAGCATCTCCCGGATAGACGCCTTGGTAGAAATAGCAATACATTTCTCGTATTCAGGCTTTGCCTTGTATTCCATAATTCCCGGAATCTCACGGAACTGTCTCCTCACTTCCTGCACCATATCCATAGCCGCACGTCCTACAGCGGCGATAGCCAGGGAAGAGAAGATATACGGTATCATGCCACCCACAAAAAGTCCCGCCAGTACATTGGCCTTATAGATATCAATGGAATTAATGCCGGCAATTCCTACGAAGGCTGCAAACAGGGCGAGGGAGGTGAGAGCTGCGGAGGCTATGGCAAAGCCCTTCCCGGTTGCAGCAGTAGTATTTCCAACCGCGTCCAGATTGTCTGTCCTTCTTCTTACCTCTTCCGGCAGCTTGCTCATTTCAGCGATTCCGCCGGCGTTATCGGCAATAGGCCCGAAGGCATCGATTGCTAACTGCATGGCCGTGGTAGCCATCATCCCGGCTGCTGCTATTGCCACACCATACAAGCCTGCGAAATAGTAAGATCCGTAGATCCCCAGGGCCAGAACCACTGCCGGCATTAGCGTCGATTCCATCCCGACAGAAATCCCGCCGATTATATTAGTTGCATGTCCCGTCCCCGAACGGTTTACAATAGACAATACCGGCCTTTTTCCCATTGCTGTGTAATACTCTGTGATGAGGCTCATCAGCGTACCAACTATCAGGCCCACCACGATCGAAAAAAACACATCTGTTTTTTCGAAGCTCACGCCGCGTATGCTCATCGTGTCGGGAAGAAGCCATTGCACCGCGAAATAGGAAGCGATCGCCGTTAAGATAATTGACAACCAGTTTCCGGTATTAAGAGCATTCTGAACGCTGTCGGTTTCATTTTTAATCCGGACAAAAGCTGTCGACACGATGGAGAAGAGAAGGCCGATACCTGCAATAAGCATGGGAAGCAAAACTGGCGCAATACCTCCAAAACTGTCGGCAGAGACAATCTCGCGGCCCAGTACCATCGTGGCAAGAATGGTAGCAACATAGGAGCCGAACAGGTCTGCACCCATTCCTGCGACGTCGCCAACGTTATCGCCAACATTATCAGCAATGGTAGCAGGGTTCCTCACGTCGTCTTCCGGTATTCCAGCCTCCACCTTACCAACAAGATCCGCCCCTACGTCGGCGGCCTTGGTATAAATTCCCCCTCCAACACGTGCGAACAAGGCAATTGATTCAGCGCCTAAAGAGAACCCGGCCAGCACCTCAAGCGCTTTCTCCATACCAGCGCCGTTTACACTTCCGCCCACGCTGACTACGTACATTTGATAGAACACAATAAACAAAATCCCGAGCCCCATAACTGCCAGTCCGGCAACTCCGAGGCCCATCACACTGCCTCCGGTAAAGGAGACCTTAAGCGCCCGGGCAAGACTTGTACGTGCAGCCTGCGTAGTCCGTACATTGGCTTTTGTGGCAATATTCATCCCGATGTACCCTGCGAGTGCAGAGGTAAAGGCTCCGATAATAAACGAGATGGCGATCACCCAGCTTGATGTTTCAACAAGAGTGCCCGACCAGGCCAGCAAGGCGGCGCCTATAATAACGAAATAGGAGAGTATCTTCCATTCGGCCCTCAAAAAGGCCATTGACCCCGAGGCGATGTACCCCGCCAGCGTGTTCATCGTTTCATCCCCCGATTCCTGTCGCGATACCCAACGTGACTTGGCTAGCATAACAAGAATACCGATCAGTCCCATACAGGGAATAATGTAGATTAAATTGGTGTAGAATAGATCCATTAGAAAGGTTTGTGAGTTAGTAAAAAGCCAAATATAGATTCGTTACTTCTATAATCAAATAAAAATGGGATGAAATAAGTTTTATTTTTTCGCTTTTAAACAAACCAGGCCCATCTCTGAAACGCTTACAAAAGTTTAGTCGACCATTTTACCTGACTTTTTAAGATACCGCACAAAGAGATAGAGTGCGGTTACGACAACCAATGCAACGGTCAGCAGGGTATTTCTCAGGCCTGTATCTCCTCTTGTTACTTCAGGATAATTAAGCAAAAGGAGCAGCACAATCCCCGCAAGCCACACATACTGAGTATTATATTCCTTCAGTACCCAGCGCTTTGCGTTGAAGCGCATACTTTTCATCGTTTGTCCCAGTCCATTGAATTTGATCAGCCACCTGTTCACCCTGCTGCAATACGCAGAAAAGTCGGCTCCGAACTTCTTCCTTAAGAAATTCTCCTCTGCCAGAACAATGGCCTGGTAGATAAAGAGGAAGAGCGGCATAAAAACGGCCAGGAACAGAAGCGAATTGGATAAAATTCCGACACCCAGCAGCATCAGGATGTTACCCACATACAGGGGATTCCTGCAGTGATTAAAGACACCTTCGGTAACCAGCTTATCAGCATATACCTTTTTATCCCGGCCACCGCGTACAATGTAAGCCAGACCTATAGTTAATCCACGAATTAGCTGTCCGGAGACGGTTATCAGGAGGCCGAGAACGATCGGCCATAAATAATACGCAGTACCGAGTGCCTCAGGCCTGAACACCTTAGGGGAAGGAATAAAGAGCGCGAGGTACAAAAAGATAAAAAGGAAGTTGCGGTATTTGAAAAAGAAGTTTCCTATCGCGATCATCTTAATTTTTTATAGCTACTACGCCTGAGAAATTATACCATTTAAAGAACACCTCACAATGCGAGAAACCAGACTCCCGGAGCATCAGAATGTTCTCGCTAAGCTTGTACGGAATCAGCACATTCTCCAGCGCCTCTCTCTTCTGCGCAATCTCCATTTCGCTGTAATGATTCCTCCGCTTCATTTCGTAGTAATATTTGATAAAATTCCTGTTAAACAGGCTCTCCTCCGCCAATATCTTTTCCACCAGGATCAGAACTCCCCCGGGAACAAGTCCTTCTACAATAGTTTTCAGTACTTTTTCGCGCGCAATCGGCCTGATGAACTGAAGGGTCAGACAAAGCACCACAACTGAAGCATTTTCAACTTTAAAGCCCTCATGCATATTCTCGGCAACAAGCTCGTAGGGCCGGGTAAAGCCGGCTTCCTTCAGCTTTTCATCGCATTTCTCAAGCATTTGAGATGACTCGTCGATACCAACAAAACGAATGTCGTTATCTACAGTGGTGTTCATGCCTATCATGGTTGTTCCGGTCGAGCAGCCCAGGTCATACACATTCGTCCTCTTTTGTGCGTGGTCGGCGGCAATTTCAGATATCATGCGCTGCATCTCGCCATAAAAAGGCACGGAGCGGCTTACCATATCATCAAACACCCCTGCGACTTTGGCCCCGAACTTAAAGTCGGACACTTTTGTGATCTCCTCGCTGAAGACCTTATCCCGCTGCTCGTCGGGAAGATTCGAATTAATTGGTTCTGAGTTAGGTAACATATCTAAAATTTTACTATAAACTATTGATGAGGTAAATTGTTGCTTCCAGTCACAACTTTCTTCTAATCTAAGCAATAGAGCTGCAATCAGAATCTGGTTTGCGACGAACACCTTAAAATTTAGTACCTTTGCCCGCTTATTTCATAGGGAATAAGCATTCAACTAGTTATATAGAAGCAATCAAGAGCAATGAAGCAGAACGTAAAAGTCGGAATCGTGCAAATGAGCTGCACGGCGAGCAAAGAAGAAAACCTCGCAAAAGCGATTGTTAAAGTCCGGGAAGCAGCAGAGAAAGGCGCAGAGATCGTGTGCTTGCAGGAGCTCTTCACATCACTGTATTTTTGTGACGTAGAAGACTACAGCAATTTTCTTCTTGCAGAAAGCATTCCTGGCCCTTCTACCGCGTCGCTGGCGGAAGTAGCGAAGGAGTTAAACGTGGTCATCATCGCGTCCCTGTTTGAGAAAAGGACTCAGGGCTTGTATCACAATACCACTGCTGTTCTTGATGCCGACGGCAGCTATCTTGGAAAATACCGGAAGATGCACATTCCAGACGACCCCGGCTATTATGAAAAGTTCTACTTCACGCCGGGCGATATGGGATATAAAGTATTTAAAACGCGCTACGCTACCATCGGCGTCCTGATCTGCTGGGATCAGTGGTACCCTGAAGCAGCCCGCATAACCTCTCTTATGGGCGCTGAGATCCTGTTCTTCCCGACCGCTATAGGCTGGGCTTCTTCACAGGATGTAGACACGAACACCGAGCAGTATAATGCCTGGCAGACCATTCAGAGAAGCCATGCAGTAGCTAATGGCGTTCACGTGGTCAGCGTTAACCGGGTAGGGGATGAAGGCCCCATGAAGTTCTGGGGCGGGTCATTTATCGCAAATCCCTTCGGAACAGTACTTTATCAGGGTTCTCACCAGGAGGAAGAAGTGCACGTAGAAGAACTGGACCTGAGCAAGTCAGACCGCTACCGCACACACTGGCCTTTTCTCCGCGACAGAAGAATAGACTCTTACGAGCCGATCACCAAACGATACATCGACGAGGACTAAGAAGGTACACATGATTTCAGAACACGCAACGCCCAGGAGCCTGGGCTACCGCTTCCCTGCAGAATGGGCTCCGCATGAGGCTACTTGGCTTAGCTGGCCACATAAAGAAGCGAGCTGGCCAGGAAAAATTGATGCCATTTACGGCAAGTACAGCGAGTTTGTAAAAGTTCTTGCTTCCGGCGAAAAGGTGAGGATCAACGTCAACGACGAGCAGATGAAAGCCTTTGCGCTTTCGCACTTAAAGGATGCCGGCGCAGACCTCTCCATGGTTGAGTTCTTCATTCATCCAACCAACGACGCCTGGTGCCGCGATCACGGACCAGCATTTTTGGTAAACCCTCTCGCTGAGATAAAAAAAGTGATCGTTGACTGGGGCTATAACGCCTGGGGAGGAAAGTATCCGCCCTTCGACCTTGATGACGTCATCCCCTCCAGGATCGGCGCTCATTATAATATCCCCGTATTTCATCCTGGCATTGTCATGGAAGGGGGCTCGGTTGAATTCAATGGAAACGGTACCTTGCTGACCTCTACATGCTGCCTGCTGAACGAAAACCGTAACCCACATCTCAATCGGAATCAGATTGAAAAATATTTGAACGAGTTTTATGGTGTTGAACAGGTATTATGGGTTGGAGAAGGCATTGTAGGCGATGACACCGACGGGCACATAGACGACACGGTACGCTTCGTAAATGAAGATACGGTACTAACCGTTATCGAGACGAAAAAAGACGATGAAAACTATCAGCTGCTGCAAGACAATCTGCGGGAGCTTAAGTCGATGCGTCTCTTAAACGGGAAGCAATTGAATGTTGTAGAGCTCCCCATGCCGGATGCAGTTGTCTATGACGACATGCGCCTGCCCGCGTCCTACGCCAACTTTTACATCAGCAATAAGCACGTGATCGTGCCCACGTACCGGTGCGCTAATGACGACAAAGCGCTTACGATTATTCAGTCCTGCTTCCCGGACCGGGAGGTAACAGGAATTGATTCTACCGACATCATCTGGGGTCTTGGCAGTTTTCACTGCCTCAGCCAGCAGGAACCTGCTGTATAAAAGCAAAAAGGAGCAGAAACATCATCCGCGTTTCTGCTCCTTTTTTTATCAAATCTTTCCTTAACCTTAGAAGTACATGATCAGACCGTTACGTACTACAACCGACTTCCATATTGAATCGTCTGTAAACTCCAGGTTCATCAGCTTGCCATACTTGCCCGAGTCTGTTTTAATACCTCCTTTTATAAAACCATTCTTTATGGAGTAAGTCTGACCTCTTAACATAACAGGCTTGTCTAAATGAAACTGACCGACGGTGATATACTCTGTGCTCGTTTCGAAGAGCATAGAGTATTGAGTATCTATCTCCCGGACGTTTACTCCTGAGAGCGTCAGAAATGCCGAGTTGCTGAATAGAAAAGCGTGATTCTGTCGTGTGTTCCGTACCAGCTTGCCCGAAAGGCCAGTGATGGTCGAAGAACGAAGGCCGTCAAATTTGATCCGGTCCTGGGTATTAATGTTTGAGATGGTCCAGAAATCGTTTGACATTCCATTCTGCACAAATTCCATCCCATAGTCGCTGTTAGGAGCAGGTCCGAAGAAACTGTTTGCAAGTGTACCGAACTGGGTCGATATCACCTTGAGGTTATTTTTACATTGCTCAGCGGTAACACCTGTGATAACAGGGGCATAAACCTTATTAAACGTAATATTAGACTGATTACAGGCGTTGGCTACTGAATTTGACAACGTAATATTTCCATCAGAGCCTGAGTCGTTTACGCCTTCAAAATAGAATCCATAGTCGCAGGCATAAGCGTGGCATTTGTCAATGTAGGTGTCTCTCACCCGATATGTTCTTACACCCGTCATGCATCCCCAGAACTTACAGTTATTGATGTTGTTCATACCGGAGCTCTTTATCCAAATTCCTACGGCACAGCGCTCAAAGATACAGTCGGAAATATCAACGAAACATGCACCTTCTACATAGATACCATCAGGCCGAGACACGTTGTCGGTATAAAAATAAAAATTCTTAAAAGAGAACTTCGTGTCCTGTTGCGAAACGATGTCGGTCAGGATATTAAAGCGACCGCCTTTTAAGAAAATAGTTGAATTAGAACCGTTAAAAAGAATCCCCTTTCTAACCAGATTACCCTTGCCCTTATAATTAGCATTGATGTCGCTGCCGATGATATATTTTCCTCCGCCGAAGTTAATGGCTGTAATACCCTCCGTCCTCATCGCATAGGCCACGGCCTGGTTAATAGCAGGAGAGTCGTCCTTATCGTCGAAAGCATTCGCACCGAAATCTTCAGGGCGGACAAAATTCACCTTTTCGTTAACTGAAACAATTGTACTGGTCTGCGCAAGGCAAAAGCTGAAGGGCAGAAATAAGAAGAGAACAAGAACTGATAATTTCATAGTAAATCTATTAAAAGAGTCGCACCATCATTAGGAACGTGATTCTGCTATTCCTGCCAGGCTATCACTCCCGATAACGAGCTGGGTGCGTATCTCAACCTTTGTTTTTTGTCAACAGTATACGCGATTTTCCCTAACATGTTACGCAGTTTAATCACTTATCGCCATGGAAACGAAACTTTTACATTTACTGGCACCGCCACCATTATAAAGAAGTAAAACCGAATAAGTCAGGCTAAAAAGAACTCACATGACCGAACCTCAGGTGCGGACGGAAAGCAAGCAGAATGTTCCTCCTGTTGCCGGTACAACTTCTCGAAGCGATCGCCCTGAGGCCTGTCTCAAACAGTCCGCGCTCAAACAACCTATCGAATCCGACTCATCAAGGACTGTTGCAAAGCAGTGAGTGCGCTCAATGGCGCACACAACCGGTACTGGCAGAATACAAAAGACTGAACAGGCCTCCGTCAATACGTCATTTGAAAATGCGCTGACCGGAACATCATAAAATGCAAAAGAGGCTGCACACCAATTGGTAGACAGCCTCTTTTGCATGTACGGTGCCAGGCTTTAGAGCTTAACTCCAATTTCACGAAGCAGAAAATCAGCTTTATCCACTTTTGAAGCAACCCATAACACATACCGGATATCTACCCCAATTGAACGACTGTAACTCTCGTTCCAGGCATAGTCGTTTATTGTGGCCTCGTAGGCTCTGTCAAAATTAACCCCGATCAGCTCACCATTGCCATTCATGACAGGAGAACCAGAATTACCGCCAGTCGTATCGAGGTTGTACAGGAATGCAACCGGTACATCGTTCAATTCCTTTTTCACAAAGGGCCCGAAATCCTTCTTCTGCCACAATTCCTTCATTACCGGCGGATATTTGAATTCCGGGTTTCCCGTTGCCCCTTTTTCCAGGACGCCTTGTATGGTAGTAAATGGCTTCATATAAGTGGCATCGGCAGGCGAATAGCCACGTACATAACCATAAGTGAGCCGCAGGGTACTGTTTGCATCGGGGATAAAGTCCCTCTGTCTGAACTTTTCTTTTACGGCTACATAATCGCCCATGAGCTTGTTCAGCAGTCCATCCCGCCGTTCGCGTTCCTGCCTCAACCCGTCTATCTGACTCCGGAGGTCGGCCTCGAAAGCGAGAAGGGGATCATTGTAAGAACCCATCTGTGCTGCCGACTTCATCAGCGTATTGAACACGTAGGCCTGATCCTTCAGTCGCGTATACTGAAGCGTGGCGTCGACAAACTTGTCAACCTGTTCCTGCCCGTTGAACCCCTTCATCACCTTTTTATCTACGGCCGCTACCCGCTGGCTTGCCGGTAATTTAGAAGCGTCAGACAGCATCCGGCTGAAAATAGTCCGGTCGGCATCAATGTCGAAACTCTCATACAAGGTCCGGAGCTTCTGCTCCAGCACGCCCACACTGTCTGTATAAAACCGCGCCCTTTCAGACACCGGTTTTGCACTCATACTTGCCTTAAAGAGATTGATCTGCCTTGCCACGCTCAAAAGACTCGTGCTTCCATAGATTTGAGTAAACCACATCTCGCGGAACGCATCTCTATAGATAGTTTTATAGAGATTGTCAATATCAGACATCAGGGTGCCGTATTTTTCCTTCAGTTCAACATTCGAGTTAATATAGTTAGCGAGGTCGGCATCTTCGCGTCGCTTTTGATCTGTCAGTTCAAGACCGTTCAAGCCCTTCAGCTTTCCCCTGTAATTTTTGAGCACGTTCGCATTACGCTTGATACGGGTAGCAAGACGGAGTTCGGTCGCCTTATCCTTGCGCCCGGCATCTTCCATTGCCTTGTTCTGAAATTCGTATAAGTTAGAAACGTAGGGGAGGAGATACTCCTGCTGATACTGGATAAACTGTGCAGGCCGGTTCCGGAAGGTGCGGCCCGGGTAACCGAGAATAAAGACGAAGTCATTCTCATTTACTCCGTTTGCATTGACCCTCAGGAATTTTTTGGGTTTGTACGGCACATTATTCTTTGAGTATTTAGCAGCTGAACCGTCGGGAGCCACATAAGCCCTCATAAAGGAGAAGTCGCCCGTATGTCTTGGCCAGACCCAGTTGTCGGTTTCTCCTCCAAATTCGCCTACGTTGCGGCTGGGAACATACACCAAACGGACATCCTGAATGATCTTATAGCGAAACAAGACATAGGCCTTGCCGATAAACATTTCAGACACTTCAGCCTTAATAGACGGATCCTGCGCTTCTGCCTGGGCAGCCAGACGCTTCATCTCCGCGTTGATCACCCTGATCCTCGTTGCCGGGTCTGTCACTCCCTTGGTTACCCCAAGGATCTTGTCTGATACGTCCTCATAGCTTTCTGTAATGCGGCAGGTGAGACCTTTTGCCTCTATCTCCTGCTCACGGCTCCTGGCAGTAAATCCCTTATTCAGGTAGTCGTTCTCAGGCGTGCTTGCCAGCTGAACCGCACTAAACGCGCAGTGATGATTCGTTATGATAAGGCCTTCGTCAGAAATAAACGAGCCGGTGCACCCGCCAACATTTACCAGGGCATCAACTAAGCTCACACTATCCGGATTATAAATATCCTTCATGCTGATCTTAAGGCCGGCCTTATTCAGGCTTACCTTCTTCAGCTCGCTCAGCGGATACATGCCCTCATCAGGCGGTCTGTAAGCCGAACCGGCTATCATAAAAGTTAAGAGAGCTGTAAAAAGTAACGTTTTCTTTTTTGATGTCATTCTTGTCCTATTGAATGACGCAAAATTAAAATTATTCATACGAATCAAAGCGGTACAACACATTTGATACAGCATTTCCTGTAATGATTGCGTCATTAGGCGTCATCTGCTTTAAATCTAGCTTTCAGTTTAATATTTTTGCCCCATGGCAGAAGACTTACAGATCACAACCGGTACAAAAGAGCAACAGTACGAATCTATTTTACCCCAGATACAGGCCTTGCTTGACGGCGAAGACGACCTCATTGCAAACCTGAGTAATGTTAGCGCAGCACTTAAGGAACAGTTCAAATTCTTTTGGGTCGGATTTTACCTCGTGAAGGGCGAGCAGCTGGTACTTGGTCCCTTCCAGGGTCCTGTAGCCTGCACACGCATCGCCTTCGGGAAGGGAGTGTGCGGCAGCGCCTGGAAACAAAAAGAAACACTTGTTGTGCCCGACGTCGATGCCTTTCCCGGACATATCGCCTGCAGCTCTTTATCCCGCTCTGAAATCGTAGTGCCCCTGTTCAAGGGTTCAGAAGTCTGCGCAGTACTCGACGTAGACAGCGAACAACTGAATCAGTTTGATGAGATTGACAGGCAGTACCTCGAGAAGATCGTTAATCTTTTGAATTTTGACAGCTACACATTTCAATAAACTTCCCATTGACTTTTACCTGCGGGACGACGTAGTCCGGATTGCGAGGGACTTGATCGGAAAACACCTGGTCACCTGCATCGACGGCATCCTTACAGGCGGCCGGATCGTTGAAACAGAAGCATACAGGGGACCTGAAGATCGCGGTTCTCATGCTTATAATGGCAGGCGGACCGCCCGTAATGAGACCATGTATTCGGAAGGCGGCGTGGCCTACATGTACATCTGTTATGGAATTCACGACATGCTGAACGTGGTGACGGGCAAAGCAGACTCCTCGCATGCAGTATTGATCCGTGCGGCAGAGCCAACAGAAGGAGTGGAGCACATGCGAAGCAGAAGAGGGATCTACACCGATGACAGGCGGCTATGCAAAGGTCCCGGAGCCCTGGCAAAAGCCTTCGGGCTCAAAAAATTCACAACGGAGAATCACTGGTTTCCGACAGTATCTGGATTGAAGACCGGGGATCGGAGCCATCTTCTGAAGAAATAATTGCCTCAGCCCGCATCGGACTCAACATTGAAGAGCCGTATAAAAGCATTCCCTGGCGCTTCACCTTAAAAGGGAACAAGTTCGTCAGCCGCTAATAAAAAAGGGGTGCTGTTTCATGACGCAGTTTTCGAAGAAATTCGGTTCGATATTATAAAGCGAAGGAGTAAACAGCAGTATAGTTCCAATACAAACTAGCACGGGCTTATGACTTCAAAGAAAAAGAGGCCGAAATCACGTTTGATACGGCCTCTTTAAATCAAAAAACATAACCTACTTAAAAATATATCCTTTTACTGCGGCAGCTCCGCAATGAAAATGCCGTCATTATTGAGTAACGACTGGTTCTCAATTAAGCTTGTCAGTTCAACTTTTCCAATTACATATTTGAAATCAGGAGCGTAGAACCGCTCGGTGATCTCCCTGAACTTAAGCGCCTCGATTACCTGCTCATCTTCATAACGCAGATAAACATTGAGCACATAGTCGTTAGACTGAGCAAAACCACGGTTGGTCCGGTACTTCTTGTATTCGTATTTGTAGCCATAACGAAGGGCTGCGATATCAGACAGCACAGCTGAGCCAGTAGGATGCCCTCCTGCACCCTTCCCGAAGAAGAACTGCTGATCCGCAAAGGCCGCCTGAACGATCACTCCGTTGTACTCGTTTTCTACATTATAAAGAAAGTCTTCTGCCCTGATCAGCTTCGGGATTACATACAGGACCACCTGACGCTCGCCGAACTCAAGAGCCGTAGGCACCAGCTTGATCTTATAGTTTTTCTCTCTGGCATACTGAATATCACGGGCCGAGAGAGTTTGAATACCAATGTTTAATACATCCTCAGGCCGCGTAATAATTCCATAAGCATGAGAAGCTGCAATGACCAGCTTATATTTCGGATCAAAGCCACCCACGTCAGAGATCGGGTCTGTCTCCGCGAAGCCCAGGTCCTGAGCCTGCTTTAAAGCTGTACCATAGTCAAGATTCTCATTAAATATCTTCGACAAGATGTAGTTGGATGAGCCATTGAATATGCCTCTGACCGAGTACAGCAGTTCGTTATCATAATATTCTTCCAGGTTCCTGATGATTGGAATACTGCCACAAACAGCACCTTCATAGAGCAGAGAAGTGCCATGCTGCTCCTGCAGGTGAAGCAATTCCTCCAGATGTAGCGCAATCATCTTCTTGCTTGCCGAAACTACGTTCTTCCCGTTCTTTAATGCAGTTGATACAATATCAAAAGCCGCCTCCGTATCGTTGATAAGCTCAACTACCGTGTTGATCTCCGGATCATTAAGAATCAGAGAGGCATCCGTAGTAAAAAGTTCGGCAGGAAGACTGCGTTTTTTATCCGCATTCTTAATTGCAATTTTCTTTATTTCAAGATTCAGGTCTTTCGTGCGGATTATATCGTTGAGGCCTTGTCCCACAACGCCAAAACCAAATAACCCGATAGTTAACTTATTACTCATTCGTACTATGCTATTTTGTGTAAGGCAACCACCTGGCTGCCGTATGCTGTGCTTTTCAAAAAATTACCGATTTCTTTTGTCAATATCTCTGTCTCAATTAAAAATCCGTCGTGCCCGTAGAAAGAGTCGATCTCCACATAAGAAGCCTCTGAAATATGCCGGGCAAGGAACTCCTGCTCAGCGGGAGGAAACAAAAGATCAGAGGTTATTCCGATGACCAGTGTTCGTGCCTGTATGCGCTTTAAAACGTCTTCCGGCAAACCACGACCCCTCGCAATGTTATGGCTATCCATTGCTTTAGTTAAATACCAGTAACTATGCGCATTAAAGCGCTTTACGAGTTTCTCTCCCTGGTAATTCTGATAGGAAGAAGCCTTAAAATCATCGGTTTTCTCACTCGATACTTCCTGCTGTGAAATGCCGTACGTATTATAATTCCGATACGACAGCAGGGCAATACTTCGCGCAGCTTTCAATCCTGCTTTCCCCGCATCAGGATCTGCCAGCCGGAAGGTAGGATCAGCGGCCAGTGCCAGCCGCTGACTCTCATTAAAAGCAATCCCCCAGGGCGAATGAAACGCGTTGGTAGCAATCAATATTAGCCGGTCAATGCGGTCGGGCTGTGCCAGTGACCATTCCATAGCCTGCTGCCCGCCCAAAGACCCTCCAATCAGGACACTGATATCGTCTATTTCGAGGTGGTCGGCCAGTATCTGATGCAGGGTGGCCATGTCGCGGGTAGTGAACTCCGGAAACGTTAAATAGTAGGGCTCCCCGGTAGCCGGATCAACAGACAAGGGGTTGGTTGTTCCATAATGAGAACCCAGAATATTGGCGCACACAATAAAATGCTCACGCGGATTAAACAGATCATTCTCTCCGAATAGGCCCTTCCACCAGTCGAAAACATCAGCATTGGCGGTCAGGGCATGGCATACCCATACCACGTTATCCTTCTTTTCATTCAGCTTTCCGTACGTATGGTAAGCGATCTCCACTCCGGCCAGCTCGCCGCCCTTTTCCAGCTTAACCGGCTTCTTATGGCTATATTTCTTACTATTCATTCGCCTTTTCTACTCCTGCTCGTCACAATTCATGCAGGCTGAGGTAAAAAAATTAGTTTATCTTTTCAAAAGCCTGTTCGAAATCGGCTTTAATATCATCGATATGTTCAATGCCCACCGACACGCGCAACAGGGAAGGTGTTACCCCGGCGGCCAGCTGCTCCTGATCACTCAGCTGCTGATGCGTAGTGGCCGAAGGCTGAATAATAAGCGTCTTCGCATCACCTACGTTCGCCAGGTGACTGGTGAGCTCAAGTTTATCGACGAAGTGAATGGCCTTTTCCTTTCCTCCCATTATTTCAAAAGAAAGGACAGAACCAAAGCCATTCCGCAAATACTTCCGCGCCAGCTGGTGATATGGACTGCTTTCCAGTCCCGGATAGTGGACCTTCTCCACCTGCGGGTGCTGCTCCAGCCATTTTGCAAGCTCAAGGGCATTGTCAACGTGCCTCTGTACGCGCAGCGACAGGGTTTCCAGTCCTTGTATAAAGAGAAAGGAGTTGAATGGGGAAGGAGCAGGCCCAAAGTCGCGCAAGCCCTCTACGCGAGCCCTGATGATGAACTGGATGTTCCCAAATGGGCCACCGATGCCAAACACATCATTAAAAACGAGACCATGATATCCTTCGGAAGGTTCCGTAAACTGAGGGAACTTGCCATTTCCCCAGTTGTAGTTTCCTCCGTCTACAATCACGCCCCCAATACTGGTACCATGCCCGCCAATCCATTTGGTAGCAGACTCAACTACGATATGAGCGCCGTGTTCAAGCGGCCTGAAAAGGTAACCTCCTGCAGCAAAGGTATTATCCACTATAAGGGGGAGATCGTACTTCTGGGCAAGCTGAGCAAACTTCTCAAAGTCGGGTATGTTAAAACCGGGGTTTCCGATCGTCTCGAGATAGAGCGCCTTGGTCTTGTCGTCAATCAGCTCCTCGAAACTCTGGGGATCATCTCCCTTGGCAAAGCGGGCTTCGATCCCAAGCCTCTTAAAGGAAACTTTAAACTGATTATAAGTCCCCCCATAAAGAAATGATGTAGTTACAAAGTTCTCTCCGGCCGAGAGGATGTTATTCAGGGCAATAAACTGCGCCGCCTGTCCCGACGAAACAGCAAGCGCCGCCACACCGCCTTCCAGGGCAGCAATTCGCTTTTCGAACACGTCTGTCGTGGGGTTCATCAGACGGGTGTAGATGTTACCAAACTCCCTCAGAGCAAAAAGATTAGCGCCATGTTCGGAGCTGGTGAAGACGTACGACGAGGTCTGATAAAGAGGCACGGCTCTCGACCCTGTAGTCGGATCTACTTCCTGACCGGCATGAACTTGTAAGGTTTCAAACTTTAGATTTTTCGGTAATGACATATAAGTAATTTTTTTAAATGAATGATCTGATTGAATACAGCGGCATTATGCCATGGAAAGCCCGTAGTGCTAAATATTAACGCAAATAGGGGGAATGCTAGCAACAGCAGGTGCTACAGCAGGGGGCCATACACATTCGTTCAGATGAGCCTGAAGCGGTAGAGGATGAGGATAGCAGGGAAAAACTTCCTGCAGCAGGATAATGATTAAATGGAGATCTTCTCATGGTTTTAAAAATTTATATTCTCCCGACTTATCTTCGGGAACAGGATTTGGCACCTTTTCCGGACTAGCTCCGGTTAGGTTGTCAGCGGGTCGCAGAGCCTGATCTCTCACCGCTTCTTTATAAATCAAAACCTTTTAAGGGGTGTTTGACAGTGTTGATAGCAGTATCAACGGTTGCAAATATAAACGCTTCTGCTTAAACTTCCAATTTTTTATCAATTGTTCGAGGCAAAGAGCCGCAATTCGTGTATTTCAGGGGAGAATCCCGTTCTCACCCTGTAAGGTCACACGGATTGAAGGGCCTTATCCAGGTCCTCTATCAGATCGTCGATATGTTCTAGTCCTACAGAAACACGCAGCAGATTAAAAGGAGTTTTCGTATCAGGACCTTCTACCGAAGCGCGGTGTTCAATCAGACTTTCAACGCCTCCAAGGCTTGTTGCCTGTGCAAATAAAGTCACCCGGTTGGCAACGCCTCGCGCATCTTCCGGACTTCCTGCTACAAGAAATGAGAGCATTCCTCCGAAGCCGCTCATCTGCCGGGCGGCTACTTCATGATTCGCGTGATCCTTAAGGCCCGGATAATACACCTTCTCGACCTTCGGGTGCGACTGCAGGAATTCAGCCAGCCGCATCGCGTTTGCATAATGTCCCTGCATTCTATAGGGAAGCGTCTTGATGCCTCTTACTGTCATGTAGCAATCGAAAGGAGCCGGCACTGCACCTGAGAGCGACTGAACGTTCCTGATCTTTTCCCAAAGTTCTGTCTTCTGCTTCGTAACCAGTGCTCCGCCCAGCACGTCGCTGTGACCGCCGAAATACTTGGTTGCAGAATGCATGACCAGATCAGCACCGAGTTCGAGCGGCTTCTGAAACATGGGAGTGGCAAATGTATTATCGCAGCATACCGTAATTCCACGCTCTTTTGCAAGGGCACAAATCGCCCGGATATCGCTTATCTTTAGTAGAGGGTTCGAAGGCGTTTCTACCCAGATCAGCCGGGTGTTTGCGCGGATCGACCTTTCCACCAGGCTAAGATCAGTCATATCAATGAAATCGGCCTCTATGACTCCCTTGTAAACCTGATTGATGCAATTCCGCAAGCCATGGTACATATCTTCGGGGGCAAGGATATGGCTCCCCGGACCAAGGGCCTGAAAAACTGCAGATCCGGCAGCATTGCCCGAAGAAAAGGAGGCGGCATCTTCTCCTCCTTCGAGAGCAGCAATCACCCGCTCAAGGGAGCTGCGGTTAGGGTTCTCCGCTCTTGTATAAATATAGCCGCCCGGATATCCTCCGTCTTCGCCCCGCTCAAATGTTGTGGAGAGGGTAATAGGCTGAATTACAGCTTTGCTGGAAGCATCGGACGTATTTCCTGAATGGATTGCTATCGTTTCTGGTCTCATACTGCGCGTAAAATTATGGATTTACCAGCCCTAAGGTAGCAAGAACAACCAATGTTACAACAAAATGATAATGCAAATACCTTCTTTATTGTATTTTTGCCATAATGGATTCCGCGAACGATTTAGCACTGTTAATATCAGATAAAAACCTCGATCCCCAGCTTCGGGAGATCGCTCTTAAAGTACAGGCAGGGGAAAGGATCACCTTTGATGAAGGGGTAGCCTTGTACGAAAAAGGCGAACTTGCTTATGTCGGTGTACTTGCCAACTTCATCAGAGAACAACGGCACGGCAATAAGACCTACTTTAACCGAAACTTCCATATAGAGCCCACCAATCTCTGCGTATACGACTGTAAGTTTTGTTCCTACTCGCGACTGATTAAGCAGCGGACGGAAGGATGGGAGCTCTCCATGGAGGAGATGCTAAACATCGTCAAAAAGTACGATAATCAGCCGGTAACTGAAGTTCACATTGTGGGAGGGGTGCTGCCGCAGTACGATATGCAGTTCTATTCAGAGCTGTTCAGAAAAATTCACGAGCACCGGCCTGAGTTACACGTTAAAGCACTGACCCCGGTCGAGTATCACTACATCTTTAAGAAAGCAAAAGTAGATTATGCTACCGGAATGCGGCTCATGAAGGAAGCAGGCCTGGAATCGATGCCCGGCGGCGGTGCAGAGATCTTTCACCCTGACATCCGCAACCAGATAGCGAAAGATAAATGTACTTCCGAACAATGGCTGCAGATCCACGAAGAGTGGCATAAACTCGGTCAGCGTTCAAACGCGACCATGCTTTACGGCCATATCGAGGAATTCTGGCACCGCGTGGATCACATGGAAAGACTAAGGCAACTGCAGGACCGGACCGGAGGCTTCCAAACTTTTATTCCCCTGAAGTTCCGCAATCAGGACAACCAGATGTCGCACGTGCCTGAAGTCTCAGTCATAGAAGACTTGCGCAACTACGCAATATCCAGGATCTACCTCGACAACTTTGACCATATTAAAGCCTATTGGGCAATGATCAGCAGAAGCACCGCTCAGCTGTCGCTCAACTTCGGCGTGGATGATATAGACGGCACACTGGACGATACCACCAAAATCTACTCCATGGCAGGGGCAGAAGAACAAAACCCGGCTATGAGCACAAAAGAGCTGGTAGAGCTCATCAAGCAGGTGGGGAGACATCCCATCGAACGCGACACACTTTATAACGTCATTACCGACTATAAAGACGTGCAGTTCGAAGAGGCAGAGCCTGCCAGATTTTATAAATTACCGGTCGTCAACTAAAACTAAAAGCAGTTTCCCGCGATTCAGTGGTATGGAGAAAACAATTTACATTATCCGCCATGCCCAAACCGACCTCAATAAAAGGGGAGTGGTTCAGGGCAGGGGGTAGATACAGACATTAACGAGTTCGGACAACAACAGGCAGAAGCTTTCTACCAAACCTACAAAGACGTTCCATTCGACAAGATCTATACATCTACATTAAAGAGAACACATCAAACGATTCAGAAATTTATAGATAAGGGAATTCCCTGGACACAGTTCGCCGGGCTTGACGAAATGGCCTGGGGCATTTACGAAGGCATGGAAAATTCAGAAGAAGTTAAACAGGCCTACGACCAGATGATGCTGGATTGGACAGCCGGTAAGCTTGATCTGAAATTCGACAAGGGCGAAAGTCCCATCGAAGTACGCGAGCGGCAACTGGAAGTCCTCGAGAAACTGATTGAAAACGACGACGCCAAAACCATCCTCATCTGCATGCATGGCCGGGCAATGCGACTTTTCCTGTGCCTTCTGACCAACCGCGATCTCTGTGAGATGGAGCAGTTTCCCCATACAAACACCACACTATATAAGGTAAAATATGATGGTGAAAACTTTCATATCCTTGAGTCAAACAATACCGATCATTTAAGTGAACTTTGTGAAAAAGATTAGAGTATCAGCAGTATCATACACTAATACAAAACCATTTGCTTATGGCCTGAGGCATGCAGGCGACTTTCTCAATAAGATTGAACTTTCCTATGATGTTCCTGCAGATTGCGCTACCAAACTAATTGAAGATAAGGCGGATATAGGACTTGTTCCGGTTGCAGCGTTGCTGTCCGTGCCTGATTATCATATTATTTCGGATTACTGTATCGGCGCCGTCGGGCCCGTTAATTCGGTGTTTGTGTTTTCAAATGTACCAGTGACTGAGATTCGCACGCTGCGGCTCGACAAACAATCCCGCACATCGAATAACCTTGCTAAGGTTTTGCTGAAGAACTACTGGAATAAAACCGTTCAGTTTGTACAAGATGGCGAAGCAGATGCTTTTGTCGAGATTGGCGACCGAACCTTCGGCAAAAAAGACAAGTTTCCGTTTGTCTACGATCTCGCTGAAGAATGGATCAAATTCACAGGCTTGCCGTTCGCATTTGCCGTCTGGGCATCCAATAAAAAATTAAGTAACGATTTCATTGAAGAGTTCAATAACGTTCTTAAATTTGGTATTGACCGCCGCGAAGATGTTGTCAAAGAACTTGAACCACGCGCAGACTTTGATCTTCACGACTACCTGACAAACCGCATTGATTATCCGCTCACCAATGAAAAGCGCCAGGCCATCACCAAATTCCATGAACTTATAAAAGCACTGTAATATCTGACTTATAATTAACATTATGTTAAATAAGATATTTTAAATAAAAGCGAGGGGCTCCCTTCGCTTTTTCTTTATCAGCTTAGCTCTGCCTGCCCTGTTCAAACCATTTCAAAACCTTAGCGTTAAAGAGATATCGACCTTTAATGCTAACACTATGAATTATCCTGAAAATTATACCCGACAACTACAGACACTATTGCGACTCGTTGAGGACAGCTCTGAGGGCTACAAGACGGCTGCAGAGCATGCTTCTTCGCAAGAGTTCATAGAATTGTTCCGGGGTTTTGCTGCTGAGCGCGAGATGCTTGCCGAAGAACTCCGCGAGCGTATTGCCAGATATGGCGTTCATGCTGAAGAGCCAGGCTCCGACTTCATGGCCAGCCTTCACCGGTCATGGATGGGTATCAAGACCGCCATGACGAAGAAAGACGATCAGGCCGTTCTTGAAAGCTGCCGCAATGGAGACCAGTCAGTGCTGGATGCTTACGACGACATGATGCAGGGCGACCTGCTCAATGATACCGACATGAAGACGTTCCTGTCCGGACAGCGATACACGATCAACCGTGCTTTTATGGACCTGGACAAGCGTTATTTCGATCTGTTTAAGAAAGATCCGTCCATCTAATACACTGGCTATGAGATCTATCTGGAAAGGCTCTATCGGATTTGGACTGGTCAATATTCCCATCAAGCTGTACTCTGCCGTCCAAAACAGCTCACTCGGACTCGATATGCTCGATAGCAGGGATCACTCAAGGATCCGCTATCAAAGGATCAACGAGAAAACCCGGAAAGAGGTTCCATACGATAAAATTGTAAAGGGCTACCCTATTGAGGACAACTATGTCATCCTGGAGGACAAAGACTTTGAGGATGCCAGTCCGGAAAAGAGCAAGATGATCGAGATAGAAAACTTCGTCGATATTGAGGAAGTAAACCCTATGTACTACGAAACATCGTACTATTCCGAACCCGAAACACAGGGGCGTAAGGCCTATGCCCTTTTGATGAGGGCGCTTCAAAAGTCGAAGAAAGCAGGTCTCGCCCGCTTCGTACTCAGAAGCACGGAGAATCTCTGTATCATTCATCCGGTTAACAACGTGATCGTAATTACCAAGATCCGCTTTGCCGAAGAGATCCGTTCTTCTGAGGAGATCCTCTCCCCGGCCGAGGTCACGGTCAGCAAAAAAGAACTCGACATGGGCCTCGCATTGATCAATCAGTACAGCAGCAAGTTTGAAATCGAGAAATTTAAAGACGAATACCATCATGAGCTGATGAAGATCATACAGGCAAAAGCCAAAGGCAAGCGGCCTACTATCAAGAAGCTGAAGCCTGCCAAGGCGGCCGGAGACGATCTGTACGAACAGCTGATGCAAAGCCTCAATACAAGAAAGGGTGCGTAAATGGGACTAAAAGAGTACGTTAAGAAGCGAAACTTCAAAGAAACGTCAGAGCCGAAGTCGGGTACCAACAAAGACAAAGGCACACTTCGCTTCGTTGTTCAGCGCCATCATGCTTCACATCTGCATTACGATTTCCGCCTCGAGCTGGAAGGCGTGCTGAAAAGCTGGGCGGTACCGAAAGGCCCCTCCCTCAATCCCAAAGACAAGCGGCTGGCTATGATGGTAGAAGACCACCCCTACAGCTACCGCACCTTTGAAGGCACCATTCCTGAAGGGAACTATGGAGCAGGTGTCGTCACGATCTTTGACGAAGGCACCTACGAAGCCATTTCCGGCGGCAGTGACGAAAAGGAGCTCAAGAAAGGCCTCTACAGCGGCAATCTGAAGTTTAAGCTGCACGGCAAGATTCTGAAGGGCGAATTTGCTCTGGTGAAGATTAAAGACAATGAGGAAAACTCCTGGCTGCTCATCAAACATCGCGATGAATATGCCGTGGACCAGAAATTTGACAGTGAGAACCTTGTACCAGAAGCGGTCAAACGAGAGGGAATTGAACGCAAAAAAAATCCAGGCGCGCAAAGGCACTGGCAGAAACGGAACCAGAAAGACCAACCTACTCCTTCCAGCCGGTTAGCCCCGCTCCTGCTGGGTTTGTGCCTCAAGGGAACAACTGGCTCTTTGAAGAGAAATTAACAGGCCATCGCGTGCTCGCCAGAACAGGAAAGAACGGCTGGCTTCTGGACGAAGATCAGTCGGACATCAGCGATCGGTATCCTGCTCTTGCTGAAACGCTGCGGGGTGTGCGTGACACCGCCGTTATAGACGGCGTCATCGTACCGACTAACACCAAAAACCCTGTGCTGCACGCATTTGACATGATCGAGCTAAACGAGAACGACATACGCACACTCGAGCTGAACAAGCGCAAAGATCTGTTAAATGCCTTCCTCAAAGGGATAAAAAGCAGTCACGTTGTTTATCATTCCCACGTTCAGGGAAGTATAGAGAGCGCCCTGCCGCAGCTGAGAAAGGACAAATGGAAAGCCATGATTGTTAAAGATGTTTCGTCACGGTATGGCGAACCAGCTGACGCATCTGTATGGAAAGAAATAAGGGCTACTAAAATGAAGGATCAAAAAGCAGGCGTTCGGGACGCTCCTCCTGCCGCTACAAAAAAGAAACAGGCCGGCAGTTCCGGCACACCAGATAAAAAGGCTGACGAGCAGGAAGAGAAATTCGGGAAGAAGACCGTCAAGCTCACGCACCTCGACAAGCTCTACTGGAAAAAGGAAAAGATCAGCAAAGGAGAGCTGCTCGACTATTACCGTGAAGTGGCGCCTTACCTTCTTCCCTATCTAAAAGACCGCCCTTTGTCGCTTAACCGTCATCCTAACGGGATCGATGCACCCGGCTTTTTTCAAAAGGATCTCGATGTGGAACAGATCCCCTCCTGGATCAAGTATGCGCCTTTGTACTCAGAGAGCAACGATAAAAATATTGATTACCTGATATGCAATGATCTGCCAACCCTCCTTTGGATGGTGAACCTGGGCTGCATCGAAATCAACCCCTGGCTTAGTACGTACAAGAAGACCGATAAGCCCGTGTTTGCCGTGATGGACCTTGATCCGAATGATGTGGACGACTTTAACCAGGTGGTTCAGGTAGCGCTTACCGCCAGAGACATGCTCCAGCAGATGAACATACGTCCTTATATCAAGACTTCGGGCTCGCGCGGCCTTCATATTTTTATGCATCTGGGCGCCAAGTACGAGTACGAGGTGGTTAAGAACTTCGTCCACTACCTCGGGCAGATCATCAACCAGCAGCACCCTGAAACAACCAGTCTCGAAAGGAGTCCTTCAAAGAGGAAGAAAAAGATCTACCTGGACTTTCTGCAAAACCGGCGGGGACAAACCATTGCAGCACCTTACTCCTGCCGCCCAAAGCCAGGAGCCACCGTCTCTACGCCATTGGAATGGAATGAGGTAAATGGAGATCTCGACATCCGCAAATACACCATATTCAACACCATGGAGCGGCTGAAGGAGAAAGGTGACCTTTGGAAAGACATTACAAGCGAAAAAACAGACTTGAAAAAGGCCCTGGAAAAATTGGCAAGCCTGTAAGTAACGCTGACTGCGTCCCTCCTGCCATACGTTGACATTCCCGTTCCCGCCCACTCGTAGGGCGGGCTCAATACGTCCATGTCGCAGTTTATTGCCTCATTCTATTTGATTTGTACCGATGGTTTTACTTGCTCCCTACGGCCATATTGCTGCTTACAATTTGCATGCAAAATGAAAACGGGCGCTTGGGGCCGGAGTCTCAATGCCCCCGTATTGCTGCTTACCATTTGTCTGCAAAATGAAAACGGGCGCTTGGGGCCGGAGTCTCAATGCCTCCATATTGCAGCTTACCATTTGTCTGGAAAATGAAAACGAGCGCTTGGGTCCGGAGTCTCAATGCCTCCGTATTGCTGCTTACCATTTGTCTGGAAAATGAAAACGAGCGCTTGGGTCCGGAGTCTCAATGCCTCCGTATTGCTGCTTAAGGAATATCGGGGTAAAGACAGGTCCAGGCCGCAAAAAGCGTTTCAAGGCCCCTATTGCCCATTACGGTCTTTACAAGGCAGACAGATATAAACAGAAAAGCCTGCTGAGTTTACTCAGCAGGCTTCCTTTTTGCTATGGGTGAACCAAATTAAAGAGCTTTGATCTTCGCGTCAATTTCGTCGATCTTAGCCTTGTTATTCTTGATGGTATAATAAGTCTTAAGGTTCTTCAGCGCAAGCTCTGATTTCGGATTCAGCTCAACTGACTTTTCAAGGAAAGGTAAAGCTCTGTCGAACTCTGCCTGAGCTTTCTTCATAGTTGAAGCATACTCTGCCTGCTTGTTGCTTGGAAGCTTGTTAGCCTTGTTATAGATTTCAATTCCGTTGTTCATGATCAGACCACCGAGGTTGATATAAGCATCGCTGTAGTTAGGATCTAAAGCAATCGCTTTCTTGTAAGCCTCTTCTGCCTTTGCATTATCATTTGCTGCATTGTATGCAATACCGAGGTAGAACGGATACAGCTTGTTGTTTGGTTCTTTTGCAGCCTGTTCGTTGATCTTGGTGATCACTTCTTTCTGCTTGCCGCTCATCAGGCTAAGCTCAATCTCTCTGGTAGCCAGGTCAGAGCTTTTGGGAAATTTAGCAGCACCTTCACCTGCAATCTTAATTGCATTTGTAGTATCCCCCTGTTGCATGTATAATACAGACAGGTTAGAATAAACATTTTCAAGTGAAGAATAATTAGTAGGCAATAAAGCCTTGAAGCGTTCAATAGCAGCCGCATTATCCTTTGCATACATCGCAGAAATAGCAGCAGCATAATTGAGGGTAGTATCACCAGGATTGTATTGAAGTCCCTTGTTGAATTCCTTGTAAGCCTCGGCAAACTGTTGTTTGTCATAGAAATTCTTTCCCTTTACCAGCTGGCCCTGAGAAAGTAAAGCAGTCGCTCTCTGCAGATTTTCTTTCTGCGTACCTCCGTTATCAAGTTCTTTCGCTTTGTTAAGAGAAGTAAGCGCTTCAGCAGAAAGCTGCTCTGATGCAGACGTAGAATCGGCAACAGCCAGGTCAGCATAGATCAAAGCACGGTAAGCCCAGGCTGTCGGATCTGCTTTTGTCTTTTCATGTAATACAGCCTTGTCTATTGATTCCTTTGCTGATTTCAGCTTGGGCACTGCCAGCTGAGGAGACGCGCCTCTCAATGTAGAATAACTCTCGTAATCGGATTTAGCAGAATTTACTGCTGATTTTTGCGCAAAAGCAGAAATAGACATTCCTGTTATCGCAAGCGCAAATAAAAGCGACTTTGTGTTCATATATTTAGTTTATTAGAATAAATTGCTTGAGTTTATCGTTTACCTTTTCGAGCTCTATCATGTCGCCCGACGTATTATATAAAACAGCCAGCGACTTCAGAACGTTCACCGAATTCGGATTTATTTCACCTGCCAAAGTAAGGTATTTTTTTGCCAGATTCAGATTCGTCTCCTTATTATTATTCGACTTGATATACCGGTCGAGATAAAGCAGCCCGAGTGAGTAGTTGCCTTCATAGTTATTATACTCCAGGTTAATCACCTTTTTGTAATAATCCTCGGCCTTCGCCTTTCGTCCCAGCACGTCATAAGAGAACCCCGCCAGGTAGTTCAGCTCAGGATTATCCGGATCCATCCTCAATGCGTCGGCCACAACCGTTTCCACCATCGAATAAGAACCGTTATCCGCGTACATATTGATCATCTTAAAGAGCAGGTCCTTGTTTCCCGGAAACACCCTCCTTCCCTCCTGCAATATTTCCAGAGAGCGGTTGCTGTTCCGCGACTCGTAAAGATTAGAGAGCGCCAGGTAATAGTCAGGCAAAGATCTTCTGTTATCAGCTATCAGCTGCTCGTAATAGTAGATGGCCCTGGCCGAGTAGCCCAGCTTCTCGCTCAGTAAAGCAAGATTATGTTTTACCAGGATATCGTTATCAGAGTTAAGTGAATCAACAAAGAGGTACGCATTATACGCTTCCTGATAACTGTAAGAGGCTAGTGCCTTATTGGCCCTGATCAGCCAGGCCTTTGCCAGCTGCGTTTTTACAAAATCCAGTTCCGGCTTATGTTCATCATTCAGCTTCGGATTTTTTAACCGATTGAAAGAGAACGATGTCTCCTCAATGGGATCCTTGGCATAGCTGAGCTTGCGGGTTGAATCAGAATAAGCAAGCGATGAGTAGACCAGGCTCCTGATCAGGTTGTTTTTATAACTGAAGGAGTCCTTTTTAGTCTTGTACGCGTCATCAATTGCCTTCTTTGCCTTTTCGAGGAAAGAAAAGTCGCCCCTACTGGTATACAGGGCGAAATTGTTCATCGCCTCTTTGGTCATAGTCTGACCAAACGCAACATTCACAAAAAAGCCAGATAGTACAAGTAATAAAAGCGACTTTCTCATAAGTATTCTGTTATTCTAACGAATCATCATCAGAATTCGTATCCTCATCTTCATTTGATTCTTCCGTCTCATCGATCTCCTCTTCCGGCTCCAGATCTGCTTCCGAAGCAAGTTCCTCCACTTCGTTCAGCACTTCGGCCGTCTCTGCTTCTTCCTCATGTTCAACTTTGGCAATAGAAGCGATCGCATCATCACCCTTGAGTGAAATAAGACGGACTCCCTGCGTTGCTCTTCCCATTACCCTCAGTTCTCCGATGGCAATACGAATGACGATACCCGAGCGGTTGATGATCATCAGGTCGTCTGTATCCGTCACGTCTTTGATCGCAACCAGTTCTCCGGTCTTGTCCGTCACGTTGATGGTCTTCACGCCCTTTCCACCGCGGTTGGTCACGCGGTAATCTTCCAGATGAGTACGCTTGCCGTATCCCTTTTCTGACACCACCAGTACGGTCGCTTCCGGATTGTTGATGCTGATCATGCCGATCACCTCATCCTTATCATGCGCAAGCGTTACACCCCGCACCCCGGTAGCAGTACGTCCCATCGGCCTGACTGTCGACTCGTTAAAGCGGATCGCTCTTCCCGAGCGCAGCGCCATGATGATCTCACTGCTGCCATCTGTCAGGTTAGCTTCCAGCAGCTGGTCGCCATCGTTGATATTGATCGCGTTAATACCATTTGCCCGCGGACGGGAATAAGCTTCCAGGGACGTTTTCTTGATCGTTCCCTTGCGGGTACACATGATGATGAAGTTATTCTCAAGATAATCCTGATCCTTCAGGTTCTTCACCTTAATGTACGCCTTGATCTTCTCCTCCTTAGGGATATTGATGATGTTCTGGATCGCCCTTCCCTTGCTGGTCCTTGATCCTTCCGGAACTTCAAATACCCGCAGCCAGAAACAACGTCCGGCCTCGGTAAAGAACAGCATATAGTTATGGTTGGAAGCGATAACAATATGCTCAATAAAATCCTGGTCGCGCGAGTTAGAGCCCAGAGAACCCTTTCCTCCCCGGCCCTGACGGTGGTATTCCGTAAGCGGAGTACGCTTGATGTAGCCTTCGTACGAAATGGTGATCACCACCTCCTCGTCCTCAATGAAGTCCTCCATCCGCATATCCTCAGCAGAATGAACGATACTGGTGCGGCGCTCATCCCCGTATTTCTCAAGGATCTCCTGCAGCTCGTCTTTGATGATCTTCATCCGGAGACCTTCGTCTGCCAGCACAGATCTCAAATATTCAATGGTCTTCATCAGCTCAGCATATTCTTCCTTGATCTTATCTCTTTCCAGACCGGTCAGACGGCGCAGGGTCATGTCGAGGATTGCTCTTGCCTGAAGGTCAGAAAGACCGAAGCGCTCCATCAAGCCGGTACGCGCATCTTCCGGCGTTGCCGAGCTGCGGATCAGGTTGATCACCTCGTCGAGATGGTCGAGGGCGATCAGCAATCCCTCCAGGATGTGCGCTCTCTTTTCCGCTTCAGCAAGTTCGAAACGAGTACGGCGGATCACTACCTCATGACGGTGATCCACGAAATGCTTGATCAGGTCCTTCAGATTAAGCAGCATCGGCCGGCCATGAACCAGGGCGATATTATTAATACTGAAAGAGCTCTGAAGAGCGGTATATTTATAAAGGTTGTTCAGTACAATAGATGAATTCGCGTCGCGCTTGATCTCGTACACGATGCGCATCCCGGTGCGGTCAGATTCGTCACGGATTTCAGAAATACCTTCGATCTTCTTATCGTTGATCAGACCTGCAGTAGTTTCGATCATCTGCGCCTTGTTCACCATGTAGGGGATCTCCGTAACGACGATCCGTTCACGGTCATGGCCAAAGGTTTCAATCTCCGCTTTAGCGCGCATCACTACACGCCCTCTTCCGGTTTCATAAGCTTCCTTCACTCCCGCATGGCCGTAGATGATACCACCGGTCGGGAAGTCGGGCGCCTTTACATATTGCATAAGTCCCGACACCTCAATGTCGCGGTCGTCAATATAAGCAACAGTGGCATTGATCACCTCGTTCAGGTTATGGGGGGCCATGTTGGTTGCCATACCCACGGCAATACCAGAAGCTCCGTTCACCAGCAGGTTCGGGATCTTGGTAGGCAGCACGGTAGGCTCTTCCAGCGAGTCGTCAAAGTTAAGCTGGTAGTCGATGGTGTCCTTGTTGATGTCGGCCAGCATCTCCTCGGCAATCTTCTTCAGACGTGCTTCTGTATAACGCATTGCCGCCGGCTCATCACCGTCAACAGAACCGAAATTTCCCTGACCGTCAACAAGAGGGTAGCGAAGGCTCCACTCCTGCGCCATACGGACCATTGTGCCATAGACAGACGAGTCGCCATGAGGGTGATACTTTCCTAATACGTCTCCCACAATACGGGCAGACTTCTTATAAGGTTTACCACTGGTTACGCCAAGGTCGAGCATTCCGTAAAGTACGCGCCGGTGAACTGGCTTCAGTCCGTCACGAACATCCGGAAGTGCACGGGAAACGATTACAGACATCGAATAGTCGATGTATGCCGATTTCATTTCCTCTTCTATGTTGATAGGTATGATGCGATTGTTAGCAGGTTCTAAATTCCCATTTTCTGTTTCTTCAGCCATCGTTTGAAGTTGCTAAATTAAATACAAAAGCTCTTGTAAAGAGCTGGGCGAAGATAAGAAATTATGCGGATTATCGGGCACAAACTGCTAACAATATGCCACGGGAACGGACTATACCATGAACGTTTCAGTAGTTCTTTTCAGTCGTTCTGCCTGCGGGGTCCGTGAGGAGTCCGTGCGGGTTGACTGCGGATTATTCAGGAAAAAAACCGCAGTCAATCCGCACTCGACCCGCACTCAACCCGGACTCACTCCGAGTATGAAGATATTCTGAAGCGATACTGAAGCGGCCCAGCTCTGGTCCGGACTAGCGGGCCATAGCCTTGCGTTCTCCTATTTTGCCCAGTCGATCCCTTTCTTCAGGAGCTGCAAGGTCTTCTCTTCCTCACTTCCGGGCACGGGACTGAAATTGTATACCCAATTTGCCTGCGGGGGAAGACTCATAAGAATGGACTCAATGCGACCGTTGGTCTCGAGTCCGAACTTGGTTCCTGCGTCATAGACCAGGTTAAATTCTGCGTAGCGGCTGCGGCGCTGGTACTGCCATTGCTTCTGCTGCTCGCTAAAATCTTCATTTCGGTGACGGTTAACAAGCTCTGTATAGACGGGCACAAAGCTTCGGCCAACCGCTTTAGAGAACTCAAAAATCTCGTTCCAACCGACTCCGGCCGTAACGGGATTAAGCCGGTCGTAGAAAATACCGCCAATACCGCGGGTCTCGCTGCGGTGCCTGATGAAGAAGTAATCGTCGGCCCACTCTTTGAACCGCGGATAAAACGAGGGGGAAAAGCGGTCGCACACGGACTTCAGATGAGTGTGAAAATAGCGTGCATCCTCTTCGTACACGTAGTGGGGCGTTAAATCGATCCCCCCGCCGAACCAGCGGACCTCTTCATTCATCTCGAAATAACGGATGTTCATATGGATGATAGGCACAAGAGGATGATTGGGATGAATGACAATGGAAACTCCTGTAGCGAAGAAATCGTCGGATTCCACTTTAAATGAGCGTTTAACAGGCTCGGGAAGCTTTCCAAACACAGCAGAGAAGTTGACCCCTCCTTTCTCGAGTACGGTGCCGTTCTGGATGATGCGCGTACGGCCTCCGCCACCGCCTTCGCGCTGCCAGATCTCCTCTTCAAACCTTCCGGTACCATCGAGCTGCTCGAGGCCGCGACAAATTTCATCCTGAATCTCCTGGTATTGTGCTGCGATTTCTTGCTTGTCAATCATTTTGCAAAGATCGCTTTTTTGCTAACATGTTATTGCTTTTTTTGAGGGCAGGGAGAGTTGCCGCAGGGCGTTCGTCCTCTCCTGAGCCTGGCTTTGTAAATGCAATTTCTGGGAGTCTGTTTGCGTTACTGACATCATAAATAGTTTTTCAGACTACCTCAATGTGACTGCTTCACTTGGTTTATTGAGGTTTGTAACTGAATCTCAAAAGGGGTTAGTGCGATCGTTTCGCTAAGTTAAAAGGGCAGAAAGAGTATTCATTCGACTTTTAATTTCGTTTGAACGCGCAGGTCCTGGATGTTTGTTGTGAATACTTGCTTGCCCTTCCGGCAAAAAAGAAGACCGTCATATCCAGTTCGATTCCGTCTTGCTCCAGCAGTTCCCTGAAAGCCTGCAGGTTCGTGCTATGTTGCAGGAGACCCTCAATCCGCTTTCATTTCCTTTTGTGAAGGCGACTCGTAAGGAAGCTTCTTAAAAAACTACGCGTTCCTTAAGCGTCGCAAAAAACCCTCAGTCCGCTTTCATTGCATTTTGTGAAGGCGAGTCATGAGAGTACTTCCCGAAAGATTAACTGTTCTTTATGAACAGCAAAGGCGCTTCAGTCGGCTTTCATTGCTTTCTGTGAAGGCGGGTCCGGGAGGGTTCTCTGGAAGAAGAAAAGCAGCCCGCTGATCAGAGGCACGAGCAGGGCGCCGACTACGTTGAGCCAGAGGAAGGATACAACGTCAGCCCAATAGATGAGCAAGACCGCCCCTTCGGTGACCACGGCAGCGAGGAAGACGCTGGTACCATTGATGCGTTTCATGTAAAGGGCGACCAGGAAAATGCCCAGAATGGTGCCATAGAAGAGCGATCCCAGGACGTTCACGGCCTCGATGAGCGACCCCATGCGCGTGGCAAACATGGCAACAGCAATGCCCAGCACTCCCCAGAACAGCGTATGCAGCCGCCCGTATAAGATCTGCTGCTTTCCTGTGCAGGTCTCATTCTTGTCGAGCCTCTGCAGGTCCATCAGTGAGGAGGCTGCCAGCGAGTTGAGCGCGGCCGAAACAGAGCCCCAGGAGGCAAGGAAAATGATGGCAAAGAGCAAGCCTACCAGCCCGGGGGGAAGCGTATTTTTTACGAAATACAAAAAGATGTAGTTGGTGTCATTGGCGTCGGTACCAATACCGTTAGACAGAATAAGCTCCCTGACCTCGGTTCTCAGGGAATCCACAACTCCCCGCGCGTGCTGAAAGTCAGACAACGCTTCGGCGTTCCCCTCGCCGTCGGGACGGCTCTTCCCCAGGGCCAGGGCCGACTGCCGGTACTGCTCCTGTGTATGCTGATATAAGCGCTGTATTTGTTCGGTCTTTTGCGGCTGAGCACGCTGCAGGGCGCGGTACGATACCTCGTTAAAATACAAGGGAGCCGGATTAAAGGTATAAAAAGCAAAGAGCAGGGCTCCGATCAGCAGGATGGCGAACTGCATGGGCACTTTTACCACGCCGTTCAGCAAAAGTCCCATCCGCGCCATGCGGGTGTCGCGGGCTGTGATGTAGCGGCCTACCTGACTCTGGTCGGTGCCAAAGTAAGACAGGGCCAGAAAAAACCCGCCGATTACGCCGCTCCAGATGTTGTACTTATCTTTCCAGTCAAAGCCGGTGGTGATCACGTTTAGCTTTCCCGATTTGCCACTGAGGTAGAGCGCGTCGCGCAGTCCCATACCTTCGGGCAGCTTCCCGACGAGGAGCCAGGCCGTGAGTGCCATGCCCGCCAGGATGATTAAAAACTGAAGCTTCTGGGTGTGCGCCACGGCCTCGGCCCCTCCGGCACAAGTGTAAATAATAAGCAAACCACCCATGACCAGCGTGGTCAGGTAGATGTTCCAGCCCAGGATACTGGAGAGGATGATAGACGGAGCATAAATACTGATGCCGGTGGACAACGCCCGCGAAAAGAGGAACAGGACGGCGGTAGTAAGGCGCATCCTCCGGTCGAAACGCAGCTCGAGGTACTCATAAGCCGTATAGACATTGAGTCGCTGGAAGACGGGAATAAAGGTGATGCAGATGACGATCATGGCAATGGGCAGACCGAAGTAATACTGCACAAACCTCATCCCGTCCACGTATGCCTGGCCCGGTGCCGAGATAAAGGTAATAGCACTCGCCTGCGTGGCCATGATGCCTAAAAGCACTACGTACCAGGGCATTTTCTTGTCGGCCAGGAGATACGACTGCGCGTCTTCCTGATTACGTCCTTTATAGAGGCCGTAGATCACGATCAGTGTGAGTGTTAAAAGCAGAACGATCCAGTCTGTCAGGCTCATGACCAGTGCTTAGTGAACCAGTAATACAACAAGATCTGCAGGACCAGGAACAGCAGAACCGCCAGGTACCAATATTTCCAGTCGTGCTTTTCTGAAGGCGTCATTTTCCAACCGATAACATGTTCATCAGCAATCTCACAGCTCCTCTGTTTCCTGCGGGAAGCTGCCTGAAGAAAGCCAGGCTCGTGTAAATGTAGTGACCCTTGCCGTAAGGGGTGTATAAGGTACTTCCCTTCAACGCCTCTTCGCCCTTGTCGTGCATGGAGAAAAGGGTCTGGTAGTGGCTGTCCCAGGTACCCGGAAAGTATAATCCCCGCTCCTGTACCCATCCCGCAAAATCGTCCTTACTTATCTTGTTGGGGTAATTGAACAGCCGGTGGGCGGGGTCGGTCAAAGTTACATCAGCATCCTCCTCTGTCACCCTCAGGTTAGCAAGCTCAAAAGGATAAGGACCTATCTGCCTGGTTGATAAATCCTGCAGGGTATTGTATTGCATGACCAGTGTGCCGCCGTTCCGCACGTACTGATGAAGCACAGGCAGCCAGTAACTCATCCTCTTTTCGGTATTTACCGCTCTTACGCCGGTCACAATAGCGTCGTACTGAGCGAGACTGGCAGCGGATGCGAAATCTTCGTCTTTCAAAACCGTCACTTCAAGTCCTGCGAGGCGCAGGAAATCGGCTGTATAATCTCCCGCGCCCTCTATGTATCCGATCTTCTTTACAGTCACTTTCCAGTTCTTCGACAAGACCTTTGCCTCTGCCGGGGTAAAGTACTGCAGGGTTGGTATATGATCATAATGAATGAGGTGCTGCGCCCGGGAAAACTCATTTCCACCTGCCTTAACCACTGCCCGTATTGCATTTTCCTTTGTTGCCGAAGTGACAGCAGGGGCGCGCATGGTAAGCTGAATAACGGTATCGGTATTGGCCTTCAGGCTGATAGATGCAACACGACTCAGTTCCTGATTGCCGGAGACAACCGACAGGGAGGCATTCGTGATCTCCTTCATAGCATGAAGTCGGACACCTGCCTGCAGCTCTCCCTTATCGTTAGCAACGAGAAGATTATTGGTGAAGCTGGTGATAACGGCGGGAACCACACGAAGAGCCTCCGCGATGTCGCCCTTGACGGGGTCGAGCCGCTTGTACGAAAGTGGCACTTGTACTGAGAAATGTTCATCTCCTATGGTGAGGCCTGCCGATGCCGCGAGCTCATTTGGAGCCTCGGGAAGACCGCGGATGCTGTCTGAAGGCGCATAATAATGGAAGGGATCCTTCCCAGGCCTGCTCAGCCAGTACGGTTCAGAAACAGGTGCATTAGCAGGCAAATCGAGGGAGTAAGAGGCGCTGAACAGCAGGTCATTCCCTAGCGTTTTGCGAAGCGACTCAGATCGCCCCGGCCACTTGAGGGATTCCAGGCTGACGGGCGTTTCCGATCTTGCGATGGCATTAAAAGTGAAGCTAAGCCGATCGCCGCCTACTGCTTCAGGCTGCCCCGTGTAAAACTCGGCCATAAAGCCGGCACAGTCCAGAATAAGTCGGTCAAGCTCGTTCAGCTTCTCAGCACGCCAGTAGCTGTCCTTCACCGTTCTGATCTCTTTTCGGAGCTTAAGGAGTTCAGGCACACCTTTATCGGGGCGGGTATAGTCAAAGCTTGCAATGATCCGGCTAAGGTGGTCGCCTATGTCTTTTCTGCCCACCCTGTTCCAGGTGATATCGATGCCGTCGAATAAGCTGGAGGAAAGCGGTTCGCCGTCTACCAGGGCGAAATACTCGGTCTGGATGCCCGGCACTGAAGGGGTGCCAGCGCCCTGACTGCGGTGCACACTCCTGCTTTTGCCCGCCAGTTCACTGTAGCCCATTCCAATCTGCGGCTTATACTGTCCGGTAGCGACCTTAAACTGCGACTCGGCCGTGGTGTTATTGCTGCCGAAGCGATAGGTGTTTAGTAAGATCCGCCTCGGCTGCCATACGCTCAGCGACTGAAGCTGCGCCTTAAACGCATCTTTATTGCCCGCGGCCAGAAAGGCTTTAGCAGCAATAATAGCAGAAGCAGCATGCTGCCCATGGCCGGCGCGGTAGTCGGGCGGGAAGCGGCAAATGATAACATCAGGACGGAAACTACGGATAGTCCAGGCTGCATCTTCAGTAAGCAGCTCCTGGTTCCAGTGCTCAAACGTTTCGTCAGAGTTCTTAGAGAAGCCGAAGTCGACAGCTCTCGTAAAGAACTGCTCCGCTCCGTCAATCTTTCTCGCCTCGAGCAGCTCGTAGGTGCGGATGAGGCCGAGCGCTGCACCCTGCTCCCTTCCCAGGATGTTCTGCCCCCCGTCGCCCCGAGTGAGGGAGAGATAGGCGGTGCGCACATGCTGATCGTTGACGAGCCAGGCCAGCAGGCGCGTATTCTCATCGTCGGGGTGAGCAGCAAAGTAAAGAACATTGACCAGGCGGTTCAGCTGAAGCAACTTGTGCTGTATTTCTACGGAAGAAGCCGGCCTCACCTGCTGGGCCGCAGCTGTTGATGATATTGCAAGGAAAAGAAAAAGCGATCTCAGTCTGATTGACATACTTTAGTAAGAATTAAAAAAAGCCCGCAGGATCTATACTGCGGGCGCAAATAAAAAAGTTTCCGAGACATCTGCTCCTGCAAGACAGGTAATATTTTTGTGAAAATCCATTCGGTCCTCAACGGGCAGGAAGAACATTCCGCTTGCTTTCATTTCTGCTTGTGCAGCCGGCAGATGAAGGATTTTTGTGCAAGGGCCGCTGTCTTTTAATAACTGCAAAAAACTTTCAGCCTGCTTTCGTTCCCCTTTGCGCGGCCAGCACATCCGATCCGTTGGAGAAAATGTCTTTGTCTTTCAATAGCAGTAAAGAACCTTTAGCTTGCCCGGGTTTCCGCTTGAGGGCCCTGCATTTGAAGCCCTTTTGCGAAAGTGTCTTTGCCTTTCAATAGCGGCAAAGAACCCCCGGCTTGCCCCGGTCGCCGCCTGTGCGATTGCAGCTAAAAGATTGATTTATTTTACAGAAACGGGCAACTGAATGTGCTCCCATCTTAGTTCGAAGCCTTTCCTGGTGATCACATACTTCAGCTGTTCCTGAACTTCGCTGACCTTCTTCGGCTTTACAGAAACACGAAGAGCATCCTGCGCCTGGTCGTATTTATAAGCACCCCATTGCTTTGCGGTCTTATTAAAGATAACCGTCCAGGGCTGATTTCCCTCCTGAGGAATAACAAAGAAAGCATAAGAACCTGCGGGCAGACGCTTGCCTTCAACCGTCACATCCTTGTCGGTCGTAAAAGTTGTGGCGCCGTTTGCACCGGCTCTCCATACCTTCCCGTAGCTTTCAAGGCCTCCCCAGATCTGCCGGCCTTTCACAGAGGGACTTCCGTAGTTAATTTCCACCTTCGCAGTACCGATTTTGCCACTCACGCTGTCGCGGGGACTGGCTACAGGCTTGCCTTGCTGAGCAAAAGCTGCGCTGGAAAAGAAGAATGTCAGAAGAAGGATACTCAGAGCATTCAGCTGTAATAAAACTGGCTTTTTCATTTTTTTCGTTGTTTTTGTAGAATTAGTTGTTGTCGCAATTTAGCAATTTTCCCTGAAAGTCAATTTGCGTTTCCGCCGTCGGGAGAAACGTTCGGTTTGCATGCATTGCTCTTCGTGGAGGGCGTTTAAGGATGCTTCTGCCGAAGGTCTGAACGTAAATGGCCGCTGCAGAGGTAGTGCGCACGCATTGCTGCTACAACTTCACAAGCTTTTCGCGGAGCAATACGGTCAGCCAGGAGGCTGATCCCTCTCGCATAAGACTTCCTTAACATAAAAAGCCCGGAAGAGACCATTCTTTCTTCCGGGCATAAATTCCTGAAGCGGTTGGGCAGAGTGCCGCCTGCGGAGCAAGTTTCCCTAGTGGGCTGGCATGCTTGATCTTGAGGTGGTATCGGTAGTGGCCCCCTGCCCTTCCGGACCTACAGCTCCTCCGGGCGCCTGTCCCGTAGCTGCCGTGTCGGTCATCATAGTATCAGTGCCTTCTACCTGTGTATTGTTTGGCGAATCAGTAAGAGTCGTGTCGCCTTCCTGGTCTGCATTACGGGTACCATTGCCGCCACACGAAGCAAGCGAGAAGGTCAGACAGGCCGCAATGGCAATTTTAAGCGCTTTTGTTTTCATAGGTTTTTTATTGTTATTATTGTTCGTTTGGTTCAATGAATGTTTGTCATTACCAGCACCTGATCAGCGTTCTTTCTATTTAAACGGAAGCTGAGCCGTGCTTTAGGGCAAGCAGGGGCCTTTAAATTACAATCGTCTCTTTGTATGAGCCTGGCTCATGCAATTTTATTACTGCAACAATAATACCAATCAGGAATGCTGGTATCGGAAAGGACATTAAAGTGGGTGCTTCGGTTTTATCCGCCACTTCTGCTGCAGCGGATCTGGGTAAAAAATATCGGCAGAGACTTCAGATCGGTTGACGTTAAAATTTGCAAAAGCATATTAAATATCAATTACAACCGTTCTATATTCGGCGGAACGATCTATAGCGCAGCTGATCCTTTTTATGCCGTTCTGTTTCATCAGGCGCTGCTAAAGAGGGGCTATAAAACGCTGGTATGGCAAAAAGCAGCAGAAATTGACTATCTGAAGCCGGGCATGACTGCTTTGTATTTCCGGGTCGAACTATCGGAGGCCGTTCTGGATGAAGCCTGCCTGGCGCTTGACACCGAAGGGAAGTATGTAAAAAGCCATCCTGTTGCTATTGTGGACAAGCAGGGGGAGCTGTGCGCGTCTGTAGAGAGCGTGGTTTACGTACGTAAACTTCACAACGTTAAAACAGAAACCGCCTAATGTTACTTATTTTATCTGTAAATGAATCGATTGAAGCCCTACCATATCAGGCAGCTAATTTTAGAAGGCGAAGAAGTTTCTTTAGATTTTAAGAAAACCATTACTTCCTGTTCAAAGATAGCCAAGACCCTTGTGGCATTTGCAAACAACAAAGGCGGAAGGTTACTGATCGGGGTAGCCGATAATGGAGAAGTAAAAGGGGTGAGATCGGAAGATGAAGAAAAATACATGCTCACCAAGGCCGCCCATTTTTATTGCCGTCCTGCCCTTGAGCCAACCTTTGAGGAAGTGTATATGGACGACAAGATCGTGCTGGTTGCCGAAATCAAGGAAAGTGACATGAAGCCCCACTATGCGCTCGGTGAGGATAACAAATGGTGGGTCTACATACGGGTAAAGGACAAAAGCCTGCTGGCCAGCAAGATTGTAGTCGACGTGCTAAAAGCCGATGCGAAAGACGAAGGCGTACTGATTGAATATTCAAGTAAAGAAAAAGCCCTGCTTGAGTATTTAGACACGAACGAGCGGATTACAGCCCGTGAATACAGCAAGATGCTGAACCTTTCGAGGCGCAGAGCGCAGCGGATACTGGTTAACCTGGTCCTGTCGGGCCTTATCCGCGTCCATACCACAGAAAAAGAAGAGTTTTACACCGCTTCGTAGACAAAAAAAAGCACGGACTGGTTGACCGGAGCCTCCGCAGAGAGACCGGCTCGCCTCAGACCCTTCGCTCTAAGAGTCTGTAAGATTCCTGTAGATGGAATAGGGCCAGGTGGTAACGGTAAAGCATATGATAAGGAACAAAACCATATATCCGACAGTTTTGCCTAAAGAACACTTCTCTGTGGAATTTATTAATTCTTGTATTTCTTCCTTGGTACTTGTCAAGCTTACATAAGCGAGATACAAAAGGCCGGTTAGCAGGTAATAAGCCATTAGCTTAGGTTTAAGGGTAACGAATTAAGTTAAAGTTAAATAAAAAAATTTAACCTCTGCAAGAAAAAATTCACTATTCTTTCTCCGCTATTTTCGTCACACTTTCGTTTGCTTGCCTGACCAGCGCCTTACCAGAACAAGCCCAGCTTACTGCGGTCTTTGTCTTCGTATCCCCACTCCTCATCAGGCTTTAGCTCGCCCCCGGTATACTCGCCGTATCTCACGATCATATAAGCCATAGTGCCAATAACAAGGGGCGAAAAGAAGAACATCCAGGCCGCTGCGGTGGAGTTCTGAAAGCCGACAAAAACAAGAAATACAAGCAAATAAAGGCTCGCTATAGTGACTGAGATTATTACACGGGGTGTCATATGCAGATGTTTAAATTAGGAACACCCTGATCCTGAACTTGTTTGAGAACAGAATAAAAAGACAAAAGCGGCCGGCAAAAAAGCAATCCCGGCAAAGTCCTGAACGGAGTGAGAAACCTTCCGGCACTGCCATCGCATTTTATTCTGAACCAAAATGAAAGGTTCTTTGTCGCCTTTGAAGAACAATTTGAACCCCGACAAAACACCTTCCGGCACTTCCCGCACGCCTTGCGCTAAACCAAAATCAAAGGTTCTTTGTCGCCTTTGAAGAACAAATTAACCGGCACAAAAACCTTCCTGCACTGCCTTGCTAATCTGCCCCTGAGCCCTGACTGAAGGTTCTTGTCGCCTTTGAAGAACAAATTAACCGGCACAAAAAACATTTTATCTCCTTCTGCTATTTATTTAGCTGCAAAATCTATCTTATGTACGTTTTAGGTATTAATGCCGTATTTCACGACTCTGCGGCCTGTCTCTTAAAAGATGGAAAACTTATTGCCGCCGCCGAGGACGAACGCTTCACTCATATCAAGCATGGAAAAAGGCCCGTTCCCTTCAGCACCTGGGAGCTTCCATTCCACGCCATCAACTACTGCCTCGAAGCAGCGAACATTCACCTGAGTGAGATCGATCATGTTGCTTATTCTTTTGACCCCTATCAGCTGATCGGCGAGAAATACCGGGGACAGGCCAGCATCGCCATACCTTTCGACCAAAGCGCCGGTCTCGCGGAGGACGAATGGCAGAATCCATGGGACCCTTTGTTCCTGTCGTATATCCTCAATGCGCCACGTCAGCTTAAAGACGGGTATCCCCATCACCTGCAAAAAAGGTTTAAAGGCACCCGGCTCGACGATTTCAAATTCCACTATGTAGAACACCATATCAGTCACGCTGCCAGCGCCTTCCACCCTTCCCCTTATGAGGAAGCTGCAGTGATGACCCTCGACGGGCGCGGCGAGCTTGCCACCACTACCTACAATGTAGGAAAAGGAAACTCGCTTGAGCGCATCGGGCAGGTCAACATGCCACACTCGCTGGGATTATTGTATGAGCAGCTTACGTCTTATCTGGGCTTCCTGCACTCTTCCGACGAGTACAAGGTCATGGCACTGGCATCGTATGGAAAGCCTGAGTTCGTAAACGATTTCAGGGAGATCATTGTTCCCGGTCCGAAGGGCATGTACGAAATCAAAGACCCCGCCTTTGAAGAGCGGTTCGGGAAGACCCGGTTAAGGCATGAAGAGTTCACGGCCCATCACTTCAACATTGCTCACTCCTTGCAGGTGGTACTGGAGGAACGTGTGCTGGAGATCTGCCAGTGGCTGCACGAGGAAACCAGGCAGGACAATCTATGTCTGGCTGGAGGCGTAGCGCTGAACTGCGTTCTTAACGCACGCATCCGCGACAAAAGCCCCTTCAGGAATATCTGGGTGCAGCCTGCAGCCGGAGACGCCGGCACCGCATTGGGAGCAGCCATCTGGGTAGACGTGCAGGAGCGGCAGTCGCCCTCCAGAGCTTTTGAGATGACGCATGCCTACTGGGGGCCTGATTATTCAGACGCAGAGATCGAGAAGTTTATCAAGTGGGCTAAAGTGCCTTACAGGAAGCTAGACAATATTGCCGAAGAGGCAGCAGACCTGCTGGCCCAGGATAAGATCATCGGCTGGTATCAGGGACGTATGGAGTTCGGCCCGAGAGCACTGGGAAGCCGTTCTATTCTAGCCTCTCCTATACACCCCGAGATGCAGGCCAGGCTTAACGAAGTGAAAGACCGGGAGGACTTCCGCCCCGTTGCGCCGGTCGTGCTGGAGGAAGACGCCGGCGAATGGTTTAAAGGCGCCCGCTACTCACCCTTCATGCTTTTTATATACGATGTAAAACAGGAGAAAGAGGAGCAGATTCCGGCGGTACGACATGTTGATGGCACTGCACGCATTCAGACCGTGAACCGCGAGCAGCATCCCCGTTACTACGACCTGCTGCAGGCGTTTAAACGTAAAACAGGCGTACCGGTGCTGGTGAACACCTCGTTTAACACCCTCGGAAAGCCGATCGTATGCTCTCCGCGCGACGCCATCGAATGTTTTTGGACATCACCCTTTGACGCTCTGGTCATTGGCTCTTTTCTGATTGAGAAGGAATGGAGGTAAAAATAGCGGTCGTAGTTCCAACTTATCGTCGCCCCGGGCTGCTGATGCGCTGCCTGACGGCCCTGCTGCAGCAAGACTTCTCCAAAGCGGAGTACGAAATTATCGTAGTGAGTGACGGAGAAGACCCGGAGACAGCAGAAGCGATGCAGGCGTACCAAGGCTGTGCTGCGCCCGCCGTTCTGTACCTGCAGACGCCGGTAAAAAAGGGCCCGCCGCTTCCCGGAATGCGGGCTGGAAGGCGACAAGAGCAAAGCTGGTGGCCTTCACAGATGACGACTGTATACCTCAGGCCGACTGGCTCCGGCAAGCCTATGAGGCCTATACAGGCGAAGAAGTTGTTGCCTTTACCGGGCGGGTGGTTGTGCCGAGAAAGGAGGTTCCGACCGACTATGAGCTGAATGTTGCCGGGCTGGAGACGGCCGAGTTTGTGACAGCAAACTGTGTCTGTACCAGAAAGGCCCTGGAGATTACCGGCGGCTTTGATGAACGTTTTGCAATGGCCTGGCGCGAGGACAGCGATCTGCACTTTAAGCTGCTTGAGGCCGGGATCCCGATTCATAAAATCCAGGCAACTGTCTGGCACCCTGTAAGGCCTGCTCCATGGGGTGTCAGCATCAAGGAGCAGAAAAAGACAGCCTACAACGCACTTCTTTACAGAAAGTTTCCGGTATTGTACCGGCAGCGAATCAAAGCCGCACCCTCCTGGAATTACTATGGGATGGTATTTTTCTTTGCCGCAGGATTACTTTGCCTCTGGCAGCAGCTTTACCTTTACTCTTCAGTATTGCTGGCCTGCTGGCTGTCGCTCCTTATCCTGTTTATAGCAAAGCGGCTCAGGGGAACCTCAAAAGAGGCAGCTCATGTAACCGAGATGGTGGTCACCTCTGCCATCATTCCCTTTGTGTCCTTATACTGGCAATGGTACGGAGCGGCAAAGTTTCGCGTTCTATTATTCTAGGGCATGAAAGCAAGAACTGGTCTTTATTATTATAAGCGATGCTGATACAACAAGAAATAAAAAAGATAGCGATTTTCCGGGCGCTGCAGCTGGGTGATATGCTCTGCGCCATTCCAGCAGTCAGGGCCCTGAGAGCAGGTTTTCCTGACGCAGAGATCACCCTACTCGGCCTTCCCTGGGCCAAAAGCCTTACCGAGCGGTTCAACGAGTATTTTGACCGCTTTGTCTGGTTTCCCGGGTTCCCGGGCCTGCCGGAGCAGAGCTTCAGTCCTGCCGCCTTCAGCAGCTTTCTCAATAAAATGATATCAGAGGAGTTTGACCTTGTGCTGCAGATGCAGGGAAATGGGACGATTGTGAATCCGATGGTTGAACTGCTGGGAGTCCGCTTCACTGCAGGCTATTGTAAAAAGGACATTTACGCGCCTCAGAACGGCCTCTTTATGGAGTATCCCGAGCAGGGACATGAAGCTGCACGACATGTGAAGCTCATGGAGTTTCTTGGACTAAAGTCGCTGGGCACGGAACTGGAGTTTCCGCTGAGAGACAAGGACTACCAGGAATTTCAGGACACCGGACTGCCGCTCGAAGAAGGGGCCTATGTCTGCATTCACCCGGGTTCACGCGGAATAGCCAGGCGATGGCCTCCCGAGTTCTTCGCTAAACTGGCTGATGAAGCAGCAGCGGTCGGCTTTACTCCGGTGCTCACGGGTACCGCCGAAGAACTTGATCTGGTCAGGCAAACAGCTTCCCATATGGTATCGCAGCCGGTTATTGCTGCAGGCAAGACAAGCATGGGCGCAGTAGCAGTACTAATCAAAGAAGCAGCGGGTCTTATCTCCAATTGTACCGGCGTGTCGCATATCGCATCGGCGTTCAAGACACCCAGTGTGGTGATCAGCCTGGACGGAGAACCCGAACGGTGGGCACCTCAGGATCACACAGTACACGAAGTGATCGATTGGACAGTGACCCCCGATTTCAGTCTTACACTTGAAGCAACCAAGAGGATGATCAACAAAAAGCCACTCTGATACAAGATGTTAAGACTAAACCGTCTTAACATCTTTCTCGTCGTACTGTTCGATGTCAGTGATATAGTTATTCAGAATGAGGAAGTCGAACAGCGGCTTTGACTGTTCAGACACCGGCATGTTGCGGGTCGTGATGATCTCGTTATTCTTCTTATCGAGGTATGGATAGGCGTAGAGCTTTACATTCCGGCTAAACAAGTCGCTCACATAGGCGAGCAGCTCATCCGTATAGTTCTCGCCATAGTTGGAAGCGTCGAATATCCGTTTGAGGTTGGCAATATTGGTCGAAATTCCCACGCGGTGGGGCTTACATCGCGAAAGATATTGTGCCAGCTTGTGGTTGCGGGTAAAGTTGGATACAATGACGTTGTTGCCTGTCGCGCAAAGCTCCTCTGCGCGGGCAGCAAATTGCTCAAGGTCGGCATTGTCAATCTGAGGCGTCTCATCAAAAGCATTAGACATCAGAACTTCAATAAGAACCACCAGATTGGCGTCGCCTGCATGCTGAGAACGCTTAAACTGTTCAACAGCACGATTAAAGAGGTCAAAGTTTGGAGTTGACTTCTGCCGGTATTTGGTCCGGAGGATCATCACGTCCTTTTTATACAGGAGATCCTTAGACTGGCACACCTGTGCATTCCGGTCGAAGATGGCCGCGCTTGAGAAGCCCTTGGCAATGAGATAGAGGTTTACGAGGCGGTCGTTCGCGTCTTTAAAGGCAGGCCCCCGAAGGTTCACCAGATCAATTTCCACGGAGCCTACTGCCAGGTTATCAACGAGGGACTCGATCATAGTCTGAACGTTCGAGGAAAGGAAAAAGGCTGCAAATACGAGGTTCACGCCAATGATACCGAGCACATTCTGCTGCAGGCTTCCGTCGCTGTCGAGAAGCCGGATGTGCAGGATGATCTCATTCGCCTCTCCGCCCGGCTCCGACTGGAACATGATGCCTACCCAGCCATGAGGATCGTTGGTTTTGTTATAATTGAGGGTGGTTACCGTGTTTGCAAAGGCAAAAAAACGACGCCCCAGATATTTTTCGCCACACAAACGCTCGGACAGCAGATCAAACTCATGCCTCAGCATCTTATTAAGCCTCGACTTGCTAACGTAGCGGCCCGACTTCTCAGCCCCATAGATCTCATTGCTGAAAGCCATATCGTATGCCGACATAGTTTTGGCGATCGTTCCGGAAGCAGCACCTGCAGTGAAGAAGTTACGAGCCACTTCCTGTCCGGCTCCAATTTCAGCAAAGGTACCGTAGATAGTTGGGTCGAGATTTATTTTAAGGGCTTTTCGTTTGGTCTCAAGTATTTCACGTAGCATGATCAAAAGTACATTTTTAAGCACTCTTAACCAAAAACCTCAGCAAACTGTGCAGGGGAAACAGGGAGCAGAGGCAGTGAAGAACGGCTCCCGCCAGTCACGCTGCTATAACCAAAGGAAACATTCATGAGCTGCGCACTCATACGGGATAAAAGTTTAAATGAGGCACTTTCAAAAAAAAGGGCGTCGCTTTCTGATACGACGCCCTTTATAGCTAATTTTTTTGCAGGTAATTATTTTACAGCAATTTCTCTTGATTGCAGTTTGGCTTCTTCTCTTTTAGCAACGCCTACCTTCAGCACGCCGTCTGTATACTCAGCTTCAATTCGGGAGTAGTCGGCAGTTTCAGGTAAAGTGAAAGAGCGCACGAATGAGTTGTAGCTGTATTCGCGTCGATTGTACTTCCTGCCTTCCACGTTTGCTTCTGCCTTCTTTTCAGCAGAGATGCTCAGCACGTTCTTGTCAAGACTGATCTTAAAGTCTTCCTTCTTTAAGCCCGGTGCTGCAAGTTCAATATGGAACTCGCCTTCTGTTTCCGCAATATTCACAGCAGGTACTCTTGAGGTGAGCCGGTCTGAAACAAATGAATCGTTAAAGAAAGAATCAAAAACATCATTGAACCAGGGTTTTAAGGTGTTACTGTTGTTTCCGTTTGCAAATTTTACAAGTGTCATTTTTATATCCTCCTAAAGTTTCTTTTTGAATTTGTGAGGATAAATACAAGGCTTGTACCAAAACATTTTTTAGCGTAAATTCGTTTATAATAGGACAAAATGACCTATTAAACCAATTACCAACCGACAAAATGTCTTTTTCTTATGATGCTCACGTCTTTTAACTACAAGTCTTTTATACCTGTTCGCTTTGGCGATATCAATGCTTACGGAGTGGTGAATAACGATGTCTTCCTCTCTTATTTCGAAATGGCTCACTCCGGCTACTGGAAACACATTACAAAATGGCAAAGCCGAACCAAAGGGATCATCATCGGGCGTGCAGAGGTGAACTACAAGAAACCAGTGCGGTTTAATGATGAGCTATACGCCTATGTGAGGACGTCACGCATCGGCAATTGCAGCTTTGACGTGGAGTACGTACTCACGATCAAGCGGAACGCCGACGAGGAGATCTGCACAACGGGCCGCACTACCTGCATTTTCTACGACTTTGAGAAAGATAAGCCGGCCCCCATACCATTGCTCCAGCGCGAAAAAATGATTGCATTTGAGGCGCTTGCCGTTTAACACGGCGGGACGCCCCTTTGTCCGTTCTTCTCCGCTACACTTCGCTACACTTCGCTACGCTTCGTAGCGGTACAATTCCTGTCAGCAGTTTACTTCCTGCACCGGCAGCCTGTCTTTGTCCGTTCCTCTCCGCTACGCTTCGTAGCGGTACAACGCCTGTCAGCAGTTTACTTCCTGCACCAGCAGCCTGTCTTTGTCTGATCCTCTCCGCTACACTTCGTAACGGTACTCGACCACAGAATTGGTTTCGCCGGGAAGCGAAAGATGAAGTTTTTTAATCCGGACCACTACAAGGTCGAGGTGAGGAAAAGAGGCGCGTATACGTTCTAGCATCCGAAGGGCTACCGTTTCAAGCAACTTGCGCGTATTTTTCATCTCATCAGAAGCGATTTCAAGCAAATGCTCGTAATTCAGCGTGTCGGCTAGCTCATCATTTCCATCCTCAATCAGGTATGTTCCGGTGGTGATATCGACAATAAACTCACTTCCGAGAATTTGTTCTTCGGGGTAGTATCCATGGAATGCAAAGAAGCGCACGCCTTCCAGTCCGATTGTTTTTCTGAGCTTGGCCATGCCGCAAAGTTAGCTTTTGTATTTGGTATGTTAAATTGGAGGGGACGAGGCGGGAGTGCTTGTAATCGGGCGGCGAACCTGTATCTTTGCCTGTACTTTTTCTATAAATACGTCAAATGAGAGCATTCCTTTATATTGCGGCAGGCGCTATCCTGCTTTCAGCCTGTAATTCAGCTGACCAGAAGAAACTTCCTATACTGGGTAACAGGGAGCCGGTTCAGAAGATCGTCAATGGCAAAACAGTGACCGACACAGTCTATCAAACCATTCCGGCATTCAGCTTTATCAATCAGGACAGCGCACAGGTGACCAACAAGGATTTTGACGGAAAGATCTATGTTGCCGATTTCTTCTTCACCTCCTGCCCTTCCATCTGTCCGGTTATGCACCGGAATATGCTTAAAGTTTATGAAAAGTTCAAGGATAATCCGGAGGTAATGATCGCCTCACATACGATTGACTACAAGCACGATACGCCGGCCAAACTGAAGGAGTACGCCACCAAGCTGGGTATAAGCGGCAAGCAATGGCAGTTCCTGAGAGGTACCAGAGACTCTGTTTACAATCTTGCCGAAAAGCACTATCTGGTAGCTGTTAACGAGGATAAGAATGCCCCGGGAGGTTACGTACACCAGGGTTGGTTCGTGCTGGTTGACAAAGAAAAGCGCTTAAGAGGAGCGTATGACGGCACACAGCCCGACCAGGTTGAAAAGCTCATGGACGACATGCAGATTCTCCTCAATGAATATAAGCATGAAAAAGAATAAGCTGCTTTTGTTTTTGCTGATACCTGCACTCGCGTTCTGTCTGGCTTCCTGCCAGTCGGACAGCGACCTGAACTATGCGCGCTACTATACCAACGGCAAGCAGCTCTATGACACGTATTGCCTCAATTGCCATAATAACGATGGTGAGGGCCTTAAAGGCCTTATTCCGCCGCTCACAGACACCACCTTTCTGCGGCAGAACCGGGAACGGCTGGCTTGTATAATTAAGCATGGCCTCGACGAGAAGATCAGGGTGAGCGGCAGAGAGTACGACTTCCAGATGCCGGGCAACGAGTCGCTTCCCGATATTGATGTAGCTGCGCTGGTCACTTACATCACCAATAGCTTTGGAAACGATCAGGGCCTGTACAGTCAGGAGGATGCAGCCTTGCACCTGCAGAACTGCAAGCATTAAAAGCCGCGGCCCTGCGACCAGAAAATTATAGTATCTTTGAATGCTGTTCTATCGCTGTCCCTTCGGGGGATGGAGGAAAGTCCGGGCAACACAGAGCATCCTGCTTCCTAACAGGAAGGGCGCAGTAATGCGTACGGAAAGTGCCACAGAAAATAAACTACCCGGGTGCGCAGCATCTGGGAAAAGGTGAAAACGTGAGGTAAGAGCTCACGGCTTTGTATGGCGACATGCATCGCGGTAAACCCCAGGAGTTGAAAGACCAAATAAGCTGATGATTAAGGGCTGCTCGTCCTTGTGCGGTTTTCGCCGGCGCGTCAGCGGGTAGGTCGTTAGAGCCTGACAGCGATGTCAGGAGAAGATAAATGATAGAAGCTCAGCTTGCTGAGAACAGAACCCGGCTTACAGGCAACAACAAAGCCGCTGCGCAAAAACGCAGCGGCTTTGTCTTTTAAAATAGTGATATTGGCCGGATAAATGGTATAAAAAAACTGTATATATTTGTATACATTTTTAAAACATTATGTAGCCTGTTGCGTTTCAAACCTAGAGCATTATGGCAAAAATTCTTATTGTTGACGACGAGCGTGCAATACGCAATACACTGAGGGAAATACTGGAATACGAAGATTATGAGGTAGAAGATGTAGATAACGGGATAGACGGGCTGGAGATCATCAAGAAGAGCAATCTCGACCTTGTACTTTGTGACATCAAGATGAACCGGATGGACGGGATGGAAGTCCTTTCGGAGGGTCTTGCGGTAAAACCAGATCTTCCTTTTATTATGATTTCGGGCCATGGCACGATTGAGACTGCTGTGGAAGCCAGTAAAAAGGGCGCGTACGATTTTATATCCAAACCACCCGATCTGAACCGTCTGCTGATAACGGTGCGGAATGCGCTTGAGCGCGGTAATCTGGTAACAGAAACCAAAGTTCTAAAGCGTAAAGTAAGCAAAGTAAGAGAGATACTTGGCGACTCACCCGCCATACAAAAAATTAAAGATACCATTGACCGGGTTGCCCCTACCGATGCTCGAGTCCTGATCACAGGTGCAAACGGAAGCGGCAAGGAGCTGGTAGCCCGATGGCTTCACGAGAAATCGCACCGCGCTAACGGCCCCATCATCGAGGTGAACTGTGCGGCAATCCCTTCTGAACTGATCGAGAGCGAGCTGTTCGGGCATGAGAAAGGCTCGTTCACCTCAGCAGTAAAACAACGGATCGGCAAGTTTGAACAAGCCAACGGAGGCACCCTCTTCCTTGACGAAATTGGCGACATGAGCCACTCTGCCCAGGCAAAGGTTCTGCGGGCTTTGCAGGAAAGCAAGATAACACGGGTTGGAGGCGAGAAGGAGATTGAAGTAGATGTAAGGGTTGTAGCCGCTACCAATAAAGACTTGCTGAAAGAAATCGAGGATGGCAACTTCCGGATGGACTTGTACCACCGGCTGAGCGTGATCCTGATCCATGTGCCGCCGCTCACTGAGCGGAAGGAGGATATTCCGATCATTGCAGGCAGCTTCTGCGAAGAGATCTGCGCCGAATACGGCATGCCGCCCAAGAAGTTCAGCGAAGGCGCTATGGAAGCACTGAAGTCGCTCCCCTGGACCGGAAACATCCGTGAGCTTAGGAACATGATCGAGCGTCTGATCATCCTGAGCGACAAGGTCATCACCGAGAACGACGTCTTCACCTTTGCCAATCCTGCAGGTCCGCAGAGCAGCGAAGCAAAAACGCAGCATGTGCAGACTTCCTATATGGACTTTGACCGCTTTGCTAGCTTCCAGGAATACAAGGACCAGGCCGAGAAAGATTATATCAAGTACAAGCTCGAAAAGAATAACTGGAACGTGTCGAAGACTGCCGATGATATTGACATTCAAAGAAGTCACCTTTACAGCAAGATCGACAAGTACGGTTTAAAACGGTCAGAATAGTATATATAGTTTATAAATCCCGATCCCACCCGCTCCTGCGATGTGGGATCTTTTTTTGCCTGCGGCCCGTGTCGCACCAGCTATCAGCTTTTGGCTATCAGCCATCAGCTATCGGCTATCAGCTTTCGGCTTTTGGCTATCAGCCTTCAGATTCTGTGTTAAGAACCAAATAAAGGAAAAATAATTATTACTATTTTTGTATAACCAAGGCGGCCTTGAGCCAGCCTGTTTAGAGTAGCGATCTTTGATTGCTACTCTAACTATTTTAAGCTGTTTGTCGTTCTACATTCTTTAGTACCGGTACTTTTTGTAAATAGTCTTTATCGTAGAGGTTGCCATTCCGGTAAAGAGTGAACATCAAGGCCAGCAGTTTTCTTTGCACAGCTACCGCAGCTTTCATCTTAATACTTTGTTTCTCTATAATCCTGAGGTAGACCGCCTTAAAGTGGGGATCATGCCTGATAGCAGTAAGGGCAGGAAAATGCATTGCTTTCCTAAGATGCCTGTTCCCTCTTTTAGATATTTGAGCCTTTCCCTTTACTGAAGTGCCGGATTGTTTCTCTTTTACGTCTAGGCCAGCGTAGGCGGTCAGTTGTCTTTGATTACGGATAAGATCAAAGCCGTTAGTTTCTGCCAGTACGGTCACTGCCGTTAGAGGGCCTACACCTGGAATGCTAGTGAGAAGTTTGACTGCTGCGCTTACTTTTTGATTTTCAAGCAGCATTTCACTGATTTCGGTCCAGATCTCTGTTGCCTGATCCTTTAACAACTTCAGCCGTATCTCAAGCCTGCTAAGAGTACCTTGATTAGGCTCTGCTTCAGCCATTTCAGCATGCTTCTGATTTTGTAGTTGGGTTAACTCCTGCTGCAGCTGATCCCTCTCTCGGGTAAGCTGCCTGAGCCGTTTATAGAGAGGAGATGGGCGCTTCCAGTTTTCCAGCTTGCGTTCTAAACCAAACAGGCAGATCGCTTCACTGGCACTTTTGTCTGTAATAGTCCTTACCTGCAAGGTTCTGAAGTAATTACTGATCTTATTGGGAAGGATGATACTTACTGCACATTCTTGCCCGACAAGATAGTAGGCTAGTGCTTCATGATACACTCCTGTAGATTCCATCACGTAACGTACCTCTACTTGTTCATCGGTATACTTCTTTACCCATTCACGCAGGTCATTAAATCCTTTGCTGTTATTGGTGAAAGTTTTATGTCCGGAAAGCTGGGGAGTCCATTGCTGGTCCATTTTTCCTAGTGATACAACTAATTCTTTTTGGGCTACATCAATGCCCACGACTTGCTTTACTACGATTTTCATACCAATTCTCTTTTTTCAAAGTGAAAGTCTCTCTCCGTTTTTTCTCCTGGTTGGATATCCTGGATATACCCCTATCGGTATTCCTTACATTCTGTTCAAACTCTAAGAGAGTAAAAAGGATGAGGCTGAGATCTGAAAGTCTGCATACCTTGAGGTTGCTTAGCGATCAGTGTGCTCTCACCCTTTTTCACTTTTTTCTTCAAATTTATCGGTATCTTATCTCTTTTATCTCCTCAATATCTGCACTTTTCTTTACCCTGCAAACATAGGAGCTATCGGCTATCAGCTATCAGAGTCTGCTTTGAGCTTTCTGCTTTCAGCTTTGAGATTCGCTTATAACTTTTAACTTTGTATTATGATTCGACAAATACAGACTTCCCGCTTTCTTGTTTTGAGTTTACTGATCGTTGCCGCAGCATGCACAAGAGCTCTGCCTTTACTGCTTCCCAATATCTGGAACTTCACGGCAGTTGGAGCACTGGCTGTATTTGCGGGTGCGCAAATTGAGAACAAGAAACTTGCATTTCTGATGCCTTTGCTGGCCATGATCATTTCAGATCTTTTCCTGGGCTGGGATTCAACAAGGCCTGTTGTATATGCCGCATTTGTATGCATGGTAGGCTGCGGAGTGATGATCACCAGAAAGGTGAGCCCGGTTTCAATTGCGCTGGCGTCAATTGCAGGAGCTGTGATCTTCTATCTGATCACCAATTTCGCATTTCTTTATCCCTGGTACCCCCACAACCTTCAGGGAGTAATTGAATCATACATCATGGGACTTCCTTTCCTGCGTAACATGCTGATTGCAGACGCTATTTACGGCACGCTTCTTTTCGGAGGCTTCTATCTCCTGGAGAAAAGATACCCTGCGCTGGCCGTATAGCCTGCCTGTTCAGCTTTCCCGCACCTGTCCCTGTCCTACTGCCAGCCATTTGTAGCTGGTGAGTTCAGCCAGGGCCATAGGTCCCCTAGCGTGTAATTTCTGGGTGCTGATGCCTATTTCTGCCCCCAGTCCGAACTGTGCACCGTCCGTAAAGGCAGTCGAAGCGTTGGCATAGACCGCGGCCGCATCAACAGAGCTGAGAAAGGTCTGCATATTCTCATCGCTTTCCGAAACGATTGCTTCGCTGTGCCTTGAACTAAATCGCTCAATATGATCAAGTGCCTCAGCAAGAGAACTAACGGTCTTTACAGCCAGCTTATAGTCAAGAAACTCCGTACCAAAATGCCGCTCGTCTGCCTGTTGCAGCAAGTCAGACGGGTAAGCTCCGCTCAATGAGTGAAAGGCCGGCTCGTCCGCATATACGGTCACGTTTGCCCCGGCAAGGGCTGAAGTGAGCGCCGGAAGATCGGCAAGCCTGGCCTCATGAACAATGAGGCAGTCGAGTGCGTTGCAAACGCTTACCCTCCTTGTCTTTGCATTAAAGACGATCCGCTTTCCTTTCTCCAGGTCAGCCGTTTCATCGAAGTAGGTATGCACAATTCCCGCACCCGTTTCGATAACAGGCACTCTGGCGTTCTGCCTTACGTAATCAATCAGCGCCTGACTTCCGCGCGGAATCAGGACATCCACGTATTCTGTAGCCTGCAAGAGCGCCTCGGTAGCTGTCCTGTCGGCAGGCAGCAGCACCAGAACAGACGGGTCTACACCATTTCTGGTCAGCACTTCATGGATAACAGACACGATTGCCTCATTGGAAAACACCGCATCACTCCCCCTTTCAGCACACATACGTTCCCGCTCTTAAAACAAAGTGAAAAGACATCAAACGTAACGTTAGGGCGGGCTTCATAGATCACCCCCACCACTCCAAGCGGAACCGTTACCTTACTAAGCGATAGCCCGTTGGATAATGTTCTCTCCATTAATACCTTACCAAGCGGCGACTCCATGGCTGCCACATTGCGCATATCATCCGCTATGCTTTCGATCCGCTTTTCTGTCAGTTTCAGACGGTCATATTTAGGATCCTGCGAGTCCATCCTTTCCAGATCCCTCTGATTTTCTTTGAGGAGAAACGGTATCCGGCGAACTGTTTCGTCAGCCAGGTCATTCAGAACGTGAGTCAGTTTTGCGTTATCGAGAACACGGAGAGCGCGGCTTGCCTTCCGGGCGGATGTAAAGAGGGATAGAAGTTCCATAACCTAACTAATGTCGGGATTTATAAACAAATAATCGTAATGAACCAGCGCTTTTTGATTCTGCAGGCCAATAAGTGCGCTTGCCTTCTCTGATCCATATTCAGCAATTCCGAGGCCCACCTGGTGCAGGCTCTCGTCCACCAGTTTGATGATGTCACCCTTTTTAAAGTCCTGTAGGATGGCCACTACACCAACCGGAAGAAGACTGCTTGCCCTTGAAGACAACAGCGCCTGCCGGGCACCAGCATTGATCTGCACCACTCCTTTTGCATAGTTCTCAGAGCTGGCAATCCAGCGCTTCTTTCCGGAGGCCTTGCGTGCCGGCACAAAGCAGGTATTGAGCACCTCGTCGCTGACAAGCTTCAGGAGCACATCCTCTGTTTTACCATTGGCAATATGAACCGCTATACCGAGTTTAGCTGTTTTATGCGCAATGCCCGACTTGGTAACCATTCCTCCCCTGCCGAACTGAGATTTCCTGGTGGTGATAAAGCTGCTGAAATCAGAAAAAGAAGGATCCACGTACCGGATCACCTCGGCGCCGGGCAAAGAAGGATCCCCGTTAAAGATGCCGTCGACATTTGTCAGGATGATGAGCGCATCGGCTCTGAGCATGGACGCGATCAGGCCTGCCAGCTCATCATTATCAGTGAACATCAGCTCGGTGACCGAGATCACGTCGTTTTCATTCACAATAGGGATCACATTATTCTGAAGTAGAATGCCGAAGCAATTCTTCATATTCAGATAGTGAAGCCGGTCGCGAAAGTCCTCACGCGTAACCAGGACCTGCGCACAGAGCAAGCCATGATTACCAAACTTCTCGGAGTAGGTATTGATGAGCTTCACCTGACCGATAGCGGCAAAAAGCTGACGGGTTGCCACAGCATCAAACTTCTCACCTACAGACGAAAGTACGCTCCTGCCTGATGCAACAGCGCCCGAAGAAACAATGATCACCTCTTTGTCCTGCTCTTTGAGAGCAGCAACCTGTCCTGCAATATGTTCAATCCGCTCAATATCAGGAAGTCCGTCATCACGGGTCAGTACGTTAGACCCTATCTTGATCACGATGCGCTTATAGTTTAAGTCCATACAGCCTTAAAACTAAGAAAAACATCGGTGAGCTGAGCACTCAAAGGGGCACGAATTTAATTGTATATCCTCGCGGGCGTCGAACAGTCAGGACATGATCAGAAGAAAGATGCATGAGCGGCACGCACAAATGCGTTGAAAGCGGGGGAGAAATACCTGTTTAAGGAGGGCGTTGACCCCGTGATGCCGTTCTGGTACAGGATTTGAACATCATGGTGTAAACCTATGTAAAACAAAAATCAGAATTATGAGATTTATCAGCACCCGTTTCCACGGAGTATTAGATTACTTAATGGGAATTTTCTTACTGGCAGCCCCCTGGCTGTTAAACTTTAACGACGGAGGAGCGGCGCAATATGTTCCCATGATCGTCGGCGCCATGATCATCCTGTTATCTTTCTTTACCAACTACGAGGCAGACTTGTCAAAGACCATCTCCATGTCTACCCACCTGACGATGGATATCCTTGCAGGGATCGTGCTGGCAGCATCTCCATGGCTGTTCGGGTTCGCCTCTGAGGTCTATCTGCCGCACCTGATACTGGGTATCATGGAAATTGGAGCCGGACTCTTCACCGCACGCACTCCGCACACCAGTCACTATGCACATACTACCGGGGTCCGTCATGCCCATTAGTCTTTAATTAAAAGAATAAAAAGTAAAGGCAGGCCGCTGAGCCTGCCTTTACTTTTTATTCTATCCCAGGTACGACTTCATCACCATATCATACTCCTCGGGGGTGAAATAAATAAGAGGCTCCTCCTCGGTATGAGAGGCTTCTATGGTGAGCTTTGTTCCTCCGGGATATGGTGCTATCTCAATTACTCTTCTTTTTTCAAACCGCGTTGGTTTTCCATCTATCAGGATCATAAAAAAATCGGATGCCATAGTGTATGTTATTCGGTGGTAGTTCGTTCTTTGGGAATAATACTAATAGTGCCATCCTTTTCCAGAACAGCGTAGCGGATCTGATCAAGGCTCTCAACCCCCTGAAATTTACGTCCAGCTTCCAGTATGTCGTCAAGCTGAAGCCTTGATTTCTCAATTCGCTCCATCAGGGGCTTACCGTCTTTCACAATGATCAGCGGGACACCGTTCAGGATGTTATCGAGGCTTTTGTAACGATTCGTAAAAAGGGACACGACAATATCAATGAACACCAGGGTGGTAATGGCCATCATCCCCCCGGTGATAGAGCGGTCGTCATCAAGGAGCGCCTGTTGGGTTGCCTCACTGATGATGAGAAGCAGCACCAGATCAAAGGTCGTCATCTCGCCTACTGTACGTTTGCCGCCCAGGCGAAGGATGATGAATATAAAAATGTAGATAACGGCGGAACGCAGAATGATAGAATCCATATCAAGCTCCTAAAAATATATAAACTGTTTGATGGTCTTTTTCCTGCCGTTCAGGCGGATAGTGAGCTCCTGACGGCCCCAGTCTTCGGGCTGCAGATAGATGGTAATATCCGACGGGAAGCGGGAGGCAAACTTCAGACGAAGCATTCCATCGAGCTGGTCCATCGACTCGGGCTCAGGGTTCACAGAAGTGATCATCGCCTTTTTCAGGTAATCAGAGTTGATCCAGAGAGAAGAGTCGCGCGCCAAGCCGCTTGTATGGATATTTATTTCCGAGCTCATGGAATACCTGAGATACCGTTCGTAACGTACCGACAACGTTGCATCGCCTTCTGTGCGCTCAGTAAAGAGTCCCGTACCAAAAAGACCGAGCACGCCTGCCAGGAGAAAAAGGCCCATGGCCACCCACCCTATCCGTAATACAGGCCATTCTGCCCGCTCAAAGTCGGTATACGCTTCCAGATCCGATAGTTTTTTTTCCATGAGGTTCCTATATGCTCCTAACTAAAAAGCCATCCCTTTGTTTTGCGATAACCAGCTGTCGACAGCAGAAAATGACAACAAAGCCGGCAGCCGCTTGTTAATCACATAAACACTACAACTATGAGCACACAAGACGGAAATCAATGGAACGCACCCGAGAACAAGCCAAAAGGGAAAGGAAGCGACCCGAAGCTGCCCGGGGAAGGCGGTGAAGACCTGATCAGAAAAGGTGCACGGCAGGAAGATCAGCTGGACACCCTGAAGCCAGGCCCGGAAGATAAGAAGGCTCCTAACCAGGCGGGCAGCCCTCCAGCAGGACACGTAGACCAGGGAAACGAATAGGATTCCATACAGCTGAAGCAAAGATAAATGAGTACCTTCGTTATTTTTAAACGAAGGTACTATATGAAATTTAAGTCTTTGCTCACGGCTGCCGCTGTTTCTTCCATTGGCGTTTGCAGCATCAGCGAACAGGTTAGCGCCCAGGCTAAAGCACCGAAGGATTTTAAGGTGACTGCAGAAGCATTTGCAGATTTGCAGCTTTTACGATACCAGGTCCCCGGCTTCGAAAAGCTCACACTGCAACAGAAGAAACTTGCATACTATCTTACCGAGGCCGGCTTATCCGGACGCGATATCATCTATGATCAGAGAGGCAAGTATAACCTCCTCATCCGGAAGACCATTGAGAACATCTACAGCACCTATCAAGGCGACCGTAAGTCAGACAACTGGAACAAGTTCAGGGAGTATTGCGGCCGGTTCTGGTTCAGCAATGGCAACCATCACCATTATGGCAACGAGAAGTTCATTCCGGGCCATTCTTTCGCCTATTTCAGCGAGCTGGTAAAGAAGTCAGATGCCGCCGGTTTCCCGAAGCAAAAAGGAGAAACAACAGAGGCGTTCCTCAGCCGCCTGCGGCCCATTATCTTCGACCCTGCGTTCCAGCCTAAGATGGTCGATCTCTCGCCAGATAAAGACAATATCGTAGCTTCCTCTAACAATTTTTATGAGGGAGTAACGCAGAAGGAGGTTGAAGACTTCTACTCCACATTCAGCACAAATGGCAACGCACCCTCATGGGGCATCAACTCCAAGCTCGTAAAACAAAACGGCAGGATCACGGAGAAGACCTGGAAAGTTGGCGGAATGTACGGGGAGGCGCTCAGCAAGATCGTGTACTGGCTTGATAAGGCAAGTACCGTGGCCGAAAATGAGCAGCAGCGCAATGCCCTTAAGAAGCTGATCAAGTTTTACCAGACCGGCGATCTGAAAGATTTTGACGCTTACAGCATTGCCTGGGTAGCCGATACCGCTTCCACCATTGATGCAACAAACGGATTCATTGAAGTCTATAACGATGCTATTGGAAAACGCGGAAGCTTTGAAAGCGTAGTTTCGCTTAAAGATTTCGAAGCAACGAAAAGAATTAAAGCCATAGCCAGCCAGGCGCAATGGTTCGAAGACCACTCGCCTTTAATGCCCGAGCATAAGAAGAAGCAGGTAAAAGGCATTACAGCGAAAGCCATCACAGTCATTTCAGAGGCTGGCGATGCAGCTCCCTCTACTCCTATCGGCATTAACCTGCCCAATGCCGACTGGATCCGCAAGGAGCATGGCTCTAAATCCGTTTCCCTGAGTAATATTGTTCATGCTTACAACGAAGTAAGCAGTGTGGGGGGTACGCTGGAAGAATTTGCTTATGGCGACGAGGTGAAGGCCCGTATCCGCAAGTATGGGGCGCTGTCTTCTGACCTGCATACAGACATGCACGAGTGTATAGGCCATGCATCAGGACAGATCAATCCGGGAGTAGAAACAACCGATAAAACACTCAAGAACTATGCATCGGCGCTAGAGGAAGCGCGTGCCGACCTGGTGGCCCTCTACTACGTGCTCGATCCGAAGCTTATTGAGATTGGAGTGATGCCGAACCTCGAAGTGGGGAAAGCAGAATACGACAGTTACATCATGAACGGTCTTATTTCGCAGCTCACGCGGCTGAAGCTGGGCGACAACCTGGAAGAAGCGCACATGCGCAACCGCCAGCTGAACGCCATGTGGGTCTACCAGATGGGCAAAAAGGATAACGTCATTGAAATGATCAAGGTAAACGGTAAGACCTATACCAGGATCAACGACTACAACAAGCTGCGCGAGCTCTTCGGTCAGCTGCTGAGGGAAATCCAGCGTGTAAAATCTGAAGGCGACTACGAAGGCGGCAAAAAGCTGATCGAAACGTATGGAGTAAAAGTAGATCAGGAACTTTTAAAAGAAGTGCTAGATCGCTATTCAAAATTAGGCGTCAAAGCTTATAAAGGCTTTATCCAGCCAAAGCTGACACCAGTAATGACAGGAGGAAAAATTACCGACGTCAAAGTGACTTACCCTGCATCATTCTATGATCAGATGATGGAGTACGGAAAGAAATACAGCTTTCTGCCGGTGATCAATTAAGTAAAGACGATTTGTTATTTAAAATATTGCAAAGAGGCTGTATCAGGACTGATATCAGCCTCTTTTTCATTGCTATTCTATCCAACAATTCTTAGACTATCACCTCGTAAAGGAGTTAAACGGTTGAAAAGTAGCGGTTCGTTGGCATGAAGTAAGACAAGATTAACCTGCATTCATCTGCGAAGAGGACGGTAATATGCAATGCTCTTAAGTGCCGGAAGCATTGCCAGGCAATAGATCGATTGCTCGCCTCAGAAGTCTGAGTAGTCGGCCGGCCGCAAAAAAAGAATATCAATGTGCGATACATTATTCTGGTATTCTGGCCTGGCAGAGAGAGTTTTCCATTGCGGATCATTTCCAAACGCCTTCCAATGTTTATCCCGGTCCTCCCTGTTATTAAAAGCAGTCATGTACATCAGGTTAGGCATGTGCGAACCCGCTACTACGCTCGAGTAAAAGACAGCATTAAAGCCGAGGCGTTTAAACAGACCGATCTCGTCCCCCTCATTGAACATCCTCACTTTATTGACATGATATTTTTCGGTGGCACTCTCGTAACTGCGAAGCTCATAAACCCTGTCAGCCTTTTTCGCAGAAATCGTCGGTACCTCCGGAGCAGGCATGCCTGTAAAAGCTTTTAATATGATCGTTTCAATCCGGGTATAAGGGGCATTTTTAAAATCAGCATCCAGATAATTGCTGCCAGCCTTCAGATATTCCTTATTTTTATTCAGCCTATCGTCTATGCTGCTCATTTCATCCTGAGTACGAAACGGAATAAACACGTAAATACAACTATCAACCGTTTGTCCGGCAATCGGCTTAAGCACCCCTACATTCTTTATCCCTGCCGCATGCAAAGCCGGAACATACGCCTTTTGCAGATAGTCATTCAGCCTGCTTTCCTGAGCAGTCGTCGTAAAATGGTAGATCTTGAGTTGATAGAAATATTGAGGCGGCACCACTGCTGAAGCAGAGGAAACTGACAGCGCAGCTATCAGCAGAAAGAAATAAAAAGCGAGTGTTCTTGAGTAAGAGATTTTCATAAGCTGGTTTTAACTGGTAAAGAAGATGTGTGAACGTAAATATAGTAACTTTACCAACATGGAGACGGTTCCTATCCCTGATTCTTTAATAAACCATCGGCAGGTTGAAAGCGACGTCGATTTTGTACCCTATGTTTCAGAAACGGCGGTAATCAAAGGGCGGGCCATATTAAAAAGGCACATGATAAGCCTCATTACGGAGGGCGAAAAGGTGATGTATGTAGAGAACGACACCATTCATCTCTCTCCGGGTAAGCTCCTGATACTATCAGCAGGCAATACCCTGTTCACTGAACGACTAGGAAGGAATTCGCAGATCAAGAGTACGATGATCTTCTTTACTGATGCCGTATTGCTCAAATTGCAGCAAACGAGTCAGCCTGCCATCCCGCCCAAAAACGCTTCCCGTTCATTTATACTGTTCGACCGGGATCCTTACTTGCATGGCTATGTTGAGAGCGTAAATGTGTTGATAGAGCAGAGCATGCTGAGCCCTGCATTACAGAGGGTGAAGTTGAATGAGTTACTCTTATATCTGGAAAGCAAGTCGCCGGGTGCCCTGGCACAATTTCGAAGCAACGGCATGGTCAGCTCTGAGGAGGAGCGCATCCGCAAGGTGATGGAAGCGCACTGCCTGGCGCAGCTAAGCCTGTCGGAACTCGCTTTCCTTTGCCATATGAGTCTTCCGACGTTCAAGAGGAAGTTTGAACAGCTTTACCATGAAAGTCCGGCGCGCTGGTTGCAAATACAACGATTAACGATGGCAGCAGACCGCTTGCGTTCAAAAACAGCAAAGCCTGGAGAGGTGTACCTGGAGGCCGGTTATCAAAATCATTCCAGCTTTTCTAAAGCCTTTAAACAGTATTTTGGAGTACTGCCAAAAGACTACTTACATTGAGCTTTTAGACTTATTTTCTGAACTACCAGCACTAAAGCGGCTTTGGTTTAGCATGTAATTTTGAAAAAAGATCACGATGAACGAAGAAGCAAACAAAGCAATCGTAACGCGATATAACAAGGAAGTTATAGAAGGCGGCAACATGGAATTATTGAAAGGTTTAGTCAGTCCTTATTTTGTTAATCACTCAGGCGCTCCCGGCATGCCCGAAGGCGTGGACGGACTGATCTATTTCTTTACGCAGGTCCTGCATCGTTCCTTTTCCGATATCAAAGTTGAAATCAAAGAAATGCTGGCAGAAGGCAACAAGGTGGCCACCAGGAAAGAAATTACCGCAACGCATACCGGGCAATTGATGGGCATTCCGCCTACAGGCAAGGCCGTCACTTTAAAAGTAATCGACATTCTTGCAGTGGAGCACGGAAGGATTTCCGATCACTGGGGCGAGAATAACTTCATAAGCGTATTGCAAAGTTTATCGCAATAACACGGACAGGATATGAAATGGCCAAAAATTTAAAACTACATGTTACGCTGTAGCCAATATCGTAGAAAACATCAGCATTCGTCTTGATGACCTCTGATTCTTTTAGACGGTAAACCCGCTGTTCTGCACCTTCACTGATGAAATCGTCTTCACTGATGAGCCCCTCAAAAATAGGTATTAATCTATTAAAATGTGATTTAAAAATCCAGGCTTCTGTAGAATCAACGGTTATTGAGCTTCTTGCGCCTCTCTTCCGCCATATCCTCTATAAAAGACAGCTTGATCTCCTACCAGTCGTATAAGAGTGATCACACCCGCGATTTTGTCATTCATCCTTATTATCTGAAACAATATAATAATCAATGGTTTGTTTCTGCGTATCCGCCCGACAAACCCCATCTTTTAGGACTCGGTTAGTTTTTTGTAACTCTGCGGGTAGAGGTCACGAATGCTCTTGGGGTTAATGGTCATAATATTTGCAGGGCGTATTTCAACGACTGAGAGGGATTGACCTCATGCTTTTAGCAGATAGCAAAGGAGGAATAGATCATGCCTGCTCTTGTCGCTGCATCATGTGTTCCTGCAAAGAGGTAATTTTTTCGGCCCAGGTTATGCAAGGTTTTACATAACCTGGGCAGGCGTAACTTTTTGTTCGCGGGCTCCCAAGAGGGTGGCAAACGAATAACATGATCTATTCCTTTATGGGGAGCTGTAAAAAGAACAATATCAACGCCCAGGACTGACCCACAGATGTGCTGATACGGATTCCTTCTCATCATGCTTACAAGCTAAACGAGCTACTGCCACATCGATGGACTCCTTCTTAAAAACAATAATCGTCTTTTTTACAATAGCAAGCGAGGGTGGACAGCCGAACGTTGGGCGCTGCTCCGCCTTCTACAAAATCATTCCATAAGCTGCGCACTCAAACGGCGATGAAAATAGGCACTTACACAATAAATCCCAACTGATGGCCAGTCGGGATCTTTTCCTTAATCATTAATTTAGGTAAAAAAACTTTTATCTTTCTATGTTCATTAACAACCTCCTTTTTTTGCTCAAAGGCGTTTCAATGGTATAAAGGTAAGGCGATGCCATAAAGAGCGGCATGACGCCCGTCAGGATCGTTTATGATCCTTATCATAAACCTGGCATATCCGTATCGCCCTTATCAGAAAAGACTGTTGGTATACTCCATCTTGATGCGGCTCTGAAAATCCTCTATGGTCTTGAAAATCTCTTTGAGTGTCACCTGTTCAATCTTTGTCAGGCTGTTAGGGTCAATGTAGTTATCGGGTTCGGCATTGTCATGGATGATCTGACTCGCCTGCCTGCGCAGGCGCATGGCCATCAGGTAATAGTACGACTGATTTAACTCATGGTAGGCCGTCTCCGAAAAAACGCCGATCTCTTTCAGCGCCTTAAGCCGTTCCCCGGTGTTGACTTTAAATATCCGGTTCCGGAGGGCGTATACCCGCACCAGGTCTACAATAGGCGTCATCGCTTTCTTGATATCGAATACCTCCTGGCTTCCCACCGTGATGGTTCTGATATTCTTAAAGAATGAGGTGAGCGGGGGTTGATACTGAAGGGCATTTCTGGCCATGTAGAAAAACAGTTTCTCCATCGGCTGCTGCAGTTTCTCGTCAAGGAAAGCCCACAGTTCCTCCATGATCGACATCTCGCCATAGAGATACCGGCAATCAAAGAAAGTGGAGAACTTGATGACCGTCTCGGGAAGCGAGTCTTTCATCCAGCTCTCATAATTCCGCTTCCAGTGTGAGAGCGAATGTGTCCATGCCGGATTTTTGGCCATGAATCCCCCGGTACAAAAACTAAAGCCGATAAAGTTGAGCCGCTCCGACACGCTGTCAGCGAACTTCAGAAAGTATTCCCTTACCTCCTCGCGGTGCTCGTTTGCCTTATCTTCGTATATGATGGCATTGTCCTGGTCTGTTTTCAAGGTCTGTTCTTTCCGTCCCTCACTCCCCAGTACCATGAATACAAATTTTGCGGGAGGCTGGCCCATTTCGGCGATCACACCTTCAATCACCTTTTGGGCAATGGTATCGGCTACCGTGGTAATGATCTGGTTCACTATTTCAGCGTTGACTCCCCTGCCGATCAGCTGCGTGATCATCTGAGGCACCTGCTCCCATTTGCTTTTCAGTTCGTCTACCGATTGTGCGAGTTTAACCGACTGAATATAGACAAGCGGCGACTGGGCCTGCTCGGCCAGCAAGCGGTTCCGGCTGATCATCCCTTTATAGACGCCCTGATCTTCCACAAGGAGATAGCGCGTTTTGGTACTGAACATCATCAGAACAGCCTCATATACATAGGCCTGACTGCTGATCGTCATTACCGGGTTATCTATTACCGTTTCAACGGGGGCATTGTAATCTGCCCGCTGCCCGATCACCTTGTCGCGCAGGGTAATATCGGTTACATAACCCACTACATTCTGCTTGTCATCCCGCACGATCATGCAGCTGGTCTTATTGGCTGCCATCAGGCGCGCAGCTTCGTATATAGGAGCAGAAGCATCGCAGTAAACGATGTCGCGTGCCCCTACGCTTTCAATCTTCCTCGAATACAGTTGCTCTGAGGCGATGTAACTCTCCTCAAAGGAAGTCGGCTTTTTTGCGAAATGCGCGAACTCCTCGTTCAGCATCCTCTTGCCAAACTCGCCGGTAAAGTGGTGAAAGAACGCTTCATACGCGTGGCATAATGCCCTGAAGTCTTTCCTGGGAAGAAAATAAACGACGGTACCCTTTTTGGCGATGACGGTCCGGAGCGAGCGTTTCCGGTTCAGCAGGACCGACACGCCCCCATAGCAGAAACCTGAGTGGTGCTTCTCCGTAAGACGCTTGTTCTGCGCGGAGTCATAGAAAAACGACTCATACTCACCGCTGACGATGATGTCAACGCCTTTCATTTTGGTCACTTCCTGCTGGTAGATCTGGGTGTCTTTTGAATAACTTACCTCATGCAGCAGGTCGGCTACTCCCGCGAGGACTTCGTGGGGCAGTACGTTGAAAGGGATCACTCCTTTGAGAAACTCGGCTCGGTTCATAGAAGACAAACAAACAAAATCGTCAGCAAAAATACGATCAGGACGGGAATTCCATAGCCAAGATAGCGTGATTCTTGCTTAACTTTATCCATCACCTGTTGTTGCTTTTCGATTTTTTCGTCGTCAATATCTCCTCTTTTGACCAGCTCAAAGAAACATTCTGCTGTTGCTCTGGCGTCGTAGAAGGCATTATGCTGGTTTTCGAGCCTGCGGTGAAAGAGGGTAGAAAAGAGCTCTCCCAGCCGGAGGTACTTCACCTGAGGGTTGCGCACATAGTGGGTAGTGGCCACCATTGTACAGAAAGACGGCAAAGGCAAGACCGGATTCTCAATTCCTGTCCGGTAAAAATCGGCCCCGAGCATATGGATGTCAAGCTCTGTGAAATGCCCTACCAGCAGAGGTGAATACTGGATCATGTCCGCAGCAAGCTTTGACATCACCACGCTGCGCTCTTCACCATTCTTTTCACGGTACTCCTCGGTGATGCCATGAATTTTAAGGGCCGAAGGAGTGGAACAAAAGTCCTGGTCGCCGATATAATGGTCTTCCTGTTTAACCAGCTTCCCCTCGGCCGTGTAGATGAGCCAGGAAACCTGAACGACATGGGGCCAGTTGCTATCCTCCGAATACGGAACGTTCCATTTCTTAGGCAGGCCGGAAGCCTCAGTATCCAAAAACATTAAATACGGTCTCACCTTTCGTTTTGCTGATTAGTATGGACGGTTCCTACTGAGAGCATTCACCGCGCTCACAAATATAACTTCTTGCGCGAATTATTGTTGTAATAACGAAACAAAAACAGCATGCCTCCTTTCCATGTAAACATCCTGTTACTAAAAATGACGTACTGTTGATTATCAAACTGAGCGGCAGGCCAGAAAAACGGTATTTTTGTACACTTTTTGCATGACTTACTAGAAAATGGCGCGAAACAGATTTAATAGCGGAACTGCACCTGAACAGGAACTGAACAAAGCCAGGATAAATAAACAGACATTAAAAACAGCCGCCGGACTGCTGTCGTACCTCCGTCCCTACAGGTGGAAGTTCCTTACCGGTCTGGTTTTCCTATTCCTTTCAAGCTTAACCGGCCTGGCATTCCCTGCCCTGCTGGGCGCAATGATCGATGCTGCCAAGGGCGAACCGAAAGACTGGATGATCCCGGCCAGCATCAACACGATCGGCGTGATCTCGTTTGTCATCCTCTTCCTGCAGTCGGTAGTTTCTTTTTTCAGGATTCGTTTTTTTGTGGAGGTGGCCGAAAAGTCCATTGCAGACATCAGGAGAGACACCTACTTCAGACTGATCACCCTGCCGATGAACTTTTTTGCCAATCGCCGCGTGGGGGAGCTGAACAGCAGGCTTTCCGCCGACCTTAGCCAGATACAGGATACACTCACCACCACACTGGCGGAAATGGTGAGGCAACTGGTCCTTCTGGTTGGAGGCATCTCCCTTCTGGTCATTGTATCGCCCAAACTCACCATGTTTAACCTGGCCATCTTGCCCTTGCTTATCGTGTCGGCCGTGTTTTTCGGCAAGACAATCCGCAAAATCTCGCGGCAGGCACAGGACAAGCTGGCCGATTCAAATACCATTGTGGAAGAGACCCTGCAGGGGATCAGCAACGTAAAGGCGTTTGCAAATGAAGCGTACGAAGCTAACCGGTACGACCGCAGCCTCAGGGAGGTAGTCCGCATTGCCCTCAGGGGCGCTACCCTCAGAGGCGGCTTTGCCTCGTTCATCATATTTTGCCTTTTTGGCGCCATCGTCGGCGTCATCTGGTACGGCTCGGTCCTGGTGTCGCAGGGCGACCTGTCGGTTGGGAATCTCACTACTTATATTCTGTATTCTATGTTTGTGGGCGCTGCAATGGGTACTTTCCCTGAGCTTTATGCCAACGTGCAAAAGGCCCTCGGGTCAAGCGAACGTGTAATTGAGATCCTTGGAGAAAAAATGAACCGGTCTCGATCATCAGCGAGGAGAATGCTTCCCGCCAGTATCTGAAGGGGAACCTTGCTTTTGAGAACGTCCGCTTTGCCTATCCCTCCAGAAAAGAGATCACCGTGCTGCAGGGGCTGAGCTTTGAGGCACGTGCGGGAGAAAAGGTGGCCATCGTGGGGCCGAGCGGCGCGGGCAAGTCGACCATCGCCTCGCTCATCCTTCGCTTTTACGAACCGCAGCATGGCCATGTGCTATTTGATGGTAAGCCCGCCGATGAGTACGCGCTGACCGACATCCGTAACCAGGTAGCTATCGTGCCCCAGGATGTACTGTTATTTGGCGGCACTATTCGCGAAAACATCGCCTATGGCAAGCTGAACGCTACCGAAGAAGAGATCATCGCAGCCGCGCAGAAAGCCAATGCGCACAACTTCATCATGGGTCTCCCTGAAGCATATGATACGCTGGTTGGCGAGCGTGGCGTAAAACTTTCAGGCGGGCAGCGTCAGCGCATCGCAATCGCCAGAGCGCTGCTAAAAGACCCCGCCATCCTCATCCTGGATGAGGCAACCTCTTCCCTTGATTCTGAGTCAGAACGGCTGGTTCAGGAAGCGCTGGAAGTTTTAATGAAAGACCGCACCTCTGTTATCATTGCCCACCGCCTTTCTACCATCAGGGAGGCTGACAAAATCATCGTGCTGGAAAAAGGGAAAGTGGCCGAATCAGGGACACATGAGGAACTGATCAAAAATGAAGAGGGACTGTACCGGTATCTGAGCCAGCTGCAGTTTGAAGCTTAGCGGCCCTTCATCTGGCCTGACCTACAGAATTTTTACAATGGATTTTTAGACAACCATTACATCTTCCCCTCTGTTTGGTTATCTTACAAAACGACGCGGCTCAAAGAAGCTGTTGCCGGAACACTTAGTGGCTTAAAATGAAATTAACAATATGGGGTGCAGCCCGGCAGGTGACCGGCAGTATGCACCTGCTTGAAGTAAACAACTATAAAATCCTGATAGACTGCGGCCTCGACTATGAGCGGGATACGCGGCTTGAAGAAAACGCTTTTTTTCCCTTTGATCCCGCAGAGATCGATGTAGTCATTCTTACTCACGCTCATATTGATCACTCAGGGAACTTACCAACCCTCATCCGCGAAGGCTTTGAAGGGCAGATCCTCTGCACCGCTCCTACTGCAGAATTAACAGAGCTGCTGCTGCTTGATGCAGTTAATATCTACGCAAATCGTCAGCATAAAAGCCGGAAACGCGCAAGGGGCAGGCGTCACCGCCAGCCAGACTCGAAGCCGCCTCTGTACCTGCAGAAGCATGTGATGGATACAGCGGAGCGCTTTGTCACCATTCCGTTTAACAAGCCTTTCAGGATTAATGGCGATATAGAGGCAGAGCTGATCCCTTCCGGCCATCTTTTGGGTGCCGCATCTGTCGTGCTGACAGTTGAAGAAGCTGGAAAAAAACGGAAGATCGCCTTTACGGGCGATATGGGCAGGAAAGACTACCCCGTCATTGCCGACCCTGAAGACCTGCCGCCGGTCGACTTCCTGGTATGCGAGTCAACTTACGGTGGCCGTCACCACAGTGCCACGGAGACCGTTCAACAGGTACTGCTCAGAACAATAGAAGAGACCTGCATTAAAAATCCGGGAAGGCTGATCATCCCGGCCTTCAGTATCGGGCGCACACAGGCACTCGTGTTTTCGCTTAACAAGATCTTCTCTGAGGGTCTCCTGCCGCGCGTCAAAATCTTCGTCGACAGTCCCCTTGCGAATTATGCAACGGAGATATTCCGTAAATACCATCACCTGCTGAACGAAGAAGCGCAGGAGTTCTACAGACAGCGTGGTGACGAATTTGAGTTCGACAACCTCCACTACGTGCAGAACATGCAGGAAAGCCGCGAGCTCTCCAATTATTTCGAGCCCTCCATTATCGTTTCTTCAGCCGGCATGCTCGAAGGGGGACGAATACAGGACCACCTCTTTTATAACATTCAGAACTACTATTGTACCATCCTGTTTATTGGCTATAGTGCAAAAGGGACACTGGGACACCGCTTATTACGGGGAGACCCGGTTGTCCATATCCGCGACCGTGAACTCGCCGTATATGCCAGCATCCGTCAGACGGACGTTTTGAGCGGTCATGCGGATCACAAAGATCTTTTGGAGCTTGTAAAAAAGCAGGACGAGAGCACTCTGCGCCAGGTGTTTCTGGTTCACGGAGAGCCGGCAGCTATGAGCGCTCTCGGCGCAGAGCTCAAAGAACTGGGGTATGCTGTAAGCACGCCCGGGAAAGGTCAAACCTTCGAACTGTGAAACAATTCCTTCACCTACCCGCGGAATCAGTACATTTGCCGCAAAGGCTTAATTAAAAACGAATAACCCACGCATAGAATGAAAAGGTGCCTGTTTATTTTCGGCTTCCTGTTTTCGCAGCTTGCCTTCGGGCAGGAGGACTACTGGCAGCAGAAACTTGCTTATACAATCAACGTGACCCTGAACGACCAGGACAAGACGCTGCAGGGCAACGAGAAGATCGTTTATAAGAACAATTCGCCCCAGTCGCTCGATTTTATCTGGTTTCACATCTGGCCCAACTCCTATAAAGACCGGAATACGGCCCTTTTTCAGCAACTGAAAAAAGATAAAGAGCACCGCGGCAAGCTCAACCAGTATGCAATGGGTTATATAGAGGGATTAAATTTTACAGTGAACGGGTCTAAAGCCCAGACCGAAGCCCATCCGCAGCATATCGATATCCTGAAGGTGCTGCTGCCTTCGCCTCTGCGTCCCGGGGATTCCGTTACTATCGCCACTGATTTCAAGGTAAAGCTTCCCTCCTTTTTCTCCAGGTCGGGTTATTCCTCCAACGAATTCATGATCTGCCAGTGGTATCCCAAACCCGCTGTGTTCGATAAGCAGGGATGGCACGAATTTCCCTACCTCAATATGGGCGAGTTTTATAGCGAATACGCCTCGTACGACGTAAATATTTCTCTTCCTGCATCTTACGTAGTCTCAGCTACAGGCGTTCTTCAGACAAAAAAAGAACTGGAAGCATATAAGGCGGCTGGAAAAAAGAATAACGACAGCAACAGCCTGGGCTGGACGCGCTATATCCCCGAAGCGGGCGCCTCAACCAAAACGCTCCATTACAAGGCCGACAGCGTTCCTGACTTTGCCTGGTTCGCTTCTAAAGATTTTATCATACAATATGACCGGATGGGCCTCCGGTCGGGACGTCAGGTCGATGTGTTTACATTCTTCTTCGACAAAGACAACACGCCATGGAGCAGAAGTGCGGACTTTGTTAAAGACGCTGTAACCAGATACAGCTCATGGATAGGCGATTATGAGTACCCGGTGGTGCAGGCAATTGAAGGCCCTGCTAATAATTCGAGCGGCGGCATGGAGTACCCGATGGTAACCCTGATTACCAGTCCGGACAGCAAAACTGAGTCTTTGGATGGCGTGATCGCCCACGAAGTGGGACATAACTGGTTCATGAGCATGCTCGGGTCGAACGAGCGTGACCATCCCTGGCAGGACGAAGGCCTGAACACCTATTTCCAGCTGCGCTACGAGGCCGAAAAATACCGGGCGAACTCTATCTTTGGAAACAACATCCCCGCCTATATACGGCGGCTCAATGCCGAAGACTTTCAGGACCGCACCTACGGTGTAATGGCTACGATCGCGATGAAGCCTGCTATGGATACTCCATCTGATGCCTTCCGCAATACCAACGATTATAGTGTAGCGTCTTATATCAAACCTGCACTGTGGATATATCGCCTGCAGGAGTCTGTGGGAGCAGAAGGAGTGAACAAGGCGTTCAGGAACTATTTCAGCCAATGGAAGTTCCGCCATCCCGCCCCGCAAGACATGAAGGCATCTTTTGAACAAGCCCTCGGCTTCAAACTCGACGCCTGGTTCGGGCTTCTCAGCAAGCCGGGGCCGCTATAGCAGCAGCTCACGTACAACCTGCGGAACACCTTCGCCCGCTTTCATCTTCACAGACTCGATACCGCTGACGCCGGCAACCTTCGGCGCTTTGGGATCAATGAGGATCTTTCTTGCCTGCCGGGGAACGAAGTTGACCAGGCCCGCAGCCGGGTAAACAAGCAGCGATGTGCCGATGATCATAAAGATGTCGGCCTGCGCAGCCAGCCGAGCTGCCTCTTCGATCATCGGAACAGGCTCGCCGAACCATACTACATGGGGCCGCAGCTGAGAACCCAGCTCGCACTTCTCTCCCATCTTCAGTTCCCAGCCTTCAACAGGATACGTAAGAGCAGGATTTGCCGAAGACTGCGATCTGGTGATGATGCCATGCAGGTGAACGATGTGTGAGGACCCGGCCCGCTCGTGCAGATCGTCGATGTTCTGGGTAATGATCGTTACTTCATATCGGGCCTCCAGCGCCACAAGAGCCTTGTGCGCTGCATTGGGCAGGGCCTCCAGTACGGCTTTTCTGCGGAGGTTGTAAAAGTGCTGAACCAGCACCGGATCGCGGTCCCAGGCTTCGGGCGTTGCTACATCATTTACGTCGTAACCTTCCCACAGCCCGTCGGCGTCGCGGAATGTATTTAACCCGCTCTCTGCTGATATACCGGCACCGGTCAGAATAACGATCTTCTTTTTCATGGCAATCTCTTGTTTGTCGACTTTCAGGAATTAACCTTAATATTGCGCGCAAATTAGCAAGAATAATGAAAAAGCCAGATAGCATCATTTTCGATATGGATGGAACCCTGTGGGATCCGATGGATCTCTATGTAGCATCCTGGAATAATGGTCTTAAGATGTCAGGAGTAGAAAAGACCTTAACAAAAGAAGACATCAAGCCGCTCATGGGAATGGAAGGCCGGAAGGTACTGGAAATCACGCTCCCCGAGTATGACGAAAATGAACGCACCGAAATCTATAAAGTGATCAATGAGCAGCGCCGCACCCTGATGGAACAGGGCGAAGGAACACTTTTCGACGGTATGGCTGAAGGCCTGCGCGAACTTTCTTCACGATACAAGCTGTTCATTGTGAGTAACTGCCCTGCCGGCATCATTCAGGTGTTTATGAAAAGGGCAGGTATTGAAGAATATATCACCGACGAGATGGCGTACGGTGTGAACTTCATGCCCAAACATCATAATATTCAGATCCTGCGCGAAAAACATGACCTCCTTAACCCTGTTTACGTGGGCGACACAGAAGGCGACCGCGAACAGAGCGAGAAAGCAGGCATTCCCTTCGTATTCATCTCCTGCGGTTTTGGCAGCGTCGACAAGTACGACCAGGCATTTGACGACTTCAGGAGCCTTACCCGGTATTTCATGGACCTGAAATAGCCGGAACAAATCGGCCGGGAGCTTGTTAACCAGAAAAGCACAAACAAGCTTATGAAAGAGAATATAGCAGGAGAAAACAAGCCGGCAGACGGCAACGCTTTTTTTATTGAGGCGGCAATAAGTGAGGGCGGCCCCAGAAAGCTGAAAGTTGTGCCTTCAGGAGATCGCTTTCTGATTTATGATGAGGGGCATCATCTGGGCGCCATTGAACAGCACGAAGGCGAATGGAAGCTGGTTGACGGCGAGCTGACCAGCGGAGCTATACAGACAGTAGGCAAAGCTATAGGCCGCTTAAAGCAATAGGAATATTTTATTCCTATTCTTTTTTCGGCAGTACATGCTTAAATTTCAGGCATGAAAACTAACGATGCCGAAAGAAGAAGCTTTATAAAAAAAGCCGCAGTTGGGGGCCTGCTAAGTCTCAGCCTTCCCAATATCGTTCTGTCAGCTTTTGCTGCTGATAAGGTAAAGAAAATAGCACTGAACAAAGGCGATGTAATTCTCTTTCAGGGAGATTCGATCACTGATGCAGGCCGGACCAGGACTGAAACTTCGTTTAATAACGTCAAAGCCCTTGGCAGCGGTTATGCCTTTCTTGCAGCAGCAGACCTCCTGAACAACTTCCCGCAAAAAGACCTGAAGATATACAACCGGGGCATCAGTGGAAATAAAGTCTATCAGCTTGCCGAAAGGTGGGACACGGATACGATCGGGCTGAAGCCTTCGGTTCTGAGTATACTGGTGGGCGTAAACGACTACTGGCACATGAAGAACGGCAACTATTCGGGCACTATTAAAACATACAGAGACGACTTCAGGGCACTTCTGGAGCGAACAAAGCAAAAATTGCCGGACCTGAAGCTGATCATTGGCGAGCCTTATGTTTTGCCCGGCACCTCGGTAGATAAGTCGTGGTTCCCCGCCTTTCATGAATACCGATATGTAGCGCGCGAACTTGCAGACAGTTTTAAGGCTACCTTTATCCCCTATCAGACGGTGTACGACGAGGCCCTGAAGGCAGCACCGGCCTCCTACTGGACACCCGACGGAGTGCATCCGAGTATCGCCGGAGCACGCCTGATGTCGGTAGCCTGGCAGGAAGCGATCAAATAACCCGGCTTTTATTATAAGGGCCGCTTAAGCGCCTCAAGGGTTGCTTAAGCGGCTTTAGCTCACACGCGCCCATAAGCCAGCCGGGAGCTCCTTTTAATTTTCATGGAAGACATCGCGCCAGATGAACCGGTCGGTCATAATTCCTTTGGGATGTTCCCTTTTTACGTTAAATCCGAGCCAGTTGGCCGGGGCAATCACTCTGTTGTCTTTCTCACTCAGATAAGCTGCCCACCAGGAGAACGTACTGTTTGAGATGATGGCAATGTCGGCATGCTGGATCAGCTGGAAGTCTGTGATTTCGTCGTTTTCGGAAAACAGATAATTATCAGCTGTACCGAACTGCTCTTTAACATAGGCAATATCGTCGCTGACAAAGATAACTTTATACTGATCGATATTGTCGATCCTGCTCAGCTCCCGTTTGAAGAAACTGACAGGAATCGAGATGTCCCTCTTTCCGTACGTGAGATAGTCGGTCCTTCTGATATGAACGGCAATGGTGCGGTTCTCCCTGAACAGCGATCCGAATTCCTTTTGAAACCGCTCGCGATATTTCTTCTTCACACTGATCCGGTAGGGTTTGTCAAGCCTTTTAAGATACCAGTCCGTTTGAAAATAGCCGTTGTAAATCGCATCATCGAGAACCTCGATCTCCTTTGGCGCCACCAGGTTTTGCAGGCAGACTTCCTTAAACCCCCATATCCGGGCCAGCACGCGCGTAATCACCGAATATACCTTAGAACCCAGGATCAGATTGTACCATCCCAGATCAAAATACTTTTCGATATAGGCATGATGAGGATTTGGAAAAAAATAGATTAGTTTCCTGTTTCGGGACTTGAGATACAAAAAGAAATAAAACTGAAACAACTGATTGCCAAGACGTCCTTTAAAATTTACTCCGACCATAAAAACTACCCTATTTTCTAGCTACTATCTGTTTTAAATACTTGTTGATGAACTCGGGATAAAATTGAAGAGCGTAAATAAGTGTATTGGCTGCGTTAACTTTTAGCTCGCGGTACAATACCAGTTGGCCGGCTGCAAAGCCAACGATGTTGGATAAAAGTGTCGCATAGGCGGCGCCGATCACGCCAAAACGCCTGATGAAGAAATAATTCATGGCCAGGTTAAGCGATGCCGTAAACAGAACGATAGAGAACGTGGTCTTTGTTTTTCCTGCTGAATCGAGTACTGTTCCGCACTGCCTTCCGAAAGGGATCAGCAGGCAATAAAAAACGGTGATCCGCAACAGGGGCACTGTATCAGCGTACTTTCCTCCTGCTATAAATTCAACCACATAGCCTGAAAAGAAAAAATAAAAAAGAGCCCCGGAATAAAGATAGCCAGAATAGTGCCGACCGATTTTTCATACAGGTACTTCACAGCTCCCGGGCCCTCGGTCTCCAGGCGCTTGGCGCTCTGAGGAAAGACGATGGTTGCAAGGGCGTTGGTGGGAATATCGACCAGATTGATGATCCGCACCGCCACGTTGAATGCTGCAGAAGCAACAGGCGACAGAAGCGCGCCCAGCATCATCTGGTCAATGGTGCCGGAAAGTATGGAGCTAACGGAAGTTCCGAAAGCATACTTCCCGTAATGAAAAAGCTTTTTTATCCAATCCACGCTTAGTGAAAATTTGAACGATAAATGCTGCCTGACATAGTATCCGGCCACCAGAAGGCTGACAAACGCCGCAACAATCTGCATGTATACGAGATTAGTGAGATTAAGTTCATGCTTTGTTAAAAAACAGATCAGCACGTACAAAAAGAACAAAGCCTGACGAACAAAGGAACTGGCAAACACGCCCGAATAGTTGAGGTTAGCCTGCTCGATGCAGTTGAACTGGGAGAGGATGCCCGACAGGATATACATCACGTTAAAGGCGTAGAGCATGTGCACCAGTTCGGGCGACTTCCACAAGCCGGCAAGCCAGGGCGCCAGGGTGAGATTAAGGACGATGCAGACCAACGTTAAACCTCCGCTTATAACAAAGGAGGCTGACACGATCCTTGGGTGCTCGCTGCTCTCTGTGCCGGATATGAATTTAATGAGGCCATTCTGTACCAGTCCGCTTCTGACGATCTCCAGGATGGTAATAGCCGACATGTAAAGCGTCCACACGCCGAAATCATGCTTGCTCAGAACCCGGACCAGAAGATAAAAGCCGCCAAGGCCAAAAAGCACTCCCGCCATGTTCTGCATGATGGTCAGAAAGCCCGACTTCAGCCAATAAAAACCGTTCGTTTTTTCTTTCATTTAATGTTATTCCCCTTTTACAAAATGGCTCTGCACATACATTTTCAACTCATCATCGTTCCGGGCATGCAAAATGCGTGCGCCCGAAAGCTGTGGATATAGTTTATGATAGCAGCCAAAATGATGCTCCGGGCCTTTCCTCGACAAGATGAGGTTCAGTCCTCCAAAATAGCTTGCGAGCGTTGCTGTTCCCCCGTGAATGGAGACAAAATGCTCAGAATTGGCGTATACCATCAGCTGAAGATGATTGAAGTTGCTGGCATTAGCTTTGTTCTCTTTATAGAGATCTTCAAGCAAGACTACCTCCGGATGCATCTTTTCGAGCCACTCGTATTCGTTCAGATCGTAAATATCACTATTGTCGGTTGTGATATGCTGCGGACGGGGCCTGTTGTAAACGATGGTAAACTTCTCCCTCAGGGTGTTGATGAGGTAAGACAGCGTCGGGATATCAAAAAAGCTTATTGGCGGTCCGTCCCATTCCATATTGTACCGGTTGGCTATCACCAAAATGGGTTTTTCAAAAACATATACATCGTTCCGGTAGTGACTCTTAAGCGGAACAGGCAGCCATTTGCTCATGTTGTAATCATGACTGTACAGCACCCTGGGCGTTTCAAAGTTATAGTTGCCCTCATTGGTACGGACCTCGTACTTTTCGCTGTGATCGGGCGAAAAGAAATAGAGCTCCTTGGTGAACCTGGACGATTCTGTTTTCTTCAGGGTGCCGTTCTTATAGTGCCAATAGGCAAAAGGCAACACAAACTGAAGCTCCGGGGCAAATTCGCCATCGAAAGAGATGGTTTTATAGCGCTTCTTGCTGATATAGTCACGGAAGAAATACTTGGTCTGAATAAGTCTACAATAGTAAGTATCCCGATAGAAGTAGCGGAGGCTAATGTCCTTTTTACCATGCCTTATTAAAACATATAAGCTTATTATCTTCTTTAAAACCTTCTCAAACATTTTCTCTAAGTTACAGGAGCCCGCGAGTCTCACTTGCCAATCAAATATTCCTTTATACGTGAAGAGTGTAACTGTACCCTACTTATAAGCGCCTTTAAAATTCCTCCTTCAGCTATCAGGCGGCGTGAAGAGGTAAAGACCCGGGCTGCCGGATGCCTTACCAGAAACAACCGACCGCGCCTTTTCAGGTTGATCGCCATCCTGCCATCTTCAGACTCATCCACAAAGTCTGCGCTTCCTTTAGCGTTACTGAACTTTCTGATCTTCTCAACGTTAAACCCACCCGTCTCTCTTCCAATATTGCTGACCAGCCCCATGTTAAATCCAAGAACGTTCAAATGTTCCCGGTTTGACTTGCGCATCAGGATGGCAATGCCAGCCATCCGTTCGTAGAACCAAAGAAAAGCCCGACTACTTCCCGGCGGAGGAACAAAGGAATATCTGCCGTATACACCAGTGATGTTCTCATTGGCGATCATTGGTGCTGTCATTAACTCCATCCAGCGGGGTGGATAAAAAGTATCAGCATCAGCGCACAGATAGTACTTTCCTTTGGCTTTCTCCAGTCCCATTTGTCGGGCAAACGCAATCCCCTGCAGAGGCTGGAAGTAGCTGATAACTCCCAATTTATCCAGCACCTCTTGTGTATGATCAGTCGAATTATTATTTATAACTACAATTTCAACTTTCAGAGAGGTTTCGTTGAAGGCAAGCGAGGACAACGCCCTGTAGATATTATCACCTTCGTTCCAGGCAGGTATTACAACGGAAACATCCGGATTGGGGTCCCTGAAGTTCTGCAGTCTGGCTTTCAACTGATCAATCTCCTGAGCAGTTAGATCACCAAAACGCTTGCCAGTGTAACAATGTGGACGTATCCACGTAGGAAGGGTTAATAACGACATATTGCTCATCCTTGTAGTAGTTGTAGCAATGTCAAGTGACGATGCTGTTTTTTGATTTTAGGTCTTATACCAGCATCGGATACATAATGTTACAGTGAGCTTAGCATAAATTATGAACATTATGAACGGAATCATAAAATGACGAACATTTTTGCCAACCATCCTTTAGTAATTGTAACCGTTTGCGACGATCATTATTCGCCTTTACTCGCCGCTCTGCTTAAGTCAATCGAGCTCAATTACAAGCAGAACCAGGACATTCTGGTATACGTAATTAGCGACAAGATTCGTCCAAAGAACCAAAAGAGACTGGAAGCGTCGATAAGTTCAGCGTTGATGACAATCAATTGGATTGATCTGGAGGCCTGCATTCCTCCCAATGCCAAGCTACCTACTGATCGGAGTTCGTACCCTTTGAATATATATGCGCGACTATTTATTCCGGATATTCTCCCTGCTACTCTTAATAAGGCCTTATATCTGGATGTAGACATGATTTTGACTGCCGACGTCACTGAGTTATGGAACACCGACATAGAGAGCTGCTTCTTAGCAGCGGTTCAGGATCAAATGATTAAAACCGTATCGAACAGTTGGGGCGGAATACTTAATTACCGCGAATTTGATCTTAGCGCGGACACTCCTTACTTTAACACCGGACTTTTGTTGATCAACACGAAACGGTGGAGAGACGAGCATTTGGCGCAGAAAGTACTCAACCTGATATCGGCTAATAAACAGTATGCAAATTATCCGGACCAGTACGGCCTGAACATAGTACTCGCCAATAAGTGGAAAAAACTCGACAAAACATGGAACACGTTCGCGTCCGAGACCGGCAGCCCGCCATCTCTTATACACTTTACTTCGAGGAAACCCATTTATAAAACATTTCGCGGAAATCCGGCATTCAGAACGTTGTTTTTTGATTACCTCGAAAAAACAGCATGGAAGGGACTCAGACCAATCGGGGAATTTGAACGATATTTGAAGAAAATAAGTAATGTACTGCAGAAATATACCCGGCTTCTACACTAATACATCTTATCTCACAATGCGGCCTTGAAGGTCATTACTCGTGTTTATTTTAATTGCATAATAAAAGACAAACCCTGTTCACTTTTTTGCGTACAACAATAATTATCCATTTAACAATTAAAGGCATCACAGCGGCATGGTAAAATCAGAACCATCTTCAACAATTCTCCTCATCGCTTTTGCTCTTTTTTTGGTGACGTTTGGTTGTTTCTCACTGCTTATCTACGAAGACATAAGCTTACTGAAAGAACAACAGCAACAACAGATAGCGCAGCTCCGCACTATCAGAAGTCTTGAACAGACGGAGGAATATGTTAACAGTTTAGTACAGCCGAATAAAAGCCGTGGCGGCGTATTGCACAAAACAACTTCTTGGTCAGCCGTTCAACACAAATTGACTACCTCGGTCTCGCAGATGCGGAAGCAGCACAGTTACTTAAACAGGTCTCAGTTTGAAGAACTACAGAAGGAAATCACGGCATTGGCGAACCTCGTCCCGGCAAGTAGCAATGACCCCGTACCCACAGCCTCGGCTACCTCGTCTCTTACCAAAATATCAGTCATCGTCGGGCAGCTGAAAAAAGATGTTTATAACGCTGAACCAGTTGATTTCTTAGTACTAACGCGGACCCGCGTCTATATAATACTCCTCATTATTTCTATTGTCGTAATATTTCTGATGACTATTTTTTCTCTTATAAGCAAAAATATCATCAGGAGAAAAAATGCCGAGGAGCGGAACAGGAGGAACGAGATAAAGTTAAATTCACTCTTTCAGCAAAGCCCGGTGATGTTTATGATTTTAGACCCATATAGTCTGGAGGTCCTGGACATCAACAACAGTGCTGCATCTTTCCTCGGCATGACAGCAGCGGACGTAACTGGAAAACGAACTTCTGACCTTGGTATATTAAGCGCCCCCGGCGATCTTGACCTTCTGTTCCGTGTCGTGACCGAAAGTACTCAGGTAAAAGATCATTTGTCTGTCGTTACGAAAAAGAATGCTGACGAATGCTACATAACCTGCAATATTGATCGGGTTGATTTGGGCGATCAGGCGGCTCTCTTTGTCGCTTTTTTTGACGTCACAATGCAGAGAGAAGCAGAATCGTTAGTAAAAGGCAACCAGGACGTTTTCGCTACATTGTTTTATAAAAGTCCGACGATCCTTGCCCTGGCCGATATAGAAACCGGAGCGATACTAGAGGTGAATGAAAAGCACGAGGAGTTCTGTGGCTACAGCCGGGAAGAGGTGTACGGAAAAACACCTCTGGAACTCGGACTCTTTGAGGATGCCCCGCTGGGCTCGCAAATTCTCGAAGAATTTCGTAAGCAAGATCATTACCAGACAAAAATGGACCTCTCTATCGTATCTAAGTCAGGAGAAAGAAAGCCGGTCAGCTATTCGGCAGATACAATAAAATTAAATGGGAAACGCCAAAAGCTGGTAGCGATACAGGATCTTGTCGACGTAAAAAAAACGGAGGCCATGCTAAAGAAGAGTGAAGAGATCTATTACAGCCTTTTCTATAAAAGTCCGGTAATTCTTTGCATTTCTGATGCCGATTCAGGCCTCTTTATCGATGTAAACGAGAACTTTTGTAATCACTTTGGATACAAGAAAGAGGAAATAATTGGCCGGGATAGCTTAGCCCTAAACATTTGGCCGGACTATAACCTGCGGGGTGAGATACTGGGAGAGTTGAGAAAGGGGACAGCTGTAGTCAACCGACAGATGTATCTGATGAATAAGGCACAGCAGGCTCTTTGTTTGTATGGACATATTGACCTGATCCATATCGACGGTAGTGAATGTATGATATGCGCTTTTATTGACGCTACCGAGGAGAACAAGGCGCGAATGGAAATTTTGAAACTGAACCATATCTTAGAACAAAGGGTAATAGAAAGAACGAAGGAAATCAGAGATTACAAATACGCACTCGACGAGTCGGCTATTATTGCCATCACCGATAAACACGGCTTAATCCTGCACGTAAATGCAAATTTCGTTCTACTGTCCGGTTATCATAAACAAGACGTATATGGCCGGAAAGTGACACTATTGTTAAAAATCAAAGACAACGAGCTAGAAGAGTCCATCTCTAATTGTATTCGTACGGGTAAAGTTTGGAAAGGGGAAGTTGAGCAAAAAACAAAAACGGGGACCGAATATTGGACCTACACACACGTAATTCCATTTCTTGACGGCGATGACAACCCGTACCAGTACCTTTTTATAGGGTGGGACATCACCCAAAAGAAAGTTGCTGAGCTAGAAAATGAGCAGGTTACGAGAGACCTGATACAACGAAATAAAAACCTGGAACAGTATGGTTATATTATCTCTCACAACCTGAGAGCACCCTTATCCAATATTCTGGGCATTATCCAGCTCTTCCAGTCCGTTGAAATAACAACTGAGGAACGGGAAGCATTAGGAGCAGACTTAATGAAATGTGGATCACAGCTAGATCAAGTCATTACGGACCTGACGGCTATCCTGCACACAAGCCGAGATCTGGCAGAGGCAAAGGAAGAAATACACCTTGAAAGTCTCGTCACCTCCGTTACTAGTACGCTAGTACCCGCATTTAAAAGAGAAGCCGCTATCCTCAATTGTGATTTTAGAGAGCTTGAGACCATTTATTCCATCAGAAGCTATCTCACTAGCATCTTATACAATCTGATCAGCAACAGCATTAAATATAGAAATGAATATGAGGTACCACTGATTGAAATAAAGGGATTTAAGACAGAAGGTAAAGGTATGATCTGCTACTCAGACAACGGACTTGGAATGGACCTTGAAAAATACGGCGATAAGGTATTCGGACTCTATAAGCGGTTTCACTCCCACAAACACGGACGGGGCATGGGACTGTTTATGGTAAAAACGCAGGTTGAAACCCTGGGAGGTAAGATCACTATACAAAGTGAGGTACAGAAAGGAACAAGGTTTACGATTGAACTCCCGCTCGTGCAGGCTTAAAGTCGACAGACCGACAACAATCGTCGTCATTAGCAGTAAGCATTAGAGGTCAAAGCTATTCCTCTATCCTTGCTCTCGTAACGATCTTTTTCACTACATCGTCCAGTTGAGTGGCGCTTTGCTCCAATAATCTGACCAGGCTTCTTTCATCTTCGCCGAGATGATGAGCCGACAACAAGCGCGTGAGAGCTATAATGTTGGCAAGTGGAGCTCGCACAAGGTGTGACTGGTAGAAGGCCACTTCATTCAGGGCCTGGTCTTTCCTGAGGCCATCCTCCTCGGCCCTCTTCTTTCTCGTGAGCAACTCTTGTTCATACTTGCGCCGGTCGGCCACGTGTAAGATGGAGGCATGAACAACAATGTTGTCTTTTGTATCTTTTTCTACTCGTGCACTAAAGAGACATGGAATCGCCTTTCCACGCACTACTATCTCCAGACTGATTTCCCGAACTTCTTTACTGAGCTGAAGGATAGGAAGAACAAACAAGTTATAATAGAGTTTACCACCGCTGTTTAAGAAAGAAGTGAAACTACGGGTGTGCAACGTTCTTTCGTCCAGACCTAATAATTCAAGAAGACAAGCATTAGCATTAAAAATATCTCCTTCAAGCGAGTAGGATAACAGGCCTACCGGTGAGGAATGATATAGACGACTGAAGTCAACCCTACCCGTTTGATTGTCCATCCGTCACTGTGTTAATATAACTCCTTACTGCTTCAATCGTTTCTTCAGGCGCACTAACATGAGGACAGTGGCCGGTTGCAGACATTTGTACCAGGGTGTTGAGAGACATGTTCTGTTGCATGAACGACCCGACTGAAGGCGGAGCAAGCATATCGGCAGCGCACTGCAGCGTCAGGCTGGGAACCTTCAGGTATTTAAGATCTTCGCGGCAGTCAGAGAAAAAGGTTACCCTGGCAAAGTCGCGCGCGATATCGGGGTCCATTGCACAAAAGCTGCCCGTCAGCTCCTCTCCCAGTTCGGGGCGGTCTTCATTGCCCATGATCAAGGGAGCCACTGTGCTTGACCAGCCCAGATAGTTGTTCTCAAGCATCCGGAAGAGCGACTCGAGGTCCTCCCGTTCCATTCCGCCCACATAGTCCCCGTCATTGATGTAACTCGGCGAGGGCGCAACAAAGATCACTTTAGAAAAGCAATGGGGACATTTGATAGCAGCCTTCATGCCGATCATACTGCTCACCGAATGACCGATGAAGATCACGTCGCGCAGCCCGAGCGCCTCTATAATATCAAGAACATCTTGAGCATATCCGGATAACGTACTGTAACGTTGCTTGTTATAGGCTTCCAGATCGGACCTGCCGGAACCGACATAGTCAAACAAGACCAGCCTGTATTGCTGCTCAAAGGCCCTAATGAAGTACCTCCAGACATTCTGATCGCAACCGAAGCCATGCGCGAGCATGAGCGTGAGCGGCCCCTCGCCCTTCACGAGAACGTTATTTCTCTTTATAATATCCTCCATACGAAAACGGCAATTACCGTTCTCTTTATACGAAGAGATGCAGCTCGTGTTACTCTTAATTAACAATTGGAATTACTGAAAGGGCGCTGCGTAATGCCTGCCTAGTTCTTTACCTGCTGTACAGCCTGGGCCTGTTCTTTTACTGCTTCTGTTGCTACAGCTTCAGCCGGTGTGGCCTGACCAGCAGGTGCTCCTTTCTCCTCCGCTACTTTGGCTGCGGCCGGCGTGCCCTGAGCAGCAGGTGCTGGTTTCTCCTCTGCTACTTTGGCTGCGGCTACCGGCGCTGCATTTGCCGGCGCGACTGCAACAGCGCCTGATGGGGCCTGAACGGGGGCCTTCTCAGATTTCGCTAAAGGGGAAGAAGCCGGGGCCACAGGTTTTTTATAGGTCTGCAGTTCGGCAAGAAGCGCCTCCCGCTCGGAGGCTAGTCCTTTCCCCTGCACCTCGAGACTATCGATATTTTTCTTTAAGGCTGCCTTTTCTCCCTCCAGTGCAGTGATCAGTGAGTTTCTGGAACTCAGCGAATCGCGCAGCAACTCGTATTTACTCTCCAGACGTTTAATGACTTCGTCGTGTGCTTCCTGCGCTCCCTCAAAACGCGCAAGCTTGATCTGTAACTGCTGCAGGCTTTCACTTTTCGACAGCAGAGACCTCTGCAGGCTGTCTGCCTTTTTGGTCAGAATCTGGATCAGCTCCTTTTTACTTTGACCTGCAGCCGTAGCGAGGAACAAAGCGCTTGCCATGAACGTTAAAACGAAAACTCTTAATCTTGTCATCTCATTTCTAATTTACCGGTTAACAGATTCACTTTATTTTTGAGCACATAAAATACTGCACCTCAGCGCATTGAAATAGATCAACAAGTCTCTTATTTGAAAAGTTTAGATGAGGAAGATTTTTTTCAACATCTTTTCGCCCTGATGTCCCTCTGCCGAAGGCGGGCTAAAAGCGGAAAGAAGCGCCCAGAAAGCAGGTGCGCTGAGCATCGTGCTGCAGGCCGTAATTGAGGCCTGCGTCGAGCTTAACATCTTTGGCGACCTCAAGCTGAAGTGCAGCGTTCAGGTAATTCGTCCAGTGGTGCTGTTTGGTATCGTAGGTGTAATAAGTCTCAAACACGCCCTGTACCTTGCTGGCAAAGTCGTGGTTGACAGAAAGAGACTGCAGAAGCTCGGTATGCACACCCTTATCATCATCGTCTCTTTTCCGGTCGCCCTCCACCTGCACGCCGATCTCCCAGGAGTCAGACACTTTGAAATTCATGGGGATCAATAATCCTCCCTCATAGAGGTCCGACTCATCATAACGGGCGGTAGGAAACGTGACGTAGGGCAGAACAGCAAGGGAAAACGTACTCTCGGGACTACCAATAAGGGTCCTCTTTACGCGGAGGGTAAGGTCGCCGATCCCGCGGGTAGTCTGGCTTTCTCCCCCTGCCAACTGAGTTACCTTTCGCCTGCCGTAAGACTCCAGACCGATCTGCAGATCGGTCTGGCTGAACAGGCCGATCTTAACGATGGCATTGTTGTAGAGGAGCGTTACTTCGCGCTCTTCATCATTGGTCTGCCTGCTATACGAGGCCAGATCAGTCTCTACCTGAAGATGTCCGGCACCTACAACAAATGGCGTCTCTGTTACTCCCGGCCTGTCCGTGTACATTTCGCCGAGCGAATGCGCGGGGACCGGATTGAAAAGGGACCACTTGCCGGAGGGGCTCTCCTGCGCAAGCGAAATAAAGGGCAACAAGAGCAGGCAGCCGACGGCCGCGGAGAAACTTATCTTCATAATCTTCCGTGGACCTGAACTTATGCAACCTGAAACGGAATTCCTTTGCCTCCTTTTACAATTCGCATCTGGGGCGGAGTGTAAGTGGATTTGATTTCTGTCTTGATGGAAACGTAAAGGCGGAAAAACTGGGTTCTTTTTATGGTGAAGATTTTCATAGATGCTTTTTTTCTTTACTACCCTAATGATGCAAAAGCTGTGCCGCTATGGAATTTCCCGCACAGATGCATGCCATTATAAAATTTATCCACTGATAGTCTGACCATTATTCACCGATTCGAATAATGCAAAAACCAAAGCTGCCCGCCGGTGTTAACACATCTTATTTGCCGCTGTGTTCAAAATTCAGGACGCATCTTTTATACATAGGATAATTATGCTTAAAAGCTATATTTGGCAAACGCAACGCCTGCATCGTAATGATATTAATAGTTGACGACAAACCTGAAAATGTTTTCTCTTTAAGAAAGATCCTCGAACTGAACAACTTTGCCGTAGACTCTGCGCTTTCCGGCGAGGAAGCATTAAAAAAGATCCTCAAGAACTTCTATTCACTCATCATTCTGGACGTGCAAATGCCAGGCATGGACGGCTTTGAAGTGGCCGAAAACATTACCGGCTACAGCAAATCAAAGGATATTCCTATTATCTTTCTCTCGGCGGTGAACACCGACAAGCGTTTTATCACCCGTGGATACGCCTCCGGAGGGATCGACTACATCACGAAGCCTGTTGATCCCGATATTCTGCTCCTGAAAGTAAAGACCTTGCATCGCCTCTATGAACAGACCCGTCAGCTGAACGACACCCAGCTGGCGTTGCGGGCAGAGATTGAATTCAGGAAACAGGCTCAAAGTGAGCTGCGCGAACGAGTACAGGAACTCCGCTCCATCCTTGAGAGCATTCCGCAGATTGCCTTCACTGCGAAAAGCACCGGCGAAATAGAATTTGTAAACCAGAAGTGGTTCAGCTATTCGCCGTCGGAATCTGTCTTCCCGGAAAACCATCCAGACGACGCAGACATTGCGCAGCAATTCTCCCGTGCGGTAGCCACAGGCCAGCCCCTCGAAATGGAAGTACGCATCAGGCAGCTGCATTCAGAATACTTTCGCTGTCACCTGCTCCGCGTAACTCCTGTCAGCGAGCGGCAGGACGCTGTTAAATGGGTCGGAACCTTTACCGATATAGAAGAACAAAAGCAGGCTGAGAAAAGAAAAGACGAGTTTCTCAGTATCGCCAGCCACGAGCTCAAGACCCCCTTACCAGTATCAAAGCGTACATCCAGCTACTGGAACGTTCGTTTGACCCCGCTTCAGGCCAGACGTCTGAAACAAGTAAATACATCGGACGTACTCAGCTTCAGATCGAAAAGCTGCACAACCTGATCGCTGACCTTCTCGACGTGTCTAAAATTGAAAGTGGTAAATTAAAGTTCAACAAAAAGGTGTTCGACTTTGAACCGGTCCTGGAGAGCACCATCGACATTATCCGGCAAACCAACAAAGAAGTAACCGTGGTCAGGACGGGCAGCGCTGCAGTTCGCATTTATGGCGACGAGATCAGGATAGAACAGGTGATCCTCAATTACCTCACCAACGCCATAAAATACTCGCCGGATAGTAAGGAAGTGCAGGTTGAAAGTGAGATCTCAGACGGGCAGCTCTTTGTCCGGGTGAAGGACTTCGGCGTCGGTATCGCCCCGGAAAAAAAGGACAACATTTTTAAAAAATTCTACCGTGTAGAAGAAACATCTCACCGTTTCCAGGGCCTGGGTATCGGCCTTTATATCTGCTCTGAAATTATTAAACGACACAACGGAACATTTGGAGTAGAAAGTGAGCTCGGAAAAGGATCAATTTTTTATTTTAGCATTCCAATCTACCACGATTCTAAAAAGCTCATTGAGTTTGATAATTAGAAGCAGGTATTAGGGACTTCATATTTTTCTCTTAACATGAAAGGCACAATCACAAAAAACCTGAGAGTTGGTTACGGACTTTCTCTTTTGCTTTTAATGATCAGTTCGGTTGCATCTTATGTGAGCATCAGCAACTTGCTCGACAGCGCAAAGATGGTGAACCATACCAACGAGCTGATCATTGAGCTGGAGTATACCGTCTCCGTACTGAAAGATGCAGAAACCGGACAGCGGGGCTATCTCCTGACAGGAATTGAAGAGTTCCTTGGCCCCTATAGGGGATCGTTCGACAAGGCTGTCAGCTCAATAAATAAAGTCCGCCAGCTTGCCGGCGACAATCCGGCTCAGCAGAAAAACTGCGATGAGCTGGAGAATATTATAGAGAGGCGCCTAAAAAGGTTAGACTTAGTGATCAATCAAAAGCGAAATAACATCGTGATCACCACCAATGACCTGCTGGAGGGCAAGACCTACATGGACCAGGCACGCCGGGTTGTAAAACGGATGGAAGATATTGAGCAAACGGCGCTGACTTCCCGTACAGAAAAACTGAACCGCTTTTCGAGCTATACTCCCATCCTGATCGTTCTGGCCGCTATCATGTCATTCATCATTACCATTTACTCGTATCTGCGCGCAAAGAAAGATTTTGAGCAGCGCTCTGCGCTTTATGACGAACTGCAGGAAAAAGATCAGGACATCAGCCGGAGAATTGAACTGATAGAAGGAATTGCGGATAAGATTTCGGCAGGCGACTATGCCATCAGAGTGGTGGACGACGAAGAGAAAGACTCGCTGGGGAGCCTTGCAGCCTCTCTGAATAAAATGGCACAGTCGCTCGAGTACTCATTCAACCTGCTGTCGGATAAAGAGTCTCTCCAGGCTGGTATAGCGGGTCTGAATGACAAGATGATCAGCGTGACCGATCTTGACCAGCTGACGCAGAATATTCTGGAATACGTGGTAGGCTACAGCAAAAGCCGGGTGGGCGCTTTATATTTAACTCAGGACGAATCTAACTTGCAGTTGAGCGCCTCGTATGCCCTCTCTGCAGATAAAGCACAAACAGTGGTGAGGCTGGGTGAAGGCCTGGTCGGACAGTGTGCTCTGGAGCAGCGATCAATCCTGCTCCGGGATATTGAAGAGACCGATTTTGTGCTCAACACCACCAGCGGAGATATCAAACCGCGAACCGTCATTGCGTTCCCTTTGCTTTTTGAAAACCGACTGAAAGGGGTAATTGAACTGGGTGCAATAAAGGAATACAGTGAGCTGGAACTGGAATATTTCAGGAGTATTGCGCATAATACAGGCATCGCCATCAACACGGCCGAAAGCAGAAGACGGCTGCAGGAGCTCCTCGAAGAGACGCAGGCCCAGTCGGAAGAATTACAGGCGCAGCACAGCGAGCTGGAGAACCTCAACACGGAACTGGAGGCGCAGGCCCAGAAGCTCCAGGCCTCTGAAGAAGAACTAAAGGTTCAGCAGGAAGAACTGCTGCAGGCCAATCAGGAACTTGAAGGGCGGAGCAAGATGCTGGAAGAAAAGAACCAGCTCATTGTGGAACGGAACCTCGACATCCAGAAAAAAGCGGAAGAACTGGAACAGAGCACCAGATACAAGTCCGAATTCCTCGCCAACATGTCGCACGAGCTGCGCACACCGCTCAACTCCATCCTCCTGCTCTCGCGCCTTCTCTCTGAGAACAATGAGGAAAACCTGAGCGACGAGCAGGTAGAATATGCAAAAGTGATCCAAAGCTCCGGCAACGGCCTGCTTTCTCTGATTGACGAGATCCTTGACCTTTCTAAGATTGAGGCTGGCAAGATGGACCTGGAGTATGCTGATGTGGCGATGCGTGACATTGTTACCGACATGCGCTCGCTGTTCCTGCCGATCGCCAGGGAAAAGAACCTCGAATTTATTACCGAAGTATCGCCGGCTTGCCCTGAGGTGATACGGACTGATAAAATGCGCCTTGAGCAGATCTTAAAGAATCTGTTGTCGAATGCCCTGAAGTTTACCGCCAAGGGGAATGTCAGCATATTAGTCGACGAAGGGCCCAGGGAAGACTTTATTCAGTTTACCGTGAAAGATTCGGGAATTGGCATTGCAAAAGAAAAACAGGATCATATCTTCGAAGCCTTCCAGCAGGCAGATGGCTCTACACGGCGGAAGTATGGAGGCACCGGACTGGGGCTTTCCATCAGTCGCGAGCTGGCCAAGCTGCTTGGCGGTGAGATCTTACTCACGAGTGAACCGGGTACGGGAAGTGAATTTACCGTAGTAGTGCCGGTGTCCCCTGAAATTGTAGTGAAGCCGCAAGAGGCCGCTGAGCAGGAATCGCGTCCTGTGCTGCCTGTGCCGGTTCCGGTTAAACCCGCAGAGACGGCCGAGAAGAAGAAGTATGTGGTGCCGCTGATTCCGCAGCAGGTCAAGGACGATCGCGAAACACTGAGCCCCGGCGATAAGCTGATCCTCATTGTTGAAGACGATACGAACTTTGCCAAAGCGCTGGTGGAGTACACGCACCGCAATAATTATAAGGCCGTTGTTGCCGTTCGGGGCGACGAAGGACTGGAGCTGGCCCGCCTCTATAAGCCGCTGGCAATTCTGCTCGACATCCAGCTCCCCGTGAAGGACGGCTGGGAAGTAATGGAGGAACTGAAAGGAGATCCCGAGACCCGCCATATCCCTGTACACATCATGTCGTCAATGGAAGTAAAGAGAGAGAGTCTGATCAAGGGCGCTATTGACTTCATCAACAAGCCGGTGGCCATTGAGGAGATGAAAAAGATCTTTATCAAGATCGAAGACGCCCTCAACAGATTTCCAAAGAAAGTACTCATCATTGAAGAGAATCCGAAGCATGCCAAGGCGCTGGCGTATTTCCTTGAGTCATCGAACGTTAATTCGGAGATCAAGGGCTCGGTGGCTGAAGGCGTAGACGCCCTCACAAAGGACGACATCAATTGCGTGATCCTGGATATGGGCATCCCTGATATTGCCGCGTACGAGACGCTGGAGACCGTTAAAAAGACGCAGGGACTGGAGAACCTGCCCATCATCATCTTTACGGGTAAGAATCTTTCGAAGGCGGAGGAAAGCAAGATCAAACAGTACGCCGACAGTATTGTAATGAAAACTGCACACTCCTATCAGCGCATTCTCGACGAGGTGGCGCTCTTCCTTCACCTGGTAGAAGAAAAAGAAAAACCGGAGAAAGAACCTGAACGCAAGAAGAACCTGGTACAGCTGAACGAAGTGCTGAAAGGAAAGACTGTACTGATTGCCGACGACGATGTGCGGAATATCTTCTCGTTAACCAAAGCGCTGGAACAATTAAAAATGAAGGTAATATCAGCCACAGACGGAAAAGAAGCCCTTCGAGTGCTCGACGAAAACCCGCAGACTGATGTGGTGCTCATGGACATGATGATGCCCGAAATGGATGGATATGAAAGCACAAGCAGGATCAGAAAGAACCCGCGCTTCAGAAATCTTCCGATCCTTGCCGTTACAGCCAAAGCCATGGTGGGAGACCGCGAAAAATGCATTAAAGCCGGCGCTTCTGATTATATTTCAAAGCCGGTGGATGTAGATCAGCTCATTTCTCTACTCCGCGTCTGGTTGTATGATAAATCGATGTAAACAAGGAAATGCCTAAACAAATATTGATAATTGACGACGAGCCACGCAACATTTTTGCCCTCGTTGCGGTACTGAAAGCCAGAAAATATGGATGCATAACTGCCTCAAGCGCGGAGGAAGGACTTGCTATTTTAAGAGACAGGCAAGACATTGGCATAATTCTTATGGATATGATGATGCCTGAAATGGACGGGTACGAAACGATTGGAAAAATTAAAGAGGACAAGAAGCTGCCTGACATTCCAATAATTGCGGTAACGGCCCAGGCAATGGTCGGCGATAAGGAAAAGTGTTTGAGTGCAGGAGCCGATGATTACATTGCCAAACCGATTAACGTGGAGGCGTTAGTGGCTCTTTTAAATCAGTATTTGCAGTAGTTGAATGGAGCAAAGTGTATTGCAGGATAACGACATCGAGATTCTATTAAATGACTTATTTGAGGTTTACGGGTACGACTTCACGGACTACTCAAAGGCCTCCATCAGACGAAGGGTAAACCGCCTTTTTACACTCGACCGCTTTCTCAGCTTTGCGGAGTTCAGGTACAAGATCAAGTACGATCCGGAGTACCTGAAGCGGTTTGTTGAACAGATCACGGTAACAGTAACGGAGATGTTCCGCGATCCGCTTTTCTACAAAGCCCTGCGCGAGCATATTCTTCCGGTACTGGGCACTTATCCCTTCATCAGGATATGGCACGCCGGCTGCTCGAGCGGCGAAGAGGTGTATTCGATGGCTATTCTGCTTAAGGAAGCCAACTTATTGCATAAGTCTCTTTTATACGCCACGGACATCAATCCAGAGGTGCTCGACCGGGCCCGGAAAGGGATCTTCCCCCTTGTCCAGATGAAGCAATATTCAGAAAACTACATCCTGTCGGGAGGCAAGAAAGAGTTCTCGGGCTATTATACTGCGATATACGACAAGGTGCTGTTTGATGAGTCGCTGCGCGAGAAGATGATCTTCTCTACTCATAATCTGGTGTCGGACCGCTCTTTCAATGTCTTTCAGCTCATCCTGTGCCGCAATGTGCTGATCTATTTCGATAAGGATCTGCAGTCGAGGGTGTTCGACCTTTTCGAAGAAAGCCTTGAAAACCTCGGATATCTGGCACTAGGCTCCAAGGAGACGCTGCGTTTCTCTACCATCGCCCCCCGGTTTAAGCAGGTAGACAAGGAGAAAATATGGAGAAAAATAGCATAAGGAGAATAACCGAAGCGGTGGTGATCGGCGGGTCTGCGGGAAGCCTCGATGTGATCCTTAAAACCCTCCCCTCGCTGACAACGAAGCTGACATTTCCGGTTATTGTTATCCTCCACCGGAAGAGCTCCTTTGACTCAAATCTCAGTACGCTGTTTGCGGGCAAGACTTCGCTCCGGGTGAAAGAAGCGGAAGAGAAAGAGGAGCTCCTCGCCGGCACCATCTACCTCGCCCCTGCCGATTATCATTTGCTGGTGGAAAAAGACGGGAGCTTATCAGTCGATTACTCTGAAAAGGTCAACTACTCCCGACCTTCTATTGACGTAACCTTTGAAACGGCGGCAGAAGCTTTTCGGGAAAATACGGTAGGCATTCTTCTTTCAGGCGCCAATGCCGACGGAGCGCTTGGCTTAAAAGCCATTCACTCGAAAGGCGGCATCACGGCCGTCCAGAATCCCGAGACGTCTGAAATCGCCTATATGCCTAACCAGGCGCTCGCTCTCGGCACAGTCGATTATATTCTGAATAATGATGAGATAGCTTATTTCATCAATAAGCTATCTGAATACCGCAGTAAACATCAGTCTGAATAGACCGAACGGATCGCCTCTCTTAAGTTATAGCGGGAGGCCATTACTTCACCATAGGCACCAGCAGTGCGAATGGCGATGATGTCGCCCCTTTCTGAATCAGCCAGCTCCACTTCTTTGCCGAAGCAGTCGGTCGACTCGCAGATCGGTCCCACTACATCATACTTCAGCACCTGACTGCCAGCTTCGCCTTCCAGCCTTTCAATCTTGTGATAAGCCTGATAAAGGGCGGGGCGCATCAGCTCAGTCATTCCGGCATCCAAAACGAGGAAGTTCTTCTTAATCCCCTTCTTTACGTACAATACCTTACTGATCAGCGTACCGCATTGCGCTACCAGCGCACGTCCAAGTTCAAAGTGAACTTCCTGGCCAGCCCTCCGGTCGAGGTACCGGTCGAAAATAGCAAAATAAGCGGCAAAGTCGGGGATGGCGTTCTCGTCGGGATGGTAGTAGTCTACGCCCAGGCCACCGCCAACGTTGAGTACGTTGAGGTTGAATCCGCGCTCTTCAAACCAGGTCTTGATCTCATTCACCTTCACACACAGGCTTTTGAACACGTTCATATCGGTGATCTGCGAACCTACATGAAAATGAATTCCTTCCAGCCACAGGTTTCCGGCCTTAGTCAGCACCTCTGCGCAATCGGCAAGTTCCCATTGATTGATTCCAAACTTGTTCTCAGCCAGGCCGGTCGTGATATTATGATGGGTGTGGGCGTCGACGTTCGGATTGATGCGCAGGGCCACACGTGCACGCTTACCTTTTGCTGCGGCCAGTGAATTGATCACCTCCAGCTCCTGAACGGACTCTACATTGAAGCAGAAAATATCAAAATCCAGCGCTTCGTTGATCTCCTTATCCGCCTTACCTACTCCTGCAAAGACGACCTTTGAGGGATCAAAACCAACCTCAATGGCCTTACTTACTTCATTTCCGCTCACACAGTCCGCTCCAAACCCTGCATCCCTGATGAGCTGCAGTACTCTGGCATTGAAGTTCGCTTTCAGCGCATAGTGCACGTGAAAGCCGTAGGGCTGTGCGGCAGTCCGGCAAGCTTCCAGTGTGGCCTGCAGAAGCTGCAGATCGTAATAATAAAAAGGAGTCTGTGCAGACTTTAGCTTGTCTGTTAAGTTATTTAAAGAAGACATCTGAGCAATTCTTAAGAGGCTGTCTCAAAACCGAGTACATGCTCTTTTTGTTGTTATAATTTCAATTACAAGCATTTACACTGAATGGCTTTGCACCAGGCACCGCCGTTCAGTGTAAATGAATTTGAGACTTTGCTGTTTAAAGATCCTTTGGAAACGGCCCTGCCTTTAAAACAAACGATCATGCAGGCTTCTTAGTGCCTCTGTTTTATCTTCTGCATTAACAAGCAGGGAGATATTGCAGTTGCTGGCCCCGTAAGAGATCATCTTGATGGAGATATGCTTCAAGGAATCAAAAACGCGCGCCGCGAAGCCGTGCGACTCGAAAGAAAAGTCGCCCACCACGCAAACGATGGTCTGATCATTCTCCACCTCCACTGATCCGAAGTCTTTCAGATCATTCAATATTTCGCTGAGATAGGTCGTCTCGTCAACCGTTACCGATACCGCTACTTCTGAAGTGGTGATCATGTCGATCGGGGTCTTGTAGCGTTCAAAGATCTCAAACACCTTCCGCAGGAAGCCATAGGCCAGTAACATGCGGCTTGAATGGATCTTGATAGCCGTGATGCCATCTTTCGCGGCGATGGACTTGATCTTGCCTTTCTCGCTCTCGTTAGTGATCAGCGTTCCGGGTGCAGAGGGCTCCATGGTGTTGAGCAGACGTACGGGTATCTTATATTTCTGGGCAGGAAACACGCTTTGAGGATGGAGGATCTTGGCACCAAAATAAGCAAGCTCTGCTGCCTCATCAAACGAAAGCTGCGCAATTGGCCGGGTACCTTTCACAATTCGGGGGTCATTGTTATGCATCCCGTCGATGTCGGTCCAGATCTGAACCTCGTCAGCGCGGATCGCCGCACCGATCAGGGAAGCCGTGTAATCACTGCCCCCTCTTCTTAAGTTATCGATCTCGCCGAACGAATTCCGGCAGATATATCCCTGCGTGATAAACAAGGTCTGGTCGGCCTTCTGGTCAAGTAATGGCTGCAGTCTGGATCCGATGTATTCAATCACCGGCTCATTGTCCTCATCGATCTTCATGAAGTCGAGGGCAGGCAGCAGGACTGACCTGATACCGATCTCAGTAAGATAGAAATGATAGAGCGTGGTTGAAAGCAGTTCTCCCTGTGCCAGTATGATCTTTTCTTCAACAGGAGTAAACAAATCAGTTGAAAAAGAACCAATTAAAGTAAAGTGATAATCAATCAGTTCCTTTCCGTTGTGGCGGCCTTCGTCAGAAGCAAAGAGCTCGTCTACAAACACCTTATACTTTTCGTAAAGTGCGTCGGTGAGCTGCTTCGCCTTTCGCTTATCGCCGTTTAAATAAGATTGTGAAATTTCAACAAGGCTGTTTGTTGTTCCGGCAACAGCCGACAGTACTACAATTTGCTTTTCATCTGGGCGGATAATACTAAGCAACTTTTTCATCCGCTCGGGGCTACCTACTGATGTCCCTCCGAATTTTAAAACTTTCATCTTCTATTTTTACGGCTTTTTGTTTGACGGGAAGAACGATATTTCCCGAATTAGCCGCTAAAAATAGTTAAAAGCAGGAGATTCTATAGGGATATTTCATCTTTTTTGAAGATTTCGGACCGCAGCGCATCACTTTCCTTCCTCCTCTGCAACAAGCCCCTCTGGCCATGTAATCCACATTCAGCGCCTTTCTCAGCACAAATATCTATATTGGCCGCAAATGTCAGAGAACGCCGGTAAGGGAGGAGAAAAAACAGAACTTCAGAGGCAGCTGGGCCTGCCCGAAACATTGTCTATTGTAGTGAACCGCATCATCGGGTCAGGAATTTTCAGAACTCCTGCTCCCATTATGATGATCACCGCTTCGGTCTCCATGTTCTACGGAGCCTGGATATTAGGGGGAATTGCCACCATGCTGGCCGCATTGTGTTATGCAGAGCTGGTAGCCATGATACCGAAATCGGGCGGGCCTTACGTCTTTCTGAAAGCCGCTTACCCGCCGGTGGTAACCTTTTTACGGGGCTGGGCCATGTTCTTTGTCTCCGAAACCGGCGCCATAGCAGCGGTTGCCCTGTTCTTTTCAGAAAATACGGTATCCCTGTTTCTCTCCGGCCCGGCGAAGCTTCCGGTAGCAGGCCTGGCCATTGCGATTGTCATGCTGCTGACGTTTATCAATTCGCTGGGCATCAAGCTCAGCGGCAAGCTGCAAAACATCTTTAGCCTCCTGAAGGTGGCTATCCTCGTGCTGATCATTGCGACCGCCTTTTCCAGGGGAATACATACTGCTCACTTCAGCACCGGCGCAACGGCAGTAACCGGCTGGGCTGCCGTCCAGGCTGTCTTTACGGCCATGCGCTACTGTTTCTTCGCCTATAGCGGATGGGAAGGCGCCACCTATGTGGCAGAAGAGGTAAAAAATCCTTCGAGGAACCTGCCCCTGTCTCTGTTCCTTGGCATAGGCAGCGTGATGCTCTTATATCTGCTCATCAACTCGGCATATATCAACCTGCTGGGGCCTGGCGCGATGGCTGCATCAAAAGCTGTTGCAGTAGACTCTATGAAGGCAATCCTGGGCAGTGCCGGAGCGCTTGTGGTAGTGGGGGCGATCATGATTAATACGTTCAGCAATGTCAATACGCAGATCTTTGTGAAGAGCAGGACCTGGTTTGCCATGTCACGTGATCAGCTGTTCTTCCGCCGGCTCGCCTCCCTGCACCCCAAATACAAAACGCCCAATTACGCCCTCTATGCTCAGGCCCTGTGGGCGGCACTGCTCATCGCCTTTTCTACCCTCGCCCAGAGCGCATATGAAGCAGTGATTGATTACTTTTCGTTTACATCGGCTGTGTTTAACGTGCTGACCTTTGCATCAGTCTTTATCCTCCGAAAGAAATATCCTTCTCTAGCCCGGCCTTATAAAGCCTGGGGCTATCCCTTTACGCTGATCCTCGTTCTGCTGATCCAGATCACCTTTATGGTGGTTACGCTGACCACCGCTTTTATTCCTTCACTTCTCGGAATAGCCCTTACTGGTACGGGTCTCCTGTATTACCGGTACTGCGTGCCCCGCAGCGTTAAAGATGAGGCTACTGAGACACCGCTCTGATAGCGGCTCCCAGACGCTCTACCACTTCGTCGTCAAGGGTTCCGTCTTCCTGCTCCCAGCACACCGGTTCATCGCAGGTGAGCTGCAGGGTGCAAAGATGTTCATCATTTAATACAAGTACGTACCGCGTATCGCAGGGCACCACCAGCAGACGAACGTAATCGCCGCTATCGTACAGGTCGGCCTCTATATAGAAAGGCTCATCCGGTGCCTGCTGTTGTTCGTCTTCAAATAGCAAATCGTCAACCATACCAATATCAACAGACTGGCGCCTGCTTTTGTTGGATGTCTCCGTCATGCGGCTCAGAGATGGAGCACCGTGCCGCCTCTCTGCAGGATGTCCTTCTTAATTTCAGTAAAGGCAGCGGGATCAATGGCCCGGGTGGCATTTTCGATAAGAACGGTTTCAAAGCCCTCTGCCAGGGCATCTTTTACTGAATAATATACGCAGTAGTCGGCCGCAAGTCCGGCCACGTGCAGTTCCGACACCTTCTTCCCTCTCAGGTACTCAGTGAGCCCGGTCGCCTTTTTCCGGCCGTTATCATAAAACGCACTATAACTGTCGGTCCCGGGATCTGTCCCTTTCCTGAAGATCGTCTCGATACGTCGCTGATCCAGCTGTGCCGAAAGGGCCGCACCATCAGTACCCTGCACACAATGGTCGGGCCACAGCACCTGCTCCAGGCCGTTCAGCTCTATGCGGCTGAACAGGGACTTTCCAGCATGACTGGAAGCAAAGCTCTTGTGACCGCGAGGGTGCCAGTCCTGACTGGCAATAACAAGCGGATACTGCTCCTGCAGTCTGTTGATCTCCGGGATCACCTCATCGCCCTGCGGAACAGCCAATGCGCCTCCGCTTAAAAAATCATTTTGAATATCTATGATCAATAAAGCCTTCATCAGTAATCAAAAAATTAAGGATATCTGTGAACAAAGCAGAAAATCAGCATTTGAACGTATTGGTACATGTAATCGAAAAGAGATTCATGAACTGCGCTTACAAACGGGAAATGATAATTGCTTGAGTGTCTTTAAGGCCAATTAAACGTAGCGAAGCGATCTCAATAACGGCGATTGGCCGTCAGCTATCAGCAGTCAGCAATCTTTTAAAAGGCACTTAATTATCTCTATAACACAAATACACATTCACAGAAATTTAACGATATGTGCGAACTCCCGCAGCCCGGGGGAGCTGAGCAGGGAGAACTCCCCTATTTTTTGCCCCGATCCTCAGCCGTGTTGATGGTCTTATCGACCGTTTCTATCAGCCCTCTGACCGCGTCCTTCAGCTTCGGGTTCCCGTTGTAATTTACGTCAAAGGTTACCTTCTTGCTCTTTCTTTTATACTTGTACTCCAGGTAGTAGCGCGGTCCCCTTGCACCTCCTGCACCCTCGGCAACGGTAAGGTCTGAGGGGAAATCCCAGAACCCGTACTCTACCGCCTTGCGATGAAGGAAGAGCAGATCGTCTTTGGTGAGCTTCACCTGCTTCTTAATCAGCGAATCCCGGTCATTGAGATACTGGTAGCTGCGCGTTTTGGAATCGTACTGGTTAACCAGGCTGTCTCCTTCTCCATATTTAAAGGTGAGCGATTCAAATTCGGCAAACTTGTAAGGTGCGTTCTTTACCATCATGCCATAGTAATAAACGCAGTAGATCAGAAACGGAACAACTATACTTAATGCTAAGAAAATCTTTTTTCCTTTGTCACTCATGGTTCGAAGGTAATAATAAATACAGGAGCTTTTTTTAACTATTCTGCCTCAACTTCTTCAGGATGGAATTCCTTCTCCCACTTAGCTATTACAACGGTCGCCAGGCAATTTCCGATGACGTTGACGGAGGTGCGGGCCATGTCCATGAGCTCGTCAATACCGAGGATAATAAAAATGGGCCAGGTAGGCATTCCGAAAGAAGAGGCCGTTCCGAGGAGAATGACCAGCGAGGCCCGCGGTACTCCGGCAACGCCCTTGCTGGTCAGCATCAGGGTGAAAACGATCAGCAGCTGGTGGCCGAAGCTGAGGTGCATGCCTGCCGCCTGAGCCACAAATATAGAAGCAAGCGCCAGATACAAGGTGGTGCCATCGAGATTAAAGCTGTAGCCCGTGGGCATCACAAAGGCCACTATCTTACGCGGTACGCCCAGCTTCTCGAGGTTCTCCATCGCCCTGGGCAGCGCTGCCTCAGAACTGGTGGTTGCAAAGGCAATGGAAACAGGTCCGGCAATAGCGGCGATGAACTTCCGCACCGGCACTCCAACCAGCAGAGCGATTGGCAGCAGCACGCCAAAAAGGAAGACAAGCAGGGCCACGTACAGCGTGGCCAGAAGCTGGAAGAGATTGACCAATATGCCCAGCCCCATATGTCCTACCGTATACGCGATGGCAGCACCTACCCCCACGGGAGCAAAGTACATCACGATATTGGTGAACTTAAACATCACTTCAGCCAGGCTCTCTGTGAAGTGTAACATCGGAAGACGCTTGTCCTCGCGTACCATGGCCAGCCCTACGCCGAAAATGACGCTGAAGATGACAATCTGCAGGATCTGTCCCTCTGCCACTGACTTGGCAACGTTCTCCGGAAAAATATGAAGGATGATGTCGGTTGCCGACTGAGGCGGGATCTTCGGAAGTTCTTCGTGCTGTGCAGGCGGAATCTTAATACCTACCCCTGCCTGTGAAATATTGATAGCAGCAAGCCCGATGAACAAGGCGATGGTGGTAACGCTCTCAAAATAAACCATTGATTTCCAGCCCATACGCCCAACCTGCTTTAAGTCGGCGTGACCGGCAATCCCGTACACGAGGGTGGCGAAAAGCAGAGGTGCCACAATGGTCTTGATCATCTTGAGGAAGACCTTACTTAACACCTGCAGGTTCATGGCCAGTTCCGGATAGTCATGTCCTATCTCAGCCCCGATGACCATGGCAATAAGTATCCAGGAGGTGAGCGACTTCTTTTTAAGGCCGAATACCACTAACCCTCCGATTGCCAGCCAGCGCGAGAATATGAGGACCTGCGACGGAATAGCCACCAGGTTATATTCGTTAAGAAAAAGGAGAATGGCCGCAATACTTACGGTAATGATAGCAGTAAATCCTGCCTGTTTTAACTTCATGGGATTAATTTAATGGCCAGCAAATGTAAAATAATTAGCTTTACCAGTCAAATTACTGGAGATACATGAAACAGGAAAGCTTAATTGCGATCAAAAAGGAGCTAAAGGCGCTGGAGCGGGAAGAACTGATCGAAATTTGCCTGAAAGTGGCAAAATATAAGAAAGAGAATAAGGAGTTGATCCACTATCTGGTGTTCGAAAGCAGTGACGTGGACGGATATATCGACTCTGTAAAAAAATCCTTACAAGCCGGTTTCGAGAGCCTTCATCCTGGAATCTATTTGCGGTCTAAGGAAATCCGGAAAATGCTCCGGACCCTCAACAGGCACATTAAGTTTACCGGACAGCCCCTTGCCGAGGTGCAGCTCCTGATCTGGTTCTCGCAGCAATTCCTCCGCTACGCGGGCCTCACGTCCTCGCAGAAACAGCTGGCACTGCTCTTATTCCGCGTCTTGCAGCGAGTAAAAAAGAACCTGCTGAAACTTCATGAAGACCTTCTCTTTGATTATCGCGAAGAATACGAGAATTTGCTGGAGCAGTCGTCGCCGAAGCTGAAGAATTTCGATCTTGCCTCACTCGAGCTGTAACAAACACCATCAGAGCGTATCAAAAGGACGATGACAAGCAAAGAAGCTTTGTTTAAGGAGATTTTCAAGTCGAACTCAAAACGGGTTTTTCACCTGTGCTATGGCTATACAGGCGACAGCGACTCGGCCAACGACCTGATGCAGGAGACCTTTATGAAGGTTTGGCAAAACCTTGAGAAGTTCCGCAATCAGGCGCTCATCTCCACCTGGATTTACCGCATCGCAGTAAACACCTGCCTCTCCTGGCTGCGCGTGGAAAAGCGGCAAAGTAAAGAAGAACTGACCGACAACATCATCGAGAATAAAAGGGAAGAACTGTCGGAGAAAAACGAGCAGGTGGCGCTGCTTTACAAGTGCATATCACAACTTGAAGAAAATGAACGTTTAATAATTACGATGGTTCTTGACGAAGTGCCTTATAACGAGATTGCTGAAATTGCCGGCATATCTGACGGCAACCTCCGGGTGAAGATTCACAGGATAAAGAACAAGCTTACTGAGATATACAACCGCTATGAAAGATTTTGATGCATTAAAAGATATATGGAGCGGTCAGGTTTCAAAGCCGGGGATTAGCTACGAAGACCTGGTAGGCCGGCTTAAAAAGACCAAAAAGACCTTTAGCAACAAGCTGCTGCTGGAGGGCCTTGGCATGGTCGTCGCCATTGTGATCCTTGTGTGGGTATGGCTGTCAAATCCCTTTATCATGTGGACCACTCACCTCTCGCTGCTCATCCTCATCTCCTGCTGTTTATATTACGTATTTGTTCAGGCGAGCGATTACAAAAGCTTCACTGAGAGCGAGTCTATGCTGCAACAGCCTGAAAACTATATCCAGTACCTGAAAGCTTATAAAAAGAAGAGATACGTACTCAACACCCGCAAATACAGCATCTACAGCATCTTCATCGGTATTGCGTTCGCGCTTTACTTCGTAGAGCTTTACTTCATTGCTCCCTTATGGCAAACGGCTGGCGGGGTGGTGTTCACAATCGCCTGGTTCTTTATCTGCTGGCGACTGATGCGCATCTACATCGGAAAAGAGCAGGAGAAGCTGCGCGAGATGATCTCCAATCTCGAAAGGCTGCAGAAACAGTTTAACGACTAAAAGCTGCGGTCAGGAAGCTTGTTATTTTTTAGGCTCCACGGTATTAACAGAAAAAGTGCTTCCTCTGAGGCTGTATTCCAGTATTTTCTTGCCGGTTGGCTTCAGGCCTGCTGTATCCGACTCTTCAAACAGCGGAAACTGCCGATATAAAACACCTTCCTTCACGTAGATGGAGTCTTTACCGCGGTAGTTCTTTTTGGTAGAGGATGTAAGGTCAGGGAAACGGATCTCCCGGCCATTTCCATTATCATCAAACTCATACACGTACATGCGGAGCGGGTTCTCCTTGTCGTCAGATTTGGCCTCTATGAAGATTTCAGGGTTGCCGTCTGTGTCCATGTCCATATTCCAGGCATCGCTGATGCGTCCTTCGAGCTCCTCTGTTACCGAGCAGTACTTGATGGCTGCCGAATCAGAGCGGAGGATCATAAAGGCGCCGCTCAGTTCTGAACCTCTTCCCCAGCTCAGCACGTCAAAGGTGAGACCCGGCTTCACCTCAACAGCCTTATGAAACCGGAAGGGCGCCGGCAGCACCGTCTTCACAACAGGCTTTTCGGCCTTCTTTTCCTCCTTTGAGGTGCATGAAACAAAGACCGAAGCAAAACAGACTAATGTAACGTTTATTGATGCAAGTATCCTCATAACAGTAATTGACAGCATCAATAATACGAAAGGTTCTTAGAAAATAAAACAGGAGAGCCAAATCTTTGCGCTAAAAGGGTTAAGCGCAGAGGCAGCTCCGTGCAGGGTGGCGCCTCTGCCGCGGGTGCAGGTACCTCTTAAGCGGACGAAAATAAGGCATGCCGGATGCCGTCTAGCGGAAGAGGATCCCTACTTTTTTTCCTGAGATGTTCTCAAGCATCGGCTTAAAGATCACGAAGGCATTCTCCCGGGTCTTGCCAAGGATGTCCATCTCCTTTGCGTTCTGGAGCATTCGCTGCTCAGCCAGCTTATAGACATCCTCAACCATGGCCTTTGTGTCGGTGGGGAACCAGGTGCCTGAAACGTCGTACACTTTGGAACGCTTGTGATCGATCTTAAAGTAGCAGATCTCAGGCTGCGGAAGCGTAACGGTAAGGGAGTCCTGACCGGAAGGCACCACGTCTTCTTTCTTCACCCGCGTGAGGTCGATACAGCCTGCTACCTCCCCTGCTGCTACAAGAAGGATCCGCTTGTCGGGCAGGATGGTGCGCAGCTCTTTCTTTTCCAGCACATCCTTCATCGAGTACTTCACGAGCTCCAGCTTGCCGATGCTGGTGATCTTCTCGATCATGACGTCTTCGCTGATCTCTGTGCGTGTAGTGAGGAACTCCCGCTTCAGGTAAAAGAAAAGAAGGAGAAGGGCAACTGCAATACAAATGGTGATGGTCAGGATGACTGTTATTCTGGAACGGATAGAAGATGATGCCATGGCTATATAACGATAAAAGTGCCGGTTCCGGCACTTTTATTCAGCAATTTTTTCTGTTTGCGACGACTGCTGCGTCTGTTTCAACCGGTGAGGTCTTTTCTTTCCAAATGATTTGTTGGTGATCTTTCCTCTTTTTGATTTGATATCTCCTTTTCCCATAAATGTGATATTTAAAAAGTAAAACAAGATAACGCTTTAAAAGCCGAAAAGGTTTTGCTACAGATCAAAGGCCGGAAAGCCCTCAGCTCCTAGTGAGCTGTTTCGTATTCCTTTTCAGCAAGGTACCGCTCAGCCTCCAGCGCCGCCATGCATCCGGTACCAGCAGCCGTCACGGCCTGGCGGTAAATTTTGTCCTGAGCATCGCCGCAGGCAAAAACCCCTTCGATGTTGGTTTGTGCAGTGCCTGGTTTGGTGATCAGATAGCCGGTCTCATCCATGTCGAGCCAGCCTTTAAAAATGTCTGTATTCGGCTTATGACCAATAGCCACGAAAAATCCGGTGACCGGGATGGTCTTTTCCTCTCCCGTTTTATTGTTCACAACATGGACTCCCGTCACGTTCTGACCATCACCCACAATCTCCTTTGTTTCGGTGTTGTAATGGATTTCGATATTGGCCGTGTCGAGTACCCGGGCCTGCATCGCCTTAGAAGCCCTGAACTCGTCGCGGCGGACCAGTACATGCACTTTGCGGCACAGCTTAGCCAGGTAAGTAGCTTCCTCAGCAGCGGTGTCGCCAGCCCCAACAATGGCCACATCCTGGCCTTTGAAGAAGAAGCCGTCACAAACCGCACAGGCAGAAACCCCAAATCCGTTATATTTCTGCTCGCTTTCGAGGCCCAGCCACTTTGCTGAAGCTCCGGTTGCCACGATCACAGTATCTGCTATAATGGTTTTATGCTCGTCGATCACCACTTTATGGAGCGGCCCTGAAAAATCGACCGAGGTTGCATAACCAAAACGAATGTCTGTACCAAACCGCTCTGCCTGCTTTCTGAAATCTTCCATCATCTCCGGTCCCATGATCCCGCCCGGATAGCCCGGAAAGTTTTCCACTTCGGTAGTCTGAGTAAGCTGACCGCCAGGCACGATGCCTGTGTAGAGCACTGGTTTTAAATCTGCGCGAGCTGCATAGATCGCAGCGGTGTAACCAGCGGGACCTGAACCTATAATCAGGCATTGAACATGTTCTGTTTCCTGCAACATAAAATCTATTTAATTTACAAATTTACGAGTTTCTCTGCCCTTAGGCAAGTCACCCTCAGGTCAGATTTCGGTCTCTGAACCAAACCTCGTCGGGAGCGGCCTGAAAGCCCTCCATCCGTTCAAGCAGGGCGGCGGGGTTGCTCTCGTTTATCACCAGGTCGCGGTTGGCGGGCTTCAGAAATTTACGTTCTACCATCACGTCCATCTGCGCAAAAAGATGATCGTAGTAGCCATCCACATTGAGCACCCCTATCGGCTTGCTGTGGAGGCCGAGCTGCAGCCAGGTCAGCACTTCGAAAAACTCCTCCAGCGTTCCGAAACCGCCGGGCAGCACGATGAAGCCATCGGCAATGTCGGCCATCTTCTTTTTCCGCTGATGCATGTTGTCGGTGATGATCATTTCTGATACCTCGCTATGCCCTACCTCCTTATCCATCAGGAACTGGGGAATCACTCCCACTACCCTTCCTTTCCTTCCGAGCACCTCATCGGCAATCAGCCCCATCACACCTACGCTTCCGCCCCCGTATACGAGCTCGATCTGTCGGTCGACCAGGGCCTGGGCCAGATCCTCTATGGCCTGCTTCAATACGGGATCTCCATTAAAATTTGCGCCGCAATAGACACAAATGCTATTCATTTTCATGTCTGCAAAAATAACAAAGGAGTTGAAAGCTGCCGTATCAGGATTTATAAGAAAAGGCTTCATTATTTCTTCTGGAAAGGGAAAGGATAGATCCTGAGTATTACCAGGACCGTACCTGGGCCGTCCGTTTTCTGTCGTTTTTTTTACAGCTAGCAAGTCCGGAGACGAAGCGGAGACGGCAAACTGACGAAGCGGAGACGAAGAAACGACGAAGCGGAGACGAAGAAACGCCGAAGCGGAGACGAAGAAACGACGAAGCAGGAACGAACCAGGAACGAATGAGAAACGAAGCAGAAGCGAAGAAAGGACGAAAAACCGACGGCAAAACGACGGCAAACTCCCGAAGCGCAAGCGAAGAACAGTAAAAGAACCAACGAAGCGCCTTGCAGCGAGTGACGAAGCGCATCTGTCAAAAACGGGGCTGATCCAGGAAAATCGAACCAAGCTGGCACCAACGAGCGACGAAGCACTTTGGGCAAGAACGGGACTGATACAGGAAAATTGGACGAATCGGGCATCAGCAAGTCTTTCGTTGGAGAGGAGTTTTCCCGGGGAATTGAAGGAAAATTGAACCAAGCGGGCATCAGCAAGCAACGAACCGCATCGGGCAAGAACGGGGCTGAAACAGGAAAATCGGGTCAAGCGGGCATCAGCGAGCGACGAAGCACTTTGGGCAAGAACGGGACTGATACAGGAAAATTGGACTGCCGGGTCCTCTGTCTGTTATATAAAAGAACGCTTCTGACAATGGCGTAAGCTCAAAATTAGCGATTTTCCTACTCCCTTGCGTAACCGGCGAAAGAAATAAAAAGCAGGGATACTTACTCTGTTTAAGCGGCCAAACACCCTGCTAAACCCCTCCGAGGGCAAGGCCGCAGAATCGTGCCGAAGTACAGATACACAGGGGTGCTGCCTGCTTAATCAAGCAAATTATAAGAACAAGGCGTATCAATGAGGCCGGTACACCCTATCGGGCTCGCGCCCCGACGCTACTTCCGCCTCTTTTAGCAAAGGTGGTAAAATGCGAAAGCCCGGTGCGTACTCCGAACCGGGCTTTTGTAACGTGATGGTCTGCTATTTGGCGAGCAGTCCGTCGAATGTGATTGCGGCATAGTAAAGAGCACCTAGTGTTGGTCCTCCCGCATACTGGATATACTTCTTGTTTAGCAGGTTGGTTCCTCCCACCTTAATCGTCGCTTTACTTTGGGGGATGCGGTACGAAGCCTGCGCATCAACGGTATTGATGGCTGCTACCCGGCCGGTCACCAGGGGGCTCTCCCATAAGAAGGACTCCTGCCAGTGGTAGACCACGTTGAAGCCCAGGTTCTTCACGATCTCGCGGTTCCCAAAGGAAATATTGGAAGCCCATTCGGGCGTATTGAAGCCGGTGACGAAGATATCCGAACTGCTGTTCGACTTCATCTTATTGAAGTTGACATTCCCCGAAAGGGTATATTTTTTATAAAAGTTATAGGTCAGGCCGAGAGCCGATCCGTAGGCCCGATAGGTGTTCCGGGCATTGGTATAGACGCGGTAGCGGTCCTGACCCTTGCTGGCAGCATTTCCGCCGGAGGCTGCGGTGGCATCCCGGTTACGGTCGATCATGGCGATAACTGCCGCATCAGAACCCACGGTCTCTCCCTTTGGAACAAATACCTGAACCTGGCCGAGGAAACCGTCGTACTGGTTGGTGTAGGCATCGACATCGATCACGAGCTTGTTGTTGAGGATGATGCTCTTGTAGCCGAACTCGTAGGACGTGATGCGCTCGGGGCGCGCCTCGGGAAGATTAGCAGGCTGCAGCAGACCCCGGTTGGCCAGAGCGGCGGCATCAGTATTTCCGGCAGCCTTCACAGCGGCGTTAAAGTTAACGACAGAGGCCTGGGTATAGCTGTTGTCGAGATAGCCCAGCCCCTCGTTGATGTATGACAAGCTTCCAACGCGCTTCACACGACCGTTATTGACGTATGACAGCGCCTCAAAGAGTGCGGGAAAGCGGTAGCCTTCCTGAAAGGTGAACCGGAAGTTGTGATTTTCCTTAAAGGTATACACGGCTGCCAGCCGGGGCGTGAACTTGGGATCAAACTCAGGGTTGTAATCAAACCGGAGCGAGCCGAACAGCTTTAGCTTCTCGTCAAACAGGGTTTTGGTAAGCTGTGTGAAAGCACCGAATTTCTTATAATATACTTTATCTCCGAAACTGCCGTCAGGCAGCTGTTTGCTCCTGTCTTCAATAGGCCGTGAAAAGTCGACAAAAGTATTGCCATCGGGGATCACCTGGTAGATGCGGGCGTCGCCTCCTAAAAGGAGATCAAACACCTTTACCTGATTGGACAGATCCCACTGCCCTTCAACGTGATATAAATTACTTTTCTGAACTAGAGCAGCACCCCCTGTTGCAGGAGCGTCGGGGATCTGGGAGGATTTGATATCCCAGTTATTGATGTGGCGGATGGTGTTTTTTAAGTCGTTAAAAGCCTGCGTACCGGGAGTAACCCGACCGGCATCAGCCTGTTCCCTTGCGTAACGGGTGGCTGCTGCCAGGTTAGAGGAGGACAGGACGCCGCCGTTTTCGCTGGCGTATGCGTTGAGGGCAGTCTTAAACTTCGTCCCCCATACACTGCCGCTCCCTCCGCTGGCCAGGTCGAGGTTATCGGCCAGGGGCTTCACGTTGTAGGAGTCGCCAGAGTCTTCCTTCGACAGGTAGCCGCGCAAAAGAAAGTTGGATCCCTTCACCTCTAACTTGTGGTTCTGAACGATGACATTATCGAGCTGTATTTTGTTACCGCGCTGAAAAACGCCGTCCATCTTACCCACGCGGTAGGCGTATGAGAGCTCCACCTTGTCGGTCAGCCGGTAGTGAAGGGCGGCATCGAACTTCAGGTTGTCAACTGTTGGACTCACCAGATCCTTTTCCCAATATCCGGTTCGTGCCACTGTCAGGGTCTGGTTAGGCTGTCCGTTGATGGTAAGTCCGGTTATGGACACGGTATTGCTTCCTGCCAGGGCATCGTCGCCATATTTGTTCCATCCGTCAAAGACAGCATTATTTTCACCGCTGAGCTCCGGGAAAGCAGGGTTAGCGGTCTTCAGGCTGTTAGGGTTCTGGTCGAGCCGCGTGTCTGAGAGCCAGTCGGTTCCGCGCATATAGCTCGCATTGATCTTGAACGCCCACTTATTATTGAAGGCCCTCGCATAGCGGATAGCCGTTTCGGTGAGATTGCTCAGCTCCCTGCCTGTGCCGCCGGTATGATTTAAGCCGGTTTTCTGATAGATGCTCAGCCCCTGATAAAGAAAGGGACTTTTGGTAAGCAGGTTCGACATGCCGTTGATGGCGTTCATGCCGTAGAGCGCAGAGGCAGCACCGGGAGTGATCTCAACGCTTGCGATATCGAGCTCTGTTGGGCCAACGGCGTTACCGAGCGGAACACCCAGCGTGGCGGCCTGCATGTCTACTCCGTCTACCAGCTGCATGAAACGATAGTTGCTGGGAATATTAAAGCCGCGTGTATTCGGAATTTTAAAGGTGAGGCTGGACGTGGTCATCTGCACACCTTTTATATTCTCCAGCGCGTCGTAGAAACTCGGCGCCGGACTTTCGCGAATGGAGCGTATGTCGAGCTTATCGATTGCCACGGGCGACTTCATGATGTTTTCCTCCACCCTGGAGGCCGTGACCACGACTTCCTTGCCGAGCATGGTTTGAGTAACAAGCTGGATGTTTAAGTTCGACTCGGGGCCTTTTACCTCGAACTCCTGGGCCTGAAAACCAATACTTCTGATCTGCAAAACGAAGGGGTACCGGGCGCGGGTCTTCAGGTTAAAGTTCCCCTGCGCGTCGGTCACTGTGCCAGTGACGGTTCCCTTGACCAAAACGCTTACTCCTTCCAGAGGCTGTTTGGCCTGCTGATCGACTATGTGACCTGATACCAGGATAAAGTTGTTGCCCTGCGCACGGGCAGCCGAAAAAAGGACAAAGACAAACAGGAAGGACGCGAGTATGCCCTTAGAAAGAACTTGTAGAAAATGATTCATTAGTGATTCTGGTAATTTTTGAATTAATAAAGTGGGTGAAGTGGATGTGATCTGTCTACCAGCTTCAACAGACATGTGTATGAAGTATTACAATCATGATAACTCTATAGATTTAGTAGACTAAATACGGAAAATTAGCTGTACTCTGCAAGGGAAAAGTATTCTTTTTTAGACAAATCGTCACAAACAACTGAAACTGAGGAACTAACAGATGTCGATTTATTGCAGCTCAGCGCCAGAACAGGGCCTTAGTTTTGGTTCATCCCTGCGACGCCGCGAATAAAGATATTGCGTTGAAAAACCAGGACAGGGCGTTTTTTTTGCTAATTCTCCGTTAAAGACAAGGCGGTGGCAGCAAGTCGGCCCTCTTTTACCGGCGCAATTTGTGCGTCATTCTCCGGGAAAAGGATAAACGGGGCTTGAGGAGAACGTCATATATAAACAGAAAAGAGGCTGAAATCATTGCTGATCAGCCTCTTTTTTTGGTCTCTTTATGCTCAGGCAGTCTAGCGGCTGCTGGTATAATTCGGTGCTTCTTTGGTAATGGTGATATCATGCGGATGGCTTTCGCGCATTCCGGCAGCTGTAATTCTGACGAATCTGGCGTTCTGCAGATCCTCGATGGTTGCAGCTCCGCAATAGTGCATTCCTGCACGCAGTCCGCCGATATACTGATAGATCACTTCAGCGAGAGTACCTTTGTAGGGCACCCGTCCGACGATACCTTCGGGAACGAGCTTGGTCACTACATCAGTCTCGTCCTGGAAGTACCGGTCTTTTGAACCTTTCTGCATCGCTTCGACAGATCCCATGCCGCGATACGATTTGAACTTCCGGCCTTCGTAAATGATGGTTTCACCGGGCGACTCTTCTACCCCTGCAAATAAGGATCCGGCCATGATGGCACTGGCTCCGGCGGCAATAGCCTTCACAATATCCCCTGTTTGCTTGATCCCGCCGTCGGCAATCACCGGAACGCCTCTGCCTCTGAGGGCCTTGGCGCACTCGTACACTGCGTAGAGCTGCGGTACTCCTACCCCTGCGATGATGCGGGTAGTACAGATAGAACCCGGACCGATACCGACTTTCACAGCATCGGCACCTGCATCTGCCAGCGCTACTGCGCCTTCGGCGGTTCCGATATTTCCTGCGATTACCTGAAGGCTGGGGAAGTGCTGCTTAATGGTCTTCACCATTTCGATGACACCTTTCGAGTGACCGTGAGCGGTATCAACCGTCACTACATCTACTCCTGCGTTTACAAGCGCCTTGACCCGTTCGAGATTGTCGCCCGCCACTCCAACAGCAGCACCGACACGAAGGCGGCCGTGCTCATCTTTACACGCCTGCGGGTAGTTCTTATATTTCTGAATGTCTTTAAAGGTGATGAGTCCGACGAGGGCACCCTTCTCATTTACGACGGGTAATTTTTCAATTTTATATTCCTGAAGGATACTTTCAGCCTGCAGAAGAGTGGTTCCTTCGGGGGCCGTGATCAGGTTATCCTTGGTCATTGCCTTACTGATAGCAAGGGTGGTGTCTTTCTGAAAACGAAGATCGCGGTTGGTGATTATCCCCACCAGGACGCGTTCTGCATTTACGACAGGAATTCCACCAATTCCATAATCCTTCATGATCTTGAAGGCATCGCCTACGGTTGCGTCTTCCTGGAGTGTAATGGGGTCCTGGATCATACCACTTTCAGACCGTTTTACTTTCCTGACTTCCTCTGCCTGACGCTCCATGGTCATATTCTTGTGCAGAATTCCAATACCTCCTGCCTGAGCAATCGCAATTGCCAGCTCGGCTTCTGTAACCGTGTCCATGGCTGCAGAAATGACGGGGACATTCAGACGGATCTTTTTGGTAAGAAACGTACTGGTGTCTACATCGCGGGGTAAAACTTCAGAATAAGCGGGAATTAATAAGACGTCATCGTAGGTAAGACCTTCAGCTACGAATTTTTCGGGATCGAGATGCATGAGCAAATAAATTTTATTATTTGCCGGGCAAATATAGACAAATTTCTCAGATATTGAAAAATACAATAAGAAATACTCAGCGCGGCTAAGGCGTCATGTGAAAAAGCTGTCGTACTTTTTTCATGAGGTCACCCGAAAAGGCCGGGCTGATATGGCCTACCCTTCTCACTTCGCGGGTAAAATTCTTCCTCAGCTTCCTGCGAAGTACCACTACCACTTTGTCTTTGTTCACTTCGCCGTGCTCCCTTACTTTTCCGAGCACACGCAGTGATAGCATGGCGCAAACACCGCCTATGATGAAGAAAAAGTTCCAGCCCTGCAGGTTGAGAAGGTTCAGCATAGAAGTATGGCCGTCGCCTGTCCAGGAGAAGCCGCCGGTGAGCTGATGCGAGGCAAAAAAGTCGGCCAGGAGTCCCCCTATCATCGGTGCGATGGTGGAGAATACGGCAATGGTGATATTCTTTACGGTAAGATAAACGATGGCTTCCTCGCGCGGGGCGAGCTTGATGCTGATATTGCCGATGGCAAGGTTTGCGCCTGCGGTAGAAAAGCCGGTAACGATATTGATGAGTGCCAGAAAGCCTAGCATGGCGGGCATTGAGGAAGTCATGCCGACGAAGGCCCAGGCCACAATGCAGAGGATATAGATCGGTGCGCAGATCCTGATAATTGTCTTGTTGCTGTATTGATCAGAATATCGTCCCCACATCCTGATTGACAGGATGCTGCTCACCTGGCAAAGAATTCCGAGGGCAATGATGTAAGACAGCGGCAGGCCGAGGGTCTTCATCATGTATACCGAAAAGAAAGGAGTTGCCAGGTTGAGCGAGAAGGCCCAGAAACTGTTGAAAGTAAGAAGCCGTCTGAAGTTACGGTCGAGCAAAGGCTTTTTAAGCAACTTGAAGATATTATCGCTCACCATGTGTGACTGAGGCTCAGGAGTTCTTGACAAGAGGAACACGCTGAGCATACCAAAACCACCGCCAACAAGGAACATGACGGAATAAGTGAGCATGATGTCGTTCGGAAAGCGAGCCTTGATGTAGTCGAGTGAAAGAGCTATCGAGAGGCTGAGGATGACGCTTACAGATTGGGTAAGGCGGCTCCGGTGCGAAAAGTACGAGCCCAGTCTGTTAGAAGGGATAAGGTCCTTCATCCAGGAATTCCAGCTTGCTCCGGCAATAGATCCGAGGTAATAATGGAAGAAAAGTAAAAAGATCAGCACTTTGATGCTGGTTCCGGCAGAAAAAAGAAAGGGCAGCAGCCCGATGATGACCAGCGGGAACCTGGCGCAAAGGTTACTTAAGACTGCGACAGCCCTTCTGTTTTTAAACCTTTGAACCAGCCAGATTGAAACAAGCTGAAAAATGCTGCTGAAAGTTGGCAGGGCTGCCAGCACGCCGAGCTGAAAGTTGCTTGCCCCCATTTGGATGGCCATGGCGACGAGGAACGCTCCCCCGGTAAACGCTACCATTGATTCTGTTGCAATGCCTTCTGCAACTACTAATCTTAACCCCTTGTCGATCTGCTTGTCGGTCAACTTGTCCGACGGCCTTAAACTTATCATCAGTACCCGAAATAATGGGTAAATAAACGTAAAAGAGGGCGCTACGGTTACCTTAAAAATCAAAAAGAAGCGTGATTGTGATCATTTCGATCTGAGATACTGTCCTTTTAAACAGACAATTACGGGCCGCGATGGGTACCTATGCCTCCACCGAGGAACAAAATGAGACGGTTTTTGCGGGTTAATGACTATAAAATAGGGGAATAAACGACGCTGGCAGGGTTTTTTCTTTCGGATAAGCAGAACTAAGATCAGCGACTATGAAAAACTATAATAAAATAAAAGTGAAGCTTTGGAACGTGATGGGCGGAATGCAGCAACTTATCCAGGTATATTTCCGGATCTAAGCCTCCTTCTTCTTTCTCTCACTTTTGAGAAAAGAAAGCAGCACCTTTTCGTCCTCATTTAATCCCGTATCGGGAGCAAGAAGGGAGTTCTTCTTTACCTTTTTGAGGAAGGGCAATAGCGCACCTGCCTCATACGCTTCAGTAAGAGCCGGAAAAACGTAGTACTTTTTACAAACGGACCGTGTATTTCCCAGCTTGCCGCTTACGGAGTCGAGGACAGCTATGGTGACTTTCTTTCGCTTCGTCTCCGATTCGGGGAATTCGAAATCAGCGTAGGTTCTTAGTGCCTCCAGGGTGCCTGACCATGTCCGGAAGTCTTTAGCCGTAAAATCGCAACCGGTGATCTCTTTGATGTACGCATTAATCATCCCGGAATCAATGGAACAGCGTTCGCCGTCGGCTGTGTAGTATTGGAAGAGTTCCTGCCCGGGGATGTCGCGGCAGCGCTTGACAAGCTTAGCCAGGTTGCGGTCGGATAATTTGATTTCGTGCATGACGCCCTTCTTTCCCCGGAAGCTCAGCTTCATGTTATTCCCTTCTATTTTGACGTGCTTATCGCGCAGCGTACTGAGTCCGTAGGATCCGTACAATTGTTTATACGACTCGTTCCCTACCCGGATGAGGGTCTTTTGCATGAGGTTGACTGCAATGGCCAGAACCTTGCGCTGATCGAGCGACCTGCGGCGCAGGTCTTTCAGCACGTTCCTTCTGAACTCAGGGAGCTTCCTGCCGAACTCCAGAAGGCGGTAGAACTTGTTCTCGTTTCGCAGCTGCGACCACCGCGTATGATATCTGTATTGCTTCCTGCCTGCCTGATCAATGCCCGTGGCCTGCAGGTGGGCGTTGGCCTTTGTGGCTATCCAGACCTCGCGCCAGGCCGGCGGTAAGACCAGGCGACGGATCCGTTCGAGCACCTTTTCATCTGTAACCTCTGCGCCTCTGCTGTTGAGGTACTTAAATCCCCCTTCAACTGGCACCCGCTTTATCCCTGCTGTAGAATCGCTTACGTAGACAAGGTGATTTTCCTCGAGCAATTGTTCTGTTTCTGTCATCGCTCAAGTAAAATCAATTTCGGCTAAAAATGTTTGGCTAAAAAAGCGCTGAGCAGGGCGTTAAAAGCCGGTGCATCTTCGAGGTTAGGCAGATGGCCGCAAAAGGGAATGGAGTGACTCTCTGCCCCGGTGATGTGAGTCGTCATAAAGTCGATCTGCTCTTGCGTGCTGAGCCGGTCATCAGCTCCCCTCACGAGCATCACCGGAACCTTGATTGATGCCAGAGAGGAGGATGAGTCAGTGCGGGAAGCCAGGGCGAGCTGCGTACCGCAAAGGGTGTGCGGGCTGGTATTGAGAATCAGTCCGTGAATAAAATTCACGATTCCGGACTTTTCTTGCTTCGTTTTTTCACTGAACAGTCCCCCGACAAACTGGTCGGCAAAGGCAGTTACATTATCCGCCATAATTTGGTCAATAGATGCGAAACGCTTCAGCTTTCCTTCGTTGGAATCAGCGGCGGCATTCGTGTCACAAAGCACCAGTCCCGCAACCTGTTCGGGAAACGCTTCACAGGCTCGCAAGGCAATGTATCCGCCCATCGACACTCCGCAGAGGACTGCCTTTTCAATATGAAGTGCAGACAGCAAAGCAGAGAGATCTCTGGCGAAAAGATCAATACTAAAATAAGTGTGTGTGGCCGGACTGTCTCCAAAGCCGCGAATGTCATACGCAACGCCTTTTACATTGCCCGGGAGGGCCAGGAGTTGCGGCTCCCAGATAGCAGAACTAAAAGGGAAGCCGTGAATAAAAACAATGGTTACAATTGGATCTTCTGCTTCTTTAGTGAGGCAGGACACTTTCTGGCCGTTTACCAGAACCTGTTGTTTTTCTATCATGACCCTAAGTTAGGGCAGAGTGTGATAAAATCAAACTCTGAAGATGAAAAACCGATTGAGCGTGAGAGATGAGAGAGCGTTTAATAGTTAGAAAGAGCGCTTATCGGTAATAGCCCCAGCTGTTGCTTTTGAAGGGCACTAAGTATACAAGTTTAAGGGCGGGACTGCTTTTCCTCATGTTGCTGAGGGGGTTATAGTCGCCGAAGTTATAGCCCGCTCCTACTCCGATCTTCTCGCCGATCATGTAGTTGATACCGATACCTGTTTCGAGGCGGAGGGGTGATTTCATGCTTACTGCTGCGAACTGAGTGCCGTTAGACACATCGCATTGCATGTAGAGATTTACTTTTTCGCTGATGCTTGTCTGAGAATAGACTCTGAGACCTGCAATATTTCCGAACCTCTGATTAGACATATAGCTCTTGATAACAGGACCTACTGAGAACTGCTGACCTGCTTCGGTTTGGAAGCCCGCAAGAACCGACCCGTTAATATTAGGAGAACCATAGTTGCAACTGCCAGTCTGAGCAGATATGTACCAACTGAGGTACTGAGCTTTGATTGAGGTTCCGGTAGCTAACAACAAGACCAAAAGTAAATATCTCATCATGTCCTGTCAGACGCAAATACGGAGCCAAACAACTTCTTTCGATACAAAAAGTCTCTATTCTTCTATCAGAGTACCAAACAGATACGAACAGAAGCATTGAAAAAGTGGGCGCTGGAGAGAAATCGTAGAAAAATGGGGAAAATAGGGGTTTCAAGTCCCCTGTTGGGCTCGTTTTGGTCTGGCGCGACTTTAGGAAAACAAGAGTCAGTAAGCAAACAATTATTTTTATATTGCCCTAAAAAAACGCCATGTACAAAATAACCATCGCTTTACTATTCACCTTCGCTGTAATGAAAGGACAGTCGCAAACGGTCATACCGCTTTATAAGGACAAAGTACCGAACACAATTAAAAACACAGAGAAAGAAGAAAAGAATGTTGACGGGCAAGGAATGATCCGGTATGGAAAGGTAACTGAACCAACACTCGAAGTACACCTGGCTCCAAAGGATAAAGCCAACGGTGCAGCAGTGGTCATTATTCCCGGCGGGGGGTACTATATCGTATCCTATACAAATGAGGGAACCGACATCGCCGAAGAGTTCAATAAGATGGGAGTTTCCGCTTTTATCCTTAAGTACCGCCTGCCTTCTGATAAAACGATGAGCGACAAAACGATCGGGCCTCTTCAGGACGTTCAGCAGGCCATCAAAACAGTGAGAACGCGTGCGAAGGAATGGGCTGTCGACCCCAACAAGGTAGGGATCATTGGCTTTTCAGCCGGAGGGCATCTTGCTTCTACCGCTGGCACCCGCTTCCAGAAGTCGTACATCGACAATAAGGAAGGTGTAAACCTGAGGCCCGACTTTATGGTGCTCGTTTATCCTGTTATCAGCCTGAGCGACACCCTGATGCACAAAGGCTCAAGAGATAACCTGCTCGGAACCTCGCCTTCGCCAGAGCTGATCGAAGCGTTTTCCAACGACCGTCAGGTGTCTGCGCAAACGCCTCCTACCCTACTCGTTCACGCTTCTGATGATAACGCAGTAAAGGTAGGCAACAGCATAGCGTTCTATGAGAGCCTGGTAAAGAACAAAGTGTCGGCAGAGATGCACATCTACCCTAAAGGAGGCCATGGGTTCGGCATTCGTCCCGACAGATCACCCGATCATTGGACAGACCGGATTGAGCATTGGCTAAAAGGCCTTCAGATCATTAAATAACAGGATGAGAGAACGCCTCTAATGACGGCTGCTGGACGCAGAAGCCAAATCAGTAATCATGACCGGCAGGCAGGGATCAGCTATGCGCTTTGAGAGTTCCTGTCCTGATCCGGAATAAAAGCAATATAAGAATGAGCAAAATCAAATGGGGAATTATCGGCTGTGGAAATGTGACCGAAGTAAAAAGCGGTCCGGCCTTTAATAAAGCCCCTTCATCGGAACTCCTTGCGGTGATGCGGCGAAATGCTGACAAAGCTGAAGATTATGCACGCCGCCATGGAGTACCGCGCTGGTACAGCGACGCCGACCAGCTGATTGGCGATCCGGATGTAAATGCAATTTACATCGCTACCCCGCCGGCCTATCACGAGCAGTATGCACTGGCAGCGCTGGCAGCAGGAAAGCCGGTCTATGTGGAGAAGCCGGCAGCATTGTCCGCTGCTTCTGCAGTTAAAATGAACGAAGCAGCTTCGCGGGCGGGCGTACCGCTCACTGTAGCCCATTACCGCCGCGGTCTGGCTGTTTTTAAACGGATTAAGGAATTGCTCAGTGCGGGCGCCATCGGAGACATCCGCTTCATCAGAATGGAGCTGTTCCAGCCTCTTCAGTCGGACATGATCGCACAAACGGAGGAGAACTGGCGCGTGGATCCTGCCATTTCGGGCGGAGGGCTGTTCCATGACCTGGCACCGCATCAGCTTGACCTGATGGTCTGGTTCTTCGGCTATCCGCGTCATGTTTCCGGGCTGGCAATGAATCAGGCCGGAGCCTATCAGGCCGACGATATTGTGTCGGGAGAAGCTGTTTTTAAGGACAATATCCTGTTTAAGGGGCTATGGTGTTTCTCTGTTCCTCCTGAGGAGAGCAAAGACGTCTGCGAAATCATAGGCTCTGATGGAAAGATCACTTTTTCTGTATTCGGCAACTACTACATCCTGTCGCGCAAGGGGAAGGATGAGCGCGTTGAGTTTGAACTGCCTGCTCATATCCAGCAGCCCATGATAGAAGAAGTAGTAAAATACTTTCGGGGGGAAGGCGCCAATCCCTGCACTGGTCAGGACGGCGTAACGGTAATGGATCTCATCGATGCGTTTACGGCAAAGGGGGCTAAGCCCCCTTTCTGTTTTATCGCGACAGCCACTTAAAGAGCCTTTCAGCATCGTCTTTTTTGAACAGGCCAGTGCCAGGATTCATCGTTGCTGCTGAGCCGCAGGCAACGCCCATGCGGGCCATATCGAGATAGCTTCCTTCCGAGGCCAGTACTGATACCATGCCGGCCACCATGCTGTCGCCGGCACCTACCGTGCTCAGCTTTTTTACTGCCGGCGCTGAGATATGATGCGTTTCGTCTTTGGTGACCAGGTAGGCACCATGGGGCCCCATGGAGACCACTATCACTTCTGCCCTGCCCTGTCTAATCAGCTCGCGCGCAGCTTCATCAGCGGAGTCATTGTCGAGCGATTCTACGCCGGAAAGCCTTGCCAGCTCACCTATATTGGGCTTAAGGAGGAATGGACCTTCTTCAATTGCTTCACTCAGGGCATTTCCTGAGGTATCGAGGATCACGCGACAGCCCTTCTCTTTAAATGAACGCAGCAATTTTCTGAGGAATGCAGAATCGACTCCCGGAGGCATGCTGCCGCTGATCACCGCCAGATCAGGGAACGGATCAAGAGCGTTGATAGCAGAGTAGATGGTATCCTGCTCGTCTTTTGTAATTTCGGCTCCGGGCATGCCGAAACGGAACTGGTTATTCGTTGAGCTTTCTACTACTATAAAGTTCTCCCTGGTTTCACCGCTAACAGGAAGAGGAGCAGTTGTCACATTTTCCATTGCCAGCAACTCTTCCAGCAGCTTGCCAGTTCTTCCCCCTGAGGGGAAAAAGGCGGTTGAAGCAATTCCGAGACGGGAAAGCCCGCGCGAGACATTGATCCCTCCTCCCCCGGGCTCGAATTTAGGCTGTTCGCAGCGGAGCTTCTTTTCCGGTGTTATCCGGTCGACAGAGCTGCTCTTGTCAACCGTAGGATTAAGGGTAATTGTTATAATATTTCTAATCATCACGCAAGATCTATTTCTTTAGCCAAATAGACATCCTGCATCGTCTGCAGAAAAGCAACTCCTTCATCAAAAGGCCGCTGGAAAGCTCTTCTTCCCAAAATCAAACCTGTTCCTCCCGCTCTCTTGTTAACCACTGCAGTTTTTACAGATTCAGCAAGGTCAGACGCTCCCTTTGATTCTCCTCCCGAGTTGATCAGTCCGGCTCTGCCCATGTAGCAGTTTGCTACCTGATACCGGCACATGTCGATAGGGTGATCTGAGGCCAGCTTGTCATACATCTGAGGGTGACTCTTGGAGAAATTTATCGCCGTAAATCCGCCATTATTCTCAGGCATCTTCTGCTTAATAATATCTGCCTGGATGGTGACACCGAGGTGATTGGCCTGGCCGGTTATATCGGCGGCTACTTCATAATTGACACCATCCTTTTTAAATGCATTGTTACGCGTGTAACACCACAGGATGCAGGGCATGCCCAGTTCATGCGCACGCTCAAATGCTTCTGCAACTTCGATGATCTGGCGGCTCGACTCCTCGGAGCCAAAGTAAATGGTAGCACCAACGGCGGCAGCACCGAGGTTCCATGCGTCATCCACCGATCCGAACATGATCTGGTTGTACTTGGTGGGATATGTGAGCAGCTCGTTATGGTTGATCTTTACGATAAATGGAATCTTGTGCGCGTATTTTCTGGACATCATGGCCAGATTACCAAATGTGGTAGCAACAGCGTTACAGCCGCCCTCAATGGCCAGTCTGATGATGTTTTCAGGATCAAAGTACATGGGATTGGGAGCGAAAGAAGCACCGGCCGTGTGTTCAATGCCCTGATCAATCGGGAGAATAGACAAATAGCCGGTCCCCGATAAACGTCCATGATTAAAGATCGTCCCGAGGTTTCTCAATACCTGGGGATTTCTGTTCGTCTGCGAAAATACCTTGTCGATAAAATCGGGAGACGGAACATGAAGAAGATCTTTGGAAATGGTGTTACAGCGGTGCTGCAAAAGGGTTTCAGCGCTGTCACCCAGCAGGTCAAGAATTTTCTGATAGCTCATATGGTATAAACAAAGTAAAAGACCTGTTTGTTGTCTCTTTCTGGCATTAAGGCCCTGCTTATGAAACTCAGTGAACCTCTTATTAAGTTATTATCAAAAAAGTACGAGCCCTCTGTGATGGTCAGCAGCACGTTTAAGGGCAACGACATCGCATTTCGTACCGATGAGGAAGGAAATCCGGTACTTCTCTTCTTCGGGAAGCTGACCGATAAGGGCACGATTAAGGGGGAACGCTATGCCCGGACGCTGAAAAAAGACCGGACAGGGGCAATAATTAAAGACCACTGGGAACTAAAAGGGCCGGCCACATAAGGCCCGGCAAAACATTCTAAGGCCGGCTCCGTTCTAAATCAATACTTGATACACTATATGCCTTCTCCTGCTGTTATATCTTCCTCCATTAAAATTCTGGAAAGCGGATTGACTATCTCTTTTGCTGAAAGCGCCTCAACAGGGCGGCTTGTTTACGACTACACGTCAGTGCCCGGATGCGGAACGATCGTTCAGGGTAGTATCGTATGTTACGACAGATCAGTAAAGGAGACGCTTTTTGAGATCGACCCGGCCATCATTGACGAGCATTCGGCAGAGTCAGCAGAGGTGACACGCCTGCTTGCAGAAGGGCTGGCTAAGCTGCTGCCTGCTGATATCAGGATTGCCCTTACGGGGCTCGCTTCTCCCGGAGGCAGCGAGCACGAAGAAAAACCAGTCGGGACGATGTTCGTGCACGGCTTTATAGGCAAGCATGAGTGGAAGCGCCGCTTCTTTTTCGAAGGTGCTCCGGACGATATTATCGCAAGCACTATTAATGCTACGGCACTGGCTTTGCTGGATGAGCTTAAAGCATGCGGCTATTAGCTCAGCTTGCGGCATTCGACGCCAAACCTGTTCAGGAAGTCGACCCCTTCATCAGACAGCAATCCCTTGTACTCCGCATAGGAGCTCTTAAAGAACACCCTTTTAATTCCTGATGAAAAAATCAGACGGGCACATGGAAGACAGGGTGACAGCGTAACGTACAGAGTTGTTCCTTCGAGGTCCGCACCGTTCTTGGCTGCGTACAGGATCGCATTCTCCTCAGCATGGAGTGCAAGTGAGCAGCTGCCGCGCGAATCTCTCGGACATCCTGTTTCAGGCCACTCATCGTCGCAGTTGTGCGTACCGGCAGGGGGACCGTTGTAGCCAATGGAGATGATGCGCGTATCTTTGGTAAGAACAGCTCCGACCTGAGCCTTCACGCAATGAGAGCGAAGGGCCAGGTCGGTAGCTAAACTCATAAATATGCTGTCAAAACTTGGTTTTTCAGCAATCATCTTTAATGACCTCCGGTAACGGGTTTATCAAAATCAATACCCTGGCGTTTCAGGATACCGCTAACTTTCCAGGCATAGAAGGCTAAATAAGCGAAGCAGAGAACGCCCACCAGGTAAGACCATTGAATGCCAAGGAATGCATCAGCAACATAGCCCTGCAGCAAGCTGACGATACCTCCGCCCATGATCATCATGACCAGAAGGCTGGATCCTGCGTTGGTATAACGTCCGAGGCCAGAAATGGCGAGTGTAAAGATACAAGGCCACAAAGTGGAACAGAAAAGGCCCACGCTGATGAATGCGTAGACACTCACCATACCTCCCGTGAACATACCGATGAACAAAGCGGCGATGGCCAGCGTTGAGAAGATCAGCAGCTGCCTCGCCGGGTTGCCCTTGCTCATAAGATCAGCAATAATAAGCACCACGATGTTCAGGGCGTAGATATAAAATGGCGTTATATCATGATTGGCGAGCTTGTTGATCAGCAGGAATACTCCAAATGCGATATACGGCATCACAAAACGCATGATCTTCTTTGTACCATCGGAAAGGTTAAAAGCTCCGACAGAGGCAGTCCAGCGGCCGATCATTAAGCTGGCCCAGTATAACGAAACAAAGGGAGCGATCTGATCGGTTGGGAATGGCAGACCGTTTCCGGTATGCACGTGCTGCTTCATAAACTCGGGCAAATTAGCCGCAGTAGATACTTCAACACCTACATAGACAAATATACCGATCATCCCCATCACGAGCTGAGGGAAGTCAAAGGCAGAAGTTTTAGCATGGTGGGCAGGGTCAGCCGGGTCTACATGTTCGTCCTGATCATTCTGAACAGAGTCAATCTTATTGGGAATGGAGGAAAACATGAAAATGACAGCAACCAGAATGAATAAGCCGCCCAGGATCAGATAAGGGACTTTCACCATGCTGATACTTGCAACAGCCACTCCGGAAGTACCTACTGAGCCGAAAATAGCCATGCTGACCAGGATAGGGCCGATGGTAGTTCCGAAATTATTAACGCCCCCGGTGAGGCTGAGGCGCTGCGCCCCTGTCTTGGGATCGCCCATCACGATTGCCAGCGGGTTCGCTGCCGTCTGTTGCAGGGAAAAGCCCAGACCTACTATAAAAAGACCTGAGATCATCAGCATAAAAGATGCAGATTCAGCTGCGGGATAAAACAGAAGGGTACCCAGGGCTGAAATGACGAGACCAACGGCTATTCCATTTCTGTAGCCGATCCGGTTGAGGATGTCGCCTCCGGTCAGCTTAGAGATAAAGTTATAAATCAGCGATCCTACGGTATATGCCACGTAGAAGGCAAAGGCGATCATCATCGATTGCCACTGCTCCAGGTGCAGGTGTTCTTTAAACACCGGGATCAGAATGTCATTACTGGCGGCGACGAAGCCCCAGAAGAAGAATACCATGACCAGCGTATAGAGCGCCGAGCCATAGTTTTTTGTTTGGTTTGCTTGCATGGATGAAAAGGATATTGTTAATTGAGCGCCTAACATAGGGAAATTTTTAAGAATAAGAAAACGGCACTTAATATTATTATAACCGATTATTTGCAGTTTTTTATTGTAAAAATCAGATATTCGCACATTCCGAACCGAAAATTAGATGCTCGAAACAATTATATCTGGTGTAGGACTTGGGATAGTACTTTCTTTTGTAACGGGTCCGGTTTTCTTTGCACTGCTTAAAACAAGCATAGAGAGAGGGTTCCATGCGGGAATGTGGCTTGCTGCGGGAGTTGTCACCAGCGATTTCATTTATGTAGCCTTAGCGGTCTATGGATCTTCGTTCATTCAGTTTGAAAACCGGTACCGCCTGCCGATTGGCATTACAGGCAGTTCAGTTCTTATGGCCATTGGCTGCTACTATCTTCTGAAGAAAGTCCGGATTAACTACGACAACACAACGTCGGCTAAACGCAATACCGGCTACTTCCTGAAGGGTTTTCTGATGTGCATTTTCAACCCCTCATTACTTCTATACTGGGTGAGTGTGACCAGCGGAATCATTTCAGTTACAGGGGAGATTAAACCTGGACAGATCATTCCCTTTTTCGGATCCATTTTGATCACCCAGTTCAGCATGGACACCCTCAAGGCTTATTATGCCAACAAATTGCGGTACAAGATCAAGGAAAATACCATCACCCTGCTGAACCGTGTTGCGGGCGCACTCATTATCATTTTTGCCCTTAAGCTGATCTACAATCTGGTCTTCAACATGCCGCTTGTCTGAGGCCGGTCACTGTGAGGAGATCAGGGCTGAGGGTTAATCGCCATATTGGCTTCCCGATCTTCACTTAAGGAACAAGATCCTGTTTCTGCTCAAATGTATGTTTACCTCTAAAAAAGTGAACCCCTGGAGCTGTTGTCCAGCTCCAGGGGTCACTTTTTTAGGGTACCGTCTCTTTTTATCGATTTTAACTCCGCTGGCCTAAGCTCCGTTTGTAGGGCCCCCATCTTCAACTATCTCCCCGGGAGATTAGAGCGCTTTTGCAGCTTAAGGTCCTTGTCGTTACCCTTAGCCCTTTTAATCCGGATGCTCGTGCCAGACGGCTCTCAGGTCAGCAGCTTTATACGTATGCTCTCTGATTCTTCCCTTCCACCCAGTTCATGAAGGCCCTGTTCACAACCTTATTTCCTCCGGCTGTAGGATAGTTGCCGGAGAAATACCAGTCGCCCAAATGAGCGGGACAGGCTTTATGCAGGTTATCCAGGGTCTGGTAAATCACTTTCACTTCCGCTTTCAGATCTTTGGGAGAGATGATCTGAGCAATCTTATCTGAAACCTCCTCGTAGGTGAACGGTTCGTAGATCGCCTTTATGTAGTTCTCCACCTTTTCTTTATCCATGCTGAGAGAGGCCTGGCATTTCTCGTAGGTTTCCCAGATCACATGCTCTCTTCCGGTCTCCTTCAGCAGCGTGACCGCAGCTTCAAAGGCAACGAATTCGCCCATACGCGACATGTCAATCCCGTAACAGTCGGGATAGCGGATCTGAGGAGCCGAAGAAACGATGACAATCTTTTTAGGCCCAAGGCGGTCGAGTATCCTTAGTATACTTTGCTTTAGCGTAGTTCCCCTGACAATTGAATCATCTATCACCACCAGGTTATCGTCACCCCGGTTCACCAGTCCGTATGTGGTATCATACACATGCGACACCATATCCTGACGGTCGGCATCCTGGGTAATGAAAGTACGAAGTTTGACGTCCTTTATAGCGATCTTCTCCACGCGCGGAGCCATGCTCAGCATCTCTTCCAGTTCTTCATCTGAGATCTTATCAGCGCGGTTCAGAAGCGTATCTTTCTGCACCTGCTTGATATATTTATGCAATCCTTCCACCATTCCGTAAAAGGCAACCTCAGCAGTATTGGGGATGAAGGAAAAGACGGTATTCTTCAGGTCATGATCTACAGACTCGAGGATCTGCGGACAGAGGAGCCGCCCGAGCTGTTTCCGTTCACGGTAAATCATGGCGTCACTTCCCCTGGAAAAATAGATCCGCTCGAATGAGCAAGACTTCTGCTCTTCGGGTTCTCTGAACTGTTCCTCGGTAATTGTGCCGTTCTTCTTAATGATGAGCGCATGACCCGGCTTGATTTCTTTAACAGCATCAAACGGAACATTAAACGCAGTCTGGATAGCAGGCCTTTCGGAGGTAACGACGGCAATCTCGTCGTCTATATAATAATATGCAGGCCGGATACCGGAGGGGTCTCTCATAACAAACGCATCTCCGTGACCGATGATCCCTTCAATGGTGTATCCGCCGTCCCAGGTCTTTGCAGAGCGTCTGAGGATCTTGGCAACGTCGAGATGGTCGCCTATGAGCCTGCTGATCTCCGCATTGCTGTAGCCGTCTGCTTTAAAGTTATCAAAAAGGTACTGCACTTCTGAGTCGAGGAAATGTCCGATCTTTTCCAGAACGGTAACCGTGTCGGCCTTTTCTTTAGGATGCTGCCCCAGCTCATATAATTGTTCGAGAAGCTCATCGACGTTCGTCATGTTAAAGTTTCCCGCAATGACCAGGTTACGGCTCATCCAGTTATTCTGACGGAGGAAAGGGTGACAATTCTCTATACTGTTCTTGCCGTGCGTACCGTACCTGAGGTGTCCCATTAATACTTCGCCCGTGAAACTCACGTTCTCCTTCAGCCACTCAGCATTCTCAAAGAGTTCGGGACTGTGCTGAATATCCGCGAACTTGCGCTGAACGTATTCAAAGATCTCGGACACGGCATTGGAGCCCATGGCGCGGTACCTGCTTATATAGCGGTTGCCGGGCGTTACATCAAGCTTAATTGTTGCAATACCTGCTCCATCCTGACCGCGATTATGCTGTTTTTCCATCAAAAGGTACAGCTTGTTCAGGCCGTAGAGGGCCGTACCGTACTTCTGCTGATAAAAAGAGAGGGGTTTTAAGAGACGAATGAGAGCGATACCGCACTCATGTTTTATTGATTCACTCATGGATTATCACTAAGCCGCAAAATTAGAACTTTTTGCCGATTTGGGAAAATGCTGAGTCGTTTTGTACGTCTTTTTCGTGAAAGGGTTGCCTTTTTTACCAAAACGAAAAAAAGCATCTCGGCGGTCTGCCGCAAGATGCTTTGGCCGGCATAAAAGGCTAGATCAGGAGTCCCGGAAAAACTCCCCAAAGCAGCAGCAGAGCAGTAAGCACCACCATCAGGACAGTCAGTGCGTCGCTTTTCTTTCTCAGTGCCGGCTCTGTTTCCGCGCTGCGCAAAAAGGCATTCAGCGGGATTTTAAAATAGTAAAACAGCGAAACGACAGTGGTGACGGCTCCCGTAACCAGCAAGGCAATCATCAGAGGCGAATGAGAGCGCGTATAGGCCTCGAAAATCGCAGAAAATATGAGAAATTTCGCGATGAAACCTGCTAAAGGAGGAAGGCCGGTGAGTGAAACCAGGACTACGGTAAAGCAGACCATCTCGAGCTTCAGGTATTTGCCAAGACCGCGGTAATCGCTTAAGCGCGTTGCGCCCGATTGTTCTTCTATCTTGCCTGCAATCATGAAGGCGGCCATGTTCATGACAGCATAGATCAGCACATAAAACAAGAGCGCTTTAAGACCGTCATGAGAATGGGCGACGACAGCAAGCAGGATGAAGCCTGTATGACCTATTGATGAATATGCCAGCATGCGTTTCACGTTTTCCTGCCAGAGGGCGGCAAAATTGCCTGCCACCATTGACAGGATAGCGAGGCATGAAAGCACCTCAGTGAGATTAAAGCCCAAAACAGAGGCTCCTTCAGTTGAAAGGCTCGTCATCAGCCGCATAAGCAAGGCGAAACCGGCAATCTTTGGCCCCGTCGACAAGAAGGCGGTCACCGGAGTGGGTGCACCTTCATAGACATCAGGGCTCCAAAAGTGCATGGGCACAAAAGACAGCTTAAACCCCACTCCTACCAGCACCAGGCCGAGCGCGACAGACGATGCAAGTACGGGCATCTGTGCCAGGCGGCTCACAAATTCCGGATCAGCTACATTAAGAGTACCGGTAAAGCCGTAAAGCATGGACATGCCGTACAGCATGACGGCGGAACAGGCTGAACCGAAGAGTACATACTTCATCGCGGCCTCTGTCTGCTTGCTGCTCCCCGACACGTAGCCTACTGCCAGATAAGAAGCGATTGATACCATTTCAATAGAGAGGTATACCAGCAGAAGACTGGAGGCCATTGACATCAGGTTGAGAGACAAAAGGATTGCCGGCAACAGGATATAAAAGTCGCCCGGCCCCTTGCTATGGCTTTTCATCTCAGAATTGCAACGCAGGAAGACTGCAAATAAGATTGTTACGCCATAAAATATCTGCTTAAAGATGCGCCCTGCTCCATCTACCCACAGGGTATGACCAAACAGCAGCGTCGGTTGCCCATGCTCAGAAGGAACGGGCAAAAAGCCGGCAGCAACAGAGGCAGTCATCCCTGCCAGACACACAACAAAGGCGGCTGTAGACCTTTTACCCGGGGCAAAGAGATCGACAAGAATCACTAAAACGAAGGTCAGCACCAGGATAAGCTCCGGCAGAAGATATGGAAGTCCCTGAAACGTGTTATCGAGCAAGCCTCCGAGGGCGGGTATCAGTTCATTCATCTTACTTCAAATTAATAAGGCGAATTAGCTCCAAAACAGAAAAATTGATCTTTCCGAGCGCCAGTCCGGGCATGATCCCCAGAAGAAGTGCAAAGGCGGTCAGCAAGGACAGCGCCACTGTTTCCCGGGCATTCACGTCAGTAAGGGCGAGCCGCCATTGCTCTCCCCCCATTAGTCTCGTTTCGCCGAAGAACATGCGCTGCAGGGTCCACAGAAAATAACAGGCACTAAGAAGTATGCCGACCGATCCGCAGACTGCCATCCAGTGGGGCAGCAAGCCGTTGACGTTCTCTGAAGTAAAAGCGCCGATAAGGCTAAATGCTTCTGCAATGAACGCCGAAAAACCAGGAAGACCGAGGGATGCAAAAAAGCCGATCATGATAAAAGCAGTATACCGGGGCATCAGGAGCGCAAGGCCCCTGAAGTTGGGGATCTGACGGTCGTGTACACGATCGTAAAGCACCCCGACCAGGAAAAACAACATGGACGACAAGAAGCCGTGGCTGATCATCTGCATCATCGCCCCGTTTATGCCCTCAGGGGTGACAGACGCTGTTCCGAGCAGGACAAATCCCATGTGCGAAACAGAAGAATAAGCGATCATCCGCTTCAGGTCGGTCTGTGCAAGTGCATTTAAGCCGCCATAGATGATAGACACTGCCCCTATCAGGCCGATCCACCAGGAACACTGAACCGCTGCATCTGGAAAAATACTGTAGCATACCCTTAAGATGCCGTAGCCTCCGATCTTTAGAAGCACACCTGCCAGAATGATCGAAACCGGAGTGGGTGCTTCAACGTGCGCATCGGGCAGCCAGGTGTGCAGAGGCACAACGGGGACCTTGATGGCGAATGCGATAAATAAAACAATGAACCCAAGTAAGCGGGCCGATATACCGAGCAGGGCGGGTGCAGAACCTGGTGAAAAAATTGAACCCGCAGAGAAGTTGTGCGGATCCATCATGGCGAGCATGTTGAAGGTGTGGTGCCCCGTGCCAGGATCTGTAACTGAAAAGTACAGGCCGATCAGCACCAGCAGCATAAAGACGGAACCGAAAAGAGTATAAAGGAAGAACTTGATGGCTGCATACTCGCGTCTGACGCCTCCCCACATTCCGATCAGAAAATACAGCGGGAGTAACATCAGCTCGTAAAAAATATAGAAAAGGAAAAAGTCGAGAGCAGAAAATACGCCCATTACCGCCGTGTCAAGCAGCAGAAAAAGGGCAAAGAAACCCTTGATATTCGCCTTGATCTCCCAGGACGCCAGAACAGCAATCAGCATCACGAGTGAAGTGAGCACTAAAAACGGCATAGACAGCCCGTCGATCCCCACAAAATAGTCGATCTGAAGGCTTCCATACTGTCCCAGGTTCATACTGATCCAGGGCACACGCTCCACCCACTGAAATTTTTCAGCCGCATTAACGCCTGTAAACAAAGAGGGATTGAAGTGCAGGTACAGATAGGCGCTTATCAGCAGTTGGATTGCAACGGTTAAAAGGGTGATATATTTGAACTGCTTGCCCCGGGAACCCGGTAGTGCTATGATAATTACGCCCGCAAGCAGCGGCAGAAAGATTAATACAGAAAGCAAACTCATATCGTTCCGCTATAAAAGATATATAAAAAAAATGCCAGCACAAGCAGGAGCATCGTGACCAGATAATGCTGCAGACGCCCTGTTTGAAAATGCCTGAAGAACTGTCCCGCCTGCCCAGCCAGGTAGGCCAGTGCATTCACGAACCCATCCACTACTACCCGGTCAGTCCACCGTGCCAGTCGCGCAAACAGCACGCCCGCCTCCCCTGCACCATTCACGATCCTGTCGACAATCTGCCTGTCGATCCAGTATGAGGCTTTTGAAAGGCCTGCGAAGCCTCTGACGACTGTTGCGCTGTAAAAACGATCCAGGTACCACTGATTGAAACAGAACGCCGTTAAAGCCTTATTTCGACCCGGGAGCGTCCTCTCTCCTCTCCCATACCATAAATAGGCGAAGTAGATCAGGACCAGAGCAACCAGGTTTACAAGGGCAGGAATGTTTGTATGATAGCTATTGACGCGCGTCAGTTGGTCCGGCTCAGGAAACCCTTTCAGGAGCCAGGAGCCTTCAAACATAAGGGGATTGAGCGAGAACAACGGAAACAGACAAAAACAAGCAAGGGCCAGCAGCACGTACTTCATTGCCGGAGGTGCTTCATGTACAGATGCCTCAGGTTTTACAGGAAGACTGAGGCGGAGTGTGCCAAAGAAAACCTTGAAAATAAGCCGCGAGATATAAAAAGCAGTAAGCCAGGAAGTAAGGAGCGCCGAGTAAGGTATAAGCTTAAAGAGGAAGCCGCGACTTTCGGCCCATTCGAAGGAATGGATCAGTATTCCGTCCTTCGATAAATACCCGGAAGTAAGAGGAAGTCCTATGAGAGCAAGAGAAGCGATAAGCATCGCTGCAAAGGTGAGCGGCATTAGCTTCCTCAACCCTCCCATCAGGCGGATATCCTGAGTATCAAACTGGAGCTGATACTTGTCTCTTACATGAGCCAGTTCATGTATCACAGCGCCTGCCGACAAGAACAAAAGACATTTGAAAAAAGCGTGGGTAACCAGATGGAAGAGTGCCGTACTAACAGCCCCAATTCCGATAGCCACCATCATAAAGCCAAGCTGTGAGATAGTGGAAAAAGCGAGAATGCGCTTGATATCGTTCTGAACAAGGGCGATCGTTGCCGCCATGAAAGCAGTGAATCCGCCATTAATCGCGACCACCAGCAGGACAGTATCGTTGAACAAAGGAAATATGCGGGCCAGAAGGAATACGCCCGCGGCAACCATGGTAGCCGCATGAATGAGCGAGGAAACAGAGGTAGGCCCCTCCATTGCGTCGGGAAGCCAGGTATGCAGGGGAAACTGAGCCGACTTAGCTACAGCCCCGAGAAAAAATGCCAGTCCCGCAACAGTCAGCCATACCGATGGCATACTGTGAGAGGCGCTTATCCAACTGCCCTGACTTATCGCTGCGGCATCCACCAGTCCTCCGTGCGAGAAAAGGCTAAAAAGATCGAGCGTGCCGAACTGGGTAAAGACAATCATGATCCCGATCAGGAAGCCGATATCGCCGATCCGATTCATAATAAAAGCCTTGCGATTGGCCAGAACAGCAGCTTCCCTGGTAAACCAGAAACCGATGAGGAGATACGACGAAAAGCCGACCAGCTCCCAGGCCATATACATGAGCAAGAGGTTATCGGCGATGACCAGTCCGAGCATCGCAAAGCAAAACAATCCGAGATAGGCCCAGTACCTGTGCAGATACGCGTCGCCATGCATGTATCGTGTTGAGTAGATATGCACCAGAAGGGCAACGCCGGAAACCAGCACCATCATCATGACCGACATGTTGTTCAGAAGCACGCCGACCTTTAAGGTAAACGTCCCGATGGTGAACCACTCTACCTGCTCATGAACAACCTGACGGTTCCACACGGCGATAAAGACCAGCACGGAAAGCACAAGACTCGCACCGATGTTTGTGATAGCCATCACTCCGCTTTTCCCTGTTTTTGCGGGGAAGAGCAGGGAAACAAAGAAGCTAAGCAGCGGTAACAAGGTTGCCGCCACTGCTATAATGGAAATACTATGGTGCGTAAGTGTGTTCAATGCTAATCTTTCAACTGGTCTATCCTGGTTGGATCAACCGTCTTATAGTACTTGTAAACATTCAGGATAATTGCAAGAGCAACAGCCACAGCTGCAGCTGCCAGAACAATAGCAAAAAGAGCAAAGGTCTGGCCTCCTGCTGCAAATTTATCATACCTGCTGAAGGCAACAAAATTGAGGATTGCAGCATTCAGCATAAACTCGATACCAATAAGAATGAGGATTGCGTTTTTTCTCGAAAGAACCGCGAAAAGACCAATACAAAACAAGGCGGCACTAACCAGCATAAAATCGGAAAGCGGGATCATACTTCTTTCTCCTTTCTGGCCAGATGAGCAGCTCCTACCAGGGCAAGCATTAACAAGATGGATACCACTTCAAAGGGAATAAGATAGCGGGTCATCAGATTGATGCCAAGGTAATGGACTGTATTATCAGATGGCTTCAGCAGCTTGGTTCCCGCCTGCTGCACCCAGTCCAGCTCGTCAGGAACGGCCTGATAAACAACGGAAGCCAGGACAAGAAAAAACACCACAGCCACCAGCATTGCCGGAAGGTAGTGCAGCCCCCAGCCCTTCGTTCGCCTAGCACCCTGCTGCTCACTGAGCAGCTCGCGGTTAGATAGCAGAAATGCAAAGATCATCAGCACCAGAACTCCTCCTACGTAAACCACCACCTGTGTAATGGCTACAAAGTCGGCCAGTGTCAGTAAAAAAAGACCAGCCATGGAGAACAGGGTGATAAAGAAAAGAAAGATGGAACGGACTATATTTCGTAAGGTAGCGACCAGCAAGGCTGATATCAATGCCGCGCCGGCAAAAAAATAAAATACCAGTTGTTCTGTTGCCATTCTATTCCTCTTTTTTTGCAGCTTTTGCTGCGGCTTCCTTTGCAGCCAGTTTGGCTGCCTGCTGCTGTGCTAATTCCATTCTCTTCTGCTCTGCCTCCGCCGGACTCATATCCGAAAACTTGTAAGTGAGCTCGGATACATTCGTCACACTGCGGTCGTACTGATTGGTCATGGTAATGCACTCTGTGGGGCAGACCACGGTGCAGAGCCCGCAATACAGGCACTTGGCCATATCGATGTCGAACTTGGCAGCATAGAGCCGCTTGGTACTCCCGTCTGAGGTCTGACCAATCGGTCCCGTTGCCTTAATACTTTCAATTTCGATGCAGTCCACCGGACAGGCCTTCGCACAAAGATCGCAAACGATGCAGTCGTTAATCTCCACATGGAGCTGATATCGTCCTACCTCCGGCACCGGGATCTTTTCTTTAGGATATTGTACGGTGACAAGCCCTTCCTGCTGCGCGAAGTAATTATCCGATTTGATGTCGATATTTTTACGGCGATGTCCGGCGGCGAAGAAATGGCGCAAAGTCAAAGACAGCCCTTCCCACGATGTTTTAATTGCTCTTATAGTCTTTTTTAAAATCACGTCCTAACACTCTGGGACCATCCGGCCCTGTTTAACCCTAAAGTACTATTGCATCACCCATAGCCGCCATACCCCCGAAAGCAGCATGCAGAGAAAAGCCAGCGGCGTCATCACTTTCCAGCAAAGCCCCATAAGCTGATCCATCCTTAAGCGTGGAAGCGTCCAGCGGATCCACATTTGCGCACCCACTATCAGCAATACCTTAAACGCTGTCCAGAAGACTCCCCACACAAGGCCTGTAGTCCAGTCGGCAAGACGTAATGCCCCTATATTCGGCAAGGGAGTATTCCAGCCCCCAGGAACAGGATCACACCTACCATCCCGACCAGAAACATCATCGAATACTCCGCCAGGAATATAAAGGCGAAGCGAAGACCTGCATACTCAGTATGAAAGCCGGCAACAAGTTCTGACTCGGCCTCCGGAATATCAAAAGGAGCGCGGTTACATTCCGCCAGCGAAGCTATAAAGTATATTACGTAGGCAATAATCAGGTGCGGCGCCTGAAAAATGTGCCAGGAAAGGAAGCCCCCGACTTTGGAGACGTCCCAAATTCCAAGGAACTTCAGAGGCTCGGCCGATGAAAGCCCCTGATGCTGACCGATGGTATGCAAATCGAGACTTTGAACCAGCATCACCGCTGAAATCAGGCAAATGCCCGCGGGAATCTCGTACGACACGACCTGTGCTACTGACCGAATTCCTCCCAAAAGCGAGTATTTATTATTAGAGCCCCAGCCTGCCATCAGAATACCCAGCGATTCCACCGATACGATGGCAAAAACATAAAAAACACCGATATTAAGCGAGGCGGGTCTCAGATCTTCGGCCCAGGGAAGAGCAGCAAACCCCATGTACACTGAAACAAAAATAATGACCGGAGCGGCAACAAAGAGTACTTTGTCTGCAGCATGGGGAATGATAGATTCCTTCTGTACCAGCTTTAAGATGTCCGCAAAGGTTTGCAGCGATCCAAACTTTCCTGTCTCAATCGGCCCAATCCTGTCCTGAATAAAGGCCGACACCTTTCTCTCTGCATAAACCGCAAACAAAGCAAAGAGAGCTGTGAATGAAAACAGCACAAGTGCAATTAGTATATATGTTATATAGAAATTCAATTTAAGTTAAACTACCTGCAAACTTAAAAAATACGGCCGAATATTCTTCTTTTTTATGATTTATGAAAGTGCGATGATAAAGAATGGCCGGTTTGCATAAAAAAGGAAGCCGCCCGGAAATTTACTTCCCGAACGGCTTCTTTATCGGCAGGCCTTTTTTGAACCTGCGTGTTCTTATTCCTTACTTTATTTCTTTGCGCCGCCTGCAGCAGGAGATGATGCTGTAGCAGTTGCAGAAATGCCAAGCTTGGTTTTTACTGCAGCAATGATATCATCGCCGCCATCGAAGTAAACTACTCCTGGCTGAGAGATATCAAAAACATAAGAATATCCTTTTTCTTTAGCAACTGCCTTTACAGCAGTTTCAGCTTTCTGGTATACAGGGTTGTATAATTCCTGCTGCTTCTGAGCTAACTCCTGCTGTGCTTTCTGCTGTGTTTCCTGCATTCTTTTGGTGAAGTCTTCAATTTCCTTCGCCATTGTTTCAAGCTCCTTGCCCACTGCATCCTTATTTGCCTGACTTAAGGTAGCTTCTTTATCACGGTAGGTTTGTATTTTTTCTGACGCTCTGCATCCATCTGCTCTAGCGTGGTCTGTTTTTGTTTCTGGAAAGTCTGGAACTGAGCATCAGCAGTCTTCATTTCAGGCATAACCTGTAACAAATCCTGGGAATTGATATGTGCAAATTTTTGTTGTGCATTCACAGCACTGCCTGTTAAAAATAATCCAACCGCTACTACTGCTACTTTAACTAATTTTTTCATTGTCGATTTCTAAATTATTAAGATGGTTTTTATACGTGGTTTATTGTGCTAAGGTTCCGGGTTTGTATCCTAATCTGGTAATAACGTCGTTACTTTTATCCAGACGGGAGCTGGCATAAAGCATCATTATCTGGCTATTCTTGTCGAAGATCATGTCAAGCTGACTGCTTTCAGCCACGGCCTGTACAGCCTTCGCAACACGCTCCTGAATCGGCTTTACCAATTTAATCCGCTGCTGATATAATTCGCCTTCAAAACCAAATTTCTGTCTCTGAAACTCCTTAGCGCTCTTTTCCTTCTCTACAATTTCTTCTTCGCGTCTTTTCCTCATATCAGGCGTAAGCAACACCTGGTCGGCCTGATACGCCTTATACAGCTTTTCTACTTCTGCAAGGCGATCGTCCACCTGCTTTTGCCATTGCTGCGATAAAGCATCAAGCTGCTTCTGAGCAGAATTATATTCAGGGATATGTTTCAGGATATATTCGCTATCCACATAGGCAAAACGTTGAGCAAATGCTGACAGCCCCGACACACAAATAAACGCGATAATTAACAGCAATTTTTTCATTCTATAACAATTTCTTTTTTACTGAAACGGATAAGTCTGGTACAAATTATCTTTCTATGAATCCTGACAATTTTAAAACACAAACTTATATAAATTTCTTAAAATCCTCCTCCTAATTGCTGAGCAATACTGAACTGGAATCTGCCTCCCGACTTCCTCAGCAGATTAGTACCGTCTGTTGCGTACACTTTGTCGAACCCGTATCCCCAGTCAATACCGAGTAAACCAAAGATAGGAAGAAATATACGTGCACCCACACCGGCAGACCTTCTCACGTTAAAGGGATTAAAGTCTTTAAACTGGTTCCAGGTATTACCGCCTTCCACGAAGGTGAGCATAAACACAGTGGCCTGCTGGCTGTTCATCAGCGGATATCTCATTTCAACAATATACTTGTTATAAATAGGACTTCCTGAATAACGGGCAACATTTGGATCATAGCCAAGAGGAGTTACGTTGTTATTCTCATATCCGCGCATGGCGATAACTTCCGAACCCTGCAGGTAATCAAAGCCCTGCATCCCGTCACCACCAAGCTTAAACCGCTCAAATGCTGACTGGCCCACGGCTTTGTTATACTGCCCCAGGAATCCGAACTGCGCCTGAGTCTTGAGGACCAGTTTACCCACAATGCGCTGATACCACTGCGCATCAAATTTCCATTTGTGGTACTCCGTGAAACGGTACTTATCCTGATCAACTGCAGTCTTGTAATTGACATTATTCAACAGCGAGTATGGAGGAGTGAGCTGAACAGTCAGTCGTATATGAGAACCTGAAGTTGGATAGATCGGCGCATCAACAGAGTTCCGGCTAAGCTCTTCGGTAAGGTTGAAGTTATAGGATGTACCCGTCTTAAAGAGGAACCCGGGATAGTTAGTCAGCTTATATTGCTGAAGGTTAATTGAGTGATTAAGCTGGAAGTAGTCATCCGGCCATTTCAAACGATTCCCCAGCGTAAAGGTAACACCGTTGAGTCTGATACGATATTTCTGTTCGTCGGTATATCTGTAATATCTCGCGTAGTCCTCGTTAGACGACAATGAAGTAAATGCACTCACGCCGAAATATACAGGCTTCTTCCCCCCAGCCAGGGCTCGGAGAATGAAAAACTGTACGACTGATAAGACTTTCCGTTCGTTTGACCTCTCACACTCAGTTTCTGGCCATCGCCTTTAGGAAGCGGCTTCCACTCTTTAAGATTGAAGAGATTCCTTGCTGAGAAGTTATTGAACGTAAGACCCAGTGTACCGATAATACGGCCGCCACCAAAACCACCTGAAAGCTCAATCTGGTCAGAAGGCTTCTCAGCCACCACGTATTCCAGGTCTACTGTACCGTCAGAAGGATTCGGGACCGGGTGCACATCCGTTTTGGTCTCATCAAAATTACCCAGCTGGGCAATTTCACGCGTAGTACGCACTACCAGTTCTTTAGAGAACTTCTGCCCAGGTTTGGTACGGATCTCGCGTCTTACCACCTTATCATTGGTGATGTCATTTCCCTTTATCGATACCTTGTTAATGGTGTACTGCGGCCCTTCGTATACTCTCAGCTCAACATCAATAGTATCTCCATAGATCTTTGTCTGAACCGGATCTACGTTAAACGTGAGATAACCGTTATTTAAATAAAGAGATGAAATGTCTTCGCCGTTCGGATTACCGCGAAGCCGCTTTTCTAATTTTTCCTCACTGAAAACGTTGCCCTTTTCAATTGCCAGAAGCTCGTTCAGCGCCTTGGTGGTGTAAACTGCATTACCAGCCCAGGTAACGTTACCAAAGTAGTATTTAGGGCCCTCGTGAAGTTTCATGTGGATATCCACTCTTCCGGTAGGCTTCTTAATTACGGTATCACTTATAATCTCCGCATCGCGGTAGCCCTTCGCCTGCATTTTGGCAACCAGGTTACGCTTATCCTCATCGTATTTATCCTGAAGGAATTTCCCTGAACGGAAGATATTGAAAGAAGAACGCTCCTTGGTTTTCTTCATGAACTTGCGCAGCTGCTTGGCCTTGAAGTCCTTATTCCCTTCAAATGAGATCTCATCAATCTTGGTCTTCGTCTTCTTGTCGACGTCGACGATCAGGATGACGTTATTCGCTTCAGATGTATCTTTTTTCTGCTCGTATTTCACCTCCGTGAAGAGGTATCCCTTCTCATGGAAAAACTTCTTGATGATGGCAGATGTTGTGCTTTTCAAAGCCTCGTTGACAATCTTGCCCGTCTTGTCTTTCAGCTTTTCCTTTATATCATTCGTTTCCCCCTTCTTCATTCCTCTGAAATCCATGCGGGTAAGGCGCGGGCGTTCTACAACTGCAATATTGAAAAGGATGGTGTCTTCTTTAACCTCTCCACTCAATTTCACATCGTCAAAAAGGCCCTGCTGCCACAGATATTTCACGGCATTCGCAGTAGCATCACCAGGCACGGTAATGCGTTCACCCTTAACAAGCTTGGATATTTGAATGAGAATATCTTTGTCGAGATACTGCGCCCCGGTAACGGAAACGCCGCCGACGATCAGTTCTTTAGGATTCAGATAACTTAATTCATCGCCCGACTGAGAACGCAACTGTAAACCTTGCTGAGGACGGCCACCAATTTGAGCCATTACAGCCGTAGTAGCAAAAACGAAAAGTACAATTATAAAAAACTTGTTCATTTATTCTTTTGACGTTGCTAAAATAACGCTATCAGTTGTTAAATTTTGTTAAAAGGAAATTTATATCTGCTCGCTGGTCAGACCGAACCTGCGTTCTCTCTTCTGAAAGTCGATGATCGCTTCAAAGAGATCTTCACGTCTGAAATCCGGCCATAACTTAGGTGTAAAATAGAGCTCGGCATAAGCAAGTTGCCAGAGAAGATAATTGCTGATCCTGTATTCTCCACTGGTGCGGATCATGAGTTCCGGGTCAGGAATTCCGGCTGTCGCCAGCTGACTGGCAAACACACCCTCATTAATATCTTCCGGCCTGATCTCGCCCTTTGCCGCCTGTGCCGCAAGTTTCCTTGCCGCCTCAACAATTTCCCATCTTGAGCTATAGCTTAAGGCCAGCGTCACCGTACTTGCTTTATTACCTGATGTTTTCTCTATCGCCTCCTGAAGCTTTTTATATCCCCTTGCTGGTAGCTGCTTTAAATCACCAATAGCATTTAAACGCACGTCGTTCTCCATTAGTGTCTTCGTTTCCTTATTTATTGTGGTGACCAGCAACTCCATCAGGGCGCTAACCTCCAGCTTCGGACGGTTCCAGTTCTCAGTTGAAAATGTATATAAAGTCAAGTATTTTACTCCGGCTTCCACTACCCCTTCAACAACATCTCTCACAGAAGTAACGCCACTCTGGTGGCCAAAAAAACGCATTTTTCCTTTCTCTTTTGCCCATCTGCCATTGCCATCCATAATAATAGCAATATGCTCGGGCAATCTGCTCCTGTCAATTTGTTCAAGTAAACCCATCGTTTGTCTAAGCCCAGTCAGGGCATTTGGGGGTCAAAGGTATAAAAAAGTTAACAATTGGCAATCCGGACTTCACATTGCAGCCAACATGCTGATCCTGTGTCCACTAGCGGACAGGAGGACATTTACTGCTCAGGAAAGAGTATGTGATGGTGATGCCGCCAAAGAAGTATGTGTCCCTGGGCCGGAAATCGCCGCGCTGTGTGTAGGGTGTATTTTTGTGTACTGACCGGTCGGATACCGCTTTCCTTACCGCGGTCTGAGGATCATTGGGATCGAGACCAGAAAAATCGGGATACCGGCCTCTTACATCGTCAAGATAATCGGTGAGCGCGGTCCTGTACCCTAGCTCAGCCCCTAAGGTCCATCGCCCCGCAACGTTGTACTTCACCCCTGCTCCATACGGAATAGAAATAGCATAACGACGATAGGGGTCTCCTAGATCCTGACCTTCAGTCGCCAGCGGAGCCAGATCAACGGTCCATTCTTTCCCGTTCACGTCCATATAATTTGTCCTTGGATTGAACACCACAATTCCCCCACCCGTGAAAAGATAGGGCGAGAACTTCTTTGCCGATAAGGATGGAATGTACTTAAAGAAATTGAATTCGAGTTTTAAGCCCAGCTCTGTAATACTGGAGAAAAAGCTTAGATTCCTCAGCTTCTGCTGAGGATTATCAGACAGGGAGTCGGCGGCGCTTATTTTACCATGGTTAACATCCACCCGCAAAGACCAGTAGCCATCAAAGTTCCTCCTTACAAATGCCCCATATCCGAGGTGGTTCATTTCGTACGGCTTCACAGGATTAAGATCTCCCATATATCCGCTTCCGCCGGCCAGCACCCCAACATCCCAGCTTTGACCATGACCCACAAAGGGGAAAGCCAGCATGAGCAGCAGCACCAGTATGCTATTTTTTCTTAAATCCATGTACAAGAGCGCTTCAGAAGTATCTGTGAAATTTATTATGTTATACTATTCCTTCGCCTAAAAGTTCCAAAAATTTCACAAAGAAGCAGAGGAACCACAATTAATAATTCCGCGTGTCAATGCCCCAGAGCATTTTATTACGTAAGGTGGATAAATAACTCTCATTATTAAGCCTCACCAGGTTCATATGGAAATCTGCCTTCCTGACGTTGAACTTGAGGGAACAGTCGATCACCTCCGTCCTTGAATCGAGCGAAAGCAGGTATTTCAGGCTTCGGCCCTCCAGCTCAAAACTGAGGGTATTCGAATCAGAGATCACCACCGGCCGCACATTCAGGTTGTGCGGTGAAATCGGAGTGATGACAAAATTTTCTGATTTCGGAAAAACGATTGGCCCGCCACAGCTCAGGGAATAGGCAGTTGAGCCGGTAGGCGTAGCTACGATCAGTCCGTCCGCCCAATAGGAATTGAGAAATTCACCGTTCAGATAGGCGTGTATGATCATCATGGCCGAATTGTCCCGACGATGCACGGTGAGGTCGTTGAGCGCGAAGTTCTCATCACCAAAAATAGCCTGATCAGCCTCCACCTTAAGAAGATCACGGCAGTCGAGCGTGTAATCGCGGTTAACCAGACTTGCTATTGCCGAGCGGATTTCCCCTTTGTTGATGCTTGCCAGAAAGCCCAGGCGGCCAAAGTTGATTCCGATAACAGGGATTCCCGAATCTCTGATCAGCGTAACCGTATCCAGCATGGTTCCGTCGCCCCCCAGGCTGATCATCACGTCTACCTCACCCTTAATATCATGATAGTTTCTGAACACGTCAGGCTTCTGTACCAAACGAACCTTGCCTGATATAAACCGGTTAAACTTCTCATAAACAGACAACTTCACATCAAATTCCCTCAGGCAATTAAACACTTCCTGAACGAACGGCAAAGTGGTGTTATTAAATTCCCTTCCGTAGATGGCGATCTTCATTGAGTTTGCTTTAACTTAAGAAAACGGACTTTGATATTGCTGCGGTACGATTAGACATTCTGTCCGGTTAAAAGCTAAGATAGTTCATCAGCTGATCGTACCGGTCAGCAGTACCACTATCATTTTGAATATCATTAAAGGTAGCAATCACATTGTATTCATACCGAAGGAAGGCAGAAACAATACCGGAGATATCGCTACGGTTCAGTTTAATGGTAATGTCGGTCCGGGTAGAGTCGACAAAAGAAGTAATATAGGAACTCAGTATGCGGGCATTATTTGACTCCACTATCTGGGCAATATGCGATAGGGAATTGTTCCGATTTGTCATCTCGAGGACAATGATCCCTCCCGGCTCCTTCATTGAGGTAATAGAAGCCATGTATTCCATCATGGTGTTAACAGAAACCACCCCAAGGTAATTCCTGTTCTCGTCAAGTACCGGCACAACACTCATCCTGCTTTCATAAAACAAGCGGATCACTTCGTAGATGTGCTGCCGGTGATCAACGAATATTCTATTCAAAGAAAGGCCTGTCTCCGAAAGGAGCAACGAGTAGTCCCTTACCTCAAATAAGTCTTCATCAGAAATGACGCCCAGGAACTGGCTTTCTTCTACCACCGGAAGGTGGCTGAGACGAAACTCAGCCATACGCTCCAGCACCTTCTGCACGCTGTCTGAAGGTACTAAAGGAGGTATTGCTTCTGATATAAGTTCCCTGGCTATCATACTTATTTTAATAAAACCCTGTCAAGAAAACGTTTGAGATGAACGTTGAATTCTTCCGGTCTCTCCATCATGGGGGCATGCCCGCACTTCTCTACCCAATTCAGTTCTGAGTTGGGCAGCAGGTTGTGAAACTCTTCCGCCACTTCAGGAGGAGTAACCTTGTCATCCTTTCCCCAGATCAGGCAAACCGGTATAGTGATCTTGTGCAAATCCTTTGCCATGTTGTGACGAATTGCCGATTTAGCCATCGCCAGGATCCTGATCACCCGGTTCCGGTCGTTCACAACCTGAAAAACTTCGTCTACAAGTTCCTTGGTGGCCATCGCCGGGTCATAAAAAGTAAAGGCAACCTTCTCCTTTATGAAATCATAGCTCTCACGCTTGGGGAAAGATCCGCCGAATGAGTTTTCATACAGACCAGAGCTTCCGGTGAGCACAAGAGCCTTCACATACTCCGGATTATTCAAAGTAAAGATCAGCGCCACGTGGCCGCCCAGCGAATTCCCCAGTAGATTAATATTTTTAAGCTGTTTGTGCTTAACAAACTTCAGCAAAAACTTGGCAAGAGTAGTAACTCCTGTCGTAAGTATAGGCAGCTCATAAATTGGAAGTAACGGAATTACTACCCGGTACTGAGACTTAAAAGTTTCGGTAACGTCTTCCCAGTTGCTCAAGGCACCAAAAAGGCCGTGAAGCAAAAGCAGGACATCCCCCTCTCCTTCTTCAATGTATTTAAATCCGTCTTCTTCTTTTATAGTATAACTCATAATTCTAAACAAATGCGTTTAGCTAATAAAAAGCATTCTCTTTAGGTTCATAAACAGAATAAAAGTACACTTTTCATAACCAAACACAATAAAGCGAAAGAAATAAAAACAATCAGGAAAGAAGTTGTTTGACCACTTCGGAAATAGTTTTTCCATCCGCCCTTCCTGCAAGTCCCTTATTTGCAGCGCCCATTACTTTCCCCATATCCTTTATGGAGGTGGCGCCCGTTTGTGCAATCACCCCTTTAACAAACTCAACTACCTGCTCGCGGTCGAGCTGACTGGGGAGGAATTCTTCAATTACTTCCAGCTCTTCCATTTCAATCTTGTAGAGATCTTCCCTATTCTGGGCCTGATAAATGTCGGCAGACTCTTTACGCTGTTTAGCCAGCTTCTGAAGCACCTTTACTTCTGCTTCTTCTGTTAAACTATCCGAAGCGCCCTTTTCAGACTTTGCCAGCAAAATAGCTGCTTTAATAGCCCGCAAACCACGCAGCCTCGCTTCGTTCTTGGCCAGCATGGCCGACTTTATTTCCTGATCAACTTTCTGTTGTAACATAACTTCTTAATGAAAATCTATATTTTTTCCCATTTATTGTCCTGAGCGTACGCCAAACTAAGCGTCTTTATGCCAGTAATAAGCCCCCGCTTGTGCCTTTGGCATAATCACAAGGTCGTTGATATTCACATGTGCCGGAGCAGATACAGCGTACCAGATCGCATCGGCGATGTCAGAAGCCACCAAAGGCTCATAACCCTGATAAACTTTTTTGGCCCGTTCAGTATCACCCTTAAACCTCACCTCCGAAAACTCGGTCTCAACGGCCCCGGGATGAATGCCTGTTACTCTGACGCCGTAAGGCAAAAGATCGATCCGCATCCCCTTGTTCAGTGAATCAACAGCATGCTTCGTTGCGCAGTACACGTTACCGTTCGCGTAGGTCTCCTTGCCCGCTATTGAACCCAAATTTACAATATGGCCCTGCTTTCTTTTCACCATCCAGGGTGAAACCGCGCGGGTAATATAGAGCAAGCCCTTCACGTTGGTATCGATCATCGTATCCCAGTCATCTGTATTTCCTTCGTGGATGGGATCAAGTCCCTGACTAAGGCCCGCATTATTGATGAGGACGTCCACTTGTTTCCATTCCTCAGGCAGGGCCTGAAGTTGCGACTCAACGTCTTTTTTATTTCGAACATCAAGTTCAATAGTACGAACCTGAACATTGAAACTACTACTAAGTTCGGCTGATAAGTGATTCAGTCTATCCTTCCGTCTGCCAGTAAGAATAAGATCATAGCTTTGAGAAGCAAATAACCTGGCACACGCTTCGCCGATTCCGGCAGTAGCTCCTGTTATAAGAGCAATCTTAGGCATATCCATTATTTTGGATGCGAAATTAAGAAATTAGTTTAGTTATTAGGGGATATAAACGGGATAATGATAAGGCCGCCCTTTTCACCAAACTACTCGAAAAACAGGCTGAACTGAATAGAACGCAGGAACAGTTTATCGATGGGTGTAGAATACGGTTCATTGCGACGATATAAAACATCGCCGAGCGATTGCGAGAACTTAATCTCAGGCGACATCTTAAAGTACTCAAAGTAAAGGTCAAACCCGATGCCTGCTTCATAAGAAAAGTAGCTCTTTTTATTCTTCAGGAACTTATTAAAATCGGTTGCGCTCTCGTCATCCAGCTTTTTCTTTGAGACGATATTCATGGAGTACTTTCCACCTGCCAGAAGATAGGCTCTGAAGTTCTGCCTGCGGTCAGACTTCAGCTTAAAGGCCAGAGGCATTTCAATCACCGTTGCCTCAACTTTTTTATTCACGATAGTCCGCCCGTCAGTCGGATACTCGTAGTTCATGCTGCGGTCTGAAAATACCAGTGTAGGAGTAAGACGCAAATTAAGGTGATTACCAAGCCGGAGATCACTCACAAACCCGATACCGAAACCCGGTTTCCCCTCCGAACTGACGCTGTACAGGGAATCGTCGAGTACACGTTCTTCCGTCGGAAGCTGATTAAGGCGTACATTCAAAGGCCGGCTCGGATCATAAAATGGAGTTCTCCAGTCCGCCTTTTTCAGCACCTTATACTCGGCATTGATATATTGAAAACTAAAACCAAAGTGAAGCACTTCATCGTCTACTCCGCCTCCCCAGTTTTCCTGCGCCGACGCCTGAAAACACAGCATACAAAGTCCTGCTGCAAGTGCCCCAATCAGTTTTCTCATTTTATACCCGTATAGATCGAACTAATCCCAAACGTTAACGACCTGTGTCTGGTTTGCTTGTATCCCACTTTTTCCATCAGCGAGGTAAATTCTTTCCCATCAGGAAAAGCAGCCACAGATTCGGGCAGATACTTATAAGCGGTATTATCCTTCGAGAAGATCCGGCCCAGGGTAGGCGTAATAGCGTTAAAATAGAAATTATAAAGCTGTTTAACCGGAAACACCCGCGGCTTAGAAAACTCCAGAACCACAATCCTTCCTCCCGGCTTCAACACGCGGAGCATATCAGAAAGCCCCTTCTCCAGATTTTCATAATTTCTCACCCCATAAGCAACGGTAATGGCATCGAAGGTATTATCATCAAACAGGAGCTTTTCAGAATCGCCCATGCGAACCTCAAACACACCACCCAGGCCCCTTTTGCTTATTTTCTCCCGGGCCACACTCAGCATCCCTTCCGATATATCAACCCCCACTACTTTTGCCGGTTTCAGCATACGAATGGCTTCAAAGGCAAAGTCGCCCGTACCCGTGGCAACGTCGAGCAGCAACTGAGGTTTGTCCTTCTTCAACTCACCGATAGCCTTCTTCCTCCAGATGATGTCTATTCCTAAAGACATGAAGTGATTCAGAAAATCATAGGTGCGGGATATCTTATTGAACATATCCGCTACCTGTTCTTTCTTTGACGAATTTTGGTCCTTATAAGGAGTTACGTGTTGTGGCATACCCTGCAAAGATACGAATATCCGCCAGTAAGGTTACGGCCGCAGGCAAACTATTCAGAACGTCAGGGCAAGGGCGCAAGCATCAGCTTTTCAACGATAGGCACATCAGCCGGCGCAAACTCAAAATCGCGCAGCGCGCTCCTGTCTACCCAAGCCGCCTCATCATGAACCGTCAGGTTCATCTCGCCCCCTTCAGCCGGCAGAAGAAAGCCCGCAGCAAAATCCGCTTCTCGGCATATGCGTGCACGTTCTCGGCAAAGAACCGGGTTACCTCTATCTCGTATCCAAGCTCCTCCAGTATTTCCCTCCTCAGGCAAGCTTCCTCGGTCTCTCCGGGCTCTACTTTTCCTCCCGGGAACTCCCAGAACCCTTCCTGCTGCTGCCCCTTTGCCCTCTGAGCAATCAGAATACCCGACTCGCTCAGGATGATCGCTGCTGCAACCCGTATTGCCATTCTTTTCCTCGTGATGATAAGAATACTTTCATTTAACTTTGTTCCAGAATCAAAGCCGCTAAGGTAAGGAGAAAACCACCTTCTTCCCCTGTCTTTATAACCAGATATACTTCAGAACCGGTCCTGACTATCTCTGCGTGCGGACTGAGTCCGGGTTGAGTGCGGGTTAACTCCGGTTTTTTCCTACCAAACCCGCAGTCACCCCGCTCTCAGTCCGCGAGCAACCCTAACGGGAAGCATTCCAGAAGAATGATAAGAGCGAAGCAGAATCATCACAGTTCCCCTGATAGCTGAAGCACGAACAGCCGGGTGCTTAGAAGGAGTGATCTTTTCTAACCGGGCACCGATCCTGATCGTTAAAGCATAAACAGCGGGCTGCCACTCTTTGGTGAGTAAAGGTAGCGAACCTTTCGTCTATATTTCTGCAGAAATTTGTTCCTTAAGTTTCCATCATTTAATATTGTGAAAACTCAATGACTAAATACTCTAAACAAACTCGCTTCCTGGTAGCCATAGACTGCGTAATATTCGGATTTGACGGAGAAAACCTCAAACTACTGCTGATACACCGCGGCATGGAGCCTGAAAAGGACAAGTGGAGCCTCATGGGAGGCTTTGTTCAGCCCGACGAAAGTACAGACGATGCAGCAGCACGCATATTAAAACAGTTAACCGGACTTGAAGGTGTCTACATGGAACAGCTGCGTGCCTTCGGCAATCCCAAACGAGATCCTATTGAACGCGTCATCAGTCTCGTTTACTCAGCCCTTATTGATATCCACAAATACAAAGAGCAGCTAAGCAATGACTATCAGCCGGAATGGTTCCTGCTGAAAGACATGCCCGATCTCATCTTTGATCATCAGCAAATGGTGAACGAAGCGCTAAAAAACCTTCGCTACAAAGCAGCACTTCATCCTGTCCTGTTCGAACTCCTGCCCGAAAGGTTTACCCTGCCGCAGCTTCAGGCCTTGTATACAGGCGTCTATGATGCCGAATTCGACAAGAGGAACTTCAGCAGAAAAGTCCTTTCAACAGGCCTTCTCATACGTCAAAAAGAGAAAGACAAAGAGAACTCCAAGAAGGGAGCGTTCTATTACATACTCGATAAATCGCAGTACAAAGACAAGTTCCAGTCCTTTCTGAATTTTGTGCCCAACCCCGATAATTTTCTTTTTTAAAAAATAATTTTTATTTAAACAGGAATTTCTATTTTTGAATCATTAAGTGTTATAAAGACACGAATGCCAATTATGATCTCAGACAGCTTTGTTATAGGAGTAGATTACGGAACAGATTCCGTACGCTCAGTAATTGTAAATACAAGTACGGGACAGGAAGTAGCTGCTTCCGTATTTTATTATCCACGTTGGAAAGAGGGTCGTTACTGCAATCCTGAGAAAAATCAGTTCAGGCAGCACCCCTTAGACTACATTGAAGGGCTGGAGCAGACCATAAAAAAATGTCTTCTTGAAGCGGGCGCAGAAGTAGCTGCAAAAGTAAAAGCAATTTCTGTTGACACCACAGGCTCTACTCCGGTAGCCGTTAACGAACAAGGGACACCGCTTGCTTTGCTGCCCGAGTTTGCTGAAAACCCGAATGCCATGTTCGTCTTGTGGAAAGACCACACCTCAGTGAGGGAGGCCGCAGAGATCAACGCACATGCTAAGAACTTCCCTACCAACTACCTGCAGTTTGTGGGCGGTATCTACTCATCAGAGTGGTTCTGGGCAAAGCTCCTTCATGTTTTCCGTAGCGACGACAAGGTGCGAAACGCCTGTGCTACCTGGGTAGAACATTGCGACTGGATCCCTTTCCTGCTGACAGGAGGAAATGACGCAAAACAAATCAAACGGGGCGTTTGCTCAGCCGGACACAAATCGCTGTGGTCAGAAGAATACAAGGGCTTCCCTCCCGACGAGTTCTTTAGCAGCCTCGATCCTTTGCTGAAAGGCTTCACATCAAAACTGCCTTCTGAAACATATACTGCTGCAGAAGCTGCAGGAACCATCAGTCAGGAATGGGCTTCCCGCCTTGGACTTCCCGCCGACGTGGTGATCGGGATCGGTGCTTTTGACGCGCATATGGGTGCCGTAGGCGGACAGATCGAACCTTACTACCTCAGCAAGGTAATGGGTACTTCAACCTGCGATATGCTGGTGGCGCCTGCAGAAGAAGTTAAAGGAACTCTTGTGAACGGAATTTGCGGACAGGTGAACGGATCCATCATACCTGATATGATCGGTATGGAAGCCGGACAATCGGCCTTCGGCGATGCCTATGCATGGTTCAAAAACGTATTACTCTGGCCGGTGAGGCAAATGCTTGCCCAAACCGACGTGGTAGATGCAGATACCGCAGCGAAGCTGGTAGCCGACATTGAAAAACGCATCATGCCGGAACTGGACAGGCGTGCAGGCCAACTCGAGCCTGAAGAAAACGGAGAATTCGCGATCGAGTGGCTGAATGGCCGCCGTACGCCCGATGCCAATCAGATGTTAAAAGGCGCATTCCTGGGCTTGGATCTGGGCAGCGATGCCATTAAGATGTACCGCTCGCTGGTAGAAGCCACCTGCTTCGGCGCCAAAAAGATTGTCGACCGATTCAAAGAGCAGGGCGTTCCGGTTAAAGGATTGATCGGACTCGGTGGTGTAGCTAAAAAATCGCCGTTCATTATGCAGATGATGGCCGATGTGATGGACATGCCGATCCGCATTCACAAGTCAGAACAGACCTGTGCCATCGGGGCAGCCATGTTTGCTGCTACCGCAGCTGGCATCTACCCGAAAGTTGAAGACGCAATGAATGCGATGGGTCAGGGCTTCGATGCTGAATATACCCCAAACCCTGAGCGCGTGAAGATATACGCCAGACGCTACGAACGTTACTCAGAAGCAGGTTCCCTCATCGAAGGATTGTATCTCGCAGAAGTAGCAGACGAAGTTTAGAGTTTAATGCTCGCGTTATCCCCCGCGCGGCGACGGATAACGGCGACAGCTAATAGCTAAATCAAATGAAATACGAAGATATCCGACAAACAGCTTACGAAACGAACATGCAGCTTCCCAAACTGGGACTTGTTTTGTTCACTTTCGGAAACGTAAGCGCAGTAGACCGCTCTCAGGGCGTGTTTGCAATCAAACCAAGCGGCGTTCCCTATGAAGATCTGACTCCCGAGAAAATGGTGATCGTTGATTTCGATGGAAAGATCGTTGATGGTACGTTACGACCCTCTTCCGATACCAATACCCATGCTGTACTTTACAAGCATTGGGAAAATATCGGCGGCATCGTACATACGCATTCAACCTACGGAACAGCCTGGGCCCAGAGTCAGCGCGATATACCCATCTTTGGAACCACTCACGCCGACCACCTCACCACTGATATCCCATGTGCTCCGCCAATGGACGACGCTATGATAGAAGGCGATTATGAATATCAGACCGGCTTCCAGATCATGAACTGCTTCAAAGAAAAAGGCCTTAGCTACAAAGAAGTAGAGATGGTCCTGGTAGGCAACCATGCGCCCTTCACCTGGGGAAAAACAGCCCAGAAAGCTGTCTATAACAGCGCAGTGCTGGAGACGGTAGCTCAGATGGCCCTGCTTACCGAGCAGATCAACCCGCAGGCCCCGCGCCTGAAGGATTCACTGATCAGGAAGCATTACGAACGGAAACACGGACCTCACTCCTATTACGGACAGTCCTGATTTTCAAGATCTGATAGCACATTACCATAAATTAAACATTCATGAGCGGCGCTCTCAAAGGGCGATAAAAGTTAGATAAATGTTCTTTGCGGCCACTCAATAAACAAATAGACTTTCATGAAAACACCAATGAGCTGCGCTCACACACAGTAGATGAAAGTTGGTTGAGTGTTCTTTGTGGCCATTAAAAGAGAAAATACACTTTCACAAAAAAACTGATAAACCATGTTAGATCTTAAACAATTTGAAGTCTGGTTCGTCACCGGAAGCCAGCATCTATACGGAGAGGAAACGTTGCAGCAAGTTGCTCAGCACTCTCAGGAGATTGCTAACTCTCTTAACGGAGCATCACAGATCCCCGTTCGCGTTGTTTTCAAACCAACAGTTAAGACAACAGAGGAGATCTACAGCATCTGCCAGCAGGCAAATGTTGCCGAGAATTGTATCGGGGTGATCACCTGGATGCACACCTTCTCCCCTGCTAAAATGTGGATCGGCGGACTCAAAGTCCTTCAAAAGCCGGTACTGCACCTGCATACGCAGTTCAACCGCGACATTCCATGGAGCACAATCGACATGGACTTCATGAACCTGAACCAGAGCGCGCACGGCGACAGGGAATTCGGATTCATCATGTCACGCCTCCGTATTGAGCGGAAAGTAGTGGTAGGTCACTGGCAGGATACCGACGTGCTCGAACAGATCAACGCATGGTCTCGTGCAGCTGCAGGCTGGTACGACTGGCAGGGAGCAAAGTTCTGCCGCTTTGGCGATAACATGCGCTTTGTAGCTGTAACGGAAGGCGATAAAGTGGAAGCTGAACTGAAGTTTGGCTTTTCAGTAAACACATACGGAATTGGAGATCTTGTTGCTGTGATCAATCAGATCAGCGACAGTGAAGTAGATAAGCTGACTGCAGAATATGAAGAAAGATATGCTGTAGTGGAGGCGCTGCGTAAGGGAGGTGCACAATACCAGTCACTTCGTGAAGCAGCAAAAATTGAAATTGGTCTGCGTACATTCTTACAGGATGGAGGTTTCAAAGGATTCTCTGATACCTTCGAAGATTTGCATGGAATGGTACAGCTGCCAGGGATTGCAGCCCAGCGCTTAATGAACCAAGGCTACGGCTTTGCGGGAGAAGGCGATTGGAAAACTGCAGCCCTGGTGCGTGCCATGAAAGTAATGGGAAGCGGACTGAAAGGCGGCAATGCCTTTATGGAAGATTACACGTATCATTTTGATCCGTCCAACCCATTGGTTCTTGGATCACACATGCTCGAAATATGCGAGTCTATCGCTGATGGCAAGCCTTCATGTGAAGTTCACCCGCTCGGAATAGGTGGTAAAGCCGATCCGGTACGTCTGGTATTTAACGTAGCGGCAGGCCCTGCTATCAACGCATCTGTTATTGATATGGGCAACCGCTTCCGCCTGCTGGTTAACGAGGTAGAAGCAGTAGCTCCTGAACACGACCTTCCAAAACTCCCTGTAGCCCGCGTGCTCTGGAAGCCATACCCCGATATGAAGACAGGCTGCGCGGCATGGATCCTGGCCGGCGGTGCTCACCACACCTGCTACAGTCAGAACCTCACATCCGAACACATGCAGGATTTCGCAGAAATGGCCGGAGTAGAGTTCGTGAAGATCGACAAAGACACCAACCTCTATCAGTTCAAGAACGAACTAAGATGGAGCGAAGCAGCGTATAAGTAGGTGAGGGAAAGATATTAGTATTTAGATATTAGTATTTAGACTAGGTGTCGAAAGCTGAAAGCAGAAAGCAGAAAGCTGAAAGCGAAAAGCTCAAAGCCGAAAGTCAACAGCCGAGAGCTGAGAGCTGAGAGCTGAGAGCTGAGAGCTGATAGCCGAGAGCTGAGAGCTGAGAGCCGATAGCTGAGAGCTGATAGCTGAGAGCTGAGAGCCGAGAGCTGAGAGCCGAGAGCCGAGAGCTGAGAGCCGAGAGCCGAGAGCTGAGAGCCGAGAGCTGAGAGCCGAGAGCCGAGAGCCGAGAGCTGAGAGCCGAGAGCTGAGAGCTGAGAGCCGAGAGCTGAGAGCCGAGAGCTGAGAGCTGATAGCCGAGAGCTGAGAGCTGATAGCCGAGAGCTGATAGCTGAGAGCCGAGAGCTGAGAGCTGATAGCTGAGAGCCGAGAGCTGAGAGCCGAGAGCCGAGAGCCGAGAGCTGAGAGCCGAGAGCTGAGAGCTGAGAGCCGAGAGCTGAGAGCCGAGAGCTGAGAGCTGATAGCCGAGAGCTGATAGCTGAGAGCCGAGAGCTGAGAGCCGAGAGCTGAGAGCCGAGAGCTGAGAGCTGATAGCCGAGAGCTGAGAGCTGATAGCCGAGAGCTGATAGCTGAGAGCCGAGAGCTGATAGCTGATAGCTGATCCCGCCAAACGCCGCTATTAAATAAAAAATCCTGAGCGGAAGCTCAGGATTTTTTATTTAATAGCTCCCCCAGGAAGGGATCGTGGTAATCACTGATGAACTTCAGGATATTATCCAGGCCTTCAAATTCGTGTTCTTTGTGCATGGTGGTGATCACAACCGCTTTCATTCCGCCATTCCTGGCAGCCTCTACACCTTTCGGATTATCCTCAAATACCAGACAATCTTCCGGAGCTATACCCAGGCGTTCAGCCGCCATCACAAAAGTCTCGGGATCAGGCTTGCTTCTCTTCACATCATCAGCGCTTACCACAGCTGAGATGTATTTCCGGATGTCCAGCCCATCCAACACAAAATCAATATTAAAAGGAATCGCCGCAGAAGCAACAGCCATTTTGATGCCCCGGGCATCAAGCTCCGCCAGGAAGTGGTCCAGACCATCAATCAGCTTCAGCCTTGGCCTAAAGGCTTCCTGATATTGTTTCTCCTTATCGAACGACAACTTCTCAATCTCCTCATCGCTGAAATGACCTTTGCCGAAAACACGTTCCAGCACTTCAGAATTCTTCCCATACATCTCCATCTTCACCTCATCCCGCGTCATCGTTCGTCCAAGGTCGTTAATGATTTTAAACCAGGCATCCGTATGATAATCCATGTCGTTGATCATCGTGCCGTTTAAATCGAATAGAATCGCTTTTAACATATATATAGAAGTTATCAGACAAGGCTAAAAATCAATAATCATGCAGCCCTGTCCGCAGTAGAAAGATTATATCATATTGAGTTCACGGATGATGCCCCTTGCTGTGCGTTCAGAAGCGCCCGGTTCTCCCATCCTTTCCGACAGAAGCTCATAGTTCTGAAGCATTTCGTTACGGTAGTCGCCATCCTTCGTTAAGAGCCGCAGCTCCTCAGAGATCCTGTCGGCATTGCAGTCCTGCTGAATGAGCTCCCTCACGACCAGCTTGTCCATGATCAGGTTCACTAAGGAGATAAAACGGATCTTAATCACCAGTCGCGCAATCGCAATAGAAAGAGCACTGCCCTTATAAACCACCACCTGCGGAATATGAAACAAAGCCGTTTCAAGCGTAGCGGTTCCCGAAGTGACTATAGCCGCCCTCGAGACATGAAGCAGATTGTAAGTTTCGTTAAACACGACCGGGATCTTCCTGCCCTGCAGGAAAGAATCGTAAAAAGCAGAACTGAAGTTAGGCGCACCGGCAATCACAAACTGAAACTCCGGGAAACGGTCAGCCGTAAGCAGCATATCAGGAAGGATCTTGCTGATCTCCTGCCTTCTGCTACCAGGCAGAAGGGCCACAACAGCCTTCCCGCCCGACTGAAAGCGCTCCCGAAAAGACGGACTCGCTTTAAAACCAGCAATCGCATCAAGCAGCGGATTGCCCACATAATTCACCTCCATGCCCCAGGACCGGAAGAAATCCACCTCAAAGGGCAGGATACAAAAAAGGTGATCCACCACCCGCTTGATCTTCAGCACCCTTTTCTGATTCCAGGCCCAGACCTTAGGCGAAATATAATAGAACACCTTGATGCCATGCTCTTTGGCGAATTCCGCGATCTTGAGATTAAAGCCGGGGAAGTCGATCAGCACAAGAGCATCAGGCTGAAAGCGAAGCATGTCCTCCTTCGCCTGCTTCATGTTCTTTAGAATAGTCCGGAGGTTCAAGGCCACTTCCACGAAGCCCATGAAAGCCATATCCGCGTAATGCTTCACAAGCTCCCCGCCCTGCGCAACCATCAGGTCGCCGCCAAGAAAACGAAACTGCGCATTCGCATCAAGCGATTTCAGAGCTTTCATCAGGTTCGATCCGTGAAGATCTCCGGAGGCCTCGCCAGCTATCAGATAATACTTCATGCCGAACTATTGACGCACTTTGTAATAGAAAAAGATCAGGGCGCAGATAAAAGTAGAGGCTACCACTCCCCTTGCCGTATTCTCCTTATACTGCCTGAACAGGTAACGCACCAGGATCAGGTTCAGGGCAGCACAGCCAATATACAGCAGGTCGTCCTTCTCCAGCAAGCGGACATTCTTCTTTAACACCTCCACAACAAACGCGGCAATTCCCGGAAGCACCAGCCCGAGAACCACTCCTATCCAAACGTTATCACGCTTCAACATCAAACTGCCAGTTATTGATCAAAGGAATAGCGTGATGAGCAGTCAGATCAAACTGAACCGGCACAAGCGAGGCATATTCATTTTTCAGAGCCCACACATCCGTATCCTCGCCCTTATCATTCAGTTGAAAAACACCAGTTAGCCAGTAGTAGTTGCGGTTATGCGGATCGGTACGCTCGTCAAACTCCTCTGCCCACTTCGCATTTGCCTGACGGCAGATTTTGATCCCCTTAATCTTCTTCACCTTCGGGAAGTTCACGTTCAGCAAAGTCCCCTGCGGCAGACCATTTTTAAGCACTTCCGCAGCAATGGCCTTCACATAAGGAACACAAACGCTAAAGTCGGCATTATAAGAAAAGTCGTCATAAGAAAAGCCGATGGACGGGATACCCTCTATAGCGCCCTCGACAGCAGCCGACATGGTACCCGAGTAGATCACATTGATCGAATGATTTAAGCCATGGTTGATGCCAGAGACACACAGATCAGGCTTCTTTCCCTGGAATACCTTATTCACGGCCAGTTTCACGCAATCGACTGGAGTGCCCGACACCTTGTACATTTCAATATCAGGATAAATATGGACCTGGTCCAGACGAAGAGGTTTGGCGATCGTAATGGCATGCCCTGTACCCGACTGCGGGCCGTCAGGAGCAACCACAACCACCCTGCCCAGATCTTTCATTGCCTCCAGGAGCACTTTAATTCCCGGCGCATCAATGCCATCATCGTTCACTACCAGAATTGTAGGTTGTTCGTTATTTTTCACTAAGCTTTATTTTTAAGTTTTGTGGCAGAAGGCAGCCCGCCAGCCAGGCGGGGAAGCTACCTAACAACCCTCAGCCGCTAAATTACAAAAAGCCAGCCAAAGCCCGCCCTTAATTAGATTTTGGATGATATCCGCGGATTGAAATTCTGTGCCATTTGCTATGGAAGGACTCCTATAGTAGAAAGCAGTAAGAGCATTATGATTTTGTTCGGATGTGCAAACAGAAAAGACTAAGCGAGGCGCGCCGTCTGAATAAGAAGAAGAACAGGAAGCCGCCTTCCATTTACCTGGTAAAGAGCCGACTTCAACTATAGTTGCCCAGATTGATATGGTGACGCGAATTAAACGACTCACATACACGGGTCTCAACCTATTATAGCAAGGTACTTGCCACATATCAAATAATGAACCGGCAAGAAAGGCTCTGGGTCTCAACCTATTATAGCAAAGCACTTGCCTTATAGCAAGACACTCTTCCTTTATCAATGGCATATTCAAAGGCCAGTATTATTGCTACACTTATTCAACCGAAGTTTTACATGTAGCCCGTGGATCGTGTGCTCTGATACATTGCCTCATTGAGCACTAAGCAGCCACGGAGCACAGAACCTCTTCCAAATCTCAGATGCAAGGTGCCGCAATGGCTGATTTTAATAATATTTACATAAAATTAAGATCAACAGAATGCCATGTTGAACACGAGTTACCTTGAACTTCCTCCTGCAAAAGAATTAAAGCCGCTGATTAAATGCTTTTGGATATCGGCAAACCATTCCGGATCTGAGCTTTATTTCACCACATTGCCTGATGGCTGCGTCGAACTGGTCGTCCTCTATCAGGAGAAAGTACTTAAAGAAATCCTCGTTTCCAATGTTCTATCCGATCCTTATGATATGGTAATGCCGGCCGGTGAGCTCAAGATGGGCATTCGTCTCACGCCACTCGGAAAGGAATATTATCTCGACCGCTGTCCAGAATTAAATCGCTTCGCTGAGTTCAGCAACACGCAGACCGGAAATCTGTTGACTGATCTCCAGCGCTTTTCTGAGCTCGTTACGGCAGACATGCAGAACGTCATCCCTGCAAATGGCATAGACAGAAGAAAGGAGGCAGTTTTTGACCGACTGCAAGAATCTTCGGGCAACATAGATGTCGAAGAACTTTCCAAACAATGCGGCTGGAGTGCGCGACAGATCAACCGCTACTTTAATAAACTGTTAGGGATGCCGCTGAAAGCATATAGCAATATCTTAAAATGCTATGCCGCTTATGACGAGATCAAGGCTGGTCATCTTTACCCCGATTTAGGCTATTATGATCAATCGCATTTCATCAGAGAGGTCAGAAAACATACCGACACCAATCCCAAAACGCTTTTAAAGAATAAAGGGCAACGCTATTTGCAGTTCAACAAGCCTGTCAACTCTGCCGATCAATAAGCACCAGAGATGCTCACCCTTCACCCGTCTGGCGACAACAAAAATCATTATGTCCGATTTATCCAATTTACTGCTGCGGCGCCGCAGTAGTTTTGGCATTACTAAAATATACAGACAATGATATTAAATCACATCAACCTGGTGGTCGCAAGTGTGCCTAAGGCAGTGGCTTTATTTGAGAAATGCTTCGGTTTCAAATGCATCGAAAACAGGAAAGACGCCCTTGCTGTCTGCACCAATGAAGCTAATTTTGTTTTAATCTTCTGGTCGTCTAAACTCAATAAAACAGATACCGTTAGTTACCCCGAAAACTTTCATATCGGCTTTTATCAGCCGGATCAAGAAGCAGTTTTAAGAGTATACAACAAGCTTAAAGACCAGGAAGTCAACTTGGGAAGCGCTCCGCAAAAGCTAAGAAACACATTTGGGTTCTACTGCCATTTCGAGAACATCATGATCGAGATAAGCGTCATGCCGTCTTAAGGGCTATGAAAAGACCTTCGTTTAGTCAAATTCGTACAACTGAAAAGATGCTGTCTCCAATATTGTTTCAAGCAAATGCAGAAGGCCTCTTTGCTTCATAGATTTGTTTTATATAGCGAAAAATGGAAGATCCAGAAGCCGTTTCAGAAGTGAGAGCCTGCTGAAAAAGTCTGCTTAAGGGATCTGGGAAATAAAAAGACAAAAAAATGCGAATAATCCCTCTGTGAATCGTCCATTCGCCTGGATAAAATAAACACGGTAATGCCGCAAGGAAAGGGCTTAAACAAACTCGATTGTGTAAGCCCTTTTTATCGATGCTTTTCAATGGCTTCAAAAGCGAGCTACGCCTCCTTTTATTGTTAAAACGCGGAATACACGCTCCGGCAATGAAGAATTACCCTTATAACATCCTTTCATCGCAGAGATCTCATCAACATTTAGCCGGTCAAAATCTTTCCGAAGCAGGTTCATTTTGAACATCCAAAAATAAATCACGATTAGATCCACAAGTTAAACAGCAGGAGCCGTTCAACAGTGTCCAGAAACGACGAGCGACAACACGAAAGAATCTAATGCCCTGCATTCCCGGTTTTAACCGGAAGTAAACGCACCAGGGCAAGGCACAGGGCGATAGCAGCCACAATTACGATGAAGCTTCGCTCCATTGCTGTGTTAACGGAAGCAGAACGCTGTGCGATAAAGAAAACAGAAGTAATGACCGCTGCCCCGATACTGCCCGAAAGCTGTTGCACTGCACTCAGTGAACCACTGGCACTACCTGCTTCTTCCGGATCGATATCGCCAATGGTAAAGTCGAACAGCGTTCCGAAACAGAAGCCCATTCCGCCGCCCATCAGAAAGATGGCAGGAGCAAATGCCCAGGGATTCCCCACAGCCAGGGTCAGCTGGTAAAACATAATGCCAAGGCCAATTAAAGTGATTACCAGCCCGATCCCAATGATATTTCGCCCGATCTTCTCAATGAGTGGCGGGGTTAAAATAGATGATACGATGATACCAATCGATAGCGGAACCATTTGCATGGATGCACCGAACGGCGTAGACCCCAGTCCCAATTGCAGGAAGAGCGAAATAAGATACGCAAGGCCCGCCACTACGCCGAAGAAGAAAAACCCAAGGAACAAACCGGCAGAAAATCCCCTGTTTTTGAACAAAGTAGGTTTGATGATGGGGTTCACCGCTTTAATCTGTCTCCAGATAAAAAGCAGCAGCAACACGATCCCTGCCATGATAATCATGACCGACCTGCTCTGCCAGTTGTCAGCCGAACCTTCAATGATGCCATAAAGTAAAGAAAGCATCATTCCCCCCAATAAAACCGAACCGATGCCATCAATGGTCACCGTTTTATTACCCTCATCTTTTGGAAGGATCTTATAAGCCGCAATAAAGCCCAATGTGCCGATTACAATGTTGATCAGAAAAATAGCACGCCATCCACTATGAAAAATATCAGCGCGAATCAAAAAGCCGGCAAGGATAGGCCCGCAAATAGTGGCGATACTTAAAACCGGACCAAAAACCGAAAACGCTTTCGTCATCATCTCCCTGGGGAAATGAGCCGCCATGATGGCCATACCCTGCGGAATCAGCAAAGCACCAAAAGCACCCTGAACCAGCCTAGCCACGATAATCATCTCCGGCGACACGGCAACTCCGCAAGCAAGCGAAGCCAGCGTAAAGCCTCCCATACCAGTGAGGAACAGTTTGCGCTGCCCGTATTTATCCCCCAGCCTGCCTCCTACCACCAGCAACACGCCCATCGCTAAGGCATAACCGGCACCCAGCCATTGCATCAGCTCCTGTCCCCCGCCAAGTGTTTTAGAAATCATTGGCGCGGCAATATTGGTAATGGTAGAATCCAGCATATCGAGCATGTCTGCAACCATTACCACCACCAAAATGCTCCATAATCGAATATTCTCTTTCATATCTATTTTCTGTTTCTGTGAAGTCTGCTTGTTATTGAGAGGATTGATTTTCTTACACGCCTCAATGAATTCGCTTCGCTAAGTTTGAAAGTCAAAAGGAACTCCCCAATAGCCTTTCGTCCTCCGTTTGCGTGCGCGGCTCGAAAGTATTTTTATCTCCCTCGTGATCGTTAGCCCGGATCGGTCTGCGTTTATGAAAGCCACTTTTCAAATAAATACAAGCATCAGCCAGGCAGTGACAACTCTATTTTGAACCCGCAAACCCGTTTAGCTTTTCGAAGTTGTAGTAAGCCAGTAGATAGTTGTAAACCGCTTTTACATAATTCTGCTCCGCCGTATTGATCGTCGCTTCCGCATCCAGAACCGAGCTGTAGGTAATGGTGCCGAGCTTATAATTATTCAGCTGATTTTGTTGCATGCTTCGCGATAAGGTCAAACTGTTTCCGGCCGACTGAACATTTCCGGTAGTATTCCTTAACTCCGTTTGGTTCTTGTCCACTTCGTAATTCAGATCCTGCTGCTTTTGCTGATACTGCATGTCAAGCTGCGAGGCCTTAATCCGAAATTCCTTTTTATTGACGCTCCTTGTAAACAGCTCGGTAATAGGCAAACTGGCTTTAAGTCCGATGTAGTTGTACGGAGTCCACATCGAGCTGATATACTTAAAGTCGGCCGCCTGATAAAGGGTGGTATAATTACCCGTTAACGATAAGGTGGGTGCCCATTTATAGTTTTCCTTTCTGACCTTCAGGTCATTCGCTTCCTTCATAAAAGCAAGCTGCTTCAGTTCCGGCCGTTCCTCCATATTAGCGTGATATTCAGACAGCTGATGAGTACTCATTAAAGATTGCAGCGAGTCTGTCAGTGCCAGCGGTGTCTCATCATTCACGTTCATCTGATACTTCAGCGCTTTCATTGCCAGCTCATAATTCTGTGCGCTTTCCTTTTCCGTCAGCTTTGCATTCTCGAGGTCCGTTTGCGCTTTCAATAAGTCAGTCTCCAGGATGGTCCCCAAACGCTTTCTTTCCGAAGAAACGTTCAGGTATTCCCTGTAGCGCTGCGTATTCTCTTTCGCCAGCAGCAATTGCTGCTGTTTCAGTATCACATTGAGATAGGCCTCCGCCACCTGCATCCTGATGGTGTTTTCCTTTTCTGCTGTCTTTTCCTGTTCCGCTTTCTTCTCCGCTTTCGCGATGTCGATATCCGCCTTTAAACCCGGTTTAAAGATATTTTGCGAAAGGTCCATACTCAGCGTAGTAAAATTGGTGGTTCCAACTTCAATTCGCTCCTTGCCCCCGCTGCTCCCAAAGCCATCTAAAATCATGGTTTGCAGTTGAGCATTGTAGCGTACCTCTCCGTCCGCTTTAAGCGTCGGCAGCCATTCGTTCCTTGATTTCGAAATCTTATTCGAAGCCAGATCTACATCCAGTTTATTCGCCTTCACGTCGTAACGTCTTTGAATAGCTGTCTGCATGGCCTGCACCAGCGCCAATTGCTTCGGCGGCAAAGTCTGCGAATGAGCGCTTACCGCCATCAGTATCCCCATTAGTATAAAGAGTAACTTCTTCATTTCTGATAATTATTTCTGAAAGTCTATTTGTATGATTGAGACCAGAAAGAACATTTATGCAAATTCAATTCTGTTTGAGAGCATAGCTCATAAATGCCTTTCTTCCAGCCAGATGGAACACGCCAGCTTAATCCTGCCTCCATAAGCAAGGGATCATCGGCTCATTTCACCTGTTACCTCATTTACATTCTGAATATTTGTACCGGTTCCAGTTTGAATATCTTCCGCATAGAGAAGACATTCCCGATCAGGCTGATGGCAAGCGTCACAAGGAACAGCCCGAGCAGCAAAGCCGGCGAATAGATGATCACCTGATTAACAGCCGCCATTGCCGCCTGCAAACCGTAGAGCAATCCCAGGGAGGCCAGGAAGCCCATTGCAGCATAAATCAGGGCCTGTCTCACGATCAGCTTTGCAATCAGGAAGTTGCTTCCCCCAATCGCTTTGATGGTTCCATAGTCGCGGATATGATCGTTAACTGAGGAAAACATCGTTAATCCCACAATGATAATTCCGGTAAGCAGCGAGAAGCCGATCATCAGGTAAAAATTAGCCACAATGCCACTGGCCGTCTTTACATACTCAATCGAATACTCCGAAAAATCCTCACCCGTATAAGCCTTCACCGAAGGAATGGTCCGGTTGATCTCATTCACCACTTTCCTGATCGCGTTAGTGTCGGCCGACGAGCTTTTGATCAGAAAAGCGCTCACGCTATTCGCGCCAAAACCAGTAAGCTGCCGTGCCCTTTCCACCGTCGTGATGATATTGTATTGCCCCAGTCCCGCATTATTGACCGACATCCCGCTCACAAATACCCGCTTGTCATTCAGCTTGAAATGCTCGCCCATTTTGATGTTTTCCATATTCTCCACGTCGCCCGCATCAATAATGACAGCCCCCTCATTCTGCAGGTTGTTCAAATCAGTTTCATGCGTATAGAAAGCCGGAGCACCTGCCATCTCAGGATACTGAACCCCGATCACCTGCGCCATCGCTGTACCGCCCGACTTAAACTTGGTGGTCCCTCCTGCTACAACTACCGGGTACACTTTCGCGACACCAGGAATAGATTGCAGTTCATTGCCTACCCGATTGTCGACATTCACCAGCGAAGTAGACGAAGTACTCTTTTTGTCGACCGCATAGATATACTCCTTGTTACCTTTTACAATCCCCAGACTCATATCGAGGATATTATTCAGGATGCCAAGCTGGGCGCCAATCAGGAAAATGGAGATCACGATACCGCACAAGATCCCGATGAGCTTGGCTTTGTCGTATGACATAAAACGCAATGCTGTGTTCCACATAAGCCTTTATTTGAGGTAGATCTTACAATCCACTTTATTATTGATATTCACCCTTGCATCCGTGTTAAGCAGTACTTTCACTTCCCGCACGCGCCGGTCTTCCACACTGTTCTCATCCGAGAAGAGCGACTTCTTCTTCAGAAATCCGGCGATATAAGTCACGGTACCGCTGCCTATTTTCTGCCCGTTCATCTGCGAGAAGATGTCCGCCTTCATTCCCTTCTCCACCTTATCGGCGAAAAGCTCATCCACTTCCGTTACTGCCATCAGGGGACCATCAGGAGCAAACTGCCCAAGCTTTTGTCCGGGCGTTACATAATCACCCGGGTGAACGTCCCATTGCAATACCGTTCCCGGATAAGCCGATTTTATTTGCCGGTCAGACAAGATTGCTTTCCTGTATTTAATATTCGCATCAATCTCCTGCACCATGCTTTTCTGCTGGCCGATGTCGGCTATCAGTTTCTGATAATCATATTGCAGACGGGTCACTTTCGCCCGGCTATCGTTAAGAGCCTGCTCGGTGATCGCCTTGCTGTTGAATAACTGCTCATTTAAAGCCGCATCCTTTTGCGCCTTCTGCAAGTCGCTAAGCATAGCTTTCGCGTTTTGCTGAGCCGACAAAATAGCTGCCCGTTGTGCCGGAGCCTTGCTTTGCTCAATGGAAAGTAAAGCCTGATCCGTCTGGTTATCCAGCAAAGCCAAGTCACTTCCTTTGCTCACCGACTCATTTTCCGAAGCCGCAATCTTAGAAATACGCCCGTTGGCGTTCGCATAGATGTTCAGCAAGCCTTTTTCAGGCTCTATCCTGGCAATCCCCACTACCATCTGGATGTTTGCCTTCTTCCCGGCAGTATCTTTTTTACTTACCGTATCATCCTTTTTATTCTCATCAGAACAGGAAACCAGCGCCAGCATCATCATGATCCCTGAAAAGGCTATCCTCATTTTAGTTTTCATCGCTAAATCTTAATTATTAATGTTCCATTGCATCGGCAGCCTGAACCACCGATATTTTACCGTTATTAATTTCAATTGCCCGGTCGGCATAAGAAGCCAGCCTGGGGTCGTGCGTCACTACCGCCACCGCTTTACCACTTTTGGCAAGCTGCTTCAGCTCCTCCATCACGATGTAAATGCTGTCTTTGTCGAGCGAGGCAGTCGGCTCGTCACACAGAATAATTTTAGGGTCGGTTACCAGAGCCCGGGCAATGGCAATACGCTGCTGCTGCCCGCCCGATAACTGCCGGGGAAGCTTTTTGCGATGGTCCAGCATATTCACCTTTTCAAGCGCCTCAGTGGTACGCTTTTTAATTTCTGACGACTTTAAGCCGAGCATCTTTAAGGGAAACGCAATATTCCCTTCGGCAGTAAGGGGGCCAGCAGATTGAACTGCTGAAACACAAAGCCGATGGTTTTCAAACGAATGGCCGCCATTTCCACAGCCGACAAGGTATTAGTTGTTTTACCGTCTATTTCTAAAATGCCTTCTGTGGGGTTGATCAGGCAGCCCAATAAAGAAAGCAAGGTTGTTTTCCCCGAACCCGAAGGACCAATGATCAATAACAGTTCCCCCTCATTGATCGAGAGGGTGCAGTCGTCAAGCACAGTCATCTTTCCTGTCGGCGAATCGTACACTTTACTTGCATTTAGTAATTGCGCTATCATCTCTTATCTATTATGATACAAAACTATTGCGCAACAATGAGTCAAAATAGCGTACTTTGGCCTAATAATACTCGTAAACGGTCATTATGAAAATTGAACTGAAATCAAAAGACGGATTGGGGATGCTCGCAGCTTTCGCACGCGAAGTAGGCAGCACAGTCGAAAACGGAAGAGTGGAAGTGCCCGAAAAGTTTGGAGTAGGATACATTCAGGGCTTCACGTTCGATAACCGCTTACGGATGATGATCCGCAACTACGAATTACATCAGGACTTTGCCATCAGCCGCAAAAATCAGCCGTCAAATATGCTCATCTTCAACTTCCAGCATATTATCAATACAGGCAAGATACCAGCCGGTACCAAAGTACAGCCCTCGGTACAGATCACCACGCAAGGATTGAATGCCGAGCTCTTTGTACCCAAAAACACCGTCCAGAATTCCATTGCGATGGTCATTGATGCCGGATACCTGCGCGAACTCATTGGCACGCATATCGATCATCCCCTGGTGAACACCATCTTAGAAAACGAGCAGCCGCTGTTGTTTGAAGAGATTGTGGTGGCTCCCCTGCTGAAAGTTGTCGACGAGATCGTCACAGCTAACGTGCCCGTGCTGCTCCGCGATTTCTACTACAAGCTAAAAACGCAGGAACTCATCTGCCAGTTACTGATTGCCCTCGTGAGCCGGCACGATAAGAAAGTATATGGTTTAAATATTGCCGACATCAAGATGCTGTATCAGGTAAAAGAACGGCTGTTAGAAAACCTGGAGCAAGCCCCTTCCATCGCCGAGCTATCCAGCTTTTCAGGCATGAGCGAATCCAAGCTGAAGAGATTATTCAATCAGGTGTTTGGCAAAAGCATCTTTCAGTACTTCCAGAACTTCAGAATGCAGGAAGCAGCCCGCCTGCTCAAAGAAGAACGGCTGTCTGTATCAGAAGTCGGCTATCAGCTTGGCTTCTCCAACCTGGGCCATTTCGCTAAAGTTTTCGAAGAAGTGATCGGCGTTAAGCCGAAGCAGTATAGTAAGGTGGGATAAACAAAGGCAGTGTTGACTTTTTTGAAGGCCATCCTGCATTCATCAGGGGTCACCATCCGATGAAGGTTTATATCTGCTATAAAAATACTATTTAGTACACAACCGCCTATTAAAATCGGCAATTTTCATGGTGCTATGGTTGAAAGAGTTGACGGGGCTGTAAAAAAACAAAAGCCGCTCAGTGGCGGCTTAAATATCTTGAATGGGAAATTTTGATTATAATCCTTCTTACTTTTTTCCTGAGGCCTCGCGTACTTTACGTACAAAGTCAATAGGGACTCCGGCAAGAACTGAAATCCTGCTGTCTTCAAAATCAGTCTGTTTCAAAAGGTTATTAACAAACTCATAGCTTTTACTTTCAACTCCTTTTTCGAGACCTTTTTCAAGGCCTTTTTCAAGACCTTGGGCCAGGCCCTTTTCAAGACCTTCTCTTTTTGCTTTATCCAGTAAATATTCTCTGGTTCCCACAGTGGTACTCCTTCCTTGTTTTTCTTTAACTTGTTCTTCAAATTTACGAATCATTTCTATTTTTTCAAACCGCACATAATATGCCAGAAAATCATAAACGGCACGCCGTTCTTTCCTGTCCATTTTGCGCTGCATCATCTGATCATAAAGATCATGCTTAATGTCAAGCAACTGGCTGTCACCTGCTCCGGCATGCAGGATTGCCATCAACGCTGTTAATACCACTACGGCAAATGGATTGGGATTGCTTCTTAAAGCGGCTTCATCCTGGCCGAGGACTTTATAGCTGTTAAACTCATACCGCAGGCAGGTTCCAAGAAATTCCTGCTCATAAATCCGGGGATGGTACTTCGCATCGTTATCTGCCAGGATAACGATGGCGGTAACCGGCACTTTATGTTTGCTTACGATCCTGGAATAATATTCAAACATCCGGTGTGCCAGGTCGCCCTTGCCTTTCGCGGACTGCGCCTCTATGTGGATTAACACATATTTCTCTCCTCCTCCCCTGAGCGGTACCCGCACTAATTTATCGACATAACGTACTCCTTTGTTATGGGGCTTGGGCGGAAACATGCTCTGTAGCTCCTTATCGAGATAGACGAATTTCTTACTTAAATCGAATATTTTATCGGCTTCTGGAAAAAAGAAAGTGAGGAAATGTACAAACGTTTGCTCGAGTACCGACTTCCACAGGGGGTCGTCAACGGCTTCTTTGGATGCCTGTAGTGACATGGTTATTTCAGGTGATAACCAAAGCTAAAAAGCTTCGCCCGGTTTTTAAAATGATGCTGGTCACACTTGGGAACTTATTTGTGGTGGACATTCACAAAACAGTTGGCTTCTCCAACCTGGGCCATTTCGCTAAAGTTTTTGAAGAAGTGATCGGCGTTAAACCAAAGCAGTATAGTAAGGTGAGCTGATTGAAAAGCCTTTATTTAACCTTCTTAAAAGCACCTTTTGTGATACTTTCCAGAGCACGTTTAATCCGCTCTTTGCCATCCTCCTGATTGATGTCAATACCACAGAATGTACTTCCATTTGATTTAGCATGGAGGGCCAAATAATAAATACCGGCAATCTGTAACGCCATAACCGCCCTTATGTCCACAGAGTCCCGATCAAAATACTGTTCAATTTGCTGAAAAAGCAGCTCTCCCAGTTCCTCCCGGCTGTCCGATAGCCGGCGAAGGATCTTATTCTTTTCACCAATTTCCCAATGTATGATCTTTTGCCAGGCTTTGTCTTTCAGCATCGTTTCAAACTGCCCGGTAAGCAAAGAATTGATCTCATCACCCCCGATATCCTGCGGACTTTCGAGCAAGTCCATAACAGTTTTCTTCGCGCCGGCGTTCCAATAGTCCTTTCTTAAGAGGTAAGCTTCAACGAGGTTGTCAAGAGTTCCGAAGTAAGTGTAGATCAGTCTTCTGTCCAGACCAGATTCATTGGCAATATTAGCTATTGTCAAGCCCGGATAGCCGCATTTCCCGATCACCTTTCCAACCGATGTGATGAGCCTCTCCATTGTCCTGGCCTTATCTCTAACGGGCCCCGAGGTGGTTTTCCTAGCTTTTTTCTGAGGCTCGCTTACCGGCACCCTGGTCTTTCTCATAAAAGGATCTTTTTTAACACAAGGTCAAAGATAATAAATCACAATAATGAGATATATACTTGTTTCTTACGTTACAAAATATTTCCTTTGCCTATGAAATATTCTTCTCGCTATGTACACTAAAAAACAGGGCATTATAAACCTTATCAAGGCCGCATTTCTATTTTCTATCGCTGTATACTTCGCTTCATGATCCAAGGATGACGACATCAAGATCGATCATCTACCAGGATTATGGAACGTAGTCAAAGACGATCCCCAAACCCCGGTTCAGGGCCCCTCGAGTTACAACTTCAATGCAGATAAGACCTGCACGGTTTATGTTCAGCGCTCATCCCCGCAGAAAGACACGACGATGAGCCGTACTCGAGCTAAAGCTGCTTTGGTGATTTTACATAACTGGAAACCATCCATATTCCTTGATTATGTGCAAGGTAAATGATTATCCCCACACTGGTCTAAGCCCACAAGGGTGATCCCATCCACAGTTGCGTTGATCAGTGCAAGTTCATCTGCTGTTAGTACAATAGTTGTACTGGCAATGTTTTCCTCTAAACGATGCAATTTTGTCGTCCCCGGTATGGGGGCTATCCAGGGTTTTTGAGCTAAGATCCAGGCCAATGCTAATTGTCCGGTTGTCACATTTTTTTGTTTGGCAATCTCGGTAAGTGCGTCCACCAGAACGAAATTGGCTTTGATATTCTCTTCGCTGAACCGTGGAAGGATATTTCTGCGGTCGGCATCCGCTAGTTTTGAACTTATGGCACCTGTGAGGAAGCCTTTGCCCAAGGGACTGAACGGAACGAAGCCGATTTCTAACTCCTCTAATGTGGGTATGATCTCATTTTCCGGTTCACGCCAAAACAAAGAGTATTCGCTTTGCAATGCCGATACAGGTTGGATCAAATGTGCCTTGCGAATAGTTTTTGCACTTGCTTCCGATAAACCAAAATATTTCACCTTACCCTCTTGTATCAGGTCTTTTACCGTTCCTGCAACATCCTCTATCGGAACATTGGGGTCAACTCTGTGCTGATAGAGCAGATCAATATAATCTGTTTTTAATCTTTTTAAAGACGCTTCGGTTACTGCTCTGATCGTTTCGGGCCTGCTGTCTAAACCTGTTGTTGGCCGGGCATCTTTACAACCAAATTTTGTTGCTATAACGACGTCTTTCCTGTAAGGCTGTAACCCTTCGCCAACAAGTTCTTCATTGGTATAAGGGCCGTACGCTTCTGCTGTATCGAAGAATGTGACGCCCCGTTCAACTGCGTCGCGCAATAGTGTTATGGCCTCTTTTTTATCAAGACCCTTACCGTCCAAAAAGTTTAAACCCATGCAGCCAAAGCCTAACGCGGAAACTTCTAATCCGCTATTTCCTAATTTTCTCTTTTGCATCCTTCTTTTTTTAATTGTTTCTAAATCCGACTTATATCTCAGATGCAAAATTGACAATGAGCATTCCGTGAAAAGTAGTCAGATTGGTATTTGTTGTAGTCGAATTGTATTGTGGGGGCCCCTTACGATTTATCTGATGGCAAAGATTAGCTACAACAAAGCTTTAGGCGATGGGCATGAAATCCAAATCTGCCGGAAAGTTAACCGCTGCCTGTGCTTCTGAAATGAGCCTCACTAAAACTCGTCGCGAGATATCGATACCCATCGCATCTACTTCACGCACCGGGAAAAATCTTCAAAAAGTTATTGTAATGGTCAGGAAAGCTTGTACATTGCCTGAATTAATCACTCAATTAATGATATCAAAACTAAATCTTAAGACATACCTGCTCGTATGCCTGGCAATCGTGATGCTGGCAGTGACCAGTTGTAAAAAGGAAAAAAAGAAGGTCCTGAACCAATTAAAGTTCCTGAAACCGAAATTTCAATTCCGGTTCTGAAAGCATACTTAAGTAGCCTGACGAATATTGACGAAGCTCAATTAACTTACAATGAGGAAACGACATTCTTCCAATGGCACGGAGTTAACCAGATTAATCGTAAGGATCTAACTTTTGCTTATATGCTTAATCACAAGAAGGATTGATCTTTTGAAAAGGTCGATCTTATCACCGCCTTTTTTTGCGTTCAATCTAATCTTTGCTCAAATTAATGTAGCAGATTCTTGATCGGTTTTTTCAAAATGGCAGCCTTACACTTGATACAGCAGACCTGCAAGCGTCCAGGTAAAGTTTTACAAACGGGACCTGAATAATTATAACAGGTTCAATTGATACCGCACAGAACGCCCTGCTCCTTCCTGCACCAATACCCCCAATTGGTGCAATTGCTGCAAGTCGCGTGTGACGGTAGCTTTTGAAACCCTGGTAATGCTCATGTATTTTTTCGCTGTCATCCCGCCTTCGAAACCTTCTGCTCCCGTGTCCAGCATCTTATTAACCGCTTTCCATTGTCGTTCGTCAATCCGGTCTTTATAACGGTCATAAAACTGCGCTTTCTTTAACGTAAACAGGACCATGGTTTTGGCATCACGTTGTGCAGCTAAAACCAGATTAACAAAATAGACCATCCATGCAGTGATGTCCAGCGTACGTTGTGCTTCCTTCAATGCATCGTAATAGGCGTTCCTATTGGCTTCGATGGTTTTGGAAAGACTTAGCATGATGGGGCGCCCAAGCGATTGTGATAGTGCTTTCTCTGCGATCGCCCGTCCAATCCGTCCGTTACCGTCTTCAAATGGATGGATCGATTCGAAATACAGGTGGGCGACTGCCGACTTCAGTACGGCCTCGGGTACCTGGCCCTGTAGTGGGAAGGTTGCGGAATTGTACCAGCTGACAAAGCGCTCCATTTCCTGCGGTACCTGCGTGGATGGCGGGGCTTCGTAATGAACGATTTCCCGCCCATAAGCACCCGAAATCACTTGCATGGGAGCGTCATCCTGCCGCCACGCGCCTGCATTGACACGACTTATAGTGGCGGCAAAAAGTAATCGGTGCCAGGCCTTTAGCATATCCAGTGTCAGCGGTTCCTGAAAATCTTTCCTTACTTCCACCAGCAACTGAGCCACACCCGATGCCCGCTGATCTTTTACATAAACAGGCATATCGTTTAACCCCAAATTGTTCCGGATAGAAGACATCACGTCCTCGCGACTTAAATACTCTCCCTCGATTTCGGAGGTTTTCACTGCTTCCGAAAGCATGAGCTGGAGCAACGTCTCCTGCTTGAGCGTGTCTGGCAAGCCCTGGATAAGGCCATTCACCTCTCCTGTTTCCTGCGCAAATGCAAGAATAGAGGGCTGCAAGGCAGTTACGTCGTAGGTAAAATCAGGCCATCCCTGTAATTGCCAGTTATACGTCATGAGCTGATTAGATTTGTTAATTGGCTCAAATTTAAAAATAAATTGAGCCGATTAAAGCTTTTTATTCGGCTCATTAATCAATCTTTGCAAAACATGGTGTCGTTTGCAATCGAAAGTAGCCATCCAATGGTTCTGCATCATCCCGAAAAGGACAATCCTTTGCTACCTGACAATCTTTTTCTGTTGAAATTTTAAGTTGGCAGCATAAGCACTTCGATCAGAATGCTCACGAGAGGGCTTGTCGGCGCCATCACTTCCTGATTTCAGGCGAGTTATCCCTATCTAATCTTAATACTGCAGTCTTGCTGGAACACTCTCACTCGGTCATCGCCCGATATCAGAACCCGGCCCATCCATATCTTTCAGCGTGATCTCTTCGCTGTTTAATGCCACAGCAGCTATTTTTGCTGACTTCTGCCATATCGCTTTTGACGCTTCTATAGTAATAGTACGCTCCTCGCCTGGCAGCAGTGAAAAGAAATTATCTGAGTAAAAGGTGGACGGCAACACCGCTCCTTTCCGATCCTCCAGCCTGACCTGGGTAGCAAAGGAAATCTTACCTGAGGGGTTTTTCAACCTCACAGTCGCCAGCACATTTCCCTTCTGCTCGGTGGTTGTTACACGGCCCGTGAGGACAGACCTGGGGAGTTTACTGATATCAGAGAAGCCCGACACGGCAGGACCGGTCATCGTCCAGGCGCCTTTATAGGCGTCTTTGGAGCGCCAGTAAAAGGCTTCCGCGGCTTTTTCTCCTGAGGAAGAGGTCAAAACCAGTTTGATGAAATGCACCTGGGTAAGTGAATCGTTAAAAGCCAGACGGAGCGCATCTTTCACCAGGCCATCTGCCGGAATGTCCACTTTTTTGCTTTGCGTACTCACCAGCTTCGAATTGAAGTCGTACACACTAGCTTCCAGCTTATAGTCGGCGAAACTCCTGCGGTAATCGTTGTAAACGGAAACGGTATTCTTGTAATAATCGAACTGGGGATGCAGGGGGGCCAGGCCGTTCTGGGCATAATAAAGTGCGGCAGTTGGACGCAGGTACCAGTCGTACATCCGGCTTGCCACCTGAGGCAGGGGACTGTTGTGATACCAGAATAAAAAGCCCGAGGCGAACCGGTCGCCGAAACCAAACTTATTGGCGTTCCATACTTCGCAGATAGCCCGGTAGTTCAGAGCGCCTACTACCTGCGCCTTGCTTGCATACTCCTCGATAGAAGATGATGGCCCGAGCTGATTGACGGCTTCTCTGTATTTGGAGTTCATGTTGTGAAAGCCGTTGCCATCCAGATAATTCCACACTGAATCATTCATAGGCCAGAGGTCTTTCTCAGGCATCATTTGCTTCAAGGATTCTGCCAGCGGTAAGCAGGGGGTGCCGTATTCGGGATTGAACCCGTCTACACGGCTGCCTCTGGGTGATGCGGTGTTTTCAAAGTACTGCATCGGATTTTCGTATTTATAGGGACTGCCATCATGGATACCGCAGCATTCGGACTGCTCCTGGTAACCGATGGTGGAATCGGCCGCATAAACCACGGCTCTTGTGCCCGGAAGGTCTTTTGATTCGTTGGTACCTACATAGTAGGCAACGGAGGGATGCGAGCGGATACGCTTAACGGTTGATCTTACATTGCGGAAGTAGAGGGCCGTGTCGGCAGGGAAACGGGTGTCGCCCGTGATCCAGAACTCATTCCATACCAGGAGGCCCAGCTCATCGCAGGCGTTGTAGAACTCGTCTGACTCGGCTATTCCCCCTGCCCATAGACGCAGCATGTTAAAGCCGGCCTGCCTGGTGTAGCGCAGTTCTGTGCGTGTCCTTGCCGCAGATGTGCGCAGCATGGCTTCAGGCACCCAATTGGTGCCCCTGATGAATACGGGGTGACCGTTCACGATGAACCTGCGCGATTTATCAGGCGTATTCTGGTCGGACTTTATATCGCGCACACCGAAACGGGTTGAAAGGGTGTGTGAGACTTTTCCCTGCTGCGTAAACTGCAGGTTCAGGGTGTAAAGATGCGGATTGCCCTTGTTGACGGGCCACCACAATTTGGGATGTTTCATTTTAAGAGCCGGATAGTCCTCCGGACGAAAAACGACTTCTTTCACCTCGCCGGGCTGCAGGGTAACAGGAGTCCTGAGCCTGATACTGGTACCCGAAATTGTGCCGCTGAGTGTTCCGCTCTGCCTGGTACGGGCGGCGTTCTTTAACGTGACGGTTACCGTTTGCTCAGAAGTTGTTGTATCGGGCAGGGGCAGCACGGTCTGAACGAAGGGATCCTGCAACTTTACGTTGCCGGTGCTGTATAGTTCTACATCCCTCCAGATGCCAGTATTCCTGTCCCTCACTCCGTCTGGAACCGTAAAGTCCCAGCCCACAGACATCAGCATGCTTACATTTTTACCGATCTCACCGTCGCCGCCGTTATTGTTCTCGCCGACTGCTCCGGTACGCTTCTTGTCTTTTCTGTACACATCACCCGGAAAGTCGACCGGCGACACATCGATGGCCAGCACATTGCTGCCCTTCCTGTTGGCTATGCCGGTTATATCAAACTCGCCTGGTTCAAACATCCCGGCCATGGTGCCGAGCTTTTTTCCGTTCATCCAAACGGCAGCCCGGTAGTTAATACCATGAAGTTTGAGCCATAATTTCTCGCCGTTTAATTTGGCCGGAACCTTAAATGTGGTTCTGAACCAGTAGTGATACGTTTCTCTTCCTGCAGTATAGAGATCGGGGATCAAATTGCGTGAGCGACGGTTTACATCACCATAATAGGGCTCAGGGTAGACCTTATTATGCACGAGGCTGTTCAACACCGTGCCGGGGATAATGGCCGGCAGCCAGCCCTTCGGCTGATAGGCAGCAGAGGAAACCTTTTCGCCGGAAGCCACTTCTCCTGCCTTTTGCATGTACCAGCCTGCGCCGCCGTTTCCTGCTGACCTTAGAAAGACAGATTGCGGCGCTGATGGGCTCATCTCGCGATCAGCCTGTTGGGCCTGCACCTGCAGAAATTGAAGAACGGCGATTAGGGCACACAATAAATGGCTTGCTTTTGTCATGATGTATAGAAGGGCGTTTTTATTTCCTGGCAATAGTATCGAAAAATTAACCTTTAGTTCTGAAAGCGCCTACTTCTGCTAATGCAGGCTGGCGCTGGCTGTCGTGTCCCGATTTGGGAACTAATTTAAAATATCTGCATTCTTTTTTTGCGGGGAGGTCAATGTATTGTTTTAGCTGATCTACATTATTCAGCGTGAATGTCCCCACGCTCTCCCAGGCGGTATTGTCTGTGCTGAGCTGGATTTCGAGTTCCTTGATTTTGCGGTCGCCTGTTTTCTGGTTGATGATGAAGCCGTCTACGCGGTTAACCTGGCCCATATCTACCGTGATCCAATGATTGGGATAGTCGGTCGGGTCGCTAGCGTAACGGGTGATCCACCAGTTTCCGGTATTATTATCGATGATACTGGCTGCCACCCGGTTATTGGTGGGTTCTTCTGAACTGAATCCTTTAATAGACCAGTTTGTTTTTGGATAGACGTACCGGATCTTCTCCCCGGAAGGGCGCTTGTACGGCGTAGAAACGTTTGCCGGCTCACCAAAGAAAGGTGTTCCGTCCGGGCTCCAGGTAAAACGCTGAATACGGGGACTGCGGGCTGCCTGTCCGTTGCCAGCCACTAAACGGGCGTGGTAAACGATCCAGTCCTCTGTACCGTCGGGAGACTTGAAGAAGCCGTTATGTCCCGGCCCGAACGCACTGCTCTCGGCCTTCATTGAAAATACCGGCTGGTTTTTCTTTTCCCAGTGAGCGGGGTTCATCGGATCGCCGTTTTCCTTTAGTGAGAGAAGGCCGAGGCAATAGCCGTCTACCCAATAGCCGCTGGCTGAGTACACGAGGAAGACGCGGCCCTGCGGATTGACGAGGATCTGCGGGCCCTCGTTAATGGGGTTGCCTTTCTTTTCCCAGTCATACCCCGGCGAAGAAATGGCGACTTTCTCCCCGGAGATTGTCCAGGGATTGCTCATTTTTGCAATGTAAGTCTGTTGTGGAGGTGCCCCTGCATTTCCGCCTGACCATAAAGCATATAACTGTCCGTTGTACTTGAATATGGTGCCGTCTATCGCCCACTGATCCGTCGGGTCTGATAACTTCCCCTTCATGGTCCAGGTGCCTTCCACAGGAGTTGCGGAGGTGTTCTCAAGCACGTACATCCGGTGGTTGGCATTCGCTCCGTCGTCTGCTGCAAAGTAGAAGTACCACTTGCCATCTACCTCATGAAGTTCAGGCGCCCAGAGGTTCTTTGAATAGGCCTCGCCGGCGGGTGGCGTCCACACTTCATACCGGCGGGAAGAAGCGAGTTCGGATAAGTTCTTTGTCTCTAATATCACCAGCTTGCTGCCCTGCGTAAAGGTATAGTAATACACCCCGTTTTTCTGCACCACCCATGGATCTGCACCACCCGGCATGATAGGATTGGTATACGTGTCGTCAAGGGTTAAGCCGGAGAGATCTTCTTCGGGGGCTGTCGGCGTCTGGACTTCAGGTTCGTTTGCGGGATTGCCTGATTCTTTTTTACAGGCCGAAAACGCACAACCTGTTAGTGTCAGTGTAATAAACACTGCCCGGATTAGATTTCTGTTCAATCTCATTTTTTTGTTGTCGGGTTATAATGATTATAATCTTAAGCAAACGATAGCCTGTGCTAAGGGCACACTGATTTATGACTGGCTTTCTGGGGTTCAAAATAAACGAACAAACCCTTTTTGATTTATTCAATTCGTTGTCGATTTATCTCATTTCTTCACAACGATTCATGCGGGCAGAGTGATCAATCACTGCAGGTCAACCATTTAGCCGTTAAAATCAAGCAGAATGGCTCCTGCGGGCAGCTGAGCACCGGCTAACGGGTGCCCGAAATCTGTGCGATTCCCTATATTTGATTGCGACTGATTATGAATGCCCTCTTTAGAGCTTTTTTTTCCTGGTGCTGATTACTGGCTTTGCGACTTCGGGCAATGCACAATCTTACTATTTTAAACATTATCAGGCCGAGGACGGACTGGCACATAATTCCGCGACGGTGATCTTGCAGGATAGCCGGGGACTGATCTGGGTGGGCACCCGCGGCGGGCTGGACCGCTTCGACGGATACAGCTTCAAAAGCTACCGGAACAAGAGGAACAAGTTCGGGAACATAGGGAACAACGTCATCACAAACCTGATGGAAGATAAGAACGGCATGCTCTGGATTGGCACGGGCAAGGGCGTGCTGATGTTCGATCCGGTTAAAGAAGTGTTCATATCCCTGGATGAGGTTCCTCATGGTTATATCAACGATATTGCTGTGGATGGCCAGAATAACGTGTGGATCTCGGCCAACTCGGCCCTTTACCGGTATGATCAGAAACACAAAAAATTGCAGGATCTGCACATGGCAGCCTCGGCGCTGGCAGCAGACAGCAGCATGCATGTGTGGATAGGGAATAACGAGGGGGTTGTCTCGGTTTACGACATACGAAACGGGACGATGATCAAAAGCCAGCTCTTCGGTCAGCACACTCCCCGAAACCTGCGATCGATCAGTGAAATATACCCCATTACCGGGGATGAGGCCTTGATCGGCTGCTTTAAGCAGGGACTGAAGAGCTTCAACAAAAAAACCGGTACGGTGCGAAGCCTGCTCCTGGAAAAAGGCAGGCGCACGGAGATCTATGTGCGTGATATTGCCAGAGGTGAAAAAGATGAATACTGGATCGGTACCGAATCGGGCATCTATATCTACAACCAGGCAACGAACACCAGCCGGAATCTGCGGAAAGAGGCAGGAAACCCCTACTCCCTTGCCGACAATGCCGTCTACACGGTTTGCAGAGACAACAACGGGGGAATGTGGGCCGGAACCTTCTTTGGCGGCGTTAGCTACTACTCAAAAGAAAATGCACGCTTTAAAAAGTACTTTCCGCTACACGATGCCAATTCCATTTCGGGAGAAGTAGTGCGTGAGATCTGTTCTGACAATAAGGGGAATCTTTGGATCGGGACCGAAGACGGCGGACTCAATAAATTCGACCCGCTTACGCAACGATTCAGCAATTATAAGGCCACCGGAAAAAAAGGCGCCCTCTCCTACCCAAACGTTCATGGACTGCTCGCGGTGGACAACCAGCTGTTTATCGGTCCGTTTCTGCATGGAATGGAAATCATGGATATGCGCACGGGACTGATCACCGACCGCTTTAAACTGATTGGAAGCGGGCGTGACCAGACCAGTGATTTTGTGCTGGCTATTTACCTTACCCGCGACAGCACGCTTCTTGTGGGAACTGCTTATACCGCTTCAGGCTTATTCACGTACGACAGGAAACATAAAACATTCAAACGCATTGAGCAGATCCCATTCAATTCGTATGTTTTTACTATTACAGAAGACTCGCAGGGAAATATCTGGACGGGCAGTGTTGCAAAAGGCGCCTTTTATTATAACCCCAAAACCGGAAGATCAGGCAATATCAGGTTTGGAGATCAGGTAAAAGGCAAAACGATCAACGAGTTTGCGGTGTACGGCATTTTTGAAGACAGCAGTCACGCCATCTGGTTCACCACGGAAGGAGGCGGACTGATCAGGCTTAGTCCTGACCGGAAAACGGTAAAAAAGTTTACTGTTCAAACCGGGCTGCCCACTAATATCCTGTTCAGGATACTGGAAGATGAGACGGGCCATCTGTGGATAAGCTCGCTGAAGGGCCTGATCTGCATGGACATGCATACCTACAAGTTTAAGGTCTATACAAAAGCCAACGGCTTAATTACCGACCAGTTCAACTTTAACTCTGCCTTTAAAGATCCTGCCGGCAAAATGTACTTTGGATCGGTAAAAGGGCTGGTGGCATTTGATCCGAGAGAGTTTGGGCGGACAGATATCAGGCCGCCAACTTACATCACGGGCTTTCAGGTGAATAACAAAGAGATCACGCCGGGCATTAAAGACGGACCACTGAAGAAATCCATTCTCTATACTGATACCATCGTACTTGCCTATAACCAGAATAACTTCAGTATCGAGTTTGCGGCATTGAACTACTCTTCCCCGGAAGTAACACGTTATGAATTCGAGATGCAAGGACTGGATGGGAACCGGACCTATCTGACCAAAAACAGAAAAGCCTATTTCACCGACTTGTCTCCAGGCGATTACACCTTCAGCGTGAAGGCCCGAAGCAATGTCGAAAACTGGACGGGGAATGAACGCCGCCTTCATATTACGATCCTTCCGCCGTTCTGGAAAAGCAATATCGCCTATTTCATTTATGTCCTTCTATTTTCGCTGTCCGTTGCGGGGGCAGTGCTTTATTATCACAGCAGCCAGGAGCGAAAGAACCTGCAGAAGCTGCGCCTGTTCGAACACGAGAAAGAAAAGGAAGTTTACCAGGCGAAAATTCAGTTCTTTACTAATATTGCGCACGAGATACAAACACCCTTAACGCTGATTCTCGGTCCGGTTGAAATGATGGTTAACGATATGGTGGAAGAACATGAAATGAAAGAAAACCTTCTTTTAGTTGAGAAACATGCTGAGCGTCTGGCCGAGTTAACCGGCCAGCTGTTAGATTTCCGGAAGACAGAGATGCATCAGTTCGGCCTGAACTTCGTGAATACCGATATTACCCTTCTTTTAACCGAGCTGGCTGCAAGCTTTCAAAAAGAGGCTGAAAAGGCGAAGATTAAGCTGGATCTTGAACTGCCCGAAAGCCATGTGGACGCTTTTACCGATAAGGAGGCGCTTGTGAAAATATGCTCTAACCTGCTTTCGAATGCCCTTAAATACGCAAAAAGCGCGGCAAGAATCACGCTGGAGGAAACTGGACCAGAAAGCAGTCACTTCAGCATCAGGTTCTGGAACGATGGCAGGGGCATTCCGCCAGAGTTCAGGGAACAGATCTTCCAGCCGTTTTTCAGGGTCGAAAATCAGGACAGGCCCGGTACGGGCATCGGCCTTTCGCTGGCTAAATCACTCACAGAACTCCATAACGGCGAACTCAGGCTTCTATCCGGAGAACCGGATCAGGTAATTTTTGAACTGACATTGCCTGTTCATCAGAAATTTGAATTTAATTTGAGCGCCTGGAAAAAGAACGTTTAGTATGACCGAAAGTATCTTAATCATTGACGATCACGAGGATATTCTGAAATTCCTCTCCACCGTACTGCGGCACAACTACAAAGTGTTTACTGCGCTGGATGGCGAAGCTGCGCTTTCTATACTGAATGCAGAACTGGTAGACCTGATCATTTCAGATATCATGATGCCCGGCATAGACGGGTTTGAACTCTGCCGCGTCATAAAATCGAACGTGGAATACTGCCATATTCCGGTTGTATTGCTGACCTCCAACAATTCGCATCAGGCTCATATTGAAGGACTGGAATCAGGGGCTGACCTCTATATTCAGAAGCCGTTTTCGCCGGTGCTGCTGAAGGCGCAGATTGCCAGTCTGCTCAAAAACCGGCTTAAGATCAAGGAACATTTTGCCAGCTCCCCCTTTGAGGACGTCCGCGTAATGGCGCACTCTAAAACGGACGAAGCGTTTTTGAAGAAGCTGGACGAGTATATCCGTAAGAACTTAAAAGACCCTGACCTCAATATTGATGAGCTTGCCGATCATATGAACATGAGCCGGCCCACGCTTTACAGGAAGATCAAGTCGCTTTCTTCCCTTTCTCCGAAGGAACTGATTGATGTTACGCGGCTTAAGAAGGCGGTTCGCCTGATGGCTCAAAATGAGTTTTCGCAGTATGAGATTGCGAAAATGGTTGGGTATGGTAGTCAGAGCCTCTTTAATAAAAACTTTCAGCGCTACTTTAAGATGGCGCCGCTGGAGTACCTGAATTCTCTGGACAAGTCGTCCAAACCGGAGGACTGACCATCAGAAACAGAACGTCCCCCCGGGCAGCAGCAAGAGGGGACGTTTTGTTTGCTATTTGTTTGAAAGGACCTTATCAGCGGTAAGCGACCTGATCAGATCGGTTTCCTCTTTGTTATAAGGCGTTCCATCGGCTTTAAAGATATCATGGAACCAGACTTTAGGTTCCCCGCCGTCTGCCATAGGCGTATCCCATGCATATTTGGTATTCGATTTACCGTCAACTAATCCCCAGCTGATGGCTGCTACCTTTTCCTTTTTAAGCATAGGCAGCGTGTTAGCAAACGTACTGTTACGGGTACGCGCCATATACTCGGTGCAGATCAAAGGCTTTCCGTGCAATTTGAGCAGCTGGACCGTCCGCAAATGACGTTCAGGATCGTCGTAGCAGTGATAAGAAACTACGTCTGAATTCATCAGCTGAAACCTGTTCAGTTCATTGTACCGCTCACCCCAGCTCCAAAGTCCCATAGTAATAGGTTGCGAAGGATTGACCTCCCTGGCCCAGGTCACGACCTTTGCCAGCAAGGGCATGGTGGTACCGAACTTTCCGCTGTTTCCCGGCTCGTTATACAGGTCCCAGAGCAGGATCCGTTTGTCATTAGCGAAGGTCTTCAGCACGTCCTTTACATACACTTCGAGAGCCGGGTAATTGGAAGCTACTTTATAGGCAGGATCTCCGGGGTCCTGCATCCATCCGGAATTATGCACACCCGGCTTCTTTTCGGGCTGCTTGCCAATAGCGGGTTGCTTATTCCAGCAGTCGTCGAAAAAAACTAAAACGGGCCGTATCTTATGCTTGTCGGCAATTTTCAGGAATTCATTCACGCGCGACTTAAAACCGGACGGGTCGGCCTTATAGGCCAGGCTATGCAGGTAGACACGGGCTGTATTCATGCCTAATGCTTCTGCCCATCCGAGCTCTTTGTCGATTTGCTTTGGATCAAACGTATCGGCCTGCCACATCTCCAGCTGGTTGATGGCATTTGCCGGTATGTAGTCGGCGCCTACCAGCCAGGGTTGTTTTCCATACCATTCATGCGCTTTCTGGGCTGACCAGACTTTCTCGGGCGCAATGACCTTCTGTGCAATTGAAACCGGGACCTGTAAGAGAAAGGCCCCGATTAAAAGAATAAAAAATTTAGATCTCATATATGTTCTTGTTGTTCTTGGCCGCTGAGGGCATTAAGCTTTCCGCCCGTATTGAAATACTGAATATACGTAACTAATTTTTGTCCTCGTCGGCTACAGCTTCCTGCCATGTTTGCCACATTGGAGTGCCGGCGTCATAACCTGAATACCCAAAGTTCTGACGGAGACGGGCTCCTCCGTTTGCATCAATGTCATCCTGCGGAATTGGCCAGTATAGATTATTGGGAGCGATGGTGTACTGCCTGCCTTTGACAGTTACCTTTCCTTTGTTGTAGAAATCGCTGTAATGCTGAAGCCGCTGATACCAATAGCTGTTCTGCTCTAAGCTGTTCACGTTGTATACATTCCCCCATTCGTCGGGTTTCCCGCTCAGGGCAAGGCAATATGACACGCGACTCAACTCCATAAAGCGCCATTCTTCCATATGAAGTTCACGGGCACGTTCGCTCATGATGTCGCCGATATTAACGGAGCTATAAAGCTGTGTACACTTAGCACGCCTTCTGATGGTATTAACATCCTCGGTTGCACCGGCAATATCCCCTTTGTAGAACTTAGCCTCGGCTCGTAAGAGGTAGGTCTCTGCCAGGCGGTAGAGATACCAGTCGCCTGCGCCTCCGCGATGATCTGCGTTGTTGACATTGCGGGTAGCTACAGGATCTTCTATGTAGTATTTGTAATGCGGATAGCCGAACCAGTTGCGGATGGTATCGGTGCATAACACCTTACCCGTACTACTGACCAGGCGAAGGTTCTCGCCGAAATTCTTACTGCTTGGATCGTTATACTTCAGCGACTCCATGGTCACCCAGTTCCCCACGGCGGTGCTATGGCGCAGGTCGCCCTGATCATTCACACCATTTAAATACCAAACCCCTTTTTGCGCATAATACGTAGGACGAATAACACCAATACCACGACCTAAGGCCCGGTTGTAATCGTACGGCGCGCGGTAGTTGGTATTTGAACGGGCATAGAATCTCACGGCCTGTTTACCGTCGGGAGTTTGGGTTGCCACATTGTCGAGCATCGGACCCCAGTTACGTATTGCCTCCATCTTTATCGCCATATCGGTCTCGTTGCGGTTGATCATCACCAGGATCCCTTCTCTGTTTGCGCCTATGGCTTTGTTTTCAGGACGGTGCAAATCCCAGATCACGTTGCGTGTTACCGGCCAGACCTCAGAATAGGGACTGATGAAGTTTCCGAAGTTTTCGGTCATCAGTGAATAGCCGGAGAGGTTGATCAGCGTGTCGGCCTGAGCGATGGCTTTGTCCCATTGGCCCGTAGCGAGGTAGCACTTCATGAGCAGCTGACGGCAGGCGCCCTTGTTCACGAGGCCCGTCAGGCTCATCTGTGACTGGTTTGGCACCCATTGTACGGCCGTTTCAAGGTCCGAGGTAATCATCTGCAGGATGGCCTCCCGTTTGGTGCTCTGGTAATTCGTTTTAGGGTTCTTCAGGAGCTTAGTGACCAGCGGAACATCCTTGAAATGGAAACAGAGCGAGAAATAATGAAAGGCACGGTGAAAGAGCGCTCTTCCCTTGCAGACTTTTATATCAGTTTCTGTTAAACCTTTAACCCTGTCGGCGTAGGTAAGCACCGTATTGGCGTATTTGATTCCGTTATACGATTCGCCCCAGAAGAAAGGCATGCGCTCAGGCATGACCGCAGGAGTAACGCGCGTGGCAATATCTGCGAGGATATTTCCGTCATCAGTCTTAGCCGCAACCGCCACATCAGTGAACATGTACTCGGTGCTCATAGGCCGGCCGAGGTCGGTAGTAGTATTGTTAAATGTCCAGAACGACCGGAGCTGACGGTCGGAGATGGCCATCTGGGCATCTAAGCCGCCCTGCGTAGTAAAGGTTGCATCCGGCTCGAAGAAAGACAGAGGCTCGGGCTGCAGGAAATCTTCCTTACATCCCGGAAATGTAGTGACAGCGCCGGCCAGCAGTAAAGCGACCGCCATACTATTCTTTATATTTTTTATGCTTGTATTCATACTGATCGTTTTAAAATGTAAGGTTCAATCCCACAGTGTATAGTCGCGGTGCTAATCCTGACCTTGAATTGCTAGTGGTAAAGGTTTCGATGTCACCGTATTCCCAGTGTTTATCTTTAGCCCATACCGCTACGTTCCTCACATTGCCATAGACTTTCACGCGTTCAACGCCCCGCTTAGCCAGCAGACGGGCAGGCAAATTATAACTGAGGCTGACATTTTCAAGACGGATAAAGGAGCGGTCGTAAAGCCTGCTGGGCGAAGTGATTCCACCGGGGCCTTTGCTGTCCAGACGGGCGTAATAGTCGCTGTGGTTCTCTGGCGTCCAGTAGCTTCTCTCATACGTATTCCAAAGGTAGGTAACTTCTGACCCGCCATTGGTTTGATTCAGATAGGCGGAGTTCAGGCTTTTATTCCCCCAGTAGGAATATAAATTGAATGAAAGGCTCAGGTTCTTCCAGTTAAGGTCGTTCCTGAAAGACCACATGATCGGTGCATTTTCCTGTCCAAGGAACTCCTTATCGTTATTATTATAAACAGGCGTAACGCTTCCGTCGGCATTTACCTTGTCATCTGCCGTATAATTATTTGCCACTTTTGGATCTCCCGGACGCTGACCGTACTTCTTGGCTTCTTCCACTTCGTCAGCCTGCCAGATGCCTGTCACCCTGTAGTCCCAGATGGCGCTGACTGGCTGGCCGATGAACCAGCTGTTTCTGATATCATTACGCTCTTTAACTCCAGTAACATTCCCGTCTGCATCCACCACATTGTCATAGATGTAGTACAGGTGCTTGATCGTATTCTTGTATTTTGAGTAGCTTATTGTGGAGTTCCATGAGAACGACTTTGTTCTGATATTCTGCGAATTGACCGTAATCTCGAACCCTCTGTTCTCAACCTTTCCCAGATTGGTGGTAATGCTGCTAAAACCGGTAAAGGTAGGCAAGGCGCGACTCATGATCATGTCGACGGTCGGGGTAATATAGAAGTCGAAGGAACCGGTGATCCGGTCTTTTAAAAATCCGAAGTCCAATCCTGAATTAAAGGCTTCTGTTTTCTCCCAGGAGAGGCCCGGATTGGACAGACGGTCCATAAACAGATACCGGTATTGCATCAGACTGCCGCTGGCGTCAACATAGCCCATTGCACCACCTGATCCTGCACCAAGATTAGCAAGTGCTATGTACACATTATCGAGCTGACGGTTACCGTTCTGGCCCCAGGATACCCGTAGTTTACCGGTACTCATGGGCGACCATTTAAAAAACTTTTCGTTGGTAAAGGTCCATGCCAGCGCTGCCGAGTAAAATGTAGCCCGTGGATTAGAAGATCCAAACGCTGAGTACCCATCACGCCTTACCGATGTGGTGATCATATACCGGTCATCATAGGAATAAAACAAGCGGCCGAGCATACCATCTGCAGTTTCTTTAATATCATCGGTATCGTAACTGCTCTTGTTCTTGTCGCCATAGAATGTCTCATGGTAGCCCAGTGCATCGCTTGGCATGATGTTACGAGCTTCGATCCTGTCTTTCCATCTTTGCAGTTGCTCGGCTTCCTGAACCAGGGTTACGTTGAAGCGATGCTTCTTCGCAAAAGTGTGCTCCCAGCTCAGGGTATTATTCAAAGACCAGTCGAGACGTTCGGTTGCCTCGCGGTTTACAAGCCCATTTGTTCCTTTCCAGGCAGGGTGACTGGCAGACTCCCAGTAACGGTCGTGAAAGAACTGGAACCGGGGAGAACCGTTAAAGGAATAGTTGATATTAAAAGGCAGTTTCACCTTGGCTGTGAAGATTGTATTAAAGGTGGTGAAGCCTTTGTCGAGGTCGCGGTAATTCAAGTCAAAATCGTAGTTATACCCACGGTTCACCGTCACAGCTTCGCCCATTGGGTAGACCACTAAATTTCCGTCGGCGTCTTTATAATTGGCAAAGGGGGAGTTCGACCTGATTTGCCTGTCGAAATCGACAGCAAGGTCTCCATCTGTACGACGCTGAAAGTTGATATTAGCGCCAATATCGAGCCACTTGCTGATTTTGCCTTCTACCTTCAGGTTTGAGCGGATGGATTTATATTCGTTCCCTACAGCCAGGCCCTGATTTGAGAGGTAGCCCAGTGACATGTAGTAACTAACCCTGTCGCTTGCACCCGAAACGCTTATATTATGATCCTGGTTGAATCCGTTCCTGAAACTGTGATCGTACCAGTCGAATGTTCTGCCTGCAAGATAATTAGTCAGCGTGGTGCCCTGCAATGCGAGACGTTTTGCCCAAATCTCCTCGTCAGACGCCGATGCCTCGTTATTGGTATAAGCTTTCCACTGGTCGAGCGTAAGTCCGTATCTGGAAAGGTTTTCGTCGGTGGGGCGATCAAAGTATCCCGGCAAGATTTTGCCTTGTGACGCAGTAGAAGCCGTTTGGTAAGGTTCATAGGCGCCCGTTGTTTTGTTCACACCATACGTATCTGCCAGGTACCAGTCGTTGCGATACTTTATATATCCCTCGGGGCCGAATACCTCCCGCTTAGCGGTCATGGTGGCAACTCCTACGTTAGACGTAACGCTGAACTTAGGCTTGCCCATTTTCCCCTTTTTCGTCGTGATGATGATGACGCCGTTAGCTGACTTTGCACCGTAAACAGCGGCAGCAGAAGCATCTTTGAGGACGTCAATCTGTTCGATATCATCGGGATTAATTTCCGACAGTTCCCCGTAAAAGAGGGTCCCGTCTAAAACCAGAAGCGGGTCATTATGACCGCCGGCCGTATAGACGGATCGCTGTCCCCGGATGCGAATGGTGCCGCCTCCCTTTGCATTCGGATCCAGACCAACAGTAAGACCCGGCGTACCGCGAAGAATATCCTGGGTGGTATTTGGATTCTGATCGGCAATCTTATCCGGCCGGATCTGTGTAACGGCACCCGTCAGGTCTTTCTTCTTCATGGTTCCGTAGCCCACGACAACTACTTCGTTCAGCGTTCTGCTGCCCTGGGCCAGTTTAACCTTAATATCGGTTTGGTCGCCGACTGTAACGGTCTGCGTTTCGTAGCCGATGTAGGATATGGTTAATATCGCACCAGCCGGTACCCGCAGGGTGAATGCACCGTTGACATTGGTTGCTGTTCCCCCTGCCCGTTTTGTATTTTAACGGCAACACCGATCAAAGGCTCGCCGGTGACGGCATCGGTGACCGTCCCTTTTATTGCCCTGTTTTGTGCGGAAACACATAACGGCCCCAAAAGAATTGTACAGGTAATCAGAATAAGCGGGCAGGCTGCTCTTATTCTGTTCCAGAAGTTTAAGTAATGGTTGGACATAAATTTTTGATTTAACTGATTAATACTGGTTTACTGAATGCATCCCGGGCTGCTTTCTGAGCTCAGTCTGCGTTGGAATTGGTGTTTGATATTCTTTCATAAAACTGATTATGTACTCCACCGATCACGGTGATCGCCAGATGAAGGATGGGCTGTACGGTCTACAATCGGAAACTATAGTCCAAATTAAAGCAATGGGCCAGGCTATTTTTGCTCATCTTTTTGTCGATCCGTCTCAAGATAACAGCAGACGAAAGAGAGACGCAAGACATTGAAAACAAAGAGAGTAAGACCCGCTCCCTTTCAAGCGAGCCATACCTGTTCTTCTTTTTATTCGCCAAAACATCATGAGCTGCGATCACAATACGCCTTTATGAATTCCGCACCAAGGCGGAGATACGAGTTGATTGAACGTGCTCCCTACCCCTTGAAGGACCAAGGTTCTTTAGCCACAATTACGTCTGTGGTGTAAGTTCCTGCCTAGTTCGACTGCAGCACCGCTTTCGTGACTGGCGGCCCGAGGTATGATCTTTTCATTCCGCCAAAGTCGAGCACTATTTTGGAAATGACCAGTCCCGGATCTCCGCAAAGGATCTTCAGGGTATGTTTTCCCGGCTGACTAATATGGAGCACTGATTTTTTAACAGCAGCGTTCCTCAGCACATTTTCAGACCAGACTTGCGAATATTCTATTGCCGATGTGGATGGCTGCGAAACGGCGCCGTCATCAATAGATACGCCGTAGCGGGTCTCTCCCGCTGCAGTTTCATGCCCCAGCGGCCGGTCTGTACTGAGCGGAAAAGTGGGCAGCGCATAGGTGTAGACATCTACCGAACCCGCACTGAAACTATAAAAGTCGTATTCAAGGCAAGGCACCGTACTGCTTGCAGGGTTTTGGAAAGGAGCTACCGGATCGCCCAGCTGGACAGATGCTCCTTCATAACCTAGACCGGGAATCACCTTCATCTTGATCTCGTCAGTTTCTGATTTTCGGTGGAACCCTGCTGCATTCATGGAAACGTATCCGTTATCTTCAATAAAAAAGCCCTTTACTTCGGCATGGGAAGGAGAAGCCGGATTAAATGCAGATACAAGTACCTGTTCCTGTTTACCTGCGGCAGTGATTGAAACGAAGCCCGAAAGCTTCTCTCCGACAGGCACTTTAGACCAGTCAACAGAAATCCATACCCGGTCTTCCAGGCTGGTGGTACCGCTACTTTTCGTGCACACAATCCAGTTATCAGAAACCTTTAGATTCCATTTAAGCGCATCTTTCCCTGTGTTGTATACATCCACATAGTAAGACCTGCGGGTATGGGTATTGAAAGACGGGAGGACATGAAAACTGCTTTGCCCTTTAAGCACATCTTCCCCCTCTGCCAGGACATTTAATTGGGCAGGGCCGGTCGGATTAACCGAATCGAGTTTCGGCAGTTCAAAATAGGACGCCGTAACTCCCTGCACCATGGACATCATATGGTTCCATTTGCCGTTCAGCAAGCTATTGTAGCCGTTGGTGATGACCTGGAGACTGGCGTAATACAGCTTTACCTGATCCTTTAAGACGTTGGTTGCCGCCCGCTGCTGACGAGCATACCAGCGGTTCTTCTGAGCGGTAAGGTGCATTTTATTCATCAGCTCTGCTCCCTTCACCGGATAGTAGAGCAGCTGATAGAACGAAGCCTTCTGATCTGCTTTCATTTTGTCCATCAGACCCGTGACTGCTGCACCGATCCGGCCATACTCCTGCAGCCTCGATTCTGCTTCTCCGTAGTTAGCAAAGGAGAAATCAGTATCGGTTGTGCGCTCTCTGGGGTTTTTATTGGTGTTCCACTCATAGCCCCATCCCATCGCTTCCGGCTTGCGGGAAAACGCCAGGAGATAATAGGCCTTCGTGATATCAAGAAAAGATTGATGGTACTGCTCGCCGAACATACTGCTCAGCCAGGTGGCATGATAGCCGGCAATTGTTTCGGAGCTGAACCGGTTGATATCATAGGCCATATCCATGAATAAAGAGAAAGGAAATTCGCAGGACTTGATATCACCCACGTTCAGCAGCCACAGACGGTCGGCCGAAGTATCGTATGCCTTGCGCAGCTCTTCGTACATCAGGGCCGGCGGAGTAGAGCTGAGCCAAAGATAATCGTGAGGTTTGCCGAGGTAAGAAGCGTGATAATAAACACCAGAACGCCCTGAACGCTTGCGCTCTGCCGCGTTACTGAGACGTTTGAGGTATCCGTAGTTATCATCCGGCCATACAATGGTGACATCTTCGGGCAGTTCGAGCCCATTAGAATATATATCCAGTACTTCCTTGTAAGGTGTAAAGGCCTGAGGTATTTGGTTTGCAGGCTTGCCAATGACATCTGTGAGGATCTTGCGCTGGTCGGCAAGCGCACTGCTGAGTACCTTAACCCTGTCCTGTATGGAACTGTTCACCGTCATTGCCTTATCATGAATGCCGCGCAATGCCAGTGTGTACACATTCTCGTAGGCCGAATTGCTCTTTACACGTTCTCTCAGCACCCGGTTGATCCCTTCCCTGTTCGTCTGGTAGTCCCACTCGCCCATCGTCTTCTTGTCCCACTCGCTGGCGTTATTAAACAACAACGGCTCTGCATGAACAGAGCCCATCACAATAGCAAAGCTATCGGCCAGAACCTTATTCTCTGGAATTTTATTAAAGGCAGTACTTGCCTCATGCATGGCGGGACAGAGATAATTGGCTTTCAGGCGAAGGAGAAGCTCAAACACGCGGGCATAGGTTTTGGGCCCTATGTTCCCCTGCTCTACATCGAATGTGCGCTTTGCCCAGCGGAGCAGGCCCCAGTCTTCGTCGTTTACATAGATCCCGCGGTATTTTACAGAAGGTTCGTGAGACAGGATTGTGCTGACACCCAGGCTGATCTCCGGTCTTTTCACTATTGGAGCATCGGCCCACCAGTACCAGGGAGAAACGCCGATGGCCTCGGATATAGAAAACACGCCATAGGCCGTGCCCCTGCGGTCACTGCCCGCCACTACCAGGGCTTTCTTTACTCCTGGAGCAGGGCTTTGAACAAGCTGGATGAGGTAAGATTCCCATTTGCCTTTCAGGCCGGCTGTTTTGATTTTGCCTTCGCGCGCCCATTTATCGATCAGTTTATTGCTTCCCAGAGTGCCGATGACCACGATATTCTCCGCGAGCCTGGCATCAGATGACGCAACAAGGGGCAGCTTTCCGCTTACACGTTGTACGTCGCCAGCAAACATTTGCGTTACTTTTTTGACCACTTCATGGTCATTTTGATCACAATAAAACGTAGTGGAATTGCGGGAACCAACCAGGCTAAAGTCGCCTTTACCCGTTAACAGGCGTACCTGCGCACCGGCCTGCATAGCCGGTGCTGCAAGGAAGATCGCAACCAAAAGTAGGATCGCCCGCTTCTTTACCAGCAGTACTTTGCCTGCTTGTAATACTGAAGTGTACATGTATGTATTATGTGTAAAAATGTGTGTGTTTATATCAGCGGCTGAGTTGATCATTCGTTAGCGGCCTTCCCTAAAGTGGCCAGAATGCCTCCATCAACATATAGGATGTGGCCGCTTACAAAATCAGAGGCTTTCGACGACAGAAAAATTGTGGCACCCTGTAAGTCTTCGGGCTCTCCCCACCTGGCAGCAGGCGTACGACTTAGAATAAAATCGTTAAACGGATGGCCATCCACCCGGATCGCTGCGGTTTGCGTGGTAGCAAAATAACCAGGACCTATACCATTGACCTGAATATTGAACCTTGCCCACTCTGTTGCCAGATTCTTTGTAAGCATTTTCAAGCCGCCTTTAGCTGCCGCATAGGCGCTTACCGTTTCCCGGCCAACTTCGCTCATCATGGAGCAGATATTGATGATTTTGCCGGCATTGCGCCGGATCATATACTTTCCCACAGCCTTCGACATGATAAAGGGACCGGTAAGGTCAATGCGGATAACGGTCTCCCAGTCTGCAACTTCCATATCCACAACCGGAATTCTCTTTATGATCCCGGCATTGTTGACCAGGATATCGACGGGCCCTACCTGCGTCTCAATTTCCTTAATCGTTCTCTTAACGGCGGTTTCATCAGTAACGTCAAAGACATAACCAAGGGCGTTTATTCCCTTAGACGCGTACTCGGCCAATGCTGCTTCAAGTTTTTCTCTCGAAACATCATTGACTATAATCTGCGCACCTGCAGCGGCCAGACCTGTAGCCATTGACATTCCAAGGCCGTGAGTTGCCCCCGTTAACAGGGCTGTTTTCCCCGTCAGGTCAAAAAGTGATAATGACATAATATAATTGGCTTCTTCTATATTCTATTAAAACAAGTGTTAAACAGCGTGATACGCTTATTTTTCAAGCAGGGCGTTAGCACACCACAGGTAAGGCGACTGCCCGTGGTAATCGCCTACATGGCGGGGGCGATCGTAATAATACTGCTTGTCGTTCTTTTTATTTGTGCCGACACATACCTCGGTTACATCACCCTTCTCGTTTATGTAGGGGATCATGGCCATCCAGGCTTTGCGGGCTACGGGGGCATATTCCGCCTGATTGAGCCAGCCCTGTTTTACCCCGGATATTATTGCATATGTAAACATAGCAGAGCCGGAAGTTTCTGCCCAGCAGTTTGGATCGTCAATCAACTGGTTCCACATTCCTTTAGGCGTTTGGAATTTCTTCAGACTTTCCATCATGGTGCGGTAGCCTTGCAGGATACGCGGACGATCTTTATTATCTTCCGGCAAATAACGCAGTAAGACTGCCATGCCGGCCGCCATCCAGCCATTGCCTCTGCCCCAATAGAAAGGCACATCAGGAGCATGATAGAAAAGCCCGTTAGGCCGCTGCAGCGAATCTAAGTACATAACCATTTCTTTCGCTGCCCGGTCAATATATTTTCGGTCACCTGATACTCTGAACGCCTGCGTCTGTACAATCGTGATCATATACATATCATCGATCCATAGACGGGTCTGCCAGGAGTACCCCTTGTCTGCCCATGCCTTTTCCCGGGCATTGGCATTATCCGGAAGTATCCATTGCGTGTCGGCATAAGGCGTTGCCAAATCCCTGTAGCGTTGCTCTTTAGTAACGAGGTACATTTCAAAAGGCAGGCTGCCGAACATGTTAAGGTCTACGTGATTTTTAGGAGGCAGCAGCGCGCTTTCGGTAGAAAAGAGGGGTTCGAACCTGTTCTGCAAAAGCTTAATGAGGTTTTTATCCCTGGTCATTGCTCCAAATTTCAAGGCGCCGGTCCAGTTAAACGTTTCGGGGTAACTGATCCATTTTCCGGCATGCAGCATATGTTTGCCGTCCAGAAAGCGGTATGCTAAGCGTCTCCCTACCTCCTCTGGCGTATAGCCTTTTGGGAAGTCGGTTAGCAGTTTCTTTTGATTTTTTTGTGCGAATGAAAACTGGAATGTGAAAAGAAGTAAGAGTACAAATAGCCTACGCATCATGATATTTTATTAAGTGGGGTTTATAATATTGAAAGGGTCATTCATGTTAGTTAAAACCGCGGCAAGTATACGCATCACTAATCGCCGGTTCTGTTACAATCCAAAATAACCAAACGAATATTAGAAACGCGACTCAAGGTTTTGTCGATTTGTATCAGTTTGGGAAAATGAGGTTTAAAGAAACTGGCGGGGGTAGAACCTTGATTAATCAGAGGGCGAACCACTTAGACGGCTTTTTTCTCTCGCCCCCTCCCCTTCTATGCTTCTATGTTATTCTTCCGACCGATAACGTTCTGATTGCGTCCCGAGCTGCTTCGGTAATGCTTCGGCAATGCTTTGATGCATCTGCGAGGAACTTCGAAGATTTGGAAAAGGATTACAAAAGCAGTACTGAGTCATCGCCGCTGAAGGTGCGAGCGCGGTCAGGAGCGGGTCAGGAATAACAATTCAGGACTGTGCACTGTAAAAATGATGCTCCTGGATAATTTTATTGTTCTTCCATCTTTGTACCGAAAACCGGTGCCCGCTGAACCTACCCTGTATTTTATGTCGAAGGAATAATACCAGTTCGTGAACGATAAGTTATCCTCAGAGGATAAGGATACCACTTCAATGGCCTCTATGGTTGCATTTTCAATAAAATCTTCCATCTGCTTTCTCAGTGAAGATTTTCCCTTAACGGGCGCATTTAAATTGTCGGAAGCAACTACGTCGTCGTCATAAAAGTCTAATGCTTCTATAAATTTCTGATGAGACAGCAAACGGTTGAACTCAAGTACCATTTTATGAAAAGTAGCCATAATTTGGGATTATTGATGCTTTTATTGGAATCAGTTAAATGCCTGCCGGAATTCAAGAGGCGACAAACTGGTTTTCTTTTTAAATAGTGTACTGAATGATTGTGCATGTTCAAAGCCCAATGTATAAGCGATTTCGCTGACCGATAAATTTGTAGTCGAGAGTTTCTCCTTTGCCTTTTCGATCAACTTCTGATGTATATGCTGCTGTGTGTTTTGCCCTGTATGCATGCGCAGCAGATCGCTGAGATAGTTTGGAGACAGGTTCATTAGTTCGGCGGCGCGTTGTACCGTTAATAGGTCCTGCTGCGCTGCAGTACTGCTGTCGAAATACTCGTTCACAAGGCGTTCAAATTTGGCGATCAGCTGATGATTGTGGTTTTTCCGGGTGATGAATTGCCGCTCGTAAAACCGGGTGGAATAATTGAGCAGCAACTCAATCTGCGACAGGATAATTTGTTGGGTGTATCTGTCAATATGCCCGCATTCCTTATTGATCTTGTTGAATATGACAATAAGATCGTCTTCCTCTTCAGCAGAAAGATGCAACGCCTCATTTACCGCGTAGGAAAAGAAGTTATAACCGCTGATGTTGCTTGAAAGAGGATGCGCCAGCAAAAAGTCGGGGTGAAAAACAAGCAGGTACCCCGATCCGCATTCTACGTTGTTCAGATCCAGGTACTGAACCTGATTAGGCGCAGTAAAGCTGAGGACACCCTTATTGTAGTCATAATGTTGCTGACCGTATCGTATTTTACCCCTGGCTTCCCTTTTGAGGGCGACACAATAAAATCTGTTTACAAAACCTTTCCATACGTCATCTTCCAGGAAAACGCTTTCGTTGAGGTCGATCACACTCACCAATGGGTGGCGTGGCTCGGGCAAAGAGAGTAATCGGTGAAATTCCGAGATTGATCTGATGGCATTCATACTACTAATTTGATCAATAAGCCCCATACTAAACTCATCGTATGGATTACCGGTATCAGTACCCAGGGGCACTATACTTTCGAGTTTCGCCACATCGGCTTCGTTTAATTCAATCTCGGAGGCCGCTATGTTTTGCTCCAGGTATTTTCTTCGTTTAGTGCCTGGAATGGGTAAGATGCCCTTATTTATAATCCAGGCCAGTGCCAGCTGTGATGCGGTTATTTTTTCTCTTCAGCCATTGCCTCAATTGCTTTCACCAATTCAATATTCTTGTAAAAATGAGCTTCCTGAAAACGGGGGATTACTCTGCGGAAATCATTTTCCGGCAAGTCATCTATCGTGCGGATCTGTCCGGATAGAAAACCTCGTCCTAAGGGTGAATATGCGACAAAACCAATCGCAAGCTCATTCAACGTATTCAGTATGCCACGTTCTTCTGCTGAACGCTCAAATAAAGAATATTCGCTTTGTACGGCTGTAATGGGGTGAACCGCGTGAGCTCTTTTTACAGTTTTCTGAAGATACTTCAGACAGTCCGATATAACCCACTTTTCCTTCCTTCACCAGTTCGCTCATCGCCTCAACGGTTTCTTCGATGGGCGTATTTTTGTCAAGCCGGTGCATGTAGTACAGATCAATATACTCGGTGTTAAGATTTTTGAGAGAGCGTTCCACCGCTTTTTTCACATATTCTTTTTTGCCATTAATAGCCCAGGTCACTTTGTTGTTATCATCTATTTCCCAGCCGAATTTTGTCGCGATAATGTATTTATCCCTGTTACCGTCTATTGCCTTAGCTATTAACTGTTCATTTTTGAAAGGGCCGTACAAATCGGCAGTATCCAGAAAATTGCCGCCTAATTCGAGCGACCGGTGAATAGTGGCGATAGCTTCCTGCTCATCCGCCTCTCCGTACATGTTTCCTTCTTCAAAACCCGTCATACCCATGCAGCCCAAACCTATAATGGGCACAACCAGACCTTCTCTTCCTAAATTCATTGTCTTCATTTCCATACTATTAGTTTTAATAGGTCAAAGGTCGTGGAGAATACGTTCATGGCTGTATGCAAAGCCCTGAAAGTTGTATGTAAATCAAGGGTAGGCTAAAGATTCTAAAATCGTCCCTTCAGTTTTCAGTGGCCGGCAAACTTATCCAATAGCTCGTATTCTTCTTCTCTTTTCTTCATGCCCATCATAAGTGAAGTGATTTTCTGTACGAATTATTATGAAAAGAGCTATTGCTGATTTATTTGACTCAGCTCTGAAAGCATCTATCCTGGCATCGAACGACTCGGCCGAAGCGTTTGTACCTCGGTTATCAAAGTAGTTCAAGATATTGTTCTGGTGGAGATTAATGGCTTTCCCAACGGTATTAAGATTTAAAGCCGGATTGCTCCACCTTTGTTCTGTTAAACGTACCGTTCTACATATTAATTGGCTTCAACCTAAAGCTTCCGCTTTATGACTTAATTTTCAGATGCCCTGCTAAATCATGAAAATATTGCGGAGTCCAGATATCTAAAGCTTTAGGATCCGGGATGAACCTGCTGATGTCTGCTTTTACACGGTTCAAATCCACACCGTCAATCTTTGCATGTAACAAGCCCTGAAATTCTTCCGGTGTAATTGACTCCTCTTTCCAGTCGCCGCTGTCTTTTGCCCGAAGGCCGAAATGTTTGAGATTTAGCGGAATGCCTTTTTTAATATACCACTCCATATCATACCAATCCCGGCCTTTAACATTATTCTTCCACTTGCGGAATAACAGTGCATGCATTTTACCAGCAAAAAGATCTGAAATAGTAAAGCATTTTACATAAAAAGAGAAGGGTTTCAGTAATAGTTTTTCTTCCGTTTCAAAACCCATCGGCGGCATGGTATCTACTTCCAGCTTAATTTTGATATTCGCTTTCTGCTCCAGCCCATTTTGCGGTACCACGCCTTCTAAAACCAGTTCTCTCCATATCGTTTCTGATTTTAAGAACGCCGACTCAATGTTATTTTGATTCGTTTTTTGTTTTTCCTTAACAGATACCCGCATGCCCAATGAATCAAATTCAGTGAGAATGGCATCTAAATACTTTTCCAGGGAAAAATCAGGATTAACGTCCAGAAGTGAAAAATCGAGATCTTCGGAAAAACGGTTAAGCCCGTAGAATATTCTTAATGCAGTTCCTCCGTAAAAAGCCGCCTTTTCAAAAATCCTGCACGCTGTAACCCTGCAAGTGCGACTTCCTGCATAATTTCACGCAGGGCCTGCAATGCCTCCTCCTTATTGGCAGGATGGTAGGAGTCCAGCCATTCTTTTATCATAATTTTTCAATCATTTTTATAACCATCGACAAGCTGTCCCTCTTGGGGGCATCCCTCAGCCATGAGGACATCATCCTGGTATTTAGTCCTTTTAAAATATCTTCGTCCATTCTCAGGTCTTCAATCAAATAAACGGCCGCACTTTTCTGGCTTCTTAGTATTATTCCCGCAGTTGCAGCGATTTTATCAAACAGAGCCTTTTCCGGCGATGCTATCATCGCATATTGTTCATCTGTTAACTTTGCCTGCTTTAATCCGAATGAATAATATGGCAGATCCAGATGCGCATAAGTAAATACGCCCGAAGATGTAGTAAACCTACGCGAAGCTTTGGTGGTCATGGATGAAATCTCAAATACCCGCTCCGGTATTAAGCCGTGATAAGACAAAGCACTGTCTAAAGAAACATAACTAGGCCCTAATATGTGATTAGCAAGAAGAAAAGGTTCGGGCTTATTGGTTTTTATTGCAGGGCCGGCAATATACAGACCTTTCTTTATAGGCCGCAGTATGCCTTCCTTCAACAGTTCATGCACCTTGTCGTTAGGCCTTCTGTAATCCTTCAGCAGAGACAGGATTACCTGACGAGTCAAAGGCTGCTCCGCATATGCTTGTATAACCTGGCCGAAATCCATATTCAAATGTATAAATTTTATAAGATAATCGGATATAAACCGATTATCGTGGCCACAATTTACATTATTTCGTAAGCTGTTGATTTATTAAAGACGGACAAACTAGCGTCCTGCTTGTGTGCGTGTGTGTTAGAAAACATAAACCTACGGGCGATGTTCCCTACGTCTACGAGAATAGATTGATATTGTCGCCGTCTTAACCACCAAAAGTGGGGAAGAACCACTATCGAGCGGAAAAGTGGTGCACTTTGCAGCGGAATATCCAGTGAGGAGTTCAGACTGAAACAAAATTCAGTCTGCGTGTCAATAACGAGAGCTGAAAGAGCCCTTCGTTATGACTAACGAATCTCGAAAATCACGAGTGTTATATAAAATTCCATTCAAACGCCCGCTGACTGCTGGAACCTCGCTATAATTATGATACTTAATCTTCGATATTTCTATTTCAAAAGGTGGTTTATCAAACCGAGGAGCATAAGTGTTTTCCGTCCCATTACCGGTGCTGACTAAAATAATTCTATCTTCTTGAGGCGTGTTGTCGATCCCTTGATTACTAATTCGATAAAGACCTATTTTGAAGTCATATAATTGAAATTGGAGATTTACGGACTTGCCTTTTTGCAAGTCTGCTTTATTCAGATTAATAGTTACAAAATAACGTTTTATGCCGGCGTCCAAGCCATACTGCGCAGATACGAAATGCCCTGCATCACCGTTCTTAACTGACACTTCCTTCTCACCTACCATTGCCTCAAAATACTCACTATCCTGAGAGGGAGCCCTGCCAATATCATCTTTTTTCGAGCATCCAGATAAAAGCAAAGTAAGCATAATTGCATATTGAACCTTTTTGCTTCCAAAATATTCTTCGATCAATTTAAGCCTGTAGATCATTAGTGTAATATAACTTCTAATAACTAATCGTTGTAATAAAATACGTTTAATAATGCAGGGATAGCATTATTAAACGTTAAAAATGTTTTCATTAGTATCGATTTACCGGCATTACCACCATCTCAACTAAACAAAGTACATTGTAAGTGCTCGCGGCAGCGAGCCGTGGGCAACGGCTCGCTGTTAGCTACACATTAAATTGCCGCAGGTGATGGTCGTTGTGTTTATACGCAAAGATTCCTATTTGCTCTTTTGTCATTTTGCCAAAGAAATCATGAATGAAAGCATTATTGGAAAAATTCTCGTAATTCTTGATTTGCTCTGTCCAAACGGAAATCTCCTCTTCTAGTCTTCCTTCTGTCTCTTTAATAGTAAATCCTTTCCCTGCAGGCATATTCCTGCCCATCGGTTTGTCATCTTTGGTGTTGCTCTTCAAGGCTATTTTGCCAAAGAGCTTTCCAAGAAATTCCTGTTTGTAAACGAAGTCCTTCTTTCCAAGCACCCACTCGTTCCAGATAGTGCAGTGCCTGGCCATTTGATAGATAGTCATCTTACCCCAAAGAGGCTTACTGTCTGGCACTAGTAAAGCAATTCTTTGGATGAGTTCTTCTCTTCTGCCCGGATCAAATAGTGTTTTCATTGTCGAAATTGTTAAGTGGCTGCAACGAGAAATAATTTCCTGAATCGTCCTTAAAGAGCGCTTCTGTTCCGTAAAACTCTTTGGTGGGCGGCTTAATGAATTCTACCCCCTTCGCTTTAAGTTCTTCATAGGTGGCAAAAATGTCATTGCATGTCAATACTCCGCAACCGAATATTCCCTTCCTGATCAGATCAATTAAATTATCCGCAACATCTTTGGGAAACATTTTACTGACCGTAACAGGAAACAAGACCAATTGCAAATCCGGTTGTTCGGGAGGTGAAACGGTTAGCCAACGGGTGTCCGGGCCCATTGGAATGTCATCCACAAGGTTGAAGCCTAGCTTGTTGACATAGAAGTCGTAGGCACTATCCTGGTTTATAACGTGGATGTTGGTGACGGTCATTTTCGTAATCATTGCTTTTCTCTTTAGATTGTTAAGACAATCCAAAGTTGAGCAATGATCTAAGACTTCGCTTCTTGAGAATTGCTTTTTTTGTCCAGCCGTGCATAAAGGCATAGCATTTCGGAACGAAGGCCAGTGGCTGCGATTCGATTTCACTTTTCCGTTGTTTGGAGCTGCTCAGGAACGCAGATGGTGTTTTGCCCACTGTTTTGCTGAACAGTCCGCTAAAGGTACTTACACTATCGTAGCCCACTAAGAAACATACTTCCCTGACGGGTATGTCCTGCAGCAAGAGTTGTTTCGCTTTTTGAACCCTGACATGTGTCAGGTATTGATGCGGGGTTTTTCCGTAAATGGATTTGAAGAGTCTTATAAAGTGAAATTTGGAAAAAAAGGCCTCGTCAGAAATATTACCCAGATCAATTTTCTCAGCATAGAACTTCTCGATAAATAGCTTCGCCTGCACAACGCGTCTGTACAGATATATTTTGGGATATTGTTCGGTTGCCATTTGGTAGTCGGTTGATGTCCTAGTTTCTTTCCTCAATGTTAAGTGGATATTCCGCTGCAAAGTGCACCACTCTTCCGCTCGATAGTACACCACTAATTCCGCTGCAAAGTACACCAGTCAATCCATGCGGTTAGGGGTAGCGATTGTTGGATACTGTTCCAGATAAGGTAAAAGCTACGGCTTTTATCGGCTGACATTCCGACACAAACTACACCAATTATTCCGCTGGAAAGTACACCAGTTCCGGGAGTTTAACAGCCAATGTATAGGTTTAGCAATTCGACTAAACGCACATATGGCAAATAAGCTTCTAGGCATGCATAAGATTAGACAGATACTACTTTTCCTGGATCGAGGTGCTTCTCAGCGCACCATTGAAAAGGAAGTTAAGATTAACCGGCGTACGGTAGCCTCCTACCTGGAAAAGTTTCGCCAGACAGGCTTTAGCCCTAAAGAGCTGTTGACCTTCAATGATGAGGATCTGGAAGGCTATCTGGGCTTAGCAAAGACAGTCCTACCGGAGGATACTGACCCCAGAAAAATTCACTTCAACAGCCTGAGGGAGTACTTTAGAAGTGAATTAAAAAGAACCGGTGTTACCCGTTTATTACTTTGGCAGGAGTACATCAGTGAATATCCCGAGGGCTTCCAGTATTCGAGATTCTGTGAGCTTCTTCAAGAACACATTAAGATCAATAGTGCGGTGATGCATTTTGATCACCAGCCAGGAAAAATGCTTCAGGTTGATTTTGCCGGAGATGAACTTCATTATGTTGATCTCTCAAGCGGAGAAGTGATCAAGTGTCCGGTATTTGTTGCGGTACTCCCATTTAGCAGCTATAGTTACGTTGAGGCCCTCAGAGATGCTAAGCTTCCTCAGGTTGTGTCAGCCCTGAATCATGCCCTGGAATACTTTAGCGGCGTTCCGCTGGCAGCTAAGTCCGATAATATGAAGCAATGGGTAGCTAAAAGCAACCGTTATGAACCGGTGTTCACCCAGATGCTGGAGCAATGGGCCAATCACAATCACATTGCCCTGCTGGCAGCCAGACCCTATAAACCTACCGATAAGCCCTCGGTGGAAAATACGGTTAAAATTGTTTATCAACGTATATACGCACATCTTCGCAATGAGACCTTTCACAGTATCCAGGCACTTAATCGGGCCATCAAAGAGAAGTTGAACGATCACCATAGCCTGAACTTTCAACGAAAAGCTTTTAGTCGCCAGGAACTATTCGAGCAAGAAAAGGAGTTCTTACAGCCACTACCTGCTTTGCCCTATGTCATCCGCCATTATACCAGAGCCAAAGTGCAAAAGAACTACCATGTAGTGGTGGGAGAAGACTGGCACTTCTACAGCGTGCCTTATCGTTATATCGGCAAAGAAGTGCGTATCAGCTATTGCCAGGATACTGTAGAAATCTACGATCAGGCAAGCCGCATCGCTGTTCATACCCGCAACTTTAAAAAACACGGTTATACAACCCTGAGAGAACATATGCCTGATGCTCATCGTCAGGTGAAAGTACAGGGAGGATGGGATCCGGACTATTACCTTAAAAAAGCAGCAGAATGCGGCCCCTCTACCAAGGTGTATTTTCAGAAGGTTATGGAGAGTAAACTAATTATTGATCAGGCCTATACGTCCTGTCAGGGCTTGTTAAGACTGGCTGCAACCTATGGACATCACCGCACTGAGGCAGCTTGCAAGCGGGCTTTAAAGGGGTATAAGTTCACCTATACAGCCGTGAAAAACATTCTGGAGAACAATATGGATCTTTTGGAAGAGGCCTCGCCGGCTGCTTACCAGATCCCCCTCCATGATAATCTGCGCGGAGCAGAGGCTTACATGGAATCTGAATAGTAACATATATAAAACATGATGAATACACAAAACACAGTAGAACAGCTAAAAACGCTCAAACTCAACGGTATGGCCAAACGTTATGAAGCAGCGCTCAGCTTGCCCGTACACGAACTACAGGACACTCATGCTTTACTTGCCATGATGGTTCAGGCAGAAGTAGAATATCGGGAACATACCCGTACCCAGAAATATCTCAAATCCAGCAAGCTCCGCTATCATGCATTACCCGAGGACATCCTTTGTACACCTGAAAGAGGGATCAACAGGGAGCAGGTACTTCGCCTTTCGGACGGTATGTTTATAGAGAAGGGTGAAAATGTACTTATTACCGGAGCTACCGGTTGTGGTAAAAGCTTTCTGGCCTGCGCTTTAGGGCGCAGCGCCTGCTTGCTTGGCTACAAAACATTATACTTCAGTATGAATAAGTTCCTGGACGCTCTGGCTCAAGCAAGGTTAGATGGTACCTATTTGAAGTGGATCAAGAGCATCGCTGCACACCGCTTATTGATCCTGGACGACTTTGGCCTAAAAGGACTCACCAACGATGCCAGGATCGCCTTGCTTGATATCCTTGAAGATCGGTATGGAAGCGGTGCAACAATCATCACCTCACAATTACCGGTAGACAACTGGTATAACTTCATTGAAGAGCCAACACTTGCAGATGCAATTATGGACAGATTGGCAGCTTCTGCACACAGAATCGCACTTGCAGGAAAATCCTTAAGAAAAAGAAAAAATCAGTAGGTTTGAATTACTTAAATCTTCCGGTAACTGTACTGTTTGTTTAAGGTGTTTTTACCTCCGAAATAAGTGGTGTACTTTGCAGCGGAATGCTGGTGTACTTTCGTCGGAATATCTATTAAGATAGGGATTATGATCGGTAAATTCGTAACCGTCCAAAATAAAATGAGGAAATAAGAAAAAAGAGGGAGGTTGTTTTACCGGAAGATCGACACGTTTTAATCGCGAAACAAAGCTGACAAGCTCCGTGATAAAAGCAAGTCTATTCAGTCAAATATTATTTGCTTAGTCCACAGATTTTGGTCCAGATCCATTTCTGCACGCTAATATCTTACTTTTACTCTTCTCTCCACAACTTTTGTCCCTGTTCCTCTTTGAACTGAAATTTTTGAGAAAAGTGGCTTTTTAACGAAAAAAGCCGCTTTTTTAAGCGGCTTTCTACTTGTTTGGAGGTTTCTCCGTGATCCCGCTGGGACTCGAACCCAGGACCCCAACATTAAAAGTGTTATGCTCTACCGGCTGAGCTACGGAATCTTACTTTATCTTTGCGTTTAGCTTCTTTAGAACGTCTAACCGTTTCCGTTAAAGTGATGCAAAGATACGGCTGGAATATATATCCTCCAAGACTTGTTTTGCTTTTTTTGAAAATAGCGCTTAACAACTTAACGCTCAGTTTAATTAATTTTTATTTCACGCCATAATCAGACCAGTAAATGGCTTTTCTGCTTCGTTAAGGGGTATTCCTGATGGATATTCCACTTCTGTCCGTCGTGTTTTAGCAGGGTAAAGTGATCAATCGTAAAAGTACACTTCAATTTTCGCTCCTTGCAGTCCTGCCATAGATCGGTCAATAAGGACCTCTCTGATCTCGCCAAGCTCATTTGCCATATCTTCGGGAGGAAGTATAACGGTCGGGTAACGTCTTCTAATTAAACACAGGACTGAAGGGTCCTTGCCCTGCGCTCTTTACTTAAGGAAAAACTGTTTTGCAGTCATCGACTATTATGACCTCTGAATTGCGCAGACACTGTCTGCACAATTCAGAGGTCATAATCAAACCGTCGCTCAGGGTTATCGCTTGCAGAAAGACTCCCTTTCCTGATCGACGCAATTTCTTTAACGCTCATTAAGATTTCAAAGAAGTGGGCTTCCTGACACCATTACCACTAATTCGTTAGCGATCTCAAAAAGAGCTTATTTCATAAATTTATTGTAATGTTAGCGCCTTTCTATATTAAGACCAGGATCATTTCGGTGTTTTCAGGAGCTCAGGGTACATCAGTCTCAACTCAGATAGCTTTCTCTAATTCAAGAAACAGAAGAATCGGCGTCCTCATTTATTCCTGCTTGTCATTTTTCACCCCGCAATGTCCCTTTATTCTTTTCCGATCGTCATCAGGAAAAGACTAAAAATGAAAAACAAACAAACAGCCCTCTGCCGGCGCCAACAAAAGAAAACTTACTGGTTTTTTATTATGACAATCCTGATGAGTATCAAAAAGCCAACAAGCGGATACAGGCAAAGGGCATAAAGCCTGTTGAACCGGAAAATCCTTATTGGAAAGGAAAAAGCGAAACATATGAAGATCCTGACCATTGGAGGATTATCCTTTTTAACGGAGTTTATCATCCCTGACCCTCTCTTAATTTCGGATGGGCCGATTGCGTGACAACAATACTCGTTATCGTTCCACGTCAATGGCTTAGCGTCGGCCCACATCAGGGTCAACTAATTCCATATCTTGAACGGCATGTATGTTACTTCCATTCTTGCAAGTAACATACTTTATGCCATTCTTGTATCTGAAATTGCCAGGAGGAGATGTGTCTATCGTTAGAGCAAAACCTGCCCCTGTTCTACACACTTTTCCTCACCGGTATAAGGGGCGGTCTTTCCTCGTCTGAGCTCCTGCGCCGCCTTGAAATCACGCCACTTTCTGGTCAACCGCAGTGCTCAAAATTCCCTATTCCCTATCAGCACCCTTTCTCCTCGCTGATACCACAAGCCCTGCAATAACCAATACAGTACCGAGTACTGCCCATAAGGTGACAGGTTCATGAAGGAACAGATAGCCATAAGCATAACCAAGCACCGGTACCAGGTAGAGCCAGGTGCCTGCAGCAACTGCATCAACTCTGAGCAGATGCAACCACAGCTGATTAGCTAAAAAGGAGAGGGCGATGATCATCCAAAGGAGCGATCCAAACAGGTTCAGATCCCAATGAGCTACATGGCCCTGACCAAACAGCATTGCAAATGGAAGCAAAGCCAGCCCTCCAAGGAACACCTGCCACACGTTAAATACTTCGTTCGGCAGAGATAACTTTATTTTGGAAAAGTATATACTGCTGAAGGCATAGGCAAAGACATAGATCAGCAGCAGCGCTATGCCCAGCGGTTTTATTGTCGCCTGTCGCAGATCAAGTACGGAGGCCAGTACCAATCCCACAAATGCGATCAGCATACCCCATATCTCAGCTTTTCGAAGCTGCCGTTTTAATAACGCCGCACTTAAAAAAGCGATCGCCAAAGGTGTAATGGCGATAAAAAGCGTGCTGATGCCAGCGGATGCATAACGTTGTGATGCCGAGAATGAGCCCAGCGTCAGCGTCGTATTCAGCAGCCCGTATATGAGGATCGGCTTCCACTCTGCCCTTGCAGGCCAGAACCTGTACACTTTGCGAGTAAAGTAAAAGGGACCAAAAAGCAGCCCTGTCCCTAAGAACCGCATAGCGGCAAGTATCAGCGGATCTGCAGAATTGAGTCCGTACTTAATCGCTACAGATCCGGTGGCCCATAGTGCAGCGAACAGTAGTCCCGGAATTATTAAATTGCGCATTCGTATCTCTTTTGAAAGTTTCAAAACTACTTTCAGGAAGCGGCGGAAAAAAGCAAAAGATCTTCATCATTTAATTGAATAAATTTCAATGATGAAGATCTGGCAATTTAGTTGAACCTACAGCACTTATGAATATTGAATTACGACACTTCAAACTGATCAAAGCCATTGTAGAAAAGGAGAGCCTGTTAGGCGCTTCAAAAATTCTGCACCAGACGCCGAGTGCCCTCAGCTATCAGCTGAAAGAAGCAGAGTTGCAGGTGGGGACTCCCCTCTTTGATCGGGTGGGCAAAAAGCTGGTCCTTACCTCCGTTGGCGAAAGGTTTTTGAGTTCGGCCGGCGTCATCCTGGAGGAACTGGACAAGCTCACCTACGATATAAAGCAACTCAACAACGGTCAGAGCGGAACCATCCGCATCAGCACCGAATGTCACACCACGTATTACTGGTTACCAGCAGTACTCAGAAAGTTTGCACAGCACTATCCGGACGTGAAGATCGATGTACGATATAATAGTACCGGCCACCCTCTCCCGCTATTGTTGGCCGGAGAACTGGATATGATGATCTCCTACACCTACAAACAGGATCAGAGAATCAGGCAACTCGAATTATTCCGCGACGAAATGCAGGCGATAATGGCAGCTGATCATCCCTTCACCCATAAGGCACACCTTGAAGCGGAAGATTTTACACAGGTGACTCTTATCACACATGCATCCAGTCTGGAACAAACCAACATCTACGAAGAGCTGCTGAAAGAAAAAAGCTTCTGCCGGCGGATGTCATCCATATTCCATTTACAGAAGCCGCTATTGCCATGGTGAAAGAAGGTATCGGCATTATGGTCCTTCCTAAATGGATGCTGAGGCCGTATTACGAAGAACAGCACCTCGTATTCAAGTCAATCACCACAGAAGGAACCTTCCGAAGGCAATATCTGTCTGTGTTAAGTAAAACGAGATGGCCCGACTATTGTGATCTGTTCATCGCCTATCTGAAGGAAGAATTGATGCGACGTGATTAAAGCGAAATTACTTTGCTGGCTGTATTCATTCTGCTCAGGCTTAATGGGCATAAACGCACTGCGTACCCCTTGCATTACAGGTAAACCGGTAGGGCGAGACAGAAGCTAGTGTTACCAGTTGGCCGGGGTTACTCACTTCTGCAAGTGACGGCACTAATGTAACTGAAAAGCTCTTCACTGCGTATCCGTACTTCAGCCGGCATAACCTTCGGCTGAAGACATTAGTTCTGTTGCTTTATTCAACTATCTTGTTAATGCATCTCAAAAATTTAAGAAAGTTTTCAAACTCAGCCATCTCTCCTGTATTCACCAGATCGCCGCTAACCACGACAAAGATTTCCTTTGTATCATTTGTTCTATTCCGAAAAACGTTTACCATTGGTTCGATCTTCCGAGAAAGATCTGTGGTAGCTTTAAAGTAAGAGAACTACAGCGCCATGCAGCCGTAATACAGCTTACACAACATACAAACTATTCAAATATTACAGGCCCATCCATACCCTTTTTAAAAAGCCAAGCCAGTTACCACTCAGCATCCGCTCAACGTCAGCGTCACTATATCCTCTTTTGCTCAGCAAGCCACCGAGACTTTGCAGGTCGGCAATAGTTTCAAGATCGGATGGACATTGTTCTCTTCCAAAAGCCCCGTCCAGGTCAGATCCTATTCCTACGTGCAGCGTGTTGCCGGCTATCTGGCATATATGGTCGATATGGTTAATTATAACCTCAAGGTTACAGTGAGTACTATGCGGCGTCGACTCGCCTCTGATCCAGTGCGGTACCATCATCCATGCGTCGAGTGCTACCCCTATTACGGCATTCCGGGTAATGAGGGCCCTGATCTGTTCATCACTGAATTGCCGGTTATGATTTACCAGCCTTCGGCAATTAGAATGACTTGCCCATACTGCACCATTAAAATGATCAAGCGCCTGCCAGAAGGCATCGTCGCAAAGGTGCGTCACATCCAGAATAATATTCAATCGTTCCATTTCGCGGAGAAGGCTTAGCCCCTCTTTGTTCATTCGCCCGCTCGAATCTGTACCGTTGGCATAGCGGCCCGGGCCGTAATGAGCAGGGCCTAACGCTCTTAGTCCATAGTTCCACGCCCTTTCGAGATATTCAACGGAGACTATAGAGTCAGCTCCCTCAAGGCTGAGGATATAACCAATTGGTTTTCTCTCCCTGTCTATTTCAGAATTATTCCATAAATCGAGATGTTTATTCAATGAGGAAAGATCTGTAATTTGAACCATCTCTCCCGCTTCCTCCATGGCCTTGTACCATGCAAGTTGTCCCTGAGTCTGAGCCCAGGCCTGCTCTGGCGAATGCCACCCAGGCAGGTGATTTTCCGGAGCTACATACCTCGCAATCTGGGTAGCAACTACCAGACCTATATTTCCCTTACGGAGTTCAGGCAACGAAACGACTGCTTTCGCCCGGTCGGGCTTGTCGTAAAGTCCTCTTTCCCTTTCATTGATCAGTGAGACGGGTAAACGCAAGTCCCTGTTCCATTCCAGCGCATTCATACTCAAATCCAGATGAGCGTCGACTAGTAACATAATGGTTGTTTAGCAGTTGATTTTTCTGTCGCGGGCAATGGTTTTCCATTCGCCCGCAATCTTATTCTTTTTAATTACAATGGCTTTCTCGTAGAGCGCAACGGTGGGGCATACGTGATGAGGAACGCCAAACAAAATATCACCCGGCCGATACTGATGTGAAAGTCCGGCATTGACGACCAAATGCTCCTCGCTCTGGCTTATCGGCTCTAATTCGGGCGCGTTCAAAAAGTAAATCCTCTTTTTTAGTTCGTTTTCTGCGGCAACCGATTTATGGCCCACATCCACACACAGCAGCCCATCGGAAGGTAAGCTGACAACACGGCAAATAATTAACGCAGCATAAACAAAAGGTTGCTCCGCGCACGATGAAGCATAGCCCTTATCCCAGTAAATAAATGTTCCCGGACTACACTCAACATCTCCCCTTTTTGCATGAACCGGAAACGTGGGTGTTCCCCCGGCTATCACTACCGGATCAAAGCCCAGATGAAGCAATGCAGAGCGTAGAGATTCTACGCGGGTAAACGCCTCGTCACACTTTGCAGTCCGGAGCCCGAGGTCTGCATCATGAATGTGTCCGTCATAGACATGTAAACCAATGGGATCAAGCCCCGGCAGGGAAGCGCATAGTTCAAAAAGAGCGACTGCCCCATCGGGGTGTATGCCCGTCCGGTTCATCCCTACATTGACGTCAATGAAGACAGGGAGGCGACCAGTTTCCGCCTGCACTTTAAGAGACAACTCCATCGCTGCGGCTGCATGATCTACCAGACAGGAGTAAGAGGTATGAGGATATCTTTTGATAAGCTGCATGAGCCTGTCGATCTTAGGACCCAAAGGCTGGTAAGCCAGCAACACATCATCGGCCTTCACCATACCAAGCATCTCAGCCTCTGCAATAGTGGCACATTTAAACTTTCGGATACCAGCATCGAGCATTATTTGCGTCGCCTCTCTGCATTTATGGGTCTTAACATGAACCCGTAAGCGGCGAACATCCCCAATAATTTGAATAAGAGCATCGATATTCTGTCTCACGTGATCTTCATAGACGACAAGAGCGGGAGAATCAACAGTCTCTAAGTCCGAAAAAAAGAACCAGTGATTTGGCTGGGCGCACATGTTATAAATTTAATATAATTCAAAAAGCGCTTCCACTTCTACGGGAATATTATCGGGAAGAGACCCCATTCCTACTGCACTGCGAACGCCCACCCCGTTGTCGGTTCCCCATACCTGTGCAAACAACTCGCTGCATCCATTTATAACAAAGGCATGTTTTTCAAACCCGGGAACGCAATTGACCATACCCAGGACTTTTATCACCCTCTTTACCTTATCAAGACTTCCCAGATTAGCTTTTATAGTCGCCAGGATAGCTAGTCCGACCTGCTGAGCAGCAAGCTTGCCCTCTTCCATAGTGAGCGTATCACCAACCCGCCCGATAATAAGAGACTTGTCATTCTGCACGGGCCCATGTCCTGAAACATAAAGGTATTTACCGTCAATTAAGCAGGGCTTATATACACCAAGCGGAGTTGGAGCAGGCGGAAGGACTAATCCCGATTTAGCAAAATTCTGATCTGCAGTACTCATTCTATTTTCTTTTTGAACAATATTAACATTAAAACTTTTCCTGGAGTTCTCATTCTTATTTCCTGCACCTTTATAAACAATGCCAGGATTAAAACAGAGTCGGGTGAATCGAACTCCCCTAAAAATTTGCAAAGCTACTTTATGAACAATGCTAAGATTAAAACTCCTGACAGCCCTGCTACTGAAACGATAGATTCCATTACCGACCACGAGCGAATTGTATCCTTTACACTCAGGTTAAAATATTCTTTGAACATCCAGAAGCCCGAATCATTAACATGAGAGAACATTAAGCTACCGGCGCCAATTGCCAGGACCATCAAATTGGGATTACAATGAGATGCTGCCATTGATGGCGCAATTAGACCAGCTGTTGTAAGACCTGCTACAGTTGCCGACCCCACCGAAGCTCGTATTACCGCTGCTATGAACCATCCAAGCACAAGCGGAGGCAAGTCGGTACTCTGAAGCATGATACCGATCTGGTCGCTGGCCCCGCTTTCCGTTAATACTTGCTTAAGGGCTCCCGACCCTGCAATGATCAATATAATCATTCCCACGTCCTTTACCGATTCTGCGTAGGTCTTCATTACGGCATCAATAGAACGTCCCCTTCTCAAGCCCAGGGTAAAAGTTGCGATGACCAAAGTAATGATCATCACAATAGAGGGGTTTGAAATCAGCTTAAATACTTCAGAATACTTTCCTCCATTAGAAAGAATAAGGGGAAATAATGTTCCGGCGGCAAGCAGGGCTACCGGTAAAAGAGCGGTTATAAAACTATTCCGCGTACTCGGGAGCTCTGCGTCGGGTATTGAAGCCGGGACAAACAGCGAAGATGGTTCGGACTTTATATTTTTTAGCAACATCGAGAATAGAGGACCTGCAAGAATGATAGTCGGAACAGCGACACCGATACCATAAAGGAGCGTTAATCCCATATTGGCATGAAACTGTACAACCAAGGCAGAGGGTGAAGGGTGCGGGGGAAGGAAACCGTGCGTTACCGACAATGCAGCCAGCATAGGCAGACCTACATAAACGGCCGGCAGCTTGTACTGATAGACAATTGAAAAGATGAGAGGCACCATCAAAACAAATCCCACCCCATAGAATAAGGGGATCCCGATTATAAATCATGTGACCATCATTGCCCACTGAATGTACCTCAATCCGAACACTTTCATTAATGCAGAAGCGATCCTTTGTGCTGCTCCGGTTTCGGCGACCAATTTCCCCAGCATCGCTCCCAGAATAATGATAATGACAAGCGAGCCGAGCGTATCACCTATTCCCTTTTCTATTGCCGTCATCACTCTTCCTGGGGGGATTCTCAATAATAAGCCGCCCACAAAGGAGACGATCAGAAAAGCCAGGAACGGATTTATCCGGAGAAGGCTAATGAAAACAACCAGGAGTATGATACAACCTAAAACGATGAGGATAGTCATTCAGAGCGTCTTTATTAATGGCAGATTTCAACTTGATTAATAAAGCTACTAAAGAGAATCACTTGTTACAACTTAATTTGCAATGAATTAAATATTCAAGATGCCGTATATAGTTTGTCAGGACGGCTTGATGATGAATTAAGCCAGACGCTGGGAATCCGTTTTTCGACAGTTCAACTGTCCTGATGAGCTTAGAATTATATAACCTGCTTTGGGAGCTATTTCAACCACGAGTTCGTTCACGCCTTGCGCTTATACGCATTAACTGTCAGGGGAATAACTGCGGCGAGTAATGCAGAACAGATTAAACGCAACAACTTTATACGGCTTTAAATATTTAATATTTTAATCATTAATTAAATTATCTTAAATAGACCTTCTGGCCCCTCTGACTCATCTTTCCGTTCTGCAGCTGTCCTAAGCCATATATTGCTTCGCCGGTATCGAGCAAAAATGCCTGACGCACATTATAGGTTTCTCTATTTACATCTTTGACACGGGTGAACTGTGTCCCATGGTCTTTCTCGGTTAAAAGAAGTTCGCCGGAAGGCTTTTTGAAGGCCACTTTCCCCGTGACCAGATTCAACTCCACCTGAAGGGATGCACTTTTCATCGTAACGATATCGGCCGAACGAACCGTGTTAACAGATATGCTTTCGGGTTCCCTGATCACCGATAAACTTTGTTTTTTAAGCGCTTCACCTTCCGGATACCTCACGATCCGTACGATACGCGGCGAATAGAAGGAGAGCTCCACTTCCATCCCCTGCATGAATGTTTTGATGCCTGTCTGTGTTTTAGTGAACGTCTGAGCATTGCCGTTAGCGGCAATACATAGGAGAAGCAATCCCCAAAGAATGTGTCTGGCCATGTTGTGTAGCAAGTGTTTTTTTTGATCATAAGGAAGAATATTTGTGTGGATGTGAAATTGACGCATAAAATAATCCGTTTACTTGCAATAGTGAGTCTGATGACTCTGAGCTGCTTCAGTTATACACAGCTTAAACTAAGGGGCTATGTTGGCGTTGCGGGAATGAAACCAGCAGAAGGAGTAAACGTTTTGCTGACCGCAGAGTCGGGGAATGTTTTGCAGGCAACGACGGATAGCCTGGGTTCATTTGCTTTTTTCCCGCTGAAAAAGGGGAACTATACGCTGAGTTTTAGTCATCTGAATTACAGAAGCGTATGGAAACAAGTCGCCATTCATCGCGACACAATTATTTCGGTCCGGCTGGAGAAACAGACTCAACTGCTGAAGGAAGTCAACGTGAGAGCAAAGACAAAATTGCTGGAACGGAAGATCGATCGTACCATTTTAAACGTTTCTGGAAATAAAGCACTGACAGGGGCTGATGCGATAGAGGCAATTAACCTGATGCCTGGGGTAAAGGTGCGAAACGAGGCCATTCAAGTGGCTGGTAAAGGGAGTGTCGGCCTCCTTGTCGACAACAAATTACTACAGCTGTCTGAGAAGGACCTTATTCTTTATCTGCATTCTCTTCCCGCCTCTATGATCGAGCGGATCGAGCTGATTACAAGCCCGCCTGCGCGTTTTGATGCGGAAGGAAATACAGGCCTTATACATGTGGTACTGAAGAAGACTAAAAGCAAAGGAACCAGCGGGGTGCTTAGCGGCAGCTTTGTAAAGGCGTCCTCCCACACGGAAAATTTGTCGGCCAGTGTCAACTTTAACTCTGATAAAGTACGGCTGAACGTAAGCCCTTCGTTCCGGAACGATGTCGACAGAACGTATTCACGACAAAACATCTACTACCCTGAAACAGATCTATTAGGTTACGATCGGGAACGTCGGCCCTCAAATGCTGAGGGAGTGCAGATAAATATTGAAGCGACCGTATCGGCAAGAGCGAAACTAGGACTTACTGTTGATCAGAGGGCATCTTTTATGACCGGAGATCTAACAGATCAGAGCTCCTTCAGGAGTAAGACCACAGACAGCCTGCTAATCACCGATAACGCAGTGGATGGGAAACGTTATAGCGGAATCTATAATCTGTATTACGAATCGAAGCTTGATACTTCCGGAAAGAAGATTTCACTGAACGTGAGCTGGCTTCAAAACAGGAATGATAATCATTCAACCTTTCAAACTCACAGTTACGATGAGAACAGGCAACTGCTATCTTCTTACGCGCCTTTGTCATCCGGGAACAACCGTAAAACGTCCGTATTTACAGCGGGAGCCGATATGGTATACCCTACTAGGGTGGCTAACCTGGAACTTGGAATGAAGATCACCCTGATCGACAACAACAACTATTCGAACTATCATAATTTCGGCGGGCTCGCTATCAGGAACAGCAGCTTTTTGTATGATGAGAATACAGCGGCCCTGTACGTGTCCCTGTCAAAAGATATTGGCAAGCTTTCTGTTCTGACGGGACTTCTGGCCGAAAACACTCAAACCACGGGTAATTCATTAACCCTGGATCAAAAGGACAAGGGCAAATACACGAAATTATTCCCCACTTTCAATTTGAACTTCAAGCCGAATGACGATCACAGCATTTCCTTCAGCTACGGCCGCAGGATCAGGCGACCGAGTTATGCGGCCCTCGACCCTTTCCGTATTTATAATTCCGTATTCTCCTATACAGAAGGGAATCCGCGATTAGAACCGTCCTACAGCAACAATTTTGAATTGGCTCATTTGTACTAAGACTTCTTGTCCTCATCGGTTTATTTCAATTACTCAACTAACGGCTTTGATGCGATAACAGAAGTTGAGGGATCGTCCTTCTTGCAGCGGGACATCTGGACCAACTTCCTGACAACGTATGAAACAGGGCTTACCGAAAGTGTATCATTTGACCAGCTATCCTGGTTGTCCTCTACAAATGATGCTCAGGTGTATTACAGTAAGATCCTGTCGAGCAATCCTGCGACTCGAAGAGTTGCAGAAGGCTTGAATGGGAACCTGTCGTCCACCAATACGTTTTTCTTTAACAAGAAGAAGAGCCTGACTGGCATGCTGAACTTCAAATATTACTTTCCGGGAGTAGAGGGAGTTGATCACATGAAGGCCTTTTCGAGCCTTGATATGGGCTTCAGTACGGCCTTGCTTAATAACCAGTTGCGACTGGCTTTGATGGCTAACGACATCCTGAAGAAGGATGTTTCGGCTTTCACCAGTGAGATCAACGGTATTTCTCAATATTACTTTGAATATCAGAACACCCGTAGGGTGAAACTATCGCTGAATTACTCATTCGGGAATAAGAGGAATACCAGCAGGCGCGAACTTGATGAGGAAGATTTTAACCGGGCAGAGTAAAAGAGGCGGCGGGAATTTCAGACGCACCTGCAACATCGGGCCAACCTTACTCCTTGAACGTAGATGGCAATGCCAGCAGCTGGTATTGAATGGTCTTAGCCAGCCGATAATTTCCCACTCCATTAAGGTGTAAGCGATCTGTGTCTTTCTTGCGAAAGTACCCAGCATGTGATGAGGTCAGAGGATAAAGGCCGGAGATGGAAAACAGATCAATGAGCGGAACCGACCAGTTTTGAGATGCCTGTTTGAGCACCTGCACATAGTCGTTGATATATAATCCCTGTGCATTGGCAAAACTTTCTTCAGGCTGCACGTTCCTGTCGTTAAATTTAGCGTAACCCCGGTGGATGGGGGTCATGATGATAATCTGTTGTTTCGGAAATTTCTCTTTCAGGAAAGACAAGACCATGTTGATGCGACCGCAGAACGTAGAGGGTTCATTAAGGGGCTGCCTGTACTTCCGGATCACTTCTATGCCGTTATGATTGGTGGTTTTGGTACTCTCTTCATAAAACGTGCCCAATGGAAGACCGTGATTATAATCATTCGTTCCGGCAAAAATAAACACAGCGTCAACATCATCAGGATGTTCATTATAGAGCGTAAGGGCCTGTTTATAAATACCATCCCATTGGTTGCCGCTTATGCCATATACGTAGGGCTGCAATCCAAGCAAATCTGAAAGGTACTCCCAGTATACCAGGGAAGAATCGCCCTTCTTCTTTTCAGTCATGGAGTCACCAAGAAATGCGATGCGCTTGCCCTTCCACTGACTGTTTAAAGTTCTTTCGTCCTTGTCTATTCTGACATTAGAAACACCTTGTCCGCGCACCAGCGACAATGGCAAACAGGCAATAAGTACCAGAGCATATAAGAATAAAGGTCTTTTCATTTTATTCGTTGTGTTTGGAGTTGATCCGCTAGAGGGATACCGCGACGAATATACAGTAATGCGGGAATAAACAAATGAGGGAGACTATTTTACGTGGCTGTTGACGCTGACTACTTTGACCCCATTCTGGTGAATAAATAATTGAGGGAGATTATTTTAAGACTCTGGGCGCGGGAATTTCCGGACTGAAGTTTAATTTAAATATGTTCAACAATAGCTCTTACAGAATGTATTTATAAGGAAATAACAATACTACCGGCCTCAACCTCAATTTAACTATCTATGAAAACAGTCTTGAAAATCGCGAAGGGACAAACACTGAAGCCTCTCCCTGCAATCGCCGGCAATTTATTGCAAATACTGGTAAAGGATTGATTGCTGCTACCATTCTAGCAGAACTAAGTACCCTTTCTGCAAGCGGCCAGCAAGTCCAGACTAAAATGCCGGTTGATCCTAACGAACTGAAGCCCATAGAACTATCTCCATTGGATGCTCCAACGGAGAAAAAGTCCGGCCCCTTGCCTACTCCCTTAAGCCCGGCAAAGAGAATACGCTACGCGCTGGTCGGCCTGGGTCATCTTACTCTGGAAGAGCTGCTTCCCGCATTTGCATCCTGCAAGTATTCAAAAGTGACTGCCCTGGTAAGCGGCGATGCCGCTAAAGCGGCTAAGGTGGCCGGTCAGTACGGTATTGATCCGAAGAACATATACAATTATCAGAATTACGACAACATTCGCAACAATCCTGAAATTGATGCGGTGTACATCGTCCTGCCAAACTCCATGCATGCTGAATTTACCATCAGGGCAGCTAAAGCAGGGAAGCATGTGCTCTGCGAAAAACCGATGGCAAACTCATCGAAAGAAGCCCGGGAGATGATCGATGCATGCAAGGCAGCCGGCAAGAAACTCATGATAGCCTATCGCATTCAATATGAACCCCATAACCGTCTGGCCAAAAAATGGACCAGAGAGAAAAAATATGGTACTGTAAAAATTATTGAAGCGGTAAACACCCAGAACATTGGAGATCCTGCACAATGGCGCTTAAACAAAAAACTGGCAGGCGGGGGCGCATTGCCGGATATCGGCATTTACTGCCTGAACACCATTCGTTTCCTCCTAGGCGAAGAACCGGTTGAAGTTCAGGGAAGTGTTTACAGTAGTCCGGGGGACCCGCGGTTTAAGGAAGTTGAAGAGGCCGTTCTATGGCAGATGAAATTTCCGAGTGGTGTGCAGGCAAACTGCACAACGAGTTATGGCGTACATCAGGCAAGAAGGTACCGCTGCTATGCCGACCAGGGAGGCTGGTTTGGCCTTGACCCGGCATTTGCTTATGAGCGGCTGCAGATGGAAGTCTCGCAGGCGCAGGACAAAATGGAAGTAAAACAAAGTCCTTCTCTTACTGAAGAGAATCAGTTTGCCTTAGAGATTGACCATTTTTCTGACTGTATCATGCAGAACAAGCAGCCCTATACGCCAGGAGAAGAAGGTCTTCAGGATCACCTCATCATAGAAGCTATCTATGAGTCGGCCCGGGCAGGCAGGCCGGTGAAGCTGGAGAAAGCGACAAGGCTCGATGCTACCCGCGGACCTGAGCCGAAGGAAAGCTGATCAGAGGATATGCTGCCATCAACGTCTGCCCGAACAAAAAGATACTTTTAATCCTGCTGACCGGCATTATCGCGGGCAGCTCAAGATGCAAAAAAGGACAAGGATGGTATAAATATGCCCTTCAGGCGGGCGGCTGGAAGAAGTGCCTAAAGACCACATCTAATCAACACCTGCGGCACTCTTCCCCGCAAGTGGCGGGCTATTCATCAACGTCGCCTAGGGCAGGACATTTACAAGTTTACCCCTGCGACAATTCTCTTAAAAGGCTGCCCCTATTTTACCCCAATGTGAAAATTGAGTAAGGACATTAGTAATCCCGCTTAGGTATGAGGGAGGCTCAGGGTCAGACTCCGGCTCAGGCACTGAACGATATAGAATGCCCGGATTGCGCAATCAGTGATTGCGCAATTCGGTATCCCTTATGTGGCCGTGCAGCCACCTGGAATCATTCAGAAGGTTCAGAATCAACCCGTACATCAACCAGATGACGACAGCCGCCTCAAAGATTCAGTGCTTGTAGAACTTCGCTTACAAAAACGGATCTTTTTAATACACCAGAATTTCGTTTAATATTGCAAAATATAGTTCAGGCATTGGTGGAATTAGCAAAGTTACAAAACATCATTACCAGTATACGCCGTTACTATCCGGTGTCCAACTCCTCTCTTGCCGAACTTGCCCAGCACTTCACGGAAGCCAGCTATCCCAAAAGCCATTTGTTAACGCAGCCCGGATTAAAAAGTAATCATGTATACTTCATTGAACGAGGCTGTACGCGTACGTTCTTCCATTTGGAGGGCGAAGAAATAACCAACTGGTTCAGCAAAGAAGGCGATGTTACATTTTCGTCGAGCTCCTTATATCATCGGCGGGCTGCCCGCGAATACGTGCAGCTTTTAGAGGATTCGCTGCTATACCTCATGCCAATTGATCAGCTCAACCGCTTGTATGAAACGAACATCGAAATAGCGAACTGGTCGCGTGTTATTCACCAGGAGGTGCTTTTAAAGATGCAAACTTTGCGACTGGAACGGCTTTCGCATCCCGCCAGGGAGAGATACGAAAAGTTCGTCACCGAAAATCCTGATTTGATCAGGCGGGTTAACCTCGGCTACATTGCCTCCTACCTGGGCATGACCCAGCAGCACCTCAGCACTCTGCGGGCGGACGTGCGATTTTAAGATAGATGAAAAATTATCAGCAGAGAGCTCTCTATCTTTGTTGCATACCCATGCAGGGTGATTCACGGAAACCCTTATAAGAACATCAATGACAAAAATAAAAGCCATAATTTTTGATCTGGACGGAACACTGGCTAACACCTTGCCGCTATGTATAAAAGCGTTCAGAAAGTCGGTTGAGCCCCTTATCGGACGTTCACTTTCTGACGCTGAGATTATTGCCACCTTCGGACCTTCAGAAGAGGGAACAATCATGGCCCTGGCTCCGCAACATTATGATGACGGCATTAGCTCCTACCTGCAGCACTACGAAGCCTTGCATGAAATGTGCCCCCTCCCCTTTGCTGGCATGAAAGAATTACTCGGGGAATTGAAGAGCAAGGGAGTGCGCATCTCCATGGTCACCGGAAAAGGAGTACACAGTACCGCTCTGTCATTGAAGCATCTGGACCTTTCCGGCTTCTTTGAAGTGATAGAAACCGGGTCTTCAAAGGGAGCCAGAAAGGCGGAAGGCCTCCAGAATATCCTAAACAGCCTGCATGATGTACAACGAGAAGAAGTAATTTATGTGGGAGATGCGCCAAGTGACATTATTGCCTGCAGGAAAGTGGGCCTCCAAATAGCGGCTGCTGCATGGGCTGAAACAGCGGACCCGGAGGAACTGTCAGCGCTTGCACCTGATCAGCTGTTTTACACTGTCCACGACTTTGCAATCTGGATAACGAAGAAGACCTGACAGCTGGTAATCCGCACCGGTCTTGCCGTTACTCCATAGCAATACTTGGAAACAGGCGAGTTTGATATACCAGCTTAGGGCAGCCAATTTCGTCAATTGCCTTTTCCAGATCACGCACAAGGAGACTGGTGATCGTGATAGAACTGCTTTGTGTAAATATCTTAGCATAACGAAACTGCTCAAAAGGAAGCATCTGAACACGATCCGGCCTACTCCAGGAGGGACTCCTGTTTAAGACAATCGGTAGTAAAGAGACAAGCACCCACAAATAAAAGTAACCTGAGACGTCAACACCAGCCTCCATCTTCATATAGACCGCCAAGCCCAGAGCGATTACCGTCACAGTTGCCATAAACTCGAAGCACTTCATGTGATTTCCGATCTCATGGTGGTAATGAAAAATCCCGTTCTTGCTATTTATTGACTATCGTCCATAATAACTCATTTCGTCCCATACCTCGCTCCTGCTATTTCTGCCTCCGCAATTGCCATGATCCTTTGTCAATCTCATATACGTAGTTAAGCTTGGGAGCCTCGCCGAAATACGTTACTTCCTGCTCCGCCGTCTTCATAGCTCCCAGACGACTGATCGCTATTTGCGACCGGATGTTTTCTGACCCGATGTGAAAGCTGACTTTGTTCACGAACCGGAAGGCATAGTCGAGCATAAGCGCTTTAACTGCGGGGTTAATGCCTTTGCCCCAGCAAGCTGTTGAATAAAATGTGTAGCCGATTAAAATACTGCTCTCGCCGGGATTGTAGTCATAAAAGCGGGTACTCCCAATGGTTAGTCCGCTAGCTTTATCCACGATACGGAAGGCGCCACCGCTCTTCATTGCCCCCTCGAAAAAGTTCTGGAAGACCTCCTTTCTCCACCGGTCCTTGTTGGGGTGCTGACGCCATATTTCAGGGTCGGCCGCTACCTCATATAGCAGATTAAAGTCGGTCCGCTGCAAGGGATAAAGGGTGACGGTTTCATTTTCTAATGTAGGCTGCAGGTCGATATTCATGGCATTAAGATCTTTTTCATCAGGATATCAGTCTGTTCGTCTTCGCCACCTTATCTGACGTTCCTGCGGTCTCTTCCATCTTGTATCCTTGCCTGCAAAATTAAGAAAATCAGACGACGAGAGAACGTCAAGGATGTTTCTTGACACTATTCCTAAATCCCGCAATAATGAGTATTTAGCGATCATCTTCGTATTAAGCCAGGCGAGAGCCAAGACGGCCAGGCCTCCATCTATTAACAAGCAGTCTAGCTTCGGACCTTGTACTCCCGTTACGGCCTCGTGAAGGTCGGACCGGAGAGGCTCCCTTTGGCACGATATTTATCCAGGCCGGAGCTACTCCTTTGAACCCTGCAGGCAGGAATTTGACAGGCGCTACTTCTTCTGTCGGCGATTTCACTATTCGTTGTATTGATTGCCTAATCAAGCGTGTTGTGATCAACCGACCTGGTACCAGCGTTTAACGTATTCACAGCATTCAATCGCTCAATCAAGGTGTTGTGATCAAAGTCGCTCTTGATCCATCAACAGAATTAAACGAAAGCGCTTGTTCAAACTCATCCAGCCTGAATTTTCTTCCTATTTTAAATTTAAAATAGGGCTGGTGTATCACAGCACTGATCTTATCAAGCGCTTGATCCAATTGTGCAGGAACAATAAGCTCAGACCTTACTTAGTGCCTTCGGCTTGCATTTCTGCACCGAATGTGTTTTTTTAATAAAACTGCCCCTCATTGAGGTGCCAGGAGAGACGGCAGAAAAACCGCACTTCTCATCGAAATCGCACCCAACCTCTGTAACTAGTGGGCCTTGAACCTCTGTACTTTAATGATCCTTAAAGTTCCATTTGCAGTTGTCGCTTTTCATATCAAACTCTGCAAGTGTTGGGGTGCTGTCGCCGGACGACACTAAGGCTAATTGCGGCCCGGAGTTCCGGCTTGTTTTCGGCATGATCCTGTATGTACCGTCAATTAATTGGTCAATTCGCCAGAGTTGTTCAGGTGTACCGGTATACGTTGGAACTGTGATAACTTCGGCCTCCGCTGTTGCGGCTAACGCCCTCTCAGTACCTGCTATTGTTATCTTATAGTAGGGACCACCCAGGCAACCGCCAGCTTCAGGAACAGCAGTAATGCTCCATTTTTGGTGCGGACGAAACATGTAATCGCCGATTCTCACCTCTATATTTCCGGCTGGCCAGCCCTTAATAACGTCTTCCAGTTTTTGCGATGGAACCGGCTTGACGGGTTCATCATCGTTATGATGAAATGGTCTCATCCCACCGGGCATCCTTGTGAAATCGACAGCTAATTCGAGAGCGTAACCTCTCCTCTCCGATTCTATTTCGTATGTCCCCTCCCTGAAATTATCGCCGGCAACAGGCCAGCCATTTCTCCAGAGCAGCGGCCGGATACCCAGCACACTCCGCCCACCCTGATCAAGGTCAGCCTCATAGTGACAGGACATTTTCTCGACTCCATCTTCCAGCACAATGCGGCCAAAATGTCCCGCCCCATTCACTCTTCCGCCAGCTGCGAGAACCATCTTGCCACCGCCTTTTAACATTTCTCTTCCCACGTTATCCAGATATGGACCGGTTATTTTTCGGGCCCGCCCAACAACAATGTTGTATGTGGAGTTAGGGCCGTCACAGCATGTCCCGTGCGTACCGAGAAGATAATACCAGCCATCTTTATACATCAGAGCAGTCGCTTCACAATCAATAGCGATATTGATTGCTTCGTTGCCTTCGACCCTTTTTCCAGTCCTGGGATCCAGTTCGACAAGCCGGATGAATCCGAAATAGGTCCCATACGATAACCACAAGCGGCCGTCCGTCGGATCAAGAAGGAGTCCCGGGTCTATTGCGTCGCAATCTTCCACCCCGTCTGACGAAGCGACTACCACGGGTTCTGAATACTTAAAGTCGGGAGAATTAGGGTCCAACGTCTTATTCCACATAGTGAGTATTCTTCCATTATGTCCTCCCCCAAGGCCGCCTCCGGTTGCACCATAGGCCATGAGGTAACGCTCTCCGATCTTTAACACATCAGGCGCAGCCCCTCCGCCCGGTCTGATGGCCCCCTTGTTCCAGGTCCAGCCATCTTCGGATATTAACCCTCCAGAGCCGGTACCGAATGTATAATACCGGCCTTCGCACTCCGTAATCGTTGAGGGATCATGTATAAATGGCTTACCAATCTGTGCTCGCGCAGACCCGCCTAAGCACCATGATAAAAGGCAGATTGCGCCGAATACTTTAACTAATTTTTTCATCGAAACTTAAGGTTTATATAATCGGTCAGTAAGGGGATCATCCGCTTCACTTAGAACTGACCATAAGATCTTTTATTGGCTGTCCTTTTTCATCCAGAAAACGCAGACAAAAATCACTCATCCCCGGGCCATTGATCACTGCGCCTTTGATTATATTCTTGCCCTTATTGAGGGTCAAACGTTTTGAAACGCAATCGTCCATAACCATACGTCTGTCTCCTGAAAGGATCAAAGCCTCTCTTCCATTAAGCCACCACATGGAAGCTGAATTTGAGCCGACAGCCAGCCTCACATTTTTCATTTCCCGGCGACTATTCACAATCGTCGCTGCCCAAAACACTACTCCGTATGTTTCCTTTCCCAGTCCGGAGGCAAAGCGGTAAAGTTTAATATTGAACATTTTGCTGTCCAGGGAGTGCCACTTTAACACCTGTGTGCCAAAATGAACCTTTTCATCCTCCTTCGGAAACACAGTTAACCGCCCCGGGCGATTCTCTTCCGCAAACGCGGTTCTTATGTAGCTGTCGGTAAAAACAGTATTGCTGCGATTGGGTTTACTAATCGGTTCCAGAAGTAACCAACGCTGAATGAAACCATTGGAGTCGGGTGCTTTTCCGGACGCAGCGGGAACAGTAAAATATCCCTGAAGACCGCGGGCAGTGTCAGCCTGGACACCCCCTCCGCCTTGCTCTCTTTTATAGCGGAATATCCTTGTAATCCTGTTCCTCCTGAAATAAGGATGCCTGTTGTGATCAACAGTAACCGGCCTTTCATGCTCATAGCTGATTTGTAAAGTGTTTATAATGGCGGGCTCATGATATTCTTGTATCAGCTCAGCCTCATTACCTGCAACGTTAGCAGATTAGCACGAAGAAGGATAGCAGTTATGTCGAAATCGATAGGACATTTGTCATGATTCTTGCAACAAGGGGACGACCCCTAAGATTACCTGAGACAACCGCTCTCCTCCTGCGAACAGTTCACTATATCCGGGCCTGAGAACTGCACCTGCAAGCTGTACCAAACCTGAGACTGGCGGGGGATGGGTGGCAGCCCCGTTATAGTCAGAACCGACTCAGGACCGAGTCAGGACCGAGTCAGCACCGAGTCAGCAACGACTCGTGTCGGTTCTGAATCGGTTGCAATACGGTGCTGTCTTGCTTCAGGATTTGCTTTGTGGAGTCAATGTCTTTGAAGAGGTAGCCGCTTGTCTCAGGGAGCTCCTGACCGGCCCTCATTTGCCGGTTCCTTGCCATAAGGCTTTCACTCTTGGAAAGGGAAAAATAGATTAAACCGATGTCTGACGGATATAGGCTAGATGATTCGATAGAGGCGTGTTGTGCGGGCGCACCTGCACAAGCCGGCAATTAGAAAAGCTGTTTGAAGAGAGCTGCCTAACTGAATATTTTTCTCCAAATTCCCTTTTCCTTTTTGCTGAATTTCCTGACCACTCCATCAGTAGACAGGCCGAGTGCCATTGCTGCATTATAAGCAACGAGGTATTCGTCACGCTCCATATAGTCCTTCAATATGGTGGTTACTCTCTGGTCTTTAAATGCCGGCAGTAAATGAAGAATGGAGATAAGTTCGTATTGATTGGTAATACGAGGGAGCTCATTCAGAACCGCATCAATCATTCTGCCGTCCCTGCAAATTTGAAAGATGGCAAACGCGGCTGTTACCCTGATCGCCTTACTGCTTTTGTCCAGCAAGTCATAGAGCTTCGGCAGTGCAGCAGTTGACTTCAGATGTGCTACACCAAGGATAGGCCAGCTGTCGCCGGCGCTGATAGAGTTTATCAACTCGGCTTCCGCGATCTTTAACTCTTCTTTAGAAAGTTTGTGGAGGAGGTCAAGGGGGACACCCTCTTTCCTCTGCGCCCAGGTATTTGCCCCTAAAAATTCGCGTCTGAATACTTCTAATTGATCGTCCGACTGCATATCTCTGATTTGTTCTCTAAAACCAATCGTCGTTACTATTGTTCGACTCGATGCAATTTACCTAAGTCGGGTAGCTAATCACCAGAATATAACCACGCGAGACGATTATCACCATAACTATGCTACGAATCTTTTGTTTATTCGTAGATGAACAAGGAGGAAAGCAAAAACGTCTACCTGGTGTACAATAAGATTGCACAGTGGTTTGCAGAACACAGGTATACCGGACTGATGGAAAAAGACCATCTGGACCAACTGCTTAAATCTCTGCCCCCTGGGGGAAAGGTGCTCGATCTCGGCTGCGGAACAGGAAAGCCTATTCTTGAATATCTGCTCAGCAAAAACCTTGATGTCACCGGCGTAGATGCGAGTAGTAAGGTACTCGAAATCGCAAAAGCAAACTTTCCTGCCGCTGAACTGATTTTAGCGGATATGAGATTCCTGAATTTAAAGAAGACGTATGATGCGATCATTGCGTGGCATAGTTTTTTTCATCTGCCGGCAGAAGATCAGCCCGCCATGTTTAAAATTTTTGAGAAGCATATAACCCCCCATGGCATTTTGCTTTTCACATCGGGAACAGAACGAGGAGAGGCATGGGGCACGATGGGTGGTGAAAACGTATTTCACGCCTCTCTTGATACCAGCGAGTATGAATCCTTATTGGCCCGGCATGGCTTTAAAATTCTGAAGCACATTGAGAACGATCCGGATTGCGGAAATGCAACGATTTGGATGGCGCAAAGGAGTTAAAGGCAGCTGTTATGTATGCTCGCTTCTGGCCTCGTTCTGAGCCCTTAGCTTCCCCTTTGTTACAGACGGGCTGTTGCTTCGCTCGTTCGTCGCTTTGCGGGCAAAAAATATTCGAAGCAAAAGATACAGAATCTCAGGGTTCAAATGCAGGTAGCGAGAATGATAGTCACGCTTGACAGTATTCACAGAAGCGTGGTTTATTGTTTATGAAATGGCATTGGTTTCAGTCCGCACAATTCTCCTCATTTCAAATATTATTTTAATTTTGTTAAATGAGAAGGAAAAACGTTTTAGCCGCCCTGTTATCCCTCACACTGTCTACCTTGTTTGCTCAAACGAATAAAGAGCCGGTAGACTATGTTAACCCGTATATTGGAAATATCAGCCATATGCTGGTCCCCACCTATCCCACGGTGCATTTGCCTAACAGCATGCTGAGGGTGTATCCCGAGAGGGAAAACTATACCGGCAATCTGTTAAACGGTCTGCCACTGATAGTAACCAGTCATCGCGGAAGCTCTGCCTTCAATCTAAGTCCCTATCAGGGGGATGTTGAAAGCATTAAAAGTGTCATCCCTTTAAGTTATGACAACGAAGTGATTAAACCATATTTCTACAGCGTGGATCTGGACGAGCTAAACATCTCAGCAAAATATGCCCCGTCGCATCAGTCTGGCATCTATGAGTTTGTCTTTTCGGACCCAAAGAAGCCAGCTTACCTGATTGTGAACACCCGCAATGGAGAGTTGACGAAAACGGCAGGCAGTATCAGCGGGTATCAGCAGCTTGATAACAACACGAAAGTGTATATCTACATGGAAACTGACGTGCATCCCCAGACGATAGGAACTCATAAGGGCGTGAAGATTGCCGCGGACGAGAATTCCGCAAAAGGACAAAACGCGTATTATATCATCCGCTTCCCCGGGAATACTCCAAACGTAAAACTGCGGTACGGCGTCTCTTTTATCAGCGCTGCGCAGGCAGAGAAGAACCTCCGGAGGGAGATCAAGAATTATGACCTTGAGGCTGTTGCCAAAGCGGGCCGTGATATATGGAATCAGACCCTGGGGAAGATCAGCGTTAGCGGCACTGATGAAGATGCTAAAGCTGTGTTTTATACTTCACTTTATCGCACCTATGAGCGCATGATCTCCATCTCGGAGGACGGGCGTTATTTCAGTGCGTACGACGGAAAGGTACACGACGACAAAGGAAAAACTTTTTATACAGACGACTGGATATGGGACACCTACAGGGCTACGCATCCTCTCCGGACGATCATAGAACCGCAGATGGAGAGTAATATGATCAACTCCTACATCACGATGACGCAGCAGATGCCCCGCGCCTGGATGCCAAACTTTCCTGAAGTAACGGGCGACAGTCGCAGGATGAATTCCAACCACGCCGTTGCGATGGTGGCCGATGCGTACAGCAAAGGACTGAAGGGATTTAACTTAGAAGAAGCTTATCAGGTATCGAAGGCGGCGATCACTGAAAAAACATTAGCGCCCTGGTCTTCCAAGCCTGCTGGTGTCCTCGACAGGTTTTATAAGAATAACGGGTACTTCCCTTCTCTGGCTCCCGGGGAAAAGGAAACAGTGCCGGAGGTGCATAGCTGGGAGCGGCGTCAGCCCGTTGCCGTTACGCTGGGAACAGTATACGATGAATGGTGCCTTTCGAAAATAGCCGACGCCATCGGAAACAAAAAGGATGCGGGCTACTTTTCAGAGCGGAGTAAAAATTATCGCAAAATATTCAATCCCACTACCAAATTCTTCCATCCTAAAGATTCGCTGGGCAACTTTATGCCCGACCTTGATTATCGCTTTCCTCCGGGAATTGGAGGAAGAGATGCCTACGATGAAAATACGGGCTATGTTTATCGCTTTGATGTGCAGCACAATATTGCAGACCTCATCAGCCTGACCGGCGGAAACGAAGCTTTTGTGGCAGCGCTGGAAGATATGTTCAGCACTCCGCTCGGAAAAGGCCGTCCGGACTTCTATCATATCTATGCCGACCATACCGGTAATGTTGGCCAGTTTTCTATGGGTAATGAACCGGCCATGCACATCCCCTATCTGTATAATTATGCCGGGCAACCCTGGCGCACGCAGAAACGGGTTCGTAATCTGCTCAACCAGTGGTTCAGGAATGACCTGATGGGTATTCCGGGCGACGAAGATGGCGGAGGTCTCACGTCTTTTGTTGTATTTTCTCAGATCGGATTCTACCCGGTTACTCCCGGACTCCCTATGTACGTGATTGGCAGTCCTGTTTTTAAGAACGCTACGCTAAAATTAGGAAACGGCAGAACGTTTACGGTTAGGTGTGAAAACTATTCTCCCGACAATAAGTACATACAAAGTGCAATGCTGAACGGAAAAGTATGGAATAAATCCTGGTTCAGCCACGAGCAATTAATGAAAGGCGGCTTACTGGAGCTGACGATGGGTAAGCATCCGAACAAAGCATGGGCTGCAGGGGCAGAGTCGGTTCCTCCCTCGTTTAAGATGCCTTAGTTTTTTGAGGTGAAAGCCTTGTGGCTGCGGTTATTTCTGACTGAATGTCGATGGAGAAAGGTTAATCGAGAGCCTTAACGGGCGGTCCTGTTATTGAAGCAATGAGAACCTCTTCTTTATTTTACGGCTTACCGACGAAGATCTTAACCGGCAATACCCCGAACCATAGAACAAAGAAGAGGCTGGCTCACAAGCAATTCAGCCTCTTCTTTGTTCCTAAACTATTAATTCACAGCAGTTTGCTTTAGATATAGAATCCCCTTTGAAAGTCGATGACAGCAGTGACGGTTCCTACTCGACTGTCCAGGCCACGGGATCCAAAATTCAACTTTAGGCTAACGCTGTTCTTTATCACGCAAATAGAACACGATCTTTTCGGCTTCAGTACTTACAGTCTCCTTCGTTTTCCTATTATAAATCGTCAGTTTTGCCTTCCCGTATAAGGAAATACGGTCCCTGGGCTGGCTTAAAACAATAGAATCTTCGGCAGAATAGCTATATGTGAGAAAATCTCCGCTTATAGTATCACCGTTCACTATGTATTTAGATACGTTTAGCTGCCCGCTCTTAGATGGTGTATCTTCCAAGCCATCAGCAGTTGAAACGTGAGATGCTATAAAGCTTCTGCCGGCAAAGCTTGAAAAGCAAAAAGCAGACAAGAGAAGGGCAGAAAAAGCAATAGAAAGTTTGGTTTTCATATGACTGGTTTATTTTGGATTTAAAGATACGCATTATTAATGCTTCTGTTTTAAATCAAAATTTTCCCTAATCAGATACAGACATATGCCCTACTGTGCTGGCTCCTCCCTAATTCTTCCATCTCATCGTCGCCGATCGGGATAAGTATGTGCCCGAATCCGTTTCCCATCCCTTTCTCCTTCAGAACGACTTGTCAAAAGCCAGAATATATTTATCGATATAGAGCTGTCTTTCCCTGGATTTGTATTGCTGTATAAAACGCGGATGCTCCAGCACGTGCAGGCGGTCGAAGAGCCGGGCTTCCTTATTAAGCGTGCTGATAAATTCAGCGTTTTTCTTTCCCAATACAAAAACTTCCGAAGTGTCGAGTCCCATACTGATATGTTGTCTCATGGAGGCAACCATAAAACTCTTTACCATTTCAAAAAGACGAGGATTATCGTAATAATTCGCGTTAAGCCATTTGTCGCCTGACCGTCTGATAATGGCGAGAGGGAAAGGGGAATTAATGTAAAAGTGCCTGTAAAAGTGCTCTGGCCCGCCGTAGCCAGCTATCATATCGTACATAAAGACGGAGGATAACTCGTGAGTACGTGCCGACATCATTTTAATGCCACACATACTTTCCAGTCGCTTTGTGTCTGTAAAAGGTACTCCCGTCACTCCTGCCCCATGCCGGCTTGGATTGATCCCGATAATGAAGCGACGCTGCCGAGTATCGCTATAATACTTCTGATAAAACTGTTTCATCACCTCCACCGTTTCCGGATTATCGAGGTAGGGATTCAGTACCCTGAAGCCCTCTGGCAGATCACCGGGGTAGTGTAGCCCAAGGTTGAAATCAATCACTTTTTCTGCAAAGGTCCCTGTCATATAGCGTTCTTTTCGGTCGATGTTCATTCCTATTGGCGGACGGCCGACAAATTTATGGAATTAAACTTCTCCACACGCTTTTCACGCTTGCTTTTACTCCCACATCTCATTTTGTTCAGTCAGAATGATTGGTAGTCCGTCCGTTACCACTATTGTATGTTCATGCTGAACAGCAAAACCGCCTTTGTCGCCTGTCATCGTAAAACCATCGTTCGACTCTACAGCCCAGGAGGAGTGCGTGGTGATAAAAGTTTCAAGTGCAACAACCGAGCCTTTTCGGAACCTCCTGAGATCAAGCGGATCCCGGTAATTAAGAATGGCGTCAGGGCGCTCGTGCAAGCCTCTGCCCACCCCATGACCTCCCAGGTTCTTGATCACTTTAAAACCTTCGCGCTTGGCCTCCTTTTCAATGAGAGCACCGATTTCGTTGATCTTCACTCCCCCTCTTATTGCGCGAATGGCCTTCCTCAGGATAGCGCGCGAACTTTCGACCAGACGCCTTTGATTATGAATATCTTCCCCGACGATCATGGAACTCCCATTATCCGACCAATACCCATCTAGTTCTGCAGAAACATCTATATTCAGCAGGTCTCCTTCCCGAATAATTCGCTTATCGGATGGTATGCCGTGACATACCTCGTTATTGATACTGATGCATGCATGCCCCGGAAACTGATACACAAGATGGGGAGCCGACTTCGCTCCGAATCCGCTAAGCAACTGACCTCCATAATCGTCCAGTTCCTTTGTACTCATCCCCTGTCTCGCATAGGCATGCATTTTCTTCAATGTTAGTGCTACCGCTTCGCTTATCCGCCTCATCCCCTCAAGCTCTTCTTCATTTGTGATCACCATATATAGTCAAGTTTTGCTTCAAATTTAATTGCGGCACTAGCGACCCTGGTAGTATAACTTCGACATTCCATCTCCCATCACTGAATGTAGTATATTTGCGTTGTGCCTATCAGCTTCTTTAAATATATAGCGAGTCCCGACGAAAACGGTGTCGCCAGATTCACACCTTCTGATGACTTAAAGGAGTATGTGGAAGGGTACTACTTTCTTAACGAAGCACATTTCGCGGGCAGGGAACTGTTTTTCAATGACGGTTATCCCGTAGTGGCGTTCATGCAAACGAAAGACAAGAAGACCAGAATCAACGCAGACGGAGACCTGACATTAGTTGGTAACGCATGGGTTTGCGGAGGTATGCTGAGAAATATTTACTGCGAGTCTCCCGCCTCATTTGATGGGCTTTTTGTAATGCGATTTTATCCTGGCGCCTTTTTCAGGCTGTTTGAAACCGGACCTAAACTTTTTGACCAGAGGCAGGTTTTAGACTTCTCTGAAATAGCGGGATTTGGTTTTGAGGCATTTAACAATGTATTTTATTCCGCCTCCTCCGAAGACCAAAAAATAGAGGCAATAAACCGCTTCCTTTCCGCCAAAGTTTCCATCCATTCCTATCCGGACGTATTGACGGACGTACTGGAGCTGATTGATAAGCAAGGTATCCAGACAGTAAAGGCCCTGGTTAACGCATGTAAAGCCCGTTTAAGTTACAAATGGCTGGAAAGAAATTTCAAAAAACACCTCGGCGTCTCCCCGAAAAACTATCTTCTGATGCGCCGCTTCCTCCATGCTTACCTGGACCTGCAGGATACAAAGACAAAGGACCTTTTGCAGGTTGCCCTGGACAACGGCTATTGTGATGCCAACCATTTCATAAAGGATTTCCGGAAATTCTCGGGCGTTCCTCCCAAAACATATTTTCTCAATAGCGGGACGAGTATCGGCTAAAAGGGTTAAAAGCATGAATGAGGCTCGTTCCTGAAGGAGCGATCTTAAAAGGAATGGAGCAAATTAGCAGTAAGACTGGATTATGAACAATCCAGTCATTACCCGCCTGAGCACATTATCACCTTTCGCGAAGACGAGACGGGTCTGCTTCTTCATGTGCCTTACTTGGAAAGTGTAAAGATATCTATACGTTTCGACTCCTGATCCATGCTAAACCCACCTGCAAACAGGAGTGCATTGCCTGACGCAGCGCCGGCAAGGTTCCCCCTGGCTACGCTAAGCTGAGCTGTGGTCCACGTACCTGTTTTAATATTGTATATATCTACAATCTTTGATTCCTTGTCATTATTATCGTAGCCCCCTGCAAATACGATCTTATTGGGGAAAGCAGCGCCTGCCAGGTCAGACCGGGCTGCACTCAGTTTTGCTGTCGTCCAGGTACCGTTAGCAGCGTTAAAGATATCCGCAGTTTCCACCACGTCGTCGTTCGCATTACTGCCTCCGGCAAAGATTGCAATATTCCCAGCACCAGCAGCGGCGAAATGATCTCTCCCCATACTCAACTGCGCAGTAGTCCATTTTCCCGTGTTTACGTCGTAGATGTCTACAGTTCTTACCGGATCACCATTCTCATCATACCCTCCCCCAATCAAAATTTTGCTACCGGCGGCCGTTGCAGTAAGACGCCGCCTGGCAACACTGAGCTCAGCTGTAGACCATTGGCCTGTACTCACATCATATATATCTACCTTTTTTGATTCCTCTCCACCCGGGCCATCCGGAGAAGGGCTCGCTCCGCCCGCAAAGATAATTTTGTTCCCGGCTGCAGCAGCAGCGAGACGGTAACGAGGCTCACTGAGCTGCGCAACTGACCACTTACTGGTCACTACGTCATAAATATCAACAGCCTTACTGATGCCATTCTTTTCCATCCCTCCTGCAAAGACTATCTTGGTTCCTGCCGCCGCGGCGGCCAGCTCATAACGGGAAGGACTCGTAAGGGGAACCAGGTTGAGTGCACCAGTCTTCACATCGAAGATCTCGGCTGTTGTATAATCGCCTGTTGCCTCCCCGCCAGCGAAAACTATTTTACCTTTAAGTCCAGCAGCACCAAACTGGGCACGCGCTACCGAGAATTCAATGGAGCGGCTAAAGGAAATTTTATCGTACGCCAAATCATCAAGAAAAAAGTCGGAAGTGCTCAGGACGAATGATCCGTCAGACTTTGTCAGTTTGATCTTTCCCCCGCTTGCATCTTCAGGAATTATCACCGTCATCTCAGACTCCTTAATAGTAAGAGGTTTTACAGGAGCTGAATTTCCTACCTGAATATGAATCGCCTCCGGATTTACTCCAAACGTCTGACCCGTGATTATGAGCGTATCCCCAATCATGGCATTCTTTGGACTGAAGCCGGCAATTGAAAAGACCTGTTTCTGTTTGTCATCACCTTTCTTGCAACTAACAAATAAGGCAAGCCATAGGAAAATTAGATATCTGAATTCCATCGCTCTTTTTGCTTAAGGTTTAATTTTATCGAACTGTCTCTAACTAAGTTAAAGCGTCAAAGATAGCCGAGCATGTGAAGATCAGGAATAGTCATCGTTCGTCATTTTGCCCCTTCCAGATCCTCTCTTACTTTTTTAAGTATTCAACGGAAACGAGAGTCACTGTGAAACGGTCCCGTCTAATTCAGCATAACATCGGACCTACCTGCACTTATAACTAAAGTTGTAAGTTTCTTCGCCCGGTCCGTAAGCGTCCTTAAAGCGGACCTTTACTGACGTAATGTTGCCTTCAGCATCCTTTTGATAGCTGTAGTCTGTATTCTTTGTACCTCCTGATTTTGAATACTCAGAGACCCTGCTTATCAAATTGACGGATACCCTACCCAGGTAGGGCGTTAAGTAAAAAAATCCAATTCAGGCACCCGAATCACGTTATTTAACGCCACAGCATTTATCATAGGTTGCGTAACACGTTCTGAGCTGTAAGAAATAGTGTAAATAGTTGACCAGCCCGAGCTACTCACCTCTTCCACTTTTGTTAAATTTCCTTCAACATAGGTCAGCTTAGAATAGGAGCCTGCTTTATTGCCTGTTGCTCCATTTATTTCAACCAGATGATCATCTGCATCGTACTTAAATGTAGCTGAGACACCATAGTACGTTTCTGCAAACCCTGATATCCGCCCCTTGTTATCCAAGTCAAAGATCTGGACATAGGTATCCTTCTCGCCTCTATAAACATACTCACCGTAGTAGGTCAGCTTATTGCCGCTGACCGTGAAGGTCTCGAAGTCCGAGGATTTTTCAGCATCATAGTCTATCCTGGTTAGCCCCCCTTTTCATTATATGTATAGTAAGCTCTATCCCCATCATTTTCCATTGAGGAAATTCTACATGAACTATCCTGTCTGGAATCGTCGTCCGACTTTTTACAGGCAGTTAAGATTAAAGCAATCAGTGTTAATGATAGTACTCGTTTCACTTAAAAATCATTTAAACAGATCTATAAGGTCCCGTGATAGACTGTTCCTATCACATTGGTAGCAAGGGACCAAAGGTTAATGCCACCACCGATCGCAGCTCTATTTGCAACACATTCCGTTTTAGCAACGAAAGAGTCCGTGTTAATTTTTACTGATACTATCCTCTGCAGCACGCAGCACCAGTGCATGACCAGGGCCCTACGGACACCGCAGATCTGCAATCAGCAGAGTCGAAGGCCTGTCTACTCACTTTGATAATCTGCGTTAACAGATATGATCAAAATAGTAAACATAGTGACTGTTCCAGTACCAATCCTTAAGTATTTTCTGCACAGAAACATCTGTAAACTCATGGTCCTCGGCTATTCATACGTTTCTGAGCATCTCCGGTAATTTACGTCGTTGAGAAAACAACAAATAATCTGAGCCCTTTCCTTGGGAGGTGTCAAAACTAACCGGTCTGTTTAATTGATTTATACGGCTTCCCGTATTTAAAAGCCCTTTCCCATTACGAAGTCTTCAGGCATGTCTATCCAGTCATCCCTGGAATGAAAACCGATCGTATTGCGCGCATCTCGAACGGCACCCCCACCATTGCCGCGTTACTGTGCTTTGTTTTGTTCCCAGTAGCTCGTGAACGATGTATTCAAAGGCATCGAGCGGAATAAGCTCAGGGGAATGAGATTAAAAAGAAAAAGGGGCAAACGTGTTGGAGGGCACTGAAAAAGTTCTAAGGGACAAAAGGAGTAGAAGACGAGGGTTTTCTGCTCCTTTTTTGTATCTTAAAGTGTCGAAAGAAAGACACTAAGATGCTTGCCCAACAACAACAGATACAGTTCAGCGCGTTTTCAGGGCTATATGACCTGATCGTTCCCAAAGACAATCTTCTGCGTAAGATCAACGACCTGATAGATTTTACATTTATCTATGAAGAACTGGTCAGCAAATATTGCATGACCAACGGCAGGAAGGCTGAAAGCCCTGTGCGAATGTTCAAATACCTGTTGTTGAAAACGATCTATACGGTTTCGGATGTGGATGTTGTTGAGCGTTCGCAGTATGATATGTCCTTCAAATATTTCCTTGATATGTCGCCTGAGGAAGGAGTTATCGACCCCAGTTCATTAACAAAGTTCAGGAAGCTGCGGTTAAAGGATAATGATCTGTTAAACCTGCTCATTAATAAAACAGTAACAATAGCTATTGAAAAAGGGATCATCCGGTCAAAGTCTATCATTGTTGATGCTACCCATTCCCTGTCGAGGTCAAACCCTTATTCAGCCTTGGAAGTACTACGGGAGCGTTCAAAGCTACTGCGCAAAGCGGTATACGCGATAGATGAAGACATGAAAGCAATAATGCCTGAAAAGAACAGCACAGAGGAATTGGATAAAGAACTGGCCTATTGCAGTGCATTGGAAAAGTGTATCGAAGCTGACAAGACGCTAAGCCAGATACCGTCGGTAAAAGAGAAGTTGAATCTGTTGAAAGAGACGGTGGCAGATACGCAGGAACACTATACATTATCCAAAGACAGGGATGCCAAAACAGGCCATAAATCAGCTGATAGTTCATTCTTTGGTTACAAGACCCATTTGGCGATGACAGAGGAGCGCATCATCACTGCTGCTGTAGTTACTTCAGGGGAAAAGGGCGATGGCCCCCAACTCCCCAAACTGTTGGAGATCAGTCAGCAAAATGGCATTAAAGTAGAAACGGTCATCGGCGATTCAGCTTATTCAGGGAAAGATAACCTTGCCTTAATGAATGGACAAGGCATCAAAACGGTGGCCAAACTGAACCCTGCCATCACCCAGGGGGTCAGAAAAGAAGAAGATAAGTTCGATTACAATAAGGACGCTGATATGTTCGTCTGCCCGGCGGGACATCTGGCCTTCCGAAAGGCACGTTGCGGGAAAAAAATATTGGAGAAAACCAGGTGGACACCTATTACTTTGATGTTGAAAAGTGTAAGGTTTGCCCATTGAGAGAGAATTGCTATAGGCCCGGAGCAAAGTTCAAAACCTACTCGGTTAGTATAAAATCAGACACGCACCTGCAGCAGATGGCATTTCAGGAAACAGACGAGTATAAGCAGAAGATCAAACACCGGTATAAGGTCGAAGCCAAGAACAGTGAACTAAAAAACGTTCATGGCTATGGCCGGGCGATAGCCTATGGCATCGAAAATATGCAGATGCAGGGCGCACTGGCCATCTTTACTGTAAATCTGAAAAGGATCATCAAACTGATCAACTAAGTTCCCGGAAAAATCACGCCCGATTGCCCAATCTGTTCTGTATACGCCTGTATCGGCTATAAAAAACCACCCAACCAAATAGTGGACAAAAAGAAAAGCGACCAAGTAAAAGTTGCCTTTCTCTTGATCGCTTTTTTAATACAGCATTATTGAGCTGCTTTTTCAGTGCCCTCACGTGTTGCCCCTCTTCTTTTTAATACTGGTTGCTTCTCATAAGTAATGCCAGGCATTTCAGCCGAGATTCTTACGGAACCGTACGCGATGTCCTCTACTCTTCCCCGTCAGTTCATTTTGATTCATCGTCTATAGATACCTGACACCTGTCCGATGCTTTCACCTCGGATGCTCACAATTACCGCAGTTAAACCAAGCCACCTGGAGGTGATTTAATACCTGCTCCTGTAAGTTGATACCAAGGGGCCTCCCCTCTCACCGCTACATGAATGATTTGCTTACGCAAATCATTCATGTAGCTCAATATCCCGCATTCTGACTTAGCTCAGGATTCCGCTGCAACTCATCCTGAGAGATCGGCCACAGAAGGTCGGTTTCCTTGATAACCGTTCCCGCCCCATTGGTGGCGCCAACCAGGTTTTGATAAGTAACAGCACCTTTAGTTGTAGTTGAGATGACTGGAAACTTGCCAGTGCGCAGACAGTCGTCCCACATCTTAAATTCCAGTGGAAGCTCGCGAAGACGCTCTGTCCATACTTCTTCAACAAAAGCATTTAATGACAAAGCCTGCAGCTCGGTCGTAAACTCGGCTGCAGTTTTTCCGGTTGTGCTGGCACGAGCCTTAATCCGGGCCAGATAGCCGGCAGCTTCTGCAGTAACGGCATTTGCCGTCCTCGCAGTGGCCTCAGCTGCTATCAACAATGCTTCTGCATAGCGGTAAAAGTTCCAGTCCTTAGTACCTCTCCCGGTGTTGAGAACTGCTTCCTCGTCGTAATAATACCAAATGCCGGCAACATCTGAGCTCCACTTTTTATCAGGTTCACGAGGATTGGTGTACTCCCAGTGGTAGAACTGATTTGGCTTAATGCGCAAATCGTCTTCTTTATATACGTTCAGGAAACGGTTGGTCGGCCCGTAAACTCTTTCGAAGATCGAATACTTCGAAAACACCGCAGTGGCGGAAGAGCTGAATGCGTAGGTAGGCCACCATTCACTGGTGTTGGTGGTGGCGTCAAACTCGAACGCATAAATTGACTCAGGGAGATCATCCGTTTTGCGTAGTTTGTTATAGGCACTATTCATCCCGAGATCGCTGTTTTCCGTGAGGCTATGCGGCGACTCAACTACCATTTTGGCGTAAGTAGCCGCCTCTGCGAACTTGTTTTGCTGAAGATAGACGTTCGCGAGAGCCATTGCCGCCGCGAACTTCGTAATGCGGTGTCCGTTAGCCGCAAATGTGGTAGCAGGCAGAAGGTCAACCGCCTCCTTCAGGTCAGTTTCCATCAGGACATATACCTCTGCTGGCGCGGTGCGAGGTAAGTACAGATTTTCCAACTTTTCATAGGGCTCAGTAGGGAGCGGGACTGCGCCGAAGGTTTTGACCAGATAGAAGTAATTGAAAGCTCTGAAAAACCTGGCTTCTGCCACCAGACGCTTCTGCTCATTCGGATCGGTGAATGTTATAGCCGGAATATGTTTAATAGCGCCGTTGGCAGTATTGATGGCCCTGTAGGACTCGTTCCAGATGGTGTTCATGGTATTCGATACCGTACGCGTATTCTGCTGGCGCGTAAGCTGGCGCGCATATTGAGTAACGAGTTCCTGCCCCTCATACGAGTTGCTGAAATATCCGGTTAGCATGTTATTGATGGATGCAGTAGGCCCAATATAAGCGCTTCCTGCGGCCGCATATCTCAGTGGTGCGCCCATCCTGTAAAGAGCATTGACGTTCTCCAGCGCCTGTGCCTGGTCCTTGTAATATTGTCCCAAGGTCACTCCTGATCTCGGATCTTCCTCCAAAAAGTCCTTACACGAATTCAGTCCGATAAGAACCGCGAGAAGTAAAACAGTAGCAATATTTTTAGTTTTCATAATAACGTCCCTCATAATTATAGTGTTAAGTTTACTCCCAGCGTGAAGGTCTTTGCCCTTGGATAGGAGAAGAATGTCACGTTCTGGCCAAACCTATAGCCCTCCCCTGATTCGATTTGAGAGGTACTTTCCGGGTCGTACCCCTTAAAATCCTTCGATGTGAACAACCAGGGATTGTTAGCACTTAAATAGACACGAAGCGCGGAAAGCCCCATTCGTTTCGTAAGGTTGGGGGTAAAGGTGTACCCCAGCTGCAGCACGTTAACGCGGAGGTATGAACCGTCAGCCACCCATTTAGAATCGACATTGGTATCCTGTCCGGCGTGGCCTCCGTTGCTCAGGTAAATAGCTTGCTGCATGGTATTGGGGTTAGTCCCATTATACGCATCGGTCAGGATCTCCTTTAAACCGTTCGTGATCCCAAAGCGATCGTAGGTTGAGTGGAAAAACTGTTGCAGGGCTTCAACACCATATACAAACTGCAAATCGAGTGTCAGGTCGAAATTTTTGTAATTCAGGGTATTGATAAAGCTTCCTGTCCAGTCGGGCACCCCTTTTCCTAAAACTTCCTGTTTTGCAGAACGCTTGGGCCGGCCAATCTTCTCTATTGTAATTTCACCTCGTTCATAGTCTTCAACCGTATAAACTCCATAGCGTTTGTACCCATAAAAACTGTTCAAATTCTCTCCTACCCGGATGATGCCGTTCGGACCGCCAACCCAGTTAAGTACCGTGATATCCTCATTATTCTCGCCCAGTTTCAGCACTTCATTTTTATTGAAATTGGCATTCAAAGTTGAATTCCAGGTAAAGTTGCTCGTCTTTACAGGTGTCGCGTTAACCATGAGGTCAAGCCCCCTGTTACGAACAGAGCCGATATTCATGATCACGGAACTAAAACCTGTTGAGTTGGGTAATGGTCGCTCGAGCAACAAGTCGGTAGTCTTGCGGGAATAATAGGAAACATCAAAATTCAAGCGCCCGTTGAACAAGCCCAGCTCAACACCCAGGTCGTAGGTCTTTGTTTTCTCCCACTGCAGATTCTCGTTTCCAATACTGCTCTGGTACGAATAGGCGGAGCGTCTCCCCAGCAGATAGGTCCCCGAAGTTACGTTAGCCAAAGAGATGTAGGGGTCTATTTCGGAGTTCCCGGTGATTCCATAGCTCGTGTGCAGCTTCATATTGCTGATGAGCTTGTTGTTCTTCAGAAAGTCCTCGTTTGAGACATTCCATGCTAATCCGACAGAAGGAAAGAATGCGTATTTATTGTTGGCGCCGAACCTTGAAGACCCGTCGTACCGGCCGGTCACCGTCGCGGAATAACGGTCATTGTAACTATAGGCTGCGCGAAGAAAGTAGGAATTCATAGCCCACCTGCTATAATCAGAATAGGGCGGAGCAGGAGTGCTTCCGGCTCCCAGATTATACCACTGGAAGAAATCGCTGGAGAAACCTTCGGTGCGACTGCCATCATAGTTGTAGGTACGCTCCTGCCAGGACAAGCCTGCCATGGTATTGACCCTGTGTTTCCCAAATGACCGGTTAAAGGTAAGGTACGTCTCCTCCTGCCAGTACAGCACATCCTGATGATTAATTTCGGCCCACCCGTTCGGCATCGAAATGTTGTTCAACGTGATAGAAGAATAGCCTTTATAGTCCTTGTTATGGTTATCGATACCGAATTGTGTTTTCAGGTCGAGGCCCTCAGCGAGGTGGAAAGTCAGAGCCGCATTTCCAAATATCTGGGTATTGTAACGCATACGTCTCTGCAGGTCTAAAATAGAAACCGGGTTTGCCATCCCTTCGAAGCCCAAAACCCTGGAAACGGTGGACGAAGAGGATGACGTATATTTTCCGTCAGGCTGATATACCGGTAGCCACGGAAGCATCTCGATCATGGTGCGTCGGGCGTCCTGTCCTCCGCCCTCTTCTGGTGTATAACGTCCCCAGGTATGATTGGCAGTAAGATTAATACTAGTGGAAAGCCAGTCTTTCACCTTCGTGTCGTAAGCCAGCTTCCCGTTGATTCGCCTGTTATTGGTGTTCAGTACCACTCCCTGCTGATCTGAATAATTTAAAAAGGCACCCATAGAGGAATTCTCGTCGCCTTGCTGAATGTTAAGCTGGTGATTCTGCGATAAGCTCGTCCTGGTTGCTTCTTTCTGCCAATCGGTGTTGTATAACGGATTACCATTGGCATCAAAGTAGTTCGGGTCATTAAACCAGGTTTTCTTGTCCAGCGACCAGTTCTTGCCCTGCCATTTATTTTCGTTTTCCAGACCGATCATAAAGGCATCGACCCACTCCTGCCCGTTCAGTACGTCCATGTATCGCTGGGGCGAACTGGCTCCCAAAGAGCCCTGATAGCTGATGGTCTTGCGACCATCCTTATTGCCCCGTTTAGTGGTAACCAGGATCACCCCGTTGGCGCCCCTCGCTCCGTATATTGCAGCAGAAGAGGCATCCTTCAGCACTTCAATCCGTTCAATGTCATTTGGATTCAGCAAATGAAAATCTTCCATTACAACTCCGTCCACTACGTAGAGCGGATTAGACGATGAGTTGATAGTGGCCGTACCACGGATGATCACGCGGTTTGCATAAGCTCCCGGCTGGCTGGAGTTCGAGAAGATGTTGACCCCCGCAGCCTTGCCTCTGAGGTTGTCGAGCGGACTGAAACTCTGAGCCTTGATCATATCTGCGCCCTTCGCGATAGAAATAGAGCCCGTCACGTCCGATTTCCGCATCGTGCCATAGCCTACCACTACCACTTCTTCCAGCTTCGTATCTGCCTTGGCCAGACGAATGTCAACGGTAGTTCTGCCATTCAGCGGCACACGTTGAGTCTCGTATCCTATATAAGACACAACAAGGATGGCATTCAAATTAGGGACACTGATTTCAAATGCTCCTCTTACATCGGTACTGGTCCCCCGCGGTGCACCTTCCACTTTCACCGTCACGCCCGGCAGCGTTTCTCCGGTTGAACCGTCTTTTACAGTTCCGGTTACCTTATTTTGCTGGGCACTTGCACCTCCCGATTTGACTGCGGCAGGCGCGTTTTTCTTCGTGATGAAAATAACATTGTTCTGAATTTTGTACTCGAGAGGCTGCCCCTCGAAGCACAGATCGAGGACCTTCATCAGGTCGAGATCCTTTGCTTTAACCGTGATTGGTTTTGCGTCTCTCAGCGTATTGTTGTTGTACAAGAAATCGAAGTTCGTTTGCTTTTTTATCTGTGCGATCACCTCCGACATAGGGGCATTCGTCACTACCAACGACACTTTTTGAGCAAAACTCTCTGCCCTTATTTGAGAGAGTACGGAAATAAGCAAAATAAGGGTCAGCTTCATTTTTAAAAAAAGGTTTGAACGCGCACAGGAGCCGCTCCTGAATAGGAGTTCTGTAAATTGTTTATTCATTGGATGTTGGGTTAATTTAGATTTATTGTTAGCTTCAGTCCCTTTATAAATTGCCCGGTTCAGCCTTGCTGACGGTGCTCAGTTTACCTGGTGTTTTTTTCAGAATGCCTCCTTTCTTTTAAAAAATTCATCGATTTAACCGGTTAATTGATTCGTATTTTTCAACTCTCTATTTCATCTCTGCCCGAGCGCCGCTCGTCAATGTTTTTTTGAAAGTGTATCTGTTTGATTGAGATCATTAATTGTTTCTCAGAGGGTCTCAATGAGATCGCTTCGCTAAGTTTGAATGACAACCAAGAACATTCAAGCACCTGTCCTCTCTCGTTTGTGAGCGCAGCTGGTGAATATTTTCATCAAGGTCAGTTCGAAACGATGATTGTTTTCCCCTCGACCTTAAAATCCACCTTTCCCAGTATTTTAAGAACTTTCAAAATATCAGCGAGATTAGAAGCGCGTGAAAAAGTACCGCCAAACTTTTCATCCCTGCTGACTCCTTTATACTCCACATCTACATCGTACCAACGGCTTATCACCTTCATAATACTGGTGATATCCTGATTGTCGAAGATGAAATACCCGTCTTTCCAGGAGATAACATTGTCGGTATCGACCTTGTCAACGGCAATCTGCCCCTGCCTCTTGTAGACAGTTGATCGCTGCCCGGGCAACAGCACACGGGACTCACCGGAAGAAAGATCGGAGGTCCTAACCCTGCCTTCAACCAGCGTAGTACTGATTACCGGCTCATCTTTATAGCCGTTGATATTAAACTGTGTACCCAGGACGGCCACCTCCTGCTTGTCTGTTTTTACGACGAAGGGATGCGCTCTGTCTTTTGCAACATCAAAGTAGGCTTCGCCGTGCAATTCTACTCTACGTTCGCGGCTCCCTTTAAAGTTTATGGGATAAATCAAGGAGGAAGCGGCATTCAGCCAAACAGAAGTGCCATCAGGCAAGCGTACCTGATACTGCCCGCCCCTCGGTGTTTCGATCGTATTAAACTGCTTTCCTCCGGTCACAGAAGCGTTCCCTTCATCGATATAGATCACTTGCCCCGCTGCTGTTTTTGCGATTTTTATCCCGGCCTGAGTAGCGATATTTCCGTTTGCTGCATCTGTAAGAGAGATCCTCTTCCCGTTACTCAGCGTCAGAAAGGCTTTGTTACCGCCCGGCCTTACTTCCTCTACCTTTGCATAGACAGATGGCGGAATATCGTTTCGTTTCCAAAAAAAGTAGGCACCGCCTACAAGCAGGAAAGTGGCGGCTGCGCCTGAAATAAGAGGCCAAAACTTAAACCGTCCCTTGGCTGAATTGATGGGCTCGCGCCGATGGCCGGAAAACAGCCCCTGTTCTATTCTCTTGTATATATGCTCTGCTTCAGACGCCTGCAGACTGGGTTCATTGTCGCTCAAATGAATCGAGTTTTCGTCCTCTTGAAGTGCAGCGTCCCATTCCGCCTCATGAGAACCGCTTTTTATCAGCATGAACACCTCATCCAGCTCCTCAGAGTTACATGCCCCGTCCATGTACTTTAGAAACAGATCCTTGATTCTAGCATCCACTTTTACTCCTTTTTCTACCTATACAAATGGCCGGCGCTATCCATATACGCAGAAATAAAAAAAATCGAATGATGCTGCAGAATGCCCCTCCCTTATTTCATAAGGGAGATGAGCAATAAAATGGTCGCTTTAAGGCCGATGTACTGTCGGATAGAGCGTAGTGCTTTGACCATCTGGCTGTTAACTGTCCCTTCAGTGATATTCAGTTCTGAGGCTACCTGCCTATACGACAGTCCCTGCATCTTACAGCGGACAAAGATCTCCTTGCATTGTTGTGGCAGCCTTGAGATGGCCTCGATGAGCAGAACGTTACTTTCAGAGTAGTCGACCTGCAGCTCGGTCGTATTCTCGCTCGCTGAGGCATGCCTTCTGATCTCGTCCAGAATGCCCGACTCGTGTTGCAGGCGCTTTAACAAATTAAGCAAGTGATTCCTGGCAACCGTGTAGAGGAAGGATCTAAAGGATTGATCGGGATCAAGTTGCGAACGATTCTCCCAAATCTTGACGAATACATCCTGCACAACATCCTCAGCCAGCTCGCGCACTTTAGCCGTACGAAGAACGAAATAATGCAGCTTTTTTATATGCATGTCGTATAAAACCCGTAAAGACCCTTCATGCCCCTGTTGCAAAAGGCCAACGAGTTCTTTCTCAGAAAGCGTGTTATAGGTATTCGTAGCTGTATCCATACTAAATGGAATGATTAGTTAGCGTTCCAACGGACTTCCATAAGACGACTGAAAAAGCCTAAGCGAAAACGATTTCTCCCGCTAAAACGATGATCAGCGCAGGACTGATTCTTTAATCAGACCGGCAGAACGTTTAGTTCAAAAATAAGGATTAGATATTGAAATAAAAACACAAGGGCATCACAATAACTGCGATCTAACTACTGCTAAAGTATTTTAGCAATAAAATCGAAAACGAAATAGCAGAGGTATGATTGCAGGGTTGGGGAACTGCTTTTACGTTAAACGGCGGAAAAGAAAAGCTAGCAAGGTGAGACGTACTGGCTGCCCAGAAAGCCCGCCCCCATACTACTTATTAGACATCACTTAAAGAGGTAATCCCTGGCAGGACGGGCCAAACAACTCTAAAGGCACGTCCGTTCTTAAACCAGACTGGTGATCCACCATGTGTTGCCGGCAGGGTCTTTCACCCCGCAGCTAAGGCCGTAACTCTGCTGCGCAGGCTCAAGGATTGATGCAGCGCCATTTTGGAGGGCGCGCTGGTAGGTTTCATGAGCATCTTCCACGTACACGAATAAACCGGCAGTCTGCACCTCCCACTGCTCAGAGGCTTCTGCAAGCATAATGGTGCTTTCGCCGATCTTAATTTCAGCATGCATAATTTCCGTCTCACTACGCATGTGTTTCATTTTCTCAGTTGCGTCAAACACCTCTTGCGCGAAAGAAAGGAAGCCCGCTGCATCTTTCAGAATGAGATAAGGCATTACTTGCTGATATCCTTCAGGAATGTTCTGCTGTTTCATATTGCTTCTATTTTCGTTATGTAAGACCGGGAACCATATCCCAATGCAGCGATACCATTAATCTATTCGTTCAGAATGCCTCCCGGCGCTTTAGAAACGTGTAGATAGGCAGGTGCACCGCGTTCGGGTCTGAAAACCACTCCCGCTTCATGGATAAACCCGCCAGAGGTGCGAATGTTTAAGTAGCTGTTGTTGTCTGTGTATAAATTCAGCGGCTGTTCTTTAAACCGATAGTTGAATGAGAGCGTGTTTCCCCCGCACCCGTTATAGAAGCCATTCTGATGGCGCTCTGCCAAATTTCTTCTTAAAGGAATGCGAGAAATGAGAGAGGCTTTCGAAGCCAAGATCGAGGTAAATGGAAGAGGGCTTCCTGTTCTTCTTCTCAATCAGGCGCCGCGCCTCGCTTAGTCTTCTTTCCTGCAGCCATTGTCGCGGAGGTATTCCAAACAATCTCTGGAAATCCCGTTTGAAACCAGCCAGGCTTCGTCCTGTAAGCCTTGCAAACTTTTCTACCGGAACATTGAAATGAAAATTACTGTTCATGAACTTTTCCAGGTCGATCTTATGAGGTTCTGAAAAATCAAAGAGGTGATCTTTAAGCTCCGGCATACAATGCAGCAGCAATAATACGGCCTCCTTGATTTTTAGCTTGCCCATCGTTGCAGCTATCTTTTCATCAGAACGATCAATATATGGAATTATAGAGTGAAAAAAGGTACGAAGGAACTCGTTCGGAGGAATGAGTACATTGGGGGGACCGGTATACTTCCCCCTGTCTCTATTTGTTCCTCCAAGGCAATCTGCCTTAGCAAATCTTCCTTCAGACAGATCACTACGGTTTGATACGGCTTTCCGTTCAGAGGCATCTTGGTCAGCTCGCCTAGCTGATTCTTCCTGATCAGCAGCATCTCTCCTTCATTCGTCGACATCCTTTCTGAAGCGGTTTCTATGGTGAAACGGCCCGATACCTGAAAAAAAGGACGCTCTGTTCGAGAAACGCGATCTTCTCCTTTCTCATCGCCGACAGATAAGAGAAAAAGATGAGATCCGGAAGTATTACAGCTGGATTTGTCATTACGTAAAGATATAAAACAAGAGCCGTTTCTTTGCCGGGATTATCGCTGCAGATAGGTACTGCCCCAAACCGCTCCCGGCGCGAACTCTCTGTTTAGCGTATCGTTCTCCCCGGGGGAAAAGGTAATCTCCATCGCTTCCATATTTTCGGGTAAACGAGACCTCCTGCTCATGCTCACCAAAGGCATGATATGGCCTCCCTGTGCGTTTACCCAGGCGATAGCAAGCTGCGTCGGACTGCATCCTTTATCTTTTGCCATTGCCCTGAGCACCTCAACTTTCTCCAGGTTTCTCGTCAGATTATCTCCCTGGAAGCGTGAAAAGTGATTTCGATAGTCACCTTCCGCAAGAGGCGTTTTCATCTCTCCTGACAGCAGGCCTTCTGCTGTATTTGCAAAGGCTACGACCCCTATTCCTAATTCTTTAGCAGTGGGAAGCAGCTCGCTTTCTATTTGCCGGTCGGCCAGGGAATACCCTATCTCAAGGGCGGTTACAGGATAAACACCATTAGCCTTGCGAAGCTGATCGGCAGTTACTTCAGATACACCGAGGTAACGCACCTTCCCTTCTTTGATCAGATCGGCCACCGTACCAATCACGTCCTCAACGGGAACGCTGTCATCCAGCCTGCAGGGCTGATAAAGATCGATGGTATCAACGCCCAGACGTACCAGCGAATAGTTAATAAAGTTTCTGATCGCAATCGGCCGAAGATCAAGGCCGAGCCACTGATCACCATTGAAGATGGCTCCAAACTTTACGCTGATGAAAGCATCATCACGCCTCCCTTTAATCGCTTTGCCTATAAGGAGCTCATTATGCCCGCTGCCGTAGAAGTCGCCGGTATTCAGAAAATTTATGCCGCTGTCCAGTGCCGCCTGAATAGTAGCAATACTTTCGCTTTCGTCGATTGCTGCCCTTCCCCATACAGGAGACATACGCATGCAGCCCAGTCCGAGTTTAGAAACAAGAGGGCCGTCCTGGCCGAGCTCTATCTTTGTCATTGTTGTCATTGCTTTTATTTTTTGGTTGACAACTCAAAGATGAACGTTTAAACAAGTGTTTGCTTTCCTTTACAGCTCAATTTACTTGTCTGCACAGCTCAGGCTTTGGCCGTTACCAGCAGGGTCATCGATTCCCGAAAGCGCTCTGTTTAGAGTCAGGCCGGCCAGCACTACAACGAACGCAGCAGCAGCATACAGTATCGCCGGACTGTAAAAATAGACTGCGGCCCCCAGCAGAGGCACCAGCATGTTATTGGCGGACTGCAGACTTTGATTCACCCCCTGAAGTTGACCCAGCTTGCTTTCTTCAACCGACCGGGATAACCAGCCATTGAAGATCGGATCAAAAAGCCCTTCGCCGGTTAATATCAGCACGACCGCGAGGGAAAGAATTATGGCAGAGGAGATAAAAATACTGAGCAGGATAAGGATTAATCCACTCGTCAGGCTAGCGAGTCCGGCTATACCAATTTGTTTTTCTTTAAAGATCTTCAGTAGCCGCGGCAATAACACAGCGCGAGACAGAATTTCGAATACGCCGGCCAGTGTTAGTATGCTGCCAATAAAGGCGGGGCCCCACCTGTAGACATCTTTCAGGAAAACGGTGAAATTAAATTGAAAAGTACCGAGCCCGGCAAAGAAAAGGATACCGGGAATAAGCAGCAGCTTAGCCTGCCTGTACCCGAATATCTCCCGATAATGCGAAAATGTATTGAGGCTTTGCAGTGTAAGGTGCTTAGCACGCTTCGACGGCGGCAAAGACTCTGGTAAGAGGAAGAGTACAGCTAATGCCGAAAGGAGTATTAAGGCTGCAGTAAAAAAGAAAGGCAGACCAGGAGCTCTGCTGCCAAGCAGTCCTCCAAGAGCCGGTCCTCCAAGTTTTCCGATCCCCATTGCAGAACCGACGTACCCATACCATTTAATGCGTTCTTCAGGCTCCGTGCTGTCTGATATGTAGGCGAAGAGCGCTGTGATGACACCAGCCGTGAGCCCGTCTATAATCCGCCCGAGGAACAAAACCCACAACGCTCCTCCCAGCCCAAACAGAACATAGCCAATGACCGAACCAAGAAGACTGATAATCAACACATTTTTGCGTCCATACCGGTCACTCAAAGCTCCAAAAACCGGGGCCGCCAGAAATGTACAGGCAGCAAATACAGAAATGAGAGCACTCATTCCCACCACAACGTGCTCTCTCGCCATATACCTGCCCAGCACGAACGGGAAGAGTGGCAGAACTATCGACATCCCGATCGAATTAAGCAATACGATACCTACTATGATCCACAATTTCTTTTTCGACCTCATTTGCCTCATCTTAATTAAACCTTCTTTTTGCTTTTGCTGAATAAGTAAAACAACCCTTAAGAAGGCATCTCTCGTTCTGAATTTGAAAATCTCATTTGAGATGCCCCAGGACAAAAGTCAGGATCAAAGAAGTATCAGGCTTGTATAAATGCGACAAAATCGTTGTCAGATAAAAATTGGCGGTCTTTTGCTTTACGTGCAAATGCTGCAGGGGTAGAGCCGCTGTAGCGCTTAAATTCTTTGCTTAAATGCGACTGATCTGTATATCCCAGCTCATGGGCAAGGGCCGCAAGGTTGGATTTGGGGTAAAACCATAACCGGTTTCTGACCTGCTCGAAGCGCATCAATGCCGTGACGTCTTTGACAGTATGGCCAGACGACTGTTTGAATTTGCGCTGAAGTGTACGCACAGTAGCGTGTGCCTGGCCCGCAATGTCGCTAACCGGCAAAGTACCCCCGGCATTCCTCATCGCTCGCCCTGCCTTAAGCAGGATATTGTCAGTGGCAATGGATGAGCGACCATGCAGAAAGTACTCTTTCAGCAGTGCCAGTGCATCATTTACCCTCGCTACGCGAACAAACTCGCTAAGAGCCTGCTGAAGCTGAGCGATAGGATGTTGAAAGACACGGGGCCCGTTTAATACCGCCGGCAGACCAAGGACATTTGAAAGTGTCCAGGGAAAACACCGAATTCCAACCACTTCTATTCTACTGTCTGCGTGGAGGATGACCGGCTGATTTAACAGTCCCATGATAAAAGGAGAAGGCAGGAGCTGCAGCTGTCCCTCGCGCTTTATACTACATGCGCTCCCAAAATAAAAAATAATCTCTGCGTAGCCGTCGGGCATTACTTCGAAGCATGACTGGTCTTTGCTGAAGTCGATACTCGTATACCAAAAACACTTAATGAGGCTCTGCAGCTCCGCAGGAGATTCTATCTCGCGATGCTTTATCCTGTAAGCAGGTACCTGGTTCGCAGCCCCTCTCATTATCATAGCTTTTTTAACTAGAGACTCTGCACGACAGGCGTATAAGTAGTCTCATTCATTTTCTGTGATCTTGCCCCGTCAAGCAAATTTACTCTTTTCTGAGAACTAGGGACAAGCGCACATGCCTGTTCAAATAGTTAAAGAGTCGCCCCGCAGCGCAAAACTATGATCAGAAACGGCGGGAAGCCTGACTTGCACCGCTCTCCTATTTCTTTTATCTTAGTAATTTCCAAGCCAATTCAACCAAACAACAAAAAAGACAACCATGAACTACCGCGCCTTAAGTCTTATCCTTTTTGTCGGCATGATATCCTGCTCGAAAGACAAATCAGCTGATGCACCACAAGCCGGGATTAAAGTAACAGGAACGTTTAAAGACGTTAACACACTCCGCGTAGTACCAGCGGAACTCTATAGCAGCAGGGGAAAAATTAACGATGTGGTGAAAACGATGGAGTTTGTATACTCAAGAGGAATAATCACCAGCTTTCGGGTGGACGGCACCACCCAGATCTTGCAGGACATGGAGCAGTCCCTTCAGATAAACGAAGACAACACCATAAAAATGAGCTATCTGTACCAAACGGTCTCTTTTAGCGGCACGATCAGCGACTACAGGGATGGAAAGTTCAGCGTCAACGGGACGGACTCCCTTACATCACTGGCGGGGTCGGTAAACGGACCTCTCGGCTATGCCTTTGATCAGCCAGGCACGTCCCTATGCGCGCCAGGCACCTCAGTTTTCAGCTATAACCCACCTAAAAAGTGCAGCCAGATTCCCTATCGTAGCGGATATGCCGAAAGCTGCAGGGACCTGCCCAGCTTTGCCGTTGAGGTGGAGGATGAGAACGGTCCTTATTCCGCTTCTATCTTACTACTATCAGCGCGGCACAGGGAATCAAAAGTGTGTATCTCGTATAGACAACGCATGGAACCTTCTTAAGCCTGAGTTTTGGAAGAATATGCCGGAAGGAGATACAGTACTGGTCCAGAAAAAACAGATCATCTTGAAAAAGACGACCTAAACGCTTCCTGAGCCATACTGCGAGGTCCGGCTCACTTATACCCTTGAATTGCCTAAAAGTCCCTTCCGTGCCCTTATAGTAAGTCGTCCAGGAGATAAGGACCGCGCCAGCTCGACATGCATCCAGGCATCGCCGTTTCCCTTCTTTGTCCTTTGGAGCCCGACCTGCACAAGTTGTTAAAACGGCTAAAGGCTTAAGACGCCAGTAGTCTCAATTCCGTACGTCCGATGCGTACTACCCTCTGAATATTTTTCTGTTCGTTATGTCCGGATAAGAGGACAAAGCGCTCTTTACTGCTTTCGAGTTCCGTGCTTAGGGCACGAACCCCCTCCTTTAGTGAAGAAACGCTGTTCCTATACGCATCAAGGTTCTTTTTATGCTCAGCAGAGGCTTTCTTTACCGCAGAAAGGATCTGATTAATGTGTTCGACTGTCATGTACTTGGTTACTCTTCCTTCATATTTCAAAGGCCAGGCCAAAGCAGCCGAAAACTGCCTTTTAGTGCGGTGTCGCGTTATAGTACAAGATGCAGATACTCATTCGCGCTTCTTGATGCGGCTTCATGTCATCCGCATTTTCACTTTCTACCTATCCTGATACCGTCCGATCCTCAGGGGCATCAAGGTTGGGTAGGTCCACACGAAATGATGGCTTTGATAAACCAGGGGCCGGAAAGGTCGCACGTATTGAACATATTTATCCTCTCCGTATACGCCGCTCATCGCCTCTATCAGGTTGGCAGGCCAAAATGTGTTGGTGGCATCCATCTTCCCCTGACGGGGCGACGGATACCACTTCCACTCATCCGGGTGCTGATTGTAGTACAGAAGATAGTCGAGCGCTTTCTTTAAGAGCTCACCTTCGGGAGCCCTAAACAAGTTCTGTCCAGTCGCGTTGTTGCCAATCCAGAAAGATCCTGAGATAGGACTAAGTGCGAAGTACGTATACCAGATGCCGTTTTTCTCACGTTTTACCTCTTCTATAAGATGGCCGTCGGGACCAATCTTGGCCGGCAGATCCTCACAGAGGAGCCGGATATTCTCCTTCATATCGAGCGAGTCGTCCAGATAGTAATCGGCAAGCATAGCACCGTACCGGCCCCAGTCGCCCCAGTTGTTTTTCCTCACACTAATTGAACGGCAGGCTTTACGATATACGCCTGTCAGCCATACAGCAAACTGATCCCTGTCCTTTTTCTTCCAGGCTTTGTACTCCCTCATCAGCTCCCCGGCAATAACAAGAGAAGCTCCTGAATAAGCCATCACAAGGGGGCCATCTGCTTCCGAGTATTGCTTGTTAAGAGAAGCCCAGGCATTTAGAAAATAGACTGCCTTTTCAGCATATTTCTTCTGTCCGGTCAGTTGCCAGGCCAGAGCACAACTGTAAGCACAGAAGCCGTCGGTATTAAGAGCGAGAGAATTCCGGCGATGTCCCTCCTGATCGATATAAAAACCAGGGATGTGAAAATCAGCCATGGCATGGTGTCCTTCGCTAAGCGCTGAATCCGCCTTGCGTTTCAACTGGGCAAAAGCGGAAATATAGGGCTCTTTCTGCTGCCGAAGCTGGCGCTTTACATATTCGATCTGCTGCCGCGGATGCAAACCTCCGGGGTGTTCATATGCGTACAAGGCCGCTGGTCTTAACAAGAAAAAAACTCCTGTTATACAAAGAAATAGAAATACCTTTCTCATACTCAACTTCAGCTAATACTCATTTATCCAATTTACCGATCACCATCACTTTTCCGAGGAAGAAACGATCCTCGTTGTAATCATCAGGATATTTCGTCTCATGTGGGCCCACCATCTTGGGCTTATCCACCCTGAGAGGGGCTTTTTTAAAGGTTACTGTATGAGCACCGTCTGTAAGCGGGCCAATCAAACAATAACTTCTCCTGTAAAAGTACCCATAGCTATCGAACCTGGGTCTTGTCTCCTCCTTCCCGTCAATAGTAACCAGAACCGCCGGTGCGGCTGATGGGCCAATGATGTCACAAAAACCAATGTAGGTCCCTGAAAAGCGGACGGTCACGCTGTCCTGCGTGCCGGTAGTATAGATTAGTTCGGGATACGCCTTCTCAAAACCCTTCAGGTAAGGCTCAGTGCCCGGCCTCTTCCATTGCTTAGCTCCAGAGAGCATTGCCGGGGAAATTAAATGGGTTGACTCAAAATTCCCGGCATACAAAGGCTTTGGTATCGAACGGGAAGGTTTCCCACCCTGTAACTTCCCAAAAGCGGTAATAATGGTGTTGGTGTAGTAGTCGTGTCCAATATCAGTCGGGTGCGTTCCGTCGTACGTGAAGACCTTTGCGGGGTCATCCTCCTTCTTTCCGTGAAATACGAGCTTACCCTCCTGAATTGCCGACATGATGTCCGGGCCAAGGTTGATAGAGGGGAGCTTGTAATGGTCTGCAACCACTTCCATGAAGCGGATCGACCGGTAAAGCTCTCCTTTGGTGTAGGATTCGGTCATGGGCTCATGGATGGTATATAAGAAGCAGATGTCGGTATTAGCGTTCTGCTTTTTTATCTGCCGCACGATCCCTTCCATCGAATTACCGACAAGCAGCGAGTCACTTGCTGCATCGTTCACAGCAAATTCAACAAATACGAGGTCGGGCTTATGCGCCAGGACCTCCTCAGCGAGCCTGAAGGCGCCGAGTGAAGCTCCTGTCCCTCCAACTCCGGCGTTAATAGCTGTAAAAGAACATTCTGGATAAGCAGATTTAAAGTATTGCTCCGTCTTTACACGGTACCCCGCCGCTTCTGTGATACTGCCTCCAAAATACGCTATTGTGACCGGTCCGCCCCGTTTAAGCATTTGAGAAAAATGGGGAAGCTTGTTCCGTTCCTTTAAGATGGAAAAACCGGTAATACTTTGTGCAAACGTACTGCACAGTTGAAAAATTGCAAATATTGCTATTAAAGTTCCTTTTCTGATCTTCATGATTTTCATTTTTTGCCCAAGGCTGCTTAAGCTTTTACTGCTTTAGGGTCACCTTGAGCGAGTAGCCATAAGGTAATGCAAGGGCTTGCGTAGGGAGCTGAAGCTGCAACCCCTGCCTTGTCTGGGAGAAGGGCAGCACCCCAAACCCGGGCATTTCAACTTTCTTTACTGTTCCGGCAGAGCTGCCAAGCGACTTGATCAGCAGCTTTCCGTCAGCCGGCACTTTTAATGCCATCACATATACATCCCCCGCCTTCTGTGTGAACCAAAAATCAGCAGCGCTGATCGATGCCTTAAACCCCTCGCGTTCCCGTTGTTCAGTGTCTGTTATCTCATATTCCGCCGGTCCTTCATGAGCAATCTTCCAGGGCCGTGTACCATAGATAGCCCCGGCGTTGATACTTGTCCACTCACCAATTCGCCGCAGGTTCTGAACGGTCTCTTCCGGCACTGATCCATCTGCTCGCGGACCTATATTTAGCATATAATTTCCACCCTTGCTTACAATCTGCACGAGCCAGTACAGCAGCTCCTCCACCGACTTCCAGTCGTGATCATACGACTTGTAGCCCCAGGAATTATTAAAAGTGCCAACCGTCTCCCAGGGGATACCGATATGAGCTGCATCCTTCGGTATCTTATTGTCGCCAGGGATGGCATAGTCACCCATCTTGTTCCCGATCCTCTCCGCCACGATGATCCGCGGATTCATGTCATAGACCGTCTTATAAAAGCGGAAGCTTTGATCGGGCTTCATCAGCTCGGGCATGTCAAACCACAGGTAACGGGTATCCGGAAACATGGTGAGCAGCTCCTTTACCTGAGGGACCGACTTCTTGTCGAGATACGACTGAAACGTATTCGGACTTGGATCCCAAAGATTGGCGCCGAAAGAGCTGGTCTTTTTGCCTTCCCGGTCGTTCTTCTCTTTCGTCTCCTGATACTGCGCATCTGCGCCGTCGGCCCAGTCAATATTATGGGAGTAATAAAGTCCAAAACGGAGGCCATACTTCTTGCATGCCTTATATAACTCTGATACGGCGTCACGTTTAAAAGGAGTCGCATCAACGATATTAAATGAGCTGGCGGAAGACTTATACATGGCGAAGCCCTCATGATGCTTGGCTGTAATGACCAGATACTGCATTCCGGCATGCTTTGCCATCCGGGCGATCGAGTCGGCATCGAACGAGACCGGATTAAACGAGTCAGCGAGCTTCGCGTACTCGTTGCGTGGGATCTTTGCCACGAGCTGGATCCATTCCGCCACTCCCAGGTTGCCCATCTCCTCCATCTTCCTGCCCTTCCAGATTCCCGCCGGAATCGAATAAAGTCCCCAGTGAATGAACATTCCAAACTTGAGATCCTGAAACTCCTTCAAGGCATTCTGCTTTGACCTGTTCATCCGCTGCCACTTCTGCGTGAACTGATTGTCCGGCTGAGAATAGCCATCCATATTGTGAATTAACAGGATAAACAGGAGTATTGTCTGCAGACCACGTAGAAAAACTGATTTCATAGCTGATTGCCTTTCAAATTTTGTCTTTCATCTCCATATGCTGCAGGCGCAGCAAGGATTCGAGATAGTAATAGTCGGCATAAACAAGCGGAACATCGATCTCTCCGTTATGAGGGATACTGCCAACGCTATGTTTAAGGATAAAGTAGCCGTTGGTCCCTGCTTGCGCAGTGTAAGCCGCGGAAGAAAGTGAGCTGAGGATTTCCTTCGCTGTGCTCACGAAGAGCTTCTTTCGGGCACCACTCACGTAGCCGCTCAGCTCCAGAAGTGCAGAGCTGGTAATGGCAGCTGCCGAAGCATCGCGCGGAATCTCCTTAAACCTGGCAGGATCGTATTTCCAGTTCGGCTTATATCCCTCCTGATTCACGTTAAAGTCCCAGTATGGGATCTTATCCGCTGGTAAGTTCTTGTTATTAACGAAGTACTCTGCCATTTTTATCGCAGCTGTCAGGAACCTTTTTTGCCTGGTCTCCCGGTAAACGCTGGTAAAGCCATATAGCCCCCAGGCCTGTCCTCTCGACCAGGCCGAGTTATCCGAGAACCCCTGAGCGGTTTCCTTGCTCAATACCTTTCCTGTCCGGGTATCGTAATTCACCACATGGTAGGAGCTATAGTCAGGGCGATAATGATTCTTCAGCGTAGTTTCAGCATGGCGGATAGCGACATTCCTGAACGACTGATCGCCCGACAGCTTAGAGGCCAGGAACAGCAGTTCGAGGTTCATCATATTGTCTATGATGACAGGGTAATCGTAGACAGCCTTGCCGCTCCAGGAGCTGAAAGAGTTCCATGATTTAATCGCCCCGACCGTCGGGTTAAACCTCGTCATAAGGGATTTTGCGCTTTGTACCAGCACCTTCCGGTAGGCTTCATTCCCCGTCAGGCGGTAGGCATTACCGTAACTGCAGTTCATCATAAAGCCGATGTCGTGATGCGCAGTATTGTACTGATTTTTATCGAGCGACTCCGTCCACCTGGTGGCGGCCTCCTTCCACTTCTCTCCTTTCGTATATTCATAAACGTACCAGAGACAACCGGGCCAGAAGCCGCCGGTCCAGTCGCCTATTCCTGTAAAACTTGTCTTTCCGTTAGGATCAGCAGAACGGGGATAGCGGCTAAGGTCGGTCACTTCGTTCAGCATATACGAGTACTGTTTCTCCGCAACAGAAAATCCCGATCTTACGACACTCGCCGTATCAGGGATAGATGCAAAGGACTGAGCGGCAAAGAGCGTCGCTCCGAGCATAGAAATAACGTTTATCTTCATTTGTCAATAGTGTGCAGCATGATCGTTCTTAACAGGTTTGCCGGACCAGACCAGGCGGGAGGTCCAGTCCTGACCGGGCGCGGTCCAGAAGCTATCATCTTCCGGTAAGCCGAGGGCGAGAAAGCCTTCGGTACAGATGTACAAACTGCCGGTGGAGGTATAAGAATCTGCGACTCCCCATTGGGAGCCACAGATTCCAATCTTCAACCAACCATTTTCGTCAAAAGTACCTTTGGCCTCAAACAGCCGTTTCATGACAGCGGTCACCGCACTCCTCACCTGCCCCCCGGAAGTTCCGGAGGAAGCTGGTGAATCAGAGCAAGGTGTGCCAGCGGCTGAAATGCAGCGCTACGATAAGGCATAGAGCGCCCCATAGCCGGATAAGTCCCTTCAGGAGAGATTAGTCTCTCCAGCAGCACTGAATAACGCTGCATTCGTTTAAGGGCCAGGTCGTAGTCGTCCTTCCCGGCCAGGCCTCTGGAGCTCGCGACCTTCAAAATGTCAAGAAACATTGAATGGATCACGTAGCTATTGTAATAGTCAAGAGCAAAGTCGGGGCCATCGGCATACCAGCCGTCGCCTTTATACCACTCCTGTATCTTGCGGATGCCAATAAGGATCCGGTAGGGCTCATACTCCTCATCTGCTGCGAGCAGAAAGGTCTCCACCATGGCAGCGAACAGCACCCAGTTATTGTACGCCGGCATAATACGGCGCAGGTGTTTCAGTTCCTGCACAAAACGCGATCTGGTTGTAGCATCCAGCGGCTTCCATAGCTGGTCAAAAGCCCGAAGCAGTCCCTGACAGAGGTGCGCGGCATCTACCAGCGGCTGCGCCTCCGACCGGAAGTTCAGATAATCGGCCGCTGAAGGGTTAACGGCGTTCGACATGCCCTCCAGATAAAAATCCAGAAGCTTCTGACGGTTCCTGCCCTCGGCGGTATCACGCCCGGGTAAGGCCAGCCAGGGAGCAGCACCGCAGATGGTTCTCCCAAACGCTTCCAGATGGCTTACCTTCTCCGCCTTGAGCGAATAGCCTGGCGCTTTCTCCAGGGGCATCTTCTTCTTTAGCTCATTTCTGCTCAGGTTAGCAAGCACAGGAAATGCTATTTTATAGAGAAGTTTGCTCCAGTACTCCCGGTCATCTCCGCTGGTCGCTTTCACTATCCTTTCCTGATCAGGGGGCAGCGCTGCAGCGGAAAGACCGCTTAACCCAAGCGCTCCTACAGCCGGTACTGCCTTTATGAATGATCGTCTCAACATGGTCGGCCTTGTTTTTAGTCTATCCATCCCGGGTTCTGTACCAGGTTCGGATTCATTTGTATCTCGGAGGTCGGGATCGGCCATGCGTAAAGGAAGTCGCCCTTGTAAGAGTAGTCGCTTACATTGGTACCCCAAACCTGCTTTTTACCGGCACCGGGGTAAAAGACTTTTTCCTTCCAGGTCTTCCATCTCAATTCATCGAAATAGTTGATCCCTTCATTCGGGAACTCCACTCTTCTTTCGTTCCGAATACGCTCACGCAAATCTGCCTGCCCTGTCACAGTTGTAGCCGAATTGGAATTAAGCAAGGCTACCCCTGCCCGGGCTCTTACTTCGTTGACCTTTTCAATCGCTTCTGTGGTCATTCCCTGCTCGTTGAGCGCCTCTGCCCACATCAGCAGGACGTCCGCATAGCGAATGATTGGAAAATCGGTTGGCCCAAAATTACGGTCTACAATTTCCGACACGCCCTCGTATACAAACTTGCGGTAGAGGTAGTAGAAATAGTTCTGAGTGTCGGTTTGAATATCTCCTCCGGTCGCGGCCTGCGCCCGGTAAGGCCAGCGCAACGTGGCGATAGCAGGAGTAGTCGTATTATTGAGAGACCCTAAGTAAGTAGAATAAGGTGTAATGACAGTCGCTTCCAGTCGCGGATCGCGGTTCATATATGCCTGCGCTATTCTCTGTTCGTTGCCGGTAGGCAGATACAAACTCATCTTCGCACCGCGACCCTTAGCCGCAGCAATCTCTGGCTCTGTGAGGTTATTTCTAAGAAAATACACTTCTCTCTCGGCTATTGTGAGTGCGGAGTAGCCTGGAATGACGTCATCCCAGTTAAACCTGGAACCATCTTTATTTTCATACAGATCAACGAGGTTAGGCGATGGGAAGTAATAGTTCCAGCCTGAACCAAAAGAAGAACGTGTTCCGCAATATAGCTGAGTTGAACTACCATAGCCTGACTGACTGACATTCTGGATGGAAAAGATCATCTCCGGACTTTGCTCGTTTGCCGTTTTGAAGAGTGCTTTATAGTCAGGAAACAGACTGTGCCCTGCTGCCTTGACCTTCGCAAAGTCGGCTGCGGCCAGATCCCATTTTTTCATGTAGAGATAAACCTTTCCACGCAAAGCATAAGCAGCGCTTTTAGTTACCCGGCCATAATTAGCGTTTCCTGCGGGGTAGCGGTCAGGAAGATTCGTCTCATTTATACAATCCGTAAGATCGGTCAGCACCTGTGTCCATACTTCTTCCTCTGTTGCACGTGCCTTATTGGCCTGATCAGGAAGAATAGGCTCCAGGTAAATGGGAACTCCCTTGTAAAGCTGATTAAGTCTGAAATAGAAGTAGGCTCTCAGGAACTTGCATTCTGCCATATATCTGGCTTTTTTTCAGCCTTAGAAGGCGATTTTAAAGGGATGTTAACAATGGCATCGTTAGCTCTTTGAACCCCCTCATACATATACTTCCATATTGTAGAAAACAGCTCATTTCCTGGGGTAATAGTTCCCATTAGCAAAGGCTCATCGCCCCTTGACTCTCCGGTGTAGCCAAACCGATCCATCTCATAGAGTTCATAGGGAGACGTATTTCCACTGTTTCCAATACCGATTCTAAGGGCTGAGTACACGCCTCCAACACCTAGATCAGTAAGGTTGTCCGTAGTCCACATGATATCGGAAGAAACCGCCGAATACGGGGTAGTGTCAAGAAGGTCTTTATCGCAGCCGCAAATAAAAGCGGAGATTAAAAGTGCGGTTAGTATCTTTTTCATAATGTCGTCAGGTTTAAAAAGTAACATTTAGACCGAGGGTGTACTGGCGCATAGTGGGATAGTTTGCAGCTGGCCCGATCTCTGGATCGAGGCCGGGAAAATCACTTATAGTCAACAGATTTTCACCGCCAACATAGAGGCGCACATTACTCATAGCCATTTTTTGGAAACCTTGACAGGAAGCGTATAACCTACCTGAAGGTTCCTCAGTTTCAAATATGACGCGTTATACAAATAGTAATCGCTTACCGCTCCGTTCTGCACATCTGTTACCTTTAAGCGGGGATAATGAGCATTGATCCGGTTTGCAGGATCATTAGGATTAGCCTCATTATAGTAATAGTGATCATCCGCCACGAGCTTTGGTACAGCTTTCCCTAAACCGACAACAGATTGATTTAGGTAAGTTGTGCTCCAGTAGTAAGACATGCCGGCACTGCCCGACCAGATCATTGAAGCATCAAAGCCCTTATAAGCAAGATTAAAATTAAACCCGTAATTGATCTTGGGCGAGGCAGACTTGCCAGTAAACTGCCTATCATACGGATTACCGTATATACCATCCCCGTTTGTGTCCGCATAGATCAGATCACCGTACCAAATCTTTGCATTTTCTACGCCATCCGCCGGTTGGAAATGGCGGCCCTCAGCCATCATTCTTTTCAACCAGTCCATATCCTCCGGCGTTCTAATCATTCCATCTTTTGGCCCGCCGTTAACATCTACAGAACCGTCGCTGTTCGAATAGGTTCCGCTTCCACGATAGACAGGGAGAACATAAAACTCATTAATGCGCTGTCCTTCTATAATTAATTCGGGAGAGCCTGTAGAAGTCGAAACAGTACCAATATTAGAAGTGTAGATCCTGTTTCCAGAGGCGTCAACTGTGTATCCTTCCTGCAATGCGCCTTTATATTTATCTACTTTATTTATATTGTAGGAGAAGTTGCCCGAAACAGAATAACGAAAATCGCTCACCTTACCGTTATAGCCAAGGGTAAGCTCGACGCCTTTCTTGTTCACCTCCGCGATATTTCTGGTTGGGCCCGTAGCCGTTCCTGTCGACAGCGGAGTTATTGGAACAAAGAGTATTCCTTCTGTAAAGCCGCGGTAAACATCAATATCGAAGTTCATAGCACCCTTAAAAACAGTCCCACTCAACCCCAGATTGGTCGTAGTGGTTGTCTCCCAATGCAGATAAGAATTCGCGCTTTTTACCTGGGATAGGTTGTTCAATACAGCGCCGTTAAAGGAGTAGTTCGTTGTATTAGTGGGCGAATTCAGCGACTTGTAAGTCGCCTTATGATCATAATTTCCCGCTGCATTGTTTCCAGTTTTCCCCCATGATGCACGCAATTTCAGGTCGTCCAGAGTTCCCTTTAGGCCACTCATGAAAGGCTCACTGGAAATACGCCATCCTGCGGAGAAGGCAGGAAAAAATCCCCATCTTTGATTAGGACCGAAACGCGAAGAGCCATCATACCGCATTACAGCTTCGGCGAGATACTTCTGATTGTAGGCATAATTTACGCGACCAAAATAAGATCGTAACCCCCAGTCATCTTCCGTCCCATTAATGCCGGTCATATTCGTCCCGGCCGTTAGTGTGGTTAGAGACGGATCGAGCAGCCCTTTCTTGGCGGCATCAAAGTTATACAGGTTAAAGTACTGCTGGTTGTAGCCAGCAATCGCGCCTATATCGTGTTTACCTTTAAATGAAGCATTATACCGCAGAACGTTATCGATCACAACGTTATAGCTTTTAGTAAGCGAATATTGAGTAGAAAGCTGGCTTGCGTCAATCGCTGGCTGGCCAATCCTTCCCGCCGCAAAATTCCACTTATCATAAGGCACTCCAAAGTTGTTATTCTCCGTGAATGCATTGTCGTAATGAACCTTCGTTTCAAAACTTAAGCCCTTTAGAATAGCAAGATTGGCAAATACAGTAGTATTTATGCGGCTAACCCGGTTCTTTCCACCCGTTCCATACAGATTAGCAAGCGGATTATTGGCGGTAACGGACTCTTCAGGAGCAGCTGCGAAGCCGTATCTTCCCTGGTACTCCGGGTATACCCCTGGGACGGTTGCCAGTAGGTATGAGTAGGCAGTGGCAACATCGGTCACGCTCATCTTCTGAACATCCCCAAAGCTCTGAGTACCGAGCGTCAGAAACTTGGTCACTTTTGACTGTAAATTAATCCGCATCCGGTAGTTGTTGGCTCCTGTATTGGGTATCGTTCCCGGATTGTTCAGGTATCCCAGGGAAAAGAGATATTGTGAATTCTCAGATCCTCCATTCAAAGTCAGGTTGTGATTTTGCACCAGCTTATTTTGATTGAATATTACTTTGGACCAGTCGGTATTCGGATAGGCAACATAAAAGGGCACGCCCTCTGCAGTCATCTCGTTCGGGCTCTGCTTAGCTTTTTCCCATTTTTCAATGGTCGCATCCGTATATACAGGGGCTTGTTTCACATTGCGATAGCCTTCATTTACCAGCCGCATATGTTCGGCATAATCCGTAATAAAGTCAGGCACATCATTTGGTCGGGTCGTGGAAGTAAGTCCGGTATAGGTAATATTCGTTTTCCCCTTGCTCCCCTTTTTTGTCGTGATCAGGACAACACCGTTAGAAGCTACAGAGCCATAAATAGCAGCAGTGGCGGCATCCTTCAAAATAGATATACTTTCTACATCATTAGGGTTCACCGCGTCCATTGAACCAACTACCCCATCAACAACCACCAGAGGAGATGTATTATTCAACGTTCCCGCTCCGCGGATCAGGATGCTTGCCCCATCAGCGCCCGGCTTTCCCGTCGTTGTACGAACGTATACCCCGGCGGCAAGGCCTGACAAGGAGGATGAAAGGTTTGAAACCGGCCTGTTCTCCAGCATCTTCGAATTGATCGTGGAAAGCGACCCGATCACATTCACCTTTTTCTGAGTGCCATAGCCCACCACCACTACCTCATCCAGGTTGTTACTCTTTTCTTTCAGGACAATTTTCAGACTCCCGCCCTCTGTTACCGTTCTCTCCTGATCCTGAAATCCAACAAAACTAAAGACCAGCACCGCGCCTGCCTGGGTTACATCTATTGAGAAACGGCCCATTACATCAGTGGCGGCGCCTTTAGTGGTCCCCTTGATCTTTACTGAAACTCCCGGGAGCGGTTCTCCCTTCTCATCAGTGACCGTGCCGGTAACAGTAAACCGAAGGTTGCCGGCGGCTTCCTCAGCCTTTTTGATCACCACCACATCTCCTGAGATCTTATAGCTCAGGCCAAGCGGATTAAGGAGACCGCTGAGCACATCAGGCAGCGGGCTGCTGCTGGCTGCCACGCTCACTTTCCGGTCTGCACCAATCATCGCCGGACTATAGACAAAGCTTACATTATACGTCTCTTCCAGCTTTGAGAGCAGCTGTTCAAGAGAAACATTCTTCTCTTCCAAAGTTACCCTGGTATTCATGATAGCCTGGGCCTTTCCCTCGCGTGCCAGAGAGACGCTGACCAGCGAAACAAAAAGAGATATCTGTATAAGCGAAATTCGCATGATCCTTACCAGTATAGAATTATATTGCATACATTTGGATTGTTAGGTTAATACTCGTTTTTAGCTTGACAAAACGGATCCACGGCAGCTTCGCGAGAGCTGTCTTCATCTGATTTCCGTGGAAACACCAGAACCGGCTTGCGGCGAACTTGCCGGTTCTGTGCTTTTTATAATTGCTATGGGCTTTCTGGTCTGTTCATGATATATGGCATTTTTGGTTAGTCTTTATTTTTATCCCCTCACTCCGCGCATCCCTTCCCTTCAACTGTGATATTATGATCGTTAACGCTGAACTTTGCGTTGACAGCTTCGCAGATCAGCTTCATCTTTTCGTACAGAGGTTGATTACTCAGGGAGGCTGATATAGGGCAGTTACCGATGGTTTCCTTGTCAAACACAATCTCAACCCCATAGGCATCCTGCAGCTTTTCAACCACTTTTCCAAAGGGGACGTTATGGAAACGGAAGACACGCCTCGCTACCTGCGGCGAAAGCACGAGCGGCGTGTCCAGCTTTTCCTTGATGAGTGAAGTGTCGGTTCTGTTGAATACCGCTTCTTCATTCGCTACCAGCATCAGTGCACGCGGCTTCTCTTTGGCCCCATGGCCGATATCTTTGAGCGAATCGTTAATGACAGCTACTTTACCGCTGTTCACCACCACGTTCACGTTCTTATCGCCCTTAAAGGCCCTCACCCTGAAACTGGTTCCGAGCACACGCACCGAAAGTCCGTCCGTATGTACAATAAAGGCCATCATTTCATTATGCTTCACTTCAAAAAACGCCTCGCCCCTCAGCTTCACATCACGGGTAGGCCCCTGAAAGGGCGACAAATAGCTGAGGGAACTTCCGGGCTTTAAGACTACCGAGCTCTGGTCGGGCAGCCGGATCAGCACCGCATGTTCCCCATTATTCTCCCTGAGGGTCAGCACCGGCTTTTCAACCGCTGCTATTTGCTGACCACCCTCTGGCCCCTGCTTCAGATAAGTAAATAAAGCTGCAGTGAGAAGCAGAACAACAATAGCGGCCGCAGAAAGCCAAAAGCGCGTATTAAACAAGATCTGTCGTATTTGCGGATTGTCGCGCGTTTCCGCTATCTTTTTGCGAACGTTCTGCCGGATCTCCTCCACCTCCGTGTCTGAAAGAGTCCCTTCCGGCCTGACATAGATCCCCTTTACTATCGAGCGCGCCTCTGCGATAAGAGCCTTTTTTTCAGGATGCTCCTCCATCCATTTCTCCCAAAAGTACTTTGCGAAGAGATCTTCGTCTAACACCCAGGCTAGAAAAAGATCGTCGACCACAAAGTCTTCGACATCATAAGTCAGATAGTCGGCCATTTGAATACCTTATTTGGGTTTATAATTTCAGTGTTGTATGTATAAAATGCACAAAGCGATAAAATCTACCCTATCCTTGTCAATTTTTTTATTTTAATCCGATAAGGAAAAGTACCAGCGCTGCCGTTTCCCATTCCTTTCTCATCTTGATCAGGGCCTTTTGCAGAAGATTATAAGCAGATTGCCGGGTCAGCCCCATTACAAGACTGATCTTATCGTGGCTCAGGCTCTGATAGAACCGCAGATAGACGATTTCCTTCTGCCGCTCAGAAAGGGTGTTGAGGACTTTCTTCACCCGCTGGCGAAGTTCAAGGTTCGACTGATCCTCGATCATCTTCATCTCAATACCGAAATCTGCTGCAAAAGGAATAGTTTCAAGGCTTTCCATAGGATCCCACTTCTTTCTTTCCCTGAGGATCCTCAGACGGAGCGACTTGAGCAGATAAGCTTGCACATAAGCCGTTTCAGAGATCCGGCTTCTCTTATTCCAGAGGTCAAAGAATACGTCCTGTATGCAGTCCTTTACCAGATCCCGGTCGGTAGAAAACCGGATACCATAATTAAAAAGAGGTCTGGCAAAGCTTCGCATAATACAATTGTATGCTTCCTCGTCTCCCTGCAGAAACCTTGTCCATAGTTCCCGAACATCGACAAATCCCTGTTCTGTTTTTATTTGCATTGCTTCGGCATTAAATGGTTAGTATCAGGATTGCTCCTCCAATATAAGTACCGCGAGTGGTTTGCCCAATCGCCGGCCTACAAAATCTGTATAATGTTTTCTTTCTTTGTATCCACTGTGATGTTGACTTTCACCATCCCGCTCTTGCGGTCAAACGACACTCCGGTATTCAATGGCACATTGTTAAGTCTGGCTTGTTTAAACTGTCCGATCCCGTTAAATAAGAGGGAATACGACCTTTTTTGGGGCATTCCCTTATAACTTCCTTCTGTTGCCGCTATGCGGAAACGGACAGCGTTCTTTCCTTCCTCGCAATAAAACGAGGTCTTTGATAGCGCCCCTTTCTCGTAATCATAGCTTTCGCCATCATCTTCGAGAAGATTAAAACTGCTTTGCCCCGAAGGATAGATCTTCAGCGTCAACGAAGCAGGTGGCGCAGGAGAAATAAATTGCGCAGTTTCCTGGAAAGGGATGATGGCGCCGGCTTTCACAAACAGCGGGCCGCCGGCCTGCGCAGGCAGATCAGCCTTTACTTTCCTTCCTCCCGCCACTGCTTTACCCGTCCAGTAATTAATCCATTTCCCGGATGGGAGATCGACGGTATCTGTAAAGGCGCCAACAAGGAAGCTCTCACCAAAGAAGAACTGCCGGCTTGTATTGGCAAAACGTTCTTCCCTGGGATACATAAGAGGCATCGGTCTTACTATAGGCATGCCTGAACGGTGGGCTTCAAGAGCACCGGAGTAGATGTAGGGCATTAGCTGATAGCGCAGCTGTGCATACGACCTGAACGCCTGTTTGTCCTTCTCGCTGAAATAGAAAGGGTGAAAGATATAGGCCCAGCTGTTGATCTGAACCCAGGGTAGGAAAAAGCCCATATGGATTCCGGGAAGCAAAGGGTACACCCCTTCCAGCACATCGCAGGTGGTATTACTATGGCCGCTCATCCCCAGATTGAAGATATCGAACAATGTTTCGGGCCTCCCCCCATTATCTCCAAGCGTTGAAGCACTAAAATGCTGCACGCCCGTATACCCGCCGCAATAGTGATGAAAAGTTCGCTTGCCAAGATGGTCGCGCGTTACCTCCTGCAGATTCTTAACCAGCAACACCTGATTCAGGTTATGCATTTCCCTGTCGGTTAATCCGTTGAAGTAAGTCATACCCGGATGTTGATCGAGTGTCCTTGAGGGGTCGAGCTTAAACCCTCTGACTCCCTGATCGAGGAATTTACGGAGATGTTCAAACCAATGCTCCTTCCCCGAAAGACTCAGCTCGTTGCGCTGTCTGATCTTATCCTCTTCCTCAATGGAGAAGTCGTGTTCGACACAGAGCCACAGGGCCAGCTTGAAGCCCATGTCGTCCAAGCGTTGTATAAATAAAGGATCGTGACTCTTAGTCCAGGGAAGTTCAGCTACAAACTTGTCCTTATTCCAGTCCTTGGAGGTTGAAAAGTCGTAAAACTTAGCCATCCATTGCGGCTCCAGCCAGTAAATATCACAGGGGATCTGCTCCTGCCTGAAGTGAGCGGCATTCTCAAGCACATTGAACTGATTCTCCATGGTATTGCTGCCAAAAGCCAGGCCATAGCCCCAGCGTGGCAGCACGAACGACTTACCCGTTAAAACCGTGTACTGCTGAAGTACAGCGGGCATATCAGGTCCCCCGAAAAGAAAGAAGTCGATATCACGCTGATCAGGCTCGTAAACGTGCATCTCGTCGGCATCCTGCTTGCCTACATCGAAATAATGGAATTTGGTGGTGTTGTAGAAAATGCCCCAGCCGTTGTTCGACATGATAAAAGGAATAGGCGCCTCTGAACGCTGATACTCTACCCACATACGTCCGATGTGCCCCCTGCGCTGTAAGCCTTCTCGGTTGCCGCTTCCAAGGCCGTAAAAACGCTCCTTTTCTTTCAGTGAGAAGGACAAAAGGGCAGCCACGGAGTCGCCATAGTTTACCGCCCGCACTGCCGACCGTTTCACCGAGTCGCCAATAATGCCACCGGCCTTCAGGCTGTCCTTACTGAACTCCCGGTCCAGAAAGTCGGCTACCCTGTTCTTGCCGGGTACCAGCTTCAAAGCGATGCGATCCACCAGGGTTTGTGTTTCATTCTTGCGGCGCAGCTTGATGGCGCCGTCAGAAAGAGAGACCTGCAGGACAAGAGCAGGGGTTTCAATGAAATATTGACCGTTTTCCTTTCGCTCCTGATGGACAGCCTGCGCCCCCTTGCCCTTAATGATGCCGTATTTCTCGCTCAGCGTCAACGGAAACTTGCCCGACTCACTATACCGAATGCGAAAAGTTGAAGGAGAATAGGTTTCTATCCTGAGATAGGCCCCATTGTCAAGGCGAACAGACTGCTGCCCGTAGGAGATGCGGACCGACAGAAGTACAAAAAGAAAGAAAGCAGCTCTCGTGATCATCAATTAAGCAGTATGAAGATTAGTGTCATTCTATATTTTCTATTTTGAAGACCCAGGCGTACTGGCAGGGCACGCGGTCGGGCAATACTGAAGGGGGCACGATGCTCAGGGTGCCATTCGTAACGCTCGACCTGACGGGGTCAGAAAGCCCTAGCATGCTCACTTTTCCCGCCTTCCTGATACCGGAGATCTTTAGAGGTTTATCGGGCCACTTTTTGCAAAGAGCATAGAGGGTCTTTCCATTCCTGGTGAAATAAACGGAAGATGGCCCGGGCTGCGAACTCTTCTTTTCCCAGCGTGTAGTATGGTAGATCGCCTCCCCGTTCACCTTCAGCCAGGCTCCCATATCAAGCAGGCGCTCCTGCATGATCACCGGGATCAGGCCATTGGCCTCCGGCCCTACGTCGAGCAATAAGTTCCCGCCTGCCGATACTTTGTCAATGAGGAGATCGATCAGCTGCTTTGAAGTATAGTAATCAGCAGTAGTTTCAAAACGGTTGTATCCGTAAGAAGTACCGATGCCACGGCTCTCTTCCCAGGGATGACTGCTGTTGCCAATGCCCGACTTGTCATGCACCAGGTCGTATTCAGTAGTATAATAGCCGCCATGCTTGCTCCTCGTTTCCTTACCCCAGCGGTCGTTAACCACTACGGTATTCCTGACTGGTGATTCATTGTAGAGCCATGCGAGGAACTGCTCACTCTTCAAATCCTTGCTCTGATAATCCCATTCGCCGTCAGAGAAAATGACTTCCGGCTTATACCGTGAAACAAGGTCTTTCATCTGGGGAAGCATATGACGATCTACGTATTCGTCTATCGTTTTGGCATTATACAAGGGGTGGGTCCACTCCAGCAGGGAATAATAAAGTCCCATGTGGAGGCCCTTTTTGATGACCGATGAGCTGAGGTCAGCTATCAAATCGCGATGCGGACCAATATCCTGACTGTTCCATTTTGGTGACTGCGGGCTGGGCCAGAGACAAAAGCCATCGTGATGCTTGGAGGTGAGAACAACATATTTGGCGCCAGACCGGGCAAAAAGGTCGGCCCACTGATCCGGATCAAAGTACTCGGCCTTAAACTGCGGGGCAAAGTCCTGGTAGGTGGTCTTCTCCCCAAAGTAGCGGTTGTGAAACTTGGTAAAAAGAGGATTTTTAGTCAGCAGCCTTGATTCATAATGTTCGGAGTACTTTTCATAAACACCGTCGGCCTGAGAAACCGGTGCATAGGCAGGAACCGAATAGACGCCCCAGTGAACAAAAATTCCAAACTTGGCATCCGACCACCAGCCGGGCACTTCTCTCTTATCCAGTGAGGCCCAGTTGGGCTGGTAGGTTTGCGCATGCGTTCTCATCACCATCAGGAGAGTGATCGATACAAGTACACTGAGCCGTTGTAAATGAAAATTACGGGTAGTTGAACAGGTCATATTGTTATCTGATTGTACGTTTAGTTAGTCTTGGATACGGGTTTGAACGAAGCTGCCCAACCGCCCCCTGCTTCCAGCTGCAGCGAAAGCGTGTCACCCTTTTTTACTTTTTTGAACTCATGCACGAGATCGCTTCCTACGCGTTCTGCGTTAGGTCCGTCGCGAAAGATCTCGGCATTGAATTCCACTCCGGCGGGCAGAAAATCCAGCGGAACGGATAGCTTGCGCGGAGCCCAGCCAGTCATGGCGCCGAGATACCACTCATCCGCTTTTTTCCTGGCTACCGCCACATACTGCCCTGCTTCGCCTGCCAGGGGCACTGTCTCGTCCCACACGGTAGGCACATGGCTCAGAAACTTCAGGTATTCGGGTTCCCTTTGGTAGGCAGTAGGAGCATCAGCGAGCATCTGCAACGGGGCGTAGTAGACCACGTACATGGCCAGCTGATGGCATCGCGTTCCCTGACTCTGAGGGCGGTCGGCAATCTGGCGCCAGTCCTTTTTATTGTAATTCTGCATGGCACCCGGAGTATAGTCCATACTACCGGCGAACATCCGGACATAGGGAAGCATGACATCATGATCAGGACTCGTTCCCGCAGGGTCGAACTTATTCCATTCGAGCCCCTTCACTCCTTCCACATTGATCTGGTTGGGATAGGTACGCGCTGTTCCGGTAGGATGATAAGCACCGTGAAAGTTGACCAAAAGCTTCCTTTTCGCAGCTTCCTGCAGCAGTCGTTCATGGAACCGCACCATCATCTGATCATCCCGATTCATAAAGTCCACTTTCACCCCCGATATGCCCCAGTTCTGAAACTGGTCAAGCGCCGCAATCATTTGCCGGTCGAGCGTATGCCATACACACCAGAGGACGAGACCTACATTCTTTTCTTTAGCATAACGGACCAGCTCCTTCATATCTACCTCACTACTTATTTTAAGGAGGTCGAAGGGGTCGCTCCAGCCTTCATCGAGATTCACATACTCGAGATGATTAGCAGCTGCGAAGTCGATAAAGTACTTGTATGTTTCTGTGTTAATCCCTGCTTTGAAGGGAACGCCGGTGAGGTTCAGGGCATTCCACCAATCCCAGGCCACCTTTCCCGGCTTTACCCATGATGCATCTTTCAGCCTGTTTTCTGAGGCAAGGAGATAGACCAGCTGATTGTTCAGAATATCCTTGTCCTCCTTACTCAAAGCCAAAAGGCGCCAGGGGAGCGTTCTCTTTCCTTTGGTCCGCGCAATATAATCCTGTGTTTCCTTTACAATCATCCCGTAGTTGGCATACCCTCCCATTTCGGTCTTTTTAGGATAAGAAGCGTGCTGCCCCAGCAGCGTGTTTTGGCTCTTACCTGCAGCAATCACGGACAGACAGGGATAATCGAGTACGTCTGATTCATGGATCAGGATATTAGCCCCCGGCGCTTTTACCAGCACCGGGAGACTGCTGTAATTGGGATTGAGCACATCGGCAATCTTTTGCAGACGGTAGTTAGACTCAGAAAGGTCGGGATGAAAATACACCGGATAGTTTGCCGCAAAACGAAACTCATTTAGCTCTGATTTTACAGTCATGCTGTCGCCCAGATTCGTTTCAAAGCGATAGGCGAAGCCTTCATTATAAGCCCTGAAAACGACCGAGTAATTCCCTTTAAAATCGAGCTTCAGCTGCCGGTAATTTTCCTTCAGCTCTTTAGATATGCCATAAAGCGGACGGAGGATCTGGTTAACACTTGTAGTTTTTGAAGCTCTGAGCTGCGGCTTTTTACCGAGCACCGTTCCGCCGGAAAGTGCAACGGCGATGGCAGAGGGCTGCACATACTCCTGTCCCCGGTAGGACAAACTATACGTAATATCCTCTCCCAGGCGGACCTTTACCTGAGTGTGCTGATCGGGAGACGTGAGCGTGAAGGTTTGACTTCGGCTTTCAAACTGGAGAAAGAAAATTAAAATGATAGTCGTGTAGAGACTTCTCATGGACTTATAAGCTGGTTAATTATTACTATAAATGCAGATCTTCTTAAAATCTACCCTATTCAATTCATTTTATTTTTAATCCGGCTCCGGCGAGTTGTTAAAGGGGCCTAAAAGATTGCATGGAAACTTACAATCCTCTTGCCGACAGAAAACACTACCAGTCGTCTGTTCTAAAGGACGAGGCCGGAATTCCTTCAACATTATAGAGCTCGCCAACGGCCCAGTCTGTAAAGGCGTATCGCACCGCCAGAGGCGACTTTACCTTGTCGCACCATACCCACACCTCATCCTGATGGATCTCCGCTTTGGCAGGCCAGAAGGTCCTGTCGGCCCCTGCAGCTTCGAACTGCGTGAGGGCTTTGCCAAAACTGGTAAGTCCATTAACAGCGTAGCTGAACTTTAATTTTATCACCTCTCCTGCAATCTCGACAGAGCGGCACTCCGGTCCGCGGAACGCCAGTCCTGCCTGTTTGTATGCATTGGCAAGAGCCAGATAGGCGAGCCTTTTACTCACCGCCGTTTTGCCGGAGGGGTGAATATTATGCTCTTCGCCAACGTCGAGAGTGACGGCCATGCCGCTGTTTGGTATTTCGTCCATCAGCTTTAGCTGCACCTCGCGGAGTCGCGGAACAGCGGCGCTTTGCGATTCGGGATACCGCATGGGCGCTATCTGTACATAGTAAAAGGGCCAGTCGCCCAAGTTCCATGCTTTCCGCCAGTGCCCGACCATTGCTTTTTGAAGGGCGGCGTACCACTTGTAATTGTGCCTGTTTTGCTCTCCCTGATACCAGAGCACCCCCGCTATGCCATAGCCGGCCAGAGGAGCAATCATGCCGTTGTACAGGTTTCCGGGCACCTGGTGCACGGCCTTGCTGATGGCACGGTCGGTTTTGATGCTGTCTCCCAGAATCCCGCTTACCATGACACTATCCATCCAGGCCTCAACAGGCGAACCGCCCCAGGTGGCCTGTATGATTCCTACTGGTACCCTCAGGTTTTTCTGCAGAATGGCAGCGAACTGGTAGCCTACAGCACTGAAGCTGCTTACCGATGCGGGGGCTGCCTGCTGCCAGCTCCCCTTGACGTCACTCTGCGGCTGGCCCGCATAGGCCCGCGCCACGTGAAAAAGACGAAGGGAAGGATTCGTACAATCTAGCAGAATGTCATTCGAATGCTCAACGGGGCTGGCCATATATCCCTTTACCGGCATGTCCATATTCGACTGCCCCGAGCAGAGCCACACTTCCCCGATCAGCACATCCTTCAATACGATCGTATTTTTCCCTTTGATGCTGCAGGAATAAGGCCCGCCGGCAGACGGAGTTTGAATAGAAACAGTCCATTTTCCATCCGGGGATGCTTTTGTATGAACGCTCTGGCGTGACCAGGACGGCCGCACAGTCAGATGTTCTCCCGGTGCACTCATGCCCCAGATCCTGACGTTTGTCTTCTGCTGCAAAACCATCCCGTCTGAGAAAAACGAAGGCAGACGAACGTCGGCCCTGGCAGTAGAAAGTAGTAACAAAATACCAACGAGACTGAAGATCTTGTACATTCTGGTGTGTTTTAAACTGGTTGTCATCGTGTTCACCTCCTGATGCCCCGCGGCCACTTCCCTCAGGTATCGGGCAAGAAGCGCTGTCAGGGCCGCCCCTCTTTGTGCATAACCGAGGTGAACAGCTGCAGCCAAGTTATTCAGAAGCCGGAAGAAAGAACAGCATTTTTCTCGGTATATGCCTTTGCAACCGGTTTCAAAAGTTGGGAATGTTCCCATTTTAGCACTTCTTTCCCTGCAACCCCGGCGGGAGAACGGCAAGGCCGCGTAAGCTTGATCTGGGCAGGGCTTACCGCTCCCCTCCCCGGGATCGTCCGGAGTCCGGGTACGGTATTCAGCACGCACTCGGTTTCTGTAGCCGCCTGCACTACTCTTCGGAGTGGCTGAAGGAACGAGTCTGCGATTATCTAAAGCAATTTCCATAACATATAAATTTCATCTGACTCTGGCTTGTTACCCCTGATCGGGCGACTGTCGGCCGCTGTCAGTTTTTCTTACAAGTTTATTTGCTCTTCCAGGCACCGAAGAACATGCAAGCAACTTCATTTCCCGCTTAAGTACCAGTTTCATGGGTGGATTCTGTGAATGTTTCCTTTCTCTTCAATGGTCCGGAACAACATGCAAGCAAACCCACCTCCCGCTGGAGTGTCCAACGCATGAATGGTTTGTCTGGGTATTAAAAGTAGAAAAGGCGGCGGGCACCTGCCAACTCGCGGTGCCAAATGGTGCCAGATGGTGCTGTTTGGCACAGGATAAGGCCCCTGGTATCGGCCAGTCTTTGTTTTGATTGAATCAGGTGAAGTGCATGGTATGACCAGATTCGTACCTGAGCCGTCAGTTTTTCGTCGCTTTTTTTCGCTCCGTAGGTCCGGCGACGAAGCGACGACGGAAAAACGACGAAGCGACGACGGCCAAACGACGAAGCGGAGACGAAAAAACGACGAAGCAGCGACGGCCAAACGACGAAGCAGGAACGAACGAGGAACGAACCAAAAACGAAGCAGAAGCGAAGAAAGGACGAAGAATCGTCGGAAAACCGACGGCGAACTGTCGAAGCGCAAGCGAAGAATGTCTTGTCCTGAAATAACTATACAGATTAATGAATAAATCCTGATTTAATTATACATCGGAAATTGGTATTCCTGACTTAATTATACACTGCAAGTTGTAAATCCTGATTGAACTATACAAGGGGAATTTCTGTATTTTTTAAGTTTTTATTTTTCCATCGTTTCCTTAGTGGCCCCCCCTTGAGATGGGCCTGCTCTGGAGTAAGATAGTGACAGCTGGCGTGTGGCCTTAGCTCGTTATAAGCCCCGATGCTTTCAGCGACCTTCCTTGCAGTCTCCTCAAAGCCCATAGCTGAATAGTGCAGGCTGAACTCTTCTTTGAGAATACCGTTAACTCGTTCTGCCAGGGCATTCTCATAAGGATCTCCGTTTTCGGTCATACTGATGGCTATTTTGCTACTCAGTAGCACCTCTACATATTCTTTGCTGCAATACTGTGATCCGCGGTCTGAATGATGGATTAAGTGCTCCTGATAGATGCGGTTGTCAAGGGCCATTTTTAACGCTCTTACGCACCCCTGAGCGCTGAGGTCTTTATGAAAGCAGTAGCCCATGATTTTCCTGGAATAAGCATCTGTGATCAGGCTGAGGTATCCCCAGCCTCTGTTCATCCCAATATAGGTAATATCGCTCACCCAGACCTGCTCTGGACGGTCCACCCTAAGGTCTTTAATCAGGTTAGCATATTTATGCATCCAATGTCGCGAATCAGTAGTTACCACCCGCCTCTTTCGGCGCCGGATGCTCAATCCTTTCTCACGCATCAGATCAAAGAGATAATCCCGACCAACTCCCAAGTCGTGCTCTGCCAGCATTGGGGTGATCACATGGAGTAACTTTCTGGTACCTGTACCCGGCAATGTTTTGCGGATTTGATGGACATGTTGAAGAACGATCTCTGCTTTTAAGCCTGTATCCTGTTGCCGCCACTGCCGGTCATACCAGGCATGGCGGGTTTTGCCAAACAGTCTGCACAGGGCTTTGATTCCCTGTGCAGGATAGTCTTGTTTCATTTTGGTGACTGCCTGGCTCCAGACTTTTTTCGGATATCCACATTTAGCTGTTCCTCTGCAATATCAATCAGAGTCTCCAGAGCCTGTATCTTTAGCTGGGCATAGGCTAGCTGTTCCTCCAGACTTTGCGTGTCTGCAGCTACATTTTCCTGTTTTTTCTTTTCTTTTTTCTTCATTTGCGGGATTTCAACACTAAGTTCGACATTTTCAGCTTTCTATTGGCGAACCCACTTATCTACTACTGTCCTGCATTTGATCCCGAAGGCCACACATACCTCCCGGACGCTCATTCCTGATTCCACTGCCCGAAGGACTGTACGTTTCTCCGAAGGACTATATCGGCGGTTACGTTCCTGCTGATAATGCTCTGAGCCGTACCGGTTCATCCAATTAGTCAACGTTGATTCATGCATTCCGTATTCCTTTAGGATGTCACGCCGAGGTACCCCCGACTCAATTCGTTCTACTATCCTCTGAATTTCACGCTTGTCAAAACGAGTGTTCCTTTCACTCCTGATTGATCTCAATTTTCTTCTTTTGGTTTCCATACACTTCTTTTTGGGTGTATAGCTTTTTTAGGATTCGACAGAACTGTCGAAGCGCAAGCGAAGAACAGTAAAAGAACAGACGAAACCAGAATCGGCGAACGGTATCGTGTTCGAAGAAGGACGTGTTCAATTGAGAAGAAAAGGCCCCTTGCCTGTAGGCCCGCCCTATGTGAAAGCAGGATAACAGCCGAGAAGGGAAACTGTCCTGATTGAAGTCACTTACAAAAAAAACATTCATGACTTGCACCCGCAAACGGGGACTAAGGTTCGCCTGAAGGCTCTTTCTGCCCTTATAACTCAGCGAAGCGATCTCACTGAGGCCTTAAAAAAACAACTGATTGTCTCAATAATTTTAGCGAAGTCCTCTCATTGAAGCCTTAAAAAAACGACCGGTGGTCTCAACAAACCCAGTGACGCGACCTCATTAACACCACTAAAAAAAGACTTATTGCCTGAATAAATTTAGCGAAGCCGTCTCATTGAAGCCTTTTAAAAACGACCGGGGGTTTCAATAAACTCAGCGAAGCGATCTCATTGAAGCCTTAAAAAAACGACTAATGGTCTCAACAAACTCATCAAAGCGATCTCATTAAGACCTTTAAAGGAACAATTAATAGTGTCAATAAACCAACAGGCTTTCACCAAAAAAGCCGGAATCTCAGTTCCGGCCTTTTTGTTGTTATCCCTTGTGGTGCTTGTGCTTTCCTGGAATGACCTTGCTGATTCCGAATCCGAAGATCCAGGTATCGTAGGCCTTCCATTTAATATCATATGCAAGTTCGGCGCCAAACTCCCAGCCTCCAGGAATGTGAACGCCGTACTCAGCACCGACTGTTGTTAAAAAGTAGTTCTCTCCTTTTGCAATTTCCTCGCCGGCACCCGCCATCAGGCTGATATGCTTTAATGGCTTGTAAGATCCCACGAGCTTGGTTGCGATGGGGTGTTCCCGTTCCAGTATGGTGCTTTCTTCTTCTCCTAAGTGCTTTTCTACTGTAAACTCTTCAAGGATGAGGTCGTTATGAAGTCCCAGGGACCACTTTGAATTGAACATGTAGTCGTAATTCAGCCCCCATGCACCCATTACCAGCCATTTTTTCTCTTCATTTTCAATGCCTTCGTGCACATGAGCGTGACCGAGAGAAAAAGTGATCTTGTGAGCGCCTTTTTCTTCCTCTTCTTTTCCTTCTGCATGCTCCTGAGCAAAGGATTTTAAACAAGAAAGAGCAGCGACTGATACAGTTAAAACTGCTGTCAGAGCTGCTCTCTTAAACGAGTAGTATTCAATCTTCATCTTCGTATTTGATTTTCGGTGCAAACAAAAGGAATATGCACTTAAATTCAATTGATGAAGATCACTTTCGGGTTAAATATTGCAGTTAATATCCCATGCCTCCAGATAGTCGGCTACTTTCTTGATAAACATTCCACCGAGCGCTCCGTCGACCACCCTGTGATCATACGACATAGAAAGGAACATTTTATGGCGGATCGCGATAACGTCGCCGAACTCAGTTTCAATAACAGCGGGCTTCTTCTGAATAGCGCCCACGGCAAGAATGGCCACCTGGGGCTGGTTGATGATAGGAACGCCCATCACATTGCCAAAAGAGCCAATATTGGTGAGCGTGAAGGTTCCTTCTTTTACCTCGTCGGGCTGAAGCTTGTTATTCCTGGCTCTGACTGCCAAATCATTAACGGCACGCGTTAAACCGACAAGATTCAGCTGGTCGGCATTCTTAATCACCGGAACGATGAGGTTACCGGAAGGCAGCGCGGTAGCCATCCCAATGTTGATGTCGCGATGCTTGATAATGCGGGTGCCGTCTACCGATACATTGATCATTGGCATATCTTTGATTGCCTTGGCCACTGCCTGGATAAAGACGGGGGTGAAGGTGATCTTTTGCCCTTCCCTCTTCTCGAAGGAGGCTTTGATCTTATCTCTCCATTTCACGATGTTGGTAACATCGGCCTCGATGAAGGAGGTTACGTGAGGCGACACCTGCTTGCTCATGACCATGTGCTCGGCGATCAGCTTGCGCATGCGGTCCATCTCGATGATCTCGTCACTTCCTGATACGGGGACCTGAACCTGAGGAGCCGGCCTGTTAAAGGTGTTCGCGGCGGCTGAGAACGAGGGGCTGACAGAGGGCTGCTGAGGGGCCGACTGCGGTCTTGCCTGTTCCGGAGCGGGTGCACGGTGCCTGTTTTTAATATAGGTTAATATATCCTGCTTGGTAACGCGTCCTTCTGCACCGGTGCCGTGAATAGTATCAAGTTCCTGCTGGCTGATGCCTTCCTCGGCTGCGATACTTTTTACCAGAGGCGAATAAAAGCGGTTTGCATCTGACTCGATACTTCTGAAGGAAACGTTTTCCTGGGCTGCCGGCAAAGCCTCAAGTCCGGGAATTGGGTCTGCTTCTGGTTCCGGCCCGGCTTGTACTGCTGGCTGAGGAGCTTGTGTTTCTTTTGGCTCTTCCGCTGCGTCGCCTCCTCCGGTGTCAATTACTGCGATGACCGAGCCCACCAGGACAATATCATCCACATTCACAACCTGTTTAACGAGTTTCCCTGATACGGGAGAAGGAACTTCAGAGTCTACTTTATCGGTGGCAATTTCAACCACCGGTTCATCTTCCTCGATGGTGTCGCCGGGGTTCTTCAGCCACCTGGTGATAGTAGCTTCGGCAACGCTCTCTCCCATCTTTGGAAGTAATAATTCAAAGTGAGCCATACATTGTTGATTGGTATCGCTGCAAAAATAAATGTTTTTAAATGTTATGCGTGGTCTTCACGAACTAATTTCAACAGCAGGATGAGCGCATTTACAGCAGCTCTCTCTATGTTTTGCTGCCGGCGGCTCGGAAACTGAAACTTGCGGGCAACGGTACGATCCCTGGCTGCCACTGCTATCCACACGGTGCCTACGGGCTTGTCGGGTGTGCCGCCTCCGGGACCGGCAATCCCGCTTATGGAGACCGCATAGTCGGCATGGTAGTTCCGCAGCGCACCGGCCGCCATTTCGATGACTGTTTCTTCACTCACGGCTCCGAACTTGCGGAGTGTTTCGGAAGATACGCCAAGCATCGTTTCCTTGAGCTCGTTGGAGTAGCTGACAGCCCCTCCCAGGAACACTTCGCTTGATCCGGGATGTTGTGTGAGAAGATGAGAGAGGTAACCGCCGGTGCAGCTTTCGGCTACTGCCAGCTTTAAGCGGCGCCCCTGCATGTAGTCGAGCAACGCTTTTTCGAGGGGCTTGTCCTCGCTGATCACCACGAACTCGGGGATCAGCTGCCTGATCATCTCTGCGTAATGCTCCACCTCCTGCTTTAATGCTTCTTCTGAATCACCGTAGGCGCTCAGACGGAGGCGCACCTGCCCTAACTTGGGAAGATAGGCCAGCTTGATGTGGGCAGGCAGGGCATTCTCTACAGATGCGATCGCCTCGGCCAGAAAGGACTCGCCTATGCCTGCTGTCAGGATGTTATAATGAACGATGGCGGAAAGGCTGAAATGACGTTTTACCCGGGGAAGAACTTCTTCTTCTACCAGATACATCATTTCGAAAGGCACGCCGGGCATGGAGACGTAGACTTTGCCCTCGTGACCGAACCACATTCCTGGCGCTGTCCCGTTCTTGTTGCGCAGCACGATGCAGTTTTCCGGAACGTCTGCCTGCTGCTCATTGATCTCGAGCATGGGTCGGTTGGAGGCAGCGAAGATGCGTTTCACGTCTTCAAGAGCATCGGCATCTCTGCGAAAACCCACCCCGAAGTACTCTGCCAGGGTTTTCTTGGTAATGTCATCGCGCGTTGGTCCCAGCCCGCCTGTAATGATAATCAGGTCGGCTCTTTTGCTTGCGGCAGCAAGTGCTTCGAGGATATGATCGCGATCATCAGATACCGACGTGATCTGCTTCACGCGAATACCGGCTTCGTTGAGCTTCTGAGCAATCCAGGCGGAGTTGGTGTCGACGATCTGACCGATCAGGATCTCATCGCCGATGGTTATAATTTCAGTTAACATTAATAGTAATTTAAGGGTAGTGCGCTTCTACGGCTGAGCTTCAGATCCTGAAGGATAGAGGCTCTGACGCGGATATCAACACTGTAGCTTTTATACATACCGAAGGGGTCCAGCGGAAGGCCATATCCCAGCAATGGAGGTCGCGGTTAATGGAGAACTGGGTCAAGCTGATCTCTTTCTGACGAAAGTCGTAACCGGAGTTAAACTGGATCTTCCATTTGGGGGTAAGGCTGAAATCGCCATTGAAATTAAGCGTGTTCGTTACTACCGACCGTACCCCATCATTTGAGTAGTTAAGACTGTAGGATGCGCTCAGGTTCCAGGGCACATTGAAATCAACGTAGTAGTTAGGGTTCCTGAGGATACTTTGAATGTCCTGCTGCTGAGCGGGACTTATGTTTGGATCATTCTGTTTTTTTCGCAGCTCCTCATTTCGCTTCTGCAGAGCCGAGGAATTAAAACTAAAATCGGTAGAAACGTTGAAATTAGTGAGCCGGGCGAGTTGCCCTTTTTCAAAGAGATAGTGCCTGGTCCGCCTGGCGTATCCGTTTACATTCTCTACCTGATAGGGGTCAAACGATCCTCCGAAGTTCAGCCCGATCTTCTGATTAAAGAAGGCAGTACGACCGCTAAAGCTGATTGGAGAGAGCTTCATGGAATCGGCTGCGAAGTTATAGCTACCTGAGAAGCGGAGCCCCTGAATAATGGGCACGTTTTTAGTCGCCTCGCTGGTGTCGCTCCTTGATCTTTTCTTGGCTTCAATGGTGTTATCGAGGGAGAAGTTGATGGCGGCCTGCTGGCTGCCTCCGGCACCGCTCTGGAAGATGGAGTACCGGATGTTTCCCTGAAGCTGGCGGAGACTGTCGGGTAACTTAACGGGCATATTCTTTATGTCCCTGTAGAATCCGAATCGGGGGCTAGTAAAATCAGGACTGTAGTTAAAACTCACAGAGGGGGTCATGACATGCCGCAGGGCAATCAGGTTTCCTTTTTTAAAGTTCACCTTACCATACAGCTTTGTTGAGAATCCTCCGCTGAGCCCATAGTTATAATTTCTGGCAAAGCCTTGAACAGTGTCGGTTACGATACCACCCCGGGCAAATGGATTATAACTTTTTCTGACGGTCTGAAAGGTCCAGAGTTCATTGTAGTTCACGCTGGTGTTGAACTGCAGTACCTTGAGCACGTTAAGACTCATGCTCACTGGAATGGCGTGCCTGAAGGTGCTTTGGAAGTCGTTCAGCGTTTCTTTTCTGAACAAAGCGCTTTCTGCTCCTGAATAGGAGTTGTTTCCCTGGAGGGAGTACCCTACCGAAATTCGCTGATACCACTTTTGCTCTCCTACCCGGTTCTTTGAATCGAAAGGATTGATGGTGGTCATGCTCAGGTTGAATGAAGGCAGTTCAAGGTCTACGGTTTTGGCAAACAAATCCTGCCGGTGACTCAAACTTGAGGTAAAGTTAAAGAGCCCATCGAAGAAGGTCCTGCCGTAGGCGATACTTGATGACATGTTGTTACGGGTGAGAGCGCCAAAGTTGTACGTCCCGTTGGCTGCCGTTTGCTGAAAATAGGAACTGGTACCAAAATTGACGTTTGCGCTGAACGTTACGCCCGGATTGGCAGCCTGATCCTGTGAGTGAGTCCACTGAACGTTGAATTGCTTGCTTGCCCGGTCCGAGTTGGTGCCCCTGACGCCGTTCGGATCTTTTATTGAGGCATAGCTGAAGTTGACGCTGCCGCTATATTTATAGTTCTTTTTGTACCGGGCAATGGTGTTCACGTCGTAAGAGCCCTTACTGTAGAGCGTTCCGGTAATGTCGGCATCCCAATAGTCGTTGATACCCAGGTACCAGCCAATGCCCTGCATATAGAAACCACGGTTCGCATCTTCACCGAAGGTCGGAAAGCGAAAGCCTGAAGAGCGCTTATTGGTCTTCGGAAAAAAACCGAAGGGCAGATAGGCAAGGTAGATGGGAATGTGCTCAATCTCAAGATAGGCAGATTTTGCCATCACCTGCTTTTCGGTGACGATACCTTTGCTGATGTGGATCCCGAAGTGGGTGTAGGGCTCAGGCAGACTACAGGTACTGTAAATCCCGTCCTTTAAAAAGCCTTCGTTATACTCGTTCTTCTTGAACTTTCCCGCCTGGATATAGCCTTCATCGGCAGATGTGGCGGTACCAAAGGCAATGGCCTTCTTCGAATCAAAATTATAGACGAGCGAATCGGCAGTGACAGGCGGCTCAGAGCCCTGCTTGGAAATAGGGCGACCGCGGTATACGTTGTACTTGTCGTGCCGTCCGCTGGCAAAAAGTGTCTTCCCTTTCTGGTCTATTCGGATAAAATCGGCATCAAGTTCAAGTTCCTCATAATAAATTCGTCCTTTTCCGTATAAATATATAGTACTTCCGTCTACGCTGAACTTTATGGAGTCTTCTGCCGTATACCTGATCTCTGAACTCAGGCCGGTAAGGGTTTTAGAAGAGAGCGAATCACGTTTTACAGAGTCGCGGGTGGCAGAGTCAGCACGGGCCGTATCACGGACAGGACGGGTTACACCGCCTGTAGTGCGCTGTGCCTGTAGATTGAACGAAAAGATGAATAGAAAAAAAACTATTAGGATATGTCTCACAAAAGCGCCTGACGGATTTTTTAATTAGTAACGAATATTATTTTTGCAATGATACAGTACGGTTCAAAATTAATGAAAATAATGCCATTGAAAAGATTACTTTCTGCATTGCTCTTCCCATTGCTCCTTTTCCCCCTTCTCTCTTTAGGCTCAGGGGCTGCCATCCCTCCTTACCGGATAAAAACGATTGTCATTGATGCCGGACATGGCGGTAAAGACGGCGCTACCAGAGGCCTTATAGCCCGGGAAAAGGACATTGCCCTGCAGGTGGCTTTGCGGCTTGGGAAAGCGATCAACGAAGCACTGCCGGATATCAAGGTACTCTATACACGGACAGAGGATGTGTTTATACCGCTTTATGAACGAATAGGACTGGCCAATACCAATAAGGCAGACATGTTCATCTCCATTCACTGTAACTCGATGCCCGCCAACATGCGGAACCGTACCGCGTCCAAGGGAGTAGAAACGTTTGTCTCGGGTTTTGGCCGCCTCGGCGAGCAAAACACAGCGATCAGGGAGAATGCGTCGATCTTGCTTGAAAAGGACTACCAGGAGAACTACGAGGGGTATGACCCGAAAGACCCTGAGAGTATCATCATCTTTTCTCTTCTCAAGAACGCCTACCGGGAGCAGAGTATCCGCCTGGCCACCCTCATCCAAAACGAGTATGTGGCAAGCGGTCGGATAGACCGGGGAGTAAAGGAACAAAGTCTGGCCGTGCTGGCTAAGGCAGGTATGCCTGCCGTGCTGACCGAGATCGGATTTATCAGCAATCCTGAAGAAGAAGAATACATGGTGTCTGAAACGGGACAGAATGAAATTGTTAATTGTTTACTAAAAGCAATCCAGACGTATAAGAAACAGGTGGAGATCGAGTAATTTAAGCAAAGCCGAAAACCTTAATGCCTGCTTATAGTTTATAATATCATAAATTATTTAGTTTATCTCACTAAACTGAATACATTAGCCAAACACGAATTGGATGAAGATTACAAACGAAACTAAAGTTGGTATACTGGCAGCAGTAGCCATTGCTATTTTGGTCATTGGATACAGCTTCCTTAAGGGAAACGATGTTTTCTCAAGAGAACAGGAGTTTTATGCAGCTTACGACAATGTCGAAGGGCTTGCAGTTTCAAACCCCGTATTGGTTAACGGCTTTCAGATTGGCAGGGTCTCGGCTCTGCGGCTGATGGAGAACGGCCAAATCCTGGCTCAGCTAAAAATCAACCCTGATTACGAGATCCCATTGAGCACGATTGCTCACCTGGAGAGCACCAGTTTATTGGGAAGCAAAGCCATAGTCTTTGAACTGGGCAGAGGCGACAAATACGCCGAAAGCGGTGATACCCTTCGGGCCAGTGTGCAAAAGGATTTGCTGCAACAGGTGAAACCGGTTCAGCAAAAGGCAGAAGCGATGATCAGTCGCTTAGACTCCATCCTGACCTCTCTGAACAACACGATCAGTCCGGAGTTTCAGAGGAACTTTAACAACAGTTTTGCCAGCATCGCTCATATCCTGCGGACGCTTGAGTCGACTACCAAAACGATTGACGGAATGGTAGGAGTTCAGGGCAGCCGCCTGACCACTATTTTCGGAAACCTGGAATCAATCACGACCAACCTGAAAAACAACAATCAGAAGATCACGGCGGTGATGTCTAACCTTGAATCGGTAACCGATCAGTTTGCCAGAGCGAACTTCGAGCAGACCATCAGGAATGCTGATAAGGCGGTAGCCGATATGCAGACGGCTATCAACAAGGTGAATTCCGGACAGGGGTCTTTAGGAAAGCTGGTTAACGATGAGCAGCTCTACAATAACCTGAACAATGCCGCTCAGAACCTGGATAAGCTGATGATTGACCTGAAAGCGCACCCAAGCCGGTACGTAAGTTTCTCAATATTCGGCGGAAAGAAAGACTGATAAAGGCGGAAAGCTTTGAGCGGAAAGCTGAAGGCGGAAAGCAGAAAGCTTAAAGCGGAAGGCAGAAAGGGGAAAGCTTAAAGGGGAAGGCCAATAACTAATAGCGGACGAAGGCCGACTGAGAGTCGAAAGCGGGAAGCCAATAGCAAAGAGCTTACAGCCAACAGCGGCCAAAGGCCCAGGCTGAAAGCTAATCGCCAACAGCCAAAAGCCAAAAGCTAATCGCCAATAGCGGCCGAAGGCCCAATCTATATCTCAAATGTATGTCCCTCGAGGGCGAGACGCGAGTTTGGAAAGACTTCCCTTGCCTCTTCCAGAAGAGGATCAAGCTCGCGGTATCTTGCGGAGAAATGGCCGAGCAGGAGCTGATTCTTTACACCTGCTTCCCTTGCTACCTCGGCAGCCTGAAGGGCTGTCGTATGATAGGTATCCTGAGCTCGCTGCAGCATTTCGTGCAGAAATGTTGATTCATGATAAAGGGTATCGACCCCTCTGATCTGATCGATATATTTCCAATTACAAATGGTGTCGGAGCAATAAGCATAGGACCTGGGCTCGTCGGGATCGGTAGTAAGATCTGCAGCGGCATAGGTGATTCCGTTCTTGTCGGTATAATCCATCCCCTGCTTGATTAAAGGGATCATTTCAATCGGCACTCCGATCTCCTCTACACGTTCCTTAATGATCCTCCGCTGTTTCCGTTTCTGGGTGAACTTAAAGCCCGTGCAGGCTATGCGGTGTTCCAGCAGTATGGTTTCGACCTGGATATCGCTATTTTCAAAGATGACTTCAGGTTGTTCCGTCTGAGTGGGATGGAAAAGTATAGGATAACGAAGTTCAGTCTCTGAGTACTTTAGCTGGATATCGATAATTTCCTTCAGCTCAGGCGGACCGAACAAACCGATGGGCTTGGTACGACCGTTAAGATGAAGAGAGGACAATAAGCCAACTAAGCCCAGATAGTGGTCTCCATGAAGGTGACTTATAAATATGTAGTTGATCCTTTGGGCTTTTATTCCGTTCCTGATAAGTTGCTGCTGAGTTCCTTCTCCGCAGTCGATAAGGAAAAGACGTTCGTTAACGTTTAGTATTTGCGCAGTTGGGTTTCGATTAAAAATAGGTGTTGCTGAGCTGCTTCCGAGAATAGTAACATCAAACCTCATTCACCACTACAGTAATTACTCTGCCTCTCTTTTTAAATCTCTCTCAACTTCTTCCATAAAGATAAAGTCTATTGCTTCTTCAACGGTTGGTGTAATATTCAACACAGTCTCAAGCTGAGAGATTGTAATTAATTTTTCCAGATTTTCACTCATCCCCGTAATTACAAAGCTGCCGGATGAATTCTTACAAAGCCTGTGCCCTACCAGTAAGCTGCTTAATCCCGATGAATCCGAGTACTTAACAGACGACAGGTCGAGTATAATATTGCGCTTCCCCTCGGTATTGATCAAGATCAGCTCCGATTTAAGCTGAGGAGATACAAGGCTATTCAACTTGGTCTCATCAAGCTTTAACAGAACATATTTGTCGTGTTTATCAACAGTAAATTTCATATCATTTTGGTTTTCAGTACTCCCGTATACAATATTATAAAATAATTTTCAATTTAAACGATTTATGCTTTCGAGAATATTATTTTCAACTCTTTCCAGAGCGGCTTCGGCATCGGCTTTCCTGAATTTCTCGCCGGTGATATGCTCGTACAATTCAATGTAGCGGTCTGAAACTGACTGCACCAGTTCTTCAGACATAAAAGGCACAGTCTGACCTTCTTTTCCCTGAAACCCGTTCTCGATAAGCCAGCGCCTTAAAAATTCTTTTGACAGCTGACGCTGAGGTTCCCCTTTCTCCTGCAGTTCCTTGTAAGTATCGAGGTAAAAATACCTGGAAGAATCGGGGGTATGAATCTCATCGATCAGATAAATCTTCCCGTCGGATTTGCCGAACTCATATTTGGTATCCACAAGGATGAGTCCTCTTTCGGCAGCAATCTCCACACCGCGCAGATAAAGCTGACGGGTATAATTCTCCAGCTGAACGTAATCTTCCTCTGCCACGATACCCTGCTTGAGGATTGCCTCCCGCGAAATATCTTCATCATGACCTACCGCCGCCTTGGTTGTAGGGGTGATAATGGGTTCGGGCAACGGGTCGTTCTCTCTTAAGCCCTCCGGCAGACTCACTCCGCAAATTTCACGCTTGCCGGCACTGTACTCTCTCCAGGCGTGTCCCGCCAGATATCCTCTGATAACCATTTCCACCTTAAAAGGTTCGCACATTTTGCCTACAGTTACACTGGGATCGGGAACATCAATCACCCAATTAGGAACAATATCCTGAGTAGCCTGGAGGAACTTTGCTGCAATCTGGTTTAACACCTGCCCCTTAAATGGAATTGGTTCAGGAAGTATGACATCGAAAGCTGAAATACGATCGCTTGCTACCATCACCAGAAACTTGCCGGAGATTGTATAAACATCGCGTACTTTTCCTCTGTAAAAATTAGTCTGCCCTGGAAATTTAAAATTTGTTTCCTTTATTGCACTCATGCTGTATATGGATGGTTGAATTAAGGTGCAAAACTATTAATTATTCTGCAGAATGCGAGATAAGAGATGTCACAAATCTAGCGTTAACTATCATGCACCTTGTATATCGCCATACGCCTCAAGTATGCGTTTAACCAGCTTATGTCTGACTACATCTTCGCCGCTCAGGTAGATGATATCAATCCCCTTGATGTCAGAGAGAATTCTAAGCGCGGTATAGAGGCCCGACTGCTGTTTCTTTGGCAAATCAACCTGAGTGACGTCACCAGTAACGATGAACTTGGCAGAAGGCCCCATGCGGGTGAGGAACATTTTGAGCTGCATGTCGGTAGCGTTCTGAGCCTCGTCAAGGATAACGAAGCAGTTATCAAGCGTACGGCCGCGCATGAAAGCCAGAGGTGCAATTTCAATAGTGCGGTTCTCGAGGTAGGCCTTCAGCTTCTCGGGCGGGATCATGTCATCAAGAGCGTCGTATAAGGGTCGCAGGTAAGGATCGATCTTTTCTTTCATGTCACCGGGAAGAAAGCCGAGGTTCTCGCCAGCCTCTACAGCAGGACGGGTAAGAATGATCCTTTTGATCTCCTTATTTTTGAGGGCCCTTACAGCCAAAGCTACTGCTGTGTAGGTTTTACCTGTACCTGCAGGTCCAATGGCAAAGAGAATGTCGCTTCGGTTGATACTCTCTACCATCCTGCGCTGATTGGGCGTACGTGCTTTTACAACAATACCATTAGGGCCAAATACGATGGGCTCGCCTCCCAATGGTGCAGGCTTGTCCGGATCGCCTTCCGCAGGCTTCTCAGTGGCAAAGCGGGCGCCAAGCAGTGCTTCCAGCTCGTTTGACGAGAGGCTGTGAAACCTCTCGACGTGCGCCAGTATCTTGTCAAACCTTTGCTGAAAGGATGTTAATTCTGCCTCATCTCCCAACACCTTTACTTCTGTTCCCCGGGCTACGATTTTTATTTTTGGAAATTGTTTTTTGATCAGTTCGAAATACTCATTATTGGCTCCCCAGAGTACTACGGGGTTAATCTGCTCAAGATCAATCTTTAGTTCGCTCAATTTATGCTTTTTTTAAGTTTCCTGATTTATTTGCAATTAAAAATTCAATATTTGCAGGTTATAATCATACACAAGATTAACAATAAATATTCACATTTTAATGGCTGTAATAACTTTAACAACCGACCTCGGTTACAAAGATTTTTACCAGGCTGCCCTGAAAGGGAGCATCCTTACCATTATGCCAGAGGTGAATATCGTTGATATTACCCACAGTATTTCAGCTTTTAACATTTCGCAGGCTGCTTTCGTTTTAAAAAATGCGTTCCACTATTTCCCAAACAAAACGGTCCATCTAATTGGGATCGATTCGGTTTACAACGCGAACACGAGGTACCTGGCCCTTGAATACAGAGGTCACTATTTTGTAGGCTCAGACAACGGCATTTTTTCACTGATGTTTGAGGAGGCTCCCACTACAGTTGTTGAGCTGAATATTATGCAGGACCTCAAATATCTGCACTTTCCGCTTACCGACATCTTTGCAAAAGCTGCATGCCATCTGGCTGCAGGAAAACCGATTGAAGAAATCGGGATCCCGGTGCACGAACTGGAGGAAAAGGTGTATCTGCAGCCGGTTATAGAGAAAGACCTGATCAAGGGAAGTGTTATCTACATCGATTCTTTCCAGAACGTGATCACCAATATATCAAAGGACCTGTTTAGTCAGGTTCAGAGGAACAGGCCCTTTGTCCTGACCTTCAAGAGAAATGAGAAGATCACCAATCTGAGCTGGCACTATAACGAGGTCCCTGAAGGCGAGAAACTGTGCCTCTTCGGAATTAGCAATCACCTGGAAATCGCGATAAATAAAGGTAATGCAAGCGGCTTGCTGGGCCTGCATTTGGGAGATATTGTAAGAGTAGAATTTTATTCATGATTACACGAGTTGTTAAGATGACTTTTCGTCCGGAGAAGAGCGAAGAGTTTTTGCACATTTTTTACGAAACGCAGCGGGTAATTATCACCCAGTTTGAAGGCTGCGAGAAATTAGACCTTCTGCGTGACAGTAAAAACCCCGACCAGTACTTTACCTTAAGCTACTGGCGGTCGGAGGAGGACCTGGAGAAATACCGGTCATCAGAATACTTTAAACAAACCTGGCCGGAAGTAAGAGCTTTGTTCGCTGAGCGCGCCCAGGCCTGGAGCCTTTTGCCTCAATAAAGAGGCAATATTATACGTGATTTCGACCTCTTTTTTTGCTAAGGCATTAACGAGTGGTCGTACATTGGAACGATACTGGCATTTGGTTTTTCGCTTCAGGTAATTTCTTATCAAATTTCTGCGAAAACAGCGCTGTTATACCGACTCCAGTATCTCGCCCTAAACGAATGGCACTGTATTCTTCTGGCCTTGTCAGTCTTGCCGCTCTACCCGGAAGATGGTAGCTATGCCTAACCTTAGCCCTGTTTCCTGATAGTGGCCATTAATGAAAGACGCGCCCACCTCAATCCTGAAGATTCGGAACACGTTGTCGAGTGAATAGCCAGCTTCAAAGTAGTTGGGGGAGTTCGAGGTCTTGAGATAATTAAAGAATACGTTCTCCTTCAGTCCCCGGTACCGCACACCGGGAATGCGTGTCAGCAGGAACTTACGGAACTGATAGTGTGTATTGGCTGATAAATAACTATTATCAGTGCTATACTGGTAATAATCAAGCAGTCTGAATCCCCCGGCCGGACGTATGGTAGAAAGCAGGGTCCTGTTTCCGTCGAAGTGCTTATAGTCCATGAAATAGAGCCGTTTAGCATTAAGGAAGGTTCCTCCCTTCAGCTGAAAGTCGAGTCGCCCTGCTGCACCAGTCGTCATCCGGTGACTAAATCCTCCTTCTATGCGGTCAAAGTTCACATCGCTTCCCAGCGCTCCGCTGATGCCCCTGGTGTATAAGAGCGACAGCTCAGGCGAACGGTCCGTCATGGCTATCCTTCTGCCATTGTAGATACGATAGCTGGCCAGCGGCCTGTAAGATACAGAAGCGTTCAGGATCAGGGCTTCATGATCAGGAAACCTTACCTGGCCAAGTTCAATATTTTCGGGGAAGTTACTGGAGTATTCTCTGCTGTCGCGATAGAGGAAACTGTAGTCTGACTGATTGGTCAGCTCTTTCCTTTTCGCCCATTCCAGACTCCCTTCAAACCGGAGAAACGGAGATTGCTTATAGGTAAACGATGCCCCGCCGTAGTTCTTCTCATAAAGCTTCATGTAGTTTCGCCTCGCGAACAGACTCGTAAGTGAATTAATTAAAGGATGAATAGGGTCGTCCTGATTGAATTGCTCGACAAACTTCCCCCTTCCAGCCGAAACTGTCCCTTACGGATGCTGTGCGAAAGACGCCCCTTGAAGTAGAAATCCTTACTTGAGAATCCATACCTCAGGGCAGGTGAAAAGTCCCACTGTTTCCGTAAACTGTCGTACTGATACTTAAACTTCCCGCTCAGGTTGATGTTAAAGCCCTCTACCGTATTATAATACACCTGGGTGAGAGTTGGATCAATCTGAGCAGTCGCGCGGGCCGACAGGTTATAACTCGCTCCGCCAATGACGTCGAGGGGACTAAAGCGTTTTTTCTTAATGACCTTAAGACTGTCTTTCCCCGCAAGCCGGGCCGACTGAATACGCGCCAGGGAGTCATCGCGACGATACCCCTGCTGCTCCTTCGCTGTAAGCGGAACAGAGCGAATTTCGGCCCAATAAGAGGAGTCGCGTTTTGTGGCATTGCTGTCAGTCCTGAAGCTAAGGTCACTGATCACGTTGCTGTCTTTCTTTCCCTTCAGGCTCTCCTTTTCGTATTGGTCCATCATCTTGTAAAACTGCTTTCTGCTGAGCTTTGCAGATGGAGGTACCATTGCCGCCGGAGCCTTTCCCGACCGCTTTAATGCCGCTATCTCTTCAGGCGCAGGCTCCACTTTTTCATCAACGACATCGGCCTTAAACACCAGATCTTTGTTAAGTTCAACCTTGTATTCGCGACAAGATGCCAGGTAGTTGTAGTGCCCTTCAAAGCCGAGCACATTTCCTGAAAACTGATAACGGTGAGTAACGGGCATCCAGACGTTAGGGGCTACCTCCCCATAATTCTGCCTCACGCTTACAGGAAAGCCCATTATGCTCGTCTTCAGATCAAGACTGTGGATGGCCCATTCGTCCTCAATGAGATAGATGGTTCCCTCGAACACATTATCGCCTCTTGAGCGGGGAGTGACCCTTATTTTATTAACCTCATGTCCGCCGTCGCTAAAGCTCCCCTCATAGGTGAACCGGTACCAGCGAAAGGCCGTTCTTGAAAGAGGAGAAACAGCTCCGGCTATCTTATCGGCATAAAAGCTCTGGTTGATAAACAGGGACGGTGATATCGATGCGTTGTTACTTCCCTTTGTGCGGATTGCGATCACCTTTTCTTCTATTTTATTGGGCTGCCTGAACCGGATGTGACTCACCGATTCTGTTGTGTAGGCTTCGTTGATGTTCACTCCCTCCTTCTTCAGCTTATTCCGTATGAAAAAAGGCGCCTTTGATAACTCGCCCGTCCCTTTAATGTACACCTTCATCTCATAGTTGTTGTACTGCAGCTGGTGGTACTTCTTTTTGGCGATGGCTTTTCTGATGATCGTATACGCAAAATCTTCCTTGCGTCCCTTCCCTACCTGCACTTCATTCAACAGGTAGCCCTGAGCCGTCAGAACAAAATCTTTCTCAATCCACCCGTCACTAACTGAGAAGCGATACTCCTGAGCCTTATATCCTATATTTTGAACTCTCAGCGTGTAATCGCCGGGTGCAAGCTTTAATTCAAACTTTCCCTCCTCACTTGCGCTTGTTCCACTTTTCAGGGATACGACAAAGACTGATGCGTATGGCAGTGGCTGTCCATCTGCTCCCTTTACTGTCCCCCGTATGCCCTGGCTATACACCGCAGCAGAGGACAAGAGAAAAGAACAAAACGCAATAAAGTTTAAGAGTTGATATTTCATTGATCTTGATTAAAGGCTCCGGATAAAAATAACAAAAGACAACGGCGGTAATAAAGCTTTAACACTTTTTAAGAGATGCTCATTCTAAAAAAAGTTACAGATATAAATTTCTTAATCTAGATCAATAGTAAAGGCTGCAGAGCCGGCTACCTTTGAATTATAAATTTTGAAAGCATATTCTTTAACTTTTTGTTAACTATTAAAACTCAAACAAAATGGCAACTATTTGGAAAATTGATCCTACCCACAGCGAAGTACAGTTTAAAGTAAAGCACCTGATGATCACCACAGTGACGGGCTACTTCAAAGAATTTGATCTTGAGGTTGAGACTGAAGGAGACGACTTTGCAAAAGCTGGCAAGATCGAATTCACTGCTAATGTCGATTCAATTAGCACAAACAATGAACAGCGCGACACCCACCTAAAGTCTGCCGACTTCTTTCATGCAGAAGAGCATGCGACCGTACATTTTGTTGGCACATCTTTAGAGCAGGACGGCGACGAAGGCAAGCTGCATGGCGATCTGACCATCAAGGGCGTGACAAAGCCTATTGCTCTGGAAGTTGAATTTGGAGGCATCGTGGTTGACCCTTACGGACAAACAAAAGCAGGCTTTACCGTAAAAGGAAAAATCAGCCGTAAGGAGTTCGGCCTAACATGGAGTGCCGTTACTGAAGCCGGACAGGTAGTGGTAAGTGACGATATTCGCATCTTATGCGAAATACAGCTGGTAAAGCAAGGATAAAGCAACTGAAAATCTACAAAAGAAAAGTGTAGACGTATTTCCCCAAATATCCTAAAAAGCAGAAACAGAAATGTTTCTGCTTTTTAATATCACTCTTTTTTTATTCACACAAGCTCCTTTCACTTCATCTGTCAGGTACCTAACGCCAACTATAGAAAGGCTGACACCTCTTTTGGTATGTCTTTTGAAAAAACAGGCACGTAATGATTCTTGATAGTAATGCTGGTAGTTTCGGTACAGAAACGAGAAGTGCGTTAAAAGCATTTCAATACGCTGTTAACTCTGCCGCTATTGTTACAATTACCGATAAGAGGGGTATTATCACTTACGCAAACGAGGCGTTCTGCGAAGTAAGTAGATACCATATAGATGAGCTGGTTGGTAATACACATAAAATAATCAATAGCAGCTATCATCCTAAATCTTTTTTCCAATCAATGTGGAGGATCATTTCCTCCGGCAAAGTGTGGCGGGGAGAAATAAAAAATAAAGCAAAAGACGGCAGTTTTTTCTGGGTTGACACGACGATATCGCCCATCTATAACACTTTAGGAAAAATCACTCATCATTTGTGTCTAAGGTCACTTATAACGGAAAGAAAGGCCCTGGAAATTGATCATGAGAAACTCCTTCTGGAGCTCACCCATAAATACAATGACCTGATGCAGTTCAACTACACGGTGTCGCATAATCTTAGAGGACCGATAGGAAACATCAAGGGTTTGATCCAGTTGGTTAAATCAGGTCAGATCGATACAGCAGAATTGGTTGAAATGGTAGGGAAACTTGCAGAGTCGATGGACCAGGTTATTTCTGACCTCACGCGGCTGCTCTCGGTACATAATACAGGCAGCGAGCACAAGGAGGAAATTTCTCTTAATCACCTTCTTTCGGTTGTCCGCAACAGCCTTTCTGTTCAGATACAGCAGGCACGGGCAGAAATCAAGATTGCACTAGCGGAGGAGGCAACGGTCATTTATTCTGTAAAAGCATACATTCAGAGTGTCTTGTACAATCTGATCAGCAACGCACTAAAGTACAGGAAAGACAATGTGCCCCCTGTCATTAGGGTTGACACAAAGCGTGTAGAGAGATCGCTGGTACTGGTGATGAGTGATAACGGAACGGGTATGGATCTCGAGGCTGTAGGCGATAAGCTCTTTGGCCTTTACAAACGCTTTGACCAGAGCAAAGACGGCAGAGGCATAGGCCTCTATCTGGTCAAGAGCCACGTCGAAACACTGGGAGGAACAATAAGCGTGGACAGTAAACCAGGCGAAGGAACATCCTTTACCATTACCTTACCAGATACGTTCTAACTTGTCGCCTTCTTTTTCGGCTTCACTTTCGGTCTTAATTCTTTTGGCCTCAGTTCCGTTGCTACCTGCTGCCCGAGTAACTCGCGGATCACAACAGATGCACATACTCCTCCGAAAGCAGCCGGCAGATAGGAAATAGTGCCATAAGCCGAACGCTTAAAATTACTGCCGTCTGTCATAATCAAAGACGACTTTAACACTTCTTCTGTTGAAAAGACAGCCTTTATACCAGGACCAACGCCCAGCCTCTTAATGCGCTTCCGCACATATTGGGCGAACTGGCATTGGTAGGTATCCATCAGATCGGCCACCTTTAACTTCGCTGGATCAAATTTGCCGCCAGCTCCCATTGAACTCACCACACGCTGCTTGCTTTGGTAAGCGGTCAGCAAAAGATACAGCTTGGGTGTTACACTATCGATGCAGTCCATCACATAGTCGTATCTTTTCTCCAGAATCTCGCGGCATTTCTTTGGAGTAAGAAAATCCTGAATGACATGCAGCTTCAGATCAGGATTGATATCCTTCAGGCGGCCGGCCATGATTTCCGCCTTTGGCACTCCGTGATTGGTGGCTAGTGCAGGCAGCTGCCTGTTCCTGTTCGAAGGATCTACTACATCCCCATCCACAATGGTCATTTCGCCAACTCCTGCCCTGCATATAAATTCCGCCGCAAAAGACCCCACTCCTCCTAATCCAACAATCAGCACATGCGAACCTTGCAGTGCATTGATTCCCTCATCTCCCACCAGCAGTGCCGAGCGGGAAAGCCAACTTAAGTCAATCATTAGTACTCTTTTTACCCCCTAAACCTAAATAGGTTGCAAAAATAATTTCTTCAAGCTGATTAACCGGAATTTTTTTATTCGTGCCGCCTGCTCATAAACAGCTCGTATTGAGACGTCCCGGTCGTCCGTTTCCAAAAAGAACCGGTCGGCTGGAACTTCAGCAATGACCTTTGCAGCATTACCCCATTCACTTAGCAAGGCGCTCCCGAAGGAAAAGTAAAAGCCCTGGTCTAAAAGCTCGCGCGCCACAGCAAGCTTGTTATTGTAGCCATGTACCACCAGCGGCACGGCGACTGAAAGTCTTCGTTTGGTCTGAACGAGCTCAGCAAAGCACCTCACACAATGGACGATCACCGGCTTGCCCAGGGTGCCCGCAAGCAGCAGTTGTTCTTCAAACACCCGTTGCTGCAGGTCTAATGAGGGTCCCCTTAGCCTGTCCAGTCCGCATTCTCCAACGGCCTTCACGTTACTGGCACCTGCCAGCTCCCTCAGCAATGTCAGCTGCTCACCCACCTTGTCTTCGTCAATGTACCAGGGGTGCACTCCTGCCGAGAACCAGCGATCCGGAGAACCATCACGATCAAAACCGGGATCTTGTCCTATCAAGGGAATGATCAGGTTCTGAATAACCTGTTCCCCCGGTGTTCTTTTCCCTGAGTGCGAATGAAAGTCGAGCAACATCTTACTGCTGAATGACCGCTGATGAGCAAATGTAGGTTGGAATGATCCCGGTGCTGCTGATCCTGGTTTCAGCTTCTGTAGAGAGCGTATTTCCTGACAGGACCAGAATAGTATCCAGTCCGAACTTATTGCCACCTAATATATCGGTGTGAAGTGTATCGCCTACCATTACAATATCTTTCTTGTTCACACCTGTCCGTTCTCTCACCAGCTCGTAGGCAAACATGAACATTTGCGAGTCGGGTTTCCCGAAGCGAATAAATTCCTTTCCTACAATCGTTTCAATCATCGTAGCCAAACTGCCCACGGCAATGCAAACCTCACTGGCGTTCATGGGATACGCATCGTCTGTATTGGCAACAATGGTCGGAATAGTGCGCTTTCTGAGCAGATTAACGGTCTTATTTAAGTCGCCAGACCAGTCAAACCCCTCGTCGTCAAGAAACACGAGCGCACTTACCTCTGAAATATTATCGTCATTGACCTCTGATACCGGCAGGGTTATCAGGCCGGGTCTTTCAATATAATGTGCAGAATCAGCAGTGCCTAAAAAGGCAACAATCCCTTCGTTCACTTTCAGGTCGAGGTACTCCCTGGCCAGCATCCCTGAAGAAATGATACGATCTTCAGTGATAGCGCTCAGGCCCATCTGATGATATTTCTCCGCTAACTGCGCAGGGCTTCTGGAAGCGTCATTCGTGACAATAAAGAATTCTTTCTGCCGCTGCTCCAGGTATTCAAACGTTTTCTCTACTCCTGGCATCAGGCCCTTGTAGTTCTTCAGGACACCAAAGGCATCAAAAAAGACTACTTTGTAAGGATCCACTACTTCTTCAAACAATTGTGTACTGTTCATGAATACTGACTTTACTTAAGCTTTAAAGCTGAAATCAACTTTTCCGAATCAAATTCTTTCTCAATTGAAGGCAGGTAGGTATCGAAAGCTTCCGACTGAAGCTTCGTGGCATACTGCGGACTAAAGAAATAGTTTCCGTCCTTGATCACATAATTCAGGATAAAAAAGCGGTAAACTTCTTTTAGAAAACGAAGTTCGTTTGCCGTGAGGGGATTTACTTTATGATACTCTTCAAGAAAAAGAACGAAGCGGTCTTCCATCATAGGTCCTATGAGATAGCTAAAGACGGTCCGGTCACCTATATCCGAAACTACCCGCGCAAAAAAATAAAAATCCATCATGCGGCTGCTCATCCTGAACCAGTCATAGTCCCATCGCGAGTAGAGCTTCAGGCTCGAGGTGACCGAGAAATTTCCGATGTTCCAGTCAATGAACACCGGGATGGTCTCAAACTTGTCGGCCTTATATAACAGGCGGTTTTTCTGAAATAACTCGCAGTGATGCCTCAAAACATCACGCTGCTCATCGCTGAAAGACGATTTCTTTCTGCTGTTTAGCTGTCTCAAAAGCACCGATATATCAGTACTCAAGGTTTTCGAAGATTTGGGCAGTACGTTCCTGATACGGGAACAGGATTTATGAAACTTGCCGATCTGCTGTCCGAACTTTCGGATATGAGCCTCCGATAATCGTCTTGGAAGTCGCTTCTGAACCCTTACCGGATTGTAAAACACCACCCATGCGTCTGTCGAGGCCGTTTTATACCGGTAGGTAAAAACCCGGTTGTTCTTCAATAATGATTTAGCCAGCAGGTTTTCAAAGGGGTAAAGCAGATTGTTGGCCAGAGAATGAATAATGCGGTGATCCTCCTTAAAATGCTCATACTTTCCAAAGTAAGAAAGCTTGGCTATCACGATATCTTCATCGTCAAAAGTGATCCTGAAGACGTGATTAGTAGAAACCATCGCACTGATATCCTGAATTTTGTAGATCGTTTTAGAAGCGTCATACTCTTTCCAGGCTTTCTTTATAACCCTTAAATGATCCATATTTGATTAACAAGACGAAAGATCACCAGGACCTTTCCATAGCTGTCTTATTTGTTAAATGCCTTCGAAATATCGTTTTAACTCCCACTTACTCACCTGCTTTTCGTATTGACTCCACTCCCACATACGTGTGGCCGTAAAATGCTCTACAAATGCCTTTCCGAACAGGTCAGAAGCAATCGTCGAATTACTCATCGCCTCTGTGGCCGCCCCGAGGTTAGAAGGCAGACGTTGCACATCCTTCTCCTGATATGCGTTGCCCTTTGTTGCCTGAATTTCGAGGGAAAGCTTATTTTTAATGCCATACAGACCTGAGGCCAACGCTGCAGCCATTGCCAGATAGGGATTGCAGTCCGATCCCGGCACCCGTGTTTCCAGCCTCGCGCTCTTTTCTGTTCCATTTAGCGCCCGCAAAGCAGTCGTGCGGTTATCGTAGCCCCAGCTCAGAGTTGTAGGTGCCCATGTCCCTTCAACCAAACGCTTGAAGCTGTTTACGGTCGGCGCGAACATCGGCAAAATATGCGGCAAACAATAGAGCTGTCCTGCTATGTAATGCCTGAAAAGCTCACTGATGCGATCCGACGCCCCTGCCTCATAAAAAAGATTTTTCTTCTGATCGCTGCTCCAAAGACTCTGATGGATATGGCCGCTGCAGCCAGGGAGCTCCGCATTCCACTTGGCCATGAAGGAAGCAACAATGCCGTGACGCGAAGCAATCTCCTTTACTCCCGACTTGAACAGTACGGCCTTGTCCGCAGACCGCAAGACTTTACTATGAAGAATAGCAGCTTCATATACGCCGGGCCCCGTCTCGGTATGCAAGCCTTCCAGGATAATATCGAAGCGACCCAGAAGGTCAAAAACATCGTGATAAAAGGCCGAATGCTGCGAAGGCCTTAATATGGAGTATCCAAACATGCCCGGACTAAGGGGCCGCAGGCCGTTGAAATCCTTATCCTGCAGCGAGTCGGGACTCTCCTTGAAATTGAACCACTCGAACTCCTGAGAAAACTCAGGATGAAAGCCTGCATCCTCACATTCCTTCTCGATACGCCTTAAGAGCGTTCTCGGGCAGACCGGAAGACCTCCCCCATCTCCCGTGCCAAAATCAGCAAGGAAAAAAGGAAGATCCTGCTCCCAGGGGATGGTACGAAAAGTATTCAGATCAATACGGCATAACCGATCAGGAAAACCGGTGTGCCATCCTGTTACCGCCGCATTATCGTAGATCACATCTGAGCTATCCCAGCCGAATACAACATCGCAAAACCCGTATCCCTCGTCCAGACCATCAATAAATTTCTTCCGGTGTATGGTCTTCCCCCTCAGAATGCCGTCAATATCGGCAAACGCAAACTTTACTTTTTGAATATCATGATCCAGCAGATACTTTACGATTTGTGCTTTATCCATTTTATCTTATTCTGAGAAGACACTGGCCTCAATTACGACTTTGTTTATGCAGCTATTAAGGTAATAACAATCGTTGAACTGACAGAAGTTTTTGTTATTATCGCAATACATGGCCACCACATTCTCTTCGCATACGGAACGCTGCCCGATCCAAAAAACACCTACGGCAAAACCTGAAAGCAAATTCTCACTTTCCTGGCAGGGAAAAATGCGAGGGCTTCTCTTTGATGCGGCGACTATCCTGCTGCAATAGATTCCTGCAGCGACTACTCGATTCAGACAACCTTTATGCGCTCGCTACCCCGAATCAAATCATCCCCACATTAGACGACTATGAAGGCTTTGGGCCCCGGCACGCGGTGCCGAATGTGTTTGTTCGTGTAATCAGGCCCGTGTTCACATCTCCGCAGCTAAACCAAAAAGCAAGTTATGATGTCTATGACTACGCGAAGCGATTTCACTAACAGCCTTAAAAAAACAAGTTGCAGGCTTAGTAACCCAATCAGTACGACAAAAAAATCCCCCGTCAGGTAATGCCGGGGGATCTAAAAACTAATAAATATACACTTAAACGATAGCCGACTTCACCGTCTTGATAATCCTTGCAGCTACTTTATACGGATCTGCTGCAGAGTTAGGACGACGATCTTCCAGATAACCGTTCCAGCCTCTTTCTACGGTAGCCAGAGGAATACGAATTGAAGCACCTCTGTCAGACACACCATAGCTGAAGTCGTGAATAGAAGCAGTTTCATGCTTTCCGGTCAAGCGCAGATGATTGTCAGCACCATACACTTCAATGTGTTCCTTTACTACAGGACGGAATGCTTCACATATTTTATCATAAGTTTCCTTATTGCCAGCTGTTCTCAAAACAGAATTTGAGAAGTTAGCGTGCATTCCTGACCCGTTCCAGTCAAGAGTACCGAGCGGTTTACAGTGCCAGTTAATGGACACTCCATATTTTTCACCAATTCTTTCGAGGAGGTAACGACCGATCCAGATCTGGTCTCCAGCTTCTTTAGCACCCTTTGCAAAGATCTGGAATTCCCACTGCCCTGCAGCTACCTCGGCATTAATACCTTCAACATTCAGGCCGGCGTCAAGACAGGCATCCAGATGCTCTTCAACGATCTCCCTGCCAAAAGCATTCTTCGCTCCTACTGAACAGTAGTAAGGGCCTTGCGGAGCCGGGTAACCGTTTACAGGAAAACCAAGGGGCTTATTTGTTTCCGGATCCCAAAGGAAATATTCCTGTTCAAAGCCAAACCAGAAATCATTATCATCATCATCAATTAAAGCGCGACCGTTAGACTCATGAGGAGTGCCATCAGCAGTCAGTACTTCACACATAACAAGGAAAGCATCTTTACGCTGCGGATCAGGACAAATAAACACAGGTTTTAAAACACAGTCAGACGATCCTCCCGGAGCCTGTTCTGTAGAAGAACCATCGAAGCTCCAAAGCGGGCAATCTTCTAATTTACCACTAAAATTCTTTACAATTTTTGTTTTACTGCGCAGGCTTTGTGTGGGTTTATAGCCGTCAAGCCAAATGTACTCTAATTTTGTTGCCATTTTTTGATGATTTCAGAAATAATAGTTTCAAATATGGCAACTTTGACATAAAAAAACGAATACAAAAAACAATTTTATAACAAAGAACATATTTTTTGCCATTTCATCATAAATTCAATAAAAAAATGGGGAAACATCTAATTACAAACCACCAAACCCCAACATCATTGATAAAATTACAATTAGGGCAATAAGATTACCAAGGAGTACGCGGCGTTTTGCACCAAACGGCAGGATTATTGATAAGGCGGGAAGTTTAATAAGAGAATAAATGAATACACGGATAAAGGGAGAAAAAGCTGCGGCCGCAACCATATTAATGAAAAAACGGCATCAAAAGACACTTTTCAAGAAATACACTCATGAGCTGCGCTCACACACAGGAGATGAAAGCTGGTTGAGTGTTCTTTGTGGCCATTAAAAAACAATTAGACTTTCACAAAAAAGAGCCATTTTAAACCAAGGGGTACGCTCCGGTCAGGAATTACGGACGAAAAAAAGTCGGATAAGGTTGTCGCGACTAACGCCGTGCAGGAAAACAGACTAGAAGAATCCAAGTTCGAGCTTAGCGTCTTCGCTCATCATAGATTTATCCCAGGGCGGATCAAAGGATATCTCTACCCGTACTTCCTTTACTCCATCCAGAGAGGCCACCGCATCCTGCACATCGCGCAAGATCTGATCCGCAGCCGGACAGGCAGGCGCAGTAAGGGTCATGACAATCTTAACGATTCCCTCGGGAAAGGTATGCAGCTCGTAGATAAGACCAAGCTCATAAACATCCACGGGTATCTCGGGATCAAAAACGCTTTTCAGCTTCTCTATAACCCCTTCTTTTATGCCAGCTTTATCATCTATGATCATATGGGTTCGCGTTGAGTTTTATTAATTGTTTTTCAGCGGGCTCAATGAGATCATTCGCTAAGTCTTCAAAAACGAGAAAGAACACCCAATCAGCTTCAATCCCCCACTCCATGTGCAGCTTGCAATGCTTTTCACCAAACGAATTTTCCGGCCGTCAGACGCGTTGCTATCGCCTAAGCGAGTTGACTGAAGGCAATCGCGTATAGTTTAATTTGCTTCACCATCGCCAGGAGCCCATTAGAGCGAGTGGGCGATAAATGTTCCTTCAGGCCAATCTTATCGATAAAGTAAAGATCAGCATTCTTAATCTCCTCAGGAGTAAAGCCAGAAAGGACCCGAACGATCAAGCTAACCAGTCCCTTTGAAATGATAGCATCGCTGTCAGCCGTGAAGTAGATCTTGCCATCCGTGAATTCAGGGTGAAGCCACACCTTAGACTGGCAACCTTTTATGATGTACTTATCCTGCTTAAACTGTTCATCAATCACCGGGAGCTCCTTGCCGATCTGGATAATCTGTTCATACTTATCCACCCAGTCGGTCAGGTATTCAAACTCCTCTATTAACTCATCTTGTTTTTCGTTGATTGTCATCGCATATATTTCACTTACATAAGCATTTTCAGTGTCCTTTTCAGGCAGCTTATGAAGTAGTCTATTTCCTCAGTTGTATTGTAAATAGCCAGAGATAACCGAACTGTGCCGGGTATGCAGAAAAAATCCATCACCGGCTGCGTGCAATGGTGCCCTGTGCGCACTGCTATCCCCATTTTATCTAACAGGACCCCTACATCGTAAGGATGCACTCCCGGTACTGAGAGCGACAAAGCACTTGTCTTCGACTTCGCCGTCCCGATAACACCTACTTCAGGCATTTCAGAGATGAGCGAGGTAGCATACTGAAGCAGCCCGTTTTCAAACCGTGAGATCTCATTGATCCCAAGTTCGTTGATAAAATCAACAGCAGCTTTTAAGGTAATAGCACCCTCAATATGAGGAGTTCCCGCTTCGTACTTAAAGGGCAGCTCGTTGTACTCCGTCCCCGTAAAGGTAACCGTCTTAATCATATCGCCTCCCCCTGATAAGGAGGAAGCTTTTCGAGCCACTCTTCTTTCCCATAGAGAATTCCAATGCCTGTAGGCCCGTACATTTTGTGTCCTGAAAAAGCCAGGAAGTCACAATCCAGCTCCTGTACGTCGATCGGAAGATGCTGAACGGCTTGCGCAGCATCAATAAGGACAGCTGCCCCCGCCGCATGTGCTTTCTGAATGATCTCTTTAACCGGATTGATGGTACCAAGCGTGTTAGACACATAGGTAACCGCTACTATTTTCACCGTTTCGTCAAGCAGGCGCTCAAACTCATCCATCATCAGCTCGCCATCCTCATTCATCGGAATCACCTTCAGCATCGCACCCGTGCGGTCGCACATCAGCTGCCAGGGTACAATATTAGAGTGATGCTCCATGGCCGAAATCAGCACAGAGTCGCCTTCCTTCACCGCATACTCGCCGAACACCTGGGCAATAAGATTGATCCCGTCGGTAGTCCCTTTTGTAAAGATCACCTCACTGGAGCTTCTTGCATTGATGAACGACTTGATCGCGTTCCTTGAAACTTCATAAGCATCCGTTGCCTTCTGACTAAGATGATGAACGCCGCGGTGGATGTTGCTATTAATCGTGCTATAGTAGTCGCTGATAGCATGAATAACCGAGTAAGGCTTCTGAGTGGTGGCGGCATTGTCAAAATAGACAAGCGGCTTTCCGTAAACCGACTGATGCAGCGCCGGAAATTGCTTCGCAATTGGCTCGCCACCGTACAAAAACTCTTTTACTATATTCTCGGTGTTTACTTCCATGAGTCTGATCCTCCAGCCCGGTAATTTAGGCAATTACCAGGTTTTCTGTTTGTAATTTTTTATGCAGCAGAGCCTCGGCGTAATCCCTTAGGGCAGGAACCTCTATCTGCGAAAGCACATCTACGATGAAGGCTTCCATTAGCAGCCGGCGCGAAGTCTCTTCTCCAATCCCTCTGGATTTCAAATAAAAGAGAGCTTCTTTGTTCATCTGTCCCACAGTTGAACCATGAGAACATTTCACATCGTCAGCAAATATTTCCAGTTGCGGCTTGCTGTTCACCGTAGCCTCATTACTCAGCAACAAGTTATTGTTTTGCTGAAAAGCATTGGTCTTCTGCGCATCAGGGCGTACATATACTTTCCCGTTAAATACCCCGCGGGATCTGTCCTGCAGGATGCCCTTGTACAACTCGCTGCTATTGCAATTCGGCATCTGATGATCCACCAGCGTATGATTATCCACGTGCTGCTCGCCAGTCACCAGATAAGCACCGATGAGGTTTGTTTCCGTATTGCTTTCCTTCAAGCGGAAGTTCAGATCATTTCTGGTAAGAACGTTGTCGCTCAGGGAGATATTTGAATTATTCAGCACACTATTCCGAAACTGATACACCTCTCTGTGCTGGATGAAACAGACGTTCTGACCCAGGGTATTGATCATATGTGAATGAAATACGGCGCCTTCATCGATCTGCTGTTCATTGACATAGCTCACCAGTACCGGAGCTGTTGCATCTGAATGAAAACTTTCGATCACCGTAGCCTCACTGAGCTTTTCGGCGATCACCAGCGTCCGGTAGGGAACAAAAGCCGCGGCCGTATTACCAGTATAGATGTGCGACAGGTGTACCGGCTTTTCTATCACCGCCTTTGCCTCAACGTGCAGAACGCTGAAGTCGGTAAAAAAAGCGGTATTCATAGCCAGTATCCCGCTGTCCTCAGTCGCAATAGAGCCAATCTTCCCTGCAAAGCGCGGGTCTGCCAATGCCGCACTACCCTCAAGGAAGCTCATTCCATCGGGCAGCGGATCAGACAGGTCAGCCTGAAATTTTCCATTGACGATCACCAGCCTGCTGGCTTCAAGCTCGTCCATTGCAAGCGAAAGTTTAACAGGGTGATCTTCACCCTGCAATTTAAAATCATGTGAAATAAACCGGTCTAGATTGGTATACTTCCACTCTTCATCCTTCCGCGAAGGAAGTCCCTTTTCTGAGAACACGGCAAATGCCGCCTCTCTTTTCTCTGTCAGCCATGCAGGTTCGCTAAGTCGCTGAACTTCCTGCCGGCCGGCAAAAGAAGCAGTAAGATATTGATAAAAATTATTGAATATTCCTTTTTCCATTTTGTGTGATCTAAACATTAAAGAGAATGCGATGCCTGAGCACTTAATTCGTCTTTAACCCAGTCATACCCTTTTTCTTCAAGCTCCAAAGCGAGTTCTTTTGTACCCGATTTGATGATACGTCCATCATAAAGAATATGCACAAAATCAGGAACGATATAGTCTAATAAACGCTGATAGTGCGTGATCACCAAAAAGGCATTATTCTGCGACCTCAGCTTGTTTACGCCGTTAGCCACGATGCGCAGGGCATCAATGTCAAGGCCCGAGTCGGTCTCATCCAGGATCGCCAGCTTGGGATCGAGCATCGCCAGTTGCAGGATCTCATTTCGCTTTTTCTCACCGCCCGAAAATCCTTCATTCAAAGACCTGTTCACCAGAGAGGCCTTTAATTCTACCAACTCCTGCTTATCTTTCAGGAGCTTTAAAAAATCCTTTGAGCTTAGAGCCTCAAGGCCCCTGTATGCCCGGATCTCAGAAAGGGCCGTCTTTAAAAAGTTGATATTCGATACGCCCGGAATTTCTACCGGATACTGAAATGCAAGAAACAAACCCTCTCTGGCACGGTCTTCAGGAGACATGTCTAAAAGATCCTTTTCGTCAAATAACACTTCTCCGCCTGTCACTTCATAGCTTTCTTTTCCAGCCAGAACCGATGCAAGAGTACTCTTTCCGGACCCGTTCGGTCCCATAATCGCGTGTATTTCCCCTGCATTCACCTGCAGGTTTATTCCTTTTAAAATCTCTTTCCCTTCTACAGAAGTTTGAAGATTATTAATTTTTAGCATTTCGTATATGATTATTTACGTTTTTAAACAATTATTAGCGGTAAGCTTTCAGCTGTTGGCGGTTGGCGATTAGCTGTTGGCCGTTAGCTCTTGGCTATCAGCTTTCAGCCTTCCGCTTTGAGCCTACCGCTTTCTGCTTTAAGCTTTCTGCTTTAAGCTTTCTGCCTTCAGCTTTCAGCTCTCACAACCTACAACCTACAACTTACAACTCAAAACTCACAACCCAATTACCCCACACTACCATCAAGCGATATGGCAAGAAGCTTCTGGGCTTCCACAGCGAACTCCATGGGGAGGTTATTCAGCACTTCCCTGGCATAGCCATTCACAATCAGCGCTACCGCTTTCTCCGTATCAATGCCCCGCTGATTCAGATAAAAGATCTGATCTTCCGCAATCTTCGAAGTGGTGGCTTCGTGCTCTATAATAGAAGTACTGTTCTTCCCTTCGATATACGGGAACGTGTGTGCGCCGCATTTATCACCGATCAGTAACGAGTCGCACTGGGTAAAGTTACGGGCATTCTCCGCGTTTGCCGCGATAGAGACGAGGCCCCTGTAACTGTTATGACTTTTCCCTGCCGAGATCCCCTTTGAGATGATCCGGCTCTTGGTATTCTTACCCAGGTGGATCATCTTGGTACCGGTATCAGCCAGCTGGTGATTACGGGTCATAGCAACAGAGTAAAACTCTCCCGAAGAATTATCACCTTTCAGGATCACACCCGGATATTTCCAGGTGATGGCCGAACCGGTCTCCACCTGCGTCCACGAAATCTTCGAATTATCGCCCTTACAGATTCCCCGCTTCGTCACGAAGTTGTATACACCACCTTTCCCTTCCTTGTCTCCGGGATACCAGTTCTGCACGGTTGAATATTTGATCTCGGCATTATCGAGTGCAATCAGCTCTACTACTGCAGCGTGAAGCTGATTCTCATCACGCATGGGAGCCGTACACCCTTCCAGATAGCTGACATAACTGCTGTCGTCGGCCACAATCAAGGTCCTCTCAAACTGCCCGCTGTTCATCGCATTGATCCGGAAATAAGTCGACAGCTCCATCGGACAACGAACTCCCTTCGGAATATAAGCGAATGAGCCGTCAGAAAAAACAGCCGAATTCAACGCAGCAAAAATGTTATCTCCCGGAGGGACCACCGTACCGAGGTATTTCTTAACAAGCTCAGGATGATTCTGAACTGCCTCCCCGAAAGAACAGAAGATCACTCCCTTCTCTGCCAGCTTCTCCTTGAACGTAGTAGCTACCGAAACGCTGTCGAAAACCACATCCACAGCCACTCCTGTCAGCACCTTCTGTTCGTTCAGCGGAATTCCAAGCTTCTCAAAGGTCTCCAGAAGCTCCGGATCCACTTCGTCTAAACTATTCAGTTTTTTCTTCTTCGGAGCTGCATAATAAGATATCTCCTGAAAATCTATCGTGGGAAGATCGAAGTTCTGCCAGTCCGGCATCTCCATTTCCAGAAAGCGCTTCAAGGCCTTTAAACGCCATTCCAGAAGCCATTCAGGTTCATTCTTCTTTGCTGAAATGTAGCGAACAGTATCCTCGTTTAAGCCCCTTGGGGCCATCTCCATTTCAATATCGGTGCTGAACCCGTATTCATATTCGCTGGTGGCAAGCGATTCCAATAACTCCTGATCTTTGCTCATAATTCAAACATTACACCCTCTTCTCGTTCATTATCAGAGGGATAACCTATATTTTAATAACTTTTTTAAAAAATAGTTTAGTTTTATTTGTTACAAAGTTACTACTTTTGCAATTAAACAAGTAAAAACTTGGAAAAATATTTATGCGTCCTAACAGATTCTTACAGCTTTTAAAGACACGGGGGCCTCTCACTGCAAAGGAGATTGCTGAAGAATTAGGCATTACAAACGAAGGTGCCCGCCAGCAGCTGGTCCGCTTGTCTGAAGAGGGACTGGTTAGGTACAACTCTTCCACAAAGGGAGTCGGACGCCCGGTGCAAGTATACGAATTAACCGACAAGGCTAATACGTCCTTCCCAAATAACCACGCTGCGCTGACAGTTGAACTTCTCGACACCATCAAAGAACAGCTCGGTCAGGAAGCGCTCAACGTGGTTATCACCTCCCGCGAGGCAGAAACAGTAAAGCGCTACAAGGCTATCCTGAAGGACTTTAACAAACTCGACGATCTTATTGCCGGTTACACCGCCATCAGAACCAATGAAGGCTATATGGCCGAGTTTAAAAAAGAACAGAACGGACAGTTTCTTTTATTCGAGAACAATTGCCCGATTGGAGCGGCTGCCAGTTCCTGTAAACACTTTTGTGAGTCAGACATGCGCGTCCTGAAAGAGATCCTGGGCAGCAAGGTCAGTATCGAGCGGATGGATCATATTGCCTCCGGAGAGAGGCGCTGCACCTACCGCATCAAAAGTCTTGACGAAAAACATTCCTGAGCTGCACGCACAAACAGAGATGAAAGCCGACTGAGTGTTCTTCTTGACCACTTAAACTTACCAAAGCTATCTCATTAATGCCTTTTGAAAAACCATTAATGTATTCCATGAACAAATAGGTTTCAAGAAAAACATCCATGAGCTGCGCTCTCAAACGGAAGAGGAAAGCGGACTGAGTGTTCTTTGTGGTCAATAAAAAACAAACAGACTTGCACAAAATAAAATCAGCAGTTTACGCTAAGCGAGTGCCTGGCGTAATTCCTTTCATACTGCCTATTACTTCACCCGGATTTTCTGCGGAAAACACAAAATTACCCGCTACCAGCACGTTAGCACCGGCATTAATCAGGTCAGGGGCATTGCTCAGGTTCACCCCGCCGTCCACTTCAATCAGAAGATCATCTTTTCTGCCGGCAGCAAGCGCTTTAAGCGCGCGCAGCTTCTCGTATGTTCTGCTGATAAATTTCTGTCCCCCGAAACCGGGATTCACAGACATCACCAGCACCATGTCCAGATCCTCCAGCACATCGTCAAGAAGAGAAACGGGAGTATGAGGATTAAGCGCCACCCCTGCCCTGCAGCCCAACGATCTGATGGCTCCTATTGTCCGGTGCAGATGCCTGCAAGCTTCGTAATGCACGGTGATCACCGCTGCTCCCGCCGCCGCAAACTGTTCAATGTACCGGTCGGGATCTACAATCATCAGGTGAACATCCAGGGGCTTCTTTGCGTAACGCCTGATGGCGTCAAGAACCGGAAAGCCAAAAGAGATGTTCGGAACGAAGACTCCGTCCATAATGTCAACGTGAAACCAGTCGGCTGCACTTTCATTCACCATTTCAATATCTGAACGCAGATCGGCAAAGTTAGCGGCAAGAACAGAAGGAGCAATTAAATGACTCATGCGGGTTGCTGTTTTAAAAGCGCAAAAATAATATAATTAGCCGGATCTTCCGAACCTGCACCTATTATCCCCCCTTCCCGCTGCGCCGCAGCATGTTATCCGGAGCCTGTTGCTTATCTCGCTGTTGTTCCTTAATTTTAAGTAAAACCTCTGCCATGCACAAACACTACCGCTCTTACCTGCTGCTCATAACAGTCGGGCTCCTCATTGCCTGGAGCATCACGTCCCGGCGCTCTTATCTCTTGAAAACGCCGGCCGCTCCCATGGGCACAATCTCCTGGCAGCTCACGTTTGATAAAGCAACGCAGCAGCAGATCCTGAAAGAATGGAGAACGGGGAAAGAAAAACAACGTGTATACAGCAGAGACACCTCCTATGTGAAGACTTATACCGCACTAGAAACAGCCAAAGAACAAAACAGGAAGGATCCGGTACTCATCTTATTTTACACCCTGTTGTTGCTTGCACTCATCTTCAGGATCGATTACTGGCGCGAACAGGCGAGCATGGCGACTATGGGCGACAGGAGCCTCCGTATACTTGCCTCAGCAGTGTTTACGGCTGCCTTAGCCAACTTACTGGAAAACCTCGCCACAGGGAGAGCGCTGAACGAAGGCAGCCTGAATCCCCTTTACATCGCACTGTTCGCCTCGCTAAAGTGGCTCCTGCTGCTGGCAGTAGTGCTCTGCCTGATGCGGGAGCTGATCCTGACGGGCAAAGTCGTTCAGGCCTTGAAAGAATGCTCCGGGTACCTCTGGAAAGGAGCTGTGTTCGCATGGCGTTTCCGAACCGTTTTAATCGTTCTGCTGCTGCTTTTCCTGCTCCTGTTCGTGAGCGACCAGGGACAGGATCTGCTGGTCACCATCAATACGTCCCGCCTGGCCTGCGCCTGCTTTCTGACCGCCACCGTCATCCTTGCCCTTCTTTGCTGGCATCTCCCCAAGCTTGTTGACCACGCCCGCCAAGTTCCACTCAACCGGTCATTTGCAGCTGCCCTCGACATCAACCGCCAGCGTTCAAGCCTCGACACCGGGCGACTGCTTGGCGCTGCGGCCTTCCTCCTCCCTGCCGCCGGCATCTTGCAGACCATGAACAACTACCACATCGGGCACTGGTTCACAGGTATCCCCCCGCTCGGCATTTTTCTCGCGCTGCTCCTACTTTATGCGCAGGTACTGCGCAACCGGTGGATCGAGCGGATCTATTACCCCCGAAACCGCTTCCGGAAAAAGGCATTGATGCTGACCGTCCTGCTGACCATCGCCATCATTGCTGGTCTCGGCTTCCTCGAGTCGAACCGTCAGCCTTTCTTCCTCATCTTCCTCTTTGCCGACCTGCTCTTGCTATCCCTCATTTTTCTGGTCCTGGCCACGCTGCGCACCTGTATTCCAGTTATCCGCGACTGGATTATCACCCCCTGGATTATGACGGCGGGGCTACTTTCACTCCTGTTCTTTATTCTCTGCAACTATCCCCCTTTCTCAGGTCGCTTACCCTCCACGGCCGCTTTTTTACAATGCCTGTTGTTTTAATTGGGGTATCAGGCTATTTGCTGCTCTTTTCCTGGATGTTATATTTCGGAAAACGCACCAACATCAAGCTTCTGACAATGTTACTGCTTATCGGCATTTACGTGGCCTCTACCAGGATAACCGATTATCATAACATGACAGTTGTACCCAAAAAGACCGGCCAGAAGGAAGACTCGCTAAGCTCCTATGCCAGGAACTGGATACTAAGACGAAAAGCTGCCGTTGCACGCCTTGCGGCAGAAGGGCAACAATACCCTGTCTTTTTTGTCAACACCTATGGAGGGGGCATCCGTGCAACAGTCTGGACCACCATGATCGTTGGAACGATTGACAGCCTCCTTAAAAGAAAAGCAATACCTGACTACCTCAGCAACGAGTTTCAGGACTACATCTTTTCTTACTCCGGCGCTTCGGGAGGCACAATAGGTGCTGCACTTCTTACAGCTGAGAGGTCGGCGCGTCTCCTCAATAACAGCCGTCCCTCCCTCCTTTGGCCGGGTGCGTCAATCACGGCCGTGTATCAGAAGGATTATCTCAGCGCTGACATTGTTTCCCTTCTGGGGAGAGATTTTATTGCCGGCTCCTTCGGTCTTTCCATCTGGGACGACCGCGCCCGTCTGATGGAACAGGACTGGGAAACCGCCAATCCGAATCAAATTCCACTGGCACACAGCCTCTCTGCCTTATGGGAGAACAGCGGATATCGCCTTCCCCTCTTCTTTTCCAACACGTACGACATCGACAACGGATACAAGGGCATAGCAGCGCCAGTCAAGCTCGCGGCTGCCGATTTCCCCTCCGTTGTGATCCTGAGGAGCGGACTTGCCCCACATGAAGACATTCCCATGAGCACGGCAGCCTTCGTGAGCGCCAGGTTTCCTTATGTGAGTCCGACAGGAAAACTCAAAGGGAAACACCATTTCACAGACGGCGGCACCTACGATAACTCCGGAACAGAAACTTCGCTTCAGGTATACCAGGTCTTCGCTCGCGAACTAAAGAAGCTGGCGCAAGAAGACACCGTATTCACACATATCAGACCACAGTTCCTGTCCCTGTCGAACAGTGTTGAGACCGGCGACTCGTTAGCGCGTGCCAGGAACCTTTATGAGCCGGTCGCTCCGCTGATCGGCATCCTCGCGATGACAGCAGGCGTCAAAGACCGGTCGGTCCAGCAACTGCGGCTGGTTCAATCCCGCGAAGGGATCGGCTATTTTCAGTTCAGTCCCCGCATCATTAAGCTAAAGAACAACCAAAGCTGGCCTGTTCTTCCATTAGGATGGCAAATATCGGATGACGCACTGCTTCTGATGAAGTTAAACGTACTCGATTCTCAGACAGGCTTGCAGCGGATATTGCAGTTATTTCCGTCCGTCACCCGGCAGCAGCGGCCGTCCCTGCATTAGTCGGAATCGAGGAGATCATCAGGCTTCCTGTACACCTGATACAACGACGTCGCCTTTGGCCAGGAGAACGACCGCGGAAAGCATAGGGCTACCGGCGCATTCGATACAGTGCCAGCGCGCACTGCGAAGAGCATGGAAATTACAGAAAATAAGGCCGCCGGCAGGCATGATATATGAATCGCGCGTTTAGCTAAGAGAATGAATAGTGAAAAGCATAGGGCGGCCAGCTGGCACACTCTTCAACAACGCTTCAGACAGGCAATAAAGACTGCCGATTCCCCAAAGCACACACATTAGCTTCCTCCGCTGGTTTTTTCCAGGACCAAGCCTTAGCTTTGCGCCATGCACCACTACCACATCAGAACGACTGAAGCAAAAGATAATCGGGAGATCGCCGCGATAATCAGACTTGTATTAAAAGAGTTCGGAGCCAACAAACCGGGAACTGTCTACTTTGACCCTACTACCGACGACCTCTATTCATTATTCAGCACACCCCGCTCGGCCTATTACGTAATAGAATCGGATGGAAAACTGCTGGGCGGCTGTGGCATCTACCCCACAGAAGGACTCCCGTCAGGGTACTGCGAACTAGTGAAGCTCTATCTGCTGCCACAAACGAGGGGATTGGGACTGGGAAGCAAACTTATTGAGCACTGCCTGACCGCCGCCGCAGAACTTGGCTACCAGCATGTCTATCTTGAAAGCATGCCCGAACTAGCCCAGGCCGTATCGCTCTACCGCAAGCTCGGATTCAGCAGGTTAAACGAACCTCTGGGCAATTCCGGACATTTCGGCTGCGACATCTGGATGACAAGAAGCCTCGACCAGACCGGCTCCAGTTAGCAGTGAGCCTGCATCTCCTCAGCTTCCTTTCAAATAATATCTGTTGCGCAGGCGGAATGCAACATTGACCAGTGCGATCAATGCCGGCACCTCCACCAAAGGTCCGATCACGCCCGCAAATGCCTGTCCCGAGTTAATACCGAAAACGCCGATAGCCACAGCAATGGCAAGTTCGAAGTTGTTGCCCGCAGCAGTAAAGGCAATTGAAGCGTTCTGCGAATAGTCGGCACCTAACTTCTTCCCTATCAGAAAGCTGATGAAAAACATGATGCCGAAGTAGACCACCAGCGGAAGCGCAATACGAACTACATCAAAGGGGATCTGTACGATCAGCTGCCCTTTCAGGCTGAACATCACCACGATGGTAAACAACAATGCGATGAGCGTAACGGGCGAAATAAAAGGAATAAACTTCGTTTGATACCATTCCTCGCCCTTCCTTCTGATGAGTACCAGACGGCTCAGCACTCCGGCGGCAAAAGGCACACCCAGGTAAATGCCGACCGACTTTGCTATTTCAGACATCTCAATTCTCACATCCGCCCCTTTGTAACCCAGGACAGGCAAGAGCACCGAAATCAACAGGTAGGCATACACACTGTAAAGCAGCACCTGAAAGATGCTATTAAGTGCAACCAGACCGGCGGCATACTCCCGGTTTCCCTCCGCCAGTTCATTCCACACAATCACCATGGCAATGCACCGCGCCAGCCCGATCAGGATCAAGCCCACCATATAGTCGGGCTTGTCGTGCAGGAACAGCACGGCAAGTACAAACATCAGCAACGGGCCGATCACCCAGTTCAGCAGCAGGGAAGCGCTGAGCACTCTCGTATTCTTAAACACCTCTCCCAGGCTTTCATAGCGCACCTTCGCCAGTGGCGGGTACATCATGAGGATCAGTCCGATCGCCAGCGGAACGTTAGTGGTTCCACTTGAATACGAGTTGATCATTGCCGGCACACCAGGAAGTGCGTAACCTAAGGCAACGCCGAGCGCCATCGCCATGAAGATCCACAGTGTAAGGTATCGATCTAAAAAACCGAGCTTCTTCCTGCCTGCGGCAGGAGCACAATTGAGACTGCTCATTGCTGATCAGGAACGTAAATGACGCGACACAAAATCAGCGCAGTAGATCTTAATCATGTCGCGGACACGCCTGAACTGCTGCATTACTTCTTCCGGAGTACCTGTTGCCTTTGCCGGATCAGGAAAGTTGTGATGAAAACGCTCTACATGCCCCGGAAAGTACGGGCACACCTCCTGAGCGTGGTCACACACCGTGATCACGTAATCGAATGGTACCGACAAATACTCGTCCACCCGGTTGGAGGTATGTCCTGAAATATCAATATGGTCTTCTCCCATAACAGCCACAGCCTTCGGATTCACACCATGAGTCTCAATACCAGCACTGTAAATAGTAGCACTATCGCCGGCGAAATGCCGGAGATAACCCTCAGCCAGCTGACTCCGGCAGCTGTTTCCTGTACACAAAACAAGGATATTCTTCATTTGATACGCATAAATCTACAATTTCTAAAAATCAGCAACAACCTGCTCCCGGCGTGCAGCACGAGCTGGACTGCAGTGGCTTTTCTGCATACACGGTGACGCTGAAAATGCCCGTGCTCCCCTTCCTGAACGCCTCAATTTCTTCCGCCGGCATGTAATTCCTTAATATATCATCGGGGATGATAATTGCTTTTTCCTTCTGGATCGTGATATGAACGAAGCCGTTCTTCCTGATAAACTCCAGATAACTATCCTTCTGAACCGCGCCGGCTACACAGCCCGCATACATTTCTGCATCTTTTACCAGCGCTTCAGGCAGATTCCCACTTAGCACAACATCAGAGATAGAGAAATGTCCGCCAGGTTTTAACACTCTGAATATTTCCTTAAACACCGCATCCTTGTTCGGCACCAGGTTCAGCACACAGTTGCTCACAATCACATCAGCAATATTAGCAGATACGGGCATGCTTTCGATATCCCCCTCGCGGAACTCGACGTTATGGTAGCCCAGCTTCTCGGCATTCAAACGTGCTTTTGCAATCATTGCCGGAGTAAAGTCGATGCCGATCACCTTTCCGGCATCACCCGTCTCAGCCCGGGCCACGAAGCAGTCATTGCCAGCCCCGCTTCCCAGATCGATCACCACATCTCCTTTCCTGATCTTTGCAAACTGAGTAGGAAGCCCGCAGCCCAGTCCAAGGTCCGCCTCAGGCTGATAGCCTTCAACAGCCGAATAGTCGTCGGTCATAATGTTATAGACTTCCGTAGAGCAGCAGCCCGAGCCGCAGCAGGAGCTCTGGTTAGTTTCCTTGTCCTGCAGAGCGATCTCGCTGTATTTCTGCCGGACGAGCTCTTTCATTTCAGATTCAGTTCTCATAAAATTTTTATTTTAATTGTAATATTACGATAGTTGACCCCAAATTTTTTTAACAGCAGGACGTGACTTTCTTGTACGAACTAAAGAAGCCGCCCAGCTCCGCCTGTAATTGTTTCCAAGTCTCCGGATTGATGCAATAACAGATACTCGCACCTTCTATCGTCCCCTGAATAATCCCCGCATTCTTTAACTCCTTAAGGTGCTGAGAGATCGTTGCCTGCGCTAAGCCGAGCTCCTCCACAAGATCTCCGCAAATACAGGCGTCGCTTTTGATGATCTCCTGGAGAATTGCAATCCGTGCAGGATGCGCCAGCGCCTTCAACATAACAGCCAGCCTGTTTTGCTCCGCAGAAAATATCTCAGCTTTTGTAACTCCCATAACTATCGCAATATTACGATAAAAATATTTCAGAACCAAATTTTTTCTTCATCACTGGCATTTGCGGAGATATGCATTTATCTTTATCTCAGGCTCCGCCAGGGATGCTGGCACAGCAGAAATTCAATACCCTTCGGTATTACCAGGTTCGCTTCAAGTTCGCTTCAGATTATCCCTGCGTGCGGACTGAGTCCGGGTTGAGTGCGGGTTGAGTGCGGATTTTTCCGTAAAAACCCGCACTCAACCCGGAGTGATCCCCCATACAAGCCAGACATACGACGAAGATGAAGAGAAGCTGAAAGACTACAGGTCCGAACCAGGGAAGAACATATCGCCAGTAGTTAACAAGGAAGGGACGGGGAGTTTACAGGGGGCCGCATCAAAACAGGCACAAGGCCGGGCAATAACACATTTCTGAGCTGCACACAAAAACGAAAGATGTGTTTGCGTGAATGTTCTTTGTGCCCCTTGAAGGACAAATACAATCGCACAAAAAACATTCATGAGCTGCGCTCTCAAACGGGAGATTAATTTGATTGAGTGTTCTTTGTACCATTAAAAAACAGATACACTTTCACACAAAAACATTCATGAGCTGCACGCACAAACGGGAGATGAATTTGCTTGAATGTTCTTCCTGGGCTTTGAAAAACAAATACACTTCCAATAAAAAAAGCCGCTCATCGCGGCTTTTTTTGTGCTTGGTACTTTATTCCTTAAAGGCTACTCAGAACCTTTAACTTAGCTTCATCCCCGCCTGTAAGTGCAGGAGATAAAAGCCTTTTATTATTGTTCAGAAGGCTTTTGCTCTTTATTCTCAGGCTTTGGAGGCCGTGGAAGAAGCGCCTTTCTGGAAAGTTTCAGTTTTCCTTGCTTGTCAATATCAAGCAATTTCACTCTTACTTCATCGCCCACCTTGAATATACCATCCATCGTTTCATAACGCTTCCAGTCTATTTCTGAGATATGAAGTAATCCATCTTTTCCTGGCAGGATTTCAACAAAGGCACCGAAAGGCATGATTGACTTCACTTTTCCTTCGTAGATCTCTCCTACCTCAGGTTTAGCTACGATGCCTTTAATACGTTGAACAGCCTTGTCGATGGCACCCTTATCCGGTGCAAAGATGCTCACCACGCCCTGATTGTCTTTTTCTTCGATGGTGATGGTGGTGTTCGTTTCACGCTGCATCTCCTGGATGATCTTGCCACCCGGGCCGATAACAGCACCGATGAATTCCTTGTCGATCTTCAGGACCACAATGCGAGGTGCATGAGGCTTAAGATCAGTGCGAGGTGTATCAAGGGTCTTCTTCATTTCATTGAGGATATGAAGACGGCCGTCTTTTGCCTGGTTTAAGGCATTTCTCAGCACTTCCCAACGCAAACCGTTGATCTTTAAGTCCATCTGGCAACCCACGATACCGTTTTCAGTACCGGTCACTTTAAAGTCCATATCTCCAAGGTGATCCTCGTCACCAAGAATATCAGACAGTACGGCGTATTTACCGGTCTTTTCGTCGGTGATAAGTCCCATGGCGATACCCGATACCGGAGCCTTGATCTTCACTCCTGCATCCATCAGGGCAAGGGTACCCGCGCAGACAGTTGCCATTGAAGACGATCCGTTTGACTCCAGAATGTCGGAAACAACACGGATGGTGTATGGGTTTTCTTCGTCAACAGGAAGAACCTGCTTCAGAGAACGCTGAGCCAGGTTACCGTGACCAATTTCACGACGACCAGGACCGCGGTTAGGACGAATTTCTCCTGTCGAGAAACTTGGGAAGTTATAGTGAAGGATAAACTTCTGGAAGCCGTTAATGAAGGCTCCGTCGATCATCTGCTCATCCAGCTTGGTTCCAAGCGTAACAGTAGTGAGCGACTGGGTTTCGCCACGGGTAAATACTGCTGAACCATGGGCTGCAGGCAGGTAACCAACTTCACTCCAGATCGGGCGTACAGTTTTCACATCGCGGCCGTCGAGACGAATCCCTTCATCAAGGATCAGGTTTCTAACTGCATCGTACTGCACGTCGTGGAAATACTTCTTCGCGAGGAATTTCGTTACATCGTCAACCTCTTCGCCCAGCGTGAGGAGGAACTCATTCTGGATTGCATCAAACTTTTCAGAACGTTCGTGCTTGGCAGAACCTGACTTGGCAACCTCGTATACTTTCTGATAGGTCTCAGCATATACACGTTCCTTTAATTCAGGGTTGCTGTGCTCATGAGAGTAAACTCTCTTTTGCGTCTTTCCAACCGCTTCAGTAAGTTCTTTCTGAACCTGAACCTGAACTTTGATGGCCTGGTGTGCAAATTCAATTGCTTCAACCATCTCCTCTTCGGAAATTTCTTTTGCTTCCCCTTCTACCATCACGATATCGTTCTCGGAACCTGCTACAATAAATTCGAGAGTAGCGCGCTCCAACTGATCCATGTGAGGATTGATGACCAGGTTGCCATCGATCTTTGCTACACGAACCTCTGAAATCGGACCATTGAAAGGAATGTCTGAAACGGCAAGAGCAGCTGAAGCTGCCAGACCTGCAAGAGAATCAGGCATAATGTTCTTGTCGGCAGAGATGAGACTGATCATGACCTGAGTGTCGGCATGATAATCTTCAGGAAACATCGGACGAAGAGCGCGGTCTACAAGACGAGAGATCAGGACCTCATAGTCTGACAACCTGGCTTCACGGCGAAGGAAGCCTCCCGGAATACGGCCTGTAGCAGCATATTTCTCCTGATAATCAACAGACAATGGAAGAAAATCGACACCTTCTTTCGCTTCCTTTGCAGAAACAACGGTAGCCAATAACATCGTATCTCCCATCTTTACCACAACAGAACCATCTGCCTGCTTAGCCAGCTTGCCTGTTTCAATTTCGATCATCCGGCCATCGCCCAGATCGAAAGACTTTTTAACTAAATTGTAACTCATTTTGTGTTCATTGCAGCGTGTTTTTCATCTTTACAAACACACTTTAATTTATCTTTGACTTTTTGTTTGCTAAATTAAAATAAAAAAGCCATCCCCTTACGAGATGGCTTTTTATTTTTTTCAAAAGAATTATTTGATGATATCTCTTAATTCTAAAGCTTTAATAATAGCACGATATCTTGCGATGTCTTTCTTATATAAATAAGCTAACAAAGCCCTGCGTTTACCTACTAACTTTTGAAGAGCTAACTGAGTTGAAAAATCTTTCTTGTTCTTCTTCAAGTGCCCGGTTAAGTGAGCAATACGAGTTGTGAATAATGCTACCTGGCCTTCAGCTGAACCTGTATCGGTTGCGCCTTTGCCGTGTTTGGCAAAAATTTCTGCCTTTTTTCTTTACTTAAATACATTACCTGAATAGTATCAAAGCGTTAAACCATCTGTTAATTAGGGTGCAAAGGTAGAACTAAAATGCATACGATCCAAATTTTTCAGACTTTTGCAAGTACCATGGTATGAAGCATAATGCCCAGCTTATGGCTGTTTGATACCCTCACCCGCTCGGTCATGATCTTTCCCGGCGGCACTCTCTTTATTTTATTGAACAAAACGCGATAGTACGCGTATGCCAGGTATACACCTTTCCTTGCGCTCCGCGGCAATCGCCTGATCCCCTCAACAGCATCAGCAAAGTCGGCCTCTATCTCCGCTTCTATTTTCGCCTTATCAGCTGCGTTAAAACTATGGGGGTTGACAGATGGAAAATACGACCGCCCCAAATCCTGGGTGTCGGCCTTGATGTCGCGCAGGAAATTCACTTTTTGAAATGCAGCTCCAAGCTTCATCGCCGGATATTTCAGCGACTCATAGAGGGCATGATCGTTATTGCAGAAAACGCGGAGACACATCAGTCCTACCACTTCCGCAGAACCTAAGATATACTGCTCGTACAGGCTATGGGAGTACGCCTGATCTTTCAGGTCCATCTCCATGCTATCCAGAAAGGTGTCGATGAGATCCATCTGGATATTGTACTTTCTCACCGCATGCTGAAAGCTGTTTAAGATGGGATTGAGGCTTATTCCTGCCTCTATTGCGGCGTAAGTTTGTTTTCGGAAGTCGCTCAGCAGCTCCTCCTTAGGATACGCATGAAAAGAATCGACAATCTCGTCGGCAAAGCGAACAAATCCGTAAATACCGTATATGGGAGCATGGAGCTCCTTCGCAAGAAACTGAATTCCGAGAGAAAACGAAGTACTGTATGCCCTCGTCGTTAACTTGCTGCAGCGTGCACTTACCTTATCAAAAAGTTCTTTCATTCCTGCCTGATTGCGTTTAACAAAATAAGCCGATTATATTTAAATTGCAATTTAGATATTTTGTTTAACCTTATACATAGAAAAATTAAACAAAATAACAGAGATTTGTTTTAAACCAGTACATAAAGCGGGCCTTGGAACGAGGGTAAAACCTCTTGGACCGGAATCAGTTTATCATACATCGAAGACACGAATATTTAAAGGCGGAAGCAGGAAAGCATGGACACAACGGAGACCTATTCCATCAGGGATCTTGAAAGGATCTCGGGCATAAAGGCCCATACTATCCGTATATGGGAAAAGCGGTACAATCTGATTTCACCTCTCCGCACGTCCACCAACATCCGGTTCTATACCAACGAGCACCTTAAACTCCTTCTCAATGTCAGCCTTCTTAGTCGCCACGGACTGAAGATCTCCGCCATCTCGGGCATGACGACCAGTGACATTAGCGAACAGGTACAGAGCATCCTTTCGGAAGAGACCAGACAGGAGAACTGGTCTGACAACCTGCTGCTTAGTCTTATTGAAATAAACGAGCTGGTATTCAACCGAACCTTTCGGGCGATGGAAAAGCAACTGGGCTTTGAACAGGCCTTTATACAGGTCGTCTTTCCTTTCTTTGACCGCATTGGCATCATGTGGCACGCCGGTTCCATTAACCCCGCCCAGGAGCACTTTTTCTCGAACATGGTCAGGCAGAAACTGATAAGCGCAACAGACGCGTTCCCTCCCGGGGAAGAAAAAGCAGGAAAAAAGGCTCTTCTCTTTTTGCCTGAGCATGAGCTCCACGAGCTGGCCCTCCTATTTTACAATTACGCACTCAGAAGCAGAGGTTATCACACAATATACCTCGGACAATCGGTACCCTTAGACTCGCTGAATTCAACGATCAGAACATGCAATCCGGACCTGATCGTAACCGGAATGACCAACGCCATCAGCCCCATCGACCTGCAACTCTTTGCAGCGACACTGGCCAGGGCCCTTCCCGATAAGCCTGTGTACATCACAGGGTCTGTGGCTATGCAGGAGCGCAGCAGCCTTCCTCAAAATGTGCGTGGCATCGACAGCTTTTTGGAACTTCTGCAATGTTAACGAGTCCGAACACCCCTCCGATTCAATCCCAGTCCACCTCTCCTTGGCCCTTCATACAATCATCGGCTTGAATATTCTGAACTACCTGGGCTCACAAATGTTATTCTCTATATATGGATATAATACAACCAGTGCCATTTTATTGCGGGACTAGCAATGTTGTGCTCCCAGTGAAGAACAAGGAGTATTTCCCGCTGGAATTTAAGAACAGAAGCCGACTTGCCTATTATGGTTCATTGTTTAACAGCGTAGAGATCAACAGCTCATTTTATAAAATACCGCAACCAAAGACGATTGCCAGGTGGGCGGAGGAAGTGCCCCCGGGTTCAGGTTTACTTTTAAATTATGGAAGGCGATCACGCATGAAAAAGCGATGTCTTTCAGCCAGGCAGATCTCATCCGGTTTATAGAAAGCATTTCGGAGGCAAGAGACAGAATGGGCGCGGTACTGGTACAATTTCCTCCCTCTTTGGGGGCAAATATTCCGGCACTCATTCATCTGCTCGGCAGCATCAGGGAACGTAATGCCAGCTCAGACTGGGACGTGGCTGTTGAATTTAGAAATAGCACATGGTACAATGAGAATATCTACAGAATTTTAGAAGATCACCGGACAGCAGTAGTGTTGCATGACATGCCTGCATCAAAGCCACCTCTGTTTGATGTTCCGGTCCCGTTTATCTACTTAAGATTTCACGGACCTGACGGTAACTACCGCAGCTCATATGACGATGCTTTTCTGCATGAGTATGCCGCTTACATTCGTGACTGGAACGAAAACCAAAAACAAGTCTACTGTTACTTCAACAACACTATGGGAGACGCTGTCCGAAACCTCCAAAGGCTGAAGTTTTATGTTGATCATGGAACCGAATAAAACTTTTACTGGATAAAAGCCGGCGAGCTCCTAAGATTCACCAAAGGAGCAGACCAGCGATTTTATTTTTCCAAATACCATTTTTTTTGCAACTTGAGGCGCATTACACTGCCGTGACGCGCTCTACTTTAAACTATTCCAATCAGACAGTTATTTAAAGGTAACACTACAGCTAATACATACGTAGAAGCTAAAACAATGAGAGAGCTCAATATTATAAAAAGAAATAATATCTCTATTGAAGGCAACCTTAGGAGTTCTAAAGCGATTATTTTCGCTAATGGATTTGGAACGGACCAAAGTGTCTGGAACAACGTGAAAGCCAAATTTACCAACGAATACAAAATCATTCTTTACGACAATACGGGGGCAGGAACGGGCCATCCTGAGTATTATACTACCGAACGATACAGCACATTAAATGGCTATGCCGAGGATCTTCTTGAGATCTGTGCTGCATTAAATCTGCGGAAGACTTATTACGCCGGACATTCAGTAAGTGGAATGATTGGACTGATAGCTTCAACGAAAGATCCGGAGTTATTTTCAAAACTTGTTATCATAGGAAGTTCACCCAGGTATTTGAACGCACCGGGTTACACGGGGGGTTTGAACCCGAGGAGCTCACAAAAATGTACCATGAAATCAGATCTAACTACTATAACTGGGCCAATGGTTTTTCTAAGACTGTGACAAGGAATGAAGACAAGCCGTTGCTGAGAGAAGGCATTGCCCACTCAATACTCTCATTACGCCCCGATATTGCTCTTCATGCTGCACAGGCAATTTTTGAAAGTGATTACAGAAGTTTGTTACCCCAAATTGTTCATGACGTCCTGATTCTTCAGACAGCCCGTGATCCGGCTGTTCCGGAAGATGTGGGACTCTACCTGAAAAATCATATTGCCAAAAGCCAGTTAATTATGATAGACACCGAAGGCCATTTTCCCCACCTAAGTGCACATGAGGAAGTAGCTGATGCTATTAAAACATTCATTGAACATTAAGGGTAAGCTAGACTGGCACCAAAGTGCTGTTTAATGACATCAGATTTATTTGAATCTATTTTCAAATTTATACCTTCGCGTTTTGAGGCTTGTTTGGGAAGCCCGGAACGCTTTTAAGGAACAGCTCTTGATGGGAAACGAAGAAATTATATTAAGTAGTTTTTCCGTATTTATTAAACATATTTGTAAGAAGAAGCGTATAATGGTTGTTGTCAGAAGCTCTTTAAATAATACTGACGAGCCGTTCGTGAAAGCACTAGAACTAATTTAAACAGAGTAGCTGCTAAAACTTTATTTATGATTTCAGGTTGTTTAAAAAATGTTTATCTGCTTAATGACAGAGGCCATTGCGGAACAAAAGTTCTTTTTGAAGGAGTTCGCTGGAGTGGGAATTATAATTGCGTTGCAAGGGACGAAAGGATATTAAAATACTATGCTTAATCTTTACCGTCAGCTGATCAGTAACAATCTTAACAATACCATCTTTGAAGAACTTTCAGAAGAATGGCTGGAGAGGTTGTCCCCGGAAATAAGGAGCGAGCTGATTAACGGTTTTTTTAATGCCGGCATACTGACAGTAAACATGTCGGATTTCAACAAGAACGATTTTTACGATAAAGTGCTAAAACACAAGTTTCCGCTTTATTGCGAAAACCTGTACATGCATCTTGCTCCTATTATACAACGATGCTTGCGGCGGATGTTCCTTGGGTTTAACGACAACCTTCATGAGTACAAGGTTGTGCTGTTTATGGAAGGCAGAGAAGAAGACCAGCTTGAAGCCGTTAAATATACTATTCCTGTGTTTTAATAAAAAGGGTGCGCGCTCATCAGCTGAAGCAACACCTCTTTAACATCAATATTGATAAAGCCTCAGTCCCTAGACGAACTGAGGCTTTTCTTTTTATAGGATCTCCCAACGCCGCACCGATAAGGAGAAGTGCTGTCCTGTTATTCAGGGAAGCTCTCCTCAGATAATCGGATTGCTCCTGCTATACTTCAGGACGACCAGGCCAAGTGGCGGCAGCATAAGAGGGACAGAATGAGGCTTGCCATGCATGGGTATCGGATAAGTTTCGATCTCTCCATGGTTCAGCACGTCGGCGCCTCCGTACTTCAGGTTGTCGGTGTTGAGGACCTCCCGGTAGAAGCCCATCCTGGGAACGCCTATCCTGTAGTTCTCGCGAACGACCGGGGTAAAGCTGGCTATGAATAACAGTTCATCTTCGCCTTCCTCACCCCTTCTGATCCAGCTGATCACGCTATTGGTAGAATCGCCAATGTCAATCCACTCAAATCCGCAAGGATCAAAGTTTTTCTGATAAAGCGCCGGCTCCTGTTTGTAAAGTCCGTTCAGATCTTTCAGGAGCTTCTGCACTCCGTTGTTCAGCGGATGGTGGTTTTCGTGCCAGTCGAGGCTGAAATCGTGTCTCCACTCATGATCCTGCGCAAACTCTCCTCCCATGAAGATCAGCTTTGCTCCGGGATGCCCAAACATGTATCCGTAAAGAAGACGGAGGTTAGCGAATTTCTGCCATTGGTCTCCGGGCATCTTATTGATCATAGAACCTTTTCCGTACACCACCTCATCGTGTGACAAAGGCAGCGTAAACTTCTCGGAGAATGCATACACGATGCTGAACGTCAGCTGTCCCTGGTGATAGCTCCGGTAGATAGGCTCCGTCTCGAAATAGCTGAGGGTGTCGTGCATCCAGCCCATCATCCACTTCATATCGAAACCTAATCCTCCTTCATTCACGTTTCTGGTGACCCCAGGCCATGCTGTTGACTCCTCTGCGACGGTAAAGACGTCGGGATAGTACTCGTGAACGGCCTGGTTAAACTCCTGCAGGAAACTGATCGCTTCCAGGTTCTCCCTCCCGCCATACTGGTTGGGGATCCACTCTCCTTCTTTGCGCGAGTAATCGAGATAAAGCATAGAAGCCACCGCGTCCACTCTTAGCGCGTCGATATGGTACTTATCGAGCCAGTAGAGCGCATTTGAGATCAGGAACTCCCGCACTTCATTTCTCCCCAGGTCAAAGATGTTGCTCTTCCAGTCGGGGTGAAAACCCTTTCGCGGATCACTGTATTCGTAGAGGTGTGTGCCATCGAAGTACCCAAGGCCATGTTCATCTGTCGGAAAATGCGAAGGCACCCAATCGAGGATCACACCAATTCCGGCCTCGTGCAGTTTATCCACCAGGTACATAAAGTCCTGCGGAGTGCCATAACGGCTCGAAGGAGCGTAATAGCCGGTAAGCTGATAGCCCCAGGAGCCGTAGAAGGGATGTTCCATCACGGGCATAAACTCCACATGCGTGAATCCCATGTATTCGCAATAAGCTGGCAATTCAGCAGCGATCTCCCGATAGGTCATAAACCGGCCCTCCTCCTCATGCTTGCGCCGCCAGGATCCGAGATGGAGCTCATAAACGGATATGGGCTTTCCCAGCGCCCTCTTTTCGCCGCGCGAGCTGATCCAGGCCTGGTCGTTCCATGTATAGTCGATATCCCACACTACGGTAGACGTCTGAGGTGGTGTTTCCCAGTGAAATGCATAAGGGTCTCCCTTTTCCACGCAATAGCCATTGTGCGACTCGATGTAGTATTTGTAATACTCCTTGTCTGGCACACCGGGTAAGAACGCTTCCCATATTCCGGAGCCGTCCCAGCGAACATTCATTGGATGACTTTGCCGGTCCCAGCCGTTGAAGTTACCAACAACGGAAACATAGCGTGCGTTAGGTGCCCACACGGCAAAGTAGACCCCTTGCTGCCCCTCGTGGCGGATGACATGAGAGCCCAGCTTATTATACAGATGATAGTGTTTACCGGCCTTGAACAGCTGGATATCAAAATCGCTGAACAGCGAAAAATTTATACTTGTCATTTAATTTTGCGATTGATTGTATTTAATTGGTTTAGCAAAAGAAGCTGTAAGCCCGCTTCTTTTGCTGAAAACCACTAACTGATTGATGACAAAATTGATTTGATTCCCTGCATGGGTACCGTTACCCAGGTCGGCCGGTTGTTCAATTCGTAATTCAGTTCATAAATTGCCTTCTGGAGAAGGAACGTCTGTAACAAAATGCCCAGATCTTCCTTATTGTTCGGAATAAAATCGGCACCCCGGGTCTTCTCGAGATAGGCGTGCATAAAGAAGCCGCTCATGTAATGATACCATTGCTCTACGAAGGGCAGCAACTTTCCGATGTCTTCCTGCCGGATCTGGTTGTCGAGGAACAGGCTGCCGTAGGCTACGTAGTGGAATGAACGAACCATCCCGGCTACGTCCCTCAGGGGCGAATACTTCAGCCGGCGCTCGCTATAGCTGCGTGCTGGCTCTCCCTCGAAGTCGAGAATCATGAAGTCTTTCCCTGTATAGAGCACCTGCCCGAGGTGGTAGTCGCCGTGGATCCTGATCTTGGTCACCTCTATCTTGTGGCTATAAATCCGTTTCAGCACGCTCAGGATCTTTTCTTTGCTGGAGGCAAGAGCTGCAGCTTCCTGCCGTACATTGTCGGGTAATTGTTTCACGTTCCTGCTCAGGCTTTGGAAAGTTGCCCTCACCAGCGACTGCAAGGATGAAAAAACGGAACGCTGGTAATGCAAAGAATAAGGTTCTGACCTGAACGCATCAAGGTCTCCGCCTGAAGCCAGAGCAAGGTGCAGCTCTCCTGTGCGGGTACCCAGCAGTCTGGCCGACTCGGCAACCGATCCTTCCAGGAGTTCCTTAATATCGGACGGCACGTCTTCGTACGCAACAGGGTCGAGTAACGTTCCTTTTAATTCTCTGGTGAGAAGTGATGTGTCGCTATGCGTCAGAAGCTTGTCGTTGAAGTCGTCCAGGCGGTCGAGCATATATTCCCAGCCATCGCTGTTGGCCTTCACCATCTCCTGCATCATGCCAAGCACCACCGTGCCTTTTGTAAACTTCCATTCTATTGCTCCGACAAAAGCGGGTATGTGACCAAATTTGGCGTGCTTGGTGAGGAAATGAGTGATCTCCAGGTCTGGATTAATAGCAAAATCGACTTTGCGGTAAAGCTTCAGAAAGAACAGATTATCATACGTGATCGACGTATTGCTCTGCTCGGCCGAAAGAACGCGGGGCTTGATCTTATCATGCTCGGTCACGTACTTTTTCAGCATTCTGTTCCCAGAAAATTCAACTTCGCTGCCTCTTAGCGCCACGCGGTGATTGTGGCCCATATTATTGATGACGGCCAGCTGCAGATCAATGCCGTAGATCGCGTCATACAATACACCTTCCTCGCCGGCGAGCCTGATGCCGGAGATGACGGACTGAGGACAGGTATCTTTAATGCGATAGGAAAAATCGCCCCTGCCAAAAGCTACCGGCAGCTGATAGGTGTCGGGCAGACCGTTCTGATAGGAGACCTCCAGCAATAAAATAAGGATGTTGTTGTCGGGGGCCGGTATGCTTGCATGGTCGATAATGCGGATCCGTTCAAGACCCCTCCCTTTTCCGCCAAACCATCTCATTTTCATGAGATACGAGGGCAGTATTTCATTCTCCAGCTCTTCAAGCGCTGCTTCTTCTACCAGATCTTTCCAGCGCTTAAGCTCCAGAATGTGCTTGCTTTGCTGCTCGGCAACCTCCTTTTTCTCCTTCTGAAGAAGGAAGCACTGACAGGAATAAGGTCCCAGCGTCAGAAAATACGGGTTTTGATCCTTCACTATAGGAAAATGGTTGCGACTGAAGATCTCTACGGGAGAAAATCCGACAAAGGCATCCAGCTGCAATTCTACGGCCTGCGAGAACCGCGAAAGGTTTGCCACCACGAGGATTGTTTCATCTTCATAGGTACGTACAAAAGAAAGTACTTTAGCATTCTCAGAGTCGATAAACTTCATATCGCCCCGGCTGAAGGCCTTATATTTCTTACGCATGCTGATGATCCGCTTGGTCCACCAGAGCAGTGATGAGGTGTTTCGCGACTGGATCTCCACGTTGACCGATCCGTAGTGAAACTGAGGGTCAAGGATCAGGGGCAGGTACAGACGCTGGGGGTTGGCCTGGGAGAAACCCGCGTTTCGGTCTCCATCCCATTGCATCGGCGTGCGTACGCCGTCACGATCACCCAGGTAAAAGTTGTCTCCCATCCCGATTTCATCGCCATAGTAGAGCACGGGCGTTCCGGGCAAGGTGAACAGCAAGGAGTTCAGCAGCTCGATCTTCTTCCTGTCGTTATCCATCAGCGGTGCAAGCCTGTGTCTGATACCCAGGTTAATCCTTGCCTTGGGGTCTTTCACGTAGACTTTGTACATGTAATCGCGCTCTTCGTCGGTCACCATTTCAAGGGTCAGCTCGTCATGGTTACGCAGGAAGATGGCCCACTGACAGGTCTCGGGGATAGTGGGAGTCTGATCAAATATATCGGTAATGGGATAGCGGTCCTCCATCTGAAGCGACATGAACATTCGCGGCATTACCGGGAAATGATAGTTCATCTGACACTCATCGCCGTCGCCGAAATAGGCCGCTGAATCCTCCGGCCACATATTAGCCTCTGCCAGTAAAAGAGTACCGGGGAAGTTGTCGTCGACATACTTTCTCAGCTTTTTCAGGAAGACGTGCGTCTCGGGCAGGTTTTCACAGTTCGTACCGTCTCGCTCAAACAGATACGGCACAGCATCCAGCCTGAATCCGTCTACACCCATCTTGCACCAGTAGTTGATCACTTTAAATACTTCCTCCTGCACCAGAGGATTATCGTAGTTTAAATCAGGCTGATGGAAGAAGAATCGATGCCAGTAATATTGTTTGGCTACGGGATCCCAGGTCCAGTTGGAGGCTTCAAAATCCTGAAAAATGATGCGCGCGTCCTTGTATTGTTTCGGGTCATCTGTCCACACGTAGTAGTCTCGCAGAGGCGAGCCTTTAGGCGCCTTTCGCGCCCGCTGAAACCATGGGTGCTGGTCAGAAGTATGATTAATGACCAGCTCTGTGATCACTTTCAAATCACGCTTATGTGCTTCCTTCAGGAAGGCGCGAAACTCCCTGATGTCTCCGTAGGAAGGGTTGATATGATAGTAGTCGGCAATATCGTACCCGTCGTCCTTTAAAGGCGATGGGTAAAAAGGCAGCAGCCAGATAGCGGTAACGCCCAGGTCCTGCAAGTAATCAAGCTTCTCCATCAGTCCCTTGAAATCGCCGATTCCATCGCAGTTGCCGTCCTTGAAGGCTTTAATATGCAACTCATATATAATGGCGTCCTTGTACCAGTGAAGCCTGTCGTCCAATTGTTTAACTATTTCGGGCATGTTTAACTAGGTTAGATTCATTATTGTTCAATTTTGAAAATATGGGCAGGCATTTCATGCGGATTGAGCTGAACATAATTCCACTCATCCTGCCACCGGTACCTGGCGCCACTCAGGAGATCCGTCACCGTATAAGGCGTTCCGGGCCTTATTCCCAGCTGCCAGAGCGGTATGCGCACCTGCGCCCCCTGGGTATTGTGGGGATCGAGGTTCACCGCAATGATCAGCCTGTTGTCACTTCCTGGATCAGCCTTTCCGTAGCAAATGATCTGATCGTTGCTCGTTTCGGCAAACTGAATATTATAAGTGGTATGAAGTGCAGGGTTCTGCTTTCTGATGATATTCACCCTGGTGATGATCTCTTTGATGCGGGTATACTTATCCCAATCCCAGTACTTGATCTCGTACTTCTCATTGTCTGTATATTCCTCCTTACCGGGATGAGGTGTGTTAACACAGAACTCATAAACCGGACCGTAAATGCCATAGCTGGAAGAGAGTGTAGCAGCCAGGATAAGCCGGAGGATATGTGCGTTCTCACCTCCCGCGCTGAGGAACGGAGGTAAGATATCGGGCGTATTAGGCCAGAAATTCGGGCGGAAGGAATAACGAAGCTCCGTGCTGGTCAGCTCCCGCATATACTCTTCCAGTTCCCACTTGCTGTTCCTCCAGGTGAAATAGGTATACGACTGATTAAAGCCGGCTTTTGCGAGTCGCTCCATCAGCCTTGGCCTTGTGAAGGCTTCGGCGAGAAAAATGATCTCAGGATGGGACTTGCGCACTTCGCCGATCATCCACTCCCAGAATGCGAAGGCCTTGGTATGCGGATTGTCGATCCTGAAAACGGTTACGCCCTGTTCTATCCAGTACTCCACCACGCTGCGCAGTTCAGTCCAGAGGTTCTGCCAGTCTTCCGTCTCAAAATTGATGGGCAAAATGTCTTCATATTTTTTAGGCGGATTCTCAGCGTACTGCACCGAACCATCAGGCCGCCACTTGAACCATTGCGGGTGCTCCTTTACATAGGGGTGGTCGGGAGCACACTGGTAGGCAATGTCCATAGCAATCTCGATGCCGAGCTGTTTGGCATCCTTCACCAGGCTCCTGAAGTCGGCCAGCGTGCCGAGCTCGGGATGAATGGCCTTATGTCCGCCTGTACGGTTTCCGATGGCCCAGGGAGATCCCGGATCATCAGGACCAGGAGTCAGCGAGTTATTCTTTCCCTTTCTGTTCTTTTCGCCTATCGGGTGGATCGGAGGAAAATAAAGCACATCAAAGCCCATCTTCGCTACGCGCGGCAAAAGACGCTTCACATCATTAAAAGTACCATGCTTACCAGGCTCAGCAGCGGCAGAACGCGGAAACAGCTCGTACCAGGTGCTGTAAGCTGCCTTTTTCCTTTCCACCTCGAAAAGCATCGCCTGCGGATAGACCGTCACCAGCTCTGCATCGCGATAAGGCTTCATCACGGTGCTGACTTCGGCACTCAGAGCCAGAAGGACCGCCGAGGGAATGCTGTCCGGATTCCTCAGGCGCGATGCCCATTCTGTAAGGTTTGCCCGATCGGCCTCTGCAGCGTTCTCAAGCGCTTTCTCAATCATTTCGGCACCGATCAGCAGTTCGACCGATACGTCCTGTCCGGCCTCATATTTCTTATTTAGTCCTTTCTGCCAGGTAGAAAAGTGATCCACCCAGCCCTGAACCTTGTACTGATGAAAGCCGACTTCCCCTGACTTAATCTGAGCTTCCCATTTGTCATTTATCACAAACCGCATGGGCACTTCCTGCCACTTCTGATCGTTCTGGTGTTTGAAAAGCACGCTTGCAGCTATCTCATCGTGTCCGTCGCTGAAGATGTCAGCCGACACTGTTAAGGTTTCATGAACGGCTGCCTTTGCAGGATACTGGCCTCCTTCTATCTGAGGGGAAACGTTTGTAATAACGACTCTCCTCCTGCCATTAGAGTTCAACATAGATAGATATGAATTGATGTCTTCATCACTCAACCTTTTTTTGTTATAAAAGTTTGAGCGATTTGGAGATTAAGTAGCGGCTCAGGGGTTCAGCGCGGCAGAAAAGGTGCAGAAAATCAGGACCTCAGCTTCTGAAAATCGGAAGGACGCATGTTCACGAGCTGATAGAATGTATTGCTGAAGGCCGATATGCTGTTGTAGCCCGTTTCGTATGCAATTTCGCTGATGCTCTTATCCGACTGCAGAAGGAATTGCATCGACCTTACTATCCTTGACAACTTCAGATACTGGAAGAAAGAAATGTCCATGGTGGACTGAAAGAGCCGTGAAAGGGTGCGCGAACTCATGCCAAACTTGTCGGCCAGCTCAGACAGGGAGAGCTCCTCGTGCAGGTGGTAATAGATATAGCGGATCACGGGGCGCATCCTTTCATTTTCGGTGGTTGGAAGAACGATGGGGAGAGGATGCCGGCTCACTTCGGGAAGGATCAGCTTCAGGGTGCTGAGGAACTGAAACTGCACAGAGCCGGGCATCATGTCGCCTGTCCAGCTTCCTGAGAACAAGATCATCTCAAGGAGGAGACTGGTAACCGGATAGATGCCCATCTTGCTGAAGAAAGGGTGCGCTTCATCATCCTCGCTGCTAAAATAAATATTCCTTACCGTGATAGAGGGGCTCCTGTGCTGAACAAAATGCTCCAGACCGGCGGGTATCCAGATGTAGTGCCGTGCAGGCAAAAAGTAAGCTTTATCCCGTGTGTTCAAGAAAGCGATGCCTCCTTCCAGGTATGTCAGCTGCCCTTTTTTGTGCTGGTGGAAAGGAAACCGGTGCTCCAGTTTCTCATGCTGCAGGTAAATAGAACGTTCGTTCTCATCAATCTTCCTGAGTCGCTCGGCAAGACTTATGCTGCTTTTCATTGGCTGGATCTAACAAATAATTGGCAATTTAGAAAAAAGGAAACATTATTTACCTATCTACCTTTGTACACGATGAAAATGAATGGATCTTACAGGTCCGGACAGTTTATCATTTTCCTTTTACTTTTCATGTTCACATCAGGTAAAGCCTCTGGTCAGGAGATAGAACTGGCCTGGAAGGAAATCAGACTGTCATTGGACCAGGTTTTTAAAAAAGCCGACACAGGCAACAGGTCGCTTCAGCTGGAGAACCTGAAGCTGCGGCAAAACGAAGAACAGCTGAAGGATGCAAAAGCAGAGCGCCTGCCCGAACTTTCAGCCGAAGCAGAGTATGCACGGGTGAGCAACATGCCCATCTTTGAAGACGGACTCTTCAGCAAGCCTGTGTACCCGCCGGTTATACACAACAGCTTTAAGCTGCAGGGGGAAGGATATCTGAACCTGTACAACGGCAAAAAGCTGTCTACGAAAATAGCAGAAGAGGAGCTCTCGCGCGACATCAGACAGGAGAACAAGAACAATACGGCTGCCGAGGTTCGTCTCAGAGCAGCAGGTTATTACCTCGAGCTCCAGCGTAATTTTGAGTTCAGAAAGCTCCTCCGGAAGAACATTGAGGAACAGGCTCAACGGCTTTCGCAGATCCGGGAGCTGCACCACAACGGGGTGGTACTGAGAAGTGATGTACTGAGAGCGGAGCTCCTCCTGTCCAGACAGAAAATGAACCTCCTGGAGACAGAAAACGGGATCACCCTGGCCAGCCAGAAGCTGAATATCCTGCTCGGTCAGCCGGAAGGGAGCATCATACGCCCCGATACCATCGGAAGCGAAGAAGGCTTCCCGCTGAAGTCTTACGAGGAGCTGCTTTCAGAAGCACGAAGCCACTCCTACCACCTCCGCATTTCGGAAAAGGAAACGGAATTAAGCAGGCTAAAACTTAAGGCGGTGAAGGCGAACGTATTGCCGCGAGCCGGACTGTTTGCCGGCTATGGCTACTCGTATCCTCAGATACTGCTTTACCCTTACGCCGACGCCGGTTACGCTATCGGACAAGCCGGACTGAGGATCAGCATTCCAATCTCGGCTGCCTACCATAATAAACACCAGGCAAGTGCTGCGGCAGTTGAGGTGGAGCAGCAGGAGCTGATGCACAGGCAGGAAGAAGATGCGCTGCGTCAGCGGGTAAAAGAAGCTTATACCAGATACACGGAGGCGGTCACCAGGATTGAGGTCGCTCAAAGAAGCATTAGCCAGGCCACAGAAAATTTCAGGATAGTCAACAATACATACTTCAACCAGCTTGCCCTGCTTACCGATCTGCTGGATGCAGATTCGCAGCTTCTGCAGGCACGTTTTGACCTTGCATCAGCAAAAGTAGCAGCTTCATTCCAGTATTATCAGTTACAAAAAGCAATAGGAAATTTATAAGTCATGGCAGAAAAGAAAAATAAATATACACACACCGACGTGATGATCACGAAGATCACGGGACAGATCGCGGTGCTCGTACTGATAGCCCTGGTAGTCTGGGGCTGCCTTTCGCTCCGGCAAATGTGGACGTATGAAGAAACGAATGACGCGCAGGTTGAAGAATACATCAATCCAGTGACGTCCCGCGTTGGCGGATTCATCAAGGAGATCCGATACGAGGAAAATCAGGACGTTAAAAAAGGCGACACGCTGATCGTGATCGACAACAACGAATACCTGGCCCAGGAGCAGGAGGCAGAAGCAGCATTGATGAATGCTAAAGCGCAGATAGAAATCCTGTCGAGCAACATCCGGACATCTCAGACGGGTTCAAAGGTAAGCAGTGCTCAGGTAGAAGCTGCCAAAGCACGGCTATGGAAGCAGGAACAGGAATACAAGCGCTACAAGCGGTTGTACGATGCGGAGTCGGTCACCGGGCAGCAGTTCGAGAATGTGAAAACGGCATTGGATGTGGCGCGGGCTGAGTATCAGTCGAGCATCGAAAATTATCAGGCCTCTCTTTCGAAGGTACAGGATGTGCAGTCGCAGCAAAGCGCCGCCCTGGCGGAGATCAGGCGTCGCGAGGCAGTCCTGAGCCGAAACAAGCTGAATGTTTCCTACAGCGTCATCGCGGCCCCGTACGACGGAAAGATGGGCAGAAGGACGATCCAGACAGGCCAGCAGATCCAGCCCGGACAAACGCTTGCCTATATAGTAGACCGCCAGGAGGGCAAATGGGTGATCGCTAACTTTAAGGAGACTCAGATCAGAAATATGCGTATCGGGCAGAGCGCCGATATAGAGACCGATGCTTTCCCTGGTGTCGTCTATCACGGACGAGTAGAGTCGCTTTCTCCTGCAACGGGTGCCAGGTTCTCCCTTTTGCCGCCCGATAATTCAACCGGGAACTTTGTGAAGATTACGCAGCGTATTCCAGTAAAGATCAGGCTCACTGACGACAGAAAGACAATAGAGCCGCTGCGTGCAGGTATGAATGCAGAGGTGTCACTCAGAAAGGACGAAAAAGAACATGAGTAACGAGATTCCAATCTTTAAGTCGTGGGTACCCGACTGGATGATCAAATGGGCGATCCTTCTGATGATGTTTCCGTCGGTCTCACTCTTCGGTTTTTTTACGACCAATACCAGCGGTACAGCCGGTTATTACGGCATAGAGCCGCAGGACGTGCAATTTTCTGTCGTGCTGTTCTATGCCTCTCTGGCCAGCTTCTATCCGCTTGAGAAACGGTTCTTTCGCTACCTGGCCAGCCGCAACTACTTCATCATTGGGGTTCTCCTGCTCATCGCCACCTCAGCCGGATGCTACTATGCAAGAAGCGGTACCGCGTTCTTCATACTCCGCTTTCTTCAGGGAGTCTTCAACGGCGGTGTGAACACCATCTGTATCACCCTCCTCTTCAGCCGCTTTTCCAGCGAACGATCCAGGGTTATCGGCTACTCCTATTTCTACGGGCTGCTCCTCTGTTCCTCGCCCCTTACCATGCTCATCACCTCGCGCGTGCTTGATCACTATGATCTGGCCGCACTTTACAAACTGATGATCTTCATGCTGGTGCCGCCTGCCATACTCCTTACCCTGATGATGAATGATATACGGCTGAGGAAGAAGTTTCCACTTTATCAGCTCGACTGGAAAAGTTATGTCCTCTATTTGCTGGTCTTCTGCAGTGCCGGCTATGCACTTATATACGGACAGACCCTTAACTGGCTCGAAGACTGGCGCATCCGGGCTGCGATCATCGTGTTCGTTGTTGTACTCTGCCTCTTCTTTCTCCGGCAGAAGGGTTTAAAGAGACAGTTTATTGAAATTGGTGTCTTCAGGTATAAAAATTATGTACTTGGCGCCTGCCTGCTCATTCCTCTCTATGTATGCCGCGGGTCATTGAGCATCAGTACGAATTACTTCAGTGCCGTTCTCCGGACTGATCCCATTCATATCTCCAACCTTATGCTCGCCAATCTGGCCGGCATCATCGTCGCCACTGCAGTGGTTGCAAGAGCGGTGTTGCTGGGAAAGCCTATCCGGCAGATCTTCCTAGTTGGCTTTGCCTTTATGTTCATCTTTCACTTGTGGATGAGTTTCCTTTTTACGAGCACGACCGATGACAGCCAGTACATCCTGCCCCTGCTGATACAGGGCCTGGGTAGTGGAACGCTTCTGGTGCCGCTCGTTATTTTTGTGGTATCATCGGTACCCGCAGCCAGCAGCATTTCAGCCTCAGGTGCCGGCATCTTTTTCAGGTTTATCGGATTTTGCCTCAGTCTCAGTCTCATCAACTTTTTCCAGCTGAGTGATAAAAGCAGGCATTATCAGAGTTTCAGGCAGGAAGTTACTGCAACCAATCCACTCAGTATTGAAAAACTGCAGCACTATGAGCAGATGGTGCATTCGAAGGGGCTTGCTGCCGATGAGGCTTCAAGGGCAGCACAGGTTCTGCTAAACCGGTCGGTAGATACGCAGACCCAGCTGCTCTACGCGATTGACTACTACCGGATGCTCTGCTTTCTGATCGCGATCATCATGGTGATCATCGCACTTTCGCCCTATATCAACCGTACTGTAGTACGCCTGAAAGGAGCGCAGCCGGCTCCTGCTTCTTACTAAAAGTTAAAAAATATTCAACAATACCACCCGGAACTTGTTGTTATACTAACATCTAACAGAAAAATATAAAATATTATGGCGAATTTCAATCCACAGCACAGCGAAGGCAAAGTGGCCTCAGCTATCGAAGAACAGACTGCAAAAGTACCGTCAGACGTATTCCTTTGGGCCTCTCTTGCATCGATGGGAGTATCTCTCACCTTAAAATGCCTTGGAAGAAAACATACGGCCTTGTTCGTAGGACAATGGGCTGCTCCTTTTCTCCTTCTCGGTATCTATAATAAGATCGTTAAAGTAGAAGGACACGACTAAGATTTTCTCTTTTTTGATGATTCATTAGGCAGCCAGCGTGCTGCCTTTTTTTGTTTTTAAAATTGTTTTTGTTCTTTAAAGGCACAAAGAATATCCACGCAAATTATCTCCCGTTTGTGCCTGCAGCTCATGATTGTGTTGTTTGCGGCACAAACACTGACTACAATCAGTTTTTTTCTGTATTCAGATCATTTTTTTCCAGCCAATATGACCCCATATTTGTATCAGTAATTGTTGCTGCCCCAAGGCAACATTTTTCATAGGTAGATGTAGGGTCAGACATATTCATTTGTGTCTGACCTTTTTTTATGCGCCCCGCGACAGAAATTGCCGGATCAGGGAACAGGGACAAAAGTTGTGGAGAGAAGAGTAAAAGTAAGATATTAGCGTGCAGAAATTAGATAGATGCACGAGTCGTTTAAAGCCCTACTTCCCTTGATTATCCCTGAAGGGGTATCCGATTATTTCCAGTTGACAGATCATAAAAAAGACACTACCGGGATTCATATTTACCTGGAAGAGATCAACTCCATTCCGGTAGAATATAAGACCAACAAGTTACTCTCCAAAGGCTTCTTTGATGAAGTGATTCTGCAGGACTTTCCCATACGGGGACAGGAAGTGTATTTGCATGTTAAGCGACGTAGATGGTGGAATCTGGACACAGGTAAGGTCGTTCACCGAGATTGGAATGTTGTAGCAATAGGAACGCGGATCACCAGTGATTTCGCCGCTTTTTTAAAAGCAATCAGTCGATACCCAGCCACATAGTCTGCAGACGATCGCCTCCTTTTACGGGATCAAAGGCAAGAAGCTGCAGCGCTATTATCGCGATCAACTCAGTGAATACAAGAATTGGGAGCACCGTACCGATGCCCGTAAAGGCTTGATCTTCCCACAGAACATCGGTCCTTATCTCTCTATAGATGAGACCAGTCTTTCCCAGGGTGAGCTCTATACGGTGGTCACCAATAAAGAAGCTAGAGGCAAAAAGGGCACTCTGGTTGCTATTATGGAAGGTACCCGTTCGGAGAACATCATTCCACTGCTTCAAAAGATCCCCCAAAGACTTCGTAATAAGGTCAGAGAGATCACCTTGGATCTGGCTGGTAACATGAGTTTGATCGCTAAAAAGTGCTTTCCTTTGGCCTCGCAGGTCATTGATCGCTTTCATGTGCAGCAGTTAGCCACAGAAGCGCTACAGGAAATACGGATCAAATACCGCTGGGAAGCCATTGATGCAGAGAATCAGGCTCTGGAAGAAGCCAAAGCAACTAAAACAAACTATTCACCTGAAATACTATCCAATGGCGATACCTTGAAGCAGTTACTGGCCAGAAGCCGCTATCTGCTCTACAAGGACCAACAAAACTGGAGTGCTGAACAGGCAGAGCGGGCTTCCTTGCTCTTTGAACGATATCCTTCCCTGGAAAAAGCTTATCAGCTAACCCGGGGCTTATCCTGGATATTCAGCAACACCAAAGATAAGCTCTACGCCTTTGCAAGACTGGCCCGGTGGAACGAGAAGGTGGAGCAATCCGGCTTTAAATCTTTTAATACCATTGCCAGAACCATCAATCTCCACCACAACAATATCTTGAACTACTCTGATAACCGAAGTACAAACGCTTCAGCCGAATCTTTCAATGCCAAAATTAAGGCTTTCAGAGCTCAGTACCGAGGGGTAGGAAATGTTAATTTTTTCCTCTTCAGACTCATGAAATTATTTGCTTAGTCCACAGATTTTGGTCCAGATCCCGGATCAGGGGGCGTTCTAGAGAACTCTGTGCAAGCCCGTTCGAGATCGCTATTCTACCCCTTGGGACCAGGGCCTGCGAACCAGGAAAATAATTTTCTTTTCGGACTCTTAAAATGACATGCGAAAGTATGGTTCGGAACATGGTCTGCCTGTAGTGCGAGCTGCTTCGGTACTCCTTCGGCAATGCATCGGTACTTCTACGAGACGCCCCGAAGATGTGTAAAGGGATTGCAAAAGGTGTGCCTTGCCATCCCGGATGAAACTCCGAGCGCGGTCAGGAGCGAACCCTTCAATCACCGGGCCCTGATTTTCGGTTTGGGAGCAAACTGGTTCTGCGTCGTATTTCTGGCAATGACAGATCAGCTTTGGCCCCTCAATCTTTTGGCAAGTAAACCGGTAGCCAGAGAAGGATCAATATCGGCAACGATAATGCCGGCTTGCCCGTATGCTGCATGCACGATGCAGGTCCCTTCAGGACTAATCACTGCACTGGCAGACTCAGGATAGCGGGAAGCATAATTGCAGCTGGCAAAGTAGATCGTATTCTCCAGAGCCCTCATCATCATTGCTTTCTCGTAGTAGGGATTATCCTTATTGCCCCACTCCATAAGCGTTTTCCCTTCGGTATCACTTCCTGCAAAATGAGGATGAAATACAATATGTGCGCCTTGCCTTGCCGCCCACCTGACACTTTCAGGATAGCGAAATCCTTCGTGACAGATCGTTATCCCGAACTTCAGGCCATCGACTTCAAAGACCCGCCGCTCGTTACCCGGGATCCAGATGGTGTCCTCGGAGGGGTCTAACTGATTCTTGGTCTGAAATCCGAGCACCTCCCCTCTTTCTGACACAACATAAGCCAGATTGAGAAGACCATCGGCATGGTGCCAGTCCATCGGAACGATAATGGCAATAGCATTCTGCGCTGCAATTTCACATACTTTGTCAAGGGCTGACTGCAGGCTTTGCGGCGAGCGGTCCTCTTTATCGTATCCCATTCCCGGATATCCGGGCAAATACGACTCAGGAAAACAAATGATTTTCGCGTTCGCCGCTGCTGCTTTGACTAGATTTTCGAGGGAGTGAAGTCCGTCAGCGATAGATTTTGGAATTGGAGGTGATGCTAGTGCAATTTTCATAGATAATTTGCGATATCGTTTTTTTACGGGTTAATTGATGTTACCAGTTCTTCCATTTTCTCCTGCAATTCCTTTATGGTCATATTATAAAGAACGCTATGGCGATTTTCTACACGCTGAACCAGGTGTACGTGAGCGATAAAGTCCTGCACAATCTGGATCTTATCGCTTGGGGTCACTACCAGGAGCTGAAGATTTAACTGTTTGCACAGTTCCATCAGGTAGGTTGCCTTCTCTTCATCCTGATTACTGAAGCTCTCGTCAACGGCAATAAAGCGGAGGCTTTTACTGCTTTTACTGTCTCTCGTGATGCCAAACTGATAGGCAATGGCACTACAAAGAATTGTATAGGTAAGCTGTGCCTTTTCCCCTCCTGACAGCTGCCCCATCTGGCGGTAAACCTTTTTAACCTCACCGGTTTCCCTGAACTTCTCTTCTGCCCAGAATTCGAACCAGTTCCTGGCATCGGTAACCCGCTCGCGGTAAGCCGGATTTTCATCCAGGAGCTTGATCAGCGGGTGCACCTTCTGGCGAAAATGCAGCGCCTTATCCTCGTAGGGGCTTTGCTGCCAGTTCACGGCCTGAGGAAGGGCATCAAGCAGCATGCCCCTGAACTCCCTGATCTCTGTTCCTGCAGGTACCGGCCGTTTTGATAACTGGATATAGGTCTCAGGCAGGCGATTAAAGTTAATAGCACTGAGAGAATGATTCAGCTTGCTGATGGTTGTGCTGATATCCCTCTCCCATTTTTCAAGTTCTTCATTAAGCCCGCCGATTTTGTAGGTGATAGTGTCGTTAATGTAGTTCTCAAATTCTTTCTTGAAGCGAGGCAAGTTCTCGTTTCGGAGCTTGTCTTCCCACTCCAGAAATTCACCGGCATGCTCGCTGCTGTCTGAGAACTGCTGGAGATCGGCATTCCAGTCGGGGTACTTTTGTATAAGGGAGGCCGAGGGACGTTTCATCTTGATAATTGCGAAAGTAAGCTCGCTCTTTTCCCTGCTTGCGGCCCTGTCCTTCTCGTCTTTTGCCATTCCAATCTTGAGTCGCCATCTCTCGTATACTTCCTCCAGATTCGCTTCATTCAACGACGCTACATCAAACCCGCTCCTCGTTTCAAACTCTCTGATCACCTCCATATCTTCCTCCCTGAGGATGCTTATAAACGCTTCGATATTCCTCTTTCTGGTTCGGAAACCATTCAGGTCGCGTTCTTCAACACTGTGTCTGCCCAGCAGCACGTCTCGACCGGCAATCATCTTTTTCCTCTGCAGGGTCAAATCAGTCAGCTCGTCCTTGAGCAACTGAAGCGTGTTATTATCTTTCTTGAGGGCTTCTATCTGCACCTCGGCTTTGCTGATAGCCTGAATTGTCTTACTGACGTTGAGATCTGTAAAACCCGGATACTCAAGTAAGCGTTTACATACATAGGCCTCACCTTCCAGTCGTTTCGACTTCTCCTTACAACGGCTGATGCTCTCCTGGTCGGCATTCATCTGGAGAGTAATGGCGCTCCGCTCTTCCAGCAAGGCCTTTACCTTCTCTTCGTTATTCCACCCTAACACATAACGCGAGGCATTATTACTGTCGGGCCTGTCGTCCTTTTCATGCCTGTCGCCATTCTTAATCAAGCCATTAGGCGTGATTGCCTTTTCAAATTGCCTCAACTCCTCCGCTGTTTCTACGCAGCAATAATCAAAGTTGCGGATCAGGTGCTGTTCAACCCAGAAAGAAAGAGGATGATCGGGTTTAAACTCTATTTTTTCGAATACAGTGCCCGTATCGGCAAGCATGGTAAACGCCGGATCTTTTACCCGATAGTAGGTAAGCTTGGCCCGAAGGTTATTCCGGTTCACGTAGTCGGTGACCCGCTTGTAGTGCTGCTCGGGCACGAGAAGCCGCAACGCAAATGAGTGCAGCAGTTTCTCAAGGGCAGGCTTCCACTGAAGCTCCTCCTGTTTCACCTGCATCAGCTCTCCGGCAAACATGATATCTTCAGGATGTATCCTTAACTGGCGGCAGATCTCTGCCCTTAACTCAATGAGCCTTGTGTCGATATTGCTCCTGGAGTGATGCAACAATCCAATATCGTCCTTTAGCTGCGCTTCGCGCTGCCTGCTCTCGTCGTAACTCTTCCGGGCTGTAAACAGAGCATCCTCGTTTCGCCGCTTGTCCTCCTCCAGGTTCCTGTACACCTTCTCGGCTTCCTTCAGGATCCTGCGGTAGGCCTGATCGTCGGCAGGGAAATCATCAATAATATTCAGTACGGTGCACCACTTTCTGAACTCCCCGATATTCTTTTCACGCTTTTCCTTTTCGCGGCGCAGCCCGTTGATCTCCTTCTCCAGTCCCATCAGCCTTTGCCCCACGCTGCTGCCCTCGATCTGCAACCTCAGCGCATGTTCCTTCTCTTCAAGCACCGACATGCTCTCTTCCAGCTCGGCGATCTCCGACCGGATCTCTGATATTCCCTGCTCCGCTTTTACGATCGCCTCTTCGAGCAGGCGGAACTCTGTATATTTTTTCCAGCTTGTGCCGGTGTCGAGTTCCTGCTCAATCACCTGCAGTTCTTCTTTCAGTAAAGCGTACTTTTCGTAGTGTGCTCTGATTGGTGCCAGAAGCTGAAGCTGATCCTCAGACTTCTCGATATTCTTTTGAGCATCGAGCAAAAGAGACAAGTGCGACTTCAGATCCTGAAAAACCTCCTCCATATTGCGGGGCTCAAGCATGTGGGTCCGGATGAACTCATCCAGGTTGCCAAGCACTTTAATTCCTACAGTTTGATTAAACAGATGAAGGGCCTGCAAGCTTTGCAAGCCGAGGACTGAAACCAGGCGCTGCGCGTATTTGGTAGCAGAATCAAACCACTCGATATTTTTGCGGCTCCCCGAGTTATTCTCAAGATCGAGCCTACGCTTCCAGTTTCCCTGAAAGTCGAAGGGGTTAAAGTCCTGCTCAATATGCAGTTCCCGGAAAGCAATACCGTAGTACCTTCGCATTTCGCTTCCTGCAAAGTACCGAACCTGAAAAAAGCTGAGCGCCTGTTCCTCTTCGTTTGCAAAACCTGCCAGGATAATACTGTAAGCAGTGTCTTTATTGTCGCGAAGGTATAAAGTGCGGGTTGCGCCTCCCTCGGTGTTGATGGTTCCATAGCCTCCGAGGACATACGAGTCTTCTGTACGGTCGCCCTTTCTTTCTGCTCCGGAGCTCTGGTTATAGAACCGGTATTTCTTTTCGGGCACCAGCAGGGTCAGCAAGGCATCAATAAAGGTGGTTTTACCGCTGCCGTTAGAGCCGGTCAAGAGACTGGTCTCCCCCTGAGGCTTGATCGAATGGATCTTCGCGTCAAAGGTTCCCCAGTTAAACACTTCCATATATTGCAGCCTGAAACCATTTTTCTCAGTGCTGGTATTAAAAACATTCAGTTGCATAGTACTATTCCTGCCTAATAATTGCTGCTACGATTCATGCTCTTCGATGAAGGATCTGAGCTGTTCATGAAAACGCGACAGCGCATCTTCATCTACCTTTGCCTTTATCAGCTTCCTGACACGAAACTTTTGCTCATCTTCCACTTCGCTGTCTTCAACCCGGCTTAGGAAGCCATTTTCTTCCGCGCGGTCAATGAGCCTGTCCAGCTCCTTAAGGAACTTTACGCGGCTCGCCTTTTCCCTGAAAAACAGCTCTGCGTACTCTTTAATCTCCCGTCTCCTCCTGATCAGCTCCCGTGATCCCGATTCGCTTATCTCAAACTCGGCCATCATCTCCCGAAGTAAGACCAGAAGAATACTCTCCTCGTAAGAGTAGGCCCGGCGGGTCACCCAGCTGATCTCAACCGACTCATCATCGCTGAGCATCTGGCGTACCACAGCGTAGCCATCCTGTTCATCCAGCACCAGGCTCAGGCCGAGGGAAGCCAGGAATTCGGTTAGCTCATACTTATGCAGGAGCAGCTTTTCCCATGTACTTTTATCGAAATATTCTACAGGCCCTTTCAGGAGTTTAATAAACACAGATGTGTAGGGTAAAATACCTGCATTTGCTCTGATCATCGTGAAAATATTAAGTAAGGTATTTCTATGTATTTAGTCTTTTCAAGGTTCAGGGGAATATCTTCTGTGAGGTCCATGGTCAGCACCTTTCCGGGATTGGTTCTAAGAAAATCAAAGTATGAGACCACCTCTGCGAGGCCCTGCTCAGGCGGATGCTGCTCCAAAATTTCACGCAGCGTTACGCTATCTTTCCCGGCGAGCATAGACTCCACACGGCTCCAGAGAAGCTTTTTATCAACCTTGCTCGTATTTAACAGGTTGCGAAACCTGTCGAAATCCTCTACCCTTTCAATAGCCGCTGACGGCTGCCTGACTACCTGCGACTGCCTTTTCTCCGAATAGGTGAGCATCTTATCAATAGGCATGCGGATGTCGAGTCCGCCATCAAGCTCCATGCCTGCATCTATTTGTCCGCGGTCGATCAGATTGAGCACCATTTCTTTAATAGCGCCGATGCGGGTGCGCAGGCGCTTATGCCGCGAGATCTCTTTCTCGGTGATAATACGACTGAGCTTCTCGGCCATTCGATCATTGGCCTCATACACCGCCCGGCCTTGCCGGAAAAGCACTGACTTCACATTTTCAATAAAGTGGACATCGGCATCGATATTCCGCTCGGTGATCATCCTGACCAGCTGATCGGTATTTTCCTGCCATTCCTGCTGTCCGCTTCTCGAGATCAGAAAGTCCCAGAAGGCGTAAAAGCTCTTGCCCTGATTACTCTTTCTCAAGGCATCATATGCTTCAAACGCAAAACCGAGGATTTCACCCTTATTCTGCTCTGCACGCGTATGCTGCTCTACGATCGACCTGTGAATCTGCTTGAAATTATCTTCCACTTCGCGGAAGTCGCCTATCAATTCGTAGCAGAGCCGGTTGAAGAGGTCAAGCCGCTCCTGCACCTGCGAGTTCGTATAGAACTCAGGCCGTATACCTAACTCGATCGCTTTAATCTCTTTATCGAGTTCGGCCCGTCGTTCTTTAAGCATCTGAAGACGCCTGGCTTTATCATCTTCGGTATTTTCAACTATCTCACGAAGGGAGTTTACGAGCAGCTTGAAGCGGCTCTCTGTTCCAACATGCTTACGGACCTGCAGTGACTGGAGCCACTGAAGAACTTTCTCGGTATAGGAACTCAGCTGATAGCGTGTATTTCCTTCAGGATCGGGAATATCCTGCAGAATCCGCTTTTCTACCCAGTTCTGGATATGTTTACGGCTTCTGCTTAACTCATCTTCACCAAACTGAATGTGAACCTCATCAAGATCCTCCAGGCTATTCTCCTGACTGCTTAACCTGTCGGTAAGAAGCTGAATGAGCTGTCCTTCATCAATGATGAAGCGATTTTCTTCCTTAAACACAGAAAAAAGGAATGGCAATACCCACCTCGAATTCTTTAGGCGGATAATTTGCACTGAAATCGAAGATTTTAGGATAAATTCTATATCTTCTTTGTTCATACTAAACTAAACTCATCTTGTTTCCTCTTCTGCTCCCGCCGATCAGTGCCTGATGAGCTGACCCGGCGCGGACAGCAATTAATTGCGAAAAGAAATAGCTTTAAAATTGCGGATTTATTTAACGTGTACTGTAAAAAAGATTTCAACATTGCAAAAAAATATGCCTGGCAGGCATGAAAGATTTGTAAATACGTAATAAGAATATTACTTTTATAAGACTACGATCCCATGTCGTGGTAATTAACCAATTTTTTATACATCTAAAATTTAACCATTTATGAACTATTACTTGTCGACCGAGAGGAAGAGGACCGCATTATTCTTTTTTCTCTATTTATTCCTAAGCATGGTAGCGAGGGGACAGGACATCACCGTTAGGGGCAAAGTGACGGATGCTCAGGGGCCATTAATAGGCGTGAGCGTTAAAGTCGCCGGAACTACCAAAGGCACTCTGACAGGCCCCAGCGGAGAATTCAGCATTTCTGCCCCGCCCGCCGGCACGCTCATATTTTCGTACATTGGTTATGTTGGGCAGCGCGTGCAGATACAGAACCGGACCACCGTCAATGTAACGATGGCAGCTGAAAGCCGCTCTCTCGGGGAAGTAGTTGTAACGGGCTACGCCACCCAGCGAAAGAAGGATCTGACAGGTGCTGTAGCGGTAGTGGATGTGGAAAACCTGAACCGGCAGCCTACGGCTAACGTTGAAAACCAGCTGCAAGGACAGGCGGCAGGTGTCACGGTAACAGGGTCGGGGCAGCCCGGAGAGCAGCCTCAGATCAACATCCGGGGTATTAACACCTTCGGAAATAACACGCCCTTATATGTGGTGGACGGCGTCCCCACACAGAACATTACCGACATCAATCCCAATGACATTTCATCCCTTCAGGTGCTGAAAGATGCGGGCTCTGCCTCTGTATATGGTTCACGTGCGTCTAACGGCGTTATTGTGATCACGACCAAGCGAGGATCGGGGAAAGTCAAGGTTTCCTATGATGCCTACGTGGGCAGGCAGTATGTGCAGGGCGGAAACGTCTTTGACCTGCTGAACCCGACTGAGATGATGCAACTGACCCAGAGGGCACTGGCAAACAGCGGACTGAAAATTGAGAACAAGCAATATGGAACAGGTACCTTCACTTTGCCTGATTATATCCTTGGTGGCTCGGCAGGCGGCCTTAAAGAAGGAGATCCGGCTGTAGATCCTTCCAGATACAAAGCAAACCCGGAGTATAATACCGGCGTTATTCCCTCTAACTGGTATCAGATCACAAAGGCTAATAAACAGGGTACAGACTGGTTTCACGAGATCTTCAAAGATGCGCCTATACAGAGCCACAACCTTACGGTAAGCGGAGGCGGTGAACAAGGAAATTACCTGTTCTCTTTCAACTATTTCAATCAGAAAGGCACCCTTATACGAACTTTTAATACACGCTATTCAATCCGCTCGAACAGCCAGTTTAACGTAAGCAAGAACATCCGGATTGGCGAGAACCTTGAATATTCCATCACAGAAAATCCGAGGGCAAACGTACTGGATGAAGGCAGCGCTGTGGGAATGGCCTTCAGAGAGCAGCCTATCATTCCCGTGTACGATATTGCAGGGAACTTTGCCGGAACACGTGCGCCAGATCTGGGCAATGCACGAAATCCTGTCGCCATTCAGGAACGTACCCGCAACAATTCGGGCAGGGCAAACCGGCTGTTCGGAAACATCTTTGCAGAAGTAGACCTGTTCAGGCATTTTACTGCCAGAACAAGCTTTGGAGGGGAGTCATGGAACTTTAACAGAAGATCCTTCACCTTTCCTGAATACGAAAATGCCGAGAACAATACCCAAAATACCTATCGCGACGATGCAAACAACCTGTACAACTATACCTGGACCAACACCGTGAATTACAGTCAGGACTTCGACAAGCATCACCTGCGCGCACTGGTGGGCACTGAATCTTACCGTAATTCAGGGCGAAACCTATGGGCATCCAGGAACGGCTATTACATCTTTGATCCCGACTATACCAACCTCGATGTAGGTTCAAGCGGGATCAACAACTCCAGTAACCGTTTTGATGAAACCTTGTTCTCTCTTATTGGGCGCGTTGATTACAACTTTGCTGACAAATACCTCATCGGCGCTACCATTAGAAGGGATGGTTCTTCCAAGTTTGGCGAGAAGCACCGCTATGGATGGTTTCCTGCTTTCAGCGCTGCCTGGCGCATATCACAAGAGCCCTTTATGAAGGGAATAGACTGGCTGTCAGACTTAAAGATCAGAGGGGGCTGGGGCGTTATGGGGAACCAGTTTAATCTCCCCGCCAATAATGCCTATACCACGTTCGGCACCAGCCAGAATAACTCCTACTACCCTACAACGGGAGGCAATACCATTATTCCCGGCTATTTCAAAAACAGGATCGGGAACCCCGACGCGAAATGGGAAAGCGACAAAAACTCCAATATTGGGATAGATGCCTCCCTGTTCCATGGCAAAATTGAATTTTCCGGCGATTACTACCGGAAAGATATCAATGACATGCTCTTCAATCCGGAATTGCCGGGTACGCAGGGCCAGGCCACTGCTCCTTATCAGAATATCGCGTCAATGTTCAATGACGGACTCGACCTTTCGGCCACAGGCAACTTTCGCTTATCCAAGGACATAAAGCTGAGCGCCACCGCTACCTTTACCTCCTACCACAATGAGATCAAGAGTGTGTCGGGGAACACCCCGTATTATGATGTTCCTCTCAGCCGGCGTTTCAACGGCAACTATTTTGTGCGCAACGCCGTGGGACAATCGCTCGGATCTTTCTTTGGCTACAAAGTAGACGGCTTCTGGGACTCACAGGCTGAAATAGATCAGGCGAACGCCGGTGCTCAGGGCGGAGTATACCAGAACGATGTAAAGGTGGGCAGGTTCCGCTACGCGGATATCAACAAAGACGGAAGGATCACCGCGGAAGACCGGACCTTCATCGGAGATCCTAACCCCGACTTTACCTATGGTCTCAATCTTGGCTTAGATTTTAAGAATTTTGACTTCAGCGCCTTCTTTTATGGCAGCCAGGGTAACGACATCTGGAACAACGTGAGGTGGTGGACTGATTTCTATGGCGGCTTTACCGGCGCAAAGAGCAGAACGCTCCTGTACAATTCATGGACGCCCGAAAATCCTAATGCCAAAGCCCCTGTCATTGAAAGTGCGGCATCGTTTAGCACTCAGAGCGTGCCGAACTCTTACTTCGTAGAAAACGGCTCTTACCTGCGTCTCCGCAACGTGCAGATTGGATATACGCTGCAGCAAAGCGTGCTGAATAAACTAAAAATCAAGAAACTAAGAATCTACGTTTCCGGTGCCAACCTCTTCACCATTACGAAATACTCAGGCCTCGACCCCGAGATTGCACAATCGAGCACCGGCAATACGAACGGCGTGTACCGGTCTGATACCTTTGGCATTGACGAAGGCTCTTATCCCAGCCCGCGTACTTTTCTATTTGGGGTAAACGCATCATTCTAATCCTATTGAAAAAAAACTAATGAAGATGAAAAAGCTATTTCTATTTATTTCGGTTTTAATAACAGGTTCTGCCCTTCTCTTGAGTTCATGTAAAGAGGACTATCTGGACAAAGATCCACTGGGCGCACTTAAAACGGAAGATATGCAGGACTCCACAGGCGCCGCCTCCCTGCTGATAGGAGCGTACGGCGCGCTTGACGGAGTTGGTGTAGGTGCCGCGAACCCCTGGGAGGCCGCACCTTCGAACTGGATCTACGGATCTGTTGCCGGTGGCGATGCCTCCAAAGGTAGCTTCGGCGGCGACCAGCCGGGTATCGATCCTATTGTAAACTTCTATGCGGATGCAAGCAACGGCTTTTTTAACAGCAAATGGAGGGCCTGTTTTGAAGGTGTAACGCGGTGCAATGCTACCATAACAGCCCTGGCTAAAGCTACGGATATCTCCCCTGCCGACGCCGCAAACATACAAGCTCAGGCACGGTTTCTGAGAGGTCACTACTACTTTGAGCTGAAGAAGATGTTTAACAAAGTGCCGTGGATCGATGAAACCACTACCGTCTTTACCCAGCCGAACACAGAGGACATCTGGCCGAAAATCGAAGCCGATTTTAAGTTCGCTTATGAAAACCTTCCGCCGACACAGAAAGACCTGGCCAGAGCGAACAAGTGGGCAGCAGGCGCTTACCTCGCCAAGGCCTATCTCTACCAGCATAAGTACCAGGAGGCCAAGCCGATGTTTGATGCGGTAATAAATCAGGGCGTGACCACAAACGGACTAAAGTACGGCCTGAGGCCAGCGCTGACAGACAACTTTCTCCCCTCTCTTGAGTCGGTCAATCAGGAAGCCGTATTCTCGGTTCAGATGGCAGCCAGGGCCGTCGCAGGGAACATCGACAACGCAAATTCAGGGGAAATGCTAAACTTTCCCTACAACAGCCCCTTTGGGTGCTGCGGTTTTTTTCAGCCTAGTCAGGAGCTGGTAAACCACTACCGTACAAATTCATCCACCGGCCTTCCCTACCTTGACACGTATAACGAGCACCCGGTGAAAAGCGATCAGGGGATTGCCTCGAACGTGGCTTTTACTCCTGATGCGGGGACACTTGATCCCCGTCTCGACTGGACCGTAGGTCGCCGGGGAATACCGTTCCACGACTGGGGTAACCACCCAGGACAAGCATGGGTGAGAGAGCAGAGTTATGGTGGAGCTTATGCCGCCAAAAAGAATATATATTGGAAAAAGAACATAGACACCGATTACGACAACGGCTCCTGGGCTCCTGGCACTTCTATCAACGTTCATATTATCCGTTTTGCCGATGTCTTACTGATGGCATCGGAGGTCGAGGCACAGATGGGAAATCTCGACAAGGCTCAGGAATACGTTAACATGGTCAGGAACAGAGCAGCCGACCCCGCTAACATCCTCTATAAGTATAAGAACGATGCCAAGCCCGAGGAGGGCTTCTCCACTACGCCGGCTGCTAATTACCTCGTCTCGCCCTACCCTGCTGGTTACTTTGCTACCGCGGGAAAGAACGGGGCACTAAAGGCAATATATTATGAAAGGAAAATTGAACTGGCCCTTGAAGGTCATCGCTTCTTTGACCTTGTGCGCTGGGGCATTGCAGAGGAAGAACTCAACAGATACTTCGCCTACCAGGGTAAGATCACTCAGGATGTCAGGAACGGCAAGTTCGTATCCGGCAAAAATGAGTATTATCCTATACCTCAGCGACAAATCGACCTGAGCGTTGTGAACGGAAAACCAACTCTGACACAAAACGAGAAATATTAAGTCGCGATAACACGCACTCAGGAGGCCCGCCCTATGCAGGCCTCCTGTTTCGTTCTGTAGTCCCACGCGATGCTAAAACCACTCAGGGTGCTTCTCTGTTACTTATCTTATTGCTCTTCCCGACATGAACACTAAAGCAAAATCAGGATTTTTCGATACGCTTGCATCCCGTATCACTTCGTGGACCGGCACGTCCACTGCTTTCATTACAGCGGTGGTTGTGGTGTTAGCATGGGCTATATGCGGCCCAATCTTTCGTTACTCAGAGACCTGGCAATTGGTGATAAACACAGGTACCACCATTGTTACGTTTCTCATGGTCTTTCTTATACAAAAATCACAAAATAAAGATTCTAAAGCCGTGCAGCTAAAACTAAACGAGCTGATAGCAGCTAATCGCCATACCAGCAACAGGATGGTAGACATTGAAGATCTGACGGAGGATGAACTCAATCGTTTAAGAGCCTTTTACTCCCGACTTTCCGATCTGGCAGAGGAAGAAGGTGACATCCACAAGTCGCATTCAATCGACGCTGCTGAAAAGCTTCAGGAAAGCAAAACGAGGATCAGGAACCAAAAGAAGCTTCAACCTGAAACGATAGAGCTTTGTAATACCTGCACCGCCAAACTGCCGGTTCTTAATCAAAAATAAGGGATGTCTAGCTGATGGGAAGTGTAAACCAAAATTGCGATCCTTGATTGACCTCACTGATCACCCCCATCTGACCGCCATGCCGTTCGATGATCTGGTGAGAGATATATAGGCCCAATCCGAGTCCTTGAAAAGATTCCCTGACTTCCTCCACCCGGTAGAAGCGTTTAAAGACGTTCTTTACTTCATTCTCAGGAATGCCTATCCCGTAATCCTTCACACATACCTTCACGAAATTGCCTTCTCGGTGTAAAGAGACATCTACCGCACGGGCTTCGGGAGAATACTTGATGGCATTGGATATTAAGTTATTGAGAACCTGAGAGATCCTTGTTTTATCCCCTCTTAACTGCACGTCAGGCTCTGCATTGACTGCTATTTCATGGCCATGATCGCCATTCTGAAAACCGTCAGAAACCTCCCGTACTAAATCGCTGATATCAAAAAGACTTAGGTTAAGGCTCATAATACCTGTCTGCATCTTCGTTACATCCAACAGATCGAAGATCATGGCCACTACACGGTCGATCTGCTTGTCGATCTTGTTCACCAGGACGGCCGAGGTGGTATTATTTTCCTTACGCATCCTCATTTCAAGAACCTGTGTGTAAGCTTTTAAACTGGTCAGCGGAGTCTTTAGCTCGTGAGATGCAATACCGACAAAATCCTCCATTTGCTTCTCCCGCACAACCCGGTCGGTTACATCAGTAAAATTGACAATGAGCGACTTGACCAGGGGTTCATTGATAAGATTCGTGACCGTGCTCTCTACCCAAATCACGTGTCCGTTCTTGTGCTTCAGCTGATGCAAAAAATGCTCGCTCCTGCCCGGGTGAGACGCGATCTGATAAAACTTCTCCTTTACATCTGTCAGGGACTCGGGAATTAAAAAGGACCATAAGTCCTGGCCGTTGAACTCCTCGTTTCGATAGCCGGTGATCCGCTCAACCGAAGGGCTGCTATAAATGATCTTCCCATCGAGCTTTACCATCATAATCCCGTCGGTTCCCTTCTCAATCAGCGTTCTGAACATCTTTTGATGATCACTAATTTTCCGGGCCGCCTTATCCTGCGAACTGCTGATGAGCGCCAAAAGATAACACTCAAGAAGAAATACAAGGATCTGAATAGCGCCGCCACCTGACAAATGAAACGAATAATAAGGAGGAAAGAAGAAAAAATCGGCAGCGAGTGTTGTGAGCAGGCTGGCAAATAAAGCGACCCCATTTCCGAGATACCTTGCCACCAGGATAACAACAGCAAAATATAACAGAAACGGCGTCTTGCTTCCAACTGTTTCAAAAAGAGTAAGCTTCATCACCGTAGCCACCGCCACAAGCAGCAGGGATACGAAATAACGGGAATAAACTGGCCAACTTACTAAAGAGAGGAATCTCCGGTTTTCCATTATAAATGCGAGTAAGGTATGTTTTCATCAAGGTTGCGCTGTGAAGGAACGGTCATAGCAACAACGGCGCTTATACTATGCTGTATCAGCGTTTCGTCTGCAAAAAGTACGATTTTTTTTCAGACAAACGATTGAAAAAAAATAAAACTTTTAAAAACAACATAAAAAACGCGCTGTTATAAATGAGTTTCTTAAAACAACTGATGAAACCGAAAACTTTAGACATACTAAGTGCACTTATAGAAATCAATAGCGAAAGGGTTATTGCCTACGAAAGGGCGTTGCGCGAATTAAGACAGGAGGAAGATCCTGATCAGCATCAAACGTTTGATAAGCTGACCAAAGAGAGCCATCAGTACCGCGAAGCACTACGATTTTCATTGTGAGCCTTCTTTTCAGTCTCCCCTGCGCCGACGGCCTTTAAATAATTTCATACCTTTGCCATTTTGCAGGATATGAAATACAAGAACCTTCTTTTGCCGTGTGTCATCCTTTTAATTTTCAGTGGCTGTAGTACGCGAAAGCGCGAATTGAGGAACCAGAGTAAGCTGGTTCAGGAGGGAAAACTATGGTCTGCCCTTTGGCAGCAACGTGCAGCAGAATATAAAGCACTGTGCTTTCAGGCATATAACGTGGCCCAGCTGCGACTAAACGAATCACTCAAATCTAAAGGCAGCAGGCCGCTTGCCGTGATTACAGACATTGACGAGACGGTTCTTGACAACAGCCCTAATGCCGTATCTCAGGCATTGAAAGATAAAGACTTCGAGCAGCAAGCATGGTACGAGTGGACTGGTAAAGCAAGTTGTGACACAGTACCCGGCGCTCCGGCGTTTTTTAAGTATGCTGAATCAAAAGGAGTGGAAGTGTTCTATATCACCAACCGTGACCAAAAGGAGCAGGAAGCCACCTTACAAAACTTAAAGCGCTACAATTTGCCTTTTGCCGACGAAAAGCATCTTTTATTAAGGCAGTCGGCATCCGCCAAGGAGCCTCGTCGCCAGCAAGTATTAAAAACATATGATGTTGTGCTCCTGATTGGCGATAACTTAAGCGACTTCTCCTCGGCATTCGATAAACTTTATGAAGATGAGCGAATGAAAGTGACTCAACAGCAGGCGTCCAGCTTCGGAGGAAGGTTTATTGTAGTGCCGAATGCAACTTATGGCGACTGGGAAGGCTCCTTATTCCGATACAATTATCAGTTAAGCAGGGGCGAGAAGGAAAGAATTATAAAAAATTTATTAAGAAAAGAGTGAGCACTTAACTCACTCTTTTTTGATTTATTAAACGCCAAGGGTTTTTTCGACGTCGTCTGAAAACCCATGCATTCCGGGGCTTCTTCTCGACTTTACGGCATTCATGCTTTTTTCGGCAAACTCTCCCGCTTTCTCTTTCGACGAGTCATACAGATCCTTTACCCACCCGGCAAAATCTTCCCTGTTTTCTTCACCACTGTCCGGAGAAAATAGTAGTCCAATGACTGCACCAACTGCTACTCCCGCTAGCAATGCCGCAATAATTTTCGATTGATTACTCATACTTAAACGCTCATTATTTATAATACAGTTGTAAGTATAACAAAAAGAATAATGAAGTGTTGGCTTTTTTGGCACATCTGCCAGCTGTTCAAAGGCCTTCTCTATAGGCAGTAACGCTCAGGCTGCCCCTTATCCTCTGAGGTTCAAGCAGAACAGGCACGCCATTGTAACCCTATCTGCCTCCAGTCAGTAAAAGGATTATAAAGACTTTTTTATGATGAGATGTGTGATAGCCGTCCTGCTTATCGGCATTTTTAGCTGGTTGAACCTGCCTGCCCAAACAGGCAGGGCGTGTGTCGCCTTTCATGCAGGCACAGCAGGAGCCGGACTGGACTACAAGTACGAGCTGAACAAGCACCTCTCGGCGCGCGGAGGATTTACAGGAGCCGTACTTTCAATGTCGAGCGTCTTTGAAACAACAGATTTTCATTCCGACTCGAAACTCTCCGCACGTTTCTCTAACCTTCATTTACTTGCCGACTACTCCCCTTTCCGAACCATCGCCGGCTTGCGCCTGGTAGGGGGCATAAGTTACTTTCTTAAGGCTCAGGGCGACTTCACTGTCAAACCAACAGAAACGTACTACTACGGCGATATTCCGATTTCTGACGAGATACTTGGTTCTGTAAAGATCAACGTTTCGTGGCATGGTTTTGCCCCGTATGCGGGGGTCGGAATCATTGAAGCGGTGCCAAACCGAAAGTTCAACTGCAACATTGACCTGGGCACGTATTACCTGCCGCGGCCGAAAAGCAGTATTGCCGCCACGGGCTTACTGGAAGGAAATGAAACCCAGACTCCGGTTCTGCAGAGAAACCTGCGCAGCTTCAGATTACTTCCGCTCCTGCAGATCAACTTCAATTACAAACTATAAGGCATTATGAGACTGAAATACCCGTCGCTGCGCGTTCTCCTGCTTCTGCTGGTTTATGGATGCACAAACCCTATTGAGGACATTAAAATTGTTATCGACGCCAATGTAATCAAACACTCTGCTCTCATCACTGTTACTGATCCGCAGCAGCCCGGAAAAACGCCGGCAAATATCTCCCTGTCTGTAGGAGGGAGGGACTCCGCCTTTGTTTACGAAATCTCGGGAAAAAGGGAGTTTAAGGTAACAGACGGTATGATTGCGCTTGGCATTGCTCCGGGGAAAACGATAAACAAAGACAGTCCGGCCGAGTGTCTTATCACTGTCTCGGCACCCGGATATCTGCCTTCCTCTCAAACCCTCTCCTTTTCAGCTGAACAAAGTCAGCAACTTATTACAGTCAACCTAATCAAGGCCATCAGTCCCCCTCCCGGTGTATCCATCGCGCAAAAGTCGGCTGCGCTGACGGAAGGGCAACTGAGCCAAGCCTTCAAAACAGAAACACCTTTACAGAACAAAAACGAATCTACTACTGTAACATTCAGCAGATCAACCGCTTTCAACAACGAGGACAAAACGATAAAAGGCAAGCTGCTGCTCTTATCGTTATCGCACTTTGACTCGCACAGTCCGGCTTCCCTGCAGCTTTTTCCGGGAGGCCTTTTGTCCAAAGGAGTAACCTTGCCGGATGGAAGTACAGGGACTATCAACTTCAGCACTGCCGGATTTTTCAGGTTGTCGCTGACGGTGGATAATACGCCGGTCAGCAGCGCGGACCGCGATATGGCATTCGCCCTCTCGATCGATCCCGGCCTTACAAACCCCGGGACCGGCAAAACAGTAACGGCAGGCGATAAAATAGGCGTTTGGTATTATGACGAGAAAAGCGGCAAATGGGCATTCCTCCAACAAGCTCTTATTGAAAATGCCGGTAACAGCAAGCTCAGCGCCCGTTTCAGCAGTAATGCAGCAGGGTATTATGCTCTTTGCTGGTATACCGTGAGTTGCACTAACACGCTGCAGGTCAACGTGCACACAAAGAATACAAATGCAGGAAACGGCTTTATTGCCGCATTCTTTAACTCTACGGACTTTTTCCCCTACTACGTATACAGGCTGGATCTCTCGGCAAGCAGCAGCAGTTTCTCTTATAAAAACCTGCCACAGGGGCTTACAAAGGTTGCGATCTTCGATTATTCTGCTTTTAACACCTGGCAGAGTTCTGGCGCTGGTACTTCCGCCCCAACCCCTCTGACCGAAAGCGGCTGGATTGAAGCCTGTACCTCAGCGCCGTTAGATCTTTCAATACCAGCGGGCGGGCCCGCCTCTGAGATCACGCTCGAATTTACGGGATATTGTCCGCTCAACCAGAATCTGGCGATCCGCCCCTCGATGTACGTCTCTTTCCGAGAAAGTGGCACATCCAGCTATCAGTACCTCGGCTACATGAATAAAGGCACCCTGACAACGAAAGCGCTCACACCAGGTAAAAGCTACGACTTTAAAAGTTCCTACAACGGAGAGACGATAAAAGTAAGCCGAAGGATAGAACAAAGTACGGTAAGCGAGAAAGTGCAATTACCTGAAAGCACCTGCAAAAGCTTTTGATATAAAGATAAAAGGCCCGCTTCACAGCAGGCCTTTTATTCTAGAGAAAATTCTCTAATTATCTAAAAAACAATTATTTGTCCTTATTTTTGATCTCAGTAACTTCGTTTCTGATTTCCTGAGCAAGGGTCTTAATTTCCTGCAAAGCTTTACGAACACGTGTACCGGCAGCACCGCTATTTTTGTTGTAAAATTTTTCCGCATCAGCTTCCATTGAAGCTACAAGCTCTTTTAATTGATTAAATTTTTCCATAATATTAAATCTTTTGGAGCAAATATATATTTTTAAACGAATAAGTACTTATCCCCACCCGGAGAATATTTCACTTTTTTCTACATTATAACAACACAGAGGCGGTTTTTGATTTAAAAGACCCGCCTATAAGCACCGGAATTTTGATTTTTAGCACTCGCTAAGGCTGATCGGGATGTGCAGAGCAAGCCCCCTTCTGAGGTTTCCTTATACTTGGTGTTCATATCCAGAGCAGTATCCCACATGGTCTTTATCACATTATCGAGTGAAACCTTTGCCAGTTCGGGAGCACTTTGCAATGCCAGCTGAGAGGCTGTAATCGCTTTAATGGCTCCCATCGCATTTCGCTCGATACAGGGAACCTGAACAAGCCCCCCAATCGGGTCACAGGTCATGCCCAGATGATGCTCCATCGCAATTTCAGCAGCCATCATGCATTGTTCTGCAGAGCCGCCAAGCACCTCAGTCAGCCCTGCTGCAGCCATTGCCGATGACACGCCTATTTCCGCCTGACACCCGCCCATAGCTGCTGAAATTGTAGCGCCCTTCTTGAAGATGCTGCCTACTTCTCCGGCCGTCAGGAGAAAGCGCACAACATCGTCCTCTTCTGCCTCGCTGATAAACGTGATATAGTACAACAGCACGGCTGGAATCACGCCGGCAGAACCATTTGTTGGCGAAGTAACAACGCGACCAAAGGAAGCATTTTCTTCGTTTACAGCCAGCGCAAAACAGCTGATCCAGTCGAGAATATACCGGAACCGTCTCCCGCCCTCTTCAATAGCACTGATCCAGGCTTGATAATCGGCAGGCTCCTTGCCCTCCATCAGACGCCTGTTCAGCTGAGAGGCCCGTCTTTGTACATTGAGACCACCGGGCAGAACGCCTTCTGTATGACAGCCCTTGTAGATGCATTCACGCATGACCCTCCAGATATTGAGTAATCCGGCACGCACGTCTGCTTCAGACCTCCAGCGCTCTTCATTTTCCAGCACAATGCCGCTGATCGGCTTTCCAGTCTCGTGATACCAGTTCATCAAGTCTGCCGCATAATCAATCGGGTAAGGAAGCTGAGCCTGAGCGTTTGCACACACCTCTTCCCCCTTCTTCCTTACGAACCCTCCCCCAACAGAATAATAGGTCTCCGAAAGAAGCTTTCCGTCTTCCGTTACGGCTGTAAATATCATTCCATTAGGATGATCCGGCAAGCTCTCATCGCGATGAAAAACGATATCGCTTACAGCATCAAAGGCAAGCTCCTTTTGGCCGGCCAGCTTGACCAACTTTAGACGCGCCAAATCCGCTATGATACCGTCTATGCGGCTAGTATCAATAGTTACAGGGTCGAATCCCGCGAGGCCGAGAATGACAGCGATATCAGTGCCGTGCCCCTTCCCCGTCTTGGCCAGCGAACCGTAAAGTGACACTGATACCTGAGACAGCTTATCCAGCCCGGGGTTGCCAGTCATGCTTTCTACAAAGCGCTGAGCCGCACGCCAGGGGCCTAAAGTGTGGGAGCTGGAAGGCCCCACACCTATTTTAAAAATATCAAAAACAGAAATTCTTTCTCTGTACATCCGATCCTCGTTTAAATATCACTCCGGAACAGCCCGGTCTATAAAGGCGCGTTCCTTCTTTAAACGTTCAGCACTTGTCTTACTGTTTCCTGTGCCTGAACTCAGCCAGACCACTATCCAGGTAGTTAAGATATTTGGAAACATCATACTCTGCCCCGATGGGCTGAGCCAGCAACTGCCCGTTATGGTCCAAAAGTACATAGAAAGGTTGAGAATTGGCGTTAAACCTGGATGCCTGAAAATCGCTCCATTTATTGCCTATTGTTTTAATCTTTTTGCCTGAAGCCTTCGATACAGTTTGCTCTGCCTCCGGCAGCTCCGTCTTATCGTCTACATATAGTTGAATAAGCACATATTCTTCACGAAGTCTCTGTAAGACCTGTGCATCGGGCCACACTGAAGCTTCCATCTTCCGGCAGTTCACGCAGGCGTGTCCCGTAAAATCAATGATAACGGGCTTGTTTTCCTGCCGTGCACGGGCCATCCCTTCTTCATAATCGAAATAAGCGTCAAGGCCCAGCGGTGCATGAAATTTGTCTGAGTACTTATGTGCTGAAGACGCCCCCCCATCATGCTTCACCTGACCGCCCCCCAGACTTGGAGTATACAAGTCAAAATCTTGTGTCTGCTGCGGAGGTAAGAATGCCGAAATGGATGACAAGGGCGCTCCCCATAAGCCCGGCACCATGTACACGGTAAACGCAAAGACAATAATAGCCAGAAAGGTCCGGGGAATGGAGATATAGGCAACCTCCGAGTCATGTGAAAACCGAAGCTTTCCAAGAAGGTAGAAGCCCATCATGGCAAAAATCACAATCCAGAGAGACAGGAATATTTCCCGGTCAAACCATTCCCAATGGTAGGCCAGATCAACGTTCGAAAGGAACTTTAAAGCCAGCGCCAGCTCAAGGAAACCCAAAACGACCTTTACACTGTTCAGCCAGCCGCCCGACTTGGGCAGAGACTTGAGCCAGGAAGGGAATAATGCGAAGAGTGCAAAGGGGATAGCCAATGCAAGCGAGAATCCGAACATGCCAATTGCAGGACCCAGCAAGGCCCCCATGGTAGCCGCCTGGACAAGCAATGTCCCTATAATCGGTCCTGTACAGGAGAAGGACACAAGAGCAAGGGTGGCAGCCATAAAGAACAGACCTCCAAGACCGCTGTGATCTGCTTTTGAGTCCATTTTATTAACCCACGACGAAGGCAGGGTCAGCTCAAAAGCTCCCAGGAAAGAGGCAGCAAAGACGACCAGCAGAATAAAAAATGCGAAATTAAAGACGCCGTTGGTAGACAGCTCGTTCAATGCGTCTGCACCGAATATAACTGTAACCAATAAACCAAGCACCACATAGATGACGATGATCGACACGCCATAAATCAGCGCTTTTGAAACTGCTTTACCCTTTGACGATGCACTCTTTGTAAAATAACTGACGGTAAGGGGAAGCATCGGAAATATGCACGGCATAATGAGTGCTGCCAGGCCCCCGATAAAGCCAGCCAGAAAGATAGCCCAGAGTGATTGTTGTTCCTGCTGCTGGTCAACCTGCTTTACAGATGCCTTACTGATTGCAGCACTATCCGATTTAACAGTATCTGTGTCAGAAGAAACAGCCTGAGTTCCGTCTGCCGGAATCTCAGTAAATTGAACATCGTCAACAGAAACCGCGCTCACGCTGTCCTGAGCCTCTGCCCCTAAAGACAAAGAAAAAACAGCAAGAAAAAGTAAATAACGAAGAATCTTCATCCCGGGAGCCGATTATTTTACAGGGACGCTGAATTCAACTTCTTCAGGAGGCAAACATTTACTGTCGTTACAAGCCATATACTCCAGTTTTCCCTTTATGACCGGCTGTCCCGCCTTTAAAACTACGCGCTGCTGAAATATAACCGACTTTTCAAAGTACTTCACATTCATATTGAACGTCTTCTCAAATTTTGATACAGGCGCTGGCTCCACTGTTTTTCCTTTCAAACTGTAAGTCTTTGCCGGACTGAAGGTAAAGCTCGTAGCAATAGGTCCCCCGTCTGCCACATTTTGCGAATAGATATGCCATCCATCTTCGATAGTTGCCTTGATTAAAACTACCGCTTCTGTCTTGCTGAGTCTTTTGGATGCATACGCCCACTTCACGGGCTTTAAGATTTGAGCATTAACGAGGGTGCTGAATAGTACCGCTAATGAAGCTAAGAGAACTTTTTTCATTTTCAAACCAATTCTGTAGACAAACCACAAATATCCGTCTTTTCGGTTTCCCTTTGCAGAGGTGATGTCCGATATTATTTTTTATTACTATTTAACAACAAACAGTGGCCGGATATTGTCTTTGTCCCCTTTTGAGAGCGAAGATAGAAATATTTTCAGCATATCACTTTTATAGTGCAATGACGATTGTTTAAACATTCTTCCATTATTTTTACAATTTTTACAGACGTAATGTATACCAAAGAGCAGGCTTCACAAATAAGACACGCATTCTGGACCACCTTCGGGCAGTATATGGCACCCATCCGGTCAGCGGAAGGGACGAAGGTAAACTGGATAAACTACAAAACCGGTGTGAAGCATGTTTACTTCCGCATGCAGGCAGAAAAAAGAAAAGCCTGGATCGCCATAGAAATTGCTCATCCCGATCCGGGCATTCAGGAGTTGTTCTTTGAACAATTCCTTGAATTCCGTAACATACTCCACGAATACCTCACCGAAGAGTGGGAATGGTTGTTGCATACCACAGATGACTATGGGAAACAGGTGAGCAGAATTTACAAGGAAATGAACGGGGTAAACGTATTTGATGAGAAGCACTGGCCGGAGCTTATTTCCTTTTTCAAGCCGCGTATGCTTAGTCTTGATATGTTCTGGTCTGATGTAAAGTATTCTTTTGATGCATTAAAATAACAGCAGCATTTGCCATGGAATTAAACGAGTTAAAAGAAGGAAATGTTATTAAGGTCTGCCCCCGCCCAGGACAGGAAGGCATTCTGTTTGTTACCGACATTCAGGCAAGCTCCTTCCTCTGCCAGATGATAAGTCCGCGTCGGGGCTATCAGTTCAGAATAAAACTGGAGGAAATGCATGCCGTTAGTCTGACCGAAGACTGGCTGGTTGTAGCAGGCTTTTCACCAGGAGAAGAGGAGAATGAATGGACCGACGATGAGGAAAAAATAAAGCTCAGCGTAGCCCCCGATGCTATCCGCATGTCTTTTCCGCAAGAAAAGCCCCTTCAGTTTGTACACGAGCTGCAAAATGAGTACCTGCGTCTTACAGGCACCACGCTAGTTATTCAATCAGACATCAGTTATTTATGAAACCTATTGTGATTATTGAGTATTGTCCCCGCTGCGGCTGGATGCTCCGCGCGGCGTACATGGCCCAGGAGCTGCTGACAACATTTGAAACGGAACTGCATGGAGTACTCCTTCAGCCCTCTGCAACAAGCGGCACCTACCAGGTACGCGTTGGCGACCAAAGCATCTTCGACAGAAAAACAGAAGGCCGCTTCCCTGAGATCAAAGAACTGAAGCAGCTGGTGAGAGACATGGTTGCGCCCGACAAGCCACTGGGGCACTCTGACCGCAAATAGGAAAGCCCGCGCGGATACCCTGCACTCCCTCGCTTTTTTACAAACAAAATGTGCTTTTTTTGAGTTGCTTAAGTGAACTTAATTCAAGAAGCCCTATGACAAAACTTACATCTCCTACCGTGCAGGGTCAGCTGGAAGAAATAGAACTTATAAAGAAAAACAGAGAGTTATCGTCTAAGGTTGGCGAAATTAAAATAGCCATGCTTACTACGCTGGGTGAGGACGGGAAGATGCAAAGCCGGCCAATGTATACCTTCAAGATCGAAGACGACGGCATCATCTGGATGTTCGCTTCCAAAGACTCCCGCAAGGTGTCTAATATCGCTTTAAACCCTCAGGTGATCCTCAATTACAGCCAGCCGGATACTGATCTTTACATCACAATAAACGCAACGGCTGCGGTGGCTGATGACCCCGTTAAAATTGAACAGCTTTGGAGCGACCGTTACAAGGCCTGGTTTCCCTACGGAAAGACCGATCCCAACCTCTGCCTTCTTAAAATAGTACCGGAGGAAGCGGAGTACTGGGATACGCCTGATCTGCTTGTTTCACAAATCGTTTCCCTGGTAAAGAACACCCTCGGGGGCAATCCCTACGTAGAAGGAGAAAACAAGAAGATTAATTTTTAAGAGGGACTTCTGTGACGTCCTTTTTTAATATCTGGTAAAAGGCCATACCTTCTCTGGGATGTGTGACCTTTTACCAGACTGCTGGTTCCTCTTAAGCCAGATGTACGTAGGTGATACCGTCGCCTCCCCGGTCGGGATGTTCATCCTCCATCCGCGAAACCTGAGGATACCTTCTCAGGTAGTCCCGGATGAGCTTCCTTAAAATACCGTCGCCTTTGCCGTGGATCACCCTCAGATTGGAGAATCCCATCATCAGGGCCTTGTCGAGATACCTTTCGATCTCATACAAAGCCTCCTCGCCCCGCATTCCCCTCACATCGATCTCTGGCCTGAACTGCGCAATGTCTTCTGTAACCGACGAAGTATAAGACTTCCTCATTTCCTTCGGAACCTGCTTTCTACTGATCTTCTGCACGCGTTTGCGCTTTACTACCGAACGCAGGTCTCCAATAGCCAGGATCACATTCTCCCTGGTGATGTCGATCACCTGACCGATCGTTTCCGAGTCAGTCAGCTTTACCCAGTCGCCTTTCACAATTTCAGCATCTTCGGCACGGGCAGCTGGCTCAGCTACTACCTTCTCCTGGTGCTTCTCTAACTCCTGCTTTAGATTCTGACGGAGTTTCTGCGTCTGCTCCTTATCAGCCTTAGTCTGGCGGATCTCCGAGATGGTGTTCTCAACCAGCTTGTTCGCATTCAGAATAATGCTTTGAGCCTCCTTCTTCGCTTCTTTCAGGATGGCTTTCTTATTTTCTTCCAGATAACTTTTCAGCTTCTCGTTCTCCTCCAGCAAGCTGTTTACACGGCGTTGCTGCTTCTCAAGAGAAACGCGGCTTTCAAGCAGCTCTTTCTTATCCCGCTCAAGGTCGACAAGCAGTGTATCAACGCGCTTCTGCTGCACACCGATCTTGCCTTTCGCCGCATTCAAAACCTGCGCAGGCAAGCCTATTTTCTGTGCAATCTCAAAGGCGTATGAACTACCTGGTTTTCCCATCTCCAGAATATAGAGGGGCTGCATTTCAAGATTGTTAAACATCATTGAGGCATTCTCCAGCCCTTCAGTAGCATTAGCAAAAACCTTCAGGTTGGAATAGTGCGTTGTGATCACACCCCTCGCCTTCTTTCGGTTCAGCGCTTCCAGCACCGCCTCGGCTATCGGCCCTCCAAATTGCGGATCTGTGCCCGTCCCAAACTCATCGATCAAGATCAGCGTCTTGCCTCCTGCGTTCTCCACAAAGTATTTCATCTTCGACAGGTGCGCGCTGTAGGTACTCAGGTCGCTTTCAATCGACTGATCGTCGCCAATATCTGCGAAAATTTGCCGGAAGATACCGACAGTTGAGCTCTCGTCAACGGGCACGAGCAGGCCCGACTGCACCATCATCTGCAAAAGACCAACTGTCTTCATGCATACCGATTTACCTCCGGCGTTAGGACCTGAAACGACCACAATACGCTGCTGCTCGTCTATTCGTATGTTTAGGGGGACCACAGTCTGGCCCTCTTTTTTGAAGTTGAGCAACAGCAAAGGATGCCGTGCATTGACCAGGTTCAACTCTCCCTGACCGGAGAGCTGAGGCATATCCGCTTCTGTTTCTATTGCAAAGAGCGCCTTGGCTCTTACAAAGTCAAGCTTGGTAAGAAGACCATGATATGATAAGAGCAGAGGCACATAAGGACGCAGTTCATTGCTCAGCTCAGTGAGAATGCGTATGATCTCACGCCTTTTATCAAATTCGAGGTCACGAACCAGGTTGTTCAGCTGAAAAACTTCTTCAGGCTCGAGGTACACAGTCTGGCCTGAGGCCGATTCATCATGTACAAAACCTTTTACCTTTCGCTTGTTTTCCGCCAGCAAAGGGATACAAAGCCTGCCATCCCGAATCGTGAGAGAGCCATCAGCCGTCCAGCCACTATTCTGCGCATTCCTGAAGATATGATCTATCTTCCTGCGCGCCTCATGTTCCGCTTTCGCTATCCCTGAGATGATATTCTGCAACTCAGGAGAAGCGTTCGGCCTGATCTTACCCTTATCATCAATCTTCGCCTCAATGCTGCGGATGATCTTCTTTTCAATAGGCAGATGTTCAAACAAGGCTTCCAGATTAGGGTACCTTCCCTCCCGCTCATTAAAATAATTGATAACCGAAAACACCGTCTGCAGAGAAAGCAGCACGTGATGAAACTCTGCTTCGCTTAGAAAAGCGCCTTCTACCCTGATCTTTTCCGCCAGCGACTTAATGTCGTAAAGATGGCTGATCGGCAGGGGCGAGTCGTTCACCAGGATCTCCTTGAACTCCCGCGTCTGACGTAAAAACTTATTTATGAGGTCGAAGTTCGTCATGAGCTGGATCCTGTCTACCATCTGCCTGCCCATTTCACTAAGGCAGTGCGATTTGATCAGCGACTTTACTTCGGTAAATCCCAGTTTATCTGGTGCATTTTGCGGATAAATCATTCCTTCTTCTTTCTTGAGGCCTCCCGGCCCTTTTCCTTACGCGGGGCATCAGTACCACGCGCTTATCACTTCTTCTTCACAACGAACTTTTCAAACGGCCAGTATGGCAGCGTATCAATCCTGAAGCCATGGTTCAGCGAATCGAGCCTCTTATCGTGGTAGAACAACGAGTCTCGGATCCTCGCCTGCTGCTCTTTGTACCGGCGCTCATCTTCCTTCTGTGCATCCCTGGTCAGAGTCTCTATCCTCGCCGTAATATCCTTATAGATCAATTGAAGAACATCCGGATGCTTGGTGTAATATTCCAAACTTTTTCTGACCTGGACAGAATCGGTGTCGTATTTCTTATAGACGGCCTGATAGAGAGCCGCCACCTTTGCCTTGCCTGAATCAGTATAGTTAACAGATGCATAACCATCAGCAAGATGAATGTCAGTGAGAACATCTGTCATCTTTTCCTGTGGTATTACTCCCTCGGGAGCCTTGTTCGCTCCGCAGGAGGCAAAAAAAATGATCAGAAAAAACAGTGCCGGTAAGTGCTTCATTTATTAATTTAGCCGTGATTATCGGGTAAAAATACACATAAATGAGCATAGCAGCCAACTTGACAGAATTAAAGAATGAGGTAGACCGTCTAAATGTCAAGCTCATAGCGGTTTCTAAGACCAAATCAGAAGAGGAAATCATGGAAGCCTATAATGCAGGCCAACGGGTATTTGGAGAGAACCACGTGCAGGAGCTGGTAGAAAAACACGAACATCTCCCGGCCGATATTGAGTGGCACATGATCGGACACCTTCAAACCAATAAGGTAAAATACATTGCACCCTTCATTGATCTGATCCACTCCGTCGACAGTATTAAGCTGCTGAAGGAGATTGACAAGCAAGCGGCTAAGCACGACAGGATCATCGACTGCCTGTTGCAGATCTATATCGCAGAAGAGGAAACAAAGTTCGGGCTCGCCTTTGACGAAGCCATCGAACTTTTGCGTTCGGATGAGTTTGCTGAGATGAAAAACATCCGCGTGGTTGGCGTGATGGGCATTGCCACCAATGCAGCGGGTGAAAAGCAGATCAAAGAAGAATTCTACGAACTTAGAACCTTCTTTGAAGGGATCAAGCAATCCTTCTTTAGAGACAAAGAGTACTTTAAAGAGATTTCAATGGGCATGTCGTCCGACTATAAAGAGGCCATCCAGCAGGGAAGTACAATGATCCGCGTAGGCAGCACGATCTTCGGCAAGCGCGTCATCCCCTATTGGAAATAGAAAAGCAGAAAGCGGAAAGCGGAAAGCTGAAAGCAGAAGCTGAAAGCGGAAAGCTACCCCCCAACACCGAAAAACAATGATTAAAATAAGAACAGCAGAAAAAGCAGATTGTGCGCGGATCATGGAGCTTGTATACCAACTGGCGGTATATGAGAAAGCCCCTGAAGAGGTCACTGTTACGCAGCAGGAGTTCGAGGAGGCCGGTTTTGGCGAAAAGCCCGTATGGAAAGCCTTCGTGGCTGAGGTAAATGGAGTGGTGGAAGGTTTCGCCCTTTACTATATACGTTTCTCCACGTGGAAAGGCTGCCGGATGTATCTTGAGGACTTCTTCGTTACCAAGGAACACCGCTGCAGAGGAATCGGGAAGATGCTTTTCGACACCATTATCCGCGAGGCCAGGGAGAAAGGGTTCAACGGGATTGTGTGGCAGGTGCTCGAATGGAACACCCCTGCTATCAACTTTTATAAAAAATACACCGCCAGGTTTGACGGGGAGTGGATCAACGTAGCGCTTGAGATCGCGCCTGAGACACATGATAAAGCCCTCCAATAAGGCCGGGCTACAATATTTTACTCATAAGCAGGAGAACCGCAAACAAGGCCTTCTGCAAAAGCATTTGATACAATGACTGAAATATACAAATTCGGGGGAGCATCGGTAAAAGACGCCGGGGGGTAAAGAACGTCGCACGAATCATTAGCAACAGTGCAGACAAGCAACTGCTCGTCGTTATCTCCGCGATGGGGAAAACCACTGACGCCCTTGAACGGCTCACCCGGGCATACTTCGAAGGCCTTGACTCTGTTCAGGAGATTTTCGAGGACATCAAGGGGTACCACTATCAGATCCTGGAAGAATTATTCCCGGATAAGGCTCATCCTGCTTTTGATGATATATCAAATACCTTCGTCGAAATCGACTGGATCCTGGAGGACGAGCCCTTCGATTTCGACTATATCTACGACCAGATCGTATCCATCGGTGAACTTGTATCAACCCGTATTGTAAGCCACTACCTGGGCTATATTGGCGTGAACAATCAGTGGGTGGATGCTCGTAACTATATCCAGACAGATAATACGTACCGCGAAGGTAAGGTAGACTGGAATAAGACCCGGCACCTTGCAGAGGCACAGCTGCTGCCTCTGTTGCAGCAGAAGGTTCTCATCACCCAGGGCTTCATAGGAAGCACCTCGGAGAACTTTACCACCACCCTCGGGCGTGAGGGTTCAGACTACTCAGCCGCCATCTTCGCCTCTTGCCTGAAGGCAAACGGCGTCACCATCTGGAAGGATGTTCCGGGAGTTTTAAATGCTGACCCTAAATGGTTCGATCATACTGAACTGATTCAGCAGCTAAGCTATCACGACGCAATAGAACTTGCTTACTACGGAGCAACGGTGATACATCCGAAGACAATAAAACCGCTGCAAAACAACAACATTCCTCTTTACGTACGTTCGTTCCTTACGCCTGACGCCGAGGGCACAGTTATCGGTCATATCGACAAGCCGCTACCTGTGCCCTCTTTCATCTTTAAGGTGAACCAGGTGCTGATCTCCATTCTTCCCAAAGACTACTCCTTCATCATCGAAGAGAACCTCAGTCAGATCTTTGACATCCTGCATAAATACAAGGTGAAGGTAAATACCATGCTCAACTCAGCCTTAAGCTTCTCCATAAGTGTTGATCATGACGAAGAAAAGATTACAAAGCTGATCGCTGCTTTATCTGTTACCTACCGGGTGAAATATAATAAGGGCATGGAACTTGTCACCATCAGATACTACAATCAGCAAACGATTGACCGGGTAACGGCTAATAAGAAAGTGCTGCTGGAAGTAAAAAGCAGGCATACCTGCCAGATGGTAATGAAAGATAATATCGAAGCATTTGAATAGGCACATCGTAGACGCGGAAGTTCAAAAGTTTATCCTGTATCACCTGAACGATGATCCTGCCGGCATTGCACTGCAGAAGAGTCCGTTCAGTGAAGTGTCTTCCGCCGAACTTGCCTCACAGGTAGACGGAAAGAAACGGAGCCAGAAAAAGCTTCCCCTCTGGCATGCAACGCCGGGTATCTACTTTCCTCCAAGGCTTAACATGGAGCAAGCCTCCTCCGAATCTACTGCGCATTACAAAACTGCACTGTTGAAAGGAAATCATATAGCAGATCTGACAGGAGGCTTCGGTGTAGATTCGTTCTATTTTGCCAGGCGTGCAGCTCAGGTTTACCATATCGAACAAAACGAAGAGCTCTCTGATATCGCGGCGCATAACGCCTCAGTGCTCGGGGCTTCTAATATCACATTCATCAAGGCCGACAGCATCGGCTTCCTGGAAACCAGTAATCTGTCATTCGACACGATTTACCTCGACCCCGCCAGGCGCATCGAAAGCAGAAAAGTCTTCCTGCTGAAGGACACAGTACCCGATGTAACGGCCTGCCTTCCGCTCCTTTTGTCAAAGGCACCCCGCATCGTCATTAAAACCTCTCCCCTGTTTGACATCCAGTCAGGTCTGAAGGAACTGTCGCAAGTATCAGAAGTGCACGTGGTCAGCGTTAAGAACGACTGTAAGGAACTTCTTTGGGTGATAGACAAAGGATTTACGGGAGAGCCTCTCATTACCTGCGCAATGACAGGCCCGGAGGGGGCAAGAACGTTTTCATTCTATATCTCCCATGAGAAGGAGCTGCAGATCCGGCAGTTCTCCGATCCCCTGTCTTACCTGTATGAGCCCGATGTGGCCTTGATGAAAGCCGGCGGATTCAGGAGTATTGCCGAACAGTATCCCGTCCTGAAACTAAACGTAAACACGCATTTATACACCTCGTCAGAACCGTTCATCCAGTTCCCCGGAAGGATCTTTAAGGTGAAGGATGTGAATGCCTACAGCAGTTTCAGCAAAGACAGTAAAACCAGAATCAAGGCCAACGTGATTGTGAGGAACTTTCCGCTGGAAGCCGAACAGGTAAAGAAGAAGCAAAAGATATCAGACGGAGGAGAGCTGTACCTCATTTTCACGACTGACCAATATGGCAAGCTCATCGTCATAGAGGCAGAACGGATTTAACAACTGTACTATCATAGGCCGCGCGGGAAAGCAGTATATGAAGTACAGCGAAGGAGGCGCGATCCTCCTCACCATTCAAGGTCGTTACCTGAACGAACTAAACCCGTGATAATCAAAAAACTGGAGCATCAGCTGGATCTTTCAATCCTAAAAGCCAAGCACTGTGAAGCCAGCTCGGAGATATGTGAAACCTCAGCTTTTTCATGTATCGCTTAATGAAGATCTATGCTTAATTATCCCCTAACTTTTCCGCTTGGTCTGAAAAGCAATTAAGTGTGACTCTACTAGACTTCCAACAAAAACATCCATGAGCTGTAGGCAGAAACCGGGATTAAAGTTAGATGAATGTTCTTCTTGGCCTTTGAAAAACAAATAGACGTTCAACAAAAAAGCCCCACAAGGGGGCTTCTAAATTCGGTTGGTTATGTTTATGTGGTGATTAAGCTTTCTTCACATTAACAGCCTGAAGGCCTTTACGTCCTTCGGCAACTTCAAACTCAACGCTGTCGTTATCGCGTAAAGCATTCACTCCGCCTTGTACGTCTTTGAAATGTACAAAAATTTCTTTTCCGTCTTCCTGTACAATAAAACCATAACCTTTTTCGGCATTAAACCATTTAACTTTTCCAGTTTTCATAAAAATAAAAAATAATAAAATACTAGTAAATCATCCGTAATTAGCGTTAACTGAAAAAGAAATTTAGATTTATTAATCAGGTAATTTAAGAACAGGAGATTTATTCAAACTTAGGAAAAATAAATTGAAAACCAAATTAAAAAAGTGCCTCTGTTGCCTACTATAACGTTATAGTTGCATTACTGCGTCCGCGGCTCCATTTATTGTAAAAAGCCCTGCTAACAACTTCGGGCAGGGCTTCAGAGGCAAAAATCTTACTTATTCGGCTGCGGTGTGAACCTGAGATAAGGTTTCACTACCCGGTGTCCTTTAGGGAACTTCGACGGAATATCTTCAGTCTTAATTGTGTTCACCACAACTACATCTTCTCCGTCCTTCCAGTCGGCCGGAGTAGCCACACTGTACTCAGCAGTGAGCTGCAAGGAGTCAATCACACGGAGGATCTCCTGGAAATTACGACCGGTTGATGCCGGGTAAGAAATAATCAGCTTCACTTTCTTTGCAGGGTCAATCACGAATAGAGACCGCACTGTATGCGTTTCAGAAGCATTTGGATGAATCATGCCATACGCCTCCGCAACTTCCTTATTTTCGTCCGCCACAATCGGAAAGTTGACTTCCACGTTCTGGGTTTCATTGATGTCCTGTATCCAGCCCTGATGCTTGTCAACAGGATCTACACTCAGGGCCAGTACTTTTACGTTACGCTTAGCAAACTCATCGCTTAAAGCTGCTGTCCTGCCGAGCTCAGTCGTACAGATAGGCGTATAGTCTGCCGGGTGGCTAAACAATACAGCCCAGCTGTCGCCAACATAGTCATAGAAATTAATTTCGCCCTGCGAAGTCTTCGCGGTAAAATTTGGAGCGGTATCACCAATTCTTAAGCTCATATATACTATTATTTAAGGGTTAATCGCCATCTCTCTACTAATCTAGTAGATTATAAGAAAACAATCAATCCCTGCGGAAGTTTAAAACAAAGAGTCTGTTTTTTTACAAACGCAGGATATTTGAGCTGGGTGCCTAACTTCTCGTTCAACTTCCTGATCGAGTATTCGGCAAGGATAGGCGTATCTTTTTCATCATGCTGATGAAGAAAAAAATAGATGGAGCGAAGTCCCCTGTCTACCCACTCTGCCAGTCTTTCTACCCAGGCATCAATCCGTTCGAAATCAGTTGGATGAAGTCCGTTTCCAACAAACCGGATGAAGGCCTCAGGGGTAGAGAGCTCCATATGCACACAGTCCCTTCTCCCGCTGGCGTCTGTGATGATTGCCCCCTTGCCAGATCGGTTCAGAAGCTCGAAAAAAGCCCTCCGCGACTCCGGGTCTTTAAACCAATCGGGATGTCTTACCTCCACAAACACGCTGAGGTCACGAGGCAGCTTGTCCAGATACTCAGAAAGAACATCCAGATTTTTCGGACCAAAATTATCGCTCAGTTGAAGGAAAGCAGGCCCAAGGTATGGCCCGAACTCATAGATGCTTTCCAAATACCTTGAGGTGTCATCGTCAGCATTCTTCAAACGTCTGATGTGACTGATACTGCGGGTAAACTTCGGGCAGAACTTAAAGTCCTTCCCCTCCGCTACAGCCTTGTCTCTCCAGGCGCTGATCTGCTCCTTCTTAGGCATGTTATAAAAGACGGCATTAAGCTCAATGGAATTGAAGTGTTTTACGTATTCATCCAGGAATCGCGCTTCTTTTGTCTTTTCAGGATAGATCATACCCACCCATTCCTTCCGCCCCCACTTGGCGCAGCCAACGTACAGGCTCAGGTCCGCGGCCCGCTGGCCCCCTAATATATTTTCAGTGAAGGCACCGTCAGCGGGAAGGGTAAAATCAACCGCGGGCAGTTCTTCTTCTGCTACTTTTCCAAAATCCATGATTCAGTTATTTTTCAGGCAGACGTCCGCCTACTGTTCCTCAAAATAAACAATCATATGCGTAATTCACAAGTTATGATAAAAGAGGACGGGAAAGCAACCAAGCTGAGTGCAAAAAAAAGGCTGCCTCCGTAATTGGAGACAGCCTCTTTTTTTGATCAGTGAAATCTATTTCACTGCGTCGATTATAGCTTTGAACGCTTCTGGTTCATTCATTGCTAAGTCAGCAAGTACTTTACGGTTTAAGCCGATGTTCTTGGCTGCTAATTTACCCATTAACTGAGAGTAAGAGATTCCGTGGTGACGTGCACCAGCGTTGATACGCTGAATCCACAAAGCTCTGAACTCTCTTTTCTTGGTCTTACGGTCACGGTAAGCATATTGCAAACCTTTTTCAACCGTGTTTTTAGCAATGGTGTAAACCTTACTACGTGATCCCCAGTAGCCTTTGGCCAATTTAAGGATTTTCTTTCTTCTTCTTCTTGACGCTACTGCGTTTACCGAACGTGGCATTTTTTTGTTGTTTTTTGGCAGGCGGCGCTGCGTTTCACAGCAGACTTACTACCGGTTGCCTGGTTAAATAATTAATTTACTTCCCGATGCAAAGCATTCTCTTTACGTTTCCTAAGTCAGCATCAGATACTAAGCTGGTCTGACCTAAGTTACGCTTACGTTTTGTAGACATCTTGGTTAAGATGTGACTCATAAACGCGTTGTTCCTTGCAATTTTACCGGTTCCAGTAAGCTTAAAACGCTTTTTAGCACTGGAATTGGTTTTCATTTTTGGCATAACTCTGTTTTTATTGTTTTAAAGTGACCATCAGCAACTGCGCAAACCAGAACCGCGCCCCTGCCTTTAGTCTTTGATCTTAATCTATCCTATTTCTTCGCTTTCGGGCCAACAATTAAAAACATCCGTTTACCCTCTAATTTAGGCAGCTGCTCCACCTTGCCCACTTCTTCCAGAGCCTGAGCAAATTTCAGAAGAAGAATTTCTCCTTGTTCTTTATAAACGATCGCTCTTCCCTTAAAGTGAACATACGCTCTTACCTTCTCTCCATTTTCGAGGAAGCTGATCGCATGCTTCAGCTTAAACTGAAAGTCATGTTCATTGGTATTCGGCCCGAAACGGATTTCTTTAATAACCGTCTGCTTCGCATTCGCCTTTATCTCCTTCAGCTTTTTCTTCTGCTCGTAGATAAATTTGTTGTAATCAATTACTTTACAAACCGGAGGATTTGCATTAGGAGAAATCTCAACCAAGTCAAGCTCCTGCTCTTCAGCAATAGCCCTTGCTTCACTTAAAGAGAAGATCCCCTGTTCAACGTTATCACCTACAAGACGAACCTGTGGTGCCTTGATGAACTCATTGATGTTATGCTCAGCCTCTTTTTTCTTAAACGGAGGTCTTGGTCCCCGTGGACCTTTGTTAAAACCTGGTCTACCTAATGCCAAATTTAATTCCTTATTAAACTGTTATTTCCGTAATTAATTGCTTTTTAAAATCTTCCGCCTTCATGCTTCCCTGATCGCCTTCTCCGTGCTTCCTCACCGAAACCACGCCTTCAGCCATCTCCTTCTCGCCAATAATAAGCATGTAAGGGATCTTCTTGACCTCTGCGTCGCGAATTTTTCGCCCGATCTTCTCATCACGCAAGTCAATCAAGCCGCGAATATCGGAATTATTCAGTGATTCTAAAACTTTTTTTGCATAATCTTCATACTTCTCTGAGATAGGAAGGACGATGAATTGCTCAGGTGTAAGCCAAAGCGGGAAGTTACCAGCACAGTGCTCAATGAGTACCGCCACGAAACGCTCCAGGGAGCCAAAAGGCGCACGGTGGATCATCACAGGACGATGCTTTTGATTGTCGCTTCCGGTATATTCAAGCTCAAAACGCTCGGGCAGGTTGTAGTCAACCTGAATCGTACCCAGCTGCCACTTTCTTCCCAATGCATCCTTCACCATAAAGTCGAGCTTCGGTCCGTAGAACGCAGCTTCACCAAGTTCCACTACCGTAGGCAGGCACTTTTCTTCCGCAGCTTCAATAATAGCAGCCTCAGCTAAAAGCCAGTTCTCCTCAGAGCCGATATACTTGGTTTTATTTTCAGGGTCGCGAAGCGAAACCTGCGCAGTATAATTCTCAAAACCTAGTGCCTTTAAGACGTACTGAACCAGGTCGATAACCTTCTTGAACTCTTCCTTTACCTGATCAGGCCGACAGAACAAGTGTGCATCATCCTGAGTAAAGCCCCTCACCCGGGTAAGCCCATGCAGCTCACCGCTCTGCTCATAGCGATATACCGTTCCAAACTCCGCCAAGCGAACCGGAAGGTCTTTATACGAGCGGGGTTTCGACTTATAGATCTCACAGTGGTGCGGACAGTTCATCGGCTTCAGGAAGAATTCCTCTCCTTCCTGCGGCGTCTTAATAGGCTGAAACGAGTCAGCTCCGTATTTATCATAGTGACCGGAGGTCACATACAAATTTTTATGGCCAATATGCGGAGTTACTACCTGATCGTACCCCATCTCAACCTGCGCTTTTTGCAGGAACTTAACCAGCTTTTCGCGCAGCGCCGTACCCTTTGGAAGCCAGAGAGGAAGTCCCATACCCACTTTTTCAGAAAAGGTGAACAGCTCAAGCTCTTTTCCAAGCTTGCGGTGATCACGCTTCTTCGCTTCCTCAATCATTTTGAGATAATCACTCAGCTCACTCTGCTTGGGGAAAGTGACCCCATAGATCCTGGTAAGCTGCTTGCGGCTCTCATCTCCCCTCCAGTACGCTCCGGCTACGTTCATCAGCTTTACAGCCTTGATGAAGCCAGTGTTGGGAATATGAGGACCACGACACAGGTCGGTAAAATTACCCTGCGAATAAAAAGTAATAGATCCGTCGGGAAGATCTTTGATGAGGTCGAGCTTATATTCGTCGCCTTTCTCGGTGAAGTAAGCTTCAGCATCTGCCTTGCTTACTGGCTTGCGAACGTATTCAGATTTCGCCTTTGCAAGCTCAAGCATCTTGTCTTCAATCTGCTTGAAGTTGTCGGATGAAAATTCGCGGTCGCCAAAGTCAACGTCATAATAGAAGCCCGTTTCAATAGCCGGGCCGATACCAAACTTGGTGCCGGGGTAAAGCGCTTCAAGAGCTTCTGCCATGAGGTGGGCGGAAGAATGCCAGAAAGTCGACTTTCCATCAGCATCGTTCCATGTGAGAAGTTTCACGGTGGAATCGCTCTCGATCGGGCGACTCGCATCCCACACTTGTCCGTTAACTTCTGCTGCCAGCACGTTTCTGGCTAAGCCTTCTGAGATTGACTGAGCAATCTGAAATGAGGTGATCCCGCTTTCATACTGTCGTACGGAACCATCCGGAAGAGTTATGTTAATCATCTACAACTATGATTTTATGTTTAATTCCCACAAAAATAGCTTTTTTTAGCGAAGAGCCATGAGGTAGTTGGCTGTCGGGTATTGGCTGTTGGCTGTCGGCTGTCGGCTGTCGGCTGTCGGCTGTCGGCATTCGGCTATCAGATTTAGGCTATTAGATGCCAAGGCTCAGAGGTCGCAGCTCTAACAGCCAGGGCCCCATCAGCTTTCAGATGTCAGATGTCAACGCGCAGAGGTCCCGGACAGCATTCAAAACTGCATTCACACCTCGGCTATCAGATGTCAAGGCTCGAGTTTCGCAGCGGGCAGTTAGCTCCCTATTTAGCTATCGACTATCAGATTGCCAAGGATCAAAGCTGAACAGCCGTAGGTCTCTTCCTCGCTATGAGTTCTCAGCTATCAGTTCATAACCACTCTCACAACCCGCAACTCATGATCACCAAGCGGCAACTCGCAACTTACAAATCTCAACCCCGCAACGCAACTCACACCTCACAACCACCAGGCAGCAACTCACGACTCACGACCACGACCCACAACTCACAACTCACCACCCATCTAGACATTTCCCCAGCCGTGGGCCAGGACATCAGCCAGATGCATGGTTTTCAGAGGAAGTTTCTCCTTATCGATATAGCCCTGCAGATGTAACAGACAGGAAGCATCGGTAGAAATGATATATTCCGCTTCCATTTCAAGAGCGTGATTCACCTTCTGTTGAGCCATCGCAGCGGAAATACTATCAAACTTAACCGAAAAAGTACCGCCAAAGCCGCAACACGTGCTCGTATCCTTCATTTCCACCAGATCGAGACCATGAACCTTGGCAAGAAGCGCTCTGGGCTCGTCCTTGATCTTACACTCACGCAGGCCGGCACACGAATCGTGATAAACCGCCCTTCCCTCCAGCTCCGCACCAAAGTAATCTTTACCCAACACATTCACCAGAAAATCCGAGAGCTCGTGGATGTTCGCCTGGATAGACCGGCACTTATTGTGAACGGCTGTATTAGTGAAAAGATCGTTATAGTAATTCTTCACCATCCCCGTGCAGGAAGCTGAAGGAGAGACGATATAGTTGGTCTCAGAAAAGTCGTTGAGGAACTTCCCTCCCACCGCTTTTGCTTCATCCCAGAAGCCGGCATTGAAAGAAGCCTGTCCGCAGCAAGTCTGCTCCGGATTATACTTCACCTTACAGCCCGCCTTCTCCAGTATTTTCACCGTATTAAATGCAGTTTCAGGGTACAGCTGATCTATAAAGCAAGGAATAAAGAGTTCTACAGTCATACAGGACGGTAAAGGTAATTGCTTAAAGCTAAATCACAAATTGAAATATAGAATTGCCGGTAAATCAGCTCTAAAAGGAGTGCTTATTCTCTTTGCTAGTTGAAGCGAAAAAGTTTCAAGCACAATCGTGCGCAACTCTACAAGATCAGGAAGACTTACTCTATCTATCGTTAAATCCCTAATCAAGTCCTCTGTGATCCACCGCAGCATCAAGATAAGGAGCCCTCTCTGTCATCCTTCCGTACTGCCTTCTGCAGGAACATCAATGCCACCAATCCCGCAACAAAGAAAATACTCAGCGCAAGAGCCGAGTTGCGGATGTTCGAACGCTCTTCAATAAAAGCAAAGGCGGCAAGGCCGATTACAATTGCCACTTTCTCGGTCAAATCGTAAAAGCTGAAGAAGGAAGCTGTGTCCGGCGTGTTCTCCGGCAGGAACTTGGAATAAGTTGAGCGGGAGAGCGACTGAATGCCACCCATAATTAGTCCGACGACTGAAGCAATAACATAGAACTGAACTTCATTTGAAACATAATAAGCTGCAACACAAACGCCTATCCAAATCAGCACAACCAACATCAGCACACGCACGTTGCCAACTATCCGGGCCAGGGACGACATGAGGTAGGCCCCCGCAATAGCCACGAGCTGGATGATCAGAATGGTGGCAATCAGTTTCGAAGTTCCCAGATGGAGCTCTTTTTCACCAAAGGCAGCGGCAACAAGCATGATCGTTTGCACACCAACCGAGTAAAAGAAAAAGGCAAGCAAAAATCGGTTCATCACCTTCATAGAACGTATCCGCCGGAACACGATGATCAGCTCCTGATAGCCGCTGTGTACCACATTCCTGTTGAGCTTTTCCTTATTAGGGCTTCCTTTGGGTAAAACATGAAAGAGAATCTGAGCAAAACCCATCCACCACAGACCTGTCAGAAGGAACGACAAACGGGCGGGGAACGAGGCATCAGTAATGCCAAACCACTCGGGCTTGAGCACAAATACAAAGCAGATGATCTGGAGCAGCACGCTGCCTACATACCCATAAGCAAAGCCCTGAGCACTCACCCGGTCCTGCTCTTCTACCGTTGCAATCTCCGGGAGATAGGAATTGCTGAACATCACCCCTCCTATATAGCCCATGGCAGCAATGGCAAAGCAGATCACTCCCAGCTCAAGCGTGTCGAGCTTGAAGAAAAAAGTCCCGCACAAGCGAGTCCTCCCACATAGGTGAATAACTTCATGAATACCTTTTTGTTCCCCCGGAAGTCGGCCATCGACGACAGCAAGGGCAGCAGCACAGCCATAATGAGGTAGGCTACAGAAAGCGCGTAGTTCGACAGCGCGGTATTGACAAACGTCCTTCCGAAGAAAGACACCTTGTCGCCGTGCTCTTCTGTAGTGGTGATAATCGTGTAGTAAGCCGGAAAAATGGTGGACGTAATGACCAGGTTATAAGCAGAATTAGCCCAATCGAACATCGCCCAACTGCGAATTATCTTCTTGTTGTTTTTGATAAGCTCCATAAACACCCGAAAGTAGGGAAAAATTCAAACACACTATACTCCTAAAAGCGCGTTACCAAGTAGGCTACAAGATCGTTCCTGATTATCTAAAGATGTGTCCCTGCCTGGTGGTTACGTGGTCGCTGGGTCCTTGTGAGTCCCTAACAAGCGCGAGGTGAGCGCGACCTGAGTCCGACTTTTTACGGTGGAAGTCGGACTCAGGTCGGGCTCACCTCGCGCTCACCTCAGGGTCACCAGAAGACAGGGACGAGTTATAGGGCAGGCAGAGAAAAAGTATTATCAGCCTTGGTACATCCTTGTATAGAATCAGGACTGGGCAAACTGGGGTCTTTTTGCAAGAGGGATCCCCCTTCTGTTGCAAGCTAAAGCACGCTATACGACGAAAGACTCATGAGCCGCATGGCCAAACGGGCTGACAAGTCTATCGAATGTTCTTCTTGGGCAGTTAAACTTAGCGAGGCGATCTGATTGATGCCTTTTAAAAAACAGTTAACAATCTCAATAACACAAATAGCCTTTCAGAGAAAAAACAGGAGCTGCAAGATTAGACCTCCTTTCTGAGCACCTCAAGCGGGGGGCTTTTCAGAACAACTCTACTGTTCAGAAGGCCGATCACGACAGTGAGCAGACATACCACGAGGAATAAAACAAGTACGGGCCAGATCTGCGGGGCGAACTCGGCCTCGAAGCTGTAGGTAGCCAGCGCCCAGGAGGCTCCGAAGGACAAGATGATGCCGGTAAAAGCAGCAAGGGCGCCAAGGAAGAAATACTCGAGCGCCGTGATGGCAAAAATCTGCCTGCTGCTGCCTCCCAGAGTTCTGAGCAGAACAGCCTCCTTCATTCGCTGATAGCGGCTGGTCATCACAGAAGCAAGCAGCACAATCAGGCCGGTGAGGATACAGAACCCGGCCATAAAGCGAATTACAAAGCCGATCTTGCTTAAGATACTATCGAGGATCCCCAGGACGAGGTTGAGATCAATGATCGATACGTTCGGAAAGTTTCTGACCACCTGCTTCTGGAAGTCGACAGAGACAGAGGTTGAAGGCACCCGTGTCATCAGGACGTGAAACTGGGGAGCCTCTTCGAGCACGCCCAGCGGGAATACCACCCTGAAATTTGTCTGCACGCGGTTCCAGTCTACTTGTCGCAAGCTGCCCACCTCAGCCTGAATCAGAGCGCCCTGCACGTTGAATACCATGGGATCGCCCACCTTCACGTTGATGCGTCGTGCATAGTTCTCCTCAAGGGAAACCTTTACAACTCCGGCTCCCCCGGCCTGGGGCGACCACTTGCCTTCCGTTATCTTTTCGGAGGAGCTCAGCGTATCTCTGAAGGTCGCCCTGATCTCTGAGCTAAATGCGCGGACGGGCACCCCTGCGGAGCTATCCTTTTTCACTTTGGCAGCGGTGAGGCCTTTAATCTCCTCCACGCGCATGGTGACGATGGGCACTTCCTGTATGACTGGCAGGCCGCTCCTGCGGGTGAGCTGCGCCAGCGCATCCTTCTGCGAGGGCTGTATATCGAACAGTACCATGTTGGGCTGCCTGCCGCTTGAGGAGAGGCTCACCTGTTTCATGAGTACATCCTGCACGAGCAGAAGTGTGCTGATGAAGGCTGTTCCGAGACCGATAGAGACGATCAGGACAAGGGTTTGATTATGAAGCCTGAACAGATTGGCTAGCCCCTGGCGCCAGAGATAGCTCCAGGATGAGGGAAAATACCGGCGAACTGTCCAGATAAGGCCCCAGGCTGTGCCCGAAAGTACGAGAAATCCCAGGAGTACACCGCCGCTGAAGTACAGCGACTTCTTCAGATCATGAAGCTGCAGCCAGCTGAACAGGATGATGCACCCCGCGATGAACGCGTACACAATCCAGGTGAGCCAGTCGCGCCCGACTTCGGGTTCATCTGATGACGACCGTAGTGTGTTTAAAGGCGAGATGTTGCGGACCCTGAGCAGCGGCAGCAGGGCAAACAGCAAGGAGATGACCATCCCGGCACCAATCCCCTGCAAGATGGCCGGTACAGACAGTGAAGTGGTGACCTCAATGGGGAGAAAGTCACGAAGCACCAGGGGCAGCAGCTGCTGGATCAGGGTGCCCAGCGCGGCTCCTGACAAAGACCCAATAAAACCGACTGCCAGGATCTGGATGAGGTAGATCAGGAAGGCCTGCGCTGAGCTTACGCCGAGGCAGCGAAGGATTGCCACGGAAGCGATTTTCTCGCGAATATAGATATTGATCGAGCTGGCAACTCCCACGCAGCCGAGCAGCAAAGCAATAAAACCGACCAGTGAGAGGAATCGGGTCAGGTCGGCAAAAGCCCGTCCGGTATTCTGCTTTTGAGTTTCCACTGTCTCGACATCCATCCCTTCTTTGTCTGCTTTTTCACGGATCCGCTTCAGGTTCGCCTCATTCAGAAAGCCCGAGCTCAACTTAAAGTAGTAATTATAGTTAACGCGGCTACCACGCTGTAAGAGACCTGTTTGAGGCAAGTACCGAAGCGGAATATAAATAATCGGCGCGATACCGGCAGAAAAGCCTGTTTGTCCGGGAGCCTTATCAATCACCCCGTCAATTCCAAAACTCAGTTTCCCTACTTTTATTGAGTCGCCCTTCTTCACCCCGAACTGGAGCATCAGGGAATTATCGATCAGGGCGAGCCTTCCGGTTCGGAAATGGGCAGCAGCCTCGCGGGGCTTGCTGTCGATGCTGCCGTAATAGGGATAGCCGCCTTCAAGTGCGTGCACCTGTACCAGGCGGGTCCCCCTGGCGGGAAGAAAGTAGACCATGGAGACGAAGCTGCGTTCTTCAGACCGCTGCCCGCCAAGTGACGAAAGGAAAGCGCGCATTTGCGGAGCAGGAAGTTTGTTGCCCGAGACGACCAGGTCGGCGCCGGTCAGCTCCGCTGCCTGCGAGTCTATATCCTTCTGCAGGTTATAGCCGAAGGAGTATACGGCTACCAGAGCCGCGATGCCGAGGATAATCGATGAAACGAAGAGGAAGAGACGGGAGCGGCTTCGGCGGCTGTCGCGCCAGGCCATCCTGAAAAGCCAGGGGAAGTTCAAATCTTTCAACTTCGACATGTTATACGGCCTTCCTCCCTGTCAGCTCATCAGAAAAGATCATTCCTCCCTTAATCCGGATAATGCGCTGCGTGCGCGCTGCAAGCTCCAGGTCATGAGTCACCATGATGAGGGTAGTGCCCATCTCCCGGTTCAGTTCGAAGATCAGTCGAATGATCTTTTCGCTCGTTTCAGTATCCAGATTTCCGGTAGGCTCGTCGGCAAATAAGATCCGGGGACTATTGGAGAAGGCGCGGGCCAGTGAAACGCGCTGCTGCTCTCCGCCCGAGAGTTGGGCAGGGTAATGATGCCTGCGGTCGGCCAGCCCTACCTTGTCGAGAAGATCGAGCGCCTTAGGTCTGATATTTTTCTCACCCCTCAGCTCAAGGGGCACCATGATGTTCTCCAGGGCGGTCAGCGTGGGAAGCAGTTGAAAGTTCTGAAAAATAAAGCCGGTATACTGGTTTCGCACCGCAGCGCGCTGGTCTTCGTTCAGATCTTCAATCCGAACGCCGTTGAGTTCCACAGAGCCGCTGCTGGCGCGGTCGAGACCAGCACATAAACCTAACAAAGTGGTCTTACCGCTGCCTGACGGCCCCACTATTGAGACCAATGATCCTTCTTCCACGTCGAAACTCATTTCGTGCAGTACCGTAAGGCGCTGGCTGCCTGCTGCCGTGTATGTTTTGCTTAGCTGATGTACCGATAATATTGTGCTCAATTCTTTTTCTATTTTTATGCGAGAGAGAATTTCGGGCAGACAGAACGGCCCAAATCCTCCTCAATGTAAACTAAACGGGCTCCGTCCTGTTTAACAAGCTTACAGATTATTTTCAGTTAGAGCACAGATGAACAAACTCGTTACACTTTTCCTTGCACTCTTCATCCTCAGCGGATGCTCAAATAAACAGAATAACGCCGGCTCTAACGATAAAAAGGAAGACGGTTCTTCGCAGGCAGCAGAGCTGAAAAATATTCTATTCTTTGGCAACAGCCTGACGGCGGGTTACGGACTGGAAGACCCGTCCACTCAATCATTCCCCTCGCTGATCCAGAACAAAATTGATTCATTGAAGCTGCCGTACCGCTGTATCAATGCCGGATCAAGCGGAGAGACCACTGCCGGAGGGAAAAGCAGGATCGGCTGGTTGCTCAAAACGCATATTGATGTCTTCGTGCTCGAACTGGGCGCCAACGACGGACTCCGCGGACTGCCAGTAGCACAGACCTCGGCTAATCTTCAGGCGATAGTTGACTCGGTAAAAACGAAATACCCCCAGGCCCGACTCGTGCTTCTGGGAATGGAGGTTCCTCCGAACATGGGAGATGCCTATACCACGTCGTTTAGAAAGATATTCAGGGAAATTGCTGAGAAAAACCACATGAGTTTTGTGCCTTTTTTACTAGCCAATGTGGCAGGCATTCCACGTCTAAATCAGAAAGATGGGATCCATCCTACGGCAGAAGGTGCGGCAATTGTTGCGGAAAACGTATGGGAAGAATTAAGGAAAGTTTTGTCAAAATAATTTCAAAAAATACTTGCATTCTGTGCATCTTTTTTCATTATATTGCGTAAGAATAATCCGGACAAGTATCTGAATTTTAAGTATGAGGAGTACGAATATTAAATGGCTTGGAGCCTGTGCTCTTTTGATCATGCAGGCTTGCAGCACCGTTGATCGCTTGCCTTCCGGAGTAGAAATTGGAGCAGGAGTTGGAGAAAGAATGGGAGCCTCTATCGGAAGAAAAAGCGGAAATTGCGCGGTTGGAGCAGTAATAGGTGCTGCTATCTGCGGCTCGGCCGGAAATCTTCTGGATAACTACATCGCCCAGCTGACCGGTGCTAACAAACCTTCCCTGTATATTGTCAATGGTGTCCCCTACACCCGAAAAGAAGCCCTGAACAACTATAAGCACCTTCAGCGCGAAGATATTGTAAGCGTTTCCAAAATGGGAAAAGAAGAAGCTGTTGCAAAATACGGTGCTTTAGGAGAAAAAGGCGCGGTGATTATTGCGCTGGCCGCTAATAACACAGAGAAAGAATAAGTAAAGAAGCAATTGTCATCCTGCACTACTGTTTAGGTTTAGGCCGCCACTTTGCAGATTCATATAATTTCCATCAGGTAACAAACAGGTGCCCGGCTAATTCTACCCACGCTTGTTGGTTCTGCTAATCAGCGATTTTCTTAGCTCAATAGCCACATCGGGGTAATTGGTAATAATACCATCTGCACCCAGATCAATCAGCCTCTGCATATCTTCCTTTTTATCTACCGTCCAGGGAATGAGCTGCATGTTTGTCTTTTTAATTCTTGCTACCATTTCAGGCGTCACCATATGGTATTCGGGACTAAATACGGCGGGTTCAAATCCCAGTCTCGCCAGGTTCTGATCCAGATCCAATTCGTTGTGTACTAAAAAAGAGGCTGGTATAGCCGGATACTTGCGATGCAAGTGCTGCAGAGCCCGTACATCAAAGGACTGAATGAGTACGCGCTTGTCGAGCCCCTTCTCTTTGATCACCCCTACAACCAGGTCGGTGAAAACGTTAGGCATAGGATGATAGACATTGTCTCCGCGCAGCGACTTGATTTCAATATTGTAGTTCACTTTTGGAAGTCTGTTTTCTGCTATATACGCTTCTACCTTCGAGAAAACTTCCGACAGCAGGGGTTTTGACGTTTTAATTCTTTTCCGGGTTGGGAAACCGGGATCATAAGCAGAGCCGGCATCGTACTTCCTGACACTGTCGTAGCTCATTTTGAAGATATTGTACTGCAACTCCTCAGAAGGCAAGATAGTCTTGCCTTCAGGAGTGATGATATTTTTAGTCATGAACTGGTCGTGAGAGACCAGCACCAAACTGTCTTTTGAAATAACGCAGTCCATCTCAAGAGTGCTCGCTCCGAGCCGCACTGCATTAATGAACGCTTCGACCGTGTTGCAGGGATAAAGGCCGCAACCGCCGGCATGAGCCTGAACGTCGAGATTCTTTTTGCGCTGAGCAGGCAATGTCGTTTTACCGGTCCGTGCGGCCGAGGGAGCAAGCCCTTCTGGTTGCTGCCCGGCGCTGTCAGCGTCGGCCTTTTTACCTTCGGCATCAATGCCCGCAGCACCGACCTGTACCTTGATTCCGGTCACTTTCTTTTGTTCATCACGCAGGAATTCTACTTTTCCATCGTACTGAAGAAGAGCGAACGCGTCTCCTTTGACGCGTTTAAGAGCAGCCTGGCCAAGAGCAGCTTTAATCATTAAGGCTCCGTTCTCCAATGACACGGTGGCCTCATCAACGGTGCCTCCCGACGGAAAGAGGTACTTTCCTGTGTACTGTACAAAAGAGGTGTCCTGCGCCATCAAGCGGGTCGTTTTTCCGGTCAGCAGGAAGAGGGCCAGCACGGCTGTGACTGCCCTGAGTGCATGATTGATCTGTTTTTTTGATTTCATATAATTTTTTTTGTTAAAAATAGCTATTCGCTCTTAGAATCCAGCCCGGAGCTGTAGTCCTACTGTTCTTCGGGTTCCACCGATATAGGTAGGCATTCCGATTGCATCTCCTGTATTTCCAGCATCAATGATGTACTTCTCATCAAACAGGTTTTTAGCAAAGCCATTGATTTCGTACCTCCCGCGGCCAGTACTCCATCTGTACCCCAAATTGAGATTGGTCAGCCCCACCGCATTTGATCGCAGGTCCGAGCGGTTCCTGTTATCGAAATAGATGCTGGAACGATAGCTATACGAGGGGCGAATAAACACAACAGAACGCCTGGCAGGGCCTGTGGGAAGATTAAAGTCAGTGCCGGCAGAGAAGGTATTCCTGGGAGTGAGCCTGAAGCGATTGCCTGCATATTCCTGCTTGTTTCCGTTTTCGTCCTCGTCATTGAACTTTCCATCGATACAGGCCCAGTTGATAAATAAGTGACTGGCGGGTAAATAGTAGTATTGCAACGACGTTTCCAACCCGATACTATGTGCTTTCCCTGCATCTTTGGAAACGTAGGCCAATGAGCCTCCACTCGTCAGTTCATAGGAGTTTGACTGAAAATGGCTCCAGTCATAGTAGTAAGCCGAGAGGTCATACGCCACTTTATTATTAAGCACCCTCCCTTTGAGGCCAGCCTCATAGCTCCATACGATCTCGGGCTGCAGAAAAGTGGTTCCCTCTGGCAGCACCATGATAACGCCCGGTCTCCTGCCCCTTGAAACACTGACATAAGCGTTATTCGACTTAAACATATAATTGAGGGCGAGCCTGCCCACATAGGAGAAGTAGTCTTTGGAGCGGCTCAGCTTCCCCTCGGTTGGCTTCCACAGAAGATTGGGATAGTTGCCCATGAGGAGCCCGATGACGCTCGGCTTGTCAGCGGCATCGGCCTTATATCCTCCCGTTTGCTTTTCATAACTGCCCCTGATACCGGCAGTAAGGCCCCAACCCTGCGCGAATTTGTAAGTCCCGTCGGCAAACACCTCGTATGCAGCATTTCGTCCGTAATCGTGCGACCATTCCACATGACTGGTGTTGAGAGGAGCACCCGACACCGCTCCTACCAGTCTCTGTATGTCGGCCGGCATCTGAGTAAGCGGGATACCGACGGCAGCGAGCGTGCCGGCGAGATTAGGCATGGCAGCTACATAGTTGGGCGATCCGTTTAGCATGAGTGGCTGATCAGGAAATAACACAGGTACGAGTTGTTTTACCTGTGCCTCAGGCAGACCGCTCGCGGTCAGTCTTTGTGACACGCCGCTCCTGATCATCGAAAGCACCGCAGGATAAAGGCTTTGCTCGTTTGTGCGCAGGGGCAGGTCGGTATGTGCATCTTCATAAAAGAAACTCCCCCCGATGAAGCCGGAAAACCTCTTCTTATCATCATAGTTGAACCTTAGTTCCTGGCTGGCCTGACTGCCCTTCGCCAGTTCAGATAGCCAAAGTACAGGAGCTAAGGTTCCGTCGGCATCAAAAGATTCGTCAGAGTCGTAACTTCTGTAGCCCGAGACCGATGAAAGAGCCCAGCGGTGGGACAGACGGTGATTGATCAGCAGGCTGAGGCCCAGCACATCTCTTTTAATATGGAGGTCTTTACCCGGATCGAGCCCAGCTTCGCTATTAGCGTCTGTGCTGCCGCCAGGCGGCGCATAACTCATGCTCTTAAAACTGGTGCCCGGATAATTGTCGTGCTGGTAGTTGACGATCAGGTCGGCCGTAGTACTGCTCGAGGGCTGGAACCTGAGAATATTCCTCAGAGCTACTACATTTCGCCCGTTCAGTCTTCCTCCTGCTGCATTTCGGATAAAGCTATCCCGCTCGTTGTAATAAAAGGACAGACGATTGGCCCATTTATCACTTCCAAGGGGTGTGTTCAGAAAACCTGTGGCAATCTTCTGATTGTAATTTCCATAGCCGAGCGCCAGATCGCCGCTCAGATAATTGACAGGCTTGTTCTGGATTAAATGAACAGCACCGATCTGCGCACCCCGCCCAAAGAGGGTCCCCTGAGGCCCCTTTATCACTTCCACACGTTCCATATCGAACAACTCGGCGACCGAGCCTCTGGACCGCGACATGGAAACGCCGTCCTGAAATATCGAAACCCGGTGCTGGGTCCGGGTATCACCCTCGTCGGAAGTAATGCCTCTGATTACGTAACTGGGATTGTTGGGGCTTTGTAACTGCATCTGCAGACCGGGGATGTATTGCGCAAGTTCATCAAACTGCCTCACCTGTAACCGGTCCATCGTTACCCCGCTAAGGGCACTGACGCTGACTGGCACTTCAATGCGACTTTGTACCCGCTTTTGCGTGCTTACCACTACTTCTCCAAGTTCAACGCCTGACTCATCCAGTGTGAGACGAACGTCTCTGTTCCCGGAAGACGATACTACTACTTCCTGAGTGACTGGCTTATACCCCTGAAAAGACGCCAGGACCGAATACCTGCCTGGAGGAACGTTGGAAAAAACGAACTTTCCTTCCTCGTCAGAGGATGTAATATAACGGGTGCCTTTCAGCTGAACAGTTGCTCCCGGCAATGCCGTTCCTTTGCTCGTTAGAACAACTCCCCTTAGGCTGCTATTCTGGTTCTGAGCCATCAAGAGAGCGGCGGGTATTAATAAAAACAGGAAAAAGACGAGTGCGTTCGTAAACTTTTTCATCGTGAGGATAAGATTATGATTTCAGGATGGAAAGCTAGACGGCAGGCTTTAAGACAAGGTTAATTAAAAGCGATTAAATCGTGAAATTTCATAACCATCGACCTGCCGCTCCGTATACAGAGATAGCAGAATGCAGCACAAGTCATTATTTAACAATCCATTAATATTCATTAAACGTTAGTTTCTATTATTTGTCAAACCTCGAAGACATGGAACAAGACCTGATATATCCGCTTATTTTCCTGGTACTCCTCGCTCTTGCCGTAATTTTCGTCTTCGGACCGTTTGATCTGGAAGTAGAAGACGAGGATATTTGAAGGCCTCTTCGTGCTGATCAGATGTTAAATCTCTGAGCGGTTGAGAGCTTTTAACATTAGCTTAACATTCGATTAATTTTTTTCTTCCCTCCGTTATAATTGCTTGATTTTGATGTGTAGAGTGGTATTTTTAAACAAAAAATCAGAACATGTCAAAAGTTTCAGAAAAGGAAGTACTTCGTCTGCTGGAAGGTCGCATTGAAAAACTACAAAAGAAGATCAAGAAAATGGAATCAGTTCTGGCGATCCTGGCAGAACCTGATGAGCAGGGAAAACTCAGGCTGAAAAAGGGTGAGAAGAAGCTCGTTAAGGCTGCAAAACAAAAGTTAAAGAAAGGGTTGAAGAAGGACGAGAAAAGTCTCAAGGAAGAAATCCATTCAGCTATTTCTGAAGCCCCCGTGGTAGCCAAAACAGAAGAGATGGCCGAAGAGCATCAGTAGCCGTTCAGGTCCTTCATTTATCCTTCATCCTCCTGTGTTTATTTTTACGCTAAAGCAATGCGCATGCGTAACACAAAGGTGGTTGGTATACTGTCAGCCAGGACGCTCCCGGTAACTGTCTTGTTTGCATTTCTTTGCCTGCGCTGTTTCGGCGGCTCTGCCGATTCAGTGGGGATCAGGTTTGCGAGGTTCGGCAAAATATCTGTCTACAAGAGCAAGGGTACAGCCTGTTCCGTGATCATTTTTGCAGCCGGAGATCGCGGCTGGAATCGAAGAACGGTCTCCATGATGAAGAGCATCCGCTCGCCTGGTGAGGTGTACGTAGGTATCAACACCAGGCAGTACCTGAACAACATCGAGAAAGAAAAAATGAATGCCTGTATGCCGCAGGAGACTTTCAGGCCTTGAGCGACTATGTGAAAAGAAAGCTGCAGATCAGGGAGAACGCGCCCACCATCCTCCTTGGGTATTCGGCCGGGGCTGACCTTGTATACGGCACACTCTGCCAGGCTCCGCCGGGTGTGTTTAAGGGCGCCATTGTAATAGGCTTTTGTCCTGACCTCGCCGTACGCATTCCCTTCTGCAAGGGTAGCGGAAAGTTCGACATGATCCCATGGACCAAAAAGAACGGATATAACTTCGGCCCTTGTACCAATCTCGCTGAGCCTTTTATTTCACTGCAGGGCATGAAAGACGGAGTATGCAACTATCAGGCGACTCAGTCGTTCCTTGAAGAAGTGCAGAATGCGAAGCTGGTGAAGTTGCCGCATACCGGTCACATGTACTTCATCTACAAGCGATGAGTTCCTTACATGAAAGAAGAGCTCAAGCGTTTAAAAAGCTAAAGGCTTTATCGGGGCTGAACTGTTTATGCGAGCTCCATGCCGACATTCCCTGTACTTTTATGCCAGCCTCTGACCTGCACCCATCGTTGTTTTTCCTGAAAGCAAGCGTTCGAGCCTTTCAATTTTTTCCAGCGGAGGAATGCTCCTGAAAATTCCGTTGCTGCTGTCTTTCCTGATCCCCCTGACGAAGAAGTACATCACTCCTCCAAACTGCGTTTCGTAGTCAAAGCTTCTAAGCCGGCTTTCGAGGTATTTTTTTGCTGCCACGGTATAGATCAGATACTGGAGGTGGTAATTGTTTTCGTTCATGGCTGCGGCTACGGAAGACGCGGAATAGTCCTCGTCTGTGTCTCCCAGGTAATTAGATTTCCAATCGAGGATATAGTACTTGTCGCCCATTGCGAAGAACAGATCCATCTTTCCGTTCATGATTCCCTGAAGCTCGCTGTGTTTACCGACGTGTACCTGGATATTCGAGTCTGAGAGGTCCTCCAGGAGCGGTGCTGAAAAAAGGGGCACCTGGAAATCGAATTCAAACTCGTGCAGCTGGTTTTGTTGAGGAACCTGCGACAGAGAGAAGGCCTCCTGCCCCATCTCTATCTGCGTGTGAAGTACGTGGTCGAGCATTTGTGCAAGCATGGCAGGATATGTTTCCTGCTGCTGAGGTGAAAATCTCCTCACAGCGTCTTCAATCACATGAGGCCAGTTTTGCGGGTTGCCGAAGTGGGCATTTTCAAAGATATAATGGAGCAGATTGCCCGTCTTTGCTCCCCGTGGCAGTTCATTGTAGATGAAGCGCCCATAGGGGTCGCGCCCCTGTCCGGCTCTGAAGGCTACTGAGGCTGCATGGTCGGGACTGAGCATGGTATAACTCATCTTTCTCCAGTTAGCTTCAAGCAGGTCAAAGCGGACGGGCTCAGGCTTCTCTCCTGTTCCTTCTGCCAGTGACGACCAGGCCGGCATATAGCTGTAGCCATTTGCGGGAATTGCGGGAGGTTCGCTAAACTCAATATTTTGCTGAGCATCGGTACCCGAAGCAAGTGCATTTACAAAATGAGATAAGGTAGAGCCGTTGTAGTAAGACGAGCTGATCCTGAACACAAAACACTTATACACTGCTCTGGTGATGGCAACATACAAGAGGCGCCTGTTTTCCTGTTCCTGTTGTTCTTCGATCAGTCGCACCTGCTCTTCGGTTAGCTCCTCCCGGGCGGCCGATACATACTCCCCTGTTTCAGCATCACGGAAGCTGCAGAAAGGCGTATTTTTATTGATCGTAAAGTCGAGAAAGGGAGCGAGAACGATCTTGTATTCAAGCCCCTTGCTTTTATGGATCGTGACAATCCTGATTGCTTCTTCGTCGCTCTCTACCCGCTGTTCATACTCGTCGCCCTGTGTCTCCATTCCGTCGATCCCTCTCCGTAGCCAGCTAATCAGCTCAGGAGGCGAGAGTTTGTTCCGCGTCTGTACTTTGTGCAACAATTCAATGAGCTGATACAGGTTGGTGATGATCCGCTCTCCGTTCTCTGTCTGCGGGTTAAGGAGCACCTTCCTCACAGAGAAGTCAACAACAAAGGACATGAGGGCTGTATAAACTCCATTCTCGTCCCATGCCTTTTTATACTTACCAAACAGTTCGAGGGCTTTCACATCGTCGATGGCAAGGATCTGATCACTGTTATAACCGGTGAAAGGCGACAGCAAAGCCCTGTTTATATTCGGGCGGGAGATGTTGACAATGGCCTCCAGCAAGTAAAGAAGAGCCAGAGCCTCGTCTGACTGTAATACTTTATCGTCGCCTATGGTAACTGCAGGAAGATGATAGCGGGTAAGTGCGTTTTTGACAAGTCTTCCCTCGCCGTTTGTGCGCACAAGGATCCCTATATCGCTCGCCTTTATCTGCCTGCCGTTTTCTTGCTCTCCTATGCGGTACGATGTGTCCCGGAGAAGTTCAATTACCTGAGCAGCCAGACCTTCGTATACAGCCTCCTTCTTGCCGACCTCGAAGATGGTGAGCGGAGTGACCGGCAGCGTTCCCCTGTAGAGGAGTCCTTTCCGGTTAGGAAGCGGAGATTTAACAGGTATGTACCGGATGGCATGAGCCGCCCCGGCGAAATGAAAGGTATCAAAGTTCTCCTGAGGCTCAAAGAAAGCATTCATGGCAGATATAAACGATTCAGAGGAGCGAAAATTCTCATTCATGCCGTACCGGTGCTGCACACCAGCCGCTGCTTTAAAGTAGGTAAAGATATCAGCCTTTCTCCAGGCGTAGATGGATTGCTTCGGGTCGCCGATGTAAAACAGGATCGTTTCCTGACCAAAGGCCTCATCAAAGATCTCGTACTGCAGGCGGTCTGTATCCTGAAACTCATCAACAAACACTGCTTTGTATTTGGCACGCAGTTTCTCCACAAGGACGGATGAGTCTCTCTCCGTCAGCGCCGCGTGCAGGTTAAGGATCATATCATCGAATGCGATCTGGTTATAGCGGCGCTTATATGATGCCATCGCAACTGATATGACGCTGATCGCGTGGCAATGAAGACGGGCGATGACTTTCCTGGCGAGCGATTCCAGCTCTTTGGATACATTGTCGCACTCGTCGCACTGCTCCAGGAGATGGCCAAACAGCTTGCCCACATATGCCGAGCTGCGCTTGCTTCGGAGAGCCTCTATAAAGCTCTCCGGATCATCCACCAGGTCGAGAAAGGCTTTCCTGGCATAGCGGTCGCTTTGGCTCAGGGTGCGCAGCTCGTCGCCGTTGTTCTGTATATACGTGCGCAGCCTGCCACGCAGTGCTGTCTCCCTTTCGCGGAACCCTGTAATATCGCGAATGAATGCAGCATGATCATCGGGACACAACTTGTAATCCTCTTTTTCGTCATAGCCGAAATAGCGTTTGCCATCGAGATGCTCCTTTACCGCCGCAGAGAGACTGCTGCGCGAGAAACCTGCAGCCAGCAACGACTCAAGAAGAGGAACGGGAAGAGTAGTCACTTCCTGGCGCCAGAACTGGTTCACTTCGTCTGCAAGCAGCGACTGAGTATCCTGCAGGGTTTCAGCACCAAAAAGCTGACGGGTTTCAAAGGCGAATTCGGAAAGTGTGAGCTGACAGAAGCTGTGAATGGTAAGCACAGAGGTATCATCCAGAAAAAGCACTGCGTCTTTCAATAAGCTCACCACACGCTCCTGTCCTTTCTGGTCACAGGACTCGTCTACCAGTCGCTCTATGGTGCTATCAGTGATCTGACCTCCTTCGGCGGCCCGGTAGGCCATTCGTACAAAAAGCCGGATGCGCTCCTCCAGCTCTGCGACCGCCGCCTTGGTAAAGGTTACCATGAGGATCTCACTGATCTGCAGTTCCTTCTCGAGCAGGAGGCGAAGGACCAGTATGGCGATCGAATAGGTCTTGCCTGTACCTGCACTGGCTTCAATCAGGTTGCTGCCTTCCAGGGCAACGGTTCCTGCGTTAAAATCTTTTAAGTCTTTTTCAGCTGACATTTTATCTGCTATTGGTAATACCCTGAAAACACGTCCTTAAGAGGCAGCAACAGGCGCTCGGCTACTTCCCTGAAATCATCCCAGGCCTGTTCTCTGCGGAAAAACCCCTGATCGTATTCCTTCATGACATAGGCGTCCTTGCATCGCCTGCCGTATCCGTTCAATACTTTGTCAACGTCAGGCGAGAACTTCTCTGCGTTTAACTTCGCAAAGGCAGCGGGAGAATCAGCGATGCGAGGGTACCAGCCCAGGATACGCTGGTGCCCTTCCTCATAAAGACCAAGCAAGGCCGAGAGGCGCTCTGTTGCCTCGGCAGCGCTTATTTCACAAGCCTGAAATACCTGTCCGCGGAGAGCAGAAATGAATATAAGTTGATGATCGTACCCCGCAGCGCGCAGAATAAGATAACGGAGGTAGGCCTCCTGAAGATAAGTCACCTCATTCTTCGACCAGGATAACTCCACGATCCTGCTCCCATAGAGGTTGTGCAGTTCGCCCTTCAGCTCCCCGCCCGCAAGGGAGAGATTAATTTCTATTTTGTCTGTCACTGCTCCCGACGTTTGTTCACGAAAGAGTTCACGCACCGGTGCCACTTCTTTCTCCAGACTCTGGATGGCAATATCCGACATGTGCTTCAGGGGCAGTGCTGCTGTTCGCACCAGCCGGGTACGGATATCTTCAAGCTGATGCGCCTCGTCCACTTCCAGCAAGCTCTTCTTCAGCTGCCATTGCTGAAGTCCGTCTAGTTCAAAGACCTCTGTAACGGGAAGAAGCAGTTCCTCGGTACTGAGGTAAATACCTAAAACCTCATTATAATACGACTTAAAGGGATTCTTAAAGAAATTGACGAATGACTCGATGCTAACAGAGGCAGGCGGGACCGGACCCGCTTCTTTACCATCTCCGGTAAAAATGTTCAGCTCCTCTCCCCCGCCGCTGTTCAGATAGTTATAAAGCCCGCTATGGGGATCAAGATAGCGGCGACTGAAGTTATGCAGGGGATGCTTTCTGATCACAGCCGGGCGGGAATGTGTTACGGCAAGGCCCTCTTCTATGTAGTCTACCAGCTCGTCGACCATCACAGAGGGCGGCAGAGGGGTGTTGTCTTTCACACTTTGGCCCACATAGCTCAGGTAAAGATACTTCCTGGCAGAAAGAAGGGTTTCCAGAAAAAGATGCTTATCGTTCTCCCTCACGTTGCGGTCGCCCTTTCGTTTCTCCTTCTCGATAAGGCTGAAGCCCGAGGGCACTTCCTTCCGCGGAAATTTATCGAAGTTGAGGCCGAGCATCGCTACGACCTGAAAAGGAATGCTTCGCATAGGTATCAACGAACAAAACGTGATACCACCGGCTGCAAAAGCACTCGCCCTGGTTCCGCCTGTCAGCGTATGCAGAAAGTTATGAGCAAAGACATCGAAACTAATCTTTTCGGGCAGCAGAGCCGAAAGGGTGTTGTATTGTTCCAGCTGTTTCAGCAGCGAATCGTAATCTTCATTAGCGTCATCTCCCGGCTCGAATATTAGATTGTGCAGTACCCACTCAATGTAGTGGATCCATTCGGCCAGACTGCGGTCCTGCTCGCGCACATTTACTGAATGGATCAGGATCTCTATGAAGTGAGCAAACCTGACCAGCTCTGCTGAGGCGAGACCTTCCACGATGTCGAGCGGATGGTATACCTCACCGTCTTCGCCAACCAGCTTTTCATCGCCGCTCACGCAGAGACCGTAGAGGATACGGCTGATGCCATACTTCCAGCTTACGTAGCGGGTGTCGTCCGATTTGTCGCCGTATATTCCGAAGCGAATACCAGCCCGCTTCACGACCCTGCGGATCAGATCCACGTCCGAAATACCGAAGCGCCTGCGGATAAATGCAGAATCGAGCAACTGCAGAACTTCTTCAGCCTTAAATGTTGATCTGTTCATTTTCAAGACGCTATGCAGTGCGCTGCTAACGCTATCACTGGCAATAAAGCTCTCATCAGCAATCGTGTAGTAGAATTTATAGGGAGCATTGTTAAACACGGCACGGATATATGGGGCATAGGTATCAATATCAGAAACCATTACCACGATATCCCTTGCGGAGATCTTCTCGCCTCTCTTGTCGATCAGCTGCACCAGGTAGTTATACAGTGCTTCTACCTCCCTTGCCGGCGTGTAGCAGGCGTTAACAGACAAGGAGCCGTCTGCCAGATGTGCAGCCGAAAGAGGCAGCCGGTCTTCCTTACTCCTGTTATAAAAAATATCCTGCTGTATTCTGTGAAGGAGCGTGCTGTCTCCGGGCGGCTCCGGTTCTACTTCCTCGTACGAATTAATGAGCTCCTCCTGCTGAAAAAACAGGCTGAAGGTATTCTGAATCAGCCTTCCCCAGCTTACCAGAAGCTGGTTGCCCAGTGCCACATCATGCGGCTCGGCCCAGCCTTTCTTTTTCAGGAAAGCGAGCTGCTTCTCGCTGCGGTCTTCAAACCAGTACTCTGAAGGAGCAGGATTGAGAATATGGAAATAAAAGTCGAGATGAGGGGCCAGGGCACTGAAAAGCTGCAGATGATAGGCCGTGATAACAGAAAGACCGAAAATATGAACAGCAGGAATATGATCCTTCAGGTGTCCCGCGTGCTCTCCCCTGGTAAGAGCGTCGAGCACATACTGCCCGATCTGCGTGCGGTCTGGCAGCATTCCCTTGCTTATTTCCCTGGCCTTAATCCAAAGATACATCTGCCAGTCATCTGCGCCCGTTTCACTGAGGCCAGCCTCGTTCCATCTGCGGATCATCTCAGGCCGGTAAATCTGGTACTGGTCGAGAAGGTCAGCCAGCTTCTCTGCAAGTGCCAGACGCTTGACGTCCTTGTCGGCACCTTCGGCGTAATAAGAAGCAACACTTTTAAAGTGTGCAGTGAAATAACTGTCGTTTAAGAGCTTATATAGCAACCAGGTCAGACTTTCGGGAGCCATACTCTGGGTATAACGGCCTCCGAGAAGCTGATACACATCGAATATTATATCATTCGGCTTGAGGAAACGATAGTTGGCAGCTATCTCCATACAGGCCGACATCTGCAGCTTGAGCCAGTTGTTCATCCCCTCCGTCTGGGTCACGATGTAGAAAGGCTGAAATACGCCGTTCTCCTGCGCCTGCAGCTGCAGACACATCCTTCTGGCCAGGGCTGATAAAGAGTTAGAAACCTGAAGATATAAAGACATAAGATCTAGCTGTTGATTTGGTGGACATGCGTACTCATGCGTTCAGCAATCCCGGAGGCACGCTTTACTAAACGTTCTGAGGCTTTTAAAATTACAGGCTCGGTGGCCTCGAGGCAAACCTGCATCCGCGCCCGGGTGATCCCCGTATACAGCAGTTCGCGCGTGAGGATAGGCAGCTCTTCATCTTCGGGCAGGACAACCAGTACACGGTCAAATTCAGAGCCCTGACTTTTATGTATGGTCATGGCGAAGACTGTTTCCGACTTACTGATGTAGCCTGGCAAAACAGCCTTCAGTCCGTTCTCACTATCTTCGAAATATACCTGAAGCACACCACGGCTATCCGTCCGCACAATGCCTGTATCACCATTGAAGAGCCCGGCGGTATAATTATTCGCAGTTACCATCACCGGCCGGTTTTCATAGAAAGGTGCATTCACGCGGATCAGCTTCTTACGCTCCAGGTAATTCTCAATCTTTTTGTTTAGCAGATAAAGCCCCTGTTCACCCTCTCTCACCGCACAAAGAACACGTAGCTTATTCATCTTCTGTAATGCTGAGGCGATATCTTGCTCAGCTATATAGTCGGCATAGCCTTCGCCGAACTCTTCAAGGAAAGAGCTGTCTTTGCTTGTATAGAGACGCACCTGCTCATCTTTACTCGTCAGAAAACTCCGCACTGCCTCTGCGTCACCCCTTATTACCGCTCTGCTGAACTTGCCGATCCCCTGATCTCCTTTGAAACGGTGACTATATCGCAACTCCACCACATGCTGAAAAAGCGGATGAGCAGAATGAGGGCCCACGTCCTCCTGCTTTAACCCCCGGGCTGGCTCGTTCACCAGTTCGCTGAACAAAAGCGCCCGATGCTGATCAAAGATATTGAGACGCTCCTGCGCCTGGCAGAGGTCGCCAAATAAACTGCCCGCCTCTACAGAAGCCAGCTGGTCTTTATCCCCCAGCAGGATCAGCCGGGTTCCGTTTCCAACGGCTTCGAGCAGCTTGGCAAACAAGGCTGCGTCAATCATCGACGACTCATCTACCACCACGACATCAAAGGCGAGCGGATTCCCGGCACTGTGCCTGAAAGCAGAAGAATCGGGGACGTATCCCAGAAGCCGGTGTATCGTGGATGGCTGAAGAGTCTGGAATTTTGAAGCGATAGCTTCAGGAAGCCCCGAAGAGGCTTTTTTCAGCGACTCCGCCATTCTTGCTGCTGCCTTTCCCGTCGGAGCAGCCAGGGCCACGCGAAGATCAGGCGACGCATGAAACAGTAAAGCCAGGATACGCGCAACGGTAGTGGTTTTACCAGTACCCGGCCCGCCGGTAATGATGGTGAAATCATTTAAAAATGCCGTTATTGCTGCAATCATCTGCCAGTCGGTTTGAGGCTCATCGCTCTGAGCTGGCGGAAACAAAGACGCCAGGAGTTCTTTCAGCTCCTTAAGTCTGCCTGCCCGCTCTGCAAAGGCAACGGCTTCAGTCTGCACAAATGCCAGCAGCCTTTCCAGTATACGCGTCTCATAGCTGAAATAGCGCTGCAGGTATAGCCGGTCGTTGAAGAGCACAAAAGGACGTCTCTGACCCGCCTGGGTGGCGATCATCGGCTCATCCTCCAGGCGATGCCTCTTCCCCAGAAGCTCCTTATAGTGCTCGGGGAGGGTCTCCTTTTCCTCGTTCAGATCCTCCAAAGGCAGACAAATATGCCCCTCTCCCAGCTTCCGCGAGACGAGGTAGGCATAGGGCTGCAAAATTTCACTTTTGAAGAAGGCAGCAAATTGCTGATGAACATCGTTAGTTGTGAACATGAAAGAATAGCTATAACGCAAAGCTACAACGGAGAAATGACCTTTGCGATATAAAAAGCGATTTAAGATAAGGGAGCAACGCCTTGTGGCCTGCGTCAATCTCCCATACCCTGCCTGCTTGCCCCTACATCTTCCGGGCAAGCAGAAGACCGCCTGCCAGACCAAGCACTGCTGCAATGGCAAAGGCCGCCGCTGGCTTCTTCTTCGGTTTTAACCATCCTCCCGACACGCCTGTTCCTTCATTCATAGGCTCAAGGATTGCACCCGTTGTGATATGTGCAGACTGGGCGCGACGAAAGTAGTTCTCCATGATTCCCGCATTCAGATTCCGCATCAGCGATGGCGAAATAAAGTTCATGAACCGGAACAGCGGAGCCGTCTCTCCTACAGAAACGGCGCTTCTCGGCCGTACAGCCAGGCTAAGCATGGCCTGAGCTACTCGTTCAGGCGGAAAAACAGGAGGTATTGGCTTCAGTACTTTGCCTATGTAATTGGCAGCATGCTGAAAGCCCGGCGTATCTATATAAGCAGGAAATACGTCGCAGATCCGAATGTTGGGGAAGTGCCTGAGCTCGCACCTTAGCGATTCAGAGAAGCCGCGGAGGCCATACTTACTGGCAGTATAGGCAACTGCATAAGGTTCAGGCACCCATCCTCCTACAGAGATCGTGTTGATGAGTATGCCATAGCCCTGAAGCTTAAAGACGGGAAGTACCGCATAAGTCCCGTTCATGTGACCCAGGAGGTTTGTCCTGACGACCTTTTCATGAATTTCGAGCGGAATATCGTCATATTCTCCTACTGCTCCAGCTCCCGCATTGTTAATCCAGACATCAATCGACCCTGTCTTTTCAATAGCAAGCTCTGCCACTGCAGCCAGCTGTTCTGCGTCTGTCACATCCGCTTTTATTGCATGGGCAGCCCGGGCGCCCTTCGCGAGGCACTCCCCTGCGAGCTGGTCCAGAACCTCTTTCCGGCGGGCAGCAAGTATAACAGACGCTCCTGAGCCAGCAAACTCCAGCGCCGTCGCTCTTCCGATGCCGCTTGAGGCACCGCAGATCACAATTGTCTTTTCTGATATGGGCTTCTTATTCCCGTCTTTCTGGTTTCTTTTCATACGTTTTTGTTTTCCATCGGCTCCATATATTTCTCCTCACCATCTTCCTCACTCTTTCTTAAAACCTCATTTAAAAGCTGCATGTTTGTACCTTTGCAAAAAACATTCATGAGCTGCACGTATAAGCGGGAATGAAAGCGAGCAGAAAAATAGCAATGAAATTTTTTCAACAGCACATTCAATTAAAAGAAAGACGAAGGGGATTTCACCTCATCACCAGCGAAGTGGTGCAAGCGCTACCCCAGCTAACAGAGATCCAAACAGGCATGTGCCAGGTTTTCATCCAGCATACCTCTGCCGGACTCACCATTAACGAAAATGCCGATCCTACCGTGAGGACCGACTTTGAAACTTATTTTGATAAGGCAGTGCCCGAAAACGACCCCGACTTTCTGCACGACTACGAAGGTTCTGACGACATGCCCGCACACCTCAAAGCATCCCTTCTGGGAAGCTCGGTTTTGATACCCGTACATCAGGGCAGACTGGCCCTTGGGACCTGGCAAGGCATCTACCTTTGCGAACACCGTAACCACGGGGGATCAAGACGGATCGTAGTGACAGCCTGGTGGATATAGTCCTTCTTTTAAACCATCAGTGCATATACTTCGCGCATGTAGGAAGCCTCCGAGAGAACTTCGCAAAACGACCGCCATTCGTCGTATGTGAAAGTGAAGCTAATCTCAGGATTAGGGGATGCAATGATTGCGCGCTCCTCCCCGTCGGGGAAGGGGAACGCGCACTGATCGTAGTCGAGTTGATTGACCGCATCGCAAAAAGCGGTGAATTTCTTCGGACTAAAGCTCAGGAATAGATTATGATGCCAGATGAAGAGCACCTGACAGTGCAAACACTGACTCACCACAATTGATTCCCTGCTGCAAAGTACTCTTGTCTGGCACATATGCTTTAACTAAACGGTTTCAGGTGTTTGATTTACTATGGACCTCCAGGCCTCACTTTCAGGGATTCCCGGCTTTCTCTTGCCAAAGAACTGAACAATGATCTGTCCCTCGCGGTCGAACACTTCCATGCTGGTCACAATGCCATCTTTTGTCGGCTTCCTGACCATCCATACCGACTCTATACCGTCCTCACGCAGGTGCATATTGAAGCCGGGATCCAGGACATTGAACCAGGGTCCTGTCTGTACCAGGTTCTTAACATACCCGGTGTGGATCTGGATGCAGCCCCTGCTCCCGGTAAACACCATTACTTCTACCGACTGTGCAGAGGCGGCTTCAAGCATCTTCTTAAGATAAGCCACATCGAGCTGTTCAGTATAACCTTCTGGTCCGAGCTCCATCGCCTGTCTCCTGCTCACGCCGTGCGTCTTCAGCATTCCGTGAAAATCGTGCGTATCCTGTAGTTCTGCCCATGCTTTCTGAAAAGCCGGTACGTCTATATCCTTCAGTGCATTCTCTGGCGACTGAGGCATAATCCCCTGTATCTGCAGATCCGTGGTTTGGTTCCCATCCCGGTACTTCTCCGTCAGGGCATGAAAAATGCTTTCGTCACTATGTTCAGTAAGGTAGATCTTATGCACAGCAACACCACTATGATCAAAAAACTGAAAACTATGTCGCCCGTTTTCATTGACTGAGAAGCCGAACTTCCACTGACTCATGAACAGACGCAGGTCGATATCCGGGTTCACAGCCAGGCCCACCTCACCGTTAAATGACACCTTCCGGTATACCCCCTTGCGCTCATGGACGCAATGCTCATTCCGGGTAAGCGCCATGACCGGACCAAGGGTTTCGATCTCTTTCAGCAAGCCCTTGAAATCCCCGGTGAGCCTTACGTTGGTCAGGCCTGCGCTCGCAGCTACCAGCTGCGCCTCGCTCACATTAAGCTGCCCTGCGGCTTCCCTGATGCGCAGGCGCGGGTTATCTCGTTTCATCTTTGCCCATTTTTCGAGTAGATTTTCCATATCTGTTGAATTATGATTCTGTTTTTAAATTTTGTTTTACTTTATACTATTCTATGCTTGCCTGATGGTAGGCACGAGGCAGCGGCAGCACAAGAGGAAACGCAAATGCTGGATGCTCAAATACCTGAACCGCTACCCCAAAGGCCTCATACATATTCTCCTCATTTAAGACCTCACGCGGCCTGCCCTGTGCGATAACGCGCCCTTCTTTCAACATGAGCACCCGATCAGCGTACTGAGCCGCAAAGTTCATGTCGTGCAGGATGCACACCACACAATATCCCGTGTCGGCAAGACGTCGCACCACCTGAAGAATTTCTTGCTGATAGAGGATGTCGAGGCCATTAATGGGCTCGTCCAGAAGCAATACCGCCCCCGGAACATCTGCTATCTGAGCAATGACCCGGGCAAGCTGCACCCGCTGCTGCTCTCCTCCCGACAGGGTGTTGTACTCCCTCCGGGCGAGATGAGAAACGCCAGTTTCATGTAATACATCCTCAACAATAAGCTTATCGGCAAGAGTCGGCCTGCTTTCAAAATGAGGATAGCGGCCCATCATCACCAGTTCTTCCACCCTGAAGGACATCGTGAGGCTTGTCTGTTGCGACAGCACTGCCCGCACCCTTGCCATACCGGCAATGCTATAGTCTGATACAGGCTTATCCTTCAGCTTCACGGTGCCTTCGGCAGCTTTCAGCTCTCCTGAAAGGAGCCTCAGGAGCGTGCTCTTTCCAGCTCCATTTGCTCCTACAACGGCCAGCACTTCCCCGCTGCGCACATCAAAGCTTATGTCCCTGAGCAGGCTTTTAGTGCCCGCCGCGTAGGTTAGATTTCGCACCTCGATCATCTGCTCGCCCCTTTCTTCTCCTTCAATATGATGTAAATAAACACCGGTCCGCCGATTAGTGCAGTCACAATACCGATGGGAAGTTCAGCAGGTGCCACAATGGTGCGTGCCAGAAGGTCGGAAAGGGACAGAACAGCCGCCCCCATGAGTGCGGCATTCGGGATCACCCTTTCATGCGCCGCCCCGGTAATCATCCGCACCAGATGGGGCACCACCAGGCCAATAAAGCCGATCATCCCGCACATGGCAACAGAGGCACCCACAGCCATGGTCGACAAGATCACGACTGCGCGCTTAAGCTTCCGCAGGTTCACCCCCGCGTGCGCAGCCTGTGCTTCTCCAAGCGCCAGGACATTCAGCGCGCGGGAAAGAAAGGGCAGGCAAACAAGCGGAATGCCCACAAAAGGCAGAAGCACGACGACAGCGTCCCAGGAAGCCCCGCCCAGACTCCCCAGTCCCCAGAACGTCAAACTCCGTAGTTCATCATCTTTAGCAACATACGTCAGCAGTCCGGTAAAGGAACCCGTAAGCGCATTGATCGCAATACCAGCAAGGAGAAGAGTGGTCATCACTGCAGTTCCGCGATAAACCGAGATGCGGTAAACCAGAAGCGTGGTAAGAGCCGCCCCCAGGAATGCGACTAAAGAAAGCCCGTAGTAGCCAAGATGGTCGAGATAGCCTGAGAAGAACCGGTTGCCCAGAACGATAACGGTAGCTGCCGATACCGAGGCACCTGAAGAAATACCAATAAGGCCAGGCTCGGCAAGCGGATTCCTGAACAAGCCCTGCATGGCGGCGCCCGATACGGCCAGTCCCGCTCCTACCAGCACGCCCAGCAGCACCCTTGGCAGGCGGAGCGTGAGCAGAACGGCCTCCTGATGCTCCTGGAAGTTTGCCGAGTCGCTGAGTCCGGCTTTACGCGCCAGGATGGAGAACAGCTCCCCCGGCGCAATAGGCACGGCACCCAGGCAGACCGATGCAATGATGGTCGCGCTAAGGGCCACGAGCAGCGCAAGCGGCAGAAGCGACCTCAAAAGCGAAGCTTGAACACGACTTCCCTTATTTTTCTTCAATCCCCCTTCAGCAGCAGAAGCGGAGGCGAAGACAAGGGGCTTATCCCCACTGAGTACCTCCATTACGCTATCCTCCCTTTTTCACCAGTGCGTACTCAATCTCAGGTTTCCCACGCACGCCGCCTTCGCTTTCACTGAAGCTGAGAAAGCGGAGTTTGTAGACATTGCCAGCCCCGTCTTTTATGACATAGAAACGGTCTGTCTTCACCGCAGGAGCCGGCGAGGTAGCTCGCCACTTCGAGCCGATCACATCCCGTGCACCCGAAAAGGCGACGGCAGCCAGCTTTCCTTCGTTAAAATCCTGATAGCTTACATTCGACGTGAGTACCTCTGCTGCCTGTACCCCTCCGCGGTGATTAATGAATACAAGGTCGGCAAATCCGTAAGGGATGTTCTGAGTATAATACATGCTCCAGCCCCACTCAATATCCCAGCGGGCCTTCTCAGGCTCCACAGACACACTGCCGTTGTCGAATGAGACGTAGCTAAAATTAAAGGACGGGTTCCTGGCAATATCGAGGGAGCGAACGGCCGACTCGTTCAGACGGGCATATTGCAGTGTATAACCATTGTCTTTCCTGATAACCCTCACTTTATACAAGTCAGCAGGAGATGCAACACTCCGGTCGCCTCCTTTTCGGTTGATCACATACACTTTGTTATCGGCGGCAGTGGCCGAGACCTCCGCAATGACGGTTTTAGAGAGATCGCCGTTCACGTCATCGATGATTGAAAAGGAACCCGTACCCTGACCCAGGCGCAGTAATTCAACGTTTACGTCGGCTGTACTTACCTGACTCAGATCGCTTTTATCGATGCGAATGGCAGAGGCGCCGTTGGTATTGTTGATGATCACCCGGTAGTCCGCGCCGCAATAGAAGCCAAGGTCCCAGAGATTCCTCTTCACAGCGGTTTGTCTGCTTGCGCTGAGGTCAACGAACACCGAATTTTCGGCACTTGCCCCTCCCGATCCCCCATCAAGCGTAAGGCGTGAGCCGACCGAAGTGATGGCAGAAAAAGAAAGTTCAAGTTTAGCATGCTCCCCCGGAAGGACCGGCCCCGAAACGGAGGAGATGGAGAAAGCAATCTTTTCATCACCATCAAACAAGACTCCGTCTTTCTTGATAACGGAGATAAGAGCTTCAGAAGAACCGGCTGGGATCTTCACGCTTACTTTATTATCTACGGCTGCAGGTTCAGTGGTAAATTCGGCACCATACGCGATGCCTGCTGCTGCCAGATCAACCATTACAGAAGTCTCGCTTTCTGCCGGCCTGCTCAAACTGAGCTTCAGCTCCGCTTTATTGACGTTGTCTTCGAAACCAAGCTTATCGGTACTGAAGGCTACCAGATTATCAGGAAGAGGTGGATCATTCTTATCGCATGAAGGAAAGAAGATCACCACGGTTAATAAAAAAAGGATAATTAAAGATTTGTTCATGATATCGTAATTGTTACTGTTGATCGTTCAATTTTTTAGTCCAGTTGTACGTGAGCCCCAGGAGAAATGACCGGCCGTAAGACACAGGCACGGGTCCGTTTGTGCTATGTGCAGAACCGGTATTGGTAGCTGTATTATTGATCCTGGTAATGTTGAAGAGATTTTTCACTCCCAGAGAGATAATAGCCTGCTTCCAGACCTCTTTATTGACGGTCAGGTCGGCAAGATGGCAGGCGTCAGTACGCACAGGCAGTAAACGTCTCTGGTCTGCCTCCTGGAGTATCTGGTATGCGGGCAGCCGTCCGTTGAATTTATAGGCAAAGACCAGGCTTGCGCCCGCTCCTTCAAGGTTATACAGGAAGTTTGCATTCAGCTCGGGCGACCAGGTGAGCTGCGGCACTTCAGAGCCAAATTCTATATCTTCCGAGATCCGGTTATACCGGCCTATCCACGAAAAGCCCACGGAACTTTTAATCTTGCTGCCCCTGAGGGAGGTCTGCACACCAGAGCCTGTGGTCTTTGAGCGACCGATGTTGATGTATGTACTAACCGACTGGTCTTCCGGACTAAACCCCATGTCGATCATGTTCCTGAAATCGTTATGAAAGCCCGACAACGTTACTTCGAGCACCTGCCGGTCGCTTACCGCCCGACGCCAGCTTAGCGACCCGTTATAGCTGTTCGAATATTCCGCCTTGAGAGCAGTATTTCCCCTGACGGAGTGACTCGAATCAAAGAAATCAAAATACAGTTCTCGTAAGGAGGGCGCCCTGAAGCCCCTGGCATACGACAAGCGCATGTCCACGCTCCCCGAGATTGGTATAAGCGCATTAAGTGAGGGTATGGCAGGAGGCGCATCGTACACCGAATTCCTGATCAGCCTGACACCGGGGCGAATATTCGCTCCCGCTATTTTAAGCTCCGATGATACAAAGAAGGCATAATCGTTGATGACCGGCGACCCGCTAATGCGGTCGCCACTGCTGCCGTTCAAGTTTATCTCCACCCCGGGCTGAAAGGATACCCGGTCATTTAACGTGTATTGGACAGTAGTGCGAAGAAAAGCATGATCAAAAACGGACTTATCCTGTTCACCTGGTTCCGGCGACAGGCGCCTGTCACCACTCTGCGTGTTCAGGATCGTAGTCCGCGTCCTTCTGCTGTAGTCGGTATAAGCAACGGACGTGTTCATCCTCAGCCCGTTCCCCGGCGTCCAGTCGAACTGCGCCTGATGAAAGAAACGCCTGGTGATATAATCTTTGTCGGTCGCCACGTTCTTGCTTTCATTCGCCTGGCCGTACAGCGTAATGGTTTCGCCGACAGCATCAAGCCGGTACCACAAGGAATAAGTCGGCCTGTTATACCCAAGCTTGAAACCTCCCATCAATTGATCCTTGGGATTCCAGTCGAGGGTCCTTCCCCTTGCCTGTCCTTTCCAGCCGCCAAAGTCGTTCTGGGAAAGCGAGCCTGACACCGTCCAGGCCTGCTTGTTGTAATTCACGTTCAGGCTTTGATTGTGCGCGCCTTTCGCTCCAAAGCCAGAATACTCCTTGCCCGCGGTTTCCTCCTGAATCCTCAGCCTTACCGAAAGCTGGTTCGCCAGGGCCGCCTTTTTCGTGATGATGTTGACCACACCACCCAGGGCATCAGTCCCATAGCTCACCGACATAGGCCCCTCCACAATCTCGATCCGGTCGATCATATTCACATCCACCTGGCTTAGGCTCTCCCTGATCTCCCCCCGATCTAGCATCGGAATTCCATCTAACAGGATCTTTACCCCTTTCCTGAGGTTCCCATTAAGGAAATGTCGCTCGTTCCCAGAGCCAGGTCGTTACTGAACCGGATGCCAGGCTCCGAGCTAAGCAGCTGCACCACACTGGTGACCGCTCTCTTCCTGATCTGCTCAGCAGAGATCGTTCTGACCATGTATACGGAGTTCTTCGCCGACTGAGCCTCAAACTGACCTGTTACTACCACCTCATTTAACTCATTTGGCCTGTTGAACCTTGAAGAATCGGCGCTATAACCGCGCGGCTGCGCACCCAGCGCAAGCGCCCAAAGCATTGCACTCAGCAGTATGACAGCTCTCATTTGTTTAAAGGATTTTGTTCCTGAGGTCGCGGATCGCATCAGGCAGTCGCAAGCTGAAGCCGCTGAGCAGCTCGCCGTCCATACTTACAATTTTCTTGTTCTTCCCGGCATTCGTTTGAGCTATGCCGGGCACCTTCAGTAGCCCCTCTGCTCCTTCTACACTTTTCAGTCCGCTGTCGAAGAGCAGGATAGCGTCAGGATTAGCCGCCACCAAAGACTCAGCAGTAAGAGGCTTGAAATCTGAAAATTCAGTCACCGCATTCCGGGCTCCGGCCATGCGGATGATCTTTTCGATGGGTGTCCCTGTGCCGCTCACCATCATGGTGCCTGTGCCCCTGGCATAGATAAAAAGGACCTTCTTGTTAACCGGCGTCACCTGCAGGCTCTTCATTTTGGCATCGAACTGCCTCTCTACCGCCTTAACTTTTGCTGTGGCACCCACCGCTGCTGCAACCTGGTTCAGAAGCTGCTTCACACCTGCCGGCGACAGGTCCTGCGTAAAAAGAGCCACTTTCACACCGGCCGACTTCAACTGCTGGCTCAGCTGCGTACTTACCTGATCTTTCATCCCGATAACAAGGCTGGGCTGCAACGCAATAATGCCCTCTGCAGACAGGTTACGGTTGTGCCCCACTTTGGGCTTCTGTTTGAGCGACGCCGGATAGGTGCTCGTCACATCCACCCCTACAATCTGGCGCTCAAGCCCCAGCGCGCAAAGCATCTCACTCAGTGTACCACTTAAAGAGACAATCCGTTCTGCCCCGTTGGTCAGGCCTGCATACAGCAGGAACATGAATAAAATAAACGTTTTTCTCATAGCTTGTTTGTAATCATTCTAAATAAAGTACAAATTTGGGACGTAGAAGCAAGGAGAGTCAACGCGACAGGGATTTAATTAAACGCAGAAAGGATTTTATGGAAATAAGCGTGCAGGAAACAGCACAAGATGGATATATGATCATACTAGAGAACCACAGCAGCAGCACCGATCTGCAGGTAAGCAGGAACACCGGAGAGTCGCTCGACTTGCATACGTTCTCATTCGAGGGGATCACCGTCATAGTCATTGAGGCCAGGCAAGCGGATATTCAAATCCTGAACAGAAGCACGGATCGGCATGTAACGCTTTATAGTGTATTTGAGGGGACCCTAAAATCAGAAAATGCCAGCGGTGAAATTACCTACCTGCAAGCGGCAGGCGGGCAGCATGGTCTGTATTATCCCTTGTCCCTCATCAGGAACTTGCACTCACATGGTCCCTTGCAGGCCTTTATGATCGTCCTGCCTGAGTCGTACCTCTCGCGTCTGCTACGGCCTGATGAGGCTACGGGCCGGTATCTGGGCCTGCATCTGAGCAGGCAAAAGCCTTTCATATCAGCCCCCCTCCCGGCCAGTCCCTCAACTTACCATCATATCAGCTCCATCTTAAGCGGCAATCTGAAAAGCGGAATTAAGCGCCTGCTGCTCGAAGCCAGAATACTGGAACTTCTCTCCTCTCAGCTCGAACAGATGGATCAGCATCACGTCCAGCGGCCGGCCACCAGCTTTTTGAGAGGCCGCGATGTGGACCGCATTTACGAAGCGAAGGCCTTTATCGAAGAAAACCTACGCACACCCTGCTCGCTCATTGAGCTGTCGCGCAAAGTTGGCCTCAACGATTTCAAACTAAAGAAAGGATTCAGAGAAGTGCTGGGTACGACGGTATTCAATTACCTGTCCGACTATCGCATGGAAAGAGCAAAGACCCTGCTGGAACAGAAACGAAGTGTCAGCGAGGTTGCACACGAAGTAGGGTACAAAAATCCGCATCACTTTACCGCCGCCTTCAAAAAGAAGTATGGCATCCTGCCCAGCTCCTTTAATAAAGGCAGGAGCTAAGGAAAATCTCTGTACCCGCGGCAGAGGCAGTACTTCACCAAACGTCACAATAAAGGTCGCGCAAAATATTCATAAGCTTCACACCATACAGGCTTGCATATTGAATGGATGTTCCTCCATCTCTCCGAAAAACAGTTGGTGTTTTAAAGAAAAGCGCCGGACTATACATTCCGGCGCCGACGTTTATTTAAAAAAACACTACAAGGGTTTTGTCTTAATTCGAACTGGATTAAAGGATGATGAAGTTACTCTGCTGAGCGGGATCGATAGCAGGGCTATCACCTGTATTCAGCTTCACATTTTTGAATTTTATATTCTTCACACATTCCGCTTTCACGCCTTCAGATGACTTGATCTGCACGTTCTCAAAGCTGATATCGTGGACAGGCATCTGGGGCAATCCGCGGAAGTACATGGCTGTCTTTGCTCCCAGGCAGGTCACGTTTTTAATACTGAAGCCTGTAAATTCAGGGATCTTATCATTATTTCCGGAGATACGGCTTGCGGGTCTTTCCTTTCCTGCAGGCACATCTTCGTAGTAGGTATCGAACAGTACCGCTTCGCGGAGGATATTCTTCATTAAGATATTATCGATGAAAATATCCCGAACCAGACCTCCTCTGCCGGTATTACTTTTTACCCGAATACCGATATCGGTTCCCTCAAACTGGCAATTGGTCACGTAAATATTCTTCATACCACCATCGGTATTGCTGCCGATCACAAAGCCGCCGTGTCCTTCGTAAACTTTACACTCGGCGATGAGGACATTCTGCAGCCCGTCGTTCCCGGGCGTGCTGCCGCTGGACTTCATACAAATCCCATCGTCACCCGCATTCACAACAGTACGGTAAATCACCACTCCGTTACAGGCGCTGATATCAATACCATCTCCGTTTTGTGCCCAGCCATCATTGTGCACATTTACATTCCTGATGATCAGGTTGGTGATACGCTGAGGATTAATAATAAAATTAGGTGAATTCCTGAAGGTCGGTCCGTCAAGCAGGACGTTCTTACTGTTGCTGATCACCACCATCTTAGGACGAAGGTAATCGCGGGCAGGCAAATAATCCTGTTCAGAAACATTCTCCTTTTTGCTTAAGCTCTTCAGGTATGCTTCCCCATTCATCGCTTCCCTGCTTGGCCACCAGATCTTACCATCGACACTCACTACGCCGCCTGATTTAACTACACGGTTCCAATGCTCCTCTGTCACTTTCACTTTTTTCAAAGGTCTCCAGGTTTCCCCGGCTCCATCGAAAATACCTTTTCCGGTGATCGAAACGTTCTCGAGTTTCGTACCCCAGATGGGAGGGGTTACATCATACTTATTCTTACCATTATCGCGCAGAGGGAACTGGGCATGATCTGAACTGAACTGTACCACTGCACCTTCCTCAACATGAAGATCGATGTTGCTTTTTAATTCTATTGGGCCCGTAAGCCACTTACCAGCGGGAACCACCACATGGCCGCCTCCGCCCTTTGAGCACTGCTCAATTGCTTTTGCAAAAGCGGCAGTGTTAAGCGTTTTCCCGTCTGCTACCCCTCCGAAGTCTTTCAGTGAATAGGTTTTTGAAGGAATTACAGGTTCTGCAACAGCAGCCATCTTAAAGGGCGCGTTGCTGGTGTACCACGCGATATCATGCGACGCTCCGTTCGCTGGCACCTGGGCGGGTAACCTGCAGGCTGAAACTGCTACTAAAAAAATGGTTGCAAAAGAAGAAACGCTCCTCATCATCCTATCGTTTATTTAAAGTCTAACCCTTCTTATCCGCAGGGCTTTTTCTCCCTTTAAGTGTGTGCGCGGCCTGATTTTAATGGCTAGATCAATTAAAATCTGAAACAATGATAAAGAGTTTAGGGGCAAAAAGCCCTTGTTCTGCCAAATAAATTTGTGCAAACGATCCCGACATCGATGGCGTAACATTCAGGAGATCAGCGCTTGCGCAGCCGGCTCCTGTTGGCAGCTTGAAAACTACTGGGGCGTCTCTACCGCCCGCTCATGCAAGTACTCGTTGATGCTGTCAATACTCTTCAGCCTGAAGTAGTCTTTTTGTGGAATGGAGATTAGAAACTTATCTTCAAGACCCGTCACCATTTCGATCATGGCAATTGAATCAAGTCCGACGTCCTTGCGGAGGTCTGCATGATCCGGAAACGCGGACTCCGGCAACCCGGATACCAGGCACAATTGTTCTCGTATTAAATCTTTCATAGAGCTATCCCTATTTAGAGCCTAATATTAGCAGAACTTTCGAACATAAATATCACGTCAATGTCTCCTTTTAAATCAATTGGACTTCTCTCCTTCCTGCAAACGGCTCCTACAGCTTGCTCTGCACTTCGAGCCGATGATACGAGTGGTATGAGGCCACGAGGATGGCGAACACGATCAGGGGAAACACCGCCTGGCCGCCGAAGCCGTCCACAGCCCAGTGACTGACACAGGCGGCGATCATAGTGAATCCGAAGCCTGCATATGCCCACTCCTTATATGGTTGCCTGACAAAAGGCAATATGAGTACCAGCGCACCCGCCACTTTAAAAACCGTAAGTAAGATGCGAAAGTAGTCGGGGTACCCCAAATGCCTTATTCCCTCAATAGCGATCTGCGTATTTGATGTAAGGGCCGGCATTACACCTTCAAACAGAAATATAAGCCCTGTAGTAGTCCAGTAAACGATCCTTGTTGCTTTTGCTGCCATATTTTTTAATGTTTCCTGCCCTAAGCTAAAGGATTTAAAGCAAGAAAAAGGGGCGCAAATCAGACAATGTGGAGGGTGAAATGCGACAATTATATCTTAGCCCTCATCACGACAGCCCGGGCTATATAAAGAATCAGCAGGGAAGTTATGACGCTCCAGACAACAGCAAAGGACACTGCTTTTGCCGGAGGAGGTGCATCAACAGACAGAACCGTCTCTTTCTTGACCAACGGGACATTTCTCTGTATCTGGCGTTCCGCAGCTTCTGCTTTCAATACCCGTTCTTCGGTCTCGCGAATTTGTTCCAGTCCTACGCTCCTCTTTTCGTTACGGCTGGCCCTTGCGCGTTGTCTGCTGGCCGAAGCGAGGTCAGTATACTTCTTTGCATTGCCCGCATCGCCCGCCTTCTGATAAATAAGTGCATAGACCTGGTGAATGTCTGCAAGAGCTGGACTGTTTCCGGATGCATGCGCCAGCTTTTCTGCTTCTTTTAAATCAGCGATTGCCAGGTCGAGATCATTTATGTCGTTTTTTACACTAGCCAGGCCTGTAAGAGAATTAATGATCCCAGGATTGTTTCTGAGCTCGCGTGCCTGCATATTCTCCTGAATAAAGAACCATTTGGCTTCTGAGTAACGCTTCTGTCTTCTGTAGGTATTCCCCAGGCTTCTGAAGCACTTAATCCTTCCGCGAACGTTGCCTGCTCCTCTATACATAGGCAAAGCTCGATGCAAGATCAGGCTTTCAGCTTTCTGAAAATTACCAAGGTCGCGGTGCAGGTCGGCCATCATAACATAGGCAGAAGCCGCGCTATCTCTCCTGCCCTGGCTGCTGAAAAGTTCAGCTGCGGACGAGGCGTAACGAAGAGCTGCAGCATCGTCGCCGTTTTCAAGTGAAGTATAAGCAAGATGGATGACAGATCTGGAGGCGCCGGCCCGGTCGCCGAGTTTCTCCTGCAGGTCAAGTGCTTCGCGGTAGTGGCGGGCAGAAGCGCTCCACAAGCCGTGATCTTCATAGAACGCTGCGATCTTACTAGTGGCAGCAGCCAAATCCGGGAGTTTGTTGTTCTTCAGACTTTCAGTACGGGTTTTTATCAGACTGAACAGTCCCTCTCCAGACTTCCTCGAATCTGCTGAGACCGTGGTGTAGCAGCTGAGGGTTAAGGCTCCTATCAAAAGTAAGCTTGATCGTAATTTCATAGTATAAAAGATTGATAATCCTTATACTGAGGTTTTTAAATGAAAGTTACGACAAAAAATCACTTTACCAAAAACATTCTTATCTGCACGCAAAAATGGGACGTCAGTTTTCTTGAACACTATTTTTGGCCTTTAAAGAGCGAATACACTTTCCAGAAAAACACTCATGGAGCTGTGCTCACAAACGGAGATGAAAGCTGGTTGAGTGTTCTTTGTGGCAATTAAAAAACAATCAGACTTTCACAAAGAATATTCACGCGCTACGCTCCCGGACGGGAGTTGAATTTGCTTAAATGTTGTTTAGGGCCACTTAAACTCAGCAAAACGATCGCACTGAGACATTTTGAAAAACAATTAATGATCCCAATAACTTAGTGAAGCGATCTGATTGAGGCCTTAAAATAGCAATCAAACATCCTCAACAGAACAAATACCGGTTCACAAAAACAAACTTTCAGCGCGTTCTTCCTCTTTACAGTTCTCCTGCTACACTTCCCTGAACAGGGAGGCAAAGAGCTGCAGAGAACGTTTTCTGGCTTCCACGTCATATATGTGCGTGGTGGTCATAATCTCGTCAACAGCTGTGCGGGCAACAAAATCGTGGATGCGCTGCCGGATTTTCTCGGGTCCGCCGATAAAAGCGTAGCCCAGCATCTGGCGTACCGCCTGCGCCTCATACTCATTCCATATCGTATCCATGGAGTCGACAGGGGGCTGCAGGAGACGGCGCTTACCCGAAACTACCCCTACGATGAACTGATAAAGTGAAGTGGCAAGACGATTGGCTTCCTCGTCGGAGTCGGCCGCAATCACGTTCACACAAGCGAGCACATAGGGCTCTTTCAGAGCCTCCGATGGCTGAAAATTACGGCGATACAGGTCGATGGCATCCAGGAATTGTGCAGGAGCGAAATGACTCGCGAACGCATAGGGCAGCCCCTTTGCTGCTGCCAGCCGCGCACTGTCAGTACTTGAACCCAGGATCCAGATCGGGATATCAAGGCCCTCTCCCGGAATGGCCCTTACTTTTTCGTGGGCATTATCGGTCGAAAAGAACCGCTGGATGCGCTCCACATCTTCAGGGAAGTGATGGTGGGAGTGAAAGTTCTCGCCCCGGATAGCAAGGGCGGTGAGCTGATCCGTTCCGGGCGCCCTGCCAAGGCCCAGATCAATCCTTCCGGGGTACAGGGAGGCCAGCGTGCCGAACTGCTCGGCAACAATAAGCGGAGCGTGGTTGGGAAGCATAATGCCCCCTGAACCGATCCGCATGGTAGAGGTGGCACCGGCAATATGGCCGATGAGGACAGCGGTAGCAGAACTGGCCACGTTCACCATGTTGTGATGTTCGGCAAACCAGTACCGGCGGTAACCTTCCTGCTCAGCCACTCTGGCCAGCTCCACACTTCTTTTAAACGTATCACCCGGTGTTTGTCCTTCTGCCACAGTGGCAAGATCAAGTACAGAGTAGGGTATTTCACTTAATTTATTTGACGCCATCTTTCTACTTCTAACATTATAAATGCAACTTCAGGCCTTAGACCCTGCAGCTTCAAAATTAAGGCAAACGGCACGCCCTTAAGCATTCGGAAACAACAAATGACTTTTAACGAACACAGCGGATGCTGCAACTAATTTACAAGGCCCGATACAACTTAAGGAGCATTCTGACGTTCTTATGGATATCCAAACTCACCCTCTATGAATAAAAACCCGCAAATCGCCGATGGCGCTACCTTAAAGTACAAAGGAAAAGGCTTTGAAAATTTCGATCCTGCGCAACCCTTCATGAAGTTCCTGGGCTACGACAGTTACGGATGGTCTGATGTGTGGGTGGAATACCAGGGAAACAGTGTCTGTGTAAGCGCAGCAGATGTAGAAGTGGTACAGGAAGGGACGGTTTAAATAAAACCGTCCACTTCCCGATAAGCGTTTATTAGTGCCTCTTCACCCTCCTTGCCAGGCAACGAGTTGCCGTGCTCCATACCAAGGACTCCCCTGTAGCCTCTTTTGTGGAGGAAGCTAAAAATGTTCTTATAGTTGATCTCTCCGGTGGTAGGTTCTTTCCTTCCCGGATTGTCACCGATCTGGATGTAGGCGATCTCATCCCAGCACCGTTCCATGGTAGCAAGGATGTCGCCTTCGGTCCGTTGCATGTGATAGATATCGTATAGGATCTTGCAGCTTGGACTGCTTACCGCCTTGCATACCAGATAGGTTTCGTTGGTCTTCTGCAGAAAGAGTTCAGGAGTGTCGCTCAGGGTTTCGATGACCATGACCAGGTTATGAGGTTCAAATATTTCGGCACCTCTTCGCATCGCGTCGATCACGTTGCTCATCTGTATCCCAACAGGCAGCCTCCGCTCATAGAAGCCGGGCACCACAGTGAGCCACCTGGCATTACAGCGCCTGGCCGCTTCCACCGACTCGCGGCATGCTTTCAGAAAATTGTCTTTAAACTCCTGCTTCCCGGTGGTGAGCGAAGTTTTCCAGTTGTCTCCTGCATCGACCACAAACACTCCCATCTGCATGCCCAGCTTGCTCAGCAGGTTTCCGATCTTCTCCTGCTCGGCAGCAGAGCGCTTCAGCATGCCGTTGTCTTCCAGGGCACGGAAGCCCCGATCGTGCATGAACCGGATCTGATCTAAAATATCCCTGCCGCCCAGGTTGGCGAACATCCCCTCGTGCGGAGCGTAGTTCAGGTTAAAGGTCTTTCCCGAGGGAGCCGCTTTGCCGCCCCGGGCAAGAGAAGCATAGGCTCCGTTGCTGAAGGCGAGGCCGGCAAGCAGACTGCTTTTAATAAATTCGGATCTTTTCATACGCAATACTTGTTATACTACTTTAGTTTGACCCGGTATTGCCACAGGATAGTTTCCGCTTGCATCGGGTACTACCTTTGGAACGGCGTCCCAGGCTAATTGATCAGGAAAGAGGCTGACCTGCGAGTTAAGGGCCTCATCCCATTTAACAACGGCCCCGGAATAAGACGCCAGACGACCCAGAATGGCGGTCATGGTACTGCGCGCCGCGCGGTCAGCATCTTCAAACTTGTACTCGCGGTGGCTTATTGCGTCAAAAAGCTCGTCGTGTTCGGTTTGATATGGGTTGGGGTCCATCTTGCCGTTATGATCAAAGATGACGTTGCCTTTGCCATCGCGCAGGGTCCCGGTATTGTTAGCCGAAAGGTAGACCGAGCCTTTTGTCCCCTGAAAGCTTTCGTCGACCCGGTTAGCACAGCCCTCATAATGGCGGCACTGGCTCATGACGCTGCATCCGTCGGCATAAGTAAACTGAACACTGTGACTGTCGTATATTTCGCCGTAGTCTTTGCCAGTCCTCAGAAAGCGCCCTCCTGCTCCATAGGCAGACACGGGGTAGCTGCCTTTGATCCAGTTAGCCACGTCGATGTTATGAATGTGCTGTTCAACGATATGATCGCCGCAGAGCCAGTTAAAATAATACCAGTTCCGCATCTGATACTCCATTTCCGTCTGCCCTGCCTCTCTGGGCCTGACCCACACTCCCCCGCTGTTCCAATACACCTGTCCACCTACTATGTCGCCAATGGCTCCGTCCTGGATCCTCCTGATGGTTTCGCGGTAGTTATTCTGATATCGTCTTTGAAGGCCGACCACCACATTCAGCTTTTTCCGTTTGGCCTCCTCGGCAGCAGCCAGGACCCTGCGCACGCCCGGAGCGTCTGTTGCCACAGGCTTCTCCATAAAGACGTGTTTGCCCTGGTTGACGGCTTCCTCAAACTGCATGGGCCGGAATCCGGGAGGTGTGGCAAGGATCACTACATCGGCCTTCGCAATCGCTTTCCTGAATGCATCAAAGCCCACATACCTTTGGCCTTCGGGCACATTCACCTTGTCTTTTCCAAACTTGGTTGACAAAGCCAGGTAGCTCTTATCAAGCCTGTCCTGAAAGGCGTCGGCCATGGCCACCAGCCGTACATTTGCCTTAGCAGTCAAGGCCTGAAAGGCTGCACCTGTACCCCTGTCGCCACATCCGATCAGCGCAACTTTAATGACGTCTGATGCCCCCGCATATACGCCCGCGAAGGGCATTCCCGACAAGAGGGCGCCTCCGGCGAGCAGTGCCGAAGCTTTGAGGAAGTCGCGGCGCTCCGTCCCCGGGTGTTTTAAATCTTTTTTTCTCATAGCATATTGGTTAATAATCAGGTATAGGTGGTGTATTGTAGTATTTCTCAATTTCCTCTTTAGCAGGAGGAACGGCTGGTCTGACAACCCTGAAGCCCAGGAACGGCGCTTCAGGGAACCACCAGTTGCTTTTAGGGATCTGCGGATCGATCCTTTTCCAGTCGGGATCAGACCCTCTCCTTGCTGCCGACCTGAGCGAGCTTGCATTGTCTGCAAATGAACCTCCCCGGACAGAGAGCGGATACAGCTTCCCGGGCTTTGCCAGGGGATCACGCAAGGTCTTATTGCTTCCCTGCTTATAGAAGGCGGGCATGTACTGGTCTGCCGTCCATTCGGCCACATTGCCGTGCATATCGAAAAGACCCCAGGCGTTTGGCTTCTTTTCGCCTACCCGGTGGGTCTTCGCACTACTGTTTGCAGCATACCAGGCATACTCCCCCAGCCTTGCCGTGTCGCTTCCAAAACTATAGGGCTCTGCTGATCCAGCCCTGCAGGCATACTCCCATTCGGCCTCCGTAGGAAGCCGGAAAAAGATGCCGGTCCTGGTGTAGAGCCACTTGCAGAACAGAATAGCTGCGTGCTGGGTCATACCAATGGCAGGCATCCCCTCCTTTCCCATGCCGAAGGTCATATCCAGGTACGGCTTGGTCGGCCGTGTCACGGCGTCCACTTCAGCGCTTACACTTCCCGGCGCCAGCCTTGCCTCGTACTGCTTGTATACGAAAGGTTCAAACAAGTCCCAGGTAACTTCGTACTTCCCTATCCAGAAGGGAGAAAGGTTGACCTGGTGGGCTGGGCCCTCATCTTCACGCCTGCCCTTCTCTGCAGGCCTGCTGCCCATGGTAAACGTTCCTCCCGGGATAGCAGCCATATCAAACTTCAGGCTGGTGCCTTTTACTTCCTGCGAATAGGAAACAAAGTCCTTATCCTGGGCACTGAGGATCAGGGCAGACAGGTTGAGAAAAGAGGCAATAACTGCTGACTTTGCAAACATGATCTTCATCAGTAAGTAAACCCAGGCATTTCAGCCTGAGATTCTTTCAGAACCGTACGTGCACGTCTCCGCGCATACGGCTCCCGTTATCTATATTCCAGTTTGGGTTTTGCACCGAATGTCCAATGAGCGAACAGGTTGGGTTTGCGGTTGTATAAACTGCTTACCCACTTCATTGCTCTGGTCACACTGCTTCTTAACCCTTTGTATTTCCGTATTGCCCAGTTGGCCAGCTTTGCGTTTATTCTTTGCATAAAGCTTCTTAGCTTTGCACTATAGAATTTCCCGTAGTAGTTGACCCAACCTTGCAGGACAGGATTTATTGTTTTGGCAACTTCTTCTATCTCAATGCCCGGTATGCGCAGTATCGGCATCTCGTTCAGCTTTTTATTCATTGCTGTCAATGCTTTTGTGCTTACTCCCGGCAAGAAGCAAGTGAAGTTTTCTTTTCGCTGGCTGTTCTGTGCCTGTCTGGGCTTGAACGTGTAACCAAGGAAGTCGAACGACACTATTTTTGGCGTTTTCGCATTGCGGTTACTGTCTTTGCAGAAGACTATTTTTGTTTTGTCTTCGTGCATTTCCAGCCCGCAATCTTTCAACCGTTTGCCCAATAACTCCTTTAAGCGGATGGCTTGTCCTTCGGTTCTGCAATGAATGACCGCATCGTCCGCATAGCGTTCGAATGCAAGGTCAGGATAGTTGGCCATCAGCCACATATCCATTGCGTAATGCAGGTAGAGGTTCGATAGTATCGGGCCGATAACGGAGCCTTGCGGCACACCCTTCGTCCGTGGTACTATTGTTCCGTCTTCCAGTCGCAAGGGGGCTACCAGCCATCTTTTGATGTACAGTACCATCCATTGCTCCTCTGCATGTTTCTCCACTGCCAGCATAAGCAAGTCATGCGGAATGTTGTCGAAGAACCCTTTGATATCTACATCCAGCAGCCAGTGATATTCCCAGCACCTTTCACGTGCTTTGGCAACTGCCTGTAGTGCAGATTTCCTAGCTCGGTAGCCGTAGGAATCATCATGGAAAAGGTTGTCGACCACCTTTCCCAATTTCTCCGCTACTACCGCTTGTCCGATACGGTCGGTTATGGTGGGTATGCCTAATGGCCTTTTACCGCCATCTTTCTTGGGTATCTCCACCAACTTGATTGAAGGGGGCATGTAGCTGCCGGAACTCATTTGGTTCCAGAGCTTATACAGATGTTTCTGTCGCTCTTTTTCAAAAGCTTCCATGCTCATCTGGTCTACACCTGCTGCCCCTTTATTGGCTTTGATCTTCAAGTAGGCTTCCTGCACCGACTTTCTCGAAATACAATTTGGTTTTGGCCTGTACATATCTTATACCTCCTGTAGGTTGCCCCTTAAACAGTTTCTATTAATGTACAGCGCCTGATAACGCCCCCCTTCGCTCTTGCTATGTTTCCAAAGCAGTCATCACTACTACGGGTGGCTCTGCCCCTGTGGAACGCATCGATACTTTCGGACTTGCGGGTTCTTCCGCTTGTCCTTTTCTCTTCGCATCGTTCCCACAGGTTCCCAAGTTCCGTTTGAATGCCTGTATAAAGCTCACGCTGCCTATACGCCGGATGCCGCCGGGACAGTAAACAGGTTGTCCTCCCAACTGATAATAAAGTGATACTGTACTTTACTTTTGACATCATCTAATCCTTTCGACGCCTCTTCGGCAGTTCATTTTCATTCGTCTTCTTTATACTTACCTGACACCTCTGTGATGCCTTTTCTGCTAACGCTTCCCACCTTGGCTCTTTACCAAAGCAACTTAGCAGCGGTTTGATACCTGCTCCTGTAAGCCGATACCGATGGACCTACCATCATCATTCAAACAGCACCGATTTGCTGCGCAAATCGTTCATGGCGCTCAGTATCCGGGATTTTGCACCAGTTTATTGTTCCTGTTCACCTCTTCGCGGTAGATCGGGAGGAAGTACATTTTATCGTTCCACTTGCGGTTTTCAATACCCGGATCTACATCTTGTGCAGTGTACGTGTAGTTGTAGTTTTCCTCGCTATAGCGATAAATGGTGACAGACTTACCCGGCTTAAGTTTCCCTTCCACCCTGATGATCCTCGCTTTTTCGCCAATTGTTGAAGGGGCGATCATCCACCTCCGGGCGTCATGAAAGCGATGCTCTTCATAAGCAAGTTCTATCCTGCGTTCATTCCGGTACCGTTCACGCAGCTCATTTCCGCTTTCGGTAATTGCAGGCATGCCAGCCCTGAAGCGAATTTTGTTGAGCCAGGCCCTCGCCTCTGCATCCTGTCCCAGCTCAATACAAGCTTCTGCATAGTTTAATACAGCTTCCGTGTATCTGAAGAATGGCCAGGGGATCTGCTGGCGGTGGAACTGGTTCACAATGGCAGGATTAGGGTCGACAAACTTTTTCATGTAATAGCCGGTTCTCGTTCCGTTCCAGTCTTCCACGCTGCTGTTGCGTGCGTCGAGACCAAAGTAGGTAGTCGGGCTAGCTGCGCTCCCGATCTGATACTGACCGGTCTGGATCTCATCATAAGGATCCTTCCCCTTCACATCTGTAGTCCTCGGCTTCCACTTCGCACCATCATAAAGGATGGTAGCATAGAAACGGGGATCGCGGTCTTTGTACGGATGTGAGGCCATTTCCGGATTATTCCAATCGAACCGACTTCCGTCAATCATTTCATAATCGTCTACCAGATTCTGCAAAGGCGTGTTGCCTGCCCAGTTGTGGTAGCCGTTCGGCCCGTTATCGCGGCCTACCCAGGCGCCCCTCTCATCCCGGGCATCTACGAAATAGCGGGCGAAGATAAGTTCAGATGCCCCTTCTTTTGCGATCACATTGCTTCCTCCGCCCATGGCAATCGCCTGATAGTTCTGCGTGCCCTGCTCAGGAGTAACAGGAGCGCTGAGGTTTAACATATAGCCGAACGCAGGGAGGTTGAGCACCGCCAGCGCTGCATCCTTTGCTTTTTGCCAGCGCTCAGTTCTGTTTCCGCTCACATAGCCCAGCAGCTCCGGCTTTGAGAAACCGGAAATAAGGGTCGATTTGGTTTTTGCTGTCGGGATGTCGTGCAGGTCGCTGGCGGCATATAACAGGATTCTCGACTTTAAAGCCAACGCAGCTGCATCAGTCGCACGCCCTTTAGGCATACTTGTTCCCTTCAGCATTTCTGCAGCAACATCACATTCCTTCACAATAAAATTGACACATTCCTCAAAGGTATTGCGGGCTGAAGTATAGTCGGTTTCTCCTAATTCATAGACCTTCTCTATGATCGGCACACCTCCGTAGTATCGCAGCAACTGATGATAGAAGTAAGCACGCATAAAATGCGTTTCACCTGTCAAACGTTTCTTCAAGGCCTCGTCAGAGAAGGTTGCCGTCTCGAGGTTCTTCAAGCCGATATTGCAGGCCCGTATCCGGGCATACATGTTGTTCCAGTGGTAGGTAGTGTTTGTCCAGCCCGGATTAGCAGGATCAGACAGCGACTCGGTAATAATATTGATCTGCCTTCCAGGATGGGTAAAGAGCGCCTCATCGGTCAGCGAAGCAAGCATCTGTTCATCAAAACCGCCAACACCCAGCCCGACATATAACTCGGTAACGAAGGCTTCCGAAAGGGCGGCATCCTTCCATATTTCGTCCTGCCTGACCTCTCCCAGTGGCTTTGTGTTCACGAAGTCATCGCTGCAGGAGCTGAGCAGAACCACCGGAATAAGCGCCCATTGTACTATATTTTTCAATATTCTTTTCATAATGCTGATTTTAAAAACTTACAGAAACGCCGGTACTGATTATTCTTGCCTGAGGGTAATACTGCCCGTTGCCGCTGGTGGACTCGGGGTCCCAGATCTTCATCTTATCCCAGGTGATCAGGTTCAGGCCGTTTACATACACACGAAGCGAGCTCACGCCTATCTTCCTGCCTACCGTGACTGGCAAGGTATAACCGATCTCCAGGTTCTTGAGACGCAGATAGTTGCTGCTCCTCAGCCAATAGGTATTATCGGTTGAGTAATAGGTATTGCCCCGGTCTGCAATACGGGGATGATCAGAGCTGGGATTATCGACCGACCAGCGATTCTTATAGGTGTACTCCAGGTAGTTGCCGATACTTCCAGACTCGGTACCGATGTATAAAAGTCCTCCCGTAGCTCCCTGGAAAAGGGCGGTCATGTCGAACTGCTTATACTGGAGGCCGATGTTAAAACCTCCCTGGAAGGTGGGGTTCCTCGACTTGTTAATCCGCTGGCGGTCGTCGCCGTTGATCTTCCCATCGTTGTTGATGTCCTTATACTTCATGTCGCCGGGGCGCAGATCGGCAACGAGAGCGCTGTAGTCGATCTGATTGTTGGCAATCTCCTGCTCGTCCCTGAAGACGCCGTCATATACGTAGAAATTGTAGGTGTCGGTAGAAGCTCCGGTAGAGCGCTGCCACTCCGGTGCGCCCGGTGCTTCGTCCCAGAAGATGATCTTGTTTTTGGCGTATCCGCCGTTCACGCTCAGGTTGTATCTCACTCCTGCAACTTCTCCGCTATGGCCCAGTTTAAACTCATAGCCCCTGTTATTCACTTTGGCTATATTCTCAGGCGGCAGTGTCATCCCGGTACTCTTGGGTACAGAACCCAAACGGGGGTACAGAATATTTCTTCGCTTGTTCACGAAGTAGTCGAACTCGAAATTGATCTTCCCGCCAAACAGCTCACCTTCGATCCCGAGGTCAGTATTGTTCGCCACTTCCCAGGTAAAGTTCTGATTAGGGACCCTCGTCTCGAATAGTGTACGCGACACCTGGTCGGCAATCACGTAGTTCCCGAAGCCATAGGTCGACAAATACTGATATTCCATTAACTCGTCGGTGGTGCCCGGCCTCACGATATTGTCATTGCCGAGCTGCCCCCAGGAGCCCCTCAGCTTCAGGTAACTTATAAACTTGATATTATCTTTGAAGAACTTTTCTTCTGATATCCTCCAGCCTGCCAGCACCCCAGGAAAAAAGCCGTACCGGCTGTTCTGGGGGAACATGTAGGAGCCGTCGTACCGCCAGAGGAACTCAGCCAGGTATTTTTCCTTGTAGTTATAAGCCACGCGGCCGAAGTAGTTGAGTCGGGCCCTCTCCCATGCACTGCCATAGTTATCCTTTTCGCGGTCACTGCCTGCCGACAGCTGGTCAATAACGGTCGAGATGAAATAACGGCGACTGGCACCAAAGCGACTAAAGTCGATCGTTTCCCTGTTAGTTCCGGCCAGTAAGGTCACCGCGTGAGGCCCAAAAGAACGTTCATAAGAGACCAAAGCACCAAGCAGCACGTTCAGCTGATTCTCGTCGCCCTGATTTAACAGTGGCTGATCAGGGCCCCGCTTGCCTTCAGTTAGCCTGGGGGTAACACCATCGGCTTCGTATGACACTTTGTCCCAGGTATAAAGGAACCAGGGAGTCTGCCAGTTCTTTGTTTGTTTGATCAGTCGGTCAACAGCAGCCGTTCCGGTCACCCTCAGCCCCTTTACCCAGGGAATGTCTATGTCAACCTTCCCATTACTCTGGAAGTAGTAGCGAGTATCCCGGTCGTATCCGGTTTTGCTGGTAGAGATGACCACGGGGTTTTCACCATTTTCAATATCAGGTCCAGGCATCCCGTTGGGCCAGTAAGCAGGCTGCGTCGGACTGCTCCTCATCAGCATCCGGAATATTGTCCCCGCACTCCGTGTAGGGAACTCCCGGTTTTCCTGGCGACCATTCAGGCCCAGGCTGACATTAATGTACTTATTGATCTTTCCGTCTAGGTTAACCCGCACATCATACTGCTTGTAGCCGGTCGCGGCGTTTTTATAATAGGCATCCTGATTGTTATAGCCGAGTGACGCCAGATACTTGACAGTCTCCGATCCCCCGTTCATCTGAATGGTATGGCGCGACTGCGGCGCCCATTCTTTGAAGGCAGCCTTATACCAGTCGGTATTGGGGTGGCCCCAGGGGTCTGAACCGTCCCTGAACTTTTGAAAGTCATCAGGCTTAAAGGTTGCATTGGCTACCGATCCGTTTGGGCGGGTAAAAGAGCCTGCCGATTTGAAGGCCGCCCATCCGGCAGCCCACTCTTGTTCAGGCAGGCCAAACAGGTCGAGTTCATTCCTCAGCTCAGCGAACTGAAGGGCATCAGACATCTCGGGGATCCGCGTGGGCTGAGAATAACCCTGGTTAAAGGTATACGAAAGCTGCGTCTTGCCTGTCTTACCTCTTTTGGTGGTTACCAGGATGACTCCGTTCGCTGCCCGCGCTCCGTAGATAGCGGCGGAAGCATCCTTCAGCACCGAAATATTCTCCACATCAGCAGGGTTCAGTCGCTCAAAACCGCCTGGCCTTGCAGGCACCCCATCTATTACGACGAGTGCGTCGTTATTTCCCAGCGTATTTGATCCGCGCACTCTGAGGGCAGACCCATCGTAGCCCGGTTCGCCACTCGACTGCATCGCCACCACGCCTGGCATTCTTCCCGCAATCGCATTCGAGAGGTTGACAGAAGGGGACTTCTGCAGATCGGTTCCTTTTACTGTGGCGACCGAGCCTGTCACGGTTTCCTTCTTTTGAGTACCATACCCCACCACAACAACTTCAGACAGCGCAGTACTACCTGCCTTCAGCTGGACATTCACTTCGGTTCTCCCTCCAACCGTGATACTCGTAGTTGGGAATCCGATGTAAGTAAAAACCAAAACAGAATTCCTGTGAGGAACTGCGATCTTGTAGACACCGTTAATATCAGTAGAGGCCCCAGCCTTTGATCCCCGCACCTTTACGCTTACACCAGGGAGCGCGACCCCTTTTTCATCTGTTACTTTTCCGGTTACCTGAAGTTGCTGCTGCTCCTCCTCCTTCGCTTCATCAGGTCTCGCTTCAATCGTTTGAGACAAGGCGTTATTCGGGTTGTTCTTCAGGACAACCTGATCGTTGATTACCACGTAAGAGATGTGATACGGACTGAGGACCGTAGCCAAAAGATCACTCAATGTTTGTTTTCCCGCCTGTACCGACACTTTTCTGCTAACATCTACGACAGAGGGGCTATACACGAACTTTATCCCCACACGACTGCTTACCGCTTGCAGGACTTCATTTATGTTTGCCTCACTGCCGGAGACCTCAACTGTTCGCTGCAGCAGTCCCTGGGCCTTACCCGGCGAGGCGTAGGCTACGGCGGAGAACGCAATCACAAAAGCCAGCTGACCTAGTGTTATCTTCATAATTTTCCACCAATTAATTGGAGTATCCAAACTAAATTTCATACATTCGTTCGTTTTGTTTTTGGTTAAAAATGAGACAATTATCCCCTGACACCTGTTATTCAGGTGGGTACAAACGGGGTAAAACATTGTCCGGAAGTGGTGCAGACACTTCCGGATCTTTTCGACGTTGTGCGTTCTGTTTACTTCGGCATATCTGTTTTTTGTTGTTTCATAACGGTTAACTTCTCTTTTTACGGAGTATAATGTAAGTGTCGGTTATTTGATACGAGATATTTAAAGACTGCTCCAGCATAGACAGAACATCCGGGAGGTTCTGGTCGCTAAAGTCACCATTCAGGAGATAGCCCTTGATCTCCTCGTCATAGGTCACAATTCTGACATTAAAGCGTTCATTCAGCACTTCGGCAACACGCGCCACCGGCACATCCTTGAACCTCAAAGAAGCTCGTTTCCACAACGCCATCGACTCGCTGCTATCTTCACCTTTTTCTATTGAATGAGTGCTCTTGCTGTAGGTGGCCTTGTCTTTAGGCAACAGGACCACTTCTTTGGTCCGGTCAGAAAGCGTAGATACTGTAACTTTTCCTGTAAGCACGGACACCTCCGTAGAATTATTCCTCGAATAGGCTCTGATCCTAAAGCTCGTTCCAAGCACCTTGGTAAGCACGCCGCCACTTTTGATGACAAAGGGGTGGCGTTTATCGTGTTTTACTTCAAAGAATGCCTCACCCTCCAGTTCTACGCGCCGCGCCCGGCTCCCGAAGTACCGCGGGTGTTCTATTTTGCTTCCTGGACTGAGCCATACGCGTGAGCTGTCGGGCAGCAGTATTTTATGGATACTCGTTGTTGAATTCAGGACAGTGATCTTCCCGTTCGGGAGAGCAGCATGGCGGTCCGCTGCGCTACGCGACAACAGAAAACTGCCAGCCAGGACAAGTAGAAACATGGCTGCAGTTCCCGCAACGGCGTATGCAATCGGCTTTAATCTGGCGATCCGAACTGCCTTTCTTTCTTCTGGCTCGCAACTGGCAATGTTCCGCTGTATTCTGCTGAACATCCGGTCCTTTAACTGCTGAAGCTCCAGGTCTGTGAGTCCGGGTAGCGGATCATCGTCCAATTCGTAGGAATTGTACCACAAATGGACCTGCTCCATCTCTTCCCCGGTACACTCGTTCCGCAAATATTTCCTGATTAGCAGATGTGATATTTTCACTGTCAGGTCTTTAATGGTAAAAAAATCGGTTAGTTAAATATATAGTCAGGCGACTCGCCTTCTCCCCCCAACAAGTCCTGCAATTTTTTCTATTACCAATCAAAAACGTCAAGAACAACGTTCATTCCCATCAGGAATACAGACAGGAGGCAATTTGCCATTATCACACGAATCTTTTTCAGCGCTCTGCTGATCTGATTTTCAACGGTCTTCTCAGAAATACCCAGTGCTTCGGCGATCTCACGATTTGTTTTGTACTCCATCCGGCTGAGGGTGAATACAGAGCGACACTTAGACGGGAGGCTGTTCACAGCAGACTTAAGGTTCCTGGTAAGGTCTCTCAGGTGCACTTCTTCTTCTGTGGAGTTTACAGCATCAGGAGCCGTCCACGCTATCCTGTTGTGGTAATTTCTTCGTACATACTCCTTTTCCAGATAATTGATCACCTGGTATTTCACCGCGGTGAGAAGATAAGCGCCAGTGGAAGTACGAATGTTCAGGTTCACTCTGTTTAACCAAAGCTTGGTAAAGACATCCTGCACAATTTCTTCGGAGGCTTCTGCATGTTTAACACGCCTGTAGGCACTGGAATACAGGACCCTCCAGTAGCGGTTATAGATTTCGGCAAAGGCCTTCTGCTCGCCCCTTTGCAGCAATTCAACAAGCCTTTCATCAGACAAGCTGTCAATTTTTTCCATAAGATAACGGTAGTGAACTAATTGGTTAATACGTTCTGCTCTTTGAGTTACTGAAGTAGATGTATTACTTGTAACAGCTTTCCTAAAATAGGAAAAAACCCGGCAAAGAGCAAATACGCAACTGAATCGGGAGGTAGTATTTTCGATTTGCCTACCTTTACGTGATGGAAGAACCGTTTGTGATCGATATAGAATACCAGGGCAGACAAATGGAATTTGAAGCTGCGTTAAAACCGCGCGGGTATACGTATAGAATAGAAGTGATTGTAGAAGAGGTGCCGGTTATGTTCGAACCTGATGAAGAGCGCCATTACAGGGCCATGGTAGAGCCCGAGCATCAGGGAGCTGCTGCATCACTTAAACCGGATATGCTGCAGAAGATAGCCGCACGGCTTGAGTCGCTATCGGGCAAGTAACAAGCATAAAAAAAACAGGCCGTCTGATAAGTACAAACGGCCTGTTTTTTTCTGAAGGAAAAAAATTATGCTTCGTAAGCATTCATAAAGATTGCCTTTATGTCTTCAGCTGTTACTTCCCTTGGATTTCCACCGGTACAAGCGTCGGCCATTGCCTGTGCTGCCAGCTTGTCAAGGTCTGCAGGGTTAAAGGAAGTTTCTTTTAACTTCGGAATACGAAGTTTAACCGCCATATCTTTCAACGCCTGAATTGCAGCATTGCGTGCTTCCTCTACTGACAGTCCTTCAACCTTTACACCAAGAGCGGCAGCTATATTACCGAACTTCTCAGGGCAAACAGCGGAGTTGAACTCTTCAACGAACGGCAGAAGCAGTGCGTTTGCTACCCCGTGAGGAAGGTCATACTCTGAGCCCAGCTGGTGAGCCATTGAATGAACGATTCCCAGACCACAATTGGAGAATGACAATCCGGCGATATAAGAAGCCCAGGCCATCTTAGATCTCGCTTCGAGATTCTTGCCATCGGTCACAGCATCTTCCAGACTTTCACCGATCAGCTTGATCGCTTCTAATGCCAGCGTATCAGAAAGCCTGAAGGCTCCTTTCGTGATATAGGCTTCGATAGCATGCGTCAAGGCGTCCATCCCCGTAGCTGCAGTCAGACCGGCTGGCTTGTTGATCATCAGTTCAGGATCATTTACAGCAACAGAAGCCAGAGAGTTCGGATCAACGATCACCATCTTAATCTTACGTACTTCATCTGTGATCACGTAGTTGATCGTTACTTCAGAAGCAGTTCCTGCTGTTGTATTTACTGCCACAATGGGCACTGACTTATTCTTTGATTTATTGACGCCTTCGTACTGAGGCATCTCTCCCCCATTGGTAAACAGGATACCAATAGCTTTAGCTGCATCCTGAGGAGAACCGCCACCAATGGAAAGCAATCCGTCGCAGCCCTCAGCCTTGAAAAGCTCAAGTCCATCGTACACGTTGCGGGTAGTGGGGTTAGGCTTTACATCGTCAAAGATCACATATTTGATGGAAGCTTTATCTAAAACACTCGTTACCTTGTCTACCACTCCAACAGAACGAAGAACTTTGTCAGTAACTACTAAGAGTTTTTTAAGCTTTAACTTTTCAACTTCAACTCCTACTTCCTGAATGGCGCCGGGGCCGATAAGATTGACAGGAGGAAAATAAATACGTCTTACAGGTTCCATTATAAACGTCAAATTTTTTGACCAAAAATACCTGTAAGACGCTTTTTAAAAATGATGCTGGTTACCCGGATATGTGACCTGTAGCAAGTCCTGTAAATTTGACACTTATTTCAATCAGTCCGGGCAGGTGCCCATTTATTTAACCACAAGCTCCACTTCGATGTTTCCTCTGGTAGCGTTAGAGTATGGGCAAACCTGATGAGCTTTCCGCACGAGCTCTTCTGCCTCCGCCTTATCCAGTCCGGGTACTTCCACTTCCAGTTTAACTGCCAGGCCGAATCCGCCATCCTCTAACTTTCCTATGCCAACCTCAGCTGTGACCTTTGTGGTACCAGTCTGGAGCTTTTCAGTCCTTGCTACATGGGCCAGCGCGCTGTCAAAACAAGCAGCATAGCCGGCGGCAAATAAAGTTTCAGGGTTGAGGTTCGTGCCAGCCGGCCCTCCCATTTCTTTCGGAACCCGTACGTCAACATTCAGCGCGCCATCGGCAGATTCTACATGACCATTTCTACCCCCGGTAGCAGTGGCCTTCGTTCTGTATAATGTATCCATTGTTTAGTTTTCAGAGCTTGATTCAATATTTGTTCCAACATTGAAAAACGCGACATCTTGTCCTTACTCAGAAATCGCCTGATGATCAGAGGGCCTGGTTCAAAAGCGGACAGTAAGCATCCGCATGCGGACAATCCGCACCGGCACACTAATATCAACCAACTAACAATCAACAAGATAACAAACATGGCCATGAATTGGCATCATGGTAAGGGAAGAACAGTTAAATGAACAATGACAGATCTCTTATTTCACCGGCAAAAAGCAGACGTTCACCGAAAAGTTCCGGCATGTCGCCTAATTAGCTTTTACAGCCGGCTGGAATGAAGGTAATTTCGAATCGTCAAACAAGGAAAGAAAACAAACGCAAACAATAACTCACAAATCACTAAAACAATGAAAACGTTCAAATCTCTGGCAGCCGCATTCATGATTCTCTTTTCAGTTTCTGCATTTGCAGCAGACGAATCAGCGAATAGCAAATCAAAAATGGAAAGTGCAGTCGGCACTTACATTGATGCGATGAACAACGGAAAGTTAAAGGAACTGGCGAGCCTGCTGGATCCGGGAGCAAAATATACGATCTCCAGAGGTGACGCTGTGCTTAATTATAGCAAAGGGGAATTCCTCGAAACGCTAAAGCCGCATGAAAACGTAGTACAAAATTGCAAAACCGATTACAAGCTTATTGAGTTCAGCCCGGCACAATCGATCGTTAAGGTAACGATGAAGTACGACAGCTTTTCGAAGGTCAACTTTGTCACCTTCTCGAACACCGCCAAAGGCTGGAAGATAACAAACATCTCTACGTCCTTTAATTAATGATTTCCAGAACAGAGATGCTCAGGGCTGCCCGACCGGGCAGCCCTTTTTTTGTTACCGGCAAGCTCGAGTTCCAGTTGTAGCTCCCAACGCTAATCGGAGACAGCCGATATGTTTCCCCTGGTCATTATCCTACGCCCTCCCACGTAACGCTTAATTTAAATATAACCTTAAGCTAAGGTTGAATGCATGTATCTTTTATTAATTCGTCTTTCCAGAAGAATCACCCTCAATGAAGAATCCGGTAAACTTTGACGAAGTATATAGGCAGCATTGGGAGAAATTATACGTATTCTGCCTTAAGCTTACAAACGACGAAGATCTTTCTAAAAACATTGTTCAAGACATTTTCGTCGACCTGTGGCAACGGCAGGAGAAGACCAGCATCTCTGACATCAGCGCCTATCTGTTCGGGGCAGCAAAGAAGCAAATACTAAAAGCATATCGGAAAAAACAATTTGATACGCGCGTTCTGGAGGACTGCTTTGAAGACTACCTGGTAGAAAACAGCAACGAAGCAGACAATCCGCTCATTGAAAAGCTGTATCAGCTGCTCGACACACTTCCCATTAAAAGAAGAGAGATCGTTATTCTTAACAAGCTGGAACAACTAAGGATAGATGAAATTGCCGCGCGGCTAAATGTCTCACCCCAGACAGTAAAGAATCAGCTTACGACAGCTCTAAAGCAGATGAAGATAGGGGCAGCCCAGCTATCCGTTATTTCGCTCCCTCCTTTCTTGCCTGCTCTCTTTTTTTAACCATTTGTTAAAGATTCCATAACGCAGCCCCATAGTATTTTTTCGCTTTCCATGGTACTTCTATCAGATCGATAAGTACAATGAAAGAAAAGCAAAAACACCTGCTTCGATATCTGGCAGAAAAAAATGTACGAGAAACACGAGACGGTACAGGAAAAGAGCTGCTGAACGACTTTTTCCGCCACGAGTATGACCGCGCAGAATGGCAAAAGGAAACAATGGAGACACGCGACGCTGTTTCTGCTTCTATTACAGTGAGGATTGAGCAGGAAAGGAAGAAAAGAGTACGAAAGCTGGCATGGTACAACTATTCAGCAGCGGCTGCTATCGCATTCCTTTTTGTCCTCTCCTATCTGCTTCTGTCGCCAGGGCATCAACCAGTTGTAAACCGCCTTTCCACATCCTCCTCTCCCGACTCTGTGACGCTTTCCGACGGGTCAATTATATACCTGGCCGCTAACTCAGTTTTTGAATATCCCGATCGCTTTTCAGGAAAAGCGAGATCGGTATCGCTGCTAAGAGGAGACGCCTTCTTTAAGATAGCAAAAGACAAGGCTCATCCCTTTATCATTTCAGCCGGCAAAATCAAAACGCAGGTACTCGGCACCTCTTTTCACATCGCCCTGGCGGCCGATCGCACTACTGTGGCGGTAATGACAGGACATGTAAGAGTGAGCAGCGACAAGCAAAGCGTTGATCTCAGCCCTTTGGAGGAAGCATCATTTTTTAACAATCGCCTGGAGAAACGAAAAGCAGCCGAAGAGTTACTGTTTGCCTGGTACAGCGCAGACCTTCAGCTTAACAACGTAAGCCTTGACAAGGTCCTGAAGGTTCTCAATTTCAGATACGGCACGACTTATAACGCCATAAGCTCGGACCAATTGAGCACAAGGCTTACCATTTTTATAAAGAGGAACGCCCCCATCAATGATATCCTGGATCAAATCAACTATGTAACACCTTTAAAACTAAAACTGTATGACAAAACAATAACAGCTATTCCTTAAAAAACACAGCCGCATTGCTGTGAACAATGCGGCTTATAGTTAAGCATTAACAATTAATAACTTAAACATGTATCATAAATATACTCAGCAAACAGTAAAGTGCTCTTTGTTCCTTGTCTTTTTTTTACAGCTTGCATTGTCAGCTTTCCCAAAAACGAACACAGCAAGGAGTACCAGCAGCAACGCTACTGTCAGTGCCACACTGGTCAGTATCTTCACCCGTCTCAGCGAGCAAAGCAAATACCGGTTCAGCTATGGAGAGGCCATCATTGCCGACAAGCAGATGTACACGGTGAGCATGACTCAGCCAGTTCCGGCAGTATTAAAAGAGCTGTCAGCCAAAGCAGGCTTCACTTACAATGTAATTGATAACCTTGTATTAATAACGAAAAGGCCCGGACCGAATTTAGCGGAAGCCGTGCAGCCTGTGCGCCAGGTGGTCAAGGGCAGGGTTATCGACGAAGGCGGGCTACCGCTCCCGGGGGCTACTGTGAAAATCTCGGGAACAAACACCGCTGTGGTTACAAATGCGGAAGGCCGTTTCTCCATCAATGCGTCTAAGGGCCAGACACTGGAGGTGACCTTCCTTGGCTACAAAACCCAGAGGGTACAAGTCGAAGGAACAACGGTTACCGTACGCCTTGAGCCTAATTCGGCCAGCCTGAACGAAGTGATGGTGGTTGGATATGGGAAGCAGACCAGAAAAGATGTCACCGGTGCTGTCGCCCAGATCGACGAGAAAAGCTTCCGCCAGGGAGTAGTGGTCTCTGCCGATAACCTCCTGCAGGGAAAGGTAGCGGGAGTGAGAGTGGTGAGTGCTAGTGGTGAGCCCGGCGGAGGTGTCGACGTCACTATTCGCGGTGTCGGCTCCATCAGAAGCGGCAGTACGCCCCTCTTCGTGGTAGACGGACTTCCCCTGACGAACGACGATGTCAGTCCCGCCGGACAAAACGTTGGCTTTGGCTCCTCGAGGGCCAAAAACCCGCTGAACTTCCTTAACACCAGCGACATCGAATCAATCTCCGTATTAAAAGACGCTTCAGCAGCTGCGATCTACGGAGCCAGAGGGTCAAACGGGGTGGTCATCATCACTACCAAGAAAGGCAAAAAGGGCGAAGGAACACTTACGGCCGATTCATACCTGGGGCTGTCTACGGTGGCTCATAAACTCGATGTCCTGTCCGCCGGGGAGTACCGCAAGGCCCTTACAAGTCCGGCATTCGACCACGGAGGCAACACCGACTGGCAAGACGAGATCTACCGCAAAGCGGTTACCAGGAACAACTCGCTGTCCTTCGCCCGTCAAACCACTTCCGGCAATTACTATGTATCAGTTGCACAAATGGATCAGGAAGGGATTGTAAAGAACAGCAATTTCAAAAGACTGTCAGGCCGCCTGAATGCATCCGAGTCTTTCCTCGATAATCAAAGACTGAAGATTGGCATCAATCTTACCGCCAGTGAGACGAAAGATGACGGAGTTCCGACCAGCGACGATGGAGGATCAAACGGACAGCTCATCGTCCACACCCTGATGGCCAATCCTACCCAGCCCGTGTTCGATGAGAACGGAAAATATACCAACTTCAACATGAACGCTCATTATAACCCCGCTTATCTTCTCAGCATTTATAATGACCGTACCCGCACCTTACGTGTTTTAGGAAATACAGACATTTCTTTCAGGATCTTAAAAGGGCTGGAATACAAGCTCAACTTCGGCATAGATCGTTCAGTCGCCGAAAGGAACACGACGATCTTTCCCAACATCACAGACCTCAATCCGACAGGCAGGTATGTAGAATTTCACATGGATTCAAAAAGCCTCCTGCTTGAGCACTACCTTAACTACAATCTGATCCTTGATAAACACAAGCTGGAAGCGCTTGGAGGGTTCTCCTATCAGAAGTTTCAGCGGTCTGGAAGCAGCTTTGCATTAACCGCCATCTCCAAGGCACAGACAGACGTACTGCCCGAAAACAATCCCGCTTACTCAGGCACACAGGCAGGTGTAACAGGTTACGCTCAGGAAAATGAACTCCAGTCTTTCTTCGGCCGGCTTAACTACTCCTATGACAACAAATACCTGCTTACAGCATCGCTTCGTGCCGACGGATCTACCCGATTCGGGGAGAACAACAAATACGGATACTTTCCCTCATTCGCCCTCGGCTGGAACATGGCACAGGAAAACTTTCTGAAAGGCCTTTCTCTGTTTGACGAGCTGAAGCTGAGAGGAAGCTGGGGACAAACCGGTAATCAGGAGGTTGAGAACAAGATCACCAAAGCAAGCTACGCACTCACTGGCACAGAAGGCTATTACCTGTACGATGATTTAAACCTTGTTAACGGAGTTTCTATTGCCCGCACTCCCAACCCAAACCTGAAATGGGAAGTGGTAACGCAGTACAACCTGGGACTGGATTTCGGCCTGTGGAAAGGAAAGCTCTACGGAACCATCGATTACTTCAACAAGACCACTACCGATGCGATCCTGAACATTCCCGCCCCGGTACTTAGTCCAACCACTACCGTTTGGGCAAACATTGACGGGAAGATCGTCAATAAGGGACTGGAACTGATGCTCGGCTCCCGCATCATTAACAAGAAAGACTTCAGCTGGTCTCTGGACGTCAATGGCGCTACTCTTGATAACGAGATCAAGAACTTGCCTATCTCCGAGATCCTGTCGGGAACAATCTCCGGTCCGGGACAGTCGGGCGTTAACGCCAATATTTACAGAAGCGGATACGCTGCCGGCTCATTTTTCCTCATCGAACATCTGGGCTATGACGACAAGGGCGTCCCCATTTTCAAAGACGTCAATAATGACGGCGTGATCAACAGCGATGACAGGAGGATCTTCGAGGGAGCACTTCCCAAGTTCACCTACGGATTAAACAGCCAGATGACCTACCGGAACTTTGATTTTTCATTCTCTTTCATTGGGCAGAGCGGCGGCTATTTGGTTAATAACACAGGCCTGAACGCCCTTAACATCAACAACCTCGCTTCCGACAGGAACGTCGCTACCAGGTATTACGAATCAGGAGCAACCCCAGCCAATGCGCCACTCTTATCTACTCTCTATCTTGAGAAGTCAGATTTCCTGAGGCTGAACTCTGTAAGGCTAGGCTATAATTTCAAGATGAACAGCTTAAAGTGGCTTCAGGGACTCGGATTGTATGTCACCGGGCAGAACCTCTTTACGATCACCAACTACAGCGGATACGATCCTTTGATCAATAGTCCAAAAGCAAACGGAGGTAATCAGTCACTCGGCATTGATTACGCCAGCTATCCAACTGCCAAGACATTCATTTTTGGAGCCACCTTAAAACTATAGCAATGAAACTAGATAGATTTATAACCCCAAAGAACATCCTTTTCATATTGACGTTCCTGCTCATGGCAGGCTGCACAAAACTGGATGAAGTAGTTATTGACGAAGTCCTGCGAGGAGAAGAGTTAGCGAGCCCGGAAGAAGCGCTGGCTGCTGCATATGACCGCCTGGGCGACCGTACTTTTGTCGACAACGGCGGCGTTTTCGCCATGCAGGAGTATACCACTGACGTTGCGATGCTCCCTACAAGAGGAAGCGACTGGGGCGACGGAGGCAAATGGAGGGCGATGCATGAATTTACCTGGGCGCCCGACAATCCCATTGTAACCGACAACTGGAACCTTCTTACCGACGGCATCACCAGGTCGCTTGCTGCCATCAGGAGCATCAGCAATAGCAATATTGCGCAAAAAGAGCTCTTTCTGGCAGAGGCAAAAGGCTTGCTCGCCTACTACACTTATAACACGCTAGACCTTTATGGCCAGGCGCCTTACAAAGATCCGCAGGTTAATAACGCTCCTCTCGAGATCAGACAGGCAGCTACTGCCATTGACGAGCTGATCACAGAAGTGGAGAGCCTCATCCCTAACCTCGCCAATCTCAAAGAGCAGAGAACACACAACGGCCGATTCACAAAGGAAGCAGCATACGCCTTGCTTGCAAACATGTATATGAACAGAGCCGTGTACAAAGATCGTTATGCCTCCTCGTTTCAGTTTAAAGAACCCGCAGTGAACGGGAGCGGCACTGACATGGACAGAGTGATCTACTACACCTCCCTCCTCATTAACTCAGGCAAGTTCCATCTGGCCAGCAATTACTTCGACAACTTCTCCATTGAGAATTCGGGAGCCCCTGAACTTATTTTCGTCGTGGTTCAAAAGATCGATAACATCCGTAACGGCGACAACGACTTTGGTTATATGTGTGTCGAGAGAAACCAGAGGCCGTCTCCGGCAAACAGAGGAACCAACGGGTCGTGCACCACACCTGAGTTTTATCATTCCTGGGACGGGAACCATGACGACCCGCGCTTTTCCAGAAAGTATCAATACAAGGACGGTACCTGGTTTATGAATGATGCCGAGGGAAGCGTTCCTGCATCCGATATTGTGCCAAACAGCAAAGGCCTTCCCTGGTTCCACTTCAATTCCGGAATCCTTGCCGGTCCTCAGTACGGACCCAGGCTAACAGCAGCAGGAGGTTTTGAAATGACGGCTGATGGGCGAATCAAAGTGTCTGCGCTCTACATGGAAAAAAGCAAGGAAACACGTATGGACTTCACCCCTGAGCTGAACTTCGACAATTCCTCTCAAGCCGTCCTCGCACAGAATCAGATCAACAGAGGAGCCCGGATCTTCAAGTTCGAGTATGACCCCGAGGAAGGGAATGGCTCAAGCAAAGTGGATATTCCCCTTTTCCGCTTAGGTGGTATTTACACACTGCGGGCTGAAGCTTATTTCCGAAATGGACAAATTGCAGAGGCCATGGCCGACATCAACATGCTCAGAACCTCCAGAAAGCGTGAGGCGCTGTACAACAATGCTCCCGGCAGCCCAATAACTTCTCTTGACGAAGCGAGGCTATACAAGGAAATAGGCTACGAGATGTACTGGGAAATGTACCGGCGGCAGCAGATGATCCGTTTCGGAAAGTTCGATCTTCCCTATACGGCTAAACCAGCTACTGATCCTTTCAGAAGAATATTCCCGATCCCACAATCTACCATGGATGTGAACAAGACCTTCACCCAGAATAAAGGGTACTAGTCTTATCAAAAGGTGCGAAGACTGCAGCAAGTAGGCTGCTGGAGTCTTTGCACTTTTTTCTGCAAGGCGTCTGCTGCCACATTGGACATCTCTGACAGGCCAGGGAACAGGTGCAGGCGGAGATAACGCCTGGATACCGATACATGAAGACTTGGTAGTTGTTTCTCGATGTGAGACAAAAAAGACGAGGTGGCCCTCTCACCTAAGCACTTTGCAAGGATTCAAAAAAGACGTGCTTAATAAGTATAAAAAATAAAACAGTCTGGAGACCGGGAGGCCTTTCACAACTTCTCTATTTCGTCACTAGAAAGTCCGAGAATATCCGTGATCATTTCAATACTAAAGCCGCTGTTCTTCATCTTCAAGGCCGCAGCTTTCTTTTCTGCTTCTGCTTTAGCTTCTGCTTTCGCTTTCGCTTTGGCTTCAGCTTTCGCTTCAGCTTTAGCCAGCAGCCGCTCTACTTTGGCTCTTTCTTTCAAAGCGCCTCTCTTTTCAGCCATTTCCAGCAACAGTTGTTCAATTCCCATAGCGTTTGTCCTTTCTGTTAATTCTTCAACGTCTTCCTCAAAAATAGCGCTAAATTCTTCATTATCAAAACGCACATAATAGCGTAAAAAGTTCATCAGCACCCGGATCTTTTCTTTTGCTATATCCTTTGACAGCAATTCACGCGCCAGGGGCCGCTTCAGATGGAGCAGCAATTCATCCCGCTTCCTGCTGTCTTTTATACGCCTGCCGGTGAAAGCTGTTTGAGCTACTGCCACTACAAGAGCAAAAGGGTTGTTACTGCCCAGCAAATCCTCCCGGCTCTGAGTTGCGACCTTGTAGGTATTGAATTTGTACAGAAGCTTTGTCCCAAGATACTCCCGCTCGTAGATGTTGGAACGCATCCGAGTGCTCGCTTCCGTAAAAATGGCAAAAGAAGCGATACTCCGGTCATATTTGTCCAGGATACGCGAGTAGTAACTGTACATCCTCCTGCTGAAGTCCTTTCTGTATTGCCCCTGAATTTCTACATGGCACAGGATCCATTCTTCCTTCCCCTCGCGCGTGTATACCTGCGCCAGCTTGTCGACAACCTTAGGAGAAAACTCGTCCCCCTCGGGCGGGAACAATTGTTCGAGCTCCTTATCCAAAAACAAAGGCTCCCTGCTGAAATCAAAGAGTTTGTCTGCGTCCGTCACAAAGAACCGCAGGAAATCAACAAACAAGTCTTCCAGGAGGCCCTTCCAGAGCAGATCATCCCGCTTATGTGCCATTTCGCTTATATCTGGTTAGCTAAGGCAAGTTAAGACGTTCTACTATTAGAAAAATTGATTCAGGTCACTTTGTTTCAAAATAAGTCAGGCTACTTTACCGGGCTTCCTCACATAATGGAAATAATGCCAAGCACCATTGCCAGGAAGATTGCTATTATGAAATACAGAAACCTCTTCATTCCCTCTATGTCTCTGCCTGGCTTCAGTATCATTTCCCTTACCCCGGACGACCAAAGCAGAGCGACAGATATCGCAATTACCATCCCGAGAGCCGATAATGCTCCATAACCCAGTGGCCGACCTGCTTTACCTGAACTTAGGAAGACTATCAGGTCGATTAAAAACAGGAGGTTCCATACTACTACAACGCCGACAGCTATCGACTTTTTGATTGGGAAGCCGCCCTGGGCCTGCTTTTCCATTACCTCCGGCTCTATAGATTCAACGGGAGCGGGAATAGAACCAGGAGTTAAAAAGCCGGTTTCCCAAATCTTGATGATCAGTTCTGCCGGATCCTGAAATGTCCAGAAAATTATCTTCTCGTCGTACTTCCCAACTTTATGCCTGATCCGGATCCCCTGTCCAATAAGCGGAAGAACCTGATAGGGCTCGATTAAAATAACATCAGAAGGGCCGAATATAAAGTCTCCAATAATAGAAGCGCTTAATTCGAGTCGGTTCGAATTCACTTTCAACTGCGCAAACGGCCATGTGACGTTTGCTGAGCCAACTCTGGCTCCTCCTGTTTCGGTTAAGGTCGTCATATTATTTCGATCACTAAAACTAATTGCGCGCTCGCTAATCACGAATCTCTTTCAACAGATCCTCACTCAGCGGCGATATAGCAGGACCAAAGTAATGCGTCAATATTCCTTGCTCGTTAATAAGGTATTTACTAAAGTTCCAGTCGGGCTCCTGACTATTCCAGCCGTTTAACTCGGGAGAGCTTAGCCATTTGTACACATCATTCTGCCCCTCCCCTTTCAGCACGCAACTTTTAGCTGCAAGAGGAAAGGTAACTCCGTAGTTCAGTTCACAAAATACAGCGATGTCTCTGTCAATTCCCCGTTCCTGGTCACGGAAATCATTAGCAGGAAAACCGATGATCGCGAGACGATCTCCGTACTCTTCATGTAGCCGCTGAAGCTCCTGGTACTGTCCGGTGTAACCACAGTTCGAAGCTGTATTCACCAGAAGAACCTTCTTACCTCTGAACTCCCTAAAACGGCGCGCTGTCCCATTGTTTAAAACGGCGCTAAGGTCATAAAAACATGCAGCAGGAACTGCCAGGCTCTCGTTCAACAGGATCCTTCCTTTGGACCGATCCGACTTAGTCAGGCGCATGATATGTGGATAAAAGGTTCGGAGTATCCTCTGCTTCAAATTCATACAAACAAAAATAGAAATTAGGCCGAAAAAACTGCCGCCTCCGGCAATGCCTGCACTCTATTACCCTGCTAGCCTGGAAGAGTTTAAGTGGTCTGCCCGGTGTAAGTTGTACAAATTACACATCGGTATAACATTTTGCAATCCTCTTTTCTGCTTGGCAGGATAAAAGAAGGTATTTCCGAGCAAAACAGGCATTGAACGCTGTTCTGGTAGGTACTGTCAGACTTGTAGGGAAAAAACGAGTCCCCCCGATCTGCAGAAAGGTGCTGCGCCGACCGATTTTCTAAAGGAAAAAAAGCGGATCCTGACGGTTATCCCAAAAAAACAGTAATTGGACCGAACTCTCTGTCACCTTATAAAACAAAGAACATTGCCGGGTGATGAGTGCAATCCTGATCTCAGGGGCTATTGTTGAAGCCTTAAACATGTAAGGTTGTGCTGCCAGAAGGGCAATCGTATTTTCAGCTTTTGTAACGAACTTGTCAGCAGCTCTATTACCGAATTTTTGATTCAGAAATGTGTAAACAGAGATAAGGGTTTCTTTCGCGCGGGGTGTATAATATACGAGGAGGCTCATTCCTTTTTCAGCATATCCCTGATTCCTTTATACGCTGAAAGCTGCCCTTCCTCTGCCTGGTTTACCGAGTCTTTCACACCATTCGTCACATGCTCCGGATAGACGTTGCTCCGTTCTTCAAAAACGACCTTCATCGCTTTCATCACTGCTTTTATAGCTGAAAGCTGCTCCTTATTTTCAGGATAAATAATCAATGCGTCCATATACAAATATATATTTTCTTTTATTCCTCTGCCTTGCCAATGGTATAAAAAAGAGGCCGTCTCAATAGAGCTTCTATTAAATGGCCACAAAGAATATTCAGCAACTTTCATCCCTGTTTGTGGGTGAAACTCATGAATAGTTCTTCTGAAATCCATTCACTCTCTTATCTTCGTATAGATCAAAAGCTCTAAACCATCAGCATCATGAAAAGAATCAGCTTCTGCCTCTTGTTCACTACATTCATCACCTTAGCCAAAGCGCAGGACCTCAGTGGCGCATGGTATGGTGTATTAAACCTTCCGACCGCACGCCTCCGGCTCGTATTGCATCTGACGAAGACCGGCAATGCCTACTCCAGCACGCTCGACAGTCCCGATCAGGGAGCTAAAGGAATTCCTGTCGAGGAAACGCTGGTTATAGGAAACGAGTTACGGATCAGCGCCGCCAGGCTGGGCTTGAAATATACCGCTACCTATCTGGCCGACAGCGGTCTCCTTAAAGGAACATTCAACCAGGGCGGATTATCGCTCCCGCTCACCCTTAGCAGGGATGAAAAGAAGAATGACAATAAGGCGTTGAAGAGCAAACGTCCACAGGATCCTCTGGCTTTCCCTTACAAACAGGAAGAGGTGGAATTCGCGAACCCGAAGGCAGGCAACAAGCTTTCGGGGACCCTCACCTTGCCTGCAAATGCTAAAGCCTCTAAGGCTGTGATCCTGATCTCCGGCTCTGGGCCGCAGGACCGCAACGAAGAGATCGCGCAATTTAACCACCGCCCCTTTCTGGTACTCAGCGACTGGCTCACCCGGAACGGCATAGCGGTATTAAGATATGACGACCGCGGCGTTGGAAAGTCGACCGGATCTTTCGCTAACTCCACCTCCGCCGACTTCGCAGACGATGCCGAAGCGGCGGTACAGTACATCCTCTCCCGACCCGACTTAAAAAACGTGTCCATCGGTCTGGTCGGTCACAGTGAAGGAGGGATGATAGCGCCAATGGTAGCAAGCCGCAATAAGACGGTGCAGTTTCTGGTCCTCCTCTCCGCTCCCGGAGTCCCCATCCGGCAGCTGATGCATCAGCAGCGCAGCGATCAGCTGAAGCTAATGAAGACCGGCGACGGACTAGTGCAAAAAAGTCTGGGCTTGTACGATAAAGTTGACGACTTGCTGGTCAAAAATGCGACGATGTCACAAGCGACCTTAAAACCCAGGCTGGACTCGCTCCTTAGAGAAGGATTTAAAGCTTATGCCCCTGAGGAACTGGGCGGTCAGCCGATTGATCAGGCGGTGGCTCAAACTTCTGCTCAAATGCTCAACCCCTGGTATCGCTATTTCATCAATTTCAAGCCCGCCGACTATCTCAGCAAAATCACCGTTCCTGTCCTTGCCATTACCGGATCTCTTGACACTCAGGTAAAAAGTTCCGACAACCTCCAGGGGATCCGTCAATCACTCGCTGCAGCAGGAAATAAAAAAGCAGAGATCGTAGAAATGCCAGGGCTCAACCACTTATTACAGAAAGCAATCACGGGCAATATCGTCGAGTATTCGCAAATAGAAGAGACTATCGATCCCGTCGCACTTCAAAAGATCTCCTCGTGGATTAAGCATCGGTAAGTTTATTTTGTATAATCTTTCCCTGAACGAGACACATTTCTTTTCTTTGCACCACCAAACCCGACGACTCCGTAGCTCAGCTGGTAGAGCAACAGACTCTTAATCTGTGGATCCCACGTTCGAGCCCAGGTGGGCGCACAGAAGCACCTCCCAAAGAGGATCAAACGCCTGTAAATTATCTGATTTACAGGCGTTTCTGTTTTAACGCCTACCAATCTTTCCCAAAGTTTCCCTATCTGTCTGGTACCAATCAGAGTACCAAATATTAGTATTTACTTTTATGGTACTCTAATAGGGAGTAACTAACTGTAGTAGAGATAGTTAAATGCGTATAAATTGCGATAATTTGACCCGTTTTGCCCCTGTTTGATACGGCTGTCCGGTACCTGTTTGCAATTGCCGAATGCCAAAGAGTATGAAAACGTATCAAATAAGATTATGAAAACAACAAGCACATTCGGGGTCCACTTTAAAGTTAGGACAGAGAGAACAAAGGACGGTAAAGCACCTGTTTTTTTAGGGCTCGTAATTAATGGTGAAAAAAGTTACATCTCACTCAAGAACTACCAGGTGGATGTAAAGCACTGGGACAAAGACAAGGGTTCTGGAAAGAGGACCAGTACTGAAGGACGTAGAATAAATGAGTATCTGGATGAGGTGCGGGTGAAAGTACGTGACTGCTATCAGGATTTACTGTCGAACGGTCGCACCATTTCGATGGAAACATTTAAAGATGCTTTTCTCGGGAATGGGGATCCGGAATATACTCTTAACAAACTGATGGCCTATCATAACGAGCAGGCCAAAACGGTATTGGAATGGAGTACTTTGAAGCACTATTATGTTACGCAGCGGTATTTAGAGAAATTCCTGCAAGGCCAGTTCAAAAAGAAAGACATCTTTCTGCACGCGATCAATTATAAGTTTGTCGTCGACTTCGAATGCTACCTGAGGAATCACAAGCCCATTGATCATCAAAAGCCGATGAATAACAATGGCGTGATGAAACATTTAATTCGTTTGCGGAAGCTTACCAACCTGGCGATAAAATTGGAGTGGATCAAAAACGACCCTTTTAAAAACTACAAGTTTAAATACCAGAAGATTGAGAAAGACTTCCTGACGGAGAAGGAGCTTCAAAAGCTTGAGAAAAAATCGTTCATGGTGGACCGTCTCAATATGGTGAAGGATCTGTTTGTCTTTTGCTGCTATACGGGATTAGCCTATGTAGATGTGATGAACCTTACCTCCGACCACATTATTACAGGTATTGATAACGGCAGATGGATCAAGACCTTTCGCCAAAAAACTCTGACTCCGGTAAACACGCCGCTACTACCCAAAGCCCAGGCGATACTGCAAAAATACGCTGATGATCCCCGAGCGACTGCGAATAAGCGGTTATTCCCGTCTTTATCCAATCAGAAGGTGAATAGCTATTTGAAAGAAATAGCCGATATCTGCGAGATTAAAAAGAACCTAACGTTCCATGTAGCGCGACATACCTTCGCAACCACGGTAACTCTCTCCAACGGTGTTCCCATTGAAACCGTCAGCAAGATGCTAGGGCATACAAAAATTGCTACTACTCAGATTTATGCCCGTGTATTGGAAAAGAAAATAAGTGATGACATGGCTAAGCTTCGCCTAAAATTAGGATAGTCGCATGGAAGAGAATCAATCGTATCTGCAGCTAATCAAGGAATTAAAGCAGAATATAGTTCACAGCCGATATGAAGCTTCAAGGCTGGCCAACCGTGAGCTTCTAAAGCTTTATATGAGCACAGGCGTAAAGTTGTCTGAGAAAGTCGCCTCTGGAAATTGGGGTGCGAGAATAATAGGTCAACTGGCTTTAGATCTGCAAAAGGAGCTTCCCGGACTGAGAGGGTTCTCTCGCAGGAACCTGATGAATATGAAGCAGTTTGCTGAAGCCTATACAAACACAAACTTTATGCAGTTAGCAACTGCACAAATAACTGATCCTCGAATTGTGCAGTCGGCGACTGCACAATTCCAAAGTGACGTGGATTTATTCTTTTCAGTCAGTTTTACGCATCATCTGCTATTATTGAATAAATGTAAAAACCTGGAAGAGCGTCTGTTTTACATCCGGCATGCCGCAACTCAGTTCTGGTCAGTATCAATCTTGGAGCTTAAGATTGCCGAGAATCTGTATAAGCATCAGGGGACGCTGCCGAATAATTTCGAAGCTACTGTTCCAAAAGATTTAAGGGATACAGCTCTGCAAGTATTTCGGGATGAATATTTATGGGACTTCATGCAGCTGGAAGGATCGGAAGATGAAAGAGCCATTGAAACGGAAATCGTCAACAATATTAGAAAGTTTATTCTTGGCCTTGGAAAGGGATTTGCTTTTTTGGGGAACCAGTTCCGGCTTGAAGTTGACGGACAGGAATTTTTTATTGATCTTCTCTTCTACAATCGGCATTTGCAATGCCTGGTAGCTTTCGAGTTGAAGCGGGGTAGGTTTAAACCGGAATATGCAGGACAGCTGAATTTCTACCTTAATGTACTTGATGATAAAGTGAAGTTACCACATGAGAACCCGAGCATAGGGATAATTCTGTGCAAGGAAAAATCAAATACGGTTGTAGAGTACGCTTTTCGATCTGTCAGCAACGCAATGGGAGCTGCGACTTTTAAAACCACCCGGCATATCCCGGACGAGTTAAGAAAGTTCTTACCCGACGAAGGGAAACTTTCGAAGCTACTGTAACTATTATGAGAATAAACCTTCAGGTGATAATCTGTTAAGCCACCAAAATCAAAGAAGAAAAATCAGTCAAGAGAATGTGGAATAAATAGCGAAGCGGTTTATGCAAAAGCTCTTTACCGGTTTTTCTTCGCTGGCTAGCCTTGCCAGAACAGGTTAGCTTCGTCGCCACTCAAGTGTCAAAGATATTCCTACTTGAGATATTGTTTATCGCAAGGGGATTACAGCCTAGGAACAAAGCATTATCATTAATTTAGCCAAAAATGAGTAACTTTTAAAATGACATTATTAGCCACCTGGGTCGGGGTAGACAATAGCAAATTTGGCTATCGTCCATCAGCAATCTACATCACAACTGATAGCCAGTTTAGTACAAGCATAAAAGAAACTTTCTCAGAAGGCCGTAAAACTTTTGCAATGTTAAAACATCCTGATATTTTCGGCTACTGCGGGGATGTATTGTTTCCAACGATCGTAATCGGGCAATTGATTGACGAAGCTGACCGAGGATTGCTGTTCAAGAGTAATTGCTCTGTCGAAGAAAAAGCCAGTATCGTATTTGAAGCGATTAAAAACGCGATATCAGTATATCCACCATCATGGACGGCCGGTTCATTTGTAATCGTCTACTGCACACGTGACGTCGAAAAAGTTTTTCACTGTTATAGAATTTCATGGAGAACGAGAACAGAAGCAGTGATAGAAAAGCTGCCATTGCCTGACCGTTCAGGGCTTGTGACGGTGGAAGGATATCGCCACAAGGAAGCAAAACAACGATTTGAGAGTGAGTACAACGTTTCTAAAAACAATAACCACGGTACAAGCAGAACTGTTTATCATTGGTTTACAGAAACATTAGAGGGTAACACTGCCTATCAAATTGGCAAAGTACCACAGATCGTCGCTCTATATAGAAATGGTCCGGCTAGGGCCATCGGTATCATCAGTAATAATGAAAGATTTATTTCCGGGCGCAAGGTTACTTCAATCGAAAATCTTAACTTTGTGGAGTGGCGTAACGAACTTTTTGAGCGTTACGACGCTGTGAAACTTAAACTTTTAGAAGCTGCACAACGGCAGCCAAGATAATAAAGAAGCAACTCCCCTTTTGTCCACTTGTAAAGATATTCCTATATGGGCAAGGTGTAGGTTACCTGGAAACCCGGTTTCTATCGGGTTATCCATCGGGGTTTAATCAAGATTCTATAGTAGTGTAATTGGTTAGCACGCCAGCTGTTGAAGCAGGAGGTCCTGGAGACAAGCCAGGCTATTTCCAAGGATTTTACCTTTCTCTGAAAATAGCTCCTTAGCTTTCGCAACGTTGAGAGCTGAAGCAGTCTAATAAGAGTAACCGAACCGAAACACATCAAGTGTCACGTACGATATTTCTTGGAGCCAGCGGTTTGGACCAGTAAGGGAGACATAGAAGGGTTGGTTGAGAATAATCCATCAGGAGATAATCTGTTAAGCCACCAGAATCGAAGAAGAAAAGTCAGTCAAGAGAATGTGGAATAAATAGCGAAGCGGTTTATGCCGCAAAAGCTCTTTACGGGTTTTTCTTCGCGGGTTAACTTTGCTGGAGCAGATTGTCGTTGAAAGAAGGATGTTTGACTGACGGTCTCATACAATAATAATTAAGTAAAGTTTTAATATATATATTATTTTCGGATGTTTGGCTTTGGAAGCTACCCAATAAACCTAATAGCTAGAGCTGTTAATGATAGAGAAAGACTTACTTGAACAATTATATATCTCTTACGGATTCGAATTGGAAATATCCCGAGAGAAAAACATCTCAATTTTTGTCTATAAAAAGAGCCGATATTTTGGTGTCGACATAATCCCAATCACGGATGACGAAGTAACGCTGAGAAAGGCTGAAGAAATTAAAAATGAGTATTCCAACTTAGGGTATGCTGTCAATTATAAAAAAATAAAAAATAATTCGGAAGCAGAAGTAGAGCTTTTCAAGGTATCCTCGTGATAAAGTACAGGTATAATTTTCCAATAATAATGTTAAAGGCATCGTGGATTGTGGTGTATATCGGATGGTTTAAGGATATTGGGATTAGTATATTTGAAGAATGTCAACAGTAGGAAAAGCACTTCAGGCACTACGCCAGGAGTTGGGGTACAGCGCCAGCGAAGTATCACGTGGTATAGGCATGACGACCTCTACTTATCTAAAAGTTGAGCGAGACCAGCGGGAAGGAAGCTTTATCATGATGTACCGGATATGTACATTTTATGGAATTAGCATGGAGGCATTCGCCGATATGCTTTCGCCGGTGGAATTGGGACGCAGCGATCTGTCGACCCTACGGGTGATGAAGAAAAGGCAGGAAAAAGCAGCTAAACAGGCTGCTTCCAGTTCTGGGGATAAAGCGACCTGATGTTCTTATGATTGATGGACATCACGTTCAACAGGGCGTATTTGAGCCACAGGTAAGGATTGACGTTGTGCTTCTTGCAGCTGGCAAAGAAGGAGTAGATCATTCCGGCGCGTTTGGCCGCTTCATGTGATCCGGCGAAAAGATAGTTCTTTCTTCCCAGGGCCAGCGGGCGGATGGCGTTCTCCACCCCGTTATTGTCGATCAGCAGATTTCCATCGTAGAGGTAGGCGCTTAACGAGTCCCACAGGTTCCGGGCATAATTCATCGCCTCTCCGATCGGGCTTTTGGGCAACACGTGCTTGCTCTCAGTGAAGATCCATTTACCGAGTTCGTTGATCACAGGCAGAGATCTTTCCATCCGGAGCTCCTTGACCTGGTCGGCGGGTAAGCTTTCTTCTGTGGCTTTTCGTTCAATGGCATACAGCTGCCCGATGAGGTTCAGGGCATGGGTGGCCCGGGCCTTATCACCCGTAAGGGCCTGCTCGAAATATCTTCGGGCATGTGCCCAGCAAGCCAGGTGAATGACCTCCTTGCGTGCAATGGTTTGCTTGTAAGAAGCATAACCGTCTGTCTGGAGATAGCCTTTGAAGTTTTTTAGAATGCCAGCCGCCGCTTCTTTACTGCGTGAAGGATGATAGACAAAGAGCACAGTCTTTTCCAGTGGAGCATGACAGACCCAGTACCAGCCCTGGTGGGCGGCACCTTTCTTGTCACTGTCGAGCACTTTGATCGGGCTTTCGTCCAGTTGCAGGTATCCCTGGGCTTTGGTGTCCTCTTCCAGGCATTTATACAGCGGCTCCAATCGTTCCAGCGCCTGGCGGGTCCAGCCTTCGATAGTCGAAGAGGCGATCGGGATATTTTCCCGGGCGAACCGCTGCTTCTGGCGATACAGGGGTAAATGATCGGCATATTTATCTACCAGGATGGAGGCCAGCAGGCCTGCTCCGGGTATACCTTTGTCGATGACCCGCTCGGGAAGATCGCCGGTCTTTACGCCTTGACCGTCTTTGCTGGTGTATTTATAGCGAACATAGCGGCGGATGAAGAAGCGGGCGGGCTCACAGTCGAGCTCTTCGGTGATATCGCTGCCGATGCAGACCATCTCTGACAGGTCGCCTTGGGGATAGATCTCTACGGTTTCTACCGGAAGATGAGCTGGAAGAGCGGCACGCAGCTTTTGGATAAATTGCCGTTTACGAACATAAGTGATCTGCTGCTCCAGGGCTTCCTTCTGCTGCTGTTTCTCTTCTGCCGGGGCTTCAAAAGGAAGGGCCTGCTGAAGGGGATCAATGAAGCGTTCACGCTTCTGGCCAAACTGCATCCGGCGGAGCTTTTCCAGTTGAGCCCTCAGGAGGTCGATCTCCTGCTTTTGTGCCTGGGCTTGCTGGTCTTTTTCATGTTCCAAACGGCGGAAAGCGGCGATTAGCTCGTCCTTTGATAGTTCTTCCAGTGCCGTTTGCATGCTTTCAAGATACGAAATTTACCCGGAACGGGCAAGCAATAAAGTGCCTTTTTTGCTTCAAACAGCGACTTTTTCTACTTCAAACCGTTTACTTCTGCGGCTCCTTTCCACCAGGATACCCTCCACCATCAGCACCAGTTCGGGCCAGTCCATGACGCCCCGTTCGTTCACCCTCGGAGCTGGAAAAGTGCCCTCTTCCAGCCGTTTGTAGTACAGCACCAGCCCGCCGCGCTCCCAGTGAAGCAATTTGATATGTGTTCGCCTGCGGTTCAAAAACACGAACACTTCGCCGCCAGTGGCTGTTTTACCCAACTCGCTGACCAGTCCGCATAAAGCATCGAAGGACTTGCGCATATCGCAGCTACCTTTATACAGGTAGTACCGGTGAGAGGAGCCTAACGAAAACATCGCTTATAACCTAACCAGACGCGAGAGCAGGGAAAGATCGGAAGTATTTACAGAGATCTTTACGCCCGAGGGATATTCAAGCGTCACTTCTTTATGAGCGGCGGAAGTTAGCGAAACAAAACCTGCCGGTTCCGAATTTTCCCGGCTCTTTGCGATCCAATAGTTCAGCTTGGCCAAGCCGATACCTGCTTCTTTGCAAAACTCTTTTTGGGTCATTCCGCTCTGGAGATACTCGTTCACCAAAGCCAGCATCTGTTCTGTGCGATTCATTACCTTCTTTTTTGCTCACAAGATAGAATCACAAAAACAAGGGCGCAAGATGGTGTCTACCGTGCGCATACTTTTCAAGAGCTTCTTCAGCTACGACTCTACTCGCCAAAGGCTGAGTAGGAAATATAACGAATTTGTTTCGAAGCAGACGGCTAATCTTTTCGGCCATTCTTACGAGTACGTAGAGGCGCCTTTCGAACTACACAATCACACAGTCGATATTACGGGCCTCTTTGATGTAATCAATTCGAAGCTATTTAGCCCAAAACCCGAATTAATAATTATTGAGGCCGCGGCAGGATATGGTAAAACTTGTACAGCTTACGAAATCCTAAATAAAGTAAGCCAGACAGAAGGGCATCAACTGCCGATTTTTACTGAATTAGCTCGGAATCGCGGGGCTAATATTTTCAGATATATTTTGCTCGACGAAATAGATTTAGAATTTCCATCACTGAGTTCACAGTTGGTTTTGAAGGAAGTAAAAAATGGAAGGATCCCCTTAATTATAGACGGTTTCGACGAGCTTCTCGAGAAAGTTGATATAGATTCAAGTACGGATGGCTCCTTTGAAGAAGTAGAATCAATGCTGGATACTATAGGAAATCTTTTGGAGCACCAATCAAAAGTAATCTTAACGACAAGAAAAACGGCAATTTTTACAGGATTGGAATTTGAGAACTGGCTGGTCAAATGGCAGCAAAAGTTTGAAGTGACGCGCATAGCATTGAAAGAACCGCGGTTAAGAGATTGGCTGGGAGAGGACAAATATATTCAGGTTAAAGAGAAAGACGTTCCAATCCAGAATCTAGCGAATCCCGTATTGTTAACCTTCCTTAAGCATATCGAAGCTGATTTTTTCACTTTCCTCCTTGATAACCCCGATCAATTGGTTTCCCAGTATTTCGAGAAAATGCTCGAAAGGGAAAAAGAAAGGCAAAACCTGATAATGACAGTCGAGAACCAATTGCTCGTTTTTAAAAATGTAGCGAAAATGCTATTAGAGCTGGACTCCACTGTAGAAGAAAAGGAGTTTTTTAAACTTATTATTCTCGAGGATAATAAAAAGTTAATAGAAGAAACGAGGAATTTGTACAGCGGTGTAAATCGACCGACCCTTGATAATTTAGTAGATGCTCTTTCTACCCATGCTTTACTTGATAGAAAAGGTCGCGATCAAAGCCAAATAGGCTTCATTAATGACTTTGTTTTCGGAACCTTTCTTGGCGAAGTTCTAATAGAGTCCAAGGAGGAACTAACACAGAAAAATTATTCATCCTATATGATTGAATTAGCGGTCACTGCTTACCGAGTGCAAAACAAAGGCAATAAACTCGATCTTTGGCAAAAGCTGCAACCAATAATTGAAAAATTCTCAGAAGAAGCAATCTTTGTTTTCGACGTCCAGTTGAAGAGTGAGCTCGTAAGAGACTACAATGAAATCTCCGTACATGATCTAACTTTTTTTGACGTGACGTTCGACAATTTCGCGATAGCTTCCTCTATATTCCTTAATTGCTATTTTAGAAATTGTTCATTTAACCCCCAAGCTCTCAAAGGGGTGACTTTCGTTAATTGCTCATTTAATTCCTGCAAATTGGTGGTAGGAGAATTCTTAGATGTGGATAATGAAGTGACTGCTATAAATTGCATAGAAGAAAAGGGGAATATCTTAATAGAAAGCACACTTCCTAAATATGGCAGCAACGTCCCTTCTGCTGTGAGCGATTTTGAGAAAGAAATTCTAAAGAACCTTTGGAGTATTTCGCCGACTAAGGGACATCACATCGTAAAGCTTCTTCAAAGTTTTGACAAGTCAGCCGCGAAAAAGGTAAATAAAGGATTAAAGGGATTGGAAGAAAGAGGATTTGTTAATATTAAAGGAATTCATGTTTCATTTAATATTAACAAAATCAATATGATTAAACAAATTTTAAATAATTAATGGCTTATACAAATAGAGATCTAGACAGACTCGCCAGAAATATAAGTGAATTAATCGAAGAGGAGATTTTACGAGCAGGGATTTTTTACAGAATTTTCTTTAGGTGCAAGTCCGACAAATCATTAACGAGAAAATTAAAAACGACCATAGGCAACTCAGAGGATTTAAAGTACGATGGAAAAACTAAATTCCTACGAGACGTAATTGGAATAAGGGTTAATCTTTATTTTTTAGACGATCTGGAAATTCTGTTAAACTTTCTCAAGACGAAATATGCGGGTTCACTTTTGGAAGAAACGGTCGATGTCAATACGACAACCCAATTTCGACCAACAAGGGTTAACCTAATTTTCAAAATTCCAACTTCTTTGCTGAAGGAATTTAGGGATATTGTAAAGGATGAGCGAATTGATGCCACCTATGAACTTCAACTTAGAACCGTCTTTTCTGAAGGATGGCATGAGGTTGAACACGATTTTAGATACAAATGTCAGGATGACTGGAAAGACCATTCTAATATTTCAAGAAATTTCAATGGCATTTTAGCTGCTTTAGAAACGCATGAATGGAGTATGATAAAAATGTTTGAAGAGCTCAGTTATTCCCATTACAAATCGAAAAACTACGGAGCAATGGTGAGAGCGCGCCTGAGAATTGGGACGGAAGACTACAACCTCAGCCCAAGCTTGCTTGACCTGATAGAGAGTGAAGAGGGATTTACAAAGGAACTGTACAAGCTTGAACGGCATATTTTAATTAACTTCTTGCTTAATACGGCTATCGTAATTCCTTTTACGGTAGATAATATCCTCTATCTGATCAACTTTTTTTTATAAAGAATCCTCGAATTATTACACAGACGCCTCGCCTACTACTAAGCAAATTTCAATGATTGTAAATCAGACTGTGTTCGCTTCTCAGTGAGGTGCCTTTTTCCGCCAATTCCGCCACTCCCTTCCATCTTCGCCACCCTCGCTTTGTAGCCATTTAAAACAGTCTTAACTTCATTGTTTCACGGCCGAAGGCGTGAAAAGCAAGATGTATTTTTGTATCCAAAAACAATCTTGCCCTTCCTTCCGGAGTCAGTCGGGAGGTTCACTGATCGGCCATCTGCGGAACTTGCTGTCCGTGGACAAATGAAGGAGGACAAGACATGCCAAGAAGAAAAGCCGAAGAAAGTAAGCTGCTCCAGCACAAGATCCAAACCCGCGTAAACCAGGCGAAGTTCAAGCAGCTGACAGAGCTGGCAAACAAGGCCGCCAATGGAAGTACAAGCGACCTTTTAAGAGATATTCTCTACAACCGCGAAATCAAAGTTAAGACTGTTGACAAAAGCCTCGCCGCACTCATGCCCGAACTGATCCGATTGAGAAGGGAAGTAAACTCGATCGGGAATAACATCAATCAAATTACCAGGTACTTCCATCAATCACCAGACGAAACGCGAAAGGTATTTTACGCTACGAGGGTGGCAGGACTGTATGAGAGTACCGGGTCCAAGATTGAAGAACTGTTACAGTTGATAGCGGATTTGGGAAAGCAATGGTTGCAAAAATAATTATTGGCAAACACATCGGCGGCATACTGGGCTACAATGAGCACAAGGTTCAGAAGGGCTCTGCTGAATTTCTTTGGGCAGAGAATTTTCCCTCTGATGCTCAAGACCTCTCCTTGAAACGAAAACTTCGTCAGTTTGAGACTTACACAGAACTGAACCGAAGGACTAAGACCAACGCTGTTCACATATCCCTCAACTTCGACAACAAGGATCAGCTAAATAATGAATTACTGAAGGAGATTTCTCAGCAATATATGGAAGCGATTGGCTTTGCTGATCAACCTTATTTATTGTACCGGCATTTCGATGCAGCTCATCCACATGTCCATATCGTTACCACTAACATTCAAAGCACCGGAGAGCGAATAGATCTTCACAATATAGGAAAGCATAAATCTGAACCTGCAAGAAAGCAGTTGGAGAGCGATTATGGACTGGTTAAAGCTGAGGGCAAGAAAAATCAGGAAGATCAGACGATCAAACCGGTGAACGTTAAGAAGGCAGTGTACGGAAGTGACGAAACCAAACAGGCAATATCCAATATTGTCCGGGCAGTAGTTCGTAACTGGAAGTTTACCTCGCTGCCAGAGCTAAATGCCATCCTCAACCAGTACAATGTAATAGCAGATCCGGGTAAGGAAGATTCAATGATGTTCCGAAAGAATGGTCTGGTGTACCGAATGTTAAATTCTAAGGGACAAAAGATAGGTGTTCCAATAAAAGCAAGCAGCATTTACGGGAAACCAACTTTGAAGTTCCTGGAGAAACGCTACAAGCTAAACGAAGAACTAAGACGTCCCGTCAAGCAACAGCTCCGGCAGGTTTTGGATTCTGCTATACAACGTGGGCGAACGCAAGCAGACTTTCAAAAGTATCTATCACGAAATGGCGTTGAGGTGATTTTCAGAAAAAATAACGAAGGGAGGGTTTATGGAGTCACCTTTTTGGATCATGATTCCAGGACCGTTTTCAACGGAAGTGCCCTGGGGAAAGGCTATAGTGCCAACGCGTTGATGGAAGCTTTTTCAAAAGTCAAAGACTTACAATCTACGAGTAAGGGAAGTCTCCAATCCGGCCTAGTAGTGCCTGATGGTCATCAAATCGCACCTAAAGTTCCTGATCCGATTTATAACAGTGAAATTATAAGTACCCTTCTTAAACCAGATTACCCTGAAGCGCTAAACATACACTTTGGGCCGAGGCGGAAAAGAAGGAAGAAACGTAACCATTTATCCTAATAGCTATGAACACGGGAGAAAACGAACAAGGCCTGCGTAAAATAACTGATTTTACCCGCCTGCTAAGTATTGCAATATTAGTTATTCACTTTTATATGTTTTGCCATCAGGCTTTTCAGCAACTCGACTTCACATCAAGGATAACAGATAGAATAATTGGGAATTTTTCGAAAATGCCAATCTTTGCCACTGGCTTCGCTTCCCAAATCGCTGCTCTGATTCTCCTGATTATTTCCCTTATAGGTGCGAAAGGCAAAAAAGATGAAAAGATCAGGAAGAAGTTGATAGCTATTTACATTTTTTCAGGATTTGCCTTTTTTTCCTAAGCTCGGTCAGCTTCCAGGTAAACATCTCAGGCCTGAAGCAGGCTTTATTATACATCGGGCTTACTTCTCTTGGCTATCTGCTCATACTAACGGGCGGTACCCTACTTTCCCGTCTTTTAAAGCTATCGTTAAGTAATGATGTCTTTAATAGAGAGAATGAAACCTTCCCTCAGGAGGAACGACTTTTGGAAAATGAATTTTCTATCAATCTTCCCGCCTCATACCGTTATAAAGGAAAGGTAAGGAAGAGCTGGATAAATATTATTAATCCTTTCCGGGGAACTTTAGTAATGGGTACTCCAGGCTCAGGAAAATCATACTTCGCCATTCGGCATATCATTACTCAGCATATTCAAAAGAACTTTTGCATGTTCATTTACGATTTTAAATATGACGACCTTACCCGTATCGCCTATAACACGCTTTTAAAGACAAAGAGAAATAACGCGAGGTTCTATGCGATTAACTTTGAGGATCTCTCCAAATCTCATCGTTGCAATCCGCTTGATCCTGGTAACATGGTCGATATTACTGATGCTACTGAAGCTTCAAGGACTATCATGCTGGGCCTCAACCGGGAATGGATTAAAAAGCAAGGCGACTTCTTTGTGGAATCGCCCATAAATTTTGTTACGGCCATTATCTGGTTTCTCCGGAAATACAAAGACGGCAAGTACTGCACGCTTCCACACGTAATCGAACTGATGCAGGTCGAATACAAATACCTATTTGCCGTATTGAGTCGGGAACCGGAAATCGAAGTACTTATTAATCCTTTCATTTCTGCCTGGCAGAACGAGGCGTATGACCAACTAGAGGGGCAAGTGGCAAGTGCAAAAATCAGCATGGCAAGATTAGCTTCACCTTCTCTCTACTATGTGCTTTCCGGAAACGACTTCACCCTCGATTTAAATAATCCCCAGGAACCGAAAATTATCTCTATGGGTAATAATCCGCTAAAGCAGCAGGTCTATGGAGCAGTATTGAGCCTTTATATTTCACGAATGATCAAGCTTGTCAACCAAAAGAATATGCAGAAGTGCAGCTTGATCTTTGACGAATTTCCGACGATCTACTTCAACCATATCGACAGTCTGATAGCGACAGCCCGATCAAATAAGGTAGCAACGACTCTGGCAGTTCAGGACTACAGTCAGCTAAAAAAAGATTATGGAAGAGAGCAGGCAGAAGTAATTCTGAACATTGTAGGTAATGTTATAGCGGGACAAGTAACTGGAGATACTGCTAAGCAACTCGCAGAGAGGTTCGGAAAGATAGTTCAGCAAAGACAAAGCGTTTCTGTTAACAGCACCGACACTTCTTTCAGTAAATCAACTCAACTGGATTTCGCCATTCCGGCTTCAAAAATTTCAAGTTTATCATCAGGTGAATTTGTAGGCATGGTGTCGGACGACCCCTTGAATAAGATCGACTTGAAGGTCTTTCATAACGAGATTCAAAATAACCATGAGGGATTAAAAAGGGAGGAAGAAAGCTATCGCGATATACCTAGGATAAGAAACGTTGATCCAGGTGAAGTTGAGCATAATTACTACCAAATTAAGCAGGATATTCAGAACCTGCTTTGGAACGAATTTGACAATAAGACACCGGGCATAAACCCCGATAGCAATAGCGGTAGAAAGTCGCAAGGCATGCAAATTTAATATGACCGATGCAATGTTAAATTTCACACATTGACCTGTAAATGTGCTATTTAAACAATTTTAACAATACTTCTGTTATATTTTTACACACCTAAATTCTCAGTCTTATGATAAAGGCAAGCTATAGTGACAAAAGCCTTGTGCTTGATATTCTAACCAAATCTTTCGACACCAATAAGAGTGTAAATTACATTGTGAAACAGGACAAGAAGAGGGTTCAGAGAGTAAGAGCCCTGATGGACTATTCTTTTGAAGTATGTTACCTATTCGGAGAAGTATTTCTGTCAAACAACAAGAAGGCTTGCGCCTTAATTCTTTATCCCGACAAAAAAAAGACTAGCCTTAAATCCATTCTCCTGGACATTAAGTTGATCCTTTCATGCGTAGGCCTCAGCAATGTTAAAAAGGCCCTCACCCGTGAATCAAAAATCAAGAAAATCCAGCCGAAAGAACCCATGTATTATATCTGGTTCATCGGAGTTGATCCTTCCTATCAGAATTCAGGAATTGGGACAGAGCTTCTTAATGAAGTAATCGAAGATAGCAGCAGGAAAAAACGGCCCATTTACCTGGAAACCTCAACCACCAAAAACCTTCCCTGGTACAAGAAATTTGGTTTTGACGTCTACAACGAGCTCGACTTGACTTATAAACTATTCTTTCTTAAGCGTGATGCAGCTTAGCCACCCTAAAACCTTCCTTTATGTTAGTGTTTGGAACCGAAATGCATCTCGTGACATTCGTTTTCGTCATTCTCGAAACCGTAATGTTTTTCTACCAGCTGTTTCATTACCTGTACCGGCCGCAGGATAAACAACGGTTGTGGTATCTTATTCTTCTGTCTTTACTTATCATTTACAATATCACCGGCGGGCTCTTTCCCGATCCCCAATTAAACATACCTATTGTAACGCAAAACATTATTGCCTATGGAAGTGGCTTTTTGATGGCCTCGTACTTTCCGTATTATTTCTATAAAGCATTCGAACTGACCAGGCTTCGTTTTCATGCTTTGTTTGGGGTGCCACTATTTCTTATTCTTCCTTATATCGTATTCTTTGTAATAGCTTATTCGTTTAACGGGAACTTGGAGTTTGCTATCAGGTATGGAGTTATTATTCCGTTTTTCTATTCTATCGTGCTGTTATGGGCAATAACAAAGGCCGTTATGCTGAAATACAGAGAACGTACCAATCAGAATAATACAGTAGAAATTCTGGCCGTGTATTGTGCTGTAATTCCCTGGGCGTCAATGACGCTCTTATCATATTTTCATGCGAGCCAGCTTTTTGAAGTGGTTATAACAAATGGCGGCTTTATTGTGATTACGGTTTTGTTCATCTCTCGAGCCATAACCAACGCGAGAATAGAGTACCAAAGGTTATTGGAACTTGATTCTATCAGCATTGTGAATCCCGCCTCCTCTGCGGAGGATAAGTATAGAGACTATCAGTTGACTCCCCGGGAAATCGAAATTGTGCAACTGATTCGTGAAGGGCATACATATGAAAAGATAGGTGAAAAGCTTTTTATTTCGAAGAGGACTGTAAGCAAGCATGTCCAGAATATTTTCGAAAAGGTTGGAGTTACAAATAAGGTGGAACTTCTCAATAAGATCGATCAAAGTCCCAATCGGCCTTCCATCTCAGCCTAAACACATCTTTATCAATAAAATACGCTCTTTTACGTATGCGATTTACTATAAAAGACGTATTTACAAGCGGTTTAAAATCATAGAAATTTGAGTTAAACATCTAACAATTTTCTATGAAAGATTTTATGACCTCGCTGAATGCTGCATGGGACTTTGAGCTTCAGGAAATTCAGGCGACAGAAGAACACATTGTGAAAGTTTGTGAAGCCGCGCTTACCATTACAAGAAAAGCGCTTGCAGGATTACGAGCCCACCTACTGAAAGCAGAATTTAAGGACAAAGAAGAAGAAATATGGTTTTTCAAGGAAGCTAAACCCCACCTTCTTAGTAAACTCATTTATTACGACAAATTGTACCACCTGGAGCTGCGGCGTCCTATAGGCCGGGAAAAGTTAGTCAGGAAGTATCTTGAGAACGAAATTCTGCACCTGGAACGCAGTTATGAGGTCTATAGCGATTTCTACCTGTACTTCAGAATGGGCCAGACTTCAAATGATGAACAGTACTTCATGAGGAGTAAGCTATCAAATTATAACGATTGCGAAGCTCATGGATTCGATTCTGATCCAAATCTGTCAACCGGCTATGACTGTAAAGTAGCGCAGATACTAGCACAAGACATGTTGGTGTCGTACCTTAACAAGGAGATATATAAACTAAAGGAACGGTCGGCTTCAAGTCACGATCTCGGTTATCCCCATCATCGTCTCGAATGGACTGGCTCGAAGACCGGGCTAGTTGAACTAATTTATGGATTAGCACAAGCTGAAGTCTTTAACCATGGAAAAACGGATTACAAAGAAATTGCTCAATATTTTGAGAAAGCTTTCAATATATCCTTAGGAAATATTTATAAGACGTTTGAAAAGATCAGAATGCGGGAATGTGGGCCAACTACTTTTTTGGATAACATGAAAGTGAAGTTGGTGGATTATACGGATAAGTTTAATGAGTATCGGGTAGGCTGAAAGAAACATCGGTGATACGCAGCCGCCTAAAGAGGAAGTAGTTATTTAGTTTGTTAATCTGTAAGACGATTGCTAGAACCGACATTCGGGTGTAGACTATTCTGGTACGCCTGCTTGTCAGGCATGCCTCACCGACCGGTGCCGTTGGATATTGACATCGCCTTACATTTTAATCAGCCAACGCCTCCTGGAGCCTAAGTGTTTGATATAGCTTGTCTATTATCGGAATAAGTCTGTTTTTATAGTCGGCGTATTCCATCTGTGTAACATTCCAAAGGCCAATGTCATGAGTGTTTGTGTGGGAAATTGAGTTTTGGTTTCTACGTTCGAAGAAATTGGAAACGAATTCTATTTCGGCAGTTGAATACTTCTCATCTTGCATTTTCATCATAATATCTTTAGCAGCTTTTTGCTCCGAGTTAAAGTAAACGATTTCGAATACATTTTGAAATTCGTTAAGCAAATGATTGAAGCTGACGGAGTAACTACCAGCGACTTCACTTAGCCGGCGTAGCTTGATTTGCTGCCCTAATGGAATACATAAATCTTTGTTCAAAAAATCTGTTTTGTACATTGGACTAAATCGCAAATCGCGTTCGTGTTCCGAAAATGCCTCGACAATAAGGTCTAGATAGGCGTAATGTGGGTTCTGTGTCTGTAAAATAGAAAGAATGCCAATCAGATTCTGCTTGTAACGCTCGAACTCCGTCTGTAGTTTAGACTTATCCGCTGGCTTCGCTTCCGAAATAAGAAAAATAATTTGATGTAAGAATTTGTCGGTAATTGTCAGTTTGGGCAATAAACTTCCGGGGGTGTTTAGGTTATCAATAATGAAATTAAAAAGATTTTCTCGGCCCGGCTGGCTAACTGTCATAAGATGAAACATAACCTTTGGCTTGATAAGTAAGTAATCTATTGCCTTCAACTCGTCGAAAATACCAGACTGTTCCATCATCTCGATAGCATCTCTGCTTTTTGAATATGATAAGCACGATTTTAAAATCAGAATATGATTAAGATAGGCAGACTCGCTGATAGAAAGGTTTAGCTGGGCTAACTGATTTGTTTGGCGTTTCAGGCCTTCGATGATCGCAATACATTGTTGGAAAATATCGGGCACTGGTTTACCTGCAATGTCAAGTTTCAAAAGAGAGTTCTCATACATGTCTTCCAAATCAAATTCTTGGTCAAAAGGGCTCTCTAGACTGCTAGCTTTTAAGAATTCAATTTGGCTTTCTACATCCCTTATCTCGTAACGTTCGCTCTTACCTGTACTGATTTCTAAATTTAAATTTGCCATCAAAAATGCACTGAAATCATTTTCAATGTCATAAAAACGTTTCCTAACAGTTCTTATATCTTCGTCGACAGTTGTTCTAAAGATTAAGTAAAAGTCGTCTACGTAGCGGATGTATTGAGTATCGCCATGGTAGATGTAGTGATCAATCACGTACTTGTCAAAGACAGAGAGGTATAGATTACTCAGAAAGTTAGAAATGAGGTTTTGGTTTGCCACTGGTAACCCACAACCTGAACCTTGAAAATAGTTAAGCAAATATCCAATTGCTAACTTGGTTTGCTCGTCAAAATGTAATGCTTGTTTAACCGCTACCGGGCTGGTTTTATCAATAATATCTAATAATATCTTATGGTCAATGGTGTAAAAAAATGATTTTATATCTAGAGAGACGGCAAATGTCACTTTCCCTTCCTCAGGCATGGTAAGCTTTTCCTTATAAACAAGAAATTCTTTATAGTCCTCGTAGTAAAAAATATTGCTGCTCTCAGGAGTATCATAATGTAGCGATCCTCCGTAGTAGACATGTACTGGTAAGCGATGAAGGCGTTCTTGTTCCTGTCTCATACGTTTGTCCATTAGCTCCCGTATATAGAACCCGATTGCGTAATAGATGATGGCCGCATGCAGCGATAAAAAATGATATTCTCGTGTTTTATAAGCCCGCTGTATGCCGTGGTACGTTTCTACATAAAATAAATGTTCAAAATAATACAGCGTATCTCGTAAAATAAACTGTTCATAATAGGTTTCCGGAGCAATCTTGTCTACGCCGCTCTTTCTATATATTGTAAAGTCTAAATTGTTATAAAGCGGGCTTTTCTGTTCAATTTGTAATGTTAGGAGCGTAAGGGCCTTCTGTACGTGATGCAACTTAATAAAGTGTCCCAGATGAAATTGTCTTGGCATGCTTGTTTTTTAAGAACCGAAAAGTAAGGATACAACCATTGAAAATAATAGGCGCATTTTTTTGTATGAATATATAAAAAAATAGGAATTCGCAAAAACCTCAAGTCGACCTGGTTGGCGTTAACGAGTGATATTGCATTTGAAAGAGCATTAGCAAGTTGACAAAAAATGGGTATTTGGTCGAACAGAGGCATTTTATTAATTATGTATAACTGTTGCGGTCTTAACGGATCGTCCAGGGAGATTAAGGAATATTCAGCCATGTTGGCCAAAACACGCCACAATAGATGGGGACATTCGAAACTCCCCCTAAGCCCTCCTCGCAGTCTCCACCTTTGAGTTAACAAAACACAAATGCTATGTTATCTCAAATCTCCTGGGGGCAATACGTTGCCTACGTTGCAGTAGCAGGGCTGCTTTACTACCTTACCGTTATTCTACTTTATTACCGTATCAATCTGCTGCTCTTTTTTAAAGATCCTTTGAACCCGCAGAACCGATCGGGAAGTGACTATCACCAGAATAAAAAAGAGCGAGATGTTCTCGGCAAACCCTTAATACCCGTTAATGAGAATATTGTCTCTTCTTCTGAGCTGCAGTTTTACAACCATGAAACCAAGGGAGAGTCAAGCAACGACCCCTCAACCTCCATTTTGGATGAAAAAGGAAGTTTTCTTTCTGACCTGAACGAAGGCCTGATAATCTTAAAAGAGGCAGAAGGCACGAAAGATGAATTCTGTGCCCTGTTCCAGGTAATATCTTCGAAATACGAAGCACTTGCCCACTCAAGCGAGCGACAGGTTACGGTATCAGTAGTCTCAGACCTTATTTCTGCTAAGGAACTTAATTTCTCACTAACTCCCCAGGAAGTGAATGAACTCTGGGCATAGGCAAATAGAAAATCATTAAAAATCTACATATTATGAAAAATCAATTGAAATGGTCTGCAAACCGGACCAGGACTATGAAGGCTGTAATTTCAAGCATCATTCTATTTCTTATCGCTTTTCAGCAAGGCTATGCTCAGGACGGTAACGCAGGCATAACCGAAGCTACCGGAAAAATACGAGGCTATTTCGATACGGGTACCGATCTCATGTATGCAATCGGAGCAGTCGTTGGTTTGGTTGGCGCAATAAAAGTCTACCAGAAATGGAACAGCGGAGATCACGATACCGGTAAAGTAGCCTCTGCCTGGTTTGGCAGCTGCGTATTTCTGGTGATCGTTGCAACAGTCCTTCAATCATTTTTCGGGATATAGTTATGGCGAGCATCTATCACATCAACAAAGGCGTAAATAAGCCTATCGAGTTCAAAGGCTTGAAAGCACAGTATATTACCTACCTGGCAATCGGACTGGTTATCCTCCTTCTACTTTTTTCTGCAATGTACATCCTCGGGATTAACCTCTTTATCTGCATCGTAACAATAGCGATTTCGGGAACAGCTCTGTTTATGACCGTTTTTCGTCTCAGTCATAAGTACGGGCAATATGGCCTTTTGAAGAAAGCTGCAAGGAGATACGTCCCAACAGCTATAACGGCAAGATCAAGAAAGGTTTTCAAGTTCCTGTCCGGGAAAGATTAGGAGGAATTATGGCAAATGCAATTGAAATAGAGAAAATGCTGCCGATTTATAAGGTAGAGAATAATTCTATCCTATCTATGTTCGGCGATATAACTATTGCTTACAAGATAACCTTACCCGAAATTTTCACTCTCTCCGTTAGTGAGTATGAAGCATTTCACCAGGCTTGGGTAAAAGCTATTAAAGTACTGCCAAAACACAGTTGTTTCCATAAGCAAGACTGGTTTATAGCGGACAATTACCAAGCAAATTTCATCGACAGATCCGGTACTTCCAGCTTTTTATCCGGAGCAAGTGAACGCTTTTTTAATGAGAGGCCATATTTGGACCACCAATGTTACGTCTTTTTATCAAAGAAACCAGAAGGAAGGCGGCTGGCCAGCTCTGCTTTCTCCAATCTGTTTAGACGTTCTGTGGTTCCGTCTCAGTCTTTGAATCAACATTTTGTAGACGAATTTTCAGATAAAGCCGGCCAGTTTGAGCGGATACTTACTGATAGTGGATTCGTTCAGCTTAAGCGTTTGAATGCGGATGATTTGGTGGGCACAAAAGAGAAGACGGGAATTTTGGAACGTTATTGTTTTCTCCTCCAGGCGGAATCACTTCCCGGTATCAGCGACATTCATCTTAAAGATGAAATACGGATAGGTGACAACTTTTGTCAGCTATTTACCTTGTCGGATACCGAAGCAATGCCCTCTCTTTGCGGTTCCAGAATTAACTATGATAAATATAGTACTGACAGAACTAAATGCAGTATCGGATTTTCTTCTCCTTTAGGCCAGCTGCTTAACTGCAACCACATCTTTAATCAATACATTTTCATCGATGATGCTGCAAAAACAATGAAGCAGCTGGAAGCCAAAAGGCTTCGTCTGCAATCATTGTCCGCTTATTCACGTGAGAATGCAATCAGCAGAGATGCAACGCAAGACTTTCTGAACGAAGCAATCAGTCAGCAGCGGCTTCCTGTCAAAGCTCATTTTAATATTCTCGCCTGGACGGATATTCCCGATGAAAAGAAAGAGTTGACCACGCTCGTCTCTTCAGCGATGGCTCAACTTGATGCTACAGCAAAACGGGAAACCGATGGAGCACCACAGATATGGTGGGCAGGCCTGCCAGGAAATGAAGCAGACTTTCCGATGAATGATACGTTTGACACATTCGCGGAACAGGCCTGCTGCTTCCTTAATCTGGAAACCAATTATAAGACTTCTATTAGTCCCTTTGGAATTCGACTGGGAGATCGGTTAACAGGAAGGCCTATCCACGTAGACATTTCCGATGAACCTATGAGGCTCGGAATCTGCACAAATCGTAATAAGTTCATTCTTGGTCCTTCTGGCTCCGGTAAGTCTTTTTTTACCAATCATATGGTGCGAAGCTATTATGAGCAGGGAACCCATATCGTTTTGGTTGACGTCGGCCACAGTTATAAAGGCTTGTGTGAAATGGTTGGAGGATACTACTTCACCTACGACGAAGCAAATCCGATCAAGTTCAATCCGTTCTACATCAGTAAAGGAGACACGCTCGATACCGAGAAAAAGGAAAGTTTAAAAAGCTTAATACTCGCCCTGTGGAAGAAAGAAGATGAAGTACTGGAAAGGCCGGAGTACGTCGCCTTATCGAATGCTATTCAGGGATACTATGAAAAGCTAAGATCCGACAACAAGATTTTCCCTTGCTTCAATACCTTCTATGATTATCTCAGGACTGAGTTTTCAGCTCAGCTTAAGGCAGACAACGTAAAGGAAAAGCATTTCGACCTGGATAATCTGCTGTATGTTTTGAAGCCTTTCTACAAGGATGGAGAGTTCGGATACCTTTTGAATGCGGCTGAAAATCTAGAACTACTAAGTGAGCGGTTCATCGTCTTTGAACTGGATAACATCAAAGACCACCCAATCCTCTTTCCTGTTGTCACCCTCATTATCATGGAAACCTTCATCAGTAAGATGAGAAAACTGAAGGGAATTCGGAAGATGATACTGATAGAGGAAGCATGGAAAGCCATTGCAAAGGAAGGCATGGCCGAATACATCAAGTACCTCTTCAAAACGGTCAGGAAGTTCTTTGGCGAAGCAGTGGTGGTTACACAGGAGGTAGAAGACATCATCAGCTCACCGGTTGTGAAAGAAACCATCATTAATAACTCAGACTGCAAAATTCTCCTGGACCAATCGAAATACCAGAACAAGTTTGACCTTATACAGGATTTACTCGGACTGACGGAGAAGGAGAAAGTCCAGATTCTTTCAGTCAACAAGGCAAATGACCCAGCGAGAAAGTACAAGGAGATTTTTATCAGTCTTGGAGGACAGCTGAGCAAAGTCTATCGAACGGAGGTAAGCCCTGAGGAATATCTCGCATACACTACCGAGGAGAGTGAAAAACTCAAAGTCCAGCAATACACCCAAAAGTATGGTAGCATTCAAAAAGGAATAGCTGCACTGGCAAGGGATTTACAAACTAAATAAGTAACCATGAAGAAATTAATGATTCTGATGCCAGCCAGCATGATTGTGCTGATGGTATCTATGCCTGTAGGACATGCAAATGCACAGGTAGCAATTTTAGAAGTCATAAAGGCTGGGGTAAAAAAGGTTATCAGAGCTGTAGATCTGAAGATTCAACGAATGCAGAACGAGACCATCTGGCTGCAAAATGCGCAGAAGGTTATGGAAAATCAGCTTTCTAAATTGAAGCTCACCGAAATCTCACAATGGACGGAGCGACAAAGAGAGCTTTACGCCAAGTACTATACAGACCTATGGAAGGTGAAATCTGCAATTTCTTACTATCAACGAATAAAAGAAATCACCACGAAGCAGCTCTTTCTCGTCGAGGAGTATAAAAAAGCCTGGTATCTGGCCCGACAGGATAAAAATTTTCAACCAGAGGAATTGGAGTACATGTATGATGTTTACACCGGGATTCTTAATGAAAGTGCTAAAAACCTTGACCAGATCCTTTTGATTATAAACTCTTTCAAGACTCAGATGACCGACGCCAAAAGACTGGAGCTGATAAATGAGGCTGCTGACCGGATTGACGAGAATTATACAGACCTGAAGCAATTTAATACCAACAATATCCTGATGAGCCTCCAGCGGGCGAAAGGTCAAAAGCAAATCCAGGAAGTTCAAAGATTGTATGGACTGCAAATTTCTAACTGATATGAAAGCCTCAATAATTCTCCTTCTAGTACTTCTGTCCTCGATCGCTAAAGCTCAGACCTGGGATGAGTTCTTCAGACAGAAAGCGACACAAAAGAAATACCTTTTGCAGCAACTAGCGGCCTTAAAGCTTTATACAGATTATTTAAGCAAGGGCTACGAGATCGCCGATAAAGGATTAAAAACAATTAAGAGATTCACCAAAGGAGAATTCGATCTGCACTCGGCATTTTTTGAGTCCTTGAAAAACGTTAACCCTACAATAGCCAGCAATAAAAACATCGCGGAAATTCTTAGCTGGCAGGCGGCGATTATCAAGAGATATAATTCCCTTAATCGGGAAGCTATAAAATCGGCCAGTGACAAAAGTTACATCGAAAGCGTACGGTCCAAAGTCCTTTCTGACTGCGTGAGAGATGTAGAGGACTTATTTGCAGTGATAAGCTCAGGAGAACTGGAAATGAAAGACGATGAACGATTGAAACGTATTGATAAGCTTCATTCAGACATGCGTGACAAATACCAGTTCACGGAATCTTTCATAAGGCAGATAAAAGTGATGAACCTGCAGAGGGAGCAGGAAAAACAAAATAGTGCGGTTTCGAAGAAGCTCTACGGAATAACAAATTAAACTTACCATGAAAACGATATTGATAGTCATTGCTATAGCAGCAAGTTCTACTACAAAGGCACAGTCAGTTGAAGTACAGCAATTATTACTCAACTACGAAAAGCTGACCCAGCTTAAGAATATCCTGACTGACATGAAAAAAGGATATGAAATCGTCAGCAAAGGCTACACTACAATTAAGAATATCTCTGAGGGGAATTTCCATCTGCACGATGCTTTTATAAGTGGCCTGCTAGCTGTTAACCCTGCTATCAAGAATTATAAGCGTGTGCCGGATATCATCACTCACCAAAAGAATATTGTAAAGGAATACCGTCAGGCCTTCAACCGGTTTAAGAATAGCGGAATATTTAGTTCGTCCGAGATTGACTACCTCGGAGCCGTGTATGCCAACCTGTTTAATCAAAGTCTGCAGAATCTGGATGAGCTTGCTACAGTTATTACCACCTCGAAACTTAGCATGAGCGATGATGAACGATTAGAGGCAATCGACCGAATTTTTGCTGATACAGAAAATAAGCTCCAGTTCCTGCGAGACTTTAATAGGAAGACGAATATTCTGGTGCTTCAAAGAACCAGGGAAAAGAAGGATATCGAGATCCGTAATAGCCTTTATCAGGTAAATCAATAAACAGACATTATGAAAACGTTGAAAATTTTAATCATCATTTTGATGATTGCAGGGACGGCTTTGCCTCAAAAGTCCTTTGGTCAAGGTACAGCGACTGATATCCAGGGCCTGCAATCTGTGCTGGATCAGGTGTACGACGATATGATTCCCCTTTGCAGTAAACTCATTGGTGTTGCTCGTGGAATAGCCGGATTTGCGGCACTATGGTACATCGCAGCGAGAGTATGGAGGCAAATCGCAGCCGCAGAACCAATCGACTTCTACCCGCTGCTCCGACCATTTGCTCTGGGCATGGCAGTAATACTTTTTCCCGCGGTATTGTCAATGATGAACGGGGTTCTCCAACCTATTGTATCTGCTACCGGCGGAATGGTTAAAGATTCAAATAAAGCTATTGCCGCTTTGCTAAAGAAAAAAGCCGAGGCGATAAAAAATAGCGACACCTGGAAAATGTATGTGGGTGAAGATGGCTCCGGTGACCGTGATGAGTGGTATAAATACACACATCCTGATAACTCGAGTGAAGCGGAAGGAGTCTTCGAAAGCATAGGCAATGACATCAGGTTCTGGATGGATAAGCAGTCCTACAATTTCAGAAACTCTATCAAGCAGTGGATGAGCGAAGTCCTCCAAGTTCTCTACGAGGCGTCTGCTTTATGCATAAATACAATAAGAACTTTTTATCTCATTGTACTGGCAATCCTGGGGCCTCTGGTATTTGGGTTCGCAGTCTTCGACGGATTCCAGCATACACTGACAGTCTGGATCGCTCGCTATGTGAATGTATTCCTTTGGCTACCGGTATCCAACATCTTCGGTTCCATACTTGGGAAAATTCAGGAAAACATGCTGAAGCTCGATATTTCACAGGTCGAAGGCTCTGGCGATACATTCTTCAGCTCGACAGATACAGCATACCTAATTTTTATGGTCATTGGAATCATAGGCTATTTCACTGTCCCCAGTATAGCCAACTACATTGTGCATGCAGGCGGAGGAAATGCACTTCTCCAAAAAGTAAACAGCCTGGTGAGCAATACCTCTAACAGTGTGCTATCGACCGCAAGCTCCGGCTCTGGTATGATATCGGATACGCTTGGAGATCAAAGGGGAAGAGTGACACAGGGAATGGCAGCTTTTTCGAATTCATCCGGGTATTTCCAGAGCGGAAAAGACAACTCCTCAAAATTCCAGCACGATAAGCTTTCAGGAAATTAACCACTAAAACAGCAAATGTCATGTTTCAACAACTTAAAAATATCGATACAGCGTTCCGGCACGTCAGGACCTTCAGTATCATAATGGTTTTAGTCTGCATGCTTATTTCAGGCTTCTCCCTTGTGAAAAGCTATCAGGCAATTACGACTGCTCACAGCCGGATCTACATTCTGGCCAACGGAAAAATCCTGGAAGCGATTGCAGCGGAAAGAAAGGATAACATCCAGGTAGAAGCGAAAGATCATGTGAAAACTTTCCATGAGTATTTCTTTTCACTTGACCCGGACGATAAAGTGATAGAAGGAAACATAAGTAAGGCGATATACCTTGCCGATGGCTCTGCCAAGTCACAATACGATAATCTGAAGGAGAACGGTTACTATTCCAACTTAATTTCCGCCAATATCAGCCAGGAGATTCAGGTCGACAGTGTCCAGTTGGATGTCAATCAGTATCCTTATTTCTTCCGGTGCTTCGCTACTCAAAAACTGATCAGAGCCACATCTACCGCTACAAGAATTCTGATCACGGAAGGATTTCTTAGAAACGTCAGCAGATCCGATAATAATCCGCATGGATTTCTCATCGAGCGCTGGAAGACAATAAGTAACAGGGATACTACCGCTCAAAACCAGTAGTCATGCTATTTATGAAAAATCTCAATGACAAAAAGCTAAGCCGCAAGCAGGAAGACCGTATCCGCCCGACGAACCCATCTTTTGGGACTCGATTAGTTTCTTATAATTCTGCGGATAGAGGTCACGAATGTTCTTATGGTTAATGGTCATGACGTTTTGCAGGGCGTGTTTCAACCACTGCAGCGGATTCACCTCATGCTTTTTGCAGATGGCGAAAAAGGAATAGATCATCCCTGCTCTGGCAGCTGCATCATGGCTTCCTGCAAAGAGGTAGTTCTTGCGACCCAGAGAGATGGGCCTCAGTGCATTCTCGATTTGGTTATTGTCAATCAACAAGCTTCCGTCCTGCAGATAGGCGCTTAGCTTATCCCAACGCTCCATGGCATAGCGCATAGCCTTCCCGATCTGGCTTTTGGGTAAGGTATTCTTTACCTCATGAAAGATCCATTTTCCCAGTTCATTGATCACCGGAAGAGATTCTTCCAGGCGAAGCGCTTTGATTTGCTGGGCACTCAGTCCTTCCTCTTTTGCCTTTCGCTCTACTGCATATAAAGCCTGGATAAGCGACAAGGCTTTGGTTGCCCTGGTTTTATCATTATCCAGTGCCCGTTCAAACTCTCTTCTGGCATGAGCCCAGCAGGCTACCGGTGTTACTTCTGTCCGCTGTCCTATCTTTTGGTAGACGGCGTACCCGTCACTCTGGAGGTATCCTCTAAAGTGTTTCAGCATCTCCGTAGTGGCTGCCGCACCCCGGGTAGGCTGATAGTCCATCAGCACCAATCCATCCAAAGGACTATGGTAGACCCAATACCAGCCCATATGGGCAGCACCTTTCTTTTCGCTTTCCAATACTTTGATCGAGGTCTCATCGACCTGTAAATACCCTTTGGCTTTGATATCAAACCTGAGTTGCTGGTAGAGTGGTTCCAGTCTTTCCAGCGCCTGTTTGACCCAGCCTTCAATGGTAGAGGAGGCTATGGGGATGTTTTCCCGGGCGAAGCGTTGCTTCTGTCGGTACAAAGGGAGATGGTCAACATACTTATCAGTAAGGATCATGGCCAGCAGCCCTGCTCCCGGAATCCCTTTATCAATGACTCGTTCGGGAAGTTCTCCGGTTTTTACTCCTTCTGTATTTTTAGCGACATATTTATAGCGAATGTAGCGGCGGATAAAGAAGCGGGCAGGCTCACATTCCAGTTCTTCGGTTATATCCTTTCCAATGCAGACCATATCCGTTAGATCACCCTCAGGGTGGATCTCAATTTCTTCTACCGGCAAGTGTGCAGGCAAGGCAGCACGGCCTTTATGCAAAGACTGCTTTTTGCGGGTATAGGTGATCTGTTCTTTGATTTCTTCCTCTTGAAAGGCTTCTTCTTCTGGGGGAGCTTCAAATGGCAATACCCCTTGTGCAGGGTCACCTTCAAAGCGTTCTCGCTTCTGGCCGAACTGCAGGCGCTCTAAAAGATCGACACGGGCTTTGAGGTAGGTGATTTCTTCTTCCTGTTTAATAGTTTTTGCTTCCAGGGAAGAAGCTGCTTTTTGATGGGTTTCTACGGCCTTTTGTTCTCGTCTCAAAAGAGCAATCAACTCCTCTTTTGAGAGGTATTCCAGTGCCGTATCCATGGCATGAAATTACACAAAAAAGGCTGTCATTGCAAGAAAAAAGCCACTTTTTATGCCTGGTAGCGGCGTAACTGGCGGCTCTTCTGAACCTGTATCCCTTCGATCATCAGCACCAGCTCGGCCCAGCTCAGATGCTCCTTTTTAGGAGTGGGGAAAGTGCCCTGCTCAAGCCGCTTATAGTAAAGAACGAAGCCGCCGTGTTCCCAGTGTAGAAGCTTTATATGGGTGCGCTGGCGGTTGAGAAAGACGAAGACTTCTCCTGAAGATACTTCTCTGTTTAGCTCGGAGGTGACCAGCCCGCAAAGGCCATCAAAACTTTTACGCATATCACAATGGCCCTGATAGAGGAAATATCGATGCGAGGAGTTCAGGCTGAACATTAATACAGATGAATGAGCTGAGAGATGGTCTTCAGATCTGAAGCAGGTACTTTGATGCGCACGCCGTTAGGGTAGCTAACCTCTACGGCCTCTACGGATCCGGCTACGGGGACTAAGGGTAGAAATCCTTTCTTCTTTTCTGACTCTTTGCTACGGGATACCCAATAGGCAAAGGTGGCCACTTTCATTCCTAATTGCCGGCTAAACTCTTTTTGGGTAAGCCCGCTCTCGCGCCAGCGGGCCACTTCTGCCTTCATTCTTTCTCTTTGATCCATTACTTTATCTTTATCGTGCAGGCAAAGTAAGGCCATTAAGAATTGAAGGTCAAGATGGGTTCGTCGGGCGGGTACGGAAGACCTGGCTCAAAGAATCGCTGCAAAGATTTTTAAACTTCAACTTTCAATAGCCCGATGGCTGAACGTCAAGACAGCACATTTCTCTAAAGTTCAGAAAGAAATATTCCTACTTGTTATCAGCGCCTTTTTTGGCGCCATAAGCTTGTATCTCATCTTCCATTCAATCCAATAATTAATCATTTAAATCAATAGCTATGAAAAAGCAACAATCGGCGGAAACGCTAAGGAAACGGAAATTTTTAATGGTGCTACCACTACTGATATTCCCCTTTATGACGATGGCCTTCTGGGCATTAGGTGGTGGAAAAGGAATGCCTGAGAAAGACCTGGCTAAGCATTCAAAAGAAGGATTTAATACGGATCTGCCAGATGCAAAGTTCAACCAAGACGAGAAGAATGATAAATTCAGCATCTACCAGATTTCTGCGAGAGAGTCAGCGAACTCTGATGAAGAATCAGGTTTTAAAGGGCTTGCATTTCCTCAGAATGTAGATGCGGTGGATCCGAACGAACAGAAGATCAACGAAAAGCTGGCTCAAATAACGACAGAGTTAAACCGAACAACACAGTCATCGGGAGATTCATACTCAACCGCTCGAGTCGCTGCCTATCAACAATCTTATAACATGGGTGCAGACGTAAACCGACTTGAAGACTTAATGCACAGCTTAAAGGGCGGGAATGAGGATGATAAGGAAATGGCTCAACTAAACTCGATACTGGAAAAGGTACTTGAAATTCAAAATCCATCAAGGGCAAGAGAAAAACAGAAAGAAAAATCAATAGAGAGATCAACCGGGATTTTTTCTGTTCATGTAGCAAACGGCCAGGATGAAAAACAAAGTCTGTATGCTCTGACCCGAAATATTGATGCACGATATGCAGAAAACACCGGAAATGCAATTGAAGCAACCATTCACCAGGATCAGGAAATCGTAGCCGGTTCCGTAATAAAACTGCGCTTATTGGACAGCATTTACGTTAGAGGCACGCTAATTCCAAGAAATGAATTTGTTTACGGAATTGCTTCTATAGATGATGAGCGTTTAAAGATTGATATCCCCACTCTCCGGTATAGAAATTCCATTCTTCCGGTCTCTCTTTCTGCCTTTGACCTTGACGGTCTGGAAGGTTTATACATTCCGGGAGCAATAACCCGCGATGCCTCAAAAAAAGGAGTCGAGGATGCTGTACAAAGTCTGCAAATAATGACTATGGATCCTTCTGTATCTGCACAGGTAGCTGGCGCAGGAGTTCAGGCTGCAAAAGGGTTGTTCAGTCGCAAAGTAAAGCAGATACGAGTGAAATTGAAAGCGGGATACCAACTGCTTCTCAGAGATAATAGTCAACGAAACTAAATCATCAGCCATGAAAACATTCAAATCAATAATAATGCTGGCATTGATCTGCATAACGAATCTAGTCAGCGGTCAGGATACTATTTATGTAAGCCACAATAAAACGACTGCAATCGAATTTCCGGCTAGGATTGCCAATCCAATAAACGCTGGTCATCATCTCATTGCTGCTATAAAAGGAGATAATGTGCTTACAGTTAAAGCAGCAAAAGGCTTTTTACCCTCCCAGATTAGTATAACAATGGAAGACGGAAAAAATTACCATTTCCCAGTGGACTTCTCGTATGGTAGGGCTGGCCGTTTTTATCGCTTGGCTAGCAACCAGGAAACCGAAACCCCAGATGCAAGCTCGAAAGCACCAGAAGAAGAAATCAGCTCAAAACTTGCGGCAGGAAGAGTCCGAAATGTAGTGAGCAGCGACAGAAAGAGCCGCGTAAAAGCCGAACTCGGACAGATATCAGTGTTGGGAAACACGCTCTTTTATAAGCTTAAAATTGAGAACCACTCTAGTATTAACTATGATCTTGATTTCGTCCGGTTCTACGTCCGGGATCTCAAAACAGCAAAAAGAACAGTAACGCAAGAGCGGGAAATCCATCCGACACAAGCCATTGGAGTATCCCAAAATACCATCACAGCCGGAGGATCGGGCCTATATGTATTCGGCTTCGATAAGTTTCCACTTGCAAAAGGCCAGGCGCTATTCACGGAGATTTACGAAAAGAACGGAGCCCGGAACTTGTACTTAAAAGTGACAGCAAGAGAAAATGTAAGTGCGCAATTAATAAAGGAATAAAAGATGGAATTCGATCATGAAAACGCTGCTGATCTGCGCGACTATTTTGAAAGTGAATACTCGCAGGGGAAAAAGTGGTTTGCATACGCTCCCGATTCAGTCATCAAAGGAAAGTGGGATGTAAACTGTTTTTCCAGCCATCTGGATGCCCTGCAGTATGCCCATGATAATACCTCTGCCTGGGAGATTATAGAAACCGGTTATGTAACGGACGCTATCTATCACTTGAAAAACATTTTAGATGTCAAACCGGCGAAGAATGAGGGTAAGGACATTGAACACATAAAATCAATAACATCTATGAATACGCAAAATTTAGAATTCCTTCAATCCAGCTTAAAGTATTTTGGATTTGGAGACAAACTAAACGAGGAACTGAAGAAAAATATTGAGCAACAAAAAGGAGAATTTCAGCTCAACATGCAAATTCCTCATTTCAATAATAAGATGGACTACACTCTCCATTTCAAAAAATCAGATTCGACAGAGATGTATTTCTTCAACCGAATGGATGCTAAACTGCAGAACGGAAAGCCGGAGGAAGAAAAAAGTCAATCCTTTTATGTGAATAAAGGGAACGGCATTACAGCAAAGGAGGCGTTCAACCTCCTGGAAGGCCGCTCGGTATTCAAAGACCTTGTGAACAAAGAGGGGCAAAAATACAGTGCATGGCTTAAACTGGATTTTGAGAATGCTGATGATAAAGGCAATCACAAGTTAAGGCAGTTCAATGAGCACTATGGTTATGATCTGGAAAAGACCTTACGCAATTTTCCTATTAAGGAACTTTCGGATCCCGAACAAAAGAAACAGCTCCTGCAGTCTCTCGAAAAAGGCAATGTGCAGCAGGTGACAATGAAGCAGGGTGAAAAAGATTTGAAGTTCTTCATCGAAGCTGTTCCGCAATTCAAGAACATAAACGTTTACGATCAGAAGATGCATGCTGTAAGAAGGCAGAACGTTCAGATTTTCGGAAAGTCAGAATCAACCGGAGAAAAAGCTTCTCAAAAGCAAGCGCAGAAGAAAGATGCCGACCCGGAGCAGCCGAAGCAAAAGCAGTCACGTAAGCGAAAACTGTCTTTGTCGTAATCCAGGAGCCCGAGAGGGCTTCTTTAGTTTTCACGAATTTTTTAATAAAAGCACAATTCTATATCTTAGTTATTCCATAACCTACTTATATGAAAAAGATACTAACCTGCTTATTGCCAATCTTTTTAATCGTATCCTGTTCTTCGGAAAAGTTAGATCGGGAGAAAGCATTGAAACTTCTGAAAGAAAACCACCAGTCCCAACCCGCTACCTACAATATATTTGTTTCAGATCCTACCTACGCTAAAAGAATGCTGGATGCCGGATTGGAAAGCGATGGTCTTTTAACTGTGCAGCGAACGCAAAATTTAAGCGATGCCGGAAAACCGCTGATTACCTTTACGGAAAAAGGAAAGACCTATTTGGTTCCGCAAACAGAGGAGGATAAAAAATATAATATACAAAGGGTTAAAATAGCTGATGAGGCTATTGAAGAGGTTACGGGTATTCAGATGCTAGACGGTGATAAAAAGGCAGTGGTGGAATATACGACGTCTTATACTAATGTTACTCCGTTTGCTAGGCTTTCAAAAAAGAAATTAGATGAGAAGGAGAGCCATAAGGCTGATTTCGTTTTGTATGATGATGGGTGGAGGGAGGAATAAATAAAAAGAAAAAAGAACCCAAGTGGTCGAACCGGCTTGGGCCTTGATCAATAATAGTGAGGATGCCGTAGCTGACTAAGTATAGCTCCGTCTAACCATCCCTTGTGAGGGTGAGCTACTACCTTGTAGCCCGCGTGAGATCTCTCACATTTTACCCTCGGGTTTGTGTATCCGAGGCTAGCCTTGCCAAATTTATACCAGTGAAATAATTGAACTGTACAGGAAATTTACGTACAGACAAGAACTTACTTTCTGCCTTGCCCTCCACAAGGACGATAAAGATATTAAAATCTATTATATTAGACGGTCAATCTTCACAAATGCTTATTCATCCTCTATCTTCAAAAATTGATCTGTCGAATAAAAACCTAAAGGAAATTCCCGAGGAAGTTTTCCGGTGTAAAAATCTTAAAAAATTAAATCTAAGTAATAACAAGATAAAGGTTATTCCAAAGGAGCTAAGCCAGCTGAGAAGATTGAAAAATCTGGATATTTCAAACAACCAGATAGCCGGCTTATATTCTAAGAATTTCGAATTTCGAGACCTGGAAGTATTAATCCTTAATAATAATTGTATCAAAAATTTGCCAAAGCAGATTTCTGGACTGGGAAAGCTTAAAAAATTAAGTCTTTCAGGAAATCTGATTTCAGAGCTGCCTTCTGAACTTTCACGCTTGTTTTCCCTGCAAGTTTTGAATTTGGCCAACAATCAACTTCGAGACTTCCCCGAAGTGATACTCGATCTTTCCAATTTGAATACCTTATGGTTGAATAACAACTATTTCCGTAATTTTCCCGCTTCTGAGTTCAGAGAAAAGCTGCCCAACCTTAAATCACTCTACTGCTTCGGAAAAATAAATTCTCCAGGAATTACTATTGACGACGGGTATGCAACACTTCAAAAAGCCAAAGGAAATTGTTTAAATCAACTAAATCTTTTGACTTTAAAGGGAAAAAGCAAAATCAAGTTTGAAACTGTTATGCACGATGAATTAAATAACGGAATTTTACCTAAAAGAAGATCTTTATTTATCAGCTATTGCCATGCCGATGAAGCCTGGCTAAAGATGCTTAAGGTTACCCTCCAGACCATGGAATATGAGGGAGTTGAACTGGATACATGGGATGATACAAAAATTGATGCAGGAGATATGTGGAAGGATGAGATCGAGAAGGCTTTGGAAAGAGCAGATATCGCCATTTTACTTGTTTCAAATGCTTTTTTAGCCTCAAGATTTATAAGGGAAAAAGAGGTTCCAGTACTACTTAAGAGTGCTGAAGAAAGGGGTGTTAAAATACTTCCGGTAATAGTAGGGCTTTGTAGATTCACAAAAAGTGCCATTGGTCATTACCAAGCAGTAAACAAACCAGAAAAGCCACTTAACTCCTTGTCCATACATGAACAAGAAAAGGTGTTCTATGACATAACCTTAGAAATTGACAAAGTGCTTAGTAAATAGGTTGATTTATCAAAACGCCTAAACGCCAGACTTAGAAGGTGTCGTTTTGGCTTTTGCTAAGGCAAAGTTAAACCCCTTTCGGCAGGCAAGGCCATGCCCTTCAGGTTTGGACAAAAAAATCTCCACACCTACGCGTCGCTTCGGGTAGTATTTTTTCGCCTCAAAACCTTGCCTTGCCAGCCCCTCGCTCATTTTTCTGGCCTCTACCAAAAGCCAAATGAGATCCACGCCGAAATAGAATAAAAGATTTTCAAACAGAACAAACTTATTCGACTTCCCTCAAGAAAATCGCTTTATCATGGAAAACCCGTTTGAATTAATCCTTGAAAAACTCAATTCATTAGAGAAGATGATCGGACAGCTACATCTTAAGAATGGCTTAGCTTCTCCAAGTCCTGATGTAACAGATATCAACGAAGCTTCCCGATTTCTTGGTCTTTCTAAATCTGCCTTATATAAAATGACTTGTAACCGTGAGATCCCTCATTATAAGAGAGGGAAAAGATTATATTTCGATAAATCGGAACTGGCCAAATGGGTTATGCGGAATAAAATCTTAGGTCGGGATGAAATTGAAAAACAGGCTGAAGAATATATACGAGGAAATCCGCGCAGGTAAGCTTTGCTACTAATTCAAATTAGCCGGCGGCCACGCATTTTTTACAGTTTATTTTATTACGAAAAATGCGTGGCTCTTAATTCAGACTGCGTTTATTCCTCAAAGAAATCTTTGGGGATACTTTTAAGGCCTTCGCTAATTTGTATACTATGGATAATCGCAAGTCACCGCCTTTATCAATATTTAAGATCTGGTGATGTTCCATTTCCGCAAGGGCTGCTCGTTTTCGTAGGCTTAATCACTTTAGCTTTCCGGATCTTGGAAAGGTTTTCCGTCAAATGCAAATTTTTTAGAGTCTGAAACGAAGTTCTATTGCCCGGCCAATTGCTTGAATCAGTTCAGAGTCTATTCCTGAAACTTCCTCTTTCATAGTCCACCCTTTTGAACCCTTTACCAGACTCAAGGTCTCTCCATTTAAAATAATCGGTATTTCTAGTGTGCTCTTAGTAATTGGCTCTTTATTAACTACCTGAAAATTGTAGTCTCTACCGCGAAAAGTAATTCTAAGTGGCATTCCCATATTGCTGCGAAGGTAGGTCGAAAATGTAGGCATGAGAAGACCTGTTGAAAACGTAAGAGCGTGACATTATTCATTAATCATCGGCACAAAGTTAGGCTAAGGGCTGCTGAAGCGGGCAAAAGCTTCCGGCATAAACGCTCTGGACATTCGCTCATGGCCATTTATTCCTTTTCCTTTTGCCCTTGATCGCCCTTACCCTGCGGTAGCACCATAATTAATTCATTAACTTTTAAATCAGCTAATTATGGAAAAGCTACAAAACCAAATTTCATTGTTCCAGGTATCAGAAATTGAAGTTATTTACAGACCAAAGTTCAAAGCTTCAGAAAGACCAAGAATATGCTGCTCAAAAGACATCTATGAAATCTTGTACCAGAATTGGGATATGAATAAGATGGAATTACAGGAACAGTTCAAAGTCATCCTTTTAAATCGCGGAAACAAGGTTTTAGGAATATTTGAAGTTTCAACTGGAGGAATGGCTGGAACCATAGCTGATCCTAAACTAATTTTTGGAACTGCTTTAAAAGGATGTGCCAGTTCCATCATCCTCGCTCATAATCATCCCTCAGGAAATTTGAAACCTAGCCAGGCTGATATAAACCTAACCAGGAAAATTAAAAATGGAGGAGAATTATTAGATATTGCGGTTTTAGATCATCTGATAGTGACGGCGGAAGGGTTTTACTCATTTGCAGATGAAGGGCTGGTTTAAGCCCTTTTTTTATTGCGACCTAAACTTAAGCAACTTTATTCTCTTCGATCTGTCTCAACATAATCTCTGCCGCTTCCTCCCTCGACATAACGTTTCCCAACTCCTTTAAAGACCTTTCATCTGAATAGATCCCGTTAGGATCGTTCCAACTGAGCCACTCAATCATGTCTTCCCTTGAAAGGGAATTAATCAATAAAACAACTTTTTCGAATGAAATTTCAATCAACTGTTGATACGAATACTGTGAATTCTGCCAGAAGCTCATATATAAAGATCGAAAAAATAAGCGTAAATTCGATAGACAATTTTAAATTTCTATCCCATGAAAAGCACAGTTCGAACCCTAGCTGATATTGAATATTTTGTAAAGGAATTGATCAAAGAAAGTGTTGCCGCTCATCCAGACACGGATTTTTACTCCTTTATAAACATTCAGACAGGAGAAAGAACATACTCAGATGATGAAGCTGATACAAGGAATAAATTAATGGCTGATTCTTTTTACGTCTGCGAGCGTTTGGGTGTGGATATTTACGAATTCGTGATGGATATAAACATTCGCGAAACTCAATTCTTAAGCTCTTTGATTCTCAATTCCTGATCGGTTATTGAATGTCTGATGTGCACACAAAGGAAATTCGGAGCTACAATATGTCCCGAATTCGAAGTAAGAATACGAAACCCGAAGTTTTAATTCGAAAGTATTTGCATGGGAAAGGGTTTAGATTCAGAATAAACGTTAAAAACCTTCCAGGGAAGCCTGATATCGTATTGTCTAAATATAAAACAGTAATTTTTATTAACGGCTGCTTTTGGCACGGACATGAGAATTGCAAATACTTCGTAATCCCAAAAACAAGAACAGAGTGGTGGTTAGAAAAAATTAATCGTAACAAGGAAAATGACCAGAAAGCATTAACAGCTTTAACGCTAAAGGGGTGGAGAATTATCAATGTCTGGGAGTGTGAATTAAAAAATGCTCAAGTGTTTTCCGAACGGGCAGAGAAATTGTTGGAAGAAATAAGAACAGATTTTTGATATTTTTTCGTTAGTTTGCCTCTTATTTTAAAGGCGGGCGTAAAAGTGACTGTAATTTCAAAAACCAGAATCAAAAGAAAAACACTTAAATTTCCTGAAGAGCTGGATCTTGCGTTACTTACGCATTACCATTCCACCGGGGACCTCCATTATGTTGAAGCTAAAGAAATCGCTGCAAGGTACGCAGAGGATTTCAATGCCAACAGTGTAGCTGAAATTTGCGAGTTGGTTTATAAAAGAATGTTTGAAGGAGCTACAATTCCCTTTCCTCCGGTAGATAAAGGCAAAGAAAATTTTACATTCATTGACCTCTTTGCTGGAATTGGGGGCTTTCGAATGGCACTCCAAAACCTCGGTGGGCGTTGTCTTTTTACTTCCGAATGGGACAGATATTCAAAGCAAACCTACTTTGCAAACTATGGAGATTATCCTTTTGGGGATATCACGAAAGATATAGTGAAAAATTCTATACCCAACAAGTTTGATATTTTGTGCGGCGGATTTCCCTGCCAACCTTTTTCAATCGCTGGTGTCTCCAAAAAGATTAGCTTAGGTAAGAATCATGGGTTTGCGGACGAGAAGCAGGGTAATCTCTTTTTTCATATCGCCGATATTATAGATAAGCACCGTCCAAAGGCATTTTTCCTTGAAAATGTCAAAAACCTTGTATCACACGATAAAAAGAAGACGTTTGCAGTAATCAGGGAGACATTCGAGGAACTTGATTACTCTTTTGACTTCAAAGTTATCGATGGTAAGTATTTTGTCCCTCAGCATAGAGAACGAATTCTTATGGTGGGTTTTGATAGGAAACAATTTGCAACCACTTCGCACTTCGACTTTAGCAATATTTCGCTGCCTGAAAAAAAGCAGAACTTACAAAGCATTCTTGAGAATGAAGTGGAACCGAAATATACTCTGAGTGATAAGCTTTGGAACTATCTCCAGGATTACGCTAAAAAACATGCTGCTAAAGGGAACGGATTCGGATATGGATTAGCAAATTTAGATGGGGTCTCAAGGACAATCAGCGCACGTTACTACAAAGACGGAGCGGAGATTTTGATTCCTCAGGAGGGTAAAAATCCAAGAAGACTTACACCTAAGGAAGCCGCGGCATTGCAAGGATATCCAATTTATCCAATTAATACCGATAAGGAACAGCCATCACTCCTCATACCAGTTTCTGATAATCAAGCATATCGCCAGTTTGGAAACTCTGTTGTTATGCCATTAATACAGGCTGTTGGAGAGGAGCTGATCCAAACTCTACGAAGAATGGGAGGCCTTGAAAAGACTGATAAGGCAGCTTAACGATCATTTTCAGCCCTTAAACGCATTTCTCTGGAAACATCTTGGCGGAAAACTTCAATTATTCTTTTATCATTAAGACGGATAATCTCATTTTCCTTTTCAGCTAACACACTTATAAGCTTTGCAAGAAGTGTTTCTGCAATCGGGCCAGCCTTTCTAATTTCGTCAGCATATGGGTGCATTTTATTTAAAACAAAGGTCGTTCTTGCGTTAGAATAAACAGGTTCCCATATACTACCATCAGTTATTACTCCATAAGAAACCTCTGCCTTTTCATAATGAGGGCCTTCTTCTTGAACAATACTTAGGCTAGATACATTGCTATACCCCTTTTTACTATTAGTATTTGCTAAGATATACTCGATCAGCTTGTTGAAAATACCAGTAAATGCATCAGCGAAACCCATCCTGTAAACTTTCAGCTCATCAGCGACAACATTAGAAAACATATCTCCATTACTTATTGCTATATGTTGCAGAAGTTCAGGAAAAACTGCTTGAACCTTTTGTCTTACCTGTGGAGGTATATAGAGGCGCTCGTATTTTCGCCCCTTGTGACAGAGTGCCTCTGCAAGCGAGAATTCATCAGCTCGAAAATTCTCAAGCATAAACATCTCTGCCAGCTCTGACATTAGATTTGCAATCCCTGATTTGTCACCAAATTTTTTAAAAATTTCCACTAGCTGGAATTTGTCATTTTGAGCTGTAGGTTGAGAGGATAGCTCTTCAACCCAGTCACGCCCCTCTTCTCTCGCAATCCATGAGAAGAGATACGCTGCCCCCACGTGATGTATATACTTACTCAGTAAAGAACCTCGACTCTCAAAAATCGCATAAATCAGATCTATCGGTATCGGAATAGTTTTTTTCCAGAAGATCAAGTCCTCTTGTCGGGCGTCCGGTAACTGATTCAGCAGATACCTTTTAAAATCGTACTTATCGAGTGTATATTCGGTCATGTTTGTTCTATCATATTTCTAATCTCCTCTACAGAAAATGGAGGATTGCGCAAATGAGCCACCCCGTGACAATTTGGACAAAGTGGCACTAAATCGTTGATAGGGTCTGGCCTAACCAGGCCGCTAGCAGAAATCGGATTAAGATGGTGTACGTGAACAAAGTCACTTTTCAACCCCTTATACAGCTCTCTCATGTTTGCACCACACGCTTTGCAATCATATCCATGAAATGCGAGACAAAGAGCTCTGTTAACTTTACTCCGTTCATATGATTTACTAAGCTCTTCAACTGATTGTCCTTCAAATTCTCCCTCTGATTCATAAGGCAGTAGCAAATATATAAGGCTCTGGAGAATATCAATGAACAACCAGTAATCTGTTTGCAAATTTTCCGATAACCGATAGTCAAAACGTAGCCACCAAACATCTTCTCTTTTTGTCTCAGGAGCAGCCAATTCTTCAATGCTCTGCCTAATCATTTTCCCGCTAAACTGAGGATGCTTTTTTGTAAGGTCGCTTATAATCGATTTTTCCCTCTCAAGTTGTCCCTCAGCATAATTTATCAGCCTTCCAGCAAAATCTTCAAATTCAACTATCCCCTCCAAATGACGAATTTCCTGATTAACTTTAATAGAATAGCCGCGGCCTCGCTCTATTGTAGTATCCCTTATGATCAAAGAGCCAGCACGTTGTCTGACTTCAAAATCTACTGGAAATTGAGCTTTGATCACAGCTTCTAGTTCAGTCATTATTCCTCTTCATTTTCTGATTCATCAATCTCAGGAAGTTCTTCTGATAAAGTTCTTAGCGAACGGGAAACACTGATACGAAGGTCTTCCAAATTCTTTTTTACGCTATCACTGTATACGCATAGTTCTGCTTCCGCCAAGCTCCATAAGATTGAATCCATTGCTAGGGTAAGTGCAGAGTTCTGCTGCTTCGCCAGGTAAAATCGCTTATAGAATTCGTGTGATTCGTTCAAGAAGACCGCATGTTTATTGTTATCAATTAAACCTGGCATCCAAAGGACGCCGTCCTGCAACGATTCTGCTGTCTGCACAACCATGTCTGTGCTATCATCAAATTTTAGCTTCACCCTCGAGGTGCCATACTTATTTCTAATTTCAGCTTCCCCTTTCTCTTTATCAGTTGAGCTTACTGCTGATCCTGCTGTATTTTGATCCAAATGCTTCGTTATAGCATTGCTGGAGTTGTTATGGATAGCTTGACTACCTTCAGTTGGTTTGGACTTTTTGTTTCCCGAACGATAACGGCGATCTGCTTCGTTTCGGGCTGGAGCAATAATTTTCTTAAGCTTATCTCTAAGTTCTTTAGGGAAGTCAATGCGTGATTTTTTAATATCAATTTGGAACATATCATCTAAGTCATGATCGAACGCAAATTCTACCCTTATTAAGTTAAGGTGAGGCTCTTTTACAAAAAGCCTATTAGGCCAGCCACCTGAAAATATCATCCGGCCTTCCCGAAAAACATGAAAACCTTGATTATTAAGCCCATATCGCATTTTGTCAAGTTCTTCTGCCGTTGCAGAGATCTTGTTGGGCAGTATATATACATTCACACGGAAAGTTCCTATAACTTTTTCCTCGCCATTAACTTTTACGGTATAGCTGAAAGGATTGTTAAGATGCGCTTCAACCCGTGTGTCACCACTTTCATTCATCCAGCGACAAAAGGGATCCCAAGGCTCTATAATGCTATTGTTGATATTAATTTCGATGTTGGGATAGGAGTTATTTCTAGTAAGAAAGTTAAAAAAGACACCCGATAAATGGTCCCTCAAATCTTCCACAATGTGATCAATCTGTGTTCTGAGGGTTCCTTCTGCATTAGTTCGCACCAAGCGGTCGATGTTTTCCCAAACTACCACAGTTCCGCTTCCACTTTCTGAGGTGGTATCCAAGTATTCTATTGCCTCTGAATATTCGCTCGGATCAGGGGTAATAAGACGCCATTTGTTCTCATCTACAATAACATCCAAATCCCATTGCCGAATATTTAGAATTCCATCTTTCCTGGATATAACAGTAAGCTTTCTACAGAAAGATGTAGAAGCAGTTTTTAACCCCATGCCAAATTTTCCAAGTGATTTTGGATCTGGTCGCTTTGGGGACCCATACGTCATTGCCTTTATTAATCCATCATTATCCATTCCATCACCATTGTCAGCGATCATAAGAACAGGATTCATTCTGAAATCAACTTCCAGACTGATATTTATCTTTGTTGCATTTGCCGAAACTGAGTTATCAACTATATCAGCAACCGAAGTTGTGAAAGTATAACCAGTATCGCGTAAGGACTCTACGAGGCGTGCCGCCGAAGGCTGAAGAATGTCCTCATTATTTTCTAAACTCATATCTTGAAATTATTTTATTGGTGATTTTGATAAGGCATATAGGTATTCCTCCATATTTTCTGCTTCTGTAACTGTGATAACCTCGTCAGAAAGAGATGTTTTTGACCGAAGCCGCTCATCAATTACCTCTTCAATTGTATCTGCATAGTAAAGGTAATAAATGTTTACACTCTTCTTCTGTCCGTTACGGTATGCCCTCGCCGAAGCCTGCTGTTCTAGCGCCGGATTCCACTGCCTTGTATAATGTATCACATGATTCGCTGCTGTTATATTCAGGCCCATTCCGGCTGTTTTGGGATTTAATACAAGTATATCAAATCCGTCCTTAGTCGAAAAGCGATCGATGTTACGCTGACGTTCGATCGTATCTACCCGTCCATCTATGGTGAACACATCCAGGTTATATAATTTGGACAATACTCGCTGTAAAGTATCAATCATGTCGAGGTATTCCGTAAAGATTAATACCTTTTCCTTTCTTAATGAAATCTCCCTGAGAAGTTCCATCATTCGGGTAAATTTGAAACTTTGGTCTCGCAGTTCAGCTAGTGTTGCAGAAGCTAGATCTTCTGGCGTACGCAGCATAGGATGTGTTGTATACATCCTGAGCTCCGTTATCAATTTTAGTATTTGAGCACCGCCGTTATTATATGAATCGTTCAATATTTCATTCCTCTTTGCCTCATAAAGAATCGCTTCTGCTTCGTGCATTGTCAGGGCCTGATGGATATCTATTTTCTCCGGCAAGCTGTCAAGTACATCCTCTTTTTTCGCCTCAACATTATAAAGGATATGTAATTCCTTAAATCGATAAGGTTACCGCTGTCAAGAGTTTGTACGATATCTCTGCTGATATATTTAGTGGTAAATTCGGCTTTAGTTCCAAGATAACCAGGATAGACATAGTCTGCTATGGACCAAAGATCGATGAGGGAATTTTCCACCGGAGTGCCGGTCATCGCAATTTTTACAATTGAGTCTAGCCCTTTTAATGCAATTCGACGCTCGGATTCTGGGTTTTTTATCAGGCTTGCTTCATCCAGAATCGTAAGCCCCCATTGAATCTTATTAAAAAGGAATTCATCATTAATTATCATTGAGTAGGACGTTATAATAACCTGATGCTTTTGTAGGAGTGCAGGTGACCCGCTTCTCCCAAATCCGTGATGAATGTAGGGTACAATTTGCGGGGCAAAGAACAAAAACTCCCGTCGCCAGTTCTCCAGCAATGTGCTCGGTACAACGATCAGTATACGTTCCAGTAGTTTACGTTCCAGCACATTCGCAATAAGCGCAATGATTTGAGCCGTTTTTCCAAGTCCCATGTCATCCGCCAAGATTCCACCAAGCCGGTTTATTACACGATGTAGCAACCACCGAAGACCATCTTCCTGATAATCATAAAGTTCTTGTGTAAATAAAGTAGTTGTCGTTTGAAATGCCCCCGAGTTAAGGATGACTTGCAAATCAAACTGTTCCTGGGTAAACTTCAATAGCCTCCAATCGTTTTTTGAACTATATAGATTCAGAGCTTTGTACACTGACAAATGTTTATCGTCATCTAGCCATCCCAGAAATTCGCGAGCAAAATCTAATGATTCAGAATCAATTGGATAGCAACGGCCTTCCGCGTTATAGTATCCTGTCTGAATTGCTGTTTCCACAGCATCAAGCGTTAGTTCAAATTTTTCTGCCACTTTCAATAACGCTTTAACTTCTGCGAATTCCGGCAAAATATTGATTTCGAAAACGATCTCCTTTGACAACCTCTGAAACCTCCAGTTTTTAACCTCAGGGGCGATTTTTGAATTTTCAAGAGGAGAGTTTTTAAGGCCTTCTCCTGCCATCAAAATTTCGTATATTTCCCTTAACGTCAATAATCTGTGAAGGTCTGGGTGGTCTGTAAGTCTAATTAAATTCTCGACTTCATCATAGATGAAAACAGGGTATGAATAGTTCAATTGTCTACCTTTCAAAGAACTATTTTTTGCCCTGCGAATTTTTTCCTTTACATTTTGCAGTCGTTTTAATCCTCTCTCAAGAATCTCCTCAGGATTTTTTCCTGCTGCACGAATAACGGCTTTTGCTTCCTCGATATCCTCGTCGGTAAGTTCTGAAAAGGCATTTATAAGATTTTCAATCTTGTTATTATAGTTTTCGTTGTTGTCCATTTTATGTGCCTTTTGATAGTTGATCAATCACTTTTACTGCAATCCTGTGCAGTCGTCGCCGGCCGTTTCTGATGTCACCAATATCAATCATATATTCCTGTGATATTTCTTGTAGTGTCATCCCGTCTTTAAAACCCTTGTAAATAATTGCACAGACAGGATCACCTATCATTTGGACAGCGATTTCCTTATTCACTTGCCGGAAATACAATTCCTGGTCCAAATCAAAGCTAACGTTCGGCTCTACGACACTTTCGTCATCTAATGGAAGGACTGTTGCTCCTGCTAATCGTAGTTCATTGCTTACCAAGCTTCGTGCAACACCTTTCAGATAGCGAAGTAAATCGGGCTCCTGCCCAGGATTCCAGTTTCGCTCGCCCGTGTAAACTTTTTCAATAGCTTGCATAGCTATATCTGATTCTTCAACCCCTGAAGGAAGCGCAATCTTTTTCCATCGACAGAGGCTTATGACATAAGCTGACAGCGCATAGATAGTTTTTGTCCAGTCATGTTCGTCGAGAAGCTGTAGTACACTTTCATCCATATTAGGTAATCCTTATAAGTTATAGCTGTGCTCAAGCAAACTTTTACCATTTAAAAAAAGTTTTCTTCTGTGGTAAATCAGTCCATCTTCCCAGCTATATCTTATATGAGCACTAATGCTTACACAAAGAAAACTGAAAAAATGGAAAAAGAAAGGCTTCGATTCTGTATAGAAAGATTCGACCATTATTACGATACTGTTAATAATAAAAGTAATGTTCAGCTAGCATTAAGTGTTTTTGTAACTGGAGGTCTTATTACCCTGTGCCCGTATCTTGAGCAAAAGGTGAATTGCTCGGCCACAATACATTTTTTGCTAGGAGTCGAGATTTTTCTCGGTTTAGGATCAGTTCTGCTGAACCTTCTTGCTACTATGCCATATCTGGGAACTAAAAATGATTCGTTACACTACTTCGGTAGTATTGCAAAGCTTAGTAAAAGCCAGTTTTTTGCACGGTCAGCCAAGATGAATTCCGGGGAAGAAATCGAAGACTTGCGAGCACAGGTACTTGCTTTGGCTAACGGACTTAAGAACAAATTTAGCAAGCTCCGGGTTGTTAGCTGGCTTATTATAGCACAATTTATTGTTGCAGTTCCGCTTCTCATGCTCCTCTATTTAAATCTAAAAAAACAATAATATGGATATCTACAAAAGTTACACTGACAACATTCGCTCTGCTATTACCAATGACAGCAAAAGGAGTAAAAGTAATTTAAATTTCTCCGGTCCGTCAGCTTATTCCAACGACTTTCAGAAGGCCGAATTGCGAACAAGGCTACTGAATGAAACGAGGCAGGCAGGCCCCCTCAGAAGCCTACAGGACATAGTAGATGAGTTAGGACTGCAACCCAATTTTAATCAAAAGTTAGGTTTGCATCCCGACTTTGCTCATCTAAAAAATACGGGAAACATTGAAAAGCATTATGTGCACTCCATGTTTATTGACATAAAGCGGTCCACCAACCTTTTCAAAAGATATGAACCCGAAACAGTACTTATTATTACCAATACCATTCAGCGAGCTGCAATCCACACTTGCGTGATTTTTGGAGGATACATTCAGAGGCTTCATGGCGACGGAATGTTCGTGTATTTCGGGGGTAAAAACCAAGAGCCATCCGAAGCTGCGAAGCGTTGTTTAACTGCAGCAAGCATGTTTTCTTATTTTGTTAAAAACGATCTCAGGAATATCTTTTCCGAACAAGGTATAGAGGCAATATTTACCCGAATTGGCGTCGATCATGGCGAAAACCATGACGTAGTTTGGGCTATGGCTGGCATTTCTGAAATTAGCGAAATAACTACCTGTAGTTTACATACAAGTTTGGCGGCCAAGATGCAAACCCATGCCGAAAGCAATGGTATTGTTGTAGGTGATAATGTTAAAAAGCTAGTTCCTTCAAATCTTTATCGACCGGTATGTCAACGGACTGGTCAGGAGAAAGACAGGTACATTTTCACGATACCGGAAGAAGGCTTTTATTACACCCAGTACGATTACGACTGGATGGGACACCTTAAACAATTAGAATATATTATAACTAACCCACTCCAAGGAACGATAAATCTTAAGAGGAGAGACTCCGCAAACCTTAAACAGTCTGCAAATCTTGCACCGATCGCTGCATTAAGTAAGCCCTACCTAAAGTAGTATGACTTTAAAAAAAACAATAGAGAACGATATTGGAAGGATGAGGGAGCTCTTTCCTAAGCTTTTGTTAATTAGCAGGGAGGGCGCACCTCCTTGCTTTCAAGGTGAAATTGATATTTGTGATGTAAAAGGTGTGTACTGGGATACTTTCAACATTAAAATTTTAGCTCCGGTAAATTATCCATTTGGAGTTCCCCTTATTAATGAAATAGGATTAAGAATTGAACGTATTGCTGACCGGCATATCTCGAATAATGGATATTGCTGTGTGGCAGTAAACCATGTCTTACTTCATCATGCAGCAAACAGGCTCACAATTGCGGATTTTACAGAACAATATATTTACCCGTACTTTGCCAACCAACTATATTTTGATCAAAACGGCCGTTTCGCTGACCAAGAATATCTACATGGCTTCCAAGGGATACAGCAATTCTATAAAGAAACATTAAACTCAAAGAATCTGCAAACATCCATTAAATTGCTAGAATATGTTCTTGAAAAAAAATCGCCTCCAAGAAACAGTCATTGCTTTTGTGAAGGGGGCAAGAAATTCAAGAATTGCCATCTCTTTGCCTTAGAGTATCTTGGTAAGGTAGATGTTCTGCAGCTAAATAGTGACCTAGATGAGTTTGAAAGGCTGCTACGTCATTCAATTTGATCGGGCTAAGTTAGAGGTCTTCAGCATACAGTCCTGCTTTTTTCTAAATAATTTGCCATGTTTGTGCTATTAGCTCTATTTTTCTGAAGCACATACCGAGCAAATAGAAAAAGGTTCTCTAAAACATGTAAGAAACTTGGTTTTCACTAGATGATGAATAATAGAATCTCGTAGAGTCAACTTTTTTGGAGTAAATCTTGTATTTCTTGATATGCATAATAATAAATTCCGCCGATTTTTTTGCCGTATAGGATTCCCGTCGTCCGGTAGGTTTTCAAGGTATTCTTTGTAATATTCAACATGGTCATCACCTCGAAGGATTTGAGCCACTTCTTCCTGGGACTTTCTTTGTAATCTTTCAAAAGCAGTTTGAAATCTTCCAGTAATTGGATCCGGAACTGCTGCAAATCTTCGCTTGTAATTATTTCAGTAGCCATATCAAAAAGATTAGGATACAAAGATTGCAAGCATACAAATTCTTTGAGGTACACTTTTAAAAATGTCCATTCAAATGAATGTGTTTTAAACGCGATGAATTTATTAGATGCCGGAAAACGTGACCGTTTCACCTGAGGGTTTTCTTACGGTTTCAGGTATACATATAATAACCAGATGTTCCCTTTTGTCCTGATTTCTCCATCAGATATTTTCCTGAACTTAGAAATACCTGTAATCTAAGTTGAAACCATTCCCACTATGAAGAACCACCTTTCCAGGTGTTATGGATTAGATATTAGCTGTTCATGCTTTGCCTCTATTAATGCTCAGCTGCTGTGAAAAACTTTGTAAAGGAACTCTTTCCGTTAATTAACTCTTTCGATAAACTAAACAACGAAGAAAGACAAAGCAAACCAGAATCTCCGCAGATCAACCTCGGTTGGGCAAACTCCACATTCTGTTAGCACCCGCCTCAGTTCGCTTCTTTATTAACCTTATCCATTATCTACTAACAAAATGGACACGCATCTGTTAAATGATACGCCCGGAACCTCTATTTTAGACTGCTCGAGATAAAGGGAGGAGGTCAAATATTCACATTTGTATATTTACAAACTGTCCTAAATATGGGGAGGTTACAATGTAAAATTAATTGACTCGTTGTAAAATATCTTCTACATTTGATCATCCATGAAATATATCTGTTTCATATTAGTTTTGTTAATAACAGCGCTAAGCGTAATACCGTGTAGCGACAAGCCCTTTTCTGTTGAAGAGAAGCTTTCTGTTACGTCAAAAACTGAAAAAGCAGATCAGCATCAGGCAGAGCATGAAGATTTATGTTCGCCATTTTGCCAATGCTCATGCTGCAATACATCTACACTTGTTTCTGCACCTATAAGCTTAGCAGTATTATTGAATTTGGTTCAGCACAAACATTCAGGTATCTTACCTGAAAAAGTTTTGAATTCGGCCGCAAGCATCTGGCAACCTCCTCAATTGCTGTCTTAGATTCCTGTTTTTATTTTAGCGTACATTCCAACGCTTATTTTAATTCCTCAAGATCATTTTAACGGTATGGCAAAAAAAATAACGTCATCCCGCCCAAAGAATGCTGGTTCCTACAGTTCCAAGAGCTATAAAAAGCCTAAATGGATGAAAATTTTGAGACTTGTGTTTCTTGCACTTCTACTGGGCTTATTGTTTGTGACAATTGTTGGAAAGATCATTCATATTGGCTCACATCTTAAATAATCTATGTTAGATCATATTATTCGGTTTAGTATTCGAAACAAGCTTGTTATTGGCATATTTACCCTCGCCCTTATCATCTGGGGTATATGGAGCGCTACGCAGCTTCCGGTAGATGCACTGCCTGACATTACCAATAATCAGGTGCAGGTAATTACAAAAGCGCCTACTCTGGCTGCCCAGGAGGTAGAGCAATTTATTACGTACCCTGTGGAGAGAACCATGGGAAATTTGCCGGGTCTGATTGAAATGCGCTCATTTTCACGCTTCGGCATCAGCGTAATCACGCTGGTATTCAATGAATCGACCGATGTCTATTTTGCCCGGCAGTTGATTGCAGAGAAACTTAATGAAGCACGGGAAGTAATTCCTGAAGGATTGGGAAAACCGGAAATGGCTCCAGTAACTACAGGATTGGGTGAAATATATCAGTACGTCATCCACCCCAAAAAAGGAAGCGAGCATAAGTACTCCGCAATGGATCTGCGCACCTTCCAGGACTGGATTGTTGCCCGGCAGTTATATGGTATTCCTGGTGTTGCCGAAGTAACAGGTTTTGGTGGGATAAGCAAACAATATGAAGTTGCTATCAATCCCGACAGATTGAAGGCTTTAAACGTTACCATTCCTGAAATATTTACTGCGCTGGAAAAGAATAATCAAAATACCGGTGGAGCGTATATCGACAAAAAGCCTAACGCCTATTTTATACGCGGAGTAGGTTTGATGTCCACTATTGCAGATGTTGAAAATACCGTAGTTAAGAAAGCACCCGGTATCGTTCCGGTTCTGATTAAAGATGTGGCTACAGTACAATTGGGATCGCCACCCAAATATGGAGCCTTAACTTACAACGGCGAAAAAGAAGTAGTTGGTGGCATTGTCTTAATGACCAAAGGCGCAAATAGTTCTGAAGTTGCAGGTCGCGTAAAGGAAAGAATGTTGACTGTTCAAAAATCCCTTCCTGCGGATGTCCAGATCGAGCCTTTTCTGGACCGGACAGATTTGATTGGAAGAGCAATTTCAACTGTTGAAAAGAACCTTATTGAAGGTGCGTTAATCGTAGTTTTTGTTTTAGTGCTATTCCTGGGCAACTGGAGGGCTGGTTTTATTGTGGCTTCCGCCATACCGCTTTCCCTTTTGTTTGCTCTTGCTATGATGAATCTCTTTGGCATTTCGGCTAACCTGATGTCTTTAGGTGCTATAGACTTTGGCTTGATCGTCGACGGTGCCGTTATTATTGTGGAAGCTACCATGCATCATCTTGCATTACGGAAAACCTCAGGCAGATTTACGCAATCTGAAATGGATGAAGAAGTTTACCAATCTGCCTCCAAAATCAGAAACAGTGCTGCCTTTGGGGAGATCATCATCCTGGTAGTATATATTCCAATTCTTACCCTTGTGGGCGTTGAAGGCAAAATGTTCCGTCCAATGGCGCAAACTGTCGGCTTCGCCATTTTGGGAGCGCTTATTTTATCCCTGACTTACATTCCGATGGCTTCGGCATTGTTCCTTTCAAAAAATGCTGAAGTTAAACGAACATTTTCAGACAGGATGATGGATTTCTTCCATCGCAAATATGAACCGATCTTAAAATCGGCTATGAAAATAAAATATACTGTTGTCGCGGCTTCGGTTGTACTGATGCTTGTTTCTGTCGTACTTTTTAAACGTATGGGCGGCGAGTTCATTCCTCAACTGGAAGAAGGTGATTACGCTATGGAATTTGTTTTGCCTCAGGGAACCTCAATATCTCAAACCATACAAACTGTATTGAAAGCCGAAAGAATGCTGAAGGATAAATATCCGGAAGTTAAAATGGTTGTGGGGAAAACCGGAAGCGCGGATATAGCTACCGACCCGATGCCCCCAGAAGCAACCGACATTATGGTAATTCTAAAAGATAAGGATGAGTGGGAAACGACCGGCGACTTTTACGAGCTGGCTGATATGATGGGCGAAACGCTTTCGCAGATCCCTGGTGTTATTGCCGAACCTAGTCAGCCTATTCAAATGCGTTTTAACGAGCTAATGACCGGAATCCGTCAAGATGTTGCCGTTAAAATCTTTGGCGAAAATATGGATACCCTAAATACTCTCGCTACTCAAGTTTCCAATGCTATTCGTCCAATCAAGGGTATTACGCAACCCCAAGTCGAACGGGTAAGCGGACTTCCACAGATTGTTGTTAGGTATGATCGGGCCCGATTGGCCGGCTATGGTTTAAATATTGAGGATGTCAACCAGATAATTAATACTGCCTTTGCGGGAGGTACTACCGGCTCGATTTATGAAAATGAACGGCGCTTTGATTTGGTTGTTCGATTAGACAGCACTTATCGCAACTCAATTGAAAACGTAAGGGATCTTTATATTCCCACATCCGATGGAAACCAGATTCCGCTTTCGCAGGTGGCGACTGTATCTTACGAAACCGGCCCTGCTCAAATTAGTCGCGAAGATGGCCGGAGACGGATTGTGGTTAGTTTTAATGTAAGCGGACGAGATGTAGAAAGCGTGGTTGAGGAAGTTCAGCTGGCTCTTGGCAGAAAGGTTAAGTTGCCACCCGGATATTATTTTACCTACGGTGGGACTTTTGAAAGTCTTAAGCAAGCTTCGGCACGACTGATGATTGCCGTACCGATAGCCCTCTTACTGATTTTCATTCTCCTTTACTTCACCTTTAAGTCGTTCAAACAAGCCGCATTAATTTTCACGGCTATTCCAATGGCAGCCATTGGTGGTGTATTTGCGCTGTTGCTTCGTGGAATGCCTTTCAGTATTTCGGCTGGTGTAGGCTTTATCGCACTCTTCGGGGTAGCGGTGCTGAACGGTATAGTTCTCATCGGAACCTTTAACCAGCTCGCCAAAGCTGGAGTGGATGACATTCGGCAACGTATTTTTGAGGGGACAAAAGAGCGCCTTCGTCCGGTATTGATGACCGCAACGGTAGCTTCATTGGGCTTTTTGCCGATGGCGATTTCTTCAAGTGCCGGAGCAGAAGTTCAGCGTCCGCTTGCTACTGTGGTTATCGGGGGATTAATTACAGCCACTATTCTTACCTTAATTGTTCTGCCTCTTTTGTATATGATTTTCGAAACCAAAAAGCCATCCAACAACAGCCTTTCTAAAACGCTGATCGTTGTGTTCTTGCTGTTGAGCATTCAGCAGGCAAGTGCCCAGGAAGTACCAACACGCATCTCAGCCGATACGGCTTTTAGCATCGCTTTGCGTAATAATTTGCAAATAAGGGGTGGAAACCTGCAAGTAGAACAAAGTAGAGCGCTTTCAAAAACGGGTTTCAATCTGCCTAAAACGGGAGTCTTTATTGAAAATGAAGATATTTCGCCTGATGATTCAAATGGCCTGCTTAAGATCGGGTTGAGTCAAAGCCTCGACTGGCCAGGGTTGTATGCGGCACAAAAAAACCTGCTTCAACAGCAGCTAAAGTCTACGGCCCTGGCACAAGAGATTAAGCGGCGTGAAATCCGTAAAGAACTGGATGAGGTATACTATCGGCTTTGGTATTTACAAGGGAAACAGAATCTATGGAAACGACTGGACAGCCTCTATTCTTCCTTTGCACAGGCGGCAGTATTACGGGTTCGAACAGGTGAAAGTGCAGGATTGGACAGCATATCGGCCCAGGCTAAAGCCAAAGAAACTAAAATACAACTGCAGCAATTGACAAGGGAAATACAAGCAGGTCAGGAAAGCTTAAAGCGGATTCTAAATACCGATCAGGTGTATTTGCCTATAGATTCTACAATGCCTAAGATTGCGGTAAATGCCAATGCACTGGCAATAAATGCTCATCCCGAACTGCAATGGCAACAGCAGAATGTGGCCATTGCCGATGCTGAACTAAAGGTCACCCGCCAGAAAAATATGCCTTCATTTGAGGGACGTTTTTTCTCGCAACGCTTATACGGCATTAATCCTCCTTTCTCGGGCTTTTCGGTTACAGTAGGCATTCCGCTTTTCAATCGAAGTAACTACAGAAATTCCGTAAAGGCAGCCAATCTTGAAAAAGACTACCAGCAAACGACAAGCAATTATACCGCGTTGAGCCTTAACACGGCCTACAATCAGGCGCTGCAGCAGCTTCAAAAGAACAATGACCTGATAGATTATTATCAGAAAAGTGGCTTGAAGCAAGCAGAAGGCATTATAAAAGCAGCAAACCTATCTTACAGGGCTGGGGAAATCGGCTTTGCAGAGTTATCGCAATTTCTATCCCAGGCAATCGATATTCAACGGAATTACCTTGATGTATTAAATGAATACAATCAATCGGCTATCCAATTAAATTACTTCGTTAACAGCAATCAGGCTCAAATAAAATGAAACTACAACTGATATTTTTAAGCTTAATATTCTTCGGCTATTCATGTACCTCTCCCAAAAATGAACCAGCGGAGGAAGAGGAACATGCGGAGATTGAAGGCAATATAGTACCCCTAACGCAAATGCAAATAAAAACCGCGGACATACAAATGGGCTCGTTGGAACAGAAAAATCTTAAAACTTCTATCAAAGCAAATGGAGTTCTTACCGTTCCAAATCAAAACAAAGCCCTGGTAACTTCTGTAAGCAGCGGCGTAATCAAAACCCTTTTAGTGCAACCCGGAAGTATGGTACGTAAGGGGCAAACTATTGCTACCATAATCAATCCCGAAGCAGCCCAGCTTCAACAGCAACTGCAATCTACCAATGCACAAATACGTTTATCCGAACTGGAATATAAACGCCAAAGAGAACTGGTTGCAGGAAATGCTGCACCGCTAAAAAATGTGCAACGTGTAGAAGCGGAATTAGCAACGCTTCGATCAACCCGTAATTCCCTGCAAAAGCAGCTTTCTGCAATAGGAATTTCTCCAGCTTCGGTTAGCAGAGGAAATATTGTGACCACCATTGCTGTTAGTGCGCCAATAACTGGTACGATTAGTGAAGTAAGTGCACAGATAGGTTCGAACGTGGATGCGACAACACCGATAGCGCAAATTGTAAATAACTCTCGTTTGCACCTGGATTTATTTGTGTATGAAAAAGATCTGCCAAGGCTTCGGGACAACCAGACGATTCATTTTACGCTCACTAATAATCCGGGTAAAGAATACGATGCGAAGATCTATTCTATTGGTACCGCCTTTGCCAGCGAGTCTAAAACTATTCCGGTACATGCCGAGGTTAAAGGAGATAAAACCGGTTTGATTGAGGGAATGAATATCACTGCGTTGGTGAGCATTGGTTCGGCAAATGTTACCGCTGTTCCTACTACGGCTATCGTAAGTAACGGAGACAAGGACTACATTTTTATAGTGACGGATAAGAAGCCGGAGCACCATCCAGCTGAAGGCACTGAAACTTCTGAGAAAGGCCATAAGGAAGAAGAAAAAGAGCAGGTGAACTTTGAGCGTATACCGGTTATAAAAGGTGTAAGCGATGTTGGGTATACTGAGATTACCCCTGTTACGGAATTGCCGCCAAATGCCCGCATCGTTACTAAAGGTGCATTTTTCATTATGGCTAAGATGACAAATACGGGGGAGCATTAAAGGAGTTATGGAAGAAAATTTGTTTGATGGACTGGAACTAAACTTTAAAGATTTAGATCCAAGAATTCAGGAGAAAGCATTGGAATTAGCCAAACAATTTATAATAGAAGGGCACGACAGAGAAAGTGCCATCAAAAAGGCTATTGCCTTATCCGAAGAACGCTTTCTGGACCTTGAAGGATAATAGATGGAGCAGATTATTATAGGAAGTCTTCTACTTAGCGCACTTCATGCGGTGATACCCAGTCATTGGCTTCCTATTATTGCCATCGGAAGAAAAGAAAACTGGTCGATAGGTGATATTTCGGAAGTTACCTTTTATTCGGGTTTAGCACATGTGGTGAGCACAGTTTTACTTGGGACAGTATTTGCAGCCTTAGGTTTACAACTATCTGTTCATATGGATAGCTTCTCTCATATTTTTGCTCCTGTTATTCTTATCATTTTGGGCTTGATCTTCATCTACAGAAACCATCGGCACAAACATTTTCATCTCCATCAACCGAATAAAAAATCAAAGCGGGAAATAGTGATAGCCCTCGTTGTATCCATGTTTCTTTCGCCATGCCTGGAAATAGAAGCTTATTTTTTAATGGCAGGAAGTAAAGGCTGGAGCATTGTTGCGCTGCTATCTATTCTATATTCAGCTATAACGATTATAGGCATGGTTATTTGGGTAAGGTTCACCTATCGGGGATTTCTTAAACTCAATTGGCACGCCTACGAACACAATGCAGGTATCATTACAGGACTAACCCTGATAATAACGGGAATAGTCACTTTTTTCATCCATTAATACAAAGTTTATGAGTAAAAAATGTTGCAGCTCGGGACAAGAGCATCCGGAAAAAGGAAATCAGCATAAACAACAGAAAACGCATTCACACGGTAATGATGAGCATAATCACGATGAAGATGACGGGCACATGCATGGCGAAGCTTCCGTTAATAAACCTTCCTGGTTGGAGCATTGGAACTTACTGCTTTCCTTACTCATACTGGCAGTAGAGCTGGTACTGGAATATGGATTTGAGATTCATTTAAGCAAACCTGTTTCATTCGGAGTCAATCTGGTAGCATATCTGTTAGCTGGCTGGAATGTATTGAGACTGGCTTTCCGCAAAGCGAAACGAGGCGATATTTTTAATGAATTCGTGTTGATGAGTGTAGCTACCATTGGAGCTTTCTACATTGGAGAATATTCGGAGGGTGTAGCTGTAATGGTATTCTATAGCATTGGAGAATGGTTTCAGGATGAAGCCGTAAGCAAAGCTAAACGAAGTATTAAAGCGCTTTTGGACATACGTCCTGACGAAGTTAGCGTAGTACGGGGTGGTAAAGAAAGTGTAGTTAAACCTGCTGATGTACAACGAGGAGAAATCATACGTATTAAGCCGGGCGAAAAAGTAGCATTGGATGGTAAGTTACTTTCAGAAAATGCCTCTTTCAATACCGCCGCCCTTACCGGCGAAAGTAAACCCGACACCAAATACAACGGCGAACAAATCCTTGCAGGAATGATTAACCTGAACACGGTTGCTGAAGTGGAAGTTTCGGCACTTTTCAAAGACAGTAAGTTAAGCCGCATTCTTGAAATGGTGCAAGATGCTACTGCCCGTAAATCCCAAACGCAACTATTTATCTCACGATTCGCAAAAGTTTACACGCCTATCGTATTTTTTCTTGCATTGGCTCTGGTGCTCCTGCCTTACCTTTTTGTAGATAATTACGTGTTTAACGACTGGCTGTACCGAGGATTGGTATTCCTGGTGATTAGCTGCCCTTGTGCGCTGGTGGTTTCAATTCCTCTGGGCTATTTCGGTGGGATTGGATTAGCCTCCAGAAACGGTATATTATTTAAGGGCGGTAACTTCCTTGATGTAATGACGAAAGTAAATACAGTAGTGATGGATAAAACCGGAACGCTTACCAAAGGCGTTTTCAAAGTTCAGGAAGTTGTATCGGAGGGACTGGAAAAAAGTGAGCTGGTGCGAATAGCAGCGGCTTTAGAGAAAAACTCCACTCACCCTGTTGGTAAGGCTGTTGTCGAATATGCCGGAGACTCTATTGGCAATACAACAGCTACGGAAGTAGAAGAAATTGCCGGGCACGGATTAAAGGGGAAAGTGGAAGGCAAAGAAGTACTTGCCGGTAACCTGAAGCTTTTAAAGAAATTCGATATTACTTATCCTGTAGAATTAGAAAAGGTAGTTTATACCATTGTGGTAGTGACTGTCGATGGAAAATACGCAGGCTACATTACTATTGCCGACGAGATTAAGGAGGATGCCAAACATGCGATCGACGTTCTTCATGGCCAAGGTGTTAAAACCGTTATGCTTTCCGGTGACAAGCAATCTGTCGTGGATGATGTAGCTAAGCATATTGGTATTGACGAAGCTTATGGCGATTTGCTGCCGGAAGGAAAGGTGGAAAAAGTACAAGCATTAAAAGATCAGGGTCTACGAATCGCCTTTGTTGGTGATGGCGTGAATGATGCACCTGTTATTGCGCTGGCGGATGCTGGTATAGCTATGGGTGGCCTAGGTAGCGATGCTACTATTGAAACCGCTGACGTAGTTATTCAAAATGACCAGCCTTCAAGGATTGGAGCAGCTATTCACGTTGGTAAAATCACACGCACCATAGTTTGGCAGAACATCATTCTGGCTATGGTGGTAAAACTTATTGTACTGGCTTTGGGTGCCGGTGGGGTAGCCAATCTTTGGGAGGCTGTTATTGCAGATGTGGGTGTGGCCTTACTGGCTATTTTGAATGCGGTTAGGATTCAGAGGGTGAAGTTGTAGGCTTGATGAATACTAATTTCATAAATTAATATGCTCGACGTATTCGATATTAGCTTGCATGACTGAAGGCAATTGCGCATTATGCGGAAACTGGAAACCACTCACATTTGAGCACATACCTCCTCAATGTGCATTAAATAATAAAGCGATTTTTATTCAAAAACATGAGCATTTGAATGATGAAAATAGCCGACTATTTGGAAAAAAGATGCGAAGTCAAAGAGGGTTTGGAAAACAAACTATTTGTGCATCATGCAATAATGATACAGGCAACTGGTACGTTAAGGATTTCTGTGAGTTTAGTAACCAGGGATTAGAAATTCTCACATTAAATACTCAAAAAGAATACGTAAGTGGGGAATACACAATTAAACCACACAATGTACTGAAGCAAATATTAATGATGTTTGTAGCTGCAGATAGTGGGGGCTCTGTCGGAGAGATTAAAGGTGTCAGAGATTATTTACTAAACAGAGAGAATAGCAATTTTCCCAATGACCTTAAAATTTTTTTGTATTCCAATTCTTCGACTCACAAACGAATGTTGGGATATATGATTATAGGCGATTTTGACGAGAATGGTCCGATAATATCTAAGTGGTCTGAGATAAATTTCAGACCATTTGGATACTTTCTTACACATGAAAGTGAGCCTCCTAATCCCTTCATGGTTGACATTACTGCCTTCAGTAAAGTTCCCTTTGATAAAAAAATGATAGTAACGTTAACCACACCCTATTTTATAGTGGACAATCCGATGATTGGATTTTACAAAAACGTATCAATCTAAACTATCTCATATTTCAGTTTGCATGCGGTTGAGTTTTTGACCAATTCCCTATCTTTGCCGCCAATGAAGGCGTTTTCCCTTTTCATGATTATCATAATGCTTTTCTCCGGCTTTGATGTATGCAAAGAAGAAGATAATTGTGCCGATGAAGTGAAAACGGAACTTGGCAAAGACACGCATAAGCAATCAGAAGAAAAAGAATCGTGTAGTGTACTTTGTACCTGTGCCAACTGCTTTTTTTCAGTACTACTTCCGGCGAAACCAGATGCTCTTCTTAGCTTTCATATCCCTGTAAAACACAGTTCCTCCGTTATGTGCGGAGACCCGATAGATGCAAGTACTACTGTGTGGCAACCTCCTAAAAGCTCTGCTAATCAATCATAGCAAATATTCCTTTTAAATAATATTCACTAATCACATACATGAAAAGATTTTGTGCTTTTCTGGGTGCTTATGTTTGCTTTAAACGCATTTGCCCAGAATACAATATCCATTCAAATAAAAGACGCAAAAAACGGAGAAGCCCTTATTGGCGCTACTGTAACTATAGTTAATTTAAAGAAAAGCACGATAAGCGATGCTACAGGAAAGGCAATATTCAGTAATATTCCGGACGGTAAATATGTCCTGGAATACAAATACGTTGGCTTTATTACCAAAACGGACAGCTTGACGCTGCCCCGCACTACAAACGAAGATCTGATTGTGCAACTCGAAGCTGCCGAAGATGAGGAGCTCGAAGAAGTGGTCATTTCTACTACCCGTAGCAGTCGTACCATTGCCAATGTCCCAACTCGTATAGAGGTAATTGCGGGCGAAGAGCTGGACGAAAAAGGCAATATGAAGCCTGGGGATATCCGCATGATCCTGAATGAAAGTACAGGTATTCAAACACAGCAAACCTCGGCTACAAGTGCCAATGCTTCTATTCGTATTCAGGGATTAGACGGTCGCTATACCCAAATTCTTAAAGATGGATTTCCATTATATTCGGGTGCGGCCAGCGGATTAGGTTTGCTGCAAACTCCGCCACTTGACCTGAAACAAGTCGAAGTGATCAAAGGATCAGCATCGACACTCTACGGCGGTGGCGCCATTGCCGGATTGGTGAACCTGATCAGCAAAACGCCGAAAGATGAAAGGGAACTGAGCTTCCATCTCAACGGAACAACGGCTGGCGGACTTGACTTAAATGGCTATTTCGCCCAGAAATTTGATAAAGTAGGACTTACAGTCTTTGCATCCCGCAGCAGTAATGAACCTTATTCGCCCGGGAGCGGCGCTTTTACCGCTATTCCAGAGTTTACCCGATATACGGTGAACCCAAAACTCTATTTCTACTTCAATGATAAAACTACGCTAAACGTAGGTGTAAATACAAGCTTTGAGGAACGGACTGGTGGTGATATCAAGTTCATAAAAGAAGAAGGCGATGCCAGCAATAGCTTTTTCGAACGCAATAATTCCGACCGTTTATCTACCCAGTTTGCTTTCAAGCACAAGCTTGGAGAGAAATCAGAATTTAACATCCGCAACAGCGTAAGCTATTTTAGCCGTAGAATTACCATTCCAGGCTATGTTTTTGATGGTAAGCAATATGCTACTTTCACGGAAGCGAACTATGCTACAGGTAACGACAAAACGGATTGGGTATTAGGCGCAAACTTATGGACGGATGACTTCAAAGAGTCTCAAAAAACAAGCTTTTCGCTTAGGGATTATAACCAAACAACCTTTGGAGCTTTCGTGCAAAACAATACCCATGTCAACTCCTGGCTAGATCTGGAAACCGGTCTCCGAGGCGATTATGTTGTAGATTACGGATTTTCCCTACTTCCGCGTATTTCAGCACTTATTAAGTTCAACGAGAAGTTTAATTCCCGCATTGGCGGAGGCCTTGGTTACAAAGCTCCAACTATCTTTACCGAAGAAAGTGAGCGTATACAATACCAGAAAGTTCTCCCAATTTCAAGCGCTGTCAATAAACTGGAAAGAAGTTATGGAGCTAACTGGGATGTTAACTATCGCACCGCTTTGTTCAACGACAATGTTTCGTTCAGCATCAATCATTTATTGTTCTACACCTATCTGAACAATCCATTAACCCTGCAAACAGAAAGCTCAGGCGATTTGCGCTTTGTTAATCTGCCGGGTCATATGGACACTAAGGGTATGGAAACCAACGTCAAGCTAACTTATGATGATTTTAAACTTTTTGTGGGATACAGCTTTACTGATGCTAACATCCACTCAGACGGTAAATCCTGGCAAAACCCATTGACTGCAAAACACCGTCTCAACAACGTGCTGATGTATGAAGTTGAAGAGAAATGGAAATTAGGATTGGAAGCCTACTACTACAGCAAGCAAAAACTAAATGACGGCAGTACCGGAAAATCGTACTGGATAACCGGCTTCATGGCCGAAAAGCTGTGGGAGAAATTTTCAATCTACCTCAATTTTGAAAACTTCACCGACACCCGTCAAACTCGTTTTGATAACATCTATACAGGAAGTATTTCAAATCCGGTGTTTCGGGATATTTATGCTCCACTTGATGGTTTTGTAATGAACGGCGGGATTAAGTTCCGGTTGTAATGTAATCCAGTGAACTAAAAAATGCCCTTTTCGGAGGGCATTTTCTGTTTATAGCTAAGCCCTCATAAATATCTTTGCTATGGCAGGCTCAACACAATTACTTTCCTGTCTTCTATCAGAGATTAACCGGAACCTGTTTGGGTATCAAAACCTTCTATTAACGTAGAGCAATTTAGCAGCCAGTAAGGTTGCTTTTTGCATCGTTTGGAGCTGCATATTCCTTTTGATTGTATCCAAAGTTATAATGATGGAAAGTATATATCAATAAACATTCGGTGCCATTTCAAAAAGATTAAGCACAAATTTTATAAGCAGTTAAATTTCCTGAGGTACACTTTTATAAATGTCCATTCGAAAACATAGCTTTTTTTGACCTTGCGTCTTTAATTCTAAAGCTATGATAACTGAAAGAATTTGTATCTACCCAAAGGACGTGATGTTGATTACCGGAAGAAGCGAGCGTTCCGGCTGCAGATTATTGCAAACAATTAGAAAAAAATACAATAAGACAAAGCATCAATTTGTATCGATTTTCGAGTTTTCGGAATATACTGGTTTGCAAATCGAAGAGATTCGTACCTTTCTTGAATAAAAGATTAAGTATTTGTCAATTAACTCTTTTTGGTACGCTTTGTGCTTGTTTCAGTTGCAATACCGTATATTTGCATTATCATTCAGGTGCAGTACCTATTAGAGTACCAAAGATAGATTGCAACTGGTAAAGAATTGAAAATTAGATAATTACTATAAAGCGTTCGAGCCCAGGTGGGCGCAAGGAAGGAGCCTTAAAAAACTCCAAAAGCTTCGTCGAATACCTCAGCAAAGGACCAATATGTCATAGATTTGATTCAAGGCTACAACCAGTCGATAAAAAAACGGTGCCTATCTTTCACGAATAAAAGAAACGTCATCTACCTGACAGGAAGCTCCCGCACTGCCTTCCGCTTCGAACCCGATTTCCACACGCCCTTTTCTTACCGGTACACGCTTTAGCTCTATCGTGGTCCATTCTGTATTCATACCTTTCACCACGTTCGCAACCCGTTTACCCGCACTTTCGGCGTACATCTCAAGAAGCGAGAAGCCTCCGCTGTTCCGGATGCTGGCCTTAAGCGTGTAAAAGCCGTCCTTCAGCTTCACATACGGAGATGAGCTGATCATCTGTGAGATATTTCGATGAAAGTCTACGCGATCGTGGATATGAAGGCTCCACTCTCCTGTTACCCGCCTCCTGTCTTCTTCACTGTTTGCAAAATTGAGGACCGGCGAGCTGGTACTGTCGAGTGAGATTTTGTTTCCCTTAACGACCCGGGTCTTCCAGCCCATCAGAAAAGTCTGCACCGGCTTAATGGCACTGGGCATCTTCTTGCGGTCGGCATCAAAGCTTCCGTTCTTTACGAAATTATTATCACTCGCAACCTCCCATTCACCTGTCTGCGCGTCCAGGTTCCAGGATCCCAGGGAATTAAAACAGGGCTTATCGCCATTAAACGAGAGCGGCACCCACTGGTTATAACCCAGTCCATTACCCGCGAAATCGGCCCACCTGTCGCCGCAGTACACAACAGTTTCCTGTTTACTGCCTCTGATGGTAACAAAAAAACCAGTTTGCGTCACATGCGCATAATCATCGCCACAGCCATCCATAACGAGCATTTCGTTCGTTGGAGTATAGGGTCCTCTCACGTTATCTGCTACCATATAGTAGGCCAGCGAAGCATCCCAGCCGTACAGATTCGACGCAGCCATATAGTACTTTCCCTTATACTTGAACATACAATTACCCTCGCGGCCTGCTCCCTCAAAGACTTTTGTACAATCGAGCAGGTCGACCTTACTGTCTTTCATACCAATTTCAGACACATAGATCTTGTTCCGGCCTTTTCCATAAGAAAACACCAGGTAAGATTTCCCGCTATCTTCATCTGTGAAAACGGTCTGGTCACCTGTATTCGTCGTTCCGATCTTTTCCAGCATGCTGATCTTCTGGTGCCATTTGAATGGACCGGCAGGATGATCGGAGACGGCGATCAAGACTTCCGAATTATGCTGGACAAACATCGCATACTGATTGATCTCCTTTACATAAGCTACTCCAAGACGTCCGACCCAGAAGGCGGGGCCTTTCTCATTAGCTACTTCCTTCATCAGGGCATCAGATTCGAATGTCCAGTTGACCAGATCTGTTGAGGTGTAGCATGTAACCGATTCAAAGCCTGTGCCCTGATACGTTTTATCAGGCGAATTTCTGTACACCTCCGCTCCCTTATAGTGAGCTCCATACCAGTAGTATTTCTCCCTTCCTGTAGCGGGATCTTTAAACGTAAATATTCCACCTCCCTGACTGTAAATCGGCTTTCCGTCCCTGGTGTTCCAGAACGTATCATTCTTGATGTTCCGCTTCTGGGCGCTGGCGCTGGAAACGCCCAACGAGCAAATGAACAAAATACATACTAGTCGGAGGCATGCTAAAGGAAACATTTTCGTCATTAAGTCTTGGTCCTCAAATATAGTTTGTATAGCGGCCACTTCTAATAGTGGCCACTTCTAAGGATTGCCTCACGAATATCGGTTCTCAACAGAACGGATCGCCTCCCGTCACGAAGGATCCCCGCTTCAGCGCTATTCATTCAGCATATACTTGTCGATCCCTTTTGCCGGCTTCCACTTATTTTGAGGCTCGTAGTAATGCCAGAGAAGTGCCGAAATCCGGCGAATAAGCTCACTCGCCTCATTATCTTTTCTCCAGCTGGTATCCTTATTGTTTTTCGTCATTACCGAAAAAACGTAGTCGCCATGCGGAGCGTTGACAAGTACGGTTTCAGAGCGCGAGTCGTCCACAAAGCCCTGCTTACTCGCCGCCTGAATATAAGGAGGGATTTGAGACAAGGCGCCATCATCCCAGTAGATCCTAACCAGACTACGGTACATTCGTTCGCTGGCAGCCTCGCTTACTGCTTTCCCATCCCTGATCAAAGTAAAAAGGCGGCACATCTCAAACGGCGAACTCACGCCCCATCCGTATATCTTCCGCATCGCCTCCCGTCCTTCCACCCGCGAGTTGACCCTCGTAGCTGTAAAGCCATTTCCTTCAAGCCATCGGTTGATATAAGCGCCGCCCACCAGTTTCTGAAGCCATAAACTGGCGGTATTATCACTCATGGTGATCATCAGCATGGCCACTTTACTCAGGTCAATCGTGTCGCGGTCCTTAAAAGATCCGAGCAGATCTACCCCGGGATAGAGCAGAGAATCACGGTAGACCAGCTTCTGATTATACTGAAGTTCCCCTTTCTCAATCTTGTCCATCACGCCGCAGAGGATGCTGACCTTAATCATACTGGCCGTAGGGAACAAGGTGTCGGCGTTGATTGCAGCGCCGTTGTTCTTCTTGAGATGTTGGACATAAACGCCCGCCACACCATTAAAGCCCCTCAGCGTTTTCTCCAGCAACTCATGCAATCGCTCGTCCGTTTTCTGTGCGGAAGCACTAAAACAGGCCAGGATTGAAAGTGCCATTATCAGGTATTTCATTAGAGTAATTCGTTTTTTAATGGCAATGAAACTATCATGTGTACCACGTTTCTATTCATCTCGGTGTGTGTGAAGCGCACATGATGGTTTCATTTCTTGTTTTTTGTTTCTTTAACCCTTTTATAGCATTCATTAATGTAGATCACCAGGTTAAAGTCGCCCCGAAACACATCTTCGGCAGAGGGGGAATAAGCTTTCACAAACGCATTCAGATCCTCTCCTTTAAGAGGGACATATCTGGCGACATTCTCGTCCGTAAACTCACTACGAACTTTAGTTAGATACTCGTAATTCCGGATAGTCTCTTCCTTCTTCTGTCTCCTCTTTTCATCCTTCTTCCAGTACCATATCCGGAATACGACGCCTCCGATCTCCTTCTCGTCATAATCTCTTTTGTAAACCATCGACTGTCCATGAAATGCCGACACCGGCAGATCCAGCGGTTTCATTCGCAGTATCCGCACCTCATTGAGGACATTAGTCATCCTTTGCAGAAAAGCGTACAGAATGCGCTCGTTCGTCACCTCTACCGTATCGTTGACATACGAAAGGGCGTGGACTTCCAGCCGGTCTCCCCTGGCGGCAGGGATGCTGAAATACCCGCTGCTGTCAGCTACGGTGTACTCCCCGTTGTTCAGATTCCTCACCGAGGCAAATTTTATTTTTGCGCCTGTTGCAAGATCCGACACCTCTCCCCTGGCCCTCGTCTGCGACCGGGCGTCTGTAAGTAGACCAAAGACAAGGAGGGTAATAAGGATCCTGACCATAGAAGTTTGGTATCGCCATAAAAATAAGGCTAACCAAATATATTAATTTAAGCGGGAACCGAATCACGAACGTGTATTTCTCTATTCCTTAAAAGACGTTCGCTTGCCTATCATATCCTTCCAGTCATCTTCTTTCTGCCACTTCCTTCCCCCGATGCCACTGTCTTCCGCTCCCCAGGAATGCCACTGTCGCCCCTGCCCGTTCAGCTTATCCACTTTCTCGCGCATCGCAGCTCCTTTATAGCCGCCGAACAGGCCCGTCCGACTGTTGCGCGTCGACTCAGGCAGCTCCTGGTAACGCTGCTTCCGGTAGCCCGGCTCTGCTTCATCACTGGCCGGAAAAGCCGCGATAATATCGCAGGGCGAGAATTCCTTCGTATTAAGCGGCTCGTAGCTTTTGTCGAGCCGGTTATAGCTCAGGTAGTCAATTGAGGCCGAAAGCAGTACCAAGGAGCCTTTGGGCCGGTCGTTATCAAACAGCAGCTCCTGAGCGGGAATTTGCTCTCCCCTGTCCATTACCACCTCTTTCATGTCTACCAGCTCATAAAACTCCTCCCGGAAATTAAAAGCGATCAGCAAAAAGCGTATGCGGAAGCGTTTGGCCTCATAAAAGCGGTCGAGCAGTTCCCGGTCGAGGTTAATCTCCGGCAGCTCCACCTTCACCTGCCCCTCTTCTGTGAGCGAGACCTGCGGCTTCACCTGCAAAGAGGGAAAGAGCGGACTGGCAGCATTGAAGCTGAAACCCTCCAGGAAGGACAGCTCGCCGTCGTGCAGATCGCGCTCTCCGCGCTCCTTTGTACTGGCCCGTATGCTTGTGCACACCGCTGAAGTAAGACGGTTCCCCATGCCTCCGTCGTGCCGCGAGCGATGTAAGGGATAAAAAGCTTCGCGGATCACGCGGGCAGCCGAGCTGGCCAGCCCGAACTCACAGGCACTGCGTATGCTGGCAGGAGTCTGCTTCTTCTTTTTGGGTTTGCTCTGTACCACGTTCATTCCCCGGTAGGTGCGGTACACCACCGATCCGGCACTTCCATGAATGCCGCCGTCTTTGTCAATAATTGCCATAAAATGATCTTTAAGTTTAAAGCAGTCGGCCATTATCGAACTTCAAAGGTCCCGGAATCAGCAAAATCAGATAATAAGGTCGCAAAGGCCTGTCCGCCTGGTTAATTCAATATAAATGTGAGGATAAAAAGAATAGGAATCAATAGGATTTCAGGCTGGACCTGATATCATTGTTAAATTTATAAAGAGTCTGAATAAGCACTGTTACCCCACATTTCCTCTACAAAAGGTGGGGTCATCGCGCCATATTCACCCCAGAACAGCGGCCGGAAAGCTAAGCAGGGCATCACCGGGTTAAACTGCGATTCAAACCGGGATAAGGCTCAGCATGGCCGGTTGAATATTGTTGTAATAAAAAAGAGGCTGGAAGCACGACACACCAGGTCATTGCTTCCAGCCTTTATAATTAGATTCTACTTAAGAGAGGTAGCGCCCTCTCCTTCTATCGCAGAGATCTCCGACTTTTTATCCAGGTCGACAATCGATTGAGTTCTTGCAAGCACCCACTTATTCAGCCTCGTATTATACACCCCTCCAAGCTTATAAAAGAAGCCCTGGTCGGCTGGTGTGGTATAAGTCAAACAAAGCGTATTTGTACCGCTCCTGTAGTAAGGCTGTGGCTTAAGCGAGATCGGATCAATCGCATCGTAAAAATCGGTATTGCCGATACGGTAGCCCATCTCGACTGGAGCAGCCGTATACAAGCTTCCGCCACTATGGACAAAGATCACATCTTCGGGCATTGAGTCTACTGTCAAGCTTGTCCCTTCAAATACCGCTATTCCCCAGGCATTTCCGCTATTTGCCATCAGATTGCTTGTTTTCAGGCCAAACCCATCGCCATTAACGTTAGAGTAGTCGAACGAGCGGATCCAGTTCGAGGATGCAATACTGGGAGAGCCCGAACCATTGATGAGTTTATTGGAGCCTCCTACATAGAAGAAGCTTCCTTTGCTTACCTTCCCGGCAGTGAGGTTAAACTTATAGGTCCGTGCCGCTCCTGACTTTGCCAGAGATCCGGTGGCCCAGCCCAGCGAAGGGAAGCCTGTGGGGTTGGAAGCTCCTGCATTGTTGCACACTACTACAGAAAAAGGCGTTACAGAAAAGTCGATGTCGGTGGTGGCCAGGAGCTGCACGTACTCATTATTTCCGTCACTACCCTCGGGGTCAGCAAGGAAACCACTGATGATAACAGGTGTGCGCTGCACTTCAGAACTTAAAACGACCATATCCTCGGCCTCCCTGATGCGATGCTGCACTACCAGCTTGCCATCACTCCCTTTCACGGGGAGCACCACTCCGAAATAGTTGGCATTAACGGGCAGGTGATCCTTGCTTGCAAAGTTCGCCGTCGGCTCGGTATGGAGAATAATATCGCCAAAGCCGTCGTTGACTACTTTATCTCCTGATAATACATCGCCCGGGGCCGGCTGAGGATCTAATGTGCCTTTTACAATAGCAACGAGTGTACTTTCGTACTTGTCAGGATCTGCCTGAATAAAGCTGCTGCCGACCCGGTTTATCGGGATGGCATTGCCTGAAGACACTTTGGTGACATCCTCCGGACCTACGTTCTTGATTTCCAGATAGCCATTCTCACGGGTCAGACGTCCTCCCTGGACATCCACTATGACGGAGTCGCCGGTGACATAGTTCGCTGCTTCAGGTCCCAGGTCAACTGAGATGCCCCTTAACTGGTTCAGGCGCCTCTTGTCCTGCAGAATGAGAAGGCCGGCAGGCAGATTACGTCCTGAATGATCAGACACAACTACGCCTGTAATCTTTGTTGAGCCGAACATATTATCAGGACTGAGAGTAAGGTCCTTACCTTTGTAGACGCTCCTCAGGTCAAGGATAGGAAGGTAAGGGTTTACCGTACCGCCGGGGTAATTGCCTTCTTTTTCGCAGGCAGTCCAGAAAAGACCGGCAGAAATCAAAAGAAATATAAAGAAGAAGTTCTTTTTCATCGTCATCGTATTTAGTCCTCATTTAGGGTTTTTGCCACCATACTTGAGTTGATATTAGGTCGGGACCCTGTCCCTCTACCGCTGCTTTGTAATTGCTGGGGTTGGCCGACTGCACATAGACCGGATACACCATCCTTGCAGGCATAACGCCTCCGTTCTTTAGTCCGGGGCCTTTAGGAAGCACAGGATGTCCGGTGCGGCGGTATTCAAACCACTGCTGCATATCGGTAAGGAACAGGCCGTAGTACTTCTGCAAATGAATGAGCTCCATTTTGCCTTCAAGAGGCAGCGCCTCATCCCAGTTGATATCGCCCGCAGTCAGGTAGTTACGGAACTCAGGGGTATTGATCGTCACAGGAGCAGCAGGCGGCGTATTAGTGGCCGTCGCATTTGGCCAGTTAGGAAGCCAGAGTGTGATTCCGCTGAGGATGCCGTTCTCCCAGTAATCCTTTGCTGATCCGCTTATCCAGCCCTTGGCTGCAGCTTCTGCCAGGATGAACTGCACCTCGGAGTAATTCATGATCATGCCTGTCATGGCATCTGTCTGCAGCGATGACTTCTGCTGGTCACGGGAATAGAAGTACGACTGCTTCGGGAGGCCGGTACCGGGAGTGTATCCACTCTCCACTCCCGCAAACCCACTCGGACCCTGGGCGATAGCCCATCGGTTGACACCACCAGAACCATAGGTAGAAATATCTATGCGCGGATCTGACCAGTTGCGAAGGTGATCAATAAAGAAACTTGAAATCGCCGGAGTACGGAAGTCCTGATCTCTCACGCCGGTGTAGGGCGAGATATAAGGGCCGCTGCCTGTCCATCGCAGGATGGCCGACTCAGCATTGCTGCTTATAATTGGATAAGAAGTACGGGCCGTTTCGACAATCTGCTTGATCTTTTCGATGCACATTGCAGAAACTTCAGGCTTACCCGACAGCCTGAGGAGCAAGCGGAGATATAGCGAGTTTCCGAACTTCCGCCATTTGCTTACGTCGCCGTTATAGACAGGATCACTGGAAGAGACGATCGCAGTGTTAGACGCGAGCAGCGTATTGGCACTCTCCAGCTGTTTGAAGATATCGAGATAGATATCCTGCTGCTTATCGAACTTCGCTTCATAGATCCCTTCCCTGCCGCGGTTCGACTCGAAATAAGGCACGTCGCCATAGGTATCAGTCAGCATCGAATAGATCCAGGACTGACAGATAAGGGAAATACCCTGGTAAGACTTGTTAAGGGTAAGCGAATCGCTCGCCCTCGTGTACATATCCTTGAGGTTGCTGAGCTGCAGATACCAGCTATTCCACAGGTAATCAGACATGCTGCTTCTGAATTCGTAACGGAAAGTGCTCGCCTCGCCGTCGGTGAGGGTTACGGTCACCTGCATGAGCTCGTTATTGAAATTCCGGTTACGGATCATATTTGCCGAGACGGTGTTGACCAGCGCCGGAGCCAGTAATTGTGCAGGTAAAGCCTGAGGTGTGTTAATCGGGTCCGTATTGGTTTCTTCAAATCCTTTTTTACATGACGTGAGCGCAGAGGCGGCAGCCAGCATCACACCAAGCATTATATATACTATCTTCTTCATAATTAAATTCCTATAATGAGATTAACACCAAAGGTTCTGGTCGAAGGGAACTGAGCCGTTTCGAAACCAGTCACGATATCAGTACCGGCAAGAGTTCCGAATTCAGGGTCAAACATGGGCCATGGCGACCAGATAAACAGGTTACGTCCGTAAACTCCAAGTGTAGCACGCTGCAGACCGAGTCTCTTTGCAGTCTTGACATTCAGCGTATAATCAAGCCGGGACTCTCTGAACTTGATAAAGTCGGTTTTGAAGGTACTTCCTTCGGCATTCTCAAAGCCCATATGCGAGCGGTAATATTCGTCAACGTCATACGCTACCACATCATTCGGACGGTAGGTACCATCAGCATTCTGTATAACACCCTTTCCGATGATACCCGCGTAGCGACCCGGCAAGGTGCTTTTCAGCTTACCCTGCTCTACCAGTTTATAGTTCATCAGGGAGTGAGCCACTGCCCCTACCTGCGCATCGAACAGCACGTTCAGACGCAGCTGCCGGTAGCGGAAGTCACTGCCAAAGCTCATTCTGTACTTAGGCATGGTATTGCCCAGGTAAACTACATCAGAGGTGATCTTTGCGTTGCCGGTAGCTTCGTCGTACACCACCTGTCCATCGGGAGATCTGACATAGCCGCGGCCGTACATGTCGCCCATGCTGCCTCCAACCTTCGCTACAATCTGACCTCCGGCAACAGGGCCGGTACGCAGAACGATGGAAGAGTCGGGCAGTTCCACAATCTTATTGCGGTTAGCAGAGAACGTGAAGTTGGTCATCCAGGTAAAGCCCTTCTTTGATGCCACAGGCGTGGCGTTCATAGCAAGTTCAATCCCTTTGTTCTGTACTTTACCTGCGTTAATGACCATGTTATCATAACCAGAGGCACGATCAGCGATACGTGTGAGGATCTGGTCTTTTGTGTTACCGGAGTAGAGGGACAGATCAAAGCCCAGCCTGCTATTCAGCATCTTTACTTCAGTTCCCACTTCGTAAGTGGTAGTCATCAAGGGCTTCAGATTGAAATTCGGCAGCGTTCTTGGATTCTGGAGGGCATTGCCGGGGTATAGTCCGTCGCCTGCAACTGAGTACACATAGGCGGTACGGTAAGGAACGGTTAAACCACTGCCAACTCTTGCCACTGACGCCCGGAGCTTAGCATACGAGATGAACGACGGAAGCTTAAAGGCTTCTGAAGGCAGGAAGCTCATGCTGAGCGAAGGGTAAAAGAAGCTCACGTTATCAGTCCGCTCGGGCGTGGCGAGCACACTGTTCCAGTCGTTTCGCCCGGTGATGTCTACATACAGGTAATCTTTGAAACCAGCTGATATTAAACCATAAAAGCTATTGAACTTGTATTCGTTCTTATCGGGGATGGTTACACGGGGTCCCATGGCATTCGCCACGTTATAGAGCCCCGGGTAAGTCAGGGAGTCGACGCGAATTTCGTCCTTGTTATAGTTATTGGCCAGCATACTTCCTCCGGCAGTAACAGAGAGGTCGAAGTCTTTCGACACCTTTTTCTGGTACTTCAGCAGGAAGTCGCTACTGATCTCCCGGGAGTTGATGTTCTGCGTACGGTAAGATCCGTAACGGAACTTCACGCCAGCGTCCCAGGGCCTCTCCTGCGCTCTTTCTTCGTAGGCATAGTCGAGTGAGGTGCGGAGCATCAGGCTCAGCTCCTTAGTGAAATTATAAGTTGCCTGAACATTGCCGGTAAGTCCGTCACGCTTTGATCTGTTGATAAATTCGTAGGACACAGCATAGGGGTTCTCGGGGTAAGAGCTGAACGGGTACTGGATGGCGCGATCTTTCTGACCGAGCTTCCAGTAATCCTTCAGCCAGTTGAGATCAGCACTGGGCTGCCAGAAAATGAACCAGTACATGATCGACTGGTTGCCATATCCTGCTCCGGGCAGGTTATCACTTGACTTGTTTGTGTAGTTCAGCTTCGCCGTGATGTTCAGCTTATTGTTTACCTTGGAGCTAACAGACAAAGCAGCCGTGTTACGGCCGTATCCTGTGTTTGGGGTGATCCAGCTGTTCTTAACATTTGTGAAAGAGAAACGGGCAGTGGTCTTTTCAGTTCCGCCATCCAGGCTCAGTGAATTGGTGAAGGTATTGCCGGTTTCGAAGAACTCGCGGATCTGGTTTTTGTAAGGCACCCAGGGCGTTCTCTCCGTTCCGCGTGTCTGAGTGCGCGGATCGTACTGATAGAACATTTGTCCGTCGTAACGTGGTCCATAGGCAGAGCTGGTACCGCTGGTACTGCCTCCGTCGGGCCCTGCGCCGTAGGAGTAATGCAACGCTCCATCTGTCCCCTGGCCATACTCGTATTGCAGGTCGGGCCAGCGGTTAACAGATTCAATGGACGCATTTGAATTGATGGTAATGCCCAGTCCTTTCTTTTTGGCGCTGCCCGACTTGGTGGTAATGATGATGGCGCCGTTTGCACCGCGCTGCCCGTAGAGGGCTGCGGCACTTGGCCCTTTCAATACCGTAACTGTTTCAATGTCTTCAGGATTGATATCGTTTATCCCGCTGCCATAATCAGCCGGCATATTATCACTGCTGGTGCCATAGGCAGATTCGCCGCCCACCGCAGTGCGGCGTCCGCTCCCGTTACTGATCACTACGCCATCCACAACAATTAGGGCTTCATTCTCTCCCGTCAGGTTGTTCTCGCCACGAAGGATGATCTTATTGGAGCCAGTGGGACCACTGTTCGAACGGATCAGGTTCAGACCTGCCACTTTGCCGGATAAAGCATCCGTCCAGTTACTGGAGACCGCATTGGTCAGCTGCTCCCCCTGCACCACCGTATTGCTGTATCCCAGCGACTTTTCCTCCCTTTTGATACCCAGGGCGGTCACCACTACCTCGTTCAGGCTTGTGGTGGACTGCTGGAGACGGACCGACAATTTTGCGTTGTTCCCCTCGGCAACCATCTTATAGGTATTATATCCGATCAGGGAGAATGAGATCTCAGTCCCCTTCTCCACCCTGATGGTAAAAGCTCCGCTGTGGCTGGTCACACCAAGGTGCCTCTTGCGGCTATCGACAATCGCCACACCGGGAATGGTTTGGGAATCAGAATTATCGATCACCACACCTGATATTGTTACCAGTTGCTGCTGCGGGAAGGTTCCGGCATTAAAAGATTCGGCCTTTGCAGACAAAGCTTGCGTCAGTACCGCCGGAGTACAGGCAAGAAATATCTTCAGGCAATAGGTAAACCTATTCATCATATATTTTTTGTTAGAGTTGATTTTGATTGTTACTTGTTTTTTTAATGGCTTCAACAAGGATCCTTTGCCGGGCTTGAAAGAGCTAAAAAGGACATTGCGGAGTCTTCAGCCTTTTGGGAACAGAGAGGTTTCAATGTCTTGCGGTTACGTGAATGTGTGTGAACCGAGGTCCGGCAATGGAGCCGGACCTTTTAATATTAAAGAGACAGACTGTCTGAGTAACTGTTGCCGAAAGGGTCTGTGGCCACTACCCTGATCTGTTTTACCCCTGACGGAGGTTTTACGAAGAACACGTGATCGGTAAGGTTGGGCTCCACCCAGCCTCTTGGCTTTGGTTTCTCCTTGCCCTGAAAGAGTTCAAATGCCCATGGATCATAAGCGGTGCGCTGTTCAGGCTTGCCCATTGACTTGTCATCAGCAAACCACTCAAGCGTCCAGTTCTGATCATAGTTCCAGACATTCACGCAGACATCTTCAGGGAAGTCCTGATGCTTCCCAGCGGGATAGATGCGCAGCTGATGCGATTTGGGCTTGCCAGTCGCCTTGTAGTACCAGCTCAGTTTACTGCCGTCTACTTCATAAACGCCGTAGCCAGAAGGAGTTCCGTCGCCACAGATCGGGCCAGTCCACCAGGCACCGCAAACAGTCCCGTGGTTATGTTCGGTCATATTCCCTTCTACCCATACCTCATTGAAGTGCGTATGCCCTGACATGAAATGGACCGTATAGGGCTTCAGAAGATTGTAAAGATGTTGCCGGTTCACTACTGTACCTCCGAGCTCAGGTTCAGTTTCCTTATCACGGCGCCGCTGCCCCGTATTGGTAGGAATGTGCAGGCTGACAACGACCGTTGAACCTTCAGGAACCAGTTTCAGATCCTGCTCCAGCCATTGCATCTGGTTCTCGGTAATATATCCCATGTAGCGTTTCTCTACGCCCATAAAGAACACATCATCGAGTACCACATAATGAATTTTGCCGCGATTAAATGAATAGTATGTAGGGCCGAAGTGATCTTTGAAGGTCTCAGAGGAACCTTCATCGGTACGGGCTTCCAGATCCATATCATGGTTGCCGATGACATTGAAGAAAGGAATACCACTCATGCCGATAGCTCTCTCGTAGTCATCAAACAGTTCGAACTTATCCCATACGAGGTCACCGCAGCCTATTCCGTGCAGAGGCATCCGGCTGCCATAGGTGTCGACCAAAGCTTTCAGATCAGGCGCAGACTCGCTTAGCAGGATTTCGGCATCCCTCTTATTCTGGATCTGTGTATCAGCCCAAACTACAAAGGCATGCTTGTCGTCGTTTACCGCAAGCTTCTTCAGTTCAAAATCGGCTACAAAGCTGCCCTTTGAATGGTCGATAGGACGAAAGAACTTTGTAATGCTTTTTTCGTGAGGAAACTCGTAGCCCGCAGGAACGGAGAGGTACACAAAGCGGGTGGTCTTGTTGCTCACCAGCTGGTAGTTACCGTTAGCGCTGGTTTTCGTTACATTGATCCCATCGGTTACGGCTACCCCCGCAAGTCCTTTACCTGCGGAAGAAATACGACCTTTCAGAATGGTGGTCGACAGGTCCTTTGACTGCCCCTTATTTTCGGCAGCGCTAACGATAGTTGCTGGTGCGGCAATGGCTGCACTCACAATACCAGCAGCTTTTAAGAAGTCTCTTCTAATCATCTTTTTGTGTAGAGTGTGTTACAGGATATGCCGGCAAAAGTATCCCTGGCTTGTTATCTCAATAATAAGCTGATGTTAAGATTAGATGATCAAGGGTACCCCCACGCCGCGGGGGCAGATCGTGCCTCTTAAGAAAGTCATCAGACAAGCGGCAGCGACCAGCTGGCTAAAGAGCAAAGGTTCTGATCCCTGCTTCTGAAAGAGCGGGATACAAGAACAGGGACGCCTATAGCGGTAAGAGCTTTTGGAGTAACAGTAGAAAAATGCCACTTAACGGCGGTGCAGCACTGCACGTCGCAATGGAAGAGCCGGTTCTGGTTCACTTAATTAAATCACGGTTAAGAGAAGCGTGATAAAAGAGAGTGTTGCCAAACACCGTTAAAATATGGAGATTTGAGAATGGCTTACAGGATAGACGGCGCTGATTTTAAAGAAATCCTGACGCGTGAATTTAAAACGGGCTCCCTCTGCGGATCTGTAAACGCAAGCCCCGGCAAGAGGACGATCTTCAATTATGATATCGACCATCAGAGCAGCGGAGGCCTTGACCTGCTGCATTTTAAGGCTAGCTTTGAAGATGATGTTTATGTAGACAAGTTCAGCGATCAGACCCATGTAAGCATACACTTTCAACTGACAGGCAAATCGGACGCCAGTATTAAAGGGATCACCGGACAGCATCCTTTAACAACAGGACAGCATAACCTGTATTTCTGCGAAGAGCCTCAGTCGAACTTCCATTTCCCAAGGCAAAGCCGCTACGAATACCTTGCCTTTATAGTCAGAAAGGAACATCTGCTTCGTCTGCTCTCCCTTGCCGCGGGTCATTCAGCTGAAGATCTTGCCCGTCAAATGGAAGACGGCAAGCCCTTATCCCTCTATCCGCGGGGGCTCAGTTATAACCTGAGGGCGGGACATATTTTGGCCGATGTACTGAACAACGATATGCCGGAAGACCTGCGCGGCCTCTTCCTGAACGGCAAGCTCCTGGAGCTGATTTCCGTTATGATCGACACAAGCAGGGGCTGCGGGCAGCGGCAGTACAGCAAGGCGGACTACGAACGGTTTTCGGAACTGAGACATTATCTCGACCAGCATTTTCTGGATAGTCATTCTCTGGCTGCACTTTCCCGAAAGTTTGCTATTAATGAGTTCAAGCTGAAAAGCGGATTTAAAGCGAACTATCATTGTACCGTATTTGAATATATCAGCAACTGCAGGCTGCACTACGCCCTGACACTTCTGAAAAGCAGTTCTATGAACATCAACCAGATTGCCTGGGAGATTGGCTACCAGAACGCCGGCAGCTTTATCCAGTCATTTAAAAAGAAGTTTGGCATCACCCCGAAGCAATATCAGAAAAGGGTCTGTTAAGAGAGAAAGCAGTATTTTCAGAGGTCTGAGCAGAACAACTAAAAATTCTTTCACCGAGTACGTAGGGGGACGATCATGAAGAGATGTATTTAGTGTAAATACAAAGGTTAATGATCATTGCTCTCATTATCTGGATCTCACGTAAATACCTCCTCCCCTCTCTGTGGAGAGGGCTCGCCTTCATAGGCTCTGTTAGAAAAAAATCACTCCTGATCATGATACTCCTTCTGGGGTGTAGCAGACAGCTCCCGGCTGGTGAGACGGGCAGCATTTACGAGATTAAGCATAAAGGTAAGATAGTCGGTCGCATGCAATTTAAACAGTACGCAGAAGGCGACAAGCTCGTGCTAAAAATCAGTTCAGAAGTAAAAACAAAAGTCCTGATCGACATTGAGGTCCAGAGCACCGACTACGCATGCTTCAGACAGGGCAGGCTCTTGTACTCTTCTGTATCACGGCGCGTGAACGGAAAGGAGAAAGAGAGCAAGGTGACCCGAATTTCGCAAAACGGCTACGAGCTATTGTCGGATAGCAAGACGGAGAAACTGGAGACGCCCATCACCTATAACATGATGATGCTTTATTATCAGGAGCCCCTTAATATCAGACGGGTTTATTCAGACAACTTCCAGCAGTGGATCAACCTGAAAAAGATAGCCCCGCACACCTACCGGGCAGACCTTCCCGGCAGCAATTACAATGACTACTACTACAGAAACGGCGTCTGTTACCGGGTGGATATCCACCACTCCTTATACAGCGTTCAAATGGATCTTATTTAAAAATAATTATGGAAAACGAAATACAGGTACTGGTAACCGGGGCAAGCGGTTTTATTGGCAGACAGCTATGCCTGAGCCTTGCCGGGCAGGGATTCAAAGTACGCGGTTTGTGCCGCAATCTCATGCATCCTCTGGTGCCCCGGCATCAGAACGTCAGGCCGGTAAAAGGAGATATTAATGATATAGACAGTCTGGCAGAGGCAATGAGGGGCTGCGGTCAGGTGTATCATACGGCGGCCCTGGCAAAAATGTGGGTACCCGACGCTTCGGAGTTCTACTCTGTTAATGTGACCGGAACACGTAACGTCCTTGACTGCGCTCTGCGACAAAAGGTGAAACGGGTGGTATACACATCGAGCTGCGGCGTTCTTGGTCCAACCATTAAACACCCCATGACAGAGGAAGATCCGCGTATCATGGGCTTCCCCATTCATTACGAGCGCACCAAGTATCTGGCCGACCTGGAAGTAAAGAAATTTATTGAACAGGGACTGGACATAGTGACGGTCTACCCTTCCCGCGTGTACGGCGAGGGACCGATCACAGGCAGTAATACGGTTGGCAAAATGATCAGTGGCTATCTGAGGGGCACCTGGAGGATCATTCCCGGCAGCGGTGAGGCCGTTGCCAATTACGCCTACCTTCAGGATGTGGTGGAAGGCCACATAGCGGCCATGCTCATGGGTAAAACGGGCAATAAGTACATCCTCGGGGGCGAAGACATCAGCTTCAATGAGTTCTTCCGTACGCTGAGCAAAGTAACAGGAGTACACTCAAAGCTGTTCCGCATCCCGCAAAAAGTGATCAAAGCATTCAGTCACGTCGAAGCGGCCAGGGCAAGGCTAACCGGACTTTCTCCGGTTTTCTTGCCAGAGTTTGCAGACAGGCTCAACTTTGATCAGAAATACAGCAGCCAAAAGGCAATGACCCATCTTCAATATCGTATCACGCCCTTTCATGAGGGTCTAAAGAAAACTGCAGATTATATTAAAACCAGTGAACTATGAGAAAGCACACAGCAATAGTAACAGGAGCAAGCGAAGGACTTGGCAAGGCGATCGCATTCGAGCTAGCCTCGCGCGGTATTAATCTTGTATTACTTTCCCTTCCCGGCAGCGGCCTGCCTGCTCTGAGCAGGTACATTGAGCGAAATTTTGGAGTGAATGCCTGGTACCGGGAAGTGGATCTTACCCTTGCAGGCGAGCTACCGGAGATCTTCACCTGGATGATGAAGAATAAAGTCAGGGCCAATATGCTCATTAACAATGCAGGATTGGGGAACTGGTCGTGGTTTGAGGAAAAGAACATTTATTTTTACAAGAAACAGATCGACCTCAATATTACCAGTACGGTATTACTTACACGATTGTTTCTGGATCAGGTGAGTCCGAAAAACCGCTCGTATCTGCTCAACGTGGGGAGTTTGGGCGGACATGTTATAGTACCGAGAAAGCAGGTCTATGGCGCTTCGAAATCCTTTATCAGTTATTTTACCCGCTGCCTGCAGCTGGAGCAGTCAGGAAAAAACATCTTCATCACATTGCTCAGCCCGGGCGGTATCAATACAAAGCCCGAACTGCTGGTACAGAACCACTCTCTGCGGGGGCTGTCTGCCGCCAGCATTCTGGAGCCAGAGGTGGTGGCGCGCCAGGCTATTGAGGGCTTATTGAAAGGGAAAAAGGAAGTAATTCCGGGAGCGATAAACCGCACAATTGCCATTCTTAACACGCTGCTTCCCTCCTTTGTGAAGGAAACGATCATCCGGCACAGATTAAAAGCGGCACTGACGAGTCCAGGGTAGGCTGTGATATTGCTGATGCAATCGTGGTCGGGCAACCGATTCATTCGCTTCACGGCCTCAGTCTGGCCTGTAGCGGATAAGGGGCGTAATTCAAATTTAAGGAGAGCACCAACATTACATTAATTTTCAGCTCACACTGGTTTAACATTGCTTCTTTTTATTTGCCGGTGTATGATAAGCAACCTTTACGACAGGGAACTGTTGCTGTTATTACAAGAGAATAAGGGCAGGGAAGCTTTCGAAGTACTATACCGGCGATACGCAGACAAGCTTACCTCCGTCACATTAATTTCAGTCCCCACGAACTGAAAGACGTGAGGAGACACCAGGCTGGTAAGCAATTGAAATAGAATGAGAAGATCCTTTTTATCGATTCTGTTCCTGTTTTTTGTCCGGGCTATTTCAGCCCGGACCATGCAGGATTCTACACAGGCACTGGAAAAGCTGATGTTCGGAGAAAAGAAAGTCCAGGCATCTGTATCCTTCTCCGGGCATAGTCATAACGACTACAAGCAAAATATTCCGTTTCTCCGAGCCTATTACGCCAACATGGAATCCATCGAGGCGGACATATTTCTGCAGCAGGGGAAGTTGATGATTGCCCACACCCTGGAAGAAATTGTAGCCGGACAAACGCTCGATTCTTTGTATCTGAGGCCGGCAGCAGCCATGTACAGGAAGCATGGAGGCCACGCTTTTGCCGACCCGAAAAAGAAGCTGCAGTTGGTGATAGACATCAAAGAAAACTGGCCTCAAGTGATACCGGTTTTGCTGAGGCAGCTGCAAGCCTACGGCGACGTGTTCGATGCTCACAAAAACCCTGACGCCGTTCGTATCGTCCTGAGCGGCGACACGCCTCCACCGGCGATGTTTGCCAGGATCCACCCGATGCTGTTCTTCGACGGAAGACCTCATATTTCATACACTGACGAACAGCTGAAGCGAATCGCCATGATCAGCGATGATATCAAGAATTACACGGCATGGAATGGGAAAGGCACCCCATTTGCAGCAGACAAAGCAAAACTGATTGCCGTTATAGAACGGGCACACCGGCAAAACAAACCTTTCAGGTTCTGGGCCACGCACGACAGTCCGAACACCTGGATAGAACTTCGAAAAATGGGCGTCGACCTGATCAATACTGATCAGCCTGAAGCTCTGAACAGCTTTGCCAACAGCCTTCCCCTTACTACTTACTCACTGAACAACCCTGCTCCTGTTTACCGTCCCTCCTTTAAAAGCGACAGAAGCAACAGAAAGGTCAGGAACGTCATTCTCCTTATCGGAGATGGGATGGGCCTGGCACAGGTAAAGGCGGGACTATCAGCGAACCATGGCAATCTTAACATTGCGAATATGGCCGTACTGGGCCTTTCACGGACGGAAGCTGCCAACTCAGGAAACACCGATTCAGGTGCAGGAGGATCGGCAATCGCTACAGGCAAAAAAGCAAATAACGCCACTATTAGTGTTGACACTTCAGGGAAACCGCTGGCAAAGATTCCCGACCTGCTCGCTCCCCTGGGAAAACTCTCGGGGATCATCAGTACAGGCGACGTCACGGATGCAACGCCTGCGGTGTTCTATGCTTCGCAGCCGGACCGGTCATGGCCGGAGCAAATAGCCCGCGACTTTCTTACCAGTCATGTGAGCATATTAGCGGGCGGCTTACCAGGGCCTTACCGGGACGCCAGGAAACGAAACGGGTATGCAAGTGAATTAAACGCTAAGGGTTACGAGGTACACTATTCTTTGGGCAACTTCCTCTCTTCCGTAAAAAAGAGACAGGTCTTGTTCCTGCCCGACTCATCGCTTAGGCCGGTAAAGAATGGCCGCGGAAATACTCTTCAGCAAATGCTCAGAAAGACGATCTCGCTGCTGAATCAGAACCGGAAAGGCTTTTTTATCATGGCCGAGGGAGCTCAGATTGATTACGGCGGTCATGCCAACGATCTTCCCTACGTGGTGACTGAACTGCTTGACTTTGATAAAGCTGTCGGCGAAGCCCTGCGCTTTGCTGATGAAGACGGAGAAACACTGGTGGTGGTGACTGCTGACCACGAAACGGGTGGTCTCTCCCTCCTCGACGCAAACGAAAAGACGGGCTATGTTAGCGGATCCTTCAGCACTAACGACCATACGAACATCATGGTGCCCGTATTTGCCTACGGTCCCCATTCCGATGAATTTGCCGGTGTTTACCAGAACACGGAGCTGTTCTATAAGATCACCCGGCTTCTGGGAGCTGAGCAGCAGGAGCGTTAACGCGGAAAGCCGGCTTAAGGCGAAAGCTTAAAGCCGAAAGCGGAAAGCAGAAAGCCGAAAGCCAATAGCCAATAGCTAACAGCGGCCGAAGGCCCAGGCGGAAAGCAGAAAGCGGAAAGCTAATAGCTAACCGCCAATAGCCAACAGCGGCCGAAGGCCCAGGCGGAAAGCCGAAAGCCGAAAGCCAATAGCCAACAGCTAACAGCGGCCGAAGGCCCAGGCGGAAAGCAGAAAGCCAATAGCCAACAGCCAACAGCGGCCGAAGGCCCAAGCGGAAAGCGGAAAGCCAATAGCCAACAGCCAACAGCGGCCGAAGGCCCAAGCGGAAAGCCAATAGCCAATAGCCAACAGCCAACAGCGGCCGAAGGCAAAAAGCTGAAAGCTGATGGCTGAAAGCTATAACCGCCAACAGCATCAGCGCAAGCCGACCTCGCTGACCACGCTGATAGTACAGGACAGTTAAACAGGACGACTCTTTTATATTTGGCGAAAGCATTCGCGGAGCGAATTCAATTAACCAAAGACTTAAGTGTCTGTTCCTGCAGAGGAATAAGATCTGTACGACAGGCCGGCTAACTAGGTATATGAAAAAACTACTCTTATTAACATCCTTTATTGTCTCGGCTTTTTCTATACAGGCCCAGGACTATGTTATCACAAAATTCGGTGCAAAAGCCGACAGCACAATACTGAACACAAAAGCAATCCAAAAAGTGATTGACGCAGCACATGCAAAAGGGGGCGGTACTATTGTGATCCCGAAAGGAGTGTTCCTTTCCGGCGCACTCTTCTTCAAAGCAAATACGAGGCTTCGTTTAATGGAGGGCGCGGTACTGAAAGGTTCAGACAATATTGCCGACTACCCGTTGCTGCCCTCACGAATGGAAGGCAGAAAGCTGAAGTATTACGCTGCCCTGGTTAACGCCAAAGGCGTCAATAAATTTAGCATCACCGGCCCGGGAATGATTAACGGAAACGGACTTAAATATTGGAAGAGCTTCTGGGCTTACCGCGACTCCATGAAAGTACTGAAGCAGGTTGCAACAAATCTGGACGTACATCGCCCCAGGCTCATTTTCATTTGGGGCTGCAATGACGTTAAAATACAGGATGTAAAGATGCGGAACGCAGGGTTCTGGACCACCCATCTCTACCAGTGCAACAACGTACTGATTGAGAACTGTGACATCCGCTCGCCCTATCACCCTGTACCGGCTCCCAGCACAGACGGAGTTGATATTGATGTCTGCAAGAAGGTAACCATACGTAACTGCTACATTTCCGTTAATGACGATGCCATTGCCATTAAAGGAGGAAAGGGACCGACCGCGCATCAATTACCTGAAAATGGACCAGTGGAAGACGTACTGATCGAGAACTGCACCTTTGGACTGGCACATGCAACCCTCACCTTCGGTAGTGAAAGTATTTTCGCCCGCAACATCACCATGCGCAACTGCAAGGTGGAGAGCAAAACGCCTATCGTCAACTTTAAAATGCGTCCCGATACCTACCAGGTTTTTGAAAACATTACGATCGACAACATTACGGGCTCCTGCGGCTCAATCGTCAGGCTCAGTCCATGGAAACAATTCTTCGACATGGCAGGGAGTACAGAGAAGCCCTTTGGCACTGTTCGTAATGTTACCTTTTCTAATATCAATGTGAAATGTGATAAAGTAGGGCAACTAGAGGGAAATCCTTCTGACCGGGTGGAAAACATTCGCTTTCAAAATATGACCGCGGAGGCGGCAGACCCGGCTCTGAAGAACAGCTATTCAGGTGTGAAGTTGGAGAATGTCACTGTTAACGGAAAGCGCCTGACCGGATTCTAGACGCTAAGGCTTCAGCGGACAGTCAGGTCAGCCATCAAGTTTAAGGACAGCCAGGTCTTCCCCTTTTACATTGCAATATACGCCGGTCCGCGCACAACGCAGACCGGCGTATTACTTTAATACCTTATATCCTTAATGACAAGTCCTATCCCAGGGAGGACAGGTAGTCGGCAAGGCTGGTCTTCAATTTAACAGGGGCAGGCCCCTGAGGAGCAGTCTTTCCGTCCAGCACCGCCTGAGTCATCGCAGCGAGATTATGGGCCGAATCGTCAGAGAAGCCTGCCGATCGCAGCGTTTTTTCCCATTCTGAAGCAGGAATCTCTGCAGCCCTTACGTCGCGTCCAACGATCCGGGAAAAATGCTTTGCCACATCATTTGAACTATAGTCCTCGGGACCAGTCAGTTCATACAAGCCGTGCATTGCGGTGTCGGCAATTGCGCTGGCAATAAAAGCGGCAACATCGGCGGGCGAGAGCATCTCCATGCGAAGATCGGGAGGGAAAAAGTAGGCAGGACACCATCCTGAGCAGCAAGTTCGCGATAGGCGAGCCAGTTGCTGAAGTAATAAGAAGGGCGGATGATCACATAGTCGATATCAAGTTCCCGCACCATCTCCTCAAGCAGATGCGACTGAATGAGGTTGCCTGTACCCTCGCGGTACTGCGCGCCTACAGACGAAAGCGCAACGACCCGTTTAATATCCGCTGCCCTGATAGCGTCCCGGTAATTAGAAATGATCCTTATCGTATCACCTATTACATTGGAAGATGCAGGGTTCTCCGGAGTCATTAAGAGGACGGTGGTGGCACCTTCAAACGCTGCCTTTACAGCTTCGCTATCCTGAAGGTCAGCAACACCGGCCTCCACTCCTTCCTTTTCAAATTGCATTGCTTTTTCCGGGCTCCGCACGATGGCGCGCACCGGCTTTTGCATCCTGACGAGCTCTTTTACAACATATGATCCAATCTGTCCGGAAGCTCCTGTGATAATATTCATAACGCTTGATTTTAATGTTATACTTAGTTGCGCCAAAAGTATCAGGGGGATGTGACAAGGGTATGTCAGGAGGATTCGAAATTTTGATATGGAGTAGCTACTCGCTGATAAGGACGCCCAGGCCGACGCCAATATTAACGCATCTCCCGGCTGTTGATATTCGTCTGGAAACTTTGGATGTTTCTGTATTACCCGTTGAGTAGAGCACTTCGGCTTTCGACTCCTGAAGCGGCTTCTGATACTGCACTTCACTCGCCAGATAAACCCTCCTTGAAATGAAATAACTACCAGACACTCCGAGATTCAGACATAAAGGCTCTGCTTTCTGAGTGTATGTAAGCCTCCACTCATTATTGGCTTTATATCCTTCTTTCTTCATTAGATAACCGAACTGCCCCAGTCCGGCCTTTGGGTGCAATCGCCATCTGCTGTGCTCGATACGGTAGATCACCCCGAGATCGTAAGACGCGTGCATAGACGTAAGAGGCCCCGTCATCCCTTTCAAAAGAGCAGTCATTGCTTCTTCAATAAGGCCCGATTTAACTAATCCCGTATTCTCTTCGTCATAAAAATTTATTTGAAAAGAGCCGTACCATCCTGCTCTCCTCAAGGGGAAGTGCGAAAAGGTAGCCTTAACAAAGGGGGCGGATCCGGACGACCGTGCTGATAACAATGAAGAACCAGCGCGCGTATCTTGTTCACTGATCATATCAAGATTAGTACCGGCAGAAAAGTCGATCTGCATGTACCTGGCGTAAGGTTTCAGGAATCGATCACTGACTTCCTGCTTTTGCTGAGCGTGCGCCGTCGTCAGCAAAACAATAAAGATAAGGCTTAGAAAGAGTTGTTTCATGTTTTTGCCCGAAACGTACCTGGTTTTATTTGTTTACAAATTTAATGGACTGCACACGATAGGCTTTTCCGAACTTCTCGGGGTCGTGGGTAACTGTAGCCGTTATCGTCCTCCACTTCAATTCGGCCTGACTACCCGGCTTTTGCCAGCTCTGCCTGAGGTAATCAGCATGTTGCAAGATTTCCTCCAGTTGATCCCGAACCTGCGCGGAGCTGCTGGTGAGCTCAATCTTGTCGTTCAGGAAATAATAACGTTCAGCTTCCTTACGAAGAACGATAGTAGGGCCGCCTGGTATTGGCGCCTGCAAAAGGGCGATGTCAAAAGGCTCGTTTCCTTCGTATCTTTCCTTCGACAGAACCTTCAAAAACTCCAGATAATAGGCAGAACCGTCCTGTGGCGGATTCTTTTCAACAACCATACGGGCTTTGACCTTATAGGTATACCCCGGCTCCCTTTCGCTGAAGGAATGAAGAGACATTTCCGCATCTTGCTTTTCCGGGAGCAGCAGCAGCGTTTGGTTGATTGATCCATAGCGATGATCTACCAGTAACTCCAATTCCTGTCCGTTCTTCAGGTTTCGGGGGCCATAGCCATCTTCCTTCGAACAAGCAGCGAACAGCACAACGATAAGTGACAATAGAGGCAGGTATTTCATACATTACAATTAATAGGTTCTTTGAAAGAAAGCGGTGCATAACTCCAGGCTAGCATCCTTTCATATTAGCAATACGGGACGTAAAACCTGAACGCGACAGCAAAGACCTAAAAATCGAAAAGCAGCCCTTATGATCCTGTAAGCGGGAGGGTAAACCGAAAGACCGCCCCCCTTCTTCCTTCCTCTCAGCCCATATCCTCCCATTATGCCGGGCGATGATTTCCTGAGAAAGGTAAAGTCCTATGCCGAGCCCTGAAATGTTCGGATTTAGTCCTTCCACCCTGTAAAAACGCGTGAAAATCAGCTGCAGCTTATCTTCCGGAATTCCTGGTCCGCGATCTTCCACCGATACGGTGACCTCATCCTCGCCGACGGCTACAAAAATGCCGACCCAGTCTGCAGCAGGCGAATATTTGATTGCATTGTTGAGCAGGTTGATCACTACCTGTTCGATACGCTGCGCATCCCCCCAAACCTGAAGGTGATCGACCTGGCTTTCGAGCACAACGCGATGACTGCTGGATGAATGTTCAATGAGCTCGGCAGCGTCATGCAGGATGTCGATCAGGTCAAATGGACTTAGGCTGAGCTGCAGCTTGCCGGCTTCAATTTTCGAGATGTCGAGTAAATCAGCCACCAGTCCCGACAGCTTCTTTACCTGCTGGATGGTCTTTCCGACAAACTTCTTCTTCATTTCATCGTCCAGAAGCTTGTCCAATATCTGCAGCTAGCCATTTATACTGGTCAGAGGCGTCTTTAACTCATGGCTCGCCAGTCCTATAAACTCATCTTTTTTTCATTGAGCCATTTGACCTCCTCATATAGACGGGCATTATCGAGTGCGATGGCCGCCTGAGCTGCTATGGCGGTGACGATATCTTCGTGCTCGGGCCTGAATTTCCCCGGCTCCTGATGGCCAAAAAACAATCCTCCCACTACATCGCCATCTTTTGATACGACTGGCACTGCCAGATAGCTTACAACTGGGAGATGGCCCTCCGGCATTCCGTGGTGAGGCGGGTTTTGTCCGTATCGCGGGTCCTGGGTGATATCATCAACCTTTCCACGCCGGTACCAGTAAAGGTTGTATGAAACAGAGGTGTATGCCGAACAGGGCCGAGGTTCTTAAAACGCTCGGGCGTAACACCTGAAACGGTATACAACTGAAAGGATTCGTCCTCCCTCCTTGTAGCATGATAAAAAAAGGCCCCGAACTGAGCGCCTGTAAGCTGAGTAGTTGCATCGGAGACCTTTTGCAAGATATTCTTCAGGTTCAACTCATCGGATACTGTCCTGATCATCGAATTAATGATCTCAAGACTTTTGGTGTAACGTTTCGCGGCTTCTTCAGCCTCCTTTTGCAAGGTAATGTTGCGGGCGATCTTTGAGGCACCGACAACCCGTCCCTCTGCGTCTCTGATAGGCGACACAGTAAGCGATATTGGGATGCGCTGCCCGTCTTTTGTCATCCGGACCGTCTCAAAGTGGTCTACCTTTTTACCGCTTCTGATGCTCGAAATGATGTCGTCCTCCTCGTGAAGACGCTCAGGATGAATGATCAGAGAAATGTGTTTGCCCACAGCTTCCTGCTCGCTGTATCCAAACATCTTTTCAGCCGCCGGATTCCAGCTTGTAATAATTCCGTCGAGCGTCTTACTCAGGATCGTGTCGTCCGTATTCTCTACAATTGCAGCCAGGCGGGCTTGTTTTTCCTCAACTTCTTTTTCTGCTGTGACATCGGCGAACACGCCGTCAAAAACAGGGGGACCGGCAAGTTCAGCGCTCCTGCTGAAACCACTTACTTTGATCGAGTGGACACTTCCGTCCGACTGACGAACAGGACATACCAGGTCGAGAATTCCCTGCTCAATTCCCCTGGAGAACTGCTCTTCAACGAAAGACCGATGTTCCGGCACGACCTTATTCAGGAACTCTGCCAGGCTGAAAGTGTTGCTGACCGGAGCCTTCCCAATTTCCTTCTGAACAGTGCGCACCAAGCGGGTCTTCAGGTTCAGTTCGAAGTAGCAGAGCCTCCGAAAGACACAGTCGTCTTCGTTGAGAAAGGCCAGAACGGAGTTCTCCCCGCCTGTCTCCTGTTTCTTCTGTTCAATAGAGATAACCAGCAGCGCCTCCCTTCCTTCTGCGCGGCTAAGCGGAGTGCAGGAATAGCTGATGAAGAGCTCCACCGTTTCGCCGTCCCTTCTTAAACTTAGCTTTTCATCATGCCTGTTAGCAGGCAGTCCGCTTTCAAATACCCCCTGCACAGACTGCAAAAGCGAAGGATTCTGATCGCCAAGGAAGCGATCCAGACAGGCATCCTGCAAGTCTGAGGGTAGTCCCAATACCTTACGGGCGGCCTCGTTTGCATATTTTATCTTTAGTTCTGTGCCGCCAAGCAGCACAACGGGACTGGCTAATCCCTTTGAAAACAAATCAAACATGTTAGAATACCCCGGGGATTCCGGTCAGTGAGGCAGATGTATACCCCCTGGCAGTTCCCATAAATCTAGTAGATGTAAATCATAGTTTCAGCTGCCTAAGATAAGGAATGGAGGATAAATTACGGCAGTTATGGGAAACAATTACTTAATGAAATCTCATCAAAGAGCGCAGGACGACCTTCGCCGGGTTTTAGCCTCCATGCAGTTCTATCAGGGATAACCGAATAAGGCCCGTACTCCCTCAGTCAGGATCCGGGTCTTATCCATTTCTGGCAAATTCACCGTCTGCTTAAGCTCAGTGGAATGTTAGATTTAGCCCTGCTCAGTTGTTTCCTTAGCAAGTCCCTTTTTTACTGCTGGAACTACCTTGGTTGCATAAAGCTCGATCGACCGCATCATGTCAGCATGCGATGGGCCACCCACGTCCATATGAGCAATAAAGCGCGTAAGACCGAAGAGCTGAATAACTTTAAGGATCTTTTCAGCCACAGCCTCAGGCTCTCCCATAAAGAGTGCGCCTTCCGTACTCATTCCTCCTTCAAACTGTAATTGCGTATAGGGAGGCCATCCTCGCGAGCGTCCAACACGATCCATCTGGTCCGCATACAGCGGAAAGTAGTCTTTGACCAGCGAAGCAGACGACTCTCCCACAAAAGTATGAGAGTGTATTCCGAGCTGCATCTTACTCATGTCATGCCCGCTCTGCTGATAAACTCTTTTATAGTATTCTGCGGCTTCCTTAAACTGAACCGGCATCCCTCCGATAATTGCAAGCATAAGCGGAAGTCCCAGAACGCCGGCCCGCTGAAGAGACTGTGCAGTCCCGCCTACAGCCAGCCATACCGGGATTTCCCGTCCTCCCAGAGCTCTCGGATAGACGGACTGCTGATTCAGTGACGGCCTGAATTTGCCTTCCCATGTTATTACTTCCTCACGGTTCAGCGTTAGTAAAAGATCCAGTTTCTCTGAAAACAGCTCATCATAATTCCAGAGGTCATAACCGAACAGAGGAAAAGACTCTGTGAAGCTTCCCCGTCCGGCAATGATTTCCGCACGGCCCTTCGATAACAAGTCGAGTGTGGCATAATCCTGATATACTTTTACCGGGTCAGCAGAACTTAACACTGTTACTCCACTTGCCAGCTTAATATTCTTAGTAACAGTAGCAAGGGCAGCAAGCACTACTTCGGTGGAAGAAATAGCGTAATCTGGACGGTGATGTTCGCCCAGTGCGACCACATCGAGCCCCAGTTCATCAGCAAGCTTTATCTCTTCTACAATTTCAGACAGCCGCTGGTCTTCAGCCATAAATCTTCCTGATTTCTTGTCAAAAGGCAAGTCTCCAAACATGCCTATACCAAATTCCATAACTTATTTATTAGATGTATAAAGACTTCTCCAAGATAAGAAAAATATAAAAGTGGCGCCGAATTTAGTGTTCGAACAGATAACCGCTATAGGCAAGTCCTTTGGCCACGCTGATAAAGTTATCACCGGAGTGCAATCTTACTTGAGGGAATTTCTTTTTAAAAAGTGCCCGAACTGCTGGCACCAGTGAGCTCCCACCCGTGAGAAAAAGTCCGTCGATTGCTTCCTTTTTAATAGCATTTTCTGTGAGGAACCGCTCCAGGTAATCGTCTATCCGGCGAACATCCTTCTCAATAATCCCATTATATTCTTCCAGCGAAACATCTTCCCCTATTTCAATCCCCATGTTGGCGTACTGAAACCGCGCATTGTCCGTCTGTGAGAGAGCGATCTTAGTCTTCTCAATTTCGCGGAACAGGGAATAGCCGAGATTGTTATCAATTAACGTGATCAGATTCCTGAACTTTGGATTATTACCCGAGAAATAATAATAATCTTCTATATCCTTCCTGACCCTGAGGCTATTAAAGAAGTTCATCTTGTCCCAGGTACAGATATGAGCGAACAAGGACATGGGAACGGTAAGAACTTTGCCTGAAGTTCCCTGATATTGCACATTTTTCCCGAAGTAAGGCGTGCCCCTCTCCCACATAAACGACGAGTCGAAGCTGTCGCCACCGATGTAGATCCCGCCTGTAGCAAGAACATCCTTTTGACGGTCTGAGCGGTCTTTCCTGTCCGGATCAAGCGTAAGAAAAGTGAAGTCAGTCGTTCCGCCGCCTAAATCAGCCACCAGCACGCGTTCTTTCTTCTTTAATGCTCGTTCGTAGGCAAAGGCCGCACCGATCGGCTCAAATTGGAAGCGCACTTCTCTTAGGCCGGCGAGCTCAGCTGCCTTGCTTAAGCGGCTCTGCGCAAGCGTGTCCCTTTGCTGGTCGTCGTCATCAAAAAAAACGGGCCGTCCGATCACCGCCTTCTGGCACACCTGCCCCATGAGCAGATCCGCCCTTTTCTTAAGCTCACTAATGATGATAGCCACCAGATCTGATGCATTATAGCGCCGGTTATGAATGCGGGTCTCGGAAAACGTGCTGCGCGAGAGAATCTGCTTTACTGACTTAATGAACCTGCCCTGCATCCCATCCTTCAGATATTCTTCTACCGCACGCTCGCCAACTACATATTCAGATGCAGAAGACGAACTCAGTCCGGCAGGGAAATAAATAAGAGATGGAATGATAATCGTCGTGATAACTTCCTTTTGCTCCTCATCGAAGACAGACAGGGCCGAGTTAGTGGTTCCGAAATCGATGCCGTATAAGAGTTTCTTCATGACATAGTATTATCTGCCCGGTAATGCGGGCGACGAAGGTATTAAAAAAAGTCACAAAGGCTTAACCGGTGAGAAGTTTTGACCATTGTCCAACAGAAGTAGCAGGGAGGGCAGAACGACAACAGCTGGGTGTAAAACGAAAACAGCCGGTATGCGTTCCCGGCTGTTTTGCTCTATGTAAAACCAACTTTCACCCTTTGATCAACAGGTACAAATACCATTTGTTTCAGGTATTTTTACAATTTATATCACGTATTTTTTCTCCCGCTATTTGTACAGCGCCCGACACCTATCCCTTAGGCTTGTTTTCAGCCGCTTTGATCGTAAGATAGAAGGCAAATAAACAATTCACAGCTTATCAGGTCGAAGGCGACCTCCTTCTCCTGACAGCCTTAAAAAACTTTTTGCCCTGTTCTCAGGTTCAGCTTATTGCGAGCAAATAAAAGAGAGAATAATTTGAATTCTATACATCTGTCTATCAAAAACAACTGGATCCGAAGTAAGCGGTGGTCCGCAGGCCTTCTCGTTATCCTGCTTTTGGTCTTTTGCCTCCCTCTGTCTGGCCAGGTTACTGCGCCGGCTGATTCTCTTAAGGCTGATTCCCTGAGCAGTAGCCGAAGGAAATCTTTGAAGCCCGGTGAAGATATCAACCGGCAATATGACGTGGCAGATCTTATCCGCAAGCTTATCCACCCTAAAAACAAACCCGACTCCCTGAGAAAACGTTCAGGAATTACACCCATGCCAAATGTAGCTTATAACCCCAGTATCGGCGCGCAAATTGGTATTAAAGCAGTAGCAGGCCGGGTTCTGGGTCATAACCCGAATACGCTCATGTCAGTTGCCGCCACTTCAGCGTCAATCACTACTAAAGGCATCGTATACTTCTATCTGAGTCATAACGTTTTCACTCCGGGGAATAAGTGGAACTTACAGGGGAGTCTTGTGGCGGCCAGAACGGTAACACCAGACTTCGGTCTTGGTATCGGACAAGCGGCGGGCGAGAGTGAAGAAGACAAGATACTCAGCAATCCTGAACGAACACCCCGCGTGCTCCGCGCCCAATACTATATTCTCCGGGAAAAAGTTTATAAGCAGATACAGGACAACCTGTTCATCGGAGCGGGCGTTTCGTTTGACATCAGAAAGAGTATAAAGGAGAGAAGGAAGGAGGGCGAGCGCACACCTTTCGACATTTATAGCCACCGATATGGATTTGACAGAAGTGACTATACCTCAAATGGCTTTCTCTTCAATGTACAATACACCTCCAGAGATAATCAAAACAGGGCTTATCGGGGCGTGCATGCAGACATCGGACTTCGTACTAACCAAACATGGATGGGTAGCTCAAAAAACGCCATGCAGATTACCACAGACTTTCGCAAATACTGGAGCCTTTCAAGACGCAACCCTGAACATGTACTCGCCTTCTGGAACTGGGGAGCTTACCAGCTAAGCGGCGTCCTCCCCTACCTTGAACTGCCCGGCACCGGCAGAGACCCAAACGGAAGAAGCGGCAGAGGATATACGGTTACCTACTTCAAGGGGCCTCAATACTTTTACTCCGAGCTGGAGTATCGCTTTCCCATTACCCGCAATAAATTTCTGAGCGGCGTTAGCTTCTTTAATATTCAAACGGCTAATGACCGACTAGGGACTAAGCTCTTCGAAAAATGGCAGCCGGCAGGAGGAGCAGGTCTGCGGATATTATTCAACAAAGCTACCCGCACCAACCTATGCGTGGATTACGCTTTCGGAAAATACGGAGCCAGAGGTCTGTTCCTAGGACTCAATGAGGCGTTCTAATGCAGCAACTCCCCCAGACATGCTGTCATCTTTCTTTTAAAGGATCAATGACTGGAATTTCAACCGGATATCCGACTACAAAAAGGACGGACAAGAACACACTCATGGGCTGTGCTCGCAAACGGGAATGAAAGTTAGATAAAAGCCGTTTGTGACAAATTAAACTTAGCGAAGCGATCTCATTGTGGCCCTAAAAATTACCAGTCGGCTCAATAAACAGATAGACTTAAAGAAAAAATAATTTTCCTGCAACCTTTCTTATACTGCGGCGTAAACAGTGTTAGATAAGGTTTAGGTGCCCTGATTACGCCCATCGTGACAGGGCTTTTTTTATGGCCCGATATTTTATTGTTGCCGCGCGCGCTCCTAAAGACTTTCGTATTTTTACGTCAGGAACTTATGAGTAATCACGCAGTCTTACTTTTCATCTTGCTAACCTTGCCTTTTGGAAAAATAAAAGCACAGGATGCAGCAACGCTTTCTTCAGAGGCGAGTCAGTTAAACAAGGCAGGCAAATACGAAGCAGCAATACAAAAGTTTAAGGAGGTATTAAAAATAGGACCAGACAACATCAATGCAAAGTATCAGATAGCTTTCTGTCTGTACAATACGGGGCGTGAAAATGAGGCCATTCCGTACCTTGAAGCAGTCACCATCTCGTCTAAACAAGCTGCCGTTCTGAGCAGTTCATTTGCCTTGCTTGGAGGAATTTATGATAAACAGAAGAACAGCCAGAAGTCTGTAACGTGCTACACGAGAGCCATAGAGCTCGATTCTCTGAACCAGGATCTGTATTACAGCCGGGGGCTAGCCTATTTCCGGGCACAAAAATATCAGCAAGCTGAAACCGATGCGGTGCGATCAGTGATCCTGAACCACTCACATTCCGCCAGCTTCAGATTGTACGCCCTAGTCTCTTTCCATCAAAACAAAAGAGCGGCTGCCCTCCTCGGACTCTGCCACTTCTTATTTCTCGATCCATTCGGGCCTTTCGCACAGGAGTCGTACAACAACATTCAAAGCATCCTTCGGGGTGGCAATTTAAAAGAAGAATCTAAAGCAGCTGCCACGGTACCCGATCAGAAATCGCTTGCACTCAATGCTGTAATATCAAAAGCTATAGCATCAGCAAAGCCAGAGAATGCATCCAAAAGAGCGCTGTTTTCGGCCCAGCTCGCTTCGATTTTCCGTAACCTCGACCTGAGCGCTCCATCCTCTCCCGACGGGTTTCTGTCTGACAAACTAATCCCCCTTTATTCAGGCATCTATAGCGCTGGTCATACCACCGCATTTGCATATTACATAAGTCAGACCTGGGATGCGGCTGCAGCGACGTGGGTAAGAGACCACAACGAGCAAGTGGAGCAGATGAAGCACTTTATTTCCTCCCGGATGTAAAAAGTATACACCTAGTGGGGACTTGAGCACGAACGTCAGGTCAAACCAAAAACGCTCCCGTTGGTTTAATAAGTACATTTCACATTTATGGATAGCATTAATCAACAACAGCCCGAAGACAATCTGAAACATTTAGAGGGCGCTGAAGCAATAAACAAGATGAAAGCCCTGGCCGACAATGCAGCCAGCTGCTTTTTTTGCTCAAACATTAAAACCGGAGTTCCTTTTACCACCCGGCCGATGACGGTCCTACAGGTAGACGATGCTGGAAACTTTTGGTTCCTGAGCTCCGACGACAGTAATAAAAACGACGAATTAAGCCGCGATCCCTTTGTCCATCTGCTTTTTCAGGGCTCATCATACTCAGACTTTTTGAATATTTACGGAATCGCGGAAGTGAGTAAAGACAAAGCAAAGATTAAAGAACTTTGGAAACCAACTCTGAAAACCTGGTTTACAGAGGGAGAAGATGATCCCAGGATTTCCGTAATTAAAGTAGAACCCTCTGAGGGGTATTATTGGGATCATAAGAACAACAAAGCCGTTGCTTTCCTTAAGCAGGCAGCCGGAGCTGTATTAGGCAAGACCCTCGACGACACAATCGAAGGAAGACTAGACGTAGAATAAGTTGCTTTTTCAGCACCCACAAGGGCCGTTTTTTGGGCCCTTGTGCGTTTTGTAAGTTTCTGTTCTGCTTCAGGCCGACGCAGAATTCCTCTTATCGGGACGTATGACCGGTTCTTTGAGCTGATTTTTATTAATCTCCGCGCCAATCTCTCTGATACTGCGATCAAGGTCAACCGTACACTTTTTTATAAGCCCCTGCATCTCTTTTAGCTCCTCGGTTGAATGCATTTCCTGACACAGATCCACGAGGCTAATAATAGAGGCAACAGGCTTTCGAAGGGCATGAGAGTTCATCCACGCCAGCTGAGCAAGAACGGCGTTTTGTTCTTTAATTCTCGATTCTTTTTCCTTCCGTTCCGTAATGACGTTTTGTATACTAATGTATCCTTCCAGGCGATGCTCAGAGTCATAAATCGAAGAGATATTTAGTTCTACCCAGTATCTTTCCCCGCTCTTTGTGTAGTTAAGCATTTCAAAAACGCCACCACCACACGCTCTGAGCACACTCATCATCTCCACCTGCATTCTGGTATCCGTTTCGGGCCCATGCAGGAACAGCGTATCTTTACCTATAATTTCTTCTTTTTTAAACTCTGTAAACTGGCAGAAAGCGTCGTTTACCCATTGTATCACGCCACTTACATCAGTTATAACAACCATACTGTTCACTTTCTTCACGACCTCCGCCAACCGTCTGTTCTCTTCCTGCGATTGCTTCGCAATCTTCATATTTCGCTCTAGTTCCTCCGTCAGTCTCCGTTCATTTTCATATGCTGAGCGTAACTTTGCCTCCTGTTCTACTTTTTCCGTCACATCGATAGCCATCACCATCTCGCAGTCGGCACCCGCAAATACAATTGAATGGCAGGATATAGAAACAATAAAAATCTCGCCGCTTTTCCTCGTATGTTGCCACCATCCTGACGAATAAAACGAGTAAGGTGCGTCCTTCACAGAGGCGAGCAGCCTCGCTCTCTCACCCGGAGGACGTATATCAAGGATGGACATCGACAAAAACTCGTCTCTGCTATATCCGTAGGTAGCAATGGCTGCATTGTTCACTTCAACAAACTTTAATGTTTGCTTATCATAGATCCACAAGGGGGTAGTATTAGACAGGAAAACGGACTTAAACTGACTTTCGGAAGCTTTAATTCGTTGCTCCTTCTTCTTAATAAGTATATTCAGAAGGACGCCCGTTATTACCACAAATAAGGCGCCCTTTCCAAGGTGCAGAATAAAGCTTTCTGTTAAGTGCTCAGGGACAAAGACGTGCAATAAGATGTCGCTAAATCCGATCCAAATCAGGCTTACGATTACATACACTCCGATTATGCTAAAATAACTAAATTTCATATTACTTTTTTTAGCTCTACCATCTAACACTCCTTCCCGATTCCTTTACATGGGCTTATCCTGAAAATCGAAACCTTATAGACAATATACGAAATTTGCCTGTAATCGCCGTTCTGCCTTATAGCTCAACGAGGAGTCCGGCGAACCAGGACTGACTTGGAAAACAACCCACCCACTTGCAAGATGTACTTTTCAAGATTATCCTTATACGGGAGTAAATCCGAAAAGTTAAGCTTATAATAAAGTAAGCGCCGACTGCCAGACAGATCAGATCACCCGCTAGTACAGTGCTGCTAACTTAAAAGCAAAAGACGTCCTTTATGTTTTTCGCGTCATCCTGCTCGTCCATGTCCAATAACTGATGCTTTCGTAACAGCATGCTGATTAGACTACAGTATTTTTGAAAATAGTTTAAAATGTTTTGCCCGCTCGCTCGTCTTAATCCCTAAACGAGTTAGAAATTGATCGCTACTGACATGCCAGAGGAAAAGAACAGCACCGTCCTGCGTGCCATCACCGAGTACGGGAAGAACCTGCTCGGCTTTATCAGGCGACGGGTCAAAAGCGATGAAGACGCCGAAGACGTTCTTCAGGACGTATGGTATCAGTTCAGCAGCCTCGTGAATACCGTGCCCGTAGAACAAACGGGAGCCTGGCTTTACCGGGTGGCAAGGAACCGCATCATCGACAGGCACAAGAAAAAATCGGAGAGCCTCCTTGACGACCTGTTCTCTTACGACCCGGAGGACGAGACACTCGACTTTAAGGATATCCTCATGTCAGACGACCGCGATCCGGAAGCGGAGTACTTCAGGACTGTCTTCTGGGACAGGCTCTTCGCTGCACTTGATGAGCTTCCCGGGGACCAGAAACAAGTATTCATCTGGCACGAGATTGAGATCATGTCCTTCCAGGAGATGAGCGATGTCACCGGCATGAAGGTAGCCACCCTGGTTTCCAGAAAGCGTTACGCAGTATTGCACCTGCGACAGAGACTTCGGCAACTATATCTCGACATAACAAACAGTTAATAATCATAAAGACATGAAAAAAATACTTTTCAAAGGCCGTTTCATTTTCTTCCCCATCGCGTTTGCCGCCTTCCTGGCGCTTATTTCTTACATCGTCATGCAGCTATGGAACCACTTGCTGCCCGAAATTCTGCATGTCCAGCCCATCACCTTCTGGCAGGCTGCAGGCATCTTCATCTTATGCAAGATCCTCTTCGGTTTTGGAGGCGGAGGCCCGCGCGGATTGAAGAACCGCCTGAGGCACAAACGGGAGGAGCGTCTCAGGAATCTCAGCCCCGAAGAACGGGAGAAGTTTCGTCAGAAAATGCGCGAGTTTGACTGGTGCGAACACTGGGGAAAAGGTGATCCCAGAGCTTCATTTTTCAGAAGGGGCCAGTCCGGCCCGGAAGAAAGTAAACCCGACGCAGAATAGATTAATCAATAGATGTAATGAAAAAGATCCTAGTATTTTCAACAGACCTCTCATCGCCCTCACAGGTGGGAACAGTACACCAGGTCCTGTCAGAGGTAGCAGGCATCAAGAAATGGACTGTCGATCTTCAGGATAGCGACAGGGTGTTGCGGGTAGTCTCATGGACCGTCTCCGCCCAGCACATTGAACGATTACTGCAATCGCTCGGCTTCCGTTGCCTTCAAATGACTTAGCAGGTAACCGTACTTCCTAGTTCTGGTCGGTCTCCTGCGCAGCGGGTTTGAAAACTCCATTTTCTGCCACCATAACAGCATCTTCATTAGAAGAACCGCTAACGGCTTCATTAACCCACAGGAACTTTCCGGTAGCAGCATCGAGGCACATCAGCCCCTTGCGGTTGCTGCCTTCCTGTTCCTCGCCGTAAAAAAAGAGCCGTCTGTTGGCGTAAACTCCAGAGCTTTTGACACGGACGGCCGCATTCTCCCATACTTTCTTGCCGTTACCAATATTTGCCATGAATGGAATTGCCAAAGGAGCCTGTTCAGTCCCTTTTTCAATCATTCCAACCACGTACTTATTTTCGATCACCGTGGGTGTGTAATGCCTTACGATATTGGCGCCGCTTTCTATCTCCCATTGCTTTTTACCGGAAGAAAGACTGAGACAAAAGAGCCTTCCGCCCGATCCACCCGAGTTGCAACCATGAACAAGGACCTTATCGCCGCTTACGACTGGAGTTCCGGCCCCTTCAAGCGGGTCTCCCATTGACACATTCCAGAGGACCCGTCCGCTTACATCTATTGCAGTAAGATCCCGCTGCGGGATCAGCACCGTATTTCCGGAAACCTTTACAGCGCCTGTTAAGCGGCGGCCCGCCACCAATTCCGTCTTCCATATCATCCTGCCTGTCGACCGCTCCAGCAGGTGAACGGAGTTCTTTTCTTCACCGTGAAGGTCGGTTTTCGCAGAGCCTACCATCACTCTGTCGCCCACCACGCTCATAAGGGTCGGATAATACAGGTTCTGCTCCTCCGAAAAGCCAGGATTAACCACATAGGTCCATAAGGGTCGTCCACCGGCAGCATCAACAGCCGCCAATAAACCTGAATACCCAATGGTATAAACGGTCCCCTCTTTAACGACCACCTGCACGCGGCTGCCGGTTAAAGGCTCCTCAATGAGGAAAGGAACGCGCCATACTGTACTTTTGGAGTTAATATCGATTGAATTGATGGTATTTTTCTCGTCGCCCACGTAAACGCGCCCATTATCGTAGTCAAAACCACTAGCCCTGTTGCCGGCATCAAAAGAATAAACAACTTCGAAATTACCGCCATCAGGGTCAACTTTAAGCACCTTTTCATCGGATGTGGTGATAAGGTACTTGTTTTGCCCGGGGTCAGCGTCAGCTAGAGGAGGTGCGTCATTCCGATCTTTTTTACACGCCGAGGCAAAAAAGAAGAGCACACTTAGTGCAGACAGCGCCAGGAAGAAGCCTTTTTTCATAGACAGTTAACGGTATATCCGATAAGTTCGTAACGCAAAACATCGGAAATTAGTATACTGGGCCTTATTTTTTTGCGCTAATGAAAGCAGCGGTAATCAGGCCTAAGTACTACCCGCCTACTTCTGGAACTGGTCAAGTACGGTGCCCGGCCTGAGTAAATTTTTTAAGAGCCCATATTTCACCAGCAACTCTGTTCTCCCCGCTGCATAAGGCTTGATTTCGTACTCATTATAAAGGAATAAAATTCCCTGAGGAGTAAAGGCGTATGCATTACTAAGGTCGAATTTGTTGTCCTTAAAAAAGTAGGCATCTTTGGGAAGCGGCCCATGCTGCGCGAGCCCTTCATTCTTCCTGAATACACGCTCGGCTACCTGCAGAAGTGAATCGCGGTAATTGTTTTTCAGAACATCATTCAGCAAAAGCACCTTCTTTTGGGCGATATCGTAGTTGATGAAACTTCTGAACGAAGCTCCGTGAGCACCCCCACTATACGTGTACGCGTCAAGCTGCAAAGTCAGGAGGTTCTGCGATTCCGTCAGCGTTTCAGTACTGCTTGTCAGCTCGTAGCGACGGCCGGCCGAATACGGCTCTTTCTTGAACTCCTCATATTGCTTCATAAACCGGTCGGCTTGCTCCTCAATGGTGGTTTTGGATGGCAATGGCGTTTCTTCAAAAGGATATACGGCAAGAAGCTTTCTATTCACTGAGTCGTTGAGAGCAGGATGGCCATCAAAGACCTGATAACGAATGTTAATGATACGACAAGCCTTTTTGTCGGCGCTATCGCAGTCAGGGTCATCTCTGGTTATGGTCTTAAATGAATACCTGGCAGTATCAAAACCGGCACCAGCGGCATGCGGATCCGAAAGCTTCTCCCGGGGAGCGTTAGTACACGCCCCTGTTCCCAGCACTAAGGCTAAGAGGAAGAGAAAAAGAGGTGAGTATTTATTCATGTAAGAACAAAACGCACATCCTGGGGCAAATGTTTATTTAGCCCGCCAACAGCCTCAGATGCCCGCTGTTACAGGCTACCCGTACAAGCTGGGCCGTGTTTTTAACCTTAAACTTATTGATCAGATTGCTTCGGTGCCCTTCAACCGTTCTTTTGCTGGTAAAGGTCTTGTCGGCAATTTCAGAATTGGTGTATCCCTCGGCGATCAGACGCAGGATCTCCTGCTCCCGCTCCGACAGCAGCACCGATATATCAGATGTGCCCGGTGTTTCCACGGCGAGTTTATTAAGCAGACCTAAGGCTAGTGAAGTACCAATGACTTCCCTGCCTTCCGCTACACCATGGACAGCAAACCGAAGCTCCTCCGGGGAGACATCCTGCGACAGTACTCCGCGGGCGCCCGCGTCAAGAGCCGTCTTTAATACACAAGGGTCTTCATTATCGGAAATAAGCAGCAATCTAGCCTTTGAAAAGAACGCAGCCAATTTGCCGAGCAAACTGAAGTCTTTTTCGTCACCGAGGTCAAGCTGTAAAACAATTACATCGGGATAGATTGCCGACTGAACCAAAGAAAAGAGCTCACTCGCATCGGCACCGTTTGCTAACACTTCAATCTGTGCATCGTGGTCAAGCACTGACATGATTGCCTTTCGTTCGACTTGGTCCGGGAAAGCTAATAATACCTTTATCATAAGTAAATAAGTAGATGACAAGTCGCTTTGACTTGTACGATTAGTACAAAGCTCCGCATTTTGCAAGACTTATAAATCCGGGGGAAGCACCTGAATGTAAAATATAACTACTTGCAACCAGCGGGTATTTCTACGCAGCTCTCCTCAAAAAATTATCAACATCGCCTTCGTATTTTTGAAGTTCAGCTTATCTTGGTTCTGGAAATGGTTGAATACGAAAAGGAGCTGCTTTCAAAAGAGATTGAAGAGCTGAAGGCGCGTATTAAAACGAAGGCCGTGGCAATTGATTTATTAAAAGAAACGCAGCCCGAGATAGCTGAAGAACTTTCGGCAGAAATGAATAGACTGAAAGGCCGGCTGACTGACAAGAGAATGCTTTTTTTCCAGCTCATCACACAGCCAGGTAAAGTTTAAACCGGACACACTACAACTTCTCTATGGACCGGATAACGATCCCATCTGCGCAATTTGTGACACACGCTTTGTCTATGTAGCCACATGCGGATATCAAACCGCTATTTTTAGCCTCGAAGTAAGTGTTCACATTTTCGCGCTTAAAAAGCCACTTCGTTCTTGCCCGCTCATAGATCTGATCGAGGGTCAAAGGTTCGGCAGCCTGACTGGGATGATGTGACCCCACTTCAGCCGCAGTCTCCCGCCATTCTTTGTCAGAAGCAGAGACTCCGTCCTGGTTATTGAGCATCAAATATTTGAAAGCGCGCTCTACCACTTTTCCCTGTTCGACCGTAATCTCTGTTTCCGTCACATCACCACTCAAAGAAGCACCATTAACGGTGTAGCGATACGAGTTCCCGCTGTTCTTTTTGAAAGTAAGCCACATACTGAAGCTTTTTTCAAAGTCACTGTCATGCGTGATATCAGTCTCCTCGCAGGAGGAGGTGAACAGCCCAAAAAATAAGAAGGTAAGAATGTAAAAGTTTCTCATCATACGCCGCGGTCTATATCCGATACGTACTATAAACACTCGTACGGAAGTTTAGTTCTGTTCCAAAAAGAAAAAACGTCGGGAAACTGAATCAGCAAACAGGAACGAAAACCTGATGTCCTTTTATCTTTCGTGCTTAGGGAAGGGATCTCCCTGAGCATGTAAAAACAATCAATGAACCGCCATAGCTTGATGACATGAGCAAATTGAATAGATGAAAACAGCGAATCGGTTTTCCTGACGTCTGAAAAAATAATTACCCGCCGCTCAAAGCAAGCACGTCCAGCGAAAAACATTCATGCGCTGCACGCACAACCGGGACCAAAGTTGCTTGATTGTTCTTTGTGGCCTTTCAAATACACTTTCACAAAAAAACGATACATAGTTCAAAGCCCCTGAACTGTGTAAAAAGAAACCGAAGCGTCGACTAAAAAAACGTAACCTCACACTTGCAGCACGCGTACAAGAACGTATCTGACGAAAGAAGAACATTTATGAGCAGGTTTCATAAATGGAATAAGCAGTCTGATGATCGTTCTATCTGGCATTTGAACATGACGAAGCATTCTCCTTGAGGCGGTAAAAAAACAGCTGACAGCAGCAGTATAGCAGTTCCACGCCAGGAAGCAAGCAAAAGTTCATAAGCAGGTAAGCGTCCTTGAATTTGAGTAACGGTTTTTTTTCATATGTTGAGTTGTTAATGGTAAAGCCGCCCCGGGGGCGGCTTTTATTGTTTATTGTTCGCGCTGGCACACTCGTCAGATGCTATTTTTTCCCTATCCGGAGCAACCGTCCGGAGGACCCATCGGTGATGGCATACAATGCGCCATCCTTTCCCTGCAGCACGTCACGAATGCGGTATTGCTTGTCGGCCAGGAGCCGTTCTTCCCTTACCACTTTATCCTTATCGATCACCAGACGGATAATGTGCATGCCGCTCAGTGCTCCGACAAATAAGTTGTTCTTCCATTCGGGAATAAGGTCAGAATCGTAAAACGTGCAGCCGCTGGGCGACACCACCGGATCCCAGTAATACACAGGCGGCTCAAGGCCTTCTCTTTGCGTAATACCTTCCCCAATGCGCTCCCCGCTATACTCCAGACCATAGGTAATGGTCGGCCACCCATAGTTCTTTCCGGGCTGAATCCGGTTTAGTTCATCTCCTCCTCTTGCACCGAATTCCAGCTCCCACAGATCTCCTGTGGCCGGGTGGATTGCCAGTCCCTGAACATTACGATGTCCGTATGAGTAAATTTCAGCCAGGGAACCGCTTTGATTTGCAAAAGGATTGCCCTCAGCAGCCTTTCCATCTTTTGTGATACGCAGAATCTTGCCCAGGGCAGAGTTCAGCAGCTGAGCCTGCGGCCGCGACACAATATCCGAACGCTCACCAGTACTTACGAGCAGATTTCCGTCCTTATCCCATATCAGGCGGGAGCCATAATGCAGCGTACTATTGAACGCCGGCTTTGCCTGGTATATTACCGTTGCTCCTTCTACCGTTTTCTCGTCGGCGGAGAGTCGGCCCTTCCCCACTGCAGTTAAGGTTCCCGGGGCTACGTTTTGAGAAAAGCTCCAGTAAATGGTTCGGTTGCTCGCAAAATCAGGATCTATCGCCACATCAAGCAAGCCGCCCTGCCCATCACTGTTAACCGGAGGCAGGCCGGTGATCTTCGCGCTCAGCTCGCCTTTCGAAGACGCAATTCGCATCGCCCCCCTTCTCAGTTATCAGGATCCTGCCGTCAGGCAGATTCACCATCCCCCAGGGATTCGCAAGTCCCTCTGCCACCGTGCTGATGTCCAGTGGAGTCCTGGTTCGCGTGCCGGCCACCCGGGTCTGCCCTTCAAAGGCAGGCTTATAATTCGTGTTTGCCGGTTTCGTCTCTACCGGGCTCAATGCGCTGTCTGCCTCACCATCAGGAGGATTGCTTCCACTCGGATGGTCTGTCTTGCAGGATAAAAAAAACAGCAGGATTGCAGGAAGAAGAATTGTGATTTTCATGTCGTTTTTTTTAAGCTGTACCACTCTACTTAATATCAAGTTGAGCATTAAAGTTTTAGAGATTCAGACAGATCGTTTTTTAGCGATCTGCCACACAGCGAAATCCGAGGTGCTCCATGCTGCTATCCTCCGTGCTTTTCATTCTGCGGGCGACCCGGTAGCCGGAACAATAAGCATCATTACAAAGAAATGAACCTCCCCTGATCACCCGTTTCACCGACTGAGGCTCCTCCGGATCAAAACTTTTCGCCGGGCCCTGCGGATTGTGTACGATCTTACTGGCCGCCAATTCCTGATAATAGTTGCTGCCGTAGAGATCCTGGCACCATTCCCACACGTTTCCCGCCATATCGTATAGGCCGTAACCATTGGGAGGGAAAGACTTGACCGCCGATGAAAAATAAAATCCATCCCTTTTGGTGTTCTTATCAGGGAAATGCCCCTGCCAGAAGTTTGCTTTTGGCTTTCCTGAATCTATCGGTTCATTTCCCCAGGGGTACACCCGGTCTTGTAAGCCGCCCCGCGCCGCCCACTCCCACTCAGCCTCTGTAGGTAGCCGCTTCCCTGCCCATTTGCAATAGGCCATTGCGTCGTCCCACGAAACATGAACAACAGGATAACCTTCCTTCCCTTTAATATCACTTCCCGGCCCATGCGGGCGTCTCCAGCTGGCTCCCTCTGTCCATTTCCACCAGGCGCTATAATCGTTCAGATCAACAGGATGTTCAGGGGCATTAAAAACAAGAGAGGCCGCAACCAGAAGGCTGTCATCAGGCCTGGGAGTACCGGGAGGCAGCTGCTTCTTCAACTCCTCCCAGTCGGGCTTCATTTCAGCGGTAGTAACGTAGCCTGTCGCCTCTACAAAAGCAGCAAACTGCGCATTTGTTACTTCAGTAACGTCCATCCAGAAGCCGTTTACCTTCACCTCATGTTTGGGATACTCGTCAGCAGCGGCCTGTTCATTGTCGCCTCCCATTGCGAAGCTTCCTCTATCAATCCACACCATTCCCGCGTGTGAAGCTTCAGCTCGCTCTTCTACGGGCTGGGCTGACCTGCTAACAGCAAACCGGACCGGGATCTCCGACCCACAGCATGACACGGCCCCGCGCCTGCTTGTGTCAGAAGATCGTCCTAAGAACCTTGTATTCCCCTGCAGGCAGGCGGGAATGATTGAAATAACGAGAATAAGAACAAGCGTATTATGAATCAAGTCTCTCATAGGCATACTACAATAAAAACAATTATGAGCAGAAGACATATCCCCCTTCGCCCCGGCAAACTCGTTGCTATACAATAAAACTAACGATTTTCGGGAGAAACTTTGATGAGTTGCAAATCACATTATTGAAATACCAACCTCAGGACGAAGAATCAAGCTCTACAGCTGCAGGCAAGAACCCGATTTTTCCCGAAATCATGTTACTATACAACAAAACGCCGGAGAACGCGTTCCAGGAGAAGCAGGAAGCATGGGCGCAAAAGCCATATTTGTAACAAACTATCGCTCGAAATATGTCGAACAAAACCGAGTCACTGGATCACTTTTATGAGCAAAAGCTCAGACAGTATTCTTTAAACCTCGACGCGCAGAAGGATCATTTCGCGGTATTTGACCTTCAACAATGTTTTGGTCCCGGCGTACAGCCCGTGGAGTATAGCCGGAGGGACTTTTATAAGATCAGCCTCATCAGAGGCAGATGCCGGTATCACTATTCCGACAAAAGCATCGAGCTCGACGGCTCAGCTCTTATATTTTTCAATCCGGAGATCCCCTACACCTGGGAGCCCCTCTCTGAGGATATCAGCGGCTACTTCTGCATCTTCTCCAGAACCTTCTTTAGTCATCGCTCGCAGGGGATGCTAAACGATCTTCCCATGTACCAGCTTGGCGGCGAACCGGCTTATGTGCTCAACGAGAAGCAGGACCAGCAGGTAGGCGACCTTTTCGCGAAGATGTTTGAAGAGACTGATAGTAGTTATGCGTTTAAAGACGAGCTGATCAGAAACTATATTGCGGAAATGAATCATTACGCGCTGAAGTCGAAACCGGCAGAAATGCGTTATCAGCATCCTGATGCAAAGGCGCGGATCACCGCCGTATTTAAGGAACTGCTTGAGCGGCAATTTCCGGTTCAAAGCGCAGACCGCCCTTTCTCGATGCGCTCGCCTAAAGACTATGCCGATCAGCTCGCAGTTCATGTCAACTACCTCAACCGCGCCATCAAAGAAACCACGGGCAAGACCACCAGCGACCTGATCAGCGAGCGGCTTCTGATGGAAGCCAAAATACTTTTGAGACATACAGCCTGGAACATTTCGGAGGTAAGTTATCGGCTGGGCTTCGAGGAGCCGTCCCATTTCAATAACTTTTTCAAGAAACGCGTGCTGTCGACGCCTACTGACTACCGGAGAACAGCTCAGGCGTCTGCTCTCTAAAGCATTGCGTTCACGCCCGCCGTTGGCCACCAAAAGGAACGTAAAGACACTGCTCTCAAACGGAGCATGCAGCGTCAAATTCTGTTGTTTACCGGAGTCGGCACTGGCGCTAGCATATTGGCGGCTCGGATAACCGAAACAGTGAAGAACGTTGGCTGGTAATACCTCCAGCCAGAATTAAAGAAGAGCTGCCGCTTCAGGTAGTACTCGTGCTTCGTCGAAAAGCATCACGTCAGGCCTTCTCCAGGGGAAATAGCGAGTAGCCTGAAGCTCTTCATCGTTTAAACATATCCAGGCAATCGGACCGATTCTTTTGACAAGATCATTCCTGTTCTTGATATGCTTAGAACCGTCATCGCATTAACGCCTTTTGAGAAAAGTGTTAATCATTTCAATAGCGGAGCGGAGCCATCTCATTGCCGTTAGCACAAATTGATGGATCACAATAAACAGGTGGCTACCTACATATTCCTCGTAACAGAAGAATCCTTATAAAGAGGTTCATGGATCACAATAAACCCCGGCACGCGATCTCTTTGACGCCTTTCGAAAAAACAACCAATGATCTCTATGATCTGGGCGAAGCCCTCTCATTGACGCCTTAAAAAAAACAACTACCCTTCCATAAACGCAGCAACGCGATCTATTTGAGGCATCAGAAAGAGCTGAGAATTACGATACCCTCTAGGCGATCTCAATGATGCCTTTGAAAAAACCATTAAGCTTGCACTAAGTCAGCAAAGCGATCTCATTGGCTCTTATAAAACAAACAATTGCACAACCACACCAACAGACTTCACAGCACAGTAAGCAGTCTTGAAGAGAAAGGTTTGAATTTTGCAATTCTTGGTTTCAGCCCTGCTAATTACCCCGCTCGTTGGCTGCCTACCTTTGTAATATCAAAAAACATTCGCTCCCAAGAGCTGGCAAACGGCCATAAAAAGTCGCGAAATGTTTTTTATAACGAAAAGACAATCAACTTACAACAAAAACAATTTAGAACATGAACACAAAAAAGTTTGGTTAGTAACAGGAGCTTCAAAGGGTTTGGGGCTCATTCTTGTAAAAAAGCTGCTCGCTTCAGATTTCCGCGTCATCGCCACTTCACGAGATTTAAACTCCTTAACCAGTGAACTGGGTGAAAAGTCAGAATCATTCCTCCCGCTGGAACTGACACTCACCGACGACAGCCAGGTAAAACAAGCTTTGGCTGAAGGCATCAGCCACTTTGGCGGGATTGACGTCGTAGTGAACAACGCGGGCTACGGCCAGATCGGAACCCTGGAGGAGTTATCGTACGACGAAGTAAGGAACAGCTTCGAGGTGAACGTGTTTGGTTCCATCAACGTGATCCGTCATGCCATGCCATACCTCCGTCAGCAGGAGTCCGGGCACATCTTCAACATCGCTTCCGTAGGCGGCTTCTCAGGTGCTTATCCCGGCTGGGGCGTTTATTGCGGAACAAAATTTGCCGTTGCCGGCTTCACGGAGAGCCTGGCTGAAGAAGTGAGGCCGTTTGGAATCTATGCCACAGTGGTTTACCCCGGCTACTTCAGGACCGACTTTTTGTCAAAGGGCTCCGTTAAGACCGCTTCCCAGCCGATAAGCGCCTATGCAGCTGCCCGCCAGTCAGAACAGATCCATCTCGACGAAATAAATGGGCGGCAGCCTAACGATCCGGAGAAAGCGGCTGACATTCTGATCACTGTATCCCAGCTCGATCAACCGCCTGTACATCTCTTCCTTGGAAAGGACGCCTACCAGTTGGCACATCAGAAAATTGAGCTGATCGAACAACAGCTGAAAGCACAGGAAGAACTCGCGACTTCTACCGAAATAATAGAAGCTTGATTCTAAGCCAAAGACCTGAAAGCCTCAGCCTTTCAGGTCTTTGCAACTAGTTTCCCTCCGGTTGAAGCCCGGACAGCCAGCTTCTTTCAGACATTTCTTGCCGCCTTTGCAACTAGTCTCCCTCCGGTTAAACCCCCGGCACCTGCCCTATTCGCCTTCGACACCGTCCTTCAGCTCTGCGCCTGAGTCCACTTCTCGTATCACTTTTTTACAGCCAGCTTGGTTTGATACTGCGACTCAGCCTCAATTTGCTTCAGCAAAGGCCGCACGTCTAAGGAGCCCTGCTGATTCACAGTTTTGAGCAGAAGGGCCGCATCACTGTAACGCTCGGCGATGAACAGACCAACTGCGTAATTATAGAGCGCCAGGATTCGCGTTTCAGGCTTCAAAGACGCATTGTCTGCATACTCCTTCAGTATTACCAGGGCCGCCTCATTATTCCCGCCCTCGAAATACTCGATTACATCACCTAGCTTCTTGAAGGGATTTTTCAGGGAAAACGGCTTTTCAAATTTCAACGTGATCTGCTCGTCGTAAGGAAGCAGCAGTTTTCCGATCTGGCGTGCCAGCTGCTCAGTCGTTTGTTTCAGCAGAGGCTCAGTATCTCCGAGCTTGCGTGGCTCGCATTCATGCTTTGTCTCCAGCGCAACCGGCTGAACAATAGAATTAGAAAAGAGCATTCGCCCGGCTTTTATGTCGATGATCTTAATTTGGGCGGTGGTGTCTCCGCTGAGAACCCACCAGTACTGCATGGTGCAGCCATTGAAACTGATCATCTGCCTTTGCTCTTTCTTTTCTGAATAAACCTTCTCATTCTGGATCCGGCCAATGATCATAATTGCAGACGACAGCTTTTTACTCAGACCTGCAGCAGCAGTCTCATTGATCGCCTTGATCTCAGTACCTCTCTGAGCGGAAAGGATTTCGGCCAGCGCGTTGCGGTCAATCACCTCATAGCTGTTTGCATTAAACAAATGGGAAGTGAGGGCATCGGTCAGGTCCATTGAGCGGGTTGTTTTAGAACCCGTGGGCCCGACAATGTCTCCGACTGCAATCTTTTCGTACTTACTGATATCCATCTGCGGCGGGCGCTTGCGTTTAATGGTGATGGTATTCTGTCCCATACAGAGGGACGCAATGAAGAGGAACGCCGGCAGCAACCTGGTGCCGCTGACCCTCAGGTTTTCTTTTGATAAGAGCATATAACAAGAGATTTTTTATTAGGCAGGCAACGTTTGCCGCCTCATCTTTTTGAGCAGCTGGTGGTGCTGGATATCGTCACAGACACACCGCCGGAGCTCGAGGTAACCGTAGAGGTGCCGTTCTCTTCAACTTCCGAAATTTGTTCTTCTGTCATGCCACACTGTTGGATCGAGCTGGAAGTAGCGTCGTTCATCTCGGGGTAAGAAGGAACCCTGGTAATAGTTTTGATCGTACAATCCCAGCAAAACTCCTTCCCGCCATCGTCCTTCGAGCAGGATATCAGGAGAAAGAACGATGCAACAGTAAATACTTTTGTAAAAATTCCAGATTTCATATTCATTTCGTTTTATACGAAAGTAGACAGCACCTGCTCTCCTTACAATAGTCATCGTTCGTCATTTACAGACAGCAGATCCAGGGCCGGGCCGAATTTTTCCGTAAAACTCCGGTAATCCTTCAGAAAGAAAACCGCTGCATTCACAAACTTAAAACGGCACTCCCCTATCATTTTCTTTCTTTTAGGTCTCTACAAAAAAACAGAATGGGCACCTCAAAATCTTATACCACCTATTATAATCGATTGAAAGAAAGGGGACTTCTCTCGAAGGGAGGACCGGATGATACCGCTCCGATCCTCCCCGGCTTATCATCCCTGCAAGAAAATGCTCTCCCAGCTTATCTGTTTGACTACACCCAGAACAAGTTCCTTTATATAAGCGACAGTGCCCTCCGCCTCCTCGATGTAAGCAGTCGTACCTGTTTGCTTGGAGGTCTGAATTCATTGCTGCGACGCTGTCACCCCGAAGACGCGGTAATCTTAGACAAGCATATCCTCCCTGATACAATCAAATTTTACCTGGCCTTGCTTCCGGGTACGCATAGTCGATACCTGACTTCCTATAACTTCAGGATCAGAACCAAAACGGGCGGCTACCGGTCAATCCTGGAGCAGTCCACAATCACACACGTCTCCGACGACAATATGCCTCTTGTTGCTCTTGGTTCATTTACAGATATTTCAAACTATTCGCCCGACAACCGGGTGGTGCACCGCATTGAGGATGTGAGCAAAGCCAGTACCCCCGCCTGTCCCTGCTTAAACAAAACATACTGGCCTGGCATGCAACAGCAAAGACTAAGTAAAAGAGAATCGGAAATCTTAAGATGTGGGAGCGATGGAATGGAAAGCAGAGAGATTGCCTGTAAACTATCAATCAGCTTTCACACGGTAAATAACCACCGCAGGAATATTATCAAAAAAACGAAAAGCAAAAACCTTGTTGACCTCGTTTCTCAGGCCGGAAGGTTTGTTAACGGCCTGTACAAACAATAGAACAGCCGCTGCCACGGGTAGGTAGAGTTCAGCCGACCTTCTTTTGGCGCAAAAAGTGTGTTAGAGCTGCTTTAAAGCCTGTCCAAAAGCGTACCTACTCTGCTATCTCCAGGTCCCTGACTTCTCCCTTCCTTCCCTTTGGCTCCTCCTGAGGGCAACATGTCGGCGTAGTGAGCCCGTCGTGAGTCCGACTTTTCCTTACCAAAGTCGGACTCACGACGGGCTCACTATACCCTCACCACCGACTGGGGTGAAGCTATACACCAGGAGTACACCAGAAAAATACCGTTCTTTCTATAACCTTTACTAGCCTTGGTACGTTTTCTTTATAGTTAAAGACCAATTAATTAAAACCTGAATTCATGGCTATAAAAGAAAAAAACGGTAACATCAATGGTTCTATAGGCAACGAAGTCTACAGGACTGTTAAGGGCAGGACGATTGTACAGTCGAGACCAGCCTACGTCACTCAAACCATTGCTTCGCGAAGGGCCGCCAGCGAGTTTGCCCTCGTCAGCACCACCGCCGGGGCACTAAGAAAATCAATGAGCGCGATTTACGACGGCTACGATCCTGAAATGATTACCCGGATGACCGCGGCTGTGCGCCGCTCATTTTCCGGGTGCAGTAACAAAGCGGTGCTGGAGCGCGATCTTCATGACGGCGACCTAAGTCCCTTTTTGGGCTTTCAGTTCAACAACCGTTCGCCTTTAAACAAAATATTAAAGGTGAGACCATCAATCACAATAGACGAAGACGGCCACGTAGACTTCCTGCTGCCTGTAATAGACCACAGGCAACACCTGATGTACCGGCGCTCACTTGCTCAGTTTCAAGTTACACTCCGGCTAAGCCTCTTTGCATTCAATTTCAGGAAGGAATATTACATCAGCTATCCTTCTGCAGCAGCAGAGCTTAGGATCTCAGGCGAATCGCCGATTCACTTCCGGCTGGAACCACTCATTCCTGACGGGGTGACCCTGTTTGCATGTGTCTCGCTTCACTATTACACTGAAGATTCCCTCAGCGGCAGAAAGAACGTGAACAGTAAGGAATGGAGCCCCGCAGAAATTATGGCCGCCCGCCATTTCAGGGAAGGAAATACGGATGCAGAATCGGCCGAATCGCTGATGAAAGACACTCTGCCGGGCTATAAAGGAAACTCAATTTTAAAAGAATGCGGTGTGCTGGCACCCTCACTCATTTAAACCTCATCGTCATGGGCATATACAAGAAAGGCATTAATGGTCCGTTTCTGGGCAAGACGGGCAGTGTTATTGGCAGCCGCTGGAAAAAGATCAACTACATAAAGGGATTTTCGCGGCTGTCTGATAAAGCTCCAACTCCGGGGCAACTGAAGCAACGGGCGAAATTTGAGATGATGGCCAGCCTTCTCGCCGAAATCAGAGCAATGCTTGATCTCGGCTACAACCACGAAGATACAAGTAAAAAAGACGCTCTTCATCTCGCTATGAGCTACCATCTTAAATGGGCATTCCGTGAGGAAAACGGGGTACCGGTGATTGATTTTAGTCAGCTCATCCTCAGCAAGGGGAGCTTGCCGAAGACTGCTGGTGCAGGCATGCGTTATAGCGCAGAAGATGGCCTGATAATTTCGTGGCCAACGGAGGTACGGAATCCTTTTATCTCCGCCGAAGATCAGTTGACTGTACTTCTTTGCAACGAACGCAAAAGAAATTGGTTGATCCCCGTAAGGAGTTGGAAAAGGCGTGACGGACAGGCAAAACTTACGGTCGGTAACGGCTTATTGAAGGGACTCATACATTGCTACATCTTTTTTACATCCTGGAACGGGCACAACTCCCCAAGCCAGTACCTGGGGACCGTCGAGGTGGACTACTAAAGACCTGTATAAAGAAGAACGGTAAAAACCCGGCGAGCAGACGCGCTTACTTCGGTTATATAACATCGAGAGATGCGCGTATGCTTGCCGGTCGCGCCTTTAGGGGTTAGTGGACCACAGTCCTACTTCCTTGATCAGGGCGCGCTGAGGCAGCTTCAAGCTGCCAACTACCAGCTCAGCCAGATCTTCGGGCTGCAGGACACGGTCTGGATTGCCATCAGTGAATTTCTTTTCCATGATCATCTCGGTGGCTACTGTACTCGGGTTTACGGTCAGTACGCGAATGTTCGACTTCCTCACCTCGTACATCAGTGATTCAGAGAGGCTGATCAAGGCCGCCTTCGAAGCACTGTAAGCACTGAGGTTGGCCGATCCTTTTAGTCCGGCTGTAGAGGCGATATTCACCACGTCGCCTTTACCATTTGCCAGCAAAGCAGGGAGCGTTTCATGAATTACGTAATACGCACCCAGAACATTGGTGCGGATCACCTTTTCCCATTTTTCGACGGGCATTTCGGTAAAGCTGCCGACGTCTACGATACCGGCGTTATTGATCACCACGTCGAGTGTACCGAGCGCGCCGATCAGCTTTGCAACAGCCGACTGCACCTCCTCATAGCTGCTTACATCGGCGGTCTGGTAAACCACTTTCACATCCTTGTCGATCGCTGCGATCTCCTGAGCGAGCGCTTTAAGATCTTCTTCTGTTCTCGCAAGTAACGCGAGGTTCACACCTTCGGCTGCCAGAGCGAGTGCCATCGCCTTGCCGAGACCTTTACCTGCGCCGGTAATCAGCGCATTTTTTCCTTTTAGTGATTGCATATTCTTTCTTTATTACAACTATTCTTCAAGACCAGGGATTTTTCTGAAAGTCCATTTGTTTTTACTGAGACTATTTTTTTTATGGCCGCAGTGAGATCGCTTTGCCTGGTTATTGTGCGCATCTATTGCTTTTCAAAACCTCAATGAGATAGCTTCGCTTAGTTATTGAGCTCATCAATCACTTTTCACCCCCTCGATGAGATCGCTTCGCTTAGTTTAAATGGGCACATAGAACCGTCAGCTAACTCTCAATCCCCTTTGGACTTGCAGGTCATGAGTGTTTTAAGTGGTCCTACACAAACCATCCTCCCCGTTGCTAATAGTTTGCAAAGATGCCCTATTCAGGACAAAACGACCAAAATATCAGTAAAATTTTCCTTGTGCGATAAAAAACGGCTCGGGTATGATTAACAAGACCGGCGGGGGTCTTTTTGTCTGAGAAAATTTTTCAGGTGACCAAAAGCCGCGCAGCTAATGCTGTATAAATCCAAATCCCTTGGGAACAGCTGGTTATTAATGCCGGATGAGGAGTTATTTTTGTTTATGGTGCCCTAATTGCCTTCCTCAGCCGACAGATCAAGCTTTCCCGGCCAAAAGAAGATGCACCCTATCTTTTGAGAAAAGCGTCCTGGTTTTATTGCGTCCATTATTTTTTTCAAGAGGCCGCAATGAGACCGCTCCGCTTAGTTATTGCGTCCATTATTTTTTTTAAGAGGCCGCAATGAGACCGCTTCGCTTAGTTATTGCGTCCATCATTTTTTTTCAAGAGGCCGCAATTAGATCGCTTCGTTTAGTTTTAAAAGCCAGAAAAAATACTCAATCAACTTTCATCCGTTTAAGCGTACAACTCATAAGCATTTTTTTCAAAGTGTCTTTCTTCGTCACTTACAAGAAGATCATTCAACTCTCTTTCATCCGCTGTTCCAGTACGCAGCTCGTAATTATTTTTTTGTAACCTATAGGAAGAAACTGACGTACAAGAAGATACATCAGAAAAGGAGACACATTATACAGGAGTTAAAAAAGAAATTGCAGTGTTTTTTCATACGAATTTAATTGGTTAATGGTTAGAGGCTGCCTCGCAAACGAGTTCAGCCTCTTTTTTGTATGGACGCCGCTTTTTTGAACCGGAACGGAAGCGGTATTAGCCTTAGAGGGAGAACATCAAACCCAATTTGCGTGTGCCTGCGGTACACAACCGCACCAAGCTCATTTTTGAGCTAGTCTTTACTGGCAGTCCGGCGCTCTGCAGGGTAAAATTGCCCGCACTGTGCTGTTTCTGGCATCTGACGCCGCCAGCTTCGTTACCGGCACCGAGTTATTAGCCGACGGAGGCTATATTAATCATGCCCTCCGATAAAGTACCTGATACTCTTTGGATGCAGATAATACCTCCGGCCCTGCAGCTGCCAGAGTTTGCTGACAACCGGACTGACACGACTTTCAAACAATTTCGCTGGCTCGTGCCAGGCCGGTCTGGCTTCAGGCGCACAGCAGTGGCAGGGCTTTCAGCTTTTCCTTTCCCTTCAGTACCCTATCAGCGGCGGCTTGCCACACCGACTTGCTCTGCGGCACCAAGCCGTGTTTCGGGAGGCCCAAGATACGAGGGCTTCAAGCCTCCGGCGTCGAGCACGATCTTTTGTAATACGACAGCCGGGTCGACCCGCCAGAACTTCAGGACGTGCTTTCCAGCACTCTTCACGCCGTGTTCGCTCGTGACGATCCTGATGCTTTCGGCAACTGCTTTATTCCATGCACGTTCGCTGTTGTCGCCCTCGAGCTTCAGCACCTGCCGCTTCTCGTCGTCAATCGAGACGGCGTATCGCAGTCCGCCTTCGTTCCTAAAGTCAAGAGAGGGCGAGAAATAGCACGCCACCTTAACAGGACCAGGGTCGCTGAGCCAGATCGCATATTCGACGTAGGGCGAACTGTTACCGGGTAAAGCAGAGGGAGCCGTTACGGGAAAGGTGGTCAGGGCTGAGGCGGTGCGGCCGTGATCAGGCAGTACTTTCCAGCTTAGCGAATCTTGCGCAAAGGCCCTGCTGTAGTGCGCAGCCTCGATTGAAATATAGCCATCGCGCTCAGCGAAGAGCCCTTTCTCAGGCTTTAACCGAGCCTTGTCTACAATGGCACGGAGGGTGTAGCTGCGACCTTCCAGAGTGATGGTGATGGGAACCTGGTGCAGACCTGCCGGCACGTCTTTCCACTCCACACTAAGCAAAACACGCTTTTCCTGATCCACCATGCCTCGCGGGGCACTGATTTTTAGCCAGGGCTTGCCGGCCGTGATGCGATACGCATAAGATGCTTTTCCCTGATTGAATAACTCGATGTAGCGCGAATCGGGGAACAGCGAAGAAAACTTCGGCAATACCGCTTCTTCTTTTGAAACAGGCCAGTACTGTTCGCTGCCCTCGACAGTGAAGGCAGGTCCCGCCGCGGCGGGTATTGATATTTTCTTTACAGCTGGCATCACATCCCGCTCAGGCTGTTGCCAATAGGTATACCCGATGCGGGTCTGATCCATCATGTGGTTCCATTTTCCCCCGGCAAGAGAGGTATTGTAATAGCGACTAATGGCAGCATCGCGTTCAAAGAGCACCTTCACCTGATCAGCCAGCCTATTGGTTGCTGCCCTGCCCTGTTGTGCATATAAGTGATTGCGGGCCACCGTGTAATAGAGCTCGTAAAGATTAGCACAGGCCTTTACGGGATGCAATACAAGTTGAAAATAAGCATCCCGGTACTCAGGAGCCAGCATTGTCTCTACGCGTTCTGCCCGCTCGAGCAGGCTCTTGTATTCGGCCGTGGCCCGCTCAAACTCACGGAAGTTTGTCAGACTGTACGTGCGGGCATCAAGAAGCTCTGGCTTCCGCCTTCCGTTGTATTTGGTATAAGCGGAGATAATTTGAGCTATTTCCGGCGAGTGTGGTCCACCGAACTGCCTCCGTGCCCAATTTTCAGTATAGGACTGAAGCTGCTCAGAGGCGATACTTTCTGGATTCCAGGCGTAGTCAAGGAAGAACTGGATGGGGAACTCCATGGGCTTGATATCGCCGACGTTTACCAGCCAAAGGCGGTCGGCACCATACTTCCTCGCCAGATGCATCTGCTCCCATACCTTGCTGATGGGATTGGTGTTAAGCCACTTGTAATTACGCGGTCCGCCCACATAGTCGAAATGATAGTAAACGCCGTAGCCCCCTTTCCGCTGTGGCTCACCAAGTTTCGGAAGTTTCCTGATATTACCCCAATTGTCGTCACAAAGGAGCAGTGTTACGTCGTCGGGAACGCGCATGCCCTTATCATAATAGTCCTGCACCTCCTTATACAGTGCCCATAGCTGAGGTGTCTCCGAAGCAGGCTTTCCGGTAACTTCCTCCATGATGCTGCGCTGATCGCTCACGATCTGCTCGAGCAGGGAGATGTTACTTTCCTGCGACATGGGCTCATCACCATCCCCTCTCATTCCAATAGTTACGACACTTTCATTGTTTCCCATCCTGCGCAGCCCTTTACGCCAGAACTGCCGGAGCGTGTCGGCATTGGTGGTATAATTCCAGGCTCCCTTTCCATAACGGCGCCATTCGTCATGTGCCCGCATCATCGGCTCATGATGCGAGGTGCCGATCACGATGCCCATCTCGTTGGCGAGGCGGGGATTTTCCGGATCGTCGTCATAAAAAGCATTCCCCCACATGGCGGGCCATAGGTAGTTTCCTTTAAGACGCAGGATCAGCTCGAACACCTGCTGATAAAACCGATGGTTAAATCCTCCGAACTTCTCTTTTGTCCAGCCCGACAGAGCAGGGGCCTCATCGTTGATAAAGATTCCCCTGTATTTGACCGCCGGCTGCCTCACGAAGCTGCCCCGCTTCACGTAGAGATCCCGATGATGCTTAACGGGCACATCGGCCCACCAGTACCAGGGAGAGACGCCTATTTTGGCTGAAAGGTCGTAGATCCCGAAGATGGTTCCGCGCTTATCGCTGCCGGCGATCACCAGGGCCTTTTCAACGCCCGGAAATGGATGCTCAACCAGCTGTGTGAGCGATGCCTCCCACTTTCCTTTAATTGCATCAACGTTCAGCTTATTCTGGTCAACCAGCTGGCGGATAAAGAGATTTTTCTCAGGCGTTCCGATGAGTACGATCGCTTTTGCTGCCGGAAGCTGATCTCTCAACACCAGGGGCTTCGTACCAGTCACCCTGCCAACATCTTCGGCCAGGCTGTTAACCGCTATTGCTATTCCCCGCTCATCACCCGAAGAAGCGACTATGGGAATGGGCCGGCCCTTTTCCGCGAGGGCAATGGAACCGGTGGATGGCAGGAACTCAACGTATTCCTCATCCTCTCCGGCCAATGAAGGAACGGTAGTTAGTGAGAGGAATAATACAACCAGGGCGGAGGCTGGCATGATCTTAAACAGGCGAATAAAGAAGAAAAAGGGATTTGGAAAGGTCATTTTATTGGAAGTTGGTATCGTGTATCAGAGCGAGGCAAACTGCTTATGCATGTATTAGGGAGGAGCGCCGGCTATAGGAGTCCCTTAAGCCTTGCGCTCCCTGGACTTAAGACGTTTTTCTGCGGACAGCTGCCGCCGTACTAAGGGTCTGTCCGAAAAGGCGAAGCGGGCAAGCCCTCTTTGTTGCAGAGGTTAGCACCGAAAGGATTATCTGCCCAGGCATATCTGACGAAAGCAGGCTGCGGAATATCCTCGCTCCACACCACTACTGTATTGCCTTCAATACGAGCCCTGGCCCAGACAAACTTTCTATCACTTCCCGCGATCTCGAAACGCGCAGGTTCTTCACCATCTGAGGTCTTTAAGCCCGAGCCGGTACTACTGAAGCTCACAATGATCCGGTCCTTCTCTACCCTTGCCGACTGAAATAAGGGACCAGAGGCGACCAGATTCTTTTCGCCATATACAAGCTTTTGAGCAGCAAGCGCGAGCCGCTCGCCTACATCTTTCTTATTGTCGGGGTGAATATCATTCCACTCCCCCAGATCAATGGTAACGGCCATGGCCGTACCGGGTGTAGCCAGCGTCTGCAGCGAAGCTTCCCGCATTTCTGCCCAGTTACTTGGACCGGGAACATACGCCGCATCCATGTAGTTAGGTAGCTGCACGTAGATGAAGGGAAGTCCGGGTTGCTGCCACTTACTGCGCCAATCGGCAATCAGGGCGGGCAAGAGCTTCTTATACTCGGCAGGATTGCCGGCATTACTTTCGCCCTGATACCACAGCACGCCTCTTATAGCGTAACCTGCGAAAGGCGCCACCATAGCGTTATATAAAGCGGCCGGCTGGTTTTGCAGGCTGATGCCTCCCTCCAGAACCGGACGGGTATAAGCCTCACCAACCTTATACTGCCAGTCGCCCTTCAGATCAATTTTTTGCCCTGCAGCTTCAATGTAGTAGGGTTTATCGGGCACAAAGCCACCTTTTCCAATCTGGTTGATCACCCGGACGACCAGGGTATTCTTACCAGGTCTCAGCATCCCGGCTTTAAGCATGTATCGCCTCTGCGGGTACTGATAGGTAGTATTACCTGCCAGTTCTCCATTGACGTAGAGAAAGTCGGCGTCAACGATACGCCCCAGGAACACACGCGCCTGGATACCTGTCATGGACGCAGGTACGTCAATTTCCTTCCGGTACCAGACCACGCCGTCGAGGTCCTTTACCCCCTGATCTTCCCAATACCCCGGGACATTGATATTTTGCCAGCCTTTTGGCACATAGGCCTCCTCGAACCATTTCGGCGAGGCCATTAGCCCGAGATCACGACTCCGGCGTGAGGCACGTAAAGAGTCGGCAGTCCTTCTTATTCGGGCGATCCGGACAGTGTCTCTGTTCCTTTCCAAGGTACTGAGAGCTCGGGGGAAAGGCGCCAGACCTTCTTCACTCATCCAGGCTTCGATGGGGGTGCCACCTACGCTGGCATTAATAAGCCCTATAGGCACATGATATTTCAAATAAAGTTTCCTGGCAAAGAAATAGGCGACAGCGGAGAAATCGTTCACATCCTGCGGGTTCGCTGATTTCCAGTAGCCGCCCTTCAGGTCTTTTTCGGGACCCGACAGACCTGCGGTGGTGGGGATCCAAAAATGACGTATCTCGGGATAGTTGGCCTGAGCAATGTCGCGTTCATAGCGAACATTGTGCAGCGCCATCTGATGCACCATGTTGGATTGCCCGGCACAAAGCCATACATCGCCCACCAGAATATCTTTCAGGACGATGGTATTCTGTCCTTTCAGCTCCATAGAGAACGGCCCTCCTGCCTTTCCGGATGGCAACAAGAGAGTCCACTTTCCGTCAGTACCTGCAGCAGTCTTGACGCGCTTGTCGCGAAAACGGACCTCGACGGATTCGCCGGGAGATGCCCAGCCCCATACTTTTACTTTCGCGTCGCGTTGCAGCACCATGCTGTCGCGCACGAGCCTGGGGAGCCGGATCTGAGCAATACTTGCGAGAGGAAGGATGATGCAGAGAAGAAATTGAAGTCGCCTGACGATATTCATTTTCATTACAATAATTTGCTTTTTAAAGGCAATGAAACTATCATGTTCACGGGGTTCTATTCATTTTGGTTTGGGTGAAGCGCACATGATGGTTTCAATTACAATAATTTGTTCTATAAGGCATCAATGAGCTTACTTCACCAGATTTAACGGCTACAAAGGGCATTCAGTTCAATTCATCCCGCTTTTGTAGCCGTTGTTCATAAAGAATTTTCAGTCTCTAATCCGCTTATATTCCTTACACGCCACTAAATGCCGTGAATCCGCCATCAACCGGGAGAATAACACCTGTAATAAACGTTGCAGCATCTGAGCATAAAAACTGGACGGCTCCGTTGAGCTCTGAGATATCACCAAACCGCTTCATCGGTGTTCTTGCCAGCACTTTTTTGCTTCGCTCTGTATAGCTGCCGTCAGGATTAATGAGAACTGCGCGGTTCTGATCGCCGATAAAGAAGCCCGGTGCGATGGCGTTTACCCTTACCTTCTCTCCGAACTTGAGCGCCATCTCGGTAGCAAGCCACTGCGTGAAAATATTGATGCCCGTCTTGGATACCGAGTAACCAGGAACACGGGTAATTGCGGAATAGGTGGCCATAGACGAGATGTTAATGATTGATCCACTGCCCTGTTCTGCCATCAGCTCTCCAAAAGCCAGGCAAGGATAAACAGTTCCATTGGTATTGAGGTCCGTTACCTTCTGCCAGTCTTCGATCTTCATGTCAAACACCGTCTGATCCTCCCGCAGGGTAGCTCCCGGAACATTTCCGCCTGCGCAGTTAACCAGAATGTCGACGGTGTTCCACTTCTCTTTGATCTGGCGGGCAAGGTCCTTCAGATTATCGAGATCCAGCACATTGCCAGCTATTCCGATAACATCGTTGTGGATCTGCTTCAGTTCATCTACGCGTTTGTCTAGATTTTCCTGGCGTATATCAAGTGCAACTACTTTAGCACCTGCTTTCATCAGGCTAGCGGCGATGCTGCCTCCCAGCACTCCGCCTGCCCCTGTTACAACGGCTACTTTACCGCTTATATCAAACATTGATTCCATTTCTATTTTTTTAAGATCTGTTCGTTTTATAATTCAAAGTCTATTTGGTCTCTGCCATTATTGATTGCTTTTCAAAAGCCTGAATGGGGCCGCTACTTCTTTGTATTATTACCCCTCACTCCCAGCGACACTCGCGACCGATTTCTGCTGTTTTGCCATGGCAGATTCGATACCAAGCTCCAGTCCGCATATCTCAGCGAATCCCTTCATTCGTCCGACCAGAGGATAACCGGGGTTGCTTTCCCTGTTAAAATCGTCGAGAATCTTGAGGCCATGGTCGGGGCGGAAAGGCATGCGCAGGTCCTTTCGGCCTTCCTCTATTCTCCGCGCCTGTTCCTGCAGCAAGGCTTCCAGCACCTGATACATATCGACCACTCCATCGAGGTGCGGCGATTCGTAGAAACTGCGCGTGGTTGTTCTCTTTATGTTGCGGAGATGCACAAAATGGATCCGTTCTGCAAACTGCTGTACAATGCCGACCAGATCGTTATCAGGCCGCACGGAAAGAGAACCGCTGCAGAATGTAAGTCCGTTGGCAAGAGAAGGATTCTGAGTAAAGATCCACTCAAAGTCCTCGCGACTGCTGGCTATCCGCGGCAGGCCAAGTAATGAAAACGGCGGGTCGTCAGGATGTATGCACAGATTGACACCAGCTTCCTCTGCTGCAGGGATGACATCATTGAGGAACATCACCAGATGACTCCTTAGCTTGTCGCGGTCTATGTTCTTATAAGTAGCCAGGTAATCAAGGAACACCTGCTTGTAGTTAGACACATTCCCGACCGTACCATTGATAAAGCCCTGGGTCACTACAATGATGTTGTATGCCAGCACATCCTTCTCATCCTGGCTCATGGCTTCATTGATCTCTTTGGCTTTAGCAATGACCTCCGGGGAGTAGTCGCTGGAGGCACCAGGCCTCTCAAGAATGTATATGTCGAAGGCGGCGAAGGTGGCATAATCAAACAGCATTGACTCTGCGCCATTTGCATCAATGAAGTGCAGGTCAGTGCGTGCCCAGTCGAGCACTGGCATAAAGTTATAGCAGACGGTATCGATACCACACTGCCCCAGGTTTTGCAAAGACGTGACATAATTGCGGATCAGCTCCGCGCGGCGGGGACCATTTATCTTAATCTCCTCTGATACGGGCAGGCTTTCAACTACGCTCCACCGCATACCGGCCTTTTCTATTTCTTCTTGCACCTCGCGGATTTCTGCAACCGACCATACCTCCCCTGGCTTCTTATGATGCAAAGACGTAACAATACCCTGAACACCGAACTGGCGGAGTTGGGAGAGCGAGATCCGATCCTTCCTGCCGAACCAGCGCCATGTTTTTTCTAGAGCCATAAAGTTAGTTGTTGTGATTTGTATCTGTTTGTAAAAGGTCATTAAGAACACCCCTAGCCTCTTTCCCAGACCTGAATGTTCAACATCCTGAACAATAGTAGAAAAAGATTTCAATTAGTGCAACCGATTGCTAAAATTTCTCTTACAAGAATTGCTCGCCTGTTTCCTTTCAATTGTACCGGAGATGACGGAATCTACTCGGACACCTGATCTACAAGGGGAAAAAGCGAACGGCCCGACCAAAGATAAGAATAGAAAGAGTCGAAAAACAGGCTGCAATCGGTTACCAAAATCAACAGAAAAACGCGCAACCCGCATACATATTTCTGCTGAGCTTAGGCAATGCAAAGCATAAGGAAAACCGGCAGAGGAGATAGAGCCGGAGAGCGTAGTACGTAAAGAGAATGGCTATGCCTGAGTTCGTGTAGAAGAGGCACGTACCAGCAGTTCATGCCGGAGCATGATGGTACCAGGAAGGTTTAACTCGCTGTTCTTATTCAGATACCGGATAAGCATGCGGGCCGCCACTTCTCCCATCTCAAAGCCTTTATAATTGATGGTAGTAAGATTGGGTTCCACGATGAGAGAACTCGGATCATTATTAAAGCCGGCAATGGCAATTTGTCCCGGGACTTTTACTCCCATTCGCTTGAGGGCCAGAAGACAGCTAACGGCGCAGGCATCGTTAGCAAAAAAAAGAGCATCCGGAAGATCTTTCATTTTCAGAACCTCTTCGGCTACCTGTATACCGCTTGCAGGACTAAGGTCGTTCACGATCAGCCAGTCTCGATCAAAAGGAATACCGTGTTCTGCCAGGGCTTCCCGGTACCCTCTAAACCTATCTTTATAGACATTCCTGATCTGGTTGCCAGAAATATGAAGGATCTTGCGGCAGCCCTCACTGATCAGATGTGCGGTAATTTCAGAGGCCGCTTTAAAATTGTCGATCACGATATTTACGCATTGCTCGTGCTCCTGCACGCGGTCAAAAAAGATCAGGGGCACGTCCTTCCTGATAAAGGGTTCAAAATGCTCAATGCCTTTTGTACCCGATGCCAGAGAGACCAGGAGACCGTCAACCCGACTATTGAACATGGTGAGTGCATTCTTTGCCTCCTTTTCCTCCGTTTCCAGCGACTGGCTGATAATAAGATTGAACCCCTCATCATTAGCCACTTTCTCTATACCTGCGATCACATCAGACATAAAAGCGCTGTTAAGCCGGGGAACAATAATTCCGATGGTATTGGTCCTTTTGGTCCTGAGATTACTGGCAAAGGAATTGAAGCGATAGCCCATGTTAGTTGCAGCCTCGAAGATTTTCTTCTTGGTGGTACTACTGATGGCAGGATGGTCTTTTAGTCCTCTGCTCACGGTAGCAGCTGAAATGTTCAGGGCCCTTGCAATATCGTAAATAGTAACGTCCTTTTCTCCGCTCATGCTACTTTTGAGAAAACCTTCTAAAGTCGCTTTTATTTTGATAATTGAGAAAAAATATTTGGCTAACAGGACAAAATATCAAAGAAAAGGCAGGCGCCTCCCGGTACTGTTGTTCCTGCCACACTTATTGTGAGGCCGGTAAAGCTATCGTGAAACGAGCGCCCTTTTCATTGACAACTTTAATCTCACCGCCATGCGCAATAATGTATTGTTTGGCAATAGCTAAGCCTAGTCCCGTACCATTCGCTTTGTTGCGGGTAACAAAAGGTTCGAAAAGAGTTCTCATGATATTATCAGGAATACCGGGACCGTTATCCCGAATAATGACTTCGGCTATGCTTTGCTGATAATTGCGCACTCCTGTGAGACTAATTGTAGCTCGTGGAACTGAATGGTCAATCAAGGCGTCTACAGCGTTATTGACAATATTAGCAACGGCCCTTCTAATCTTACTCTTATCCGCCTGAACAGTTAGTCCGTCCGGGCAATCTACATTGATACAAATATTATCGAATCCATCCTTCATTTTGACATAGACCAAAGCTTCTTCCAGCAACGACTTTAAATCGACTGTTTCTTTTGTACCAGGTGAGTCTCTCACGAAGTCAAGAAAGTCATCAAAAATCTCAGAAGCCTGTGTTGCTGACCTATCAACCATGTCTAACCATTCAGACTCCAATCCTTCGTCCCTCATCAGGGCCGTAATTACGCTAATATTCTTAATTGGAGCCCTAAGGTCATGCATAACCATGCTCATCGCTTTTCCTACTGCAGATAGCTTTTCTTTCCTTAATAGCTCCTCGTGCAATTCTGCATTGCGGATAGCCTGCGCAGCATTTTGAACAAAAAGCTTCAGCAAATACATTTTTTCAGTCTTAAGCCTTCCCTGATTTTTAAGAACGGCGAACACAGAGTAACAGTTAAGACGGGCCAGGACGAGTTCATCTACTTGAATGACCTCCTGAGGCGCTATCTTAATATCCTTAACCCGGGCAACAAGCTCCTGAAGATTGATTTTCTCTTCCATAGCGCCTATAGAAAGCACTTTTTCGTATGAAAAATCATCATGTAATTTTCCGAGCAGGGCCATATCTGTCTCCAGGGTATTAGCAAGCTGATCAAGAATATTCTTAAGGAGTGATGCAAGCTGATGCTCGTTAAGTCCGATCGACGATATCGACTCAATGAGGCTTTCCAGATTACGGAGACGGTTATAGTCGGTTACGGCCTTGGTCGCGAGCTGGACAATCTCTTCTGTTGCGTAAGGCTTGCAATGATAACCTACATTTTGCCCGGCCTTGTCGACAATTTCCTCTATTGAGCGATCGGAAAAAGCTGTAATAAATATAATTTCAGCTTTGGTATCGTACTCACGAATTTTCATCGCGGTCTCCAATCCGTCCCATCCCGGCATGCGCACATCAAGAAAGATTACCGCATACGGACGGTTCTTTTCCACGGCGTCTTTCACTTTCTTGAGGCCATCAGGCCCATTTGCCGCTTTATCGACGGAAAAAACCGGAATATTATTATTTCTAGGAGACAAGATGGGCTGTGGCATATCAAACAAAATATGCGCTGCTTCGTTGATGGATTCATCGAGATGATTTTTCGCCCGAGGAACTAATATTTCCTCTATATTATCTCTCACCAGCTCTTCGTCATCTATGACCAGGACTAAGGTATTTGCTTCTTCCATTTTTAAATTCTTAGATTAAGTTTTGAAATTGTACAACAACAGTACTACCCTGTCCAATGCCAGCACTATGCAGAGTTATTGTTCCTCCATGACTTTCGACTATTGACCGGCAGGAATACAGACCGAGGCCAGTTCCTTTCTCTTTTGTAGTAAACCCACGCTTAAAAAACGTCTCCCCTTTTTCTTGTGGAAACCCACTTCCCGTATCTTTCACTTTTAGCCATATTTTCTCCTGAGACAATTCCAGACGCACGTCTATACGCTTCGCCGGAGCACATTCGTCTATTGCTTCTATGCTATTCTTGAAAATATTGAGCAACACTTGCATTAGCTTGGTACGGTCGCCTTTTATCGTGACCTGATCCGGGGCTGAGATAACAAGACTGATCCCCTTTTTCTCCAGGTTGCTCAAAAGCATCGACCTGCAGTCGTAAATAATCTCTCTCAAATTGACCAACTTCCGTTCATGTATTGGCTGACCGTTAACATACTGACGCTGAATGGTTAATATTTCCTGAATGTGCGTTATAATCTGCAGTTGCTCGGTTACAGAGGTCTTAATTTCGACGTGACTACTACTCAAAACCTTCCCGACGCCTTCTATCAAATTTATAAGTGCTATTGACTTCTGGAGTCCGACTGCAGCAGTAATAGCCTCCTTACGCTCCTTTAAAAAAACAACAACATTTGCAAGAGCTGTAGAATTATCTTGCTCTAAGGCTCTGCTTATCCGGGTGAGATAAGAACCAAAACCAACAACTGCGTTTCCTATGTCGTGAAGAACTTCGGACGCGAGTTCATACTTACCCTGGGCCACTGCCTTATCTTGTTCGGCTTGCTGAAGAGCTTTCTCCTCTCGCAGCCTGCTCGTAACATCTTCAATACTCACGATAATGCATCCTTCAAACATCCGGGTAGCAGTCAACACAAAGAACCAGTCTTCATTCTCAGCACGATTCAGCGTAAACATCTCATTGCTCACGATCAGCCCAGGACAAGCCTTACTTCTCTTAATCCTTTCCCCCAGGCTTATTCCTGCTACTGTCAACATTTGATACAGGCTTTTCCCGGGCTCCGGTGTCATCTGACTGATCCGGGATAAAAGTTGGGCCGCCACGAGGTTATACTCGATTATCGATCCGTGTTCGTCTATTTCAACAAGTCCAACTGGAGCATTTTGTAAGATTGCTCTTAGTTTTGTTTCTCTGTTCATTTGCTGCGTTTCTATTCCAACTATTCCGGCGATCGTACACGTTGAGATTTGGTGCGTATACGAATGGGAATCAAAAAGGTTAAAGGATCTTTAAGCTGAGTATACAGGGCGGGCTGATATGTCACGAATTACAGGAAGCCCGGGTATTTTTACCTTAGACATACACATTCTATGAGCCAAATCCGTATGATTGCCGCTGCTTAACGGATATGAATAAACTTATCAGCGTGATTGGTGGTGGCATCAGCGGCCTGTCTTTCGCCCATTACTGCAGCTCATACGGCCACCAAGTAAAAATATTTGATGCTCAAAGACATCGGGCGTGCATAAAAAGCTACTCTGGTGTTGATGAAGAGTCGGTGGATATGGGCGCACACACACTTTACAACAGCTACGGCGAAATTCTCGCACTATTACAGCATTATAAGGCGGAGGATCTGATCATCCCGAGAAAACCGCTAAAGTTTAAAAAATATACCGGGAGACGCGAAGCTCTTACCACAGGGCTAAACTGGGCGGAATTACTCCTTCACTTACCCCGTTTGTTCACCAAAAAGAAAGACGGTTTATCAGTCCGGGATTATTATCAAAGTATTCTGGGTAGAAAAAACTACGACAGATTGTTCCGGTTTGCATTTCAGGCCGTTTTGTGCCAGCCGGCCGATGAGTATCCAGCAGAACTGCTTTTCAAAAAGAGAGCACGGAACAAACGCTACCCCAGATCCTTCACGTTGCAGGGCGGACTGGAAACACTGCTCAACATTCTGGCGAGCAAAGCCACAATTGAAGTAGCGGGAGCAAATGAAGTCCGTCAACTGGAGCGAGGTGAAAGAGGATTTACGCTGGCAGATCAGAACGGGGAACGACATCAAACGCCCTTTCTTTGCTTTTCGTGCCCTCCCCGGACCGCAGCAGCCCTCCTGGCAGAAGCAGAACCTCAGCTGGCCCGAATGCTGGAGGAAATCCCCTCGGTGAGAGTAAAATCTCTTCTGATCAATACAGGACGACCCTCAGGTACCGGTCGCAAGCCCAAAAACATTATCGGGATCGGACAGCCTTTCTACTCGGCGCTCTCATCAGAGCTGGATGGGAACCAGCACTGGTTGTTTCATTTCCCAGATAACGGACGAACACAAGAGGAACAAGCTAAAATAGCTGGCGAAGTACTTGGCTTGAGCCTGAACTCGTCGGACGTGCGTGTAGAAAGACAAACAGAACTTCCGGCCCTTAAAACCAACCATCTTCCGCTTTTACGCGAAATCGACCGGTACATTGAAGACAAGCCTATTTTCATTGCTTCGAATTACATGCAGGGCCTCTCACTGGAAGACTGCTGTGAACGGGCGCACAAGGAGGCCAGACGATTCAGAGACCTGGTGCAAAAGCGACAGTCGTGGTATTAGCTCAGCGTTATAATAGCGAAGAGCGAAACAACCGAGATCGCCAGCCACAGGATCAAGCCCTGAAGGAGAGGCTTAAATCCCACTGAAGCAAGCACCTGACGCGATAAACCGGCCCCGATGAGGAATAAGGTGAGGGTCAGGCCCGCTTTTGCGATGTGAACAATTACCGGCGCCAGGCTTGAAACTGCGGGCACATAGGTGTTTACCACCAGAGCGAGGACGAACAGGCCGATAAAGTAAGGCATAGTGACCTTCTCATTCCTCTTTCCAAAAAAGTTACTTGATAAGAAGGCGATGGGAATAATCCATAAAGCACGCGCCAGCTTGACCGTAGTGGCCACTTCGAGCGCGTGAGGCCCGTATTTACTCGCAGCGCCAACCACGGAGCTGGTATCATGAATGGCAATTGCGCACCAAAGTCCAAACTGCGTTTGAGAAAGTTTCAGGTAATGGCCAATCGTCGGGTAGGCAAAAAGAGCTACCGAATTGAGCACGAAGACGCAGCCCAACGCTACCGAAATTTGCTTCTCGTTCGCCCGGATTACAGGTGCAATAGCCGCAATGGCACTGCCACCACAGATTGCTGTTCCAGATGAGATGAGGTATGAGGTCTTCTTCTCAATATTCAGCCAACGCGACAAAAGAAATCCAAGGATGAATGTAATGGTAATAGAGGAAATAGTAAACAGCACGCCTGCCTTGCCGGCCTGCCATGCGGAGGCAGCATTCATACCAAAGCCTAGACCGACTACTGATGCCTGGAGGAGAAAATGAGTAGCCTTATGGTTAAGATGCAGGTAGGGATGCCCGATAAACTGTGCGATGAGCAAACCGCCCAAAAGCGCCGTTGCCGGTCCTGCCGCAGGAGTGAGGCACAGGATACATCCGATGATAAAAATAATTTTCCGGCTAGTATTGTCGAGACGCAAGAGGGCGCCAGTGTTATGTAGTTTTTTATTGTTATAAGAATACATCGTGTTTGTTTTGCTGCAAATCTGAGAAAAGAGGCAGCCCGATTCTTATCAAAAAAGGCTATGTTCAATAACAAGGGGTTATGAAAGGAGCGGCACTTCTTATTTTTCTGACCGTATCTTGCTCTTCAGAAGGGAGTCGTGAAAACGCTCCTGCCTTTGATAGACCGCACTCCCCCCCGCGTGTTATTCCGCGCTTAATAAGAAAAAAATTATATTAGCGGCGATCGTGAACTTCGACTTAAAACAATGCAACAAACTGACCTCAGCACCAAACCTCACTACCAGATCCTTGACGGCCTGCGCGGCGTCGCGGCTATCATTGTCGTTATCTTCCATATTTTCGAGATCCATTCTACCAGTCATCTCGATCAGATCATCAATCACGGGTATCTCGCCGTTGACTTTTTCTTTCTGCTCTCGGGTTTTGTAATAGGTTATGCTTACGACGACCGCTGGGATAAGCTGTCCATCGGTGGATTTTTTAAACGCAGAATTCAAAGACTACAGCCCATGGTGGTCCTGGGGATGATTATCGGTGCCGCTTGCTTTTATTTCTCTGATTCACCTCTCTTTCCCGCTATCCATGAAGTTCCGGTATGGAAATTACTGCTGGTCATGCTGATAGGCTGCACGCTTTTGCCAGTGTCCCTATCGTGGGACATACGCGGCTGGCAGGAAATGCATCCGCTTAATGGTCCCGGATGGTCGCTTTTCTTTGAATATCTTGCCAATATCTTTTATGCTTTAGGTTTGCGGAAGCTGTCGAACCGGGCGCTATCGGTACTGGTTCTCATAGCCGCGGGAGTACTCATTCACTATACGGTTACAAGTAAAACAGGAGATATCGTTGGAGGATGGTCATTGACGCCTGAACAGCTGAGAGTGGGCTTTACCAGGGTAAGTTTTCCGTTTCTGGCCGGACTGCTACTCTCGCGGACTGCCAGAATCGGGCGTTTTAAAAATGCCTTCCTCTGGTGCAGCCTTCTGCTGACCCTGTTCCTGGCCTTTCCCAGAGTGGGCGACAAGGATACCCTATGGATGAACGGACTGTATGAATCGCTGACCATCATTTTCATTTTCCCGCTGATCATCTTCCTCGGAGCGAGCGGGTCGATTAAAGGGGCTAGAGAATCGCGCATTTGTAAGTTTCTGGGAGGCCTCTCCTACCCAATCTACATTACCCATTATCCCTTTATCTATATTTATTCAGGCTGGGTGGTTGAAAACAGGGACGCCACGCTTCTGGAGACCCTGCCTTATTCATTGCTGACCTTTGCAGCTTCAGTAACGGTGGGCTACCTGAGCTTAAAGCTGTACGATGAGCCTGTGCGCGCCTGGCTGAAGAAGAAATGGAAATAAAGGAGATAGGAGGAGAAAATATTATTCATGTTTAGTCCATACATTAAAGATCTCCACTTCCCCATAGGCGGAACATAATTCTCCTGGGGTTTGCTTCGCGCCCTTGCAGGAAGACTGTACGTATGCTCCGGCTTTGAAGTAAGCATCTGTAAAGTGGCCTTCAAACGTATACTTCAGTTTATCATTATAATAGCATTGAGTTTTGTCACCAGATACAATAAACTTGACAGAAAACCGGGTCCCCAGTACGTAATTATCGTCAAGAGTGACACGGTCTCCCTTATTGACGGAAACCAGCAGACGACGGTCTTCGAGCCTGAAAAAAATCACATATTTGTCGGCATCATGGATCTGTCCAATGACAATATGTTTTCTTACGTCGGGAAGGTGTGTTACCCGCTGATCAATAAATAAAGTATGGGTACCTTCAGATGAGGACCAGGCTGCAGAGCCCTTTCCATTATTGATCATCTCCCGCAGCTCTGAACGCGGAAAATTAGAGCCGCTTGTAGTCGCTCCACCTGCCTGGGCCCTGAACACCACCGCATTTCCTTCTTTATTCACATGGAAAAAATCAGGGTTAGAATAGGTTGACAACTCCGGTTGCTTAATTTCGTCGGGGCTGCCCGGATGATCAGTGTCGACAGGCAGCGTCAGCTTCCAGTTGGTAAGATCCAATATTTTAGCTGGATAAGTCTCTCCGCCCTGCGGCTGCCCGCTGTTTGCCTCCGTTTCCTTTTGCGGAGATTCAGATACTTTGGTAACACTCTCTTTCTTTGAGCATGCACTGATTATGACAAGTAATATCGATAACAGAATATTCATTTTCATTAATTTAAGTATAAAATTTACCTGGGATTATGAGCAGAGATGCTTTAATTTAGAGGTCTTCCTGCAACCGGAAGCCTTGCACCCAGCGCCCCGCCGCCCGGATCCTTATTCAGAAGTTCTGATCCCGCTGCCAGACTGAAATCGCAGCTTTCGGGATCCTTAAATGCCGGATCGACATGAAAAAGAGTTGGTCCTGCTACTTTACCATAAAAAGAGTCGATCCTGCCCGAGCGGTAAAAATTGCAGAAATCAACTTTCACATCGTCATAACGGGATTCCTGAAATTGAACAGAACGTCCCCCCTGTCCGCTAAAAGCGAAGATACTGTTGGTGATTCTGGCCTTCTGCACTCCTAAAAGTCGTAGTACGGCTCCCTGTTCGCGGTTGTCCACTTCATTAAAGGTGCAATGGTCAAGAATCAGAAAGGGCCCCAGAGTACTTTCATCATTTCCGCCCCGGTACAGATTAAGCGCCGATCCAAGAATGCCCGAAAAAACGCAGTTTTTAATGATGGTATATTCCGCATTATAAGTTCCTTTATCATCTTTCTCTGCAGCAAGGTCGATTCCACTTCCCGAAATATTCCGGAATATTGAATTGGTAATGATAATACTGTCAGCATAAGTGGTTTTTAAGGCTTTGATGCCAGCAAAAGAGCTTTCATTGAAATCGTAGAACTCACAATCCGTCACCTTTAATTTGTAATGCTTCACCATGGGCTGCGATGCGACAATCCCTGCACCGGCATCACCATAACCGGGTGAACTGCCAGCGAAAGACAATCCGGAAAGACTCAGCTCTCCGCCCTCTTCAATGACGATAAAAGCCGAAAGGTTTTTTTGCGATGCGTTTATAAAAACAGGTTTCGGGGAAATGGCACGGACAGACTGAATGGTTAGCGGCTTTGAGATGCGCAGCTCGCCGGCAAGTGCGTAATTTCCGGGCTCTGTCAGTTCAATCGTATCTCCGGCGGAAGCAGAAGATACGATCTGAGGCAGTTTTGCTGCGGAAGACAATGACACAGGTATCTTCTTCCCTTTATTCACGGGATTGGACACGGGAGACTTCCACCAGCCAGCCCCCATTCCTTCACGGGTAATTAACGGAAGTTTCATTACGTCAGCTCCCTTTCCCGAAACGGGTAAAGGAAGGCTGAGCCCTCTCAGCTTTTTGTATTTAGCAGAGATCTGAGCAAACCCTTCGGGAAGTGACATTTTACTTCCGGCAACACCGTTATTTGAAAAAGATATGCCTTTTCCACCATTAGCATCTTTATAGAGGGAATCAGGCGGTCCAATAATCAGGTTATTCCTGAAGCTGACATTCTCGGGAGCAAGAGTGCGCTCCGCGTCTTTACCGGCACCAAAGAGGATATGATCGCAGTTAATGAAAGTATTATGATGAATATCGGCATCCTTCACCTGATAATACCGGTTAATAAGAGAATTAGGCACCCCGTTCATGACCGCCAGTGCCGATCTGAAGTCGTTCCCTTTCAGGTCTTTAAAAATATTATTAAAAATTTTGTGTCCCGGGTTGATCACTCTTACACCGCCGGTAAAAGGTTTATTGTTTCCCAGAAACAAGTTACCCTGCACCACGTTGTTGCTTCCATGACGCAGCACGAGGCTGCCTTCACACTCAAAGAAGGTATTAAAACTAATCTCGTTTTCGCCCGACTTCACTGACACGATTTCGACTTCGCCGTTACAGCGCTCGAAATAATTATTAACAATCCTCGTCCGTGATGCAGTAAGAGAATACCTGGACACTCCTACACGGATCGTCTCTCCTCCGTTGGAACCGAGGCGCTGACGGCCTTTAAAATAATTACTGTCGATACTGTGATAATTTTGCTGGCTCCTTTCGTCATTCAGTTCCACTATAAGTGTAGGACCGGCATTAAGCTTATCAGCAAATACACAATGGTCCACACGGTTATTCTTTCCCCACAGGACTACCCAGTTGTCGTTTTTGAACCGTTCCTGCTGGCTGTACTGATCAATAACCAAACCGGTGATCCGGCAGTTATTTGCAAGGTGCTCATTATCGGTGCGGAATGTGATCACATCTCCTTCCCGCGCCGTTCCGTTTGTAAAATGCAGATCCTTCACCACAAGATACTCTCCCGCCAGCCTCAGAGTAGAACTACCGGTCAGCTTCACTCCTCCCGGTGTTTGCGGTCTGATAACTATAGGCTTTTGCTGTGTTCCCCTGCCGTTCAATACAAGCCTGGCATCTTTCCATTCTCCGTCAGCCATGACAATCTCGTCTCCGGGCTTAGCACTCAGAAGGGCAGCCCGGAGAGTTGCAGGATCTTTAACACTCAGCAACTGACCCGAAGCGTTTAAACCGGCGATCAGAAAGGCTGCAATAATAAAAGCTTTCATTTAACTCGTTTAAAGGGAGGAGGCCATTATATCAGCCCCCTTCCCTAACATTAATAACCATAAACCGCTTCTTATTCTCTTTACTTCTGCACGATAATATCGAACTTAACTGTTGATAAACCGACTGTAGCATTAATATTCACTTCTTTAACCCTCACAAGGCAGTTTTTATTCGAACCATTAGCCTGAGGAATCCGGAACCAGATAAGATATGCCGAGGTCGTGTTGAAGATATTCGAAGCAGGCGTTGCCGTGGCATCATACTTTGTTGAACTGCTTCCCGGTACACTAATGGTTCCAAAGAAGCTGTCATCAAGATTATTGATGCTGCCTGAATTATATGCCGAATAAATATTATCGCTTGCAGTATTCCCAGCAGTTGTTGGCAACAGGACTCTGAACCGTGTAGCTTTCAGATTTGCTGTCACCGGAGTCCAGCTGACGCCGTTACACTTGTAGCTGGAGGCTGCACTCGCCGTATTGGTCGGACTGTAAAATGATAGCACTCCGGCCGTACTGGTGTAAAGAAGAAAATCAAGCTTATTCTCGTTACCACTTACTTCACAGTTTCCGAATACCGTACCGGTTGAAGCATCAAAAAAGCTGCCCGGAGCTGTTGCCGACTGTGACGACATCATAACGTCGCGATATACCTCCGTCGCGTAGGTAACATTCAGGGGAATCACAAGTTCAGTCGTGAGATTGTCGGCATCAGTTGCCACTATTTTGATTTTGGACGCTCTTTTTCTATACTGATAGTCATAATTCAGGGTATAATCATGTGAGTCATTTAAGTCGCCTATCGTCTTGACAGAAACAAAGCTTCCTTCAAAGTCATCATATATCTCAATCTTTGACAGGCCGGTAAAGGAGGTAATCCTTCCCGCCACTTTAGTAGGGCCGCCCGTCAGATCAGGCGTGACACTTTCAGGAAAATCTGCGAATTTGGGCTTAAAGACGTTAACATCCACCGGCATGTCGATCACCTGTTCCATTGCCTGACCGTAAATGTCCGTAGCAATTATCTTAATATGCTGCGCTGCCTTCCTGTAGGTATATAAATAGTTGAGGTTATATTCTTTCTCATTGCTGACTGTTATCGATTGCACCGGTTTAAATACACCGGAAGCCTGATAGTCATCTAATATTTCTACTTTCGCTATGCCGCTTTCGGATGTGATCTTTCCGGTAATTGCAGTCGGTCCTCCACCAAGATCAGGAGAAATACTTACCGGAAACTCTGAGAGGAAGGGTTTTGTCGGGTCGTAAATATCAATTTTTACAAGGCCCTGATAAGAGCTGTTGCCCCCTTGCCGCACCATTACTTTAATCCCCCTAACGCTCTTTACACTGGAAAAAGGAATCTTTGAGGCTGAAATATGAAACGTATAATCTCTTGACTCACCAGGATCAGGCTTGCCAACGAAAATAAGAGAATCACTTGTGTTGCTTCTGACAAGATAACAATAAACAATGTCAACTGCACCTGAAGACGTGACTTCCGCAGTTAGCGCGGTGTCAGGAGTAAAATTCTTTGTAGCAAGATTATATATAAAATCCTTAGCTTTCACCTCGCCTGAAGATGGTCCGGAATCGTCTTTTTTACAGGATATGATACCTGTACAGAGCATCAATATCCCGATTAATGATTTAAACATCTTTTTCATAACCTGATTTTTTAGTAAGTAAACCCAGGCATTTCAGCCTGAGATTCTTTCAGAACCGTACGTGCACGTCTCCGCGCATACGGCTCCCGTTATCTATATTCCAGTTTGGGTTTTGCGCCGAATGTCCAATGAGCGAACAGGTTGGGTTTGCGGTTGTATAAACTGCTTACCCACTTCATTGCTCTGGTCACACTGCTTCTTAACCCTTTGTATTTCCGTATTGCCCAGTTGGCCAGCTTTGCGTTTATTCTTTGCATAAAGCTTCTTAGCTTTGCACTATAGAATTTCCCGTAGTAGTTGACCCAACCTTGCAGGACAGGATTTATTGTTTTGGCAACTTCTTCTATCTCAATGCCCGGTGTGCGCAGTATCGGCATCTCGTTCAGCTTTTTATTCATTGCTGTCAATGCTTTTGTGCTTACTCCCGGCAAGAAGCAAGTGAAGTTTTCTTTTCGCTGGCTGTTCTGTGCCTGTCTGGGCTTGAACGTGTAACCAAGGAAGTCGAACGACACTATTTTTGGCGTTTTCGCATTGCGGTTACTGTCTTTGCAGAAGACTATTTTTGTTTTGTCTTCGTGCATTTCCAGCCCGCAATCTTTCAACCGTTTGCCCAATAACTCCTTTAAGCGGATGGCTTGTCCTTCGGTTCTGCAATGAATGACCGCATCGTCCGCATAGCGTTCGAATGCAAGGTCAGGATAGTTGGCCATCAGCCACATATCCATTGCGTAATGCAGGTAGAGGTTCGATAGTATCGGGCCGATAACGGAGCCTTGCGGCACACCCTTCGTCCGTGGTACTATTGTTCCGTCTTCCAGTCGCAAGGGGCTACCAGCCATCTTTTTATGTACAGTACCATCCATTGCTCCTCTGCATGTTTCTCCACTGCCAGCATAAGCAAGTCATGCGGAATGTTGTCGAAGAACCCTTTGATATCTACATCCAGCAGCCAGTGATATTCCCAGCACCTTTCACGTGCTTTGGCAACTGCCTGTAGTGCAGATTTCCTAGCTCGGTAGCCGTAGGAATCATCATGGAAAAGGTTGTCGACCACCTTTCCCAATTTCTCCGCTACTACCGCTTGTCCGATACGGTCGGTTATGGTGGGTATGCCTAATGGCCTTTTACCGCCATCTTTCTTGGGTATCTCCACCAACTTGATTGAAGGGGGCATGTAGCTGCCGGAACTCATTTGGTTCCAGAGCTTATACAGATGTTTCTGTCGCTCTTTTTCAAAAGCTTCCATGCTCATCTGGTCTACACCTGCTGCCCCTTTATTGGCTTTGATCTTCAAGTAGGCTTCCTGCACCGACTTTCTCGAAATACAATTTGGTTTTGGCCTGTACATATCTTATACCTCCTGTAGGTTGCCCCTTAAACAGTTTCTATTAATGTACAGCGCCTGATAACGCCCCCCTTCGCTCTTGCTATGTTTCCAAAGCAGTCATCACTACTACGGGTGGCTCTGCCCCTGTGGAACGCATCGATACTTTCGGACTTGCGGGTTCTTCCGCTTGTCCTTTTCTCTTCGCATCGTTCCCACAGGTTCCCAAGTTCCGTTTGAATGCCTGTATAAAGCTCACGCTGCCTATACGCCGGATGCCGCCGGGACAGTAAACAGGTTGTCCTCCCAACTGATAATAAAGTGATACTGTACTTTACTTTTGACATCATCTAATCCTTTCGACGCCTCTTCGGCAGTTCATTTTCATTCGTCTTCTTTATACTTACCTGACACCTCTGTGATGCCTTTTCTGCTAACGCTTCCCACCTTGGCTCTTTACCAAAGCAACTTAGCAGCGGTTTGATACCTGTTCCTGTAAGCCGATACCGATGGACCTACCATCATCATTCAAACAGCACCGATTTGCTGCGCAAATCGTTCATGGCGCTCAGTATCCAGGATTCTGAGGGATCCTTTGTTGATCGTTTGTATCTATTTCCCGCTGCGGTATGGGTAGCAAAATTCTCTCTGGTGTAAGATTGGCTTTGAGGGCGTCAAGTGTAATCACCGGCCTGTACCTTCTGTAATGTACCTGATATTCATTTTCAAAATAGGCGCTGATGACAGGGAGAAGCTGCCCTGTTCTTATCAGATCGAAAAACCGTTGATTTTCGAATGCCAATTCTAACCGTCTCTCATTAAGGAGAGCGTTAAGAAACGCTTCGGCTGTCTGAATTGAAGAGCTTCCGTCAGCAGGATACTTGTAGAACGTAGTGGCGAAGTTACCACCGTCATAATTAATGGCACCGGCTCTGGCCCTGATCATGTTGATCAACCCAACAGACTGGCCCGAAGGTCCGTCGAAGCCCATAGCTTCCGCTTTCATTAACAGAACATCTGCAAAACGGATCACCGGGAAATCATTCTCTGCATCATTTTCCACCTGAACCTGCGAAATGAATTTCTGAATATAAGGCCTCCCTGCATAGGAATTGATATTAACAGATTTTCTCTGATCTGAAGCACCGGATGAAGGTGTTTTATAGGCTGCCGCAAGATTATCTGTTGGAGTGTTGTAGCCCAGGCCATCTCCGTTTACTACGGCATTTCCACTGCTGTTTGGAGCAAAGGTATTAGCCATGAAGTTCCCCATGCCTAATCCACCTGCTTTAAATCTTACGGCAAATAAAATCTCCTTATTCATCTCGTTGTCAATAGAAAACACGCGGCTGTAATTCTGCTCTAATCCATATCCGCTATGGTCGATGATATCGTTCAGTAAAGGCAGTGCATTTGCAGGCTGTTGCAAGGTGAGATACACTTTCGCAAGCAGTGCTTTTGCAGCCCAGGCATTCGCCGTTCCAAGTGATGCAGAAGGGATTGAGCCATACGGGGCCGGTGAGAGATTGTCTTTCGCCGCAGTCAGGTCTGCAATAATTAATTTGTACACGTCAGCTACAGACGAACGGCCAACTTGCTTTGCTTCCTGCGGGATCACAGGCTCTGTAATCAGGAAAACATCGCCGAACAGTCTTACCAGATTAAAATAATGATAGGCGCGAAGAAACAGAGCATGACCGGCCAAACCGGCCTTTTCTTCGTCCGTCACCTCAGCGCTTCCCTTCTTAAACGTTATTTCGCCGTTTTCGTAGGCGACTCCAAGGCTCTGCAGTACATAATTAATACTTCTGATGTTGCGGTAAACGCTGATCCAGTAGTTATAAATCTGCTGATGCTGTGAACTCTGGGTATACATGTCGAAAGCGTTGAGCTCCACCCGCTGGACGGCAGTACTCGTGGCAGAATTCTGCCTGGAGTTATCAGTCCTTTGCTCTGTAAGCATCCACTCGGTCACCAGCGGCTCACGAAGTCCTGCGTAACAGCCTGTCAGCGCAGTTTGCACTTCCCTGGCATTGCGATAAAACTTATCGACGCCGACATTGGACACAGGTTCAACATCAAGAACCTTATTACAGGACGCCATCCCAATAACAAACATCCCGGCTATGGCTATATATTTCAAATTTCTCATTGCAAATCTCCTTAAAAAGTAAAGTCCAGACCAAACGTGAATGTGCGGGTGACCGGGAAAGCGCCTCTCTGATAACCCGATGTCAGAGGAGAGGTATATTGGTTACTTGTTACTCTTGCTTCCGGATTAATCCCGCGGTATGAACCTCCTGTTATCAGCAGCAGATTGTCGCCCGAAGCATATAACCTTAAAGTATTCACCTTTACGCGTCTGAGTATCTTCGCAGGAAATGAATATCCTATTATCACATTCCTCAAAGAAGCATAGGAGGCATTCTCCATGACGTAATCCGTGAGCATCCAGTCGGCACCCACATTATTGTATGGGGTCCGTCCGTCGCCTGGATTCGCGGGACTAATCCATCTGTTCTTTGTATAGTTGGTATTCAGCCTCTTCGTTTCTGTGTAAAACGCATCTCCGTTTATCAGGCTACCTCCCTGCACGCCCTGAATAAGGATACTCAGGTCGAAGCCGCGATATTTAAATGTGTTAGTCATCCCCCAGGTAAAATCGGGGAAAGGTGTACCTAAAACAGTGCGGTCACTTTCATCAATCTTATTATCTCCGTTCAGATCTTTAACCCTAATCCCGCCGGGGCTAAAGTAATTCTGGATAACAGAAGTGGCGCCGCTGTTCTTAGCCTGATCGATGTCTGCCTGCGAGTTCCACACACCGTCGGCTTTGTAGCCGAAGAATTGAATGGAGGGTTGTCCTACTATAGCAGCATAAAGCTCATTACGCTCGCCGTAAGTGTACTGGAACGGTTCCCCACCAAGTTTTTGAAGCTTATTGCGGTTTGCCGCGAAATTGATATTGGTACTCCATTTGAAATTCTTGGAGTTAATATTATTCGACGTCAGATCTATTTCAACTCCTGTATTCCTCACCTTCCCTGCGTTGTTCCAGAAGGTATTGGACCCGGAAAACGACATGGTCCCCTGCTGTAGGAGCAAACGATCGGTTTCAGAGCGATAGGCTTCCATTGAAAGGGAGATCCTGTCTCTGAATAGCCCAAGATCCAGACCTGTGTTGAATTCAAAAGTGCGCTCCCATGTAATCCTGGCATTCTTAAGTACCTCTTCAGTCGGGGCAAGGCCAAGATTCAGCAATCCGGTGCCTCCTCCGAAAGAATAGTTAGCAGGATAAAGGAGGTTGACATAAGCGAAATCCTGGATGCGGTTGTTGCCGGTGGCTCCATAACTGGCCCTTAGCTTCAGGTTGCTCAGCCATTGCGACGCAGGCTTCATAAAAGGCTCAGCATTCACCCGCCAGCCGGCAGAAACGGAAGGGAACCAACCCCATTGATGAGGTTTTTTGAAATAGGTACTTCCGTCAGTCCTCAGGCTCGAAGAAAAGAGATATTTTCCCTTATAATCGTAAGTAATACGTCCCAGATAGGAAAGTAGTCCTACAGGCACTCTGCTGGTATATGTTCCCGGCTGATCTATTTGGGCAGCCTGGCTGAGCGTTTCGAAATCGTCTGTAGGAAAATTCCGCGCCAGAATATTAGAAATATCATTAGTAGTTTTCTGGGCCGTAAAGCCAAGCAAACCTGTGAAATTGTGATTGCCTATCTGTTGATTATAATTTAAAGTGTTTTCCCATAAAAGGTCAATCACTTTACTGGTATTTTGCTCTCCCGAGCCAACATCTCCGTCGCTTTTGGCATTACTTCTTGTAAGTGTCAAGTCCTCCCGCTGGTTATAATATCCGCTGAAAGCCGTTTTCAGAGTGAGGTTCTTAAGAAGTTTGTAACTAAGGTCGCCTCCTCCCATAACGCGGTAATTCTTAGAATTCCGCTCAATCCTCGAAGCTATAGAAAGAGGGCTGTTGCTGTTGGTCCCCCAGGGAATCAGCTTTTCGTCACTCTGCCAGAAAGAGCCGTCGGGCATATATCCCGAATAGAACATATTGGCAAAATGTCTCGCCTGCGCCCAGTCTCCCGGCTTAACTGAAGCCCACTGAGGATTCTGCCCTATGAAAGCTGCGGTAAAATCGGAATGCTTCACCGGAAGGAAAGAATAAGTACGATAATAGTCAGTAAAATTAGCACCCGGGCGCTCAAGGTTGGAATATGTAGGGTTAAGATTAACGGACATGCTCAGCTTGCTGCTGAGATTTGCGTCAAGCTTAATTTTAAAATTACCTTTATTATTTTCACTGAATTTCATGATCCCCTGATCACGCTGCACGTTTCCTGAAACATAATAGCGCAGGTCTTTATTCCCTCCCGAGGCATTTAATTGGATGTTGTAAATGCCCGCGTTATGAAGGCCTTGCTCCTGCCAGTCGGTTGGTCCTCCTGCTATCTGGCTTTCCACGATATAAGCAGCGCGTTCGTTATCAGTAATGAGGTTGTAGTTAGCGGGACTCACCGAAGGATCGTTTTCGCGAAGTGCAGCCTCTGCAAACAAGAGCTTTGTGTAATCAGAAATAGTCATTATCGGGTTAAGCTCATAAGCCTCTTTAAATCCATAATAACTTTTTACAGCATATCTGGGCTTATTGGCAGTTCCCTTCTTAGTTGTAATGATGATTACCCCATTGGCGCCGCGTGACCCATAAATTGCGGAGGAAGCAGCGTCTTTAAGCACCTCGATTGATTCTACATCGTAGGGATTGACAAAAGCCAGACCATCCGGAACGGGATGTCCGTCCACTACTACAAGAGGGGATGAATTGGCGCTTATCGAGCTCAATCCCCTAACTCTGACGGTCGGGGCGGCGCCTGCTTCTGATGTGGTATTCTGAACCGAAACCCCGGCCATCTTTCCGATAAGGGCATTATCCAGGCGGGCAGTCGGAATCTCATCCAGGTTCTCATTCTTCAGTTTGGTGACCGATCCCGTAAGATGCGACTTTCTCACGGTACCATATCCTACCACCACTACTTCATCTAATGTCTTTACGTCCTCTTCCAGTCCGACGTCAATTTTTTTGCGCCCCTTCACAGCAACCTCGCTGCTCTTATATCCCATAAAAGAAAAGACAAGAGTACCGTCAGAAGGAACGCCTCTTAGGGTGTACTTACCCGTGGCATCGCTCGATCCTCCTGTCTTTGTGCCTTTTATCAGCACACTTACCCCTGGCAGACTTTCTCCTTTGGTATCGGTTACTACCCCCGTAACAGTAATGTTCTGCGCCGCGGCACTAAGGCTCCAAAAAAGAATAACTCCACAGACTGCGGCAGAGCTGACGCTCCTGCACAGTGCTAATAGCTTTTGTCGAATCATTTCTAAAATTCAGTTATTGGTTATTCAATGATCTATATGTATATATTCTTGCTGGCTAGTATGAAAAGCAGCTGGCTGACAGACGGAAACGGCTTGCCTTATCCCGGCAACTCCTGCTCTCCGGGTGTCTGTAATATCTTAATGTGGTTATGGGCAACTCCTGCTTATGCAGGAACTATTTCGTTTATTTAGATTAGCCTTTCAATACTGAAGCCTTTCAGGCTAACGCCTGCATAGCAGTTATGCAGGCGTTATTTATTGGTTAAGAGAACGCGAGACCGCCGTTGATATCAATATTGGTTCCTGTGAGGAAACTTGATTTACCAGAGGCCAGGTAAGCCACCACATCGGCAACTTCCTGAGCTTCCCCCTCTCTTCTTAAAGGTGTTGCGTTCTGGATATTTGCCCTGATCTGAGGTGTACTGTGAACATCATGGAAAGTGGTTGCAATAACGCCGGGAGCCAACGCATTGACCCTGATACCCTGAGGACCGAGCTCTTTAGCGAGCGAGCGGGTATAAGTCATCACTGCACCCTTGGCAGTGGCGTATGCACTCGCACCGGGGCCTCCGCCGTCACGCGCGGCCAGTGAAGAAAAGTTAATAATTGAAGAGCCTGCAGGCATAAACGGAACGATTGCCTTGCATACCAGGAAAACTGATTTCAGGTTGAGATCCATCAGAAAATCCCAGAACTCTTCTTCCATTTCAACAAGCTTCTTTCTGCCGACCAGTCCTCCGGCAACATTCACGAGAACATGGATCTCTTCGCCGAAAGCTTCACGAGCCTTTTCTGCAAGAAGATTTGCATCCGCCGCCTTGGTCATATCTCCGTATACCAGCACTGCTTCTCCCCCTTCATTTTTAATCATTTCCAGTGTTTCGATCGCTTTTTCTTCCTGATCGAAATAGTTGATCACCACTTTAGCTCCCTGACGGGCTAACTCGCATGATACCGCCCGGCCGATATCTCTGGCACCACCGGTAACAACTGCAACTTTGTTTTTTAAATGCATTTTAGTAATATTAATTTAGTTTTTTCGAACTCATAAATTTGACTGACAGCCATGTAACGGGTACAAGTACTGCTGCCAGAACGAAAAACGACACGTAGCTTGTCCTCGTAATCACCGGCACCGCCCATGTCGTAAAGAGCGTGCCCACTACTGCTGCTGTTCCTCCCATACCTGCTACGGTCCCCACGTTTTTACCATTGAAATAATCACTGGGTAAAGTCTGAAGGTTCCCGATCAGGAATTGAAATCCAAAGAGAGTGATTCCAATCAGGCACATAGCGAGCATCGGTTGCTCTTTAAGCGAGCTTAAATAAAACAGGATCGCAAGCAGGGCGCCCAGCATGAGGACACAACCTACTGTCACCGCACTCTTTCTGGCTTTCTCCGGCTCCACGCCGTTCTTTACCAGCCTCGACGAGTAAAACCCACCGCTTAAACTTCCTATAGCAGCAAACAGGTAAGGAACCCAGGTAAACGCACCGATTTGCTTGATATCGAACAGAAACTGCTCTTTCAAAAAAGTAGGTAACCAGGTAACAAACAGCCACCATACCGGATCTATAAAGAAGCGACCAAGAATAATACCCCATGTACTTCTGATCTTTAACAGTTCAGACCAGGTGAGCACGGGAGCATTCAATGCAGCATCAGGCGATGCTACCTCGCATGACAGGATATGTTCCTTTTCTTCCTTCGTGATCCAGGGGTGTTTGTCGGGATTGGCTTTGTTCACCACTAACCAGGGGATCACCCAGATCAGCCCCAGTCCTCCGATCAAGAGGAACGTCGCTTTCCAGCCAAAGGCAATAAAAAGCAGTGCGATGACAGGTGCCGAGACGACGGATCCTAAAGATGCTCCGGCACCGAAAATACCCTGTGCTATAGCCCTCTCTTTTGCGGGAAACCATTCTGCGTTGCTCTTGGTTGCTCCTGGCCAGTTACCAGCCTCAAAAAAGCCTAGAAAGAAACGGAAAATGTTGAAGGAAAAAAGCGAACGGGCAAGTGCGTGCAAGGCGATCGAAATACTCCATCCCGCTATTGATACGGCCATGCCCAGCCGCGTCCCGATAGAGTCCATCAGCTTTCCTGTGAACGTCTGCCCCAGCGCATAAGCCAGCATAAAGAAAGTTGTGATCAGAGCAAGCGTACTTTTACTATCGATATCCGCTATACCAAATTCATGATATATATAGGGCCACATAATATTGATGGCACTCCTGTCGATATAATTGATCACTGTCGCCAGTCCGATCAGCAGGATAATATACCACCTTAAACCTTTGAGCTTCATATCGGCACGAATTATTTATGAATCCCAAGCCCTTTAAGGAACTCCATGATACGGGCATTTACTTCTGAATTTTTTCTTTCGGGAACTTGCCGTGCAAGCCCCCTTCAACTGTCATAAACTCGGTTTTAACTCCAGCTTCCTGCAACTTCTTGTGGAGTTCTACCGACTGCTGATATGGAACAGTGGGATCTGCATCCCCGTGTACAATGAATGTAGGAGGGCTTGTTTTCTTTACATAAGTGATTGGAGAAACAGAGGCGATAAAAGCTTTATCTTTTGCTTTTTCTCCCAGCCACCATGTTGCTGATTTGCTTGTAATGTTAGGGCCATATGACCAGTCGTTAACATCGGCAATACCGTATTTATCTATAATGGCAGCGACCTTGATATTCTCCACCCCTTTACAATTGGTATCGAAAATGTGGTTATTCTCCAAAAGTCCCCCCATAAGAGCCAGGTGACCACCAGCAGATCCGCCCATTATGACAATTCTGTTAACATCAATATTTAACTCTTTCGCATTTTTAATCAGGTAAATAAGAGCACAACGGGTGTCTTCTATAGCCGCAGGAGCCGGTGCTACCTGAACAAGGCGATAAGCGATATTTGCTACCGCATATCCTTTTTTAAACCAAGTATTGAAGCCGGTCTGCGACTCTTTTGATCCTTTATTCCATCCGCCTCCGTGAATGTTGATGACAACAGGAGAAGGTCCTTTTTCTTTGGAAGGAAGATAAAGGTCCATCTTTCCATCCCATCCGTTGACACTTGTGTAAACAACGTTTAACTTTGAGCTATATCCTTCCGGGTATTCAACCGGTTTGAACCCGGAATCCTGGGCTTTTGCCATAAAAACGAGGCATAGCAAACAACAGGTCGTTATAAAAATCCTTTTCATTTAATTAATTTTATGAGGTTATTTTTTTAAAAATCTTCGCGGTGGGGGCTGAAGACGTCAATCAGAAGGCCTGCCTCTACACACAAACAGCCATGAACCACATGAGGAGGGATATAATACCCGTCGCCTTTCTTCAAGATCTTCTTTTCGTCACCAATGGACATTTCGAACACGCCGCTTTCCACATAGGTTACCTGGCTGTGATAATGCTGATGTAAGACGCCTACAGCGCCTGCCTCAAATTTTGCTTTCACCAGCATAATCTGATCATCATATCCATAGATTTGCCTTTGTATTCCTTCTCCTGCTTTCTCCCAGGCGATATCCTGTTCAATCTGAAATAAACTGCTCTTTATCATGATTAATTATTTTGTTAATTGAATAAAATTGCTCTTATCGTTATAGTGAATGTCAATCCGATATCTCTTGCCCTTTACATCGAAGGAAAAGCTGGTTTGCTGTTTGCCGGAGCTGAGAAGCTTAAGTGATGACACCGAACTCGCGGCACCAGATGTGGTTTCGACTACAGGATCTACTTTTCCGTGACTCTCAGTCAGGGATATAAAGGTTTGATCACTGACCGAGGGCTGCGACAGAATGAAAGCCTTTCCGCCGAAGAGGTTCATATTGGGGTCATTAGCACCAATGGTTGCAAGCTGAACATTCAAGGCTGAACTTCCGCAAAAATGTGTGGTATAGAAACGCAGGTTATTCATTACAGTGATGTAACCGGCAGCACCGGGAACAGAGTCAGTACTGTTCAGCCATAAGTGCTGATAACCGTATTTCTCTCCGGCCGGCTTCAATCCTTTAGTATCAGGATTTATCTTAAAAGAGGCATCGGTAATATATCCGTTATACCAGAACGGAAGGTCATACTGATGCTGTACGGCGGATTCAGCTTTAAAAACGTCAACGAGCAGGGCCTTTGACAATTCAGGAACGCGCACAAGAGCGGAAGTCCGGGTCAGCGATACTCCCTTCCAGGCATTTTCCTCTTTCGCACTGATCACCTGAATGTCTCCTTCGCCTCTGAAATAAAGCACCTCAGGATGATATTGCTGAGCTACATCTGCATTGGCCTTGAATGCAGACGTTTTGTCTACAGTAATTGTATTATGAGCAACAGTTTGCTTCGCCCATGTTCTATTTTCCGGGAGGTATTCTCCCCCGTTTTTCGATTCAATGTTAATGAAGCGTGCGGCTCCGTAGTCTGAAAATACTTCAGACCCATTGTCGTAGTAAAGGATATTCAAACGGTCGAAATGCCCGTGCCCCATTCCCTGCGAAGCGGCTTTAAACACCAGGCATTGCTGATCCTGATTTGTGCCAGAACGAAGCACCCCGAGTCCTCCTTCATTTCCTGCCGGCCCGTCGCTTATAAAAAGAGATTTATAGTTAAAGGGCTTTGTTTTTCCTTCAGCGATATCTTTCGCTACTTTCAGTCCGGCATCCGATACCACCACCCTGCCTTGCCTTTGCGCCACATCGAGAAGATCTTCTCCCCCGCCCATCTCGGCATAAGCCAGGTCGACGCCATAAACCAGCTCTCCTGATTCAACCGTCTTGTTCTTAATCGCATCATTAATAGGGAAGAAAGCGCCGTTTGTATAGCTGCTTTGAAGTGACGTATTAATCGCCTTGCGCAGAATATTATTTCTGTAATTATAGATACTGAGCGCTGGCTGATACTGATTAATGGCCTTCGCAAAAATCACAAAGGGCAATAGGGCATATCTTTGATAGTAGGGACCTTCCGTGTAGTATCCATCCGGCGAAAACAGTTGATCAAGCTGCGCCAGGTAACCCGACTTACCCGACTTATCAGAGCCCTTCAAAGCAATTTCCACGTAGTCCGGTTTATTTAATACGTATCCGGTTAATCCCACCGCGGCGACAGCCCAGGTGCCATGGTTATGTATCCTGTTAAATGTCTCTGCAGAGCTTTGGGTGATGAACCGGACGACGGGAACAAAAAGTTTATTCTCAATGGTTTTCCTGTCACCTGGCGCTATGGCGTCATAAACCAGGTCGTATCCCTGAATCACATTCACCTGCCATACGCAGTCATTCAGTATCTGCCAGAAAATCCGTCCCGTCTGATTACTGATTTTACTTTTAGGATGCTTAAGCGGCCATTTTTCATATTGAGCGGCATAACCAAGCAGCATGTCTTTGACGTAAGCTGCATATTTGGCTTCTCCTGTTATCTGATAGGCGACACCACAGGCCAGAATATTTTGGTAGTTCTTTTTATGTTGCTCATGAGAAGGGCCTCCGCCACCATCCTGAGGAACGGGTATATAGATTTTTCCCTGCAAAGCCTTGTCTGCGTCTGCCTTCATCTGTTCAAACGATTTCTGCAGCAGAGGGTATTTGGTGCACCCTTCCCTCACACCCGCGATATTGTCTTTCGTGAGCATGATGTTCGGATGCTTTTGGGCATGAAGCAGAGAAATGTTAATGCAAAAGAATACAAGTACCACTTTTTTTAAGTAGTTCATTTCGTCAATATTTTAGTTTAACTGGCTTTCTTAACTTACCTTCAGACCTGGTCTACTCGTTCTTGTGCTCCTTCAGAAGCTGCTTCGCTCCGTAGCCGGCACGGCTAATCTGGAATATCTCGTCTAAGTGGATCGCCATCGCATTTTCTGCTGCAACTGAATCGCCTTCTTCAAGTGCTTTTAGAATGGCACGATGTTCGGGAATGGAAAGGATTCCTCTTTCTTCTCCGCAGACCTTATTCTCATTTATACTCTTGATTAAGTCGGGTACAAGGATCAGCATCATCGATTCAATGACCGGGTTTTTGGTTGATCTGGCGATCTTAATGTGAAATAAAAGATCTTCTTCCACTCCATTTAGCCCTTTGTTAACCTTCGTTTCATACTCGTCGAGGGCTTGCCCCATTGATAAAAGATCCTCTGTCGTCCTTCTTTCTGCTGCAACACGTACAGCTGTCAATTCCAGATAATAACGAGCTTCAATAAGAGCGTTAAAATCGTCCTTATTGAAATTAATGACGTCAGTAAGAAGATTATCGAGAATATTAATGCTCAAGCCGGACACGTAGGTCCCACTCTGAGGACTTGTCCTCAAGAGCCCGTAAAATTCGAGTTTTAAAATAGCTTCGCGGACATAGCTACGCCCCACGCCGAATTTCTCTGCAAGAGAGCGCTCTGCGGGAAGTCTGTCTCCTGGTTTCAACTGACCAGAGACTATCAGCTGTTTAAGCTGTCTAATAATCTTATCGACCGGAGATTCTACCTCTATTGCTTTGATGGTATCTATAAAAGGATTCATTGGTTGACCAATTATTGGTTGACCAAAAATAGACAAAAGATTTAGAAGTGCAAAAAGTTGTGAAAATAAAAATACGATGTTGCTGGCAGACCCTCGACATTTGTCTGAGTCGCTTCATTATATGGCTAAGTAAAGTTAACAGGTCAACCTCAGGTCTTCAGACAAACAAGAAGAAGTCAGATTTTATCAAGGCGCACATATGGTGTATGCCCAAACTCACAGGATTTCCAGATACTGATCCAGAGAAAGAATCGGTTAGAATGGCCCAAGGGAAGTAACTCAGATTTGAACATCTCTTCTACAAAATTGACGATTCGTCACCACCGCTTCGTGCTCTCCGCGCTACTTTAGCCTTTGTAACCGATTGCGTTGTACCGAATAAAAGGAAGGAAATTTCTAGAGGGAACCGAATTTGCTTGGTCCGGTGGACAAGGGACAATGCAAGATTTGCAAAATTGTAATTCGAAAAAGAAAGCTAACACCAATTAACCTAGTGCTATGAAAAGGTATATCAGAGGTCCCACTTAATTCACGGGAATATTTATTATTTATGTCTAAACAGTTTTAAACCTTCAATTAGAAACTAATGAATAAACTACTATTAAACCATTATAGAAAGAGCCTACTCCTAATCTTTTTCTCCCTGATGCTTTCAGTCGCAGCCTATGCGCAGACAAAACAGATCAGAGGAACAGTGGTAGATGAAAAAAATGAACCACTGCCAGGAGCAACGCTAAAAGCCAAATCAGGAAGTGGCTCAGCCACTACTGATATCAATGGAAAGTTCGCCATGACGGTGCGAGCAGCGGAACAGACGCTTGTTGTATCGTTCGTAGGCTATAACTCACAGGAGGTAAGAATCGAGGGGCAAGGTCCTCTTTCGATTAAAATGGTTCCCAGCAGCCGGAGCCTTGAAGAAGTTGTGGTAATCGGGTACGGAAATCAGCGAAAAGAAGCAGTGACCGGCTCTGTTGCATCGATTCGCGGAGAAGCTATTCGCGATGTTCCCGCCGCAAATATCTCACAAGCGTTGCAAGGGCGGCTGCCCGGTGTCCAGTTCGCGCAAACGTCTTCCAAGCCTGGGGCTCAGATGCAAATCCGCATTCGTGGAGTTCGTTCCCTCAACGCCACCAATGACCCGCTGGTTGTCCTCGACGGAATTCCCTTTCCAGGGCAGATCGGCGACCTTAACCCAAATGACATTAAGAGCGTCGACATCTTAAAAGATGCCTCTGCAACCGCCATCTACGGTTCAAGAGGTGCCAATGGCGTGATCTTAGTCACGACAAACAAGGGACAAGCCGGACAAAAAGCAAAACTAAACTACAACAGCTTTATTGGCGCGAAAAAACTGTTTGCCCCATTCCCGATGATGAACGGACAGGAATACGTAGCGCTGAGAAAAGCTGCCGGACAGTACTCCAACTCGCAGGACGAGTTTGATGACGTGAATACAGACTGGCAAGACCTTCTCTATCGTACCGGTATGACAAACAGTCAGGATTTAGGTATCATGGGTGGCACCCAGGACGGTAGCTATAACGTAAGTGCGGGCTATTACAAGGACCAGGGCGTTATCCCTACACAACAATACAGCCGGTACTCCTTACGTGCGGCAATAGACCAGAATTTAGGTAAACTCTTTCGGGTAGGCTTTACTACTAACAACAATTATAATAAAAGCGAAGGCTCTAATGTGGGCATCTACGGTGTACTTTCAATGTCGCCAATTGCGAATCCATACAATGCAGATGGCAGCTGGAAAAGAACAATCAGGATGCCTTTAGATGAGCAGTGGTCATATTCAAGAGACATTGTAGAAGACTTAAGAGATAAATGGCTTAGTGAAACCAGGGCTTTTGCATCCTATAACAGCGCATACGCAGAGGTAAAAGTACCTGGCATTGATGGTTTAAAATACCGTGCCAACCTTGGCTTAAATTACCGGCAGAGTAACGGGGGAGACTTCACAGGCCAGGGAATCACTGCCTCTAACCCCCTTACCGTATCCACTGCGAGCGTGACCAATTCTCACGTAGCTGACTGGACGATTGAGAATCTCCTCACCTACGACCGGACTTTTGCCGGCAAACACCAGGTCAATGCTGTGGGCTTGTATTCTGCATCTCAGAATAAGTTTAACAGATCCAGGATGGCAGCGAAGGATATTCCCCTGGAATCGTTTCAATTTTACAACTTAGGTCAGGCCGCGGGTGAGATTACGGTTGCCCCCGGCGACCAGAAATATGAACTGAGTGGCCTTATGTCGTGGATGGGGCGTGTCATGTACTCGTATGACGACCGTTATATGATTTCGGCAACTGTACGGTCTGATGGATCGTCCAGGTTAGCACCAGGACATAAGTGGCATACTTATCCTGCCGTGTCCGTGGGATGGAACGTTGGAAGGGAATCCTTTATGAAGGGCCTGGATTTTGTAAACATGCTGAAACTGCGTGTTGGCTATGGCCAGACCTCAAATCAAGCTATACTTCCGTATTCCACTCTCGGCTTGCTCGACACCCGGCCCTACAACTTTGGGCCTACTGCCTACAACACCGGCTATTTTGCATCGCAGCTTCCGAACCCTAATCTTGGCTGGGAGTACTCGAAGACAACCAACTACGGTCTCGACTTTGCGTTTCTGAATAACCGTCTCTCAGGTACAATAGAATACTATACAACCAAAACCAAAGACATTCTCGTCCCTCTGCCCCTTCCCGGGACCTCAGGAGTGAACAGTGTGATGTCCAACGTTGGGTCCACAGAAAACAAAGGTCTTGAGCTTTCACTAAACGGCGTCATCTTAAGCAATAAGAATGGATTAACATGGGAAGCTGGTATAAATCTCTATGGCAATCGAAATAAGTTAACTTCACTTGCTTCAGGATTACCGCGGGATGAAGGTAGTTGGTTCTTCGTCGGTCAGCCGATCAACGTCATCTACGACTACGAGAAGATCGGCCTATGGCAGGAAGGCGATCCTTTCCTTACCCAATTTGAACCCGGTGGCAACGTGGGTATGATCAAAGTGAAATATACTGGTGATTATAATGCGGATGGCTCACCTGTGAGGCCTGTCGGGCCTCTGGACAGGCAGGTCATTAAAGTAGATCCGAAATTCGAAGGCGGGTTTAACACACGACTGGCATATAAGGGCTTTGACCTCAGTGCTATTGGAGCTTTCAAAAGCGGTGGAATTTTGATAAGCACCCTTTATTCGTCTTCAGGGTACCTAAACATGCTGACCGGCAGACGCGGAAATGTGAAGGTAGACTACTGGACTCCCGAAAACACTGATGCCAAATACCCGAAACCTGGAGGCAAAGGAGGCGACAACCCTGAGCACGGGAGTACACTAGGATATTTTAGCGCCTCTTATCTGAAAATCAGGACCATATCTTTAGGTTACAACTTTCAGAATAGCGGTTGGTTAAAAAAAGCAGGCGTCGACAGATTGAGAGCGTATGCAATGGTTCAGAATCCCTTCGTTCTCTTCTCCCCTTATCATGATGAATCCGGAATGGATCCGGAAACAAACTCCTTAGGTGACGAGAACGCAGCTGTAACTACAACTTATAAGCCCCGACTGCTTACAATTGGGACGAATGCCCCTTCTACCCGGAACTATCTCTTCGGCGTAAATTTGACCTTTTAATCTTTGAGAATATGAAACGAATACATATAAAAGCTTTTATAGGAACGGCAGTGACGGCCTTGTTCCTTGCAGGATGCTCGGACATACTGGATGAACAACCGCGGAGTATCTACACCCCGGACTTTTTCAAAACAGAACGAGGGGTTCTGGGAGGAGTAACATCGATGTATGGCCACCTTCGTTACATATATGGCCAGGGCTACTTCTATAACGCCTCTCAAACAGGCACCGACGAGGCCACCTATGGGCAGAGCGCAGACCCCAACTTCAAAGATCTCGATCTTTCAGGTGCCGGCCAGATAACGGCGAGCAGCAGCCGGGCAGACGTGCTGTGGAAACCCGCTTTCTCCAATATCAACACAGCAAACGGTGTAATTGAGAATGCGCAAGCAGCCGGGGGAATATCAGACGCTATTGTCGCTGAAGCCCGATTCTTTCGAGCATTTGACTACTTCATGCTTGTGCAAACATTCGGAGGCGTATCTTTGGATTTAGGGGCTGGTGAGCTGAAGTTTAACACGAACCCGGTAAGAACTTCCGTCCGGAACACTGTGCCTGAAGTTTACACCAAAGCGATATTCCCCGACCTTTTAAAAGCGGTCAATGACCTGCCTGCGACCGGACGAGTGACAGGAGGTGCAACCAAAACTCTTGCACGTTTGTACCTCGCAAAAGCTTATCTGACCTATGGCTGGTGGCTGGAAAACCCTAACGGCATTCCAACTTATCCTGAGGCTGCGCGTACTGATCCGGATGGACATAATGCACAATGGTATTTCCAGCAGGCTTACGATATAGCTACAGCAGCCATAGCAGATCCGGGCCCTTTCGGATTACAGGCTACTTATTATGACGTTAATCTGGCCCAGAACGACCGCAACAAAGAAATTCTGCTTTACGCGGACCATACAGAAAGCAGTGAGTATTATAATGGCAGTAGCCTTACCTATGCAAACGGTAGTGATTTTGATAATTTTGCGAGCTGGATGATGACCTGGAACTATCCTGACCTAAGGAGCTATAAGGCCGACGGAACCGCTGTCGGCTCTGTTCAGCGCGAAGCAGAGCAGCACCTGGGACGCCCGTGGACACGTATGTGTCCGCCTATTGGCGTCATTACCAACACATTCTCCGACAAAACGCGTGACTCCAGATATGACGGCACGTTTACAACCGTGTACCGCGGTAACTGGGACAAAGCAAAAGTAACAGACGCGTTTTTAAACAATGCGAACAACATGCCCGTTCGTCCTGGGGAGGCAATTTTAACATTCCTGGATGAGGAACCAGCAACTCCGATTAGCTACCCGAGAGAAGGTGAAGCAGGCAGGAGTAATATCGGCGCCGGAACTCTGCCTGGACGCGCAGACTATGTCATATCGCCCGAGGGGATTAGCAGGATCGTTTATCCCGGGCTTTGGAAAATTGGACCATACAGAACAGATAACGCGGGCGGTTTAGGACAGCCTAACGCAGGGAGCACACGTCCGTTCAACATAGCGAAATTTTCAGAGCTGTACTTCATCGCCGCAGAAGCTGCGGTAAAAGGAGCTGCAACCAAAGCAAACCAGACAGCGAGAGACCTCATCAATGTGATCCGCGCGCGCGCGGGAAAATGGCGCTGGAATAATAACGGAAATGCTGCAAAAGTGGAAGATAACAGCGCAGCGATGACAAGTGCCACCCCCGCGACCATAACGATTGATTACATTCTGGCTGAACGCTCTCGCGAATATTACGGAGAAGGATACCGCTGGTATGACCTGGTACGCACACAGAAATGGGCGGAGGTTGCCGGCTCATATAGAATATGCGGGGACAAAAAGGGGCGCACACGCCTATGACAGTTAATCGTACCATAGAGAAGTTCCATTACCTCCGGCCGATCCCCCAGGTTCAACAGCTCGACGCAATGGATGCAACTCCTGACGAGAAAGCTAAATATCAGAATCCGGGCTATAATTAGACTTAGCCGCAATAACAATACAAAGAAGGCCGCTCGGGATTTTCCAGGCGGCCTTCTTTGCTTTACTGATACCAGTATAGTTTTCCAGGCGCCTCAATGCAATCGCTTCTTCACGCTTAGATCCGCACCCCTCCAGCTGGTTTCTGTGCAAGTCTATCTCACGTCGTTTTTCTTCGCGCAGTTCAACACATCCTTTTTCCGCTCCTTTTTATGAACAGAAAACAGCCGACTTACTCACGTCTATCTTTGTCGCCATCATTCGCCAAACTTTTCTTATAGTTCCCAGACGCCTAAATCTCACTTCTTCTCGCTGTTCCTCTTCAGACTAATATATTCAGATGGCTGCATATTGAACCGGTTTCTGAAGGATCGTGCAAAATAGTTTGGCGTGGCAAAGCCAACTGAATAGCTGACCTGAGCAACGTTCATATCACTTTTTTCCAGAAGGACTGCTGCCCGGTCGAGCTTTACTGACCTTATAAACTCGACAGGAGTTTCACCTGTGAGCTCAAGCATTTTGGTGTAAAGAGATCCTCTGCTCATCCCAAGCTCCTTAGCCAGTATCTCTACCGAAAGCTGAGGGTTCGTGAGATTCTCGTCTATATAACGAATCACTTTGTTCAGCAGCTTCTCCCCGTCCGATTCGACTTTTACTTCAGGGGCAGCAACTTTTATCTGTTTGCTGTATGTAGCTTTAAGCCGTTCATTCAGTGCTAACAAGTTGCGTATCTTGAGGTCCAGGATTGAGAAATTACAGGGCTTGGTCATATAGTCATCTGCCCCTATCTTCAATCCCTGAACTTGCTCTTCCTCCGCGCTCAGCGCCGTTAGCAGCAAGACGGGAATATGACAAGTCCTCTTGTCCGACTTGATTTTACCGCAAAGGTCTATCCCATTAAGGTAGGGCATACTGATATCGCTAATCACAACCTGGGGGTGAGCCGCCAGAACTTTCTGCCAGCCCTCCTTTCCATTGGCCGCTTCTATTACCCGGTACGCCGTCTTGAGATTCTCCTTAAGATAAAACCGAAAGTCCTCATTATCCTCCACCAGAAGGACTACAGGCAACGTCGCTGGAGACGAGGGAGAGGAAAGATCCTGGTCAGCCTCGCCGGTCTCATCTGCTATTTGTATAACTGCATCCTCTTCCAGTACAAAGTCATCTTCTATCTTTCGAAGAGGTAAATGAATAATGAAAGCGGAGCCTTTCCCCTCGATGCTTTGAACGTCGATTGTGCCGCCGTGGAGTGAAACAAACTCTTTGGTGATGGACAGGCCGATACCGCTTCCCTGATTCAGAACAGCGGCAGCCGTTTCCGCCTGAAAGAACCTGTCAAACACTTTCATTCGCTCTTTCTCCTGAATCCCGATACCCGTATCACTAATCTTAATCAGGACGCCTTCCCTGTCTCCAGCAGTTTCAATACTGAGCGTCACCTCTCCCCGGGTAAGGTAAACTTAAAGGCATTAGAGAGGAGATTGAAAAATACCCTTTCTATTTTGTCATGATCAAAAAAAGTAAAGAAATCCCTCAGCGAACTCCTGAACTCAAAATGGATTTTCTTGCGTTCGGAAAGATCACGGAAAGAATCGGCGACATCTCTGGCAAAAGAGATCAAATCTCCCTCCCGAGCATTAAGACGAAGTTCTTTCTGCTCCATATTTCTAAAGTCTAAAAGCTCGTTTACCAGGTTCAGCAGTCTTCTCGCATTTCGTCTGATCATGCCCAACCGGTCCGACTTGTGTCTGCTCGTTTCCTGCTGAAGAAGCTCTTCGACAGGGCCAATAATCAGGGAGATCGGCGTTCTGAATTCGTGGCTCAGGTTGGTAAGGAACTTGATCCTTAATTGATCAAACTCATGAACCCGCTCTGCTTCCCGGCGCTCCTGTTCGATCTGCTGCTGCACTCTTAAACGCTCCTGTTCCAGCGCAAACCGTGCTTTAAGTTTCTGGATGCCGCGGTAGCGCAGGTACCAAAGCATAAAACCAATGAGCACAAAATAAAAGCCATAAGCATAATAAGTGAGCCAGAACGGCGGTCTGACGATCACTCTGATCGTCGTAACTCCGGTACTCCAGTCGCCCGAATCCGTTGTCGCCTTCACTTTAAAAAGGTACTCGCCAGGATCGAGATTCGTATAAACCGCCGTATTTACCGGACCAACCTTATTCCAGTCTTTATCAAAGTTGTCAAGCTTGTACAGATACCTGTTCTCCTCTGGCGAAGTGTAATTTAAAGCAACAAAACTGAGGGAAAAATTTTGTTTGTAATCCAGACGTATTTCGCGCGCCACTGATATATTCTCCGTGATTTCAGCATCTTCTGACGGTATTACACTCTGATTGGACACCTTCAGGTCAGTCAGAACAACTGCCGGAACGTTCTTATTCACCCGAAGCTTCTCCGGCTTAAAGAAATTGAAGCCCTCTACTCCGCCGAAGAATAGTGTTCCATCCACAAGTTTGACCCCGGCCCCCGAAACGAAGGGACTGCGCTGCAATCCATTATGGTATGAATAGTTAATAAACCGTTCTTTTTTTCGGTCAAAACAGCTTAGCCCTTTGTTCGTACTTACCCATATTTTGCCGAGCCTATCCTCCAGTATCTTATAGATCACTCCGTTTGCCAGACCGTTCTTTTCAGAATATGAAATAAACTGGGATCTTTTATCATCATAACGCGAAAGGCCTCCTCCACCCGTTCCCACCCATATTGAGCCATCGGATCCCGCTGTAATTGAAGCTACTTTATTACTGGGCAGTTTACTATTCTCCTGATTTAAGACCTTCCAGTGCCCGGTAACGGGATTATAAACAGTAATGCCCGACCCGTTCGATCCTATCCACAAGTTGCCTTTGCTATCCTCTTCTATTGCCCGGATGAACCCATTAGTTTCAATCCGTCTGCCGCCCGTCTCATTACTGCTAAAGTGTCTGAACACATTCTCATCAGGGAAATAGCAATCGAGCCCCTGTCCGTTGGTACCGATCCAAACATTCCCCCTGCTATCCTTTTTGATACAAAAAATATCATTTCCACTTATACCGCCGGAAGCCTTTCGAAGCTGCCTGCTCTTTCCGGTGCGGGTGTCAAGGACAAACACCCCGTGCAGGAACGTGCCGATCCACACCTCAGAACCGACCTTTTCCATTGTCAGGATCTGCAACCCCTGACCTCGCACGATGTTTGAGAGTGGTATATGATTAAAAATACCGCTTGCAGGATCGAACAGGTTCAGACCTCCCCCGTCCGTCCCTATATAAACCTTTCCCGCCGGCCCGGGAGCAAATGACGTTACTACAGGTGCACTGAGTCCGTTAGGATCGAATACATTACTTTGCCTGAAGTTAAAGAACGCCAGGTTTTTATCATATTTATTCACTCCATTCCTGAATGTAGCGACCCAGTACACGCCATGCTGATCGACCAGAATTGCCTTAACCGACTTCCCAAGCAGCCCGTACTTATTGCGCTCGCTTGGCTCAATACGCTTCACCTTTCCAGTGGTTCGGTTTAGAATACTAAGCCCTTCTTCGGTCCCCACCCATAGGTCGCCATTCGAATCAGCCGCAACAGAATAAATAATATCGCTGCTCAGGGTGAACGGATCATCAGCACGGTTTCGATACGTATCAAAGGTTTGAGTGTCTGGCCGGAGTCGGTTTAAGCCATTATCGGTCCCGATCCAAATAGTACCGAAACGATCTTCGCAGATAGCTCTTACTATCTTGCCCGATAAACCGGAGCGACCGGCATCCTCCTGACCGAACTTTGTAAAAGTCTTCTTCTGGTTTGAGTAGACATAAAGCCCGTGACTTGTACCCGCCCATACCCGGTCTTTACTATCGCAGAACAACCTGATAATGGCACCAGTTAATAGAGTGTGCACCCCGGCAGCTTTAAAATCAAGACGAAGCCTTCTACCGCTCGAAGCGTCCCAGACAGACACTCCGTGATACCCGGCTGCCCATATTCGCCCCGAGTGGTCGCTGCAAATTGAGGTAACCGGATTGTTTGCATCCTTGAAATACTTGACGAAGTTGTCTTTCTTGCGATTATACATTTCCAGTCCTGCCCCCGTACCGATCCAAAGGTTGCCCTTCCGGTCTTCGTGAATGTCCAGAACATCATTTGAAGAAATGCTGCCCCCATCCCCTGGGTCGTGACGATAGATAGTAAAATGACTTCCGTCGAATTTGTTCAATCCGTCATCGGTTGCAAACCACATATATCCATAGCGATCTTTAAGGATTGCATTGACGGTATTAGATGACAAGCCGTCCCGGCTTCCCATATTCATAAAATTGAACTCAGGATCCTGAGCGGCTGCCGGCCGGAGAGAAAAACAAAACAGTACGGTAAAGAGGCCCGTCAATCTTAAACACCCTTGCACCCCTCTCTGAAGGGTGCATTCATACAACATTCTAAAAACGGCTATTCTGCCCATGCTCTAATTGGCTAGATTTCAAATACAAGTTGATCAGCGGCACTAAAGTTAAGGATTGTGCAACAGATTGCATAAAAGAAAAAGGGACCGCCATGCTGAGGCCTTTAAAGGAGTGGAATTGAGTCTGCTTCATTATAAACGAAAGATCCGTGTGCAGAAATAGTTATTTTCGCAGCAAAAAATGATGTTCTTCAGATGCAATATCAAATAAACAGAGGACAGCTGCACTCTTTTTTCCTCCGTTCTGTTAAAAACTATTCGGACAGAGCCTCCCGGCACTTTACTCAGCTGCTCGCTTTAGCTGCTCTGCTCCTGGCAGCCATTGATTCAACTGCCGGTACTACAGCAGGAACATGGTTGAGCATGACAACGGGTGAGCCCGCCCGATATACAGTAAAGGAATCGCCCCGCCCGGCGAAAGACTACGCGGGCAACTACATCACCGTTGTATACCTGGAAAACCTGAGGGTGAAAAAAATCGGAAGAAACACCAATCCTCAGAACGTCAAATGGCTTCTATCGCAAGGCTACCGGGTAATTGAAATAGATTACCGGAAACATCCCAACACCATCAGTCCAAAGATTAATGCTGAGATCATCGCCATTAACGACTCGATTGCAGCTGGCAGCTTCTGCGGACTGCAGAATTGCTCGCGTTACCAGTCCTATGTACTTTTTGAAGGCTATCGCATTGCCCGGAACGTTCCCTACTTCGAAGATGATCCGGGTGTTTATAACACGCCTGAAGAGTACACAAAAGGCGACATGCTGCACATGGACATCATTTATCCGGCTAACCCTTCCACCGCAGTTTCTACCATCCTGTCTTTCTCATACTCAAACAGCTACGCTACCTACGACGCAGGGAAAAAGATGCTCACTGATGCCAATAAGGACCAAAGACTGCATCTTGGCAACACACTGGCTGGCTTTAATGACTCATTTCTCGAAGGGGCCCCTGCTGAAGGCATGGCATGGGCAATAGCTGATCACCCCAAATATTGCCCATGGGGAAAAGGCAAACCAAAGGGCGGGAAGAACGACACATACAAATCATATGAGACCAATCCCGATGCCGTGCGAAAGGTAAAGTCGGCTATCCGCACGCTTCGTGCTCTGGGAAGAGGAATGGGGCTCTCAGGCAGAATCGGCATATTCGGCTTTTCCCGTGGCTCTACTGCCGGCTCTCTTGCTATCGGGGACCGGAAGGTAGCCGAATTTGAAAACGCAGGATTTAATCACGGCGTATCAGATGCGGTGCAAGCTGCCGCCCTCGGTCCTGGTGTCTTCAACTACACGTGGATTTACCACGTACCCAACGATGGAGATTCTAATTTGGAAATAAGATGCCCCTGGGCATGGGGGCCGCTCGATCAGAATTACGCCCTGTGGGAAAGTATGGGCGCCAGTTACCTTGCTAAAACGTCTGCCACCGCGCCAGTCCTGTTCTTCTATAATACCGACGATGAACGTTATTATCAGGATCAGGTTACCCGGTTCAAAAGTCAGCTCGATTCATTAAAAGTACCAAACTCCATACTTTTCAATTATGGCACGGGACATTCAATCCCTCAAACAGACTCGTCGTTAACCTGTCTTTATAACTTTTTTAAGAACTACCTGTATCCCCCACAGGAGATAAGGAAACGGCGAAAAGGAGGCGCGAAGTAAACTTGCCATTTCATCGGCAACGTCTCTAATCCTGCTCAAAAGAGCGCAGGGTCCCGTCTTCGTTATACTCGATCGAAAATCTCTCCCTGGTGTTCGAGATAGTTCGCGGATACCATCTTATCTTATTGTTATACGTCACGACATAAACCGTGTAATCAGTCGATCCACTTCCAATCTCGGTCATCTTTTCCTTCATAGCTTGATATACATGAGCCGCGTTTTTAAAAGGAATTTTATCAAGACTTACCAGGTCTTTCTCCACATCGACAGACTTTGACAGCACCAATGGGTTTGGCCCTTCCCATATCCCGTTCCGGTAGTAATACTCATCCACGTATTTTAGTGTATCAGGGTTCTGAATACGCAACAATATCCGGTAGTTATCATAAAAATGAATAGACTGGTACACCGCTACTTTTTTCCCTTCAGCTTCGGAAGGTTACGAAGGAGCTCTTCTGCTTGACGCAGCTCCGAAACATCTCCTGCAAACCCACGCTTCTCTTCCTGGCTCTCCCGTGTCTGCTCAGAAACAACCCCTGTGTCCTGAGTACCTGACCGGGATGCTTTGTTATCAAGCACCGGTCCTGCCTTTGTATCCTGAATTGATTTCCGAAACTTCTCGCAGGAACTGAAAGTCAGGCTCAGCCCCAAAAGTATTAAAAGCGCATTTTTTCTCTTTATCATAACGATCATGAGTTCACATCCTCCTCAAATAGCACGTTTGTTTGCTCCTTCGGATCATAAAAGACAGTCTTTTCTGACTCAGTCTTAACGAGGCCAATATCTACAAGCGGCACGATCTTAGTTATTGTTGAACGACGGACCTGGCCGCCGGCCTCAAACTCCACGTCAAATTTTACTTCCGGCTGCTCGTTGATGTACGTGCCTGTCTGCGTAACGTTCGTAACCTTTGCTCTGGCACGCCGACCTTTGAATTTCAGCACGTAGGTCCCCCTGCCTATATTCATTTTTGGAAAGATCAGGAACCGCAGAAAAAGGTAAACAATGGCAGTAAAAAAGACAATACAGCCGGGAGAAACAATAAGGGGATGCCCCAGGGTCATAAAACGCCATCCGTAGCCCGCATTCTCCAGATCATAAGAAAAGTTATAATAATATAGAACTGCGGCAAGAAAGAGCGTCCAAATCAGAAAATACCAGGGCCTTACTTTGCCGACGCTCCCTTCCAATACCACATAAGGAGCCTTTTTAAGGGACTCATCCAGCCGCAGGTACACAGTCTTTCCAGTCGCATACCGTCCCTCGTCTGACTCTGAATCCTGCACTTGCAGATCATGCCTTACCGTCTCGCCTTCCAGATTCTCAAACTCGAGCGTAAGCAAGCGTGATGTCTCGTTTGGTGCCTGCTTACCCTCCGGCTTCACTCCCACGATCCGGGCATTTAGCCTTTTTCCTTCCAGCATAAGTTTCTCCATTCGGCCCCTGGCAACAAAGGAATTCTTGATCAAAAGAAAGAAGGTAAAAAGAAAGACAACGCCCCAGAGCAGTACGCTTAAGCCAAGATAAAAGAAAGCGATGCTGGGATTGACTTCAACAAGATTACCACGCGAGTAGTCAGTATGGTAGTAGATAATGGCAGGATGTGCAAAAATAAAGTACAGGATAAACAGTATCCAGAAAAGTGCGAAAAAACGCTTCATAGTAGTCGTTCAGGGCTGCAAAAATACTTTTTTTATTTGCTCCATCAATATTTTCAGCAAACAGCTAATTTCGCGTGATGGAATACGGGACGATATGCGCGGAAGCCTTTCACTTGTTCAGCAAAGACGACTGGAACGAAGCGTTACCTGAAAAGTTTACGTATCCCTTTTGCTACGACGCTCATCCATTGGCAAGAATAGCCGCTTCTCAGGTCCAGGATTTCCTGAACAACTCCTACGACAATGAACACAACTTCGGCGTTGACCCTGATCATGATGGTATGGTGATCGGAAAGATGTTCGGCGTTCTTGTCGTCAGAACACACGAAGGACAGCTCGGATTTCTTGCCGCTTATTCTGGCAAACTGGCGCAAGGCAGGCAACACCCTTACTTCGTACCTCCCGTCTACGATGTATTTCAGGAAAACGGGATGTATCTGAATGAACTGAAACACCTCGTTGCTCTCAACGACCAGGTTGATTTGCTGGAGCAGGATTCCATGTTCCTGTCGCGGAAGCTGCAGTTGACGGAAATGCAGAGAATAGCCGCAGGCGAAATAAACACAAGAAAGAAAAACCTCTCTGTATGGAAGAAAGAACGCCAGCAGCGAAGAACGGAAGCACAGACTTCCCTGCCGGCAGAAGAATATGCAGCCTTGCTTGAGAAGCTTAAAAATGAGAGCCTGAAGCAAAAGTTCGACTTAAGGATGCTGACCGCCAGCTGGCAGGATAAACTTCAGGCCATTGAGAAAGACATCAATGACCACCTCTTCAAGATCGAGCAGCTGAAAGAAGAACGAAAACAACGCTCCGCAAGCCTTCAGAGACAGCTTTTCGACAGCTACAGGTTTCTGAACGCAAAGAAGGAATGGAAAAGCCTGCTTTCCATCTTCACCGACGAGCTCGGCCTCGTCCCTCCTGCCGGTGCAGGTGAATGCGCAGCGCCCAAGCTTCTGCAATATGCCTATTTACATAATATGGAGCCTATTGCCATGGCCGAATTTTGGTGGGGACAATCTCCCAAATCTGAAGTGCGCAGGCATGGAGAATTCTACCCCGCCTGCAGGGGTAAATGCGGACCAATACTCGGCTTTATGCTTGAAGGCCTTTCTGTTGACGACAATCCTCTTGAAGCCAATCCGGCGGATGGCAAGGAAATGGATATCGTTTTTGAAGACGAGAAGATCATCGTGATCAACAAACCGGCAGAATTTCTTTCGGTACCCGGCAAGTATGTGGTCGATTCTGTCCAGACACGTATTCAGAGCTTGCACCCGGAGGCAATACTGGTGCACCGCTTAGATCAGAGTACCTCGGGGATTATACTGGTAGCAAAAAACTACGAAAGCTACGTGTACCTGCAAAAGCAGTTTGTCAAAAGAACAGCATCAAAAAGGTACCTTGCCGTACTGGACGGCAATCTTCAACAGGACAGCGGCCTCATTGACCTTCCCCTTCGTGTCGATCTGGACAACCGCCCCCACCAGGTGGTATGTTACGAACATGGCAAGCCTGCCCAGACGCGATACGAAGTTCAAAAAAGAGAGAACGGCTTCACGTACATTTACTTTTATCCCATCACCGGCCGCACTCATCAGCTCAGGATGCACGCCGCGCATCCTCTCGGACTCAACATCCCCATCCTTGGCGACGACCTTTATGGCAACAAGAGCACACGCCTGTTCCTGCACGCCGAATACCTCGAGTTCAATCACCCCAAAACCAAAGAGCGGCTTTCCTTCACCGTTCCAGCTGATTTTGAGTTAATAACGAAATTGAGAGCCACTTCTTAGTACAAGCTCTCTCTTTTTTTGATACTTTTCTTTCCCTTTTGAAATCAATATGATAAAAGCTAAGCGGCATTGAACATTGAGTTGATATGGTGTTTATACTTTCTAACGCCTTGTTAGTTAGTAAATAAGCAGATATAATTTTCACATACCAGTACTTAGATGTTCCTGTATTTCAAACTAGCTCCTCGAAATCGTCCTTTATAAATTGCCAGATTTTACCCTTTAGGCATACTGGATCAAAGTCAGCATCGGCAGAAGAAAAATCAACGAAATTTTTCCGGATTAATGCAGGATCATGAGTCCATTCAAAGCGCCTTTTATGTAATTCGATCATTTCATCAATTGTATAATCATTCAATGCTTCATGCAGATCCCAAAAATCCTTTTTTCTTCCTCCTCTTTGGATAACATCAACTTTCATCGCAACAATTTCATCTACTGTAGCCATCCGAACGCCATCGGCTGTTACAGCATTCTGGAAAAAAGGATCCGTTGAATAATATAAATCTAATTTTATTGACCCTGTCTCGTTGTTTCCAATGAGATAGGATTTACCCATTCCAGAAGCGCCACCAAAATCACCCTCTGTATGGCTAAATGTTTCTTTCAAAAACTTTTCAATTATATCAAAGTCTATTGAACCATAAGGCGCATCTGAGAACAAATCGATATCTATAGACATTCTATGTCCTAAATGCAGACTTAATGCTGTTCCTCCAACAAGGCGAAAAGAGGCAAGCACAGGGGAGTGCATTAAAAGAAGAAGCACCTCCTTTAGATTAACACTTACAGTATTCCAGAAGAGCATAGATTATTTTACTTTTTTATTTCGAAAGGTCAGCTCAATTTTATCCGTTGCATTATCGCTCCCTACAACCTCCTTTACTTTCTCTTTACCGTAAAACCTGATCATCTCTTCTTTTTCCTGATGATTACCCCGCTCGAACACCCGTTTGATTACGGACTTATATTGGTGTTCCCAATCAATTTTGGCAATGTTAGTATCCCAAAAAAGTGCATTACGGAGGACAGCTAAATCGGGGCGCTTGTTCGTTTCTAACCTTACTTTTTGAATTTCATAATAAGCCTGAAGAATATGCATAGTTCCCTCTTCCAATCCAAGTGCCCGGTCGATTTTCAAAGAGAGTTCAGGAGTAATTGCACGTTTTCCTTTCGTAATTGCATTAAGTGTTTGTGGGTACACTTGTAAGGAAAGTGCAAAGCGAGCCTGTTTCAAATTCTTCTTTTTCAACTCCCGCTCAAGTATTATTCCTGGATGGATGCCCTTATACTTTTCAACTAGCCTGTCCATAGTCAAATATAAACAAATTTGCTTATATTTCGTTTCCTAACCATCTCAAGCGGCTTTACGCGCCCTGAATCAGCTTTGGGAAGCTGGAAGATAAACTTTTCAAAGAGTCTAATGTACACTGCATCATTCAACTCTGTATCTATTACGGACGGACTTGAGTAGCTGATTAAGTTATTGGAGTAATTCGAAAGATATTGGATATAACCCTCCTTCAAGCAGATTGTCCCCTATACGCCGAATTTAAGATGAGATCTCTATTGGCCTCCAAAGACACCTTGACCAGTGATCTGAGAGCCGTTTTTATCAGATTGTAAGCATCACTGGAAATCATCTGTTTTACCACTGATAATTTCTCTGCGGAATACTGAAAGCGTGAATGATTTCCGTCGGCCATTAAAAGCCCAATACTCACCTTCTCGTCCACATTAGGACGAATAGCCAATAGACTATTGAGTAAAAGGCTTTCATATTCTTTTTAACGTATAAATCTCTGTATTAGTTCTTTGAAGTTACGATATTACTAGCTGTCATACGTTTACTAAACAAACTCAGGCTTGCACAGCTTACTACCTTTTCTACCTCACCGATTCTTCTGACGCTCTATCATGGCTTGCACTTGCTCTAACCAGTCGCTCCTGCTATGGAGAAGAACATCCGGCGCCACCCCTACCTCTTCATACTTCAGAAACCCGCCGCTGTCTTTCATGTCAGTTGGATAAAATTTAAAGCGGCCGGTCGGCAAAAGCAATGTACGACCGGAATTATTTCCGTAAGTAATTGTTCCATCTGTCTTCTCCCCATACAGAGTTACGTTTTTCAAAGCTTTAAGCCTGACAGCAAACTGTTCGGCGTTACTGTATACCCAGCTATTGATCAGAACGTAAACTTTCCCCGGCGTGAGTATTTCTTTATCAGATCGTAGAACTGCCGGGAGCACTTGTCTCCCCTCCCATATTTCCCCGAATATCAACAATCAGATGATCCGAAATTAAGGAGTCCTTTATACTTTCAGCAAAGGCGGAAGCTCTTTTCAAATTCTCGTCCGACGAATAAAACGTTCCGAGATAGAGGTAAGCTGTGTTTGGCCCGATCTTACGAAAACGGTAAGGCTCTCCCGGCCAGAACTCCGAATGGGAAGGCTCTACTTCTTTGCGCAGGTCACAAACATGAAAACGGCCATGCGTTACCCTTACACCTGGAGAATAGAGTAAAGACCGCGACTGCGGATCAACCAAAATCATCCTGAAGGAGTCGCCGCCGCACTGAAAAAGGGTTCCCAGCAATTGCCCTGGCGAGAAGGCCTTCGCCTGAGATTCAAGCACTACGCAATTTAAGCTATCCTTCGTAGTTGTACGATAAATACCAACCAACATCTGCTTTCCGGCGTGGTAGATTCCTTCAACGCTATCCCGGGGGCTATGCTTTAGGACATTCTTAAGAGAATCCAGATCCTCTGCGACAAAGGGCATGATCGAAATGGCATCGCTTTCATTTCTCAAGGGCATCCAAAAAGCCAGATGTTTATCTTTAAATGGCCACAGCAAGGATGAAAGCACGGTAAATGTATCAACAACGCTCTTCCCAACCTCCCTTGATCGCAGTTGCGTGTAGAGCTTGTCATAAGCGGCTTTCTCCTTTCCCCTGACCTGATCATGGTAGGCGGGCAACTTCTTTGCTGCCTGATAAAGAAAATCGAGGTCTTGCTGGTACGAGTTCTGTGCAAAAACACAGTTGAAGGCGAATAACAATAAGACTACCAAAAATAACTTCATTACAGAAAGGTCTATAAATTACGATTGTCTTTATTATGATTTGTCAGCCGCCTCCCCCGGGCGCCTCTGAAAAAACGATCAACTACAGCTTGCATAACGAACTTTATTGGCACGACGACTTATCGCAGCACCAACCTATTGTCCCCGTCTCTCCAAGTAGTACTATAAAAGGCCTCTATCAAATATAGAAAATTTGCCCGGTCTCCCTATTGCGTTTTACTTTAGGCCCAGATGGAGAGTGCGCCATAAAATAGTAGTGCCCGCCTTACTCCTGCCTTCCGCATATAACCTTACCTTTGCCGCATGATTCTGACTGAGACGCACGAGCTGATTTTAAAGTTTATTGAAGAGACCGATAGCCCTTTGTTCCTCACCGGGAAAGCGGGTACCGGAAAAACCACCTTCCTGAACTATGTTAAGGCAAATGTATCTAAGAATCTCGCGGTGGTGGCTCCTACCGCCGTTGCTGCCATTAATGCGGGCGGAGTCACTATAAATTCCTTTTTTCAGGTGCCGTATGGCCCATTGATATTTGAAGAGGGCAATGAGCCGTATACGCAGAGCTCGCCGGCAGCGGATAAAGTAAAACTGCTGCTCCGCCTGGAGCTCCTGATCATCGATGAGGTCAGCATGGTGCGCTGTGATATGCTCGACTATGTTGACCGCATGCTCAGGACCACCAGAGGATCTTCCCGGCCCTTTGGCGGTGTCCAGGTCCTGATGGTGGGCGACCCCTATCAGCTTCCGCCGGTATTCGAGAAAGACTGGGCGCTCTTGAGTAGGTTTTACGAGGGCCCTTACTTCTTTAACAGCCGGGTCTTTAAGCAGCACCAGATTGTGACATTCGAACTTAAAACGATCCACCGGCAGTCCGATCCAACCTTCATAGGCATACTCAACAGCATCCGCGATGCCAACATCAACGACGAGCACCTCAGCGTGCTGAACGGACATTTAATGGATGAGGGAAACGCCGTGGATGTAACTGATTATGTGACCCTGACCACTCATAATAAGCTGGTCAAGGAAACAAATGAACAACGCCTGGCCGCACTTCCGGGCGAATTGTTCACCTATGCCGCTTCGATAAGTGATCATTTCCCTGCCGAAGCTTATCCTGCAGAAGAAAAACTTCAGCTGAAGGTGGGCGCGCAGGTGATGTTTATCAAGAACGACTCATCGGGCAAAAAACAATACTATAACGGGCGAACAGCAAAAGTGACCGAACTTGCCAAAAATCACATCAGGGTAGAGTTCAGGGATGATCATTCAGAGTTGGATGTGCCCCTGGAGACCTGGCAAAACGTCCGCTATGCGCTCAGCGAGGGTGAAAAAGAAGTATCAGAATCAAACGCAGGTACTTTCACGCAATACCCGCTGCGACTGGCCTGGGCCATCACTATCCACAAGAGCCAGGGATTAAGCTTTGACAAAGCCGTTATTGATGTAGCCAGCTCCTTTGCACACGGGCAGGTGTACGTGGCACTGAGCCGTTGCCGCAACCTGCAGGGCCTGCTGCTCCGCAGTCCCCTTCGCCGGGAGAGCGTGATGACCGACCTCCGCATCGTAAATTTCATGAGAGAAGCTACCTGTGAGGAACCGGACGGCGCAGCGCTTGAGAAGGCCCGGCACCTGCAGGAGACCTCTGCCCTGCTGGATCTGTTTGATTTCTCTCTTAGCGATAAAATGATCAGATGCCTCCAATCTGCTGTACGAAGCAAGATTCCGGCCGGCCTTTATAATTCCTTGCCCCAATTAGATGCCGCTCTTGCAACACACGAGACGATCAGAAAAGTTGCAGCACAGTTTAGCCGCCAGGAACTCAGCGAGGATGCCTTGCCACTTTCTCCGCTTCTTCAGGGTGCCACAAAAGAGCGGTTGGCAAAAGCTGCCACTTATTTCAGCGCCCAGCTGGCGTTACTGGCTGAACAAATCAGCAAAAGTTTTCAGGAAGCCTCAACAATTGATGTTCCCCCTGTATATTTTTCCCTGTACAATCAGGTAGTGTCTGTGATGCAGATGAAACTTAGCGCCATGACGCAGCTTCCGGCAGCGGACTCAATCACAGGCATTTCAAAAGAAGCCATAGAAGCGGGACTGAACTACGAGCATGTGTATAGTCACGCGAAACTTAAAAGCCTTGTACTCGAAAAACAGCCCGCCAACCCTGCGCTTTTTGAAGAACTGTTAAAGTGGCGCAAATCTGTAGCGGGGCAAAAAGGCCAGATGGATTACACCATTATGCCGGAGAAAGCACTCTGGGAAATAGCAGATAAACAACCCTCGTCGCTCACTCAGCTGGCAAAGATCAAATCCTTCGGACAAGGCAATACAAGCTTGTACGGTGAGGATATTTTAAAGCTCGTTCGCGGAAGTCGCGGCGAGCAGTCCCTTTTTTAAGCTCGTTACACCATCCTGGATGGCACCACTTGGCACTGTATTTAGCCTTCTCAGTTCTTTTTTCCTTGCTTGAGCTTGTCTCCTGACTATTACATGGGACGTACCTCGTTCGTCGGTTTACCGTCTGTTTTTTTACTCCCCGTAAGCCAGGAAACGAAGCGGAGACGGAAAAACGACGGCCAGGAGACGAAAAAACGTAAAAGCAGAGACGAAGCTGAAACGAACCTGAAACGAAGCAGAAACGAAGCGGTGACGGCGAACTGACGGCAAACTGACGAAGAACTAACGAAGAGCTGACGAAGAACTAACGAAGAGCTGACGGCAAACTAACGAAGAACTAACGAAGAGCTGACGACAAACAGACGGCAAGCAGTCGAGGAACAGACGGGGTAGTGTTCAATTAAGTGTGTCAGTCTTTAGAAACCGGTCTCCAAAATAGAGGTTTAGCTCATGGCGAATGAGCTTCCAACCAAACATTTCACCCTGCCATTTGGCATTGGCGTTTATAGTGGCTAGCGGTCGAAGAGCAGACGAATTCCCGACAAAGCAGACCGAGCAGCAATGTGAGTAATGTTTGATTAAGTGAACATTTCACGGCTTATCTCCACCCCGCTGAAAATGCGGTAATAAAGACTGCTGCCCCGAATAAAACAGAGAAAATTCTAAGGCTGGCATGCGAAAACAGGATGGCCACCGCTATGATCATAGAGGACAGCGTCTTCCCGGCCGGGAAGGTCAGACAGAAGATCAGCCGCGTTCTTTATAAAACTTTCTCAGCCTCCAAAAGCTCGATGGCTTCCACATTCCCCTGCTGCACGGCAAGGTCGAGCGCGGTGAGGCCCCGGCTTTCGCGGATCGTTTTATCGGCTCCGTGGGTCAGGACTACTTTCACCAGCTCATTCCGGCCGAAAAGAGTAGCAAACATAAGGGCGGTCCCACCATTCCCATGCCGGGCATTGAGGTCCGCACCGTTGGCAATTAGCAGCTCCGCAATTTCAGGATAGCCTTTAAAGCACACGCCCATCAGCGCCGTATTGCCTCCAAAGTCCTGAGCGTTCACATCGGCACCGGCGTCCAAAAGGAACTTTGCCGCATCCAGCTGACCATTGTAGGCAGCAATGATAAGAGGCGTATAACCACGGGCGTCGCGGACGTCAATATCTTCTACCCTCTTAATTAAGTCCTGTAACGAGGAGATATTACCGGTTCTGGCGGCATCGAAAAGGTCACGAGTAATTGTATCCATTGATTGCAAACTCTTTTAGAACAAACAAAAATGCGAGAGGCACTTCTGTTTGCATTTTTCATATTTAGTAAGGATTGGCGCTTTTTGAAACCTCTTCGGCCTGCTTTACGGCGTCATCGGCATCAGAAACGGCACCAGTGCCCATTTTCATTTCTGCAGCCTTTTTCAAGCCTTCAGAGACCCGGGTACCGTAATCGTCGTCGCAGGCATAAAACATTTCAATCATCTTATCCTGTATCTCCTTCCGGCATTTTGATAATGCGTCGACAAGGTTGAAGATCAGCTCATCCCTTTCCCAGGCTTCGAAGTCCCTATACGTTTCGCCGGCCTGCTTAAAGTTGTTCTGACGCTCTATTTTCGCCCTTACCAGGGCGGCATTGTAATGGGGAGTATATTCTTTGCCAGGCCTTTCAGCTTCCTTTAATCCTCCTATGGTAGAGGGCTCGTAGTTGATGTGCGGGTTCATACCTTCCACTATATCCTGCCTGTAAGCCATCTGGCCATCGCGCTGATTCGTCGCTACATGGTTTCTGGGTGAGTTAATGGGCAGTTGCAGGTAGTTCGTACCCACCCGGTACCGTTGCGTATCTGAGTAAGAAAACGTTCGCCCCTGAAGCATTTTATCGTCCGAGAAATCAAGTCCGTCCACCAGTACGCCGGTACCGAAAGCCGACTGTTCCACCTCTGCAAAGTAGTTCACAGGGTTCTTATTGAGGGTCATTTTTCCCACGGGCAGCCATGGGAACTGCTCTTTAGGCCAGATCTTGGTATCGTCAAGCGGATCGAAGTCCAGCTCGGCGTGATCGTCGTCACTCATGATCTGGACGCAAAGTTCCCACTGAGGGAAATCGCCACTCTCGATCGCTTCATACAGGTCCTGGGTAGCATGATTGAAGTTTTTGGCCTGAATTTCCTGGGCCTGCATGGTGGTGAGGTTCTTAATGCCCTGCAGCGGTTCCCAGTGATACTTCACCAGAACTGCCTGCCCCTCCTTGTTCACCCACTTATAGGTATTCACGCCCGATCCCTGCATATGCCTGTAACTGGCCGGAATACCCCATGGTGAAAAGAGGAAGGTGATCATATGCATTGCTTCCGGGGTATTGCTGATAAAGTCGAACTGCCTTTCAGGATGCTGGATGTTAGTGACAGGATCAGGTTTAAAAGCGTGAATAAAATCGGGGAATTTCAGGGCGTCCCTGATGAAGAATATCTTGAGGTTGTTTCCGACCAGGTCCCAGTTGCCGTCTTCTGTATACATCTTCACGGCGAAACCACGCGGATCACGAAGAGTCTCGGGAGAATGGCCACCATGGATCACACTTGAAAAACGCACAAAAAGCGGCGTTATTTTCCCTTTTTCCTGAAGGAACTTTGCTCTCGTATACTTCGATACAGGCTCATCTCCAACCATGCCGTAGGCCTCGAAATAGCCATGAGCTCCTGCACCACGGGCGTGTACTACCCGTTCGGGCACCCGCTCTCGATCAAAATGAGACATCTTCTCTAGGAACTGGTAGTTCTCCAGAGTAGCAGGGCCGCGGCTTCCTACCGTTCGCAGGTTCTGATTATCATAGACCGGGTGACCCTGTCTCGTCGTCAGGATGTCAGACTTTTCTTTTCCTGAGCTTCTGATTTCTTTCTGCTTGGCTTCAGCATTTTCATTGACTAATGAAAGGGAGGAGTTTTCTTGCTGGTTCATTGGCTTGCTGTGTTATAATAAACGTACCAATGAAACAAAGCTTAACCTCCATAGTTTTAAGAGCTTACAAATTTAAGGAAGCTTTTCTTTTTCCACTTTCTGATGCGGTTTCGGGCATTTGAGTAGGGCGACGATGTATTGAACTGGATCATTCGCCCAAGGGTCCATTTTCCGTACCAGTCTTCCTGGTAAAGTTCTTCATCCGTTTTCCGGTCAATTAGCTCCATTATGTCAGATACTGTAGCCATTAACGCCTCTTTAACCTCGTTGTAGGTGAGCCCTTCATAGTCATTATAAAACTTGCAGGCCAGCTTCCCAAGCTCATTCCATTTGTAGCCGGTTTCCGGAAAGTCGACAGGCAGCCCGCCCTCCTTCCCTTTGTTCCATTTCAGTACCAGCTGGCCCCAGCCCAGCAGGTAAGCAAGAAGCTCTTTAAGTGTGATCACCGAATCTTTCACGTGCCCCTCAATGGAACGCTCCTGTGCTACGCTTTCGGTCAGCCCGTCCAGCTCCTTCAGTAGTTTGGCAAAATTTAGTTCAATAGCTGCTATAAGTTCTTTTTTATTCTGAGGTACAGGCATTCTTAATCTTTATTTTAACGTTCTACAAGTTCCTTTACAGGTTCTCCGTAGTGATCCAGTACTTTCGATGATTTCATCTGCAGCAGTTGATTCCATTTCCTGAAAGCTCCGGCGAACACCAATAGCATCAGGACCATGGCTATCACGGCCAGCGAGGCCAAAAGGTACTGCTCTTTGGGAATATAGATGGTAGTGACCTGAATATATCCCGCCCAGAAGGTTACCACGGCCATCAGGACTCCCGGAATTGCTGAACACAGCGCATATTTACCCCGGTTAAGCCGGATGAGCATGGTAGTACATACGATGAGTCCGCACGCGGCAAGCAGCTGGTTGCTGATGCCAAACAAAGGCCAGATGCTGCTTACATTACCTGTAAATACCAGGTACCCCCATGCAAAGGTAAATAATAGACTCGTGATGATCAGTCCGGGGATCCAGTTCTTGTCATTGAATTTAGGAACTACAGTCCCAAGCATCTCCTGAAGGAAGAAACGGCCCACCCGTGTACCTGCATCAATGGCGGTCAGGATAAACACGGCCTCAAACATAATAGCAAAATTATACCAGTAGGCGGTCAGCTGGTCCATAAAAGGTACTTTATTGAAGATATGCGCCATGCCAACAGCGAGAGAAACTGCGCCGCCGGTACGCCCGTGCAGATCAAGGCCAATGACATCCGAATAATGCTGGAGGTCTACCGTTTGTAAATGCGGATGAGCAGCCAGGAAACCGGCATATGCCTCTTTGGGAGTATTAATGGCAAAGTAGTCGCCCGGCATTAATGTACAGGCAGCGATAAGTGCCATCAATGCCACAAAGCCCTCCACAAGCATGGCCCCGTATCCTACAAAAAGAATTTCCCTTTCGTTGGAGATCATCTTGGGCGTGGTCCCCGTAGCAATAACAGCGTGAAAACCGGAAATGGCTCCGCAGGCAATTACAATAAAAATAAACGGCAGCACCGGCCCTCCGATCACAGGCCCTCCTCCGCTGATAAAGCTGGTGATGGCCGGCATTTGAACGGTCGGATGGATGAAGATCACACCTACAGCAAGCATTACAATAGTTCCTATCTTCAGATAAGTGGACAGATAATCCCGGGGTACTAATAAAAGCCAGACCGGCAGAACAGAGGCCAGAAAACCGTAAACGGGTATTGCAATGGATATTGTGCTGATATGCCAGCTGAACAAGCTGCTGATTCCCGGGTTCTGCATCAGATCGTGCCCGCCAATAATGCCGGCGATCAGCAGAACCCCTCCAAGGATACTGGCAAAAGTGACACTATTCTTTTTATAGCGCATGATGAGGCCCATGATCACCGCGATTGGCATCGTAATGATCACGGTGAACAACGACCAGGAAGCCTCGTGCATGGCATTAATACAGGCCAGTGACAACCCGGCCAGGGTGAGGATCAGGATGAACAGGATTGCCAGTCCTGCAATAGTACCTGTTGCAGCTCCGATCTCTTTTGATGCGATGGTGGCGAGGCTCTGTCCCTTATGACGCACGGAGGCGAACAGAACCACCATATCGTGAACTCCCCCGCCAAGGACGCAGCCTATCAATATCCAGAGAGCGCCTGGCAAGTAGCCGAACTGAGCTGCCAAAACAGGCCCCACCAGAGGTCCGGCTGCAGCGATTGCAGCAAAATGATGCCCAAACAATACCTTCTTGTCTGTGGCCACATAATCCTGCCCGTCGGCAAATTCTACCGCTGGAGTCAGATTCTTATTGTTGAGCTTTAATACACGGTTGGCCATAAAGACCCCATACATACGGTAGGCAATAGCGAAGATCAGCAGGGAAGCAAAGATGAGCGTAAGGGCATTAATACCGTCCAGATATTCCATAACAGAAGCGTACAATTGGGTTAATGGGCAAAAGGTACAAAAACAAATGCAATACAGACATAAGAAACCTCATATAACCGGCCGGCACTCCTGTTTATTTTGCTGCCCGGGCCTCCATTTCAGGTTGTAATAGTAACAGAAAAAGGCCTTTTTCACCGGCTATTTCCTTAACAGTCCTTCCGCTCTTGCCATTTTCGGGAAGAAAAATTTCCGGTCGTCTGGCCATTCTCGGAAAAAAAGTGTTAAAGTGACATAAATCACAATATCAGATTAGCATTTTTCGAGATACTGAGAGGCAGAAAAAAACGTTATCCACCGCATTTTTTAACGGAAAACCAACAGGAAAGGGTAGCGCTTAAATATTTAGTAAAAATATCATAAGGTGCTTAAAAACACATGTTTTCATTTTGCAATTCTGTTTATTTGATAAAAAAATAAACACCTGAAAATACTAATATTATGAAAGCTTTAAAGACTATAGTACTCGCATTTTGTATCGTATTTTCTTTCAACACATTCGCTAAAAACGATGGTTCCAAAGAACAAAAACTGAGCATGAACTACGCCGTTCAGACTTACATTGATGCAATGACCCTGGGCAAAATAAAAGACCTTACTGAAGTCCTCGATAACGAAGTAAAGTTCACCGTTACACAAGGACAGAACATTGTAAATTATTCAAGGAATCAGATGCTGGCAGTGTTAAAGAATTCTGAGAATCTCGAGCAAAACTGCAAAACAAACTTTACCGTAGTAGAACAGAACGATGCTCAGTCTATCGTTAAAGTAACCCTTAGCTACGACGGATTTAACAAAGTGAATTACGTGACGATCAGCAATACCAACCAGGGCTGGAAAATCACGAACGTTTCTACAATGTTTAACTAAAACAGGGGAATTCAATCCCTGACCTCATCCAATTAAACAAAAGAGGCTGTCTCAACTGAGTTCAGCCTCTTTTTTGTTGTCATAAATCCGTATTGGCATCTTGCCTGACAAATTACCTGTACCCGCATTACTTGAGGAAGGGGCGCGTCAATTTGCTGTTCAAAAACTCATTCACGGCGTCTTTTTCAAGACCTTCTCGTATGCTCTCCGAGCATTTCCCCTGAAATACACCTCGCCACAATAAACATAGCCGATCTTCTCCAGAATGCTGATCATGGCAGGATTATCGAAATTCGTATCGACCTTAATGCTGAATACGTTGTTAGCAAGAGCAAACTGCTCTACAAACTCGAATATCTTTTTTGCCAGGCCTTTCCCCAGATGACCTTCTGCTACAGCAACCCTGTGAATCACCACAAAATCACCTTCAGTGAGCCACTTTCCTTCAATCCTGCTATATTCCGGCTCGTCGTTAATGATCACTGCGCTGTAGCCAACCACAGCTGCTCCTTCGGTCAAAATATAACCCGCTCCTTTTTCAATATCCCGGCTCACTACGTCCAGATTAGGATATCCGTCCTGCCATTGCTTACTGCCGTCCTCTTTTCTGCGTGTGATGGCCGCCTGCAGAATCGACCAGATCTGTTCCTGCTCCTCATGGCGGGCTTTTCTGAATCTGTATTCCATATTTTGTTTTTGAATGATCAAATATTGAAAATATTCTTTTCTCTTTTATCGATAAAGAATAGCGACAAGCGAATCAGAAAAGGCGATCGCTGAAAGGAGACGACAAATTTTGAACGGAAAGGCTAAACTCACTTAGTTGAGGCAGGCATTGTTTGATAGATCTCGGTTTCAATGATACTGAAAAATCCTTTTGTATTTAAGTTATTCCCGCCAACACCGTCATCCAGTTTCTTACCCCCATTTCCACTCCAATGTTGGAATCGTCCTTTCCTGAATTTTCACCCATCAGCTCAATCGTGACGGTCTTGCCCTTTTCTGGCTTACAGATAAGGTTGCAGTATCCCAGGCCTTTAGGAGTTTCTCCTTCAAACACTACCTTGTTATCCACCTTTATCCTGAGAGGATAGGTACGGGTTCTGAAATTATTCAGCTTCAGGTTTACTTCGTTTACCACCGACTCCTCCCTGAGATCGTACCTGATCCAGGCCGTTGTTAACTTCCCATCATTCGCCCAGGCGCTTAGTTCATTATCGTCGTAGCTTGCGGTTGCCTTTTCAGAGTTTGCTCCTGCAGAAGCCGATTCAATCTCAAGGGACCTCCTTGTTGGTTTAAATGATGGCGTTAAGGGAGTTGGACCTCTTCTAAACTCGGGCTTTAATCCCTGATCAGGCATACTTAAGGACAGCCCCCCTCCACTGGGACGGGAATAGATTTAAAAGCAATAGAGGCGCTCCTAAGGCCCTTAGCCGCGGCAGTAAGCACTACCTGTCCTGCCTTAAGGGTAGACCTGATGAGAACACGGTTCACCCCTCCTTCTACCGGCAGATCTTTTGATAAGATGTAATTGTCGGGGCCCTGTGCAAGTCCGCCGCGCCATTCAGCTTCTCCCTGAAGTTTAAAGCTCACCATATTGAGGGCAGTGGGACACCTGTTCCCAGCCTTATCAACAACCTCCACTTCAGCCAACACCAGGTCAGCGCCATCAGCTCTGAAGCCTGCAGGATTCATCCTGGTTGTCAGACGCAGCGCAGCAGGCTCTCCGGCTGTTTTGATCTCATCATGCGCGACTATCTTTCCGCTGGCGTCGTAGGTCACAGCCTTTATCAGGCCTGGTTCCCAGCTGATGTTCTTAAAGGTGTATAGAAAATTGTAGGATTTGTCTCCCATGCCTTTAGACTTCCCATTGATAAACAGTTCTGTTTTTTCACCTGAAGCCACCACGTAGATATCCTTCACCGTCCCCTTTTTATAATTCCAGTGCCCCATGATATGGGTCCTGTGCTTCTCTATGTCAACCCAGCCGTCCCACATCACCTGATGGGCAAAGAATCCGTCTTTTGCTACCCTTAGGGCATCCACCTCGCCACTTCGGCGATAGTTCTCTGCTCCGCGGAAATGGGTATTTGAGTCTGAAAATATGATATTGACGCCTCCCGAACTCGCTCTTTCTCCCGTTCCGGGTCTTTCTTTCCAGTAGTCGTACCACCGTGCCACGTTTTCAATGGCATGTGAATCCTGATTACGGTTATACTCCCGCGCGGGTGCGTTTTTATAAAGAGGACCATCACCGTCTTTGTGGTAGGGCGGCGAAAACTCATCCCAGTATTTCCTCAGTCCTTCATCTCTTGAATATTCCATCGCCCACATCGGAATATGAGCGCTTTTGTTGATGTACAACATCTCGCCTCCGTATTCGGCTATTTTACTGTTGAGCATTTCACGCGACCCGATTGCTCTGCCGCCCTGAGGATCGTATTTATACTTCAGCGCCTTCATTTCGGCCATATGTTCCTCGCTGATGGACTCGTTTCCGCATTCGTAAAATAAAATACTGGGAGCATTTCTGTTGTAGATAATAGCGTCTCTCATGACCTTAACCCGTTGCACCCAGCGCTCCCCTTCCACGTCGCGTTCTGCGTCACCTGCTGGCATCGCCTGTATTAACCCTACCCGATCGCATGATTCAACATCCTGTTTCCGGGGCGTGATGTGCATCCACCTCACCAGGTTTGCGTTGCTTTCGACCATGAGGCCTTTGCTGTAATCGCTGAGCCATGGCGGCACCGAAAGTCCAACTGCAGGCCACTCGTTGCTGGTTCTCTGTGCATAACCTTTCATCATCAGCACGCGGTCGTTGAGATAGACCATTCCATTTTTGAACTCTGCTTTCCTGAAGCCGGTCTTTAGAGGTACTTCGTCGATCACTACCCCATCGGTCTTTAATCGGGACAAAACGGTGTAGAGATAACCATAACCCCAGCTCCAGAAGTTGAGGCCCGACATTGTCGCTCTTGCTGAAACCACTTTTGTTTCCCCCGGTGACAGCGTGTATTGTCCCCCCTTAAAAGTGTTGAGGGTTTTACCGTCTATATCCCGGATCTCAACCTCATACTCGAAAGTCTTCCTGGTATCCATTTCATTTTTCACCTCGGCATCAGCCACAATGGTAGCCTTCCTCGCCGGAATATCGAAATCTGTGGCGTATACATAGTTTCCGGTTGTACCAAGGAATGAATACAAAGGAAGCGTCTGATAAACTTTAGCAGTTGTATGCAGCCAGACATTCTTGGGAAGGCCTCCATAATTGGCGTTAAAGTTCTTGTCGTTCCACTGAAAGCGTGATTTTGACTCTTTCTCCTGATAATCCCAGGCGTTGTCGTTCCGCACGGCAACCACGTTTTCCTCGTTGAATCTGATGAGATCGGTAATGTCAAAGCCAAAAGCTGTAATCCCGTTTTCATGTAATCCAACGAACTTGCCGTTAATGTAAAATTCACCAGCCTGCCTCACTCCTTCAAACTCGATAAAAATCTTGCCGCCCCGGGCTTCTTTTGGAACAGTAAAGTGCTTTCTGTACCACGCTATTCCAGTCGGGTGCTCATCGATGGCCACTTTAAATGCAGTATCCTCATTCCAGGCGTGAGGTAAAGTGACGGGCTTCCAGCTCTGGTCGTCAAAGGAGGGCGCTTCTGCACCCCTGACATCTCCGACAAACAACTTCCATCCTGGATTGAAATTATACTTCAGACGCTGCAAAGGCTGCGCCTGAGCAACAGAAAAGATGCTGAGGGCGAGCAACATGAAAAACGACCTGACGGCCTGGAAAGAGTTACGACAAGTGTGTACTTGCATGTGCTAAGTATTTTTGGGTCCTTATTTTATTTAGGTTTCCTGCATAAAGCCCCTGCTCTCAGCACTGAATGTATCTTTCGGGCGAGCGGCACTGAGACTTAGCTTTCGAGGCATAAATGTAAGATTCTTTTCCTATTTGTACAGGCAGTTCTGCTCCGCTATATACATTACCACCGGTTCTGCCTATGGGAAAAAGTACCAGGATCGTGGCACCCTCTACCTCTGGCTTTGAGCACCGGCCAGACGAGCTGCCAATTTCCCTATGGTTAGCCCCTGCACAAGAATGGAGAAGACAACCACTACATAGGTGATCTGTACAAACTCGTTTCTGAAAAGAGCTTCGGGCAGAGATAATGCCAAAGCAACAGAAATTCCTCCCCGCAGGCCTCCCCAGGTGAGGATCGTCAGGGTGTGCTTCTCTAGAGTGATATACCGGCGAAGAAACAAGGTGGGCAAGCTTACCGATATCCACCTTGAAATTAAGACGAGAAGGATAACGAGCAGGCTAAGAGAAAGCAGGGTATTGCTGGTCTTGATCACGAGCATTTCGAGCCCTATAAGCAGAAACAGAATCGCGTTCAGAATTTCATCGATCAGCTCCCAGAACTTAGTAAGATAATCGCGGGTGAGATCAGACATTGCAAGTTTTTTTGCCTTGTTGCCGGTCAGGATTCCGGCAACCACAATAGCGAGGGGCCCCGAGATGTGAATGTGGTTGGCAAGGGTATAACCTGCCATTACCAGCGCTACCGTTATCAGGACCTCAATGTTATAATTATCAATAGACCGAAGCGACCAGAAGCCGATATATCCCAGCATCAAACCGAAAGCAATTCCACCGCCAGCTTCCTGGAGAAAAAGTAAGGCCACATCTGAGACAGAAACTGTCTCTATACCTCTTACTGCTATTTCTGAAAGTCCGATAAACAATACGACTGCTACTCCATCGTTAAAGAGCGATTCTCCTGAAATCTTCAGCTCTAAAGACTTCGATATCTTTGATTCCTTCAGGATACCGAGCACCGCAACAGGGTCGGTCGGAGATATCAGCGCGCCAAAAACAAGGCAGTAGATCAAAGGGATGTCAAAATCGAAGAAGCGAAAGAGTAAAAATGTAAAGAGGCCTATGAGCGCTGTTGAAATCAGAATACCCACAGAAGCCATGGTTATCACAGATAATCTAACTTTCTTAAGCTCTGTCAGATTAATATGCATAGCTCCCGCAAAAAGCAAAAAGCTGAGCATGATCTCCATGAGGACTTTCTGAAAGTTCACGGAACTCACGGCGCTGACGACATAAGAAGAAAACAGAGGAAAAAAGCTTCCACTGAACGCAATCACTACTGAAAAGATAAGGGACAATGCCATGATCCCTATTGTTCCCGGACACTTAATAAAGCGAAAATTGATGTAAGCAAAAACGGCGGCCAGAAGGATGATTGCAGAGATAACTTCGTAGGAGCTCATGAAAAAAACAACAAGGGCAGATAAAAGTTGTTTATGCCCGCGCCTTGTTCGTTCGCCTTAAGAATGACGCATTCTTTTCCAATAGCGACCTTGCAGCTAATTGGAGGTTAAAAAAAACAATCGCCCGCCTTTACTATTATACTTATAAGCAATCTTTATTATTATGAACAGAACAATCGGTTTGATATTGATCGTAGTTGGAGTAGTAATGCTTATCTGGACCGGCTTCTCGTACACCAAGAAAGAAAAAATAATTGATGCAGGGCCGCTACAGGTTTCCGCAGATAAAAAAGAGACCGTTAACTGGCCTCCATACCTGGGAGGGATACTCTTAGTCGGCGGCATTATAATAGTAGCGACAGCAAAAAAGAATACCTAGCAAGCAAAATCTTACGATATGGACCAGTTTAACGAAAAGCGCACAGAAGCGGATCGCACATCCCCGCCCGACAAAAGATCAACGATGTCACCCGGGAAAAAGAAATATCTGATCACCATAGGAGTTGCATTGATCCTGCTGATCAGCTTATGGATCTGGAAGTCGGTGGAAATAAGCGGAATCAGGAATGCCTCCGAGAAGGAAAAGCAGAACCTGAAGGAACAGGCAACAAGTGAAATTGCAGAAGTTCACAAACAACATCTTCTCTTACTGGCTAAGCCCTTTGTTTGGGCCGTGCGGACTGAGTTGATGCAGGGTAACAGGAACCAGGTCAATCTTTATCTGAATGATATGGTGAAAGAGAAGAACTTCCAGCAGATAGCAATAGCTGACAACAAAGGCAAGATCATTGCATCAACGAACAAGAAGGACGAGGGACAGCCGTTTTCTTCCATCGCGAGTGCAGGCAGTTTAAACAACAACGACACAAATATTGAGACGCAAAGTGATAGCACACTTGTAATGACTAGTCCCGTAATGGGCTTTAACAGCAGGTTGGGTACCCTGTTAATACGATACACTATCCCCCAAACGCGGTTTGAGTAGATAAACTACGGGGAAGAATGGACTCAACCGCCGGGCTGTTATTCTTCAACTATCTTCTTCCCAGGACAATGATCAGTTAACCGGACAGATATAAGTAGAGTTTGGGGGGAGTAATAAGGCTCAAAAATCCCCGCATAGCAGGGATTTAACCTAAAGCGCCAGCTTTAAGCTGCCATCTTTCTGCACTGCTCAGCACATTCTTTGCAAATGCGGGCACATTCCTGACAATGCTCGGTCTGATGCTTTCCGCATTCATTACCGCATGCTTCGCAGATCTCGGCACAAATTGAACACAGTTGCCGGGCCTGCGCACTTCCCATACTCATGAGCTGTGCTGAAGCGTAACAGATCGCTGCACATTGCATGTCCAGCTCGATACACCTGGCCATCATTTTTACATCTTCTTCCTTTGTACATGAGCTGGCGCAGTGGTTGCAGACAGCGGCGCATTGAAGACAGGCATCAATGCAAGATTTCCATTCGTGATATCCCATAGTTATTAATTTTAATGGTTCAATGGTTTAACAGATCGTATCGCGCCTGGTTTCCTCTAATACAAATTAGATCCCGCCCCAGCGCCTCGCGAACAGGTCGCCACTGGGCGGCCTGCTTTCCTCTAATACGAATTAGATCAGGAGAGAATATGAAATTCCGGAAACAGAAGAAAGCATTTTCAATTAATACTACATGGAAAACATCTTCATTAACAACTGGGATAGTATCCTAAGAACCGTGGTAATAGGCATACTGGCTTATTTTTCACTGATCCTGATGCTCAGGATCTCCGGAAAACGGACGCTTTCACAGATGAAAGAGTTTGATTTTATCGTTACCGTTGCTCTTGGATCAACTCTGGCGACTGTTTTACTAAATAAAAACGTCGCCCTGCTTGAGGGAGTAACGGCACTGGGACTTTTAATCATTCTTCAATATTCACTTGCTGCAGCTTCTGTCAGGTCAGCGCGATTCTCAAAACTAATCAGCTCAGAACCGAGGCTCATTTTCTTTAAAGGCAGTTTTTTATGGGAAGCTTTGAAAAAAGAAAGGGTAACAGAGGCAGAAGTACGCTCTGTTCTCAGAAGCCAGGGCGTTTCTGATCTGCAGGATGCAGAAGCCGTGGTCATAGAATCTAACGGACAATTTAGCGTTTTAAAGAAAGGATCTTTAAACGATCCCTCATCTTCCTTGTCTAACGTAAAATGGGGTGACATACAAGCGACCTGAAAGAACCTTAGGTATCATCTGCAGGTACGACTCATCTCCAACCACGAATCCTCACATTCCCGGCAAGGCTGTCTTCAGACCGACCGGCTGTTTAAAACCACATTTATTATTTGAAAATACATACACATATGAAGAACTCCATTAAAAATATTCTCATCCCTCTCAATTTTTCCAGCTCATCAGAAAGCGCTGTGGCAACAGGAATTGCAATGTGCAAAAGGCATAAGGCGGCATTACACTTGCTCCATGTGACAGAAGGAAATAGCCTGGTCTTACCACCTGGCAAAAATCCCCGTACCCTGGAGTTGTTCTTACTTGCTCAGACGGACCTGCTCAAAGACCTTGAACGCAGGGCCGCGCAGATACAGGAAGAACACGAAATTAGCTGCTTATTTCACTTAGCTACAGGCTCCCTCTACCAGGCAATAGCTACCAAAACTGCCGACTTTCATTGCGACCTCATTCTTGTTGAGAAGAAACGACGCCCGGCACTGTTCACCTTTCAAAGGAGCCAAAGCGTATACCGGCTTCTAAGGATGATCGGGCGGCCCGTCCTGACTGTCCCTGCGGGCTCCCGGAATTTCAACTTTAAAAACGTGCTATTCTCTCTGGCCCCCTTCTCTTCCGAATCATTCTCCGCAGGCATTGCGCTGCCTATAATCAGAAAGAACAATTCGAACGTAACTCTATACGCGTCGGTAAGCCCTGCAAAGAAGCCGTCGGAAATCGAACTGGCAAACCAGCTTGCCGACCTTGCCCAGACTCTGATCTCGCGGGAAAAGGCAGCGGAAATAGAGAAAGAGATAGAAGCAGGTCCGAATACAGTAAAGAAAGTAATGAGTCAGGCCGAAGATAAAAAGACCGACCTGATTGTTGTTCCGACCAGAATAGTCCACGGACTACGTTCATGGTTTAGAAACTCGGGCACCCGGAAAATACTAGAAGAATCTCCTTACCCGGTACTAGCAGTATTGTAGCGACTGAAATTCTGTTAAAGCAAGGCGGACCTTCCGGTATCGATCCCTTGTCGGCTTGACTTCTGATGAATTCACCAGAATTAACTATGTAACGGTTAGTAACACAAATAAAGGCTGGAAAATCACCAACGTTTCCACCGTATTCAATTAACAAAAGGTACGCGGGTTTCGGACGACAAAAAAAAGAGGCTGTCTCATAACTGAGTTCAGCCTCTTTTTTTGATATTATGGCAGTAATCTATTCTTGAAGCCACAATTGCTTTAGCAATCCCCTGGCAGAATTAGTGTTTCGAGAGCACTTTTCTCCAGGACCTGGAATGCAGCCTCTGTCCCCTCTACTTCACGTGCGATGGCACTTTCACTTCTGCACCGATAACTACATTATTAAAGACAATATTCTCGGCATTAGTAAGGCTTAATCCGGTCGCCGCGGAGTCGATCGTAACATTCGATAAGTGAACATCCCTAACTTTCTTTGAAGGATAGCCCTGAATAACGACACCTGCGTTCGTTGCTCTGCGGCATTTTACATTCTCTACAAACACATCGCGTATGTCGGTTTCAAAACCTTTGCCTTCACCGTGGTAATAAGAAGTGATGAAGAAGCAGTCCTCCACTTCACCGAACTCGACGTCATTCACATAAATATTCCGGATATAACCGCCACGGTCGGGATTGGATTTTAAAAATATGCCACGCTTGCAATAGCCCCCGTAACTGCAGTTCTCTACGAAAACATTCTGTACACCAGCCGACATCTCACTGCCGATCACTACGCCGTGCAGTCCCTTAAACCGGCAATTGCGGATAATGATATTCTCCGACGGTATAGCGGTACTTCTCCCTTCGTGATCCCTTCCTGCTTTAATGGCTACGTTATCATCGCCATTGTTAAAGTCGATGTCCTCAATCAGAATATTCTTCGAGTACTCCGGATCGAAGCCGTCGTTATTCTTGTTAAACGCATTAAACTTCACCTTTCTTGCGGTGAAGTTCTCCGACTTCAGAATATGCACACACCAGAAAGGAGAATTGGTAATGGTTAACCCCTCTACCAGGATATTCTTACACTCGAAGAACTGGATCAGATGCGGACGAAGAAAATATCCTTTTCCAAACTTTCGGTCCTTCAAAGGCGTGTTCTCGTGATTCATCTTCCGGCTTAAAAGCTGACTGTCTTTTTGCTTGTCACTCCAGAGACTGAAAGAATCGCGCGAATTCCCGTCTATCACTCCCTCTCCTATAATCGCCACGTTCTCCAGCTGGTAGCCATAAATGAACGGGCTGTAGTTATAGAGGAAGGTGCCTTCCCAGCTCGTAAGAACGGCAGGCAGATAATCGGATGGATTGGTACCAAAGACCAGCTTCGACCCCTTCTGTAAATCAATACAAAGATTACTGATCAGGTGAATAGGGCCTTTAATAATATAAGTTCCTGCAGGCACAACGATCCTTCCCCCTTTCTTCGCCTTGCAGGCCCGGATGGCTTTGTCGAAAGCAGGTTTACAGTCGGTCGAAGAATCACCCGCAGCGCCAAAGTCCGTGAGCAGGACCTTATTTGCTGAGATTTTGGGAGGCACAATGTTCTTCAGTATGCTATCGCGCTTCTCCTCACGGGAAGGTTCTTTCTGAGCTGAAGGGCGCCAGGAAATGCAGCTAAAGGCAATTAAAATAAAAAATACACATCTTTTCATACAGCACTAAAAAATCGAAGTTATTCTTGCTTAAAGTTTTGATCCGAATATAGTCATAGATTGCTAAACTAAGCTCTTTGTAACGAAGGTGAAACAGCCCCTCGCATTCTGACTTTCTTTCAATTGAGAACAAAGGTCCTGAAGGTTCTTCATGGGGCCACAATTACTTCTTTACATGCCCGATCGGCAGTATCTCCCTTCCCCAAACTTCATTGAGCACCTCCGCAATAGCAGTGTAGATGGCAATAGCTCCGCAGAGGATCCCTTCATAACCGGCGAACGTTTTAATACCCGCATTTTCGGTAAAATCGCCAATAGCCAGCAAAAAGAACAGCAGGGTCAGAGAGCCAAACACGAGCTGCAGTGCTCTGTTCTTCTTCAATGTTGCCAGAAAAAGCAGCAAGGTGAATATACCCCACATGGTCAGGTAAGCAACAAGTCCGGTAGAGGATGCAGGAGCAGCCCATCCGAGTTTAGGGAGTACCAGAAGCCCGACAAACGAAAGCCAGAAGAAACCGTAGGACGTAAAAGCAGTAAATCCGAAGGTATTGTTCTTCTTAGCTTCAACAATGCCTGCAATGACCTGCGCGATACCTCCATAAAATATGCCCATCGCCAGGATCATGGAATTAAGTTCAAAAAAACCGGCGTTATGGATATTTAATAACACCGTGGTCATACCGAATGCAAAAAGGCCAAGCGGTCCGGGATTAGCGTACGAATCTTTCAGAGTTACTTCTCTTTCTTCTTTCATTTGAATATTATCTAAGTGAGGCGCGAAAGTAGAGCTTCTCAGAAAAGTAAAAAAGGACCTGCGTCACGAATTGACGCGATATGCAAATCTCTCCAAAAACATCTACACCAGGTGACCTGGCGATACCCCATACTTCTTTTTAAAAGCAAACGAAAAGTGCGACAGGTCCTCAAAACCTGCTTCAAGATAAACCTCTGTAGGTTTCTTCTTCTTTTCTCTCAGCTGATAGTAAGCCAGCGCCAGCCTTTTCTCGGTCAGCCATTTTTGAGGACTCGTATTAAAAAGCTTTTTAAAATCCCTGTTAAAAGTAGACAGGCTGCGGCCGGTCAGATAGCCCCATTTCTCCATTGGCATGTTGAACATAAAATTGCGCTGCATGAAATCAACCAGATCAATTTTACCGGGAGCGTCAAAATTAGCCAGAACACTGTCTACCTCAGGCTCGATCATCCGCAAAATATTGATAGCTTCCGCAATTTTCAAGGAGGCAAGACTTTCCGGAAACTCCCCTTCCAGATCGAAATATGGTATCAGCGAGGCCAGGCAACTTTCAAGAAGCGGATGATTGTTGAAGGTGTAAATTTTGTGACCCCGAGGATTCTTTTTCCTGACCTCTATTTTCTCATAGAACCTTCTCAACCGCTCGGCAGACAAATGCATCACCACGGTCTTGTGCGGCAGGCCGCTCCGCGGATAATTGATGATGGTAGCCAGTTCATTCCTGGGAATCAGAAAAATATCGCCCGTTTTAAAACTCAACGTTGAATCCGCCTGAATAATTTTCGTCTCCCCAGAAATAAACCATACCAGCATGTGATCCTCAAATATCAAATCGGACTTAAAGAGTCTATCCTCATAGCAAGAAAGCTTGATATCCTTGCACAGGTATCTCGATACATGTTCCATTAAAATAAAGTTATTCGTTTTTGCCCGACTTTCGTAAAGCAATCTGCGCTGTTGGCCCGAGGGTAAGCTCTCATTCAACATTGAATTTAACACCCGTCATCTGCTCGCTCAGAGCCCATAGCTTTTTGGCGTCGCCTTCGTCTAACGAATACTCCTGTACCCCACGTGCCCCAAAGCCACTACCTTCTCCTAATTTCCCCGGATCTAATTCCGCTATATCTGCATCTTCACAGTAAACCCCGCCAATGTCGTCGAGCAAGGGGCTGGTCACACACCAGACGCTAGTAGCAGCTCCTTGCGGAACGGTTTTCAGGCTTCTGACAATTTCCGGACGGATATTTCCATCTTCATCAAAGAATCCCATCTGCTTAAACAGGTCTGTTGAAGCGTCCCTGCCCAGTTCAGTCCCATGCACGGAGCCAGGGTGCAGCGAATATGCCCTTACTTGAAACCGCTTGGCTAAACTATCCAGTTCCAGCGCGAATAAATTGCATGCGGTCTTAGACTGTCCGTAAGCCAGTAATGTCTCATACTCCCTGTGCTCAAAATTCGGATCTTCGAAATTGAAAGGAGCCATCTGGTGCCCGTATGAGGATACGTTGACAACCCTTGCTCCCCCGGCTTTTTAAGTGCAGGCCACAAGCGGGCGACCAACTGAAACTGTGCCAAATAATTGGTGGCTAGCTGCGATTCAATTCCCCGGGCATCCCTTTGCAAAGGCACCCACATAATACCGGCGTTATTGATCAGCAGATGCAGCGGTCTGCCTGATTCAAGGAACCTGGCAGCAAAAGCATCAACAGACTCAAGATCAACGAGGTCCATCCGCTCCAGCTCTACTCCCGGCACTCCCTCCAGGTTCCTCTTTGCTTTTTCTATGTCCCGGGCGGGAACTATAACAGTGGCGCCAGCCCCTGCAAGTATCTTTGTCGTCTCCAGACCAATACCGGTGTTTCCCCCGGTGACTACTGCAATTTTGCCCCTTAGGTCAATTCCTTTGATTACTTCACTTGCTGTTGACGCTGCATTAAATCCTGAGCCCAGTGGTCTCTGAAGCGCGCCTTGATAATTGTTTTTTTTCATTTGTTTTTGATTAAATGTTATAGAACAAATTTAGCTTCTGATAAAAGAGGGAGTTTTGTTCAGCATGTCAGTTTACTTTGTTCAGCATTCCATCCCAGAACTATTTCCGAGATCAATACCGGCATTTTAACCCGCGTTTTTGTAGCTTTGAGCCTTCATATTTTTTCGGTTTATGCAAAAGAAGATCATGCTTTTAGGCTCAGGAGAGCTGGGTAAGGAATTTGTTATCGCAGCCCAGAGACTGGGACAACACATTATAGCAGTAGATTCATACAACGAGGCGCCTGCTCAGCAGGTGGCGGATGAGCGTGAAGTAATCAACATGCTGGATGGTGCAGAGCTTGATCGCATTGTGGCCAAACATCGTCCCGACATTATTGTACCGGAAATTGAAGCAATACGGACAGAGCGTTTTTACGACTATGAGAAGCAAGGTATCCGCGTGGTTCCCAGTGCCAAAGCTGCTAACTTCACGATGAACAGAAAAGCCATCAGAGACCTGGCGGCGAAAGAGCTCGGCCTGCGTACCGCCGCTTACCGCTATGCGAACAATCTGCAGGAACTGAAAGAAGCTGTGGCAGTGGTAGGTATGCCCTGCGTGGTAAAACCGCTCATGTCCTCTTCCGGCAAGGGCCAGTCGGTCATTAAAAATGAAGCCGACATTGCTACAGCATGGGAGTACGCCCAAAGCGGCAAGCGTGGCGACCAGTCGGAAGTGATCGTAGAGGCTTTTGTGAAATTCAATTCCGAAATCACCCTGCTCACCGTTACGCAGGATAACGGCAACACGCTGTTTTGCCTGCCCATCGGACACCGCCAGGAGAACGGCGACTATCAGGAAAGCTGGCAGCCGGCAGCGGTCAGTGAAGAACATGTGAAAGAAGCACAGGATATGGCAGAGAAGGTGACGCGTGCACTCACCGGATCTGGGATCTGGGGAGTCGAGTTTTTCCTGGCAGACGAAGGTGTTTATTTCTCAGAACTGTCGCCACGTCCGCACGACACAGGAATGGTGACGCTTGCCGGCACGCAAAACCTGTCGGAGTTTGAACTGCACGCACGGGCTGTTTTAGGCCTGCCCATAGCAGAGATTACGCACGAACGGAACGGAGCAAGCTCAGTCATCCTGGCGAAAGCAGAAGGAGTCAATCCGGCATTTACCGGCCTCGAAAAGGTTCTCGGGCAACCAAAGACCGACATTCGCCTCTTCGGAAAACCGATCGCCAGGCCAAACCGCCGCATGGGCGTCGTGCTCACTTATGACAGGCCGGAGGCAGACGTAGACGTAATAAAACAACGTGCAATGGACGCCGCAAAGTCAATAGAGGTTGTTTGAGAGACGAAAAAACATTAATGATATGCACCCAGACGATGATAAAAGTGGCAGCTAAGGAAGAGCTGCCATTACAAAATTCCCAAAATACACTTTTGATTGCTGGTCGTAAGAGAAAGGAGCTGTGAGGTAAAAATACTTCGGTGCTCCGGGTTTAAACATCCGCGTATCCAACACCTTCGACTTGTTCAGATAAACACTCATTACTTCACCTTCGACGGAAATAGCGACGTGCAGCAAACTGTTTGCATAGTTTGCAAGAGGAAAGTCCAGCGTATTATAAATTTCGGTATCGCTGCTCGAGTTCGTGATCTCCCTGTTATGAAAATGCAGCTGCGTGTTGGTGATGGCATTTCCATTGTAGGCATCCGTCAGGTGGTTCCTAACTGAATTATCACGAGCAAAGCCAAAGGACATGCTTCCAATGTCAGCACTCTCGGCGCTACGCGTCAAAAGGTCAAACTCGACGGTAAAGTTGCCAGGGGTATTGAACAGGCTGTCAATCTTATAAGTAGTCTTTTCCGCGAGACTCAGCCAGTTGCCCGGCACATCGGCGATAGAAGTTATGCTGCCAGCGCCGCTCGACTTCCATCTGCGGGGCATCCTTCCCTTCACATCCCGCTTGAAGTCTGATTCAAAGATTACTTTCGTGCCCGGCACAAAAGCATAAGCTTCTTCTTCTGCCCGTCGGGTATCTCCGGAAGAAGCACCAGTAGTTTGAGATGCAGAAGCGCTTGACTTCTTTCCATTGATAACGTTTTCTACGGCCTTACCGGCCTTGTCCTCGACACTCCTCTGGATTTTCTTCCACACCTGTGCCTGGGATGGTGATGCTGTTATTACAAAGCTAAAAAGAGCGAACGAGGAGATTTTCTTAAATGTCATAGATGTAGTATTGGCCCCAAAAACGATTAGACTTTCGCGAAAATAACAATTTATTTTAAGCGGCAAATCGACTTATAGCTGATAAAAGCGGTATCAGTTGATAGGTATCCGGGCTTTACCGGCTCTTCCTTCATCAGGTCGGTGCTCAGATACTTTTTGTTACTATCACTTAGAACCGTAGCGACCACGGCATCTTCACCTAACTTCTCTTTCAGCTTAATGGCACCAACGATGTTAGCACCAGAGGATATACCCACTGCCAGTCCAAGCTCGCGCGACAGTTTCTGTGCCATGATGATCGCGTCGCCATCGTTCGCCTGCACAATCTCTCCAAGCTCCTGTTTGTCGACAATAGCAGGGATAAATTCGTCAGAGATCCCCTGGATACGGTGACTTCCTGTCTTATAACCGGTACTAAGAGTTGGCGACTCAGCTGGCTCAAGGGGATGAATGCCCACTGCCGGATTCATTTTCTTCAAATAGCGGCCCGTTCCCATCACGGTACCTCCCGTACCCACGCCGGCCACAAAAGCGTCGCAACGAAGTCCCAGGCTTTGTAACTGTTCCCAGATCTCCGGTCCTGTAGTGCGTTCGTGCGCCTCTGCATTATAACGGTTCTCAAACTGTTGGGGCAGAAACACGCCACCTTGTTTGGCTAACACCCTGCTTAGCTCAATACTCCCCAGAAAGCCACCCTCCTCCTTGCTGATCAGTATAATTTCGGCGCCGAGACTCTGAATGATTTCCCTTCTTTCCCGGCTGAGCCAGTTGGGCATGATGATCTTCACCTGATGCCCTAAAGCCCTTCCAATTGCAGCAAAGGCAATACCGGTATTCCCGCTGGTCGCTTCCACAATAGCGTCGGAAGGAGAAATACTGCCGCACTCATACGCCTTTGACAGAATATAAAGAGCCATCCTGTCTTTCACGCTCCCCGTAAGATTATAGTGTTCACACTTCGCATAGATCCTGGAGCTCTTCCCCTTGTACTGATAGGAGAGCTCAATCATAGGTGTGTTCCCCACCAAATTCCATAGATTATTAAACTTCTGCACAAGTGCGGGCTCTGCCTGTAACAATTCCATATTTCTGATCCCTTATTTTCCGTATAAAGGTCGCCACTACAAGCATTCAGCACCAAGAACCGCCCTACTTTCCATATTTTTATCGGAAATTCGACAAGATTCCCGACTTTTTTCCGATTTTAGACCAGGAAGAGAACTCGTATTACCGACATTTTCAGTTCTGCATAAACAAAATGAATGGGCTAGATCCTACCGACCTCAGAATATTACAACTCCTGCAACAGGATGCCTCGCTCACTAACAAGGACATTGCCGGCAAGCTTCACAAGTCGACCGCCACTATCCATGAGCGCATCAGGAAACTGAAAAATCAGGGTTATATCAAGAAGATTGTGGCTATACTAGACCGCAAAAAGATAGACAAGACGCTCATCGCGTTTAGCCAGGTACTCCTGAATGAGCATACGGCGAGCACCCTAAAGCAGTTTGAAGAGGAAGTAACCAAATTCCCGGAAGTAATGGAATGCTTTCAAATGACCGGCACCTTTGATTTTATCCTGCGTATTGCTACCAGCAATATGGATGAGTATACTGACTTTTACAGGAACAAGCTCGCCACTTTGCCCAACATCACCACCGTTCAGAGTTTCTTCGTCTTATCGGAAACAAAAAGCGACACAGCATACCCTCTGTAGTACATTTTTGCCCGCGAGAGCAAGTTTACAAAACCCCCGCGGCCTCGTTCGCTTACAATCCGCTTGGCCACGAGCCCAGGGCACTGTATTTACCATGCTCAGGATGGGAAAAATGATCTGAACGGTCAGGACAATTTTAAGCCACTCACTGCAACTACTATGCTCAGGATCAGAAGCCTCCGGAACTTGCTATACCGCGACCGAACTTCCGGTTACACTGATCCCGCTCTTTCCGCTGCTTACCTTACTCACCCTGATCTGCACTGGTATCCGCTCTGTCATTTCCTGCACGTGCGATATCACACCAACCTTTCTCCCCTGATTGTGCAGGCGCTCTAATGCGTCCATCGCAGTATTTAAAGTTTGCGGATCGAGCGAACCAAAGCCTTCATCTATAAAGAGTGACTCCACTTTCATCCGGTTGGATGACAGGGAAGCCAGACCTAAAGCAAGCGCCAGCGACACCAGGAACGATTCTCCGCCGGAAAGTGAAAAGACAGTCCTGATCTCGTCTCCCATATCCTGATCCACCACCTGGAGGGCAAGCGAATTGGGGATCCGCTGCAGTACATAACGCTTGCTCAGCATTTCCAGATGCAGGTTAGCGTAGCTGAGAAGCACGTCAAGTGTGTACTCCTGCGCAATCTGCCGGAACTTCTTACCGTCAGCCGACCCGACGATCTCGTTCAGCTTTCCCCATTGGTCAGCGGTATTGCTTTGGAGTTCAATCGACCGGAGGAGTTCCGAAATCCGTTCCTTGTTTTCATGATCCTGCCGAAGACGGATGCCGATGCCTGTGCACTCCTCCCGCTCCTGAGCCGAGCGCTCCTTCAAATCCTTCTCTATCACGATCAGTTCATCCTGCGTCAGCTCAGACAGACGCTGCTGTTCATGCAGCGCATAGGCAGCCCTCCGCTCGTCGGCAATCGACCTGGAGCGCATCACCGCATCATCTATTGACCTTAGCTCTGCTCCTTCTGCTTCGATCCATTCCGCCGGAAGCGATAAAAGCTCATTCAGCATCTCTTCCCTGAGAGGTTGGGAGGCAACGGCATTGTAATTGGACAACCACCGGCTGATCTTCTCAGAAGAATCGGCTGCCTGCCTCGCTAAAAACGCCACGCTATTTTGGCCCTGTTCCTTCAGCGCCTGTAACTTATGAGACTCTGCTTCCAGTCGTGCCTTGCCGTCACCTTCTTCTTTTGCATGATGCCGCGCTGCCTCAATGGCCTGTTGAAGAACCGCTTCCACTTCCGTCACGGCTTTACCTCCAAAGAGCAGGCTGCGGTCATCTTTCAGCCGGGCGCAGGATTCGCGTAGTCTGATCCAGGACTCCTCACACTTACTGGCGTCCTCCGCCAGATGCATCAGGCGCTCTCTCATTCCCTCAACGCCCGCCACCAGCAGGTCGTACTCGCGCGAGGACCGTTCCAGCTGTTCTCTTTTGAGCTTCCACTGAGACGCAAACGTCCTGATCCTGCCAAGGAAGGAATCAGGATTCGCTTTCCAGTTTTCAAACCAGCCCTCACTTGCAAAATAAGGAGACAAATGGCGTTCGGTTTCTTCCAGATCTGTATGTATCCTTTCCTGATTTTTATCATTCAGCTGCTTTTTTTCTGTAAGCGAATGCAGGTTCCTTTCGGCATCTTTTATCTGATTCCGAATATCGTTCAGGCTTTTCTCTAAGTGTTCTGCTTTGCTTCTCTGGTCTTCCAGGATCTGTTTCTTCTCATAGTAAGAGCGGATCTGCCCATGCAGTTCTGCCTGCAAGGCTCTCTTTCCGGCCAATTTTTCCTGCAGCCACCCTGCCTTCTGCTCATCTTCCACCAACAGGCATTCGTTCTGTACGCTTAAGGCGGCCCAGGAAGTCTGAAGAGTATGGAGCCTCGCGTCCAATACCGCTTTTTCTTCCTCCTGTTGCGCTATTTGCTTGTCCAGCTGTTCGCAGGTTACCTGCAGGCTGCTATGGCGTGTAAGAGCACTACTATACGCCGATTCATTCTGCTCGTGTTCGGCTTTCTGCTCTTTTAAAAGATCATGAAGCTGGCGATCAGCGCTGAGATAAGGATGCTCTGTACTTCCGCATACAGGACATTCTTCGCCCTGAACAAGCTGAGAGCGGAGCGCCTCAACATCTTTACTGAGGGCCTGCTGCGCTATCTGCAGCATACGGAAGGAGGCATCGCGCCGCGCTTTGATTGCCTCCAGACCAGAAGCAAGCCCGAGGACTTCCATTCGGCTCGCACTAAGTGCATCCCTGTTCTTCTGCAGGCTGCTGATCAGCTGATCGTGTTCTCGCAAGCTCTGGTACAAAAGTTTCCATTGCCCCTCAGCCGCAATGAGTTCTTCAACCGAGGCATCCGCCTTCTGTTTTTCGTCCTCAATGCTTGTTATTGACAGAGCCGACAGGGCGCTTGTTTCTTCCCCGATCTGGTTCCAAAGCTTATCCAGCTGCGTTTCCTCTGCCGAAAGCAGGATGTTGAGATCTGCGTTTCGAGCTGTAATTTCGTTAATCGCTCCCCGGATGTTCTTATTTTCGTCCTCAATAGATTGCAGACTAAGCAGCTGTTTTTTAGTATCAGATAACCTGGAAGTGATCACCGCCTCGTTTTCCGCTATCGCTCCGCGCTCCGCATTTCCCTTTATCCACTCTTCCAGGAGATGGATCTGTTGCTTCAGATCCTCCGATTGCGCTTCCTTTGCTTTTTGCTGCTCCGCATATTCATCCCGCTTTCTTGAAGCGGCCCTGTAGTCTTCCTCCGCCTTACCGGCCTGCTCTTCCTTCTCGCGGATTTGCACATCCAGGTCTCTGGCCCGATCAAGCAAGGGCTGCGCTTCCTCCCTTTCTTTGATCCTTGCCGTTAAAGCTTCTTCTGCATCCCGGAGCCGGCCAAGCGCCATTTCTTTTTGTGCCAGAAGCTCTCTCATTCTGTCTTCAAGATTCAGCAACTCCTTTTCCCTGACAGATTTTTGGTCCAGCGCAGTGCTCCTGCCGTCGAACCAGGTCCGCACAGCCTGCGCCTGCTTTGCCTGGCCAAGCCTTTGCCGACGACCCTCCGCGCTTTGTCTCGCTTCAAGTGCTATCGCGTAAAGCTGCTCGGCCTCATCGCAGCTGCCCTTTAGGGCCGCCTGCCTCTCATGCCAGGACAGTTCCTTATGTATCCGTTTTAACTGCTCATCGCTTCGCTTAATGCTGTTTTCAAGCTCTTCCTTGCGGATACGGAAGGCATCGTACTCCTCCTGAGTCAGCGTATCAATCCCCTCTCTCCGGAGGTTAAGATCTTTCAGCTTCTGCAACTCTTCGCGATGACGTTCGAACACCCTCCTTGAAATTTCCGAGTATACTTCCGTTCCGGTGAGCTTTTCCAGAAGCGACGACTTCTCATCTTTGTCAGCTTTGAGAAAGGCAGTAAAGTCGCCCTGCGGCAACAGCACTGACCGCCTGAACTGCTCGAAACTCAATCCTACCAGTCGCTCTATCTGCGGAAGCAGGTCGGTTTTCCTGCCCCCGATATCCGCATTTTTGCTGAGGTTCCTGAGACCCATCTCCGCAGCCTGCAGTGCGCCGTCTGCTTTATTCCTCGCTCGCCTGACGCTCCACCTTGCGCGGTAATGATCGCCGTCAACTCCTACAAAATCCACTTCTGCAAAGCCATCCGCAGTACCATCACGCAGGATCCCCCGCACATCGTTCTGGCTGATCTTGCTGCCCTGAACATCCTCCACCTCAATGCCACTTTCCCTTGCCTGCACATAGCGCGGCGTTTTGCTGTATAAGGCGAGGCAGAGGGCATCGAGGACCGTCGACTTTCCTGCCCCGGTTGGTCCGGTAATGGCGAAGATGCCCGCAGAGCATAGCGGCTCACGGGTAAAATCTATCTCTGTTGTCTCTTCCAGCGACGCCAGATTTTTAATCCGAATAGCTAATATCTTCATACTCTTAGTCCGCTTGCGACGCTGCCTGGCTCACCTGGTTGAACAACTGAATCATCTCCTGCGGGGCCTCGTTATTATATTTCTGCTGATATACTTTTCTAAACACGTCGAGCGGCTGCAGATCATGCAGCTTATCTGCCGAAATGACCTTGCTTTCGGCAATGCCCCTCTCCTCCGCCGGAGTTCTTGCATCAATCCTGGCCAGCCTCACATGTTTTCCACTTAAAGCTGTTTCAATCTTGTGCCGCAGTCCCGGCTCCGGCCCCTCAATCCTTACCCGCACCTCCAGGTAGGGAGGCTCGCCGCTGCCGCTTGCAGCGTCGGGCAATTGCTGTAAGGCCATAAGTACTTCAGGAAGTGCGCTGTGCACCGAGGGAACACGCTGAAGCGCTACTGACAGCGGTACTTCTACCGCTTGCAGCTTGCTGATACCCTCGGCGGCAAGATCGAATAACATCACCTGATGTTTATAGTGGATCTCCGAAAACGACATAGGGATCGGACTTCCGCAATAGCGGATGTGTTCTTTCCCGCCTATGCACTGCGCCTTGTGGATATGCCCCAGTGCCACGTAACGTATCTCCTCGGCAAAAGCGCCGGCTGAAATGCACTCAACGCCTCCCATGATCAGCCGCTCCTGCTTGTCCATGTCAGACACCTCGGCCTTTTGGGCATGAAGATGCCCCATGGCAATAAGAGCCTGACCATCTTCCTTTACTTCTAAAGCTTGCTGATACGCCTCCTTGTAAAAACGTTCCACGCCCTCGGCGTAAGGGTTATCACAATCAGAGACTGCAGGGTAATCCCCCATCCGCAGGAACGGTACAGCCAGACACCAGGCAGCCACCCTCCCCTCCTTGTCTTTGAGCGGAATGGTCAGCTTCCGGTAGTCAATATTGCCTTCCGCATCTTTCTCCACAACCCCCACAATATGAATGTTCGAGGATTCAAGCAAAGGCTTCGGCGCTTCCAGTCGCGATGCAGAATCATGATTACCTGCGGTAATAACCATTTGAAGCTCCGGCTGAACCCGCACCGCCTGGTTCAGAAAGCTGTAGAACATCTTTATGGCTGCCGCCGAAGGATTTGCCAGATCGAACACATCGCCACTAATCAGCAACACCTCAACATCATACACTTTTATTGTTTGCACCAGCCAGTCCAGGAACTGCTGGTGTTCATAACTTCGGTCATATTCGTGAAACAACTGGCCGATATGCCAGTCTGCCGTATGCAAGACCCTCATTTACCTGAAAGATTGGTTTAAGACTATCATGTCTTATAAGTGATTTACTAAGCCTCACTACTTTCACCTCGGCATCAGACAACCAATAACCGGCTTCCGGAAAGTGAAGTAGAACTAAAAAAAGGCTGAGATGTAAATGTAAGAGCACACAGGTTTATTTGCAAGAGCCGGAATAATAAAAAGCGAACGTCACCAGTTCAGCTATCCTCTTTTGATGATTTCGGAGATGAACTACCAGTTGTTTTTGAACTCCAGGAACCCGGAAGTGAAGATACAGGCCCTGCTGGCTGATCTCACAAACGAAGACCGTTACTCAGTTTCTATAGCTTTTGCAAAGCTCCTTAGTCCTCCTTAAAAGACGTACGCTTCCCTTTCAGATCAACCCAGTCATCCTCCTGCGATCGCTGCTCTCCTCCCGAGTCTGTACCGCTCCGATTCCAGGGCAGCAGCAGCCGTCCCTCACCCATCAGTTTGTCTACCTTCTCACGCATCTTCCGGCCTGGATAATCACTGAAGAACGACAAGAGGACCTGAGGCCCCGCCTCGCGCAGCTTCTCGTAGCGCTGCCTGCCGTAACCCTGCCCGGCCTCATCCCGTGCCGGTATGGCTGCAATGATCTCACAGGGTGAGAACTCCTTGCTGTTGAGGCTGCCGTAGGTCTTGTCGAGCCGGTTATAGCTCAGGTACTCGAGTGAAGCCGCCAGCAGCAGCAGGCAGCCCTGAGGCCACTCGCCCTCAAACATGGGTAAGATCAACATTCCGGCTTTTGAAAAGCTGAGCAGCAACAGGCAGCCCTGAGGCCACTCGCCCTCAAACAGCAGCTCCTGTGCCGGAAGGGGACTGAGCCGGCTGAGCACCACATCTTTCACGTCGACATACTCATAGAACTCCTCCCGGAAGTTGAAGGCCACCAGCACAAAGCGGATGCGGAAGCGGCCCGCTTCATAGAACCGGTCGAGCAGCTCGCTGTCCACCCCCAGGGAGGGAAGCGAGACCTTCACCTGCCCCTGTTCGGTAAGCGAAACGCGGGGTTTCACCTGCAGGGAGGGGAACAGGCCGCTGGCGGCATTGAAGCTGAAGCCCTCCAGGAAGGACAGGTCGCCATCGTGCAGGTCGCGTTCCCCGCGCTCTTTGGAGCTGGCCCGGATGCTCCTGGATACCGCCGACGTGAGGCGGTTGACCATGGCCCCATCGTGCAGGTCGCGGTGTGAGGGGTGAAATGCCTGCCGGATGATGCGGGCAGAGGAACTGGCCAGCTCGAACTCGCAGGCACTGCGAATGCTGGCAGGAGTCTGTTTCTTTCTTTTGGGTTTACTCTGAAGGACGTTCCTTCCCCGGTAGGTGCGGTACACCACCGATCCGGCACTTCCATGAATGCCGCCGTTTTTGTCAATAATTGCCATAATGAACTCGTCAAGTTTAAAGCAGGAGGCCATTATCGAACAACAGAAACTTCGGGATCAGCTCAATCAGATAATAAGGTCGTAAAGGCCTGTCCGCCTGGTTAATTCAATATAAAGATGAGTATAAAAAATCAAGGAATCAATAGGGCCCTACTCGCTAAGTAGTTACAGCTAAGAATTTATACCCTGTCCAAATAAGCACTCAGAGTCCACGTTTTCAGGCAAAAAGGTGGGATAAAGGTGGCATATCAGTAGCTTTTTAATGGCTATAATCACACCAGGGTCAGGTTTTGGGGAGGACGCGATTAGAATGACAATGCCGGAACTTTTATTTATGTTTACGGCAGGAATACGACTACCGACACTATGGCTTCAGGCATTTTTGCAATTTTCGATGATATCGCTGCTTTGATGGACGACGTTGCAGTAACTACAAAAATAGCAACGCGCAAGACGGCAGGAATTTTGGGAGACGACTTAGCTGTAAATGCAGAAAAAGCGACAGGCTTTCTCTCATCCCGCGAGCTGCCCGTATTATGGGCCATTACCAAAGGCTCCCTGCTCAACAAGGTTATTATCGTACCAATTGCCTTGCTGCTCAGCATGTTTCTTCCGGCTGCCATCAAGTACATCTTAGTTTTGGGAGGATTTTACCTCGCCTATGAGGGTGTAGAAAAAATAGTGGAATACCTTTTTCATCGTCAGAAAACGGGGCATGAGGTTATTCAGGAACGAAAAGAAGACGAGAGCGCGGCAGAAAAAACCAAGATCAGGTCTGCAACTACGACCGACTTCATCCTGTCGATCGAGATCGTCATTATCGCTTTGGGTGCTGTTGCTGACCAGATGCTCAGTATTCAGATCATCACCGTCTCTGCAGTTGCATTCCTGGCCACCGTGGGTGTGTACGGACTTGTTGCGCTTATTGTAAGGACTGACGATGCCGGCTACAGGCTAATCAGCCATTCTAACAACAAGGGCCCCTTGTTCATACTGGGTTCGCTGCTGGTTAAATCCCTCCCCGTTATCATCCGGATTCTGGCGGTAGTAGGAACGATTGCTCTGATCCTGGTTTCGGGAGGCATCCTGGTACACAATATTGAATACGTTCATCATCTGTTCCCTTCATCGCTGCCTCCGATTGTTGGCGAGATCATTGCAGGACTGGTGGCCGGAATCCTTGCTGTTGTCCTGATGACAGGCGCAAAGAAAGTACTATCACTTTTTAAGCAATAAAAGTAACATTGCCAAACCTGCTTCAGGATTACCGGTTCTTCTACGCAACTTCCGGAAAAGAAGAAACAAACTACCGGGTGCTTTGTATATAAAAGGACGTATCCTTCAGTTCTCCGCTACTGTCCAAGCACAAATACTTTAAACGTAGTTCATTTCTTTTAAAGGCTCGGTTATGGAATCATTTACTTTCGCAGGACCAATCGCAGGGCGACTCTGCAACATAACAGTTGTTCGTTGCGGAGAAGTGTTTATTGTTTACGAAAACAATGACATCGTCATCCATCTCAGAAAAGTTGCAGGAGAATGTCTTGTACACGGTCCCAGACGGGATGCGTTAACAAGCCTGGAATTCGAATTTCTATGTTCGGAAATAAAGGCGCAAATCTGCCTTTTAAAATAGCTGACATAGCCTTGTCAATAAAGATCAGAAAGATCAAAAGAACAAAAGATCGCCTCATTACTTATATTAGTCTTTACAGAAGAATGAACATGATGCGATATATCTGCTTATCCCTTATTTCCATGGCTGTCCTCTCCGGCGGATGCCTTAATCGAAAACATGCTGGTGCGTTAAACGAAAAAACAGTGGAACCAGGGGCTCCGCGTCCTCTCGAGGCTCATCTCGGATTAGCGGCTAAAACCTTCAAAAAGGATTCCGTACTACTCTCCTTTACCGTATACAACCATGCCGACACTGCCAGCCGTTTCTGCAAATGGGAAACACCCTTTGAACCGCACCTGGGAAAGTATCTCGAAGTGAAGGATGAGCAAGGGAACGAAGCCGCATTTAAAGGCGCGATGGCAAGACGCGTGATGCCTCCGCCCCCTGAAAGCTATATCAGTATCCCGCCTCACGATAGCGTGAAGACGGTATTCAATGTGGCCCGAAATTACTCGCTGGCCAAGGGACGGTACACCATCAGCTATACAGGAGAAGGCGTGAGCGGACTTAAGGGAGCGAATGATATTAGAGTAGAGGTTACGGACTAAGCGCCCAGCTAAAGCTGGCAGGCCTGTCGCTTCAGTTATGGAACCAGGACAGCTTAATGCGAGACCACCTTCAGGCCGATAATAGATCCTATCAGCGTGGTAAGGAAGAGTAAGCGAAGAAAGGTGGCGGGCTCTTTAAATATCAGAATGCCGACTGCTACCGCCCCTACGGCTCCAATTCCGGTCCAGACGGCATAAGCGGTGCCCATGGGCAGCGTTTGGGTAGCTTTGAGTAGAAGAGCCATGCTCATGCAGAGCGAAATGACAAAGCCTGTATACCACAGGTACATCTCACCGCCTGTCGTTTCCTTTGCTTTTCCCAGACAAAAGGTGAAGGCCACTTCAAACAAGCCCCCGATAATTAATATAATCCAGTTCATATCTCTTTTCGAGAGGCAAAGATGGCAAATGGTGGCGGGTGCAAATTTTACAAATGTTAAAAAATGATTTCAATAACGGCGACCGGAACGGATACGGCTGAGGCTGACTTGCGACATCCCAAGGTAGGATGCTATATGTCCCAGCTGAGCCCTTAACAATAATTCAGGCTGTTCTCTCAGCAAATCGTCATACCGTTCCTGCGCGCTCTTGAACTGCATCGAGATAAGCCTTTCCTCGGCTTTTATCAATTCATTTTCGGCTAGCTTCCTGCCCCAGTTGGCCAAATGAACATCCTGATGATAAAGCGAGCGCAGCTCGGATATAGCAAACTCGTAGAAATGGCAGTCCTCAAGAAGCTCAATGTTCTCGTAACTTCTCTCATTGGAAATGTAGCTCTTCATTGACAGCACGGGATCTCCTTCCCGGCCGAACCAAAAAGTCACCTGTCCGTTATCGGCGTCAGAATAAGCCCTCACCAGCCCCTTTCTGATAAAATAGATGCTTCTTTCAACGCGGTCGGCCCTCAGCAGCGTATGTCCTCTGGGAAAGCTTGCCTCCCGGGCCTTTGCTTTGAGCGCAGCAGCTGATGCGTCAGGCAGCATGTAAAGCTGCGCTATAATCTCGTCAATGTCCATACAGTTACTAATGTAGGGCGAAAATATCAGATCCTGAGCATGATCCCGCTCTATTGAAGGTCCAGACACGCAGGTCTGCTTTTTGATGATTCTCTTTCCCGCAAACAAATATGCGGGAGTAATTTGTTGTATAAGAAGCTTCTATTCTAAAAAACACCAATGAAAAAGATTTTCAGTAAGCAAACATTCAAGGACGGACTGACCATATTTAAGGGAGCATTAAAGGGCTTCTCTGAAGATAAAGCAATGAAACTGAGCGCCTCTCTGGCCTATTATACAATTTTCTCGCTGGGACCACTGCTGCTGCTGGTGATCTCACTAGGGGGCTTTTTTCTGGGGAAAGACGCTATACAAGGTCAGGTGTTCGCAGAGATTAACGGCCTGGTTGGCAATCAGGCGGCCAAACAGATCCAGGATATGATCAAGAATCTGGAGCTCTCGGGCAAGACAGGGATCTCAATCGCAATAGGAGTTGTGACCTTGCTGGTCGGTGCCACCACTGTTTTCGGCGAAATGCAAGATTCCATCAATATGATCTGGAAAGTGAAGGCCAAGCCAAAGAGAGGCTGGGTAAAGCTGCTAAAGGACCGCTTTCTTTCCTCGTCGCTGATCATCAGTCTGGGCTTTCTGCTGGTTGTTTCCCTGCTGATCAACGGAGCGGTGCTTGCCATGAGCGACAGGTTAAAATCCTTCTTTCCCGATATTACGGTGCTTCTCTTCAACCTGATCAATGCAGCAATTAGCTTTATCGTGATCGCTGTGCTTTTCGGAATCATCTTCAAAGTGCTGCCCGACGTCAAAATCAAGTGGAAAGATGTGCGTGCCGGTGCAATTTTCACTGCCGTCCTCTTCCTGATAGGAAGAGTGGTTATTGGTATCTACATCGAGAAGTCGAGCACGGGTTCTGCATACGGGGCAGCGGGTTCGCTGATCGTGATCCTCTTGTGGGTCTATTATACGGCTGCAATCCTCTACTTTGGCGCCGAATTTACGCAGGCCTATGCATCTTTCACGGGAGCGGCTATAGAACCCGCCGATTATGCCGTCCATGTTGAACAGAAGGAAACTGAGAAGGATGTAGATGTTTTGCCCCCACAGAATATGGCGGAATAACTGATTGTGAGCGATCGTACCATAGGCCTTACTCCCGACCTGAATGGAAACAGGCGGGATCTTTTATTACCTTGAGGAAAGAACTACTTTGGCAAAAGACTATGACCCCAGATACACCGGGCAGGAAGACTCCCATCCCAAACGACCACCTTGCAAACGAGCGTACCTTTCTGGCCTGGATTCGCACCTGCATCGCTATTATCGGTCTCGGGTTTGTGGTAGTCAAGTTTTCTCTTTTTGTCAGGCAGATCTCGTTTGTCCTCGGCGAGGCCAAACCCGTTCCGGGTAGCGGATTCTCCTCTTCCATCGGAATATCTCTGGTTGGTCTTGGAGGATTGATGGCTATTCTTTCGTACTGGCGCTACAGGCATATTGAGCAGCAACTGCTAAAAAAGGACTATTATCCCTCCTTCCTGCTTTCGTTGTTGTTAACCGCGGCTATCATTCTGATCAGCATGGTCCTGCTGTGGTACCTGGTACCAGCCGCATGAGTTCGCCTGTGTCCGTCCGGGCAGCGATAGTAAAAGCGGGGTGTGCAGAAGAGCGTCGTTTTCAGTATTTTTGAGTGCCATTACCAAGATGTCAGCCATGCTTGAATCTCTTTTTACAGATCCGGTACTTAAAGAAGCAATAAGGAAATTTACCCGTACGCGGAAGATCAAGAAAGACGAGACCTTGTTTACTCCGGGCGATAAGGTAATCTTCATCCCCATCGTACAAAAGGGTGTCCTGCGCATCGTGCGGGAGGACAACGAAGGCCGAGAAATATTCCTCTATCACCTCTATCCCGCTCAGACCTGCGCCATGGCCATTAACTGCTGCGAAGCTGGAAAAGAGAGCATGGTAAAGGCAATTGCCGAAGACGACACGGAGGTCATTCTAATCCCGGTCAACCTGATGGAGGACTGGTTCAGATTTCCGGAATGGCGCACGTACATCAACCAGACGTATAGCAGCCGGTTTGCAGAGCTGCTGGGCGTTATCGACCTGATCGCATTCAGCAATCTTGACAAGCAAATCCTGCACTATCTCAGAAAAAGAGCCGGGGCATTAGGCACCGATACTCTTAACATTACCCATCAGCAGATCGCTGACGAGCTGCACACACATCGTGAGGCTGTTAGCCGCCTGCTTTGTACTATGGAAGAAAAAGAAATGGTGAGACTGGGCAGAAACGAGATCCGGCTGCTAAGTTCTTAGTTTTTTATTTTCTTAATCTTATCCAACAAATGTTCCTGACCGGGCTTTTGTGATTGGTCATTTTTGTCGTGTTCTCAATAGAACTGAATGTATAAATCAGTGTAACATGACAAAAAGAATTGCATCCGTTATCCTACTGACGTTCGTGGTGTTCGTGAACGAAGGAACGATGGCCCAGGAAAAGGCAGTGCGACTAGGTATAGAAGAAGCCGTTGCGGCCACGCTGGAGCGCAACCAGGCTTTCCGCGAGGCGGGACTTGACCAGGCGATCGCGCTGGAAAAGTACAGGCAGACAAGTGCGGCTTTCCTTCCACAGGTCGCCGTATCTTATGCCGCCTTAAGCACAAACAACCCGCTCAACGCCTTTGGATTCAAGCTGCAGCAAAAAATCATTACCCAGAACGACTTCAACCCCGTCCTGCTAAACGATCCCGAGGTAATAAACGACTTTTCGGCCAGACTGGAGGTAAAGCAGCCGCTGCTGAACGCCGACATGCTGCACATGCGCAAAGCCGCCAAGACAGAAACGGAAGCGCAAACGCTGAAAAAGAAAAGGGCCGGCCAGTATCTGAAGTTCCAGGCCAAAAGCGCTTATTATGACCTGCAGTTTGCATGCAGGATGAGGGATGTGGCGGCAGAAGCGCTCAACACGGTAAATGGCATCTATAAGTTCACTAACGACAGGGTGAAGCAAGGCCTCCTGCAGAGGTCGGACCTTCTGAATGTAGGAGTAAAAGTAGCTGAGGCTCGAAGTGCTGTTGAATACGCGGGGAGCGCCGTCAGGAACGCGTCGGATCGCCTCAGCATCCTCATGAACAGGCAGCCTGGCGTCGTGTACATTCCAGATCTTTTGGATCAGGAGCTGCGCGGTAGCAGTGCTCAAAGGCTGGAAATATCCGCAGACAGGTCCGATTACCTCGCCCTGACGAAAGCAATTGAGGCCACCGACCACCTGATAGCGGCGACAAGGTCCGCCTATCTCCCGAGGTTAAACGCCTTTGGTTCATTGCAGCTGAACGATAAAAAATTAGCGGGCGACTACGCGGACTCCTACCTGGCGGGCATACAGCTTTCCTGGAACATTTTTAATGGAACCAGAAGCCGTCATGAGGTGGCTCAGCATAAGCTTGAAAAAGACAAGCTCATGCTTCAGCTGCAAAGCGGGATCGATCAGGGAAAAGCGGACCTGAACGCGGCGGCACGGGCGCTAAGCGATGCTCAATATAAAATCGAACAGCAGCAAACTGCCGTAACACAGGCTGAAGAGGCCTTGCGCATCAGGATATACTTATCAGAGCGGTTTAGTTTAAAAACCCCTGAGCCTTCAACTGCGTCCCGGGTTTGCTGCTTATATCCGGGCTGTTCAATCCATTTTCCTGAAGTAAGCGAATCGGTAAGGGCCAGCTTTATTCCGTTGCCGTGGCCTTCGGTCTTATAAAAAAGATAGAACAAGCCGTTCTTATTAATAATGTCCCCATCAATACATGACTTGCCATTCTGCGGGCGGAACAGAACTTTTGGATCAGCTTCCAGATCGGTAAAGTCGCCGTTGGCGTATGCATAGTAAATGATATCAGGTCCATTGCCGTGTTTCATGGACCAGTAGACCATGTATTTCCCCACGGCAGGGTCGAATATCGTCTGCGGTGCCCATACGCGTTTCAAATCGTCGTGCCCTTTAAACCGTTGCTGGATGTTAATAACCGTGTGCTTCCAGTTCAGCAGATCGTCTGACTTCAGCAGCACCATGGCGCGGTTAGAATCCCATCCTTTAGAGGAAGTCATGTCGGTAAGGACCATGTAAAATGATCGCCCGTCTTCCCCCCGAAGGATATGGGGGTCGCGCACGCCGCCCGTACTGCTGATCACTTTTGAGTCAATAACGGGCCTGTTATTATTCAGGGCGCGGTAATGGTAGCCGTCTGTGCTGATGGCGTAACAGACCGCCTCATCTTCAACGGCATTTCCTTTAAAGTAGGTAAATAGGTAGCCTGCGAAGTCCTTGTCAGCGGGGCCTGATTTATAGCCCTGGGCGAGTGATCTTCCGGTAAAAACAACGACAAGAACAGCAAAGAGTGTAAGCCGCAAATGGTGGGATTCTTTCTTTATTAAAGAAAGAGTTTGCCATTCTGTCCGGACAGGTTTATTTTTTTGCGGGGCAGCTTCATTGATTTTTGAAAAGTGGCTGGTCTGCAAATCAAATCTAAGTAGCAAAAATTGGCAAGGAGTCATCTTCAGAATGCTTAAATAAAAAATTTCAGTTCCTATCGGTAAAAAAGTGCGAACAAAAAGGGTAAACCCATGAGTATAAACACCGGAGTAGTTAAGAAAAAACCGGCTATATTGTATCTCAGTCTATCATTTTGGATTGGCCATTTGAGACAAAGATTAGACATTGTCTTAAATGTGAAGATTACATTTATTTTTTATTCAGGCAAGACCTTAGTGCGATCTCAATGAAATAATCACCATTGCTATATCTGAAGGCAAGCAGAAGTCGTTTACGCCGGAGCGGCTGGTTTTGCCACGTTTCGGTCGCGGTTGTCGCGACAGGTAATAGTCAAACGTCCGACAACCAATTGCGCCACACAAGTATCCCGATACAGAAACAGCACGGGAACAAATCCTCTCTGGTAGTAAAAAACGTGTTTTTTAACTATTTTAGCGACATCATTTTAATCATTGAAAACTATCAATGCTGAATCGCGTGATCGCAATACTTTTATTAAGCACTCTTCTGGTCACCCAAACGGAGTTAGGCCAGCTTATAAAATTCCCGATTCTGATTACGCACTACTTCGATCATAAATCAGAAAAGCCTGATATTTCAGTTATCGCTTTTATTAAGCTTCATTATTTCAGCAAGTTCGTCAAGGATAAAGACTATATGGAAGATATGCGGCTTCCTTTCAAATCAAATACAACTATACAAGTCCTTTCTGTCTCCTCAGCCGTAATTCCGCAGAACAGCTATATATCGATCAGAGCAGCAGAGTTCGACCTCTATCGCGTTCGTCCTGACTTTTCGGAAAAAGAGATCCGGGGCGTGGCTAAATCCGTCTGGCAGCCTCCGCAGTACAGCTAAGTTCTTTTACTGCTATTCCCTCACAAAGGGAATGGGTATCCTTATTTGTCGAATTGTCGGCTGGTACTTCCGCCTGCTCTAAAGTAGGATATTTTTTGGTGAGTGCCAGCCCCAAAATTAAAACTATGCTTAACGGAATTATTAGATTTTCTATAAAGAACAAGTTAATTATAGGGATGCTGATCCTGATCCTCATAGGAACAGGAATCTACAATGTAGGCAAGCTCCCTATCGATGCGGTTCCCGATATCACAAATAATCAGGTCCTCGTCATAACGTCCTCGCCCTCACTCGGAGCTGCTGACATTGAGCGGCTTATCACCTTTCCTATCGAACAGTCGACCCGTAACATACCGGGAATTATTGAACAGCGGTCATTCTCCCGGTTTGGTTTATCGATCGTCACGATCGTATTCAGCGATGAGACAGACGTGTACTGGGCGAGGCAGCAAGTGAGTGAACGGCTGATAGAGGTGCAGTCGCAGATTCCCTCTTCATTGGGCACGCCGGCCATGGGGCCGGTAACAACCGGGCTTGGAGAAATCTTTCAGTACGTTGTAAAACCGAAGCCTGGTTATGAATCTAAGTACGGTCCTATGGAACTGCGAACAATACAGGACTGGATAGTGCGGCGACAGCTGCTCGGCACGGAAGGCGTCGCTGACGTAAGTAGTTTCGGCGGCCGCCTGAAGCAATATGAAATAGCGGTAAACACAGCCCGGCTCAGCTCCTATAATCTTAGCATAGCCGATGTTTTTTCAGCACTCGAGCGCAACAACCAAAATACTGGAGGAGCCTATATTGAACGCGGACCTACCGCTCTTTTTATCCGGAGCGAGGGATTGGTATCGTCAGTAGGCGACATCGCTCAGATCATGATAAAAACTCTTCCTAACGGCACTCCGGTAACCATTAAAGACGTAGCGTCGGTGAAGCTTGGCTCAGCGATTCGTTATGGAGCAGTTTGCTATAACGATCAGGGGGAAGTGGCCGGTGCGGTAGTGATGATGCTAAAAAATGGAAACTCATCAGCAGTTATCAAAGCGGTCAAGAAAAAGATTGCCGAGATTGAAAAGACTTTGCCTCAGGGGGTGCAGATAGAGCCCTTCCTTGACCGTACAAAAATGGTGAACAACGCCATCGGCACCGTGGAAAAGAACCTGATGGAGGGCGCCCTGATCGTTATTTTCATCCTGGTACTCTTCCTCGGGAATCTCCGGGCGGGCTTGCTGGTCGCTTCGGTGATCCCATTATCAATGCTCTTCGCCATCATCATGATGAACCTGTTCGGCGTCAGCGGCAACCTCATGAGCCTGGGTGCGCTCGATTTTGGGCTGATTGTTGATGGCGCTGTCATCATTGTGGAGGCGGCGATGCACCGGTTGCGCGTAAGCAAAAAATTCACAGAAGCAACGCTTCTCGATCAGCAGCAAATGGACACAGAGGTGGGAAAATCAGCCTCTAAAATGATGAATGCAGCAGTCTTTGGACAGGTTATTATCCTGATCGTTTACCTGCCTATCCTCTCTCTTTCGGGTATCGAGGGCAAGATGTTTCGCCCGATGGCAGAAACGGTTGCGTTCGCCATCCTCGGCGCCTTCTTGCTATCGCTCACCTACATTCCGATGATGACCTCCCTCTTTCTCAGCAGGAAGATTTCCCGTAAAAAGTCAATCTCCGACAGGATGATGCATAAAATGGAAAGGGCGTACCGAAAAACGCTGCTACTGGTCTTGACCACTCCAAAGACGGTGATCGCCGTTTCGCTGGCAACGTTTATGATCAGCGTAGTGATCCTGCTTCATATGGGCGGAGAATTTATCCCAAAGTTAGAGGAGGGAGATTTTGCAGTTGACACGCGGGTGCTCACAGGGAGCTCTCTGACCACGACCATTAAAACAACCCAGCAGTGCGCAAATATCCTGCTTGATAAATTCCCTGAAGTGGAGAAAGTGGTAACGAAGATAGGAAGCGGAGAGATCCCGACGGACCCGATGCCAATTGAAGCCTCCGATATGATGGTGATCTTGAAACCGAAGAAAGAATGGACCTCCGCTCATTCCTTCGACGAACTGGCAGGCAAGATGAGCAATGCGCTGGCCAGTGTTCCGGGAGTTACCGCAGGATTTCAGTTCCCAGTGCAGATGCGCTTCAATGAACTGATGACCGGGGGAAGGCAGGACGTGGTCTGCAAAATCTTCGGGGAGAATATCGACACGCTGTCGGCGTACGCCGAGCGGCTCGGTCGGGTTGTCCGCACGGTAGAAGGAGCCGAAGATCTGTATGTTGAATCTGTTACCGGACTGCCTCAGATCGTAATCAACTATAACCGGTCTGCGCTCGCTCAATATGGTCTTTCTATAGCGGAGGTAAATCGAACGGTGCAGTCAGCATTTGCAGGCGCCATTACAGGACAAGTCTTCGAAAACGAGCGTCGGTTCGACCTGGTGGTCCGCCTCGATAGCACGCAGCGGCAGAATGTGAGCGATGTGCAGGACCTGCTAATCACCCGCATCAACGGGATGCAAATTCCGCTAAGGCTTGTCGCCGACGTTGCTATTAAAGTTGGTCCAAATCAAATACAACGCGAAAATGCACAACGCCGAATAACCGTTGGGTTTAATGTGAGGGGAAGAGACGTTGAATCGATAGTAGGAGAACTCCAAAATAAGGTTTCCGCAAAGTTGAAGCTATCTCCTGGTTATTATATTACTTATGGAGGCGACTTCGAAAATCTCAGAGCGGCAAAAAAAGGCTCTCTTTAGCGGTCCCGGTCTCCCTTTTGCTGATCCTTGTCTTGCTGAACTTTGCTTTTGGCTCTTTAAAACAGGGATTGATGGTGTTCTCAGCGATCCCTCTATCAGCCATTGGCGGCATCTTCGCTTTGTGGACCCGTGGCATGTCGTTCAGTATTTCGGCTGGAGTAGGCTTTATTGCCCTGTTCGGCGTCGCCGTTCTCAACGGAATAGTGCTCATCTCCGAATTCAACCAGCTTAAGCGGTCGGGAGTAGACGATATCATGGTGAGAATACTCCGCGGCACGCGCACGCGGCTGCGCCCTGTCCTGATGACTGCTTCAGTCGCCTCACTGGGCTTTCTGCCGATGGCCCTGAGCACCGGGGCCGGAGCTGAAGTTCAGCGCCCGCTTGCTACTGTTGTCATCGGCGGACTAATCACAGCTACCGCACTTACTCTGATGCTGCTTCCGGTACTTTATCTTTTGTTTGAATCGAAAAAAGTGAGGCCTTTGCAGCAGAGAGGCTTGGCCCTCCTCCGAAATAGGAGCTTTCTAGTCGTGATGACCATGCTGACCTGCACGGCTGCCACTCAAGCCCAGCAAAGGATCTCCCTTGCGGCAGCACTCGACTCGGCGATAAAGAACAGTCCGAAGCTTCAGGCCGCTGTACTCCGAACGAGTTATTCGAGAACCCTTGAAGGTACTGCCTGGGATATTCCGCCAGCTGTTGTTTCGGGAGAGTACGGTAAAATAAACAGCGCACTTAACGACAACCGCGTTTCACTGAGCCAGCAGGTCGCCTTCCCTGTTGTCTATGCGCGTCAGAAAAAACTTCTCCTGGCCGGAACCGAAAGCAGCAGGCTAAAAGAATCAGTAGACGAGTTTGAGCTCAGGAAAGAGGTGACCGCTGCCTTTTATCAGCTTCGGGTGATGTACGAAAGGAAGAAAATCCTTGTCAAGTCCGACTCGCTTTACAGCGTCCTGTACAAGAAACAAGAAGAACGCTTCAGAGTTGGCGATATCAATGTGCTTGAAAAGACTTCGGTAGAATCACAGCGGATGCAGATAGCCAGCCAGCTCGAAGCTCTGTTGGCTGACATAGAAATAGCACGACTGAGGTTCGGACAACTGTTGAACTGCCGTTCAGAATATGTCCCCGAGGAAGGTCCGGCCAGGATTGATATGTCTGGGCCGCCCCAAGAGCTTCGAGCTGAAAACGTGCCTTCGCTGAAGTGGCTGAAGCAACAACAGGATTTGGCACTCGCGGAACACCTTCTCCAAAAATCAAAATGGCTGCCGTCGCTCACGCTTGGGTATAACAACCAGTCGATCTCAGGCTTCCAGAACCTCGGAGGAACAGAGGTTTATTACGACAGTGGGCACCGTTTCAGTTCTGTACTGTTGGGGATCAATGTACCCTTGTTTCTGCGACCCCTGAATTCCGCGGTAAAGGCAGGAGCCATCAACTACCAGATAAGAAAAAAGAGTACGAAGACGCATGGCTGAAACAAAGCACTGCTTTGAGGCAATTATCACTAAGCTACCAGAAAAACAAGGCCCTGCTCGACTACTACGAGCAGACAGCATTAAAACATGCCGATCTTCTGAGCCAGAGAGCTTCCCAGCAGTTTGCCTCCGGCAACATTGGCTACCTGGAGTGGCTAACCCTGATTAACCAGGCAATTACTATCCGAGCCGAATATTTAAATGTGCTGAGCGACTGGAACTCGCTGGCTATCGACATTCACTCTTACCAAAGTAAAAATTAGATGAAAACATTGAAATACACATATACAGTGCTTTTAGGCATGATTTTGTTTTCCTGCACAGAAAGGAAATCAGGAAACAGCAAGGAAGTAGAACAGGCGGTACCCGGACTTGTAGTCCTTTCAAATGCACAAATAAAAAATGCAGGCATACAAACGGGCAGAGCAGAAACAAGAGAAATGAGTGAGAGTGTAGTTGTTAATGGTGTAGTGGACGTGCCACCCCAGAACGTCGTCTCCGTTAGTTTTCCGCTAGGCGGATACTTTAAGTACACACGCATGCTGCCCGGGATGAAAATATCAAGGGGACAGACGCTGGCGGTGATCGAAGACCAATCCTTCATTCAGCTGCAACAGGACTATCTGGTTGCAAAAGCGAAGCTTTCGGCCCTCTCGGAAGACTACCGCCGGCAAAAAGTTCTTAACGCCAGCAAAACGAGCAGCGACAAGACCTTTCAGCAGGCACAAAGTGAGTACGTCACTCAGCAAATTGCGTTGAAGGCACTCGCCGAGAAGCTTCTCATGCTCGGAGTTAATCCGGCCCGGCTCACCGTGAACAGCATCAGTCGTTCTATTGCGATTCATTCGCCAATTAATGGATTTGTCGTAAAGGTAAATGCAAATGCAGGCAAGTATGTAAACCCGACCGACGTGCTACTTGAACTGGTAAATACGGACGATCTGCACCTTGCACTAACCGTTTTCGAGAAAGACCTAAACAGCGTAAAGCCGGGCATGACGGTCACCGCCCATCCCACCTCAGATACATCAAGGCTGTACACGGCAGAAGTGATCCTGTCGGGAAAAGACCTTGATGAAGACAGAAGCACAACCGTCCACTGCCATTTCAAGGGCAAAACAGCAGGGCTGATTCCAGGCATGTTCCTGCAAGCTGAAATTGAAAGCGTTAAAAGGGCAGTAATGGCTGTACCTGATGATGCAGTGGTAAGATACGGTGAAAAGGAGTATATCTTTGTGGCTGAAGCAAAGAATAGTTTCAGACAGGTGGAGATCAAAAGCGGCAAAACAGAGCGAGGCTATACAGAAATAATGACGACAGAGAGCATTAAAGGCAAGCCCATTGTTACCAGCAATGCTTATTCTATTCTGATGAAAATGAAGAACACAGGAGAAGAAGAATGAACACAGCAACATACCGCCCCGGGTATCTAGCCGTATGCGGGTGCTGTATAAAAAAACGAACTCGGGCGAGCTAATTCTAACATTGCACCCCCTGTTACCATTTCGGCAACAAATTCAACTATTTCGACTACATCGGCTCGCCGGACAGTTCAGAACTTTGCCGTATCAATAGTAACAGATATGAAAAAAGGAATCGAAGGTAAAACAGTGGTAATCACGGGTGCGAGCAGTGGTATTGGAGAAGCGATTGCAGAACTGCTGGCTTCAAGAGGTGCCAGGGTTGTACTTGGGGCGAGAAGGACGGATCGTTTGGACGTTATAGCAGAGCGGATCAGGGAGAATGCAGGCGAAGCAATCTCCATGCAAATGGACGTTACAAAACGAACCGATTTGATGAAACTGACCGCCCTGGCGGTCGAAAAATATGGCAGCCTAGATGTAATGATCAACAACGCCGGTATCAGTCAGTTGTATCCTATGGAAGAGACGGACGTTGACGCTGGGAACAGATGATCGACGTCAACATTAAAGGGACGCTTTACGGCATCGCGGCGGCCCTGCCAATAATCAAAGAGCAAGGCTCAGGCCATTTCGTTAATATGATGTCGACAGCAGGAATCAGTATTGTTCCTGCAATGGGCGTCTATGCGAGAACCAAAAATGCTATACGCACGATCAGCGAAGCGCTGCGACAGGAATCAGAAGGTCGCTGGCGCGTGACAGGCATTTCGCCAGGCTTAGTAAGTTCAGAATTTGTTAGTAACATCAAAAACGAGAGTATCAGAACCGCTATTCAGCAAAAGGCAGACCAGATCGCCATACCACCCAGGGCAATAGCAGAGGCGGTCGCTTATGCTATTGACCAACCAGACAATGTCGATGTGGGCGACATCATTATCCGGCCAACCGCACAAAACTGATCGAATCTTTTGCTGTAGTTACTATCTTAGAAGAGTGAATGGTCATGAAGCAGATGAACAGCGAAACGTTAAGCTTTGATAACATCACGGATCTAATGCTAAGGCTAGGTCTGCCGGCACCTTTGCATCCGCTGATCATGCTTGTCAATTACGATGAAGAGCGGATGAGTATGGCTGATGCCGGCAAGTGGTTTGACCTTGGCTTTTATAAGATATCGTTTAAGGAGAGTTTCAGCGGCAGCGTACAGTATGGCCCTGGGCAATATGACTTCAAAAACGGAGGACTGGCCTTCTTAGCACCGCGTCAGACTGTGATGATGTCCGGTGCCCCAGAGGACCACACAGGCTATGCCCTGTTTTTCCATTCCGAGCTGCTTCAGCGACACTCCTTGTCGCAGACCATTCACCGCTACGGCTTTTTTGCTATGCAGTCGCTGAAGCTCTGTTCCTGTCAGAAAAGGAAAAAGGAGTGATTTCAATGATTTTTAAGGCGATCGCTACAGAGCTAACAAACAATATCGATCAATTTAGTCAGGACGTGCTGGTATCGCAGCTTGAACTTTTGCTCAGTCATAGTAATCGATTTTACAACAGGCAGTTTCTAACCAGAAAAGCGGCAAATCATCACTTGATCGGCCAGATGAACGAATATCTGATTGAAAGATTGGACCAGGGAGACAACTTACTTACCGGCCTCCCCTCTCTGCAGGAAATAGCCGCTCATTTAAACCTGTCGCAACGCTATCTTTCGGACATGCTCCGATCGCTAACGGGAAAAAGCACACAACAGCATATCCACCTGATGCTGATAGAAAAAGCGAAGATATTGCTTAATCAGACAAGGCTCACTACCGCCGAGATAGCTTACCGCTTCGGTTTTGAGCATCCGCAGTCCTTCAACAAATTATTCAAGCAGAAGACAAACTTATCTCCTGCAGAATTCAGGCGAAGGGTGGCGTCAGATTAACGATAATAAAGTCCCGCTTAAAAACCGTTCTAAGTTCTCCTGACGCCTTGTTATTGAAGAATGAGGCCAAATGAAACACTCAAAAAACCCATTTTACCCGTTACAAATCAGCGGGAGCCGTACAAGCCAGTTGGAATAAAAGAAGGGCAACATAAAACCGGCTTTACGGGAAGACCGGCAAGAGATCTACGGGCACCGCTTTGTCAAAGTATGCTAATGAAAGTTCCGTTCTATAAGCTCGCCCAGTTCATCGGCAATACTCATCTGGTTATCGATGCCGAAGCTGGCAGGAACTGAAAGGCCTCCTTCTTTCCAAAACCAGGCGTTTACAGAGTTCTTGCTCAAAATCCCTACAGCTTCCCCTTCAATTTGAATGAGAAAATCGGAGTTTTCTTTTCCCTTCTGCGAAAGAGGCGAGACAAGAAAGGAATACCGGCTACTGCCTGATTGATAAGTTATTTCAAAAGGGGCTCTAGCTTCACTCATAGCAATTCCCCGCCACAATAATCACACCCAAGGGCCGCCGCTGATAAAAAACAGATCAAACAATTAAAAACAACCTGACAGTTAGAAGCTTAAATTTGACAAACAATAATGAGAAATAGTTGTAAAAAGCCCGGGGAACGGCGCGTCCCCGGGCCTTTTGCGTAAGGAGCTCAACAAAAAGCCACACAGCAAATGATGACGCCCAACGCTCTGTCGTTCTCCTATGGTCAGGAGATGAAGGTGATTAGTTCTCTTGCGGAACAAACAGCACTGCGTCAGCAACCGTTTTTCCTCCTGATGCAATAAGAGAGACGGACACTTTGCTCCCAGTGCCAAACTGGAAGTCACCAAGCTTAACCCACTCCCCTGATGTCTGTCCCTGTACTTCGAGCTCTGTTGTACGGATCCTTATTTCCCGCTCAGATCTCCCGTCGGATATGACCAGAGATATTTCCTCAGCCAGGCCGGGCAGCTTTGGAATATATGAGTAAATCGAATACGATCCTCCTTTGGCAATCGATGTACTAAACTCCGCCTTGCCGGTTGATGCCTCTTTATCGGTAGTCAGGAAGTCGGGGCCGTATCCTCCATGAGAGATTGCTTTCCACTCTCCTGAGAGCTTTACATTATCGGTATCGCGGTTGTCGACCAGGATCTCCGGTGTGCTGCCGTCACCCAAAGGGTTCTCTTTCAGAAGAGCGTTGACATAGGTAACGTCGACCTTTTGCACACTGATGCCCTTATCAATTGCGTCACAAGCGGCGACAGCTGCGGCCTGAGATAATACCATAAAGACAGGTTCCATCCTTATTGAGCCATAAGCGATGTGCGAGGCAGAGAGACAGACGGGAACAAACAGATTAGTTACTTCGCGCTCCTTCGGGACAATTGACCTATAGGAGACGGGGTAAGGGCCAAAACCTCCGATTTCGACATTACCCTCATTCTTCACAAAGCCGTTTACAACCAGGCGGTCACAATTATGAGAATCCATCGTGTACGCCGCCATCCCTACTCCATCAGCTACTACTTCTTTCCTCTGACAATGATGCTGGGTCATCACCAGCTCGCCCACCATCCGCCGTGCCTCCCTGACATACAACTGCGGCGACCAATGTCCGTTGTTCGTATACTCGTCTTTAGGATATCCCCACTGCTGCATCTCTTTTCTAATATGGGCGGGTACTGCAGGATCGTTTCCGATGAAGTATAAAAGGCCTTTGGTATAATCGGTGTGCGCTTTAATAATCCTCGCCCGCTCTGCATAACCCGCTTCCGGATACTTCCAGTTCTCGCCAATCATATCAGTCGAAAACCCTCCTCTGTTGTTGATATCAGTCTTGGCCTCGGGCATGCTGCTTATAATGAATCCGTCGCTGAGACTTTTCCATGGCTTTCGCTCCATAAGCCGGAGCAAAAGCTGGTACTTTGACCGATCGTAGTTCTCGGGCCTGCCTATTGGAATTCGGTTCGAAGGCCGATTGGTAAGACAGATCCTGTAATTATAAGCCTGCACTTTTCGGTCGCCGCTTCCTTCCGGCTGCAAGCTGCCCGGACGTATCCCCCAGAGGAGTCCGCTCTCCGGCTTCCCGGGAGTAACATAAGGATCCACACCATCGGGCATTTGATGGCCATCCATCAGCTGGACTCCGTTGTAGGTCTCCTGATACTGGCTGTTCGGTTCGCGGCCAACTGTGTAAGAAACCCCTGCAGCTGCCATCAGGTCGCCCTCGTAGCTGCAGTCAATAAAGATCTTTGCCTTGACCTCAGCCGCAGGAAGGCTCCTGGTGCCTGCTGCATTCTCGAGCTTGACCATGCGAACGACGCCGGCCTGTTTGTCTACCGCTTTGAGGCGGTGATTAAAAAGTACTCTGAAGCCTCCCCTTTTTACATAATCGCGAAATATTGCTTCTGCTACCTTGGGTTCGAAAATCCATTGTTCAAACTTGCCATAGTGCCGGCCGATGCGGCGATAGAAATCACGGGCAAGCCCGGTAACCACATATTTATTACCAATATCGGTATATCCAAGCCCCCCGGAACTCATACCACCAAGATGGCTTCCTGGTTCTACCAATACCACTTTTTTCCCATATTTCGCGGCAGTGTAAGCAGCAATGACCCCTGCAGAAGTTCCGCCGTACACGCAAACATCATAGTCCGGAAGTGCTGCCCGTGAATATGAAGCCTGACAGACAAGGATAGCTGCCAACAACAAAATGGCTTTTCTGATGGTAATTAATTTCATAAATATCATTCTTAATGGTTAACGGGACGGACAACCTGATGCGTGACCGTCCCGTCTTACTACTTTCAATAGTTTGGATTCTGAACGAGGCCGGGAATAGTGACTGTTTCCACATTCGGTATCGGCCAGAGGTAATCCCTCGCGGCGTTAAACTTCCGGACTTCAATCACGCGTAACTGATCTTTATTCGGCACGGCACTGTAATCCGGACTACCATTTTCGTCAATAGCTGGAGCGGAGGTAAGCAAACCTCTTTGTACTCTTCCGTAAAAAGGTCCGTTCATTACCTGCTCCGCGATCTTCCAGCGCCTGATGTCGGAAAGGCGAAAGCCCTCCATGGCGAGTTCATGCAGACGCTCTTTACGAACGATCGAGCGCATTTCTGCCTGAGTTTTGCCCGAGCTAATGGCGGGCATATTGACCCCCGGGCGCTGTCTTATCTGATTGATCGCCTCATACACGCTCTGGTCAATCTTATTTGCTTCGATCATGGCTTCAGCGTAGATGAGCAATACCTCAGCATAACGGATCTGGGTGATATTCAGTTCCGAATTTGAACGGTCTTCCTTATCCTGAAGATCGATATATTTTCTCCAGCAGTAACCTGTAAACGTTGCAAAAGCGTTCAGTGCATCCTGGTTATCTACCCGAGTTGCGGGCGTCGTGTTATAATTCCAGCATTTTACACTGTCGCGGTGCGTTTCGAACTGATAATTAAAGTAGACCGACCCTGGAACAGCGATGGTGTAACCAAGCCGGGGATCTCGGTTCTGAAAAGGACGGGCCGGATCGTACAAGGGTGATTGGTCAATATCGAGGCCGTCGGTACATTGATAGGAGTCGACAAGCGACTGGCTGGGGACTTTGTTCGAGAAGCCCTGGGCATTCCGGGACAGGAGGTTGCCGGGCATTGAATGAGTACGCGTCCTGGAAGCCTTCAAAAACTGCAGCGCAAATATGATCTCCCTTGAATTTTCCCCCGCATAAGAGAACAATGCCCTGAAGTCGTTGTGCAAGGCGTAGACATTCAGCGCCATGACACTTCTTGCCGCTTCGGCCGCAATATCCCACTTTTCTCCATACAGAGCTGCCCTGGCTTTTATTGCGAGTGCAGCGCCCTTCGTTGCTCTGCCGACATCGTTTCCTGAATAGCTAAGGGGAAGGTCTGCTGCTGCCGCATCCAGTTCCGCAAGAATGAAGTCGAGCACCTCCTCTTTTGAATTCCTGCCCAGCTGAGAATTAGTAAGATTAAGGGACTGCGTAACGAGCGGTACGCCGCCAAAATAATCGATGAGGTATTGATAAGTGCGCGCCCTCATGAACCGCGCCTCTGCAATTGAGCGATTGTAAATGGCTGGTGTGGTCTTTTCCTTTACCTTCGGCGCATTATCAAGTACATTATTGCATCGTCCGATGACGATGTAGGCGTTCGTCCATACCGACAAGGCAAAACCATTATTACTGTCGTGGTTCCCCTTACCCAGGCTCTGGAGCGGGCTGTTATTGCGGTCCCAGCCTATGTCAGTGCCATTATCGACGCAGACATTTAAAGGCATGTTATCCAGTACAGTGTAGTTGTCTGCGGCATAAATACCGTTCACAGCCAGCACCAGTTCTTCCTGGTTGGCAAAATAGGTTTCGTCAGAAGGGCCTGAAAGAGGCTGACGATCAAGATAGTTATCGCATGCAGGCAAGGCCAGCACCGAAATCAAGAGGGGAAACCAGTAATATAGTAACTTCTTCATTGTTGATCTTTTTAAAAGTTTGCCTCCAATCCAACACTGTACACCTTAACCTGAGGATAGTAATTCCCCTGCCCAACTGGTGCCTCTACATCGTATCCACTCCAAAAATCATCGATAGAGAAGAGATTGCTGCCGTTCGCAAACAGCCTCAGTCTCTTTACCTTAATTTTCGATGCAACCGCCGCGGGAAGGGTATAGCCGATCTGAAGGTTTTTAAGCCTCACATAGGAGGCATCTTTCAGCCAGAAGCTGGAAGCCTGTTCGTTATTCGTTGCACCAAAGGCCAGTCTGGGGAAGGTAGCATCCCTGTTTTCCGGGGTCCATCTGTCTTTATTGTCCTCACGGATGGTACCCCCAAAGCGCCCCCTACGTTGAAAGGCATGATTCCAGGTCCATACAGGTAGCCATCAGCCTTTCCAACCCCTTGAATCTGCACATTCAGGTCAAAGCCTTTGAGAGAAGCGCTGATATTGGAGCCGAACGTGTAGCGGGGAATGGTACTTCCGATGATTATCTTGTCAGATTCGTTTATAATTTTATCACCGTTCTGATCCTTGTAGCGAATGTCACCTGCCTTTACCGTTCCAAACTGAGTAGCATGCGCGGCAACTTCCTCGTCGCTCTGAAAAAAGCCCTCTGCCTGATAGCCGTAGATGGACTGAGCCGGATAACCTTCGCGATGAACAAGCAGGCCGGTTTGATTTTTACCTCTCATATCCACCACTTCATTCTTTACATCGGAAAGATTAAAGCTGATTCTGTATTGCAGATCTTTGGCTCTGCCCGAGTACGCAAGCCTCAGCTCCCATCCCTTATTTTCAACAATACCGGCGTTTTGACGCGGCCGGCCAAGGCCAATGATCAAAGGAATATCGAGATCAAGCAAAATGTCCTTAGTTCGCCGGTGATAAACGTCAGCGGTAAGCTCGACTTTAGAAAACAAAGTAAGGTCAAGCCCTACATTCTTCTCCTCTGTTGATTCCCAGGCGATTGCTTTATTAGCCAGTGTACTGAGATAGCCCGTGTTAATGATAGTTCCATTAAATGTGTAAGAGCCAAGATTGACGGAAGATACAAAAGGATAAGTGCCAATAAGCTGGTTGCCCAAGCTACCCCAGGACGCCCTGATCTTTGCATTAGAAACAACCTCCTTCAGCCCCGCCATAAAGTTTTCTTCCGACACACGCCAGCCGAGCGATGCAGAAGGGAAAAAACCGTAACGATTATCTTTCAGAAAGCGGGATGAACCGTCATAACGGGCGTTCAGCTCCAGCAGATACTTTTCCTTAAAATTATAGTTTAGCCTGCCGAAGAAAGATTGCAACGCCCACTCCTCCCCGCTGCCGGAAGCAACCTGATTAGCTGCGGAGCCAGCATCGAGCACCGGGTAGTCAGGGAGGACATACGTATCTCTGTAACCACTGATATACTCCGTCGAAAAATCTTCCCTTGACATGCCGAGCAGAAGTTTAAATGCGTGATGGCCGACACTGTGGCTGCCGGTGAGGGTCGCCCTCATGTTGTTATAAACGGACTGAGTACTGCCTTGCGTTAGTGTTGATCGTTGCGGTGTCAGGAAACTTGGAGAACCGTTCGGAAAATAGGACTGCACAGCCTTTCTGAAATTTTTAGTTAGTGACTCTGCGTATTTGGGGGCATAAGCTACCTCAGCATTCAGCCATTTAAAAGGCTTGTAGTTAAGCACGGCATTGATACTACCAAAAGGGCCTTTGGTCCTGTTGGTTCCACCATCCTTCGAGGCCGACACGGGATTCGAGCCATTCCACCCGACACCCCAGGTGCCATTTTCGTTTACTGCAATCTGGTTGGCAGGCATTCCGTTAATCCATTGAAAGATTTCACCTGAGCCAGCTGCCGGTTCGGTGGTAATGGCATTCACATACTGAAGGTCGATTCTTGCGTTCAGCTTGTCAGAAAAGACGATGTCTGTATTCGTGCGGATCGTATAACGTCTGAAATTTGCGTTTTCGATGATCCCCGCCTGGTCTAAGTAACCGAAAGATGCAAGAGTATGCACTTTGGAAGTGCCGCCGTTGATAGTGAGAAAATGGCTTTGCTGCAAGCCAGAGCCGGTGAGGCTTGCTTTTTGCCAGTCGGTGTTAGGATAGCGGTCAGAGGACTTTCCGTTTTGTTTCCTGAACGACTCGATGAGCGTGTCGGCATACAGGGGAGAGCTGCCAGCATTCACATATGCTTCATTTAATAGCAGCATGTGGTCAAGCGCATTCACGATATCGGGCATATTCGTCTCTTTCTGCCAGCCCACATAATTGTTATAGCTCAAAGAGATCTTATCACCGCTGCCGCGTTTTGTGGTAACGAGTACCACGCCATTTGCGGCCCGGGAACCGTAAATAGACGAAGATGCCGCATCCTTCAAGATCGAAACGGACTCGATCAGGTTTGGATCAATATTATCGATCGAACCTTCAACTCCGTCGATCATCACCAGCGGCGAAGCATTAGAAATTGTTCCGACCCCTCTGATCCGGATGGAGTTGTTCTCCCCTCCCGGCCGCCCTGAACGCTGAGTAACGGTAACTCCCGGTGCTGCCCCCTGTAATGCTGCAGAGGTCTGGCCGGCAGGCCGCACCGCGAGCTCTGAGCCCGAAACTGTACTTACTGCGCCCGTAAGATTCACCTTCTTCTGTGTTCCATAGCCTACTACCACTACTTCATTAAGACCTTTAACGTCGGGTTTCATACTGACTTGAATAGTGGTCCTGCCGCCTACCGCAATTTCCTGGTCCTGAAACCCAATAAAGCGGAATATCAGGACCGCGTCAGCAGCGGCTCTTATCCTAAAGTTACCGCCAACATCTGTGACTGTCGTTACCGTACTGTTTTTCACCCTTACTGTGACTCCCGGCAAGGGTTGCCTGCCTTCATCCATCACGATTCCGCTTACCTGAGCCTGAAGGCTGCCTGGTTCGATCCTTGGCTTTTCAATCAGGGTAACCGTCTTATTGCGGATAAGATAGGTGAAGGGCTGATTTAAAATGCTCTTTTGCAGAACATCTTCAATTCCGACATTTTTGCAGCTGAGAGTGACTGGTTTCGCTTCCCGGATAAGATCGGCGCTGTAGATAAAGTCATACCCGCTTTGCTGCTGAATATCCATGATGAAGTCTTCGAACGCTTTATTCTTCACCTGCACTGTAATCTTCTGAGCAAAAGAGGAAGCTCTTACCTGAATAATCGCGAGAAAGAGAAGGAAGATGCTTAATTTCATAATGATCAGGATTTTAACAGGGGTGTAGCATATCCTCCCGCACCTGAATGCAGTATTTTTTTTATACATTTGAATGTAGGTTTAATTTATAATTATCGTTAGCTGCGATGATTAAATGCTTACGTTATAAGAGCCTGATATGCAGCGAACATATCGGGCTATTTTTATTCTGGTAGTGTTCTACGGCATAACAATAATCCTCCTTCCTTCTCTTTTAAAGTGAACCAGTTTCGTTAATTCCATGCTCGTAAGAAGCTGATCGAGGTCCTTGTTTTTGGAATACACGCCTCCAAATGTCTTACGGGCGACATCGCCCCGGTATTCAACGTCCACATTGTACCATCTGGCGACCTGCTCCATTATTTCCCTGACTGTATTATCCCTAAAAACAAACAGGCCGTTCTTCCATGCAACTGCATCGTTTACGCGGACTGCACTGACGCTGATCCTGCTATCCGATGAAGAGGCTATTCCCTGCTCCCCCGGCGATAATAGCCGACTCTCGCGACTATTATCCACTTTCACCCTACCCTCAAGAAGTGTGGCGAAAACAGCATTATCGGTGGGGTAAGCACGAACATTAAAGTGAGTGCCGAGTACCTCTACGCTCGCCTCTTCAGTTTCCACTATGAATGGCCTCGACGCGTCCTTCGCCACTTCGAAATACCCCTCGCCTTTTAGCTGCACCTTTCTCTCTTTAGATGTGAAAGCAGATGGAAAAACAAGCACTGTTTCTGAGTTAAGCCACACCAACGTACCGTCTGGAAGCCGAAGGCTGTACTGCCCGGCCCTGGGTATCGAAATTGTATTCAGCACGAGAGCAGCGCCGTCATTTTCAGTACCTCCAGCTTCATAAACCAGATGCCCATCAGCTGTTTTCTTCACAAGCGTCTTACCTTCAGATGCCAGAAGGCCATTCTCTGCCTTGTCTATTTGAATCACAGATCCGTTTGATAAGGTCAGAATGGCTGCATTCCCTCCCGGCTTAACGGACAAAGTTTTTGAAACCGATAACAGTGGGCGCGCATGTTCCCTGGGTGATTGGCTGGTAAAATTAAAATAAAGAAGACCAGCAGAAAGAAATACCATTGTGAGAGTAGCGGCGGCAATATAGAGCACACGTATTCTGACAACCCTACTGCGTTTCTTTTCAATTGTTCCGCGTATCTGTTGAAATACCCTTCTGCGTATCTCTTTCTCTGCCGGTGTACTTTCTTCTTCAGACTCCGCATAGGGCTTAAATTCTTCCGATCGATATTCTAAAAGCATCCTCTCCTCTTCGGGGCTTGCCTTGCCGGAAAGGTACTTTTCATATATCCGCTGGTATTGGTCAGTTCGCATGATGCCCTTTTCTACTAAAGAGTACTTTTTCCTTTCGGCACACACACTTCTGTTTGTTTTTTTTCTTACATTCTATATTTTTATATAAGCCAGTTATGAACCGCACTAATGTGTCAGATACAGCCCTATGGGAGGAAGTAGTTTCCGATAATACAAGAGCGTTCGCTGTTTTGTACGCCCGACACTGGAAAAAGCTTTATAGTTCGGCTTTCCATTTTCTCAAAGACAGGGAACTGGCTGAGCAGATCGTCCACGACGCTTTTGTCGCCCTATGGCAGCGGCGGAAGCACCTGAAAATTGAAAATTTCAATGGCTACATTTACATCACCACGAAGTATCACGTATTCAAGCACCTCAGTGCAGCCAAAGGTATCCGCTCAGAGCCGGTGGAGGAATACGAGAGTCTGCTTACAATAAAAAGTGCAGCAGAAGATAAGCTGGATTACGAAGACCTGGAATACAATCTAAAAAAATGCCTTGCAAGTCTGCCTGCGGCCTGCAGGAGGATTTTCCTCATGAGCAGGCTTGAGCAACTGTCAAATGAAGAGATTGCCCTGAAACTGGGAATAACGAAGAGAACAGTTGAAAACCAGATTACTCATGCACTGAAACACCTTCGCCTGTCGAGGGGAGAAATAGTTCTTGTCGCGATTTTGCTCAGCCTACGGTAGAAAGCGTTTCTGTGCCTTTCTATCCCTACTCCTAACTTCAAGAGCACACTTGAAGCAGAACAAGCACGGAGGTATGGGGCATCAGAGTGAATATAGCTCAAAGATCTGAACTCACGGAAATACAGCGGCCAACTGGCTTGTTATAAAACTGATCCTCTTTTCCTTGTCAGCATTTTTTCCGGGAGCCGCGGTGTTGTGACCACGTTGCTGGCTGTATATAAAGGAAAGCGCTCCCCGACCGTCTTTCTGAACCTCTACCCTTTCTACAGAGAGGATCGTGCCGTTCATGTCGGTCCCGTACCAGTGCGGCATAGGCTTCTGTTTCCACGTTACAAGGGTGTAACGCTCTCCGGGATAATGCAAGGTGCCACCATTGCTTGATGATTTCAAGGCTTGTTCGTTACCGTATATGATTGAGATAGTGCCGGCCTTGTCATTGATAAATGAACAAATCACCTTATCGCTGCCGGCATTATAGAGCTGCTCAGGGGCTAGTACAGGCTCTTTACTGCTGCATGCTGTTAAAAGCAAAGCCGTCGTCACCGCATATATTAGATTGCTGAAAGTAGTTTTCATTTTAAATAACCGTTATCGAGTTGGGATATTAAATACAAAATCGTTTTCAGGTACCAGCACCTTATGGCAATTGATACAGGTATTGGCAAAAGCTGCAGTTTTTCCAAAGGGCTTCAAGCTCAGTCCGTCAAACTTGGCGAATCCCCAGCCCTCTGTCGACTTGAATTTCTTGCTGTCCTTTACCATGAACTGAACATTCTGGAAATTCCCTGGGAAGATATTGCCTTCCTTGTCCTGACGTTGCTTGCCCCACACCGCTTTTACCATCTTTGCACCGTCGGGGAAAGGGAGCTGCCGGCTTTCCAAAGCTTTCACCATAATGTCGTTTCCGTACACTACCCTCATGCTCCCTCCGTCATATTTATCAGTCACGCTGATCACCTTCCAATTCTTATAATCTTCTGAATAAGGTATTCCGGTAAGCGACACCGGGACCTTCATTCCTTTTGAAGCGACACTTGCTCCGAGAACCTTTACAATTTTGTCAGTATCTACCTTACTTCTTCCTGAAAGAGTATTTACATACCGCTTCAAAACGACCAGTTCCGCCGGTGAAACAACAGCTCCAGGATGTGCAAGCCTGTAACGTTTCAGTGGCATTTTATCCTGCTCAACTACGTTGACCACTTCCCAGAGCAACAATTGCTGTAAAGGCTCCGGAAGCTTGCCGAACTCGGAAAAGTTAAGTCGGGAACGCGCCTCTTTTACATCGTGCGCTACTAAATAAGACGCAGGAGCAACTCTGTCAAACCATTTGGGATTGGAGCGATTTGAATGACAGTCGTAACAGGCCCTTTCGAGTATTAATCTGACCTCTTTTGGCGCATTGATCTCTGCCTTAGCAACGGGATTTCTAACCGTAGGCGAGGTGAATTGCAAGCATAAGGCGAGGAGGCTTAGAAAGCCTAAACCGAAGTATGCTTTCTTATAACGGGGATATGCAAATCGTTTCATGGTATTTGTTTTTGTTGCTGAGCAGCAGCTAAGGAATTAATCGGCTGCACAAGACAGCCTCAGGCTGTTTTTAGTGATTCCCTGTAAAGTAGGGGCGATACTTTTGTTACATTTTTAAAGTAGCGGCTGAAATAGTACTCGTCGGCAAAGCCTAATGTGTACGCTATTTCTTTGACAGCCTTTTTGGTAAGGTAGAGCTCTCTTTTGGCTTCCATTACGATCCGCTCAGAAATCAATTCTGTCAAGGTCCTATTGAAGTGCTTTTTGCACACACGGGCCAGCGCCTTAGGAGAGATATTAAGCATTTCGGCATATTCACCAGCGCTTCTTTTTTCCCTGAAATGCGTTTCAATAGCGTCTCTCAGGGATTGCAGGACAAGAGGTTCGTCGGATGTCAGCTCCAATTGATCTTCTGCCGGAGTTTGCTGAACCTTCAGGCGGGTGGCCTGAATAAGAAAGATCTTCAGATAGGAAACCAACATATCCTGCTGAGCTACGTCGGCGTTCGGAATTTCTTTTTTTATCTGATCGCAAATCTCATGAAAACTGCGGCTATCGGCCTCGCTGACCTGGATGGACGGCATCATATAAATATTATTAAACAGAATACCGTTGCAGGCCACTTCTTTCTGGTGCTTAATAATGCAGAAAAAATCGGGATGAAAGTTCATCATCAGGCCTTTAATTTCGGCTTGGCAGTCGAGCAAGTGAGGTTCAAAAGGTGCAAAGAACCACATGGTTCCCGGGGAGACCGGATATTCGGAAAAACCCGCCCTAAGCTTACCGCTTCCTTCCTGAATCCAGATGATAGAGAAATAGTTATTTCGCTGCAGCTCTTTGAAGTGGCTGTTATCCTGGAAGTTTAGTACGCGAAATAAAAAGCTCCCGTCAGCGGGATTAGCTAAAGTCAAGGTGGTCTCAGAGGTCATGTCCGTTGGAGATAAATGTAGTGATGCAAAGATACGCTTCGCGGCACTTTTCCCAAAAGGAAAAATACCTACTAACAGACGTAAATAATTTGACTGCGTCTTCATCATTTCGTCTGCTCTATTTCAACGATCATTTCCACCTCTACAGCCATATTCAACGGAAGGACATTCGTGCCGATTGCAGTACGTGCATGCCGCCCTGAAGCACCAAAAATCTCGATCATGACATCTGAAAAGCCGTTGATCACCTTAGACTGATCATAGAACAAAGCGGATGAATTGACAAAGCCGTTCACTTTCACAACCCGCTTTACCCTGTCTAAGCTGCCCAACTCCCTTTTTAAAACTGCCAGCTGATTCAAGGCCGATATTCTTGCAGCCTCAACCCCATGTTCAAGGGTGAGGTCCTCTCCCAACTTGCCTTTAACATATTCGCCGTCATCTTTCCGGGGACCTTTCCCCGACAGGTAGAGCAGTGAACCGACCTTTACAATATCAACATAAAGTCCCAGGGCTTCAGGAACGTCAGGCAGATGAATCTCTAGTCGTTCCAGTCGCTGTTCGGGTGTTTGGGAAAAAGCCTTAAAAGAGATGAAGAGGAACAAAAATAAGAGCTGGATTTTCATTTGAATATTTTTTATAGGCAATGAAGCTATCATGTGCATCAAGTTCTTATTGGTTCTGGCTGTGTGAAAGGCACATGATGGTTTCATTAGGGATTAATTAACAGATGCGTCTTTAGGAATTGAATTGCAAACAGCAGAAGAGACGCCTTAGCGGGGCGGCTCTTCTGTCTTCACGAAGGCTATTTGATGAAACCGGCAAGCTCTGTATTAAACTTGTCGAGTTCTTCAATGAACAGTGCATGTCCGCTTTTCTCGAACGGAACCAGCTTTGAACCAGCAATACCTGCGTGCATTTGTTCTGCCAGGTCATAGGAACAGATCTTATCCTGCTTTCCGTGAAGTATAAGGGTAGGGATTTTAATCTTCTTCAGGTCCCCGCGGAGATCGGTATCACGAAGCGCTTTCATCGCTTCTCCCATGGCATAAGGAGAGGCCTGCGCCTGGATTCCCCCTAACCAGGCTCCATAACCGGGAGAAACGCTTGTTTCATTTGCGGGAAAGATCTTTCCGAAGTTTTCGAACAGCTGCGGGCGGTTGGTATTATTGAGAGCGATAAGGCCGTTTACGTCCTCTTTAGTCCAGACCCCATATTGAAAATCGTCTCTTCTGGTCCAAATAGGAGCAGCGGCACCAAACAACGCCAGTTTTGACACATGCGCCGCATTATACTTGGCTACATAATGGATCACCGTCGCTCCGCCCATTGAGAAACCTCCTATGGTGGCTCCTTCGATTTTCAGCTTATCCAGCACCTCCTTAATGTCGTCGGCAAAAACGTCGTAGTCGTAGCGACCGCCTGGTTTATCAGAAAGGCCGAATCCCCTCAGCGTGATCCCGATCACCCGGTAGCCCTTCTGAATAAGATCTGCGTATTGATATTCATACATTGCATCGCTGAGCGGCCATCCGTGGATAAGAACTACCGGTTTTCCCTCACCCAAGTCCGTCACGTGCAGTTTTACATTTGGTTCTACTTCAACATACTCGGCACGTCCAAGTGCTCCTGGCTTTCTTTGTGACTGAGAATAAGTTGTTGCTGTTAAAAGGGAGAGAAAGAGTGCTGTGATTGCTGTTACTTTTAAAGTTTTCATTTTTTGTTTTGTTTAGATGTTTTGGCCTTCGCCTATTCTTTATTTTTTTCAGAGAATTAGTATAATCCAAAGGTCGCTTTGATTGGTCGGCTATAAAATGGAGGAATAACGCTTCGTGATGGATGATTTTCTCGCTAAGTGCAGGCAATTCACATCCAATCCATCGTCCGGCCCTTCATAATGGTCGTTCAGAAGATAAAAAACGAGAGAAGATAAAAAATAGAAATAACAGATTCAGCTTTATACCATCGGAGCTCGAAAAGGAAAGACGTTTGAGCGGCTGCAACTTGTTGCTTCGACGGTCGTATCACCCTGATACTATAAATCACTTAACATGAAACACGTTAAACTATTATCACTGTTCACACTGTTACTATCTATGACCTCATGCTACACCGCAAAAGTTGCACACGGAAACATGAAAATCGACGAACCTGCGGTAAAGGTAAATTCGGTCAAAAATCACAATCTGATATTCGGCTTAGTTCCCCTGACAACAGGGTATGATGCGAAGAAATATGTTGGAGACAAGACCGACTACATTACTCAGTATCAACACACGTTCGTAGACGGACTATTGGAAGCAATTACCTTTGGCATTTATAATCCGACAACAACAACTTTTTACGTGCCCCTGAAAGACGCAGGTAAATAACCGTAGTCGGGAGTAGACAATATTAAAGACAAGAGGCTGAACTCAATTGAGACAGCCTCTTTTTTGTTGTTATGATTCAGGTGCAAACCTTTTCGGTTAAAGATTCGACGCTTGTGGCCCCTTCCATCGCACAAAGTTTACCATTTTGGCATTCAAAATCCTTTTGGAAGCGGCTTCCCCATTTAACGGCTCGTCCGGCTCAATACCCCGGATTCTGCTGCAAATTGTTGTTTCCTGAAATAGCTCGTGTAGGCACGGGGAACCGTTTCAGATGTTCCGAGGACGACGCCTGATGGTCCCACCAGTTTTCGGTCGTGAACATATTCCAACGTAACAGGTCAGTACGCCTGCGGCCTTCACCGAGGAATTCGGTGCTCCACTCGTCAACAAAGCGATATTTATCGAGATTTGCAGCACTGGCAGGATTAGGATCGGCTCCATTAGCAAAATTGCGCTTTCTGACAGTATTGATCAGATCGGCAGCCCCCTATATCGCCTGCACGCCATTTGCATTCAGCCAGCATGTAATAAATTTCCGTGAGACGGATGATCGGATTATCTGCGCCCCAGCGGAGACTATTCTCCGTCAAAGGCGGAATAGGAACCTTAACCAGACGAACACCGGTATTTTCCTCTCCTTCCGACATTTTAGAGGGGAGCTGTTCCGCAGAGCTGTACTTTTTGTCAGGTCCAATCTCTGAAAAGCGTCCAACTTGATCTCGGAGAACAAGAGGCATATCTTTGTATTCTTGCGTCCCCTTAATAACGCCGCCGTCCGGCTTAAGTTGAGCTCCTGCCAGAAACATGCCTTCATAGTTGCCGTTCCCGAGATACCTGTACGGTTTTTTTCGCAGGTCAGCATTATCGAACTTCTCGAACGGAGAGCCAAGCTTCCATTGATTCTGATACAGTGTACCATCGGGCCGGCGGGAAGGCGTGAGGTGCGTCCCATTGTTCGCTCCCATATCCTGGCCGAAATACTCGCGACTGTTATAATGGTAAAAACTACTGTAGAACCAGTCGTACTGCAGCTTATTGAACTCGGAGGGGATCGACCAAATGATCTCTGGAGACAGGTCATTCTTAAAGCTATGCGGTCCATACCACGTAGGATCGAGCTGATAGGCTCCATACTTCCCTTCTATTATATCTTGCGAGAGTTGCTGGCATTCCTGATACATCGGACGGCCGATATAGACTTCAGCGTTGAAGTAGAGCTCCGCGAGCATCGCAGCTGCAGCAGCCTGTTTCAGCTCCCCTATCTCACGTTCACCCAGCTTCTCTTTTTTGGGCAGCTTCTCAATGGCTGTCTTCAGCAGCTGCTCTATGTGAGCGAACACCTCTTTGTCGGTGTTCCGGGGCAGGCTCTCGCCTTCCAGGCTATTGAATATCGGCAAGCCACCGAAGAAGTCGAGGCCCCGCATATAGAAGTAAGCGATGAGTGTGTTCAGCTGGTTAATGTGTGCCTGCTGGTCTTCTGTCGTTAACGCAAATTTCGTGTAGTCGAGCTTTTCAAGATCGCGGCGCGCATCGAGAGCAAGCGCGATCCCCATCAGCGTTCCCCGCCAGCTTCCCCATATCCAATTTTCATCAGGAGTCCAGGCATGATAATGAAAGCGCTCGTTCTCCCCGCCATTGTACCAATGGGGTCCTTTTGTAGTGATAGCGAAGTTGTCAGCGGTTTGCTCCTGCAGATACCAGCGGTCTTCACCTACGTACCAGCGGGCATGTGTAAACGGCCTGTTCAGCGCAGCGAGAATGTCTTTCTCGTTTTGCAGGAAGGTCTCGGGCGTCACCTGGTTATAGAATTCCTGATCGAGCTTTGTACAGCTTCCAAGTACAAAGACAAGGAGGAGCAGATATATCGAAATCTTTTTCATGGTTATCGTTTTTGTGTTTAGAAACTAGCCTGTAAACCAAACGTAAATGTCCGGGTCTTCGGATATACATCCAGCGATTCAAAGCCTGGCGTCAAACCGTTAATATTGACCTCGGGGTCAAGGCCACTATACTTAGTGAAGACAAAGAGATCTCTGCCTGCTGCATAAACGCGGACATTGCGAAAGGGCCCGATCCATTTTTTATTGAACGTATAGCCGAGGCTAATTGCGTCAACTTTCAGAAAATCGCCCTTCTCAAGCCAGTAGTCGCTTAGCTGCTTTTCGCCTTTCACATTCTGACGCTCCTCAAATGCGCTTTTCAAAACGTTGCGGCCCTTAACGTTTGCAATGCCATAGTACATGTCGATCATATTGAAGACATCATATCCAAGCCAGCTGCGTAAATACACGCCGGCATCCCAGTTCTTATAGGCAATTGTATGGTTCCAGGAAAGCTGCAACTTTGGAATACTGTTTCCGATAAAGCGCTTATCCGCGGGCTTTTTGTCCTTTGCCGCGATCACTTCATTATTCTTGTCATAGAGAAGCCAGTTGCCATCATCAGTGAACCCAGCAAATTTCCAGATGTAGAACTGGCCGATGGCCTCCCCTGGGTACAAGCGTACAGCCGTGCCCGGAGAACCTGGTGCAGGAAAGTCTCTTTCATCCTGAAAGGTCTGACTGCCATAAAGACTGCGCAAGGTCGATTTGTTATGCGCAGCAACGATAGAGGTGCTATAGGTCCAGTTTTTTCCCTGAATTGCATTGTAATTTAGCTCAAACTCTAGTCCCTTATTCTCCATGCTGCCTACATTCATGGTCGTCTTATCATGTATGGCTGGAGGCTGCGACACGCTGATATCGTAGATCAGATCGTCGATCACTCTTTTGTAATAGTCAAACCGCCCGCTTAGTTTATTATTGAGAACTGCGAAGTCTACGCCAACGTTAAATTCCTTCTTTACCTCCCAGCGAATTCCAGCGTTTTGGTTATGCTTTACCCCGAAGGTGCGGTTCCATTTCCCGTCAAAGATCCACCAGGTATCGGCCGAATACATCCTGCTCGACACTTCAGCTCCGAAGCCTTCGTTACCCGTCTCCCCGTAGCCACCCCTGATCTTGATGTCGTCGATGAAGCTCAAATTTTTCATGAACGGCTCCTGACTCAGCCTCCAGCCGATAGAAACGCCTGGAAACGATCCCCAGCGATTTCCCGGTGCAAACTTTGAGGAGCCTTCATGGCGGAGGTTAGCCGTAATGATATAGCGATCCTTGTACGAATAATTGACCCGGCCAAAGAACGCCGCGAGTTTCACCCATGGATCTTTCCAGGAACCCAGGCCCGCTCTTCCGTCGACCAGCCAGGTGCCTGATCCCATGTCATGCTCCGCCAGTCCGTCAACCGGAAATTCCGAATTCTCAGCCCAGAACCCCTGTCCGTTAAAGTCCTGGTAGCTATAACCGGCCACCGCGTTGATCTGGTGATCCTGAAACCTTTTTGTATAACCAAGAGTCCACTCGAAGATGCGGTCGTTCCAGCGCTTATACTCCTGCTTTGCGTAACCGTCCACATTATCCTCCCTGGACACACGGTGCTGAGCGGATCGGAAAAAACGAGGATGCTCTGTGTTATTTTTCATACCCAGCATCGCGGAGGTGTACAGATCTTTGGTAATATTGAGCTTAAGAGTTGCATTGGCGAGCAGGTAACGATACTGATTCTGCTTCTTCCGCAACATGACCTCAGCAACAGGGTTCCAGGTTTCAAACCCACCCGTCAGCACGTTATACCCCGTAGGGTCGAGCGCATTGTAGGGTGAAATAGTCGGATCGAGACCAATGGCAATATTATAAAGACTGTTGTTTTCGTCCCTGAAATTTCCAGGTGCACTATTACCGGGAAAATCGGCATCAACCTGGTTGTAGCTCACGTTGGTGCTCAGCTCTATCAGGTTGTCGAAGAACTTGAAATTACTGTTCAGCCTTCCTCCTATTTCACCTCGCTTGGAACCGATCGAAATCCCCTTAGCATCCCGCTTAAAAAACGTCGTGTACAGATTCGCCGTTTCAGAGCCGCCGCTTATGTTTATCACCTGTCTGTTGCTGAACGGATGCTTGTTCGTCACCAGGTCGTACCAGTCCGTCCTTGCTCCCTTATCTTCTCCAAGGCCCCTGGCTACATATTCATCTCCGGAGAGCACTTCCGGCCTTTTCCGCACACTTTCCACAAAGTACTCGGAAGTAAAATTGACAGTCGCCTTGCCCGTCTGAGGTCTCTTAGTGGTGATAAGGATCACCCCGCCGGAGGCCCTCGTACCGTATATCGCTGCGGCAGACGCGTCGCGAAGTACGTTGATAGACGCGATGTCTTCCTTAGCGACGGAATTAATGTCACCTCCCGGCACTCCGTCGATCACCACTAAAGGCCCCTGCGATGCCTTAACTGAATTTACCCCACGGAGCTGCAGCGAGACACTGGCATTAGGATCCGAGCCGTTGTTGGATGCGATGTTGAGGCCGGGTACCTTACCCTGAATCGCTATAAGGGGAGACACGGAACCCGCAACAAGATCCTTCTGCTTCAGATTAGATACAGCGCTGGTAAGCTCCCGCCTGTCGATCGACCCATAGCCTACCACAACTACTTCGTCGAGTGCATTCGCCTGTTCCTCTAAGCGGACGGTCAGCGTTCTCTGATTGGTAACAACGACCTCTTTGGTCACATAGCCGATATAGGAAAAGACAAGCGTAGCGCGTGGACCAGGCAGAGTGATTTCAAAGGCTCCCTTCACATCCGTCGACGTTCCGGCCGAAGCGCCTTTGATCTTTACACTTACGCCAATCAACGGCTCCGAGCCGCTTGCATTGGTAACTGTTCCTTTAACGACAGCTTGCTGTGCCCGCGGCACGTCAGGTGTCGCCTTACTCCCATCAGCGTGCAGCCGCCCTGAGAGCAGCATACAGACGAGCAGAATGGGTAAAAACCATTTCTTTTTACTTTTCATACTGATTTGATTTGCGCCAGTTAACAGCACCGATCCGGTCGGCAATCTCAGGCCAGGAGCATACTTCATCAGGAAAGCTTCCCGCAGACGAAAAACGGCTAGCCTCCTAAGGGGAAAAACGACACTCAGCCTTTGAGCGCCGAGCGAATTCTCATGACGGCTAACAGGCAGATTGGTTAATTTGTTGTTTACTTATTCTTGCCGCTCGTGTAAAGAGCGGGAATATTCGTTTTGATAGTACCCAATCAACTTTTTATTGCGTCGTTCGAACGTTATGGACTGCTTCGGTTAGCTTCCTGCTTCGCGGGTCGTGGCAAAGGCTGATAAGCTGATAACAGATCCTGGGAAAAGATAAATGGATAGTAAAAGTTTTCATATCGGTCGGTTTGTGATATCAGTGATCCAAAGTTCTGCAAAAGCTGGTACTCGCCCCGCTCGTGTTATGCCAATTCAGTAAAAATCCAGACCAACAAAATCACAACAAACTAAAAACCAGACTATTACCACATAAACTCTGCTGCAAAATCTAACTTTATCTTAGCGTTTTCTTTCGAAAAGAAGAAAACAAGACAGCCGTTTGAAACGATTTTGGCCCCATGCTGAACCGGTTTAGCATCAATTTTACCTTCATTCCTGGCAAGATCGCAGCTGCGTTTCTTGTAAGGAACTTCCGATGCAAACGCTTCGCTTGTTCTGCATTTATTTTTTATTTTTAGACAAAGCGTACACCAAATGACATATCACCTAAAGTACCCCTTGGGGAAGTTTGAAAAGCCAGATCTGATCACTCCAAACCTCTTGTCTGAATGGATAACTACAATAGCAGCATTTCCTGAGGATTTAGCAAATGAAGTAGGAAACCTTTCTGATCAGGAGCTAAACACATCTTACAGGGACGAAGGCTGGACGATCCGACAGGTTGTACATCACTGTGCCGACAGTCATATAAATGCATATTGCAGGTTCAAGCTCGCCATAACCGAGGACAACCCGGTAATAAAACCATATTATGAGGACCGCTGGGCAGAACTCCCGGACAGCAAAGATTTTCCTATTCATGCTTCTTTAAGCATTTTGCATGGACTTCATGCAAGATGGAGCGCACTGATCGAAAGCCTGGATGAGAAAGCGCTTGCCAGAACCTTTATTCACCCCCAACACGGTCAGACCTTTACTCTGGTGGAAGTCGTAGGCATGTATGCATGGCATTGCAGGCACCATCTGGCGCATGTTACTCAGGCTAAGAAAAAGATTCGGGAACTGGGCGCCGAGCAGGCATAAAAAGAAGTCGCGCTTTCTTAGAGGGCACTGAAAAAGTTCTAAGGGACAAAAGGAGTAGAAGACGAGGGTTTTCTGCTCCTTTTTTGTATCTTAAAGTGTCGAAAGAAAGACACTAAGATGCTTGCCCAACAACAACAGATACAGTTCAGCGCGTTTTCAGGGCTATATGACCTGATCGTTCCCAAAGACAATCTTCTGCGTAAGATCAACGACCTGATAGATTTTACATTTATCTATGAAGAACTGGTCAGCAAATATTGCATGACCAACGGCAGGAAGGCTGAAAGCCCTGTGCGAATGTTCAAATACCTGTTGTTGAAAACGATCTATACGGTTTCGGATGTGGATGTTGTTGAGCGTTCGCAGTATGATATGTCCTTCAAATATTTCCTTGATATGTCGCCTGAGGAAGGAGTTATCGACCCCAGTTCATTAACAAAGTTCAGGAAGCTGCGGTTAAAGGATAATGATCTGTTAAACCTGCTCATTAATAAAACAGTAACAATAGCTATTGAAAAAGGGATCATCCGGTCAAAGTCTATCATTGTTGATGCTACCCATTCCCTGTCGAGGTCAAACCCTTATTCAGCCTTGGAAGTACTACGGGAGCGTTCAAAGCTACTGCGCAAAGCGGTATACGCGATAGATGAAGACATGAAAGCAATAATGCCTGAAAAGAACAGCACAGAGGAATTGGATAAAGAACTGGCCTATTGCAGTGCATTGGAAAAGTGTATCGAAGCTGACAAGACGCTAAGCCAGATACCGTCGGTAAAAGAGAAGTTGAATCTGTTGAAAGAGACGGTGGCAGATACGCAGGAACACTATACATTATCCAAAGACAGGGATGCCAAAACAGGCCATAAATCAGCTGATAGTTCATTCTTTGGTTACAAGACCCATTTGGCGATGACAGAGGAGCGCATCATCACTGCTGCTGTAGTTACTTCAGGGGAAAAGGGCGATGGCCCCCAACTCCCCAAACTGTTGGAGATCAGTCAGCAAAATGGCATTAAAGTAGAAACGGTCATCGGCGATTCAGCTTATTCAGGGAAAGATAACCTTGCCTTAATGAATGGACAAGGCATCAAAACGGTGGCCAAACTGAACCCTGCCATCACCCAGGGGGTCAGAAAAGAAGAAGATAAGTTCGATTACAATAAGGACGCTGATATGTTCGTCTGCCCGGCGGGACATCTGGCCTTCCGAAAGGCACGTTGCGGGAAAAAAATATTGGAGAAAACCAGGTGGACACCTATTACTTTGATGTTGAAAAGTGTAAGGTTTGCCCATTGAGAGAGAATTGCTATAGGCCCGGAGCAAAGTTCAAAACCTACTCGGTTAGTATAAAATCAGACACGCACCTGCAGCAGATGGCATTTCAGGAAACAGACGAGTATAAGCAGAAGATCAAACACCGGTATAAGGTCGAAGCCAAGAACAGTGAACTAAAAAACGTTCATGGCTATGGCCGGGCGATAGCCTATGGCATCGAAAATATGCAGATGCAGGGCGCACTGGCCATCTTTACTGTAAATCTGAAAAGGATCATCAAACTGATCAACTAAGTTCCCGGAAAAATCACGCCCGATTGCCCAATCTGTTCTGTATACGCCTGTATCGGCTATAAAAAACCACCCAACCAAATAGTGGACAAAAAGAAAAGCGACCAAGTAAAAGTTGCCTTTCTCTTGATCGCTTTTTTAATACAGCATTATTGAGCTGCTTTTTCAGTGCCCTCCTTTCTTACCCTTCCTCTTTAGAACATATTTCCACGCAGACTAAAAAAATCTGTGAGAGATGAGTCATTCAAAAAAACAAGGGTGCTAAGGTCTTTATACATTTATCCTACTCTTTTTGACAGACTGGTTACTGTAAGACCTAAAGGCCTAATAGCTTTGGCGGTATAAGTAAATTGTCAAATAAAACCAACGCAATTATATGGGACTTACTAAAAGCGCCGCCTGCCTATTAACAATTCTATCAATCGCAAGCACACTGAGAGCTCAAAACCCAGTTATACAGACTCACTATACTCCAGACCCTGCACCTATGGTTTATAAAGACAAAGTCTACGTTTATACAGGTGACGATATCCCGGGTTACGACTTCTATTACATGACCAGGTGGAGGGTATTCTCCTCGTCGGACATGGTGAACTGGACGGATCACGGCTCGCCGATATCTCTCGAATCATTCTCCTGGGCAAGGGATCGTGCATGGGCAGCACAGTGTATTGAACGCAACGGAAAGTTTTACTGGTATATCTGCGCCCAGACCGTTCAAAATAATATGGCATTAGGCGTTGCGGTTTCCGATAGTCCCGTTGGTCCCTTCAAAGATGCCCTTGGCAAACCTTTAATCACCACGGGGAGCTGGTCTAATATCGACCCAACTGTATTTATTGACGACGACGGACAGGCTTACTTGTACTGGGGGAACGGCAGCCTCTACTATGTTAAACTCAACAAGGATATGATATCCTGGTCGGGCGATATTGTGGAAGTACCTCAGACTGTTGAAGCATTCGGAGGAGTAAGACCACCCCGTAACCCTGAAAATAAGGAAAGACCGGAGATTAAAGATATGTATGTTGAAGGACCGTGGTTCTACAAAAGGAATGGAAAATATTACCAGATGTTTGCAGGGATGACAAAAGGGGGCGAATGTCTCTCGTATTCAATGAGCGACAAGCCTACGGGTCCATGGAAATATCAGGGCAAAATCATGTCCGAACAAGCTACTAATAGTTTTACCAACCACGGAGGAATTATCGACTTTAAGGGCAATTCTTACTTGTTTTACCATACAGGTTTATTACCCGGAGGTGGCAGCTACGGGCGGGCCACATCCATCGAAACGTTTAAATATAATCCTGATGGCAGTATCCCCAAGATTTCCATGACAAAGGAAGGTGTTCAGCCGGTCGGTACTCTTGATCCTTACCAACTCACAAAGGCGGCGACTATTGCCTGGGCCGAAAAATGCCGCACGGAACAAGACGAAAAGGGGAACGTTTTTGTCAGCCACATCAGAACGAACGGTTATATTAAGGTCCGTTCTGTTAATTTCGGATCGACAGCCCCAGCCAGCTTTCAAGCTTCCCTGGCTGCCGGACTCGATGGAGGTATTTTAGAAGTACACACAGACAGCCTTAACGGGCCAAAAATAGCTTCTGTCAATGTCCCCCGGACCGGAGGATGGCATTCATGGAAGGCACTGACTGAGAAGGTCAGCGGGCAACCTACCGGAGTGCATGATCTGTATTTTGTTTTTAAGGGTCAGAATATCACTGCAGGCCGAGAGCTTTTCAACTTTAACAGCTGGGAGTTCAAGCGCTAAGCGCCTTCAGCGACCCGCACTAATTCACTTAAATGAATCTATGGAGCAAAGAGCAGAGCTTTTCTATAATATGACTCTCTCCGCACATTCTCCAGCTAAAGAGCAGTACAAGATGCCTCTTAATAAAAGAAGCTCATCCTCCCTTTATTAAGAGTTTGCTTCCTTTGTAAATAACCTTGGTACTTTTGGAAGCAGCGTCTGTTCCTTTTCCAGCTGAAGAGTCAACCCAAACAATGTCAAAGACGTATTCGGCAGGAGCGCCATGATAATCACCCTTCATACCTTCAATTACAAGGTTTTTGGTTTCTTCGTTCCAGGCAAAATCGATAAGCCTGTAGTTCCCTTTCTCATAATTGTAGTTGTCGCCCTCATCCGCATAAAGCGTAAATTTTCCGTTAGCACCCCTATAAACACGTATCTCAAGCGTGTCCATCACCCTCACTGAGCCATATTGCATCGGTTTGCCGAGAGGTACTATTGAACCTGCACGCACAAAAAGAGGGATCTTATCCAATGAAATGTCTGTTTTAAATCCCTGTCCACCTTTCACACGCACTCCTGTCCAGAAGTCATACCAATCATTACCTCTCGGCAAATAAGCCGAGCTCTCCTTTATTCCAGGTTCTGTAACCGGGGCCACAAGGAAAGCACTTCCAAACATGTATTCATAGGACTGATCCAAAGCCCTCGGATCACCGCTGAAATCCATCACAAGAGGACGCATGATCGTACTCCCACTGCTTGAAACCTGCCATCCTTCCGAATAGATATAAGGTAAAAGCCTGTAACGAAGATTCAGCATTCTTCGCATATTCGACTCAACCTTATCTCCGTACTTCCACGGTTCTGTCTCTGTCTGATAACCGTGTATACGAAAGATTGGGTTAAAAGCCCCCCACTGGAACCACCTGGTGAGAATTTCATGATACTTTTCATCGGTGTACTGGGTAGCTCCCGGACGGAAAAACCCGCCAATATCTGTTGTCCAAAACGGCATGCCGGTAAGCGAGAAATTAAGTCCGGCCTTAATCTGCCTTCTGAAAGTGTCCCAGTTCCAGCCTATATCACCCGACCAGTTAATCGCCCCGAAACGCTGCTGCCCGGCAAAAGCTGAGCGCGTCAGGATAGTTACCCGCTTCTGATCATTCGCAGCCCTTTGTCCTTCGTATACAGCCTTACTGACAAACAAGGGGTACGTCAGCCTGTAAAACTCACCGGGACCAAACCATGTCTGCTTTCCCGCCAGTGCATCATTTTCCGGTTCTGTAGCATCCATCCACCAGGAATCAACGCCTAAGCTAAAAAGATTTTTGTTCAGCGCATTCCAGTGGGTCTTTTGAGTTGCAGGGTTAAAGATATCAATCCAGGGACTATTGGGGATGTAGAGGTTTGAGGATATGTAGTCCTTTGCTACCTCCGATTTCTTATCCAGGTTTTCCCAGACAGAAATAGAAAAACGGGCGTTCAGCTCGTGCAGCTGCCTGACAAAGCCTGCGGGATCGGGATAATTAGCTGTATCAAATTGCGGCACTCCCCAGCCGTGCTTCCCCCAGTATTGCCAGTCCTGCACAATCACATCTACCGGCAATTCTCTCTTTCTGAACTCTTCAACCGTACTAACCAGATGCTTGCCTGAGGTATAGCGTTCCCGGCACTGCCAAAAGCCATAAGCCCATAAAGGCAGCATCGGCACGTTTCCCGACAGGTTACGGTAAGCGGCAATCACCTCGTCGGCATTCTTTCCGTGAAAAACAACATAGTCCAGAGCACGGGCGTTGGGCGACCGGAAAGTCGTCTCATTATCCGTCATTCTCCACGACAATACCGGTTTATTAGAAGCGCGGCATACAACCTGAACAGTGTGCTCTCCGGCCTTCAGATGAGTGAGCGTCCCTGCAGCAGGAGGCAACCACAGATTAGACTGATCAATACAGCTCACTCCATCAATAATCAGCAGATGACGGCTGTCCATATCTCCCAGGTCGAGCATAAAAGAGTACTCGCCATCCCTTTCGGCTTTAAACTTTCCGGTATATAACGATTGTTGTTGTGATACCCGTTGGGTCCCTGAAGTAGTAGTCACTTCAACCTCTTTATTTTCCCTCGTTGCACCTGTTTGTTTCTCAAGCGGCACACTATGATCCGCCGGGTTGAAATAAGTAAGACCGTATTGATGCCAAAGGATTCCGTACCCCTTGCTGGAATACAAAAATGGAATAGCGATCTGGCTATTCACCTGGATCAGTTTCCGGCTTATATTGCGGAGATTAAACTGACCATCCTGGAACTGGCCGAGCCCGAAGAGGTATTCATCAGCAGGAGAATTAAACCGTTGCTCTGCCACCAGGCAAGGCTCTCCTGCTACTGACGATTCTGTAAGCTTCCTCCCTCCCTCCTTCTCACTCAGAAATATCTTTCCTGCAGCATCCCTGTAGTCGATCACACCATTCTCTTTATCAAAGACGACAGACAACTCCTTGAGCTTGAGAACAAGCTTTGAACCTTTCTCATTGACCCCGAATACGGGAGGAGTAAGCTTTTCAGTGAAGATTAGTTCCCGTTCCTCCTTCAATTGTCCCTTATGCCATTGAATTCTCACCGCCTTTTCAGACAAGGGAATAATATCCAGCACACCGTCAGTCAGGCTGATGGACAGGCGGTCTGTTTGCAAACGATATCCTGTATAAGATTGCCCCATCCCGATCAGGGGCATCAGGAGTATAAAAAAGACAAATTGAACCCGACTCTTCATACTATATAGCAAAAGAATAGCACCTACTGATTTTCGACTAACGGACTTAATACAGCTGAAAAACCACCTCTGCGCAGCATTTTCACATCCACAGATCCTTTACTGTCCGTTACCAGATACTGGGTTTCCAGATCTTTATCGTGTTTTCCGTCTGCTATCAGGATTAGTTTATAACGAACACCCACAGGTAAGAAATTAAACTGCAAAGTTTTTCTTTTTTCCCTCAGTTCCGAATTAATACCACCAATGTACCACCGATTCCCTTTCCGCCGTGCTATAATTGCATCCTTCCCGGGATATCCTTCCAGCAGCCTGATTTCATCCCAGGCATTTGAAACCTCTTTGAGAAACGTTCTGGCAGCGTCGGGCAACGCGTCATAGCCCTCAGGGCGATCGGCAAAATGTTGCAATCCCGATTCAAACAACACGCTCAGGGCCATCTCATGTCCGTACGAAGTAAGGTGAGGAAATTGAGAATTTGTAAAAGTAACGGGCGTATAGTCCATCGGTCCCACAACATTGCGGGTAAAAGGTAAGATGCTATTGTGATCCGGCGCAATCGTAGTAAACTCCGGGCCGTTATTGTACCACTCAGCTCCTCTTACAGCTTCAGATGTCATGAGGTTAGGGTATGTTCGCTCCCAGCCCCTGGGCACTATACAACCATGAAAATAGACCATCATCTCAAATTTTGCCGCATCTTCCAGGATATCAAGGTAGTAATTGATCATATCCTGCTTCTCACTTTCAAAAAAATCGACTTTCACTCCCGCGAAGCCCATCTTCTTTAGCTTTGTAAATTCTTCCACACGGTTCTCATGTGTAAGCATCCGGTCTCTTGGCGTTGCGGGTACATAAGTATGCTTGCCTCCCGAATTATACCAGATGAGGGGTTTCACGCCTTTTGATAAAATATACCTTGCCGCGTCTTCGAGGTTCCCTCCGTTAGCCATCGCGTCCCATTCCCAGTCAAGCAAGGTATACGGCCAGTTCATACGGGCCGCCAGGTCAGCAAATGCACATACTGTCTTATAGTCTTTGGTTCCGTGGTTGTCAGACCAGTAATTCCACGATACCAGCCCTGGTTTAATCCAGCCCGTATTCTTTAATACAGAAGCCGGAGAAACATCCTGAACTAAGGTAGACTCTGCTACTTTTGCCAGGCTGCCAATGATGGCAACCCTCCACGGCGACTTCCACGGAAGCGCTACCACCGGCAGAGAGGCACCAAGTCCGTTTCCATCTCTTTGGTCAGGGAAAGTAATTTTATACGCGAACTTCTCGCGCATATTACTCAATTTCGATCCGCAATAAGACCTGTTTACATCAGCTTCATGCAGCAAAAACCAGCAATTTTTAGCAGCGGTATTAAAAAGGGCAGGATAGCACCATTCTCTCTGCTGAATACCCGCCCCTTTCATTTGCGCGTAAAGCCCCTCATTCGCCGGATTCCAGCGCTCCATCCAGCGCGTAACTGAATCGTCCACCGAATACGCAGTCAATTCATCCTTTATGGTGAAAGTCCCCGTCTTTTCGGGGAACTCATACCTAAAAACCACCCCGTCGTTATACGCCCTTAGGATAACATTCAACCGGGACTTTTCCCGGTTAAGAAAAGAAACGACCACCTCGTTTCCTCTGTTGCTGCATATGCTTCGCTTGCCATGCGGCATTTCGTAATGCTCCTCTATCGCCCTCGGTTTACCTGCCTTTACAAGGCTCAGTTTTCTGGAGAAATCCTGGTCGCTGCGTACCAATCCGAGGTCGATACGGGGAATCACATTCTGAGCCCGCCCGCTGTCGGAATAAAACACACTGAGATGCCAGGTGCCATTATTCGTTGCATCGGAAAAAAGAGAAACACGTATCCTTCCGTCAGGAGAAGATACACTTGCTTTTTGTGCGATTCCGTGAGAAGTTACAAGTAAAAGAAACAGTGCTGTAAAAAGACTTAGCTTCATTGCCCTCATATCATTATTATCCGACTTATATCCTAAAGGGGCCCCTCCCAATTCGGAAGAAGCGTCAGAGCCTGCTCTCCCGCTTTCCAGGCAGAGGTTACACTATTGATTCTGACCCAGCCCCGGCAGGTCGCGCTGCTCCTGATGAAGGCAATAGCGCCAGGTGTACAGAACTGGATCGTAAGAAAGTGGTATTACAATTGTTCTCGTTACAAAACGAGGGTATTACCTGTTTGAAGGACTGAATTTATATAATAGCACTCCGTGTACAGGGATGTTTAAGGTCAACTTGCTCTGCGTGGCTCCAAGGGTGGCAACATCCTTCTGTCTCCAGAGGTCGCGCACAGTCTGTCGACCGGAAATACCGAGTTTCTCAAAATCCCGGAACGACCGCTCTACTTTCTCCAGACCAAAATTGCAGAACCCCACCGCCCGGCTGCCATCTTCCAGTTCTTTTACATATACCCGAAGCTCCCCGTCTGTATACACGCACGTAGCCTGCTTACCAAGCGGATCCTGATTAACGGCAATCACTTCATCGTTCGTCAGGAGGTTCAGTGTAAAATCGTCAAGTTTTTCCATATCACATCCGATCAGAAGAGGAGAGGAAAAAAGGCTCCACAAACTGATGTGCAGGTACTGTTCGTCCGGCTTCAGTCGGCTTGGATGAGGATTTCCCCAACCCACTGTACCTACCACCAGCATATCAGGATCATTCCAGTTTCCCGGCTTTGCCCAGGCTGCAGCTTTGTCCTGTTCAAGGGCGATGCTCTTTACACTTGCCCAGGTATCGGTAATGTCATTAGTGGTGCGCCAGGAAGTCCCTCCGACCGAACCGCCCCACTTCCAAACATCCGACATCCCATACTGGCATAAGCTATAAATGATATCGCGCGGTTGTTCCCTGAGATAATCTCCCATTATCTTAAAAGGCTTCACAGCAGTCGGCAAATCGCCGCCGCCCTGATAGGATAGTGAACCAACTTTATAGGGGTCGTTATCTGCCATTCCGTCAATAACCCCGCCATAGCTGCACCAGTCGTATTTCAGATAATCAAATCCCCATTTGCCATAACTTTCCGCATCCTGCTTTTCATACCCATAACTGCCAGCACAACCACCGCAAGTCCAGGGACCGGGACTCGAATAGAGGCCTATCTTTAAGCCGAGGCCATGAACATAATCGGCGAGCAGCTTCATATTACCGAACCTGGAGTTCGCAACGATCCTGCCCGAGTCGTCACGGAGTTTCCCCCTTATGGTCTGATCTTCAGAATCCCGGTGATTTTGCCAAAAATCATCAATATTGATATACGTCCAGCCATGATTGACGAGTCCACTTTTGATCAGCGCATCAGCGGCCCTCTTAACTTTGTCGGCCGACACCTCACCGGCAAAGCAATTCCAGCTGTTCCAGCCCATCGGCGGTGTGAGGCCTATGCGATCACCACAAACGATACGAAATTTCTTTGATGCTGTACCCCTGGCATTCTTTGCACCAAGGGTCACATTAAACGTCCCTGCATTAGATACGCGGCCAGTGATAATGCCGGTTCGGGGATCAATTTTCAATCCTTTTGGCAATCCCAAAGCAGAAAAAGTCATCGGCCTCTCCCCGGTTGCCGCTATACGAAACAAAAAAGGAGAACCAGGCCGCACCCCAAATACTGAAGCCCCATTTATTCTGGGGGTTGCAGGAGGAGCCGGCGTAAGTATATAGGGCGTGCTTGAGACCGGGTTGATGGTAACGAAAGCGTTTGCCCCTAATGCCTCAAATTTTGCATCCGCCCAATCGGCATGATCGTAGTAGTTGCCGTTCCCTCCATCGGCCACAACAAGTTCAAGTTTCTTAACGCCAGACAGGGCAACAGAACAGGACCGGGCTGAATCCCCAAGCCGCATAATTCCGCTGGACCATAACTTTTTGCCATCGCCGAAAATCTGGAACTCAGCCGCCGGCTCATGACCAGCCACTTCATCATCGATACCGACCATGGCAGAAAAAGAAGATGCTTTTCCATCCAGCAAAATAAGGAGGGAACTTACCGAATGAGTTCCAAAACCACGTTTAAAGGTCTTGCCTGCTATAGTGATGGGCTTGCCGTCAACCGACTTGTTCTTACCCGGCATGCCGAATCCTTGCGTTGCAGCACTAAGGTCAAGTTCATCAAGCCAAACGGTCTGAGCCTCGAGCGGTGCTGTCCATATAAAACTGATTAGAAAAAAAGGGCTGTAAAGGCAGTGGTTTTTAAATTACGTGTGGATATCATCCGGATAACAGGTTATGTAAGAAAATTGGTTCTCGTTCCTCTCTGCGCGCCTGACGGTCCGGACCTTATGTCCGTCCGCTCAAAGTCCAGGGCGGCAATGGTCAAAACTAGGATGAATAGAGAGTGACATATAGCAACAATGTCTAAAAAACGAGCTATAATGTCTAAAATATGAACTAATCAGAAGAAGTCTGGTTGGCATAGGTTTTAAAAATCATGCAGTGACGCCGAAATCGGGAATCTCCACCTATAACGCAAAAAAACCGCCCCTATTTACTAGAGGCGGTTTTTCATTTTCAGTGACCCCGCTGAGGATCGAACTCAGGACCCACAGATTAAGAGTCTGTTGCTCTACCAGCTGAGCTACGGAGTCATCCGTTTTGGTGGTGCAAAGAAAAGAAATGTTTCTCTTTTTCACAACCAAAATTTAATTTTTATTTCATCTATGCCATAGAATATAATTCGTCCCTTTGCTGTCTCACCACTTCGCTGCTGATGTATTCATCGTAAGTCATTAATTTATCGATAATTCCGCCAGGAGTAAGCTCAATAATGCGGTTGGCAACGGTATTCGTTAATTCGTGGTCACGAGACGTAAATAATATCGTTCCTCTGAAATCGTTCATGCCATTATTGAGTGCCGTGATCGATTCAAGGTCAAGGTGGTTCGTCGGCTCATCAAACAAGAGCACGTTGGCCTGCTGCAGCATCATCTTGGAGAACATGCAGCGCATCTTCTCTCCTCCCGACAATACCGAACATTTCTTCAGTACTTCTTCTCCTGAGAACAGCATCTTGCCCAGAAAACCCCGGATAAACTGCTCGTCCTTCTCTCCTTCCGAATACTCACGCAGCCAGTCGATCAGGTTGAGGTCCTTTCCCTCAAAATACTCGCTGTTATCAGCCGGAATATCGGCGGGGTTGATGGTCACACCCCATTTAAAACTACCCGAGAAATCGCTGTCCCTTCCCATCAGGATGTCGTAGAAGGCAGTAGTAGCCAAACTGTTCTGAGAGAGGACCGCAATCTTGTCGCCTTTATTCACCATCAGGTCAATACCCGAAAAGAACAGCTCACCGCCCGACTCCTTCCTCAGGTTCTCGATCTGCAGGATCTGATCTCCGGCTTCACGTCCCTGGTTATTGAAGAGAATGGCCGGGTACTTCCGGTTTGATGGCTTGATTTCGTCCAGATTGATCTTCTCAAGGGCCTTCTTACGGCTGGTTGCCTGCTTAGACTTCGAAGCATTAGCGCTAAAGCGACGGATAAATTCCTGCAGTTCCTTCACCTTATCCTCCATCTTCTTGTTCTGATCTGCACGCTGACGCAAGGCCAGCTGACTTGATTCATACCAGAATGAATAGTTTCCGGTGAAGATAGTCATCTTGCCAAAGTCGATATCGACGATGTGCGTACAAACCGTGTCCAGGAAGTGACGGTCGTGCGATACCACCAGTACGATGTTCTGATAGTCGGCCAGAAAGTTTTCCAGCCAGGCAATTGTATCAATATCAAGGTCGTTGGTAGGCTCATCGAGCAGCAGGATGTCGGGGTTGCCAAACAACGCCTGCGCCAACAGCACGCGAACCTTCTGGTTTCCGTCCAGCTCCTTCAGCAGCTTGTAATGAAGCTCCTCCTTAATGCCAAGGTTGCTCAAAAGTGTCGCAGCGTTGTTTTCTGCGTTCCATCCGTCCATCTCGGCAAAGATGTTCTCCAGCTCCCCTGCCCGTTCGCCGTCCTTATCCGTAAAATCTTCTTTGGCGTAAAGAGCGTCCTTCTCCTTCATCACACTATACAGCTCCTTGAAGCCCATCAGCACGGTTTCAATCACTGAAAACTCGTCAAACTCATAGTGATTCTGTTTGAGGACCGCCATTCGTTCACCGGGAGTAAAAGCTACCGAACCGGTAGTGGGATCTACCTCACCCGAAAGGATCTTCATGAAAGTTGACTTCCCTGCTCCGTTTGCTCCTATAATACCATAGCAGTTGCCATGTGTAAACTTCAGATTAACTTCTTCAAACAGTGTGCGTTTGCCGTAACGTAAAGATAGATTGGATACCGTAATCATGCCTTTGAAAATGAGGTGCAAAGGTAGACATAATCCCCTGCATATGCTAAAGTGCAAAAAAGATTTATTTTAGCAGAACCAAAGATGACACAACAGCAACTTATTGAAGCATTGAAGCAAACGCTTACAAAAACTAAAGTGAATAAGCTGACGGCCCTGAGCCTGACCGATGCCTATTCAATAGAAGATCTGCTTGCGACTTGCTTCCATGAGGAAACCGAGATAGCTTTCCGTGCTGCCTGGATACTGGAACAGGTTCAGCAAGTAAGTCCAGAGCGTTTCCTCCCGATCCTTCTTCACTTTACGGATGCCTATCCCCGTCAGCAAAATCACAGCTGCCAGCGCCATTTCACCAAGATCCTGATGGACCTGCTGAAGAAGCGGGCCTTCCCACCCGGTTTTGACTATACTCCCCTCATCGAGGCCACCTTTGAATGGCTGGCACATCCAGAGGTTCCAGTTGCGGTAAAAGCAAACTGCATGAGCGTTCTCTTCTCCCTGCGCCGGCAGGACGACTGGATCGAAGAAGAGCTTCGGGCACAGATTGAGTTCCTGATGAGAGACGGACTGCCAAGCATACAGAGCCGCGGAAAAAAGATTTTATCAATGCTGGCATCTAACTAAATACAATGATTAATATTGCATAGATATTTGAAGCCATTACGATGGAATTGACCCTTACTACTCCTGCCCTTCTTTTTCCTGCCATTTCGCTGTTACTGCTGGCCTATACCAACCGTTTTCTTGCCCTGGCCAGCCTGATCCGCAATCTGAAGAACCAGTATGCTGAAAATAAAACACCCAGCTTGCTGGGGCAAATCACCAATATCCGAAAGCGAATTATCCAAGTCCGGAACATGCAGGCCTGCGGCATCATGGGATTCCTGATCTGTGTTCTCTCCATGTGGCTCCTTTATAACAACCAGCAGCGCATCGCCGAATACGCCTTTGGCCTGAGCCTGATGCTCCTCATGCTGTCGCTGCTCATTTCATTCCGCGAGACACAGATCTCTGTAAAGGCCCTTGAGATCGAGTTGAGTGATCTGGAAGAGCTGATCATGGAAGACAAAAAAGAAAGGAAAGGATGAGTTTCTCTGTCAGCACTCCGATTATTTTATTCCCGGCAATCTCGCTCATCCTGCTGGCTTACACCGAGAAATTCGTACAGCTGGGCCGACTCCTCCGCACCTTGAAAAAGCAGTATGAAGACCATAACGCGCCTCATATTATCGAACAGATCCAGAACCTGCGCACCCGCATCTATCTCATCCGCAATATGCAGGCAAGCGGCACCTGCGCCTTTTTCCTGTGCATTGCCACCATCTTTCTGATGTTCCAGGGCCAGGAAGAAATAGCCTGGTATACCTTCTGGTTCAGCATGATCTTTCTGATGCTGGCATTGTACCTTTCTTTCCGGGAAATCAACCTTTCTTCTAACGCGCTCAGGCTTGCCATCAGCGATGTCAAAGACGAAATTACAGGAGAGAACGCCGGTGGCACAAAGAGCTGAGCAGGGAGAAACGGAGACTCAGGCAATTGTTTCGCCGGTCGAAGTCAATGGAAGCCGGTGCATTCCATACATTCAATCGCCGAAGGGATAGATACAGTTTCAAGTAGCCTATGGAGGCCGGTGCATTTCATACCGCGCTGTACTTTCGTAGGGCGTAGCTGGGACATAGCCTGTCTTCGGAGAATATGGACCACAAACGATCTGCTATTTTCCCTCTGGAGCTGCGGATAAAAGAAGAACGGTCATACGACACACGGGTATCAATTCAGCTATGCACCAACTGAACTAAACTCGCTTCTCAGCTGATACGAGTTAGAGAACACGCTCTAATTGTATGATGCTTGCTGGTGTATGGCTCCCCCTGTCCGCGAAGTGACGCTGAAGTGAGTCCGTGGTAAGTCCGTGTTTATACAGAAAAAGTCGGACTCAACACGGGGTCGTGTCGGAGTCTTGACGGGCTCAGGGGAAGCCAGGGACAACTCAAGGGGGACGGAAGGTCACCCCTTTACACAACGAGTTAGGAACCAGTACAGGCACTGGTCAGGCTGAAACAGGCTTTGAATGTTATTAAATTAAAAAAATAAAGACTTATCCAGCCCTTTTAAAGGCCATGACGGCATTGAGAATGCAGGTCACGATCTCGCTCTGGCCGCTGTCTGAGCGCATATAGGTTTCCTCAGCTGGACTGCTCAGATAGCCGATCTCCGTTAGTACGGCCGGCATAGCCGCGCGAGCCAGTACGGCAAGGCTCTTTTCATGTACTCCCTTATCAACGCGTCCCACTTTGCGGTACTCCTTCTGCATTAAACTGGCAAGCTTGATGCTCTTGGTGCGGTAGGCGTTTTTCATCAGGGATAAAAGGATTATACTTTCGGGATCTTTAGGATCGTAGCCGTTATAATTCTTCTTATAATTTTTCTCGAACAGGATTGAAGCGTTCTCGCGGATAGCCACATCCTGCTCGTCGAGCCTGCCGTATCCTGAAACATAGGTCTCAACCCCTCTCACGGAAGCACGCCCGGCTTTGTTATAGGGAAGTGAGTTGCAGTGAATAGAAATAAAGAGATTGGCTTTTACGTCGTTGGCCTTTTCAATACGTTCGTAAAGAGGAATGAAGACATCAGTACTGCGTGTGAGCACGACCCTGATCCCCTTTGCCTTAAGAGCACTGCTAAGCTTCAATGCCACATCCAGGGCGATATCTTTTTCTCTGGTTCTAGAGCTTCTGGTTCCCCCGTCTTTTCCGCCGTGCCCGGCATCAATCACCACTGTAAATGCTCCCGCTCCTGCGGCACTTTCTGTAACTTCTCCCGCGAGGAGAACAAAAGGCATCAACAATATAAGTACTGAGAAAAAACGCTTTATCATCAATATCTGTGCTTACGGCAAATAGTTAAAAGTTCCAGTTTCGGCACACAACTGTTTCCCCGATCAATCCCCCTACAGTTATGTGAACTGTTCTTTTTATACGCCATTATCCCTTTAAAGTTTTCTCTTTTATTTAACCGTGTATCTAAAAACGGCACGCATCAGGTTGCCATCTTTATCAAATCCCTCTACAACAGCTTTGTATGGACCTCTTCCGTCGGCATTAAAAAATTCAAGTCCTGCTTTGCCTGTCGCGTCCATTTCTACAAAAGGATTCCAATAGATCGTGCTGCGAAGGTCATTCGTTACGGGGCCACTTCTCACCACGGCATACTTGGGTGAATAGAACTGCTTGCTTTTCTGATAGCCCATCGGTGTGAAGTTGATCAGATTGCTTTGTGGAAGAAGCTCCTGCAGGTCCGACAGCTTGACCGGCGTGCCTTTTGGTGTTTTTTTTGTGTTCACCACGAGTACCCCGTTGGTGTTATAGAGGCGATTCACGGTTCCCAGTTCGTCGCGGAGAAAGATCTCCACAGACTCCACCTCGGCTGAATTCACGGTGTTCAGATTATTGGCATCTACCGGCATGCCGTTGAGGAAGACCTGCACCGGAACACGGCTCCCTGAATTGTAGTCGCGACTGATGTAAAAGTTCTCATCGGCGTACATCATGCCCAGCATTCCGCCTTTCAGACAGTCGAGCAGGATCGGACACCCTTTGAACCGGTCGCCGCTGATCAGCTGATCAGGCACTGAACTTAAGCCGCTCAATGCGGGGTAGTCCTTGTGACTGGCCTTAGGTGCAGCTTTCGCCTTGATAGTCACCTCCTGAAGCACTACTGCCGTGCGGTATACCTTCTTGCTGTTCTGCAGATAGGGATTGAGGGCGCTATCGATGTTGGCCACTTCGTCGGGGGCATTCACATTGGCAGTGACTCCCGGCAAGACGTCTCCATCCACCATGATCATCATATTCCTGGAGTTGACATTGCCTCTTGCGCTGAGGAGCGCTTTGGATGAATCCGGGAATACCAGGTTGGTAAACTTAAACCGCCCCTCCGCGTCCGTTATTGCACTTGCCGAATAGTTCTTATCAGGAACGATGAACTGAACAGTGCCTTTGTTCACCGGCATGCCATTTTTCATCCGGAGGGTACCTGAAATTTCGATTCCCTGCTCGGGCAGATAGGTCACAGGCGGAATCTTCTCATCCAAAATATCGCGGTAAGAATAAGCGCGGTAGCCCTGGGTGAGCATCAGCAGGTCCAGATCAGCAATCTTCTTATTATCAGACTGCTGAAAATAATAGTTCGGTTTCTCAATATATCCCTTCAGATCGGAGCTGAGCAAAAGGCTGCTCATGATGCTCGTTTCAGCGTCTTCGTTGTAGGGAACCTTGCTTTCATCCACCACGGCTACAGAAAAAGAGCCCTCGGCAGGCTGCCCCGCATATTTTGCCGTGATGCCCATTCTCACCTTCTGGCGGGTAGCGTAGGACGGCTTGTCTGTGGTGACTGAAAGTGTGGGCACGTTGCCATGGCGGATAAAGACCAGCCGTTCTGACACGGGAGACCCTGTGGAGGTAAAGAGCGTTATCTGGACGATGCCAGTAGGAAACTTGTCCTTGGGGATACTGGCCGAGTGGGATTCGTTTTGAAGCCGGGTCTGAGCAGCGTAGCAGGTTACCCCGCCACTACGGGCAATCAGGTAAAACAACTCATCCTGATGTCTCTCCAGGTAAGCAGGCGTAGCAGCGATGCGCACCACAAGATTATCAGGCGATGAGTTATTGACGGCCAGTCCCACGCCGGATGTCCTTGGTTTGGGAAGATCTGCAGTAGTTTTTTCGCCGTTAGCAAAAGTAACCTGCGCTTTATAGGTTTTGTCGGCTTCGGGAAGGAAGTTGACCAGCCCCATGCCGAGATGCTGTGAAGCAAAGTCGGCTACAGTCTTTCCGGTATTGTCAACAATCGTCCCTTTGGCCTCTATGCCCATCCCGTCAGCACGAATAGCCTTGAAAGCCACGACCGATGGAACGCCGGAGATCAGCCTCCCTCCCTCGGGGAAGAACTGGATGTCAGGCTTGTCAAAAGCAGAACGAAGCGGCAAGGTGGTGGTAATGTTCTTCTGATCGGTAACGGCGATGTCCGCTTCAAGTTCCGGAGATTTATCAGGAACGCCCGTCAGGGTTGCACTCACCGCCAGATACCCATCGCCATCAGTATTCCCCCGGCCTTTGGCCAGGTTGGTAAAGTTGGACAGGATCCGCCAGTTGACCCGCCGGTTCACGTAGGGCTTCCCATCCTGGTCCTTAAACTGCACCCTGGCCGTGATGTGCGGACCTTTGTCGGTATTCTCGCCCTTCATGGTGATATGTGTGCTCAGCTGCTTATTCTGGGTGTTGCCAATGCTGATGGTCTTGTTAAAGAAATAGGCGTCAGCGAAGTTGAGCATCCACCGGGTGTAAGCCCTGAAATGGTAGTTGCCCTGTTTGTAGTTCATCGGAACGAGTACAAGATGTCCTGCCGCCACGCTGTTCTTCATGGGGAGACGAATGGTCTCGATCAGGGAGTCGCGACTGTTTGCCACATCTACATACACCACCTTGCTCAACTGAGAAGGCATGTTCAGATTGCTGGTTACGTAAGCCTTGAACCAGATGGTATCGCCTACGGCATAGTAAGGCTTATCAAAATGGACGTGCACTTTCTCAAGGGGCCGCCCTTCAGTCAGCTTCTGCGCCTTCTCAACAATAGAATTTATACTGATCGTATCGGGTTGCGAAAAAGCAAATTGAGTGGATAAGACAGTAAAAGCAACAAACGCAAATAAATATTTAAAGATCCTCATCTAATGGTACTCGTCATCTAAACAACGGTAAATATATTGATTTACATGCCCGGAGCCGAAGGCGGCAACAAGACTTTTACACTTTTTAACATTCGCGGCACCTTACAGGAGCAGAGTGTCAATACGATAGGCAGCCACCATGTTAGAAGAAGACGACCACGAGAAAACAGTAAAGTGGCCATCCTGGGAAGCTACCAGGGCTACGGCGTTCCTTTGGTCGTACACAAACTGCGCAGCTGACAGATGACGGGTGCCGCCAATATGTCCGGGATGCACCACCACCGTAGAGCTTCCCTGTATAGGTTCAACAAAAGAAATGCGGTCAACCGGGTCACTGCCTTTTTTACGTCCGATCTTGGCGCCGAATGCCAGCAGCTCGTGCTGCTCGTTCACCACCGTCGCTCCGTCTACAGCTGTGAGTCCGGCTATATGTGCCACTTCTCTCCCCAGCGAACCCTGCCAGCGGGAAGCGCCTTCAGATCCATCATGTGCAGTAAGCGAGGTGATGCCTCCAAACGCGGGGGCAATGGCATACTGAACAGGGTGAATGATGGAGTGGCGCCACTCGTGCGAGCCGGTGGGAACCACCAGCAAAGCTCCTCCTCTCCCATGGCTCCGCATAGAAACCGCCAACTGGATCAGAACGTTAACAGGGTCGTTCCAGTCGCCGGCACTGTTCAGATCGAGAAGCACCTTTAACATGGGCGGACAGTCGGGAAGCAGCGCACCATGGTTATCGATGATCTTCACCTGATCCCCCTTCAGCACGGCCACGTTCGTGAACTTGCCAAAGCCGCACATGCGCCGGTGCTTAATGACGAGAAGCCCCGGTTCAGACACATCGAGCACAAAGCACAAGTTGGGGATCGTGAGCGTGGTACCCCATATATAGAGTTCGCCATCCTCATCCCAGACGCCTAGGTGGATACCCGCGCGTTCAACTCCGGGCGCCAGCTTGGTAAGGACATCAGCGTTGAGCGGCAACCGCTGCTCAAACAAGAGCGGCCCGCCGGCCTGCGCTGGAGTGAGGTAGGCAAGAGAGATCTTGGGCGGATTTCCTTCTTCTTTCCGCAGGCTCGCCCAGAAGGCGGCATCGACCAGGGCTTCAATCACCCACAAAGGCGGAGGGGTGGCTGTAGAAGCTCCCGCTTCCTGGCAAGCCTTCATATTCTGACCCAGAAAGTGGCTCTCTATCGCTGCGGCAACTGATCCTGCTGGCTTGTATGTAGACTGATAGCTCATGGTATATGTCTAAAAAAATGAATTCCTGAAGGCAACCAATACTTTCAGGAATATATCCCGGTCGAGGTCGAACCCCTCGGGCTTGTCGGGGCGCTGCGGGACGCCCTTCTTATAATGAACAGGAAACAGATTTACAAAATCAGGCATGGCAATCTGCTCTTCCAGCCAGGGGAACTCCTGGTATATCTCCGCCAGCTTCATCTCAAACTGCCTTTCTTTGATAAAATCGTGCGACATGTTACAAAGATAAGGAATCAGAGAAGAAGCCAGCGACAGGAAAAAGGTCTTACTTGCCCAGAGCCGTCTCCAGCAGCTCCGTGTAGAAGTCGCTGATCGTCTTTCCGGCCGCCCGTACCTGCTGAGGAATCAGCGAGCCCTCGGTTTGCCCGGGGACGGTGTTGACCTCTATAAAGTAAAAGTTGCCGGTATTGTGTTCAAGAAAATAATCAATGCGCACTACGCCGCGGCAGTTCAGTTTCTTATAAGCATTCACGACGATAGTATGCACCCTGGCCAGCTCCTCTTCCGTCATCCTTGCCGGAGTGATCTCCTGCGTCATGCCAGCAGTGTACTTTGCTTCAAAGTCGAAAAACTCTTTGGAGCTGATGATCTCTGTAGCCGGAAGCACCTGGATGCCTTCCCGGCCTTTATATACGCCGATGGTAAACTCGCGGCCGCTCACAAACTGTTCCACCAGTACCTGGTTGTCTTCTTTAAAGGCCTTCTCCAGCGCCTCAGGAAGTTCCTCCGCTGTTTTCACCTTGCTCATAGCCACACTGCTACCCCCGTTATTAGGTTTCACAAATACAGGCAGCTGAAGCTTCGCCAGGATTTCATCAGGTGCGTCCTCCCTGTTTTCAAAAAGCTGCACAGAAGGTGCCAGATGAAGATCAGGAATGCCATTCACGACGGCCTTGGTATAACCCTTGTTCATGGTAATGGCAGAAGTGAGAGCATCGCAGCTGGTATACGGAATACCGAGCATATCGAAATAGCCCTGCAATTTGCCATCCTCGCCCGGAGAACCATGAAGTCCGATGAAAACGCCGTCAAACCTCACCGCTTTATCCTTCAGCTGGAGGGAAAAGTCGTTCCGGTCAACCACGTGCTTCACTGCGTTGTTGTCTACGTAGTACCAGCTTTCGCGGGTGATAATGATCTTATAAACATCAAACCTTTCAGGGTCTATATTCCTTTCGATCACTTCAGCGCTTTGAAGCGAAATGACCGACTCACCGGTGAAGCCACCGGTAACAAGGGCAATGGTCTTCTTCATGATGGCAAATATAGTATTAGCAGTCGGCTTTTGGCGATTGGCAATTAGCTTTCACTTTTGAAGCCCGACCTTACACATTAGCGCTGCCACTGCCGATTGCGGAAAAAGCTCTTCTTAAATCGTTAATTTTGGAGTAAGTTTGCGGCATAAATAGCATGCATCTGTGCCGCAAATTAACGGTACATCGCGGCGGCATTGAAGGCCAATAGCCAACCGCCAACCGCTAACGGCTTTTACAACATGAACAAATTTTTAGAATATCTTAAAACAGATACTTTCCGGAAGAACCTGCTGATTGCCATTGCATCTATTGCGGTTTTTTTGCTCATCATCTTCTTCAGCCTCCGGTTCTATACCCGGCACGGAGAGGGAGTACCGGTTCCAAAGTTAAAAGGGCTGCCTGTTGAGCAGGCCATCGAGCTGCTGGAAGAGCAGGGACTGAGGTACCAGATCGACTCTGTTTATCAGATGGATAAGCCGCCCGGCGTGGTTGTGGAACAAGACCCGGACCCGAACACCAATGTTAAGATGAACCGGACCATCTATCTTACCATCATCACCCGGAACGCGCCTAATGTTGGATTTCCTGACATCTTCGAGATGTCGTACCTCGAAGCAAGGGCTGTGCTAAGCAACTACGGCATCAAGATCGGCGATACTACCTATACGTCCGACATTGTGCGTGATCGGGTGCTGCAGGTAACCTATAAGGGGCGCCGGATCAGTAAAGGCGATGACATTCCGAAGGGTTCGGTGATCTCACTCCTGCTCGGCGACGGCAAGGGTGCAAGTGAGGTGGACCTGCCAAACGTGGTGGGCTTCACGCTTCCGGAAGCCATCTTCTCGCTGAAAGGATCTTCCCTGGAAGCAGGATCAGTCATGTATGAAGGCAATGTGACCGACAGCACCACAGCCCGTGTAATCAAGCAATATCCTACGGTGAGTGACTCGTTATCAAAAGTTCCGATCGGGACACACGTTGACCTGATCCTTTCTAACGACCCTCCGCCGCCGTCTAAATAATAATCCTGTCGGGTCAATAATAAAACTACCTGGCCCGACAGATGTTCTCCCTTTTATCTGCACCTTGTGAACAGCTGCCTTTTATCATAGCATAGAGGGGCCGGTGCTCAAACAGGAGCATGAAGAAGGGTTCAATGTTCTTTGCAATCTTATAAAACTTAGCGAAGCGATCTCCTCGAGAGATTAAATGAAAAGTCTATCCGCTTCATCAATTTAGCAAAGCGATCACGTTGAGAGCTCAAATGAACAGTTCATCAGTCTCAATAGCTTAGAGAAGCGGTCACGTTGAGAGCTTTAAGACACAATCAGTGAACCTCAGCGACCTGGCCAGGCGATGGCATTGATAGCTAAAAAAGAACAGTTCATCAGCCTGAATAGCTTAGAGAAGCGGTCACATTGGAAGCTTTAATAAACAATTAATGAATCTTACTAGTTTAGTGAAGCGATCTCGCTGAGGCTTGAAAAGCAGTTTATAAATTTCAATACTAGAAACCAACGTTCACAAAAACGTATATTAACTTTTAAAAAAGAATGACTGACAGTAAATCTGGAAAACTTTCTCAAAAGGCAAAGATTTTCATTGCTCTGGGTGTTGTGATCGTCATCATACTTGGCATTACGGCATTTACCTACTACCTGCGTTACTTTGGCCCGAGCGTAACCGACAACGAAGAATATCTTTACATTCATACAGGTGCCGACTTTGAAGATGTGTACAAGACCATCCGGGAGAAGGAGATCGTGAAAGATTCAGTGGTCTTTCATTGGGTCGCTCTGAACATGAACTACCCCAAGGTTGTAAAACCGGGAAAATACCGGCTCACGCCAGGCATGGGAAACCGCAGGTTCATCAATATGCTGAAGGCCGGCAACCAGGAACCGGTTAAGCTTTCTTTCCGTGGCTACCGCCTGAAAGAAGATTTCGCAGGATATGTATCCAAGCAGCTTGAGCCGGATTCTGTTTCTTTGGTGCGCCTCCTCGACTCGACTTCCTTCATCAGCAAATTCGGCTTTAACCGCGATAACGTATATGCCATGTTCATCCCCAATTCCTACGAAATGTACTGGAACGTTTCGGCCGACAAGTTTTTTAAGCGGATGTATGATGAATACCAGAAGTTCTGGAACGACAAGCGCAAGGCGAAAGCAAAGGAAATAGGCCTCAGTCCTATACAGGTTAGCAACCTGGCGGCGATTGTTGATGCTGAAGCGCTGCACGACGATGAAATGCCCACCATTGCCGGCCTGTACCTGAACCGCTATAAAAAAGGAATTAAACTACAGGCAGACCCAACGGTGATCTATGCAAACAAAGACTTCACCATCCGCCGGGTATTAAACCGGCATCTCATCAAAGATTCGCCATATAACACCTATATCCATACAGGCCTTCCTCCCGGACCGATTATGATGCCCAGCATAAATGCTATTGATGCGGTGCTCAATTACCAGAAGCACAATTACATCTACATGTGTGCCAAGGAGGATTTTTCAGGCTATCATAATTTTGCTGTCACCCAGGCTGAGCATATGGTAAATGCCAGACGGTTCCAGCAGGCTCTCAATGAACGAAATATTAAAAAGTAATGTTTACGCACGAAACCAAAATAAGAGTACGTTATGGGGAGACGGATCAGATGGGATATATGTACTACGGTAATTATGCAGAGTTTTATGAAGTGGGACGGGTAGAAATGCTGCGCAGTCTGGGCATGACCTACCGTTCAATGGAAGAGGCGGGCGTGATGATGCCGGTACTGGAAATGCGCTGCAAGTACATGAAGCCAGCGCGCTACGATGAAGAAATTACGGTAAAAGTGATACTGGAGAAGATGCCGGGAGTGAAAATCCGCTTTGTGTACCAGCTGACCAACGAAGAGAATGAGCTGATCCACGAGGGAGAAACAACGCTCGCTTTTGTTGACATGAAGAGGAACCGTCCTTGTATGCCTCCCGAAGATTTTCAGGAACGACTTCGTCCCTTTTTCGCCTAACTGAACGACTATGCCCGGAATAAACTCTGTACTTCTCAAGGTCAAACTGTATAAGCGGTTCATCGACTGGACAAAGAAGGCTGTCATTCCGGGTTTCAGTCCTCTGCCCCTCTACACAGTAGGTTCCTTTTTCTTTCAGGAGATTGCCAAGGACTCTTTGGTAACCCGAGCCTCCTCACTGGCTTACAGCTTCATGCTGGCCATCTTTCCGGGCATCATTTTCCTGTTCACGCTCATCCCCTATATTCCTATTGAGGGCTTTCAGGATAAGCTGATGTCGCTTATCGCCATGATATTGCCTTCCAATGCGTTCGAGGCCGTTCAGTCGACTCTTGAAGATATCATCAAGAAGCAAAACGGGGGGCTGCTCTCCTTCGGGTTCTTTGCTGCGCTCTTCTTCTCCACCAACGGAGTGAACAACCTGATGCAGGCCTTTAACAAAGCCTCACTGCAGCCAGAGACGCGAGGATGGCTGAAGCAGCGCTTCGTTGCCTTATGGCTGACAGTTGTAACCGTCTTTGCCCTGATATTCGGACTTTCGGTAATCACAGTGGGCGAGTTCATCATCTCCAAGCTGCAATCAGAAATCGGCTTCCGCGACTGGTTCTGGCTTTATGTAGTAGCGCTGGTAAGGTGGTTTATCCTGGCGGTGGTCTATTTTACCACCATCTCGCTGCTTTACCGTTACGGCCCCTCCTACCAGAAGAAATGGAAGTTATTCAGTCCCGGCTCCTGGCTTGCAACCATTCTCGCTATCCTCACATCCTGGGGCTTCACCTTCTACATCAACCACTTCGGCAACTACAACAAGGTCTACGGATCGATCGGAACCCTGATCGTGATCATGATCTGGCTGTTCCTGAACTCGCTGATCATCCTGATCGGCTTTGAATTGAATGCAAGCATTGACCTTTCTAAACGCAGTGTGAAGATCGTGCGGCCGAGGTTCAATACCTTTCGGAACGAAGAGGTGACCGAAACCCACACCAAGAATATAAAAAAGTAAATAAGAGTCGCCGCGTCTGTGCTCACATCTCCAGCTCTACAGAAGGACATAGGCTAAAAGGCCCCTGCCGCGGCTACACCACATCTGTGGTGAACTCTATGGCAAAATGGAGCCACAGGCTAAAAAGCTCTTACTGCGGATACATTGTTCGCATGCAGATGACGCAGATACAAGCTTGCACAGGCCCTCGCGTCTGATAAGGCGTTATGGTGCGACAAGGAGATGTTGTATTGAGAACAGAGCTCGTTCAGTTTGCGCTTATACAGCTGATAGGTGCAGTGCCGGTTGTATTCAGGAACCTGAAGCCCATAGAACTCGAGGGTTTGCTTAAGGCAGCTGCAGTCAAACGCCGCATTGTGAGCGACGACGTTCTGCCCTTCAATAAAAGGACTAATCCTGTCCCATACGAGGTTAAACGTGGGCGCATGCCTGGTCTTATCGGCAGAAATGCCATGAACCTGGGTATTCATATAGTGGTACTCATTGCCCGGAGGCTTTACCAGGATGTCGAGTTCATGCAGCACCTGTCCCTTTTCGACTCTGATCAGGCCGATTTGACAAATGCTCCAGCGCTTTCCCTGCGCAGTTTCAAAGTCTATTGCTGTAAACGTATCGGGCATCGTCCAAAGATCGGTTCTGTTAAAGACTGAAATTCTTCATGGAGGTAACCTGATCAGGCTTTTTCATGGCATAATGAGCAGCGTGCTGCGCAATATTTGCTTTAACCTTTCCAACATTTTCCGGAACGTAACTATTGCCTATCACGCTTTTGCCCGTCAGCGCCTCAAACCAGGTACACGCAGCCGTGTACCGTCCGTAATTCAGCTCGAGATGGTAGCCGTCGCGATTGAAGTGATCTCCGATGGCGCTGGTTCTGGCATTCTGGATGGCCGTGCCGGAAGGAACCATAAATTTTAACGACTTCACGTTCTTCATCACCTTTCTGGTAGCGGTCACAATGGACTTAAACATTTCATTCTGGTCCTTATTGTACCTGGAGAAATCGGCGTGTGTCGAGTTGCCTGCATAAGCCCACGTGCGGTGCAAAATATATTTAACCTTCGGATTGGAGGCCCGCTCCTTTACGTACTGCATCACCTGCGTGAGGTAAGGGAAATAGCTGTCGTAAATGCCCGACTTCCCGCTCACCTGCTGAAAGCTAATATAATCCCAGGGCTCATCCTTAATAGCGCTTTCCATGGTTTGCTTCTCCAGTACCGTCTTTGTACCTCCTGCTATCTTGCGGTAGGAATAGGCCGGCGCATTTGTAGCAGCGTTTTTACTGTGTGTTTCGAGAGAACATCCGCCAATATAAAGGTTTCCGATCACGAGGCTGTCGCCGGCAGCTCTTCCAAGTTCATACAGATAGTTCTCTATGCCATCCTCAGAAAAGCTGTTTCCAATAGCCAGGATCTTGATAACATTCTTTGCATCAACTCCGAGGCTAAGTAAACACAGGAGCAGAACGGGAAAAATACGGGAGGTTATGCGTTTCATCATTTTAGTACTTGTTTAGTGCGACTCACTTAGGTGAGGTCGGCCGGCAATTTACTAATGAATTTTAAATATTGAGAACAGATCGCTATCTTCATCGTCAAAACGTGACCCCTACCACGTTTCCTGAGCCTTAGCCCATTATAGTCTGTTGGCACACAGTTCATATGAAGAAAGAGAAGTTGTTCCATATATTCACCTTTTTGGTGTTCATGCTTCAGATCGCTATCTGGCTGTTTTCATTTGAGGATCAGTCACTTGAACTGCGATACCTGAGAGCAACCTGTTTACTGGCCGCCTGTGTAGGACTCGGGGTTATTCTTTATGTAGCAAAGAACACCAGGTATTAGGAGCACTTTGTTGACAGACACCTACGCTTATTGTAACTTGCCTTCAAAACCAAATCACAATGGAAACCCTAATACCCACGCCCTCTCCCTGGCACGACAAGTAGTCTGATACTATTGTAATTGATGAGAAAAAGTCGGAAATTCGATAGTGTTTTAACCCCGCTCCTTATTTTAAATTAACCACATGAGACCGGCAATTTCCATATTCGCAATAATCATATTCAGTACGATTATTACGTCCTGCAGCAAGGACGAAGAAAAGCTGTCATTTCCGCTCCACACACGATTTATCTCGCTGGAAAATCAGGAGGCTATCCGGGTGTTCACCAAAAGCGGAGAGATCACTGATCCAGCAGTGGTGAAACGATTTACTTCTGGTTCGGAGTATTTCGGTACCTCCTACTCGCCTCTCGATAAAAGCGGAATCATTACTTTTCAGACAGACAGTACCGCCCTGCTGGGAGCGTCCTCGCAGTTCTATAGGGCATCAAAGACGGATGGACGCATTACCTTAAGCTCCGACTTCGCTATAACGGATGCATCGAGCAATTACCCAATCGGAGGCTTCCTTGATCTTTACCGATTATGGAAGAACGCAGAGCCTGTTGAAAAGACGCCTCTTGGACTCGGACAAACGCTCTACAAAGGCAAGTATCTCATCGTGCTGTACGGCGACTACAGCTCCTTCAAACTTCCTGCCCTAAGCTTCAAGATCAAGCGAACCATGTCGACATCTACGGTTCCTCCGGCGGTAAATATACAGAACGGAGTCGCCTTTAATGAATTTAATGCGGAGTACCTGAATACACTCCGGGAGAATGATACCGTTGCCGTGCAGCAAAGCTGGCTACGTTTCAAGAAGTAGTACTGGAACTGTTCTGATGCGGACAGTTGTACTGTCCGGTGCCGGACACTGAATGCCGGAAAAAGAACATAAAACACTAAAAAACAGACTATTCTCAGGATGGCACAGCTTTCGTGTTTTGAGAACCAACTCCAATACAGACAGCAATGATCCAAAACTTCCTGAAAATAGCCTGGCGTAACCTTCTAAAGAATAAGACCTTTTCCCTGATCAATATCTCGGGACTTGCTATCGGCATGGCAAGCGCGGCCCTGATTTTCCTTTGGATCCAGAATCAGCTGACCTTCGACCGCTTCCATGAAAAGATTGACCGGATCTACGTGGCGAACAATCGCGACAATTTTAGCGGAGAGAAATGGGCATGGAACACGACACCCAAGATACTGGCCCCCACTTTAAAGCGGGAGTTCCCGGAAGTTGAAGATTATGCAAGGATTACTGACGCCACCTTCTTCCTTTCGCACGGAGAGAAACAGATCCAGGCCGAGGGGCGGTTTACAGACCCTGGCTTTTTCAAGATCTTCAGCTTTCCCTTATTGAAAGGAGACGCCAATAAAGCGCTGAGCGGCCCTGATAAAATTGTGCTCACCGAGAAGCTTGCGAAGAAGCTATTTGGGGATGCTGATCCTATGGGAAAGATCGTAAGGATCGACAGCAGCGACAATATGACGGTGAGCGGAGTACTGAAAGACTTCCCGAATAACACGACTTTCTCCGGCGAGTACCTGCTGCCCTGGCATTACATGAAGAAAATCCAATGGGATGATGAATGGTGGGGCAACAACTCGATTAAAAGTATTCTGCTGCTGAAAGCAGGAACCAGGCAGGAACTGTTCGATAAAAAGATACGGGATATTACGATTCGCCATTCTGCGGCAGGCGGGTCGCCGGCTACTACAGAGGTATTTACTCAGAAGTTCGGCGATGCCTGGCTGTATTCCAGACCGGTGAACGGAGAGTACGTGGGAGGTCGCATTGAGGGCGTGAGACTTTTTATTGTGATCGCTTGCTTTATCCTCCTGATCGCCTGCATCAACTTCATGAACCTGAGCACAGCCAGGAGCGAGAAACGGGCACGGGAAGTAGGAATACGCAAAGTTTCGGGAGCTGCACGCGGCAATCTGATTGTCCAGTTCATCAGCGAAAGCATTCTCCTTTCTTTTATCGCGGGGCTGATCGCGCTTCTTCTTGTGCAGATCAACCTTGGCTGGTTTAACCAGCTGGTAGGCAGAGAGCTGTTTATCGATTTTTCTAATATGTGGTCCTGGCTTACGGGAATCGCATTTATTGCATTGACCGGTTTGCTGGCCGGGAGCTATCCGGCCTTCTTTCTGTCGTCTTTCCGGCCAGTGCGTGTACTGAAGGGCGCATTCCGGACCGGCAGTTCAAAACTGAGTGCCCGAAAAGTACTCGTAGTACTGCAGTTCACTTTTGCTATTACCCTGATCATCTGCACCATAATAGTGAAACATCAGATTAATTATGGCCTGCAGCGCGACTCGGGCTACTCCAGAGAGCAGCTTGTGTATTCGCTTTTTCAGGGAGACATAGCGAAAAACTATGAGCTGATTAAGCGGGAACTGCTAAGCAGCGGAGTTGCTGTTTCTGTAACGAAGACGATGAGCCCGATTACGCAGCGCTATAGCGATGGTTGGGGCTATGAGTGGGCAGGTGCCACTGAGGCAGATAAGAAAATCGACTTTATCCGTTTATCATCCGATGCAGACTTTGTGAAAACAATGGGAGTTAAACTGATTAGCGGTCGGGACATTGATATTTTTAATTATGCGACTGACTCGAGCGCCGTGCTGCTGAACGAAGCATCGGTAAAAGCCATGCGGTTAAAAGATCCTGTAGGGCAGAAAATCACTGGCGAGAACGGAGAATGGACCGTGGTAGGGATCATTAAAGACTTTGTCTTTGAATCTCCCTACGGAAAAGTGAATCCCCTGATGGTGCTCGGACCCAAATCCTGGTTTAACGTGATCCACTACAAATTGAATCCAGCCCGTAGCACAGCAGACAACCTGAAAGCCGCGGAGCAAATCTTCAAAAAATACAATCCGGAATATCCGTACCAGTACCACTTTGCTGATGAATCATACGCCGAGAAATTTAAAGAAGAACAACGTTCTGCCACCCTTGCCACCTTGTTTGCCGGGCTGACGATCTTTATTTCCTGCCTCGGTCTGTTCGGACTGGCAACCTACATGGCGGAAAACCGGGTGAAAGAGATTGGCATCCGGAAGGTACTGGGTGCAAGTGTTTATAGCATCACTTCCCTCCTTTCAGCAGACTTTCTAAAGCTGGTGATCATCTCATTCCTCATTGCCACTCCTATTGCCTGGTATGCTATGGATCACTGGTTGAGTAGCTATGACTATCGCATCAGTATTGAATGGTGGGTGTTCGTTCTGGCCTGCCTGCTCACGATGGTCATTGCAGTGGCTACGGTCAGTTTTCAGTCGATCAAGGCAGCACTGGGGAATCCGGTAAAGAGTCTTCGAACAGAATGATAACGGCACCTTATGCTGGATCATGCCCCGGATAACTCCGGGCCATGATCCAGCATATTCAGAACATTCGCTCGCCTTATTAGCCCCGGTTGAGAGGGCATCGCTCATCAAAGCTTCTCAGGCATAGCACTGCTTGCTCATCAAAGACTCTGAGCGTGATTAATCCCGGGAAATTGGAAAGTTGATCATCCAGCAAACGCCGAATTTATCGACAAAAGAGCCGAAATAGTCGCCCCAAAACATTTCTGCCATAGGCATCTCAATTTGGCCGCCCTCAGAAAGCCCGTTGAATATTCTGTCCGCCTCTTCACGGCTGTCAGGAGTAATCGAAATGTAGTTATTATTACCCTTTGTCAAAACCTGACCTGAATTGGAGGAGCAGTCCGACGCCATCAGGAACTGACCATCCCCAATGGGAATAGCGACATGCATGACTCGTCCCTTTTCGCTTTCCGACAGATTCTCAGAGCCAGGAGCGTCAGCCATTCGCTGTAAGAACAATTCACCTGCAAACACAGTATTGTAAAAACGGAAGGCCTCCTCTGCGTTTCCGTCAAAATTCAAATAAGGATTCAATTTCATTTGTAAGTTGTTTTATTCGTTTCGAAATCAGTTAGTTCATTTATTTCCTGCCACTAAGATAGTCCGTTAAGGAGAGAACCAAAGGGCACAATACGGCTTTTATAAGGGCGGATTGCGGCATGCAGAGAGTATAGTCGTCGCAAAAGAGCAAGTTTCGGGTTTTAAAGACGGCAAAAGCTCCGCATGTTTGTGTCTTACCAGCATCTGCCTTAAACAAAAGGGCTACGGCCATTTACCAGGGCAGGTGCAAACACGACGATACACATTCTCAAAAATTGAAAAAATGGACAACCTCCTGCCCTACGACGGAACAGTTAATTATTATGGAAGGATTATCGCTTCCTCTGAGGCCGACCGCTTTCTGAATATATTACTCGACAGCATCGAATGGAAAAATGATGAAGCAGTCATCTTTGGAAAACGGATTATTACTAAACGAAAGGTTGCCTGGTATGGCGATTGTGACTTTGAATACACGTATTCCAATGTTACCAAGCGGGCATTGCCGTGGACCGACGAGCTGCTCGCCTTAAAAAACCTTGCAGAGCAGGTGCTGGGAGAGCAGTTCAATTCGTGTCTGCTTAATCTTTATCACGACGGCAGTGAAGGCATGGCCTGGCATAGTGATGATGAAAAGGACCTGGTAAAAGACGGAGCAATCGGTTCACTGAGCTTTGGTGCAGAGAGGAAATTCAGCTTTAAACACAAGCAGTCAAAAGAAGTTGTTTCTTTACGATTAGAGCACGGCAGCCTGCTGGTGATGAAAGGCTGCACCCAGAGTAGCTGGCTTCATCGTCTCCCTCCGACGAAAGTTGTGAGCCAGGCTCGCGTAAATCTGACGTTCAGAAGGATGAATAAATGACGACAGCGACTTCAAAAAGGAGAAAGAAAAGTGTGAATTGTAGCATTTTATTTTGGCAATGAGCGCGTTACCACAATTTAATATAAAAGTTTGCAGATTTGACCTGAGTTTGTACTTTTGCCCCCGGAGAGATGGCAGAGTGGTCGATTGCGGCGGTCTTGAAAACCGTTGACTGTCAAAGGTCCGGGGGTTCGAATCCCTCTCTCTCCGCTGAAAGGCATCCAGTAAGCTGGTTGCCTTTTTTGATTTTTGGAGAGAGGGATTTGAACAGAAGCGTTGGCCAGGGTTCGAACTTTCTCATTGCGCCCAGGAGTATGGGCGCTGTGGGACGCAATAAATCACTCTCTTTCCGCAACCAAAGGGTAAGAATTGTATCAGGCTCATGATGGCGTAATGAAGTAAATCTAATCCCACAGCATAAATCCTTCATAAGCAAAGTACCCCAGCGCAACATAAAAACTGTACTTGGCTATTTTTTTCATGATTTTATAGCTTTTGAATACTATAGTATTGTACACTGATTTATCGAATCCGCTTTTTTCTGAATTTTTCATTTCACTATTAAATTAAACGTTTATTTTTTTATTATTTCAGGAGAGTACCTTTTTTTATAGTCAGAATAGGCATAAGTAGTCGTGTATTGCAGGCTGTGTTCAGAACGAGAAAACCGCAGTAACTCTTGTGTTAGTAGCAAATAGGTATCGCTTTGGATTGTATTTTTCAACAGGGCGTGCGAATGTACTACAGTGTCACCGTAAAGCTTAACGAAGTCCCCTACAGCATACTCGGTAAAGATTCCGTAATGGGCTATCATCTTTAGCGATATATCAAACTTCCTATGGGTGAGGCTTTCAATTAAATCCAGCTTTTCCCTAAACTTCTCCAACATAACCTCATATTGATTTATTATACCTTCAACTGCGGGATTCTCGCAAAATTTATAAAATAGGATTGCATCCCCTTCCACCTCAGATATTTTGAGTCCCAGCGTATTACTCTGTATGATTGTTGTAAGCAACTCACGTATAATATACCTGCCTGCCTCTATACATATGCTTGATACGAACTTAGTAAAGCCACTCACATCTGGAATCAGAATGAGGCCCTGCCCTATCCTGACCTTGTTGGTTTCCATTTCATATTTCCGCAACATTTCCTCTGATACATTATTGATATTCATACTATTGTTTTTGCATCATTTAATACATCGCTAGTATTTGACTGATCCATTCTGCAGCTGTTTCCGGCGTCACACGGTCTGCGCGGTCAAAAAAGAAATGCCTGTTGATTTCAAACCCGCAGTAGGTGTAGATGCCTTTATCGGATGTGAGTGCCAGAGCCTTGTCCATTCCGATGGCACCGTATTCCTCATGAGATTTTCCGTGTGTATTGATGATTACCGCCTTCTTTCCTGTAAGCAGGCCTTTTTGGACGCCCTGATCGTATCGGTAGGCAAAGCCGTAGCTAAAGACGCGGTCTATATAACCTTTCATTATAGCTGGCGAGCCTGTCCACCAGATCGGATAGATAAAAGTTATGCAATCTGCCCAGGCGACAAATTCCTGTTCCTGTTTTACGTCGTCTGATACCTCCCCTCTTCTCTGGCCCGCCATATCGTCGAGCGAAAGAACGGGATTAAAGTTAATTTCGTTCAAATCCCTGACGATCAACTCATGGCCTTCTCCTTGAAGATACTGAGCTAAAGCATTTTTGAATTGGCCATTCAGGCTGTGGGGATTTGGGTGTGCGTAAATAATTAGATGTCTCATCGTTTTGTCATATTGAATTGATAGGACAAATTTAGGTTCGGGGAATCCGATAAAATTGGAAGAAAACGAAATGGAAAGAAATGAACAAGGCAAAAGAAATCAGCCTTGCCCCAAAAGTCGAAAGAGTTCCGGACTGGATGCTAAGATAATCCTCTACACTGATAGCATTCCAAAAGCTTAACCATCAGAACAAATAATCAGATAAAATCAGTTTGTAGTACCTCCGGCAGTCGCTCAAATTGAAAGAAACGACAGTTAGCTTACGGGATTACAAATACTATGCTGTAGTTTAAAGTATTTGGCAGGGGTTACATTCATATAGTGTTTAAAATCATTTATCAACTGACTCTGGTCATAATAACCGCATTGCTCAACAATCTCGAACCAGTTGTCCTTAGAAGCCATGCCTGAGATGTTTTGTATCATCGTAACGGCTTTAAGAAAACGCTCGTAGCGACTTATCTCTTTGGCAGAATAACCCAGGTGTTTTTTGTGATTGAGCTGTATTGACCGTTCACTTTGGCTCTCATCTGCCGCAACTTTTTTTATAGGGTTGTAAGCGGTATCCCTCAGTTCTATCAGCTGGCCGGTAATAGCATTTCGCTCTTAAGGTATGGTCTGCTGAAGTCCAGGATATATCGAACTTGGTCTTCTCTGTTAACGAGTTCGTTAAGCTTATGCCATAAAACGGTAAAACAGTTTTCTTCCACTAGTGAATCAGGGTCAATCGGCAAATGATCCGCTATTGCAGCGGCTCCGAAAAAACGATAAAATGCATCGTCTTTAAAATTGGCTACCAAAATCCTGTTTGTCGGAGGGAGTGAGTATTCAAACGCTTTCCTGACAGGACCCAAAACGATACATTTCTGTACTTCAATCCGATCCCTACTGTTCTGGTGGATGTACGCATTAATCCCAAAACTGAAAATCATGATGGTTTGATACGACGGCATCAGCGTCCTGGTAATGGTCGCCGAAGATCTGTTTTCAGCAAAATAAAAATGGGAAAACACCTCCTGAAATTCGTCGGGGACAACAATTCTTCCATTTAGGTTTTCTTCGAGTTCTCTCATACATTTCTAATTTACGAAATTATGCGTCCTTCCCTGCACGACTCCGTGGTTGACAGATTGGTTACTACTGCCCACACCTTTTGCGGATTGCTGGTATTTCAAAGGCTAAGCTATACTTATGAATATACAGGCGCTTTCCTGCCCTTGGCTAATGGACACACAGAGAGACAAAAGCGCCTGGTAACAAGGTATCCAACGCGGTATACCGACTAACAAACGTGGACGCGCTGGCCGAGCATAATGTGAGCTACAAATATTGAACAGGAAGTGCGGATCTAATTGTGCTTTCAGGGCATCCAGTTCGTGCTTGAATTGGCTTAGCTGAACATCTTTTTTGAGAGAGCGGACGTAAAAATAGTTACGTATTAGCGCGTAGGCAAAAATATACCCACCGATGAATACTATAGCGTCTATCATATCTACCCTTGCAGCCGGATCTATTTTATCCCACCAGCCATAGATCTACAATGACCATAAATACGGCAGGCCCCCCCCCCCGTATAAAGGAAGACAAATTACGCTTTTTAAACAGGTACTGGTAGCAAATCTTGGCAAGCGAGGTGAGTGCAGCGGCTATTATGCCATCCTTGTTAATCAAATGCCTTTCAAAATAATGCCATATCGGTTCAGTTTGGTCATTATGTCAATCCCTGAAACACTTACTAATATTAGATCTTTAATATCAAGAGGCACAATATTTGTCTGTTGTTTTTCTAACGAGGATCTCGACCGATACCTTGTATAAAAACATTTTCTTAAATCATGTTATTTTTTTACACTCGTTACGAATATCTTCTAGGCAGCAAAAATATCACAGCTACATTAAAAGGAAAGACACAATCAGAAAACTTCAATCTTCACATTATTATACCGGCCGTTAAATTCCTGGGGCTTCCCATCGGTGGTGGTCTTGTAAAAATGTCGAGATTAGTGAATGGGAATGGCCAAGTTGTCCACGCCCGAAATTATTCACAGGAAATTAAGGAGGAAGTAAAAAGGTTCAAGAAAACCCTCACAATTCCTTATTTTAAGCTTTGGAAAGGGTATCTTATTATGCTCGCTATCGCAACAACAGGCTCTATAATTTATGGAATAAAACTCAGTAGAGACGGGAAAAAATACCGTAGTGAAAAGGAAAACCTTGCCAAATCTGTACAACACATAAAAGCTGGACAAATGTATGGAGCTAATTTCTTCACAGATGCTGAAGGCAATAGTATAAACGGATTGCCTGGCGGCTGGGTTAAAATTGATAAGATTGAAGGTGATACCGTCTTTGTGAAACGCTCTAAGAAAATGCTCGAACGGCCGCTATTCAAGATGGAAGACCTGGAATCAATAAAGCCATCTTCTGAAAATGACTGGAATGAGCATGTTGAGAAAATGGACTATCGTCTACTAAAAGAGGAGCCGAGGAAAGAGAATTTTTCTGGAGCGGACATGCTGTATATTGGATCTGGTCACGAAAAATATTCGGGAGTTATCCTGACTTTGAAAGGCGTAGAATAGATAGTTATATCACTCGAGTTTCTAGTACACGTGAAGTAGCCGCTGAAATCCCCAGGCAGGCGTTTCTTGTGAGCCCAGTACACCGGTTTCGTATTTCCTTTCACCTATAGTGATCGCAGCTAATATGTCGTCGCTGTACTCAGAACACAGGTAGGCCCGGTACATAGACTCATCGGATCTACTGTAATCGTTTTGCATTCACAATATCCCATGTGATTCCGTTATCCTCATTAGCGTGCCAGAAAATCCGATTCTGCCGGCTTAGATCCTGCACTTTTACCCTGTGACCGACGTAAACGAGCAGAAGGGGTAGCATGTAAAATAGTGACGGCTTACAAAATTGAGATACCATAAGTGCTATTCAACCTTAATATCCATAATGCGGTTGTCAAACTCATCCGGACTTACCAGCGCTTTGGTCTTAATTCTGAACTTATAAGTATAAACCGTGTTAACGCTATATTCAAGTATTTTAGCTATTGTTTCGTTATCAGTGATTCCGAGTCTGATAAGCGCGAATATTCTTAAGTGAGCGTTCAGGACTTCATTACTTCTGAGCTGAATCTGGTCCTCCGGCTTTAAAAGAGCATTGAAAGCAGTGATAAAATTTGGAAACAGTTTTAAGAATACCCTGTCGAAGGTACGAAACAACTGATCGCGTTCCTGCTTGATGTTAATCTGATTCAGAAGCGCAACAACATCTTCGTATTGCTCATTTTTTATCTTTCGTTCAGCATTTCTTTTTAGCTTTTCCAGCTTCAAAATATACTCGGAAAATATATTGAAAAAAGAGCCGATATATTCCTCTTTAATACGGGCATCTTCCGACAAGCGGATATTTATTTTTTCCAACTGACTGTTCTTTTCGGCTATAATCCGTTCTTTGACACGCAGCCGCTTAAGCTGTATAAAGACGATGAAAGATATCAGGCTTATGATCAGTACAACTATAAGACTTGACAAAAGGTAAATGATGAACTTGTTCTTTTCGTTTTCAGACATTAAAATATTATTCGCGGCGATGTCGGGTAAGACAGATGCGATCTCCATCTTATGAAGCCTCGATCCGTAAAACTGAGCATTGCTCAACGCCTCCTGCATAAAAAAGTAAGCGCCCTTTACATCTCCATTTTTAAATAGGTTCCTCCCTATCTTATAAACCGCCAACGTTTCTTTTGTGGAGGACCTGATATCATTTATCGCCGCAATGCAAAGCAGCTTCATCCGTTCAGCGCCTTCATAATGATCACTTAAAGCCGCTGCGATCATAGCTCTTTGGTGCTGGGTGAGCTTGTGGTGATAAAGTAACTGCTCGTAATATTTATAATTCCTGGTATTCTGCCCTACCGTATCAGGAACTTCCGCCTTATACATTATTTGTTCAAACGAACCTTTCTCCGCAAGGGCAATCGCGCTGTCAAGATATTTGAGGGATTCCTCCCTATAGTGTGCGGTATAATGCTTATCATTATTATAATTGGCCAGTTCAGAGTAAAACACGCACTTCAAGCGGTAGTAAAGAAGTTTAGACTTTCTGTTGAGAATTTTCGGATCAACCTGGTTCAGGCATTCACGCGTCTCTATAAACATACCAGACGAGATCAGAATAATACCAAGCTTTATTTTGCTTTCATATTGCTTAGGCAGATCGTGCATCGCCTGACTTAAGGCGATCATCTTCTGAGTATAAACGTAGGCAGAATCGTACTGGTAGCTCTTATATTCCTCAAATAGCCTGTCGCAAAGCTGATATTTTCGATGAAGATCAGTAGCTGCACATCGTTCCAATTCTGATTTTAAGGCTGTGATGATACTTTCTTTTCGGTTGTCATACACACTCTTCTTAGCAAGCTCACCTTTGAGCTGAACCAGCAGCCCCTCATTCCCATTTCCACCTCTGACAGTCAATGAAATCAACAATAAAAACGGGTAAATAAAGTTCATCATATCGAAGTTTTTCTGTAGCCTGTGTTAGAATTAATATAATGGCGACGATCAAATATATTACAATAAAAAAAACCTGCAAGTTGATGCCTCGCAGGTTTTTTATTGTTCGGGTTCTTACCACTGCATCGCCTGGTCCTCGTCGAAGCAACGTACGGTGTGACGGTTATTTACGATATCCATGTGCGGAAATACCTGACTAGGAAAAGTAATAGAGGACTGAGTACATCATTACTGCCTACTACGATTTCCATGGTCAATTTACTAATAATACGGATCATAAATCAATACTGCCCTACCAGCATCTCCGACTCAGAAAAAATATCATCAAGACGGCTTTGCCAGCGTTCCAGTTCCAGATGCCGGTCATCTGCAGACATCCGGGCGGGGCCGTGAACCACATGCGGCTGAAGCACACTAAAACCGGTGAATTGCAGAATGCCGCGTAGAATCGGTCGAAGTATTCCCGTCAAGTCCCCCTGAAGACCGCCGTCGATGTAATCTTCCTGCGGGCCACCGGTCGTTAATGATAGCAGAGCTCGTTTGCCGATAAAGACACCGGTATCATAAATCCTGCCGCTACCGTACACTCGCCCCATGGCAAACACCCTGTCGACCCAGCCCTTCATTATACCGGGCACACTAAACCACCATAACGGGAATTGCCAGATCATCAGGTCGCACCATTCGAGCTTATCTTGTTCCTCGTTGATCTGCCGGATAAAGAGCTGCTTCTCGGAGGCATACATCTCCTCTAGCTGCTGCTTGAAGAAAACGGGGTTTTGTAGTCTGATAAAATTCTGAGGTCCCGATACTGGATCGAAGTTCATTGCATACAAATCAGAAACACGCACTTCGTGGTCTGCCGCCGTTAGCGCTTTTTGCGCAGCATGGAACATTGCCCCATTAAAACTCCGAGGTTCAGGATGTGCATAAACGATCAATATTTTCATACTTCTTTATTTTGTGTGAACATTACCGCAACGAAAATAAGCCTCAGGATCGTACCTTTGAAGTCCGCAACCCGTTGTGCGTAACGAACAAAAATGTGCGTTTTATGAGAAAAGAAACATCAACGAATAACCAGAACCGGCAGGCCCTTGAGGAGTTCTGTGGGATGGTTTATACTTACAACCTCATTAGTGGCCGCTGGAAAATGCTGATCTTGTACAAACTGGAAAAAGGGTCAATGCGCTATCACCAACTAAAACAAAAGATGCCCAATATCACTGAGCGTATGCTGACTCTGCAACTTAAAGAACTGGAAAAAGACGGTTTAGTTACCCGCACGGTTCACCCTGACGTGCCTGTACAAGTAAGCTACGCGCTCACCGAATCCGCCAAGCTGTTAAGTCCCGTCTGGCATGCAATGGAAAAATGGGGCGATGCCCGGCGGCGTCCCCATTTGCATTCCATTTAGCCGTCATGATCTTCGATCCCTTGTTATCACTTTATAACCCAACAAAACGGCCGGCATAACCTGAACGAACGACACAATCCAAAACCAGGCAGGCTGGCCGGTATTTAACCACAACCATCCGATCACAGCCATAATCAGGACACCAACGATTATGCTTGCCCTTCGGTTTCCGCCGATCCATTTAACGAGCATTCCACCCGCTAAACTGCTTAGAGCAAGGCAGACCAGCTTAATTATGAGCTGCACATTGTCAGCGACGCTCAGCCCGGACCGCCCCAAAATAGTAAGTGACTCCGGGTAAATAATCCCCTGAATTTTCGCAAAAATGGAACTTAAAAGTCCGATCGCACCGAATCCGACGGCAATCGATAATGCCTGCTTATATCTTATACTTGTCATTCTGATAAAAAATTCAACTGTTGTGGTGTTAAAGCGATCTGGGCGGTCATGACCCTGCTAATCTCATCTTCTGAAGCTGTACTAAACAGGTCGGTAAAACGCTTCAGTTCGACTTCGTCGTCCGGTATAAATGATTCGGCATTATTTCTCGCATTGTTCCGAAACTTTCGGATATAGGCTGCATAAGAGAGTCATAGCGCTGGATCGCACCGGCCAGGTCGTCCGGTGATTTTTTCATAAAATGAGCCAGCGCTTTAGCACCGTAGATCGACAGCGATGCACCCATGCCGGATAAAGCGGTCGGACAGTATCCCGCGTCGCCCAGCAAAACCAGCTTGCCATTGGTCAGAGCCGGTGCGTGAACCATGCCCATTTTATCTGCAAACATCAACCCGCTTTTCAGGAAGCTATCAATCAGATGTTGTACATCGGCCTTATAATCCCTGAATGTTTCCTTTAGCAACTGTGGTACCCGGGCGTGTTTGGAAGCAAGGTCGTCTGTGATTCGCAGATAGCACTGAATGGCCACATCCTTCCTGGCTTTATCTATCACCGTGACTTCATGCCCCTGGTTGAATAATAGCCTGGCAGCAGTCATTCCTGCAATACCCCCTCCGGAAATTAAAATCCTCTTTTTCATAAAGAATGCATGAATTATAAATCCCAACAAAGTTATCGCTAGATTTAGGGACAAAATATCCCTATAGCTAGAAATAATAGTCCATAATGAGCAAAAAAGATCAAGTGAAAGCAATACTCGACCTGGCTGAGAAGATTGGTGTACCGATTCAGGAGCAGGCTTCCGGGCTAGCCAGGTTGAAGATGCACGAAGTGAGGGTTATCGATCTGATGCCAGAGATGCTGGTGATGGTCCGCTCGCTCCTGGTTCTGGAGGACGTTACATTTCGCAGGCCTCCCATCACCGCCATGGAGAATAGTCTGTTAATCTCCTTTCAGAATATCTACCGCAATCAGGAGAATCAGACAAAAAATTCAAGCGAGCCTGAGGACTATGAACGTGCCCATGTTCGGATCACCCCCTGGCATCTGGAAAGTATGGTCAGGTTTTCAAGACAAACGCAAGTCACCCAAATCTCAATTCTGATAGACCGCGCTTACCTGAAGCAGTTCCTGGGTAAAGACCAGCAGCGCTTTAGCTATCTTTTTGATGCGGAACGTACTTTATGGATCGAGGAGTTTATGTCGCCAGAGATCGCCGTACTTGTTGACGAAGTAATGCATTGCGCCCGGGAACCCATACTCGCAGATTCATTTTACCGGCTGAAGTGTTTAACGATGCTTTACCACCTGTTCAACAACCTTTCCTACAGGGAACCTATCGGGCATCAGCAAATGAATGCCAATGAAATTGACGCAGTATATCGGGTCAGGAATGCGATGACGGCCTCGCTTGACAAGCCCCTGTCGCTTGATGAGTTAACCCGGCTGAGTGGCATGAACGAATTGAAACTCCGCAAGTTTTTTACGCAGGTGTTTGGCAAAGGGCTTTATGACTACCATCAGCATCTCCGCATGTCGGAGGCGGCGAGATTACTTAAGGAGGATAAGTTGAACGTGTCAGAAGCGGGTTACCGGCTCGGCTTTAGCAATTTGAGCTATTTTGGAAGGCTTTTTGAAGAACACCATGGCATCAAACCTAAGAAATGGCGGAACCAGTTTATGAAGTGATCAATTGAAATCGCACAGCTTGCTAAGGGATATCATTAGCTTTCTCAAATCTCAGTCTCGCCTGATGCATCGCCTCCTCCCTAACGCTGATGATCCTATGGATTTGAAGGCGTTTGCGAGGCAAATTAAAGCTGTCTTGTTCCGCTTTTCGCGCATTTTCCTGATGAGCACGCATCAGCTCGGCCTCCTGTATGTCTACTTTTTTTAAGTCAAGCAGGCCCAGATAATAATTGATGGCAGCCTGCTTCAGGGCTTTCGCTTCTTTAATATCACTAACGTCTGAATTCTCAATTTCTTTAATGACATTTGACAGTTCATTTGCCTGTCTTTTTCCTACAGAAAGCGCCTCATTCGGTTTCATTTCGATCAGGGCCTTTAAACGGATGTCTTCCAAGCTGTCGCCCACCAATGTGCGATACACTTTCCGTTCTGTTGAATCCAGAAAGGCGTCGAATTCTCTCGCCTTCCTGGATTGACAAGATACCAGGGAGGTCAGAAAAATCATTACCGTAATATATTTCATACACATCATTGGTAGTTTAACGCCATTACACAGGTAATTGTTCCTGCCAGGAGTTAAAGATGTACCGCTGAAACTGAGAAAAGGAAATGTTCCTTACGGAGGACCCACAACACGCGCCCCTTTTCAATCCGAGCTCTGCTAGCCTATTTATTGAATTGCCACCAATCAAAATTGAAAAGGTCGTTTTTACCATAGAAAACGAAAAACAAGTCGTGCACGCCCTTAATACTTTTAACAGGAGTGGTAACAGTTCTCCATTTGTCGCCTTCGCCCGATGCGTCTATCACGATCGTTCCTACCAGCGGACCGTCGATCTTGTCAGTATGTATTTCAATCTTTCCGCTATAAAGCGGAGCTACACTAACAACTATGGAGGATGTGCCTTGTGAGAAATCTGCTCCCCTCACTTTAATATAATCCCCGTTGTTTATAGAAGATACAAAGGTCCGCTCCGCAATTTTTCGCCCCTTGTTCCATGGGGAGTCATTTTCCCACTCAACTGCCTCATTCGTTTTAAGGCCTTCGCTATAGGCGATGGTTTCGGCCTCCACCCGCTTATAGGGATTGAGTGTCCCCAATTGCTTAACTCCGCTTTCAGACCAAAACGGCAGTTTTTGAATAGTGCCGTCCGGATTATAGGTTAGCTCTGCCAGGCAAACAGAACGTCTCTCAGAATGCCTTGAATAAAGTTTTTTCGAAATGGCATAATTGAAACCGAACACGTATGACTTGCCCTTGTAGTCGATAATTCCCGGATGATTGCCGCTCGACCTTCGGTCGCCGTCCATAATAGAGCCCTTATATTCCCATGGACCTGCAGGTGAATCGCTCATGGCGTAACCGATGCCTTCGGGACAACAGGTGGATGCGTAGGCCATATAGTAATGTTTGCCACGCTTAAACGCCCAGGGACCTTCCTGGTAATGAAAGCGGTCAGCCTGCTCTTTTACCTTAGCAATAGAAGCGTCTTTGATAATTTCGCCTGAGTAAGAAACCATATCCTCATTCAGCTTCACATAATACAGGTTAGGATTCCCCCAGTAAAGATAGGCTTGTCCATCGTCGTCAATCAATACCGTCGGGTCTATATCATCTGTGCTGTTTTTGATCAACGGCTTGCCGATTGGATCCTTAAAGGGACCATAAGGGCTGTCCGCAACTAATACTCCTATACCCACTCCGTTCGGCATAGGACAATACAAATAAAATTTTCCATTACGGGCGACACATTGGGGGGCCCAGGCGCCGTTGTCATAAGGCACCCATTTAAAATCCTTTAGCGAGGCTACCTCTCCATGATCCGTCCAGTTTACCAGGTCAGTAGAGGTATATAGTAGCCAGTTCTGCATCTTAAAGCCGAAGGCATCGTCCTCATCATGGCTCATGTACAAAAACACCGTATCCTTATAAACCAGTGGTGCCGGATCCGCTGTAAACTTTGTTTGAATGATTGGGTTTTGAGCGCTGCAAACGTTGGAAAACAACAGGATAGCGAAACTCAGGTAAAGTCTGTAAATATTCATGGTCAGTAATGGAATTAAAAGCAGTTAGTTTCAGTGGGCAGACCATCGGCGTCTGACTCAATATTAATTGTGAAAATTACATTAATTTTTTAAGCTTCACAAAATTTGTCGGATACAAAGTCCAACGTTGTCAAAAGTGCCGTTGAGCGCACTATCAGAAACCGAGGTTCTTTAATTCACATCCAAAAACGCCATAGTTCACTTAACTTATATTCTCAGATGAAGGATAATGTCCGCCTCTACCATTTATCAATAGAACGTTAACCTATATGAATATGCCTCTTCTGCTTTAATTGGTTCATAGCACCCCTCTCCCGCTTGACCGCGTAGTAGAATAGCAAAGAAGTTACGCTGAAGTAGCAATCCTAAAGAAGGTCTGCGAAGTTTGCTTGGCCGGCTTGTCAATTTTAGATAACTTGGACTGTGGGAACGCAATGGCTTTTGCCTATGAGCAACAACGTAACCGTGACACATTAAATGGACTTAAATAAAACTGCCCCTTCTATTCTGAAAGCAAAACATCATTTCGAAATCCTCGATGGATTAAGGGGCGTTGCCGCCCTCTCCGTTGTAACGTTTCATTTCATGGAGTGGGTATATCCCGACTACAATGAGAACTTTATCGGCCACGGCTTTCTAGCTGTCGATTTCTTCTTCTGCCTTTCAGGATTTGTGATCGGGTATGCTTACGACGATCGCATCGGCAAAATGGGTCCCTGGGAGTTTTTCAAGTCGCGACTCATCAGGTTGCATCCCCTTATTATAGGAGGCTCAGTGCTGGGATTGCTGGCATTTTTATTCGACCCCTTTGGGGGGCATCCTGAATTGTACAGTGCGGGCAAGATCCTCCTGACTTTTTTCTGCTCGCTGCTGCTCATCCCTCTTCCAGTAATAGAAGATCGGGGATTCAACCTGTTCAGCTTCAATGCACCCTCCTGGTCACTCTTTTGGGAGTACGTAGCGAATGTCGTCTATGCATTTGTCCTTTATAAGATGGGGCGCCGCTACCTGATGCTTTTAACTGTCCTGGCGGCTGGCGCTATCTGTTTTGTAAGTTACCGTTCCGGGAATTTATTGGGCGGCTGGAGCGGTCCTACCTTTTGGGACGGCGGTGCGCGCATCTCTTATTCTTTTCTCGCAGGACTTCTTGTTTACCGCTCCAATTGGATCATAAAAAATGGTCTGGGCTTTCCAGCCATTGCCATCTTATTGCTCCTCGCGTTCATAATGCCCGGAACGAAGTGGAATTCAGCGACCGAACCACTGGTTGTACTGTTTTACTTCCCTTTACTGATCGCGCTGGGTGCAGGGGCCTCCGTCACATCCGGATTAAAAAAGGTGTGCGTATTCCTTGGGCAAATCTCTTATCCATTGTACATGACTCACTATGCGGTTATCTGGATGTTCGGCAACTATTACACCAGCAATAAGCTCGGCTCTATGCAGCTTGCGATCATCATTGCGGCGGGAGTAATCCTGCTCGTCGGAGCAGCGTATTTAGTAATGACAATTTATGATATCCCTGTCCGGAAGTACCTGACGGAGCGGAGAAACAAAGGACTTTTCAACCCAAGAGCCGGCGATGCTTGACACCTTGCTTTACAAATAACAGGTTATCAACTTTTGCAAAAACACAATCCCATAAATTGAAAACAACATGAAGCAGCAAATTCTTTCGATCCGCCCTTTTATCGGAGCAAAGAACTTTGACCTGTCCCGGGACTTCTACCGAACGCTAGGTTTCCAGGAAGGAGTACTCACCCCCAAAATGTCGCTATTTGAATTAGGGCGAGTGGCCTTCTATCTCCAGGATTACTATGCGAAAGATTGGATAGACAACACCATGGTCTTTATTGAAGTGGAAGACGTGAATCTCTATTACCAGCACTTACTGGCCATGGAATTACCGGCCAAATACCCCGGTGCAAGACTCTCCCCGATCAGGACAGAGGACTGGGGCAGCGAATGCTTTTTGCACGATCCCTCTGGTGTGCTATGGCATTTCGGACAGTTCTCCGGTTAACTTTACCCATCCTACTCGTTCCTGATCGATTTCACCTGGTTAGCAAGGGCCGCCCTGAAAGACTGCCATCCCACGGCTGCAAAGGCGATCAATAAAGTGAGGGCAGCAGTTATAACGAAAACAAAAGGACTGATACTGATACGATAAGCGAACCCATTGAGCCATTGGTTCATCACTACCACACAAAGCGGCACCGCTATTATCATGGCGAGTATTACCAGACGAAGGAAATCCCGGCTAATGAGGATCACGATTCTTAGCACCGATGCACCCAACACTTTCCGTATTCCGAAAGCATATATAAGCATCCATAGACGCCTTGTCCAACTGGCACCTTTCTTCCTTCGCCTTAATTCGTCACCTAAATGTACTTATTCTAAGTCCAGCAAAAGCAACAATTCCGATGGGGGATAGATAAGTTACCGACGTCCTCTTACTGTGCAATCTTTCAGAGCGCCATCTGTACCGTCCAGAGCGTACAGCAAAAATTTTAGTTCTGATAGCGAAGCGCTTAAATTAAATTAAGACCTAAAATTTGCAGAAAAAAGAAAAGCTTTGTACTTATGTGTACGGAGAGATGGCAGAGTGGTCGAATGCGACGGTTTCGAAAACCGTTGACTGTCACAGGTCCGGGGGTTCGAATCCCTCTCTCTCCGCCAAAAGAAGTTTAGGAAACAGTAAAAACGGCTCGAATCATAAGATTTGGGCGGTGGAAAATAAACCAAGATCGACGGAATTCTCCCTTTGCAGAGATTGATTATTATTAGTGGACCATGCCGCTAAGAACTGGAGCTCGACTTTATCCAACTTTATTATATGTTTGAGGACAGACTTAAAGCAAGCCTGCATGGGTAATATGCCGTGGGCGCCAATGACACAGTTCAATTTGCAGTCTCGTAACAATAGATAGTTTTACTCTTTGATGTATATACAAATTAGTGCGTCACAAAGTACTCCGATAATGGTTTCTTTACCTTTTTCAACCTCGAACTTTGTTGCTACGTCTTTATTTTCACTATAGTCTTCCCAATACAGCAAGTCAGATTTACCCGTAAGCGTATAGCTAAATCCCCCTCCAACTTACCTATAAGCAGTAGCAGAGATTGGCGACAACAGTTTGCTGCCGCTACTCAACACAATCAGTTCGACTTGCCCTAACGGAACCAAAAGTTAGTGGCTAACTTTCAAAAAGAAACAATACCAGATAAAAACAATAAAAAACAAAGCGATACCTGTATTTGAAAAAATCTTCGTCATTCTAGTCATCGATTTGAATTCGGGAACATATCGCTCCCAATAGCGGTTCCTTATAAAAATCCCGTAATTCCACCAAGTTAAAATTATGGCGATCGAAACGAGTAAGGCATCATATATCACTCCGGTTTTTAAAATCTCTCCTTTTGTGAGGAAATTGGAAATCTCCATAATTAACACTCCTTGAACAAATTGAATCACAATCCACGCCGTCCATTCATGGTAGGTGTCAAGGGAATTTTTAAACAGATTGTCTAGCTGGAAAAAGAAGTAATAATATATTTTTCTTAACATGCTCATTAGAATTGATTGGAGCGCACCATTCGGTGTGGCTATAAACCAGGATCGACCGAATTCTCCCTTTGCAGAGATTCATTATTATTAGTAGGCCCATTCCATCCTTGCGGATAAAACGCATTCATTCCCGAATACAACGTAGCTCTTACAAATCCAAGAACTCCCCCAACTAATAATCCCCAGCCACCTACAGCCGTATTCAATGTCTCCTAGGGGGTAGTATCTTTCTTGTCCACTGTACCTTTGTGTAAACCTGAGCTTTCAGCTGCTCAGGACTTATTGCTGCATTTCCATTATTCCACAGGCACATGAGCTTCTATTACCTACTGGATAATACTGTCCGTTAAGTGTGAATCTTATAACCCTACGTTCCTCCGGCAGGGCAAGTCTTATCTTCATGGAGATCTTTTTTGTTGGGTCTGAAGAAACTTTGTTTATATAGGAAATCAAATTATTGGTTATGGTGTCCCGAAACGATGCTAATAGGACGTTTTTATGGACGCGAGAAGTTTTTAGTGACAATACGTTTGTCTCAAAGAAACGCTCTTCGTGTCCCTGGGGGATGATAAATACCTGATTAGGTAACAGGCCTATTGTATTTGGCTCATCCCCATCTGTTGTACCTTCTTGCTTCCTTTCCTCGGGAAATGCATAGAAATAAACAATATTATTCGAATCGATTACAAAAGTATATGGTGCATACTTAACTTTTGGTAAATCCAATACTATTCCCTGAGCATTTGTATGAGTAACTTTTCTTAAACTATCTTCTTTGGAGATAATATAAGGAGAAATAGGTCGTCTACAAGAGAAAATGAACATACTTAGAAACATTAAAGCAGTACATATAGAAACACTTCCAGCATACAAAGACTGTTCCGATGATCTCTTATTGAGTACCCGCCCGACGAACCCATCTTGACCTTCAATTCTTAATGGCCTTACTTTGCCTGCACGATAAAGATAAAGTAATGGATCAAAGAGAAAGAATGAAGGCAGAAGTGGCCCGCTGGCGCGAGAGCGGGCTTACCCAAAAAGAGTTTAGCCGGCAATTAGGAATGAAAGTGGCCACCTTTGCCTATTGGGTATCCCGTAGCAAAGAGTCAGAAAAGAAGAAAGGATTTCTACCCTTAGTCCCCGTAGCCGGATCCGTAGAGGCCGTAGAGGTTAGCTACCCTAACGGCGTGCGCATCAAAGTACCTGCTTCAGATCTGAAGACCATCTCTCAGCTCATTCATCTGTATTAATGTTCAGCCTGAACTCCTCGCATCGATATTTCCTCTATCAGGGCCATTGTGATATGCGTAAAAGTTTTGATGGCCTTTGCGGGCTGGTCACCTCCGAGCTAAACAGAGAAGTATCTTCAGGAGAAGTCTTCGTCTTTCTCAACCGCCAGCGCACCCATATAAAGCTTCTACACTGGGAACACGGCGGCTTCGTTCTTTACTATAAGCGGCTTGAGCAGGGCACTTTCCCCACTCCTAAAAAGGAGCATCTGAGCTGGGCCGAGCTGGTGCTGATGATCGAAGGGATACAGGTTCAGAAGAGCCGCCAGTTACGCCGCTACCAGGCATAAAAAGTGGCTTTTTTCTTGCAATGACAGCCTTTTTTGTGTAATTTCATGCCATGGATACGGCACTGGAATACCTCTCAAAAGAGGAGTTGATTGCTCTTTTGAGACGAGAACAAAAGGCCGTAGAAACCCATCAAAAAGCAGCTTCTTCCCTGGAAGCAAAAACTATTAAACAGGAAGAAGAAATCACCTACCTCAAAGCCCGTGTCGATCTTTTAGAGCGCCTGCAGTTCGGCCAGAAGCGAGAACGCTTTGAAGGTGACCCTGCACAAGGGGTATTGCCATTTGAAGCTCCCCCAGAAGAAGAAGCCTTTCAAGAGGAAGAAATCAAAGAACAGATCACCTATACCCGCAAAAAGCAGTCTTTGCATAAAGGCCGTGCTGCCTTGCCTGCACACTTGCCGGTAGAAGAAATTGAGATCCACCCTGAGGGTGATCTAACGGATATGGTCTGCATTGGAAAGGATATAACCGAAGAACTGGAATGTGAGCCTGCCCGCTTCTTTATCCGCCGCTACATTCGCTATAAATATGTCGCTAAAAATACAGAAGGAGTAAAAACCGGAGAACTTCCCGAACGAGTCATTGATAAAGGGATTCCGGGAGCAGGGCTGCTGGCCATGATCCTTACTGATAAGTATGTTGACCATCTCCCTTTGTACCGACAGAAGCAACGCTTCGCCCGGGAAAACATCCCCATAGCCTCCTCTACCATTGAAGGCTGGGTCAAACAGGCGCTGGAAAGACTGGAACCACTCTACCAGCAACTCAGGTTTGATATCAAAGCCAAAGGGTATTTACAGGTCGATGAGACCTCGATCAAAGTATTGGAAAGCGAAAAGAAAGGTGCTGCCCATATGGGCTGGTATTGGGTCTACCATAGTCCTTTGGATGGATTGGTGCTGATGGACTATCAGCCTACCCGGGGTGCGGCAGCCACTACGGAGATGCTGAAACACTTTAGAGGATACCTCCAGAGTGACGGGTACGCCGTCTACCAAAAGATAGGACAGCGGACAGAAGTAACACCGGTAGCCTGCTGGGCTCATGCCAGAAGAGAGTTTGAACGGGCACTGGATAATGATAAAACCAGGGCAACCAAAGCCTTGTCGCTTATCCAGGCTTTATATGCAGTAGAGCGAAAGGCAAAAGAGGAAGGACTGAGTGCCCAGCAAATCAAAGCGCTTCGCCTGGAAGAATCTCTTCCGGTGATCAATGAACTGGGAAAATGGATCTTTCATGAGGTAAAGAATACCTTACCCAAAAGCCAGATCGGGAAGGCTATGCGCTATGCCATGGAGCGTTGGGATAAGCTAAGCGCCTATCTGCAGGACGGAAGCTTGTTGATTGACAATAACCAAATCGAGAATGCACTGAGGCCCATCTCTCTGGGTCGCAAGAACTACCTCTTTGCAGGAAGCCATGATGCAGCTGCCAGAGCAGGGATGATCTATTCCTTTTTCGCCATCTGCAAAAAGCATGAGGTGAATCCGCTGCAGTGGTTGAAACACGCCCTGCAAAACGTCATGACCATTAACCATAAGAACATTCGTGACCTCTATCCGCAGAATTATAAGAAACTAATCGAGTCCCAAAAGATGGGTTCGTCGGGCGGATACCCTAATAATACAAAAACGCCTGGCTCTACTTAAAGAACCAGGCGTTTGGATTTTATAACCGATACACGCGACACGCGTGCACCAGCTTAGGGGATAAACTCTTGTACATAACAAGCCTTATCGGTTTTAAATATGCCTTTCTCAAATGCTTCTTTATGTAATTGCGGTAGCTTCTTAAATCTTTTCATTCGAAGTCTATCTACTTTTTTCAGAGTCATAAAGTCACAAGTACATCTTTGCATCATTACAACCTCTACTTCATCACATTTATCTGCAAGTTCTATAGACGCCGATTCTATTCCAACGGTATTGAACGATATTTTTTTCCAGCAGCAGGGATTGATATTTGGAAAAAACCGTTTAAATCTGTTCTACCAACTTCAATACTGTCATTAAATAAAATCGTAACGTATGGCAAAGCGTTCAATTTATCATCAATTATCTTTCCTTTAATAGTTTTATTTTGAGCATAAATACTACATGTTGAAACACCAAGCATAATAAATATCATTAATAATTTCTTCATCTTATTATTTCTTTGATGTCGGTGTATATTGATGAGTATAATCGTATTCTGCAGGCGTTGCTTGATTTTGAATTCTGTATAGAATAATAAAAGTAGCTTTGGGAATTTGGGGCTTATCGCTTTGAAGTCCTCTAACGTCTTGTGAAAGTTCAGGTGCCGATTGAGTGGCTCCTAATTCGCCATTAGGATGCGTATGAAACTCTTGTAAAATATTATTGAAAGAAAAGTTAGCTCCGTACTTAACTAGTAGTTCCCTCACGGTACCGTAAGAACTCGTCAATGTGTTATTTTTATAACCACCTAAAACCATATCTGTGACCTTATTAGAACCATCTGATGAATACGAGTACCCTTTGATTTCATTTCCTAAATATTCTGAAAGATTTAATGTAAAAGATTTAACTCCTTCAACAGACGGTTGGCCTTCGCCACCTACAGTGATTACCTGATCTTTATCCCGAAAGTTTTGGCCATCCTTAAGAATTCCTTTTTCAATTCCATTAATAGCAACTCTGGCTTCTCCTTTTTTATTGCGAACAACTTCACCCTTTCTATTTGTTCTGACAATACGATCCGGATCGTCATTTTTTTCACCCACCTGTTTTACTTCGCCAGTTTTTTTATTCAACGTAAAATCAGTCATCCCATCAGGATCAATCCGGTTGATTGGATTGTTGGATACGTAATTATACGGACTCCACCTCCTTGAGATCTCTGCCAAGGGGTCTATAGTAGTCCACCTTGCAATGACCGGATCATAGAACCTTGCCCCGTAATCATAGTAATCCACTCATCGAGAGATCAGGCACAGTTACTACTCAATCTAGAGGTATCACTTTTTTGTTTTGGGAGATATTTACTTTATTATAGAACGATTGACTATTAACCATAATAATATAACCTTTATTGAGAGAAACAGCTAATTTATGGGGTTTATGATTAATTTCAATAACAACAATGATTTCCTTGCTGTTATTGAAATCCATTACATTCATACTCTCATTCTTTGAGTTTAGAAGCGAGAGCCTGTTATTCTTTTTTACTATGCTTACACTACGTACAATACCAGATACAGTATCACTTTGAAGAATTCTATCTTTGAAAATCTGTTTGTTATCAATATGAAGTGAAACTGTGTCATTTTTAAACCCAGATCCGAACAAGACAATAAAATCATTGGCTCCTTTAGAATGAAGTTTACTGATACTACAACCTGCTAAAATAATTGCTACGAAAAAAATAAAAATATTCTTCATTGTTGACGTCCCCTATTTAAAGCTCCGGCTTTATATAATCGATACATTTCTTTTACTTGAAAAGATTCTATACTATATCCGGCAGCTGGCTGTCCTTGTGAATTCATATCTTGAGACTGGTGCATCAAATTTCCAGGAAAACTATCTGTTGTATATGGCCGAGTTTTTCCACTCGGTAAAGTTTCCATTAAGTCTTTAATATGGGCTAAGCCAGAACTATGACCAAGTTCATGAGGACCAGTCCTTGAATAATTAGTACCCTTTTCTAAGTAAACAACATTTTGACCAACAGGCCCGTACCCTTCGATGTTACCCCCTGGAGGGTCTTGCTGACCTATTGCTGATGCTACATCATCGACAATTTTCAAGGCGTGATCTCCTTTACTTAACGGATTTGATGCTGATGCGACGGTCACATCGGCGGTTGCAGAAAACTCTACGTTCTTATCTTTGCCTGTAAAAGAACTTGCAAAATCCTTGGCAATTTGGCCCGCGATTTTGTTAAGTTGCTTTTGACTTAATCCTTTAGATGTATTATCAACAACTTTACCAGTAAGTTTTATTTGATATAAATCTCTACCATTTTTACCGCCCCCTGTATTAAATTGACAGAAATAGAATCACCATTCATATCAACATACCTAATAGGGTTATTTCCCGCATATTGATATGGCGAAAAGTCGGTATACTTCTCTGCAAACCTGTCTATGACGTTGAAACGGCCTATAACCGGATCATAGAACCTGGCGCCGTAATCATATTGAACTATGAAGTCTATTATCTCACTGCTCTACAATTTATAAAAATATTATTGGCCAATATACTTTTTTGAAGTTTTTACAAGTTTCTGCCAACACTCCAGGTTCTGTAGCTTCCATCCATCCATAAGTACTGTTTTGCAATCCTTGCCTGTCTTTGTCCAGTACAATTCCAGACTTAAAAACAAGCTTGTTATTTTTAAATATGTATATAATACTTTCAGCAGTTGCTATGTCTGTACCACTGTAGACAAAGTTCCATTGATTTCTAATCCTTTCGAGCACCTTGATATCAGAAGTCTTGAGACAAGAGGTCTTTTTTATAGCGGGGCTTAAGTTTTCAAAATCATTTCTGCTTAAGTTAATATACACACTCCAATCTCCCTTTGAAAAATCGACCTTCTTGAAAATATTTATTGTATCTCCTTTAACTAAAACCTGACTATCTAATTGTTCACTTCTAGATATTGGAATAACTAACGTATAACCAGCTATTACACTGATTATACTTAGTAGTATTGCTATGAGTGATGTTATGAAAATCACTTTTTTTAAAGATTTCATCACTATTTTCTCCTATGTTCCTGACTTTGTTTACTTACTCCTCCACGACCTTGTATAATTACCACTCGTCCATTGTTGGAACGAAGCAATTGTTGATTTGTCCTGACCCCACCGTCAAATTGCACCCTCACATTAGAACCTTGTACGACTCCGCCAACTTTGTCCGCCATCTGCTCTGCAACACTTCTTTCTATGATTCCGGGAACTGCTGTTCGACACGCGGCTACTAAGTCCGCATTTGAATTTGAAGTAAACGCCGATTTATTAAATTGAGAAACATCTAACTCTTCACTAAAGGCGGATGTTAAAGCCCCATGGTTAACCCAACCTATGTCAAGGTCTCCTGGTGTAGCATGACCCACGTAAGTAAAGTTGGATACCAGATCCTCGGAACGAGAATCGCCTCCGGTCTTATTATTTACATAATCAACTACGTCATCCCCACTCTCTACAACTCTCACGTTAACACCGGCTTTCCCTGCACTTTTTTCCAAGCTAGCAATCTGTTTATCAGAAAAACTAGCACTACCATCTTTGCCTTTATATACTAGTATTGTAGCTTTCTCTCCATTGCCCGCTTTCTTATATTCTTTAGCCAACGCTTTTGCCCTAGCTAAGCCATTATCAATAAAATGGTTTTTATTCTTATGGTCTCCTGGTTGGCCAATAACTACTATTCCCTCTCGTCCATCTAAATCAACTATTAATATTGGATTATTAAATCCATAATTGTACGGAGTTAAATCTAAAAACTTTTCGGCTTTCGGATCAATTGTTGTCCACCTTCCAATCACCGGATCATAGAACCTCGCCCCATAATCATAGTGGTTCAGTCCCATATCCTCCTGCAACTCCTTCCCGTTGTACTTGTAGCGGTTGTCCGGACTAGGACTCATCTTGTTCTTGGCCATCTCCATACCGAAGGCATAATAGTCGCTCAATTGCAGGATTTCTCCATTTTCTTTCACTACAGCACGCGTATTCCCCAGATGATCCTTCAGCATATATTCATAGCTGAACTTGTCCCCCGACTTGATCGCCCTGCCTTCCTCCGTCTGGACAAAATCCAGCTGTCCGCCGTCCCCGTATTCAATCCCCCCAATGTAATCCCGGGTGTTCCCCGTAAACTCCTTCCTCAACTTCCTTCCTGCCGCGTCGTAAATATAGCGAATTGTTCCATTCCCCTTAGTAATTGTACTCGGCAAATTCAACTGATTATAAGTGATTTCAATTCCCTTTTTGCTATCCTTTATCAGGTTGCCATTGTCATCGTAGGTATATTCGGCCGTTCCATTAAGTTGTCCCGCATCATTGCCGCTTGCATCCGTAACACTTGCCAGCCGGTTGCTTTGTCCGCTGTTTTTATACGCGTAGCTCAACTCATCGATCTTAGCGCTGCTTCCTCCTGTACGACTTAACGTCTGGATGTTGCCCCCTTTGTCGTAGCTGATGTTTTCCGGGGGAGGTCAGAAAGACATTCAACTTTTACCTCCTTCTTGTATTGATCCTTAGAGAAAGAACATGCGCAAAAGATTTCGTCGATGCTGACCCTGTACCCGCGATTGCTGGCATAACTCGCCCTTTTCTATTCCTTCGTAACCTAAAAAGTTCATGCAACTTTCAAAAAGAAACAAAACCAAATAAAAACAATAAAAAACAAAGCGATACCTGTATTTGAAATAATCTTCGTCATTCTAGTCATCGATTTGAATTCGGGAACATATCGCTGCCAATAGCGTTTCCTTATAAAAATACCGTAATTCCACCAACTTAAAATTATGGCAATCGAAACGAGTAAGGCATCATATATCACTCCGGTTTTTAAAATCTCTCCTTTTGTGAGGAAATTGGAAATCTGCATAATTAACACTCCTTGAACAAATTGAATCACAATCCACGCCTTCCATTCATGGTAGGTGTCAAGGGAATTTTTAAACAGATTGTCTAGCTGGAAAAAGAAGTAATAATATATTTTTCTTAACATGCTCATTAGAATTGATTTGAGCTCGCGGATAAAACGCATCTAAAATACAAAGTACCTCTTACAAGTCCAAGATCTCCCCCCAACTAATAATCCCTAGCTGCCTACAGCCGTATTCAATGTCTCCTGCGGGTAGTATCTTTCTTGTCCCACTGTACTTTTGTGTAAACCTGAGCTTTCAGCTGCTCAGGACTTATTGCTGCATTTCCATTATTCCACAGGCACATGAGCTTCTATTACCTACTGGATAATACTGTCCGTCAAGTTTGAATCTTATAACCCTACGTTCCTCCGGCAGGGCAAGTCTTATCTTCATGGAGATCTTTTTTGTTGGGTCTGAAGAAACTTTGCTTATATAGGAAATCAAATTATTGGTTATGGTGTCCCGAAACGATGCTAATAGGACGTTTTTATGGACGCGAGAAGTTTTTAGTGTCAGTACGTTCGTCTCAAAGAAACGCTCTTCGTGTCCCTGGGGGATGATAAATACCTGATTAGGTAACAGGCCTATTGTATTTGGCTCTTCCCCATCTGTTGTACCTCCTTGCTTCCTTTCCTCGGGAAATGCATAGAAATAAACAATATTATTCGAATCGATTATAAAAGTATATGGCGCATACTTAACTTTTGGTAAATCCAATACTATTCCCTGAGCATTTGTATGAGTAACTTTTCTTAGACTATCTTCTTTGGAGATAATATAAGGAGAAATAGGTCGTCTACAAGAGAAAATGAACATACTTAGAAACATTAAAGCAGTACATATAGAGACACTTCCAGCATACAAAGACTGTTCCGATAATCTCTTATTGATGACCTTTTACATGGGATTGCAAACTTAAATTTTCCATTTTGCCATATCCAAACCAACCATTTTCACCTCTTTCAATTCTTCCACCACCTCCGTTAAATATTGACCATATCCAGGCTCTTTGGTCTTCAAAAATCCCGCCATCCGGATCCCCCATTGGAAAAGTAAGTCTGAGACGTCGTCCCGTTTTATAATATAAATACCCCTCCAAACTACTCCCCCGCTATTCTGCAGCAGTTATTCACCGGCTCATAACTCTCGTCCCTCGTGAACGCCCTGGGGTTTAATAAGTCCGCCAGTAATGCTTGACGGCTGGCAACAGGAAACGGCCTGGTGTTCGCCCGCAACTGCGGCTGCTTCCCCTGGCTCTCCAAAATCAATGAAGCCTGCGTACTGGCTTATCGAAACCCGTTCGTTTATCAGCGACTTAAAAGCGATCTGAACATGGAGTAGTCCATTTTTTACACTTGAAGGAAATTTCACTTCCACTCGCCCGTCCTTTCTTGATCCATAAAAATGCGGCAGCAGCTGATGCTCCCACGCGGGAAAGCAAAGGATAGAGATCACGGCGTCGGAATCATCTGCTCCATCCCCGACCTCTCTGCTCCAGGTGATCACCAGGGTATTCTCATCTTTAAGCGAAACGGCGGTCTCCAACGCGCCGGGCAGGTCGCCATAGCAAAAACGGGCGGCCCGGTAATCGATGTCAAATCCGTCAGCTGTTTTGATCAGCGCGTGCCTTGAGTTATAGGACAGTGCAGACATTCGTCCGTCCCAACCTGGATGATAATCTTTAAACTGCTTCAGGACGACCTGACGCATAGGACTGAGCCAGCTGCTGATAAAGCCAAAGGCCTGCTGTGCCTTCTTCTTTTTTCTGTGGGTTCCTTTGTAGATCTTCCTGATCTGGCTTTGAGGTAATAAATGTCTCTCCATCTGCTGGCCACTAAAGTGCCCATTTTTCCTTTTAGCGGACCGAGTGGTCCCGGCGTGTAGGTTGCCATCTGTTAGATAATTTAGGTATTGGTCAAAGACTGGTTCGTATATGATCAAAGATATAGACGCTACAGGAAAAAAGCAAGTGTAAACCAAGACCGTATTGCAACCAAGTCAGGACCGGCACGAGTCGTTGCTGACTCGGTGCAGACTCGGTCCTGAGTCGGTCCTGAGTCGGTTCTGAGTCGGTTCTGACTAAGACGGGGCTGCCACAAGTCTCGCATATGTCCCAGGATTGGCACTCACTAAATGGAGGCACGCCTCTGCCGACGTAAGAAAGGCAAGGCGCTCTTCTAAAGAGCCTCATCATCCTATGCGAAACATCAGTTACAACAATGATTATAGTCATTTTTGTAACGTGTATTTTACCTCACTTTTGACAGCAGAACCAGAATAGAAGGCCAGCCAAGTCCTGGTATTCCTGACACTTTTTCTCTTCTTCACACACTTAGAAAGGGCATACATGTTTTATTTAGAACTATTAATTGTTCTGGCAGCGATATTCGTTGGGGCCAGGATTGGGGGCATTGGTTTAGGCGTAATGGGAGCAGTTGGACTTCTGATCCTTACCTTCATATTCAAACTCGAACCGACTACCCCTCCTATTGACGTCATGCTGATCATTATCTCGGTGATCTCAGCATCTGCGGCATTGCAGGCATCTCAGGGCCTTACTTATATGGTCGGGCTTGCAGAAAAAATGCTTCGCAAAAACCCTAAAAGAATCACTTTTGTAGCTCCCCTGGTTTGCTATCTGTTTACCTTCGTTGCCGGCACCGGTCATATTGCATATTCAATATTACCCATTATAGCGGAGCTGGCCACCAAGACCGGAATCAGACCAGAGCGACCTCTCAGCATTTCCGTGATCGCGTCCCAGCAGGCCATAACAGCCAGCCCGATAACAGCGGCAACAGTCGCGTTAGCAGCATTATTAGCGCCTCAGGGCATTGAAATCGTTGACATCCTGAAAATCAGCATTCCGGCAACACTCATTGGCGTGCTTGTTGGTGCATTCGTCACTAATAAGATTGGTGCGGAGTTGAAGAGCGATCCTATTTTCAATGAGAAACTGAAAGATCCCGACTATGTAAAATTAATAGCCGAAGAATCAAAGTCGGTCGAATTATCAGAAATTCCGGCAACGGCAAAGGTGTCTGTGGCCGTCTTCCTGCTTGGGGTACTGGTTATCATTCTTTTTGGCGCGATTCCCGGCCTGCGGCCCACCTGGACCTCAGCAAGCGGCGAGACAAGCACCCTCTCAATGGTCAGTATTATCGAAATGGTCATGATGGCGGCAGCAGCTCTTATTATCCTCGTATCGCGGGTAAAAGTATCGGCCATTTCATCGGGAAATATCTTCAGATCAGGCAGCGAAGCGGTAATAGCCATCTTCGGTATTGCCTGGATGGGCGACACTTTTATTAAGGGAAATTACTCGTTCATCGAAATGGGAATTAAGGATATGGTCTTAAGCGCGCCATGGACATTCGCAACCGCGCTGTTCGTGATGTCAATCCTTTTGTTCAGTCAGGCAGCTACTGTGAGAGCGATGATGCCGCTTGGCGTCGCACTGGGCATCCCGGCAGGCTTTCTGATCGCTATGTTTCCCTCAGTCAACGGCTACTTTTTCATCCCGAACTACCCGACCATCATTGCGGCAATCGGGTTTGATAAGACCGGAACCACACGGATCGGCAAATATGTGTTAAACCACAGCTTCATGATCCCGGGCGTTGTTTCCACTGTTGTAGCTGTGGCTGCGGGATTCCTGTTGGTGATCCTCTTTGGCACCTAAGGCTGCTATACCAACTCATCGAATATTATTAATAACACATTTTAATTTTATATACCATGGAAGGAAAATCCAGAATAGAGCATGATTTCTTAGGAGAACGCAGGATTTCAGATGAAGTATACTTCGGTATACAAACGTTGAGAGCGATTGAAAACTTTCATATTACGGGACTACCGATTTCTAAAGAACCCTTATTGATACAAGCCTTAGGTTATGTAAAAAAGGCCGCAGCGATGGCCAACAGAGACTGTGGCGTGCTTGATCCTAAAATCGCTGAAGCAATTTGCTATGGCAGCGATAAGTTGATCAACCAGGAATACCTCGACCAGTTCCCAACTGATATGATACAGGGCGGCGCAGGGACGTCGGTTAATATGAACGCCAATGAGGTTATTGCTAACCTTGGCCTGGAGTACATGGGTCACCAGAAGGGTGAGTACGGGTTCCTGCACCCCAACAATCACGTCAACTTCTCACAAAGCACGAACGACGCCTACCCTACTGCATTCCGGATCGCTTTGTACAATAAGATCCTCAAGTTTGTAGAAGCCCTTGAAGTGCTTAGGGAAGCGTTTGACAAGAAGGGTGAAGAGTTTGAGAAAGTGCTGAAGATGGGCCGTACGCAATTGCAGGACGCGGTACCAATGACCCTTGGCGCGGAATTTCACGGCTTTGCAACCACGCTAAAGGAAGATATTCAAAGGATTAAGGAAGCGCAGATGCTCATTACCGAGGTAAATATGGGCGCTACCGCCATCGGAACTGCTATCAATACGCCTCCGGGATACCCTGAGCTGGTTACGCAATACCTGAAGGAGATCACCGGCATTCCGCTTTCTCTTTCAGAAGATCTCATTGAGGCTACATCCGACACCGGAGCGTACGTACAGTTATCCGGAACGCTGAAAAGATGTGCTGTCAAGATCTCTAAGATCTGTAACGACTTGAGGCTTCTGTCGTCAGGACCGCGCACCGGTCTCAATGAGATCAACTTGCCAAAGCTTCAGCCAGGCTCGTCTATTATGCCAGGGAAAGTAAATCCCGTTATCCCTGAGGTAGTTAACCAGACAGCATTCTACGTAATTGGAGCTGATGTCACCATTACAATGGCCGCCGAAGCCGGACAGCTTCAGCTGAATGTAATGGAACCTGTGATTGCATTCAGTTTGTTTACCATGCTGACTTACATGGAAAATGCATGTTATACCCTGCAGTCGAAATGTATCACTGGCATCACCGCAAACGTCGAAGTTTGCCGCAATGCCGTGATGAACAGCATCGGCATTGTAACGGCCTTAAACCCAATCCTGGGTTATGAAGTTTGTGCAGCAATTGCGAAAGAAGCGCTTGCAACAGGGATGTCAGTACACGCGCTTGCGGTCGATAAATACCACTACATCACGCAGGAGAAATGGGAAGAAGTATTTTCATTCGAAAATATGATCAACCCCGTCTTCATTAACAATTAACACACACAGAAACGAAATATAAGTTGTGAATACGCATTTGATTAAGGGCTGGATGATAACCATCATCTTCACTTTCGGCCTTTTCACATTGGCCTTTGCCCAGAAACCAAACATTACGATCCTTGCAACAGGAGGCACCATTGCAGGAGTTGGACAGGCAGGAAGTACCGATACCCGTTACACTGCTGGAAAACTTCCTATCGATCAGCTGCTCAACGCCGTTCCTGACATTCATAAGATTGCCAACATTAAGGGTGAACAAATTGCCCAGATTGGAAGCCAGGCGATGAATGACCAGGTGTGGTTGAAACTTGCTGCCAGGATCAACGAATTGCTCAGCAGAAAAGACGTTGACGGCATTGTGGTAACGCATGGAACCGACACGCAGGAAGAAACAGCTTATTTTCTTAACCTGACGGTAAAGAGCTCCAAACCGGTGGTGATCGTTGGAGCAATGCGCTCATCCACGGCCATCTCAGCAGACGGCCCTAAGAACCTCTATGACGCCGTTGCTATCGCTGCCGACCCGAAATCTGCTGGCAGAGGTGTCCTTCAGGCTATGAACGACCGGATCTACTCAGCCCGCGACGTTACCAAAATCAACACCACAGGGGTAGAAGCATTCCAGTCGGCAAATTTCGGACCTTTGGGTCTGATCTTCAACGGCAAGCCTGCCTACTATCATGCTATCACAAGAAAGCATACTATAACCAGCGACCTCAGCACCGACAAGCTGGATAAGCTTCCTAAAGTTGACATCGTGTATGGATATGCGAACATGACGGCCACGGCAATCGACGCATTTGTAAACAGCGGATCGAAGGGCATCATCATGGCAGGAGTTGGAAATGGCAACCTGTATCCGGAAGCGGAAGAAGCCCTAAAAAGAGCGGTAGCCAAGGGCGTAGTCGTTGTACGCTCATCACGGGTATTCAGCGGACGGACCACAACAGACTCGGAAGTTGACGACAAGGCACTCGGCTTCGTTGCTTCAGATGATCTCAATCCACAGAAAGCACGCGTTCTGCTGCAACTGGTTTTGCTGAAAACAACCAACAGGGATAAGATCCAGCAATATTTCTTCGAGTATTAAGAGAATGAAGGGCTTACTGTCCCGACTTTAAGCCCTTCAGCTCTATCGCATCAGCAAATGCTCCTGTAATTTTTCCTCCTGCAAGGGAGGCCAGGAGCCTTTTGCCCTATAAAGGCCGCGCAAGATGGAGCATAACCGGCAGATCTGTCTGAAATACCTGACAGACCGGAATAAAAGACATTAAAGATGAATACATTAAAAACTTTAGCTGCTGCAGCGCTCACTATGACCACTATCGGGGTGAACGCACAGCTCCTCAGATATACATCCACCGACACTGTTGACGGAAAACCAGAGTGTGAAGCGGTGCTCAAAGGCCGGCTTAAATTTAACGGGATCTACGACATCAAAGGGAACTTACACGGGAACAGCACTTTCGCTGTTCATTCAAATGACGTTACCGGGCCTGACCGCCCGGGGCTTTGGGTAGACATGAGACAGTCGCAGATCCGCTTTGACGGAACAAGACGTTTCGCCGGAGGGCATGAAATATTTGCGAGACTTGAAGGCGACTTTGAAGGCGGACCGAGCAACAAGTCAACGTTCCGCATCAGGCACGCCTTTGTTCAGTACAAGAACTTCCTGATTGGGCAAACCTGGAGTACTTTTGGTGATGCTGACATGTGGCCTGCAGCGCTTTTCGACTGGGACGGTCCCACCGGTATGGTTGAATCCAGACGGCCGATGATCCGTTATACGGGTTCTCTTACCTCGCACTTGCAGACCGAACTTGCGGCCGAAGTAATGGAACCGAGAAGGCTTTACGATTATACGACACCAGAAGGGTCTAATACCATTCATTATGAGCCGCGCAGGCTGCCCGACCTGATTGCCACTTTGAAGTATAACTTCAACCCCGGGTTTCTGAAAGTTGCAGGAATTTACCGCAACATCGGTTACGGATATCAGGACCAGTATAAGTCGTCAGACGGCTACGGAGTAAGTGCGATGGCTAATATTTTTATGGGAAGAGGCAAAAAGGATAATTTCCAATTTCAATTTAACTACGGCAAGGGCATTGCCGACTACTTTCTTTCTGTTGGAGGATCGGGTCTCGATGGAACTACACGCAGAGACAATCCTGCTGAGCTCAGTCTGCTGCCTGTGAACTCAGGTTACACTTCCTACCAGCATTTCTGGACAAAGGTTTTCCATACTACAGCCATTGCCTCCTATAACAGCTTCAATGGCGAGGATGCAAGCTTCGGTTGGAATAACATGAGAAACCTCTATGCAGGTGGAAACATGATGTTCGACGTGCTTCCGAACTTCACTGTAGGAGCGGAATTCTTATGGGGTAAGAAAACCCTGAAATATCAAGGCGATGCAGAGAAGAGCCTGCCCGCCTCACGAGTTAATTTTGGATTCCTGTTCAATTTCTAGAGCCGAACAGTTTGAGCAGGAAAAAACGGCGTACAGCCTTTTCTCCTTCGCCTTCTCTGGCTTCGGCTTGCTTGTCTGAACAGGAAAAACGGCGTACAGCCTCCTTTGAGTGGAGTGTGTACGCCGTTTTTAATGCCCCTTACCAGGCTTTTAACGGCTCTGAATCTTCAACCGGAATCAATCAGGGAAGCTATGGTTCTGAAGCTTCAACATCAGAAGGTTCGGTGCTTTTTCCCTAACAGCTAGCCTCCCTCAGAATCGCCGGCAGAGAACTGCTCAATCATGTCATCCAGAATGTCTTTACTATAGCCGATCCTGTTGGCATATTCCAGACATAAAAGGTATTCCTTGTCGTGCACCTCTCCGTCCTGCATCATCATTTGCACGAGGGTTTGGAGCTCCAATGTCTTCTGTAGTCCCTCTTCGGGGATAATAAAGCTAAGTACAGGCAGGTTGTCAGCAATCGGCATCACATCGTCTGGCTTCAGGCCAAGCCGGTCTCCGATAAAAAGGAGAAGGTCACCTTCCCCATCATCCAGTACTTTATCCGCGGCAGCTACTAATATGATATTCTGAAAAAATGCAAGCTTCTTTTGAGGTGTGTCAAATACTTCTTCGAACGACTGTTTCATAAGTTATCTTTCCTGAAAATAGTTTCTCCAATGGCACATCAGCCAGTCGCCTAAAGAATAGCCGGAAAGTGCTTTTTGTTTGAAAAGTGACAGAATCGTTTTTCTTGTTCTTTACAAGAAAAAATATTTCGTACATTCACAACTAAGAGCTAAATTTTTCTATCATCTTAAAAACAATTTACATCAACCACTAAACACAAATCAAAACAATGAGTAAGATCACAGTAAAAGACGGAACTGAAATTTTTTACAAGGATTGGGGAACAGGTCAGCCGCTTGTTTTCCATCATGGCTGGCCGCTGTCTGCTGACGACTGGGATGCGCAGATGATGTTTTTCTTAGAAAAGGGTTTCCGGGTGATTGCGCACGACCGCCGCGGGCATGGAAGATCAAGTCAAACACCAGAAGGACATGACATGGACACCTATGCATCCGACGTCGCGGCGCTGGCGGAAGAACTTGACCTAAAAGATGCGATACACATCGGTCATTCTACGGGCGGAGGTGAGGTGATTCGCTACGCGGCTAAATACGGGAAGGGCCGCGTTTCCAAGGCAGTGCTTATCAGTGCGGTTACGCCGGTTATGGTTCAAAAGGACAGCAATCCTGACGGGGTGCCGCTGTCTGTATTTGATGAAATACGTGAAAACACGGCTACTCAAAGGGCACAATACTTTCATGATTTTACATTGCCATTTTTTGGCTACAATAGGGAGGGAGCAAACGTATTGCAAGGCGTGAGAGACAACTGGTGGCGCCAGGGCATGATGGGAAGTATAAAGGCGCACTATGACTGTGTGAAGGTCTTTTCAGAAACCGATTTCACCGAAGACCTGAAGAGTGTAGACATTCCGGTATTGGTAATGCACGGCGAAGATGACCAGATTGTCCCGATCGCTACCACTGCATACAAAGCTGTGAAGCTTTTGAAAAATGGGAAGCTCATCACCTACCCTGGCTTCCCCCACGGGATGCCAACCACCGAAGCGGCTACGATCAATAAAGATTTACTGGCTTTTATACAGTCATAAGGCAGGAAGAACCCGTTACGACAACTAAATTAATAAGAGAAGTAGCCGGCCTTCTGGCCGGATACTTCTTTACTCTAATTCAATGACGGGCGCGTGTATTCAAGCGGCATCGTTCCTGTTTGCTTCTTAAAAAGGCACGTGAAATACGAGGTATTTCATTACATTTGCTTTATACAGTTCTTTATCTTCATTCCTTTCAACCAGTATTGGTTATACTTAGCGGTAAATTAAAAGGGAACCGTGTGCAAATCACGGGCTGTCGCGCAACTGTAAGTAACCTATAGTTTTTGTCAGCAATGTCCACTGTTCTGCGGAATGGGAAGGACGGCAAAAATGTTACAAGCCAGGATACCTGCCATACTGAATTGACAATGCTTTCGCGGAATAAAGCAGATAGTCAGACACTGAAAAGGACGTACAGGCGACAGGATCACTATGTCCGGCCCCCTCCTTCAGTATCCTCTATTTTCTACTCCACAGACGCATTGCGAAGCTTAGCTAAAGGGCTTTTAACAGATTTAATCACTTAATCATTAAAAGTATGCTAACATTGAATCTTGGCTATCCGCGCATTGGTAGCCATCGGGAGTTAAAAAAGGTCTGCGAGAACTACTGGGCCGGGCGAGCGAGCCTGAACGATGTAGTGACGGCGGGCAAAAACATCCGGAAGGAAAACTGGCTTCTGCAGAAAGATGCCGGAATCGACATGATCCCTTCCAACGACTTTTCATTCTACGATCATGTGCTCGACCACTCCTTTATGTTTGGTGCTATCCCAGCGCGGTATCACGAAGTGATCCAGCAAAAGGGCAATGAAGAGCTCGACCTGTATTTCGCTATGGCGAGAGGCTATCAAAAGGACGGACTCGATGTCACTGCCATGGAAATGACGAAGTGGTTTGATACAAACTACCACTATATTGTGCCCGAATTCTACCCCAACCAGCAGTTTAAGCTATTTTCGACCAAGGCGATCAACGAGTTTTATGAAGCAAAACAGCAGGGAATCATCACCCGGCCTGTGCTGATAGGGCCTGTATCCTATCTGCTGCTGGGTAAAGAAAAAGAGCAGGGATTCAATAAGCTCAGTCTGATCCGGAATCTGTTGACCGTCTATGCTGACCTTATCCGGAAACTTCAGGACCTGGGCATGGACTGGCTCCAGCTTGATGAACCTTTCCTGGCTACCGACCTTTCTCCTCAGACCCGGCAGGTTTATATCGAAACCTATAAACAGATCAGAAAGGAGTTCCCATTCTTAAAAATCTTCCTGACCACCTATTTCGAGGGGCTGCGTGACAATGCTCCGCTCGCTGCCGCTCTTCCGGTAAACGCCCTTCATATCGATTTGGTAAGAGATCCAGGTCAGATCTCACGCGTTATAAGCCTCCTTCCACCCGATAAGATCCTGTCGCTCGGTCTAGTGGATGGCCGGAATGTGTGGAAGAACGACTTCCGTCACTCGCTTGAACTGATCAGTTATGCGCAGGAGAAGCTGGGGCGCGCGCGCGTCTGGATTTCCCCGTCCTGTTCACTGCTCCATTCTCCCTGCGATCTGGACAACGAGCCGGAAACGGAGGTACTCACGGCAGAGATTAAACAGTGGCTTGCATTTGCAAGGCAGAAGCTCAGCGAGGTAGTAAGCCTTGGAAAACTAGCTTCAGGAGAAAGAAGCGCCGCCCTGGAGGGTGAATTGAAGCATAACCAACAATGTCAGGAGAACAGGCGGCATTCGCCGCTGATCCACAATGTGGATGTAAGAGAGCGGGTAAAGGCCATCTCTCCTGCTGATGCGAGGCGCAATAGCACATTCAGCCAGAGGAAAGAAATTCAGCAGCAAAAGCTCGGTCTGCCGCTATTTCCAACCACCACAATAGGCTCTTTTCCTCAGACCAGCGAGGTGCGAAGCTGGAGAGCACGGTTTAAAAAACTGGAGATAAACGAGCAGGAATATGTGCAGCTACTCGAAAAGGAAACCGCTAAGGTGGTAAAATGGCAGGAAGCAGCGGGCCTGGACGTTCTGGTACACGGAGAGTTTGAGCGGAACGATATGGTGGAGTATTTTGGGGAGCAGCTGCGCGGTTTTACTTTCACCACAAATGGCTGGGTACAGAGTTATGGCAGCCGCTGCGTGAAACCTCCTGTGATCTTTGGAGATGTGTGGCGACCCGCACCAATGACCGTCCGGTGGTCTGCTTTTGCGCAGTCGCTCACATCAAAATGGATGAAAGGCATGCTCACGGGGCCTGTCACCATCCTTCAATGGTCCTTCGTCAGGAACGACCAGCCCAGGGCAGAGACCTGCGCGCAGATCGCCCTCGCTATTCGCGACGAAGTTTGCGATCTGGAGAAAGCCGGCATCCAAATTATTCAAATTGACGAACCAGCCATACGCGAAGGACTTCCTCTTCGCCAGGAAGACCGCGCGACTTACCTCGACTGGGCCATCCGTGCTTTCCGCATTGCTGCCAGTGGCGTGGCCGACAGCACCCAGATCCATACTCATATGTGCTATTCGGAATTCAATGATATTATCGGAAATATTGCAGAGATGGACGCCGACGTGATCACGATCGAAACATCGCGCTCTCAGATGGAACTGCTCGACGCCTTTGCCGACTTTCGCTATCCGAACGACATCGGCCCAGGTGTGTATGATATTCACTCGCCCCGGGTACCTTCAAGGGAGGAAATGGTGGCGCTACTGAAAAAAGCGACGGAAGTGATCCCTCACCAGCAGCTTTGGGTAAATCCTGACTGCGGGTTAAAAACAAGAGGATGGAATGAAACAATGAAAGCGCTTACTGAAATGGTGGCAGCCGCGCATGAGGTCAGGCAAACGCTGACAGAAGAAGCGGAACTATAAGACAAGTTCAGGCGGTGTGCCTGCCCCAGGTACACCGCACTGAAAAGATCCGTTGGTTGGTACTTCTTTTTTTACTATTTTTCGGTGCACTTAACCAATTAACAAGTTAACGCTTCTACAATGAAAAGTACGTATATACTCGGCATTCTACTTTTAACCAGTTCAGCCATGGCAACAGCGCAGACAGCGAAACCAGAAGATACGGAAGTTTGGGAACCAGTCCCCCCGTTGTTACTCCCACGAAAAGCCCGTTTGCGGAACCGCCCTCTGATGCAGTGGTGCTCTTCAATGGAAAGGACCTGAAAGAGTGGACTTCTACGGACCGGCCAGGAACAGATCCGGGATGGACGGTGTCTGGCGGGGTGCTGACTGTTGATAAAGCCAAGGGGAATATTGAAACCAGGCGCCGGTTCACCAACTACCAGCTGCATATTGAATGGCGCATCCCGGCCAATATCAGCGGAGAAGGACAAGGCCGCGGGAACAGCGGGTTGTTCCTTGCTTCTACAGGAAAAGGTGACGCCGGATATGAACTTCAGATCGTTGATTCCTATCAAAACAAAACCTATGTAAACGGCATGGCAGGAAGCATCTACAAGCAATTTGTTCCTCTTGCTAACCCGGCAAGAAAACCAGGAGAATGGCAAACCTATGATGTTGCCTGGACGGCCCCGGTTTTTAATGAAGATGGCAGCTTACGATCCCCGGCTAAGGCAACGGTGTTCTTCAATGGCATCCTGGTGCAAAACAACGTGGAGCTGAAGGGCCCGACCCAATACATCGGTCAGCCCTCCTACAGCGCCAGACATGGAACTTCCCCCATCAAGCTGCAAGCTCATGGGGACAAAAGTGAACCGATCAGTTTCAGGAACATCTGGATCAGGGAAGTGCGCTAGCCCTCCCCTATTCTACCTCCGTCAAGTTACAAACTAGTGCGCTAACTGCGCTGATCAGGTCCTGGGGGCGAAGCTTCAGCTGGAGTCCCCGCTGCCCGGCACTGACGTACACCTGTTCGTACTGCAGGATATGCTCGTCTATAAAAGTCGGGTACTGCTTCTTCATGCCAACAGGCGAACAGCCGCCCCTGATATAGCCAGTCAGGCCAAGAAGCTCCTTTACAGCGACCGGCTCCGCCTTCTTATTGCCAGAAACTGCCGCAGCACGCTTCAGGTTGACCTCCCGGTCTCCGGGAACCACTGCCACAAAAACGCCCTGTCTGTCGCCGCGGAGAAGGATTGTTTTGAAGATGCAGCCTGCTGACATGCCAAGCTGTTCGGCGAGATGCGTGGCGCTAAGATCGTTCTCATCCACCTCGTACGAAATCAGTTCGTAGGGGATCTTCGCTTTGTCAAGCAGTCGCGCCGCATTAGTTTTGTGCATAGTCATTCCATTTTTCAGCAAATATAAGATTCGGCGCCACTCTTTAAATCTTATTAGCCGCTAGCACTCAGCACATAATATATGGCTTAACACTAAATGCACAATAAAAATTTGCAGAATTGAAGCGAGTTTGTACTTTTGTCCCCGGAGAGATGGCAGAGTGGTCGATTGCGGCGGTCTTGAAAACCGTTGACTGTCAAAGGTCCGGGGGTTCGAATCCCTCTCTCTCCGCTGAAAGGCATCCGGTAAGCTGGTTGCCTTTTTTGATTTTTGGAAGAGAGGGATTTGAAGGAACAGGGACAAAAGTTGTGGAGAGAAGAGTAAAAGTAAGATATTAGCGTGCAGAAATTAGATAGATGCACGAGTCGTTTAAAGCCCTACTTCCCTTGATTATCCCTGAAGGGGTATCCGATTATTTCCAATTGACAGATCACAAAAAAGACACTACCGGGATTCATATTTACCTGGAAGAGATCAACTCCATTCCGGTAGAATATAAGACCAACAAGTTACTCTCCAAAGGCTTCTTTGATGAAGTGATTCTGCAGGACTTTCCCATACGGGGACAGGAAGTGTATTTGCATGTTAAGCGACGTAGATGGTGGAATCTGGACACAGGTAAGGTCGTTCACCGAGATTGGAATGTTGTAGCAATAGGAACGCGGATCACCAGTGATTTCGCGGCTTTTTTAAAAGCAATCAGTCGATACCCAGCCACATAGTCTGCAGACGATCGCCTCCTTTTACGGGATCAAAGGCAAGAAGCTGCAGCGCTATTATCGCGATCAACTCAGTGAATACAAGAATTGGGAGCACCGTACCGATGCCCGTAAAGGCTTGATCTTCCCACAGAACATCGGTCCTTATCTCTCTATAGATGAGACCAGTCTTTCCCAGGGTGAGCTCTATACGGTGGTCACCAATAAAGAAGCTAGAGGCAAAAAGGGCACTCTGGTTGCTATTATGGAAGGTACCCGTTCGGAGAACATCATTCCACTGCTTCAAAAGATCCCCCAAAGACTTCGTAATAAGGTCAGAGAGATCACCTTGGATCTGGCTGGTAACATGAGTTTGATCGCTAAAAAGTGCTTTCCTTTGGCCTCGCAGGTCATTGATCGCTGTCATGTGCAGCAGTTAGCCACAGAAGCGCTACAGGAAATACGGATCAAATACCGCTGGGAAGCCATTGATGCAGAGAATCAGGCTCTGGAAGAAGCCAAAGCAACTAAAACAAACTATTCACCTGAAATACTATCCAATGGCGATACCTTGAAGCAGTTACTGGCCAGAAGCCGCTATCTGCTCTACAAGGACCAACAAAACTGGAGTGCTGAACAGGCAGAGCGGGCTTCCTTGCTCTTTGAACGATATCCTTCCCTGGAAAAAGCTTATCAGCTAACCCGGGGCTTATCCTGGATATTCAGCAACACCAAAGATAAGCTCTACGCCTTTGCAAGACTGGCCCGGTGGAACGAGAAGGTGGAGCAATCCGGCTTTAAATCTTTTAATACCATTGCCAGAACCATCAATCTCCACCACAACAATATCTTGAACTACTCTGATAACCGAAGTACAAACGCTTCAGCCGAATCTTTCAATGCCAAAATTAAGGCTTTCAGAGCTCAGTACCGAGGGGTAGGAAATGTTAATTTTTTCCTCTTCAGACTCATGAAATTATTTGCTTAGTCCACAGATTTTGGTCCAGATCCCTCTTCAGACTCATGAAATTATTTGCTTAGTCCACAGATTTTGGTCCAGATCCGATATCCCTGGGGGATAAGATGGCATAGTCAGGGGCCTCACTTTTTACAGAGGCAGGGAGGTTGATCCAGAACTGTAAGGAGTGCAAAATACCTCCCTCCCGCTGAAACCGGGGGCCCGGACGCTCGCGTGCACAATGCCCGAGCCTGCTTTCATCCATTGAGCTCCGCCCTCCTCCACAATTCCCTGGTGGTTCCGGCTGTCAAAGTGCTGCAGCTCTCCGCTCAAAACATAACTAAACGTTGCGATCCCCCGGTGAGGGTGAGCATTTTGCCCGCTATATGCCTCCGGTGTTTGCCCCTTGTGGAGCTTGGGGTACAGGTGATCCAAAAACACAAAAGGACCAACTTTAATAATCTGATCATTAGGCAGCAGTCTGTTAACAAGAAAATCCGCTACTATCGTATTCTGTCCGGAAATACTTATTCTAATTTGTTTTTTCATCGTTGTGATTTTATCTTCAAAGTTCATCTGAAAAGCCCGGAGTGCCACTGACCTAAAACAATAAATCCTATTGACAATAATCAATAGGATAGCTAAAACAAAGAGCAGAGCGGTAAAAGAGTCGGCGCGCGCTCCAATTGACGTTTATTGCGAAATCACCTTGATAAAAATCAAGCACTTTCCCTGTTTATTAAAAATTATGACATTTGTCAAGCGTAGAAAGACCAAAATGACTGAGATTTATTTGGTGCTTAAAGCGTGTATCATTCCTATGAAGACTGACCGGACTCATCTTGTACCGCTGATCGCACTCCATCTTAAAAGGCAATTAAAAAAATGAACTCGATTGGTATAGAAGAAATCTTTATTATCTGTTTTGTCATCCAGTTTGCAATCGTTTTTTTAGTTACCCTGGCGGAAAAGCTGTCGGTCGCTTACCCCATCGTTCTTGTTCTGGGCGGCCTGATCCTCGGTTTCGTGCCAGGCATGCCACGGGTAGCCGTCCAGCCCAGCCTTATATTTTTGATCTTTTTACCCCCTGCTATTTGAAGCAGCATGGAACATATCATTGAAAGAGCTTTGGAAGTGGCGCAGAGTGATCAGCTTTTTTGCTTTCGGGCTGGTTATCCTCACCTCCAGCGTAATCGCCATAGTCTCCACGGCGCTCATTCCCGGCTTCAGTCTTGCCCTGGGATTCCTCCTGGGTGGAATTATCTCTCCACCCGACGCGGTTTCTGCATCATCCGTTCTTAAAACAGTGAATGCCCCGAAAAGGGTACTTGCAATAACTGAAGGGGAAAGCCTGCTAAACGACGCATCGAGTTTAATTGTATACCGGTTTGCTCTTGCTGCTGTCGTATCCGGAAGCGCATTTCATCTCCACACTGCTGCGTGGAACTTTCTATGGGTCATTTTTATGGGGGTGGCCACAGGGCTGATCGTGGGGCTGGTCTTCTATGCGATACTTCGCTGGCTTCCTACTACAGCCAGCACCGACACAGCCCTGATCCTGGCCGCTCCGCATATGATGTATCTGCTGGCAGAGTCGATGCATTTTTCGGGTGTTCTGGCCGTAGTAACCGGAGGATTGTTCCTTTCGCACCAAAGTCACCGAGTGCTCTCACACATCAGCAGGATCAGAGGAATCAACGTCTGGTCTACCATCAGCTTCATCCTGAATGGCATCGTTTTTATGCTGATCGGGCTGGAAATGCCCTTGATTGTGAGCCAGCTGGGTTCTACATCCCTGCCTGAGGCTATTAGTTACGCATTGATCATTACTGCCGTGCTGATGGTCAGCCGGGTCCTTTTCATGCTTGTTACCTCGGCTTTCACCACGTTCATTAGTCACTATATTACCACAGCCGACAGTCACCCCGGCTGGAAAGGGCCTCTGGTGGCAGGATGGGCGGGAATGAGGGGAGTGGTATCGCTCGCTTCTGCCCTCGCCATTCCGCTCTACCTTGCTAACGGGCAGATATTCCCTCAGCGCAACCTGATTCTGTTTGTAACGTTTGTCGTTATCCTGCTCACCCTTGTCATACAGGGCTTAACCCTCCCCTACCTGATACGCTTCCTGGACCTAAAAGAGTCTGAGTATGATGATTATCCGCTGCCCGTCATGCAACAAGAGACCGTCCTCCGGACAAAAACTGCGAAGGCGGCGCTGCAGCTTTTGCGTACAACCTATTTTGAGCATCTGGGCCGGAACGAGCTGCTAAAAGCGAGCGAAAGCAGGTATCAGAATGAATTAAAGTTTATTGGCAGATTGCAAAAAGAAGCAGGCCCGGGCCAGGGGGCTAGTGTGGAAGCTGTTGTAGTTTTTAAAGAAGTGATGATTGCAGTCATTGACCGGCAGCGCAACGTATTGCGTGAATTGAATCGCAAAGCAGAGTTTGACGAAGATCTGGTAAAGCGACAGCTAGAGCAATTGGACCTCGAGGAGGAAAAACTCCGGTTACAGTTTGATCTTACTCAAAATTAAAAGAACGCGGCGGAATTTTTTAATAATGGAACAAGAAGCGATTGTGCACCTCAGCCAGCCACGCTTCATTGTATCAGTAAATCCAATTAAAGCACTACGTAAGCAATAATAAGGCTTATTAGCCTATCTTTGCGCACAATCCTGACCGTAAACATATTTCGGCTTTGACCGTTATATTACCGATTAACTAATAGGAAATAACACTTGGACAAGGTCGACTTCGAACAGGCTTCCTCTTCACCGCGCTCTCCCCTCCGTGATCTGGAACTTCTTACTGCCGCTCTCAATTCGAGCATTTCGGGGATTATCATAACTGACAATCAGCTAAGGGATAATCCTATTATCTATTGCAATCATACCTTCGAGAAAATGACCGGCTACTCTCGGCATGAAATCATTGGGAGAAACTGCAGATTCCTCCAAATGGATGACAGGGAGCAACCAGAAAGAGCTTCTTTAAGAAGGGCAGTCGAGGAAGGCAGAGAGTGCCTGGTGGAGATTAGGAATTATCATAAGAACGGCACTTTATTTTGGAACGAGCTTTATATCGCTCCTATTAAAAACAAGGATGGGATCATAACCCATTTCATCGGCATACAAAACGACGTATCACGGCGAAAAAAGCCGAGGAAGACCTTCTTCAGCAAAAGAAGGAGATGGAGAAAGAAATTGAAAAACGGACACAGGCTTTAAGAGACAGTGAAGAGTACCTTGCCAGCATTGTTGCCACTGTTCGCGAAGGGCTGATCGTGCTCGACTCCGATATGCGTGTAACCGGCGCAAATGACCACTTCCTTCGCACCTTCCGCGTTACCAAAGAAGAAACGATCGGTATTCCTCTTTGGGAACTTGGGAACCGGCAGTGGGACATCCCCAAATTGAGAGAACTTATTGAGGACGTATTGCCGACCAGTAATCCTGTGGAGAACTTTGAGGTGGAACATGACTTTCCGCGGATCGGGAAAAAGCTGATGCTTCTCAATGCCCATCGTATTGAGCTGGAAGGCCAGTATAAAGACCGGATCCTCATCGCCCTGGAAGATATAACGGAACGGCGGGAAATAGAAAGAAGAAAAGACGACTTTCTTTCCATTGCCAGTCATGAATTAAAGACCCCTCTAACGACGATTCACGGCTACGTTCAAATGATGAACAGGACCGTTCCCGCCGATGCAAGCGATAAGTTCAGGAGTTTTCTTGAGAAGACCGGGGCATACGTATCAAGGCTCAACGATCTTATCCTTGAGTTACTCGACGTATCGAGAATACAGAGCGGCAACATAGAAATTCATAAAGAACCTTTTGACTTCGACAAGGCAGTACATGAAGCGGCTGAAGGAATACGGGCAGCTAACAGTGGCTATACCATCGCTGTAAAAGGAAAAACAGGGGTTTATTTTAACGGGGATGAATCGCACATCGTTCAGGTGATCAACAACCTCCTGGCTAACGCTATTAAATACTCCCCGGATAATAAGGATGTCGAAGTTATTCTTTCTGTGCTGAGCGGATATCTGAAGGTGTCGGTAACAGATCAGGGGCTCGGCATCAGCCAGGAAGATCAGCGGAAGATATTTGACCGTTTTTACCGGGCAGGAGAAATACAGAAAAGATACCCGGGCATGGGAATAGGCCTTTACATATGCGACCAGATTATTAAGAACCATGGCGGAACCATGTGGGTGGACAGTGAAAAAGGGAAAGGTTCTACATTTAATTTCACATTACCCTTAACGGAGCAAATGAAGAATGAGTACTAAAACGATATTGATCTGTGATGACGATGAAGGTATCCTGGACATGCTGAACATTATTCTGGAAGATAGCGGATACAAAACCATAACAGAAAACAACAGCCTGAATATTTATAAAACAATAGAAAAAGAACAGCCTCAGCTCCTGTTGCTAGACCTCTGGATGCCTATTCTATCAGGCGATCAGATCTTGCGACAATTACGAACCGGGCCGCTTAATCAGAGTTTACCGGTAATTGTAATCTCCGCCAGTCCGGACGGCGAAAAGATCGCCCGGGAAGCAGGTGCTAATGACTATTTATCAAAGCCGTTTGATATAGATGTGCTTATACAAAAAGTTAAGAGTCTGTTGAACTAAAAAACTGCCGTGACTACAGTTCCATATGCAGTAAAGGGTAAGGTTTACCCATCGCATCAAGTTCCGAGCGCTTCAGAACCCGGAAACCCATATGCAGGTAAAACCCGGTTGCTTTCATATTTTGCTCATTGACGTCCACTTTTGACGCACCAAGAGTGGCGATTGCATATTCAACAAGCGTCTTTCCGATCTTTTTTCCTCTGCAGTCGGGGCGGATGAACAGCATTTCGATTTTTTCAGCAAAGGTTCCGATAAATCCGGCAATGCTCCCTCCACGCTCCCTGACCAAGAAAACGTTGATTGAATGCAGATACTCATTTTCAATCAGAGGCCGGTAGAACAAGATGTCTGCTTCGAGCAAAAAATGATGTGTTGCCCTTACAGATGCTTCCCAGACGTCAGTGATCTCTTTAAAATCTTTGGCAAATGCCAGTTCAACTTTTGTTAAAATGTCCATAGGTCCAACTCCCCCAAAATACGGGCCCCTGCCCTTTCACAGAGCACCACTGAGTCCCTGGTAGATGAGGCGTCAAGCAACGTATCTTCTCAGTTCAATATATGAACAGGAGATAGCCCGTTTGGTTTCGCAGTAGAAGTGGAGACTGAGCTGTCACACCGAAGGAATTTGCAGCCCCGGCGTGCTAACATGCGGCAGAATAAACGCGCCTGACAGAGGCATCATGCCGAATTAGCTTTTCCTGAAGCAGCCTGCGGGCCCTGAGCACCCGGATTCTTGAAAGCGACTCAGTTAACCCAAGCTCCAGGGCTATCTCCTTGTGGGAGTACCCTTCCACGGCAAACATATTGAAAGGCAGCCGAAGGCCAGCCGGTAACGACTGAAGAGCTTTAAACAGGTAGTCCATCTCGCACTGAGGCAGGTAATCAACATGCTCGCTGTGGCAAGCTTCCTCGAGCTCTGTAGTTCGAACGCGCCTGCGGCTTCTGTAACAGGCGGAGAGAGCTGTATTAATAATGACCCTTCTGATCCAGCCTTCAAAAGAGCCGGCTCCGGTGTAACTCCTGATATTGGTAAAAACCAGATTAAATCCCACTACAAGGATGTCTTCAGCTTCCATTGTATCTTTTGCGTATCGCAAGGCGAGTGAGTACATGCGGGGAGCGTAAAGCTTGTAGACCTGTTCCTGCGCGCATCTGCTTCCAGACTTGCAGCGTTCAATGAGTTCTGTGAGGGCATTAGGTATAATGTTCATCGGATCAAAGTATTATGGATGTAAAATTATCCTCCCGACGAACCTGACACAATCACATGTTTGGGTGATTTTAACCCCTGCTAAAAACAAAAAGGAGCGCTATCTGTTCCTTAGCGCCTTGGCTACGGCTTCGCTCTTTGAATTTACCTGCAGTTTGTCATAGATTTTTTTGATATGCGAGCGTACGGTGTCCATGGAGATGCAGAGTTTATCGGCAATGAGTTTATAACTGTATCCATCAACCAGCAGATTTAAAACCTCCTGCTCACGCTGTGACAGATCAAAATCATCTGTACCTGACCGGTATTGAGCGGCAAACATGTTCAGCACCTGGCTGGCAATAGAAGATGTCATAGGCGCGCCGCCGTTCAGCGAATCTTCAATAAATTCAAGAAGCTTAGCGGGTGGTGTCTTCTTAAGAATATAGCCGTTCGCACCTGCTCTTATTGATTCAAAGACATTTTTATTATCGTCAAAAACAGTGAGCATCAACACCTTACTTTTAAAACCCGCCGCCCTGATCGCTCTCAGCCCATCTATTCCGCTTATCCCAGGCATATCGATGTCCATGAGAATAACGTCCGGCTCGGCCTGACGTACCTGAGTTAAAACGTGACGGCAGTCCGGATAGGCACCAACCAGCTTAAAGCCCGGTGTGCCTTCAAACAGGATTGACAGCACATCTCTTAATTGCGTATTATCTTCGTATATGAGTATCCTGGTCATAGATTTCGAAAAACAAAATCGCCATTGTACGCCTTAGCAGCAATAGCATATTCATGTGATATGTCAGCCCCCTACCTCACAGGAATCTTCACTACGATCCTGGTGCCGCACCCGGGAGCAGACACAATGTTGATTCCCCCTCTGAGCAAAAGTGCCCTCTTTCTCATATTTGAAAGCCCATTCCCCTCCCCTTCCACAGAAAGATCAAAGCCGATTCCATTATCCTGTACGGTCAGTATCACTGAACCCTGCTCGCAGTTAAGACTAATACAGACAGAAGTAGCCATGGCATACTTCGAAATGTTGTTCAATGCCTCTTTAAAGATCAGGAATAAATTACGGCGTTCGTCCATACCGAGTTTAGCCGTCCGCATAGTCTCATTGCTATCGAAGGTATAATTGATATTCATGGGCTCCAGAACACCTGCGGTATGCTCTCTCATTCTGGCAGCGATTCGTACCAGCTGGTCGTTGTCGGGTTTGATGCTCCAAACGATATCGTCCATTGCCTCCATCATCTGGGTACTGTTCTTGCTGATGCGGCTCAAATAGGAGTGCACAACATGCTCTCCCGGAGCTAAAGCGCCGCGGGCCACTTCGCTCAGAATATTAATTGATGTGAGCGTAGATCCTATGTCGTCGTGTAGATCCCGGGCTACCTTTCCGCGCACCCGCTGCACTTCAAGAAGCTTGTTCACCCGCAGCCGGTAGATGACCACTACCGGAAATACAGTCAGCGCTATAAGGAACAGCACGAACCACCATGTTTGATAAAAGGCAGGAGAAATGACGATCCGCAGCCGTGTTATCCCGGGAGAGTAAAGCCCGTCGTTATTGATGGCCCGCACCATGAAGGTGTAGTCTCCGGGGGCAAGAGAGGCGAATGTAGCGGTGAGGGAATTCTCTGCTTTTATCCAGTTACCTCCGGCACCATCAAGCTTAAAAAAATACCTGAGTTTATTACTCTGAGAATAGCTGAGAGATGCGAACGATATACTGAGCGAATTTTGATTATGCTGCAGCCGCACTGCTCCTTCGTTTGTTACAGAGTCAAGCGAAACCGATCTCCCTCCCAGCTTAAAGTCAGTTATTGTCACGTTTTGCGGACGCTGTGAATGGCTAAGCTTTTCAGGATTAAAGATTACAAAACTGGCATCACCGCAAAAGCCCATCATCCCATCCGGAAAACGAGCGCTCTTTTGCATCAGAGTTAACATATCTGAGGTGTTCAGCAACCCGTCTTTCCGGTCAAACATCTTAAAGGCCATGGTCCTTTTGTCAAACCGGCAGATCCCTCCAATTGTGCTTAACCATAGAAAACCACGTGCGTCTTTTTGTAACGAAGTAACAACCCCCTGAGGCAAGCCATTGTAAATATTAAGCTGACGCACCTTCCCGCTCTTAATATTGAGAAGATCAAGGTTTGCCGAACAGGCTACAGCCATAATGGAATCGTCAAGCTGCACGATGTCACCAACTTCATTAGTACTAAGGGAATGAGCGGTCCGGTCTGAGACGTACGTCTTTCGAAGGTGCCCGGAGATGGGGTCGAAAACATATAAGCCCTTTCCTGCCGTAGCTACCCATAAATCGCCATTGTGCTCCAGATAGATTTTGACAATACAGTTCCTTAACTCCCTTATCAGTTTAAAGCCATGCTCGTCATACCGCACGAGCTTTCCGTTTTGAGTGCCCATCCAAACCTTCCCGGTCCTATCAGCGGCAAAAGCACGGACCGTAGATTCCTTAAAGACCTCGGGCTTCAAAAAGGCAGAAGTTCCTGATGCTCTGTCGTATCGGATCAGCCGGCCCGCCTGGCAGCCGAGCCATAAGGTATTTCTCTTCCTGTCTTCCAGCACGTCCCACACCATGCTAAAGTTTCGATCCTCAGGTCCCCCCCGATAAATCCCATCGGCGAGTTCACGATCTTCCCGTATTACCAAATTTTTGTCGTAACGAATTACGAGGATCTTACTGCCCCAGGAACTCAAAATGCAGCGACCGTCGGCGAGGGGTCGCATATTAGTCATACTCGCATCCTTAAAGCGGTGCGTAGTAGTTCCATTGCGAATGTAGTCGGGCACCACTGACATCATATAAAGGCCATTATCTGTAGCGACCCACAGGTTCTTATCGCGATCCTCAAAGATCTGACTCACATTCGACACGTTAAGACCGTAATGATTATCGTCCCTTTCATGAAAGGTAGTAAAGGCACGATCTTCCTCCGAAAACAAGTTAAAGGTATTAACCCCAAAGCCAAAGACAATACCCTTCTTCTCAGTAAAAGAAGAAAGTTCGCAGTAGTTAACACCAGGATAAGCCTGAGACGCAACTCTTTCGAGTGCCGCCCCTGGTGCAAGGTAGTAGATACTGAAACCGCCCCGGGGAGGCCAGGAATTGATGAAAAAGCGATTTCTGCTGTCAATAAAAAAGGCGACAATGTTTTTAACCGAACCGGTCTTCTGAAGCTGGGGGAGCTGGAGCGGGTTATCGGCATGAGTATAGAAACGACGCGCAGAGGGGGAGTAACAGCCCAGCCCTTCAAAAGCGCTTATCCAAAGCTGTCCTTTCCGATCTTCGCGCAAGGCGGTTGGCCGCCAGTTCTTATCGTAACTAATTACTTTCCTGTTGGTTTCGAAACAGTTGGTTTTCTCATTATATACATAAATGCCGTAACTGTATACCAGTAAAAAAATATGCCCTTTACTGTCCCGGCTGAGGAAAAAGTCGTGTGTTTCCGGAATGGCTTCAGTCGTCCGGATAGGAATGTCTTTGTAAGAGTAATCACGGGTATTGAATATACCGATCCTATGCCTCATTCTGATCATTAACAAATCAGGCTTGTTCACATTTAAGATCTGATTAACAGGAAGAGGCGGCAAACCCGGCCGGATAGCGTTATTGTAGAAGTGTCTGAACTGATATCCGTCATAGCGCTGCAGGCCGTTTTGAGTACCAACCCAGATATAACCGTCGGATGACTGGCCCACGCAATTTACGAAGTTGGAAGAAAGACCACTGGCGGCAGGAATCTGATTAAAAAGGATCTCATAAGCAAACGCTCCCTCCCCACAGGCGATCAAAAGGAACAAGATATAGATTGGTAAAATTCTGCAGAGCATTCGTTTAGGGCATTTGCCTTTCAAAAATACCTTATTTTTTCACGCAGAGAAAATTGAAAAGCAAGGAGTCACCTGACGTGTATTTGACTTGATTTTAAATATTATACAAAACTTACCCCGCGTCGTTTCATTGAACTAACCCGAGACGGGAGCCTCTGCATAAACCGTTAACGTTTGCTCAAATCCGTCTGCCTACGAACCAGAAACCAAGTGCTGTAAGAATAGCGACAGTACCGGTAGCTGCCCAAAGCGAAGTAAAGCCAAGACCGTCGGCAACACGTGTTCCTATAAGAGGCGAAAGCACATGTGCGAGGGAAAAGGACAGGGCGTTCATGCCCATATATGCGCCTTGTGTTCCTTGCGAAGCCCGTCGCATGGTCACGGTTCCCATGAAAGGCATGGCCAGGATTTCGGATATGCAAAGCAAGAACATGGCAGTGTACAGCAACAAAAACTTACCTGGCAAAAGAAGCATAGAATAAGAGGCACCACAGGCCACGGTTCCAAGGACAATAGCTGACACAGCTGACATGCGGCGATCTGCAATATGGACGATCAACATCTCGAGCGAAAAGACAACCAGGCCGCTGTAGGCAAGGATGAGTCCGATATCAGACTCATTTAAGTGGTGTACCTCTCTGTAGAACAGGGGCAAGGTGTTTAATAGCTGGAAAAAGCAGATGTTGTACAAACAGCACAAGACACTGAAGATCAAAAAGTAGAAATCTTTCCATGGCGAACGACTCGGTGCTGCTGCCTGTATATTACTTTCTTCCTTTTCATCTTTAACAGGAACATCATCACCACTCCTTCGCCTGAAGTAGAGAAAAAGACGAGCGCCGCAGCGCCGCAGGTGATAGCGTTGCCGTAGAACAGAAAATGATAGGAAACTGCAGCAAGAAAACCTCCCAGCGCAGGGCCTATCGAAAAGCCAAGATTCATGGCCATCCTGTTAAGAGAAAAAGCCTTCGTGAGACTTTCAGGCGTAGAATAGGATACGATAGATAGCGAATTAGCAGGTCTGAATGTCTCAGACACCAGGCTGAGAATGAATACGCCTGCCGATAGTGCCTCAGGACTCCTGAACAAAGGCAGTATACAAAAAACAGGCACGCAGAGCAGAAGGCAACTCAGCTGAATCCTGAAGTGGCCGATCCGGTCGCTAAGCCATCCTCCCAGATACGATCCAGAGACGGCGCCTAATCCAAAAAAACTCAGGACAGCCCCTGTCTCCTTCAAGCTGAAATGCAGGGACTGCGTCATGTACACACTCAGAAAAGGAACAACCATTGCTCCGCTCCTGTTGATCAGCATGATCAGAGCCAGCATCCAGGCTTGTTTGGAAAGCCCCCGATAGGAGTTAAGATAAAGCTGAAGCAGATGTTTCATTAGCAAGCCCTCTGTCCGACCTAAGGACCGGACAAAGATAAGCTTCGTTACAAGACAATTCTCAAAATTGTCAGAATCACCGTTTCAAGAGCTCATCCCTGATGAGACAGCATTCTTCGTACTCTTCAGACTGTACCTTTTCTTCTAAAAGCATTTCGAGCTCTTCCTTTGTTTTTGAAACGTACTCAAGTGCTTCGATTGACAGGTCACTAATTGGCTGAAAATATCCGTCGCCGCTCAGAAGTCCCCATATTGTTTTCTTTTGCTGCTTCATCTGGTTTTAAATTTCCTATGTCTACGAATAAGAAAACCAAATGGTTATACGGGCCGGAGTATTTTTTTCAGGAATGCTTCTGCTCGTAAACTTCGGGATTAACAATATAAGGGAGTTTCTCACCGCGACTAGCGGCCAGAGCGTTTTCCACGATCAAGCGTGCCATTTCTGCCCTCGTCTCCCTTGTGCTGGTCCCAATATGAGGTGTGATGCAGACGTTGTCCATTTGCAGGAGCAGATGATTTGGGTCCATTGGCTCTGGATTAGTAACGTCAAGGCCCGCTCCCCAGATCTGCTGTGCCTGGAGGGCAGTGACGAGATCCGCCTCGTCATGCAGCTTACCTCTGGATGTGTTAATAAAAATGGCCGACCGCTTCATTCGCTCGAAAGCTTGACCATTGAATATTCCGGTATTTTCCTCGTTTAGAGATGCGTGCACTGACAACACATCACTTTGAGCGAGCAAATCCTCAAAACTTACTTTCCGTGCCTCTAATTCCAGCTCCGCTTTTTCATTCCGCCCGCGGTTGTGATAAATGATTTCCATACCGAAGGCTGCCCGGGCTCGTCTTGCAAACTGCAGGCCTATATTTCCCAGACCGAATATTCCTAAAGTCTTGCCATCCAGCTCGATGCCGAGGTTGGCGCCTGGATCGAAGAACGTCCAGTCGCCCCTTAATATGCGTTTGTGATGAAAAAAGGCTTTTCTGGAAACGGCCAGCATCAGCAGAAAAGCTGTATCCGCCGTTGCGCGACTTACTACGCCAGGAGTATTTCCGACAGGTATACCCAGGCGCGTCGCCGCTGGAACATCCACATTATCGTAACCCACCGCGTGCAATGCGATGAACCTAAGGTGAGTGTTTTCTGAAAGAAAATGGCTGTCCAGCTTATTGCCGCCAACACTAATCAAACCGTCGGACCGGCTGCAATACTCACTGAGCTCCCGCGGATTCAAATCACGTTTCTCCGTCCATTCTGTTACTTCAATTCCATTCTCAATGAGTTGTCGGACTACCGCAGGATCCAGCTTTCTTGTAATAAATACTCTCATAATATGCTAAGCGCCTTCGACACAATAATACAAAAGCCCAGCTGCTTTACTTCGTTTTCTTACAATTTTCCTGCAACACCTCCGCCGACCTTTGACTACCGACGGGGCGAGGCCGCCCTTATCAGTTCAGCTGTCGCAGAGGTAACAGGAGCAGAACCACGCAGCTTTAAGAGCTTCTTCCGCGACTATGCCGGGCTTTTCAGGAGGGCAAACTAAGTTACGGCAATGCGGAATAGACCGCGTCCCGCAATACGTCAAAGGCAGCATTCACCGCATTCTGCACAGCCGCCTTTGCTATTACATTCAAAGCATTCAACTGAGCTTCCAGCATGAGCTTTTCATCTTCGAGCCTTTGTTCAAACTCTTCTTTATTGATGTTGCCCGAGAGGTGCTCTGCCGCCAGCATGCCCAGTCGATCTGCGTTCAGTTCATCAAATTCGCGGACCACCGACTTAAATTTTGACCATCCCTTACCGGTATGCTCACGAAGGGCGCTCAGCATACCATCTGACACCTCCTTTATATCAAACTTTGTTGCCATGTTATTCCTGTTTAGCTTCCTCCGCCACGCGCATGGTGTAAAAAAGGTCAGCCATATACCTCCGGTTTAGACGAATCGCCGCATCAGAGATCGTTTTCCTCTTTTTATGCTCCTCCTTGTAATCTATCCACTTCTGCAGAGCAATTTGCGCAATCCTGGTTGAATTCTTATTTAAAGGTCTGATACGGTTCTGCATATACAAAGAATTGAGCTCGACCTCAATATTGATATAGTCATCAGTAAATTTCGAATACGCACGACCTTCAGCAGAATCTGTGGTCTTTTCAAGCATCTGCAGATAAAAGCGGTCAACCATGGTGTAGGTGCTATCGATGCGCGCAGATAGTGCAGCGCTATAGGGCGCCACAAGGTGTATTCGGCAAGACGACAGAAGCAGCAAGATGATCAGGGGCAGCGGAAGCTTTAGGCAGAGCGTTTTCATAGTATTAAAAATAACGAAAAATCATTCACAAACGAAACAAGCCAGACGTGGCAGCAACAGAAAAAGCACTTTTCCTGAGGAGCTGGCAGCACTCCTGCGCGACAGAATGAAAGAAGTCTTATCTGTTTACCAAAGACGCTAATCTTACAGCTTTTGCATATGTTTGCAATGGAGTTTCTTCTCAGTACCTCCGCTGCCATAATATGGACTTATACTCGTTTATTCTTGCCGGACTTTGTCTGCTTTCTGTGGGGCTTAACCTATGCTTTTACAGAGCACTGATAAAACGTAACAAAAATAAAAAAGACGCTGTGCAGCCGGCAGTCCCGACTATCGCAAAAGCAGACAGGGAAGCAGAAACAGCAGGCTATAAGCTTAATCCGCACCTGCTCAAGAACGTATTAAACTCCATACAATCTCATGCCTATCAGAGTTACAATGCGCTCGACAAGCTCTCAAACGTACTTGATTATATCTTGTACGAGTCGGACGGAAAATTTGTGGATTTGAAAGAAGAACTTCGTTTTGCCTTAAACCTTATTGAAATAAACAGGCTAAAGACCAGCCCTCTGTTTAATCTTAGCATAAAGAACAAGATCAGCAAAGAGAACTCCTGGCACGAAAATGGGCAGATTGCCCCCTTTATCACCATTAATCCCATTGAAAATGCATTTATGCACGCCGATTTGCAAAGCGAAAATGCGTTCATATCGGTGCTGTTTGACATCCGGGACGACCACTTCCTTCTATCAGTTTCGAATAAAATTGGCGGACATCAGGGGAACCATCCGTTAAGGGGCGGCTTAGGTAACCGGACTTTTGCATCGAGGCTGAAGTCCATTTATGGACCAGACTATGAACTCAGCCAAACAGACGAAGACGGAATTTACAGGACCGAACTAAAAATCAAACTGCGTGCAAAAGCCGATTAAGTGTGTATTGATTGACGATGAGCTACCGGGATTGAGTTACTTAAGGACAATCTGCAGCGACTTCCCTGATATTGAGGTTGTGAGAGCCTTCAGCGACCCGCTCAAACTCGTCGAACAACTCAATGAGCTCGAATTCGACCTGGCCGTTCTTGACATTCGAATGCCCGGAATGGACGGTCTCGAACTGGCCTCCATCCTGAAGGATCAGGGCAAGCTGCTCATCTTCACCACTGCCTTTAAGGAATTTGCAGCGGAAGCATTTGACCTGGAGGCTGTGGACTATATCCGGAAGCCAATAGCCCCTGACAGACTCGAAAAGGCATTTCAAAAAGCAGCAGAACGCCTGGCCGCACAGGCCCAGTCTTCCGTGGTCCTCAACAGCAATCGCGGCAAAATCCTCCTGAAGATCTCCGATGTCGTGATGATCAATAGCTCAGACACTGACCGCCGCGATAAGCTGGTTCTTCTGCGCAATTCGGACGAGGTCATTCTAAAGAACATCTCGTTCAGTCAGCTCCTTGAAATCCTTCCTTCCGACCGCTTCTGCAGAATAAATCGAACAACCATCCTGTCGGTCGACAGGGTCAGAACCTTTACTCATGACTATATCTGGACTGACATCAGAAGGAAAGATGGCAGTACGGTAGAGCTCCCGCTAAGCGAACAGTATCGGCCTGCTTTTCGCCTCCGTACCAGGCTTTAGTACAAAAAAAACAGGCTCAGTACATATTTCAGCGATTCGCGTTACCAGGACAAAATCCGGGTGTTATATTGACGATGAACTCGTATTAAACTTGTCTGACGACTATGAAGAACTGGAAGAATCTTTTATTTTACATCCTGGTAATAGGGGGCTTTTCTGCATTGATCTACTTTATTACTTCCCAGGGGAGCGGTCTGGAAGCTGGCCGGCATGTGAGTTCTATGACGGAGACTTCCGGCTCAGGGTGGCAGCACTTTAAAGATTCACTTTATCACAACCTCAGTTACCCGCTGGGAGTCTTGTTGCTCCAAATTATTACCATCATCCTCGTAGCCCGCTTATTTTCTTACATTTTTAAAGCTATCGGCCAGCCTTCAGTGATCGGAGAAATAGTAGCGGGTATTGTTCTGGGCCCTTCCCTTGTCGGCGCATATTTCCCTGAGATTTCTAAGTTCATCTTTCCCGCGGCATCGCTTGCTAATCTTGGCATTATGAGCCAGGTGGGACTGATCCTTTTTATGTTTGTCGTGGGGATGGAGTTAGATCTGAAAGTACTGCGAAACAAGGCACATGAAGCAGTGGTGATCAGCCACGCGAGTATCATCTTTCCCTTTGCCTTAGGCGTGATACTCGCCTACTTTATCTACAAGGGCACCGCCCCTGATCAGGTTAACTTTCTCTCATATGCGCTCTTTATCGGCATATCGATGAGCATTACCGCATTTCCGGTGCTTGCGCGGATTGTGCAGGAAAGGGGGCTCACAAAGACCCGTCTGGGCAATATCGCTATTACCTGTGCCGCAGCTGATGATATTACCGCCTGGTGTATCCTGGCTGCAGTGATTGCAGTAGTAAAGGCAGGATCACTCGCCAGCGCAGGCTACACCATTTTGCTGGCGGCATTGTATGTCTTCCTGATGATCCGTGTGGTAAGGCCGTTCCTTTACCGGATAGGCGACCTGTACGCTACAAAAGAGGCCTTAAGCAAGCCTATAGTAGGCATATTCTTCGTAGTGCTGCTTGTCTCGGCCTGGAGCACCGAGATCATTGGTATACATGCTCTTTTCGGAGCTTTTATGGCAGGTGTCATCATGCCTCCCAACCTCAACTTCCGCAATATCTTTATAGAGAAAGTCGAAGACATTGCCCTGGTCCTCCTGCTCCCGCTCTTCTTTGTATTTACCGGCTTGCGCACCCAGATCGGTCTTCTCAATACTCCCGGATTGTGGGAGCTATGCGGAGTTGTTATCCTCGTGGCAGTAACAGGCAAGTTTGCAGGCAGTGCCCTTGCAGCGCGGTTTGTCGGGCAAAGCTGGCATAACAGCCTCACCATCGGCGCTTTGATGAATACCCGGGGACTCATGGAACTTGTAGCCCTGAACATTGGATATGACCTCGGCGTTCTTTCTCCTGAGATGTTTGCTATCCTGGTGCTGATGGCCCTGGTCACTACTTTTATAACAGGTCCCGCCCTTGATCTCATCAACCGGCTTTTCAGGCAGGCGCCGGATGAAACACACCTTCCTGACCGTACTGACAAATACAATGTCTTACTCTCTTTCGGGAATCCTATCACCGGCAGGCAGCTTGTCAGGCTTGCTAATTCTCTTACCAGAAAAGCAAAAGAAAACTCCACGGTGACGGCTCTTCACCTTACTCCGGCCAACGAGCTTAACCTGTTCAACGCGCCCGAATACGAAAAGGAGAGCTTTAAATTGATCCATGAAGAGGCTGAGCGACTGAAACAAAGCTTTACGCCTGTGTTCAGGCCTGCCCAGGATATAAACGAAGAAATTACCGGGGTAGCGAACTCCGGAGACTATGACCTTCTTTTGTTAGGAGCCGGAAAGTCAGTGTACGAAGGCACGGTGCTTGGAAAGATCCTTGGATTTACCACCCGTGTGATCAAACCGGAACTGCTGTACGACACCATCCGCGGGCGCGACAGGATCTTTTCTTCCGGCGTTTTTGAAGAACGCGTGCAGCATATACTGCGTTCTGTTCAGATTCCGACCGGAATTCTGATTGATAAAGAACTGCACCAGCTGGACAGGATGATCGTACCCATATTCTCTCTCAGCGACAGCTTCCTTCTTGTATATGTCCAGAAGTTAATTCAGAATGCAGATGTGGTAGTTACAATTTTAGACGCATGGGGTACCGTGCGGACTAACATCGAGCTTAAAGAAGCCATTCGCGCCATCGGCCAGGCTGCACCTCAGAACCTTTTTGTGCAGGAAGAGAAAGTGATAGATAAGAGAATTCTGGAGCAGCAGGATCTGATGATGATCAGTGTCGACAGCTGGAAAAGAGTGCTCGAAAGCAGAAGTATATGGCTGAGCGACACTCCTTCAGTTCTAATTCTGAAGCCCTGAGTTACATCCGCTGTTGGACGAAACCAGATGTTTCGTATCTTTCCCCTGAAATTAAACTGAAGCACATATGAAGAAGCCACTCCGGATTGCGGGCATCTCTGTACTTATCATACTCCTCATACTCATCCTCCTGCCATTTGCATTTAAAGGAAAAATTGAGCGCCTGGTCAAATCAGAAATCAACAAGAACCTCAACGCAAGAGTAGATTTCAGCAATGCCGATGTCTCATTGATCCGGCATTTTCCTGACGTCTCCCTCCGGCTGGAAGATCTGAAAGTGATTGGTACAGATCAATTCGAAAAGGACACGCTTCTGGCTGTAAAAAGTCTCGGCCTGTCACTAAACCTGATGAGCGTTATCAGCGGAGAAACGCTGAGGATAAATGCTGTGGATCTTGAGCAGCCGCGCATCTTTGCTTTGGTCAACAAAAACGGGATTGCGAACTGGGATATCGTTAAAGCCGACACCTCTAAGGTTGATACCGCTACGGAAAGTAAACCGCTCTCTGTCCAGCTGAAAAAGTATAGCATCAGCAAAGGATATATAGTTTACCGCGACGAGCAAAGCAATATGTCAGCAAAGATTGTGAACCTGGACCACGAAGGCAAAGGCGATTTCACCGCCAACCGGTTCACTCTTGAAACACACACTACAGCCGAAGAAGTGAACGTTAGCTACGGAGGAATAGCCTGGCTTAACAAGATCAGGACCAATATAGATGCTGACATCGACATCGACAACACCACCAGCACCTACCGTTTCAACACAGAGAAGATCGAGTTAAATGACCTAAGACTTTCTTCCGGCGGGTTCTTCCGCATCGCCTCTGCAGACCAGTACGACATGGATATCAACTTTAAATCGCTGTCTACAAGTTTCAAAAATATCTTATCCTTCGTCCCCGCCATTTATCAGAAGGATTTTGCCTCCATTAAAACAAGCGGCAGTCTTGCTTTTAACGGGCAGGTAAAAGGGCGCTACACTCCTTCCAGCCTTCCCGCCTATTCATTGAACCTCGATATAAAAAACGGCTCCTTCCAATATCCGGACCTGCCAAAGGCAGTAAGGAACATCAACCTGAAGGCAAGTATCAGCAACCCCGATGGGATAACCGATCACACGGTTGTCAACATCCCGAACGGCCATATTGAGATGGACGGCAGTCCGTTCGATTTTCGGGTCAATCTGCAACGGCCTGTCTCTGCACTGCTTATCGACGCTGCTGCAAAAGGACGACTCAACCTTTCGACTATCAACAGCCTGGTAAAACTGGAGAAAGGGACGGCCATAAGCGGATTACTTGATGCCGACGTGGCAATGAAAGGAAGCGCAGCAGCAGCTCAGAAGCAGCAATATGATCAATTCTTCGCCAGAGGGACCATAGGTTTAAAGAACTTTTTATATAGATCCGGGGATTACCCTGAAGGTGTGAAGATCAGCAGTCTCCTGATGAGCTTCAACCCGCGGAATGTAACGCTCAGCCAGATGGCAGGAGCATTCATGAACACCAATTTTACAGCCAGCTGCACCTTAAATAACCTCCTCGCTTATGCTATTAAGAATCAACCTCTTGATGGCACCATCAATGTTACCGCCGACAAAGTAGATCTGAATAAGTGGATGGGCACAACCAGCAGTGCGCCGGAAGGCACAGCGGCATCAGCTCCGTTTGCAGTCCCCGCCAATCTCAACCTTAGACTAAACGCTAAAGCAGGATCGGTACATTATGACAAGCTCGATATTCACAATTTGTCCGGAAGCTTATCAGTAAAGGATGAAACGGTGCGACTTGAAAATGTACAAGGAAGCGCACTGGATGGAACTATGGGAATCAGCGGCTCCTATTCCACCAGAACAGACCGCAAGAAGCCAGACATCGGCTTAACGTACGATGTAAAGGATGTAGATATACAGAAGACTTTTTATGCCTTCAACACCGTTCAAAAACTAATGCCGCTGGGCAGGTTCCTGGCTGGCAAATTAAGTTCGAGCATGAGCATGAACGGCAAGCTGGGAGAAAACATGATGCCCGACCTGAGCTCCCTGGCAGGAAACGGGAATGTGTTGCTTCTGCAAGGGGTGCTCCAAAAATTCAAGCCGGTAGAAAAGATGGCCACAGCACTGAACATCAGCTCTCTTCAGGAAATTTCAATGAAAGATGTAAAAAGCTATTTTGAATTTGCAGGAGGCAAAGTGCTGGTAAAACCATTCAATCTGAAGGTAAGGGATATCGATATGGAGATCGGAGGCCTGCATGGAATTGATCAGAGCCTGAATTATACGCTTAACATGAAGGTCCCCAGAGCGCTCATGGGTGAAAGAGGCAACGCCCTCGTCAACGGGCTTATGAGCAAAGCGAACAGCAAGGGCGTGCCTGTAAGTGTTGCCGAAAAAGTAAATCTGCTGCTCAAGATCGAAGGCTCAATTGCCCGGCCTGTAGTAAAAACATCGTTAAAAGAAAGCACGGCCAGTTTAGCACAATCAATGAAGGAACAATCCGTTCAATTCGTCAAAACCAAAGTGGAATCAGCAAAGCAGGCAGCGGTATCGGCAGCAAAGGATTCACTGGCAAGTGCAAAACGACAAATTGCAGAAAAGGCAGCTGCCGAGCTCACGAAGCGACTGTCAGGCCATAGCGACACGGCAGGCAATAAAGGGTCAGCCAGGAAAGATCTTGAAGAAACGGGTAAGGGACTGATAAAAAATTTGAATCCTTTTAAGACGAAACCAAAAACAACAGAATCAGAGCAATAACAAGAGAGTTAACGCTTTGCTAACTCCACCCTGATTAGCCAACATTCCTCATGCTGCTCCTGCAGTATCTTCTGCGATAGTAGACGCAGCAGCTCGGTGGTTGTCTTCGACGCATATTCTAAGACACTTTTTGTACTAGTTGAGTGACAGGGCTCGTCATCCTCGCATCTATTCATTTCCAGTATCTTATGAGCCTTCATCCAGAGTAAATTTTAGAAATAGTATACGGAGACAAAAGCGCTTTAGTTACATGAACCAACAACTCTTTTACATCATTTTCAGACGACTTTCGAATCCGATGACATCACTTCTGATACTGGGGAATACAAACATTTACCTCGATGTATCCATCTTTCATCCTCCTCTCCATCTTTCCCTGCAGAGTCTGAATCAGATCGCTGGCGAGAGAAATACAAACGGTTGAAGACTCGCGCGTGTCAGTATTTGCCTTAAACCGTACTTCCGCATGCAGCTCACTTCCCGATTTGGTTGGCTGCAACTTAAGAGACATCACCATCTTATCACCCGGCCCGGCTGCCTGCAAAGACCACGAAACCAGATTGCCAAAAAGCTGCAATAACAGGATCTTTGAAAAGGCAACTTCCTGAGTGTATACATCTGTTAAAATTTCAAAGCTTAGCCCCCTGCTTTGTGCCTGAGGACAATAAAGTTTCTCAAGCTTTTCCTTAAGCACTAACTGATTAAATTCATCATTTTTCAGAATAGTTGTTTGCCTCAAAGGATGGTCCCTGTCTAACAATTCCTGCCTAACGTATCGCGTCATATTACGGCTTTCCTTTTCGATAAACCTGACAAGTGTGATCAGCACATCTCCTTTATCCGACTCTGCATCATTAAGAGCATCCGCTGAACAAGAACTAATTCTCGACAAAGTATCGCGTAGCTCCCTGGCAAGCTTTTTATAACACTCCTTAGTCTCTCTTTCCGTCTTTCGCAATCTCGTCATTGCTCTGTAGGTCTTAAGTCGTTCTACAATCTCGTTGGCTATAAGCTGAAGCTGTCTGACTTGCAAGTCGTTGAGAGTCCGGCTCTGGCTATCCATGACACATAGGCTTCCCATATTCACCCCTTTCCCTGAGGGAAGAGGAATACCGAAGTAGTAGTTTAGATATGGAGAACCGGAAACATAGTATTTATTTTTAAATCGATCGTCCGTTGAAAGGTTCTTTACCTCGAAGCACTCGTTTTCCAAAATTGTATATTGGCAAACACTTTCGTCACGCGGCATCTGCTCCAGGAAAATCCCATGACTGCAAATGGTCCACTGTGTATAGGCATCGATCAGGTTAACGAGAGATACTGATGTCCCGGCAATCTTGGCTGCAAGCTCAGCGAGCCCTTTAAAACTCGCTTGTAAATCAGCATAGTCCAGATCATACTCTGCAAGCATGGCGACACGCTGCTCTTCATTCTCAGGTAGTGGGTTCCTGCTCATTGATACTTATACAGATTTAGCGCTTCAGTGTTTCAAATATAAACAGGCGCTTTCCTTATGACCTAATGCCCTGCCGTCTTCGAAAACAAATTGATCACCACAACTCCTGCTATGATAAACAAGAGTCCAATGATCGCCGGAAGATCAGGCACCTGCCTGAAGAACACCACACCGATCAAGGTGATAAAAACAATTCCCACACCTGACCAGACAGCATACGCCACGCCGACTGGTATCGTCCTGATCGCGATGCTAAGGAAATAAAAAGCGCAGACCATCGCAACCACCATGATACAACTCGGAATCAGTCGGGTAAACCCTTCTGACTTCTTGAGGCAGGTGGTACCGATGAGTTCAGAAGCGATGGCGAGGAACAGATAAATATAAGCTTTCATAGGTTCAAAGGTAACAGATCCCGCTCCCGGAATTGCTAAAAATGATTCTACCCCTTACTGTTCTGCTGCATGTTCTTCCTGGCCACAGAACCCTCCGGCGGGTAGGGGATACTGCCTTTTAACTCCCCGATCTTCTCTGGACTAAAATAAGGGATGGGCATTTCATCAGCCTCGCGCCAGCTCCTGACCTGCTCAGAAACCGCAGCAGCCTTGTCACCCGAGTTGCCTTTATCCTTGCCGAGGTAGATGGTTTGAGAAGGCATCGCAAACCCGGTTCCGCTCTTCTCAATGACATCCATCATTCTTAGAAAAAGATCTTCCTGCACTTCCAGGAAACGGTCAAAATCAATGGCATCCACATAAGCAAACACTTCCAGCTTAAGACAGTCGGGAGCAATTTCAATCATCCTGATCCGCGCCGGATCAGGATTCACTTTCGGATGCGAGTAAAGTATGGTCCTAAGCTCAACCAACAGAAAACGTATCTGGTCGGGAGTCGTGTCAAGCCGGATCCTGAAGATTGGATGAAACCAGAACCGGTCCCGGGGTGCATAGTTCTCAATCTTCAGCGACGAAAACTCGCCGTTTGGAATCGTGACAATAGTACGGTCCAGCGTTCTGATCTGCGTTGATCTCATCCCGATCTGCTCCACAGTTCCCACGATATCTCCCACTTTGCAGAAGTCGCCTACCCGGATTGGCTGGTCGGCGATGAGCGTCACGCTGCCGACAAAGTTCTCCATGGTCTTCTGAGCACCTAATGCCAGGGCAATACCTCCTATTCCGAGAGCTGCCAGGCCGGTGGTCACGTTAAAACCAAATATGTCGAGGATAATAATAACGGCGATAATAGCCAAAGCTATCTTGGCAGCCCTGCGCAAAAAAAGAAGAGCCGAAATCCCTGCCTGATTTCTGTGTCTGGCCAGCCGTCTTTGCACCAGTCTGGTAATAAAATCCACCAGCCGCCATAGCAGGATAAAAAGGGCGATGACCAGAGCGATAAGGGTCAGATTATTGAACCGCTGTCGCACAATGATAGAGATCCCTGCTTGCTGACTTCCGAATATAAAGAGCCAGACAGTGAGATACAGTCGTACTGGCAGCACGAAAGCTGAAATAATACCGGATGTCGCTTCATTCCTGGCCTTGCGCCACATCAGTGGTATCAGGAAGAGCACCAATTGGGTGATCGCAATTGAGAGCAGGTAGGCCAGCACCAGGATCAGGATAAAGGCAAGCCAATGAGCAATAGGTACTCCCCCCACTGGTGCTCCGTCAAAACGTCCGGCGACACTTTATTCACCAGCGCTTTGTCGCCAGCATTCTCTATTTCCAAAGGGATTCGCTCCAGGGTCTGGGATGAAAACAGCCAGAGGGGTCCCTCAGGACTCTCATTGCTTTCCAGGATCAGATCGAAGGCTTCCTTATTCACAGTTGCAGTGCCTATCCTGTCCAGGTTGGGACCAAGGTTATCGTTCTGTGCCCCCTCCGGCTTGTCACTGATAATAGAATAAGGCAGAATACTACCCTGCTGATCAAGCAGCAGCTGCAGTGATTTTGCAAGCTTCACTGAATCCTGATCCTTTTTTAGTTTCTTATCAATCCTGAGATAGAGTGAAGCCTTCTTGTAATCGCCCTTGGCCACGGCAGCAATAAAGCCCTCTACCGTCCCCCGCGGCGTTCTTCGCCCAAGGGAATCAGCAGGATAAGCAGGTGCGGCCTCTGTCTTTTTGGAGGTGTCATTTGGAATGAGCGACGCCTGGGAATACAAATCAGGAGAACAGAACGACAGCAAGACAATTAAGAACAGTGTCCATTTAGATCGAATAAGAATGGTAGTAGAAGGCGTATATTGCATCATAAAGTAAACTTAAAACAGACGTTTTTCACCTACCACCCAAACAACCTTTTCCCCTATATGTTTGGCAGCGCGCTGCGAGCAGCAGCAATCATACTCTTAAGCCAACAGTCCGGCCGGTAATCCTCCATTACTTTTAATTATCATGATTTATGGACAAAAAAAGATATGTTTGGTTCTTATGTTCGATTTCCGATTACATGTGTTTCATGTTGTTGCCCGGAGGCGAAGTTTCACCAGGGCGGCAGAGGAGCTTTTCATTACACAGCCTGCTGTCACGAAACACATCCGCGAGCTTGAATCTCACTTTAAGCTATCCCTATTTGAAAGAAGCGGAAACAGGAAGATCAGACTCACCCCCGCCGGCGAAGTCCTGCTGCGCTATACCGAGCGCCTGTCCTCGGTATATAAAGAACTGGAGTTCGAGATGAACACGCTGACCAGCCAGCACAAAGGCGTTCTGAAAATTGGAGCCAGCACAACAATAGCTCAGTACATCATCCCTCCCATCCTTGCCCAGTTTCACAGCCGGTTCAAAGACATCAAGGTCAGGCTGATGACGGCAAATACCGAGCAGATCGAGAACGCACTGTTACATAAAGACATTGACCTGGGAATGATCGAAGGATATACACGAAACCCGAATCTAAACTACCAGGGGTTCATTCAGGATGAGATCGTCCTTGTTGCAGGTTCAGCCAACCCTGCTTTCAAGAAAGATGCGATCAGGCCCGAAGACCTGAAGAAGTACCCTTTATTGGTCAGGGAGCCCGGCTCGGGCACGCTCGAAGTACTCGCCCATGCACTTAAAGAACACAATATCAGACTGGCGGATCTGCAAATCGAAATGGAGCTGGGAAGTCCCGAGAGTATCAAGTCTTATCTTCTCAACAGCAACTGCCTTGCCTTCCTGTCCGTAGCTGCCATATTCAAGGAGTTAAAAGCAGGCGATTGCAGGATTATCGATATAAAAGGACTTTCCATTAAACGTCCGTTCTCCTTTATTCAATTGCACGGTCAGCCTCTTTCTCTATCTGCCCTTTTTATTCGTTTTGCTGAGCAGCACAAAAAACATTCATGAGCTGCGCACTCAAACAGGAAATGAAGGCTGCTTGAATGTTCTTTGTGGCTATTAAAAAAACAAATACACTTTCACGAAAAAGAAGCACGACTCTTTTTATTTCAACAAAACAAACGCTGGGTTTAAGAAGAACTTTGCGTACATTTAACCAACTGAATGCCATTTTATTATGACAACCAAGCCTTTAAAAACATTACTGACCGCACCGCTTGTGCTGACTTTGTTTTCAGCGATAAGCTGCAGGGACGAAGAAAAACAACCCGCTCTGCTCGAAATTCCCCTGGTCCTTACTCTTGGAAGCGATACAATCCTAACAATTGAACAGATCAGGCCCGGCTTTTCAGCGACTCCGCTCTATCCGGATATAGCGCACACAGAAGCAGGAGATGGCAGGATACGTGTCAACGGACTTAAGATTGGATCGACTGATATCAACATCAGAGATGAAAAAAACCGCAACAGAGTGCTATTAAAAGTGCGGGTAGTAAGGAGCTATCAGCTTTACAGGATGGTACGGTACCAAAATCTAGTAATCGCCAAAGATTCGCTTGTCCGAAAATCCATCGAAGCACGACTGAAGAGCGAGCTTCCCTATCCCCTTAACGGCTACTACGGATTTAATCTCAAACGTTCAGAACTACACCTTTTTCCTGAGGGATTGGGCGGGCCGGAGATAAAAGGCGAACTGGTAAGACTTAATTCCTCAGGAGCGATGAAGTTGAGATACAACAATGAAGAGCACGTTTACGTTTTTAGTCCTACGCTTTTAGGCGCCCGCCCGGCATCTACAAGCGAATTAAACGAAGGACCTTTAAGGCAGTACGGTTTGATTGAGGACATGACTGCGGCCTTTCAAAGTGAATATTCTGAGGCAGATGTCAGGCAGGTCTATCGGATACAAATGCTTGAGCCCGAAGATTGAGTGCTATTTCAGTGCAGCCTCGAGCCGACCTTTTTCATCAGCTTCCTTCAGCCTCTTCATCTCCGCCTTCATCCTGATCCCGTTGGAGGGATTAGAGCAGTACGATAAAAGGGATCTTACGGAATTGACCGTCACTTTTTCGGCATCTTTGCACTGAACCTTGTTTTCTATGCAAAACTTGGTCATGCATGCCATGTATACACCGAGCAGATCACTGTTGTCTCCCCGCATGGTCACAACCGGGCCGTCCAGCACAAACTTGTAGTCAGGAGTGCCTCCCATCCAGCGGATAAGGAACTGCATCGACTTTAACCTTTGCGCGTCGTCGGTAACTGGTGTCGAAAGAATATAATTGGAGGCAGCAAGAGCTGCGCTCTCAGCCACTGCGTAATCGCCGGGTTGCTGAAGCTTGACTGAATCGTAATCAGGCACCTGCTGGCCAAACAGGCGACCAGACAATGCACACAACATCAGAAAAAAGAAACAGAGTCGGTTCATCTTATTGGTTTAGAGAATGATAAACATACGAAAAAATCAAAAGTTTCAAACCGATAAGCACATAAAATACAGCGACCCGGCAGAACCTCATTACGCACGCTCCACAACTGTAACCAAAAGCTCTCTTCTTATCTGAAATCCTAGTTTTCCATAAAGTTTACAAGCCGGAATATTATCGGGCAACACATGAAGAAATGGTTTTCTCCCTTCAGCGGTTATCTTTCTTACCTGACTAGTTATCAGCCGGGCGGCATAACCTCTGCCGCAATAGTCGGGATGGGTACAGACGGCACTAATCTCCGTATAGTTGCCCGGCTTCATCCGCTGTCCTGCCATGGCAACCAGATTCTCTCCGTCGAAAATGCCCTCGTAATTTCCAAATTCCAACGTCCTGTCCATAAAAGGACCTGGGTTCGTCAGGGAAATAAGAGACTGAATCTTATCGAGATCCGGATAGTCCAGCGAAACCAGAGGCGCCCCTTCAATAGCAGGGGTGCGCTGTGTTTCGTATGTCATTTGCAGAAGCTTCTTCTCAACCATCAGATTCCATCCCGAAGGAACGTTTATCCCTGCAGGAGTAAAAAGAACTGCAACCGACTTTTCCGGAAGCAATTCACGTAACTCTTGAAATTCATGACCGGTGTTATCTTTGAGACCGGCAAAGAACGCCACATCGCGAACATAATATTTTGCATTGCTACTGCCCTGCGCTATGTGGGCATTACCCGTGTTAAGGGCATTGAAAATTGGGTTATCCAGAACGTGATTCACTTTTCTTCTTTTAATACCGCCTTAAAGAACACGAATGGCAAAAGACCATACTGCCATATCCGCTGCGGCATGCGGAATGCGAAATTAAACATCTGTCATCAAAAAGCGTTGCCTTTATCGCGCGCAGGCTATCTTATTCCCTCCCACCACTTCTTAAACTGCTGATCCGGATTATCCAGTTCCACAAGCTCTCCAATCATAGGAGTAACAAGCGGCTGGTTCACATCCTTGTTTAGCTCGGTCAGCTTTACAAACGGCTCATACCATGGATGCCCCCCAGGTTAAACTTAGCCGAGTGAACAGGAAACACGCGTTTTGCCTGCAGGTCTTTCGCAACCTTCAGGAATTCAGCGGGCAGGGTATGAATATAACACCATGCTTCGTTGTATTGGCCATTCTCGAGAATAGCCAGATCAAATCCGCCAAACTTCTGCCCCAGCTCCGCAAAGTGCTTATCGTACCCGCTGTCACCTCCCACAAAGATCCTTTTTGATGGTGTCTCCAGCACGTAGGAGGTCCACAAGGTATTATTTGAAAAGATGCTCCGTCCCGAAAAATGACGGGCTGGCGTAAAGTACAGGGTGATATTGCTATCAAGCTTAACCTGATCACCCCAGTCTTTTTCAATCAGCGAAGAGGAGGAGTAGCCCCACTTCTCTAAATAAGCTCCAACGCCAAGAGCACACACTACTTTCCCTACTTTACCTCTAAGCTTCAAGATGGTCTTGTAATCCAGATGATCATAATGATCATGGGTAATGAGTAAATAATCGATCGGAGGCAAATCCTCTGCATGGTAGCGGTCAGTTCCCTTAAAGGGGCGGTTCATCCCCGGAAAGGGAGCTGCATAATTACCCAGCACAGGATCTACCAGGATCGTCTTCCCTTCCAGCTGCATCAGGTACGAGGAATGCCCAAACCACACCAGCAGGTTTCCGGCGGGAAGGGACTTTAAATCGGTGCTCACACTTGGAATACTGTCCGTGGGTTCTACTGCGTCTTTCTTCCTGATCAGGAAATTATAGAGTACGCCGATGTAATTATAGCCTTCGGCCAGGGCCGGAGTAAACGTTTGGTTCTGAAACTTTCCATCCCGGTAGTTCTTTGACTTTCTGATCAGTTCGAGACGCGCCCCCGAAGGCCTGGCGCCAAAGACGTCCTGCTGCAGGACAATAAATCCACCAACCACAAGAAGGAGGATAACAATTAAAACAATGTACATTAATTTTTTCATTTGTTAGTCTGCACCAGCAGTAGGCGATCAACCTTCCATATTGACCCCAAAAATCGCTGATTTAACTGACATCAAAACTACCTTTTTCATTCTGCATTAATTAAAAAAAGAGATCCTGGTGAATTCAAATGCTGGTTTTACTCTAAACGTGACGCCGGCTCCATTTAAGTCAGACACAGAAAACCTCAGGGCGGACGCCACGACATCAGCTCAGGAGCCCCTGCAGCCCTATTCCCATATTCTGTACCTCTATAGTTATACGAATAGCATTGATAAATAGAAATGAGATGAGAATCAATAGGGAATGATTATCCCCATGCCTGAAATGAAGAATTTATAAAGCACCTGAATAGCCTCCTTCAAGCCACCCTTTCCACGGAAAACGTGGCTACATGGTGGCTGCTTCCTTGCTTAAACGCTGCTGCATATCAGGTATGGGGATAATCAGGGGCAAATCAGAGGCAAATCAAACCATAACTACAGCAGGAAAAGAACCGCTCACCGGACGCATAAAAGGCCATCCCGGCTACAACAAACTAACAAAAACGTGTAACAAATGTTTAACAGCTGGATTGAAAGTAGGATATTTAACGACAAGCTCCTACTTTTAGCTTAAATATATTTATGGTGGATACGGGTCTTGTCTTACAGAACGTGACTGATCGCGCCAGAAAAACAAAAATAAGCCAAACTGACCTTTAACCGGAAATTGAAAAGACCAGATATGAACATGCACACCACAGAAAGCTTCCTGAAGATCCGAACAAATTACTGCAGGCTAAGGAATAAAATCAGCGAAACGAAGTCTGCAATCTTTTAATCTTCTTAACAAACAGGTACCGATCCGGATAATGAGCTTACCTGAAGCAAGCAGGAGCTCTGGATTCGAATGAAAAGGAACTTTTCCGGAAGCAAGCCCTTGCCATAAAACACGACCAATCTCATGAAATCTTTAAAAGTTAGGCCCTTTGCCCTTACCATCTGCTTTTTCCTGTGCTCTTTGCTCTGCACTGCGCAGACGGCAAAATATCCCTTTCAGAACTACAAGCTGACGTTCGAACAACGCGTGAATGACCTTGTGGGACGCCTTAGCCTGGAAGAAAAAGTATCACAGATGCTGAACGCGTCGCCCGCCATTCCGAGGCTGGGAATTCCGGCATACGACTGGTGGAATGAGACGCTTCACGGTGTCGCCCGTACACCCTTCAAGGTTACAGTCTTTCCGCAGGCGGTGGCGATGGCTGCTACTTTTGATCCTTCTTCCCTCTTTACCATGGCCGATTATTCTGCCATGGAAGGGCGAGCGATCTATAACGAGGCGGTGAGAACGGGCAGGACCAGCGAGCGGTACCTGGGGCTCACGTACTGGACGCCGAACATTAACATCTTCCGCGATCCGCGCTGGGGCCGTGGACAGGAAACCTACGGCGAAGATCCTTTTCTGACTGCCGCCCTGGGCGATGCTTTTGTAAAGGGACTTCAGGGCAATGACCCCAAGTATCTGAAAGCTGCTGCCTGTGCTAAGCATTACGCCGTGCACAGCGGTCCGGAGCCCATCCGACACGAGTTCGACGTGGATGTGAGCCCCTACGACCTGTGGGATACCTATCTTCCGGCATTTAAAAAACTGGTTATTGATTCTAAAGTGGCCGGTGTCATGTGCGCTTACAATGCCTTCAGAACCCAACCCTGCTGTGCAAGCGACCTGCTCATGAACGACATCCTTCGTAATCAATGGAAGTTCAACGGCTATGTGACTTCCGATTGCTGGGCCATTGACGACTTCTTTAAACATCATAAGACCCACGCCGACGCCAAAACTGCTTCTGCCGACGCTGTATTTCATGGCACGGACGTGGAATGCGGTACCGATGCGTACAAGTCGCTCGTGCAGGCAGTTAAAAGCGGTATCCTTTCGGAAGGACAGATCGACATATCGGTTAAACGGCTGTTCATGATCCGCTTCCGGCTGGGAATGTTCGATCCGCCTGCCATGGTGAAGTTCGCAAAAGCTCCGCTGTCTGTACTGGAAAGCGCCCCCATGCAGCTCATGCCCTGAAGATGGCGCGGCAGTCGATGGTGTTGCTGAAGAACGAGAACAACACGCTTCCTCTGAAAAAAGACCTGAAGAAGATCGTGGTGCTGGGTCCCAATGCCGATAACAGCATTTCCATATTGGGTAATTACAACGGAACGCCTTCAAAGCTGAGCACAGTATTGCAGGGAATCAAAGATAAGGTGGGAAAGAACACCCTTGTGGAATACGAAAAGGCCATCAATTTCACAGACGATACCCTGCTGGTGTATCAGGACCAGAGCAGCAGCTATTCCTTCGACGGGAAGCGGGGCTTCCGGGCGGAGTATTTCGACAACAAGGAACTGCAGGGTGCGCCTGTGCAGGTGCAGGAAGCAACACTCGACCATTTCTGGCAGGAAGGCCAGCAGGTAAGCGGCCAGATCAGAGCGAGAAACTTTTCTGCCAGATATACCACCGATTATAAAGCGGCAGCTGATGGAGCCTTAACATTCGAAGTGCAGGCCGACGATGGCTACCACTTCCTTGTAAACGGCAAAGAGGTGATCGACGCATGGAGCAGGAATCGCTGGGGTGCGAAGACCTACGATCTGCAGATAAAAAAAGACTCGGTTTATCGTCTGGTGCTGGAGTACTGGCAGGGCGAAGGTATGGCAAACGTGAAGCTGGCCGCAGGACATTATCAGAAGACCGACTTCGCTGCACTTGCTGAGCGGTTCAAAGATGCGGACGCCTTTGTTTTTGCCGGCGGCATTTCACCGCAACTGGAAGGCGAAGAAATGAAAGTAAACGCTCCGGGATTCAATGGCGGTGACAGGACGTCGATCCTGCTTCCGAAGGTGCAAACGGAACTGATGAAAGCCCTGAAGTCGACCGGAAAGCCGGTTGTTTTTGTAATGATGACAGGCAGTGCTATTGCCATCCCCTGGGAGGCCGAAAACGTACCGGCTATCCTTAACGCTTGGTACGGCGGACAGGCGGCTGGTGCTGCCGTAGCCGATATCCTTTTTGGCGACTACAATCCCTCAGGTCGCCTGCCGGTTACTTTTTATGCCAGCGACAGCGACCTTCCTCCTTTTACGGACTACACGATGGATGGTCGCACCTACCGTTACTTTAAGGGACGGCCTCTCTATGGATTTGGCTATGGCCTGAGCTATTCATCCTTCAAATACGACCAGTTGAACGCGCCGACGCCTCTGGCTGGAAAAGGAATGAAAGTAGCAGTACGTATCACCAACACGGGCAAGATGGCCGGCGAAGAAGTGGCACAGCTGTACGTCGTGAATAAAAACACATCGATCAAAACCCCAGTAAAGGCACTGAAAGGCTTCCGCAGGGTAAGTCTGCAGCCGGGCGAGAGCAAGCTGGTCAGCTTTGATCTAAAGCCTTCGGATCTGACTTTTATTACGGAGAGCGGCACTGCCCGACCTCTGAGAGGAAGCGTAGAACTCGCAGTTGGAGGCAGTCAGCCGGACGAGGCCAGGCCCGCCAGCGGAAATATCGTCAGGAAAGCCATGCTGATCAAATAGAGGGATACGGATATGAAAAGATTTCATCTTCTTGTTCTCATGCTGATCCTTGGCCTGGGTGCCAGGGCAAAGGATGGCTATGATCTCTGGCTGAACTACCGTCCGGTGAAGGGGGCAGAGCTGTCCCTGCACTACAAAAACAACCTGACGGAGCTCATCTTTCCCGATAAGGGAGAACTCGTTTCTTCAGCGCGGGAAGAATTGAGGACCGCGCTGAAAAGCATGCTTGGCGTCGCGATTCCGGAGCAGACTAAGGTGAGCCGGAGCGGGGCATTGATGGTCGGAGTGCATAGTGCCGACATCGCACGCTTTATCCCCGCTACTGACCTGAAGAGCTGCGGCGATGAAGGATTTCTGATCAGGAGCGTGACAAGCGGAGGAAAGAAGCTAACGGTGCTTACTGCTAATACCGGACGCGGCATTCTGTACGGCGTCTTCGCTCTGATACAGCGCATCCAGCTGGGGGAACGGATCGACCAGCTATCCATCTCTGACCGTCCAAAGGTAAAGGTGCGGGTTCTCAATCACTGGGACAATCTCGACCGGACAGTAGAGCGTGGCTATGCGGGCTTTTCGCTCTGGGACTGGCAGCGCCTTCCCGGCTATGTGGACCCCAGGTATATTGATTATGCAAGAGCCAATGCCTCTATTGGCATCAACGGTACGGTACTTACAAATGTCAACGCCAATGCGCTTATCCTTACCCCCTCCTACCTTGAAAAAGTTGCGGCACTGGCTAAGGTCTTCCGCCGGTATGGTATCAAGGTTTACCTGACTGCCCGCTTCAGCGCTCCCATTGAAATTGGAGGCCTGAAGACTGCCGATCCGATGGATAAGGAGGTCAGGCAGTGGTGGAAAGAAAAAGCGGATGAGATCTATCGGTATGTACCCGATTTTGGCGGCTTCCTGGTAAAAGCGAACTCTGAAGGGCAGCCCGGGCCGCAGAACTACGGAAGGAATCATGCAGATGGTGCTAATATGCTCGCAGAGGCACTTGAGCCCCGTGGCGGTATCGTGATGTGGAGAGCCTTTGTGTACGATAATAAAGTACCGACCGACCGGGCTAAACAGGCTTACACTGAATTTAAACCCCTTGACGGGCAGTTCCGGAAGAACGTGCTGATACAAGTGAAGAACGGCCCTATCGACTTCCAGCCACGCGAACCTTTTCATCCCTTGTTTGGAGCGATGCCCCAGACGCCCATGATGATGGAGTTTCAGATCACCCAGGAATACCTTGGCTTTGCCACACACCTGGTCTATCTGGGAGCTTTGTTTAAGGAAACGCTGGCAGCCGACACCTATGCCAAAGGTAAGGGCTCTACAGTAGCAAAGGTGATAGATGGGAGCCTGGATAATCACCAGCTGAGCGGGATGGCGGGAGTCGCCAATATCGGGAATGACCTGAACTGGACCGGTCACCCCTTCGGGCAGGCCAACTGGTATGCCTTCGGGCGACTTGCCTGGAATCCTTATGGCTCTGCTGAACAAATTGCAGAAGACTGGCTGAAGCTCACTTTTGCTGCCGATAAGGACTTCAATAAGAAAATGACAGATATGATGATGCTATCGAGAGAGGCTGTAGTCAACTACATGACGCCGCTCGGTCTTCACCATATCATGGGATGGGATCACCACTACGGACCCGGCCCCTGGATCAGCAATAAGCCGCGGGCAGACTGGACCTCCGTTTACTACCACAAGGCCGACAGCGCCGGAATTGGCTTTAACCGCACCGCTACAGGCAGCAACGCGCTGGAGCAGTACGCGCCGGAGATCAGAAAGCAGTATGGTGACATCGGTTCTATCCCCGAGAAATACCTCTTGTGGTTCCATCACGTGAACTGGGACCAACGGCTTCAGTCGGGCCGTTCCCTCTGGGAGGAGCTGTGTTTCCGCTACAACCTGGGGGTGGATCAGGTAAAGGAAATACAGCAGAGCTGGAACCTGCAAAAGGCGAAAGTTGACCCGAGAACCTTCAGCGAGGTAAGCTCCTTGCTCGCGATCCAGCTGAAAGAGGCTAAATGGTGGCGGGATGCCTGCCTCCTCTATTTTCAGACCTTTTCGCGCAGGCCTATCCCGCAGCAGTATGAGAAGCCCGCGCACGATCTCGAGTTTTACGAAAAACAGCAGTTTCATTTCGTTCCGGGCATTTAAATCTTGCCCGGAACGTTCCCTGACACAAATGCATCAAGCACGGGCCGCCGCCCCTCAGCTGCTCAGGCTCCCTCACTTGCTCCTTAATTAGCAAGAACTGAGAGGCTGTGACATAGTGAAAAGCATGACGGATATAAGGGTCGGCTTGCCGGCCCGCATACTACCAAGCGCCACCGGTATTCTCCGGTGGCCTTCCTTCTATGGATAAGACAAGAAGGAGCCGGTCGTGCCCTTTCGGATAACGCTAATCAGCACGGACAAATCATCGCCAGTTTTTTTACCGTCTCAAACCTTCCGTTTACCGAGACATCCTGCCTTTACACCTAATTCCACTGGGCTTCGATCTCGTTGCGCTATAGCTTTGATCATCATCAGACAATAATTTAACATGAACACAATCACAACTATCATCCTGACGAGCACTCTTACCACTATCCTCTCTTCGGGATTTGCAGCACCCCAGCTCAGGGGTAACGACATCAGCGGAAAAATCACCGATGCTCAAAATAAGGCTCTCGATTATGTAACAGCATCCCTTATTCGCGCCAGTGACTCTACTCTGATCAGGACGGTCATGTCGGATGAAAAGGGAGGTTTTTCTTTTAAAGACGTACCCAGGGGAGAGTACAAAATACTCCTCACGCAGGTAGGGCTTGAAAAATATTACAGCCGTACAATCGCGGTGACTGAGGCGAAAGCCGACGTAGACCTGGGTACTATCGTGATGACAGCGGCAACAAAGACGCTGCAGGAAGTCCGCATAACAGCTCAAAAGCCTTTTATTGAGCGGCAGGGAGACAAGCTGGTGGTAAATGTTGCAAGCAGTACGGTATCAGCGGGTTCTTCGGCGCTTGAGGTATTACAAAAGGCACCAGGGGTAAGTCTGGATAAAGACGACAATATTTCACTCAAAGGTAAACAGGGAGTACTGATCATGATTGACGGGAAACCCACCTACCTGAGCATGGCCGACCTCGCCAATATGCTCAGGAATATGCAAAGTAACGAGATCGAATCCCTTGAAATTATCACCAATCCGTCTGCCCGTTACGAGGCGGAAGGCAAGTCGGGGATCATCAACATACGACTGAAGAAGAATAAGAATTTCGGAACTAACGGAACCCTGACGGCAGGTGCCGGTTACTCAAATTACCGCAAGAATAACGCGGGTATCTCACTAAATAACCGGAGCAAGAAGTTTAACCTGTTCGGCAACTATAACTATGGTAACAACGAGGGGCAGCAGCAAACCAATATCGACCGGATCAATAATTATGGCGGAGTGAGAAGCTTGTTTACTCAAGCCGGGCAGGGTGAGCGGTATTGGTACAATCACGGCGTAAAGGCTGGGGCAGATTTTTTCATCAGCAAAAATCACACTTTGGGAGCAATGATCAACGGATACTTTAACAAGTGGAATGACGATTTCGGCAACACCACGCTGATCGGTTCTTCAACGGGCGTTACAGACTCCACCGTACAAAGCCGAAACGTGATGCATTCCACTTATCGTAACCTAAGTTATAATCTTAACTACAAAGGCACCCTCGATTCTAACGGACGTGAGTTATCCCTCGATGCCGACTATTCCACCAACTACAGCAATGATAAGACGGACTACGACAACCGCTATCTTTATACTGCAGGAAGTCGTCAAACCACGGAATTATTAAAGAACCACACTCCTTCGCACATTGATATCTATGCCATAAAAGCCGACTACGTGCATCCGCTCAGTAAAACGATGAAGGTGGAAGCCGGGTACAAGTCGAGCTGGGTTAAGACGGATAACGACTTTCAGTTTAACCGCTTTGAGAACAACGTCTGGAACAATGATCCCAGCCGAAGCAACCACTTCGTGTACAAGGAGAACATCAATGCAGCGTACGTTAACGCGAGAAAAGAGTTTAAAAAGTGGAACCTTCAGGCGGGACTTCGAGCAGAGCAGACCAATTCAAAAGGCAACCTGATTACGACCGGACAAGTTGCGACACGTCACTATCTGGACTTTTTCCCAGCGCGGCGCTGAACTTCACTGCCAACGAGAACAACACGGTTGGACTGACCTACAGCAGGCGGATCACGCGGCCGGGCTATGATGCGCTGAACCCCTTTGAATACTTCCTGGACCGGTATACATTCAACAGAGGGAATCCCTTCCTGAAACCCGAGTATACCAACACCTTTGATCTCTCCTACACCCTCTATAAGAAGTATACCCTGTCGGCTGGTTACAGCAGGACCACTGACGGCATAGCGGAAGTAGTACTTCCTGACGCTGAAAAAAGTGCTCTTTACCAGACAAATGCGAATCTGGCAGAACAGATATCTTACTCACTGAACCTCACTGCACCGTTTACTTTTACGAAGTGGTGGAGCAGCAACACAAACATCACTCTCTTTAACAATCAGTTCAAGTCGCCTGATCTCTCAGGGCAGGTTTTAGACAACAACCAGACAGCTGTTCAAGTTTACAACAGTCAGAATTTCACTGCCAGTAAGACCCTGAGCATTGAGCTGAGCGGCAATTATCAGTCGAAAATGATATATGGCACCTTCCGCTTTAAGCCGCGTTATACTGTTGACGCAGGCTTGAACAAGAGTTTCGCGAATAAAAAGATGAATATGAAGCTGGCCGTAAACGACATCTTCAAAACACGATACGCAAAGATCAGCAGCGCTTATCCCGGGCTTGACTACCGCATCTTTCAGCGCGGCGACAGCAGGACAATGAGGCTTACTCTTTCTTATAAATTTGGCAGTAATGAGATTAAGCCAAGCCGGAACAGGTCTACAGCTCTGGATGATGAAGCTGGCAGGTTGAAGAAGTAAAAACATCCGGTGCAAAACGCTATTTTTACTTCAAATTCAAGAATATGAGAACACTCCTGATTACCCTTTCTCTTTGCGCTGCTGTGACTGCCGGTAAAGCGCAAAATGAGATCACGCCAGCTGCGCCTGGTGTTACTTATGGAAAAACGATCACAGCAACTGATGCCGCTTCACTTGGCAAAGTTGAAAGTCAGCTAAAGAGCGATTCGGTATATACCGGAAAGATTGAGGGAACTGTAACAGAGGTTTGCAAAAAGAAGGGCTGCTTTATGAAGCTGGCACGGAACGGAAGCGAACCCGTCATGGTCAGGTTCAAGGACTACGGCTTCTTTATGCCTCAAAATATTGTAGGAAAGACCGTTGTGCTGGAAGGAAAAGCCAGAGTGAAAGAAACATCAGTAGAGCGACTGCAGCATTTTGCAAAAGACGCAGGAAAAAGCGATGCAGAAATTGCGAAGATCAAAGAGCCACGCAAGGACATAGAGATTATCGCCGACGGAGTGATTGTGAAAAACTAAATCTCTTTCTTTAGGAACGCGAGCATATAGATACAAAGAAGCAGGCCGAGAAAGACTATCGCCATGCTGAATGGAAATATGCTAAGCATCCCCAGCCGATCTGCTACTGTACCTACAAGCGGTCCTGTTATCCCGAGGGAGATATCGATAAAGAGCCCGTAACCCGCAAGGGCGGAACCCTTGTTGGCTGCCGACACCCGCTTTACCGCCTCTACACCGAGAGCGGGAAATATCAACGAAAAACCAAGCCCGGTAGCCCCTGCTCCTATCAGAGCGGCTTCCGGGCTTTTTGCCATCCAAAGCAGCATGAGTCCCACTGTTTCAAATGCAAGACTCACAACACTTACCTTAAGTCCTCCGTAGCGCTGAATGGTATGGCTAAAACAGACCCTCCCCAGAACGAACAATGCTCCAAACACAGTGAGGCTGAGGGCACCATTGGTCCATCCGTTATATTGATAGTAGAGCGTGATGAACGTGGAGATGGTACCGAACCCTAAGCCTCCTAAAGCAAGACAGATGCCGAAGGGAGAGACCTTTCCAAGAACCTTCATGAAGGGCTGGCGCGCGGTAACACTGACTTCTTTCAAGCCCTCTTTGGAGCGGGCAAGCAGGAAGCCCCCGAGTCCAATCGCAACAATCAGTATTCCCAATCCGGAAAGGCCTATATAGGGTTCAAGAATAACGCCGACCGGTGCTCCCACAGCCAGTGCTCCATAGCTGGCTATTCCATTGTAGGAAATTGCTGTACTGGTATGCTTTGTTCCTACTTTTAACATGGCCCAGTTTACCGGGCTCACGCCTACCATTCCCTCTGCATAGCCGGTTACCAGGCGGGCAACAACAAGTACACTGAGACTAAGAGCAGGATATGAACGGCAAGAGGCAGCCAGAGCGAGCAGCAATCCGCTTAGCGAGAACACAGCAAGCCCCCGCAAGACTGCCTGTTTGGGACCCTGCTGATCGACTATCCTGCCGGCATAGCCTCTGACGAAGAAGGTTGTAATGTATTGGAGACTGATCACCACTCCGGCAACCACTGTACTGTAGCCAAGGGTCTGATGAATAAAAACCGGTAGGGTAGCGAGCGAAAAACCAATTATCAGGTAGCCGATGAAGGTAAGAAAAACGAAGCCCGCGATTTCAATTCGGGTGCGGGCATACGAAAAGCCGGAGTCTGATTCCATTAATAGTGTCGCTTAAAAAAACTGACTGCAAACATAACAAAGGCCGATGTTAATTGTATTTTTATATTATTACTAAAACCAATATCATGACCGCCTTTACCAAAACAAAGGTTATTACTTTACTAAGCGCTGCAGTTGCATTTATTCTGATCGACAGCATTCGCCCTGAACCTGCGGAGCGCAAAAACTCCTCAGCTGTCACAGGAGTTGTTACAAGCGTAACGAAGGGGCGGTCGGACGACATCGTGGTGATGCTCGACGGAATCAGGGGCGTCCACTACATTCGCAAAGGAATAGAACGGGGATTTAATGTCGACAGCCTTGCGAGCCGTCTGCTGAATAAGAAGGTAACTGTCTACTACGCTAAGCCGCACCTCTTATCCCGCCTTAGTCCTGTTACCGATACACGGCAGATCACGGAGTTAAAAGCAGGGAATCAGGTTCTCTTCAGTGAGTTGCCCTAGAGCCCGATACTGTTTCTCCTTAGTTTTCATCCTGCCTCTATGGGCAAGGCTTTTTATATTGCCGTGCGCGTATCCTGCTAGCTTTTTTGGCCCTCGCAACCTTGTTTACCTCAGTATCTTTCCTGCTCGGAAGAGGACATACAGATGTCCGATACCGCACACAACAGAACAACGCAAGATGTATTAATAACTGACAATCAGCGACATACAAAACAGGCATTTATCCTGCGAGACAAGATGAAATAGCGTCAATATGCTCAGGAACTATTTCACCATTGCCCTAAGGAATATCAGGAAAAACGGAGGCTACACGCTGATCAACGTCACGGGGCTCTCTCTCGGGATCTGTGCTACCGTGGTTATTTATGTCCTTGTCAGTTATCATTTAAGCTTTGACAACTTTCACCACAAGAAGGAGCAGATTTACAGGATCATCACCGAATTTCATCAGGAGGGAGTGAACTATGCGAAGGCTGTTCCTCAGCCCCTCGGCAAAGCTTTCCGGAACGACTTTACCTTCGGAGAAAAGACGGCGCGCATCGTACGTCTCAATAACAGCTTTGTCACGGTGGAGAGTCGCAATGACGTTAAAAAGTTTGAAGAGGACGCCCGCGTAGCATACACAGAGCCCGAGTTCTTCGAGATCTTTGACTTTCCGGTTAACGAGGGTACCATACAGTCACTGGCACGGCCGAATACAGTCGTCATCACTAGCAGCCTGGCGACAAAATACTTCGGCAAGGAAAATGCCCTTGGAAAAACCATCAAAGTAAACAATCAGGAATATTTTACTGTGGGAGGCGTCATCAAAAACCTGCCGAAAAACACAGACTTGTCAAGCGAAATATTTCTTTCATATTCTAATCTGAAAGCGTGGAACAGCTGGCTGGCGAGCGACAGCAGCTGGGTGGGTATTTATAGTGGCAGCGAGTGCTTTACCTTGCTCAAAAAGAACGTCAGGCCGGCAGATGTAAAGCGGGAAATGGCAAAAATTTCTACTAAATACTATGACAAGGACGAGGCAAAAACTTTCCGCTTTAGCCTTCAGCCTTTGCACGACATCCATTTTAACACAGAAATGGACGGAGACATCTCCAAAAGAACGCTCTACACCTTGTCAGTGATAGGCATCTTTCTGCTGGTAGTAGCCTGCGTCAACTTTGTGAATCTGGCTACGGCTCATTCGCTGAAAAGAGCGAAGGAGGTGGGTGTAAGAAAGGTACTCGGCAGCAATAAAAGCCAGATCTTCTGGCAGTTCATTTCTGAGACGTTCGTCATTGTCCTGCTAGCCATGATACTATCGCTGTTACTATCGCAGGCTGCTGTTCCTATGATCAACCGGCTGCTCGACATACAGATGTCTCTCAGCGCAGAGACGGGAAAACTAGCGGCGTTTCTGCTCCTGACCTTCCTTATTGTGGTGTTCCTTTCCGGCTTCTATCCGGGAGTGATCCAGTCGGGCTGGCGGCCTATACAAACGTTAAAGGGACAAGTAAAAAGCTCGGGCTCTGCCTACTCCGTTCGCAGAATGCTGGTGGGGCTGCAGTTTGCCATTGTGCAGATGCTCATCATTGGCGTCATTGTAATCGCTGCGCAAATGCATTTTGCGAGCAATGCTGATCTGGGATTTAAGAAAGAAGGGATCGTACTGCTGAATCTGCCGGATCAGGATAAAGCCACTTTTACCGCCCTGAATAACCAGCTGAATCAGCTGCCGGGAGTTGAGACTGTTTCATTCGCATCGGCAAGTCCGGTCTCTAATACTAATAACACCACCGGCATGCGATACGATAACCGGACAGAAGCGGAGACTTTTGATGTAAACACCAAGCAGGTGGACCACAACTACCTGTCTACATACGGAATAAAGCTTGTAGCAGGGAGAAATCTCTTCCCCTCCGACACGGTAAGGGAATTTCTGGTAAACGAAATGCTGGTACGAAAGCTAAGACTGAAGTCTCCGCAGGAAATCATAGGCAAGCAGATCTATGTGAACGGTGACCATTGGAAAGGCACAGTTGTGGGCGTAGTCCGCGACTTCTACAATTACTCGTTTCACTCTGAGATTGTGCCGGTCTGCATGATGTCTGATCTGGGCCGGTACAGAACCTGCTCTGTCAGAGCAGACGCACAGAGTCTGCCTACTCTTCTGCCCCAGTTCGAAAAGATTTGGACAAAGCTATATCCCGACCATATTTACTCGGCGACTTTCTTTGACGACAACATCAGCCGTTTATACGAAAAAGAAAGACAAATGCTGCATTTAGTGGAACTGTTTGCGGGCATCGCTATTTTTATCGGGTGCCTGGGACTTTACGGACTTGTATCATTCCTCGCTCTGCAAAAGACAAAAGAGATCGGGGTGCGGAAAGTACTGGGTGCCAGCGTGAACAGCATTATCTGGCTCTTTGGCCGCGAGTTCAGCATTCTTGTGGTCATGTCTTTTGTTTTCGCCGCTCCGCTTGCCGGATGGGTGATGCATCAATGGCTACAGAACTTCGCTTATCACATCCCCTTGAACGCGCTGATCTTTTTGGGATCCATAGGTGCGACCTTAGTTTTAACCGCTCTAACGGTCGGTTATCGCTCCCTGAAAGCCGCAAATGCTAATCCGGTAAAAAGTCTGAGGACAGAGTAAAAAGCTTTCTGCGCAAATCCATTGTCTCTGAACCTTTGTGTAGAATGAGCACCGCAACCATTGGAGAAAATATCGTTCTGTAGCTGCCATACTGCGTCGTGAATGTGTGCTCGAGCAGCTCTGCATTTTCTCGGAGCGGGTTCTCTTGATTAGGGGGCACTTCCTTAAAAGAAGAAATGAGTTCCAGGTAATATGGTATCTGCATCCACAGGCTGAAACTTTTTAATAAATTGTCCTATCAAATTTATGTCCAATGGAATCGAAGGAAAACCTGGAGGTCTGGATGCGCGGACCAGTGGATTCAGTGCCTGCACTTTTACAGCCTGTTGCACATGCCTTGCTGCAGGTACAGGAGGAAATACCGCGGCACCTTATGAATTTCCCTGAGGAAAAGCTCTGGGATAAGCCGGCGGGACTGGCATCTGTCGGTTTTCACCTTCAGCATATAAGGGGTGTCATTGACCGTCTGTTTACTTACGCACGCGGGGAAATGCTGAATGAAGAGCAGCTTCGGTGCCTGGCGCAGGAAGGCATAGAAAACAGGGACATTAAGATTGAGTCGCTTCTCCAAGGTCTGAATGCACAGGTGCAGGAAGCGATCAAGCAACTGGAAGGAACAGACCCCGCGCGCTTAACCGACGCAAGAGGCATAGGCAGAAAACAGATCCCGACAACGCTCATGGGTTTGCTATTTCACGCAGCGGAACACAGTCAGCGACACACGGGGCAGCTGCTTGTTACAGCTGCCGTGTTGAAGGCTGGTTAACCTTAGACTTTCATCTGCCCCAGAGCGTTCCAAATAAATCTTTCCGCCTTCTCAAGCGGGTGCAACATCTCCCGGGGAGCCCGGTACACGTTTCCCTGCTTGTGGCAAAAGCAGGCGATCGAGGAAGAAGGAGGCCGCCAGTTTCCGTCCGCCAAAAGCGAATAAAACAGAGGGGCAGCATTGACAGGACGCCGGGGGTAAGAGTCACGTTGTATTTTTAATGCCCTTGTATTTTAAGATATGAAACGTCTTTTGATTCTGTGCTTGCTTGTTTTCTTGCTTCCCTCTGTTCTGTACCCGCAGGCCGGGGCGGGGAAGCTTTTCATCATCGGAGGAGGTAAACGTCCGCCTGCACTTCTGGGCGGCCTGGTCGAAGCGGCCGGTCTAGGAAAACAGGACTACATAGTTGTGCTTCCCATGGCAAGCGAAGATCGCGCTGCCGCATTCAAAAGTGTAGAATCGGAACTAAAAAGCCTTGTGCGCAGTAAAATTGTGGATCTTGGTTTCAGCAGTCACCGCCTAGGGCCGCCGCCTCTTGACTCTCTTAAAAATGCAAAGCTGATCTTTATAACGGGGGGCGACCAGGAGCGCTTTATGGCTTCGGCAAGAAATTCGGGGATCGGCAAAGCCATTCAGTATGCCTATCGTAAGGGCAGTACTATAGCTGGGACAAGTGCCGGGGCGGCAGTGATGAGTACGCACATGATCACTGGAAATCAGCTCCTTCCCGACACTACCTATAAAGAGACCTTCGATAAGCTTAAACAGGGGAACATCGAATTTAAACCGGGTCTTGGCCTTCTCGACTCTGTGATTATTGATCAGCACTTCGTAAGGCGCAGCCGCTACAACAGGCTGCTTTCAGCATTGGAACGCTTTCCCGATTACGCTGGCCTGGGGATTGATGAGAGCACGGCTATTCTTGTAAGAGGCAAACGGGCCAGGGTAATCGGCGAAAGCCAGGTTGTGGTACTGAAGGAGCCTGTGGACATAAGGGCGGGCAGAGGGGGACTGATTCGCCTTAAAGACGTCAAATTTTCGATATTTACGGAGGGAGATGAATTTGATCTCCCCTGACAGAAATGAATAGTACAATAGACAAGCTTGCACTCATAGAAATTAAAGACCGCAAAATCTTATGCGCGCGAAGCAAGGGAAAAGACATTTTTTATGTTCCCGGCGGCAAACGCGAGGAGGGCGAAAATGACGAGGCTGCACTAAGCAGGGAAATACGGGAAGAACTGGGTGTAGAACTGGAGCCCTCTTCTTTAGAATTCAAGGGCCAGTTTGATGCACAGGCGCACGGGAAGCCGGAGGGTGTAATGGTGAGTGTACGTTGCTACTCGGCAAGCTTCCAGGGCTTGCCAGCAGCCGAATCTGAGATAGAAGAGCTGGCCTGGCTATCATACAAAGATCTGGAAAAACTTTCAGAGGCGGGAAAACTTATTTTTGAGAGCCTGAAGAAGAGCGACTTAATCGATTAACTATTCTCAAACAGACGCTGCCCGCTTCTGGAAAAGCGAATTTTCTTAGATTTGCGGGCGCAAGAATCTATGCAACCCGTACGACCTCAGGCTAAGAAGAAGAGAACCACAACGACACGAAAGAAGCGAAAGCCCGACAACAAATGGCCGAACAGGTTCAAGCTTATTGTTGCCGGAGTCCTGCTGATCCTGCTATCCCCCTTTTATTACGGGTATGTACTTAAGACCTTTACCGCTACTTGGCAGTGGATAAAGGATATTGGAGAAGACCCGAGGTATCGTACCTATTCCGGATTTAACGTCCGTATTCCCCGTAAATACACGATGTTCGGCATTGATGTCTCCTACGCGCAGGGCAAGATCGACTGGAAGCAGGTGAAGGAAATGAAAGAGGATGAGGTTAGTATTCACTTTGCATTTATAAAAGCGACCGAAGGCCTTACACTTGTTGATCCATACTTCCAGAGAAACTGGAGGGAGGCGGCAAAAGCTGGGATCGTATGCGGGGCCTATCATTATTTCCATCCCAGGAAAGACGGCAAACAGCAGGCTCGCTTTTTCCTTCAGACAGTCCCCCATGGAGACGGTGACCTGCCGATGGTTGCCGATGTTGAAACACTGGACGGGCTTTCTCCCCTGGTGCTGCGCAAAGAGCTAAAAGCCTTCCTCAGTCACCTTGAAAAAAGACCGGCAGCAAGCCCATCATCTATACAGGTTTGAGTTTTTATCGCGACTATCTTGAAGGCTATTTTGATGGGTACAAGCTGTGGATTGCACACTACTACAAACCAGAATTGAAGGCTGGAAAAAATACCAACTGGGTGTTTTGGCAGCACTCAGACGATGCCAGGGTGAACGGAATCAACCACTCCGTTGACTTCAACGTCTACAGAGGCGACAGCACCTCCTTCCGCTCGCTGCTCGTGTACGAGTAATCGGACGATCGCCCTGGACGCATCTTTCTTTAATATTTTCAGGTTTTTATTGCTAAAAGAAAGGGGCTGATCGACATTCCCTCTAATGAAGCATCTCATACCAAAAAATTGGATCAAAAGCTAAGGCGGTCATACGTTACACATCTATGCCGGAGAAGTGTTAGCTCAGGCTCTGACTTTATGGTCTTCATGAAAACGGAAGCTGCAGGGTCGGAACAAAAACTGCTTTCACCGCAAGCAATACGATACCCCAGATTGGCAAAGTATCAGCAAAGGCCTGGCTATCCAGGCTTGTATCTTCTTACATCGCCTTCTACCCCGTTCGTAGGAACAGCTCCTTCTGGTTTTCCCGATGCTGGATTCCTTGAGATTAGATCCTTCTCGCTTCATTGACAAAGAGCGCATGACGAACTCTGTACTCTGAATTAGCGGAAAGGATCATTCCCACTCACTTCAGCGTATGATTAGAGGGAGAACAAGCTGCACGGAGGCTGTAAAAACAAAAAGACGGCCGTCTAACCGAGGCCGTCTTTCTAATTTGCTCTTAATCTGGATGATTATATATTATAGTTCTTTAAGGAAGGATACTTCTCCGTCAGGAGTGATCTTAAGGACCATCTTCTGATCGCTATTCTTAAGGCTTGCAAAGTAGACAGTATTGTAAAATCTCTTACCTGTCAGAAGGTCGAAATGAGATTCGTCAGCTGCATCAAGATCGTAACGTACTACTTCTTCAATCTTGTATTCCTTGTATAATTTTTGAATTCTGCTCTTGCTTCTTGCTGGCAATTTACTTGCATCAACATATTGAGTTGTCGCGATAAAGTCGCCGTTAATATCAAAGAAAGCAGCCATCTTTACACCTTCAAGACTGAAGGAAGCTTTTTGAAATTCAGGAGTAACGGTCCAGTTTACATCTTGTGCGTTCTGGTATTTACTAAGGAAGTTGTTCTGTGCAAAATATGAAACTCCGGCGTCCTTCTTCTCACTTTTGATTTTGTCATCTGCATAACCCTTTACTGATAAACCAACAACTAAAAGGGTGAAGTATAAAATCTTTTTCATCTACTTGTTTATTATTTTCACAACAAAAGTAAGAAAACTTTTTAAAGTTGATAAGATATAGTTATATTTTTACCAATAATTCAACACAAACGATTGCGGGATGAAAATATTTCAAGAAGAAGCTTCCGAACACGTTTGCGGAATGCCATTTTTGCAAAGACCAGGAATGGTTTCACAGCACTTTATGCACCTGATCTTAGCCGGGTTTCCCTCCCAGCAGAGTAATTCGCAGTGTAAAAGATCTGAAAATGAATGCGATCAAGAAAAACATTCATAAGCTGCGCTCTCAGGAGGAGTTGAAAGCTGATTTTAATGCTCTTTCTGACCTTGAACTGTAGCGAAGCGCTCCATTGAACCATTGAAAAGCAATTAAGAATCACAATAACTTAGCAGAGCGATTTCATTGAAGCGTTTAAAAAACAAAGAATGGCCTTTAACACTTAGCGAAGCCATCTCATTGAGGGCTTAAAAGCGCGATCAAACATCTTCAATGAAACAAAGACGCTTTCCAGAAAACTCAGACGGACACCACCGCAGGGGGAATAACGATGGTGAAGTCAGTCTCGCCGCTTTCTGCTGTCTTCAGCGAAAACCCGAATCCATGGTTAAGAAGAATCTCCCGGACAAGCGTAAGACCGATGCCCTGTCCATCTCTTTTGGTGGTATAAAAGGGCGTAAAAAGATTTACCTGCGCATCGGCAGGAATACCGTGTCCGTTATCCCGGACCACGATGCGGAGAGGGTTACAGAGCGTCATCAAGGTGATAGTCCCCTCTGCACGGCCGCCCACAGCCTCCATGGAGTTCTTGATCAGGTTTAAAAGGACCTGTTCCATCTGCTGCCGGTCGGCCTTAAAATAAAGCGGCTCATGATGCAGCTTAAGATCCAGTCTTACGTTCCTTTCGGCACTTCTGTATTCAAAAAGCTTGCCGACGTCTGCCACAAAAGCATTGAGGTCAATCAGTTCTATGGCAGGGACGGGAAGTCGGACCACATCTGCCAGGCCTTTCATAAACAGGTTAAGATTGTTATTCCGCTCGATGGCGACCATCAGGGCGTCCTTTAAACGGGGCGAAATCCCTTCCTGCTCCATCGCAAAATCCATGATGGAGTTGACCGGGCCTACGGTATTGTTCACCTCATGAGCCATCATGCGGATGACCTTCCCGTATGCTTTCTTTTCCGTCTGCAAGATCTCGGCACTAAGCTCCTCGATCATTACGAAGTAGCGCCGGAAGCCCCTGTCTATAAACGAGGACTTCTGACATTTGTAATTCTCGATACCGCTGATGCTGACCATTTTAGGCTGCCCCGGAGGCAGCTCCTCTATTTGCTTGATTAGGGGATGTCCGCATGCCGGCACTACGAGCTCCAGATTATCGTTCTCTCCTATCCCCATGAGCTGCCTGGCCTTTGGATTCATCTGCTCAATGTGATGGTCGTAGTCCATGATCACGACCCCTGTAGGCGAAGTGCTGATCAGCTTCTCAAGAAACTGATGCTGCTCCTCCTGCAGGGTACGTTCTTCCCTCAGACTGTCAATCATCTTATTGTAGACATCGACGAGCTGATCAACTTCTTGTTTCCCTGTTCTCCTGAATTTCACGCTGAAGTCCTGATCTCTGATCGCGTTAATACCCTCGACCAGTGTCTTTAAGGGGTGTACAAGCTGCTGAAAGAGCGCCCAGGAGAAAGCCATGGAGATCAGAATAAAGACCTCTGAGATGATAAAGATCAGCTTATGCTCTTTGAATATGAGGAAGCTCATCCACAGGGTAACCAGATGCAGCAGGGTGATAAAGAGCAGGTATTTAGTTCTCAGCTTCATCGTAGGGAATATTGTATTTCTCAAGGCGGCGGTAAAGGGCGTTCCGCGTTATTCCAAGCGAGGCAGCAGCCCGGGAGACCCTGTTCCTGTGAAACTCCATCGCTTTCCGTATCATCATGATCTCCAGCTCCTCGAGGGTCAGCGATCCTACGTCCGGCAACTGGACCGTTCCCTTCTTTGCCAGTGAGCTGTCATATTGTTTCTGAAAATCCTTCACGTCGAGCAGCTCATGCCTGCTGATCAGCACGGTACGTTCCACCAGGTTCTTCAACTGCCTGATATTGCCCGGAAAGCTTTGCTTCTGCAGCCATTCCAATGCCTGGCGGCTGACCTGCAGAGCAGGCTTACGGTAAAGCTCCTTCAGGTTTTCAACAAAGGCGTTCACTAACAGCGGGATATCCTTCGGCCTCTCTCTGAGCGCGGGGATCCGGAGCGTAATCAGGTTGATGCGGTAGAGCAGATCCTCCCGGAAGCTTCCGGCTGATACCATCTCTTCCAGGTTGCGGTTAGTAGCACAAACGACCCGGACATCTGCTGTCTTCGTACGACTGCTGCCCAGCACCTCGAAAGTACGGTCCTGCAGCACCCTCAGCAGTTTCACCTGACTGGCCGGGTCAAGTTCGCCGATCTCGTCAAGGAAGATCGTGCCTTTATTCGCCAACTCAAAGCGTCCTATACGGTCCTGCCGTGCATCGGTATAAGCGCCACGCACATGGCCGAACATTTCACTTTCAAAGAGGGAGCCTGAGATGCCTCCCAGGTTTACCTTAACAAAGGGCCTTTTGCTGCGCAAGCTGTTCTCGTGGAGCGCTTCCGCGATGAGTTCCTTCCCCGTACCACTTTCTCCCGTGATGAGAACTGACGCGTCAGTAGCGGCAACATGACCAATAGTAGCAAGGAGCTCCAGCATTTGCGGGTCCTCTCCCACAATCTTCTTAAAGTCGTATTGTTTATCCAGCTGCCTTCGGCTGACACTGCCCGAGCGCTTATGCTGAAGACGAAGCAGGGTATGAACAGATTGCAACAGCTGCTCGTTGTTCCAGGGCTTGCTCACAAAATCATTCGCACCAAGTTTCATTCCCTGCACGGCAAGGTCAATCGTGGCCCATCCGGTAATGAGGATAACCGGCACCTGCGGGTTAAGCTGCCTGACGGCGGTCAGAAGCAGCATCCCTTCCCTCCCGGAGGTATCCCTCGAGAAATTCAAGTCCATGATCACCAGAAGCACCTCGTTTTTCTCCAGTGCCGCGACAGCTTCAGCCTCGGAGGCGGCAGAGATCGTTTTAAATCCTTCCCGCCCGAGCAGGAGACTGAGCGAGGTTCTTACGGCGACATCATCGTCTATAATCAGTATCATATAAAAAAGAAAGGCCTTTAGTCCTTTTATTCCTCATGAAGGGCGATTGCAGGATCTATTGCAGAAGCCTGCCTGGCCGGGTACAGCGAACAAACCAGAACTAAAAGGTACATTAAAATTACAGATAAAACAATGGCCGTAAAATACACATTCGAGGCCATGTCGAAGACATTGAGAAGAGGAAACTGAACAGCGAAGAACACACCGACCAGCACGGAAATGGTAGCAATGCTCAGAGTCTCGCCCGATACCTGCCAGGATATAGAACCGCTGCTGGCTCCTATAGCCCGTCGCAATCCAATTTCACCCTTCCTCTTGCTTATGTTGTACCATAACACGCCAAATAAGCCGAGAGCGACGTTAATGATCAGGAAGGCCGAAACGAGCAAAAAGATGAGCATCGGGATCAGGGTCATATTATTTTTCGCCGTCCGCTTCTTTTCGAGGTGTTCCACTTCCACCGTCGTATTTCTACTAAAGCCAAATACGATCTTATGAAGCCTGGCTTCGAACGAGGCGTCGGTACCGGGCTTCACTTTCAGCATGATAACATCCTGACCCCGCTCAATTGTGTCGGGTATTTTGAAGATGCCATTTTCTACAGCCTGGTAGTCGCCGGCACTTTTAAAATCCTTCACCACTCCCGACACCTTAAAGAGCTCATTGTCAATTTTAATTTCCTTCCCTTCAGCCCTGTCGTTACCAAACAAATTCTGCTTCAGCGTACTGTTGATTACAATACCGGCTTTCCCTCCGCGCTCATCTGCTTTCCACTCCCCCGATTCCATTTCGATCCCGAGCACCCGGGGATACATCAGATCAGCGGTGTAGATGTGAGACATCATATCCTTCTCCTGATAACCAATAGATGTATTGTAAGTATTATTGGAGTAAGGAATATTGCCACCGGTAAAGGTAAGGTTCTGTACCTGAGGCTCAGAAGCGATCAGACTCTTTAAAGAACCGAGGAGAAGCCTGACAGAATCAGCATTTTTCACCTCAGGAGGCAGACCGTAGTTGACGGCCCATACATCGCGGTACTCGAAGCCTCTTGTCTTCCTGTAGTTCAGGTAGTAATTGACGCATAGCGTAAACACGCCAAACATCACGATGAACGAAACAAACATTTCGAGCATAAGCAGGAAGTTCTGCTTCTTCCTGTTCCATATCAGTTTAAACAAATGTGCGATCATATCTTTCTATCTTAATTATTGTGCTTTGAGCGCGTCTACGACTTCTAACCTCGACATGCGCCATGCCGGATAAACTCCTGACAGAAGCCCGAAGAAGATACAGGCGCCAAAACCATAGAGCAGGACGCGGTAATTAATACTCAGGAGCGTATTGGGGATCAGATCGCTGCCATTGATAGCCGAAAGGATGAGCTGAGAAAGGATCACACTGAGCACTCCGCCCAGCAAAGTGAGGATCACGTTCTCCACAACGAATTGCAGCGCCAGAACAGAGGAGGACGCTCCGAAAGCCTTCCGCACTCCTATCTCTGAAGAGCGCTCCATAATCCTGCTCACATTCACATTCACCAGATTTATTGCGGGCAAAAGCATCAGGAAGAAGACAACCAGAGAAAGCACTGTCATAAAAAAGCCGAGACCGCTGTTTTCATCTTTCGAAAAAACCCTGATGAAACTCTCCAGATAAGGGTCTGCATAGCTTTTGATATCTGTAAAATCCTTATTCTGCGGCGGTATCTTGCTCACCACCTGCCTGTATTCCTCCTGAATACGAGGAAAGTCACGCCGGCTTTTCGCAAGCACAATGGCTGTATACTCTCCGCTGAGTGATTTCGTCCTGAAGTCACCCTTTGAAACCGTATATGGGAGATACATATCAGCATAGATAAACGGACTCGTGACCGATACACTTTTCACCACTCCAGCCACTCTGTATCTGATATTATCAGCATCAATATACTTGCCCACAGCCAGTTCTCCATCCCCGAAGTACTGATCCCTTATCTCTTCCGAGATCACGGCCACGCGATCGCCATTGCTGGTCTGCTGCGCAGTATACGGCTTACCTTCAAGGAACTGATATTCCAGCACCTCCCACCATGCATCGTTCGTGTACTTGATATTGATCACCAGCTTCTTGTTCTTCACGTAGGTATTGGTAGCCCTGAATATCGAGGAAATAGCCACCTTCTCCGGGCTCTTCATAGAGCCAACATAGTGGTTCATATAGTAGAAGCTGCCCGGCCCTTTCATCATCCCGGCTTGCTTCGGATTCTTTTGCACGATCCAGTTGATGTACAGGGAGCGGTCTCGCTTCATATCCGGATAGCCAGGGCTGCTCACCCTGTCAAAGAAAGCCGTAAAGACGATGAGAATGGTGAGTGTCAGGCTAATACCGAAAAGACTAATAAAAGTGAAGAATTTCCGGCGCATGAGAACAGCCCATGCTGTTTTAAGATAATTTTTCAACATAGCTCTTTTCTTTATCTATTGTACCTGCGATCCGTCAAACAGTCGCACCAGCCGGTGGGTCTTCCTGGCCATCTGCTCGTCGTGCGTAACCATTACGATGGTACTGCTGTCGTCTTTGTTCAACTGGAGTAAAATGTTCATGATCTCGTTGCCCATAGCACTATCCAGATTACCCGTCGGCTCATCAGCAAGAATAATATCGGGCTTACCTACGATGGCGCGGGCAATGGCTACCCTTTGTTTCTGTCCTCCCGAGAGCTGGGACGGATAATGCTTCATCCGGTTGCTTAAGCCTACTTTTTCAAGCGCTTCAGTCGAAAGACGCTTTCGCTCCCTTGCCGAGACCTTGCGGTACAGAAGAGGGAGCTCCACATTATCCAGCACCTGGAGGTCGTTGATCAGATGGAAACTCTGGAAGATAAAGCCGATCTTCTCGTTCCTGAAGCGGGCCAGCTTTTTATCAGGCAGGTGGCTCAGATCCTGCCCCGCTATTTTTACTTGCCCCTTAGTGGGCGAGTCGAGCAGCCCCATAATATTCAGCAAGGTGCTCTTTCCGCAGCCCGAGGGCCCCATTACTGACAGGAACTCCCCCTGGGAATGTTCAGGTTAATGCGGTTAAGAGCTACAGTCTCCACAGTATCTGTCATGTAAAGCTTTTCAATGTTCTCCAGTTGTATCATTGGTTTGGTTTTAATATGTTATTTTCCTGTTTAATGCAAAGTCATAAAGCGACAAGTATCGCAGCTCGAAGTAGGCTCCCCAGAAGTCCCGCAGCGCAGAAATATAGTCGCGCCTGGCCTGGTCTTTTTCCTGAAAGGCGATACTCAGGTCGGTAATACTGAGACTGCCGATCAGATATCTTTCCCGTGCTATAAGAAACTTCTCAGACGCGATCCTGTCGGCTTCGCTCGTTAAATTTAGCTGATCCTTCATCATGTTGTAGAGGGTAACCTGAGTAATGATCTCCTGCGAAAAGTTCTGCTTATCCTGTTCCACCGAGTATTCTTCAAGCTGAAGGTTTACACGGGCTGTCCTGGTACGCGACTGACTCCGTCCCCAGTCGAGAATAGGAATACTGAGCTCCACCTGCAACAATTGCTGATCCTGCGGTGAACGGTACACGCCCCTGAGCTTGCTTGCACTCTTGGAGAAGCCCAGGCGAGCAGTAAGCGCTGCATTTATGCCTGATTCGCCCTTCGCTTTGGCCACCGCCCTTTTTGCCTCAGCCAGACGACGGGCGAAGCCTATTGCATCAGCACGATTTGCGAATGCCTCAGACAAAGCCTTCTCTGCTGCAATCTCAACTCCCGGTGATTGAAGGGGAGCTTGCAGAACGAGAGGCACAGAGCCGAGGCCTGTATAACTCCTCAGGTTCAGCATCGCGATCTCCATGTCCCTTTTTGCAACACCTACAGACTTTTGCGCTTTCAGTCTTTCGAGCTGAAGCTGCAGTATCTCGTTTTTGGTGATCTTTCCAAGGTCGTATTTCAGCTGTGCCACCTTCAGTATGGTATCGGTATTACTGAAATTGCTTTCTGAGATCTGAAGGTTGGCCTGCGCAAGCAGCAGGTCGAAAAAATACTCGTTCGCCTGCACTGCAATCTTTTCCATCGATTCAATATAAGCCTGCCTGCTCTCACTGTATTTGAGTGGTTCAACCCGCTGATCCCATCGGAGCTGGTTATATTGAAATAGAGGCTGACTGTAGCCGATGGCGTAAGGGACGCCATTATAGAGCACGTTGTTCCTGTCGAAGTCGTCAAATCGCTGCAATTGAGTGGTTCCAAAGACCGAACCGCCCGTCATCGTTATGCTCTGACTAAAAGCCAGACTAACCGATGAATTATTGTTCCTGACGGGTTGAAAGTCGATCGTTCCGTTTGGCTGAAGCACTTCCCTGAAGGTCTTGCTATAGCCAGGCACGACGCCCGAAAGTGTCAGCTGGGGCTGGTAGTTTGATTTGAAGGTCCGCCACTCCCAGTACTTCGTTTCCCTGGTTGATACCGCCTGCTTCGCAGAAATAGACTTTTCTTTAGCCATTTGAACAACCTCATCCAGAGATAGCCGAAGTGTATCTGTCTGCCTTCCGAACCCGTGCAAGGAAAGGAGAAGCAAGGATAAGACGCTAAGGTACGCTTTCATCGACTACTCTTTAATTGTGATTTCTTCTGCGTTTTTGAACTCGCTCATGTCGGAAGTGATGACCCTCTCTCCCTTCCTCAGACCATCGAGCACCTCGATATAGTCAAAGTTTGACAGGCCGGTATGCACTGCCCGGCGTTCCGCCTTGTTTCCCTTCACTACAAATACATCTTGTGCACCCTTCCCCTTAAAGGCGGGTCCGTTTGCAACCCTGATGGTCCGTGCCCGGCTCTCCGTGACGAGGTATACATCCACCTTCAGGTTAGGTCGTAATAACCTGCTCCTTTTATCCTGCAGCTGAACATCAAAGGAAATAAGACCGTTCTGTACAGAAGGGGAAACATTGCTGACCTGCCCGGTAAGAAGGCTGTCATTTACCCGTACCAGGACTGCCATATTCTTACTGATCTCGCTGAGATAATTATCAGAGACAGAGCCCGAAACTTTGAAGGTCTTCAGGTCTGCTATCCGGGCGAGTACGTCGCCTTCCCTTACTCCCGCCCCGATATTCCTGTTTACCCAGGTGACCACTCCCCTGCGCCCCGCCTGAATACTCGCCTGCTTTAATTTCCGCTCCAGCTCGCTAAGCTCATTCTGCTGGATAGCGAAAGCGATCTTTGATTCCCGCATTTCTGCCTTCATTGTCGCCTGCTTGCTTCTGATCTCATTCTCCAGCTGCTTTTTTTCAAGCTCGGCAACCTTTAAATCCAGTTCTGCCTTCGCCACATCCTCACGCGTTGCTCCTCCCGCTTTAAACAATCTACGGTAGTCTTCAAGAGAAGCCTTAAGGCTCGCAATCTTTAGTCGCTTGATCTCATTATTCGATTTGAGATCAAAAAAGCTTTTGTTCAGTTCGGTACTCAATTTATCGATCATGTTTCGCTTCGACTCCAGCTGAAACTTCTGCTTATCAAACTCGCTCACGGTGCCCGACTTGTCCAGAGTGAGAATAGCCTGCCCGGGATGAAGAGTGGCGCCCGTTTCTACCAGAACATCCTGAATAGAGGATTGAATGGGGCTGGTGATCACCTGCTCAAACTCGGGAAGTACCTCACCTGTAGCACTTATGGTATTCTCAACCGGCCCCTCTTCTGCCAAAAAAGTCGTGATGCTGCTTTTACTGACGGAGGGCTTTACCAGGATGCGAAAAGAAAAGATCAGAGCGATCAGTCCCGCAAAGGCAAGGGCGATCCAAATCCCCCTTTTGCGCTTACGTCTTTGTACAATTTCTTCAGGTATTAGCATGTCCATATGCTACAGGAGTATGCGAAAGGAATACCAAAGACAACTTGTTGCTTATCTGATACTTACAAAATCGCCAAAACAAAAAAACGTCCGAAAACGAACAAAAAGTCCGGCTTTGTATAATTTTTCAGTGTGCATGCTGAACAGCCTGAAAAATCCGTCCGCAAACGACAGAGTCCTTACATCCAGCCGGCTAATCCTGAGATAAAGCTCTTGTTGGCTGACTTAAAGAGCGGGGATTTCGTAACTTTTGTTGCGGGAGCGACTACAGCTTTCAAGCCTTTTCGAAAGAGAGAAATGAGCAAAAAGCAGAAAAAGCACAAAAGCGTGGAAAACTTCCCCGGTTTACGCCCATTCCCGTCGCGGAAATAACGATAACAAAGCTTATTATTGTATTATTCTGCCTAAACAGGTCGGCTCGCTAAAAACATCAGGAAATTCTAAACAAAACAATCGATGAAAAAAACAGGAAACCAGGCCTTAAGCATAATAATTGGAATTGCGTCAGTTTTTGCCCTGACTCGTTTTATTCCGATGGACGGCTTTGCATTCGCCTGGGCACTGAACTTCCTGTTAATGATGTGCGTCCTTGCTTTTACTGAAGCACTGAAAAGTCAGTTTACTTCTTCTTACTATGATGAAAAGGAATGGGAAAAGAGAGGGAAAGTTTACGAATATCTCGGAATCAGTTTTTATAGAAAACTATTGGTTTGGACAGGCTGGGAAAGAGTGAGTAAAAAGTCGAACCCGGTAGAAAAGAATCGCGAGGCTTTGATGAATTTACATTACCAGACAAAAAAATCGGAGTTCGGTCACCTGATTATCTTATTTATAGTTCTGGGGTTTAGTGTTTTCGTGGCGTTCAAGTTTGGCATTCTCAAATCTTTGTGGCTGCTGATCTTAAACATCTTACTCAACCTTTATCCGATTTTCCTTCAGCGATATAATCGCCCGCGTATAAAAAGAGCCATTAACTTAAGTAATGGAATACAAAAGCCCTACAGAACAGCAGTCGGATAATTCTGCTGTCCTTGGTGCCGGGCTTAGGTTCAGTTTTTCAACTGAACGGAGGCCAGGATAAGGCGCACGCTGAAAGATTTGGGGTAGTCTTAAGTCTCTTAATTTTGATCAGAAAAAACACATTGCATAAAAGTCAGTCCACGACAAAGAAGCTCAGGTAACCCTGACATTATAGAATGCTCAGACATCAGGCAAGCGGGCCGGCGCCTCTCGTCTGGACCGCAAAAGTAAACAAGCAACCATTAAAAGGGCCGGCAATAAGCCTGCGAGAGAAGCCCTCCTTAGGGCCGGAAAAAGATTTCGGTCTCAGCCCTGCCCTCCTGCACGAAAGAGACCAGACTTTTAACACCGAAGCTTACCATATCCCCGACAGCCGTATCGGTGTAAAATGCAATGTGCTGCGTCATGATGACATTGGGAAATTGACGAATATAAGCCATGTCCCTGTTCTTGATGATATCAGTCCGCCTGTCAAAGTGATAGATGCCTTCTTCTTTTTCAAAGACATCGAGGGCAAGAGCTCCGATCTTTTCATGTTCGATCGCAGAAATAAGATCCGTGATATTCATGAGTTCACCGCGCGCACAGTTGACCAGGATAACGCCATCCTTCATTTTAGCAATAGACTCTTTGTTGATCATCTGGGCGGTGCTTTCAAAAAGAGGAACGTGGAGACTGATAATATCCGACTGCCGGTACAGTTCATCGAGACTGACGTACTCCGCTTTCCTGCTAACGTGCTCATTGACGATTGTATCATAAGCGAGTATGCGACTTCCAAAGCCCGACAGGTTATCGATCACCTTTGAACCAATCTTTCCCGTCCCTACAATTCCTATCGTCATATCCTTCATCTCCCTTCCCTGCAATCCGTTAAGCGAGTAGTCGTTCACATTTGCCCTGAAAAGGGCCTGCTTGTATTTCCGGAGAGACATTAACATCAGCATAACCGTGTAGTCGGCCACGCCGTGAGGGCCGTAGTTCGCATTGCTCACGCGGATGCCCAGCTCAGTTGCAGCAGCCAGATCAATGTGATTATATCCGATGGTACGTGTTGATAAAAAGGAAACACCCAACGCTTTCAGTTGAGACAAGACCTCTCTGCTTACCTGACTAAAGCCCAGAACGGTTACACCAGCGCTCCCCTCTGCCAGGTCCACGTTCTCCGGCGATAAGAGCTGCTGCACATAAGCGATCTCTATGCCGTACTGAGAAGCCAGCATGGCAAATACTTTAACCTCGTCCTCGCGAACTTCAAAAGCAGTAAGTTTCATTGTTAGTCCTTTTAGCTGATATATTGATGATCCTCAAAGTTATTTCCGCTGCTCATCCGGCATTACTGGCCGCTCTCTTCCCGCTGGCCGCAATGCAGAAATACGGGGCAATAATAATCACAATCCTCCATCTTTGGAAGCATGGTGACGACTATCAGTCTGGGCAGCAAAAAACCAAGCCGGATTGTTAAAACCGACAGCAACGCGGACAGTTTTCCCGAAAATCTGATACGATATTACTAAAGGGAGGCCAAAACGGCAATATAGCTCCAGCGTACGCTACAGTGCATTAATGATCTATCAAAAAAAAGAGGCCGAAATCAGGTGTGATACGGCCTCCTCTTCAATTACTAACTTTTCGATCGGCGGCCAACTTAACACCAGCCGCTAATCCTTTGACTGCTCGGCTTACTAGTTCAGCGTCGACATATCGATCACAAACCGGTAGTGCACATCACCTGCAATTGTACGCTCATACGCTTCGTTGATCTTGCTCATTGGGATCACTTCCACATCAGAGGTAATCTGATGCTCTGCGCAATAATCGAGCATTTCCTGAGTCTCCTTTATACCGCCTACCAGAGAGCCAACCAAACTGCGCCGGCCAAAGATCAGGTTTACCGCATGAACGTCAGATGGTTTTGGGGGAACGCCAAGAAGCACCATTACACCATTTGTGCGAAGCATGGCCAGATAGGAGTTGTAGTCATGCGCTGCAGAAACCGTATCAATAATGAAATCAAAGGAATTAGCCAGAGAGGCTACAGTTTCCTGATTGGTAGTGAGTGCAAAGTGGTGCGCGCCCAGCTCCTGTGCATCCTGCTCTTTCTCGGGTGAGCGACTCAGCATAGTCACCTCAGCGCCCATGGAAGCTGCAAGCTTAACAGCCATATGGCCCAGGCCGCCCAGTCCCACTACGGCAACTTTATGGCCAGCCTTCACGCCCCAGTGCCGCAAAGGAGAATAAGTAGTGATACCAGCACATAAAAGAGGTGCTACCTTTTCAGCAGGAAGACTTTCAGGAACTCTTAATACGAAATCCTGCGTTACCACAATGTGACTCGAATAGCCGCCATAGGTAATCGTCTTCTTGTCCTGCAGGAAGGAATTGTAGGTCTGAGAATGTCCGTTCTCGCAGTATTGCTCATTGCCTTCACGACAGGAGCTGCACTCGCGACAAGAGTCGACAAAGCAGCCGACGCCTACCAGGTCGCCTTCTTTAAAGCGGGTGACGCCCTCTCCGGTGCGGGTCACTCTGCCTACGATCTCATGTCCCGGAACAACGGGGTACATGGTGCCTCCCCACTCGTTACGGGCGGTATGAATGTCGGAGTGGCAAACCCCGCAATACAGGATCTTAATTTCAACGTCTCCGGCGGCCGGCTCTCTTCTTTCGAGCTGATAGGGAACGAGCGGCTGATCTGCCTCATGTGCCGCATAGGCTTTAACTGATGTCATACTATTTCGTTTTAAGGTGATGCTGTTTTAAGGAACTTTAAACAAGTTCAGCTAATGCCTCCTTAGTGAAGCCTTTCAATTCGGCCGTCCGATTTTCACGTATCTTTCGCGCCCATTCAGGGTCGGCGAGCAAGGGACGACCTACGGCTACCAGGTCAAAGTCGCCACGATCAAAGCGGCGCAACAACTCGTCAAGCGAGCTAGGCTCTGAGCTTTCTCCACTGAAGGCTGCCAGAAACTCACCGCTCAGCCCTACTGAGCCGACTGTAATGGTAGGCTTACCAGTGATCTTCCTGGCCCATCCGGCAAAATTAAGATCAGAACCTTCGAACTCAGGCTCCCAGAAGCGTCTCTGCGAACAATGCAGGATATCAACACCCGCTTCCACAAGGGGAGCAAGCCATGCCTCCATTTCCTGAGGAGTGGCAGCCAGCTTGTTGGTATAAGCGCTGGGCTTCCATTGCGACAGGCGAATTATGAGAGCCAGGTCGTCGCCCGCCTGCCTTCTCACCTCCTTGATGACCTCTACGGCAAAGCGGCTTCGTTCAGGCAGCGTAGCGCCTCCCCACTGATCGTCGCGCAGGTTGGTACCTTCCCAGAAAAACTGATCTATCAGGTATCCATGCGCGCCATGCAGCTCCACACAGTCGAATCCAAGTCGCTTGGCATCCGCTGCCGCTCTGCCAAAGGCCGCTATCGTATCGGCAATGTCGGCCTCGGTCATCGCGTTCCCGTTCTTCAGACCGGGATTATTTAAGCCCGAGGGCCCCTCAAACGGGGCGGCCGGCACCCAGCCCGAATAGTGGTTCTCCATCACGCCCATGTGCCAGATCTGCGGGCCCATGCTGCCTCCTGCTGCATGAACTCCGTCAATCACCTTCTGCCATCCTTCAAGCGCTTGTCCATAAAAATGGGGCACGTTAGGATCGTTGGATGAAGCTGGCCTCTCGATAACCGTTCCCTCTGAAAGGATAAGGCCGGCTTCGCCCGCTGCCCGCTTCTTGTAGTACTCCGCTACCTCATCAGTAGGAATCCCGTTTGGTGAAAATGAGCGCGTCATTGGCGCCATTACAATGCGATTTTTCAGGTTTAAAGATTTAAACTGAAAAGGACTGAAAAGACTATCTGCTTTCATGATTTTATTATTTGCTCTATAAGGTATTGCTGATCAGCTCGCCGAGCTTCCTGAAGGCATCCTCATTCCTTTTGTAGTAGGTCCACTGCCCTACCCGGGTTGCTTCTACCAGGCCGGCGCGCTGAAGGATGCTGAGGTATTCGGATATGGTCGACTGTGTCAGACCGGCCTTCTTTTGAATGAGTCCGACGCAGACTCCAGCCGCCTGAACTTCAAAATGCTTCTCCGGTTCCTTCAGCCACTGCAGGATTTGCAGCCGTGTCTTGTTCGAAAGCGCTTTAAATACTTCCAGCTGATCCATATGCAAAGATATATCGACTTTTCCCGATATTCCTATTCCCCTATTATTGTTGACAAAACCATGATGATACTAAGCGCTGATGAAGTTGAATATAGCGTCATTCACCTCCTCACTTTTCTCATGCTGCACCCAGTGAGTGGCATCTGAGAAAAAAGAAATTTAACGTCTTTGCAATATTGCAGACTTGCCTTTGCGAGTTTAAAGGAGAGCGTGGCGTCTTGCCTCCCCCAGATAAAAAGCAGTGGCAGGTGCACAATTCCTGGACGTGTGATATGGTCTCTGAACTCTCTGCTGTATTTCATCGCGCGATACCAGTTGATCATCGATTTTAAGCTTCCTTTCCAGGCCTGCCGGTATAGTTCCATGTCGTATTCTTTAAAGGTTCCCCCGCGGGCAGTAGAACCCATCATGGCGACAAGCTTCTGAAACCGCTTCCTTTTGAGCATCCATTCAGGCAAAAAAGGCAGCTGAAAGAAATAGATATACCAGCTCTTGAGTACTTGTATAAAGGAGAATCCCGATTTCAGAGCGGCCGGGTGAGGTACGTTCAGCACGATGACCTTCTTGAACAGCTCAGGGTGCTGAACAGCCAGTTGCCAGGTTACAATGCCGCCCCAGTCGTGCCCTGCAAGAAAAACATCTCGAAGTCCAAGATACGTAAGGAGCTCCTGTATATCTTTTACGAGGGTGCCCAGCTTATAAAACTCCACCCCTACGGGTTTGCTGCTTAGATTGTAGCCTCGCTGATCAGGAACAATTACGCGGAAGCCTCTGGAGGCAAAGAAGCGGATCTGATTCTTCCAGCCGTACCAGAACTCGGGAAATCCGTGTAGAAAGAGCAAGGGAGTGCCACCCTCAGGGCCGGCCTCTACCACATGAAGCTCCACGCCATTCACGCGGCACAGATACTCCCGGTCATATAAGTTTTTCATAGTGTAGTATTGTACCTTTTTTGTGAACGTGTACTGGTTCTTTAAAGGCCGCAAAGATCATCGAAGCAAATTCATCCACGTTTGAGACCGCAGCCCATCAGTGCTTTTTACTGTACAAAGGCGGGTAGCGGATCAGACGGACATCTTGCGGTGACCATTCTCAAAAGAAAGCACACCTCCCTTGCCAGTTTCAACTGAAAAGTTGGCCAAATCCCCGGGTCTCAGCTGTCCCCCGGGGACTCCGCCTTCTGCATCAATAATCTCATAGGCATTCCACGTGGAAAGGTCGCCAAGGTCTTCTACCTGATAGACCTTCACACGTCTTCCGAGCTCGTCAACAACTTCTGTATGGTTTAAGCCCACGTCGGCGCATATCATCCCCGCCGAAGTTTCAATGCAGCATCCCCTTACTAACAAATGAAAGAGGTGCTTGTTGTTCAGCGGGATAGAAAGATATTGGCTGGTCAGATCGCCGCCTGGCAGATCAGTGGCAATGAGATGAAATGCATGCAGAAGGGCCAGATAATTCAGTTTCCGAACCTCCTGCTTTTCGGGATCGCCGGCATATCCTCCTGCCTCAATCAAGACCGTGGCGGTTCCGAGCTGCTGAAAGGTTTCGCCAACCGCACGCGGCTCATATTCATCACTCCAACGGCCTATCTGACCGGGGATCAGCTTTTGAAGCATATCATACAGCCCCGCAACTATCGCGATTGCCAGGAGCCGGTTTGGAGGAACAGACAGCTGGGCGTCGACAGGAGGAGCGAGAAGAGAAATGCTGGCTGGCATCTTTGTTCCGGTGACTGACCATAAGGTATCCTGATCGTGAAGGTTGAAGCCAAAATGGGGCTGCAGTTCTGCATGCAACGCGAGCAGCGCACTCACCTCAGGAGTTTGCCGGGCCAGAAAGTCGCGGTTTAGATCAATGCCTTGGGCATTTCGCCTCTGATAACGCTCGGCGCCATCCGGGTTGAGCATCGGAACAAAGTAAAATGTACACTGCTTGAGAAGCAGCTCCCTCTCGGTGTCGCGACGCTCCGTACTTGTGAGAAATCGTAACAAGTCGAAGATGGCCATCGTGCCGGTAGGCTCGTCTCCGTGCATCTGGCTCCATACCAGGACTCTAACAGGCCCGCTGCCTGTACTGAGACAATAGATTTGGCGCCCCTCCGCTGAAAGGGCGATCTCTCTCACATTTACTGAGCCTTCATGGCGGAGCTCTGATATTCTTCTGCGCACTGTATCGTGCCTGAAGAAACGATCATGAAAGTTAGGGTCGCGGTAAGAGTGCCAGTTATGATCCATAGTCGGCAAAAGTAGTGATTAACGGCCTTCTAGCACCACATCCCTTTTCCTCCCAATGTCATTGTCCCCAGGCAGAGTTCCGAAACCTTCAGCCCGGTATTTCCAGGCAAGTTGTACTTCATATAAAAATGGTTTGATATAAACGAATATACGCACAACAATTAACACGCGCGATATGCAAAAGCGTGTTCAATTGCAACAAAGAGGAGCCGTGCTGAAAAAGAACAGACCACTCTAAGCCGGTCCTTTTTCAGGCAATCTAAAGACATACCGGCTTGTCGTTATGGGCGATGCAAGGTACTGCGCACCTCCTAGTCAAAGCACACCAGGGCAATACGCCCCTTCGCGCCGGCCAGCAGAACCTCTTTTCCCTTCTTTAAAACAGAAGCCACATGGTATCCTTCATCTGAGATACGGGTCCACGTTTTCCCTCCATCTTTAGAAATGTCAGTTCCGGAAGTTCCGGTGGAGAGCAGCAGTTCTTTAGCTACGTAGGTTACGCAGGAGCGAAAGCCAAAAGGGTTAACATCAGGCCGGTGCCATGTCTTTCCCCCGTCTGTGGTGAGAAAGGCATTTCTGTCCCGCAAAGTGTCGGTTTTGTAATCGCCGCCAACCATGATCCCTTCACCCGCATTGTAGAAATCGATAGAAAACGGACCGCGACTATCCATTCCCTGCAGGATGGGAGCGTCATAAACCGACCAGTGCCGGCCTTTATCTGCCGAGCAGAACACCCGCGAACGGACACCTCCTGTTACGATCCACACATGCCCGTCGGGCAGGGTGCAGATACCCGTGTTGCTCGCTGCAAAGCTCGCTTCTCCCTCTTGCAGATGTATTCCGGACCGGGCAGATATATTCATCCATGTCCTTCCGCCGTCCCTTGTTTTGAGGAGCTGCATCTGCCCATTAACAGGATCACCATACACCAGGCCTTCCTGAGCATTAAAAAAGCTGATGCCATCAAGAAATATTTCTTTTGCTTCGTTCCGGTACACTTCCGTCCAGCTTTGACCGCCGTCTTCGGTAAATAGAATGACTGCAGGACTACCCGAATTCATAATGACGGCTTTCTTTTCAGAGAAAGCTGCAATGCCCCTGAAGTCGAGTTCTGCATAATTTGCCACTTGCTTCCAGTCCCAGGTCCTGCCACCGTCTGTACTCCTGGCAAACCATCCCTTACTTCCGCTGAGCCACACAACGGAGGCATCGGCCACACTCATTCCTCTTATACTCGCTTCACCCTGGCTGTGCAGCTTTTGCAGCGTTTGACTGAACAAGATGATGGGCAAGAAAAACAACCAAAGAAAAAAATACGTTTTCATAAAAACTGTCAGAGTTCAAATCTGCGGGATCTGCAGAATCTGCTGAGCGCCCTGTCACAAGTATAAACAATTTTGTACGTTTGTTTTTTACATTGCTGTACCATGAAAAGAGCGATCTTACTTCTGATTCCGGTCTTCCTTGCAATATCCTGTAAGCAAAACAAGCTCGATAATGCGCAGGCCCTTCAACTGTTACGCGAGAGCAAACGATATCCCCAGACTTTGACAGCAGACATCAACCCCGCGGATCCCAATCTCGTAAGCAGCCTCACAAATACCAGACTGGAGAAGGCCGGACTGATTGAGATCCACGAAGCCATGTCGTTAGGCGAAATGGGACAAGCCCAGATCATTTTTACAAAAAAGGCCGCTCCGTATCTTATTCCTCCTTCAGATCAGGACCAGCAGGCGGGGATACAGCGGGTGAAAATAGCAGACGAGGTTTTGCTTTCGGTCACCTCCGTCACAACTACAGATGATAACCGGAAAGCCATTGCAAATTATGTAACAACGTATCGTAACATAACCCCATTTTCTGTTCTTTCACCTATTAAAGTGAACACACAGGAGCACAAGAAGGAAGCCCATTTTTCATTTGTTGGCGAAAAATGGCAGCTCGATAAATAAGGCGACCGTTTGAGCTAAGGCAAGCAGCTATTCAAATCTGCCCACCCGGTTGGAAATAGGCTTCACTGTCTGCAAGTACGCATAAATGGCCTCAAGGTCGCTGTCTTTCATGCCCGCGTACATGGTCCATGGCATAATGGTCTGCATATCCCGATCGCCTACATTCTTAATTCCTGCCGGATTTCCATACGATTTAAATCTCGCAATAAACTGTTCTTTTGTCCATTTTCCGATGCCCGACTCCTTATCAGGTGTGATATTGGCACTAAAAACGGTACCTGAAGGGACCTTGTAAGGAGATCCGCCGGCGAACTCCATTCCGGGGACGAGATTTCCCTTATCCTGTCTGGTATGACAATCTATGCAAGCAGCCGAGCGGACCAGGTAGGCACCATACTCCACCTTTTTGCCGGCAGACGGGAGCACGTCGGGAGTGCCCTGAAGCGGCATCGTATTTACGAGAAAGTTAAGCGGGAAATCGAGTTTGCGGTCTGGCACATTTGTTTCTCTGACAGGCAAAGTGCGTATATAAGCAATGATGCTGTAAATATCCTCCTTATCCATCTTGCCATAGTATTTGTAAGGCATGATCGGAAAAATAGCAGATCCGTCCTTTTTGACTCCCGCCGTAATGGCGCGGTAAAGCTCCCCGTCTGTCCAGTCCTTCAGGTGGTAGGGGGTAATGTTAGGAACGTAAACTTCTCCCGGAAAACCGACACCTTTATCAAAACGCTCCCCTCCTGAACCCTCTGTGCCCGCCTCCAGCGGGCCTGCAAATTTCGACCAGTCGCGGGTAGAATGGCAATCAATGCAGGAGGTTACATGATTAGCGAGGTACTCTCCTCTTTTTACCCTTTTGGGCGTGATTTCAACTTTAATATCAGGCGCTTCTCCCACGTTCGGCAAGGCAAATTTGATGTAGCTAAGACCTAGGGCGGTAAAGAACAGGAGGCAGCCGATAACGACTAAAGTGATTTTCCAGAATTTCTTCATAAGACTGTTGTTAATTGTGATTTGTTAGATAAATTATTTCAGTGCCAGATCCACCCAGCCTGGTAACACAATAACAAACAGCTTCTTAGGGTGAATTTACATTTACCCAGACTCCACTTGTGACACAAATGTTACATCAATTTGCTTCGTATGAAAAAAGATTGAGGAGCTGCACCTCAAAAAGCAGGAGAGAGGGCGCTAATCGTTCTTCCCGGCCCCTAAAGAACGGACACACCTTCGGAAGAAAAGCTCAGGGAACCCTATCCTATCAGAAGTGAAATAATAATAAAGACGTCGATCACCAGAAGAGCCGGACTTACATCTTTTCCCTTTCCGCTGGCAAACTTAAGCACTGTCCAGCTGAGGAAGCCCCAGGTAATACCATGAGTAATGGAATAGGTGAACGGAATGAGAACCATCGCAATAAAGCAGGGAATGGCATCATCGAGCTTCATCCAGTCGATCTTTACCACAGGTCTGATCATGAACACGCCCACGAGGACGACAGCAGGTGCAGTTGCTATGGATGGAACTATTGACAGAAGAGGTGCCAGAAAAAGGAAGGGCAGGAACAGCAGAGCAGCAACAACGGCCGTAAAACCGGTACGTCCTCCAGCTTCCACGCCTACCGCCGATTCGATATAGGCAGTACCAGGACTGGAGCCAACGAGGCCTGCCAGGGTGGTCGAAAATGCATCGGTCAGAAGCGAACGTTTAATATTCAGGGGCTCACGCTGATCGTCGAGAAGATTGGCGGCTTCAGCGATACCCACGAACGTCGACAAGCTGTCGAACATATCGGTAAAAACAAACGCAAAGATCACAGGCACAACGGCCCAGGTTAGAGAATTGACAAGATCAAGTTGAAAAAGGAGACTGAAATCCGGAGCAGCAAAAAGTCCTTTCCAGGCGATCAACGTTGAACTATCTGCTCCCCACCAGCGTCCGATCGGGTAGGCAGCAAGAGTGGTAAACAATATTCCGATCAGGATCCCGCCCTTCACGTTCTTAATAACGAGAATGGCAGTGACCAGAAGCCCTGCGATAAAGGTCAGAAGAGCCGGAGTGATGGAGCCCATGGATACCAGGGTAGCCGGATTTGATACGATGAACCGCGCATTGGAAAGACCGATCAGCGTAATAAAGAGCCCGATGCCTGCAGACACCGCATATCTGAGCGGTCGCGGAATTGCGCGGACGATGTAAGTCCGGATGTTGAAGATTGAAAGCAGGAAGAACACGATACCCGACCAGAACACCGCTCCTAAGGCGATCTGCCAGGAGACCTTCATTCCCAGCACCACCGAAAAGGTAAAGAAGGCATTTAATCCCATGCCCGGCGCTACCAGGATCGGGTTCCTGGCATAGAATCCCATCATTAGACTGCTGAAAAACGAAACGATCACGGTAGCCGTCAGGACACCAGTGAAAGGCATCCCCGTCTGGCTAAGAACCGATGGGTTTACAACAATGATATATGATGTGGCAAGAAATGATGAAACCCCTGCAATGACCTCTGTTAATAACGAGCTGCCATTTTTCCTAATCCCGAAGTACGAATCCATTTTAAAAAATACAGAATGCAAAGGTACAGCAAGTTTTTACATTCAGAATACAAAAGTATCAGGGATGTCTCAGGTTCCTATCAGTTTATAAAAAGAAAGGAATCACCTTCGCTGCCACTGGAGGGTGCATACAGATTCCGTGCGGGTTGAGTGCGGAATAATGGCTATTTAACCGCAGTGAACCCGCACTCAACCCGGACTCACCCCTCACTCACAACGATCTTGAAGTGAGTCAGAAACGAATCAGAGAATATTCTGGGAGCCTGAACCTATTCATATTTAATTCTGACCTGTACCTCGGTATCCTCTCCCACCCCGGGATACTTTGCTTCGTCAACGGCAAAATCGGGATCAGAATCAAGGTAGGCTTCCTTTACCTGTACCTGTTTCGGATTATCTTCTGTTCCTATACTTGCCTCTGCGGGCAAGCCCTGCTCCAGTTTGTTCTTCAGCTCGGTGTGCGCCCGGCCGGTCAGGACGATGGTCTTTTCGTTCATTACTACTCCGTTTCTTTTTCAGGATTGTCTTCCGTTCTGATTTTCATTTCCGACGCTACTGAGGCTTCGTTCTGCGCCTGTCGCGTTCTCTCTTCGGCTTGCTTTACCTCGTCTTTCTCTGCAAGCGGAGCTTCTGCGGACGGCATCTCGCCCTGATGTTCGTTCTTCTGAGCAGTCTCCATATCTGTAAACGTTTTTCTACCTACAACTGTTCAGGCTTTATTATTGTTTTCAAACCTTTCGGCAACAAAACCGTTCGGATTAAGCACTGCTTTATTACACTATCTATGGACTTTAGGATTGAATACGCGGATCTGGTTAGCGTCGCTATATCAGTGATCTGCGGGGGGATCATTGGCTTTGAAAGGGAATTCAAGAATAAATCAACCGGATTCAGAACGATTGTGCTGATTTGCCTGGGATCAACGCTCTTCACCATCGTTTCGAGATACGGGGACGGAAGTGACGACCGCGTATCAGCAAACATTATTACCGGGATCGGCTTTATAGGCGCGGGGGTGATCTTTAAAGATAAGCTGTCTGTGCTGGGGCTTACCACTGCCGCCGTGATCTGGACCACGGCCGCTATCGGCATGACTGTAGGGGTAGGCTATTATGGAATGGCCCTGATCTTCACCATCATCACCTTCGTTGTGCTGTCGCTCGTCACGAAAGTGGAAACACTGATCGAGAAGCTACAGAAAAACAAGACCGTTAATATCGACTTTACAGATGCCAACTGTTCTCACCTTGCCGCCCTGGAAGATATGGTGAGGCTGAACAAATTGCGGTGTAAAGTGATACAGATTTCGAAACGCGACAATAGGCTAAGTGCCGTGATGCTTATCTCGGGAACCAAAGAAAACCTGAGCAGACTGCAGCAGCAAATGATGGAGATGCCCCATATTTCAGACTTCTATTAGTGCCAGGGTCAGGAGCTGTACGAAATCATAACGATTGCTATTACGGCAATCACAAGCGCCACCTTGTTAAGCAGTGACAGGCGTTCTTTAAACAAGGCCATACCCACGAGCGCTCCGAGGCCTATGACGCCAATGTTCATCGCGGAGAATACGACCGAGGGATTGTCAGGCAGAGCCTTGTGGGCCTTCATGTAAAACAGGATGTTGCCGAAGTTAAAGATGCCGAGCACCAGGCCAGCGATGACATTGACGAAGCTGAACCGTTGCCGGCCCGTCACAATAGCCGTTAGAAGTGCCACGATTGAAAATGCAAAGGCCAGTACAAATACGATAAAAATGGAGCCGGTATAAGGGACGCTCTTGTTTAACGCCAGCTGCTTAAAAAAGACGTCAATGAGGCCCATTCCCGCAAATACAATAAGCGGATAAAACAGCGCTGCCTTGCTTTCAGCCTTCTTGCGGCCCTTTTGCCATGGAACAGAACAGACTATGGCCACGAGTCCTAATACAATTCCGGCAGCCTTCAGTGCAGAAACGGGTTCCCTGAATAAGAGAAAAGAGGTGATCAGCGGAATAAAAAGAGACAGCCGTTGCGCCAGGTCCGTTCTGACAATCCCGGTGTACCTGACAGACAGGCCCAGGATAACAAAGAGCGAGGGGAGCAAAATGGCCAACAGAATATAAATCGAGAACGGAAGTCCGGGTGTATGAAGAGCTGGCACCTGCGGATTGAAGATCAGATACGTGAGCAGCGCCGCTACCGGGTAATTCCAGACAACAGCCTGCGGCACATTTATTTCATAGCGCCTCGGCAGTTTTAAGAGAACTGAGACGATTACGCTGCAACAAACGCTGAGAAGTACAAAGATCATTTTTATTAAAGCGCCTCATGTTATCCCGGCCACCTCCCAAAGAAAAGAGCAGCTGGTCTAAAGCGAGGGTCAAAGGTAAAAGATTTTAAACAAAACAGGTGACGGGAGGTCCGTCACCTGCACGACTAAGCGTGTATATAGTCAGCATGAAATGGTATTTTGCTCAGCTATGAGCGAAGCAGCCCGGATTCAATCAAATCCTTTTTCCAGATGCCCGCGGCGCCGATAAGAGCGGCCTCCTCCCCTTTCCGGCGATACTGATCGGCAGAAGCTGGCCCGAACTTTCCAGAACCTCCTCAGTGTGCTTCAGATATAATTCAGGTGATTTTGCAATATTTCCACCCAGCACCACTGCCTGCGGGTTATATGTTTTTAAGCACTCCTGAAGAAATACGCCAAGCGTAGCGCCAAATTCAGCATAAAGCATTTCCGCCAGTTCATCCTGCAGCATCTCCTTCACGTTTTCAATCTCCCTCCCTTTCAGGGCGGAGTATCGGTTCAGGAACCACCGGGTAGAAAGATGCTCTTCGGCAATCGATCCCTTAAAAGGCATTCTCCACAGGTCAGCATCTACGACAGTTCCCTCCTGATAAAAAGCAGAGCCGAGGCCTGTACCAAGAGTGAATCCCATCACTCTGCTATACCGCTTATCAAGGGTGCCAAGCACCTCGCCTTGCAAGAAGCAGCAGGCATCGTTCATGATCCTGATATCCGTCTTGTGGATTGACAAACTTGCTGAAAGCAGATCTTTTATATTGTAGCCGTACAGATGCTCATACTTGTCCTGGTCTTTGATCCAGCAGATGCCCTCTTCGTAGTCGAGAGGGCCAGGCATGGCTATTCCGATCTTGCCGATCGGCAGGCCAGCTTTAGAAAAGGACTGAGCAATGGCTTCTGTCCAGAAGGAAATGACGATTCCTGGCGCGGCGTGCGAATCAACAGCCTTCCTCACCCGCGTGCCTTCGAGCAGGTCTCCTGTACTAATATCAACAAGAGCTGATGTAATGTGCGAACCGCCTATGTCAACCCCTAATACATAAGACTTATCCATTCAATGAGGTTTAAATTGTAACTAAATTATAGGTGCATATTTAAGTCAAATAAAACGTTTTAGCAAATTTATTTTACTTTAGATGACATATAGAAACTGAGTGTACCACCCTTCATGATCTCATCATGCGTCAGGTACCTTCTGCCGAGCGGCTGACCATTGAGCAAAACCTTGCTGACATACACGTTCTTCGCGCTTTGATTTACAGCCTGAATATTCAGTGTGCTGCCATTCTCGAGCGTGATCGTTGCCGATTTGACCGAAGGACTGCCAAGCCAATACCGGTCTGAGCCCGGTGCAACAGGATAGAAACCAAGGGAACTAAAGATGTACCAGGCACTCATCTGGCCGCAGTCGTCATTACCACCCAGTCCTGCTGGCCCATTATGATACTGCTTCTTCAGGATCATCCTAACGCGCTCCTGTGTCTTCCAGGGCTCGTCTGTCCAATTATACAAATAAGCCACATGGTGTGAGGGCTCGTTTCCGTGAACATAATTTCCGATGATCCCCTCCCGCGTAATATCTTCGGTTTCAGCAAAAAACTCATCAGGCAGATGCATCGTAAAGAGCGAGTCGAGATGAGAAACGAACTTTTTCTTCCCTCCCATGAGACTAATCATCTGCTCCGGATCGTGAGGTACATACAGGCTGAAGTTCCAGGTATTTCCTTCGATGAAACCCTGGCCATCCGTCTTTAACACGTCAAAGTCCTTCTTAAACGAGCCGTCTGACATCCTCGGACGCATAAAGCCGATAGCTGGGTCGTATACATTCTTCCAGTTGCCCGACCGCCTGATAAACTCGTTATAGATATCGTCCCTGTTCAGTCGTTTGGCAAGCTGAGCAATGCACCAGTCGTCGTATGCGTACTCCAATGTGGAAGAAACAGAGGTTCCGTTCTTGTCGGCGGGGATGTAACCCCTGTCGATATATTCCCCGATTCCCTCGTAACTTCTGTGGCGGGCGGTAGCTACGCAGGCATCCAGCGCCTTATTGGCGTCGCCCTTATAAGCGCCCTTTATAATTGCGTCGGCAATAACCGAGACGCTATGATAGCCGCTCATGCACCAGTTATCGTTTGCGTAGTGCGACCAGATGGGAAGCATCTTAAGCGCGCTCTGATCATAGTGAGCAAGCATGGAGCTGACTATATCGGCGTTGCGCGACGGACTGGTGATGTTGAGGTAGGGATGGAAAGCTCTGAATGTATCCCAGAGTGACAGGGACGTATAATTTGTAAAGCCACTGGCTTTATGCACGTTCTGGTCGAGCCCTTTATACTCTCCGTTCACGTCCATGTAAACGGTCGGCATGAGGGCGGCATGATACATGGCGGTGTAGAAATTGATCATGTCCTCCCGGCCTAAGGCCTGGATCCTGATCCTGGCAAGTTCGCGGTTCCACAACTCCTGCCCTTCACGTTTCACGCGGTCAAAGTCCCAGTGCGGGATTTCTGCCCTCATGTTCTCAATCGCGTTGCGCGTACTGACAGGTGAAAGAGCGAACTTAATTTTGATCTTCTCCTGATCGGTGGTTTGGAAGTTAAAATACATCCGGAGCTGCCGGCCTGCGAGGTCAGGAAAGTTCCGGGTCTGATCAAACTTCCGCCAGAAGCCCCGGTAAACCTGCGCCTTTGAGTAGTCCTTCATGCCATACTCGGTAAAGGGTTTCGAGAATGACATAGCAAAGTAAACGGTACGGGTTCTGGCCCAGCCGGTGGTTTGCCTGAAGCCGGTCACCAGCGTGTCGTTTTCTACCCGCACAAAGGTCCACACGTTCTTATCATCATAGTTATAGATACCGGCCATCAGGTCGAGAATGATGTGTGCATCATCTGACTTGGGAAAGGTATACTGATGGAAGCCGGTGCGAAGGCTGGTGGTCAGCTCAGCCGTTATGTTATGATCATCGAGTTTTACCTTGTAGTAGTTCGGTTCGGCCACCTCATTCTGGTGCGAATAAGCTGAGCGATAGCCGCTGGCGGGATTGTCTTCAGTTCCCGGATTCAGCTGGAGCTTGCCGGTTGTAGGCATGATGAGAAAGTCGCCAAGGTCTGAGTGACCCGTACCGCTAAAGTGCGTGTGACTAAAGCCGACGATGGTCGGATCATCATACTGGTAGCCCGCGCAATACTTGTACACCGTTTTATTGTACTTTCCATTCATCTCGTACGGAATGGTGTCAGTATCCGGACTGAGTTGTACCGCCCCAAAGGGCACGGTGGCCCCGGGAAAGGTGTGTCCCATTTTCTCAGTGCCGATGATAGGCTTGACGTACTGAATCAGGCTTTCGCTATTCTTTTGCTGCGCCAAGGCGGAGCAGCAATACAAGGCTGTTATAAGAGCAAAGAAAGATCTCATCGTTTTTTGTGAAAGTGTATTTGTTTTTTAATGGTCACAAAGAACACTCAATCAAATTTATTCTCCGTTTGTGCGTGCAGCTCATGAGTGTTTTTCTTGAAAGTGTATTTGTTATTTTTAAGGACAAGAAGAACATTCATTCAAGTTTCATCCCCGTTTGAGAGCGCAGCTCATGAATGTTTTTTGTGAAAGTGTATTTGTTTTTTAATGGTCACAAAGAACACTCAATCAAATTTATTCTCCGTCTGTGCGTGCAGCTCATGAGTGTTTTATTTGAATTGCGATATCCATTGTTGCTTAATTCCCCAGGAGATATTGGGCTTCTCTGATGCGTAAACCGTTATCTGGCCGCCTGCTGACAACTCCTGGTGGGTTATATAATTTCTATCCAGGGGCTTTCCGTTGAGTATCACCCTATCAATATACCTGGCTGAGGGAGAATAGCCCTCGACCCTGATCCTGAACGTTTTGTTTCCGGGCATGGCTACTTCAATCGACGGAAAAAGCGGCACATTGAGATAATAGACGGGCCATCCCACGCAAGCGGGAGAAATGCCGCACGAGGCAAAGACAAACCAGGCGGACATCGCTCCTGCATCATCATCCATTGTCCGGATGTAAGCCTGCGGCTTGTTTTGATAAATGCGGTCTACAAAAGGATCTATGCCCCGGCTGTTGTCATTAAAGTAATATTGTACCACCGTGTCTACAGCAAGCCGGTGCACGAGCTCCTGCGATTTCCAGGGCTCAGGCGAAGCGTTGTACATCAACGGCACCTGCAGATCAGGTTCGTTTGCGTGGTTATAGTAGTCGTTACGGAAAAACTCATCCAGCTGTTTGGTATAAGCCTGTTCACCACCGCACAGGCCGATCAACCCTTTCACGTCGAAGGGCACAAACCAGCGATACTGCCAGATGGTCCCCTGATAAAGCCCTCTTGCCTGCATACGGTCGGCATCAGGCTGTGTAACATCGCGAAAGTCTTTATTCCAGTAATCTTTGTACGACAGCGCTTTCTGCCGGTACTTCATACTTAGCTCTTTCTTGTTCAAAATGGCCAGGATCTCGCTCAGTGCCCAGGCATCATAGCTCGACTCCAGCGCTTTGTCTGGTCTGGAAAAGTCGAGACCATCTACCTCTTTTATCAGGGAGTCAAGCACGGGAGACAAATTAAGACGATAGCCCTTGCGTAAGGCATCAAGCAGAACCACGATCGTATGCTCGGTCCTCACCGTGTTTGAGGGTTCATTCTGGGTAGCGTAATCCCTTTTACCGTATTGGTACAGGCCCGCCAGCGAAGCAGAGATATCCTGGAACCGCTCGGGATAGACAAGCGAAAGAAGAGGCAGCTGGGTACGATAGTTATCCCAAACAGCCCATCCATTGTACCGCTTGCTTTTGGATTGCTGCAGGCTCCCGTCTGTTCCTCTGTAAGTACCGTCAGTTTCATTGATCGTGTAGGGCGACTGCAAGGTGCGGTACAGCAAAGAATAGAAAAGGCGGGTGCGCTCAGCGTCGCCGTCTACCCTGATTTTGCTCAGTTCCGCATTCCAGTCGGCCTTACTTTTCTCAGCCATCGACTGAAATGAATCAGCATACAGAGCAGCTTTTGCATATTCAACGCTCACAGACGAAAGCGCTACTCTTATCTCAACACCACTCTGCGAAGCGGCGGGAAGGTGAGCCAGTAAACGGTGTGCGGAACTATCGCTCAGTGAAACGGGCTGACTAAACTCCAGGGCATAGTAAAGCCGGTACTTCCCAGCGTGACAGGTCGTCTTAGAGTCGACCCATCCGCTTAAGACACGTCCTTCCATGCGATGCTCCTCGGCCACAAAGCTATTTGACAAACTATGGCTCAGGTCAATGTAAAACCCCTTTTCCCCGCCGGGAAAGCGATAGCTATGCATGCCCGACTTGCCGTATACTGAAAAAGCAGCGGTTATTCCGTTCTGAAACGAAACAGCATAATATCCGGGGGACGCTGCCTGAGAGGTCCTGACGAGGTCTCCACCGGCGTTTCGCCCGAGGAAAGGCTTAATAAGGATGATGCCGCCACTTCCCGTGCATCCTACTCCTTCAAAACGATTGTGTGTAAAACCGAGGAACTTCTTTGCATTGTACTCATATCCCGTGTGGGTATGCGGATAGGTCTGTGGCCCGATACTCAGCATGCTGAAGGGGTAAGAGGCCGCCGGCGACATCTGCCCGTGATCACCGGAACTTCCCAGGAACACATTAACCAGGCTGGTATAGTCGGCCCCGGGTTTACTTGCGGGCAAGGTCTGAGCACGCAGGTGTGCAGGATAGAGCATAAAAGCTCCCGACAGCAGGGCTATGAGCAGTGCTGTCGGGAGCGTTATTTTATTTTTTCGTGTCATTAGAGAAAGAATAAGGGAAGTCGGCTTTATTGATCCCCCTTGTCTTATTTGGAGAAGAAGACATTTTATAATTCAGCACAGCTCCCTTCTGGAGCTCCGAGTGGCTGATCCAGTTACGGCTGTAAGGCTTGGCGTTAAACTGCATGGTACCGACATAGCGGTTCGCGTCGTTATTATCAGGCGCACTAATCACCACCTTCTTGCCGTTCTCCAGCTGCAAGGTGGCCTTTTTGAACAGAGGGGCGCCGAGCACGTACTGATCAACGCCTGGCGTAACGGGGTAAAAGCCTAATGCCGAGAAAATATACCAGGCAGAAGTCTGTCCGTTATCTTCGTCACCGCAGTACCCGTCGGGCGTAGGCTTATACATCCGGTTCATCGTTTCGCGAACCCAGTACTGTGCCTTCCATGGAGCACCGGCGTAGTTATACAGATAGATCATATGCTGGATCGGCTGGTTACCATGTGCATACTGGCCCATATTGGCAATCTGCATTTCTCTGATCTCGTGAATCACACCACCATAGTAACTATCGTCAAAAACGGGAGGTATTGAGAAAACAGAGTCGAGCTTTGTTACAAACTTATCCTTTCCTCCGATCAGGTCAACCAGCCCCTGAACGTCGTGAAAAACAGACCAGGAGTAGTGCCAGCTGTTTCCCTCAGTGAAGGCGTCGCCCCACTTGAACGGGTTAAAAGGCGACTGGAAGCTTCCGTCTTTGTTCTTGCCTCTCATAAGACCGGTTGAAGGATCAAAGAGGTTGCGGTAGTTCTGACTACGGCGGGCGTATACATCTGTCTCCGACTTAGGTTTGCCGAGCGCCTTTCCAAGTTGATAGATGGTAAAGTCGTCGTAAGCATACTCAAGGGTACGGGCCGCATTTTCATTGATCTTGACATCGTAAGGCACGTAGCCCAGCGTATTGTAGTACTCTACTCCTTTACGCCCGACAGCCGTCATTGGCCCCTCGTTGTTGGCACCGTGGATCAGAGCCTGATATAAAGTTTCAATATCATATCCCCTCAGTCCTTTGATATAGGCATCGGCGACTACAGAAGCAGAGTTGTTTCCGACCATAATGTCTGCATATCCGGGACTTGACCACTCGGGCAGCCATCCGCCCTCTTTGTAATCATTGATGAGACCTTCCTGCATCTCCTTGTTAATAGAAGGATACACAAGATTGAGAAATGGATAAAGAGCACGGAAGGTATCCCAAAAGCCAGTCCCTGCATACATATACCCTGGCAGTGTCTTTCCGTTGTAGGGGCTGTAGTGCACAATTTTGTTATTGGCATCGAGCTCGTACATCTTATGAGGGAAGAACAATGTGCGGTACAGACAGGAGTAAAACGTGCGAACCTGGTCTATTGAGCCGCCCTCAACTTTAATAGCAGAGAGACGCTTGTTCCACAGGTTTCTTGCCTTCTGACGGGTAGCATCGAAGCTGTCGCCGGCAAGTTCTCTTTTGAGATTCAATTCGGCCTGTTCAATGCTGATGAACGAAGAAGCAACCCGCAGGTGAACCTTCTCGCCCTTGGCAGTTTTAAAGCCGATGACCGCTCCGGTATGGTTAGACTTCAATTCAAGTTCATCTTTCAGATCCTTTTTATCCCAGGTCTTGCTCAGCGTGAAGTCTTTATCGAGATAAATAACGAAGTAGTTTTTAAAATTAGGGAGAGGCCCCCTGCTATATCGTGTAGAATAACCGACGATCTTTCTTTCAGACGGAATGATCCTGATATAGGATTCATCCTTCTTACTCTCGAATGCGTCGATCACGATGTAAGAGCTGTCAGACTTAGGAAAAGTGAAGCGGAACTGGGCTGCGCGCTCTGTTGGCGTTAACTCAGTGGTCACATCGGCATCGGCCAGGTAGACGCTGTAGTAGTACGGTTTGGATACCTCCGCCTTGTGCGAGAAATAGCTGGCCCTGTCCTCTTCTGCAAAACGCAGCTTGCCGGTTACGGGCATGATGGAGAACTGTCCATAATCGTTCATCCAGGGCGATGGCTGATGGGTTTGCTTAAAACCTTTGATCCGCTCGCCGTCGTAGGTGTAGGCCCATCCGTCGCCCATCTTTCCCGTTTGAGGGGTCCAAAAGTTCATTCCCCAGGGAACGGCGACTGCAGGATAGGTGTTGCCGTTGGATAAACCCGGATGAGAAGCAGTTCCCATCAGGGGGTTAACATAATCAACAGGATTGGTTACCTGTGTAACATTTTGCGCGAGAAGGCTTGATGTAGAGAAGATCAGGGCCATCGCCAGAAGTTTCCTTGTCATAGTATAAGGTGGTTATGAAAGATAGCTTTGTTAAGATAAGAAATATATTCTTTGAGATCCTAGATATCGGGATTTGCAACATATTGAGACCAGAGGCCATCGAGGTCCTTACCGGTATATTTTGCCCACAGCTCGTCAGAGTAAGTATGGGCCCGCATGTGCGCATCCATTTTCCTGACGATCCCTTTATGGCCTTTCGTCTCCAGCCAGTGAAGGAAGCGGGCAGTGATCCTGTAACTGTTCCGGTAGCTCTGCCCCTCCTTGTAGGGAGGTAAAGCCCAGCCTGCGCCCTGATTGTCGACGCCGAACTTAAACCGCACATAGTCGGCTATCCCCTCAGTAAGCCATCCGGGCCCGTTGGTATCACCATAGTCCTGTACAATGTGCATCACTTCGTGAGTCACTACGTCGATGTCTTCCGGATGAATGCGGAGCCAGTGAGAGCTGTACACCACTCTTCCATCGGATGTTGCCGCCACACCTTTGTAGGCAGTGTCGACCAGAAAAGTAACTTCCTTAAGTGTTTTGGTATTGTACTCCTTTGCCAGCCTGGGATAGACCTCAAAGAAGGTCCTGATCATCCGCGCTTTTACATCGGCGTTAAGTGCCGGATCGTTACTCGTGAAGTGAAGGGTATAGCCTTTTTGCCTAACTGGCTGCGACTCTTGAGCAGAAGCAAGAGTACCGGCGCCGACTAGTGTCAACACCAGGAGAAATGACGTTATTTTTAACATAGATCGGAGTTAAATAACAAAGGCAATCTAACGATATTTTTTCAAAAATCGTTTTAGCAATAAAAGTTTACAAGGAAAAAAGAGAGAAAAGAGAGCAGGAACGGATGGAGTCCCTGCTTTCTCATTAACATAGTGCTAGTAAGTAAACCCAGGCATTTCAGCCTGAGATTCTTTCAGAACCGTACGTGCACGTCTCCGCGCATACGGCTCCCGTTATCTATATTCCAGTTTGGGTTTTGCGCCGAATGTCCAATGAGCGAACAGGTTGGGTTTGCGGTTGTATAAACTGCTTACCCACTTCATTGCTCTGGTCACACTGCTTCTTAACCCTTTGTATTTCCGTATTGCCCAGTTGGCCAGCTTTGCGTTTATTCTTTGCATAAAGCTTCTTAGCTTTGCACTATAGAATTTCCCGTAGTAGTTGACCCAACCTTGCAGGACAGGATTTATTGTTTTGGCAACTTCTTCTATCTCAATGCACGGTGTGCGCAGTATCGGCATCTCGTTCAGCTTTTTATTCATTGCTGTCAATGCTTTTGTGCTTACTCCCGGCAAGAAGCAAGTGAAGTTTTCTTTTCGCTGGCTGTTCTGTGCCTGTCTGGGCTTGAACGTGTAACCAAGGAAGTCGAACGACACTATTTTTGGCGTTTTCGCATTGCGGTTACTGTCTTTGCAGAAGACTATTTTTGTTTTGTCTTCGTGCATTTCCAGCCCGCAATCTTTCAACCGTTTGCCCAATAACTCCTTTAAGCGGATGGCTTGTCCTTCGGTTCTGCAATGAATGACCGCATCGTCCGCATAGCGTTCGAATGCAAGGTCAGGATAGTTGGCCATCAGCCACATATCCATTGCGTAATGCAGGTAGAGGTTCGATAGTATCGGGCCGATAACGGAGCCTTGCGGCACACCCTTCGTCCGTGGTACTATTGTTCCGTCTTCCAGTCGCAAGGGGCTACCAGCCATCTTTTTATGTACAGTACCATCCATTGCTCCTCTGCATGTTTCTCCACTGCCAGCATAAGCAAGTCATGCGGAATGTTGTCGAAGAACCCTTTGATATCTACATCCAGCAGCCAGTGATATTCCCAGCACCTTTCACGTGCTTTGGCAACTGCCTGTAGTGCAGATTTCCTAGCTCGGTAGCCGTAGGAATCATCATGGAAAAGGTTGTCGACCACCTTTCCCAATTTCTCCGCTACTACCGCTTGTCCGATACGGTCGGTTATGGTGGGTATGCCTAATGGCCTTTTACCGCCATCTTTCTTGGGTATCTCCACCAACTTGATTGAAGGGGGCATGTAGCTGCCGGAACTCATTTGGTTCCAGAGCTTATACAGATGTTTCTGTCGCTCTTTTTCAAAAGCTTCCATGCTCATCTGGTCTACACCTGCTGCCCCTTTATTGGCTTTGATCTTCAAGTAGGCTTCCTGCACCGACTTTCTCGAAATACAATTTGGTTTTGGCCTGTACATATCTTATACCTCCTGTAGGTTGCCCCTTAAACAGTTTCTATTAATGTACAGCGCCTGATAACGCCCCCCTTCGCTCTTGCTATGTTTCCAAAGCAGTCATCACTACTACGGGTGGCTCTGCCCCTGTGGAACGCATCGATACTTTCGGACTTGCGGGTTCTTCCGCTTGTCCTTTTCTCTTCGCATCGTTCCCACAGGTTCCCAAGTTCCGTTTGAATGCCTGTATAAAGCTCACGCTGCCTATACGCCGGATGCCGCCGGGACAGTAAACAGGTTGTCCTCCCAACTGATAATAAAGTGATACTGTACTTTACTTTTGACATCATCTAATCCTTTCGACGCCTCTTCGGCAGTTCATTTTCATTCGTCTTCTTTATACTTACCTGACACCTCTGTGATGCCTTTTCTGCTAACGCTTCCCACCTTGGCTCTTTACCAAAGCAACTTAGCAGCGGTTTGATACCTGTTCCTGTAAGCCGATACCGATGGACCTACCATCATCATTCAAACAGCACCGATTTGCTGCGCAAATCGTTCATGGCGCTCAATAACCCGGATTTTGCTTTAAGTTCGGATTAATTGCTATTTGCGTTTGCGGAATCGGGAATAACTCTTTATTTTTTCTGTGGGCGTATGGTCCCACCAGCTGGCAGTAACAAACTTACCAAAACGTATTAAATCGGTTCTTCGCTTTCCTTCAAATATAAACTCCCGGCCTCTTTCTGCAAGAAATTCGTCCATTGTAAGACTTGCTGTAGTGTACTGTTCCGCAGCCCAGTCGGCTGCCATGAACCTCCGCTGTTTACACTGATTTACGAGATCAACAACTTGTTGGGTTGCCTCATTGCTATTCTTTCGCATAAGAGCCTCTGCCTTATTATAATAAATTTCAGTAAGACGATACAGGACATAATCGTTGCTCCAATACTTAGCATCAGTTGGCATACCTACCTGGTATTTATTGAACCTGGCACCACTATTCTCCTCGCCCCTTGTCATTCCTCCCGGACCGGTCTCACCTTCACTATTTCTCCTTATCTCCTTCACGAAAACCAGCGGCTTGTTGTTATACTCCTCCGTTCCTAATACAGGCTGGTCTGTGCCAAACTTATTTTGTTGGCCAATAAGGAACCATTTTTGCTTCCTTAAATCATTGTCTTTGTACGCATCAAATGCGGTAGGAATAACGACAATACCGTTATTGCCATCACGGTCCGCTCCATTAATCTCTCTTTGCCGGTAATGCCAAAAGATCCCTTCAAACGGCAGTCTAAAGTTTCCGTTCTTGAAATCGTAAGCGATTTGAAACAAGTTCTCTTTAGACTTATCGTTGTCCACACTAAAAGGACCGTAGATACCCGGGTCTAGTGCAGGAGCGCCGTCTAGTCCCCCTGCTTGGCCGCTGATAATTTTGTCACATGCCGCTACGCAGTCATCCCAACGCGGTGTCCCTGCCCATACTTCTGCGTTCAGGTACAATTCGGCTAACATCGCATATCCGGCCGCTTTTGTTATCCGACCAACAAGCGAGGGCGAAAGAGGCTGTAAACTCTCCACGTTATCCTTTACCTCTTTTTCAATGAAAGCAAAAACCTCCGCGCGTGGCTTCGTCTCGGGATTTAGAGGAGTTGCAACAGTTGTTACGACAGGCACATTCCCGTACATATCAAGCAGCTTAAGATAGTGCCATGCCCGCAACACTTTCGTTTCAGCTATTATAGAAACCTTATCCTGCTCGGTCATGCCAATCTTTGTAAAATCAACCTTTTCCAAATCGGCTATTGTATTATTACAAAAACCAATTCCTCCCCAAATTAATTCCCAAGGTTCTCTCACCGTATTGTCTGTCGGTGTCCAACTATGATTATGAAGACGAATCCAAACTCCCCCGTCATACCCGTGTCTCCCCTTCTGAGGCCAGGCTAGCTGATCTGCACTTAATTCAGATGCCTTCCAATATCCCTGCCGGTCCTGCATAGTAGCCCAGGCGTTCGCATGAGTGAACGGCCGAAGAACTGCAGCCATTACCTCGGTCCTGTTCTTGTAAAAGTTATCGGCGACAATGCCGTTATATATTGTTTCGTCTAAATTGGTGCATGAGTTTAGCGCTAAAGCGCAAGAGATAAATATTGTTCCTATTTTCTTTTTCATAAGATATCGCATTAAAAACCAACCTTTAAACCTAGTGTAAAAGAGCGGGTCCTGGGGTAAAATCCTCTTGTATCTACCCCGACCTCATCGAAGCCCACATCCTGTAACTCGGGATCCAAGCCCGAATATTTAGTAATTGTAATTAGGTTTCGGGTGGTAGCATAAAGTCTCAGAGTTCTGATGTAGTTAGTCTTTAACCTGAAGTTATAACCCAATGTGAGATTATCAAGCTTGACAAAACTCCCTGGCTCGAGGTAGTAATCAGAGTATTGAGGCGCATCATTTAACTGTGAGTGTTTAGTAACAGCGCTCCTTAACAGGTTATTTGGCAACCAAGCTTTGTTCCCGAAGAAAAGATCCTGAGTGTTCAGAATTTTATACCCAAATTTTCCTCTGAAGAATACAGTAAGATCAAAGTTATTGTAGGTAAAAGTGTTACTCAAAGAAGCGTAGTAACGGGGCAAAGCGTTACCTATTACGCCCAGATCTTCATTATTGATTTTGTCGGCTGTCACAGCAGAGCCGTCTTTCTTATAAAAGAGCCACTTACCTTGCTCGTTGAACCCAGCAAACCGCTTACCATAAAAATTGCCGAACGGCTGTCCCTCCTCAATCCTCATTGCGTTGCCTAAGTTACCCGGCGAAGGCAGACCATATCGCTCGAGGAATGTAGCTTTGAAAACGTCGTTTGACAATTTCGATAGCTTGTCGTTATTGGCGCTGAAGGTTGCATCGATATTCCATTTAAAGTCCTTTTTCTTGATTGGACTTCCGCTAAGGACTACCTCTATCCCCTTGTTTGAGATCGTACCAACGTTTGTATATATAGAATTATTAACATATGGAGGGACTTGAGCTGTATAGCCCAGCAGCAGGTCGGTTGTCTTTCTGCTATAAAGGTCGATTGAGCCGCTAATTATATTATTTAGAACAGCAAAATCGATTCCTGCGTTTAACTCCTTTTTCTTCTCCCACCTTAAATCAGGATTTGGATTGCGAGATGGCCCGTAAGTCTGGAACCACACTCCATTCTGTAAATATTGCCCCCCTGTGCCCAGGGTGATCAAGGACTGATAGTTAGGGATTCCTTGATTGCCTGTCACACCATAGCCTGCCCTGACTTTGAGATTATTAATAAACTTAACGTTCTGCATAAACTCCTCCCTGTAAATATTCCAGCCAAGGGAAAGTGCGGGAAAGTTACCCCACTTGTGATTCGCTCCGAACCTCGAGGATCCTTCTCTTCTTAAAATCGCTGATAGAAGATATTTCTCTCGATAAGAATAGTTAACCCGACCAAAAAAAGCGATCAAAGTGTTATCTTCTTTAAAGCTACCGAGACCCGGGCGAGGAAGAAGAGTGTTGGTTATCGCATTCCCGGCGCCGATATTCCAGTCGAGGAAAGCGTCTGTTAAAAAGCCGGAGTTATTCAGGTTCGATTCCTCTCTCGTAAAATACTGATAACTGTAGCCGACGACAGCATTTACCGAGTGATTATCAGCAATCGTGCTAGAATAATCTGCCGTAGTTTCAAATGTGTAATTTTGATCCAGTCTGTTAAATTTCGACGCATATCCGGTTCCCTGGTAATTGCGCTTGGAAGTAAAAGCATCTCGGCTGATATATTGCCTGTCAGTATACGAATCCCTTATCAGGGCTCCAAAAGCAGACACGCGTAATCCCTTATATACGTCGAGTGTCAGCTTTGCATCCCCCGAAAAGGTTTGCTGATTTCGTTCGGAAAGCTCCTGATTTAAGCGCGCTACTGGATTATAATTATTAAATGCACTGGTTTCCAAAAAGGTACCATCAGGGTTATAAATGGGAGCGGTAGGGTTCCGTTGTATAGACTGTTCAAAATCGCCTGTACTTCCACCCAATAAGTTCGCCTTATTGAGGTTAATTGCAAAGTTGGTCTGCAACGCCAGCCGGTCCTGGAGCCCTTTCTGATTTATGTTCAGCCTCCCTCCATATTGCTCTCTTCCGTTCTCTTTTGCTACTCCCTGTGCGTCGTTATAATATAAGGACGCCCTATAGTTAGTTTTGGGTGAGCCTCCTGATGCAGCAAGGTTGTGGTATTGGCTTAAGTTATCTTTGTTAATCAACATATCGTAGACGTCTGTGATACTGCCTAGATCGTTACTTGCAGCAACAAGGCTCTTAAACTCTTCAGCAGAAAGCATCTCGGGCCTCTTTGCAACTGCTTCCCGCTGAAAATATGTAGAATATTCATAGGTTGGATCTCCAGCCTTTCCCTTCTTTGTGGTTATCAGAATTACGCCTGCGTTCCCTCTGGTTCCATAAATCGCTGCCGCCGAGCCGTCCTTTAGAACGTCGAACGATTCTATGTCGTCCTGCTGCAAAAGATCAAGGTTACCTCCGGGAATACCGTCAATTACAATTAAAGGACTTTGGGATCCGGTTAACGAAGATACCCCACGTAGTTGGACGGCCGCGCTTGCATTGGGATTGTTTCCCTGTGTCCGGGTAATACTTACCCCAGCGACCTTTCCCTGAATCAAGTCTAGGGGCGACCTTACTCCTCCCGCATTAAAGTCCTCCTGCTTCACCGAGGCAACTGCTGCAGTTACCTGCTCTCTTGTCTGAGTTCCGTAGCCCACCACTACTACCTCACTAAGGGTATTGTTTTTTGCTGCTAATTTAACTTCTATGACAGTCCTGTTTCCTACCCGCACCTCCTGCGTCTGAAAGCCAACAAACGAGAAGACGAGGACGACCTGAGGTCCCGACACAGAAACTCTAAAGTTCCCGTTCACATCTGTCGAGGTTCCACTCTTCGCCCCCTTAATTTTCACGGAAACGCCTGGCAAGGGCTGGCCCTCAGGATCTTTTACTGTCCCTGTAACCACAACATCTTTTGCGCTCACTTTAATATCGCTCCCTGTTGAAGAAAAATAACTTTTGCCTTCTAACGCCGTTTTCACATTACCGTTGTCGGTGTCGGCAAAAACAGCACAACAGAAAAGGAAAAAGATAAAAAACAGAAGGACGCCGCCCCTTGGCCGTCGTCCCTGGCTAGTAAATGTGGCTTGTGTACTTGATTGTTTCATAAAATGATTATTAAGTGGTTGATAATTGAAAAGAGTGACAACGCTGGACTTGGTCGGTCTAACGGCAGATATTCATACTTCTAAAGCTAGGAAAGAAAAACGATTTAGCAAAGTTTCAAGAAAAAAATTTCCACAACTGAGTGACTGTAGATGTGTAGGCGAGACCAAAAAGTGCATCCTCTCCCAACAAATACCCTGATTGTCAAAAAATTAAAATATAAACCAGTGCCTATTGGGGAAAGGACTGACGATTATGAAGAGATGTCTTGAGAACCACCGACTGTGGTTTTTTTCTCGCCCAGACACCTTAAGTCGTTTTAGCAGCAGACTAATTACTTCTTCCGAGATTTCTTTGATAGGTTGTGTAATGGCTGTAATCGAAGGGTTGCTAAGCTGGAACACGTCGTGGTCGTCGAACGCAATGACTGCCAGGTCAGAAGGGATATTGATACCCAGTTCATAGATAGCGCGGAGTCCGCTTACTCCGAGGTAATTGGTTCCAAAGAGAACGGCGTCAAGCTCTTTCTTTCGTTTCAGAAAGGCGGTTACATGCTTAATGATCTCCTCGGGACTGTTGGTGTAGGGGATCTCCTTGACATGCTGGTTAAGCTGATTTTCAGACAAGGCCGTCTCGTATCCCTGGAGCCGTTCCTGCATCTGGCTTTGAAGAGAATAAAGCGTGATAAAGCCGATGTTCTTATATCCTTTTGCAACAAGGTGCCTGACGGCATTATAAGTACTCCCATAGTTGTCAATTCCTACAAAGTCAGCTTCTACCCCGCTCAGCTTCCGGTCAAATAAAACTACAGGAGATCCTGCTTGCAGGAGGTTGTTGATATCGTCTTCTATTCCTTCGGGCGGCGCAATGATATAGCCGTCAACATGCCTTTCGCGAAACATGTGAATAAGTTCCCGCGTTTTTTCAGTGTCATTATCCGTACTACAGTACAGGATCTTGTACCCATTTTTATAGGCGTTATCTTCTATCAGGCGGGCGATGTTGGCAAAGAAGGGGTTAGCGATATTCTCTACCATCAGCCCGATGGTGTTCGATTTACCTGTGCGCAAACTTCTGGCCAGAGAATTAGGCTTATACCCTACTTCTGCGATATATTTCTGCACCCGCTCAACCAGTTCTTCACTGATCCTTTTTTCTGCCGCTCTTCCGTTCAGAATAAAAGAGACGGTGGTAACCGAAATGTTCAGGCTTCGGGCGATATCATTGATGGATAGTTTCTTTTTCACTATAAAAGTTAACTTGAAATCAAAGATAGCGTTTATAATATATTCACGCTACTCCGGCCCGATTTGAAAGCTTTTAAAACTGTAATAAGTACACTATTTCGTATTATCGGGGACCCTGATCAGCCTTGCAACATATCCTCCGCCCGAAGCAAGAGAGACTTTTATTTTTGATCCTTTCACTACGTCAATTGTCTCAGTCTTAAAATCACGCGCATTTCGGTCGGCGTTTAGTCCGTCCTTCCAGATCATCATCTTATACTTTCCGTCGCCCAGAAAGCTGAGGTTAAGGCTGAAGTCCCTGGCTGTCCAGTCGTTCATCGCCCCCAGATACCAGTCGCCATTTTTTGCTTTGCGAGCCATCACCACGTAATCTCCTATTTTCCCTTCCAAAGGAACTGTTTCGGCCCACTGAACCGGAACGGCGGCAAGGAACTCCATACATTCAGGCTCTTTGTAATAGTGAGTCGGGATATCACAAAGCATCTGCAGGGGGCTTTCAAATATGACGTACATCGCCATCTGGTTACAGCGTGTTCCTAAGGTCATTGGCTCTGCAGGATTAGCGGACCAGGCATCCTTCTGCACATTCAACATGCCTCCCGGCGTAAAGTCCATCGGCCCTGCGGCCATTCTGGTGAAAGGGAGCGTAATCGTATGATCAGGAGTAACGGAGGCCGCAAACTTGCTGATTTCATTGCCCAGAACGCCCTCGGAAGTGAGCACATTCGGGTAGGTTCTGATCCATCCTGTTGGCTTGTAGGCACCATGGAAGTCGACCAGCAGTTTCCTTTTTGCTGCCGCTCTTGCTACCTTTTCGTAATAGTTCACCATATCCTGGTCATCGCGCTGCATGAAGTCGACCTTGATCCCTTTAATTCCCCATTTAGCGAACTGATCAAGGGCCTTATCTAACTGCTTGTCCAGAACAAGCCAGCTCGTCCAGAGGATAAGGTCAACGTTTTTACTTCTGGCATAATCGGCCAGTTCTTTCACGTTGATGCCTGGGGACTGATTCATCAGGTCGCGCGTATCGCACCAGCCCTCGTCAAGAAGCACATACTCAATATGGTACTTCGAAGCAAAGTCGATGTAGTACTTATACGTTTCGTTATTGATTCCGGCCTTAAAGTCGACTCCGTATATGTTATTGTAGTGCCACCAGTCCCACTGAACCTTACGGGGTTTCACCCAGCTAAAATCACCGGAGGCGGGCCGGGCAAACTGATAAACAAGCTGATTAGTAAGGATGTCCTTATCAGACCGCGCGATCATCATAATCCTCCAGGGAAAAGTCTGCGGCCCCTGTATCCTTGCAATGTACTCCTCACGGGCCTCCACCCTTTCATCGCGGTCACTGGTGACCTTTTTCTGGCGGGGATAGTGAGGAAATACAGCGTGCACCCCACCCTCACCTCCCTGGTTTCCTCGTACCCACATCCCTGCGTAATTGAAGAGGTCAGACTCTGTAAGTAAGAGCTTTGTCCCTTTCACCTCAAAGAGAACAGGCAGACTGGCCAGTTTATCACCGCCAATACTGTCGAGCCTGTAGTTACGATAGGCACGCTCGTTATGCGAATAAAAGTCATCTTCCTGAGGATACCACGACCGTCCCTCCTTACCCAGATTAAAAGAGGCATTTTCCTCCTGAACGACATAGGCACCTTTGTTCTGGCTAAGCCACCTGAAGCCGGTTCCATTATCATACACCCGCCACTCAAGGGCAAGACCGTTAGAAAAATCAAGGTGCAGCTGATTATAATGGTCGCGCAGTTCACTACTCTTTTGCCACACCAAAGGCTTTAGCACTGAGTTGACAGCGGAGGTCTTTGCCCCTTTCACCTTCCATTTTATCCCCTCAGAAAAAGAGGTGCGCATAGAAAGCCCGGATCTTTTCACCAGCTCCTTTCCCTGAAAGGAGACATTGTAGTAAATGCTGTCCGACACGGATACGTTTATTGCAATCGACTTGTCGGGTGATAAGATCTGATACTTCTGCTGGCCGGCAAGCGAATAACAACTCAGGGCCAGAGTAACGGCAAGGGCTGTCCTTACTATTTTCATCTGATTTATAATTGATTCTTAAGAAGCCTGCCTATGCGAGCAGGTGAGGCCTTTCTTTATATGTCTTCCATAAAAACTCCCCAAAAAGAGTATTCGCCCATGCAAACCACGATCTGGTAAATTTTTTCGGGTCGTCTTTATAGAAAGTCTCATGCATCAGGCCCGTTCCGCCATGTGTCTTGCTCAGCACCTCCACGCATCTTTTGATTTCAGCGTCATCGTCGCTGGTCAGTCCGCGCATGATAATACTCATCGGCCATATCATGCCATCCCTCTCCACATGCGGGCCTCCAATTCCTTCGCCGGCAGAACCGGTATAGAAATAAGGATTATCGTGAGACCAGATCAGCTTGCGGGTGTTCTGATATACCTGATCACTCTTTGAAACTGCACCCAGGTAAGGTAAGGACATGAGACTCGGCACATTGGCATCGTCCATGAACAACTGATTTCCGAACCCGTCCACCTCAAACGCGTATACTTTTCCATATTTTTTATGATCGAAGCTTGCATACTGCTGCAAAGCGCTCTCTACTTCGGTCGCCAGGCTGGTTAACTGAGCCGCCGTAGCGGTGTCGCGCGCTATCGTCGTCATCATTTCTGACGCTTCTTTTAAACTTACGACTGCAAAAAAATTGGAAGGTATCAGGAATTGATAAAGAGTGGCGTCGTCGCTTGGGCGGAAGGCTGAACAGATGAGGCCAACCGGCTTGACAGGAAAGCCATAACCTGCCATAGGCTGGGTGTCGGAAGCTTTTGGAGTGGTACGCTGAAATTTGTAAGGGCCCCAGTTGTCTTTCTTTTGCTGTTCCTTAAACGTCTTCAGGATCAGTTTTATCGCCTGCTGCCATTGCTGATCAAAAGGCTGGGTATCGCCTGTTGATTTCCAGTAGTGATAGGCAAGACGGATTGGATAGCAAAGCGAATCAATTTCCCATTTCCTTTCGTGAACACCAGGCTTCATGTCGGTGTGGTCGGTAGACCACTCCCCTTTCTTGTCGGCGTCATGATAGAAAGCATTGGCATAAGGGTCCTTCAGAACATAAGAAGTCTGCCTGTTAATGACGCCTGCAATAAGCTGCTGAAGGGCTTTATCCTGCTTAACAAACTGCATATAGGGCCATACCTGTGCGCTGCTGTCGCGCATCCACATAGCATCAATATCTCCGGTAATGACATATGTATCCGGCTTGCCATCCTTGACAGAGTGGAAGACAGTGGTATCAAGGGTATTAGGAAAACAGTTTTCAAACAGCCAGCCCAGCTCGGGATTCTTTACATTCTTTTTAAACTCTGCAATCGCTTTTTCCACGGCCTTGCTGGTAAACTTCCGTTTTGACGGCTCTGTCCTGACTACCGGAAAGGCCGGAGGCATAGCAAAAGCAAAATTATTAGCGAGAACGTAGCTTGCTCCCAGTGCTCCTGCACTTTTTATAAAGGTTCTTCTTTTCATATCTTTTGTGAGTTTGAACTTCGTTGAGGAATCAGTTTACGACTGGACCGGCTTTTCATCGGCACATATTATAATTGGTAAAACATCCGTTTCTCAAACTTACATAACTAAATTGATTTAGCTAAGCACTTCAACATTTTTTTTACAAAATCTTAAATCGCAATGCCGGGGCAGGTGTCAGTCATGAAGAACCCCTTTGCATCCGGCATTGTAAAGGAAGCGCCCCGGCATTTCAGCCTGCGCTTATCTAATTCCAGCTTCTCTCTATCCTGAACGAATAGGAGTTGGAGGCATCTGAAGGGATCTCGTATTTACTTAGCGGTCCGGGTCCACAGCTGGCATTCCCAATGCCCCTCTGTAAGTAGTCAAGGGAAAGAATTGTCTCAGGCTTTCTGATTTCGGGCAACCGGAATCCATGAACTGCAGTCCACAGGTCCTGATCTGTATAGTGCAGAGCCGAAAAGTTCAGCTTGTCCTTCGACCAGATCCTGATACCCTCGTTGTTCTTGTCTGTAATTTTCAGCCAGCGCACATCTTCGCGGTTACCCATACTCTGGGCTCTGGTGTACCACTCTCCCATTTGGTCGATAGCGGAAGAATAAATTCCAAAATAGGCCGCTGCCTTACGGTCTGCATAGTTTTCCTGCGGTCCCCGGCCGTACCACTGCACATTGTCCATATCAGGAATAAGGGCCATCTGGAGACCCAGCCTTGGAACCCTGTAGGTGTCTCTGGTGTTGTCGAACGTTACATCTACGTCTATAATTCCGCCCGGTGATATCAGGTAGTTTACCGTGTAGGCAAGCACGCCGGGCTTCTCTCCGGCTAAGACTGCCTTGTAACGGGTTCTCACAACCACTTGTTTCCCTTCATTGACGGGGAGGAATGTAAAGCCGTCAAGCTCAATCTTAGGCTCGATATATTTTCTAGCATCGTTATTGATACTCCTGTACCAGTTTAGAGAAAGCCCTTTTCCCTGATCGATCATTTCCTTTCGGTTATATTTTAATGAGATGAGAGTACCGGTGTTCCTGTCGAATTGAATATTGGAGTCGCTGCCCGATATATTTACAATATTTTCCCTCTGAGAGGCGTAGAGGCGCTCAACGCCTGCAGTATCCAGAGCGGCAATTGAAGGCCTGCTGTTTAACGGGAACTGGTCAGAAGCTACTACCCATCCAGCCGGGGCCCAGGACTGTTCCTTTAAGGTCCGGAACTGAACGTTCAGGAAATACTCACTATTATTCTCAAACCTGTTGCTATAGGGCAATACCAACTCCACCGATTCATCGGGTCTGACGTCCTGAGGGACCACTACCCCTGAATCAATAATCCTTCCGTCTTGCAACACTTCCCATTTCAAATCAAAGTTCCTGAGATTGAGGAAGTCGTACCTGTTAGTGATCTTCACACTCCCGATGGAAAGGTCTACCGGCGCCATTCTGATATATTGATACACCTTTCTTACTTCCTGCATCTTGGCGGTGATGCGTCTGTCAGGGGTAGTGATCCCATTGTTGCAGAAGTCAAAGTCGTTTGGCTTGTCTCCAAAATCTCCCCCAAAATAATACCGATCGGCTGGTTCCCCCGGCTTATTAATTCCCTGGTCTACCCAATCCCAGATACAGGCTCCGATCATTCTTTCGGATTTATTCTCAATGTAGTCCCAGTACTCAGGAAGGTTACCGATAGCATTCCCCATCGCATGAGCGTACTCGCAAAGGAAAAACGGCTTGTTACTTTCCTGCTTGTCTGTTTTAGCCATATCATCGACAGACGGATACATCCTTGAGTCTATATCGGCCGCTGTATTCTTTCCTTCGTAATGAACGATAAAGGAGCTGTCAATCTTCTTAATTTCCTTGTAGACGGCATTAAAGTTATCTCCGGCACCACTCTCATTTCCCATGGACCAGAAGATGACGGATGGATGGTTCTTGTGTTCCTCTACATTTCTGATATTGCGATCCACAAAGGCAGGCAGCCACGAAGGGTTTGAGCTAAGGGAGTTGTTGCCATGGCACTCGAGGTCAGCCTCCGACATGGTATATAGCCCAAAGTAATCGAACATGGCGTACATCTTCGGGTCGTTGGGATAGTGGCTCGTCCTGATTGTATTGATGTTGGATCTCTTCATCAGCCTGATGTCATCGAGCATCGATTCTACAGGTACGGCTTTACCGTATTTAGGATGAATATCGTGGCGGTTTGTCCCCTTAAAGAATACCTGTCTGCCGTTAACATACACGCGTTTATTGCGAATTTCCACTTTCCGGATGCCCACCCTGGATGAGACCACCTCCAAAACATTTCCTTCAGCATCGTTCAGCGTTATAATTGCAGTGTACAGATTGGGAGTCTCAGCAGACCATAACTGCGGTTTGGTAACCTTGCCTGTTAATACATAAGTTTCCTCGCTGTTTTGCTTTAAGACTTGTACAGGCTCTTTAACTGCAAGCACCTCCTTCCCCTGCGGATCGAGAAGGGAGAGATTGATCTCGCCGCCTTTAAAATTCGCTCTGTCGGCATTCAGAACCCGCGCATCCAGCTTCACTGTTGCCACCGAAAGGTCTTCTGCCGCGAGGTCCGATCTTAAATAGTAGTCTCTTATATGAGTTTTAGGAAGAGCAAAAAGAGCAACATCGCGATGAATGCCGCTCAGGCGGAACATATCCTGATCTTCCAGGTAACTTCCGTCGCTCCAGCGATAGACTTCCACGGCTAATGTATTATCCCCCGTTTTTACGAAGCTTGTCAGGTTAAATTCTGCAACGTTATTGGCACCCTCGCTGTAGCCAACTTTCCTGCCATTCACCCAGAGGTACATTGCGCTGTAAACACCTTCGAACCGCACGTATATTTCTTTACCCGCCCAGTCATCCGGGATAGAAAAACTTCTGCGATAGGACCCAACTGGATTGGGCTCCTTTTCATTGGTGTATCCTGCCTGCGACTTGATAAACGGAGGATCATTTTTGAAAGGATAGGTGATGTTGGTGTAGATGGGCGTGCCATACCCCAGCATTTCCCAGTTAGATGGAACGGTAACGTCTTTCCACCCCGAAACATCAAATTCAGGCTTATAAAAGTCCACAGGTCTTTCTGAGGGCTGTTTTACCCAGTTGAACTTCCATGTCCCATTCAGCAGCTGGTAGTAGGGAGACTGAGTTTTCTGCCATGGCTGATCAAAGGATGGATCTTTTTTCAAACTCTCTACAGAAGGGAATGGTATATAAGGGACGTGAGGGCGCTCCTTGTTGACACCGAATATCTCCTCGTTTTCCCATTCAGTCAGCCCTGCTCTTCGCTCGATTTTAATCTTACCGCTCACTTTTTTAAGTTCCCACTCCTGCTCCTCACTGTTATCATCGGCTGGCATTTGAAAGAGTCTTTGTTGCGTTCCCGAGAGGCGGTGCGTCAGGTTATAGCCGCTGGAAACCGAGGAGATGATAAACTTCCCGTTCGGCTTCTTTTGAAACTTCCATTGCTGATTAGGATTATCGCTGTTCTTATCCCACAGAACGACGGCATTCCCAGCTCCTGTTGTCTTATTGCCATTGTCAATACTTTTGAAACTCACCGGGCTGGCGATAGTATAGGCACCATTTCCGGCGGGGGTAATCATCCAGACCTGATCTGCGCTGGCAGATGCTGCCTCTGCGAGATAAAGGTTCGAATTGTTCTCCTGCGCCGCTCGGTTGTCAACAACCATCTTGTTCCTGGCGACTAACTTATAATAAGCGTCCTTTTCAAACGTCTGCGCATTTATATCCGAGAATGGCACCATAGATAAAAATGCTAAAGTGGACAACAATAAGAGATAAAATTTCATTAGATGAGCTTCGGTATAAGTGTGATATTTCTGTTTCCCTCCCCCAGGTTTTTTGATGCGTCGGGGAGTTATGACAAATATAGCCTCATCTATCGGTTTAGCAAAACCTAGTACAAAGAGGGAAGGCACTTTATTGGCCTTCCCTTTCTTTTCCGTACTAAAACGTTACGGCAATGCACGCATTCAGGGCGAGTGAGCCCGGTAAAACTACAGAGCCCTTGGGTGTTTCCCGATGTATGTTACCTGTATCTGTCTTTCTTTGCGCTTGAATACACAACCAGGAAGAATTTGTCAGCGCCTCTACAGGTGAACAACCATTGCTTCAGCGCAGAGACTTAAAACACCTCCGTTTTTTTCAGAGTCGCTGCTGCTTCCATCAGCATCAGTCCGCTCAACTGGGTTGAGAGATCAATTGAGCCTTGTGCCTTGTTGCCCCAGTCCGGGCCGGAGAGCATGGATGGTCTTGCCAGCCCTTTAGTATAAAACGTTTCTGCGTTAAACTTTAAAAAGCGCGCCAGATTTCCGCGGTCTGTGTCGTTCAGATCGGGCTCCTGAACTAATAAGGCGAGATACCTGATTAAAATACCCTTGAATAAGCCTCCGTCGCCCTGATTTTCGCTTTTTAGAAGACCAGAGGTATTGATATCGCGACTATTCATACACGTATTGGCGGTCCGCATCGCGTCAGACAGGTACGCTCGCTCTTTCGTAGCGTGGTACAGTTCAAGGGCGGCGCCAATATAAGTACCCTGATTATAGGTAAACTTCCAGTCGGTATTCTTGACGATATTACCTCCCTCCACTTTCAGGTTATCCCACACGATGCCGTTATTCGGGTCAACCAGGTTGGCCTTTTGCCAGGCATAGATTCTTTTTGCCCATTCCAGGTCGTCAGAATTCTTCGAAAGTGCATACATGCGCGCTCCAAGAATAGAAGCAGGTGCGTTTGCGCAGGCATTTTTTGATTCAGGCGAGCTTTTTCGCCACATTAAGCCTCCGCCAGCAAGGCTGGTCCACCCTGTTTTTATATCCGTCCAAAGAAGATCAGCGGTGGCCTTAAAAGTATTATCATTGGTGGTACCAAATACGCGGAGGCAGGCAAGAGCCAGCCATTCCATGTCGTCGTAATATTCGTTAATAAAGGTGCCACCATTTTTCTCTTTGATACCATTTAAGAGGCTTGTCATCTTCGGTTTATAACCATCGTTAGAAGTTCTGGCATAAGCGTCGACAAATACATCCATCATATGTGCCTGCCACCAATAATTGAAGCCGGTATTGCCATTGTTATCCTGCAAAAAATACTTCCCATCGCCCGACTTGTATGTGCTATAAGTCACCTCTTGCATTGAATCAGCGGTAGCAGAGTACGTATAGTCAATCTTATGTGTATTATTTGAGTAGAGCGGGTACCCCTCCTCTTTGGAACAGGCGGTGATCATAAATACGACTGCGCCTATACCCGCTGAAAGCATGTAGCGAATTGTCCTTGTTTTCATAATTTGAAATTAGTATTCCCCCTGCCGTAGCAGGAGGAATAATCCACAACTATTTTACCGTCACTGAGTGCGTGTAAGCAGATGAGTTGAAAGTGACCTTGATATCACAATTTTTATTATCTGCGTTCCCGTTGAATTTAAAGCAGTTATCCCACTGATTATTGCTAACCGGCAGCATATACCAATAGGATGCAGGGGAGGCATCGGTCGGTCTCTGGTTATCTCGGTTTGCACTTCCGTACCACTCCTCTGTGCTCGCTCCTGCTGAATTTTTAACAACAAACTTAAACTTATACCGCTCGTCTCTACCCCATGACTCCTGTTTAAATGCAACGGGTGCATTCTTGATCTCCCAGGAGCTTCCTCCCGCATATGGCAGCTGAAACCATATCCTGTTATCGGGAGCAAACCAAAGGCCCAGCGACACAATCTCTGAAAATTCTGCACTTGCATTGTTAAAATTTAACCGGATACGGTAAACTTTACTGTCGCCAGCCACAGTTGTATTTCCGGCTTCATTGATCTTTTGCCCATCAATGGAGTAGGTTGCCGGATTACCGCTATTTCTTTCTGCCAGATGATAAGTACCGGCCTTTAAAGAGGTGTAGATTTCAAAGGTACCGTCGCCTGTCTTCTTCATGGCAATTGCTTTGCTAAGATCGTCGCCTCCTTCTGTGGCGGTACCAGTCAGATAAACGGTTGAAGGGGCGGGCGAGAATCCCTGAGGTCGCTCGATTTCGAGAGTCCGGGCGACTGCAGTCTTCTGCACTTCCAGTCCTTTTGACGAGCGTACGGTCCATTTTATTTTCCCGGCGCTGCTTGGTTTTATACCGGCAGCTGCGGCCACCTTAGTAAGATCACCGTAGCTCATGGTTAATGAACGCTGATAGCCGTTTCCGTCGGATGCGAGCGAGTATAGAGGATTAGAAAAATCGCCGTCGGGCTTGTCGAAAAGAACTTCATAGAGTACTACCCCGTTATCTTCCGCCCTTGCCTGCTCCCATTCAAACGTCACAGATCCCTGTCCTGATACAAAAACGTTTGAGTTATCAGCAGGAGCATAAAGGTTTTCTACTGCACTTACTCGTGTATGATCAAGCTTATCGTCCTTTTTGCAGCTAGCCAGAAAAACCAGCAGTGATAAGCAAGAGATTACTATATGAATTATATTCTTTTTCATGCTATGGATATTTAGTGTTATAAAGAATTCGTTTAGTTCCAACCTGGATTTTGAGAAAGATTAGGGTTAATGCTTCTTTCTTCCCTCGGCACGGGCCATAGGTAGTGCTTGCCCTTATCGAAATTTCTCAGGCTGGCACGTATGTACCCATTATCTTCATTGGCAGGCCCATATTTGGCTCCATGCACCCAGCCATTCAGGACTGTCTCAGCGATCTTCCAGCGTCTGATATCGAAGATCCGCTGACCTTCCATTGCCAGCTCTACTCTTCGTTCATTTCTGATAATCTGTCGGAGGTCTTCCTGGCTCCAGGCATTATTATAGTTGAGGGCGGCCGCATCTGTAAAACCAGCCCTGCTGCGCAGCGCTTTAACCGTCTGGTTCCATGCACTTTCATCCAGCTTCGACAGTTCATTCTTAGCTTCGGCATACATCAGAAGAACATCAGCATACCGGATCAGGATGAGGTTCAGTCCCGAGGAGAGATTGTTGTCATGAGTGGGGTCAAAGTACTTCCGGAGATAATAGCCGGTAGGAGTTTTTGACGAGCCTGGCGAATATTCGTCCGTTTTGGCAGATGAAGGATCAGATCCTGGTCTGATGTATATGGTGCGCGTGCTGCCATCTTCATTCTTCCAGTTGTAGCCATGATAAACGACTGTATAACTCAGCCTGGGATCACGGTTTTTGTATGGATCGCTCTCATTGTATCCCGACCCGCTCTCATTGATCCTCTTCCCGTTCAGCATCATATAGCTATCAACCAGCTCCTGGGTTGGTGCCATTGCGTTTAACCTCGCTCCGGCTGAAATAGGTGCCAGATCGAAAAAGGTTCCCCAGGCGCGCTTCACCGGTACGAACTCAATGTCGAGGATCACTTCGCTGTTATACTCGTTTTGAGGAAGGAAAACACCTTCGTAAGAAGGAAATAAAGAATACGTTCCATACTCGGTGCCGCCAATTAGCTTTTGACATAAATCAGCAGCTTCCTGCCAGCGACTCTCATAAAGTAAGACGCGCGCCTTTAAGGCTATAGCGGCACCCTTCGTCAATCTGCCTCTTTCTGCCTCAGGAAGCGTGGTGTTTGTGGGCAGGTCGCCAACAGCAAGGTCGAGCTCTTTCAGGATAAAATCGAGCACCTCCGCCCTGGGGCTGCGCTGTATGCTTCTTGCCGTATTAATGTCGATATCTTTATCGAACAGAGGAACGCCGCCAAACCAGGTCATCAGCTGAAAGTACTGGAAGGCTCTTAACAACCTGGCTTCCGCCTTCATTCTGTTTTTAAGCGTCTCATCCATTTGCGGGACCTTGTCAATATTTGAGAGTAAGAGGTTGCACGACTTAATTCCCTTATAGTGATCATTCCATTCATTCTTCAGCCTGCTTAGCGAGGCATCGTACGCACCGGTAGCAATTGAATTGGAGCCCGACACGTCATTGCGGCTGTAAGCATTATCAGAAAGCGCTTCATTGTAGAAAAAATTGTCGGTGTTATAAATCTGGGAATAGGCCGTATTTAACATGCTCAACGCCTTAGCCGGTGAGCTCCAGTAGGTCAGATCGGTGAACCTGTCTTCAGGAGCGAGGTCGAGCTTTTTACATCCCGCAGCGAGGGTGAAGATTATCGCGAAGAGGGCAACCCTCTTCATGTTGATTCTTTTCATAATCGGTATTAAAAAGTAACGTCTAAACCAAAACCATAATAAACCAGTGTGGGATAAGCCCGTCCACTGTTGCCTCCTTCATTACTTAAATTACTGTTAAACTCAGTCAGCTCGGGATCGACAAACTTCACAGCCGACCAGGTAAAGAGGTTCTGGCCTGAGAGGTAAGCACGAAGCTTCTGAAGCCCAAGCTTTTTAGAAATTTGCTGAGGAAGCGTATAACCGAGTTGTACATTCTTGAGCCGCACATAGGATCCGCTGTACAGGTACATATCAGAGCCTCTGTCGAAGTTGTTCGTGTTCGAAGCGCTTCCGTCATCTGCCAGACGCGGGTAACGGGCATCTGGGTTCATTGGTGTCCAGTAATCCAGCTGATGCTGATACATCGTTCTTCCGTAATTCACATGGAAGGGCTCCACGAGCTCGCCACGCAGCATCATCGTCCGCTTTCCTACTCCCTGAAAAAATACGTTCAGGTCAAATCCCCTGAATCCCACGTTATAGGTTGCACCAAAGGTGAGGCGAGGAAAAGGATTCCCAAACACAAAAAGATCGTTATCGTCGATCACACCATCCTGATTAACGTCGACGTACCGGTTATCCCCGGGCTGAACATTCAAACCGGAGGGCTTTGCTCCCCTATTGACTTCGTCGATGTTTTGAAAGTACCCGTCGCGCTTATACCCTACATATGACTTAAACGGGTATCCAGTCATTTGAAGATAACGAAGCTCGTCTACGCGTGGCAGATTTTCACTTCCTTCAAAATAGAGCACCTTATTCTTGGTGTCGCCCAGATTCAGGGATACCATGTGCCTTAACTGCTTCCCGGACCGACGATACGTAACAGCCATTTCCCAGCCCCGGTTGCGTACTTTACCGGCATTAAAGTCGGGCAGGTCAGTACCAAAAACACCGGGCACCTGCGGCTTGACCAGAATATCGGTGGTGAGCTTGCTGAAGTAGTCAAAAGAATAAGTAAGAGCGTTACGGAAGAAACTAAAATCAGCTCCCGCGTTGAAGGTTGCCGCCTTCTCCCAACGCAGATCGGGATTAGCAAAATTAAATCCCGTGGCATACACCTCCTTGTTATTATATCCGTAAGCAGGGCCAAAGGAGAAAAAAGTAGTCTGGTACTGGAAGTTCCCCACGTTTTGGTTTCCGACAAGCCCATAAGAAGCACGGAGCTTCAGGTCGCCTATCTTTTCGTGATACCTTTGCATGAACTTCTCTTCCGTCAGGCGGTATCCTACAGATCCGGCAGGAAAGAATCCCCAGCGGTTATCCTTTCTGAATTTCGATGATCCGTCGTAACGAAAATTAAACTCGGCATAGTATTTATTCTGGTAGGAATACGAGGCTCTTCCAAAGAGGGAATTTAAGCTGTTCTCGCCCGCCCCCTGATTGGAATTCCTGGTCTCCTGAAGATTGATCTCTGTTTCGGAAGTTGGCACTCCCAGATCGGGGTCAGTTTTTATACGCTGCAGCTTCACTCCTCTTTCGTCATGGTTTTCGTTAGAAACGCCGACTAACAGATCTACGTCATGTCTCTTGTTAAACGTATGGGTGAACTGGGCAAGAAACTGAGTGTTCAGGTCCAGGGTTTTGCGACTCTCGTCATTCACATTGGTATTAGCGCCTGAAACTCCTTTCGGAAAATAGTCGACCGGAAGGGTTCTTTCAAAGCGGTGATTGGAATAAAGGCTTCCGCCGAAAACGCCCTTCAGTTTAAGAAATTTAGATACAGAAAGCTCTGCACTCAGACTACCAAAGACATTGTCATCGTCAGATTTACGATAACCTCCTTTTTCCAGTACGCCGAGGGGGTTAAACTCCTGCAAGACATCGTTCGTAAGATAGCGGCCCTCATCATCTTTTAGTCTGTAATTGAGGGGTACTCGCGCTGCATCTACCATGAGGGTCCCTGTAGATGAAGAATGGTCCCTGATGTCGCTCCGTGTATAGGCGAGGATGGAATTAAACTTGAGTCGTCCGTATTCGTTGGTCAAGTTCACCCTGTAGTTATATCGCCTCAGTCCTTTACGCGGTCCAACGAAGTTACTTGCCTGGTCTGTATATCCCATTGAAACCATGTAGGTCGACGTTTCGCCTCCTCCGCTTACACTCACATTGTGATTCTGCTGCCAGGCGTCCTGTAAGATTGAATTAACAAACCATTCATTATCGCCCTCTTCCTTAAAAGCCCTGATCTGGGCAGGCGTGTATACCACCGTGCCTAATCCAGCATTCGCTGCAGATTCGTTCCTTAAGATGGCGTTCTCGTAAGCGCTAACTGGCTTAAAAAACATATGTGGACTGTTAACACCTGCTAGTCCGTTATAGGTCAGCACCGGGCGTGAATTCTTTTTCCCTTTCTTCGTCGTGACGAGGATGACGCCGTTGGCGGAGCGCGAGCCATAGATGGCGGCGCTTCCAGCATCCTTCAAGACCGATACTGTTTCTATGTCGAGGGGATTCAGCAGATTAATGTCGCCTCCAACGATCCCATCTATGACCACCAGCGGGCTATTATTCCCCATGGTACTGATTCCCCGCACGTTCAGGTTCACTCCTGCTCCGGGTTCTGAATTCCGTTGCTGCACAACCAGGTTGGGAGACACACCCTGCAGGGCGAGGGTCGTATTGACAGATGGTCTTCCTTCGATAGCAGCGGAGGTGACCTGATCGACCGCTCCGACTACACTTGCACGTTTCTGAGTGCCGTATCCCACTACTACAACTTCCTCCAGGGCCCTCTGCTCGGGAACGAGCTGAACAGTTATCCTCGTTTGTCCCCTCACGGCGAGCTCCTTAGTTCCGTAGCCGATAAAAGAAAAGACCAGGATTTGCTCGCCATCCGGAACTGTAATTCTGAATGCCCCGTTAACGTCGGTACTCGTTCCGGCTCTGGCTCCCTTGACCCTCACACTTACTCCGGGAAGAGCTTCCCCCTTTTCGTCTGTTACCCTGCCGGCAACATCGATCGGGAGGCGGGATAACAGCGTCTGAGCCTGCGCTGGTTTTCTCTGCACCACGATCGTCTTCTGTTCGATCACATAGGTAAGTTCCTGGCCTACAAAACATTTTTCGAGCACTTCCTCTATGCTCGCATTTTTTACGGTTATGCTTACAGGTTTGCTTTGCTTTAGCATCTCCGTGTCGTAGAAAAAATCATAATCAGTTTGCTTTTTGATCTTCCTGAAAACATCTTCAATGGCTGCATTATGCTCTGACAGGCTGAGTTTCTGGGCGTAAGAAGCAGCGCTCACCTGTAAAAATGCGGCCATAAGTACAATGATGGTTAGTTTCATGACTAGCAGAAGTTTAAGAGGAATACGGTTCCTGTAACCGTGTATCAGTCCGGTACAAATTTTATACATTTGATCTTAGGTTTAATTAGAATACGCGTTAGTTTGACTCGTACGATTAACCTACTCTATACCGGGAGCGGGCCTAATCGTTCCCGGTTGTTCAGATAATCATCGCTCTTATGATGTAAAAATGTAGTGTTTACGGCATGACGATTATCCTCCTTTCCTCTATCTTAAAATGAATAGTTCCTGTGAGTTCCATGATGCGGAGGACTTCTGAGATCCGCTCGAATTTCGATATGGCGCCTCCAAAGCGCTTATTCCGGATGTCTCCCCGGTACTCCACATCGACATCGTACCAGCGCGAAATCTTTCGCATCACGCTTTCGCATGGTTCGTTGTTAAAGATAAAGTAGCCCTTTTGCCAGGCTATTTCCTGCTCAGCATCTACATCTCCGACCACCAGTGTATTTCCGTTAGTAAGTTGTTGCCCTGGTCGCAGCAGGCGCGACTCCCCTGTTCCGGCTTTGAAGACCTTCACGGCACCTTCGAGGAGCGTCGTTCTTATTACGCCCTCATCCGGATAAGCGTTGACATTGAAATGAGTACCGAGCACCCTTACTTCCTGCCCCTGCGTCGCCACGATAAATGGGACACGCTTTGAGTCCCGGCCAACCCTCCATAGTTTGGTCACTTCAAAATAGGCTTCACCTGTTAACTCTACTCTTCTTTCGTCAGTCCCAAATACGGTTGGAAACTTCAAACTGGAGGCGGCATTCAGCCAAACTCTGGTCCCATCGGGAAGTTCAATCTGGTACTGGCCTCCCCGTGGAGTACTTATGGTATTGTATTCTGCTCTCGCACCGGTCCTTCTTACGCCTGTTCCGTTCAATTGAAAGACAATTTGACCTGCCTGACTTTGACGGACGGTTAGATTTCCCCGGCTTGCCAGCAACCTATTTTTTGCACTGTCTAAAACGACCCTTGCTCCGTTGGGGAGAGTGAGGACTGCCTTGTTTTCACCTGGCCTTATCCCATCGGCCATCTTCTCCGTCTGCGTATGCTGTTGCTGCAACGGCTGAGAAATGTAATAGAAAAAGAATGTGAGTGATAGAATGAACAGAACACTTGCCGCTATTTTAACTGGCAGATAACCGCGGAATGAAAGAAAGCTGGTTTTCCTGATCTTCTCCCTGGCGACTATGTTGCGGTATATTCGCTCGCTTATTTCCTGAGGAGCCCCGGGTGTGGAAACTTCAAGGAAAGAATCGTCAAAAGAATCATACCATTTATTGAATATTTCCTTCTCCTCTTCCGAGATCGTGCCATCCTTCCATTTTCGGGCAAGATTACGTAACATAGATTCCTTCTTCCGTAAGGTCATGAAATTGGCTGTTTATCTATTAGCCAACGAAGAGGTGCATTTCCCTTAGTCGGTCGCCACTTTTTTTCGCCTCTGGCGCTTTTAAAACATTTTAGCTCTTCGTAAGGAGGGTTAAGGCGAGAATGCTGTCCCTTAGTGTCTCCGCGACATCACAACAGGCTGATGAGCATTCCCAGCAAACTTCCAAAATTGCCTCTCAGGACCTTTCGTGCTTTTGCCAGATGTGCTTCCACCGTTTTCTCTGAGATTTGGAGCTCTTCTGCTATTTCCCGCTGCGAATAGTCCTTTTCATATTTTAGTCGAAAGACGATCCTGCATTTGTCCGGCAGAGAACTGATTGAAGATTCAAGCTGCCGTTTTAATTCTGCCAGATTTAACTCTTCGAGGGTAGAATAATCCATGTCGGAAAAGGTTCTGTGAGCCTCCTGCTCGAAGAGCGTGTGCCGGGCTTTTCTGGCCATCCTGTTGATCACTTCAAATTTAACAGCTACCGCGAAATAATGATCAAAGGTCTTTGACAATGAAAACGAGAAACGTTTGCGCCATAGATTGCAGAAAATGTCCTGAACGACCTCTTCGGCTTCAGCCTCATCGTGAAGACGTTTCCTGGCTGTCACATATAGCTTATCCCAGTACCGCGTATAGATTTCCCTAAAAGCGGACTCCTTACCCTCTCTCAAAAGCTCTGCTAAATCGAAATCGCTTAATTGGCTATAGTTCCTCATCCTCAATAAACACAAAGGTACACGAAGTTTTTGTGAAAGTATCTTGTTCTTTAAGGCCTCCAAGAACATTTAATCCTCCTTCATTTCGGCTTAGGCGTACAGCTCATGACTGTATCTGGAAGCGGCCGAAGAAAATAACCAAACGCTATTACCGTCAAAAAAATGAGTATTTCAAAACATACGGGCCTCTTAACGGTATAAATAGGGAACGGCGAACATGCCATTCTACCTTTGATACATCTATTCATTGAACCAGTATGCTGAGAAATGGGGCACGAAAGCTGGTCTAAGCGCTCTTATAGACAGAGGTAGAAATAAGAAGTAAAACTTACAGAGTGAAAAAAATTCTTATTGTAAAAATAGGTGCCATCGGCGATGTCATCATGACACTGCCTGTGGTTTCAGAAATCAAGAAAAAACTCCCCGAGGCGCACATCACCTGGATATGCGGCGAGGTGGTTTATCCTATTTTAGCAAACATCCCTGATATAAATGAAATCATTACCCTCGATGAACAAAAGCTATTCAGCGAAAATATATCCGTTCGACTGGGTGAGGTGTTGTCGTGTCATCGAAAAATAGCGCTTCGGAAATTTGAGGACGTACTTATTTTCCATCCAGACTTCCGCTATCGTTTTCTTACGGTTCTGGTACGATCCAAACGCAAAGTCAGACTGAGCAGAGAAGGAGAGCGTCCCTCAATGATCCCCGGGCGGTCACGCCCGTTTGAGAGAGTCCGCCTCTTTCTGGATATGGACGACAACTACCCCTCGGTGATCCAATTTCCACGGGATGCCATCCCCTGCGCAGCACTCACCCCAGGCACTCAACCACTGCAAGACCGCAAGGTGAAAAGAGTGATACTTGCTCCGGGAGGAGCTAAAAACCTCTTGCAGGAACAGGCATTGAAAAGATGGCCAATAGAGAATTACGTACGGCTGGCCAAGTTTCTGGGAGAACAAAACTACGAGGTCATACTATCAGGAGCTGATTCGGATGAATGGATCATACCGTATTTTGAGGACATTAAGGTAGTGAATGCGGTAGGAAAACTGAATCTGCCGGAACTGGTGTCGCTGATGAGAGAAAGTGACCTTGTCATTACGCACGACAGCGGGCCCTTTCACCTGGCTGTGCTGGCGCAGCACCCGCATGTTATTGCTCTTTTCGGGCCTACCAACCCCTTTGAGTTCAACTATGGAGAGAACTTTGACAGAGTGAAATTCCTTTGGAAAGGCACAAATCTTTTATGCAGTCCCTGCTACTACGGAAAGCACTTCAGCAGCCAGTGCAAAAACAACATTTGCATGCAGGGAATAACGCCGGAGGCGGTATTTGAAGAAGTAGAAAAGCTAAAAGCAGAAAATATCTGCTAAGGCAGAGAACACTGAAAACTAAGAAGATTGCCTAAAAGAATTTTGAACAGCAAAATAATCAACTGCTTTCAATCAAAGGTTGTCCGGTATAAAATCTTAATTGGTAAAGATTAGTGATTAAGATCTTAAAAAAGGGGCTGAACTCGAATCGAGACAGCCCCTTTAATTTAGATCAGTTATCTTACAGGTACCGGTTCAGGATATTCTCCAGATATTCCTGCTTACCACTCTTCTGAGCAGGCTCACCGTTCTCGATTGCGTAAGCGCGCAGATCTTCGAGGCTCAGCTTGCCTTCTTCGAACTCTTTGCCTTTTCCGGAATCAAAAGAGGAATACCTTTCTTCGCGGAACTTGGTATAATCCGACTTCTGAAGTACGGTGTCGGCAATGATCAGAGCCCGCGCGAAAGTATCCATTCCTCCGATGTGAGCGTAGAACAGATCTTCCATGTCGGTAGAATTTCTGCGAATCTTCGCGTCGAAGTTAATACCACCGCCCTGAAGGCCGCCAGCCTGCAGGAATACCAGCATGCATTCGGTGAGTTCACCCACGTTGTTGGGGAACTGGTCGGTATCCCATCCGTTCTGGTAATCGCCTCTGTTAGCGTCCATTGATCCAAGTAATCCTGCGTCGGCAGCTACCTGCATTTCATGCTGGAACGTATGACCTGCCAGCGTGGCGTGATTCACTTCCAGATTTAACTTAAAGTCATCAAGAAGATCATACTGTCTCAGGAAGCCAATAACTGTTGCAGCATCGTAATCATACTGGTGCTTAGTCGGCTCGCATGGCTTTGGTTCGATAAAGAAATTGCCCTTAAAGCCGTTCTTCCTTGCATAATCTTTGGCGGTATGAAGGAAACGGGCGAAGTGTTCCTGCTCACGTTTCATATCGGTATTCAGAAGGGTCATGTATCCTTCCCTTCCTCCCCAGAACACATAGTTCTCACCATTTAGAGCGATGGTAGCATCGAGTGCCGCCTTTACCTGTGCTCCTGCGTGGGAGAGTACGTGAAAGTCGGGATTCGTAGAGGCACCATTCATGTACCGGGGGTTGCTGAACAGATTAGATGTTCCCCATAGTAACTTAACGCCGCTCTCTGCTTGTTTCTGCTTTGCATATTCTACGATAGCCTGAAGTCTTCTTTCATTCTCCAGCACATCGTTCCCGTAATCAACCAGATCCACGTCATGAAAACAATAATAGGGCAGGTTCATCTTAGTAATGAACTCAAATGCCGCATCCATCTTATCTTTTGCACGCTCTACAGGGTCACTCTTTTTGTCCCATGGGAAGAAGTGAGATGGCCCTCCAAAAGGATCTGACCCGTTTCCGCAGAACGAATGCCAGTAAGCACAGGCAAATTTGAAATGATCTTTTAAAGTCTTTCCTGCTACTAAGCGGTTTTCGTCATACCATCTGAATGCAAGTGGATTGTCTGACTCAGGTCCTTCAAATTGGATCTGGCCAATTCCTTTGAAAAACTCTGTTTCACCAGAGAGAATATTTGCCATAAAAATTAAATTTAGATTGTTAACTGATTTATAATGTCTGAATAATTACTTCCTGTTATGGCCCTATTCGGCCAGTTTTCTCAATAACAGCGTTTTCCAGTCCTGATAGATCTCCTCATAGACCCCGCTCATCCCCGGCTCTATTAGCTGGATAGCCCGCTGATTGGTAAAAGCTTCGCTCTCAGAGGCAAATGCTTTAACTCCGATGCCTGCGCCAATAGCGGCACCTACGCTTCCGTCATTGTCGTAAAGCTCTACCGGCACATTCGTACTGTTAACAAACGCCTCGCAGAATAGAGGACTCTGGAACAAATTGGCCTTTCCTGCACGGATGACAGACGGATTCATCCCATTTTCCCGCATAATATCAAGTCCGTAGCGGAAGGCGAAAGCAATACCCTCCTGCTCTGCGCGGAAGATGTGGGCCTGAGTGTGGAGGTTAAAATCGACATTCAGCAAATGAGCTCCGATCAGTTTGTTATTTAACATACGCTCGGCCCCATTTCCAAATGGCAGTATCCGTAACCCGTCAGCTCCAACAGGAACTTCCTTCCCCTGAGAATCGATGGTTTTGTAACTAACACCGGGCGCCATGTTATTTCTGACCCAGCGGTTCAGGATTCCCGTCCCGTTGATACAAAGCAGTACACCTACCCGCTTTTGCTCTCCGGCATAATTTACGTGAGCAAACGTATTGACTCTCGACTGAGGATCATAGGTCAGCTTATCGCTCACTCCGTAGATCACTCCGGAGGTGCCGGCAGTAGCGGCCACCTCACCTGGCTGCAATACATTCAGTGACAACGCATTGTTAGGCTGATCTCCCGACTTATAAGTAACCGGAATTCCGGCTCTAAGAGAGAGTTTTGCAGCAATAGCCTCTGTAACGTAACCATGCTCTGCAAAGACCGGCTTAACAGGAGGAAACAGCTCGCTGCTGAAACCATAACACTCAAGAACATCTTTAGAAATGGTGTCGTCCTGAAAATCCCAAAGGATGCCTTCGGAAAGAGCTGAGGCACTAATGGTAGCTTCGCCGGTCAGTCTCATTGCGATAAAGTCGCCAGGCAACATCACCTTGTCAATCCGGCTGAATAGTTCCGGCTCGTTCTCTTTTACCCAGGCCAGTTTAGATGCTGTAAAATTGCCGGGAGAGTTGAGGAGTCTCGAAAGGCTTCGTTCCTCACCAATCTTTCTGAATGCATTATTTCCTATCTCTACAGCCCGGCTGTCGCACCAGATGATTGAGTCGCGCAGAACATTTTGTCCGCGGTCAACAACTACCAGACCGTGCATTTGATACGCAATGCCAATTGAGCCGATATCCCGGGGCTGGTAGGCACCTGAAGCGTTTGCCTTCAGTATGGCCTGCTGAACATGTTCCCACCACATCTCGGGAGATTGCTCTGCCCATCCGGGTTTTAGTGATTTAATTTGTGATTCTGTTTCAGGATACTGTGCTGAAACTACTGCCTTCTGCGTTTCTGCATCTACAACAGAAACTTTAATAGATGAAGTGCCGACGTCAATTCCGAGAAGAAGCATTATGGTTAAAGGTTAAATAATTGTGCCAACGTTTGCACGAAGGTATAGAATATTTGGTATTAAAAAAATTTTCGTCTAAAATTGTGAAAAAAATTTTCAGACGTCTTTGGCGTGCTTCAACGGCAGATGAATTGAAACCTAAAGCTTTTTATTGAAAGATGACACACAAGACGGAATGAAAAAAGTTACCATACTGGACATTGCAAAAGAGCTAAACATTACGTTTTCTACGGTCGCCCGCGCACTCAACGACCACCCTGCTATTAGTGCAGCTACGAAGAAGGCGGTGCGTGAAACTGCAGAACGTCTGAACTACCGGCAAAACAAAATTGCCTCTTCGCTCCGGTCGGGAAGAACAAATGTAATAGGCGTGATCGTACCGAGTATACGGGTCACCTTCTTCAGTTCGGTTGTAGCTGGTATAGAGCAGGTAATGAACGCCAACGGCTATAACATCCTGTTATACCAGTCAAACGAAACCATCGGCCAGGAGAAAAGAGGGATTGAGACCTTTTTACAGTCGAGGGTCGACGGCATTATTGCCTCGATATCTACTGAGACGACCGACTACTCCTCTTTTCATGAAATCATTAAACGAAAAACGCCACTCATCTTCTTTGACCGTGCAGTAGAGCAGCTGAATGTACCCTCTGTCACAATCGACGACTACAAAGGCGGATTTATAGCCACAGAACATCTGATTCGGCAGGGCTACAAACGCATCCTGCACATTTCCTCCGACAGGGAAATCAGCATCTTTAAAGAACGGCTTCGCGGATACATCGATGCCCTTGTTCATTACAATATTCCGGTCGATGAAGAGCTGATTATCAAAGGCGATTTTTCCCTTGAGTTCGGCAAATCAGTGATCCGGGAAGCCAGGGAGAACAATCTAAAGTTCGATGCTGTCTTTGCCCTGGAAGATTTCACAGCGATGGGCGTACTTCAGCAGCTCCAGCAATTTGGGATCAAAATACCGGAAGAAGTGGCCGTGATTGGATTTGCAAACGAAGCCTTCGGCAGCCTTGTAAGCCCGCAACTTTCAACGATTGACCAGCAAACGGTCCTGATGGGAAAAGAAGTTGCAAAACTCTTTCTCAAGCTAAAGAAAACCGAAAAGACAGAAGAGGCGGCGCCTGAAAAAATTGTGCTGGATCCGCTGCTTATCGTAAGGGCATCTTCTGACCGGTCCTGGCAAACAGTGTCAAGTTCAGAACAATAACTGTCAATAGAACAAATTTTGTACATTTGAAGCAACCACCACTACTTACAATTATGTTAGATAACCTAAAACAAGAGTTTTTAAGCTTCTCCGGACAGCCACACCAAAATATTTTTTTGCGCCCGGAAGGGTTAATTTGATTGGTGAGCACATTGACTACAATGGCGGCCTCGTCATGCCCTGCGCCATTACCATGGGCACCTATCTGCTCACCGCTCCAAATAAAGACGGGCTGTTTCGCTTTAAAAGCCTCAACTTCGAGGATGAGCTGAAGATTCCGGTGCAAAGCAGCTACGAGAAGACAGGGAAAGAATGGTATAATTACCCTCTGGGTGTTATCCACAACTTTCTGCAGAACGGCAAGAGCGTTGAAGGGCTCGACTTAATGTATTTTGGCAATCTCCCGATTGGCTCAAGTCTTTCATCTTCAGCGTCGATAGAAGTCGTAACAGCATTTGCGCTTAACGAACTTTTTCAGTCGGGCTTCTCCAGGCTGGAGCTTGTTAAACTATCCAAAAAGGTAGAGAACGAATTTATCGGTGTGAACTCAGGGATCATGGATCAGTTTGCAGTTGCTTTCGGCGAGAGAAACAAGGCATTAAAGCTGAACTGCGACACGCTCGATTATCAGGCGGTAGAATGCGATCTGGGCGACCATTACCTCGCCATTATCAATACCAACAAGCCAAGAAAGCTCACCGAATCCAAGTACAATGAGCGCGTCAGTGAATGCCAGGCGGCGCTTAAGTCGCTTCAGCAGGAGCTTGATATTGCCAACTTGTGTGACATCAACACCGCTACGTTTGAACAGCATGAACATCTTATCAGCGACCCCGTTGTTCTCAAGCGCGCCCGACACGTCGTTGAAGAAAACGACAGGGTTCTAGAGGCTGCCAAAGCGCTCGACCAGAACAAGCTGGATGAGTTCGGCAAGCTGATGTATGCGTCCCATGACTCGTTACAGCATCTTTACGAGGTATCAGGCGTGGAGTTGGACACCATCGTAGAGTTTTGCAAGCAGTTCCCTGCAGTTACCGGAGCCCGCATGACCGGTGCAGGCTTTGGAGGATGTGCCATCGCTTTGGTAAAGAAGAATAGCTTTGACGACTTCAGCAAGCAGATTGTGGATTACTATACCTCCAGGATCGGCTATGCTCCTTCTGTCTATAGCTCCGAGATCGGAACTGGCGTCACTCAACTATAAAACGTCAATCATCATATTATCTTTGCAAGTCTGATGTTCAAAAGCATCAGACTTTTTTATTATCACACCTTCCGGTGGAAGGCAACCTGCCCGGCCCGTACCATATGTGATTAAGCCGGCCTTTGCCAACACCGGGCCAGTAAAGCAAAATGCGAAAATTAAAGCTAGAGGAATTAAATCGTGTAAGCGTGGACGACTTCAAAAAACAGGAGAAGCTTCCTGTGACGGTTGTCCTTGACAATGTAAGAAGCATGCATAATGTAGGCTCGATCTTCAGAACCAGCGACGGCTTCTCTGTCGAACGTATCTATCTCTGCGGCATTACAGGAACCCCTCCTCACAGGGAAATTGAGAAGACAGCCCTCGGAGCCACCCAGTCGGTCGAATGGCAGCACTTCAGTAGCGTTACGGAAGCCATAGAAGCGCTTCGGGCCGAAAACTACCAGGTCCTGGCAGTTGAACAGGCGGATAAAAGCACCATGCTGCACCAATTTAAGCCGGCGGATAATACCAGTTACGCATTGATTTTTGGCAATGAAGTAAACGGAGTCTCCGACGAAGCAATGGCCAAGATAGACGGATGTATCGAAATCCCGCAGTTCGGCACCAAGCACTCCTTCAATATTGTGGTATCAGCGGGTATTGTCTTATGGGATTTGTTCGCCAAATTAAAGCTGAACCGCTCCACAGATAAACAGTAAGCAGCGGCCTTACAAAAACATCCGTCAGTTGCGCACTCAAACGGGGGATGAAAGTTGCTTGAATGTTCTTCTGGCCTTAAAAAAACAAATACACCATCACCTGAGAACTCCTGGCAAGGCAGGAAGATCAGACGATCCTGCCCAATACGCTGAGAGGATACCTGCATGATCTGCAGCCCCTGCCTGCACGGGAATGAGACACGCCCTCTTAAAGCAAAATATCCCGCCCGAGGGCAGGATATTCTTCTATAGGCAGGGGTTGTTTGACTAATTTAAAATGCGTACATGCTTTCGGCATCTTTACTCTCAAGAGCCGTGCGACCGCTCAGGAACTGATCGACCCGTCTTGCAGCTTCCCGGCCTTCCGAAATGGCCCATACGACAAGAGATTGACCTCGCCGCATGTCACCGGCCGCAAACACCTTATGCACGTTGGTCTGGTAGGCACCTTCCGCCGCTTTCACGTTCCCGCGTACATCGAGTTCAACGCCAAGCTGCTCAAGCAATCCTTCCTTCTGAGGATGAACAAACCCCATCGCAAGGAACGCCAGCTGGCAAGGCAGTTCACGTTCAGAACCTTCAACCTCTTTAAACTTCACTGGTCGGCCGAAGACATCTGTCTCCCACTCTACGTCAACTACCTTCAACGCCCTCAGGTTACCGTCAGCATCACCTAAAAACTCCCTGGTATTAATTCCCCAGTGCCGCTCACAGCCTTCCTCGTGTGATGTACTTGTCTTAAGCAACATCGGATAAGTAGGCCATGGCATACTTTCGGTACGAGATACAGGAGGTTTCGGCATCAGCTCGAACTGAGTCACAGATCGCGCCTTCTGACGGTTGGAAGTTCCCACGCAGTCAGAACCAGTATCTCCACCCCCTATCACGATCACGTCCTTGCCGGTAGCCAGAATTGGCTCATCAGCAAACTCCGTGTCAGACACCCGCTTATTTTGCTGCTTCAGGAACTGCATTGCATAATACACCCCTTTTAGTTCTCTTCCCGGCACCGGTAAGTTCCTTGGAATAGTAGAGCCGCCAGCCAAAACAACAGCATCGTAGTTCTTCAACAATTCGTCAGCACTGATGTCCTTGCCAACTTCTGTATTACATTTAAACACAACGCCTTCCTCTTCCATTAAAGCAACGCGTCTCTCGACCACCCACTTCTCAAGCTTAAAGTCAGGAATACCATACCGCAGCAGGCCTCCCGGCTTATCATCACGCTCAAACACGGTGACTGAATGGCCGGCTTTATTCAGCTGAGCTGCGGCAGCTAAGCCCGCAGGGCCTGACCCTATTACAGCAACTGCTTTACCTGACCGAATAAAAGGCGCTTTCGCCTGAACTAATCCCTTCGAAAATGCAATTTCAATAATATGCTTTTCTATCTCTTCGATTGTTACCGCGGGCTTATTGATGCCGAGGACACAGGCAGCCTCACAGGGTGCAGGGCAAATTCTGCCCGTAAATTCAGGAAAATTGTTGGTAGAAGAGAGTATACGATATGCCTCTTCCCAGTTTTCCTTATACACGGCGTCATTAAACTCAGGAATAATATTACCGAGCGGGCAGCCCGAATGGCAGAACGGGATTCCGCAATTCATACACCTCGCCGCCTGGTGGTTCAATTTATCTTCAGTAAAACAGCCGGTAAACTCTTTATAATCATTGATACGTTCCTGAGCTGATCTCTTTGGGGGCAGCTCTCTCGCATATTCCTTAAAGCCTGTCACTTTTCCCATTGTATTAGTTGGTTTGATATTGTGCGTGTTGTAATACTTTTTTATACTCCTTCGGGAACACTTTGATAAACTTCCCGGCTTCCTCAGTCCAATTGCTCAGGAGATGCTGAGCCAGATGGCTTCCCGTGAGCTGCTGATGTTTCTTCAGGAGCGTCAGGATCTGCTCCTCGTCTTCACCCGTCAGGGGATCAAGATCGATCATCTCCGGGTTACAATTATCCGCAAAATCACCATCCACATCGTAAACCCATGCGATTCCACCGCTCATACCAGCGGCAAAGTTGCGACCGGTCTTACCCAGGATCAATGCCCGTCCGCCTGTCATATATTCGCAGCCGTGATCTCCTACTCCTTCCACAACGGCAGTCGCACCAGAGTTCCTGACAGCGAAACGCTCTCCGGCCTGCCCGCGAACAAATAACTCTCCCGAAGTCGCACCGTATAAAGCCACGTTTCCGATAATGATGTTCTCCTCAGGCACCAGCGTACTTTCAGCCGAAGGATAGATTGCCAGGCGGGCACCTGAAAGTCCCTTCCCAACGTAGTCATTTGCTTCGCCTTCGAGTTCAAATGAAAGCCCCTTTGCACAGAACGCTCCAAAACTCTGGCCGGCAGAACCGGTGAATTTAAAGTTGATGGTATTATCAGGCAGCCCCGCCCCGTGATATCTCTTCGAAACCTCGTTTGACAAGACAGTCCCTACAGTGCGGTCGGTATTCTTAACTGCGAATGAGCCAAAAACAGGAGTCTTACTTTCAAGAGCGTGTTGAGCATGCTCAAGCAGCTTCCAGTCCAGTATATTATCCATCCCATGATCCTGAGCCTCGCTGTTGTACAAAGTCTGCTTAGAAGGATTCGTTACCGGATGAAGAATCGCTGACAAGTCAAGAGTCTTTGCCTTCCAATGAATATTGCCTTCACGCACCTTAAGGAACTGCGACCGGCCTACCATTTCGTTAACCGTACGGAAACCAAGGTCAGCCATAATTTCACGAAGTTCTTCTGCTATGAAGCGGAAAAGGTTCACAATATGTTCAGGCTTCCCGCTAAACAACTTTCTCAGTTCGGGATCTTGTGTCGCTACCCCTACCGGACAGGTGTTCAGGTGGCACTTGCGCATCATAATACAACCTCCGGCAACCAGTGCCGCGGTGGCCACTCCCCACTCTTCCGCTCCAAGCAATGCCGCTACCGCAATATCACGACCCGTCTTTAGCTGACCATCCGTCTGCAGCACCACACGGCTTCTCAGCTTATTCCTAACCAGGGTTTGATGCGCTTCCGCCAGACCAAGCTCCCATGGCAAACCGGCATGCTTAATAGAACTGATGGGAGATGCGCCCGTTCCTCCGTCATAGCCTGCTACAAGGATAACATCAGCGTGAGCTTTGGCTACCCCTGCTGCGATCGTGCCAACTCCCGCCTTCGAAACGAGCTTCACGTTGATACGAGCCTCACGGTTCGCATTCTTCAAGTCGAAGATCAGCTGTGCCAGATCCTCAATTGAGTAAATATCATGGTGAGGAGGAGGCGATATTAATCCCACTCCGGGGGTAGAGTGCCGCACCTTTGCAATCCACTCGTCTACCTTGTGGCCGGGCAGCTGCCCCCTTCTCCTGGTTTTGCTCCCTGAGCCATCTTGATCTGAAGCTCGTCGGCATTAGTCAGATAATAGGAAGTAACGCCAAACCGACCTGACGCTACCTGCTTAATAGCAGACCGCATGGAGTCACCGTTCACAAGAGGAGTATAACGAATTTCGTCTTCTCCCCCCTCGCCGGTATTGCTCTTTCCACCAATACGGTTCATCGCAATTGCCAGTGTACTGTGCGCTTCGTGGGAAATTGACCCGAAAGACATTGCACCGGTGGCGAAACGCTTCATAATCGATTCAATCGGCTCTACTTCTTCCAGAGGAACCGGCTCGCGATGATGAGCGAAGTCAAACAGACCACGCAGCGTGTACATCTTCTCCGACTGATCATTAACAAGCTTCGCATATTGCTTATAAACGCTGTAATCACCGGTACGGGTAGAATGCTGCAGAAGATGAACTGTTTGCGGATTGAACAAGTGCGCCTCCCCGCGACGCTTCCATTGGTAGATCCCTCCTTCCGGTAGTAATTGTTCGTCCGATTTTGAGTAGATAAACCCTTGGTTGTGCTTAAACAAGCTTTCCTTTGCTATTTCATCCAGCCCCAGTCCGCCGATCCGTGTTACCGCACCAGTGAAATACTTATCTACAACCGCTTTATTAATTCCGAGGATCTCAAATATTTGGGCTCCATGATAAGACTGCAACGTCGATATTCCCATTTTAGAGAAGATCTTAAGCAGCCCGTCACAGATGGCCTTAATATAGTTCTTCGACAGATAGTTAAAGTCGAGCGAGCTCTCCAGTTTATTTTCCTCTTTGAGGGTCCTGATAGTACCCAGTGCCAGATAAGGGTTGATTGCAGTAGCACCGAAGGCTAAAAGACATGCAAAATGATGTACTTCCCAGATATCTCCGGCCTCAACAACGAGACCAACCTGGCCGCGGAAGCCCTTTTTAATTAAATGGTGATGTACAGCAGAAACCGCAAGCAATGAAGGAATCGGAGCATGTTCCGAATCAACTGCCCGGTCAGAAAGAATCAACACTTCGAAGCCGTCTTCCACTGCATCTTCCGCGTAGCGACAGAGACGTGCAATACCTCTTTCAAGAGATCCCGGCTGCCCGTCAGCTTTAAAGTACGTATAGAGCGTTTTTGCATGGAATAATCCGGTGTCAATACTTCTCAGTTTCTCCAGCTCATAATTATTCAGGATCGGCTGACGCAAGGCCACACAATGGCAGTGCATCTTATCTTCGTCAAAAAGATTTCCGTTATTGCCAATGAAAGTCGACAAGCTCATGACCATCCGTTCCCGAATCGGGTCGATGGGAGGGTTGGTAACCTGCGCAAAAAACTGCTTAAAGTAACTTGATATGTGTTGCGGACGATCCGATAAGACAGCCAGAGGCACATCAGTGCCCATAGAGCCGATGGGTTCCTTCCCGTCAACTGCCATTGGCTTAATGATCGTCTCAATGTCTTCCCGGGTGTAACCGAACACCTGTTGATACTTAAGCACTGACTCCTTCGTCATATTGGTAAAAGCAATCCTTGGTTCAGGAAGCTCCTCCATTCTGATCTTATAGTTCTCAAGCCACTCGCCATATGGCTGAGCCGATGCTATTTTATGTTTTATCTCCTGATCGGTAATAATCTTACCCTCAGCCATGTCAATCAGGAACATCTTACCAGGCTGAAGACGGCCCTTCTTTACGATGATCTTTTCAGAAATAGGCAGGGCGCCAGCTTCTGATGCCACAATAACACGTTGATCGTTCGTAACGGCATAGCGTAAAGGACGAAGTCCGTTACGGTCCAGCAGAGCACCAATCTGGCGTCCATCTGTGAACGTTAATGCAGCAGGACCATCCCATGGTTCCATCAACGTAGCGTGGAACTCATAAAATGCCTTCTTCACCGGATCCATCTGATCGTTGCCATCCCATGCCTCCGGAACGAGCATCATCATCACATGAGGAAGAGAACGTCCGGTATGAACCAGGACCTCGACCACATTGTCCAGGCAGGCAGAATCCGACTGGTTGGAATCGATTACGGGCAGCACGATGTCCATCTCTTCATTCGTAAAAAACGACGAGGCGTACGATCTGAGCCCTGAATAAAACCAGTTTAGATTGCCGGTTAATGTATTGATCTCTCCGTTATGCGCCATAAAGCGAAACGGCTGCGCCAGCTTCCAGGAGGGAAACGTATTGGTAGAGAAACGACTGTGCACCATCCCGAATGCAGAAGTCAGACGCTCGTCGGCAAGGTCACCGTAATAGGTACGAAGCTGATACGTAGTGAGCTGCCCTTTGTAGACGATCACCCGGCACGACATTGAAGCAATATAGAAATCACTTCCCTGACTTACCGTTTCTGCAATCGTTTTACTGATCAGACGCCTCAATACGTAGAGCTTCCGTTCGAAGTCGTCGGCATTAAGGACGCTCGAAGGGCGCCCAATGAATACCTGCTCAACCGAGGGTTCCACGGCAAGAGCAGTTTCACCTACAACAGAAGGATCAACAGGGAGCTTCCTGAAACCCAACAAAGGCAGGCCTAATCGCTCAGCAGAATTAACAATGACTGCACGGCAGGCCTCCCTGGTGGTGATATCTTTTGGAAAAAAGATCATTCCCACGCCATAATGGCCTGGCTCGGCAAGATGAATATCAAGAGAAATACATTCCTCTATCAAAAATTCATGCGGGATCTGCACCAGAATCCCCGCCCCGTCTCCCGTCTCAGGGTCACAACCACACGCGCCTCTATGCTCCATATTCTCAAGTATAGTAAGAGCATCGGACACAATCTGGTGAGAGCGATGTCCATCAATATGAGTAATAAAGCCTACTCCGCAAGAGTCGTGTTCAAACTCAGGGCGGTACAACCCCTGCTGGTCATTTTCAATTTGTTTCATCAGATTTATAAAAGCAAATCACTAAGCTAAGGCCTGCACCTTAAAATTAGGACAATTCAATAATTTTTGTTTATTCTTCAATTCTGCAATAGCAAATATAAAATTATTTAGCACTTTATTAAAGGTAAATGTAAAATTTTAATAAAATACTAATTCACTTTCTTCTCAAAACATCTTCGCAGTTCCCCTACCTCAATCAGGTGATTGAATCAACAAGATACGCGAATAATGAAAAAACACAAAATAGTTTTTGCGCTTTAGTACGATTTTCTATCTTTGTGGCGGGTTAGTCTTCTACGACCAGCTCCTCTTGAACTCCCCCAGGGTGGGAACGCAGCAAGGGTAGAGGGTTGTAGCGGTGCGATAGAAGGTGCTAGCCCATTTTTTTCTTTTCTCTTCTCATAAAAAAATTCCAAAAAGCTTTCCTCTCAAGATTCAAAGTTCTAACTTAGCGCAGCGTTGCCGAGCCTCTTGCTCATACACGCAGCACTGCTACAAACACTGATTGTCAGCAGATAACTGATTAACTTTATTCTAATAATCTATATACAGTATGAAATTTTTTATTGACACAGCAAACCTTGCCCAGATTAAAGAAGCTCATGAAATGGGCGTACTCGATGGCGTTACCACGAATCCAAGCTTAATGGCCAAAGAAGGAATCACCGGACACGATAACGTTATTAATCATTACAAGGCAATCTGCGAAATCACAACAGGAGACGTAAGCGCAGAAGTTATTGCCACTACATATGACGAAATCATTGCCGAAGGCGAGGCCCTTGCGAAACTTCACGAACGTATTGTAGTAAAGGTTCCGATGATCAAAGACGGCATAAAAGCTATCAAATACTTCACTTCAAAGGGAATTAAGACTAATTGCACCCTGGTATTCTCTGCCGGTCAGGCTCTTTTAGCCGCTAAAGCCGGAGCAACCTATGTATCTCCCTTCGTCGGCCGTCTTGACGATGTATCCACCGACGGCTTGGCGCTGATCGAAGACATCCGCACCATATTCGATAACTATGGGTATACCACTCAGATACTCGCCGCTTCTGTACGTCACCCTATGCACATTATAGAATGTGCAAAGATAGGCTCAGACGTCATTACCGCTCCGCTTTCAGCAATTGCTGCTCTGCTAAAACATCCTTTAACGGATAACGGACTTGCACAGTTCCTTGCTGATCACGCTAAGGCTGCAGGCAAATAGGCCTCACTCAAATACAATGGCTTGACGCTTTTGCCGCGCTGGGCCATTGTACTTCTATTTATGTTGTACTTTATATTCTTTCAAATCTTCTGATGCAAAATGTCGATGTCCTGATAATAGGTGCCGGGCCTATCGGACTTACCTGTGGAATTGAAGCCGGCAAAGCAGGACTGTCATATGTCATTATAGAAAAAGGATGCCTGGTGAACTCGCTGTATAACTATCCGGCCAATATGACCTTTTTCTCTACTTCCGACAAACTTGAAATAGGCGACATCCCTTTCGTCTCCATTAACGCCAAACCGACACGTGCCGAGGCGCTGGAGTACTACAGACGGGCGACTCTCCATTATAACCTGAATGTGAGATTATTTGAACCTGTGGAAACAGTACGAGGATCAAAAGACGGATTTACCGTAAGCACATCAAAAGGAGAATACCGCGCAGCCAACGTCATCGTCTCCACCGGATTTTACGACGTCCCTGTTTACCTTGGCGTTCCGGGGGAAGATTTACCAAAAGTAACGCACTACTATAAAGATCCGCATTATTATGTGATGCAGAAAGTTGCTGTAATTGGCGCCGGCAATTCTGCTGTTGATGCCGCCCTCGAAACCTACCGGAAGTCGGCAGAAGTAACCATGATCGTGAAAGGTTCAGAGATCGACCCGAGGGTTAAATATTGGGTCAGGCCCGACATCGTAAACCGGATCAAAGAAGGCAGCATCAAAGGCTATTTCAATTCGGAGGTTACGGCCATCAGGGAACACGAGATCGATATTGAAACCCCGGAAGGCCTCGTCACCATACAAAACGATTTTGTCCTGGCGATGACCGGATACCGGCCTAACTTCAACTTCTTAAAGGAGATCGGGATCAACTGTTCCGTGGACGATCGTAAGCTCCCCTCCCATGACACCGAAACAATGGAAACCAACGTACCGGGCATCTATATGGCAGGAGTGGTTTGCGGTGGAATGGATACACACACCTATTTCATTGAGAACTCGCGGGAACATGCCTGCAAGATCGTTAACCACATTAAAGGCAAGTCCGGTCAGTAGCCAATCCTGAGACGCTTCCCTGGCACTTTTCTTTGCTCCAAATTGTCCAGACCTTCTCCTGACCGCGCTCGGACTTTGTCCGGCGATGACTTGACAATCCTTTTCCAATGCTTTTGCAAAGCTTCGGGATTTGACGAAGGTGTACCGAAGGAGTACCGAAGGTGTACCGAAGGAACTGGCTGCCCATCCCCAACACGATCAGGACACAACATGCCCCCAGGCATTGCACCGAACTTAATGACAGAAGGGCTCACATTCCCGCTATTCAGACAAGCTCAGGCCTTACATGCCACTGCTCAATGACAGACTCCCAATCAGACACAGCGAACAAGCGTGACATTCAGATGAGGAAGCCATTTTGCTAATGATTCTGCACTCTTTATCTTTGTGATAATGAATACACGGGATTTGCTGCAGCGCGCTCTGGCTTTTGACTTTCTTTCTATTGATGAAGGAGTCTTTCTTTTCGAACATGCCTCTACCTCAGAACTGATGTACACGGCCAATGAGCTTCGAAAAATCCAGGTACCACATGGAAAGGTAACCTGGCAGATAGACCGGAACATGAATACCACCAACGTGTGTATTGCCAACTGTAAGTTTTGCAACTTTTTCAGACGCCCGGGCCATGCCGACAGCTACATCACCGATATTGAAACCTACAAAATAAAGATCGAAGAGACATTCCGGTTCGGCGGGGACCAGCTTCTCCTCCAGGGAGGGCATCACCCGGATCTCGGTCTTTCCTTTTATACTACGCTATTCAAGCAACTCAAAGAACTCTACCCCACCCTTAAGCTGCACTCGCTGGGTCCTCCCGAGATAGCACATATCGCCAAGCTGGAGGGCATGAGCCATTCAGAGGTCTTGAAGGCCCTGATGGAAGCCGGACTAGACTCTCTCCCCGGAGCAGGAGCGGAAATCCTTAACGACCGCGTACGCAGATTGATATCGAAAGGGAAGTGTGGAGGCCAGGAATGGCTCGATGTAATGCGTGCTGCGCACCAGCTCGGTCTTACTACTTCTGCAACGATGATGTTCGGCCACGTTGAAACGATACAAGAACGGTTCGAACATCTCGTCTGGATCAGACAGGTGCAGTCGGAAAAACCTGAGAATGCAAATGGCTTTATTGCTTTTATTCCATGGCCCTTTCAGGACGATGGCACACTGCTCAAACGCGTGAGGGGGATCAGCAATCAGGTTACAGCCGACGAATACATTCGCATGATCGCACTGAGCAGGATAATGCTGCCCAATATTAAAAACATTCAGGCCTCCTGGCTTACTGTAGGAAAGAATGTCGCTCAGATCTGTCTGCATGCCGGTGCTAACGACTTCGGTTCTATCATGATCGAAGAAAACGTAGTGAGTGCGGCGGGCGCCCCTCATCGTTTCACTTCAGCCGGAATTCAGCAGGCAATACGTGAGGCTGGCTTTGAACCTCAGCTCAGGAATCAGAAGTACGGGTTCAGGGAGATCCCTGCACAAATTCAGCAGCAGGAAATAACATACTAGACAAGCGCCCCCGGGTAATCTGAACAGGCAGTCTTTCTGCATTTGCTTTTCTCCTTTTGAATAATTTAAGGTAATTTCACCAAAATTGCCTTATGACCTTAACTGCGCTTATTGTAGACGACGAAGAGTACAGCAGGAAATCGCTGTATTATCTTCTTCAGGAATACTGCCCGGAAGTGCAAATTGCTGCTATCGTTAATTCTGTGGCTGAGGCGCGTGAACAACTGAGAACAAAGCAGGTTAACCTCATTTTCCTTGATGTCGCAATGCCCAGAGAGAGCGGCTTTGAACTGCTGCCAGATCTTAAATCTTCTAATACGCTCGTTATTTTCACAACCGCTTACGATCATTATGCTTTAAAGGCACTGAAGGCGAGTGCTATTGATTATCTTTTAAAGCCAATCGACATTGAGGAACTAAAAGCAGCCGTGAAAAAGGCGCACGATCAGATGCTTTTAATAAGCGAACGGGGAACAGCCGCTTCAGACCCGAAGCAGCCGGACCATGTCCTTCCTGATGATGGAACCATCACAATCCCTCACACCCACGGATTCGACGTCATCAACACCTCCGAGATTGTCTATATTGAAGCCGACAGTAATTACTCCATTTTTCATTTAAAGAACACCGGAAAGATGATCGTGGCCAAGCCGCTGAAAGAGTTTGAAGAAATGCTTGCCGGAAAAGCCTTCCTGAGGATCCACAAGTCAATTATTGTAAATTTCAAGTATGTAAAGGCCTACTCCCACCGGAACGGACTGCAGGTCATCCTGAAAGACGGTTCAGCCCTCCCCGTATCCCGAAGAAGGCTAAATGAATTTCAGGAAAAGGCGAAGGCCTTCTTTAAAGGAGAGTAAGGCATGAGGATAATATCGGGGCAGCGAACTAAGAGTACGAAGAGAATATGTCGCATACTTAACCTCCTGTCTGTCATTAGGCTTAAACGCTTTTATTGTAGCGGAGCCGCCCTCTTTATCATCATGTTTTTTCGGTTCGCCGCTTCGGCAGAAACATTCAACTTCAAGAACTACTCGGTGCGAGAGGGCCTGGCCAACTCGACCGTCTACTCGATCTTTCAAGATTCAAAAGGCTTTATATGGTTTGCCACCGAAAGCGGAGTAAACCGCTTCGACGGGCATAAGTTTGAGCTGTTCACCATGGATAACGGGCTTTCGGATAACGAAGTGCTTCAAATATCTGAAGACTCTAAAGGGCGAATTTGGTTTCTGACGCTGAATGGCAAGCTAAGCTATTACTACAAGCATAAGTTTCACAATCCAGCTAATACCCCGCTTCTGGAGAAGAGTATCTCCCCAGGCAGCTATATAAGCTTTTTCGAAGACAGGCAGCATAATCTGTGGTTTTCCACCAACCAAAACCGTCTGCTCTGCGTCGACAGAAACGACAGACCCCGCTTTTTCCGGTCTTCACATTACTCCTTCGCCAACTGTACGTTATTTCAGGAGGCAGGACAAAGTCTCCTGGCGTTCAACGGCAGCTTCGCTTTCAGATTCAGGAACAACACGTTCGAAAGGTTCGCTTCTCCGTTTTATCCAGTGTCTTCCAAGTCCATTCAGGCATTGCCCGGCAAATCGCGCGTAATCTTTATGACTAGCAAGGGCCTTGCAGAATATCAGAACCAGAAATTTGGCATTAAGGGCCTGTCGGCATCAACAAAGGCGTCCATCGGCCCTATTTACGTCGACACGCAGGACCGGCTGTGGACCGGCACTATGGGGCAGGGACTTCTGCTCTACAAGACGCTGGCCGACCGCCCCGAACTCCACCTCCGCGGAGAAAATATTACCCATATCCTGCGGGACCGGGAGGGCAACCTCTGGGTGTCCACTATTGGCAGCGGGGTGTATATGCTGCCTTACTATGCGAACAACGCCCTCCACTATACCGTGTCAGACGGGCTGTCGAGTAAGGCAGTAACGAGTATTGTAAAAGCCCGTAACAGACTCGTGTTGGGGCTGCGGTCCGGAAACCTCGACATCATTGAAAGTGGCAGAATCACCCACGAACTGATCAATCCGAGAAACAGCTACAATCCCGTTAAGAAGCTCTATTTCAACGCAAAAAGAAATTCCATATGGTATGCCTCGGATAAAGCGCTCATAGAAATCCACCCACGCCGGGGCAATATCAACGTTCTCGACCCCGCCAAGGTTTACGCTATTAAATCGTTTAGCTTCAACAGGAACCGTGATCTTGCTGTTGCCCATGCTTCCGGTGTCGATGTGATCAGCGAAAACCAGATTGGCGGAGCTTTCCTTTCGCCGGGTAGAAAAAGCTGTTTCACCAACCGCTCGTTTTCAATCTTGTATGACAATCGCGGTCGGCTCTGGTTCTCCAACCTGCAAGGGCTTCAGTATTTCTCCGATGGCAAACTTGTTGAACTTTATAAGCACATCCCTGTACTCCGCCAGCGGGTAACCGATATCGCGGAACTGGCCGACGGCTCTGTCATCTGTTCGACCTACGGCTTTGGAGTTGCGGTATTAAAGAACGACAAGCTGGTGAAGAGGATCACAACCAGACAAGGCCTGATCAGCAATATTTGCAAGAAGATAGTGGTGGAAAACAATAAGGCCTGGATAATAACGGTGAAAGGGATCAGCGTAATCGACTTTCAAAAAGCTCATTCTCCAATAACCCAGTACAGCGCCGAAAACGGACTAATTTCGGACGAGGTCAATGACCTCTACGTGCAGAAGGATACCGCCTATGTGGCAACCAATCAGGGCCTCTCTGTATTCAGCCCCGCTCGAGATGTATCAAGAGAGCCCCTGCCAGTCTACATTCGGACCATTCAGTTCAACAAGCGCCGCCTCTATCCGGAACAGTTCTCCTCCGCGCCGTATGACCTCAACAACCTGACGATCAGCTATACCGCTATAGATTTCAGCCATCCCAGCCACCTCCGCTACCGGTACCGACTGACCAGGAATGCCCATTGGTCTGAAACTCAAGGAAGCTCCCTGGAACTGGGATCACTGAAGCCGGGCCACTACCACCTTCAAGTGGCAGCCAGAAGCCTGTATACGGACTGGAGCAAACCGGTGGGATTAGATTTTATAATACGTCCTCCTTATTGGAGAACGTGGTGGTTCCTCCTGCTCAGCATAGCCGCAATAGCGGCGTTCTTCTTTCTGAGCCTCAGGCATTACTTCAAATCGAAGCAGGCTGAGCAAAACGAAAAGCTGATCACACAAACCCGCATTATTGCCCTCGAACAACAGGCACTGCAGGCGATGATGAATCCCCACTTCATCTTCAACGTGATGAATTCAATCCAGTACTTCATCAATACAAGGGAGAACGCGCTCGCCAACCAGGTGCTAAGCGGCTTCGCCCGCCTCATCCGCAAGAACCTCGATATCTGCAACAAAAGCTATATCACGCTTGAGGAGGAGCTGGAGTATCTGCGCCTGTATCTTTCACTTGAGAAATTGAGGTTCGGCGAAAAAATGGACTTTGCAATAGAAACAGGCCCGGCTGTCGATATACGGGAAACAGCCATTCCCTCCATGCTTCTGCAGCCTTACGTTGAGAATGCGATCTGGCATGGCATTATGCCTAAAGAAGGTAACGGAACGATCAAAATTAACACCGACAAGACGGAATCAGGAATAAGGATCTGCATATCAGATAACGGCGTAGGAATTGAGAACTCGAGAAAAACGAAGAACGGCGATCATGTCAGCCGGGGTATGGAACTTACCCGGCAAAGAATATCGCTCCTCAACAAGTTTAAAAGCAAGCCGATCACAATAGACGTCGCTCAGCGGGAGGCAGGAGGCACTGAAGTGGTAATTAACCTGCCCGATTAACCGTTCACTCATTAAACAATACCGATAACTAAAGAAGAATGAAAATTAACGGACTCCGTCTTATTATTGTACTGTATCTCCTGTTTTAAGGGAATAAAAATATTTTTATCTAAGTGTGTGTTTAGCGGCTGAAGCTTCCCAAAAGTTTCACCGCTTTTTTTATTTTAAACATTCCATACACTTTTTTCCGTTAGATTTGCGCCGCAAAAGTGGATAATACGAGATTAAATATTGAGGCCTTAATTTTTGCTTCCGAGCAAAGCCTTTCATTAAAAGATATTCAAGCGGTGATTCAGGCATCTGACGGATCAGAGATCTCTGAAACCGAGCTGGCAGAACACGTAAACGCGATACGCGATAAATACGACAGCGATGAGTTTGCTATCGCCCTGACCGAGCTAAACGGAGGGTACCAATTTCTTACCAAACAACGGTACTACGCCCTGGTGCATCAGCTTCAAATACACAAATCGAAGAAAAAACTAAGTCAGGCCGCACTCGAAACTCTGGCCATTATTGCATATCGACAGCCGGTCACCAAGCTGGAGATAGAGCAGATAAGAGGGGTAAGCTGCGATTATACTATCCAGCGGCTGCTTGAGAAAGAGCTCATCATAATTACAGGAAAATCAGATGGCCTGGGCAGACCGATATTATATGGAACAAGCCCTCTCTTTATGGACTATTTTGGCATCCGGAACAGCTCTGAACTCCCTCAGCTGAAAGACATCCAGGCCGACGGAAATGAGATCGGAGAAAAGCCCGAATAATTTTGGATACACATTTTCCAGCGAATTGTTTTTCTTTTATTTTTGAGTCGGCAAAGAACACCGAATACTAATTTCTTTTTTAATTTTAGAACGCTTAACCGAATACTTTATTTAAAATGAAAACGCCAAAAAAGAAGCCAGGAACGAGTAAGAGCACAGTAAGCGGCGCTAAAAGTTCGAACATAAAGCCTGCGGAAACGAAGACAAGCAGACGTTTCGCAGATGATGATGATGACGATTTTGATGAACCACTGGAAGACCTGCCGGACTTTAGCGATTTTAATGAGTATGACGAGGACGACGATTACTAGAATCTAAAAACATATGTACCGAAAGCATTCAGCCGCACTGAATGCTTTTTTTCTAAACACACTAATTGACGAACCTCGCGACCGAAAGTCCGGGCCCAACTGGAAACAGAAGGGCGAAGAGTTCTCACTATTGCAAATATGGTTATTACTGAAGTTAGGGACAAAAAAGCAGTTAAGGACTTCTTGGACGTTGCTCGGGTTATATATAAAAATGATCCTGTATGGGTCTGCCCTCTGGACAGCGATATTGAAAATGTTTTCGACCCAAAGAAAAACAACTTCCATCAGCATGGAAAAATAACCAGGTGGATAGCCAAAGATTCAGATGGCCGGCTTATCGGCCGTATAGCAGCTTTTATCAACAATAAAAAAGCGTATGCTTATGAGAAGCCGGTGGGAGGTGTCGGCTTTTTTGAGTCGGTCAACGACCAGCAGGTAGCCGACGCTCTTTTCAACACAGCCCGGCAATGGCTGCAGGATCAGGGTATGGCCGGAATGGATGGCCCCATTAACTTCGGAGAAAACGACACGTTCTGGGGACTCCTCGTGGAGGGCTTCACGCACCCCTCATACGGCATGAACTACAATCCTCCCTATTACAGGACCCTCTTTGAAACATATGGCTTCTCGCCTCTCTACGAGCAAATCACCAATCACCTGGACGTGCATAAGCCCTTCCCTGAGCGATTCACCAGGATAGCGGAGTGGGTGATCAGAAAGCCGGGCTATCGCTTTGAACATTTAAATGCGAAGGAAATAGACCGCTTTGCTGCCGACTTCATGGAGATTTATAACGACGCATGGAGCGACTTTGAAAATTTCGTGCCCATCAACGAAAGCACGATCAGGGAATCATTTAATAAGATGAAAGTATTGATGGACGAGAACCTGATCTGGTTCTCCTATGTAAACGGAGAGCCGGCCTCGTTTGTGATCATTCTGCCTGATGCCAATCAAATCATCAAATCGTTCAAAGGAAAACTTGGACTGGTGGAAAAGCTAAAGTTCCTGTACTACAGATGGAAAGGGGTTTCCAGAATGCGGGCCATTGTAATGGGAACAAAGAAGAAATTTCAGAAGCACGGCCTTGAATCGGCTATGTTCATCAAACTAAAGGAATATGTGCTGCCACTGAACCAGTATGAGGAACTGGAATTATCGTGGGTGGGCGACTTCAACGATAAAATGCTTGCCATACATGAAGCTACCGGAGCGGTGTTTGGCAAAAAGCATGTCACCCTTCGCAAGATGTTTTAAGAGCAATGCTCCGGCCCTTCCGGAGCACCGCCTTAAGCCAATAACTTTGACCTTCTAAGCTCTTCAAAGAGGTCAATGATCTTTTTCTGCAACTGAATAACCTCCGTCTCCCGTTCCTGCAACCTCTTGGAAATTGATTCCAGCTCAGAAATATATTTTTCCTGCTGCTCCGTATCGTTAAACGTCAGCAACTGCACAACTGTCATATCAAACAGCTTGGCGATCTGCTCCAGCCGCGAAAGATTAATATCCGTAATACCTGTTTCGATCTTTGAAAATGCAGGAATAGAAATATCAAGCCGCCTCGCCACATCTTCCTGACTCCACCCCTTCTGATGCCGGAGAAGTCTTATCTTTTTTCCTAATGTCTTCATTTTCCCAATATTTGTTCGCTATTTTCCCAAAACTCTTTCAGCAATCTTTGCCAGGTCCAGCCCGCCAAAATCACCAGAGCTCATTAGAAGCAAGTTTTTCCTCTTATAATTAATAGAACTCAAAAATTCGACCAATATTTCATTATTGTTGAAAAAATTTAACTTTCCGTTACCAAATGCTTCTTTTACTACATTTTCACCGTAGGGCTCCATCTTTTTTTGTTCAAAAGTGTGCCGGTTTATAAAGACAATCGGCACGTCGGCCTTGTCCATGGTTCCCCTGTACTCATTCAAGAACTCTCTGTTCAGACTACTGAACGTATGAAGCTCAATTGCAGCTACCAGTTCACGGTCGGGAAACTGTTCTTTTACAGCCTCAATGGTTGCTTTTAATTTAGAAGGAGAATGGGCGAAATCTTTAAAAACGGAAGTTTCTTCGTTCTTCCCTAGCAACTCAAGCCGCTTTGAAGCTCCTTTGAATGAGGATATTGCGTCATAGAACTGATCATCAGCAATCCCCAGTTCAGCACAAGCCCGATGTGCAGCCTCTATGTTAGATAGATTATGTCTACCAAAAACGAGCAATGGAATAATTTTATTGCTTACATCCAGAAATGTTGTGCCTTTGTCTGTATGGTGGGCGGGTACAGCATATCCTTTTTTTGCTACATCTGCTGCTGATTCGTTTACAATTTTATTCACCACAGCGTCTTCCTGGTTATAGACGATGGTCCCACCGGGCACAATCGTCTCAAGAAAAATTTTAAACTGCTCTACGTAGTTGTCGAATGTGGGAAATACGTTGATGTGATCCCAGGCTATTCCGCTGATAATGCCGATGTTCGCCTGGTATACGTGAAACTTCGGACGGCGGTCAATAGGAGAAGTGAGATACTCATCTCCTTCGATCACCATAACCGGGGCGTCAGAGAGCCGCACCATCGTCTCAAACCCTTCCAGCTGCGCACCAACCATATAGTCGAAATCTAATCCGCATTTCTGGAGCACATGGATGATCATAGAAGTAATTGTCGTCTTCCCATGACTTCCACCCACTACTATTCTTCGCTTCTCTTTTGATTGTTCGAAAATATATTCGGGATATGAGTAGATCTTCAGATTCAAGTCCTTTGCCTTCAACAGTTCCGGATTGTCTGCTCGTGCATGCATGCCCAGGATAACAGCATCGAGGCCCTCATGTATATTTTCGGGATACCAGCCCATAGCAGAAGGCAATATTCCATACTTTTCCAGTCTCGATCTTGATGGCTCGTATATAGCATCATCTGATCCTGTCACTTCGTGTCCTTTTTGCTTCAGGGCGATCGCAAGATTATGCATTGCACTTCCGCCTACAGCAATAAAATGTACCCTCATAATAATTGTCAACAAACTCTTTACTGGCCTCCTGATCAAAAATACATGCAGTCAGCAAGCTTCAGCAAAAAAACAAATAATTTAAAAGAAATTTTTTCTTCTGTATAAAAACTCTTTTAAGCCTTCAAAAGTTTGAGAGCCGCCCAGTTATCCTGTTCCTTTTTGTCGAGGAACGAGAAAGAATATCTGCCAGCTTCTTCCATGAGGGCTGCACAGTCTTCATTATAAAAACCACTGAGATAAAGAATCCCGCCGGCGGCCATCGCTTCTGCGTACCGCGATATCTGGTCGAGTAAAATATTGCGGTTGATATTCGCAATAATCACATCGAATGTAGCGTGCGGAATTGCCTCCTTTGACCCGCAGAGGACCTGTATACCGTCGGTCTCATTCAACGCGGCGTTCTCTATTGCACTCTCGTAACAAACGGGGTCGTAGTCAATGGCTGTAACTTCAGACGCGCCTAGTTTTCTGGCGAGGATAGCCAGAATCCCTGTTCCGCAACCCATATCAAGAACCCGTTTATCCTGCATCGAATCTTCAAGCAGGAAGCGGATCATCATTGCCGTAGTCTGATGGTGTCCCGTCCCGAACGACATTCTCGGATCAATCACTATCTCGATCGGAAATTCTGGTCTCGGTTCGTGAAATGTGGCTCTCACGAAACATTTGTTGTCAATGGTTATCGGTTCAAAGTTACTCTCCCACACCTCATTCCAATTCTTTTTCGGAATCAGCTTCTGCTCGTACGAGAAACGAAACATGGCATAGAAAGGCGTCAGGGCTTTTTCGAGAAGGTCTCTGTCATAGGCAGACTGAGAAATATAGGCATTAAAACCCTCGGGTGTTTCCTCAAAAGTGTCAAAACCTGCTTCTGCAATTGCTTGCAGAAGCAGGTCGCGCTGGTAATCCTCTTCAGTGGTTACTTTAAAACTAAACTCGTAGTAATCCAAGGCTTACTGATTAAAAACTTTAGCGATATCTGTAAAATCTCTCGACTTCAGGGATGCTCCGCCAATCAACCCTCCGTCAATGTCGGCTTGAGAGAACAGTTCAGGTGCGTTCTTTGGATTACAACTACCTCCGTAAAGGATTGTCGTATTAGCAGCAAGAGCATCGCCGTAGCGACCTTCAACCTCTTTACGAATGAAAGCATGAACTTCCTGCGCCTGCTCAGGGCTGGCTGTTACTCCTGTCCCTATCGCCCACACCGGCTCATAAGCAAGTACTACCTTTGCAAAATCTTCAGCTGTAAGATGAAATACACCTTCAGCAAGCTGCTTCCTGATCACGTCAAAGTGCACTTTATTATTTCTTTCCTCGAGCGTTTCTCCGATACAGAAAATGGGCTTCAATCCGGTACGAATAGCGATGTCGGTCTTCTTGGCCAGGAGCTCGTTTGTTTCTCCGAAATACTGACGGCGCTCTGAGTGCCCTAGTATAACATATTCAGCACCTACCGACAGGATCATGCTTGCAGATACTTCGCCTGTGTAAGCGCCCGATTCAGCCTGATGACAGTTCTGAGCACCAATACTAATTTTGGCATGCTGACTGGCAAGCTGGCTAAGGCTGTGAAGATGAACGAACGGAGGGCATACTACCACTTCCTGTTCTCCTCTTACTTCATCTTTAACCATATTGATCACTTCTGAAAAAAGACTTACACCTGCAGTGTAATCCATGTTCATTTTCCAGTTACCGGCGACAATTTTCTTTCTCATCGTTTAATTTTTAAAAATTTCTATAATGTTTAGTTAGATCAAAAACTTTACTAAGAATTTGTTTTTCAGTATCATCAAATAATCGGCCTCTTCGCTCAAAAACGCGCTCTACCGTCTCGAAGGCCTTCTCAAGCAGATGGGTCTGTAATCCCTCTGCCCCGCCCCAGGAAAAATCAGGAATAAAGTTAGGCGGAAATCCGCCGCCAAAAACATTGGCGCCAACTCCAGCCACCGTCCCCGTATTAAACATGGTATTGATCCCGCACTTGGCATGGTCGGCCATGATAAGACCGCAGAACTGCAGACCGGTACTCCTCATCTGGCTGCTGCTATAGTCCCACAACTTCACGGGAGCGTAGTTATTCTTCAGATTTGAATTATTGCTGTCGGCACCAAGATTACACCATTCACCTACCACCGAGTTGCCCAGATACCCTTCATGCCCTTTTGACGAGAACGCCTGAATAACGGCATTATTTACCTCGCCACCAATGCGGCAGAAAGGCCCTATGGTGGTCTTCGAATAGATCTTCGCTCCCATCTTCACCTGCGAGTCATGACACAAGGCGAAGGCACCCCGGATAGAGCAGCCTTCCCACACTTCAGAGCGTGCGCCGAGGTAAATCGGTCCCTGCAGCGTATTGAACGTGCTGCATTCAGCCACCGCTCCCTCTTCCACAAATATCTGATCTCCCAGAACGGTATTGGTCGCACTAAGGGAAGCAGAAGTCCTCCCAAACGTTAATAAGCTATAATCCTTACGGAGCTCTATGTCATTACTGAGAAAAACATCTTCGGGGTGAACAATCCGCACGAACTTATGCTCATACTGAAGAGCCCTGAGTCCCTTCATATTCACAGAAAAACCAGCGGCAGCAGAAGCCGGCAGCTTAACAGCAACCAATACATCCTGCTGCATGAGGGCATCACCTTCCTGCAGTGTATCGATCGCTTCAAGAAGTTCAGGATCAGGGCAAACGGAACCGTTTATAAAAATATTATCGTCAGATAAGGTATACTTAAATTTCTCCTGGAGATACTGAGCTGTAAGATAAGAAGGCTCTCCCTTCAGACATCTCGCCCATTTCTCCGCTATAGTCAGAATTCCGACTCTCAGCGCAGCAACCGGACGTGTAAATGTTAAAGGCAACAAACTGTCTCGCGCTGAATCATCAAACAGAACAATGGTCATTTGTCGCAAAAATAAAAAAAGTCCCGGCTGTTGACCGGGACTTTCGAAAATTTATATCTTTTTTAACTATTACTTCTTAGCGTAACGGTTACGGAACTTATCAATACGTCCAGCTGTATCTACCAGCTTCATCTTACCTGTATAGAAAGGATGTGAAGTGTGAGAGATTTCGAGCTTTACTAATGGATACTCATTACCATCTTCCCATTTAATGGTTTCTTTTGTGTCAATACATGACTTGGTAATGAAAGAATAGTCGTTAGACATATCTTTAAAAACAACTAATCTATAATTCTTTGGATGCAAATCAGCCTTCATGATCTAAAACTTTTCAGAGGCGCAAATATGCGACTTAATTTTCAAAATGCAAAATCATTTTTAAACAATGTGTACTTCTGCCTTTGCAGCAGATCAGACCAAAGTCAAAATAATGCATCAAAGCCCCCCGTTTACGCCGCTACCTGCCTTTTTGTTTATCTTTGTATAGAAGCAACGACTTTCGTGTACAAAGATGAAAAATCTTCCGGTTTATTTAGACTATAACGCTACCACCCCGGTTGACCCAAGAGTACTTGAGGCAATGCTTCCTTATTTTACCGTAAAATTTGGCAATGCAGCCAGCAAGAATCATGTGTTCGGATGGGTGGCAGAAGAAGCGGTAGATCTGTCGCGGGAGAAGGTGGCCGGTCTGATTGGAGCTTCAGAAAAAGAAATCGTGTTCACCTCCGGAGCCACTGAAGCAAACAACCTCGCTATCAAGGGAGTCTTTGAGGCGTATCGCTCAAAAGGCAATCACATTATAACCTGCCAGACAGAGCATAAAGCGGTGCTCGATGTATGCAAGCATCTTGAGCAGCAAGGCGCCCGCATCACCTATCTCCCGGTTAAGAACGACGGACTGGTTGATTTGCAGAAGCTGAGGGGGGCAATAACTGACGACACCATTCTGGTTGCTGTTATGTATGCCAACAACGAAACCGGGGTGATCCAGCCTGTAAAAGATATTGCGGCAATAGCACATGAACAGGGGGCCCTCTTCTTCACCGATGCCACACAAGCCGTCGGAAAGATCCAGGTAGACGTGCAGGCAGAAGGCATCGACCTGCTTTCCTTTTCCGGCCACAAGCTATACGCCCCAAAGGGCATCGGTGCCCTGTATGTGCGGCGCAGAAATCCGAGAGTACGCCTTGTAGCTCAGATTGATGGAGGAGGACATGAAAGAGGAATGCGGTCGGGCACATTGAACGTGCCGGCCATTGTAGGTCTCGGGAAGGCTTGCGAACTGGCCGGCTCAGAAATGAAGAACGAAGCGGCACGTCTCTCTCAGCTGCGCGACAGACTGGAGAATGCGATGATCTCGTCTCTTCAATGCACCGTCAATGGCAATATAGACAGCAGGATGCCCCACGTAACAAATCTTGCATTTAACAGGGTGAATGGACAGCACCTGATGATGGAGCTCAAGAATGTCGCGCTCTCGTCCGGCTCGGCATGCACGTCAGCCACGCTCGAACCATCCTACGTGTTGAAAGCAATGGGGATAAGCGATGATCTGGCACACTCTTCGATACGCTTTTCTCTGGGGCGCTTTACCACAGAAGAAGAGATTAAGGCAGTGAGCGACCAAACAATAGACGCAGTAAAACGCCTCTACAGTCTAGCCCTGATTGAAAGCTGAGCAAGCTAGCATACTTTTTAATTGACATAGGAATAACATCAGAAATATGATAACCATAACAGAAAGAGCGGAAAAGCAGATAAACACGATTATTAAAGAAGAAGGATACGACCAGTCACACTTTCTGCGTGTATCCGTTGAAAGCGGCGGCTGTTCGGGGCTATCGTACAAGCTCGACTTCGACAACCAGGAAAAACCGGGAGACCAGTTTTTCGAGGATAAAGGAATAAGAATTGCACTGGATATCAAGTCTTTCCTTTATCTGGCAGGAACAGAGCTCGACTATACAGACGGGCTAAACGGCAAGGGCTTCAACTTCCACAACCCAAATGCCAGCCGCACCTGCGCCTGCGGTGAGAGCTTCTCTGTATAGCCGGCACTCAATATCGGTGGACGGTCGCTGCTCATAAGCACGACTGCCTGCTGACCGAATATCAAATCTGCGGCCTTGATTCTCAAGGTTAAATAATATATTTGCATCGAAAAGGGGCTTCAGCCCCTTTTTTCTTGAAAGTGTTTTGTTCTTTTAAAGTCCAGAAAGAATCTTTAACTCACTTTCGTCCCGTTCGGGAGCGAAGCTCATGAACGTCTTTTGAAGGTGCATTTGTTCTTCAGTGGTCATCAAGAACATTCAATCATCTTTCATCTTTATTTCCGAGCTCAGCTCAGAATACTTAGGGGTGAAAGCAGACTTATTTTCTGTTTGTTCTTATTCAGCGATGGCGACCCGTCAGGCTACTTTCATATGCCTGCAGGAGCTCTGCTCCCAGGCATATTTCTCGAAAGTGAATGATTATGAACATAGCTCTGTTATGTTTTAGGAGTCACAAAGAGCATTCAGACAACTTTCATTTCCGCTTGCGGGCGCAGCCTGCGAACGTTTTTATGGCATAAAAAATGTATATTGTGTTTAAACAAATAACCATTAAATGAATTTGAAAACCGAATTCAGTACTGTTCCTAAATTACTGCGTAACGTTGTTCAGAATATTCATCCGGAGACGGCTACATTTCTCCTTCACAAGGCAGGAAATTCGTGGCGGGAGATTAGTTACAAGGAGACGCTGGATCATGCAGACTGCGTATCTGCATACCTCCTGGAAATGGGCATAAAAAAAGGTGACCGCCTTGGCTTTATAATCGAGAATTCCCCCCAGTACATTTATTACGATCAGGGCCTTCAGCAAATCGGAGGTGTAAATGTTTCAGTCTACCCTACCCTTGCCGAACACGAAATTGAGTACATTCTTAATGACGCTGAGGTGAGGACGATCCTGGTAGGCACCCCCTTCCTTCTGAAGAAGATCATTAAGATAGCAAACAGCTGTCCCTCCCTTGAGCGCATAATACCAGCCTTCGAGGGATACGAAAAACACCTGGGCGCTCAGTCTTTGAACGCCGGTGTAATAGGATTTGATGCACTATTGGCCGAAGGCAGAAGATATCTTGCCAGCCGCGCCAAAGAGATCAGCGCCTGTCGGGAAGCGGTTCTGCCTTCCGACTTGTCGGCATTGATCTATACTTCAGGAACAACAGGAATCCCGAAAGGGGTAATGCTGACGCATTACAACTTCGTGGAAAATGTGAGGGCTTCTCTGGAACAGATTCCCGTGGTCACTTCAGACGAGCTCTTTTTATCATTCCTGCCCCTCTCTCACGTTTTTGAACGCACCGCAACCTACCACATCTGCTGTGCCAAAGGCTGTAAAATTGCCTTCTCGCAGAGCCTTGAGCTTCTGGCCCGCAACATGGAAGAAGTAAAGCCAACGGTCATGAGCTGCGTTCCGCGTTTGCTTGAACGGATACACGACAAGGCCGTCAAGAGCGCTACCCAGTCGGGCGGGGCAAAAGCCCGGATATTTGACTGGGCAATTGAGACGGGAAAGAAATACCGTGAGACACGCGAGGCAGGCAAAAAGCCGGGCTTGTTCCTGTCCTTGCAGCGACAGCTGGCAGATAAGCTGGTGTTTAGCAAGATCAGGGAGAAAACCGGAGGCCGACTCAAGTTCCTTTTATCCGGAGGAGCGGCGCTCCCTCAGAACGTAGGCGAGTTTTTTGGCAATCTGGGGATCAAAGTACTGGAAGGTTACGGACTTACGGAGACTTCGCCGGTAATGGCAGTCACAGAGTACGACCGGCAGGTGTATGGCACAGTAGGTCGTATAATTCCGGGGATTGAAGTTGCCATCCAGGATCCTGATTCTTTGAAGATCTACACGGTACAAACCCACCATACGTTTGACCCTGAGTTTGAATCCCCCGAAGGAGAGATCATCGTCAGAGGACACTGCGTCATGAAGGGATACTGGAACAAGCCCGAAGAAACCGACATGGTGATTGATAAAGAAGGATGGTTCCATACCGGAGACGTAGGGCTGTACAGAAAGGGAAACCTCAAGATCACTGACCGGATTAAGAACATTCTGGTTAATTCCTACGGCAAGAATATTTACCCTACTCCCGTCGAAAACACCTATCTGAAAAGCCAGCGGATTGATCAGATCTTTTTGATTGGCGACAAGCGCGAATACATAACAGCTATCGTGGTACCTTCCAAGGAGAGTCTGCAGCACGATTTCAACCTGACAGAAGAATTCTTCCAGAAGCCTGAGATGTTTATCGAGGACAAGGAAATTATAGCCTGGATCGATCAGGACATCAGAAGACTTTCAAATGAGCTGGCCAAGTTTGAACGCATCAAGAATTTCATGATAAAACGGGTCCCCTTTTCCATTGAAGCAGGAGAAATGACGCCTTCCCTAAAGGCCAAGCGGAAGGTGATCGAAAAGAAATACGCGGAGGATATCAACAAGCTTTACCAGGAAGAAACAGTTGGCGAATAGAGCCAATATGCCCCCTTAAAGGACCAAAAGCAAATCGTTTACAGCTATTAATATTTCTATATTTGCAGAAATTTATACATACACACAATGAGTATAGGACTGTCCGAACAGGAAATTTTACGCCGTGAGGCATTGCAGCAACTCAGACAGCTGGGAATTGAACCCTATCCTGCTGAATCGTTCGAAGTAAACGTTACAGCAGAAGACATTAAGCAGAACTACGAGCGGGACAAAACTTCATATAAGAACATCAGCTTTGCAGGACGTATCATGAGCAGACGCATCATGGGAAGTGCGTCATTTGCAGAACTGCAAGATTCAACCGGCCGTATACAGGTCTACATCAAGCGGGATGATATATGCGGGGGTGAAGACAAGACCCTTTACAACACGGTTTTCAAAAAACTCCTTGACATTGGAGACTTTATAGGAGTTAAAGGTTTCGTCTTTACTACCCAGACGGGCGAAATCTCGATCCACGTCAATGAACTCACCGTGCTCGCCAAGTCGCTGAAACCCCTTCCGGTTGTGAAACGCGACGAGCAGGGAAACATCTATGACGGCTTTACCGACCCTGAACTCAGGTACAGACAGCGCTACGTTGACCTGACAGTGAATCCGGAACTTAAGCAGATCTTTATCAACCGCTCGAAGGTGATCAACACCATGAGGAGCTATTTCGACCAACAGGGATGGATGGAGGTGGAAACACCTATTTTACAGTCCGTTCACGGAGGGGCTGCAGCAAGGCCGTTTAAAACACATCACAACACCCTCGACATGCCGCTCTACCTGCGTATTGCAAATGAGCTTTACCTGAAGAGGCTCATCGTAGCAGGCTTCGATGGGGTTTATGAGTTCGGCAAGATGTTCCGGAACGAAGGAATGGACCGCACCCACAATCCCGAGTTTACCTCCATGGAGATCTACGTTGCTTATCGCGACTATGTTTGGATGATGTCCATGGTAGAGGAATGCCTCGAAAAAGTAGCAACAGCTATACACGGCACTTCAATAGTACAAGTTGGAGACGATAAGATCGACTTCGCTGGTCCTTATGAGAAACTAACGATGTTTGAGTCGATCCAGAAATACACGGGCATAGACGTCTCTTCAATGGACGAGACAGCCCTGAGACAGGTGTGCAGAGATCTTAGCATTGAAGTTGACAAGTCAATGGGAAAAGGAAAGCTGATCGACGAGATATTCAGCGCTAAAGTGGAGGCTCATCTGGTACAGCCCACTTTCATTACCGACTACCCGGTTGAAATGACGCCGCTTGCTAAAAAGCACAGGAGCAAAGAAGGACTTGTGGAGCGATTTGAATTGTTTGTTAAAGGCAAGGAGATCGGAAACGCTTACTCGGAACTCAACGATCCGCTTGATCAGCGCGCACGATTTGAAGATCAGCTTTTACTGGCTAACCGGGGCGACGAGGAAGCAATGGCCATGGATGAGGACTTCCTGAGAGCTCTTGAGTACGGAATGCCGCCTACTGCAGGTCTTGGTATCGGAATCGACCGCCTGGTGATGCTGATGACCAACCAAAGCACCATCCAGGAAGTACTGTTCTTCCCGCAAATGCGTCCGGAAAAGAAATTGAAGGTTGCTTCAGTGGATGATTTCGTGGCGATAGGTGTACCTGCTGAATGGGTTCCGGTACTACTGAAAATGGGATTCAATACGATCGAAGAGTTAAAAGCAGCGAACCCGAATAAGGTCTTTAACGACCTGGGAGGCATGCGCAAAAAACTGAAGCTTGATATTGCCATACCGGCTAAGGAAGCCGTGATGGAGTGGTTTGAATAAGCGGATATTTAACAAAAGTTTAAAAGCCTGTAAATACTAAGTTTACAGGCTTTTATTTTTTTTGAATAAAAACGTTTATCATGAACTTATCTAGTTTAGAAATCACGGAGAATGAATATCTGATTAAATTAAACAAGGAGGATTTTGACCTCTCCTTCATTAATCAACTGCTGAAAAGAATACAGTCGGAGCGATTTTTCTCTAAGACATTGAATTCTTCTCCTGAGGAGGAAGACATCATCAGCAGAGGGGCAAAAGCAGAAAGGAGCTCCTATTTTGATCATTTAGATGATAAATAGGAACTCCTTTCTTTCAACCGTCCAGTTCAGGCTCTTTACCTTGGCCTGAATCCGCGTGTTTGAACTACAGTCTTATCAAGCTGACTCATCTGCCCCTGCATCATCTTTATCTGCTCTGCCAGCAACTTATTCTTATCTGCCTTTTTTGCCTCCTGTAAATACATGGTGGCTTCTCTTTTATTGCGCTTTGCCATTGCAATACCCGCAAGACTGAGCTTGGCAAGCGCAACATTATGATCCATGGTCATGCCCAGCGACAAGGCCTTCTTGAAATACTTCTCAGATTGCATAGGCGCCTTCCTTGATTCGATCAAGCCAATTAGCAGGTGGTAGTATCCATGCTGAGCCTTCAGCAATTCCTTCTCGTAATTTTTAATGCTTCTCAACCAGCTCTCCGCCTTTTCCATGTTCTCCTTCCTCAGATAGTACTGGGCAAGCAGCATCTTTTCATTAAAGAAAAATGTCACAAAAACAACAAGAGCTAACAGTATGACAAGTATTCCCCAGGCCCAGTGCCCAAATATCATCAGCGCAATAGAAGATCCAAGGAGAGCAAAAGCTACTATTAACCTTAAAATGTTCGGCATATTTTATTTCTTTGTTTTAAGTGGATGCAAATATCCGCTTATTTAACCGCTTAAGCAAAAAATAAACAACTATGTCAGTTCAAATCGAAGAATCATGGCGGGCAGTGCTGGGAGCTGAATTTGAAAAAGATTATATGAAAGCCCTGAAGGGCTTTCTGCTGCAGGAAAAGCAGGACGGAAAAACGGTCTTCCCTCCCGGGAACCTGATCTTCAACGCTTTCAATCATACCCCCTTTAACAACGTAAAAGCTGTTATCCTTGGACAAGATCCCTACCATGGGCCTGGACAGGCGCACGGACTCGCTTTCTCTGTTCAAAAAGGCGTAACGATCCCTCCCTCGCTGAGAAGCATCTATAAAGAACTGCAGGACGATATTCCGGGCTTCACCCCTCCCCGGCACGGCGAACTTACAAAATGGGCAGACGAGGGCATTCTTCTGCTGAATGCAACGCTTACCGTGAGAAAAGGAGAAGCTGCATCACATCATAACAAGGGCTGGGAAATATTTACAGACGAAGCGATCAGGCAACTGTCTGACAAGAAGAAAGGCATCGTATTCCTTCTGTGGGGCAAAAATGCACAGGCAAAAATTCCGCTTATTGATGCCGACAAGCATTTTATCCTGAAAGCAGCTCACCCCTCCCCCTATTCCGCCAGCCACGGCTTCTTCGGCTGCAGGCATTTTTCAAAGACCAACCAGCTCCTGAAAGAACAGGGAGTAACCGAAATCGACTGGCAGATTAAGTAGTAAGCGGGTTGTGAGTGGTAAGTAGTAAGTTGTAAGTAGTAAGTAATAAGTTGTAAGTAGTAAGTAGTAAGTTTTAAGTAGTAAGTTTTAAGTTTTAAGTGGTAAGTTTTAAGTTTTAAGTTTTAAGTGGTAAGTTTTAAGTTTTAAGTTTTAAGTTTTAAGTTTTAAGAAGTTAGCGGCTCGTTGCTGGTTATAGGTATTGGTATTAAGTTGTAAGTAGTAAGTAGTAAGTAGTAAGTGGCAGGTGGATAAGTTGTGAGCATTTAAGTAGTAGGAGGTGTGCCTTCGGTCCCCATTGCGCCTTCCGCTAATGCGCTATGTTTCGATACTCGATACTCGCTACTTGATACTTGATACTTGATACTTGACACTTGATACTCACTACTTGATACTAAGTACTTAGAACTTAAAACTTACCACTTAAAACTTAAAAAGCTTGCCGGCTAATACTCCAAAGGCAATACCGGCTCTTTCTTACTGGTAGACAGGATCATCATGGTCTGGAAGGTCTTGACCACTCTGATCTTACTGATCTTCTCCATGATGAGCTTCTCGTAGGCTTTGATATCCTTTACATAAATTTTCAGGACAAAATCACAGCCGCCGGTCACGTGATGACACTCCGTAATTTCCCTTATTTTTTTAACCTCGTCAACAAAAGTCTGAATGGTGTTGTTTTGATGGAAGTCGAGCTGAATCTGAATAAAGGTTTTGATTCCCAGGCCCAGCTCCTCTTCATCTACCGTTGCATGATAACTTTTAATGACACCCAGATTTTCCAATTTCCTAACCCGTTCGAGTGTAGGGGCAGGCGAAAGCCCGATCTCGCCTGAAAGTTGCAAGTTGGTGATACGTCCGTTTTGCTGCAACGTTTTAAGAATTTGAAGATCAATTTTATCTGGTTGGTATGGCATAATGTAGAATTAATGCGCCAATTTAAAATAATTTGAAAACATATTTTATTTTTAGATTAATCTAATTTTAATATTAGATTTGCTAAACAAGTTTTTATAAGACCTTATGGGAGAATCATTAGGAGAAGTACATTCTACAATTAAAACTTCAGGAAAAACAGGATGGCGGAGACTACTTGCTTTTTTGGGGCCTGCTTATTTGGTGAGTGTAGGCTATATGGATCCCGGAAACTGGGCCACTGATATTGCAGGCGGAAGTCAGTTCGGATACAAGCTCATCTGGGTTCTGCTCATGTCAAACCTGATTGCCCTCCTGCTGCAGTCGCTCAGTGCAAGATTAGGTATTGTAAAAGGGCTTGATCTAGCCCAGGCCTCCCGGCAGGCATATGCCAGGTGGGCAAACTACCCGCTCTTCGCACTTGCACAAGTCGCCATCATCGCCTGCGACCTCGCGGAGATCATCGGCATGGCAATCGGCCTTCAATTATTGTTCGGGCTGCCGCTGATCTGGGGAATTTCAATCACCATACTCGACACCTTTCTTCTCCTCTTTCTGCTGAACAAGGGCATGCGCTCTATGGAGAGCTTCATCGTATCGATGGTCTTCATTGTGGGATTATCCTTCCTTGCCGAAATGTTCATTGTCAGTCCGGAGGTAAGCGAGGTTATCAGCGGCTTTAAGCCCTCTCTCCTGAGCGGTAACGCCCTCTACATTGCCATCGGCATTATTGGCGCCACCGTAATGCCGCACAACCTTTACCTGCACTCATCGCTGGTGCAGACACGAAAGATTGAACGCACGTCGGAAGGCATCAAAGAGTCGCTTAAGTTCAACCTGGTAGATACCACGGTTGCTCTTAACCTGGCCTTCCTGGTAAACGCCTCTATTCTCATTCTTGCCGCTACGGCATTCCACAAGAACGGTTACCATGAAGTAGCGCAAATCCAGGACGCACATAAACTGCTCGAAAACATTTTCGGCTCACTGGCCCCGGCGTTGTTTGCCGTCGCGCTGATTGCTGCAGGTCAGAGCTCAACCGTCACTGGCACACTCGCGGGTCAGATCATTATGGAGGGACATATCAACCTTCGTATCGCCCCCTGGCTCCGCAGGCTCGCCACCCGGTTGCTAGCCATCATTCCGGCCTTTTTTACCATCCTCTACTTTGGAGAAGAAGCACTGGGAGAATTGCTGGTCCTCAGTCAGGTTGTGTTAAGCCTCCAGCTCGGCTTTGCGGTGATCCCGCTTATCCATTTCACATCGGATAAAAGCTCTATGGGTGAATTCGCCATTAAAACATGGGTGAAGATCCTTGCATGGGTGAGTGCTCTTGTTATTGTGGGGCTGAATATGAAACTGGTTTTTGAAGAAGTGGTCAGCTGGATGCATACCTCACAAAGCACCTGGTGGGTTTATGTTTTTATTTTCCCTCTCATCACTGGCATTCTGTTCCTTCTTGGTTATGTAATTTTTCACCCCTTCATCCATAAAGCGCAAACCGAAAAATACAATTCCCTTTATGGAAAAGCGATCGATATCGCCGATATCGAGGGAGTGACCTACGAGAAAATCGGCATTCCTGTCGACTTCTCAAGCAGGGACAAAAGCACCATTCGTAATGCCCTGATACAGGGAGGAAAAACAGCGCATTATTTCCTGATCCATATTGTGGATACGGCTGGCGCTACTTATCATGGAGAAAAGGTGATGGACTTTGAGACAAAGAGCGACTTCGAGAATCTGCAGAAATACCAGCTCAACCTTGAAAAGCTCGGTTATGAAGCCTCCGTGCTGATTGGCTACGGCAACACCGCCGGCGCCATAGTACGCCTGACGAGGATCAACGACATTGATCTTTTAGTAATGGCAGCACACGGCCACAAAGGAGTAAAAGACATCATATTCGGCAGTACCCTCGATACCGTCAGACACCGGGTGAAGATCCCCGTGCTTATCGTCCGCTAGTCCGGGGCTGTGCCAGCAGACCCTTCAGCTGTTTGTTGCTGATTTCCTTGTTGATGTCAATATAACCAGGGTAGCTGATCTTCTTTGAAGCGACTTCGATCGCCGGTTTAACTCTGAGTGTGACAATGGCGGTGCGTTCCTCTTTTGCAGAAAGGAAAGATGCAACGGCATCCTGGTATGCCGCGTTACTGAGCAGCGGATATAAATCCCGGTCGATGCGGACAGGCACAAGAGCTACGCCGCCATCTGGCTCCACTTCTACCGGCTGATCAATTGTGCCCTCTGCCAGGACTGCATCCTTGATTGCAATCTGATACTCCAGACTGCTGATCCCGGCTTTCTCATCACCCGGGTTGATAATTTTCATCATCACGCGCCCCTTCAAAGGGACATGACGCTGAAGCATGGCAAATGCAAGAGCAGGCGTTGAAGCAAGATCAATGCCCCCTGAAGAAACGAGCTTCGCTACATTCATATTAGCGATGTAAAGGCTGTCGGCAGATTCAATTGAAAACACGCAGTCCTTTAGCGCCTTCATCTGCTCCACCTGATCGCCAACGCCGCAGGAGCCCGTTATTGTGACAACCACTACCAGCAAACATTTTATGAACCATTTTTTCATATAACAGAATCAATCGGCTTTCTTAACACTTCCTTTCTTGAAGACTTGTACTCTGACGGCGTCTGACCCGTCACTTTCCTGAACTGGGAGGACAAGTGCTGAACACTGCTATACCCCACTCTAAAAGCGATTTCCGTCATATTCAATTCGTCATAGAAAAGAAGTTCCTTAACTTTCTCTATTTTCTGACGGATGATATACTGCTCGAGTGTCACGCCCTCAACAGACGAAAACAGATTACTCAGGTAGGCGTAATCCTGATGCAGCTCGCCCGAGACCAGGTGCGACCAATTCACCTTCAGATCAAGATTGCCCGAGTGATGAATTTTTTGAATGACGATATTCTTAATTGCCTCGATCTGACGAGTTTTTGAATCGTCAAGCAATTCGAAGCCAAGCTCCTTCAGCCTCTGCTCCAGCTGCGGCTTGACCTCGCCGCTTAGAGGTTCAGAAAGAACAACGCGGCCCAGGTCCACCTGCAGGGGCTTCAAACCGAGTTTCGCCAGCTCTGCTTCCACAACGAGCACGCAGCGGGCGCAAACCATATTCTTAATAAATAAATCTGCCATCAAAGCAAAGTTACACTTTAAGAAATAACGTGGGCGATCATGGTATATTTCGCGGCCTCGTCTCCTATCTTTGTTGTGAGATCAAGATGACCTCCCTTTCGCCACCGGGCCGATACAGGGTATCTACAAGGATACTCCTGGTTCGTCATGCTTGCCGGATACCTTCGGAGTGCGTCCGGGCTGAGTGCGGGTAAAAAGGAGATTTATCCGCACTTAACCCGCACTCAACCCGGACTCACCCCGCACGCGCAACGAAAAAGAAAAAGTATTGAAACGAATCAGGAACGATTCGTTATAAGAAAAACATTCATGAGCGGTGCACACAAAAGGCGAGAAAAGTCAGATGAATACTTCATTGAACTGTGCTTTCAATCGGAGATAAAAGCTAACAGAATGTTCTTTGAGCCCTTTAAAAGAACAAAAACACTTTCGCAAAAGCCAAACTTTTTTGGAAGGCAATTTGCTCTGACGGGATCATTTTTTCTGTTTAAGCACTTTCATGAGTTCCCCCCTCGGTGCGGCTGAACATGTGACAAGGCACGTCAACTACCTTTCCCCTCTATATAGAACACCGCCCAGCATCTCTTTCGCGGAAAGTCCATAAGTTAGCAGCAATCAAAAAGAGCCTTTTGATCAGCGCTTGTCTCCAGCTTCAGCCACTGCTCATCATATTTTTTTGTCCCAACCTGTCTTTTGAAACAGCTTTTCAGAAGAACATCTGTATTTTAACAATTTTTAACATAAAAATACTCCTCTAATTTAGTTAAAACTTTGCTGTCTTTTTAAGTTTGCTTCGCCAATTCAAATATTCATGGAAGAACAATTAAACACTAGTTCGTCGTATTCCACCGATATCAGGGCGCTAAATGAAATGATCCAAAGAGAAAGCGCCTTCATCGACCTCCTGGTTATGGAGATGGACAAAGTAATAGTGGGACAAAAATATATGGTGGAGCGACTGCTGATAGGCCTCCTTGCCGACGGACATATCCTGCTCGAGGGTGTGCCGGGGCTTGCAAAGACGCTTGCTATCAATACGCTTTCGAAGGCGATCCAGGCCGACTTCAGCCGGATTCAGTTCACACCAGACCTGCTTCCCGCCGACCTCGTCGGTACCATGATCTATAACCAGAAAAAGGATGAGTTTGTAGTCAGAAAAGGGCCTGTTTTTTCTAATTTCATTCTGGCGGACGAAATCAACCGTGCGCCGGCTAAAGTACAGAGTGCGCTCCTGGAAGCGATGCAGGAAAGGCAGGTTACCATCGGCGACAACACCTTCGCTCTGCCCTCGCCTTTTCTGGTTCTGGCCACTCAAAATCCTCTGGAACAGGAAGGGACCTATCCCCTGCCGGAAGCACAAACCGATCGCTTTATGCTGAAGATTGTGATCGGGTATCCCGGCAAGGAAGAAGAGAAACGAATCATAAGAGCCAACATTGCTCCACAAGGCATGCTGAAGCCGAACGCAATTATCCGCCCCGATGATATTCTGAGGGCCAGAAAAGTGGTGAGAGAAGTGTACATGGACGAGAAAATTGAGCAATACATTATCGATATTGTTTTTGCCACCCGCTTTCCCGACCAGTACAAACTGCCGGATTACAAAAACCTCATCAGTTACGGTGCCTCTCCCCGTGCGAGCATCAGCTTAGCTCTCGCCGCGAAGGCGTATGCGTTCATTAAGAGAAGAGGCTATGTCATTCCTGAGGATGTTAGGGCGATCTGCCACGATGTTCTTCGTCACCGCATCGGCCTGAGCTACGAAGCGGAGGCAGAAGGCATTTCTGCAGAAGATATTATTACAGGCATCCTGAATGTAGTGGAAGTGCCTTGATAGATGGGTTGTGGGTTGTGAGTTGCGGGTAGCGGGTAGCGGGTTGCGGGTTGTGAGTTGCGGGATGTGGGATGTGGGATGTGGGTTGTGGGATGTGAGTTGTGAGTTGTGAGTTGCGTGTTGTGGGTTGTGAGTTACGGATTACCAGTTGGGTTGCGACTTGCAGGTCGTTCGTTTTGAGTTGTATGTTACGGGTTACGAGTTGGGGGTTGCGCGTTGCTTGTTGTGAGTTATATGTCGCGGATTACGAGCTGGGTTGCGACTTGTAGATTGCTTGTTTTGAGTTGTATGTTGCGAGTTACGAGCTGGAGTGGGAGTTGTCCGTGGCTTGTTGTTACTTGTTACTTGCAGAGTTTAGTTTCAGTTTCTGTCGTGAAGTTTGGATTGCAAATTGAGCTGCCGGCTGTAAGTTTTGAGTTGAAACTGCCGGGTCAAGACTATCAGCATAAGTTAGCCAGGGGATCAGTGAGCGAAAGCAAACAAAAGAAAACCGATCCCAAACTGCTGAAAGCTAACGATCGAAAGCTAACTGATAAAAGCAGAAAACCGATTGCGGATTGCTGCCTGCTGACAGTTGCGTACAACAAACTGATTGCTGACTGCCGACTACAGACCGCTGCGTGCAACAAACCGATTGCGGATTGCTGATTGCAGCTAACTGATTGCTGACTGCCGACTGCTGACCGCTGGTTGCGACAAACCGATTGCGGATTGCTGACTGCAGCTAACTCATTGCTGATTGCTGACTGCTGATTGCCAACAGCTAACAGCCAACTGCTAATCGCCAACCGCCAATTGCCAATAAATATGGAAACAAAAGAACTGCTAGCTAAGGTTAGAAAAATAGAGATCAAGACGAGGGGATTAAGCACCAATCTCCTCTCGGGCGAATACCAGTCCGCCTTTAAGGGCAGGGGCATGGCCTTCAGTGAAGTTCGTGAGTACGAGCTGGGGGACGAGATCAGAACGATCGACTGGAACGTAACTGCCCGTTTTAACCACCCCTTTGTCAAGGTTTTCAATGAAGAACGCGAGCTGTCGGTCATGTTATTGATCGATGTCAGTGCATCGGGCAATTTCGGAACGGTCAACCAGCTGAAACAAGAGCTGGCTACCGAGTTGTGTGCCGTACTCGCGTTCTCAGCAATCCAGAACAATGACAAGGTGGGCGTTATCTTCTTCAGCGATAAGATTGAGAAGTTTATTCCGCCGAAGAAAGGAAGAAGTCATATTCTGATGATCATACGCGAGCTTCTGGCCTTCAAACCCGTCCACAAGGGGACGGATGTGAGTCAGGCGCTGAGCTACCTCACCAGCGTCATCAGGAAAAGATGTACAGCCTTCGTTATCTCCGACTTTATCAGCGGGCCTTTTGAGGCGGCACTTAAAATCGCCAACAAAAAGCACGACGTGGTTGCCCTGAAGTTATATGACCGCCACGAAGAAGAATTTCCGGACCTGGGGCTCATTCCTGTTGAAGATTCAGAAAGCGGCCAGTTGTATTGGATCAACACCAGTGACAAGTCGGTCCGCAACAGCTATAAAGCAGAAGCGAAGAGGCGAAGTGAGGAAGCCGGCAGCCAGTTCAGAAGATCGGGCGTGGACTTTACCAGCATCGGCACGCACGAGCCATACGTTAAACCACTGATTAGCCTGTTTAAGAAAAGGGGAATACGAAGATGATGAAGAAAGAAACATTTAAGCGCCTGGCCATCCTGCTCCTGCTCGTTGCTATACAGCGTTTCGCAGCGATAGCGCAGGAAATAAAGGCAGAAGCGCGCCTTGACAAGGTATCAATTCCGCTGGGGGATCAAACTCAGCTCCATCTGAGCGTCCAATTCCCGGCAAAAGAAGAGGTTGAGCTGCCGGTACTGCGTGATTCTATTGGTCCAAAGGTTCAGATCGTGAGCACCAGAACGGACACCAGCTTCAGCAGGCAGGACGTTAGTATTGAGACGATCACTCAGCATATCACCATCACGGCCTTTGAGCCAGGAACCTACACCATACCTTCCTACACGTTCAGGACAAAGTCGGGCGGCTTCAGCACCCGGGAACTTACCTTACAAGTACTGCCGGTGCAGGTAGATACCACCAAGGGCTTCTATGACATTAAACAACCTTTGGCGGTAAAGTACACGCTCTGGGACTGGCTGAGAGACAACTCGATTTTGATCCTTATTGTGCTTGCGATCCTTCTTGCAAGCGTGTACGTCTACAAGCACTGGAAGAAACGGCCGGCAAAAGAAGCGCCTCCGCAGGAAGAAAAACGGATTATAATACCAGAACATGAAGCAGCTTTACAAAGGCTGGAAGAACTGCGGAACAAAAAGCTCTGGCAACAGGACCGAGTAAAAGAGTACCACAGTGAACTGACAGACATCATCAGGGACTACCTGGAAAAAAGATACAAAATAAAGGCCATGGAGCTGACCAGCGACGAACTGCTGACCAGCCTGCGAACGGTTGACATCGATAATGACGACCGCATGCTGCTCAGGCAGATCCTTGGCCTGGCTGACCTTGTAAAATTTGCAAAGGAAAGACCTCTCGCTACAGACAATGAGCGGAGTATGGAACAGGCGGTTTTGTTCGTTCTGCATACACAAAAGGCTCCGCTGGCGGAAACTAAAGAAGAAAAAAAGGCAATGCAGATACTTAAAGGAATTGAATTCGCAAACCCGGGCTTTTTCTGGTTGCTGGTGCTCATTCCTGCAGTAATCGCCTGGTATATATGGAAAGACAAAGACATTCAGGGAAAGCTCCTGATGTCATCGGCAAAAGGATTCGTCACCAGGTCTTCGGGCAGGCTGCCCGGCTTTCGACATACGCCGCTAGTCTTGCGACTGCTGGCTATGCTCTGTCTGATCATTGCGCTTGCCCGGCCTCAGTCGTCGCTCAGCTGGAAAAACACAACAACAGAAGGCATTGACATCATGATCGCCTCGGACATATCGGGGAGCATGCTTGCCGAAGACTTTAAGCCCAACCGGCTGGAGGCAGGAAAGGACATTGCGATCGACTTTATCAAGGCGCGGCCTGATGATCGCATCGGCCTGGTCGTTTTCAGTGGAGAAAGCTTTACACAATGTCCTCTCACCATTGACCACGATGTGCTGGTCAACCTTTTCGCCAGTATTAAGAATGGCATGATCGAGGACGGGACGGCAATCGGCATGGGACTTGCCACCGCAGTTAACAGGCTAAAAGACAGTCCCGCGAAGAGCAAGGTAGTGATCCTGCTGACGGACGGTTCCAATAATGCAGGTTCTATTCCACCCTTAACGGCAGCACAAATTGCCAAACACTTTAATGTCAGGGTCTATACGGTTGGCGTTGGTACCAACGGCTATGCTCCCTACCCGGTACCATCTCCCTATGGAGGAGTAAGCTATCAGCGCATGCCGGTTCAGATCGATGAGGCAACGCTGAGTAAGATAGCCCAAACAACGGGAGGTAAATATTTCAGAGCTACGAATAATGAGAAGCTGAAGGCTATTTACGAACAGATCGACCAGATGGAGAAAGCGAAGATCGACGTGACGCAGTATCGCAGGAAGACTGAGTTATTCTGGCCCCTTGCGGCTCTCGCCCTTCTTTTTCTCCTCATTGAATTTACATTAAGGAACACGCTCTTTAAGGGAGCATTAACATAGGTCATGTTACGGTTTGAACATATTGAATTTTTGTGGTGCCTGGCACTTTTGCCAGTCCTGATCCTGCTTTTCGTCAGGACCAGCAGGTGGAAACGGAAGGCATTAGCGAGTTTAGGCAGCCGGGCGGTTATCGGGAAAATTATGCCGGAAGTGTCATCATCTAAGCCCCGGCTTAAGTTCCTCCTTTTTCTGATCGCGTATGTATTTCTGGTGATTGGTCTGGCTAATCCCCAGATCGGAACGAAGCTGGAAGAAGTAAAACGTAAGGGCGCTGACATCATGATCCTGCTTGACGTCTCTAATAGCATGCTGGCCCAGGATCTTGCCCAGAACAGGCTTGAGAGCGCTAAAATGGCCATCTCCCAGCTCATTGATAACATGCACGACGACAGAGTTGGAATCGTGGTCTTTGCAGGTCAGGCTTATGTTCAGCTGCCAATGACGACCGATTATTCAGCAGCGAAGTTGTTTCTGAATACAATCAATACCAGCATGGTCCCTACCCAGGGTACTGCCATAGGCGCTGCAATAGCAATGGGAATGAGGTCTCTTGATTTTAAGGACGGCATGACAAAGGCCATGATCGTAATGACTGACGGTGAAAATCATGAAGACGATGCCGTAGCAGCTGCCAGTGCGGCAAGAGACAATGATGTAGTGATTCATGTAATGGGCCTGGGCTCTCCGGAAGGAGCTCCGGTGCCTTTGCTAAAAAATGGCCAGGTGAGCGGCTTCCACACCGACAGTGCAGGCCACACCGTTGTTACCAAACTGAATGAAGACATGTGCCGGCAAATTGCATCCGCCGGAGGCGGCGCTTATGTTCGTTCTGCTAACGGCAGCAGCGGCATGAATATTATCATGGATGAAATAGGCAAAATGCAACGAAAAGAATATGGAACGAAGTCGTTTAAGGACTTTGAAGATCGTTTTCAGGTCTTTCTGGCCTTGTCGTTCCTGATCCTTCTGGCCGACCTGTTTGTCCATCTCAGAAAAAACAGAAGGCTGAGCAATTTGAAATTATTTGAAGTAAAGAAGTCATGAAGAGATTGATAGTGGCAACCATTCTGGTATTGCAAACCTGCTTTCTTTACGCCCAGAAAGAAAAGAAGTACGTAGTACAGGGCAACGAACTGTACAAACAGCAAAAATATCAGGAGGCAGAAAAGAACTACCGAAAATCGTTAGCGGTAAAAGGGAAGCTGGTGGAAGGGAATTTCAACCTGGGCGACGCACTGTACAAGCAGAAAAAATTCGGGGAGGCGGGAGAACAGTTCGGCAGGATTGCTGCCGCCGCTCAGGATAAGAATGTGCAGGCGCAGGCCTTTCATAACCTGGGCAATTCGCTCCTGTCGTCAAAAAAGATCCAGGAAAGCATTGAAGCCTATAAGAAAGCGCTGCTAAACAATCCGAAAGACGACCAGACACGCTACAACCTCGCTTATGCACAGCAACTGCTAAAAAACCAGCAGAACAAGCAGAATCAGAACAAGCAGAATCAGAATAAGAACAAAGACCAGAACAAGCAAGATCAGAAGAACAAAGATCAGCAGGACAAGAATGATCAGAATAAGAACAAGGACCAGGATAAGAAAGACCAGCAGAATGGAAACCAGCCCCGCCCCGACCAGCTGTCAAAAGATGAGGCGGAACGAATGCTGGAAGCGCTCAACAATCAGGAACGGGGAACGCAGGACAAATTAAAGAACAAGAAGTTTGGCGGGGCAAAGGGCCGGATAACAAAGGACTGGTAGAACATGAACAGGACATCAAGATCATTGACATTGCGGATACTGCCGATTCTCCTGCTTCTAGCATCAGGGCTGTTTGCAGACAACGTACGGTTTACGGCTTCTGTTAGTAAGTCGCAGGTTGCAACGGGTGAAGAATTTGAAGTAAGCTTCTCGGTAAACAGCAATGCCGACGGCTTTAACCCGCCCTCATTTAATGGCTTTCAGGTCTTAGGCGGCCCGAACGTCTCCTCCAGTATGACCTCCATCAACGGCAGCATGTCGGCAAGTACCACCTACAGCTACTACCTCATGGGGGTGAAAGAAGGCAATTACACGATCGGTCCCGCCAGCATTGTGGTAAACGGAAGGAGTTACCGCACCAATGTCGTGCGGATAAAGGTAGTAAAGGGGCGTCCGGTGCCGCAGGTGAGCACAGGGAGCGCGCCATCTGCCGGGGATGACGACATCGCGGTGAGCAGGCCAGCAAAGCTCGCCAATTCGCTCTTCCTGCGAGCGGTGGTCGACAAGAGCAAGGTGTATCAGGGCGAGCAGATTACCCTTAGCTATAAGCTCTACACCCGAGTATCGATAGTAGCAAGTCAGCTTGATAAGCTGCCCGACCTGAACGGATTCTGGAGTGAGGAGATACCGAATGACAACAAGAACGTTGAGTGGAAAGTAGAAACATACAAGGGACAGCAGTATCACGTAGCAGTTGTGAAACAGTCGGTACTATTTCCGGATCATGCAGGCGACTTAAAGATCGAGCCGGTAGAGATGACCTTTGTTGTCAGGCAGCAAGCACCTGCAAAAACCCTAATGGACGAATTCTTCGGGACATACGAAGACGTAAAATATAAAGTAAAGAGCCTTCCGGCAATTGTACATGTGAGGCCCTTGCCTCTTAACGGGAAGCCTGCCGATTTTAACGGGGCAGTGGGAAAATTTAATATTCAGGCCGCGGTAGACAAGAAGGAGCTGAAAGCTAACGAGTCGCTGACGTACTCTCTGAAGATCACAGGCTCGGGAAATCTCAAACTATTGAAAGCTCCTGACATCAGCTTCCCGCCCGACTTTGAGAAATACGATCCAAAGATCACCGATGCCATCACAACACAGCCCTCAGGCGTTTCCGGCACCAGAACGTACTCTTACCTCACTATTCCGAGAAATGAAGGCGACTTTACCATTCCACCTCTCCGATTTACCTATTTTGACCCTGTGAGCGGAAAATATGAAACAGCTTCTGCACCTCCGTTCAAAATAAAAGTAAACAAGGGAACGGGGAACGGCAATGTAGTGTACTCCTCTGATCAGCGCGATCTCAAGCTCTTGAATAAGGATATCGGGTACATCAAGACAGATGACTCAAATCTTGATCTTGAGGATGAAGATTTTTACGGCTCCACCTTGTTCTACATCCTGCTGGCAGCCGGTCCCTTGCTGCTTGCCGCCGCCTTTATCTATCGGAAACGGATGGAGGAACAAAACAGCGACCCCGTTCTTGTACGGAACCGAAAGGCAGCAAAGCTGGCAGCTACGCATCTTGCCAGCGCCGAAAGGCAGCTCGCCTCGAACAATGCGAAAGCATTTTATGAGGAACTGTCACGGGGCCTGTATGGCTACCTAAGTCACAAGCTTGATATTCCTCCTGCCAGGTTAAATGCAGAAGCGATCGTTGCTGCCCTGCAAAGCCGTCATCTTGACGAGGTCTTCGTGCGCGACCTGAAAGAAACGCTTGATCTTTGCGAAATGGCGCGGTTTGCTCCTGTTAGTGGTATTTCAGCTAAAGAAGTCTTTGAAAAATCGAGAAACATTATTTATGAGATTGAGAATAAGATATAAATGGTTCAAACCGGCGCTTGTCCTCCTTTTCATTGCAGTTCTTTTTCTGCAGATCCGTGCAGCTAAAGCCGGCGAGGGAGAAGATGGGTTTAAAGCAGCTAATGAACTCTATGCAAAAGGGAAATATCAGGAAGCGATAAGCGCGTATCAGAAACTAACCAGTGCAGGATACCGGTCAGCGCCGCTCTATTTCAACCTGGGTAATGCCTTTTATAGAACGGGCAATATTTCATCTGCGATTCTTTATTACGAAAAGGCGCATAAGCTCGATCCGTCAGACGAAGATATCAAGATGAACATCGCGATAGCAAATTTGAAAACGATCGATAAAGTAGAAGCGGCTCCTGATTTCTTTTTGTTCAGGTGGTGGAGAGGCCTTATCTTATTGTTTTCACTCAATACACTGGCCTGGCTAGCCGTCTTATTCTTATTGCCCGGCAGCCTGTGCTTTGCCGCTTACCTTTTTGCGCAGACCGTCCGGGGCAAGAAACTTGCCTTTTTTTCCGGGCTGGGTCTGAGCCTTGTGTCTGTAGTCTTCCTGTTTTTGGCGAACAGGCAAGCTGCTTATTTCTCAAATAACCGGCAGGCTATTATCATGAGGAGTTCCACACCTGTAAAAAGCGGACCTTCTTCGACATATCCTACAACCTTTGTTATTCATCCCGGAACTAAAGTTACACTGGTGAGCGAGAAGCCGGGCTGGCTACGTGTAAAACTAGCTAATGACTCTACCGGCTGGGTAAGAGCACAGGATTTGGAGACAATATAAAGAATAAAAAAAGCAGTAAAGTAACTTCTGGCCCCATCAGTCGTATAACTCAGTATAAGAACCATTTGCCAGCCATTTTAAGCTACCGTGCATCTGGTCTTATGACTATCTATGTACGAAGAACATGTCTGAGGGTAGAGTCTCTACTTTATGATACTGGTTTATTTAAAAAAGTTCTACAACTTAAGTCGGTCTATTCTTATCCTGCAACTCTGCCTAGTTGCCCTCTTTATCCTGGCACGAGACAAAGAACTCTCGATCTCAGGCCGTCCACCCAAGGTTGAAGCAAACGGACTTATAACGTTGACCACTCCTCCAAATTGTCAAATTACTACCGACGAAACCATATCAAAATGCTCAAGCTCTCTTGAACTTAAAGTTGATTCAGGAAAGTCGGGCTATTACTGGTCCACCGGCTCCCAATCGCCCTCTATCACTGTAACCCAATCAGGAACCTATTGGTGGGAATATGTCGACATGAGCAGAAATGCAGTGAAGAACGGGTCCTTTTCTGAAGGGAAGCAAGGCTTTGCAAGCGGGTACGATTACCGCGCTTCTCAGCCTAATGCCTTATTTGATGAGGGTACCTACGCAATAACGAATGATCCGAGATCTGTTCACAATCAATTTGCGACGTTTTCTGATCACACCAACGGAGCAGGTCTGATGATGGTCGTTAATGGGGCAGTCACGGCTGGGGTTAAAGTATGGAGCCAGGACATCGTAGTTGAGCCGTTCAGCACCTACGTATTCTCGATCTGGGCAGCATCTACAGTATCGATGAACCCGGGCTTTCTCAAATTCTCTATCAACGGGAAAAGCGTAGGAGACATAAGCCTTTCGAGTTCAACAGGTTCCTGGAAGGAGTTCAAGATAAACTGGTCTTCCGAAAGCAATACGGCAGCAAGTATTGCCATTGTAAATCAAAGAATCGACCAGGGAGGAAACGACTTTGCCCTCGACGACATTGTATTCGCTCCGGTATGTCGCAAGACCTATAATGTTTCGCTCTTTGCCAATCCGCCCAAACCAACCATAATCGCCAATAACTGAAATACATAAAGACATGAAAAAAATAACATTTACCCCAAACGTCCTTCTTACCCTTGTATTACTGACATTCTCCATTACGACACTCAGGGGGCAGACAGCACCAGCAGGCCCAAGCGATGCGACAAAAAACCCACCCACTAATGCCTCAGACGTAAAACAAGTACTGTGTGCAACATCAGTAATAAAACTAAAGATCAGCGCGACCTCTGACGCAGCATATAAGACCTACAAATGGTTTAAAGTAACAGGCGCAACCACCACGATGGTCAAGGACGGCGCCGATAACAGCTATACCGAAACGCCGGCAGGTCCGGGGTACTACTCCTATCGGCTTATTGTTACCAATAATAATGACTGTACATCCGAAGAGTCAGACCTCTTTGAAGTATACGTGCTACCGGTCCTGGCTCCAACAATTTCTGCCTCGAAGGCTGAGATCTGCGAAAAGGAACAGTCGTCGTCAACTCTAACGGTCGACGGACTGGATGCACGGTTCCAGTACAATTATCAATGGACGAGAAACAGTACGCCTATTGCGGGGGCCGCAAATGCGTCCTACGAGGTTAAAGAAGCAGCCCCCGGTAATGTTACTTACGGCGTAAACGTTTCCTACAAGCTCAATAGCAGCTGTACAGGAAGCGACGACGAGCAAATCAGGGTGATTGCAATTCCGTCGAAACCTGTTATTGAAATAGGCAACTAGCTGGCTTGGCAGGAAGAAAGATCTAAGATGCGGCCGCTGCATGCCATAGTGATCTCTCTCCTACTGTTGTGGATTATAACTGGATTAACTGTTTGTCGAGCCCAGACAGCAGTGTCTCCAGCTATAATAACCATAACAGAGGGACAATCTATAATCTTGAAAGCACCGGATGCGACTGCAGCTGCCTGGCAATGGTTTAAAAATGAGAGCCCTATTGAAAATGCAAATGCGAATAAAATAACAGTGACGGAACCAGGTGTCTATCGAGTAATTACCTACAACAGAGCGTCCTGTGCATCGCCGCCGTCTGACCCGGTTGAGATCAAGCTAACACCTGGGGCCGCTGACCTGAGCTTACAAAAACGAGCTGAAGATAAACAAGTCGGTGTAGGGGAACCGTTCGACTATCTCCTTGAAGTACAAAACAAGGGGCCTCACACTGCATCTAATATCCGGCTTGAAGACAGTCTTCCCAATGATCTGGACTTCCTGAGGGTGGCCGGTGTAACGCAGGGAAAGGTAGTCTTTGAAGGCGCCAGTAATACCGTGATCTGGAATGCGGGAGCTTTGGATTCAGGCGCAGTCGCGCAGCTACGAATAGAAGTAAAAGCGAACAGGAGTGGCAACGTGGTCAACACAGCCCGGGTGACAGCAAGTGAGCGTGACAACTATCTGCACAACAATGTGGGCATAAACGAGAAGAAGATCCTCGGCTTAAAGATTCCTAATGTCTTTACCCCTAATGGAGATGGAATGAACGACACCTTTGAAATAGAAAATTTGCTTGAATTTCCAGACAACGACATTGTGATTCTGAACAGGTGGGGAAACTCCGTATACGAAAAACGTAACTATCAGAATACCTGGACTGCTGAAGGCCTGGTTGAAGGCACCTACTTTTACGTATTAAAGGTGAGGAATACAAAAGGACAACAGGACATATATAAGGGCTACGTAACTGTACTGAGAGATACAAAAAAATGATTTTTAGATAGAAGAGACGAATACCAACCCTATGATTATGAGATTAAAGCAGTTACTTCTCTCGTTGACCGCATTCCTTTTGAAACTGCCACTATTTGGCCAGCAGGACGCGCAGTACAGCCAATATACATTTAATGGTCTTTATGTTAACACAGCGTACGCAGGATATAAACAGGATTTTTATATCCACTCTTTCTATCGCTCTCAGTGGACAGGACTTGACGGAGCACCAGAAAACTTCTCTTTTTCTGTAGACGGGGCCGTTAATGACAAGAAAGTAGGACTTGGCTTGCTGCTATCAAACGACGTCGTTGGCGCTCAGAACCTTTTCTCAGCCACTGCATGTTATTCGTATCGGATCCAGGTGGGACACAACGAAAACAGCAGATTGTCTTTCGGAGTTGGAGCAGGGTTTATTCAGTCGGGAATCGACGGGTCGAAGCTTGATCCCTTGCGGGATGGCGATAGAACCGTGCCGACAATAAGTAATACGGTTCTTTTACCGTCAGGAAGGTTAGGGATTCTTTATTCGAACGAAAATGTGTTTGTTGGCTTTGCAGCGGACAATATTTTAACCAAGCTATTCAATAAAGATTACACTGATAAAGTTCCTGTCCCCCAGCCGCACTATTATTTTAACTGCGGAGGAATCATAAAAGTAAACGACGACACGAAAGTGAAGCCCTCGGTCTTGTTAAAAAGCGACTTTCATGCTCCTGCAAGCCTTGACTTCAACGCTTCTGTCTTATTGCGGGAGCGGCTATGGATAGGAGGCGCATACCGGGCCTCGGTACCTCTCTATTCTAAAATAGCCCCCGATAAGCCGCTAAAGAAGTCAACGGCCTTGCTTGGTCTGCTTGAGTTTTTCGCAAATGAAAACTTGCGGATAGGCTATGCCTTTGATTATTCCCTGTCCTCACTGGCCGACTATAGCTATGGGTCGCACGAAATCTCCGTAGGTATCTTCCTGAGAGGCAGCAGGACGACCGCCTCCACGAACCGATGTTATTTCTAACCTTACTTACTTACTTACTTACTTACTGCTAATCCACCTTTCTGCATCTTTCCGATGGGTAAAGAACTGAAAAGTTATATTTCCTTCGATAACCTCTGCACTTTTATGAGCTGACATCTGACTAAAGGAGCTCGGGGATAATATCCATGCAAACAACCGAAGTCCGCTCCTCTGCATCATCGGGAACCACTCTTCCCTTCCCCAGTCAGCTGCCTCCGACCAGGTTCCCATGACTTCCGAATTATCGTTTAAAACCTTGTGGCATCGATTTCTCTTCATCATCTGCAGCATAATCATACAGCCGTGCTTCACAGAGTTTAAATCCTGAAATCCCCGCCACGTTGCTTCTATCCGCTCTTTTCCTGCATTGTAAACAACCGTAATCTTGCTGTCTTCATAATAAGTTTCGCTGTTAACGCGGGGGACGGAATTGTCCCGGTCTTCAATCGGAAGTCTGAAGTAAAATATAGACCCCTTCCCTTCCGCGCTCTCTATCCAAAAACTTCCGTTATGGCGTTTTAATATTTCTGAAGAAATAAACAAACCGAGCCCCAGTCCTTCAAAACGCATTGCTGTATTGTCTACACGATAATAGCGATCAAAAAGCCGGTCAAGGTGTTTTTTCGCTATTCCGACTCCAAAGTCTTCTACAGCAACGACGATGCTGCCATCGACGACATCACATCGTACGATTACCCTATTTGCGCCAGGCGAGTATTTGACGGCATTGCTAAGGAAATTATGCATTACCTGCTCCAGCCGGAGCTGATCGCCCTTAAACAGAACATCGACCGTGCTTTCGAGAACAATCTTATGCTTAGGACTCATATGCTGCACGCTTTCTACGGCGTTTGCAACCATCTCCTTAAAATTAAAAAGCTGCATCAGGTAGTTCATTTTCCCCGCGTTGATCTTCGTGACGTCAAGGAGATCACTGATCAGTTTTTCGAGACGGTAAATGTGGAGAGCGGATTTCTCAGCAAACCCCTTCAATTTTTCGGCATCGTTTGTCCTTACCATTAACTGATTAAAGGCCCGTATACTGGTGAGGGGCGTTTTAAGTTCATGGCTGGCGATAGAGAGGAATTCGTCTTTCTTTTGCTCGTTATTTTTCTGAACCTCGATATTGGTATTCGTCCCGATCCAGAGCGTTATGTTTCCATGTTCCAGTAACGGCACAGCCCTTGAAAGATGCCATAAATAGGCGCCGGAGACCCGCAGCCTGAACTCTCTCATAAAAGGGGTTCCACTTTCCAGAGATATCTGCCAGGCGCGCTGCGCGCCATCCCAGTCCTCAGGATGCACAAACCTTTGCCAGCCTGAGTGCATCACATCCTCCGCGCTGACATCAAAGTCGTCGATAACGATCTGGTTTACATAGTCCAGAGAGCCGTTTGGCCTGGCAGTCCAAACCTGCTGCGGTACCGCATTGAGCATAAAACGGAATCTTCTCTCGCTTTCAGCCAGGGCAACGGTTCTGTTTCTAACGCGCTCCTCGAGCTCGATGTTTAATTTATTGAGCCGTTCCTGGGTGAGATGCAGCTCGTCATTAATAGCAGTTAACTCTTCGTTTGCGGCTGCCAGCTCTTCATTTAAAGATTGTTCTCTGATTAATAATTCTCCCTGCTCATACGCGTAACCGCTGTTCAGGATCGTTCCGGCATGCAGCCCTACAGTCTCTAAAAAACGACGATAATCATCATCAAGTCTTTTTCTTGGGGATACACCTAAAATGATATGCCCCTGTACTTTTGCCTCGCCTGCGGCAAGGGGTACAATCACCGCTTCCACACATGCTTCGCCGGGCTCACTATACACCGGTGCTCCGAGCACCTGGCCAAGATCATGAATAAAATAAGAGCCTGTGCCGTCAAACTCTCTCGAAAATAACCACTCCGCTCCAGATACATGCCCCTCTGATATACCAGTAATAAAGATTAGCTCTAAAGCGCCGTACGGCGCGCCGGTAGCGATATATAGAGCACAAAAGGGAATATCGGACTTTGCTCCCTCCAGTATATCCCTTATCAGCGCCCCGCCCTCCTGAACGGAAAGTACGCTGCTCTGGCCTTGCAGGAACTGAAGGAGCACCGCATTACGTCTCTCATTAATAACCTTGTAGCTCGTTTCAATCACTGCGTTGAAAACGCCACCGATCTTTCCGTCAATGTCAACAATAGGCGAAAGAGTATAATCGAAATAGCACTCCTCGGCATAGCCATACCGTCGCATAAGAAGCAGAGCATTGTCACGGCGGATAGACTCACCGTTCTGCAGAACAGATTCGAACTCAGCCTGCAATCCATCCCATATTTCGGGCCATACCACAGCTCCTTCTTTTCCAAGGCACCAGGGGTGCTTTTCACCAGGAATGGAACTCCATGCATCATTGTAAAGCAGGATGAAGGTTTCCCCCCAATAAATCGCGATTGGAAATGCGGAGTTTAAAGAAATACTGAGAGCTGACTTCAAGCTTTCAGGCCACTGTTCAAAGGTTCCCAGAGATGTCGCCGCCCAATCCGCAGAACGAATAAGACCGCCCATTCTTCCACCCCCATTTAAAAACTGATTTGTATATGTCATCCAGATAGATTCCAATTCTCGGAATTTATACAAATTAACAACTTTTATTCATGTTCACATTCGAACGAGTGTAATAGGCACCGCATCAACAATGGAACAATAATAAAGGCAGAATGCCAGCCTTCGCACTCGCACTCCTGATATAATTATTCAATAAGAGAGCAAAATTCGGAACTATATCTCTGACCCGTCGTATAACCAACTAAAGTTCGAATCAAAAACACTGGAATGTTTGGCAAAGCGCATATCTTATTCTTTTGTTCCTTTTTGCTTTGCCACTTCGGAGCGTTGGGGTCCTCCTCCGAAATACCTCTCCCCGATAAAAAGTACTATTCGCGAAAAGTAGACTCGCTAAATGAGCTGGCCTTTGACGTAAAACGGCGGAACGTGGAGAAAGCGATGGGGTTGCTTTACCAGGCGCTGACCCTTGCAACTAAGTACAACTATTTAAAAGGCATAGCTACGAACAGGTTGTACGAAGCCGGCCTGTACCAGCAAAATGGGTTCGAAAGAAAAGCTCTCGCTCTCTACTACAAGGCACTGGAAATTAGCCGAGCCACTAATGACACTTTAAATATAGCACGAGCAAACCAGCAGTTAGGCAACCTGCTTGTCGACGGAAACCAACTAAAAGATGCTGAAAGCTTATATCTCCAGGCAATTGAAAAGTATATCCTGCTGAACAGGCGAGAAGATATTGTTAACATTTTAAATAGTCTGGGCCTTGTTAAATTAAATCAAAAAGACTTCCGGGCAGCAAAAAAGTACTTTGAGAACGCCCTGGAGATTAGCAATAGCTCCGCTTATTACTACGGCCGAAAAAAGGCCACCTTTAATCGGGGGCTCCTTTGTCTTGCTCAAGGTAAGTTATTGGAGGCGAAGAATCATTTTCGAAAGTCTCTTAGTCTTGATATTAAAATAAATGACAGATATAGTATTGCACTTACCCAGACAAAACTCGCCGATATAGCTGAAAAAGAAGGAAGTTTCCGAGATGCTATTGCGTTCTCCAAGGCGGCATTTACGGGAGGAAAGTCGATCTCGTCTATAAAAATCTGCATCGAGGCTATTCGGTCCCTCTGCTCGATCTACCAAAAAAAGGAGATTTAACTCAAGTAATACATTGGCAACAAGAGCTGATCCGGTACCAGGAGATACTGAATAGCAGAGAAAAAAACTACGCTTTAAACTTTCTCGATATTCTAAAAGAACAGTACATAAAGCAACTGGAGGCAGAGAAAACAGCAGTAGCGGCGCGGAATAAAACGGTATACTTCACGCTTGTTATGGTCCTTGCGTGTGTAGGTGCCTCCATATTCATAATACTCAGTTATTTCTGGTATAAAGAGTATAAAAAGGTGAAACTCTTCAGTCGGGAGCTTTCTGACAAAAACAGAGTAATTGAACAGAACATCGAATCACTTAACGAGCTAAACCGGGCCATCTCGTGCCAAAACCAAAGCCTGGAAGACAGTAATAAAATGAAAGACAAGCTATTGTCTATCGTCTCACACGACCTTCGCCAGCCTTTAGTGAACACCAAAAGCATTCTCGACATGCTTAATCAGTTTGATTTGGAGAAAGAAGAAAAGGAAGCGCTTTTCTCGGATCTTGAAGGACAATACGTACAGTCCCTTTCGCTTTTAGACAATCTTCTGTTCTGGATTAAGGGCCAAATGAACGGAGAGAGTGGCCGCTTCGAGCAAATTGACGTCAATGAAGCCGTTTCCGTTATCCTTGGAGAAATTGCGTTGCCCTTAAAACGAAAGAATATTAAGGTTTTCAACGAACTAGCAGATGAATTGTACGTAGTCGCAGACAAGGAAATGTTAAAAGTAATTTTTCGCAACCTTCTCTCCAATGCAGTCAAGTTTACGAATAATGGTTGGATCCGCATTTCTGCCAGCGTAGGGGATAATCTTTACATCCATATACAGGATAGCGGAAAAGGTATGGATGCTAAGGCAATTAACAAGATCCAGGAAAAGGTTTATTTCACAACAAAAGGCACCAATAGAGAAAATGGAAGCGGCTTTGGTCTCATGATATGTCAGGATCTGATACTAAAACATAAAGGACTCCTGAAGATCGAAAGCAAGCTTGGAGAGGGCTCTACTTTTACTGTATCACTTCCTAAATCCAAATAATGGAGATGCAGTTCCCTTGCTTTGCTCCCTTGCTATAGCAACGGAATGGTTTAGGATCTCATAGCTAACCCTAACTAGCCAATTACCCGCTTCGGGTGGCTCTTCATCACCTGTAACATGCAACTCATCTTTCAGAATAATGTCGTTATCCTCAAGAAAAGCAGCGCCCTTTTTTAACAGGCCAATGACCTGTTCAATTACCTTCTCATGTTCGTCTATTTCCTCAGCCAACTCCTTTACTTGCAAAGAGGAAAAGATAGAAGAGGCCGCAGATATCATGATCTGGTTTAAGACCTGAAAGTAAAACACCGACTGTTCCTTTGCTGTAAGCTGGTTCGGTTCAGCAAGCATGGCCTTAAACGCAGCGGAGAGATTAGCGAGGCTGATATAGGTTTCTTTCCTGAGAAGCTTGTATGCTGTAGTATTTCTGGGGCGACCCGAAATCTCCTCGCGCAACAGTTCCCAGTACCGGATGTTTGCGCCCAGTACCTCCGTCATGAAGAAGGAAAGCCTTCTGGCCTCCCAGGTTGGCAAAACGTAGGCAAACACAAAGGATATTCCACAACCCAGAAGCGTATCGTAAAGCCGTTCGAAGATAAATCCTGCGCCTGATCCAGTGTAGATGCTCAGGCAAAGGACAACCATTGCGGTGATGGCTACAACACTGAGCAGATAATTGATTCGGTTCAGTGCAAAAAACAAAAGCAGTAATAAAACGGCCAGGATAAGCATGACGGCAGGACTGCTAAGAGCATACAATAATCCCAGCCCCATAGCAATACCTAACAAACTGCCGCCTAAACGCTGCCTGTTCCTCTTCTGCGTATGATTAAATGAAGGTCGCATCACAATGATGACCGTCAGCAATATCCAGTAACTATAGGCCCCCAAAGCAAAGAACACGGTGAGCAGGTAGGCAAAAACAGTGGCAGCGGTGACGCGAATGGAAAACCGGAACACCGGCGACTTAAAATTCAGGTTGTTCAAAAAAACGCTGATCCCGGTTTCAGGACTGCTGACAAAATGCTCGTACTCGACCTCGGCCTCATCCTCAATAGAAAAGAGATTATGATCACGCATGATCTCTCTCCTCACAGCTAATATCCTGTCGTTAATTTCTGTTATATTCCGCTGTAACTTTCTTAGAAAAGCAGCATTTGAAGACGACTCTCTGTCTATAATATATTGCAGTCTTTCGTGCAGCAACCCGCTTTCTTCGTCGTGAAGTCTTTGCACCGGCAAGCCGGCACCACTAGTAAGAGCATAGCCGAGGCTTCGAAGCTCTTCTGACAGGTTTTCAATCATCTGCCGAACAAGCTCTAAAACACCGCTCACCTTAAATTTTTCCCTTACATGCTGATAATCGTAATGAACTGCACTAATCTCCTCATAAAGGTCGATGGTATAAACGGCAGTGCGCAGAAGGGTACGTCCCTCCTGGTTGTCCTCCCTCATGGCTTTCCGGTCTCGCAATATCAATTGCCGCACCTGCTCCTGTTTTTCGCTTACCAGGACATGAAGTGACAGCACCTTGTTGTACACCTCGTCAAGCGGGACACGTGTGTCATAAAGAGCGGTTCGGCTGTGGAGGAAATCGGCGGTTGCCATTAAGCATTCGCCAATAGAATGGCGCGCCGGCCGGAGCGGAAACATGACCGCCTGCAGCAGACTGACAAGATAGTACCAGAGCGTTCCAAACAGGATAGAGATGCTGAAGATAAATGCATCCTGCGGACGAAATCCCCAAACAAAGATCATGAACAGAATGGCCGCGGTTCCCAGGGCAGAAAACCGACTGCCATAAGCAACAAGCATTGAACATACAAAGACAACAAGTCCGATTAACAAGCCGGCAATCGCAGGATAGGGCCAAGCCAGAGCAGTTACAAACGCAAGTAAAAAAAAGGCGGGAATACTAATGAGGGAGACTTTCTTCTTTTCTGCCACGGAACCGCTTGCGTCCGTAAGGCTGATCATCAAGGATCCAAGCCCGACCGTTATCGCCGCCTGAGGGAACTGCAAGTAAAACAGCAGAACTACAGGCAGCACCACTGTTAGGGTTACCCGCAATGCGTCTGTAGAGTACTCAGAAAGTAAGAAAAATAAGAGCTTTCGGAATAGCGGAAGTCTCTTCATATGATGTGCACGAAGTTACAAAAAACACAGGAGGCGGAAGGATTACCGAACGAAGTGAAATTACGCGTTCGGGTTGGGTCGTAAAAAGCAAGTAGTGATTAATAAAAATGGCCGGTGATTGTTAATCTGTACCCAATTTTGTCGCTTGGGCCGTCAAAATGGAGTGGTGACCAATAAAAAGGGCCGCTTTTTTAAGCAGCCCTCCTGATTGTTGATCTGTACCGCGGGCCGGGGTCGAACCGGCACGATCGTGAAATCATTGGTGTTTGAGACCAACGCGTCTACCAATTCCGCCACCGCGGCTTTTCCCTTTCGGGGATGCAAATGTATTTAAAGTCCGTTTAATTCGCAACAAATATTTAAGGAAGTTTTTAAAACCCTCTTTCTCTTGAAGATAATTCTGCTCCCCTGTACCGGTCCTACTTAATAACGTATTTAATAATATCATTCCCGAGCACGAATACCATCAGAGCGACGATAATGCAAAAGCCTACGATCTGAGCACGTTCCATAAACTTGTCGCTTAGCGGCTTTCCTTTAATCATCTCGATCAGCAGAAACAGAGCGTGCCCGCCGTCGAGAGCAGGGATCGGCAATAGGTTCATGAGCGCCAGGGCCATCGAAAGCAGCCCTACAAGCGTCCAGAACTTAAGCCAATCGACAGTACTCCCAAACATATTGGCAATACCCACAGGCCCTGTAAATGCCTTATTCGCCTTTACCTGCCCAGTCACCACCTTTCCAAGACCTTTGGCATTGTCGGTGAAGAGTCCCCAGGCTTTTGATGCGCCGATAGGCAATGAAGCACCAAGACCGTGCTTGATTGTCTCTGTCGGAATATTGCGGTTCAGCGAGATCCCAATTAGTCCTTCCTGGTTCACCGTCGGAGTTAAGGTTAACACCTGTCCCTTGCGCCAGACGTTCACACTTACCTTTTTGCCTTTATTAGGTACCAGCGCCGATTGAAACTCATCAAAGAAACGAATAGGCTTGCTATTCACGCTCAGGATGCTGTCACCGCTTTCAAAGCCGGCGGCACTTGCGTTCCCCTTAGGCAATACCTCATTCACCCGGTTTAGTGTTTCACGCGGCAGAAGGAACTCGCCGACACCATAGTCGGCCACTTGCTCCAAAATATTACCCGGCACATGGATCACCCTATTTTCACCGTTTCTGCTTACCTGCAGCTCAGCGCCACCAAGGAGGACCTTAGAGCTAGTGATCTCATCAAATCGCTTTATTTCAACCCCATTAACTGCTAATATCCGGTCTCCCGTTTGCAAGCCGATTGATTTCCCGATCTTTCCGGGAACAATCCCATCTACAAGCTTGTCATTCGGTATGTAAGTCTCACCTGCCTTGAAGGTGATCATCCAGAAGATAAAGATTCCGAGAACAATATTAACAGCTATCCCGGCGAGCATAACGATTAAACGTTGCCAAGCCGGTTTAGATCTGAATTCCCAGGGCTGGGGAGGGCCGGAAAGTTGTTCGGTATCCATCGATTCATCAATCATGCCCGCTATCTTGACATATCCGCCGAGCGGCAGCCAGCCAATTCCATATTCGCAGTCTTTATATTTAAAGGAGAAGAGTTTAAAACCCCAGGCGTCAAAAAAAGATAGAACTTCTCGACCTTAATCCCAAAGGCTCTTGCAGCCAGGAAGTGTCCGAGTTCGTGTAATATAATTAAAATTGAGAGCCCCAGCAGAAGCTGGCCAGCCATAACCAATCCGTCCATAATTTCTATTTATCTCTTGTAGGATTTATCCTTTAGCATTTTGTTACCAATTCCCTGGCAATTATCCTTGTTTCTCTGTCGGTGTCAAAGTAGTCCTGCAAAACAGGATGACGAATATAAGAAACTTCACTCATACATTGCCCGATGACCTTGCTCATCTCCAGGAACCCAATGCCTCCCCTCAGGAACTCGGCTACTACTACTTCATTTGCTGCATTGATCACACATGGCATATTCCCCCCTGTTCGAGCGCATCGAAAGCATAAGCCAGGTTTCTGAAAGTATCCGTATCAGGCTTCTCAAAGGTAAGCGACGGGTACTTTAAAAAGTCAAAACGAGGAAAAGTGTTTTTTATTCTGTTTGGATAACCTAAGGCATACTGAATAGGCAGTTTCATATCAGGCAAACCCATCTGGGCCTTCATCGATCCGTCTTCAAATTGTACGATGGAGTGTATGACGGACTGAGGGTGTACGATAACATCGATCTGTGAAGGTTCAAGATCAAACAACCACCGGGCTTCGATCACTTCCAGCCCCTTGTTCATAAGAGAAGCCGAGTCGATCGTTATCTTCGCTCCCATTACCCAGTTTGGATGTTTCAGAGCCTGTTGCCAGGTGACCGAGGCCAAAAATTCGGTATCCTTACCACGAAAGGGACCGCCGGAAGCCGTCAGGTAAATCTTCTCGATCGGGTTATTCTCCTCTCCCACAAGGCATTGAAAGATAGCCGAATGTTCCGAATCTACCGGAAGGATGTTTACCCCATTCTCTCTGGCCAGTGCGTTGATCAGTCCTCCTGCAACCACCAGGGTTTCCTTGTTGGCAAGAGCTATATCTTTTCTGGCTTTGATGGCGGCAATTGTTGGCTTTAAGCCACAAAAGCCAACTAAAGCCGTTAGAACAATATCAACAGATGGCGCTTGTACCACTTCAGCCAGGGCCTCTTCTCCGGCAAGCACCAATATCGGGGTGTCGCTCAAAGCCGACTTTACTTTCTCATACTGACTCTCGTCAGCGATTACCACCTGATCAGGTTTAAACTCCCCTGCCTGCTGAATCAGCAGGTCGGCGTTTTGATTGACAGTCAGTACAGACGCGCGGAACAGCGCCGGATTTTCTCTGATCACTTCCAGCGCCTGCGTGCCGATGCTGCCTGATGAACCTAATATGGCAACATTCTTTACTCTACCCATTTAATAATCTTATCTGCAATTTTTCTGTCATTGGAAAGCCGCGGCACCTTATTCTGTCCGCCAAGCTTGCCTTCATCTTTCATATAATGAATGAAAGCATTGTGCTGAAGACAGCGAATAACCAGAGGCCTTAAGATTCTCCCCTCTATCAAATCCTGGTAGTAAATGTTCTTCTTTTGCAAAGCGGCATCTACCTTAAGGGAAAAGTGCTCCAGGTTGGCGGGCGGCTTTGAGAACTCCACAAACCACTCGTGGTAGGGCAAGCTTCCTCCGGCTGGACTGACCTGCGGTGCAACAGTGAACTCAGTGATTTCCACACCTTCCTCTCTCGCTACCGACATGAGAGCGTGTTCAACTTCTTCCCCAATTACATGTTCGCCGAAAGCGGAGATATAATGTTTGATCCGGCCAGTTACCACAATGCGGTAAGGGTCTTTAGAGACAAATTTAATTGTGTCTCCAATGCTATATCCCCAGAGGCCGGCATTAGTATTGAGGATTAATGCATAGTTTTTATCCAGCTCGACATCCCCCAGCGAGAGCCGTGTAGGCTTCTCATCAAAATATTCATCTACCGGCACAAACTCAAAGAACATGCCCGCACTCGCGAGGAGTAAAAGGCCTTTCTCTTTCTGCGAATCCTGATACGCAATAAAGCCTTCTGAAGCTGGATAAGTTTCGATTGAGTCTACCTTTCGTCCGATTACTTCCTCCATTCGGGCTCTGTAAGGTTCAAAGTTGACTCCTCCATATACAAAGAGACTGAAGTTCTTAAATATCTCTCCAACCTTCTTTCCTCCCGACTTCACGGACAAGCGATCAAAATACATCTGTACCCAGGGGGAATGCCCGAAATGAGCCGCATATCCTGATGAAAGGTCTCTTCAACAATAGCGTCCACTTTTTCCTCCCAGTCCTCAATGCAATTTGTCTCATAAGAGGGCAGCCTGTTTTTCTGCAGGTACTGAGGTACATGGTGAGCAACAATGCCTGACAAGCGCCCGGTTGCCACTCCCCCTTTTTATCCATAACAGGGCTTCCCTGTAGAAATATCATTTTACCGTCCACGAAATCGGCCTTACCTGTCTCGTGGATATAAGTGAGCAAAGCGTTGCGCGCGGCATTAATGTGCTCGGGCATTGACTCCCGGGAGATCGGAATATACTTTACCCCTGAGGTAGTGCCTGAGGTCTTTGCGAAATAAGCAGGTTTACCGGGCCAGAGTACGCTCTCCTCGCCTGTCACCATCCGGGAAATATAGGGCTTCAGATCCTCGTAGTCCCTGATCGGTACCCGTTCCTTGAAATCCTGATACGACCTGATCTGCGAAAAATGGTGATCCTTCCCAAAAGCGGTATTCTCTGCCTCCTTAACTATCCCACGTAAAATATCTTTTTGTGACTGAACCGCTCTTGATTTCCATTTCGCAGTTTGAGCGACTACGTAGGCGGCAAAAGGTTTACTGAGCCAGGCCTTTATCCCCATAACTATCTAAATAATATTTGAAAATATCTCCGGATCCTGATCGCCGTCATACTCGCTCATCATTTTCCTGTAGGCAATAATAATAGCTACGGCCGACAAAGGGACAATTAATGAGTAGTTCAGCAGCAGGATCAAAAAGCCTAGAACCACATAACTCTGCTTAAAAAAGTAGACTGAGATCCCATGAAAGAGGGCTAGAAACCCCAAGAGCATAATGACGCGGGTAAAGTTCCCTCTGGTGATGGCCAGACTGAACTTTAATGACTGGAAGGCTTTCGCATCTTTATCGATGATAAAGAAAGGGAAGAAAGAAATTCTGATACCGATAAAGAAGCTGCAAAGTATAGTAAGCGACAATGCCATCGGAACAACAAGGCGGCTCTTGATCCCTACAAAATCTACAATGAACACCAGCCCCAGGATGACCAGGAAAATTATGACAAACGTTAGGAGGAAATAAAACGTAGCGATGAAAAAATTAACGTAATGCTTATATGAAGGGACGATATCGCGAATGTGCGTAACGCTCTGCTTCGAATCCAGAATGTTAAGGATATACTTGAACATCATAAACTGGATCCCGAAATACAGCAAAATAAACCCAAACGCCATGATGATGCTGAGGAAAAGGTTGAAGTCGGCAAATAAGGCGGACAAAAAACCCGACATCATGGACGTGATAAAAGACAGCAGGCAAAGACCTGCAATGGCGGGGTACTGACTTTTAAGCACCCTCCATGCTAACCGAAGTACATCATTAACTGCAAAGGTACTCTCCTTTAGAAACTCGATCATGAACGTTTAAGAATTATTCTCTTCCAAAAATCCTGCATAAAACCAAGCCCATACCCTGTCAGTTGAATAAAGGCGGCCAGCACACTGAGGCCGGCTACTTTTACTGATTTGTTTATCATCCATGAATGAAAAAAATCAGCAGCACAAACGTGGCCAGAAAGAGGTTAAAGAAAGCTGCCAGCTGATAGTTAAGAGCATTCATAAGCAGTGTAAAAATAACGAATATGGTAAATAATGCAGGAAAAAAATGAACAAGTTTAAGGGTCTGAGGGAAAAACGTATAAATGTTAATCCTGGCTCTGCCGAAGAAATGGATCTGCTTATAAAATTGCTTAAAGCTAGTCCTTCTTTTGTGATAAACAATAGCATCAGGGATCAAACCGATTTTGAAGCCAAGGCTATGAATACGGATACTAAACTCGATGTCTTCTCCCAGACGGGTCAGAATAAAACCGCCCGTCGCTTCCCATACTTTCCGTGAGATCCCCATATTAAAACTCCGGGGGTGAAATTGTCCCCCAAGGTTTTTTTGCTTCCTCTTATCCCTCCTGTGGTAAACGGGGAGGTCATCGAATAGCTGATTGCTTTTTGCACCGGCGTGAAAGAAGGATGAGCCGCATCAGGTCCGCCATATGCGTCTAACTGATGTGCCAGAAGATATCGGCTCACTTCAGCAAGATACGTTGAAGGGATAAGACAGTCGGAATCGAACATCACAAAAAAATCGCCTTTCGCGTGTCTAAAAGCGAAGTTTCTTGTAAATCCCTGCCCCTCGTTTTCCTTCACGAAATACCTCACATCTAATTTATTCTGATAAGATTCTACTATCTCCCGGGCGTCAAGCTTTGAACCGTCTTCAATTACAAGCACTTCGAACTGCGTATATGTTTGCCTGGTCAGAGAGTCAAGCAATTCGTCAATTTCCTGCGGGCGATTGTAAAGAGGTATGATAATAGAAAAAAACATATTTAAAGATGTAGGAGACGAAACTCCGGGAAGCTACAAGGAAGCCGGCCTAGCCAATCTCTTTCTCGATGTTATACGCATTTCTTTCACTAGAGTTGCGGGAAACAAGTTCGGCGACGAAGCCGGTGAGAAATAGCTGAAACCCTACGATTATGGCGACAAGCGCGATATAGAATAAAGGCTGATCGGTAACATTTCTGTATTTAACCTGGTTGGCAATATCAATGAGTTTATCAGCAATGAGCCAAATGGTGATCACAAGACCCGCAAAAAAGCTCAATACACCCAACGATCCGAAAAAGTGCATTGGGCGTTTTCCAAACTTGCCCACAAAGAAAATAGAAAGCAAGTCAAGAAAGCCGTTTACAAAACGGCTCATGCCGAACTTGGTAGTACCGTACTTTCTGGCCCTGTGCTCTACAACCTGCTCCCCTATCCTCTTGAATCCCGCCCACCGGGCGAGTACCGGGATATAGCGGTGCATTTCACCGTACACTTCGATATTCTTGACCACATCTCTCCGGTAAGCCTTCAGACCACAGTTGAAATCGTGAAGGTTATGTATCCCGGACATGCTTCTCGTCGCGGCGTTGAACAACTTAGTAGGGATGGTTTTGCTTAAAGGATCGTGCCTTTTCTTTTTCCATCCTGACACCAGGTCATACTTCTCTTCCTTAACCTTTCGATAAAGTTCCGGGATCTCGTCCGGACTGTCCTGCAGGTCAGCATCCATTGTGATGACAACATCGCCCATGGCCGCTGCAAAGCCGACATTTAATGCAGCGGATTTACCATAATTGCGCCTGAACTTGATGCCTCTTACCATATCGAACCGCAAGCGCAGCTGCTCAATGACATCCCAGGAACCATCATTACTCCCGTCATCAACAAGGATAATCTCGAAAGAAAAACGGTGTTCCTGCATGACCCTGCAATTCCATTCCACCAGTTCAGGCAAAGATTCAGCCTCGTTATAAAGGGGTACGACTACGGATATATCCATTCTTGGTATATAAAGGATGCGGCCTATAGGTGCCGAAATAAAAACGTGCAAATTTTATCATTTTTATTGATAAAACTTGCACGCAATGTACTAATAAATAAAATGTCGAAAAAAGCTATTCTTCTGTTACAGGAACGGTGTAAGGTCTTTGCTTCTTGAAGATCGCTGCAAAAATAAGAGCGCCTACAAAATAAATGATCACCATTGTTCCTATACTGATCAGGAGATCTGACAGGCCTGGATTAAATTGCTTCTCCATTTTCACTTCCACATCTTTAGTCGCTTTATCAATCGCATCCTGATCCATGCCCATTTTCTCAAACATCTTCACCGTATTGTTGGTGGTGATCTCTTTCATTGTGGTCACGTAGTTCGGTTCAAGGAATTTACCAAAGACGACTGTAAAGAGATAAACGATGAGGGCAGACACAATAAACATCGTAAAGATCATACTAAGTGCCTCCTTAAACGACCAGAATCCTCCTGCCTTTTTCCGCAGATCGAGGGAGAAATAAACAGCCAGTACCAGTGCCAGCACGAAAGAAAAGATCCCCCACCACATGGACCCCATCAGATCGGGCTTGACATAATACACAATTAAAAACAGGACAATGTTGATAAAAGACCAGATGAGGCCATTCATTACAGCAGCTTTTCTTACAGTTGCTGAATCATACGTAGTTTCCATAATTATGTTAAGGTTTGTTGAATGCCGACAGCAAAGCGTAAACAGAAGAATCAAACTCAGGATCCCCGCTATTACTTACAAAGACTTCTTTGTCCTCCTCCGATGGCTCGTTTTGATAGAAAAAGCACATCACAGGATAAAAAAGCTCCTTAAACTCTGAAGAATCATTTAGTTCACCCGCAACTCTCGCAATTTCGGAGATGTTGCTCTCCATTAAAATCTGGTTGGCGATAACATCCTCATAGATGCGATGCTCATCCTGGAACTCATCTTCGTCTACCAGCAGGAACTCTTTCAGAAAATCTTCCAGATCTGGTTCGATCTCTTCGTCGCGGCACTCCCTCAGGTAGAGTAAAACGTTCAAAAGCTCTGTACCCCGGTCGATCGTTTCATCCTCGATGGCCTCCCATTCTTCAGATTCGAGATAGTCGTCCTCTAACTTTTTCACGTCTTCCGAAAAGAAATTCACCATCAAAAGATCAAAAAAGACCTCTCTCAGCCCTTCCATGTGAGGTTCGTTGTCGAAAGTCTCATCCATCCGCTCAACCTTCGTCATGAAGTCAGCCTCTGAGTCAAAAACGTCTCTGATCTTCTTTTCAAAACCTTCAACGGCATAAGAGCTCGCTTTTTCAAATTCCTTCAGAGAAGCCGAAAGGGCTCTTTCTATATGTTTGTCCATATTAATGCTGGCAGCTCATAAGGTTGAGCTAAAACAAGTTTCCTAAATAAAAATGACAATAACAAGACTTATGGCAAATGGAAGAGCTACCAGCTGTAAACCTGCCCTTTGTTTCCCACCAGTATTACCTTACCTCTGAGATTTTTCCCTCTGAAGGGAGAATTAAAAGATTTGGATTTGTTTGAAGACTCGTCAAAGCACCACTCTTGGTTGGGGTCAAACAATACGAAGTTCGCGTCTTCTCCCTGCTGCAGAGACGGCACCGGCAAATTCAGGATCTTCCTTGGATTAACAGAAAGCTTCTCAACAAGTTGTTCTACCGGTATTCCAGCCTGCAGCACCAGTGGCAAAACAGTTTGTAAACCCGTCATACCAAATGACGCGATTTCAAACTCCACTTCCTTGAACTCCACTTCGTGAGGAGTGTGCTGTGAAACTATTGCATCTATCGTCCCGTCCGACAGGCCTTCAATCAAGGCAGCCACATCGGCAGCCGGCCTAAGGGGCGGCTTAACTTTGTAGTTACTGTCAAATCCGGCTAATTCGTCCTCCGTCAGAACAAGATGATGGGCAGCCACATCACAGGTTACCTTGATTCCTTTCTTCTTGGCATCACGAATGAGAGCTACTGTCCCTGCTGAAGAAATTGTACTGAAGTGAACTTTAGACTCGTTATACTCGGCAAGAAACAGGTCCCTGGAAACAAAAACCTCTTCGGCTAGTGCAGGGATACCTTTCATTCCCAGATAAGTGCTCATTACACCTTCATTCATCTTTCCTTTTCCTGCAATAGACGAGTCCTCAGGAAAGGAAAAGATGAGTCCGTCAAATCCCTTTACATATAGAAGGGCCCTGCTCATAAGTCCTGAGTCACCTACTGGCCTTGTACCATCGGAGAACGCTACAGCTCCAGCCTGAAACATATCATATAATTCGGCAAGATCCTTTCCTTCCCTGTTATAACTTATGCAACCGACCGGATAAATGTCCGTCAGAAACTCCTTCGATCTGCTCAGGATATACGAAACTTCCGCTTTCGAATGAACCGGCGGATGAGTGGAAGGCTGAGCCGCCACACCGGTAAACCCACCTGCTGCTGCTGCAATCGCCCCCGATTGAAGGTCTTCCTTTGTTTCCAGACCAGGTTCTCCAAGATTAGCATTCAGATCAAAAAAGCCAGGCGCAAGGAACTTACCAGTGCCATCGATCACCTCCCACCCCTCTCCTGAGACAGGAATATGGTCTGCAACTTCTGCTATTTTACCATTCTCAATAAGGACGTCGGCTATTTTGTTGTAGAATACAGATTCGGGAAACAGAATCTTGACCGATTGAACAAGTGTAGTCTTCATGTAATAAGTTTTAAGTTCCCTGTTGCAGGGTACTAGCGCTCCTGCCATAAAACCTTAAAAGCAGAATTTCCGCAGCCAGGAAAATCAGTGTCAAAATTAGACAAACTTTCCACAACTGCACACCATAATTTACTGCTTTCACGCTATTTTTTAACGGCTCGTTATAAGGATCAAAGAGACGCACATCATTGCCATTGAACCGGTCCCTGAGCTCGTCTTCATCAAGGTAGCTCAGATCCGATTCACTTCTGTCATTATTGAACGCGACTATTGAAAGGAGGCTGTCGGATTTGGAAAGCTGATACTGTCCCGCTTCACTGATCTGATCGGCAATAAACAGACGAGTACCGCTTTCTGCCTGCCTGACATCCGGAATTATTTCTGCCTTCTCATTCCGCAGCCGGAGTACCTCGTTGCCCGCTAAACGAAGAGGTTCTGTTTCAAGAAAAAGATCGCGCCCTATTGTATAGGAGAGAGCCCTGTCGTGCAGACTCAGAAAAGCAGCCTGATACATCACTGGGACAAAGAGAGCATGTCGAACAAAGTTTGACGACTCTTCGGATAGAGAAACGGCTGCAAGATAAACTGTTCCGCGACCAAGAGTGTGCCTGCTCAAGAAGGGCCGGCTGGCAGGAAGTTTCATTACAGCGGCTCCCCAACCTTGGCTATTCGTGCTGAAAAGAACATACTTCCTTGCTATAGGAAGCTCTACGTTCCGCGGAATATGATCAAACACGCCCCGGAACATAGGGCTTTGGTATTGAACATTTTGAACTTTGGCGGGCACCGTTTCCACTCCCTCGGGCACACCCGTATTTAGTGCAGAACACAGCGAGCCAAGGCCGTGAATATCGTCCAGGGAAGGGAAAATCATTATTGACCCGCCATTCTTCACATATTGCTTTATTGCGGCTACAAAGCCGCCCGTCACTCCTTTTGTTCCGTTCAGGACGAGAAACGGATAAGCCGCTAGTTTGGAATAATTAAGCTGACCGGCATTCTCGGTCCTGAGATCGAAGAAATCTTCTGTACCATATAATGCCTCGATGTATTCATTGCCCTGGTTCCCTGCATCGATCGACAGGATCTTCATGGACGGCCTGACCTGAAAAGAAATAAAGTAACGATCGTCGAACGTTATGGGATAATCTCCTACCCTTATTTCCCCTTGCTTCCATCCCTGGGTGAGCCCGCTGAAAGAAAGGGTGTCGTTAATGGTTGCCCTGGCAGGCAGCGTAACAGAACTAATCGCCTTCTGCTGTTTTTCAACCAGAAGTCTCAGAGGCACACTTCCGGTCTCTTTATCAGAATTGTTCCTCACCCGAACAATCAAGCGCTCTGCCTCACCGGCGCGGTGAACCGGAGAAACAAACCAGGCAGAGTCCACAGAAACGTTAGCCTGCTCAGGCGCCCGCAGTCTCACCAGCCGCACCGGAACGTTATTCGACAAGCTGTCATCCGATATTAGATTACGCTGAAAGTCGGAAATCAGATAGGCTGTGCCCGTCCTGCCCTGTGCGCGATCCAGGCAGGACTCCTGGAGTTTGATCACCTCCTGCAGGGTGCGCCGGTTCGCACTTACCCTAATCTCGTCAAGGGCAGAAAGAAAGTCCTCGTAGTTGAGCAGGCGCTGATGTCTCCCACCAAAATCGTTTGTGAGAAGCTGGAACTGGTCGTTTAATCCGTAAGCCGAAGCGATCTCTTTTGCCCTCCGTTTCGCTTCTTCAAGCAGGCTCCCCTCGCGGCTTTCCACCTCCATGCTATAGGAATTATCGATGTAAATACTGACGGCTTTCTTCCCCTGAGCAGATACCGTCCCCTCTGAAGGCAGATAAGGCTGAGAAAATGCGAGAACAAGGAACAAAAGAGCCAGGCACCTGAGGGATAAAAGCCAGAATCGTTTCAACCTTCGCGCTGCTGAGGATTTCTGCTCTACAGCCGTCAGGAACCGGAGGTTACTGAAATGCACCTTCCTGATCTTCCTGAAACTAAAAAGATGGATGATCACAGGCACTAACAAAACAAAGAGTCCAAACAGAAATCCGGGAAATACGAAGCTCATTACTCAAACTTAGAAAATATATTCTTACCCATGGCCCGGATATATTAAAAAAGCCCCGCACCTGTACGTTCAATTCCCTAATATTTAACCCCTTACCACTAAACGGCAAGAAACGCCACAGGTTGTAGAACATCGCCACATGTGTGAGATCACACTCACCGCAGTGTACTATGGGGACTACAGTTTGGCTTTGGGGCTTAGAAAAAACGGCTATTTTATCGCTTTTAGGGCTCTGGCATCAAATTGGCAACGGTAACAGTATAAATGTAAGAACTATGAATACGACGATCAACCAAAACTTGCTAGGACAATTTGATAAAGAATTAAAAGCGATCTTACAGAATGATTTAAAGAAGTTCCGTCAGGACAAAGGAAAATTTCTCCGCAACACACCAGGTAAAAGCCAGGATAAAGACCTACTGGTTGCCTGATCCAACATATACCTATTTAAAACTGATATGATAAAAAGGGAGGAGACCAACTATGGATCTCCTCCCTTTTTATCATATCAGTTTTACGACCTTACTAGAAGAGCAAACGTATGCACGGAAAAACGGTCAATTTGGCCACGAAGTTTGATTTCGCAAAACTTACACCACTAAAAAGCCTCCTCAAAGAGATATTGAGGAGGCATTTAGATTTTGCTTTGGTGTAAGATTACTTAATAGTGATGAGATTACTGACAGTAATTTGATAGGGCGTATAACCAGCAGTATTACCTGCAGGACGCATATAAGCCTTCACCGTATACTTCTTGCCGGATAGGTATTTTGTCGCATCCAGCTTATAGGTTATTGTTCCCTGATACACCTTTGTATTTGGGTATGTAGAAGGAACGGACGACACGCTAATACCTGTGACGCCCTTCCCAGACCATTTTTCGTAATGCACACTGTCTACCCTCACTGCTGCATCGTATATGGCGTAATCAAAAGCGCCTACCTCAGTGTTACTTGCAGTTGCTCCGAACACAAACGAAATAGTGTTCGAATTGGCAAAAGGCCCAGTCAAATCAGGTGAGATACCAAAACTCGAGAGACTCATCACGGGCAGCTTTTTCTCTATCTCGTCTACGTTTGCATCTTTTGTGCAGGCCGCAAAGAAAGTTGACACTCCCAGTGCTATTGTTAATATAATGTTCTTTTTCATTTGATTAAAATAATTAGAAGATGTATTTCACACCTAGCTGCATGCTCCAGGTCGAGCTTAAACTGTAATTATATTGATAAGGCTCAGTAACTAGCTTATTGCTTAACACTTGCATTGTGTATATCGGCTTGTTAGTAGTCGCATCAATTCCTTTATATACCAAAGGATTATTAATAGTGTAGCTCTGAAGCACTCCCCAATTTTTGTTGAGCAGATTAGGTACGTTTAGAACGTCTACGCTAAATTGAAGGTTGTGCTTTACACCCCCTCTCTCAAGAACAAAGTCCTGCAGAAAGCGCATATCTACCCTATTATACCACGGTCTGAAGGCTGCATTCCTTTCAGCGTATTGGCCCCGCCGACTCTTCAAATAAGGTGTATTATTGATGAACTGCTCGAATGCCACGGCCTGCTGAGCTGGAGTATAGCTATACAGTACGTTCTTATTGTTATCCTGAATGTCAAGCTGTTGGAATATGATCTCGTTCATATTCTTAGGCACATACAACAAATCGGTGCTATTATTACCGTCGCCGTTAAGGTCACCGTTTACTATATAGCTGTACGGATTGTCATTTTTCGAACCCTGGTAGAACAGGGACAGAGAAGAAGCAAAGTTCTTGGCGTACTTCACCTTGTACGAAATCGTTCCAACCACACGGTGGGGCGTTGCATAAGCAGAATATCCCATCTCGATGTCATTTGAGGTACCTACGTTTGGATTTGTATTCCAGATAGAAGATGCCTGATTGCCGGGGTTAGCGGTCACTTCCTTTGCCTTCGTATAAGTATATGCCAGTGAACCGGAGAGACCTGATGCACCAGTCTTGCTAATCTGTGCGGTATAAGCGGTAGAGTAACCCTTATTGGTATTCTCAAGAACGATCGCACTGGTTATATCGGGATAGATATATCGGTCTGTATTCGCAGTAGAAACGTAGCGAGGGCGGTTAAATTCTCCTTCAGTGATGGTGCCGGTAGGAGCCTTCAGGTTGGCATTACGCATCCTCACTGCGTTGATGTCTTTGGTGATCAAAGCCTCAAGAGAGACATTGAATCCATTTCCAAGTCCCTTTTCGACTGCCAGATTGGTACGGAACACCTGAGGGAACTTAAAGTTATTGTCAATTGCGACAAAGTTCTTCGGAACCGTTGACCCCGCGGTTTGCGGGAAAAGACTGGCGTAAGCTGCCGGATCGGAGCTAAACTTAATGTTCGCGAGCACAGCAGGATTGGTGATAGCTCCTCCATTCTGATACATTCCACTGTTGGTCGGCATGTTCGTCAGATATACGAAAGGAATCCGCCCAGTGAAGATACCTAGTCCTCCGCGCACGATCAGAGAATTGTCTTCCAGCAGGCTCCATCTAAAACCTGCACGGGGCGAAAATAACCAGCGGGCTTTCGGCCACGCGCCTGTGTTGTATGAAGTAAGGACGCCTTCTTTATTTGGCAGTTGAAGCGCTGTTATCTGCGGATTCTCAAGTGGATTTTCATGATAGATTGGCCTGTCCGCTCTAATGCCGTAGGTCAGCTTAAAGTTCGGATTCGGGTTAAATTCGTCCTGTGCATAAAAGCCCAGTTGTCCAATCTTAAGTTCCGCTGAGTACACTGCGCTTTTGCCGGGCACCAGCGAATAAGTATAAGCGTAATAAGCAGGAGCACGGTCTTCAAGGAAGTCGCTTAAACTGCTGTAAGCATAATAGCTGTTGGACCCGGCCATAAACATATTTCCCACTTTCTGGTACTCGTAGCTTCCACCAACAGTAATGGTGTGCTTTCCTGCATAATAAGTATAGTTATCAACTATATTATAGCTATCGGTTACCACATCGTTGTTATAGGTATAGGGATCCATCCCGGCGCTGATGAAATTTGCTCCGGATCCGTTGAAGATGTCAATGGTCGGGAATACAGGACCATCAAAGGTTCTGGTGCTCTTCGACTTGGTTAGTGCCAGCAATAACTGGTTCGACATTTTTCCGCCGAAATTACTATTCAGCTCAGCAGTGGCAGTCTTCACAGGATTCTTGAACCCATAGTTGGAGTTACTGAAAGCCATTGAGTTGTTGCTAAAGCGGTTATTAGGCAGGCGGCTGAGTGAAGAGGTATTCCCTGTAACTCTAAAGCCACCTCCGTTAGGAATACTGCTTCCGTTCAAAGCAACGTCACTGGTAGCTGAAAGATCGCTATACTTTACAGTCAGCTTGTGAACGTCGTTGATGTTCCAGTCGAGCTTCAAAAGGAACTTGGTATTCTCAGGATTAAAGCTAGGGAAGTTATCGTAGGTCCCAGTGTCGTAGTTATATTTAGCTAAATGTGCCTTAACGAGTTCCAGATCGCTGGCCGTTGTCGAAGAAATGTTTCCTATCCCGGAACCACCAGTTGGAGAGTATGTAATACCGGGGTTAGCTGCCTTTTCATACTCAAAGTTTGCGAAGAAGAACAACTTGTCTTTAATGATCGGACCACCTAAAGTAGCGCCGTACACCTGATTTTTAGATTTAACGTTTGATGCGCTTAGATCTCTTTCCCTGGCATGGGTTCCGTTGAAGGACTGGTCACGATAAAAACCATAAGCCGAGCCATGAAATGTATTTGTACCGCTTCTGGTTACCGCATTAATCCCAGCACCAGTGAATCCAGATTGCTTCACATCAAAGGGAGAAAGATTAACAGAGATTTCATCGTAAGCTTCTATAGAAATAGGCTGAGCACCACCTCCAGGCAATGGATCAGTACTTAGCCCGAACGTATTATTCAGATTCGCACCGTCTACCAACACGTTATTATACCGGTTGTCACGCCCTGCAAAGTTGTTGCCGTTTGACTGTGGGGTCAGACGAGTATAGTCTGTGATGCTTCTGGTAATAGTCGGCAAAGTGGCAATCTGCTCTCTGCTGATATTGGTACTTGCACCTGTGCGCGCCACGTTGATTCCTTTTTTACCCGTTACAACTACCTCAGACAATGCGGTCCCGGAGTTTGATAAGGTCACATTCAGAATGTAAGGTTCACCGAGACGCAGCGAAATATTCGTAAATTTTTGAGACTGAAGGCCGATATAGCTCACTTCAATCACGTAAGGCCCACCGATGCGAACGTTCGGAAGAGTAAAACGGCCATCAGCATTCGTAGAAACGCCGTATCTCGTTCCAGTCGGCTGATGCGTAGCTCTGACGGTCGCGCCGATCATCGGATCACCCTTTGCATCTCGCACCAATCCCGTAATACTACTTGTTGTCACCTGGGCATGCAGAGTCGCCACTCCCAGTAAGGCAAGAAGTGTAAAAAGTAAAAACTTCCTCATAAAAAATTTGCTTTTTGATAAAAGATGAAAATTTTATTTTGATTTTCAGCGGCAAAGATAGCTACGTTTTTCAAAATATTACAGGTTCTAATATTAAATTAATGTTAATTCCCGGTTTCACCCTTCCTCTTCTTTGACATTTTTGAAATTTTAAGCGTTTTTTTTGCTAATTCCCTTATTCCTCGCTTCCGGCCTGCGGTTTTTGTGGAAAACTTTCCTCTGCGCTGTTAATAAATTATAACCACACGATCTCCTCATACCTTACCGGCAGCGGCGGAGAAAGAATCGTCCGGCGCGTTTTATGTTTTTTGCGTGAAAATCCGAATGCAAAATTTTGTGTAAGTTTGGCCCGTTCAAAAATAAATAAATAGAATTCTTATGAATTACGACTTGATAGTTATCGGAAGCGGTCCCGGCGGCTATGTAGCTGCAATTCGCGCTTCGCAGTTGGGCTTGAAGACGGCCATTGTCGAACGCGAATCTCTCGGCGGAATCTGCCTGAACTGGGGATGTATTCCAACAAAAGCACTATTGAAAAGTGCGCAGGTTTTTGAATATATTAAACATGCTTCCGACTACGGCATTAACGTGCAGGGCGGTGAGCCCGACTTCAACGCAGTTGTTAAACGCAGCCGCGGTGTGGCTGATGGCATGAGTAAGGGTATCCAGTTCCTGATGAAAAAGAACAAGATCGATGTGATCATGGGAGTCGCCAAAATCAAAAAAGGCGGCAAGGTAGAGGTGAAAGGCTCTGATGGCTCTGTGAAAGAGTATACAGCAAAGCACACTATTCTTGCTACAGGCGCCCGTTCACGTGAACTTCCCAACCTAAAACAAGACGGCAAAAAGATCATTGGTTATCGTCAGGCAATGAGCCTCGCCGAACAACCTAAGAGCATGATCGTGGTTGGATCCGGAGCAATCGGAATCGAGTTTGCTTACTTTTACAAGGCAATGGGTACCAAAGTCACTGTCGTTGAATTCATGGACCGCATTGTTCCTGTTGAAGACGAAGAAATTTCAAAGCAACTCGAGCGTAGTTTAAAGAAGATCGGCATCGAAATTCTTACCAATTCTACTGTTGAGTCTGTTGACACTTCAGGCACCGGCTGCAAGGCGCAGGTAAAAACAGCTAAAGGAACAGAGACCCTCGAAGCTGACATTGTTCTTTCAGCCGTCGGAATCACTCCAAATATTGAAAATATCGGACTGGAAGAAGTTGACGTAAAGACCGACCGCGGCCGCGTAGTGGTAGACGACTTCTACAAGACAAACGTAGAGGGTGTATATGCTATCGGAGATATTGTAAAGGGTCAGGCACTGGCTCACGTGGCATCAGCAGAAGGGATCATTTGCGTTGAAAAGATTGCAGGGCATCATCCTGAGCCTTTGAATTATAACAACATCCCCGGCTGTACTTATTGTACCCCCGAAATTGCCTCTGTTGGTTACACTGAAAAGGCTGCAAAAGAAGCTGGTTACGAGATCAAAGTGGGAAAGTTCCCGTTCTCTGCCTCTGGTAAAGCAAGTGCTGCCGGTACTAAAGACGGATTTGTGAAAGTAATTTTTGACGCAAAATATGGTGAGTTCCTGGGAGCACATATGATCGGCGCCGGAGTAACCGAAATGATCGCTGAAGTTGTTGTTGCACGTAAACTGGAAACAACAGGCATGGAGATCATCAAGTCCGTTCACCCTCACCCAACTATGAGCGAGGCTGTAATGGAAGCTGCGGCGGATGCATACGGCGAGGTTATCCACCTTTAATAGATATTAGAACACAATACAAAAAGGGCAGGAATGCCCTTTTTGTATTCTAACCTGACCAGTCACCATGAAACAAACCCTTACCCTAATCCTTAGCTCCTTCCTTTACTTGATTGCATATCAGTCTTATGGCCAGAAAAAATTCTTAACAGGAGAGGTGACTTTCAAAAACGGCACAGTTCGGAAAGGTTTTATAAAATACGAAAACTGGAATATCAATCCGAGAAAGATAGAGTTTAAAGATTCGACAACAACCCCGGCAACAACATTAACGGCTGAACAGATCAATGCATTCACCATCACAACGGAGGAAATAAAGGAGAACTATCAGCTCTATGCCGTCAGGATTGACACATCGGATCAAACTCTTGAAAATATGTCGCAGACCATAAAACCGGAGCCAAAAGAACTCTCTCTGTTCCTCCAAAAACTAGTTTCGGGCAAGGTTTCTCTGTTCAACGCGAAGATCAGCTCCAGCCGAAACCACTATTTCACGATAAAGGACGGCCACCAGCCCGAAGAGCTATTGCACAAGCAATATAAGATCGGCTCGGCCATTGCAGAAAACTCATACTTCAGGGAGCAACTAATGTTCCTGCTCGACGATTGTCCTGTTATATCCGCCCTTAATATTAAAAAACTGAGGTATCTGGAGAAGGAGCTCGTAAATGTGATTAGCGAATACAACAGATGCATAAATGGAGAATCTCCGCAAGACTTCCGGAGAAAGGATTATAAGCTTGCACCGGTTTTCTCCGTATTCGTTGAACCATCATATAACAAGCTTTCCGTCAGCACCGATTCCTTTGATCTTCTGGCTCGTTTCAAGGGAAGTATTGGACTATCAGCCGGCCTTACCACCGAGTTCTTCATTCCCAGGTCTGACAAGCGAACATCTTTATTTATTGATCTGGGATACAAGAACTATAGATTCAAAGGAGACAATGAGCCCAGACATGTCTTTTCTTTTCGGGATGAGATTGAAACCCATTTTCATTACGGAATATTCAATATCGGAGTACGGAAGTACCTCGGCGGCCGCGTGATAAAACCATTCGCAGATTTGAAATTCAGCAACGCCTTTCTCCTGGCAAACGACAGATTGGTCAGACGATACCGGCAGGACACAGGCGGGCAGCAAAGTACTTTTTCTTATTTTCAGCACATACGGAAACACGAACAAGGCGGGCAGTTAACTATAGGCGGAGAGGTCGGCAAAGTCGACATTGGAGCCACATTCGGAATTTCAAACGGCTTTTCTGGTTACATGAGCACAAAAACCACAATTCACCGGACGGGGCTGTCTCTGCGGTATAAATTCTAGTCGCTGACTTGCTGTCTTTGCTATCGCAGGGCTTTGCCCCCTTTAAACTTTCATTATACTTGCAGGGATGAACTTGTATTCTATAGACACTGGTCTCTTCAAGCTCGATGGAGGAGCCATGTTTGGTGTTGTTCCAAAGACAATCTGGAATAAAACGAACCCGGCAGATGAGAATAATTTGTGCACCCTTGCCATGCGCTGTCTGCTGGTAGAACACGAAAACAGACTGGTGCTCATCGACACGGGCATTGGAAATAAACAAAGCGAAAAGTTCTTCAGCTATTATCACCTGCATGGCGACGGCTCGCTCGACAAGTCCTTAGCAGACCATGGGTTTCATAAAGATGACATAACAGACGTATTCTTAACCCATCTTCACCTCGATCATGCAGGAGGGGCAGTAATAAAGGAACAAGAGCAGCTGGTACCGGCTTTCCGGAACGCTGTATACTGGACAAACTCCCGGCACTGGCACACTGCTACGCATCCCAACGAGCGGGAGAAGGCGTCCTTCCTGCCAGAGAACATCATGCCTCTCGCAGAAAGCGACCGGCTAAGGTTCATTGACGCCCCCACCTCCACTTTTGGCAATTTGTTCACCCTCAGGTATAGCAGCGGCCATACAGAGGCGATGATGCTGCCAGAACTGCGGTACAAAGGCCACACTGTTGTCTTTGTGGCAGATTTACTGCCAACCATCAGTCATGTTCCCATTCCCTACGTCGCAAGTTACGATACCCTCCCGCTCTTATCGATGACAGAAAAACGGGACTTTCTCAATGAGGCAGAGGAAAATAAGTTCATTCTTTTTTTGAGCACGATCCTTCACATGAATGCGCAACACTGAAAAGAACAGACAAGGGCATACGAATTGATACAACGTTTTCACTTTCAGATATAGCGTAAGCGAAATATAGAAGTACCAGGTTCGATTAATATGCAGATCACACCGGATAACAAGTTAAAAAAACTGATTGTAGTAGGCGACAGACTTCTCATCAAGCCTTTGAAGCCTGAAGAGAAAACAGCAACAGGGCTTTTCTTGCCTCCAGGCGTAGAAGAAAAAGAGAAGGTCAGGCAAGGCTACGTCATTAAAGCGGGGCCTGGATATCCCATTCCCCTGATAGCCGATGAAGACGATGTGTGGAAAGGAAGGGACGAACAGGTTAAATATATTCCCCTGCAAGCTAAGGAAGGAGATCTTGCGATATTTCTTCAAAACGCTTCAACGGAAGTACTTTATCAGAAAGAGAAGTACTTTATAGTCCCACAGAGCGCAATTCTGATGCTTGAGCGCGAGGAAGAACTCTAACTTACCCTGGAAATATTTACCTCTTTAAAACAAAGAGAACGCGGGTCGGTTTACTGTCAACGTAACCTTAAGTCGATGAAAAAGGTCGTCCTTTTGCCTAACTAATTAAATCTATACTATGAAAAACAGGGAAGCCAATATGAGCAGAAACGCGTCAGATGGAATGATTTTTGCAGAAAAAAGGTGAAAAACAAAATTAATTATTATTCTTAATTAAGAAGCAACTTTTTCGTTAAAAAATCGTTTAAGAAGCAAAAGTTCTTAACTTTGCACACGCTTTTTAGAAAGGGGTATCGTATTTTAAATGAGACAACTCAAAATAACACAATCGATTACCAATCGCGAGTCTCAGTCACTCGATAAGTATCTTCACGAGATTGGTAAGGTAGATTTGATTACTGCTGAAGAAGAAGTGATTCTGGCGCAGAAGATTCGCGAAGGGGATCAGGCTGCTCTTGAGCGCTTAACAAAGACCAACTTACGTTTCGTAGTATCAGTAGCAAAACAGTATCAAAATCAAGGTCTGACTTTAGGTGACCTGATCAATGAAGGAAATCTTGGCCTGATTAAGGCAGCAAAACGTTTTGACGAAACGAAGGGGTTTAAGTTTATTTCTTACGCAGTCTGGTGGATCCGTCAGTCTATCTTGCAGGCAATTGCTGAACAATCACGTATTGTTCGCCTGCCGCTCAACCAGGTCGGTTCTCTCAGCAAGATCAGCAAGGCATTCTCCAAACTCGAACAGGAGTACGAACGCGAACCGTCTCCTGAAGAACTTGCGGATATTCTTGAAACTACTGTTGATAAGATCTCTGACACCCTGAGCAATTCAGGACGGCATGTGTCCATGGACGCTCCATTTGTACAGGGAGAAGAAAACACCCTGCTGGATGTATTAGAGAACGATGATCCAAATACCGACAGTAACCTGATTAACGAGTCACTGTCAGAAGAAATCAAACGGTCTTTACAGACTCTTACCGAACGAGAGCGCGAGATCATCGTGCTGTTCTTCGGATTGGGCACCAATCATCCGCTATCGTTAGAAGAGATTGGTGAGAAATTTAATCTGACACGTGAACGTGTTCGACAGATCAAAGACAAAGCGCTTCAGCGCCTTCGTCATACCTCCAGAAGCAAGATACTCAAATCTTACTTAGGCTAAAACAAAAAAGGCTTTCTCGAAACAGAAAGCCTTTTTTGTTTTAGTGCAGGCTCCGTTCTAGGGCTGATAAGTCGGAATAAAAGGCTTATTTTTCAATACACCATCCAAACGGTTCATAATATCTTCCGTTAATAGGGGCACCACATCCAGCGCGGTCAGGTTTTCCAGCAACTGGTAAGGTTTTGAGGCCCCCAGGATCACGGTGCTCACATTCGGATTCCTTAAGCACCATGCCACGGCAAGCCTCGGCATACTCACTCCGAGCTCGTCGGCAATCTCCTTCACCTTCCTGGCAGCTTCCAGTTTTTCCTGAGCCAGGGTACGGTTCTTCAGCCAGTCCAGTCCTTCCATGTGCAGTCTGGTGTCTCCCGGATCCGAGTCATTATATTTCCCGCTGAGAACCCCTGAATGCAAGGGCGACCATACAGTTGTGCCAAGTCCGTGCTCCCGGAAAAGCAGCAGGTAGTCCTTCTCAATCTTAGTACGTTCCAACATGTTGTACTGAGGCTGTTCCATAGTAGGCCCAATCAAATGATAGTCCCTTGCCACCCGGATTGCTTCCATAATCTCGGCTGCAGTCCATTCCGACGTTCCCCAGTATAAGATTTTCCCTTGTTGCAGCAAGGTATTCATCGCCCATACTGTCTCCTCAATAGGCGTATTAATATCAGGCCTGTGACAGAAATAGAGATCCAGATAATCCAGTTGAAATCTCCTCAGTGCCGCGTTACACGCTTCGATAACATGCTTCCTCGAAAGGCCTGTACGATTAGGTCCTTTGGCTTCAGCACCAAAGAACACTTTACTTGATACAATATATGATTCCCGGTCCCAGCCCTTACTCTTAAGTATACGGCCCATCACTTCTTCCGACTTACCACCCGCGTAACCTTCTGCATTATCGAAAAAGTTGATGCCCTTTTCATAAGCGATAGACATCAGCTCATCGGCAACATCATCAGGAATCTGATTTCCAAAAGTAAGCCAGCTTCCGAGCGACAAGGCGCTCACCTGTAAACCTGACTTTCCTAACCTTCTGTATTCCATTTTATTAAAAAACAATAATTATATATCTAAATAAGATTAATATTCAGGCCGGTTCAGTATGGCCTGACTGATAATAGCTTGCTCCATATCGAAATCAGCGTCGGTGCCTTCATCCTCACTGCCCTGTTTTCTTGCACCATGCACGTGCCGACTATGAATAGCACGACCTTTAAGCGTTTCGTCTGACCAATCTTCGAGGTGCGTTACCTCAACTCGTTGAGGCGTTACCTTGCGCTCAGAAACCACCCGTTCCTTTGTCTCGGGGGATTTGTAAAGCGGCTCGCGATAATTTCGCTCATATACGGGCTCATACGGTCTTTGAGGATCATAATACTCCTGCACCAGAGCCCGCTCTGATTCGTTTCTTTGAGCAGGAACTGCCACTGGTCCCCTCTCCTGCAGCACCATAGGCTTTGAAGGGGGAACTGCTACATTCTTTCCTTTTACTGACTCTGAACCGCTCGCTCCGCCCCCTGCCGGAAGTGTCGGGTTTCTGTTACGGGCTTTCTCCTGTTCTTTCCTGAAATTGTTGTAAAACTGAAGCATTACTAATCCCAGACCGATTATAAAAGGCAAATATTCCTGCATCCTTTAAAATTAAGACTTTCCTCCTAAACGTGTCCAAATATTAAAAAATTAACGGGGATAAAGGACACGCAAATAATAAAATCGAACACCGCCACTCAGCAGAAAAGGAAGTCGCCCAAAACAGGTGTGCCCTCTGAAGGCTGGCTCTATGACATGTGCTTCGTAAAAGTCCTCCAAATTTGCTTAATTTGCAAGGTTTAACAGGTTCCGTATAGAAACCTGCTAAGGATTCGTTTGACACTTTCATTACTACTTGTGGACGTTCATGCCGCAGGCTTTAAGTAGGATAGTGTACCTGCTAAAGAGAAAAGAGAATATAAGGGATGCAATTAACGAGGCTGGAGATTAAAGGCTTTAAGAGCTTTGGTGATAAAATTACAATCAATTTCAACGAAGGGGTCACAGCGATAGCCGGACCGAACGGCTGCGGCAAATCAAATGTGGTGGATGCCATCCGGTGGGTACTGGGAGAACAAAGCACTAAAATGCTCAGATCCGAAAAGATGGAAAACATCATCTTCAACGGCACCAAAACGCGTAAGCCTTCGCAGCTGGCAGAAGTGTCTCTGACGTTCGACAATACGAAAAACATTTTACCTACTGAGTTCGCTCAGGTCACCGTGACCCGGAAGCTATACCGGAGCGGGGAAAGTGAGTACCGGCTGAACGACGTACAATGTCGTTTAAAAGACATTACCGACCTCTTCCTCGACACAGGAATCGGCACTGATTCCTATTCGATCATCGAACTTAAAATGATCGACGAGTTGATTGCCAACAAGGAAGGGTCACGCCGGACGCTCTTTGAGGAGTCGTCGGGCATTTCCAAATATAAGCTCAGAAAGAAACAAACCTTTAACAAGCTAAAAGATACCGAAGCCGACTTAAGCCGGGTGGAAGACCTGCTCTTTGAGATCGAGAAGAACCTTAAAACCCTCGAAAATCAGGCAAAAAAAGCCGAGCGCTATTACAGACTGAAAGAACAGTATCAGACACTCAGTGTTAAGCTTGCCGCTTTCCGTATCGCCGGGTTCCGTGATTCCCTTGAAAGACTAGATGAACAGGAACAACGACAAGCTGGAGAGAAAGAGATAATAACTGCAGAGATCGACAGCCTGGAGGCAGCTTTGCGACAGCTCAAAAGCGACATCATTACCCAGGAAAAAAACCTTGCAGCACAGCAAAAAGCGGCGAATGAGTTTACAGCAAGCATCAGGGCTTACGAAAGCGAGAAAAAGATCAAAAATGAGCAGCTTCGCTTCCTGCAGGAAAAGGAGAAAAGGCTAAACGACGAGCTTGATAAAGACAAAGGACAGCTCAATCATATTCTCTACACTGTTAAGCGACTGAACGAAGATCATCTTCTTGAAAGCGAAAATCTTAACGCTCTCGGCGCAGCGCTCAACGAGCAAAAAGCCGAGCTTGATGAACTACGATTGCAGCAGCAATCAACGAAGACAGGTCTCGACGGCTTTGTTAAACAAAACAATGAGCTTCAGAACCAGGTCTATAAAGCAGAAAAAGACCTGACCGTTCTAAACATCCAAAAAGACGCCCTGATCCAGGAAAGCCATCGTAACCTGGCAGATACAGAATCAAAAGAGATGGAGCTGGGTGAGTTTAACAAAGCAATAGCCGGACTGGAAAGCCAGGTGAAGATCAGGCGTGAAGAACATGAGGCAGCACAGTTATTTGAGGACGATCTCGAACTGCAAATCAGGGCTACAGAAGAGCTCCTTTCCCGGCACAAGGAACAAATCGCGTCAGAAAGCCGGAAACTGGATGCCAAACAAAACGAATACAATCTCACCAAGTCGCTGGTTGATAATCTCGAAGGCTTTCCCGAGTCTATCCGGTTCCTGAAGAAGAATGCTGGATGGGCTAAGCAGGCTCCTCTCCTCTCCGACATCCTTTTTTGTAAAGAAGAGTACCGGGTGGCGGTTGAAAATTATTTAGAACCGGTCATGAATCACTACGTCGTCGAAACTAAAGCCGACGCAGTCCATGCTATACGCCTTCTCAGTGATTCATCCAAGGGGCGCGCCAACTTCTTCATTCTGGAAGCGATCGACATTCTCCCCGAGCCTGCCTCACTGGAGATGGTAGCAAGCAACCTGATCCCTGCTCTCAGCATCGTCGATGTAGACGCCAAATACGCGCGGCTCTGCAGACAACTCCTGAGGAATGTATTCATCCTTACCTCGGGAGAGGACGAAGAAATGGATAAAAGCCTTCCGGAAAAAGGCGCGGTGATCCTCGGAGGGAGCGGCAAGTTTACCAAAAGTCGCATTACCATGACAGGGGGCTCAGTCGGTCTCTTTGAAGGGAAAAGGATTGGCCGCGCAAAGAACCTCGAGGTTCTGGCGAAAGAGATCCGCGCCATCGATGCCACAATCAACAGCTTAAAAGGGGCAGTGGAGCAGGAGATCCAGAAAGTGACAAATCTTAAGGCAACCTCGAGGAAAGAGGAATTGCGAACGCTTCAGCAGGATGTCAACCGATTGAACAACGAGTTGATCTCGCTGCAGGCAAGGAAGGAACAATACGTCTCTTTTATCCAAAACAGCCAGAACAGAAAACACGATATCGAACAAAAGATAATAGCACTTAACGAAGAGTTATTAAAGGCCGAGCCCGAACTTAGCCTCCTCCGAGATAAGAAACAACAGCTGAGTAACGAGTTGACCGAAAGGCAGCAGGCTTACAACGAGCTCACCGAACTGGTTACCGAACGTTCAGGCATCTGGAATCAGGAAAACATTCGCTTTCATCAGCAGCAGAACAAGGTTGCCGGCATAGAAAAAGATCTGGAGTACCGCGAAAACCAGCAGCAATCTCTCGAAAAGCGAATAGAAGACAACGCTAAAGAGCTGGAGAAAACCCGCCTTGAAATGAGCGATGCCCTTCAGCATGTGGATCACTCCGATGAAGACCTTGCCGCCATGTACACCCAGAAAGAGGAATTTGAGACCGGCGTCCGGGATGCGGAACAGCAGTACTACAAGGCGAGAGGACTCATCACTGATAATGAAAACCGGATAACAGACCTGCGGAAGAAGAAGGAGCAAGGCGATGTGATCACCAATGAGATCAAAGACAGAAAGACGAGCCTTAAACTGGAGCTGAATGCGCTGAAAGAACGGCTTGCAGTTGAGTTCTCAATTGACATCGCTGAACTGCTTGAAGCAGAAATACCTGAAGACGAAAACGAAGCAGACCTTAAAGAAAAGACGGGAAAGCTGAAAAAGCAGCTCGACGACTTTGGGGCGATCAATTCCACGGCCATGGAAGCGTTCAAAGAGATGAACGAGCGCTATACTTTCATACTCGGCCAGAAAAAGGATTTGCTGGAGGCAAAAGCATCACTCATGCAAACAATAAAAGAGATTGACGACAGCGCAAAGAGTAAGTTTATGGACTCCTTCCATAAGGTACGCGAAAACTTCATCCGGGTGTTCCGTTCACTCTTTAACGAGGAAGACAGCTGTGATCTGGTCCTCTCTGATCCGGAAAATCCTCTTGAGTCAGACATCGACATTATTGCGCGGCCGAAGGGCAAGCGCCCTCTTTCAATCAACCAGCTCTCCGGCGGTGAAAAAACGCTTACAGCAACGGCTCTGCTGTTCTCGCTATACCTCCTTAAGCCCGCTCCTTTTTGCATCTTTGACGAGGTAGATGCGCCTCTGGATGATACAAACATTGATAAGTTCAACAATATTATCAGAAAGTTTTCGGCCGACTCCCAGTTTATCGTTGTGTCGCACAACAAGCGAACAATTGCCAGCACTGATGTCGTGTACGGCGTCACCATGGTAGAGCAGGGGATATCAAGAGTGGTTGCAGTCGATCTGAGGGAATACCCGGTTGCATCATAATGCCGGGCGGACTGCGTTATAGCTAAAGCATGAACAGAAAATACATCTATCTTTTGGCGGCATTGATGACCCTGGGCGCATTCTCCTGTGATGCCCAGACACCACTTCTGCAACACATTCGCGAGTTATCGTCCGACAAATATCAGGGACGGAAGACGGGGACCCAGGGCAGCAGAATGGCCGCCGACTATATCGTCAGGCAATTTAAAGCTCTCGGCCTGAAATCGTTTAACGGCAGTTACAAACACCCGTTCTCTTTTAAAGCTGGAAAAACAACGGTTACAGGAGCCAACCTGATCGCCTTCTTGCCGGGCAAGAAACAAAAAGCTATCGTGATTTCAGCCCATTACGACCATCTGGGCGTAAAGAACGGAAAGATCTATAACGGAGCTGACGATGACGCCTCGGGTGTAGGAGGAATATTGGAAATAGCCGCTTACTTTGCTAAGCACAAGCCCGAACATACGTTGATCTTTGTCGCCTTTGACGCGGAAGAGATGGGATTGCAGGGCGCCAAAGCTTTCGTCTCAAGGTCTCCGGTTCCTTTATCCCGTATCAGGCTTAATATCAACCTTGACATGGTTAGCCATAACGACAAAGGCGAGCTCTACGTATCAGGAACTCGTCATTACCCCAAATTAGAGCAGTATCTAGCTGTTAAAATTCGCGGAATAAAGCTCATGACCGGGCACGACGACCGCGAACAGGAAAAAGACGACTGGACGTTTCAGGGCGACCACGGTGCCTTTCACGAGGAAGGAATTCCTTTTTTGTACTTCGGGGTGGAGGACCATAAAGACTATCATCAGCCGACAGACGACTTTGAAAATATCAATGCGACGTTTTATGTCAAAGCGGTAAATGCCATTCTAAATGTAGTTCAAAATTATGATACAGGGACTACAATCAAAGAGATATTCAAAAGCAAAAAGGTCATGTAAGAGCAGATTTTCATTCAGACCTGCTCTTAATTCGTCTTACTTTCTATCCTCAACCATGCCCTTGAACTCTTTATTTGTAGTTGAGAAGCCAATTACTCTTGTACTACTTTGAGACCCGGTCCGTGCGACAGAAGCTGTCTTTGCTATAGCAGAAGTGAAGCTGCCCCCTACAAGATAATTGTACGCGCTAGCAAGGAGGTCCTCCCGGAGGTCTCCAAAATCTCGTATCCCCTGATCTTCGACCGTATAATCTGGACTCATTCCCTTAAAATAACCGCCCTCGTCTTTAGCGTTCTTCGATTCAAACATACTATAATATACCTCGTATTTCCCGATTCGAATCGGGAAAAAGCCAACAGGCTTTCCATACGTTTGCTCACCGACTAATTTAACGTCGACATGGGCCTTTAGACTATTAATAAGAAGTTCACTGGCTGACGCAGTATTGCCGCTTACAAGAAAGACGATCCTTTCGACGCTGTTTAGATTGCCCCTTTTTGCGAAGTTGAATGTATTCGCATCAACTGAATAGTCTTCATCAGCGTACGTTCTGACACGACCGTTGGTATACCTTACGTTCCCATAAGCGTCAAGCGAGGGCTGCTTCTTTAATAAAGTTGCCTTTCCGTCCTGAAGCAACTTGTTGAAGAATTCTTTATACATTATCTTCCCGTTTAACGTGGCGGGTGCGATAAGGTCGGCCAAATACTCTGAAGTACTGACATATCCCCCCCATTATATCGAAGATCGACAATCAAATCGGTAACAGCAGTAGCAGAAAACCTAGAGAACGCCTTGTCGAGGACTGATTGCGCATTTGACAGGTTTGAGAACCGCGCAAATGCGATATACCCGATCTTTTTCTGACCCGCAGTATAAACAGAATCACAGTAAACAGGATTGCTCTTATAACTTGCTCTTGAAAGTGTAGTCGTATGAGCTGCTCCAGAACCTCTCTTGTACGTTAAGGTGACGGTCTGCTGGTTACCAAGCAAATTAGTATTAATATAATCGGCATCGCCCGAAGTATAGTTGCTACCAAATTGTCTGTTGTTAATCCCAGTAATAACATCCCCTCTCTTAATCCCTGCGAGATCGGCAGGCGACCCCTTTGATACAGTTAATATTCTAACCTGGTAAAGAGTATTATTCCCATAAAGTCCAACCCAAACCCCAAAGTCATATCCGTTCCCTTCTAAATCAACAGAACTTTTACGAGCGGGCAGATAGGCTATCGGGTTTGTATCGTCTGTATCAAAAATATAACTATACTTTGTGTCTGTCGGGTCTGACGGCTTATATTCGTAGTTGTCCCTCGCATACCGGGTTATTTCAAAAAGTTCCTTACTCAAACCCGCTTCTTCATCCACACTTACATATTTTCTGGGATTAAACACCTCGTAGGTGGGCAAATCACTATTCCACAGATACACCTCTTTGGCGTAAAGGAATAAGGAGTCAGCCAAAAGTTCCGCCTTCGTGGCTATCGTTCCCTGCCCCGGCGGAAGCTCAGGCTCCGCTGGACTCTCATTTTTTTTGTCCTTCTTACAACCACCAAAAACTATTAAAAAACAAAATGCAACTGCAACTAAAAGTCTGCTTTTCCCAACTACAATATTACTCAATTTCATATCTCTGAAATTAACCTGATCATCATCTCACTACTTTGCCCATTCACCAATCGCCGAAAACATTAGCGCAGTCTTCTTGTGCCTTTTCCTATCTCGGAACCCGCAGCCCTTTGTCTAGCATGTACATATTTTTGTTCCCCCGCCGGTCCAGAAAGATATTATAAATACCTGCTGCCGCAGGGCCGGTTCTGCTCCTGCCGGCCACAGCGGCCGCCTCATTCTTAAACGTCCCGTATTGAACATGAAAAAGGGCCTGCGCAAGACACGATTCCCTTTCATCTCCCCAATCTCTCGTCAGATCTTCGGCTTGCACCTTATCGGTCCTTAAACCTCCGTAATACTCTCCCTCACCTTTACTGTTTAAAGTTTCAAACGACACAGCATACAAATCTGTATTAAGAATGGAGATCGGAAAAAAACCTACGGGCTTTCCATATGTAAAGTCACTCCCTATAAGAATTACATCTATGTATGGTTTCAAATTGTTGATAAGAAGCTCGCTTGCCGAGGCCGTGCTCTTAGTCACAATAAAATATACTTTTACCGGATAATAAGTTCCATTTGTCTTATTTACCATCACAGTTTGGAATGCTTTTTTCCAGCTTTCATCCTTGCGTGTATAAGAAGTAAGAGTGGGATTTAACCGGTATGAATACATTATCTTTCCGTTGTTACCTGAAGGCACTAAAAGGTTTGTCAGATACTCTGCAGCCGAGACGGATCCACCTCCGTTATAGCGTAAGTCGACTATTAATTCTGATACACCCTCCTCCTGAAAGTAGCGAAACACTTCGTCAATTTTTGTCTTTGCTGTGGTCGGCGTCTGCTCCTTATACGGAGCAACAAAACTATTATAAGCAAAGTAACCCACCTTCCTGCCCGCCTTTTCGAAAACACGCGTGCAAAGAACAGGGTTGATTGCATACCGACTCTTGTCAAGCCGCATTTCCAATTGTGCTCCGTCTCCCCCTGAAATGTAAGTGAAATATGGTCCGCAGCTAAAGCCTGGAAAAGGAAACGGTAATCGTTAACCTTCAAAAGGTCGGCTCCTATATTCGCATTACCGTTAATCTTCACGATCCTCCATCCTCTTCTGATACCAGCTTTCCATGCCGGGGATCCCTCATAAACATACTTTATCCTTAAGTCTGTTCCGTTTTGATATCGCACATCAAATCCAAAATCTGTCTGAACTCCATCCTCAATTTCTTCAGATACAGCCCCTGCCCGATCCAGAAAACTATACCGGTCGACTGCCTTTCCGTTCTCATCTCTTTTGCACGCCTTTAGTGCCTCCAGAACATCCTCCGCCGCGCTATAGCTTCTCGCATGGAAATTGGCTGGCAAAACCTCTTGCCAGAGATATACCTCTTTTGTGTACAAATACACTGAGTCCTTCAGCAATGCTTCCTTGTCAGCTTCTGTCCTGTCCTTCTTACACGCAGAAAAGACCAGCACAGACACAAAAAAAAGCGGGCCTAGCCGCCTTAAGCTACCGTATAAATAACTCATACCGTGAATGATGACCAAAGGGGAAGTTACCTTATTTATAAGCTTTTACAAAATCTATTCCTGCGTTGGCGGCGAAAACAGCATCCAGACGGTCAGACCCTGTTATCAACACCTCTTCTGCTACCAAGTGATGTATTTCCAGGATATGCATTAGTACGTCGGGAGCTGGTTTTGGTTTCAATTCATCTGCAAAATAAACCCGCAGGTATTTCTCCAGCCCATTCCATTCGGTCTGCCTGATCTTATTCAATTGCTGAATGGGATCCCCTCCGGTAACAATAATGATTTCCTTACGGTCTATTACAATCTCCTGCAACAGCTTAAGTGCGTGGTCGAACAGCAGGAGTTTCAAGGGTAGCCTCGCCTGCTGATGTAGGCGACGGAAGTTCTCCCGGTATTTCTGATGAATGCCAAAAGCCTCAGCGGCTTTATCAAAAATTAATTTCGGCCCTGCGTGTTCGTAGGCCTTACTAAAAAAACTGACTAATTCTGCTGCTGGCGGATAGGCCTCTGTATATTCGAGAAAGCTCGCAAAAAGATAATAGACCTGTAAAAGGTAGTCCTTCTCAGGATACAGAACATTGTCTAGCTCAAAGATGAATGCCTTTTTTGAGGAATCTAGTTCGGCGTAAGTTAACATTAGCTGACTGAAAAAATTGAAAAATTGCCGGAATCGTCAGGACTGGACAAAAAAACACCGCGATCCGCATCGAGAGGGACTTCACCAATATGAAAACCGTTTGCTTTTACACCGATCGAGCCAGGTTTAGTTCTGAACGGCAATCTCTTTACAATTTTTGCTGATGGAACAACCACCTCAATACCATATTCGGTAAAAAGCGTTCTTGCTTCAGAAAGCGCTATTATTTCCTCTCTTCTAAGCAGGAAGACATGCGTAATCTCGTAGTCAAGGCAAGTGGTCAGCAGCTCATGAGCAAAGGAAACGGCGCTCCCTTTCTGTATCGTTAGAAACTTTTTATTCTTGAACATAAAGCCCGGAAGCTCCCCTGAATCGGCAAAACAAGTATCGACCCCCTCCCCAAGTATTCTTTCCAGCTGATAGGCCTGCGCTGTTGCTGCTGCGGTAATAAGAACCTTCACTTTAATTTCCACTTATAATAAGTCCGTCTTTCATGATCACTTTCCTGTCGGCCATTTCTGCCAGATGCTCGTTATGCGTCACAATAATAAAGGTCTGAGCAAACTGTTCGCGCAGTTCGAGGAACAAAGAATGAAGGCTCCTTGCATTCTCAGAGTCGAGATTGCCCGAAGGCTCATCGGCCATTACCACCGCCGGACGGTTCACAAAAGCCCTTGCTACGGCAACTCTCTGCTGCTCCCCTCCTGACAAAGCCGAAGGCTTATGGTCCGCTCGATGTCCCAGACCAAGCATATCGAGAAGTTCGCGGCCTCGTAACTCTGCTTCTTTCTTCCCCTTCCCGGCTATAAAGGCAGGGATACATACATTCTCCAGAGCTGTAAACTCAGGAAGCAGGTGATGGAACTGAAAGATGAAGCCTATCTTTTCATTCCGGAAAGCACTCAGCTTCGTCTGCGACAGCCCGGAGACATTCACACCACCAAGAACCACCTCACCGCGGTCCTGCCGGTCTAATGTTCCCAGGATATGGAGCAAGGTACTCTTGCCCGCACCCGATGCACCTAAAATTGTTACAATCTCTCCTTTCTTCACTTCCAGGTCAACCCCTTTCAGTATTTCAAGCTTTCCATAAGCCTTATGTATGTCTCTTGCCTGCAGCATGGAGCGAAAATACTCATTTTACGTACACTTTCCGACTTCAACTGCCAGGAAGATTCGTATGAGGCATTTCGGAATTGTCAAAATTCTGCCTTATTAACGAAAGCTGGCAGCTGATAGCCCTCCAATAAAAAAAAACTGTTAGCTTTACCCTCTGCAAACTATCAAAACATGAATATTCACGAATACCAAGGCAAAGCCATTCTCAAAAGCTTCGGTGTTCGGGTACAGGAAGGCATCGTTGCTGACACCCCCGAACAGGCTGTAGAAGCGGCAAAAAAGCTTAAAGAAGATTTCAACTCTGACTGGGTGGTTGTAAAAGCCCAAATTCATGCCGGGGGCCGTGGCAAAGGCGGGGGTGTAAAACTCGCCAAAAACCTCGATGAAGTAAAGGAAAAAGCTGAACAGATTATCGGCATGCAGCTGATAACGCCTCAGACAGGCCCCGAAGGGAAAAAAGTCAACAAGGTGTTAATCGCGCAGGACGTGTACTACCCCGGGGAATCAGAACCGAAGGAATTTTACATGAGCGTTTTGCTTGACCGCGCTAAAGGCCGCAATATTATCATGTATTCTACCGAAGGCGGAATGGACATTGAGCATGTTGCCGAAACCACTCCCCATCTGATCTTTAAGGAAGAGATCGACCCTAAAGCAGGTCTTCGTCCTTTCCAGGCTAACCGCGTAGCATTCAACCTCGGATTAAGCGGAGAAGCATTTAAAGATATGACGAAGTTCGTAGCAGCTCTTTACAAAGCCTACGAAGCAACAGACTCTTCTCTTTTTGAAATCAACCCTGTCCTCAAAACGTCCGACAACAAGATCCTCGCAGTGGATGCAAAGGTGAACCTGGATGATAATGGCCTTTTCCGACATAAAGATTTCGCGGAATTACGCGACATCACCGAAGAGGATCCAACGGAAGTGGAAGCAAGTAAGTCGAACCTGAACTATGTGAAGCTCGACGGGAACGTTGGCTGCATGGTGAACGGTGCGGGACTCGCGATGGCTACCATGGATATCATCAAACTGGCGGGCGGTGAGCCGGCCAACTTCCTCGACGTAGGTGGTACCGCTAATGCACAGACAGTAAAGGCCGCGTTTAATATCATCCTTCAGGACCCGAACGTAAAGGCCATCCTGATCAACATCTTTGGAGGGATTGTTCGCTGTGACCGTGTGGCGCAGGGTGTGATCGATGCATACAAGGAACTCGGAAATATCCAGGTCCCTATCATCGTACGCCTCCAGGGAACGAACGCAGAAGAAGCCAAGAAACTGATCGACGAATCAGGACTTAAGGTTTATTCTGCTATCCTTCTTAAGGAAGCTGCAGAACTTGTTACAAAGGTTCTTGGAAAAAAGTAATACCGCGACATGTAGAAGTAGGTTATTTACATGTTTTTATTATATAGAGGCCGTTCCATCGAACGGCTTCTTTTTTTACCCTCCCCTACCTACCGGGTACGACTAATGCGTCGCCAGCCTCCGGGCCAGCAAGTAACAGAGATAGGTCAGCGGCGGTGCAAATACCACATCTACCGTATAGTGAACGTGCTGTACCATCACCATGACGCCCATGAGAATGGTCGAACAAAGGGCAATATATTTATCTTTCTTTCGCTGCAGGATCAGAAAGAACAGGAACTGAGTCGCCGTATGTCCTGAATAAAAAAGATCTTTGGTAACATACGTTTCCCCGTAAAACATGTCTGTAATAGGGTCCCATATATCAATAAGGCCGGGCGGCGGGTTAAGGGGCATCAGCGATATCGAAATAAAGCGAGAAATATTAAGTACGATCACTCCGTACATTAGACTGAGCAGCAAAGAGGGCGTTTGGACTACCCGGGTGAGGGTAAAAAGAGCCATTCCCCACGTGATGACAAAAATAGGGATAGAAAGATCGATACAAGGTAAAATCTGCAGTAAGAAATCGTTGTACACGATCCCCTGTCTTCTCTCTATGTACTGGTAAAACATTGGAAAAACAGGCGTAAGACACAACAGTATCGCCACTGCCATTAACAGCTTTTGCTTAAACAAGGGAGCCTGCCATGTTAGCGCCCACCTTCCGGCCAGTGATAAGCTGGCCGCTCTCGTCTTTTTGTTACTCATCAACTTAATCCCCACATAAAGATTGTGTTAACTTTATATGAAGGGACGCAAATATAACGAGTATTGTGAAATAAAAGATTAGATTTCCATTAGAAGCAAATAGAAGCCAACCAGGCAGGGGACCTTCTCATCCTCCCCGGGGCTTCTCCTATTTCACCGTTTCATTCTTTTTGCCTTTGCCATTGTCAGGACCGGCGACCTTCGTACCAATCTTCAGCAAGGGATTCTGATCCGGCTTCTTTCCATTCTGGTGGGTCCCCATCATCGCAGAGGACATCCCGTCAGCCATCGCCTCCCATAAAAAGCCAAAGAAAGAATCGCGCGACTCCCGCAGCACGTTGATCGGTCCTTTTTTAAACTCTCCTCCCCTGCGGGGATTGTTGTTGGGCAACACCAGGTTGTTCATAAACGAAAAGAAGCCCCGCTTCTTTAGCAGGGCACTGAAAAAGCAGCTCAATAATGCTGTATTAAAAAAGCGATCAAGAGAAAGGCAACTTTTACTTGGTCGCTTTTCTTTTTGTCCACTATTTGGTTGGGTGGTTTTTTATAGCCGATACAGGCGTATACAGAACAGATTGGGCAATCGGGCGTGATTTTTCCGGGAACTTAGTTGATCAGTTTGATGATCCTTTTCAGATTTACAGTAAAGATGGCCAGTGCGCCCTGCATCTGCATATTTTCGATGCCATAGGCTATCGCCCGGCCATAGCCATGAACGTTTTTTAGTTCACTGTTCTTGGCTTCGACCTTATACCGGTGTTTGATCTTCTGCTTATACTCGTCTGTTTCCTGAAATGCCATCTGCTGCAGGTGCGTGTCTGATTTTATACTAACCGAGTAGGTTTTGAACTTTGCTCCGGGCCTATAGCAATTCTCTCTCAATGGGCAAACCTTACACTTTTCAACATCAAAGTAATAGGTGTCCACCTGGTTTTCTCCAATATTTTTTTCCCGCAACGTGCCTTTCGGAAGGCCAGATGTCCCGCCGGGCAGACGAACATATCAGCGTCCTTATTGTAATCGAACTTATCTTCTTCTTTTCTGACCCCCTGGGTGATGGCAGGGTTCAGTTTGGCCACCGTTTTGATGCCTTGTCCATTCATTAAGGCAAGGTTATCTTTCCCTGAATAAGCTGAATCGCCGATGACCGTTTCTACTTTAATGCCATTTTGCTGACTGATCTCCAACAGTTTGGGGAGTTGGGGGCCATCGCCCTTTTCCCCTGAAGTAACTACAGCAGCAGTGATGATGCGCTCCTTTGTCATCGCCAAATGGGTCTTGTAACCAAAGAATGAACTATCAGCTGATTTATGGCCTGTTTTGGCATCCCTGTCTTTGGATAATGTATAGTGTTCCTGCGTATCTGCCACCGTCTCTTTCAACAGATTCAACTTCTCTTTTACCGACGGTATCTGGCTTAGCGTCTTGTCAGCTTCGATACACTTTTCCAATGCACTGCAATAGGCCAGTTCTTTATCCAATTCCTCTGTGCTGTTCTTTTCAGGCATTATTGCTTTCATGTCTTCATCTATCGCGTATACCGCTTTGCGCAGTAGCTTTGAACGCTCCCGTAGTACTTCCAAGGCTGAATAAGGGTTTGACCTCGACAGGGAATGGGTAGCATCAACAATGATAGACTTTGACCGGATGATCCCTTTTTCAATAGCTATTGTTACTGTTTTATTAATGAGCAGGTTTAACAGATCATTATCCTTTAACCGCAGCTTCCTGAACTTTGTTAATGAACTGGGGTCGATAACTCCTTCCTCAGGCGACATATCAAGGAAATATTTGAAGGACATATCATACTGCGAACGCTCAACAACATCCACATCCGAAACCGTATAGATCGTTTTCAACAACAGGTATTTGAACATTCGCACAGGGCTTTCAGCCTTCCTGCCGTTGGTCATGCAATATTTGCTGACCAGTTCTTCATAGATAAATGTAAAATCTATCAGGTCGTTGATCTTACGCAGAAGATTGTCTTTGGGAACGATCAGGTCATATAGCCCTGAAAACGCGCTGAACTGTATCTGTTGTTGTTGGGCAAGCATCTTAGTGTCTTTCTTTCGACACTTTAAGATACAAAAAAGGAGCAGAAAACCCTCGTCTTCTACTCCTTTTGTCCCTTAGAACTTTTTCAGTGCCCTCCTTCTTTAGTTCCCCTTTTTCCTCATCACGTTTCAGAAAGTCGACCTTTACGTCCTGATAGTAAAAATCCAGATTACCACGCGCCCGGTACTCGTCCATATTGATCAGCAGCTTCATTTTACTGATCCGGCCCGACCGTACATGCATGAGACCCAGTGGCTCAGACAAAGGATTCAAAGCCCTTGCATCCATGGCCCCCATGGTGCTGTACAGGGTCAGGGGCGCTGAGGGGTCTTTTAGATTGAAGGTATAGTTCACATTCATCAGACCTTCGTTCATCACGCGGGTCGTCATTTTAACCCGCATAAAGGGATTTCTCCTTTTAACAGAAGCATTGTTGGTGATATTAAAAAACTGCCCGCTTGAGCGCTCCATACTGAGCGTAGAGACTTTCTTCGAGTTCTTTCCCCTGATCCGGAAGAAGATGTCGCCACGCTTCATAGTCATCGTATCAATCGTAATATCGAAAGCTAGTGTCTGAAGCTGGTCGTGAGGAAAAGCGTTCCTTCTCTCTGGCACCTTCCTCGCCGGCCAGTTATAATCCGTGTAGACCTCCACCCAGGAACTGGCAATGTTTATACTGCCCATCCTGATTTGCTGGGTCCTCAAAAAGTGCTTCAGATCCAGATCATTCATTGAGATCTTGTCATATTCAAAGTGATACCGGTCTTTTGAGTACTTTACGGCCTGATAGAAAGCGGCCTTGCTAAGCCGCGGCAACAATGAAAAATGCCCGGTAAACAGGCGGCGTTCAGGGGCAGAAAAAGACATATCCTGAAATACAAGATAATAAAGGCTGTCAGGCGTCGCCAGCCTCAGTTCTCCCGTCCTGGCAATTACTCCGCCTTTATCCCCTTCAGCAGGACTGGTGTTAAAGTCTGATATGACTACATTGAGATTAGAAAGCAGATTGTATTTCTCTGCAGTCCCGTTTTTATTGACATACATAAAGTCCAGGTCATCCATGTAAACCTTTCCCACCGACATTCTCTTAAATAACTTCTGAGCAAGCTTATAAAGAGCGCCATGGCCATCCTTTCTGATGCTATCCTCCCGCCCGACCAGCTTATTGCTGACCGTGACCGAGGGCTGTCTCAGAAGCATTCTCTCAATGTTAAACCTGACGACTGAGTCGCCCTTTACGAAGCCGAAGTCCTCAATCACCACTTTAGGCACATTCACCTTAAAAACATTATCCGGTGCCCGTCCTTCAGATAACAATCGTGTGTAGACTGCTGAATCCGGCGTCAGTTTCAGGTCCGAGACATAGGCACGTCCTGAATCAATATTGACATCAAAGGCTGAAAAGTCGACCCGGTAGAGGCTGTCGCTTGCCTCGGCAATCATCTTTCTGAACTGATCCGACAGCAAGAGCTTAGCCTTCGACTCCTTGCCGGGCTTCGAAAGGTCTCTCTTTCCAAAATACCACACCAGCGCAACAGCGATCATGACCAGCGCTGCACCCAACCCCCAATTGATCCACTTCCTGTTTTTCTTTCCTGCCTTCATTTTCCTTACCATTCTTAGCACGGCTAATACTATCAATACCAAGCGGTTGAGAAAGTTTTAATTAGTACATCTTTTATTACCTGATTATCCTACCTTTAAGGATTCGCTGATAAGTATGACCCCAACCATTTCATTCAAATCCATTCTCTTTGGAATGGCGAAGCTCCTTGTGCCGACACTGCTGTTCATCGTAACAACCAGTATCCTGCAAGGGATCGTTTTCTTCCTGCTCGGAATTCCTTTCACCGACAGACTTAGCTATGGCAGCATTCCCCCCTGCAAAACATCTTAATAGAAGCGGCAGGACTAATACCGGTTTTCACTCTATTTATAGTCTACAAAAAGAGGCTGGCCGCAGGTTTTAATCGAATTCAGACAGGAAGACGATATGCCGTCGCATTCTCTAAGGCATTTCTCTTTGCACTTATGCTAATCACGGCCTGCTCACTGCCCATACTCCTCTTTAACGGCATTGATGTGTATCTCAACCACGCACTCGACCCCATAAACATTGGATTTACACTGGTTTTCTTTATCCTTGCCGCTCTTGCAGAAGAGATATTGTGCCGCGTGGTATTCCTCGGTTTACTGGTAGAGAAATACGGAGAATGGAACAGCCTGATTGCCTCTTCCCTGCTATTCATGGCCCTGCACTTCCTCAACCCGAACGTCACGCCGGTCGCTGCGATCAATCTATTCCTTGCCGGCATTTTGTTAGGACAAGTCTTTTTGTACTCAGGGAAAAACCTGCTTTTTGCTACGATCTTTCACATGGGCTGGAACTTTACCCAGGGCTCACTCTTCGGCTTTTCTGTCAGCGGAATGGCGATCGGGCAATCCCTCCTTATCCAGCAGGCACCGGCAGGCTCTGCCTGGTCGGGTAAGAACTTCGGACTTGAAGGTTCTGTAGAATGTACAGTGGTTCTTATACTGGCAATCTCCCTCCTGAGCTGGCGTCAGTCGAAACGCGCTCATTCAGGAACAGCCCAGGAACCGGATACTTTACTTTTTACAAGAGGACTGGAAAAAGCAGAACTCGCCGGGAGGCAGTATCCGCAGGACCGCACATTACGCTGAAGCATATTGAGATTTTAAAGCAATAATCCAACTCTTGCCACGTTCTCAGACATTAGTCGTAAAATTTTTCTCGGTGAGGTACTTCCAGTATCGGCGCGGGACATGCTGCAGATGAAGTTTTGTATTCTTTCTCGAAACAATATTGGTGCTCGTATAATAATCTCTCCATAAGGTCTGGTAAACAGGTTCCGATTCGTTCAGGATTGAAGAAGTCTTTTCAGGATTCACATCAAAAGAGACTTCGCTAATATCCTCCAGGTCATAAAATATTCCATACCTACGTTTCAGGTCGTAAATGAGCCACTTTTGATCGGCAAAACGCTCTTTGAAGTGCGTAGTGATAAGCGGAATCACGTTAAAATCAGGCTCTATTTCTGAATAATAGAATCCATCCCGCGTCAGCTCGAACCTCACGAAAGCTTTCATTCGATGGCTTTCCCTGAATACCTTTTTCGCCGTTTGAGACACGGTAAGTACGTCAGGATGGGCATAAGCCCTTTCAGAGCCGCCTTCCGACAAAATAAAGCGGGCAAAGGCAATCATCGAATCTTCAATACCTGGCAGTTCTGAGAGATAGGCAGCATAAAAGCAGCTAAAGCCCGCAGACGTCAATGCCTTCTGCAAACCGGCCTGCACTCTCCGGGCCTTGCCTTCGTCAGCCATCACCGGGACGTCCTGATCAAAAATACTGGACAGCCCCCTTCCCTGCCGTTTCACGCGGAAGCTTCTCAGCCTGCGTTCATAAACATAGAATATACAAGTAAGCAGCCCCTCCCAGGAGCCATCGTAACACAAGTGCACCATCAGAAGAGAGATAACTGGCCCGAGTTAACTTTAAGATATTTACTGCCTGAGTTCTGCAAAATCGCCTGTCGGATCTGCGCGCTGCCCAGTTCTCGTCTTTCAAACTCCGGACTGCGACAGACAATGAAGTACCGCGCCCGGTTTAACGCCACGCCAAGCTTCTTCAGATGCCCCCAGTCGAGCCTTTGAAAACGACGGGCAGCCACGATCTTATGAGCAGACATAACACCAATTCCCGGCACCCTGAGAATTTGGAACAACTCCGCCCGGTTGATGTCTACAGGAAAGAAGGCGGGATTCCTGAGGGCCCAGCCAAGCTTGGGATCGATATCTGCCTCCAGATTACGCACTTCTGCGTTCAGCAATTCTTCAATCTGAAAACCATAAAACCTCGTCAGCCAGTCTGCCTGATAGAGCCTGTTCTCCCTCATTAAGGGAACCGCACTTCCCACAGCAGGCAATCGCTTATCGTCCGTCACCGGAACATATCCTGAATAATAAACTCTTTTTAAATTAAACTCCTTATAGAAACGGGATGCCGTATACATGATATCCTGATCACTTTCTCCTGAAGCGCCCACGATCATCTGCGTGCTCTGCCCTGCAGGCGCGAAGAGCGGCGCCTTTCTGAAAAGCTTCCGTTCCTCTTTATTCTGCAGGATTCCCAGCTTCAGGTAATTCATCGGCTTGATCATCTCACGCCTGTCTTTGTCCGGCGCCAGGAGCTTCAGTCCATGATCGGTCGGTATCTCAAGATTGATACTCAGCCGGTCGGCATAAAGTCCCGCCTCCTGCATCAGTTCATCGCTGGCACCCGGAATCGACTTAAGATGAATGTATCCGTTAAATTTGTGTTCCGTTCGCAGCTTCTTTGCCACACGGACCAGACGCTCCATGGTGTAGTCGGCATTTTTAAATATACCGGAACTGAGGAACAGTCCCTCAATGTAGTTCCGCCGATAGAAACTAAGCGTAAGGTCAACCACCTCCTCCACCGTGAAGGCGGCCCGTTCAATATCATTGCTTTTCCGCGTCACGCAATAGGCACAGTCGTAGATACAAAAGTTCGTTAGCAGCACCTTCAATAGCGACACGCACCTGCCGTCGGGTGTATAACTATGGCAGATCCCGTTCCCTGTATTTCCAAGCCCCTTCCCCTTATTTTTCCTCTGGCTGCCGCTGGATGCACATGACACGTCATATTTTGCCGCATCCGCAAGTATTTTTAGTTTTTCCCTCACACGTTCTGACATGGAGTAAAAATACTAATATTTTTATCACAAACTAATTAAATTAGCAATAGCGCATTAATTCTTGTATCCCGATTCCTGTATCTTGATTCTTTTTTTAGCTTTGCGTTATATGAAACGTACAAAAATTAAAGACTTATTAAATTCTACCGAATTTGGGCAGCAGGTAACTGTTAAAGGATGGGTCAGAACCTTCCGTAACAATCAGTTTATAGCGATCAATGATGGGTCTTCAATTAATAATATACAGGCAGTAGTCGACTTCACCTCCACTGAAGAAAGCTTACTGAAGCGGGTCACTACAGGAGCCGCAATTTCAGTGACAGGAGAACTGGTGGAGTCTCTGGGAAAAGGACAGCGCGTAGAGATCAAGGTAAAAGAGCTGGCCATCCTTGGCGACTGCGACGCTGAGAAGTACCCACTGCAGCCTAAAAAGCACAGCCTGGAGTTCCTCCGGGAAATAGCCCACCTTCGATTCCGCACCAATACCTTCAATGCGGTATTCAAAGTACGGAATGCGCTGGCTTTTGCTATCCACAAGTTCTTCAATGAAAGAGGCTTTGTGTACATGCATACACCAATCATTACCGGTTCAGATGCTGAAGGAGCGGGCGAAATGTTCAGGGTAACCACCCTTGATCTTGAAAATCCGCCGAGGTCAGAAGACGGAAGCATCAATTTCAAAGAAGACTTCTTCGGCAAATCCACAAACCTCACTGTTTCTGGTCAGCTTGAAGGAGAACTCGCAGCTCTGGCCTTCGGCGAAATTTACACTTTTGGGCCAACTTTCAGAGCTGAGAACTCAAATACGACACGTCACCTTGCAGAGTTCTGGATGATCGAACCCGAAATGGCGTTCTATGAACTCGAAGACAATATGGACCTGGCAGAAAGCCTCTTGAAATATGTAATTCGCTATGCATTGGATAACTGCAGCGACGAGCTTGAGTTTTTGAAGGGCCGGCTACTGGAGGAAGAAAAACAGAAACCACAGAATGAGCGTTCTGAGCTCGATCTGATCACTAAGTTAAACTTTTGTCTGGAAAACGACTTTGAACGGCTCACGTATACGGAGGCCATCCAAATCCTGAAAAGCTCAAAGCCGAACCAGAAAAAGCAGTTCAAGTATCTGATCGACGACTGGGGTGCAGACCTGCAATCAGAACACGAGCGTTACCTGGTAGAGAAGCACTTTAAAAAGCCTGTGATCCTGACCGATTATCCTGCCGAGATCAAAGCGTTTTACATGAAACAAAACGAAGCGGACGGTCAGGGAAGAAATACAGTACGGGCAATGGACATTCTGTTCCCGGGAATCGGTGAAATTGTCGGCGGCTCTCAAAGAGAGGAAAGCCTCGAAAAGCTTGAGAGAAGAATGAAAGAAATGCACATTCCGGTAGAAGAAATGAACTGGTTCCTTGACACCCGTCGTTTCGGTACCGTCCCTCACTCAGGATTCGGCCTCGGATTTGAACGGCTGGTACTCTTTGTGACCGGCATGACCAACATCCGCGACGTTATTCCATTCCCAAGAACACCAAAGAACGCGGAGTTCTAGCAACTGGGCAAAAATTCTTAAAATCAGGAGGCCGGCAGCCGATTCGGCCTCCTGATTCACCCTCCCGGCTAAGCAAAAGCCACACGATAAGTGCCATACTGATCTTTTTTTAAATACCTGATCACGCTCTTCCCTAAACAAAAACACGAATAAGCGTGATGCTGATTTTGCATTAACGCCTGATTCAGCCGAGGGCACTGAAAAAGTTCTAAGGGACAAAAGGAGTAGAAGACGAGGGTTTTCTGCTCCTTTTTTGTATCTTAAAGTGTCGAAAGAAAGACACTAAGATGCTTGCCCAACAACAACAGATACAGTTCAGCGCGTTTTCAGGGCTATATGACCTGATCGTTCCCAAAGACAATCTTCTGCGTAAGATCAACGACCTGATAGATTTTACATTTATCTATGAAGAACTGGTCAGCAAATATTGCATGACCAACGGCAGGAAGGCTGAAAGCCCTGTGCGAATGTTCAAATACCTGTTGTTGAAAACGATCTATACGGTTTCGGATGTGGATGTTGTTGAGCGTTCGCAGTATGATATGTCCTTCAAATATTTCCTTGATATGTCGCCTGAGGAAGGAGTTATCGACCCCAGTTCATTAACAAAGTTCAGGAAGCTGCGGTTAAAGGATAATGATCTGTTAAACCTGCTCATTAATAAAACAGTAACAATAGCTATTGAAAAAGGGATCATCCGGTCAAAGTCTATCATTGTTGATGCTACCCATTCCCTGTCGAGGTCAAACCCTTATTCAGCCTTGGAAGTACTACGGGAGCGTTCAAAGCTACTGCGCAAAGCGGTATACGCGATAGATGAAGACATGAAAGCAATAATGCCTGAAAAGAACAGCACAGAGGAATTGGATAAAGAACTGGCCTATTGCAGTGCATTGGAAAAGTGTATCGAAGCTGACAAGACGCTAAGCCAGATACCGTCGGTAAAAGAGAAGTTGAATCTGTTGAAAGAGACGGTGGCAGATACGCAGGAACACTATACATTATCCAAAGACAGGGATGCCAAAACAGGCCATAAATCAGCTGATAGTTCATTCTTTGGTTACAAGACCCATTTGGCGATGACAGAGGAGCGCATCATCACTGCTGCTGTAGTTACTTCAGGGGAAAAGGGCGATGGCCCCCAACTCCCCAAACTGTTGGAGATCAGTCAGCAAAATGGCATTAAAGTAGAAACGGTCATCGGCGATTCAGCTTATTCAGGGAAAGATAACCTTGCCTTAATGAATGGACAAGGCATCAAAACGGTGGCCAAACTGAACCCTGCCATCACCCAGGGGTCAGAAAAGAAGAAGATAAGTTCGATTACAATAAGGACGCTGATATGTTCGTCTGCCCGGCGGGACATCTGGCCTTCCGAAAGGCACGTTGCGGGAAAAAAATATTGGAGAAAACCAGGTGGACACCTATTACTTTGATGTTGAAAAGTGTAAGGTTTGCCCATTGAGAGAGAATTGCTATAGGCCCGGAGCAAAGTTCAAAACCTACTCGGTTAGTATAAAATCAGACACGCACCTGCAGCAGATGGCATTTCAGGAAACAGACGAGTATAAGCAGAAGATCAAACACCGGTATAAGGTCGAAGCCAAGAACAGTGAACTAAAAAACGTTCATGGCTATGGCCGGGCGATAGCCTATGGCATCGAAAATATGCAGATGCAGGGCGCACTGGCCATCTTTACTGTAAATCTGAAAAGGATCATCAAACTGATCAACTAAGTTCCCGGAAAAATCACGCCCGATTGCCCAATCTGTTCTGTATACGCCTGTATCGGCTATAAAAAACCACCCAACCAAATAGTGGACAAAAAGAAAAGCGACCAAGTAAAAGTTGCCTTTCTCTTGATCGCTTTTTTAATACAGCATTATTGAGCTGCTTTTTCAGTGCCCTCGATTCAGCCCTCCCCTTTTTTGACGAAAATCCTCAAGCGTTTCTCAATTGTTGACTGCATCCAATCAGCGGCTGGTATTGTGCATTCAAACTTTCTCGCAGACACGTCTGTTAACCCGGCAGGCGACTGCTCTTTTACCCCAGAGGCTGAACATGTCGGCTTATCCCGTGAGAGCCTGCAGTCTTAGGTGCAGGCTTGTTCGAGCCATACGAAACCAAGAAGAAACGCTTTTATTATCGCGGTATCAGCGAGTACTTGCTAGTCGCGACTTCCAGGCTCCACAGGGCAACCCCCGTCAAACTGGCATACTTAAAAAACCAACCTGTAAAAAATGAGAATTACCTGTATGGCTCAATTGCTGTAAACCTATCGAACTGTATAGCTACTGTAGAAATACCGTCTTACCCTGTATAGCTTATTTACTATTAACCCAACAATCTGTATAGCCTATTCAGGACGAGACAAGGGGCAGGCAAACCCCAGAAATGCGCGGGCCGCGTTGAGGACAGAACCGAGTCAGGACCGACTCAGGACCGACTCAGCACCGACTCAGCACCGAGTCGTACCGGTCTTGACCCGGTGTTGATACGGTTCTGTTTCCCTGCCGGAACGCTGTCGCCGCCCGCCGTGTACAAAGCGGTCTCTAACCGCTCCCAAACTGTGGTCAGAAACTGCAACGAACTATCTGCGACTCCATATTACCTGGCAGGAGAAGAGGGCGAAACTATAGGATGTAACATGACAGAATGCCAGACACTAACTGAAATAAAAGCCATTAACTGCGGCTTGCGAAAGACAAACGGTATTCTTTTTGCAACTAGCCTGGTGATGAAACGGCTCCCAGTCAAAACCGCAATTTCTACACCAGCATCAGGCACCACAGAAATGATCAACTACGACCCAAAGAGCCGAGTGCTCGAAGTACAGTTTACTGGTGGTCGGGTCTATCATTACTTTCAGGTCCCTTTATCAGTATGGACAGAATACAGGAACATCGTCGCCTCGGGCGGATCTTCCGGTACCTATGTAAATGTTCATATTAAGCCCAAATTCAGGTATGAAGAAGCAAAATAGAACCCGGGCATCCGCTACTCACCACCTCTGAGCTGTCGGCTGCCAGCTATCTGCTTTCAGCTTTGAGCCTTCTGCTTTGAGCTTTCTGCTTTCTGTTATCCGCCTTCAGCTATCGGCTGTCAGCAATCAGCCTTTTGCCTTCGGCTTTTAGCTTTTAGATTCTGTGTTAAGAACCAAATAATAAAATTAATTTTTTTGTATTTTTGTATAACCAAGGCGGCCTTGAGCCAGCCTCTTTAGAGTAGCGGTCTATGACTGCTACTCTAACTATTTTAAGCTGTTTGTCGTCGTTCCGCCTCATTCTTTTCTATCTGTATTTTTTGAAGATAATCTTTATCGTATTCTTTGCCACTACGGTATAAGGTGTACATTAAAGCCAGTATTTTTCTTTGTACCGCCACAACAGCTTTCATCTTGATTCCTTGTTTCTCCACTATCCTGAGATACACAGCTTTAAAGTGAACATCGTGCCTGATTGCTGTAAGGGCTGGAAAGTGCATCGCCTTTCTCAAATGCCGGTTCCCTCTTTTAGATATCTGGGCTTTCCCCTTTACGGAAGTTCCCGACTGCTTTTCTTTGACGTCCAGGCCTGCGTAGGCGGTAAGCTGCTTCTGATTGCGTATCAGATCAAAGCCATTGGTTTCTGCCAGTACGATCACTGCCGTAAGGGCACCTACACCTGGAATAGAGGTGAGCTGTTTTACAGTTGCACTTACTTTTTGATTTTTGACAAGCATCTCTCTGATTTCCGCCCAGATCTCTGCGGCCTGGTCTTTTAATAGTTTAATCCGTTTGTTAAGCCGGGTAAGGGTGCCTTCATTGGGCTCTGCTTCGGCCAGCTCTGCATGTTTTTGGTTTTGCAACTGGTTCAGCTCCTGCTGCAACTGGTCCCTTTCACGGGTAAGTTGCCTGAGTGTTTTATAGAGCGGGACTGCCCGCTTCCAATCATCCAACTTACGTTCAAGGCCAAACAGACAGATGGCTTCACTGGCGCTTTTGTCTGTAATGGTCCTTACTTTCAGGGTCCTGAAGTAATTACTGATTTTATTGGGCAGGACAATACTCACTGCACATCCTTCCCCTGAAAGATAATAAGCCAAAGCTTCATGATACACTCCGGTGGATTCCATAACATAACGTACTTCAACCTGATCATCACACTGTTTACTGACCCAGGCACGCAATTCATTAAAACCCTTACTGTTATTAGTGAAGGTCTTATGTCCTACGATCTTAGGTGTCCATTGCTGATCCATCTTTCCCAGGGATACAACTAATTCTTTTTGTGCTACATCAATACCTGCTACCTGTTTTACTACGGTTTTCATACCAATCTTTTGTTTTACTTTAAGTGAAGGTCTCTCTCCGTTTTTTCTCCTGTTGGATATTCTGGATATACCTCTGAGGTATTCCTTACATTCTGTTCAAACTCTAAGAGAGCAAAAAAGGTGAGGCTGTAATCTGAAAGTCTGCATACCTTGAGGTTGCTTAGCGTTCGGTGCGCTCTCACCCTTTTTCACTTTTTTCCTTCAAATTTATTGGTATCTTATCTTCTTTATCTCCCTTTTTTAATCGTGCAAACATAGGAGCTTTCGGCTTTGAGCTTTCAGCTTCTTTCGGCTTCCCTCCATCCGCACGGAACCGGCCATAGGCATCTGCAACACATCTCTCCGAACAACTTTAACCTTTTGCGGTTTATACCTTATGGGCTTGGATCAGGAAAAGGTACTTCACTTCCGGATTACATCGGTCAGAGACGAAACGCCTCAGGCCAAAACGTATGAGCTGGAACGACTGGGAAGCCGGGAACCAGCTTACAAGCCGGGGCAGTTCCTCACATTTATTATCCGCACCGGTCAACAGGAGTTACGGCGGTCCTATTCAATCCTGACACTTCCCGGCGAGCCCCTAAAGATCACGGTGAAGAAGGTCGACAACGGGGCGATCTCCCGATACATCATTCAGCACTGGAAAGAAGGAACAGAGGTGACCTCGCTTTTGCCTTCAGGACGATTTAGCATCTCGCCACAGCAGGAAAAACAAAGAGACGTGTTCTGTTTTGCTGCTGGTAGTGGTATTGTTCCGATCCTGCCCCAGATCCGGTTTCTTCTAAAGGAGGAATCGCAAAGCACTATTCATCTCATTTACAGCAATCATAGCGAATCGCACGCCCTGTTCATGTCCGAGATCGAGGACATGTCCGCGAGGTACACGAATTTCAGGCTGAAGCTCCTGTTTTCGGATCCTCAGCGCCGCCTTAAAGATCAGGGACATCTGAGTAATCTTTTTCTGGAGTCGTACGTCCGGCAGGAGCTTAGCCATGGCAAAGAAGATGCTGTATTTCTGGTTTGCGGGCCGTTTACCTATATGCGTATGATACAGATCATGCTTGGCTTTATGCACTTCCGCAAAGATCAGGTCCTCAAAGAGAACTATATCCCTGAGGTGATGCGATCAGGAGCCGTGCATCACCCTGCTTTCCCGGAGACAAACGTGCTGATCACGGGCCACGGTGCCCGGCACAGCATAAAAGTACCCTCGGGTAAAGATATTCTGTCGTCCGCACTGGAACAAGGCTTACCTTTGCCCTACAGTTGCAGAGGCGGAGTATGCGGAAACTGCGCACTGCTCTGCAGAAGCGGCAGGGTGCAGATGAGTATCAACGAAGTGCTGACCGACGAAGATATGAAACAGGGCTGGGTCCTGACCTGCACAGGGTTTCCGGCAGAAGAGAATACAGTACTGGAGATTTTACAGAATTAGCTTATAGAATAAACCGAACTTTTTTTAATTTCATTCATATGTTGTTACGCATTTATCCTGAGAACCCAAATGAAAAAGCCATCCAGCAAGTGGTGGATGTGCTAAGAAACGGCGGGCTTGTGATTTATCCCACCGACACAATTTACGGGCTTGGTTGTGATATCACGAACCAGAAAGCGATCGAGAAGATATGCCAGATCCGGGGGATCAAGCCAGAGAAAGCAAACTTCTCCTTTATATGCCACGACCTCAGCCATATTTCTGAATATGTCAAACCGATAGACACCTCTGTGTTCAGACTGCTTAAGAAGGCACTTCCGGGTCCTTACACCTTCATCTTTGAAGCCACAAATAAAGTACCCAAGCTCCTCAGTTCGAACAAGAAAACAGTGGGCATCAGAGTGCCCGACAATGATATAGCCAGAGAAATCGTTCGCCAGCTCGACAACCCCATCGTATCCACGTCCATACGGGATGAGGACGAGATTTTAGAGTATTCAACCGATCCGGAGCTGATCCACGAAAAGTTCAAGGACCTGGTAGATATTGTAATTGACGGCGGTTATGGGGGTAATATTGCTTCCACAGTGGTCGACTGCACCACTGGCGAGTTTAACGTTGTCAGACAGGGCAAAGGAAATATTGCCGAAATACTATAGCACTTCGGTCTCCTGTTCCAGTCCCGGGAACGGGAGACCGGGCACTGTAACATTGAGCTAACAATTGAGATTAAAACTTCACCTCGCCGGATAGTTAAACAACTACTAAACAGAATTTTAGGCAAAAAACAACACAAAAACCCCCGAACTATACCTCTGCCTTAAGACCTTGTAGCGGGTCATATTTCCGCCGAAAAACCTTACTTTAGCCCCATGAGCAAGCTTATAAACTTTAAACCGTTTAAAGACTTCTTAAAATCAGGGCAGACTGGCGGCCTTCTTTTGATGCTCGCTGTAATTATTTCTCTGATCATTGCTAACAGCCCCTTGCACGAGTCATTTCTCGGGGTGCTAGAATATCCACTAGGAAGGGATTTTGGAAACATCCACCTCCGCTATCCGCTGGAGCTGTGGATCAACGACGGCCTGATGGCCATTTTCTTTCTTCTGGTGGGACTCGAAATAAAAAGGGAGATCCTGGAGGGAGAACTCTCATCTCCGAAGAAAGCGGCGCTTCCGGTCTTTGCAGCAATGGGAGGCATGCTCGTTCCGGCTGGCATCTATGCCATGATTGACCGTGGAACGGAAACCGCTCATGGCTGGGGTATCCCTATGGCCACCGATATTGCATTTGCACTGGCTATCGTTTCAATGCTGGGAAAGCGCGTTCCAACATCCCTGAAGATCTTTTTGGCCGCCCTGGCAATTGTAGACGATCTTGGCGCTATTCTCGTGATAGCAATTTTCTATACGGCGGAAGTTCATCTGGATCAGCTTCTGTATTCGGGAATCATCCTTGTTCTGCTTACTGCAATGAACCTCGCCGGTGTCAAAAAACTGATATTCTACATTATCCCCGGGATCTTCCTCTGGTACTTCGTGCACCATTCCGGCATTCATGCCACCATCGCAGGTGTGCTGCTCGCTTTTACGATACCGACAAATCCCGTTAAAGAAGCGAGCCCTCTTGAAAAACTTGAGCATGGATTAACAGGTCCGGTAAACTATCTGATCATGCCGATCTTTGCGCTGGCAAATACCAACATACACTTCGAAAGCGGAATGCTCGAAGGCCTTGCCAGTCCCCTCGGACTTGGCATAATTTGCGGACTTGTAATAGGCAAACCTCTCGGCATTTCGGTATTCTCCTATATTTCTGTGAAGCTGGGGTTAAGCAGCCTGCCTTCCCGCTCCGGCTGGAAACATATCATTGGACTTGGCTTTCTCGGCGGCATCGGTTTTACCATGTCGGTATTCATCGCGCTGCTTTCATTTAAGGAACCGCTTTTTCAGGCGGAAGCAAAGTTCTCGATCCTGGTAGCTTCCTTACTGGCCGGCACGGCGGGCTACGTCTTCCTCAATTCGCTCTACAAGAAGCGGGTGAAGAAGATCCTGCAGCAAAAGGGCTGCTAGTTTTAGGCTCTTGCACAATAATTCCATGCCTGATGAGTTCTTATACTAGATATTGAACCTGGGCACGAGATGAAACAGCATATTAATCACAGGATTTCACAAATCCTGTAAAATTACCTTCATTTAGACCGCCTCTTCAGGTGGTTTAACAAGTAAAATAGCTTTTACTTGCATCCCTTATTGAGCAAAAAGTCTATTTTTACTTTTCTTTCCAATACAGGAGGTATAAATTTTCATGAACAGAAAGTATTTAAGTCTTGTCTTGCCAGGCATGCTGGCACTTAGCGTTGCAGCATCGGCGCAGCAAAAAACAAAGTTTATCGATCAGGCCAACATGGATCTTTCCGTGAAGCCGGGCGACGATTTCTACCGCTACGCGAGCGGAACCTGGATCAAAAACAACCCCGTACCTGCTAAAGAAACCCGCTGGGGAAGCTTTAACGTGCTGCGCGATTTCAACATTAACGCAGTAAAAGACCTTCTCCACGAAGCCTCCATGAAGAAAAACGCCCCTGCCGGCTCGATTGAGAAACGGGTGGGCGACTTTTACGCGGCTGGCATGGATAGTCTGACGATCGAAAAACTTGGCTATACTCCGATCAAGGAAGACCTTGCCCGGATCAATAAGATCAGCGACCTGACAGGCGTGATCAACGAAGCGGCAACTATGCGCACTAGCGGCCTTGGCTCTCCGTTTTTTGGCTTTTATGTGGGGCAGGACAGAAAAAATGTCAACAAAAACGTACCTCAGCTCTCGCAGGGAGGAACAAGCCTGCCCGACCGCGACTACTACCTGAAAACGGATGCAAGAAGCCTCAAGGTGCAGGAAGCGTACAAAACATATATTACTACCCTTTTCAAGCTGACCGGGACCCCTGAAGCAGAAGCGGCAAAGAACGCAGAGACGATCTTCAATTTCGAGAAAGCACTTGCGGAAGCGCAGATGAGTCGCGTGGAAATGCGAGATCCGCAGAAAACTTATAACAAGTTTGTGGTGGCCGATTTCAACCGCCTCACTCCTGCACTGAACTGGCAGGCACTCCTTCCTAAGATGAAGGTAAGCGGACAAGACACTATTCTTGTTAACGTACCCAAATTCTTCTCAGCCCTGAACAGTCAGCTCAGCAGCACTCCTGTTAAAGACCTCAAAACGTACCTGCAGTGGAATGTATTAAAGAACTCTGCTGCTTACCTGAGCTCCCCCTTCGTACGGGCTAACTTCGCCTTTACTCAGGTACTAACAGGCCAGAAGGTACAAACACCAAGATGGCAGCGCATGTCTTCCATTACCGATGGCAACATTGGCGAGCTGCTCGGACAGCTCTATGTGAAGAAATATTTCAAGCCCGAAGCCAAGGCTCGCATGCAGGAACTGGTAGAAAACCTGCGGAAAGCATACGCCATCCGCATCAAAAACCTCGACTGGATGAGCGACGCGACCAAGGAAAAGGCGCTTGCTAAATTGCAGGCGTTCAACACCAAGATCGGTTATCCTGACAAATGGAAAAACTACGAGGGCCTGACGATCGGCAGAACGTCCTTCTTCCAAAACCTGAGGAACGCCGACACCTGGGGTTACAACGAAATGGTCAGTCAGCTAGGCAAGCCGGTAGACCGCACCCGCTGGGGAATGACACCTCCAACGGTAAACGCGTATTACAGTCCGGTTATGAACGAGATCGTATTTCCGGCAGGAATACTTCAGTTCCCCTTCTTCGATCCTAAAGCCGACGACGCCGTAAACTATGGAGGTATTGGGGCTGTTATAGGTCACGAAATGTCTCACGGATTTGATGATTCGGGCAGTCAGTACGACAAGGACGGAAACCTGCGCAACTGGTGGACCGCCGAAGACCTGACTAAGTTCAAGGCAAAAACCAAGGCATTGGGCGAGCAGTTTGACGCTTATACCATCCTTGATACGATCCACGTGAATGGCAAGCTGACCATGGGTGAAAATATCGGTGACCTGGGCGGGCTCAACGCAGCTTACGAAGCCTTCAAGATGACGAAACAGGGCCGGTCAAATGAGAAGATCGACGGATTTACTCCTGACCAGCGCTTCTTCCTGTCATGGGCACAAGTATGGAGAGGGAATATTCTCCCGGAAACGGCTGCTCAGTTCATTCTGACCGACCCGCACTCTCCCGGAGAGTATCGCACCATCGGAGCCCCTGTTAACATGGATGCCTGGTACAGGGCCTTCAATGTACAACCTGGCGACAAATTATATAAAAAGCCGGAAGACAGGATTCGGATCTGGTAACAGGAACTGTAAGAAAGAGGCTGGGTCAGAGCGATCTCAGCCTCTTTTTTTGAGTTCTCTGGATGTTGTCATGATCCTCCAGGTGCCCTCCTGCGGATCCACGTTCTGACAATGCTAACTGCTTCCTTAAAGTCGGGAAAAGACGACACACAGGATTGCGAATACGTTATTCTTCAGGAACTGATCAGCCGGCAGGCACTAATCCCCAGGCCGGCTTTACTTTTAGAAACCCGAGCCAGCACAGCAGAAAAAAATATACGGCATTTGCTTTGCTCTGATCCTCTCTATACTATTGAAGTGAAACTGGCAGAAAAACTTAAGACACTTGGCGAGGTTTGCCTCATGATGCCCTCCCTCCTCAGGAGTTCTTTTACCGAGTTGCAAAGGAACGACCCACTGCGCCTGGCTGGCGCCACCGCCTTTTTCACGACCTTTGCTCTGCCCCCGATCATGGTCATCCTGATCCAGATCTTCGGTCTTTTTATCAATGAACAGTCGCTCCGGAAAGAACTGCTCACCAGGATCGGCACCATGATCAACAAGAACAGCGCTTCGCAGATTAAGGAAGTACTGGAGAATATGAGTATCATGAGCAGACACTGGTACGTCACACTGCTGGGATTTGCGTTCCTCCTTTTCGTTGCCACAAGCCTCTTTAATGTCATTAAAAACTCCCTCAATCAAATATGGCAGATCCGTGTGGTATCCAAACCCGGCATTTGGTTTACGCTGAAATTACGGGCAAGGGCACTAGGCATCATTGTACTGGCAGGGCTTCTGTTTGCCTCGGGACTTGTCATTGAAGCCGCACAAAGTATACTCGGGAACTACCTTTCGTACCTGTTCCCCGAAACCCGCTTAATATTTGCGAACACCCTGAACGAAATCTTCTTCATTGTCATTGTCACCATCTGGTTTGCCATGTTATTCCGCTTTCTTACTGACGGAAGGCCGGCATGGAAGGTATCCTGGGCAGGAGGCCTCTTTACGGGAGTCTTGTTCGCACTGGGTAAAACGGTTACGAAAAGCTTACTCACCATCAGCAATATAGGACTGATCTACGGAGCCTCCGGATCCATTGTGCTGATCCTGCTGTTCGTATTCTATTCTGCCATAATTTTTTACTTCGGCGGCTGTTTCGTCAAAGCGTTAAGTGACAAGCTGAATTGCCCAATTGAGCCGCACCGTAAAGCCTTCCATTACGAGTTCCAGGAGATCGTAAAAAGTAAATAAACGGCATCCTCTCATCGGTAAAACGTGAGCTCGTTCCTGTCCCCCCTGGCTTCTCTTTTCCGGAATAACAGCGCGGCACAACATAGTCAGTTCCCCGGCATAAAATACGACCAAGCGCAGGCCAATTCCTGCTTAAGTTATGTCCATCACTACTGCCAGTTATGGAACGCGGGGTATATACATTGCCCTTTCTATCATTTGTTCCAGCCATGGAACAGCGAAAATGCAGCGATCACTCAGCCCTCAGAGCATTCAATCGCCTTACCTCCCCAATTGTCAGTGCAGCTCATCAATGTTTTTCGTAAATTTGTATCTGTGATTGCAATTAACAACCTTACGTTCGAGATTGGTGCAAGGGCATTATACGACGAAGCAAACTGGCACATCAAGCCTGGCGACAAAACCGGACTGATTGGCGCCAACGGTACGGGAAAGACGACACTTTTAAAGCTGATCGTGGGCGACTATAGCCCTACGAGCGGCACTATTTCGATGTCGAAGGATCTAAAGATCGGTTACCTGAACCAGGACCTGCTGTCGTATCAGTCCGATAAGAGCATTCTGCATGTGGCTATGGAAGCTTTTGCCCGTCAGAATCAGCTCCATGCGGAGATTGAAAAGCTCCTCAAGAAGCTCGAAACAGACTACTCGGACGACATCCTTCATAAACTCAGCGACAAGCAGCATGAGTTTGAAGCACTCGACGGGTACAACATTGAGTTTAAGGCTCACGAAATCCTGGCCGGTCTCGGGTTCAGCGAGGATGACCAGAAACGGCCTCTCTCCGAGTTCTCTGGGGGCTGGAGAATGCGTGTGATGCTGGCCAAGATTCTTCTTCAGGTGCCCGACATCCTGCTGCTCGATGAGCCTACCAACCACCTTGACTTACCCTCTATCAAATGGCTGGAAACTTATCTTCAGGCATTTGACGGCGCTATTGTCATTGTATCGCATGACAGGTGGTTCCTCGACCGGGTGGTAAACCGAATTGTGGAATCGCGCAAAGGAAAGCTTACTTCCTATGCCGGCAATTACACCTACTACCTGGAAGAAAAGGGCATGCGTGAGGAAATCCAGCGGAACGAATACAAGAATCAGCAGCAAAAAATAAAGCAGGAAGAGCGCCTGATCGAACGGTTCCGGGCAAAGGCTAGTAAAGCCAAGTTTGCCCAGTCGCGTATTAAGATGCTCGAAAAGATGGATCGCGTCGACGATGTGGATGATGACAATCCATCCGTCAACTTCAGCTTCAAGTTCAGCAAGCAATCGGGCCGTCACGTAATACGCCTCGAAAATGTAAGCAAGTCATACCCCTCCAACCAGATCCTGGATCATACGAGCGCCGTTATTGAAAAAGGCGACAAGATCGCTCTGATCGGAGCGAACGGGAAGGGAAAATCTACCTTGCTGCGGATCATCGCGGGAACAGAAAAATTTGAAGGTGAGTGTATCACGGGCCATAACGTAACGGAGACTTTCTTTGCGCAGCACCAGCTGGAATCCTTGCATCTGGACAATGAAATCCTGAACGAACTGCAGGCCTTTGCTCCTAAACATACTGAAACAGAACTGCGCTCTATATTGGGCAGCTTCCTTTTTACAGGGGACGACGTATTTAAGAAGATCCGGGTTCTGTCGGGAGGGGAAAAATCAAGGGTCGCCCTGGCGAAAGCGCTGACTGCCGACGCCAACTTCCTGATCCTCGATGAGCCTACCAACCACCTCGATATCCAGTCGGTCAATATCCTGATCCAGGCCCTGAATCAGTTCGAAGGAACATTCATCGTGGTATCGCACGACCGCTATTTGCTCGATAATGTGGCAAATAAGATATGGTTTATTGAGGACCATCAGATCAAGGAGTACCCGGGAACGTACGCAGAGTACGAAGAATGGAATTCCAGGCGGGTAGTGACATCTTCTAAACCTGCGCCGGCGTCAGTAAAGAAAGAAGAGAAAGCTGCTCCTAAGCAACATACGCAGAACGATGATAAGAACCGGCAGCTTAAGAAGCTGAATCAGACGCTTCAGCAGCTGGAAGACAGGATCGCCGGCCTGGAGAAAGAAGTAAAAGAGGCGGAAGCAGAACTCGGCAACGAGGAGATCTATCAGGACGCAGCGAAACTGCAGGCAGCCAATGAGCGCTATCAAAAAGCGAAGGGTGATCTGCAGACCAGCCAGGCCGATTGGGAAAGCCTGGCCGAACAAATCATGGAACTGGAAAGCAACTAATAACAGGGGGACAACGATGGGCGGAATGGTTATGAGGAAGACTGGAAAGAATGGATGCAGACGGCGGTTGTTCATCTTATTCATCCTGTTAATGTATGCGACAGCCCCGGCCTGGGGGCAGAAAAAGAAACGGGAGTCAGCGGCCCTGGCTCCTGAGCAACAACTGGTTTACAAGGACCATGCGTACATTCCGCAAATAAAATCTGTCGAATTTTACAACCGCTCGAAGGAACAGTCGACGCCTGTCATCACGCTCGGTGGCAACGATGAACTGCTGCTCGCCTTTGACGATCTCAGAGCGGGAAGCAGGAACCTCTATTATACAATTGAGCACTGCGATGCTCAGTGGAACAGCAGCAGGCTTTCTCCTATCGATTATCTGGAAAGCTTTACAGAAGACAGGATTAACGAGTATCGCTTTTCTTTTAATACGCTTCAAAAGTATACGCATTACGAGCTTATTTTCCCCGGAACAACAGTAAGGCCGAAGCTGTCGGGAAATTACCTTTTGAAGGTATACGAGGACGGAGATCAGAACCGGCTGCTTCTGACCCGTCGTTTTTACATTGTTTCTCCCAGGGTGGCCATTGCCGCTGAAATCGCATCCTCGGGCAAGGTACAGAACCGGGATCAGAATCAGAAGGTTAATGCCATTGTGAACAGCTCCCAGCTGGAGATCCAGAACCCGTATCTCGACATCCGCATGATTGTAATGCAGAACGGGCGGCCCGATGCAATACAGATTGCGCCACGGCCTACTTTCATTCGGCCCAATCAGCTGGTCTATAACGATCTCAATTTGTTTGATTTTGCCGGGGGAAACGAGTTCAGGTTCTTCGATCTTAGGACGCTGCGACTCCAGTCGGAGCGGGTAGCCGCAATGAGAAAAGATACGGTCAATGTTGTTCAGCTATTACCCGACACAGAGCGCAGCGCAGGGCCATATAACTCTTCCTTCGACGAAAACGGAAACTTTTACATCAGGAACCTCGACGGCAGGGATAACCGTACGGATGCTGACTACGCACAGGTGAATTTCGTACTTGAAGCTGAACCTCCATCAAAAGATGGAGATGCATACATTGTCGGCAAGTTCAATGGCTACGACCTATCGGATGAAAACAAGATGGTGTACGACGCGGAGAGAAACCGTTTTTACGGAAGCTTGTTACTGAAGCAGGGATTGTATGATTACCAGTATGTGTGGGCAAGGAACTCTGGAGGGGCACCGGTTGAAGCGAACAGGACCGCATTTGAGGGCTCTTTCTTTCAGACCCGCAACCGATATCAGCTTTTCTTCTACTACAAGCGCCCCGGTTCCAGATGGGAAGAACTGGTGGGGTATAGCGAGTTGTAGGTGGCGAGTTGTAAGTTGTAGGTTGTAAGTATTAAGTGGTAAGTTGTAAGTGGAGGTTATAGCTTTTCAACGTTGAGGCCGATTGCATATAGACCGTTGTTACTTTAGGCTACTATTGCCAGGAGTGGTTAGTTGTTGCAAAAACACAGGCAACTCGAAACGCTGAACTTAGCCGCAGTACAAATCACACAACACAGATAGCACCATTGAACATAGAACAAAGAAGACAGGCAACACACAACTCACAACACACAACCCTCATATGGAAATAACTTCGAAACCGGCTAGTGAATCATATACCGTAATGAACGAACTGGTATTGCCAAACGATACCAATCCTCTGCACAATTTAATGGGGGGACGACTCCTTCACCTGATGGACATCGCGGCAGCAATATCGGCACAGAGGCATTCTAATCATATCGTTGTGACAGCATCAGTGGACAACGTATCTTTCAAACATCCCGTAAAATTGGGAGATGTGATAACTATTACGGCCAAAGTAACACGGGCATTCCATACGTCTATGGAAGTGCGGATAGAGGTCTATAGCGAAAATATCCCGTCGGGAACAAAGATCAAGAGCAACGAAGCTTTTTATACGTTCGTTGCACTTGATGACGATGGAAAGCCGGCCCTGATCCCCGAGCTCATACCGGAAACGGAAGAAGAGAAGCGCTTTTACGAGACGGCGGGCTCAAGACGGGAGTTTCGTCTGATCCTGGCAGGAAAAATGAAGCCGGAAAATGCGACGGGCCTGCGGGCCATCTTTTTCCCGGCGGATGATGTGGATTAAAACTTTTCCGCGTATGCAGTTACATAAGGGACGGTATTCCAATAGAGCAACCAGGGTTAAGCGCCCAGCTCAACAATGCGGTCAAACTCTTCTGCTTTAAGAGCCATTACGGATAGTCGTCCCTGTTTAACAAGTCCGATATTCTGAAGCCTTTCATCCTTCTTGATCTGTTCAAGGGAGACAGGCTTCTTTAGGGACTCAACAGGCGCAAGGTCAACCACCACCCAATTTGCGTCTTCAGTTGTGGGATCCTGATAGAACTCTTTTACAACCTTTGCTACGCCTACCACTTCCTTTCCCTCGTTACTATGGTAAAATAAGACCAGGTCTCCTTCCTTCATTGCCTTCAGGTTATTCCTGGCCTGAAAGTTCCGCACGCCGTCCCAGAAGGTACGACCATCTTCATTAAACTTCTCCCAGCTATATTTGTGGGGTTCACTTTTCACTAACCAATAATGTACGTTCTTGCTATCTGAAGCCATAATTAAAATAAGGGCAAAATTACAATAAATAAGTCGGTCAAACGGGGCGTTCCCTGATCGCAGGTCACCGGTAAAACCGGATTAAATTTAACAACTCCGAGTTATTAGCCCAAATCAAATGGTTCTCGAACAAGATGCTTGAATATTTGAAAAACAGAGGAGGAACAAAGCAGGATCTCCTGTTCTTCGAGAATTTGAACGGAGGAGAATGAGAAGTAATGAACGAGGTGAATTTATTCAATGGTTATTTTAATATTTCTTAAAATCTTTTCAGTTCTCATTCGTCTACCTAATAAAGAGCTGGACATGGAATTAAATTTTACTTCCTCAAATTTGACGAACAGTAACACAAGTTTGCTGAGTAGGTTCAACAGTTTGGTGACTGCCCAGGTGGCATCTCTGCAGCCACCCGAGCTTGAAAAGGAACTGGCCATTATGTTCCTTGATATCCGCAACTTTACCGGACTGATGGAATCGCGGCCGGCGAGAGAAGTTGTTCAGGTAGTAAAAAGGCTTTTTTCCATGTTCGGTCAAATTGTAAAAAGCTTCGGGGGGACAGTAGTGGAAACGGCGGGCGACAGCCTCTACGCTGTTTTTGGTATGGGCGGGGCAATAAAAGAAGCAGTGAACGAAAGCTACCAGGCTGCAAAAATGATCTTTGACACGATCGACCTCTTTAACGCTGCCCACGGGAATGAAAACCGGGGTGAGCTTCTGGAGATCGGCATCGGGCTGCATAAGGGGAGGTTGTGATAGGACAATCGTCGCTCGACGGTCAGAGCAAACTTTCAGTCATGGGTTTTCCTGTAAATATCGCTTCCAGGCTCCAGACAAAGACAAAAGAATTAAACAACGATCTCCTTGTATCAGAGGAAGCCTATCAGCTCCTGGACGGAAGGGTTCCGCTCCCTGAACGGCGGTGTATCAGCCTGGCAGGTGTGTCATCGACACAGGAAGTGCGGTTACTCGGAAAACCTTATTATACCCGCGGAGCTCAGCGTGAAGACGAAACATACCTGGACTACATCATTGCCTTCTCGGGCTAGTCGATTGACCGGTACTCCTATTAGGCGCGGGGAGAGAGCCGGCAGAATACGTTTGGCGGGTAGCGTCAGATCGTCTTTTACTAAGAATTTGGCCTTACCTGACTGGGGCTACAGCCAAACTTTCTGCGGAAAGCGGCGGCGAAATGCTGAGAATGACGGTAACCGACCAGATAAGCGATTTCTGCTATTGTTTGATCACCGTCCTCCAGCAAATGCCTCGCCCTATCAAGTCTGACCGAAGTTAGATACTCGAAAATGGTACAGCCAAAGACAGCCTTGAAGCCGCTCTTTAGCTTACAATCGTTCATTCCTGAGAGCCTCGACAGTTCAACAATTGACTTTGGATCATGAATGTTGCGGGCAATGTACTCCTTTACGAAGTGAAGCTTCTCTATGTCGGCCTTTTTCATTCTGACATCCCTCTGTCCACTTTCTCCTGTCTGTCTGATTTGCATCAAAAGAAGTTCTGTAATTTTCGTCTCCAGATAGATCTTCTTCAGGATCCCCTGATAATTGCAGTTCTTCATCTCAAAAAGAATGTACCGCATTTCCGGCAATATTGGCATTGGCCGAGTACCAAGCAAAGCCGGTTCTCTCTGCCCCAGCGCAGCACTAAAAGCGCCCATGGCACGAAGATCATTTTGCAGTATCCTGGAAAGAAATTCCTCCGTCAGGTTTATCTCGACCGTACTTCTCGAGCACGGGTAGGTGAGAAAGCCCTTTACTTCCGGGAGGAAAAAGAAACGGTGGTGACCGCCCGGAATAACCACATCCGGAACTCCTCGTACTGTACTGTGAAAGGCCGAGTGTCCTTCTATTTCGAACTGCATTTTAAGAAATGGAAAATCATGTTCTACTCCCATCCTGAACTCCTCTGTGATGCAGCTTTCCCTATAAACAACCTTTGCCCCATCCAACAACACCGCCCTGGCGGAACTCCTCATTGTTTTGTACTCGACACAGAGCTCAGATTCTTCCAATCCGTTCTTTGCACGCATTCCCTGAGGATGTTCTTTAGATATCACCTGGGTGGTCATGTCGGCTATCGTGTAAATGCTTCTCATCCCGGATTCGTTGTTAATACTCCCACATTCGTTACCTCCCCCACCGGTGTCATTCTATTTTTGCTGCAATTTATAATAAGTCTAAATAAGTTGCAATGTTTAAACGTTTAATTCCCGGGAGCTTGTTAAATTTCTCCCTTGTCCTCCTTAGCCTATACCTCTCATTGTCTCCATCCATGGCGCAGCAAAGCGGCATGTTAAAGGGCAAAGTCCTGACCTCTGACAACAAACCCGCAGTGGCGGTAACAATCACACTCCGACCAGGGGGAAAAATGGCCATTACCAATGATGAAGGCATTTTCATGTTCAACAGAGTGATCCCAGGCACCTACACCATGAAGGTATCCCTGATAGGTCATCATGAAGTAGAAAGGCAGATCACTATCACGGAAGGTAAAACAGTTGAGACCAAGATCCACCTCACTTCTTCGGTCGCGATGCTTACGGAAGTAGCCGTTACTACAGCGAGCACGCGATTTGCAAAGAAGCAAAGTGATTTTGTAGCGCGGATGCCGCTTAACAATCTGGAGAATCCTCAGGTGTACACGGTAGTACCGAAGGAACTACTGCAGGAGCAGCAAGTGATTGACTTCAGGACCGCTCTGCAGGTAGTACCGGGACTTACGAATGTCACCAATGGGGTTGGCTCGGGCGGCATGGGCCTTTCAATCCGGCTGCGGGGCTTCAGTGGTTCAAACAACGTAGGAGCAATCAGGAACGGAATGGCTACCAATTTTGTTTCTCTTTCTGACCCGGTAAATCTGGAAAGCATTGAAGTGATCAAAGGGCCTTCTTCTACTCTGTTCGGCTCATCTACCCTCGTATCTTATGGCGGACTGATCAACCGCGTGACGAAGAAGCCTTTCGATGTGTTTAAGGGTGAGGTCGGCTATAGTGCCGGGAGCTACGGTTTAAGCAGGCTTACTGTAGATCTCAATACACCAGTTAATGAAGACAAAAGCCTGCTATTTCGGTTCGACGGAGCCTATGCTAATGAGAACAGCTGGCAGGACTACGGAAAAACTATGACGCGCGTAGCTGCACCGTCACTTACTTATAAAGCCAATAATAAGCTTTCGCTGGATCTCGACTTTGAAGTGCTGAATGTAAAAAGGAACACCACCTATATTGGATCTATACCGAACACGTATACAGGAAATGCACGCAGCTTTGACGATCTCCGTATCAACTTTAAGCAGTCGTTCACGAATAACCAGTTCCTGAGCGAGTCAAAGGTATTCAATGGCTACGCGAAAGCTACCTATAAGATTAATTCTTCATGGATATCTCAAACCGCTTTTTCTTATGGCAGCACCGAGAACACTGCTAACTATCTGTTCCTCGCGCTTAGCTCAGACACTACCTTCAGCCGGAATGTGATGAATATTCCAAGCTCCTTTGGTGTCAACCAGGTGCAGCAAAACCTTGTGGGCGACTTCAAACTAGGTACTGTGAGAAACAGGATGCTGCTTGGGGCCGATTATCTTCAAATCACAACCAACGACCGGCGTACTAAATCTTTAAAGTACGACGATATCGTCTTTACCCGGCCTTCCGTTGCCGACCTTTCTGTCGAGAAATACAATCAAATGCAGGCAACAGCAGAGCGGGGCGCCAACTTCCGGAATTACAAAACATTAAGCGCTTATGCATCAGATGTAATCAGCATGAGTGCCGGTTTCTCGGCGATGGCGAGCATCCGGGTAGATCGCTATGAAAGTGTATTCGATGACTATAAACAGACCTCGTGGTCACCTAAGTTCGGGCTGGTCTATCAGGTACTGAAAGACAAAGTATCGCTATTCGGAAATTACATGGACGGCTTCACTAATCAGGCTCCCGCTATTCTGGAAGACAACCCGGCTGAGAAGTCGCCGGTGAAACCCGAACATGCACGACAAACCGAAGGAGGGATGAAATTAGAGTTACTGGGAGGCCGGCTAAACGGCACCCTGAGCTATTATTCCATCAGTGTGGAAAACAAACTAAGGCTGATACCTGGCAGTAACACTGTCTACACGCAGGACGGAACTCAAAAGAGCAAGGGATTTGAAGCGGACCTGATTGCTAACCCCATCCGCGGACTCCATATCATTATGGGCTACGGGTATAACGATAGCAAATATACTAAAGCCGACTCGAGCGTAGCCGGACTTCGCGTCACCTCGGCTCCTGAGCATACAGGCAATCTATGGCTGAGCTATAAACTTCCGGAGGGAGCTTTTAAGGGCTGGGGACTAGGATTTGGAGGCAATCTTCAGAGCGACGCGTTTTTCGTAAACAGCCGGCCTAAAGTTGGCAAGACCACCCACTACAACCCGAATCCTTTTCAGTTCCGGGTACCGGGATATGTCCGGTTAGATGCAAGTATTTTCTACGAGCAGCAGAAGTATCGCTTCGGAGTAAAGATGAACAATATCTCTAATGAAAAGTACTGGTCGACCGACGCCTATGCTCTGAGAGAGGCTCCGAGGATGGTGAACGTTAATCTAACCTATAAGTTCTAAACAGGAATGAAAGCCACAGGGAACGAAAGTATGAGAAAGGGCGGCGAATCCGTCCTGATGAAAGTAATAGCATGGCTCCATTTATGGCCGAGTTTAATCTCGGCCATCGTACTGATCTTTGTATGCCTGACCGGGACAATCATCGTGTATGGAGATGAAGTGATGGATCTGGTGAACCGTGACGTACTTTATGTACCCTACAAGGGGCAGAAGCGTCTTCCCTCGGAGGTACTCCTGAACGAGTTTAAAAAGAACTTCCCCGAGAGAAGATCGCCCGGTTATATGGTGGTATTCCGTGACCCGGGGCGCTCGGTGAAGTTAAACTCGTTTGATCCAAAGGTCGGCCTCAGAATGGTCTATATGGATCCGTACACGGGAAAAGTGTTGAGGGAAGATAAAACAATACATTTCTTCTACGTAACAGCGCATCTTCACGCTTCTTTGCTCTGGCACGGCACAGGAGAATGGATCATCGACATTGCAACGATCATTTTCCTGATTGAACTCATCACGGGGCTGGTACTCTGGTGGCCCGCAAAGTGGACTAAAACTACGCGTGAACAAAGCTTTAAGATTAAATGGAAAGCTAAGTTCAAACGTCTTAATTATGACCTCCATAACGTACTCGGGTTTTACTCGCTCGCTATTTGTCTTGTACTCACCCTAACCGGGCTAATCATCGCATTTAAGCCGCTCGCCCGGCTAACTCTAGCCTCCTTTGGTGGTGCTACTTCTCCCCGCTGGGAGAAGTCTCTACCAGCCTTCCGGGTCGGAAAAGTCCCTTTCGAGCTAAACGATATTATTGAACGGCACTTCAAGAGTCTGCCATGGGCAGAGGCCGCACAGGTGCTCACCTACCGGATGGATTCTTCCGGATATTACTCCATTGCCTTTTCGCGAAAGGTGGGTTTGAAGAGCCGAGACGGAAACGAGCCGGTGTTTGTTGACCGCTTCTCGGGGAAAGATCTCAAGATACCCCATAAGGCCATGGTGCAGGAAAACATTGAAAACGGCTACTGGGCACTGCATATGGGTACCTGGCTGGGCCCGGTAGGAAAGTTCATAACCTTTACAGGCGGGCTCATAGCTACCAGCCTTCCTGTAACGGGATTTTATATCTGGTGGGGCCGCAGAAAAAAGAGCAAAAGAAAAAACACAAAGAGCAGAGCTGCAAATGGAGGTAAAAGCAGTCTGAAGGTTCTCCCCGCACGCTAAAAAACAACTACTTTCAGCTTCAATTACTCTGATCTCTGATGCTGCTGACCAGACTGGAAGTCAGCTTCTTCGTGAGCTGGATATCTTGTTCGGTCAGCCGCCTTTTGACTAACAGGTTAAAGGCCAGTTTAGCTTCCGGACTGAACATTACCTTGCGCGCAGTACCGCCATCCATTTCTCTCAGAGACTTAAACAAGTCTTTGAGCAGCTTCCTGGCCGATTTGTGATCAGCAACGTTGCCTGCCCTTTCTTCTATGTCATCCAGATCGGTGCCCCCCTTTTGCCACGTGAGTTCGAGTATAGCACCATGCAAGCTGCTGCCTTCAGGATCCTGCTCAGAAGGACCTGAGGTAACCGAGGAGCTGTCAGTCGACAGGTAGATCCGCTTTCCATCGGGCGAAAAGGCTACGTCCCGATATCTGGCTTTAGCCTTAAAATAGCCGATCGTGTCGCCGCTAATGCCAGTTCCCCTCTCGTTCAGCTTCAGGCGGACAAGCCTCGCCTCTTTCAGGGATGTTACCAAAAGCGAATTCTTCCATCCGGGGATTACATCTGAGGTATAGACGGTAGTACCTGAAGGTGCAACTGCCGGCCAGTCTACTTTCTTCTCATCCGGCTTATCTCTGGTAGTTAAGAAGATGTCATTCAAAAAGCTTCCCTCTGCCACATACATGCTTTTTATCGGACCACGGAAGTTGGTCTCCCCAATATCTTTCACGTTCTGTTCTTCACTGGCTATAAGCGGATAGGTAGTATGCCAGTCACCCGGGAGGGTCTTACGGTCTGACACTGCTGCAGCAAAACCGTTATAGTTATTATCATTGTACCCGATTACCAGAGGATGTCCATAGTTCTTTCCTTTTTCTATCAGGTTGATCTCATCGTCCGAGAAGGGTCCGTGTTCAGATGAATAAAGAAGATCTTTCCCTCCTATCCTTGCCCATGCAAGCCCCTGCGGATTGCGGTGACCAAGGCTCCACACTGCATTCTGACGGGCTCCGTTGAAGGGGTTATCGTTCGGGATCCATCGGTCGTAGATGTTCATATCAGCATCTGGAAGGGCATTAAAGCGCAGTACCTTTCCTTCATATTTCTCCTTATTCTGAGCGTGATTCGTCCGTCCGCCATTGTCAAACTGTCCCGCTCCCATATCGCCTACCGTGTAGAACAAATACTCCTTTCCTCCCACAGGAGCCACCAGCAGGCGGCCTCCATTGTGGTCACTACTCTGAGGGATACTATCGCAGACCATTACCGGGTTCGAGAGGCTTTGCTGCTGAGGGTCGTACTGATAACAAACGATCCGCCCGGTAAAGAAGTGCCCTCCCCAGTTCGGCTTTCCGCCATCACCGGTGCTGTCGCGTGCCGGATCATTATAGATGTAAGCCAGGTAGACATATGGCTTACCGTTGAGGAGCTGCGGATGCAGGGCCAGGCCCATCAAACCTCCCTGAGGCCAGGGCTTTCCTCCATCAAGCGAGTCAGGAGTTTTGTCGTACCGGGGGAAATTACGCTGATGGCTCAGATCGAGCAGTACTTTCTTTTCGCCGTTGGCCGGATTCACCCTGCTTACTCTGTAGCCCTTTGCTTCCGTTATCCAAAGGAAATTATCAGGGCCGTAGATCAGTTCCCAGGGGTCGCTTAGTCCTTTTGCTACCACTCTCGACTTAAACTCCTCTCCGTAGGGGCCTGTCAGCTTTTGCGCGAACGCTAAACCGGCAGGCATGGCAAATAAAATGGAAAGGACGAAGGTCATCCGTCTTCTCATAAAGGCAATGTTTTTCATAGATGTTTTTAGTCAACACCCCAAAAGCCCTTATGTTTGAGCGAGAAGAAGGATACTAAAAAAGGAACTACTTAATAGCCAGCTCAATATCTTTCCTCCTGCTCTCAGGATAAACAGAGAGTGAGGCTATCTTTCCATTCTTCAGGACGGCATCCACCATGGTGCCGTAAGGTGCGTGGAGCTTAAAATGTACGTCCCAGTCTTTAGGCCAGGCAGGGAACAGGATGATCTTTCGGCCATCTGTCTGCATGAGCATTTCCTGCAGTCCTATCATGCCTGAACCACCCCAGTTATGGTCGGGCGTCCAGTCGTAACCCGGTCCCCAGAAAGCGGGGAAACGCCGGCCTGAATCTTTGAGCTTGAGCAGGGTCAGACGCGCAGCCTCGTCTGTGAGCCCCAGACGGGCAGCAAAAATATTATCCTGCTTCCAGCCGATGTGACTTCTAAACTTCAGTACGTCGGCGTCATACATGTACGTATTGATAGCGGTATCTAGCCCCGGCTTACCAACACCGTAAATTCCCCATGGGTATACAGGATATAGTTGCGGGGACTCAACGTTATTGATCCGCTCCCAGACTCTGGCAGGAGCAATGGTAGGGTGCCCGTCAAAAGAACGGAAGCTGAGCGGCGGAATCCTCTGCAGCATCTGCGTCATCTCCTTTCTTTTCTCCTCATTCAGATAAGCATCGGGCAACTCCAATAAGCGGCTGAGAACGGTCCTTAGACCGGCAACCGTCGAGGAGGCGTTATAGGCCATTTTATAGGTCTCGGCCCCCGATCCCGGATACAGAACAAGATGACCATTGCCATCGAAGGTTTTACTCCCCCTTAAACGGGCAAGATATTGGTAGTGTTCGTTGAAGAAGGTCACACAACTTTCGATAAAAGGAACATACTCCCGGATGTCCCTCCCGGTGTATCGCTCCTCGTCGAGCATCATCAGGCAAAACTCCAAAACTGTATCCCACTCGTACTCAAGCCAGGCATTGTACTCCATTCCCTTATCGTAAGAAGCAGGCCGCTTCCAGTTGTATTCGGCAGGGTTGGGCAGTCCGAAATTCTCAATCTGCTCTGTGAAGCAGGCGCCTTTATGGCCCCAATAAACCTCAGAACGCAGTTCAGCATTCCTGAGGATATTGAGGTAAAACCGGAACTGCGCCTTCATCATATCAAAGTCTCCGCTCTTCAGCATGGGCCAGTAAACCAGACGCTGATTCTGGGCGGTATGCGTCCCTCCTCCCCAGTTGCGGAAGTCAGGCGTAAACTTTAGTGTTGAGTCGGTTAAGGAAGGATCTACAGTAAAGAGACCGCCATTGAACTTGGTGGGATATTTGCCGAAGGCGTTGCAGCCCAGCATATAGCGGAAGAGCTGGTAATTGCGGCCTGTCTTCCATGCCTCCCACGTCGTATCAGCACCAGGCTGAACGGAAATAAAGCTTCTCGTCCAAAAGCGTCTCCACCAGTCTGCAGACTTTGCCTCATCTTTCCTGGTGTTTGACGTTAGATTACGAATGCTGTCTATTCCCGACCGCCAGGATTTTTGCCGGGGGGCGTAGGCTGTATGAAGTGTAATCGTTATCTGATGCTTTGAAGCGGGACTGCGACTCTCCAATTTCCAGCCTTTAAACCCGGTATCCATGTACTTACTCTCGTAGGTGCCGGCAGCAATCATATTCCTGCCTTGCATTAGTCCCCCGAAGATCAGTCCTTTCAGTGGATTGAAGAGCTGTTGTTTTACCTGATCCATCCCCTGCTGTCTGACCACGACGTCGAATACAGTTGAATCCTGATTCTGGTGATAGAAGCAGACTTTATCCTTTTCAAACCCGATTTCGTCCTTTTTTGTCGTCACGACGCCCGGAGGAGCCCACTTCCAGGAATTGGCATTGTTCTCCTTGCCCCTGGTGATGCGGTCTGCGTATCGCCAGCTTTCATAGCCAGCTTCTGCCTTCAGCGGCTTGTCGCTGTTCACTTCCAGATGGACCACGGGATGAAAGACATCCACCCATACTTTAACCCTGGCTTCGCCCACCTTACCTTTCCCTTTGATCTTAATGTATCCGTCCTTCAACACCAGCTCCTGCCGGAACGATTCCCCTTCGAAGGGATTCGGACTCAGTCTTAGCCGTACCCGTCCAAGCTTCAGCATGGTGTTATTCTCATCAAAGGTTCCGCTTCTGGATAGGTAGAATAAGAGATCACCCTTTTCGACCCATACATTAAGGCCGATATCTCCTCCTCCGCAGGGCATCGACTCGCCAGAATGGCGGCTCTGCACTGTCCACACCGGATTATAGCAATCAAGCTCAGAAGGCTGAGACGTTGCCTGCCCAACAGCCAGACAGAGAAACAGAACGAGAAACAAGCGAACAGCGTTAGCGTTGCCTGTAATAGCTCTTGGCGCTTGGCCACTAATAGCTCTTGGCGGTTGGCTTTTGGCGATTAGCCGCCTTTTACTTGTACTTAATTTCACATGCATCTTGTTTGGCTTTCAGCCGTAGCTGAAAGCCAGCTATTGGCTGTTGGCTGTTGGCGGTTGGCTTTCTGCTTTCACCTTTCTGCCTTCTACTATTTATCTTAATACTAATATCTCAATACTAATATCTCAATACTCATATCTCCTCACAACCTGCAACACAGAACCCGTAACCCAATTACCATTCGTCCGTCCTGAAAGACGGAACGGGAAGACCTTCAGTGCTGAACAGATCGCCCACGACGAAGTCCTTGAAGGCGTATCGTACGGCAACGGGATCTTTTACCATGGGAGAAGAAAGGGCGACTGAGCTGCCGTTTATAACGGCTTTGGCTGGATAGAACGTTTTATTTGCACCTGCTATTTCAAAATTCACCAATTCCTTTCCGTAAGAGCTAAGGCCTAATCCGGCATTCTGAAATTTGATAGTCGCGATATTACCGGCCACCGACATGGACTCATAATCAGGACTTGCAAAGGCAAAGCCTTTTAGTCCGTAGGTTTTGGCAAGGGCCAGAAGAGCAAGACGCTTCCCGCCTTCTTCCTTATGCGCAGGATGGATACAGTTCTCCTCGCCAATGTCGAGCGTTACTGCCATTGCAGAGTTCGGTATCTTAGCGACCGACTTGCGCTGCGCATCTCTTAAATAAGCCGAATTGAATTTGCCGCCGTAGTTATACGGAGGGAGCTGTGAGTAATTGAACGGAGCGATTTGCATGTAATAGAAAGGAAAATCTCCCGTTCCCCACAATGCTCTCCACTTTTTCACCATGGCAGGAAACAGCTCCTCGTACTGATCAGGGCGTTCATAGTTCGACTCTCCCTGATACCAGATGCAGCCCTTTATTCCATAACCGATCACAGGATGAAGCATCCCGTTGAAGAGCGTCGTCGGCGTTCTGTTCACCACTTTAATAGAATCGTTCTTAGCTGGGATCTTAATTTCCCTGAAGGGCTTTAACACCTCCGGATCCATCCACGCCTCAATCGTCGAGCCACCATAGCTCACGTTGATCAGGCCTACCGGAACGCCGAGCATCTCATTTAAGAGTCGGCCGAAAAAGTAGCCGGTAGCGCTGAAGTTCGCTACAGCTTCTGGTCCTGCAACTTTCCAGGGCGAAGGCTTGCTGTTCTCCTGAGGTGTGGTCTGGGAAGAACGCGGCACGGTGTACACCCTGATATTCGGATTCTTTGACTTCAAGATGGCGTCATTTGATCCCAATATAGGCTGTCCTTTAAAACCTTTCAGAGGCATTTCCATATTTGACTGACCAGTGCATAACCATACCTCTCCAACCATCACATTAGTCAGACGTACAGGACTACCATCACTTATGCCCAGTTCGTAGGGTCCGCCGGCGACCGGTGTGTTGACCAGCACTTTCCATCTGCCAGCCGCGTCGGCCTTTACTGAATAGCTCTTCGCGTCCCAGGAGGTAGTAACGGTAACGGTGCTGCCCTGCTTTGCCCAGCCCCATACAGGAACAGCAGCCTGCTGCTGCAGCACCATGTTATCGGTAAAAATAGAAGGGAGCTTTACTTGTGCGTGCAGCGATACTGAAGCACACAATAGAAATAGAATTACGGATATTCTGAACTTGATCATTTTATTATGCTAGTAACAAAGGGAAATTAACGGAGTGGCATCCAGACCTCCATATCAGAATGTCCTCTGTTCCCCCATGCGAAATAAGGAACGAGACGGATCTTCAATGGTTCGGGCTTTTGTGCCGAAACCTCGCGGTAAAGCGTGTTATTCCAGCCACCCTTTCCTGTCAGTATGGCCTCTCCTTCGAGCGCCATCATGTTGCTGCTTCCGATGTTAAGAGGAACGGCAGTAAAAGAAGTGCCTGCAGGAATAGCCACATCAAAGATCTTCGTCCCTGCGGGCAAATCCTTCCCTTCCAGACAGTAGACAATCGGGCCTCTCTTTATCGCCACCTGATTACGTGTTTCTTCCACCAGAGGATTAGACTCGACGAGGGCTGCAGTCATCGGAAGATCGAGTTCAATCTTATCGCCTGGTTTCCATTTCCGCTCAACAGCGGCATAGGTACCAGGTGTCAATGCGATGTTCTGAACCTCGCCATTTACCTTCAATATGGCCCCTTTACACCAGCCGGGTATACGCATCATCATGCTGAAAGGCTTTGACGGTGTTTTCTCCAGACTCACCTTTATTTGGCCGTTCCACGGATAGTTCGTTTCCTGGCTCAGCTTTACGGTTGAACCGTCTTTCAATTTCGTTGACAAAGTACTGCCCGCATAGAAGTTCAGCCACAATCCATTATCGGAAACGGTATAAAGATAGTTATTGATCTCTGCAATGGTACGCACCACGTTCGGAGGACAGCAGTTAGAGAAGGCGATATAGCCTACACGATCCTTGGACCAGCGCTGCTTGAATGGCAGATCGTCTGAGTAGCTCAGCGGGTTGGTGTAAAGAAAATTCTTGCCGTCAAGACTGATACCTGAAAGAACGCTGTTATAAAGTGCAAGCTCTGCAATGTCTGCATAGCGGGCGTCGCCGCTGAGCGAAAGCATGCGCCAGTTCCATAGCATGTTGCCGATGTTTGCACAGGTTTCGCCATGTGCCGTGAAGTTAGGAAGCTGATAGTCGCGGCCATAAGCCTGATGGATCTTCTGTACGTCGTTGGGCTCATAGGATGTACCATCGGGAGAGACGCCGTCATACAGTGCGCCGCAAGCTCCGGTAATGTACATCTTGTGCTGCGTAACATCATCCCACATGAGGTTAAGCCTGTTCAGCAGGGAGGTATCACCCGTCTCTGCATATACGTCGGCTACGCCCGCATAGAGATAGTTGGCACGTACAGCATGTCCCATAGCTTTCGTCTGCTTCCGGAAGGGAATGCGGTCCTGATTATCGTCTGTTCCATTCTCCACAAGGCCGCGGATATCAATGAGACTCTTGGAAAGCTCGAGATAGCGGGGATCTTTAGTAGTCCTGTACATCTCCACTACTCCCATGTAGTGCGAGGGACAGATAGCGTTGCGGGCAAGCTCAGGCGAAGATTTTTTATAAAAGTTATATAGATAGTCTGTCGCTTTCTTCGCAATGTTCAGAAGTGTCGTTTTTCCTGTTGCCCGATAATGGATGCAAGCGGCCGTCATCAGATGGCCCATGTTATATGTTTCGAAGTGGAGACGATCCTTAAATTCACTCGCCTTGCCGGCTGCGTTCCTGTCTTCGATCATAGTAGGCGTATGAATATAGCCGTCGGCCCGCTGGCATTTGGCAATAACCGGAATCACCTCGTCCAGATATTTATCGAGCCGCGGGTCTTTTGTAACAGCATACATTGCACTTAGCGCTTCAATGAGCTTATAGAAGTCGCCGTCATGAAACGGAGGGCCTGAATGCTCACCCTTTTTGAGGCCTGCTGCAATTTCAAAGTTGGTATAAGCATGCGCAGTCTCGGGGTCCTTATAAAGGTTCCACATATAGGGGATCATGGACTCCCGGCATACCTTCAATCGCTCCGCCCAGAAACCGCCAGTTACTTTGGCGTCGGCCATGTTCACGTTATACATACGCGCGTAAGGACTTGCAGCGGTATTGATCAGGCTTTTGTCCTGTGCCATTCCCTTTTCCGCCTGCAGAAAAGCGCCGCCGGCCAGGAGGAGAAAAGCAAGAGCCGGTTTGAGCCGCCCTGCTTTCACTGTGATTATCTTCATTCTTTTATTCGTAATGTGTTTGCTTCTCATTCTTCTGACTTAATAACTACAGGCCCAAGCAAGCCGGCTTTCGCCAGGGGATAACCGGCAAAGCGGAAAGCAGCTGTAGTGCGAGTGATACGCTTATCCTCGGGCAAACGCAGATCGCCGATCATCCGGTTGAACCAGGTATTGGTGACCTCTACAGAGAGGGTATTTTTTCCGGGTCGGATGGCATCTGTAATGTCGACCTGATAAGGAGCCGTCCATGCAACTCCGCATGGGACTCCGTTTAGTTTTACCTCTGCAATATTGGCGACCTCACCGAGGTTCAGCCACAGCCTTTTATCTCCCTTAACCTTTTTCCAATTAAATATCTTCGTGTAAACTGCCGTCCCTGAATAATAACGAATGAGGGAGTCAGCATCCTTACTCCAGTCGCCCAGGCTCTTAAACTCCGCAATTCCTTTCGGGCCGCCGAGCTGCGGATCAAACTGTACCTTCCAGTTCCCTTCGAGGCTGGAAGCGTCACGGAACTCAGGCCAGTTTTTTCCCGATGCTGATGATCTTTCTGAAGTATTTTCCCTGAACAGAACAAACCAGGAAGCGTTCGGGGCGAAACGAACAGGCAGACTGGTCCTGACTCCGTCACTCGCCCAGCTTTTTGCTTTTATCGTTCTTCCGCTGACGGGATCATACAGCTCCGGCACTCTACCGCTTACACGGAAGGATAGGGTGAGCTCTTTCTCTACCGAGTCCTGATTGGCGACGAAATAGATATCACTATCAGAGGTTGAGCGGTGGTTCCACGCAATATTGCCGGGTGACTGGCCTTTCTCCGCATGAAAGACGAAGTCAGGACTAAGTCCCAGAGGCAGAAACGTTCCGGCCTGATAAGGACCTTTCACTACTCTGCCTTTTCCTATCTTCCTGATCTCTACACTGCCTGAGGGATCTTCCACTTTAGTAAACGTTCCGTCCCACATCGCTTCTACCGCATGGAGCAGCTTTTGGTCATTTTGTGAAGAGTTAGCAAGGCCTGGTGTAAGGTCCGGTCTGTCGCCCAACACGACCGTTGCCCCCTCATTGACCAGTTGTAGCAGCCGTTCTGCAAGTTCGGCGCTCATCCATTCAGTGTTCGGCTGCATTGGGTGCTTGCCCGGAAGAACCAGGATGGCGTATCTTGCCCCCCGGGCAATTCGATATAGCCGTTGTTAACCTTTGTAAGATGCAGTAGAGCATCGAGATTAAATGAGTCGTAGTGATATCCGTGCAGGGGATCTGTCCAGTCGGCAGGGTCGGCCATATTTGCAGAAACATTTACGCCAACGGGCTTCTCGCGCATCGGAAAGCCTTTATTCTCCCGCCTTGCTCTCTCCTTTTCCACCGCTTCTTTCCCGAAGACTCCCGGAAGCGATGTAACCAGGCGGTCAGGCAGGATTGCCCGTCGCGGAATCTCTTCACCTGTAAATACTGCCAGGTCGACTACCGGCGTGCCCTGTTGCAGGAGTGTTTGACACCGTTCAGCATAATTCACCCAGGCTTTTCCCGGTTTCCACCAGGTCTGATCTTTCTGGAACAGGAGCCCAACGTCGCTGAGGGTCATGCCAGGCTTACGGTCAAACCAGGGATTGTGCGTATAAACGTGGTAGACGAGCCTGTTTATGCCAAAGGCATAATTCCTGTCCTGCAGGGGCTTCAGGTTGCCGGGGTGCTCATTCCAGTTCATGCGAACCTCTGTGAAGGCTTCGGCCTGGATGATCGGTTTTCCGTAAACATGTGCCCCGCTGATAGCATCAAATATGTCGGTCGGCTTATCGTGTGAAGGACTTCGAAGCCAAAACTCCCCCATAGGAACATCGGTCTCCTTAAAATGCAGCATGCCATCTGCTGCCATTACAGGCCCGGTCGTTTCTGAAGTAAATGTGCAGCCTTTTTCATTAGCCAGTTTCTTCAGCGTCTTAAAGAAGTTGTCGGTGATCAGTTCAGAGACGGTCTGCCTGATGTCGAACAGGAAGCGTTCAGAAACCTCGGCGCTTTGTACAGGAATCCCTGCCATGACCGGAAGGTACAGAGTGGGATCGTATCCTCTGCGCTTTTTAAACTCTTCCTGAAAAACAGGGGACCAATTCTGGCTCCCGCATTCCCAGCTGTCGACATGGAAAGTATTTAAGACACGTCCTGCAAGCTCTGGTCCGGCTACTCTTAAAGCTTCTCCAAACCACTTGTCGAATTGAAATTTTACGGCCTCCGGGTTGAATTTATCACACTCCAGCCCCTTGCCTGCTCCGGCGGTCTCATTCATATGTCCAGTCGATGTGTAGCCGACGCGCATAATCATCCATTTGCCCGCAGGAACCTTCCAACGCAGGACGCCGTTCTTTCCAAGATAGCTGCTGATGTTCAGGATTTTCGCCGATGGCACACATAACGAATCGGGAAGCAGGTCAGATGTAGATCTCTTGCTCACCCGCCAAACCTCTGCGGTTTTCCCTTCGAATTGATGGATACGGGGCGATGACGACAACTCGATGCCTGCCACTTTTAAGCTTTGCTTCCACTTGGCCGCATCAAGGTCCTCTGCGCCGGGCTCCGTTCCTTCCTTGTTATACACAAAGCGGAAAAACCGAGCAGTAACGGGCTTGATCTCGTGAGTTACATCGGCGTCCCAGTCCAGCCAGCCTGCTCTCGGAGGCTGAAGCCGTTCTGCGTCACGGAAGCTTTTACCATCGTCGCTTACCTGGATCAGGAGACGCTGCGACTGATGATTATAGTTATTCACCCGGATGACGACAGAGCGGCAGGTAAAGGGTTTAGCAAACTGATACTGTATCCAGCAGGGATCTGAACTGCTGAAGTTCTGCTTATTTTCTTTCCTGAGAAGAAAGGATGCATCAGCACCTGTACTGGTGCTGACTTTCGGCACTACGTTCTCCGTGCTGATGCCTTCGCCCCGGGAAACAGGAAATGCAAGAACGGCAATCTGCCTGGAATACCCCTTATAGGAAGGCAGCGGGGGGAGCGTGTCCTGAAATTGCTTTCCTCCTTTGACGAGTACCGAGGAGCTGACCAGCTTCTGCATGGAAAGTTCAGGAGTGATCCAGGGCCCTCCGGCAGTGGCAAAGCCGTCATTGGGCAGCATGGCTATTTTAATACCGAGGCGATCGGCCTCATTCAGCGCATGCTTCACCATGTCCCACCATTGCGGAGTGAGCTGATCAATGGCCGGAGTATATATCGGGGGTTCAGCTTTCCCTTTAATGGGGGCAAGATAAGCACCGGCGATACCGGCCGACTTCATTGCCTCCAGATCTGCAGTGATAGCAGCCTTAGAATACGCACCCTGCATCCAGTACCAGAATACCCAGGACTTTGAGGCCTCTCCTGTAAGGCGAATATTAGCAGGCAGAGATCCTATGTTTATCGCCTGCGGCTGACCTTTTACAGCGCTGCCCGCGAAGACGAACAGAAATACCAGCAGACAGGCGGGCTTGATCACCCTCATTTTATTCCACATATCTTTAAAACCTTACTTTTTTTGACGTCTCTGTTATTGCCTTCACGTTGCTCTTAAACGGCAATAAGTAAAAACTATAATGATATGGACGAGCCGGGATCTGATACTGGGGCAAAGGTTGAGCAACGTCAGACCAGCTGTCGTTCCCCCCACTCCCATCTGAATGAGATCTACATTAAGCGTGAGGTAGCCAGCGTCGATAAGCTTATTGGTGTGCTTTGCTTCCTCAATGTTTTTCTGAGTATAAGGCCATGCGCTCATGCTTAGAAGACTATCTGCCACCACCAGTAAGCCGTCCTGCTTCCTCTGATTCTGCAGATACATCCATCTCACGTCTGTACGGTTGCCGTTCTCCTGGGGATATACGTAATTCTCCATAAAATCACTGATAGGAAGCGAATAAACGGCGGCATCAAATCCGTAGCGCTTATCCACGTAATTCTCAAGCGGCCCTCGTCCGTACCAACTGATAAAATCATTCGAACGCTTTATCCCGCATTGCATACCTACTTTAGGGATGTTAGGGAGGGACGTGTCGGCTTTAAGCGAATAGTCAACCTTTACCGTGCCGTTTCCATTCACCGTATATCTGACTTCCACTTTGGCCCTGCCATTGATCAGAGAATAAGTACTCTTCACGCTGACCATTCCCGGCTCGGTCTGCTCGATGATGCTATTTTCCAGCTTTAGGTCATTCTGATACCACTCTTTGAGCTTTTTTGCCGGTTTCCAGCCTTTTTTATCGTTGTCTGTCTGAGGACGCGTAAAGTTAGGCAGCAACGGCCTGAATATCTGTTCGTCTCCGTTAACCAGGTAGGACGACAGCGCGCCGTTGGCTTTGCTAAAGCTCACTTTAAATGATTTACCCCGAATCACGTAGTCGCGGTCCGTTTCCGTTTTGACCACAGCAGGGTATGTATTTCTATTTCCCTTCGTGCGGGACAAAGATGTCAGTGCAAACTGGTTAGAAGCTATTTCGTGCCCTTTAGGTGCCCAAAGCTCATCTTTGGAAAGGGAGAAATGAATGTCAGCCAGGTATTCGGAGCCTTCAGCAAGGCGTGGGTAGTACTTTCTGATGCTTATAACCGTGTCGCGACCTGCGGAAAGAGGGATTCGGGGAAGTTGCACAACTTTGACCGGATTCCCGTCCTTGCGAAAGATCAGGGTAACGTTATAACCGGCAAGAGACCTGGCGGCATGTCTGTTTAAAACTTTAATCGTTCCTTGTCCGGCATCAACCAGCTCACATTCTGCCGGCTGATACACTCTCTTACATTCAAAGATGGCGCCTTTGGGGCGGTCCCAGGCGTCGACTACACCTTTGATCGAAAAGTTTCCATCGTGCAGCTTTTCTCCAAAGTCCCCTCCGTAAGCCATAAATTCAACACCGGCAGAGTCCTTTTTCAAAAGTGACTGATCTTTAAACTCCCATATCCCTCCTCCGATAATTCGTGGTCTGGATCTGAAGACATCCCAAAGTTCTTTCATATTTCCGGTAGAGTTCCCCATCGAGTGGGCATACTCAACGAACAGGATCGGTCTTTTGTCGCCGTTTTTCTGGTTGATGAGCAGGTCAGGAGTATAAATTCCGGGGTAGAAGCGGCTGACGATATCCACGTAGTGTTGGTCTACCGGATTTTGCAGCCGATGGGAATGATCATTCGTCCTGGGATATCTTGGATCGGAGGGATCGATATACCCCTCTTCACGCGGACTGCCCATCGCCGGCTCGTAGTGAACAGGTCTTGTGATATCAAAATCGTGTATCCAGGCAGACTGGGCGGCATTATTCGGTCCTCGCCCTGCTTCGTTGCCGAGGCTCCAGATGATAATACTAGGATGGTTTTTATCCCTCATGACCATGCGGGAGGTCCGTTCCATAAACGCATGTGTCCATTGCGGATCGTTACTTAATTTTCCTCCCAGGCCGTGCGTTTCATAATTTGCTTCTCCCATCACCAGGATGCCGTACTGATCACACAAGTCCAGGAAATAAGGATCGTTAGGATAATGGCTGGTACGAATACAATTAAAGTTAAATCGCTTGATTGTCTCTACATCCTTCCGGATATCTTCACGAGACAGAGCCTTACCCTTTACAGGATGATGATCATGGCGATTCACGCCATACAGGTAGGTCACCTTCCCATTGATCAAAAGCTTCCCGTTCTCTTTCGAAAACTCGATGCTCCGGAAACCAACACGGCAGCTTTTTGCCTCAAGAACATTTCCTGTCGAGTCGCTTAGTGAAAGAACCAGGGTATACAGGTTGGGTTCTTCATCGCTCCATTTGGCAGGATTCTTTACCGTTGTTTCAAGTAAGCCGAATTTCACATTGTCAAGCCGGGGGTAAATCTCATTGATGATAGATTCAGCACTTCTGTGCAAGGGATTTGCAAATACCGGCTTACCTGCCCGATCAAAAAGCTGCGCCTTTACCTGGTATCCTTTTACCTCCTGCCCCGTGAGGTTTTCTACACGCGGACGGATACTGAATACGGCGTCCTTGTAGTTTTTGTCCAGTTTCGCCTGCCAGTGAAAGTCTGCAATCCGCACTTTAGGCTCAGCAAGCAGCATCACCTCCCGTTGGATTCCGCTCATGCGCCAGTGGTCCTGGTCTTCGAGATACGATCCATCACTCCACCTGATCACCTGAACCGACACAATGTTCTCTCCAGCCTGCAGGTAAGGAGTGATATTAAATTCGGAGGGCAGACAGCTATCTTCGCCATAGCCGAGGAATTTACCGTTTAGCCAAACTTTGAAAGCCGAGCTTACGCCCCCAAAATGAAGGGTAATATTCATATTCTTCCAGTCGGCAGGAACTGTAAACGTACGCTGATAAGAACCAACGGCATTATAATCTTTTGGAACCCGCGGCGGGTCTACAGGACGAAACGGGTAAACGGCACTCTTATATATCGGAATATCGTACCCTTTCATCTCCCAGTTAGACGGCACCTCAATCTTCTTCCAGCCCTGCACGCGCGCTTTGTAGAAGTCTTTGGGAGCATCAGCAGGCTTAAAGGCAAAAGCAAAATCCCAGTCACCATTGAGCAGCAACATGCGTGTACTTTTAGAGCGGTCGCAAGTCAGGGCATCCTGTTCGTTCTTGTAAGAATAGGACGTTGCTCTCGACGGCTCTCTGTTAATGCTGGTCACCAGAGGATCTTCCCAGGGCTCACGGTCGTATACACCGGGAACAGGAGGTATTGCAGCGGGCAATCCGTCAACGGTCTGCGCCCTGCCTGTAGAAGCAAGAAATAGCGAACAAAAAAAGAAAAGTTTACGGGTCATAATGTCAGATCTATTTTATAGCAGAATAACGCAGGGCGATATTCTGACCAGCACCGATGTGAATTTCGTACGTTTTATTACCGAGTGATTTTACCTGTAAGCCAGCGCCTGTTGGTTTGCTCTTGCTCCGGATTTTCAGAATACCGGCGCCGGCAATCCCGCTGATCCGGATCTCTTTCTCACTGCAGTACACATTCAGGTCTCCGGCAGGACTTGGAACGCTGCCTTCCATCCATTTCAAACCGCCTAATACCGGCTCCACTGAATAAGTGTGATAACCAGGGCTGAGCGGCTTCACTCCAAGGTAATACTTGCCGAGAAGGTAGAGGGGACTCGCACCCCAGGCGTGACAAAGGCTTTTGCCGAAAGGCCGACCATACATTGCATAGTGCTCAACGCCTTTTTTCGCGGGATTATACTCTTCCCAGAACGAGGTTGCGCCCAGTTTGAGCATACCGCCCCAGTAATCCTTCATCTCTTTCAGCACATGCTCCTGCTCTCCCATGGCACATAGCGCCTCGAGCTCGTAGAACCGCATATAGGGTGTGGTGATTTTCTGAATCTTGTCGTTTAACAATACGCTCTGCTTAACGCTCTGCTTTTGCGTCTCGGTGAAGTAATTAAAGAAAATACCGAACATATTGGCGTAACGGGTGACGTTCTCAGTCTGCTTCCCTCCTACCAGGCTATGCACGAGCGCCTCTTTGGACTCACTCCAGTAAGTCGAAAAAAGCTTCTGCCTGAGGTCTGAAGCCAGGTTGGCATATTTTTTCTGCCCTTCCTTATCGTTTACGATCCCAGCGCAGGTAGCCATCGTTTCGAGACTTCTGGCCAGTAGAAGTTGCTCGAAACTGACTGCTCCCTGTTTACTTAAACCATCAGCCCAGTCGATAAAGACCCAGTCGCCCGCAAGTCCTTCCATGAAGCCCTGCGCATTTCTGCGAGCCAGACAGTAGTCCATCAGGCTTTGCATCCGCGGGTAGAACTGCTGAATAAACTTCTTGTCACCGGTATAGAGGTAGTAATCGTTGATACCAAGGAACCAGTAAAAGGTATAGTCCATGATGGTATTAATGTGGCTGGTTACCGGATCCTTTCCTCTTAACGCAAGTAACGTGCGGGTCACAGAGGGGGAATCGAATAGCAGATAGTAGTTCATCAGAAAACTCTGATAGGCATCGCCAGACCAGATCCACCGATCCCTTTTAATTCCGTCAATGAAAAACTCACGCGTATTCAGATGAAATGTATATTTTGACACATCGTAGATCTTGTTGATCTCCGGGTCGGAGCATGTGAAGCTTCCCCTGTCGGTCACGGGAAGATATTCATACAACATGGACACTCCGTCTAACGAAACGCCCGCCTCGTAGCGAACATTAACAAAACGGAAAGCCTTGGTGAGGCTAATTGTGGTATCTTTCTTTCCCGGCTCATCAATTTCCAGAAGATCAAGGGTTTCACAAGTTTCTGTAGCCAGGGCTTCTTCCCGTGACTCGCCGTAATAAATATGCACCTTTCCTTTGCCCTGGAGTCCCTGCAATTTAACGAAACCGAAGGTTTCGCGTCCAAAGTCGACGAGTAAAGAGCCTGCGCCTTTCTCCGTCTTAACCGGATTCTTCGGTTCAGTGGCTAAAGCAAATTTCGACGGAGGTGTAGCAGGACTGTCGAAGTTCCAGGAGCCGGCCGACAGCCAGGTAGTCCCCGATTGGTCGGAAGCTTTGCCTGTTTCATCAATCCACTCTTTATCCTCGTAGGTCACCAGCCAGCTTGAATCGGAGACAACGGTTTTCCCCTTTACAAAGATTGCAGGAACACGGTCCTGGCAAAACACCTTGAGGCTAAGCTTATGCTTCCCTGCCGGCATTGTGATCTGCTTCGGGTAACCGCTGACCATCTTTCCGTCAATCTTCACGTTGTACTGCCCTTCGACGAAAAGCTGAACCTGCTCCTCAGCAGGAACGTTAAATTCCTTATGGAAGTCGATCAGCACGAAGTGATTATCCATCCGCCAGAAGGGAGGGAAAAAAGTGCCGCGCTCTGTGCGGCGGTTTTGCATTTTATTGGCCATCCACACTTCAAAATCTCCGGGATACCAGATCCAGGTAGCTTTACTCTGAGCCTTGAGTTCAGGTATCATTAATGTTAGTAGCAGTAAAACAACTAGTTTCTTCATATACAAATAATTGGCCCTGTGAAGAGGCGTTATATAATGGCGTTCTTGTTTTAATCCCCCTTATGATCGATAGGTTCAAACCTGACCCAGGTATCAGTCCCCGTAGCTCCTGCTACAGGTTGCTGGTATTTCTTCATCAGCTCGTTCCACTCCGCTGCGCGCGGATTCCCTTTCACAGTAAGCTGGTTTAACTGATCCAGCGATTTGCCCCTGGGTACGCTCAGCACCAGCAAGAGTTGCCGGTTATTTCGGAATACCAGAACCTGTTGAAATTGCGCATTGCAAAAGCCCTTTGTCACCTCCGGCCACTTTGCAAACTGAGAGACATGAAGGTCCATATATTCCTTCTGCAATTTCGTGTCATTAACCAGATCGGCTATCAGCACTGCGTGATCCCATTCTGCAGCAACACCGGCAGAGGGGCAGCTTTTCTTAAGCGAGAAGGTATAGAACGGCTCGTTATATACATTCACCTCCGCCTTTGGAAATGCGTCGGCGAGCTTTTTTCGTATCTTCTCCGCCTCGTTCAGAAAGTCATCAAAAATGACGATGCGGTTATTCCATTCAAATACAGAAGTGGAAGCAATTCCGTGCTGCCGGCATATAGATCTTACCCTCTCCCGGTCCAGCGGCCTTCCTGTGGAACTGACCACCTCTATTGCCATTGGCTTCGCTCCCATACCTTCAACGTGCTCGTAGACCGAATTCACGGAACCGGAGGGACCTGCACGAAATGCCAGGAGAGCCTTATATTTATCCTGCAAACCGGCAGCAGACCGGATGCTGTCAGCGACCTGCGGACCGTTGTTCGTCCACACATTCCCCGGCCCATTCGCATTCTGTAAGAACTTGCCGGCGGGGCACCAGTTATCCCTTACTGTGAAGAAGGACGAGCCCTCATCTTCGTAGAGGTAAAACCAGTGGTGAGGGTCATGCGAGTAGGGCGCCTTGTAAATGCTGTCAATATAGTTTTCGGAAATCTCGGAACCGGGTTGTGCGGAAAGGGTATAAATTCCTGCCACGTCGTACATGTTGCGGGCATAGCGATAGATCTTATTTGCCCTGATCAGGTTGTTCCTCATCACGTTGATCTCTTTGGTCCAGCCCCAGCCAAGGGATATTCCCGAGTAGGAAACCTCACTAATGTCGTTATGTTCTATCGTTATTCCCCTTACAAAGCCCGCACCGATACCCACAGCTCCCCAGTCCTCATTTGTTACATCAGTGACCAGGTTGTTCCTTATCGTCGTGTTAGATGAGACTTCACGAAGGTCAGCTGGATTATAAGACAGATGAGCTTCTACCTGATCATCAGAGAAAACGCCTGTGAGGATTGCCGATCCGCCAACATCTTTAAATAGGTTCCCCTCAATCGTATCATTGCTATTTCCCCGCTTATAATCAAGCCCGGTAGAGGCAAGGTGTTCAAACCGGCAGCTTTCAAACGTGGTATGAGCAGTGAACATCGCTTCAACTGCTGCTGCAGGCCGTCCTGTCCAGCCCTGATTCTCCAGAGATTTCTTCTCCGGCGTTCCTGGTACTTTTAACTTATAAGCGTCAAGTAAAAATAGCCCCGCCTGTAAAGGGACGTGCCCCTGTTTGGATGGCCTGAGCCAGCCGGCATGCTGGAACGCGATACCTTTAAAACCAAAGTATGAAAGAGGTTTGTCTATTGTGCCTTCCATCCTGACCAGGGTTTCCAGATGCGGAATCGTAACGTTCGCCCTGCCGAGGTCCTCCCCTTCAAAGGCCAGTAGTACACTTTACGATTTTTTCTGTCGAGATACCACTCGCCCGGTTCATCCAGGAACTGAATGGCATTGCTAAGGTAAAAAGCTGAATTTCCCGTCTTTTCAGAGATCCAGGGCGCCGGCCAGGGGTGTTCCGACTGAATGTGGCTTTCAGGCTGATAAAAACTGAGCCTTACGTTATTGCCCTGCTTTTCCACGCTTTTTACGCGCAGGATCGCAATAGCCCACCACTGGTGGATGAACATTTCAAGGCCTTCTCCTCCTTTCGCATCCTTCACTGCAGCGACAGGCACTACACAGGTCTCAGAAGCGCGATCCCAGGAAACGATCCTGTCCATAGCAGAAGTGTTCCTGGCCCTCACCGCTTTCCTGCCATTTACCCAGAGCTGGCGGAAGTTGAGCAGCTCTCCTGCTATGCCCGGAGCATCAGCTACCCATATATTTCCCTTTGCTCCAGCCGGTAATCCCGCAATTTGCTCTGTTGCTTTTCTCCACCCATTAAGTTCAATTCCTCCGGAGAATACAGGATGCTCTCCGGGCGCTGCCTCTACAACAGTGGGCGCCGCAGCGGTGCCTGAGTCTTCAGGACGTACAAAAAGCGGTTCGGAGAAGTGATAAACTCCATCCCGCACTATGATTTGAACTCCCCGGCTAACTGAGGGGTCATTTAACCGGCGCAGTTCCCGGGCCTTTCTCAGCGCGGCATGGACACTCGCCAAAGGCTGTTCCTTAGTCCCCTGATTCTTATCAGAACCCTTGACAGCCACCCATATATCTGCAGCTTTTGTCAATACCGGTGACACGACTAACAAGAGCAGAAAATTAATCAATACAATAAGACGAAGCGGTGTGTTCATGATTTAAATTAACGCACTAAAGAGACTTTCGTAAAACCACATGAAAGGGAAGCGCCACATGGGCCCGGTAGTTCCGCGTGATCATATCGGCCGCCAGCCTTCCCATTTCTCTGTAATTTGTAGATATAGTAGTAATGCCGTTTAAAATATACTTCTTCAGAGGGGTTTCGTTGTAGGAAATAATACCTACGTCTTCGCCTGCGCGAAGACCTGAGCGCTCCAGCTTCTCAATAAGGGTCACGAGATCCCCTTCAGTGAGGCAGATGTATACCTCTCCCCTGTTCATACTGATACTATCCAGCTTATTTAATATCTGGCCTTTAAAGCCATACTGGGAGCAATACTTTCTAAATCCGTCTACAATGCTCCTTGAAAAATAACTCTGCACAGGAAACACCAGGTTGAGCAACTCGTATTTACGCATCCGGTCTGCTGTTTTCTCCAGGCCTGAATAGATATCTTCCCTGAAATCCTCGTAAATACATGCAGAACGCTGCGTGAGTCCATCCAGTCGGCGGTCGAGGACGATGAGCTTATCCGCCGGCAGGGTACTAATCACCTTCCCGGCTTCGTCAGCGTGCCCGATAAAGTGAGGCATGATCACGTAGTGCGAATAGTACGTCTTTCTGTTACTGATCAGCTTCTTAAAAAGAGAAAAGTCGTTATTGTAGACATAAAAATCGATAGGAACAGTTGCGTCGATATGCTCGGTAAATGAATCATAGAACAATTTCTTCTCCGCGCTGAGCTTATTCAGCAGCAGAAGGATCCTTTGATCGCTTTTTATGCCCGCATCAGCCACATAATGCCCCTTTCCCGGAATGCTATTCAGTACGCCGAGCTCCTGGAGGTATCTGTATCCTTTTTCTGCGGTCTCTTTAGAGATTTCCAGATAGCAGGTAAGCTCGTTTAGCGAGGGAAGACGAATGTTTCTCTTCAGCTCGCCTGACTCGATTGCCCGAAGGATACTGTTAGCCAGCTGCAAATACTTCGGTGTAGCAGAATAACTATCTACCCTTATACTGTCCAAAATACCAGCGCTGCTCATTTTACTTCGATCTTAAAACTACACGGGCTGGCGCTAGTCCCGGCGAATTTGCTTCCAGCCTAATCTTCCCGCCTTTTTCAGTTGCCTGAATAATGGCCAGACAAAGACCGTTGTAGGCCTTCCTGTGATTAGCTTTGAAAGGTTCCATGCTGGCCTGATAGCCGTTGTCTACTCCTGCTATCTTCCCCTTACCGGTAACGCTGAAGTTAACGAGATTGTCTGCATCAGGAACGAGGTTGCCGTCCTTGTCGAGTACCCTTACCGTGACAAAAGACAGATCGCAGCCGTCGGCTTTCAATTCTCTTCTGTCGGCAATAAGCTCTATCCTTGCGGGGGCGCCGGCCGTTTTCACTTCCCGTACGAGAACATCCTGGCCGTTCCTGCGCGAAACCGCCTTTAGTACACCAGGCTCATACTGCACTTGCCAGGAGACATGGACATCATTTCCCTGTTTTCTTTTTACACCCAGCGACTTGTTATTCAGGAACAACTCCACTTCATCGGCGTTGTTGTAATACACCCACACGTCTACAGTTCTTCCTGCCTGCCAGTTCCAGTGAGGGAGAACATGCAGGACCGCCTCGTTAGTCCATTCGCTCTTATAGAGGTAGTAAGCATCCTTAGGAAAACCAGCAAGATCAAAAATGCCAAAATAAGAGCTTCTTGCGGGCCAGGGGTAAGGAATTGGCTCTCCCAGATAGTCAAACCCCGTCCAGATGTACATACCGGCAATGAAGTCAAGCTTCTTCACAGTCTTCCAGGTCTCTTCATGAGTAGATCCCCAATAGGCTGATACATTGTCATATGAAGACACAGTGAAGTCACTATTCCCGCTCGTCAGCTTCGTTTTGCCGTCTTTCGGCCACCTCCTTATACTGTCGGAGGGCATATCATAATGCCCCCGGGTAGCCAGCGCCGAGGTAGTTTCAGAGGCAATGAACTTCTGATCTTTAAACCGAAGCGGCAGGCTGTCGTATTTAGCGTGATTATAATTAAATCCAAGAAGATCGAGTGCTCCAGCCTTGTATAAAAAGTTCTTTTCAGGCTCCATTTCGGTCAGAGCCGAGGTAACCGGACGCGTTTTATCCAGGCTTTTTACGATAGAAGTCAACTCGCGTGTAATAGCAATACCTGTTGAATCAAACTGCTCACGAATCTCGTTACCGATGCTCCACATGAAAACGGAAGGATGGTTTCTGTCTCTTTTGATATGATCTTCGAGATCTTTCTTATACCATTGAGGGAAATCAAGATGATAGTCTTTCGAGTTCTTCTTCTTCTTCCACATATCAAAGGTTTCATCCATCACGATGAAGCCCATTCTGTCGCAGAGCTCGAGCAGCTCGGGAGCCGGGGGATTATGAGCGGTACGAATTCCGTTACATCCCATAGTCTTGAGCAGCTGCAGCTGACGCTCTATCGCCCTTACGTTCACGGCAGCACCGAGAGCGCCGAGATCGTGGTGATTACACACACCGAGGATCTTAAGAGGTTTGCCATTCAGACTAAAGCCTGTTTTAGCGTCGAAGTTAAAATAACGAATACCAAAAGGTGTTGAGCAGCGGTCAATCAGCTTTCCGCCGTCATAAAGCTCTGTAACGACCTCATAGAGATAAGGCCTTTCTACCGACCAAAGCCGGGGCTTCGACACGTTAACGGCGAGTAACGCCTCCAGCTTATTCCCGCTTCCCGTCACTGGTGCATCAGTTTGAGCTACAACCTTTCCGTCCTGATCCACAATCCTGGTCCTTACCCGGGCCTCTTTGAAATCTCCGGAGCCTGCTACAACGGGAACGGCAACATTCACCTTAGCAGAGGTTGCGGTCACGTCGCTGCTTGAAACGAACAGTTCTTTCTCATTTAAAGACGTCTTCCCCTTTGTTTCGAGCCATACATTCCTATAGATACCCGAGCCGGAGTACCAACGAGAATTTGGCTGTGCGGAGTTATCTACCTTAACGGCAATAGTATTCCATTTTCCCCAGTTCAAATGCGGTGTGAGATCGTAGCTAAAGGTAATATATCCGTTAGGTCTCTTGCCCAGATACTTCCCGTTTATCCAGACTTCGCTGTTCTGGTATACTCCATCAAAAGTGATGGAAACCCGCTTGTCGCGGGAGGAGGATGGCACAATGAACGTTTTCCTGTACCAGGCGATACCGGTAGGCAGAGCGCCGCCTTCAGGTTTCGCCGGATTAAAACTGCTGAAGTCCCCCTCTATGCTCCAGTCGTGAGGAAGATCTAAATGGCGCCACCATGCATCTTTGTAATTTGCAGCAGATGCGGAAGGTGCATCGCCGGCAAAAAAACGCCAATTGTTATTGAACAACTCCCGCGACCGCAGTTTTTTTGCGCGAATGCCCAAAAGGGCACTATCAGAAATAATATGGATATATACCGTAATTTATTCATGTCTGGTCACACAGCTTGATCCCCTAGTTTACCTTTTTATCGTCGACAAAAGAGACCGTGCTTTTGCCCATATCTTTTGAAGTCGCCACCGCAATTCCCCTCTGGTCTTTCTTATTGACGGCGCAATAGAAATGGTAGACAACACCCTTATGTTTAACCACGTAAGATTTGTGTGCATAAAGATTATCATACGGCTCGGACGGCTCGATCAGGTTGTTGCCGTTCCAGTCCGTCCAGTTCACGAGATCATAAGAGCAGGCAAAACGATTAAAGGCGCCTTTACGATCCTGCCAGAATGCACCAAAATAGAACATCACCCAAACATCGTTCATCTTCTGTATGACGGCATCACCGGTAATACCAACAGGATGGTGCATAACCGGGTCTGCGTTGAAACGCTTCCAGTGCTCCATATCGTCGGAAACCGCCATTCCGATCCGTTCGAACCATCTGGTCTTAATATTATTCTTCGCAGAATCGCCATTAGCGTTATAATACATAACAAAGGAGTGTCCCGTGAGCTTCTGCTCATCACGGATCACACTGCTTTTGAAGATCTTCCTGTTTTCCCACCAGCGGACGTCAGCATCCTGAGATGTAAAGATGGGTTTAGGAAAACGTGTCCACTCATGTGGTTTGGAAGGATCACCGGTAGTATAAGCCATACTAATACCCAAGTCGCCGGCTTCATAGCCCTTGGCTGAACCCCCAAAATAAGACATCCAATATTTCCCCTTATATTTTTGCAGTTCATAACTGCCTCCCCATTTGGTATCCGCCAGCGCAGGATATCCGGCCCGCTGGCTTCCATCCCATTCTGTACTGTCACCAAAGGACATCAGTCTGCCCTCCGTCTTCCAATGAAGCAGGTCGCTGCTTTTCGACAGCCAGGTTTCATATCCTCTCCCATCGAAGATAACATAGGTCATGAACCACTCTTTCCCCTTTCGAAAGATCGTAGGACAATCCATCTTTTTCGAATTGTCAGAGGGCACGACAACAAGCCCGTATTTGTGAGGAGTCTTTACTTCGTTATAAACCTTCTCCATCACTTCCTGTGGCACCTGCTTTCCTGCATTCTGAGCTTTAACTGAGATGCCTGCCAGCAGCAGTACCACTGATATAGAACTTAGGAGTTTCATCAATTTTAAATTAGTTATTCACTAAAAACCTGTACGTTCCCGACCCTACCTCTACAGCTAATTTTCCATTTTCAAGCCCCAGGACTTTCACATCCTGCTGTTTCTCTACAGCAACATCATCGAGATACACGCCAGAGGAATTACCTGCAGGAAGGCAGACCGTGGCCTTCGTATTGCCCGGAACCTTTATGTTGAGTTCAAAGCTCTTCTCTGTTTTCTTCCACTCACTGCTGATCAGACCATACGGCGACTGATACTTTCCCTGCGCAGAACGAAGGTTGCCGACAGGCTCAGGAGCGATAATAATATGATTAAATGCGATGGCATCTTCTGCAGGGCGAATACCTGCGATGTTACCGTAGAACCACTCGAGAATATGGCCCAGCATCAGGTGATTGTTTGACACGATGGGCGAAGCTACCCACGACTCGGTAAGGGCAGTAGCTCCTTTTGCAAGCTGATATCCATAGCCCGGTACCTCCGGATTACTGTTCATGTCAAAGATCACGTCAGAACGGCCAGCCTCCGCAAGGACCTGGATCAGATAGCGGAAGCCGATGTCGCCCGAGGTCAGGCTGTTGTTACGTGAGCGTATGTCTTTTACAATGTTACTGACAACTGCTTCTTTAAATTGCGGCTCCACAAGGCCCATATATACCGCCATGGCGTTAGACGTCTGACTTCCTGTACCGTACTGCACCTTATCTTTATCGAAGAACTTCGTATTAAAAGCTTTACGGACTTCTGAGGCAAGAGCACGATATTTCTCCGCATCCTGGTTCCTTCCAAGAAGGGCGGCCACCTTTTGCATAATCGTCAGGTCGTAATAGTAGTATGCAGTAGCGGTGAGACCCATTGGTGTCATCTGTGAAAAGCCAGACCGCTCAGGACCGATGTCGTACCAGTCGCTCAGACCATACGAGACGATATGACCGGAAGCCTTACTGCCCAGATAATTCACATAGCGTTGCATCATGGAGTAACTCTCCTGAAGAACGTCCCTGTCCCCGTACCATTGGTATAAGTACCAGGGAAGAATAACACCGTTACTTCCCCATTCGGGGGAATCACGGAAGACGCCATTAGCAAAATCCATTACTGTATATTCTGGCACAGTTGCGGGGATAAGACCTTCAGGAGTCTGAGCGGTTTTGATATCATTTAACACCTTCTTGCCCAGGTTTGCAATCTGGTAGTTGTACCTGATTGAGTTCCCCATCAGGTGAACCTCTTCCTGCCAGCCCAGCCGCTCCCGATGGGGGCAGTCGGTAAAGATGCTCATCATATTACTGCGAATAGCCCAGTCGATCAATTTCGAGGTTCTGTTGAAAAGATCGCTCGAGCAGCCAAATTCCCCAGCCGGCTCTGCAGCATTCCGAATATGAAGACCTCTCACGCTTTGCAGCGTAGCCAGTCCTGTACGGCTTCCTTCTTCTTTTAGAGATATTCCCTCGATCTGAAGGTAGCGCAAGCCGTAATAGGTAAAGCGGGGTTGCCATGACTCCACCCCTTCTCCCTTCAACACATAATCGTAATAGACGGGCTTACCTGTTGATTTCTGGTTTGCCGTGCCATCCTCATTTAATAATTCGGCCGGAATGATGCGAACGGTATCCCCTCTTTTTCCCTGAACCGCAATGCTTGGTATTCCGGAGGCGTTCTGGCCAAGGTCAAAAACGTATACACCTTCGCTGATCTTTTTTGTATGGACCGGCTCAAAACTTTCAAAGATCTTCACAGGGTCGGCCATCTGAGATTTAAGAACGGGAGGACCTTGTACCAAAACAACCGATTTCCAGTCCTTATCATTATAGTCCGCAGTTGACCAGCCATTTTTCTCCCGGCGGGCGTCGTAGTCTTCCCCACCGTAAATACTGCTGTATGTAACAGGTCCTGATGAAGTCCTCCAGGAAGAGTTGCTTACAATATTTTCGATGGCGCCATTCTGGTATTCCAGTTGCAGCCTGCAGATCATTTTAGGATAGCCATAAGCACCAGTCAGCTTTCTGTAGCGTTTGTCCCTCGGCTGAAAATAAAAGCCGTTGCCGAGCATCACACCCAGCGCATTTTTTCCGGGCTTAAGGTCAGATGTAACATCGAAAGTAACATAAACAGCCTCCTTGTCATATTTGGTCCAGGCAGGATCGAGGAAATGATCCCCTGCCTTTTTACCATTGACGCTCATTTCAAATTGTCCGAGGCCTGAGATAAAGGCTGTGGCCCGCTTCAGGGGCGACTTCACATAAAAGCTTTTCCGCAGGAGCGGAAGAACATTGTTTACCGGCTTCAGCGTCTTATCTCCTTTGCCGTGTTGTGCCGGAACTATCCTCTCGTTCTCTGGTAACTTTTCGTACGCAATCCACTGTGCTCCTTTCCAGTCAGCCGCCGAGAACAGACCCGACTGCCAGGAAGCGGGCTTGCTCCAGGGGGACACCCTTCCCTGAGCGTCCCATACACGGACCTCCCAGTAGTATGTTTTAGCAGGAACGAGCACAGGGCCATTATAGCTCACCTGTACAGAAGACGAAGAAACGATCTTTCCGGAATCCCAAATAAGCCCTTTCCCAGAACTTAGATTAGCGGGGTCTCCCCACACCCGGATCTGGTAAGCCGACTGGTGCAGATTCCTTTTTTCAGAGCTGACCTCCCAGCTTAAACGTGGCGCCCGCACTTCTATGCCCAAAGGCTCTTTTTTCAATTCGCAACGGAGATTGCTAACAAAAGGAGCCTGAGCAATAACGGAAGCGGAAAATAAAAGTAACAGCGAGAAAACAAGCGTTAGTTTGCGCATTCTTCTTTCGTATCTCAGGTTTTGAACAACAAAAATAGGCGCCGGGCTTCCCGCTTTTATATAAAAAGTTCTCTATATGTTGTATGATATTATCCTCGACATACTGCACCTCAAGAAAAACACTCATAGTAACAAAAATGTTAATTTTGTATTCCTAAAGGCAATCGACGCGAGCAAAGGCTGAATAGCTACCGGGAGACTTTCAGGGCTGTAGAATCGTCATGAGGATAACTTCTGCGAGACGTAGGTTCTTAAAAAACGATAGTGAAACCGAGTCGGAAACAGATCCCTTACAGCCGTTACCCCTACTGAAATATTTGCTTCAGATAAGCCACATTAGCGCCAAAATTCCATTTTACGTTCCGCGGATCCTTCTGATCACGCGACCGTTCCACCACAAGCCAGCCTTTCCAGCCCATTTTATCGAGCGTCTGCCTTATCTTCTCTAGATTTACTGCCGGATCGTTCTGCAGCCACACGCCGTCTTCGTTCGTGCAATGAATCATGCAGATCCTCTTTTTTCCAAGGATCTTCAATTCCTCGGAGATATCTTTCCCGTTCCTGACCGCATTGGCAAACTTAAAGTAGCTCCTTATGGCGTCTGAGCCTACATCCTTCAATAGCTGTACCTCTGCCCTTGCATCAAGGGTAGTTTCAATCCCAATCACTACACCTGCCTTCTCAGCCATTTTTCCAACCACCTTTAGGCGCTCTACAATAGCCGGTCGCAATTCGGGATTCTTCGTCAGATCACCCTGAACGCCTAAAGGAAGAAAGGCCGTCTTCACTCCCATTGCCACCATGGTGTCAATGCAATCTCCAACCATCTTTTGATAAGTAGGCCGGGCAGCGAAAGACTGAGCGAAGAAACCGGTCATGGCAATAGAACTTATTTCAATCCCCAGCTCCTTTGACTTCTGCAGAAACTGCTCCCTTACAGACGGATCAGCAAGTTTATTGTCGAAAGTGTCACGGCTTCCTAATCCACCCATATCCACTTCAAGCCCGTCTGCGCCTATCTCCTTTGCCAGTTCAAAAGCACTCAGTTTCTGCCGTTTGAGAATCATCAGATCCACTACTGCAATCTTGTATTTCGACTTCTTAGACGAAGCAGCCCAGAGCAGCGAATCAGGGACACAAAGTGCTGCTGTCAGCACAGCAGCATTTCCCAAAAACCGACGCCTGCTGTTTATTCTTTTAAGCTCCTGATCTTCCATCCTATTTAAAAAACCTTTCTACTTCAGAGAAATTGTGAATGGCGTTAGCCGGAAGCTTCTCGCCCTTTTCGCCGAAGACATACATGGCGGTATATTTTTCAATAATAACAGCCGACTCGTCAATGTTACCATTAGCATCAGAAACCTTTTTAAGATCCAGTCTGAAGTGACGGGCAATAAAGTTATACATCGCCATACGCTTACTCTTGCCATAGTCGTGACCCTCCTTAGGAAAATGAGCATTCTCAACCAGGGCGTCTTTTCCATAAAAACTATACACCTTCTTCAGGTAAGGAAACTCCACCTGGGGTACCTGCTGCGTCCAGTCCTTTCCGTCAGAAACGACAAGCTGCGGACGGGGAGCCGCCATAGCCGCTATTTCAACGTTATTGGTGCCCCCGCCGCAAAGGTGCACACCCATGCCGCTTTCACAAGGGCAGCCTCCGCTATGATAAGACGACATCATAACGACCGGAACGCTGAGTTTGATCCGGTCATCAAGAGCGGTGATGAGCATGGTCTGACTTCCGCCCCCTGAACCGCCTGTTATTGCCACCCTGGAGGGATCAGCATTTTTAAATGTTAACAGCCAGTCCAGAATGCGGATACTGTTAAGAGCCTGAATACTCATTGCCAGGCTCTTTCTGTGGTCGCTTGAAGGAAACTGCAGCGCTGATTCGCCCCATGCAAAAAGATCATAGCTGAAAGCGATAGCCCCCATACGTGCCTCCATGGCACAGCGGTATTGGGCGTCAGCGCGGTAACGCCCATCGCCAAAGTGACCATCCGGATTGAGGATGACCGGCACCTTTCCTTTTGCTTTTAGCGGCCGATATAAAGAGCCGCACACATACAGCCCCGGTAACGTTTCAATTGCCACATTCTCAATGGTGTAACCATTCATAGTGCGCTTATTTGATATGATCGGTGCGCTTTTTGGCCTTGCAGGAAGCGGGGACAAACGAAGTGCTTTCCACATGCACTCGCGCAGCTCCTCTTTTCGCTTTTCCCAGGAAGGCACATCATGAAATCTCATCCACAAATAGTCGAGCTGCTGCTTCCCTTCCTGCGGTGTTTTCAGGTGGTACTGAAAGTTCTGGAGCTTATATTTCCCCTCTCCTTCCTTCGCAAAGGTAATATCCTGAGAGGCCATCACGTTGGTTAATGTCTGCTCTACATCCGGGCGAAAGCGCCAGCCTGCATAAGTAACCCAACGATCTCTTACCAGATCCTCAGAATACCTTATTTTAACATTGAACTGTTTTTCAATATCACTGGTCACCTCTTTTAGAGGACGCCGAAAAGCGTCGTCTGCTGTCTGCGCCTTTGCAGCAGCAGTCAGGAATACAAAAAGGACAAAAATTATGAATTTACGCATTTTTTGTACTATTGCTGCAGTTGCTATTCTGCGTGATTTAATCATTGGTGATTTCGCCACCTGTCGGAGCAGTGTAGCCTTTCATTTTAGGCCATACTCCCTTCTTTATCTTCTTTAACTTCAGTTTGGCCGGATCTATCACGACATGTTTAATCTTCAGCCTTCTCCAGGTATATACCACATGGATCATCCCATCTTTGCTTTGAATGATAGAAGGATAGGAATACTGGCTGATTGGAGAATCTTCCAGTATTGCCGCAGCATACCAGGTCTTTCCGTCTTTAGAGATGGAAAGGTTCAAAGGAGTGCGCGGGCCTTTTGCCAACTTTCCAGGAGGCAAAACGTGGTTGTAGATCAACGCGAAACGACCATCCTTCAACGTTACCGCATCCGTCCCCGAATTATTGTTTGGAAGACTGGTCCTGGTCAAGGGTTCCCAGGTCTCGCCGTTGTCGTGCGACCACGACTGAAGGATTGCTCTGTTACGACTTCTCGCTAAAATCTGAAGTTTGCCATTTCCATGATCCAGGATACTCGGCTGTATCGCGTCTAAACTATCAGCAGCTATAGGACCTACCTTTCTGAACGTCTTACCGAAATCAGGCGTCACCTCAAAGTGCACCTGCCAGCTGTTTCCGACCTTGTTCCCCTCTGTACTGGTTGGACAGAAGAGATTGCCGTTGCTCAGAAGGACAGGTTTATTTTTTACCGGCCCTATGTATCCCTCGGGAAGTGATGTAGCAGCAGACCAGGTCTTTCCTCCGTCTTTAGACGACCTCATCCAGCCATGCCAGGTTGAAGGGCTTGCACCGATCTTGTAGAATAGTAAAAGATCTCCCCCGGGTATCTGATACAATACAGGATTCCAGGTGGGATAGCGTTTATCCGGCATAACGCCATCCGCCACGTTCTGAGGAGCGGTCCACTTCCCGTTCTCGTGCCTGCTCACATAGATGCAGACATCAGGATTCCTTTCCTTCGTTCCGCCGAAGAACGCGGAAACAAGACCCGTCGGTGTTTCTACAATTGTTGCCGAATGGGCCTGCGGGAATGGGGCCGACTCATAAATAAACTCGTCAACCAGTATTCCTTTTTTCCATGCCTTATCCTGTGCCAGCACAAAAGCGCTGGCTCCCGTCGCTATTAAAAGCAATAATAATATTCTTTTATACATATCTTTTCTTTGGTTTGAGTTGCAGGATGCGAGTTAAGAGTTTTTGGTGAGGGGTTGCAGATCTTCAGTTTGATAATTAAGATCGCCACTTTCCTACTTGAAACTTATACCCCCACTAATACTTACTACCATGACTTACAACCTGCAACTTACAACCTGCAACTTACAACTTACAACCTACAACTTACAACCTGCAACTTACAACCTGCAACTTACAACTTACAACCTACAACTTACCACTTAATACCCAGCGCCTATTTCGCGGCTGCCTTTTTTGCTTTTTGAGCTGTCACGTAATCCTTAAACAGCTGTTTCCAGTTCCTGCCATTCGAGTTGAGGTACTGCTCACATTTAGTTTTGTAGATCTCAAAAATAGCCGAGATCTGCTTCATGCTTTTATAGTCTACAGCCTGTTCTCTAGCCTGCTTCAGGTTTTTCAAAATTACCGCTTCTTCCTCCGGCTTCAGGTCTGGTACAATAGCCTGATACCCCTTCAGTGTGAAGGCGACTTTACCAATTGTATATTTATCGAGGATGACCTCGACCTGCTCTTCACTTAAATCCTTACGCAAGCCATTCATCAAATCAGTATGAACGGATGAAGGGATCGCTGAATCGGCTATAATCTGACGATCGAGGTCGCTGAGCTTATTGCCAGTGGCAGGATTGATACCGGCCGGTACTGTCGAAAATGGATGTTCATTATGCCAGTCCCGTATGGCGTTGAGGTGAGTGGCAATAACCTGCTTTAGCCTGCCTTCCTTTGCAGCGTCATTCAAATTGAGTGCGGCCACCCACTCTGCAGCTTTCTGTTCCTGCTCGTCATCGGCTTTGAACCCGATTCGCTCGCCCTTAGCAACACGCACCGTCTCATGTATACCGCCATAAGCGGGAAAAACCAGCCAGGCGGCGCCTAGCATGGCCACCCCTAAAACTTTTGCTCTTATATTTGTCATACCTAAAATTTACCTTATAATGTCGATGTAAAAGAATAATTGCCTGAGCCGACCTCAAAGACCGCCCGGTTACCTTCCATCCTTAAAAACTTCACACCTTCAGTCAGCCCTGCCTTTTTCTTGCCTTCCTTTACCTGTTCAGCAGATTTAGCGGGAATATAAACCATAGCCGACGTATTAGCGGGCACCGTGATTGTCCAGCTGAACGTGCCCGAGCTACGCTTCCATTCACTCTTAATCATACCCTGAACGGACTCGTACGAGGCAGAAGCAGATTGAAGCCCCTCAATCATGTCCGGTTTCATCAAAATTCTTTTAAAAGCTGGCGCAGCCGGATCAGACTTAATGCCTGCTACATTCTCGTAGTACCAAATGATCAAATCGCCCAGAAGCATTACGTGGTTAGCAGAGTTCATAGTCGGGTTAGCCGTATTTCCATTCCAGAGCTCCCAGATCGTTGTTGCGCCGTTATCGATCATGTATCCCCAGCTGGGGTAGTCGCGGTTGGTTGCGAGTCGAAAAGCGATGTCCGCTCTTCCATACTCCGACAGCCCCCGCATCAGCCACTGTGTTCCAATAACGCCTGTTCCAATATGACCTTTATTCTCGACGAGAATCTTGTCGGCTATGCTTTTCACCAGTTTATCCCTGGAGCCTTCAGGGACTATGCCATGAACAAGAGGGAGCAAATTAGCTGTAATGGTATTATTGCTGTATTGCCCTTTGGATTCATCAAAGAACTTTTTATTGAATGCTTGTCTGATTGTTTCGGCTCTTTTAGCAAAATCTGCTGCGTCCTGGTCCTTTCCTAATAAGCGGGCAAAGTCCTCCATGATAGAGGAGAGCCGGATATAAGTTGCAGAAGCAATGAGCACTCCATCGGTTTGCCTCTTAGGATCACGTGAATGAATCAGTTCTTTTGACTCAGGAGGAACACACCAGTCGCCATATTTATCCTTGATAATGAGGCCGTCCTGAGTATACTTACCTGCCATGTAGTCCATCCACTTCTTCATTGGGTCATAATGCTTACGGATCGACTCTAAGTCGCCGTACTGCCTGTACAGCATTTCTGCCACAGTGATATAAGTAGCTGGCCAGGTCACATTATCGCCGTAGTAGCGCCAGAACGCGGGTGCAACATCAGGAATACTGCCATCTTCTTTTTGTGATTGGTGAATGTCGTCTAACCACTTGGCGTAAAGCCTGCTATTATCGAACACGAAGCTTTCACCATAAGAGCCTGTCGTTCGGTCGCCCAGCCAGGGCTGGCGTTCATTACGCTGCGGACAATCGACAGGCATTCCTTTATAGTTACTTAAAATTCCCCAGTAAGCATTTTTATAAATCTGGTTGACAGTGGCATCAGACGTACTGAAAGTGCCTGTATTTTTCATGTCGTCGTAAACTACACGACCGTCAAAGTCATTAATAGTAGGCGTTCCGGGATAGCCGCTCACCTCTACAAAGCGAAAACCATGGTAGATAAAAGCAGGTTCCCAGCTTTCCTGGCCGGCCCCTTTGAGTACGTAGACGTCTGTAGACCTCGCGTCACGGAGATTGCGGACATAAAGTTCACCGTTGGGCTGTACATTCTCGCCGAAGCGTAGTTTCACAGAATCACCTTTCGCACCCTTCACACGCAGCCGCAGCCATCCTGCAAAATTCTGCCCCATATCCAGAATGTACTTTGCCCCCTGCTTCCTGATACTCACAGGCTTAATCGTGGCCATTACCTTCATGTTCTCGTTCATCTGCGCTTCATAAGTTCCTCCCGGTTCCTGAACAAACTCGGCCTCTTGCCATTTGCTGTCATTGAAACCAGGCGTACTCCATCCAGGCATTTCTTTCCGTGCGTCGTACTCTTCGCCATCATATTCATTATTCGATCTGATGGGTCCATCGGCCGTGAGTTTCCACGATTCGTCTGAAACTACAGTTTCTGATGAACCGTCCTTATACTCGATGATCAGGTTGAACAACAGCTTCGGATAACCGAATGTCTTGATCTTGTATGGCTTGTACTTTTGACGCATCGTATAATAGCGTCCATTACCCAGCACTGTTCCCACTGCGTTCTTACCTGCCTTCAGAAACCCAGTTACGTCAAAAGCATTATACTTTACCCCCTTCAGATAATCAGTGGGACCAGGCGCCAGCACCTGATCGCCAACTTTCTGGCCGTTCAGATAGAGCTCATAAAGTCCCAGTCCGATGATGTACGCAGTGGCGTGCTTAACTTCTTTCTTTGTATCAAACTCCTTTCTCAGGTACCTGGCAGACAAGCGCGACCATTGTGTTTCGCTGTCCCAGGGAAATCCATGGTCCGCACCGATCCATCTTCCCTTCCAATCCACATAATTCAGCAGTCCTACTGTAAGTGAAGCACTATTGCTCCACCCGGATTCACCCTTATTGGTCCAGACTTTGACTTTCCAGTAACAATGCGTATTACTTTTTAATGCAGCACCCGAGTACCGGATATGCAGAGACTGATCAGACTCAACCTTACCTGAGTTCCAAAGATCTCCCTGTCCCGACGCAAGCTTTTCAGGCGAAGAAGCAGCAATAATTTGCCATGCCGTTTGTCGAATGCCTCTTCCTGCGCCAGCAATGTTCCAGCTCAGCCTGGGCTGAGTCGCATCAATTCCCACCGGGTTGTTCAGAAGCTCTGTCCTCAGTTTTACAACAGATACCGCCTGAGTCGTCTCAGGCTTACCCCAGCCGGCCAGTGGCAGAGTAAGAACTGAGAAGATCAGACAAATAATGCTTTTATATTTCATTTTATTGTATTGAGTATATAGTATTTAGTATCTAGAAATTGGCTATTCTCGCATCTTGTGCATCTAGTATCAGGAAACTAACTGGCTTCTGATACCTTGCGTACAGATTTTACTCATATCTATTGTTCTGTAACTTAATATCCGCCGGCTAATATCTTATATCTCATATCTTATATCTCATATCTGATATCTAACCTTACCCTCCGAAATCAAAATACAGAGTCAGATTTAACGCCCGCGCCGGTTCCTTCTCGTAATCATAAAAGATATTTTTCATGGCCATTGGGCCACTCCTGTCGGCTCTTTGTGTTTTTGTTCCGATGGCGGGAATGCCTTGCATGAAGGAAATATCTCCGGAAGGAAAGAGGGGTTCGTAATTATGCCATTCGTCCGTTTTCCATGCCGCGCTAAATAAACGTAAAAATACGTCTTCGTTTTCAGTAACAACAGTAAAGGGCTGCTCTGTAGTAATAAACTTACACCAGTACATGTTCGAATGGTAGCCCTTGAATTCAGGGTATACCCAGCTCTCGCCCGTCTCCGTGTTATTGTAGTCCTTCTTCCATATCCCGAAACGAGTCCCCTTCAGCCGGTTCTTCCATACGCGGTAGGGCCCGCGACCCATATACTCTACACCTTTCATCTTCTTTTCAGGAAAAGAAAAGTTTACACCATCAAAATTGGTAAGGTACTCTGCAGGGAAATAACGAACGTTCAGCTTGACCCATCCTGAGGGGTACACCGTCCACTGCAAGGTATTATAAGAGGCCTTGCGATCAAATGTAGACTCGATGATCAGGTTGCCCTCTTCCATGCGGTGCCTGATGCCCTTAAAGTTTGTAGCCCCTTCCTGCACAATAGGACCATTCGTAAACGGGATGGCTCCTTTGCTGTTTCGCACGTTGCGGAGTATGCCGGTTTCCTTACTGAATCCCAGGCTCACTCCATTAGCAGAAGCAATGAACAGAGTATCGCTTTCAGTAAATGTGACAGAACCGGCTCCTGCCTTCTTCACGATGGAGGCAGCCTCTTTAGCCGGCAAAGTAATCGGAAAACTCCAGGTGAACAATTCTTTCTGATACCGGTCACTCGCGGTGATGTACAGAACGTCAAAATCCTGCCAGCTGCCAGGCAAATCCACCTTCAGCGTGCCTTTCTCAAAAGGCTTCACATCCGGTGCCGCAAAACGACCGCTCAGTTCCTTTTTGTCTTTAAGGTTAGCCAGTTTCCAGGAGAACTGACATTCATTTAGATTAGTAAAGTGATACCGGTTCTCAATATTAAAAACCCCATCAAAGCCCGGAGTCATCTCCCTGCGCTCGAAGAACACGGGACTCCACACTTCCTTGATCGTAAAAAAGCTTCCTTCTTTCTCGTGATATGGTCCTACGATTCCATCAGCCCCCCTGTTGCCATCAGCATCAATGATGTTGTTCTTATCCGTTCTGACGACGCCTTGATCAGCAAAGTCCCAAAGGAAACCACCCGCCGATAAGGGGTTGGCCAGCATATCATTCCAATAGTCCTCCAGACTAGCGCCATGCCCACCATCGAACATTCCATGCAGGAACTCGGTCGGCATCACAATACTGTGTCCATGCCGATAATTTCCAATACCGTAGTTATACTCACGATAGTGTTGGGTATCGAAGCCGTTAAAGTCTTCCCATGGATGTACCAAAGGGCGTTTTTGAATGTCCTGCTCAGCAAAAAGATGATCCAGCTCCCTGTTATGTCCACCCTCGTTGCCGTTAGCCCAGAAGACAATAGAAGGGTGGTCCCGGTCGTGATCCAGCATCTCTTTCACCAGCCGGGTGCCAGTTGGCGTATCGTAATGCCCGTGCCAGCCCGCCAGCTCGTCCATAACAAAAAGGCCGAGTGAGTCGCAAACATCAAGGAAGTGATCATCGGGGGGATAATGGGACATGCGAACCGCATTCATGTTCATCTCCTTAATGAGGTTAACATCTTCAATGCTGTTTGTCTTGCTCATCGTTCTTCCGCTGCCCGGACGAAAAGAATGCCTGTTGACCCCCTTAAATTTAATTTTGATTCCATTTACGTAGACGCCATCCCGCTCCTTTACCTCCACTGTCCGGAAACCAATTTTCTTCGTCATACGATGCACTGCTTTCCCCTCCTTATCCAAAGTAAAAACCGCCTTGTACAGGTTAGGATACTCGGGCGACCAGAGCTTAGGCGAGGACACTTGACTACTCAACAGCACTTCTGCCCTGCCAGAAGGCACCGTTGCCGACACTTCCCTGCCAAAAGGCTGTCCATCTGCTTCGTAGAGTTGCACGCGAATGCGATCTGCGGAGCCCACTGTCTTCACCTTAGCACTGAATTGCCCGTCGGCCCGGGCATCTATTGCGAGCCCGTCAATGTGCGCCTCTGGAAGGGCTTCCAGATATACGGGTCTGAAGATCCCCCCAAACAGCCAGAAGTCGGCCTTGCGCTCTGCTTCATTCACCGATTTATTTGCCGAATGTTTCGCCACTTCAACCTCCAGCTTATTAGCAGAGCCAAATTTCAGCAAGTTAGTCACGTCGTACTTAAAGGCGTAAAAAGCCCCCTGATGAACATCACCAGCGAGGGTGCCATTGATTGTCACCCTGGTGTCCGTCATTGCCCCTTCGAAGACGATATTGACCTTCTTACCTTGCCAGGACTTGGGAACTTTGAATGAGTACCTGTAAAGGCCTTTCTCTTTACCTCTGACGCTATCTTTTGCGAAGCCGTAATCGTACTTGCCAAAACCCTGCAATTCCCAGTTTGATGGAACGGGTATCTTAGTCCACTTACCGGAGTTCCGTCCCGCTGTGCAAAAGAAGTCCCACTTCACCGTATGATCGTTCCCTGTGCCAGACAGGAATAACCTTTGTGTTTCCTGCGCGTTCACCTTCTCTAAGAAAGCAGTAAACAGAAGAATTAGTACGGTGTTCAATACCTTCACCAGGCGGATATAGGCCTTAATTTTATGATATAGATTCATTAATTATTCTCTGGTTTAAACTGCGGGGTCAAAGTATCATCTGTACGGAACGGTCTCGCCGGCAGGCTTTCCTTGTTAAATAAATTAGGCTGGGCTGTTTCCTCCCAGGCGAACCGGACAGCAACTGGCTTGGTCACCGAAGAAGAAGAAACAACGACCGTGTTATTCGATATGGTTGCAACGGCGGAAACGAACTTCTTGTCCTTTCCTGCTATCAGGAAACAGGTAAGAGGCTTTCCATCTTTGCTGACCAGGCCACTCCCTGTTGAACGGAACGTTAGTTTTGCCTTGTTTCCTTTAACGTCCATCTTTTCGAACACCGGTCCCGAACTTACCAGATCCTTCCGTCCATATGATCCAGCGAGGGCAGTCAGTGCGAGCCTCCTCCCCACTTCCCATTTGTAAGAAGGATGTATATCACTCAGGTTGTCAACAAGGTCAGTAACGACGATCATATCCGTATGAGAGATCTTCAAGGCGGCGGCCTGTGCCTCACGAAATTCGGGAAGCGATTCCTTTGTCAGCCAAGGCTTGTCTTTTGACTCGGAATACTTAAACGGCGCAATCTGCACAAAGTAGAAAGGCAAATCCTTGCCACTCCAGTCGGACCGCCATCTGTTAATGAGAAGGTTCATCTTATGTGTGTACTCCAACCGCTCATTCAAAAAGCAATTGGTCTCTCCCTGATACCAGAGAAAACCCTTGATTGCGAAGGGCGCGAGCGGACTGATCATAGGTGTATAGAATTTTCCCGGGTCATTGCTCACCTTTTTTCCTTTGAAGTAAGCAGACTGGTCAAACGCCTCTTTGGGAATCCACGGTTCTATTGCACTACCCGGCACAGCCGAGGAGATTACCCCTACCGGAATACCAAGTTTGCTATACAGTTCTCTGGCAAAAAAATAAGCAGGAGCCGAGAAAGCCCGAAGCGCTGAGTCGCGGGCTTCACTCCAGCCCCGATGCAGAGAGTCAGCTTTAACAAGCTCCTTTCTATTTACAAGGAATATGCGGATAAGGGGATTTTTAGCATACTGCAGCTCGTCGACGGGATTCTGTCCCGCCACATTCGGCCTGGGCATCTTGCTGCTCTTTCGCATGGTAAACTCCATATTTGACTGCCCTGATGCCAGCCAGACCTCCCCTACAAGTACATTCTCCAGCTTAATGGTGTTTCCGCCCGCAATGATCATTTCCCTGCCTGTTGCTGACCACTTCATCGGATCGAGGTACACCCTCCATTTCCCTTCAGAATTGGCAGTTGTTTGTTTCTGTTGACCCGAGAATTGAACACTTACCTTCTCACCTGCGGAGGCAGTGCCCCATATACATACAGGTTTATCACGTTGCAGTACCATATTATGGCCTAGTATCCGGGGAAGTATCACTTTAGCCCGCAGCGACTGAGCGATGAACAATGTCGCAAAAAAAGAACGTTCCTGACTCTCATGTTCTGCCTACAAGCTTGTCTTAAATGATTTTATATAATAAACGGCCTCAGACACAGCCTCGCCCGCCTTCTCTACATCGAAGTCCTGATCGGTCGGCGTATCCGCGTCCGGGTAACGCCTCACCTCCCCTGTTCTGAACATCACACGCTCCACCGCCGCAACAGGTGCAAAGAAAATCTTCGTTCCTTTGCTCTGGCCATTTACGTAGACAACGTATGACCGGCTCGCAACGTTGTAATCGACTTTAATCTTGTACTCTTGTCCTGCCTGGTACTTGGTGATTCCAGAATTGCGATATCCGGCTTTCGTTTTAAACGAGCTGTCCGCATCAAAAATGAGCCGGATAGCCGGGCTTCCTTTAGCGTCCTGGAACTCGATATGCAGCAGTCCCTTATCGGCCTGCCCGGGCACGATAGCAAATTCGACGCTCCCTTTACGGGTGGCGGGAATCACCCTCTCCGCCTTTGCAAAATCATATCGATCCTTGTCGCGCAAGACAAGCGCTTTAGATCCATCTGCAGTTTTTTCGATCTTCGCAGAGGCCCAAAGTGGACTATAAATATTCCAGTATTTCAGTTCCTCACCTGCCCTCATCGAATTGAAAGACTCATCGATCTGGCCTTCCACTTTTGACACAACCGGCACCGGAACCTTCGCTACCCAGATATCCTCCTTGTTCATGCTGTAGGTCACCCACATATTTTTATCAGGTGGAAGTCCGTTACCTTCGGCGATTCCGCGCACATACTGCGGCCCGTAGGATTTGAAGTTCCCCCCATAACGCATCGTGGAAATCTCACCGTTTACGAGAAGAAGATCTTTGTAGTTCAACCCATCAGCACTTGTCGACACTGCCAGAGGCCAGCGAAACTCGGAAGGATTATAAACGGTAGCAAATCGACCATCAGATGTCCGTTGTCCCCATATTTTCGCATTGCTGTTTACAAACCCGGGCGCGCGCAGCGGACTGTACTCCCAGCTTTTGCCCTCATCCTTTGTGATCGAAGTAAGGGCGTGTTTCCACAAGCCTACCACACGTCCGTCATTCAGATGATAAAAACTGAATGCTTTCACAGGTCGCTGAAGATGGATAAGGGGATCATTCCGGTCTGCTTCCTCTACCCACTGCTGCACCATCAGCGCATTGCCCAACAACTCGTCACACGCCTGCACAAATCCTTTGTCTTTGCTTTTCTTGTAAAAAGGGAAGTCATTCTTCGTTGGCTTCCAGGAAGCATTATTTCTGATGAAGTAAATCGGTCCGAATTTACCTCCCGGCAATACTTCTCTAACCACACGACCGATTCCCTTCCCATCGTTCGGATCGTCCTTCGCATCCAGCGCTATTCCGTAATAGCCCAAAACAAGTAACCTGTTCTTTTTTGAGACGAAGAAGCCCATACGCTGATGCATTATGGCGTACAGATCTTTGGCCACGCCCGGATATCCTTCCTTTACAGTTCCGTCAGGAATTCTGTAGGGAGGAAACACCACTGTCGGATTAGACCACGCATATCCGTCTTTCGAGGTAAGCAGGTAAGTCTGACTCGGAGGAATGTGTTCTCCTACCGGATCACTCAGGTACTCGAGGTAAAAGGTGTTGTTCCAGTAAGCAAGCATCGGCTGATGATTGTAGGTCCAGCTGCTTCCGCCCGCCAGTTCAGGATGCTCTCTGTTTGCCCTGAACACCTGTATATTGTGTACACCAACGGCAGGGCTAAGCTGTCCATGGTGATAATCAACATTAGAAAGGGTAGTACCGGTGTATCGCACGGTATCCTGCGCTGAGGCCCCTGCAGCCATACTGCTGAGCAAGGCAGTAATAATCGCCGCTCTTCCTCGCGCTAATCTCTTTATTTTGAACATATTCATTTCGCTTATTTAATATTCAAAGCTTCCTCAGCCGTCCGTACGCTTCACTGGTCTTTCCATGAGCAAGCATCTAAATAGTTTATATCAATTTTTGAGAGTCCATTTGCGTTATTAAGGCCACAAACAACACTCACTCAAGTTCGTCCCGTTTATACGCGCAGATAGGAGTGTTTCTCCCGCAAGCGTAAGCGCAAAAGTACTATTGCACAGTGACACGCTGCTTACCGCTGCTGATCAGCTGTCTGAGGACACTTTTTGACACTTTAAATATAGTACCATGTTTATGCCCTTCCGGCACATCTACCTCTGCAGAAGCATCCTCAAACTTTTTGAAGTCGTATGTTTTAGCTGCCCCGTACTTTTTGGTGCCGTATGAGTCATAATAGATCAGCCATTCCTTCCCCGGGTGTACAACGGCGGGGCCTTCTGTCAGCTTCGCCGTAAAAGGCTCTGAGACGTTGGTATAGGGGCCCAGCGCACTCGGAGCAAAGGCCACCTTTATATTTCGGTTAGGCCGCGTATTATCCTTCAGTACGAGAACATATTTGCCTTTTGCTTCTTTTAAGATGACACAGTCGATCACGCTGAAACCAGGATCCAGGAACAGTTTCGTTTCACTGAACGTCTTGAAATCGCGCGTGGTCGTGTAATACATACGGTGATTGTTATTCTCATCCTCCTCTCCCTTTGGAAAGCGATGCGGAATGGTAGAGGCCCAGATAATGATGAACTGTTTGCTTTCATCATCGTAAAAAAGCTCCGGAGCCCAAACGTTCACCGTTTCAGGTTCCTTCGCCATTACGTCGATCGACCGCTCCTCCGACCAATGAATGAGGTCTTTCGAGCTTGCATACCCGAATCCCCTGGTCCCTTTCCATCCGGTTGTCCACACAAGGTGAAAAGTACCATCGGGGCCCTTCACAATAGAAGGGTCCCGAATAATCTTTTGCGCACCAACCTTCGGCTTCAGGAATACGCGATTGAGGTCGTGCCATTTATAGCCGTCATAACTGTACAAAAAACGTAGTCCCTCGTCAGCAGGCTCGTGAAATGAGCTGAACATATACACCTCTCGTGAACAGGAGCTCAGGAGACACAGTAAAAGGATATAATAGATTTTACGCACGTTATGGGTTATGAGTTATGAGTTACTTGTTGCTAATATATTTCTCTCTGGTTGTTATAATTGAACTGCGCAGCATTCTAAGCAATCCATCGGCGTTGTCCCGTAGACCTTCATATTGGGGTGACTCAAGATATCCCGATTGGCTTAGCAGATCAAGCCAATAGAGGCTTTCGTCAGTCTCCTTCTGTGCAATACTGAGCTTATGAATAAAATCGGGCTTACTTTCAGCATTTTGAGCCTCGCGTACCAATGCCCCTACAGCCGTACCCGACCTCAACAATTGTTTACTCAATACGAATTCCTTTTCTAATTCGACAAGATATTTGTAAGCTGCTACCACCTCAATCGCAAAATCGAAGCTCTTTTGCTGTAATATGCTTTTACCTGCCATAACTTATAACTTATAACCCATAACTCCTTAAACGCCATCCAATACCAGCACCCAGTCGTTTCCGTCCTTAACTTCGCCCGGAGCGTCAAACTCATGAGTACCCTTATTGTCAAACGTTCCAATCTCCGTTGTCTTGCCATCACGCGGGCTGTACCAGCTCGCTTTCACCTTTTCACCGGTTATTTTGCCCATATTCACTTTTATATTCCTGCCGTTGTAGGTGTAGATGAACGCGTAAGTTTCGCCCCGGGTCCCCGCCAGGTAGTTATATTTCTCACTCTGGTTTGCAATAAGCGACTGATCGGGAACTCTTTCAGTAAACGGTCTTGAAAGCATGAGATTACGCAGATAGATCATTTGCTTTGCTCCGGGAGCATTCAAGGCGTGATCCCAGTACTCGTGTGAGCCGTACGCGCTTGTTTTATCCTTCGCGTTATGCATCTGCATTACGGAGTTGTTTCCATAGGTGTAACCAAATCCTCCAGCGAAAACAGACCAATAGCCGTATCTCCGCACATCACTGTCTGTCCACCTTGGCTGCAGCGTATCATGCAGTCCGTGCGGAATGCCCTCGTAAGACGGTTCCCCGTCAATAGAGGGTTTCACAGGCTTCAATGCAAAGTCTTCCGCAATAAACTTCCAGTTATCCTCTCCATAGTGTCTTTTTTCCTTGGCCGAGGTATCCTGACTGTAAGTCCTGTGACCCGACTGGAACATATTAAAATCAAGCCACTTTTCATTATGAAACCACTCAGAAGATGTCGTACGTCCGCGCGGGTGGAAGGTGATTAAATGATTGGGATCATTTTTACGTAATACGTTTCCAATGGTCTTCCAAACTTCAATAGAGTCGCTTCCCTTGATATCACCGCCGTTCAGCCAGATGATGTTAGGACGATTCTTGTAGCGGTCAGCCAGAAATTTCGCATACACCGCAGCTTGCTTACTGGTGACATATCCGTCCTTTACGTTGTTACCCCAAACGGGCACCATCGCCATGTACAAGCCCTTTTCTGCCGCCTTGTCCACGATGTAGTCAACGTGGTCCCAGAAGTCATATTGTACCGAATCCTTCGGATCGTTACCTGGAGTAACTTTGGGTTTGGACGCATCTTTGTTAACCAAAGCAGTGTCGCCATAGAAGTTCACGGCAGGAACGGTATGCATGACCATCACCTGAATCACGTTAAAGCCCTTTTTACTCCTGTCATCAAGATATTTCTCAGCCTCTTCCCTGTTCAGCTTTCCGAATAAAAGCCAGCCGGTATCGCCGAGCCAGAAAAACGGTTCTCCGTTTTCCTTTATCAGGAACCGTCCGTTCTCAGACACTTTTAGCTTTCCCGTTGTTTGTTCCGCCTTCCTTTCCGTGCTGCAGGCTGTGAATAAAACGGCCAGCAATACGACTAAATAAGTTACCCTCATCATATATTTTATTTCTAACTGTGTTTAAATCCTGGACATCCATAATACCGCATCACCCTGAACCGGCTTCGCCAGGTCGACCGGCTTACCTGCTTTTACAACTGATTCCTTCTGAAGGAGCTTGCCGCTTGACGGACTGATCCAGTGAAGTTTGTAAGAGCCACTGTATTTGCTCAAATCAATCTTGAATACCCCCTCGCCGGTTCCGTAAATGATCAAGCCTTTATCGCCGCCATTCAACAAATACATTCCGGCCTCAGTCGAGACCGACGGCTTCATCTGAGATGCTGCAGCAAGAAAAGCAGGATCAAGCTCAGCAGGCAGTTGAGCAACAGAACCTCCCGCCATAAACGCAGCCCATCCGAAACTATCGTAACTGTCGCCGGAGTACATCACTGCCTTATCAGGGAATTTTTGGTGGTATTCACTTACAGCGCGGTAAACCTGCTCAAAGGAGCTCCTTCTAGGCTTTAGCAGGCGAGCGTGCTGCCTCGGAGCCAGGTTCAGCCCTCCGGCAGGCCCATATGCAGAGCCATCGGCCTGATAATGCCAGTAACGGATATCGATAAGGTTTACCACCTCAGCCCTCTCCTTGTCTGCCAGGATTGCGTCTTGTACATCTTTTGTAGCACTAAGCCCAATGATCACATTTTTTCCATTTTCCTTCTCCCACTCGCGCACTACGTCAATCCAGAATTGCACAAAGTGCAAAGGCCCTGTAAATTCTGCACCGGTGAGCTGAATCACGCCAGTGTTCCCCTTAAAGTTGTCGAGGCACTGGCGGATGTAAGCACGATGCAACGCACGGCGCTCCGGATTGGCTATATCGTAAAACTGCTCAGCCATAAAGATCCTCTTGTCACCTGCGTATGGAGGAGGTTCAGGGAAACCTGTACTGTTAATGTTATTGGCTGTTCTCCACGGAAAATCCGCGTAATGCGCTCCGGCTTCAATAATATTATGCTGGAAATAGTTTTGGTGTACCAGAACCAGCCCCTTTTGGTCGGCAAGGTTAGCAAAGTGACGAAGGCGGCTCCAGTAAAACTGATTGTATTTGGTCAGATCGTACTTGCTAAGACCGTCCCATGCCGTACCTGTGCCGCTTCTGGCGAAAGGCTGTTCAAAAAACGGCGGCCACACCTCTCCATCCATCCTACGGATACGTTCGTGGTCATCACGGCGACGATCGTACCACAGTCCGTAATTGTGCTCAAGTGAAACAATATGCCTGGAAGTCATCCAGTCTGTTACCTCATCCAGATCATCTGTCATACCCAAACCCATACGGCCGGGGACATAGCGTGTCACAGCAGGTTTAGAAGCCTTTAATTCTACCGGCTGCAAACTGCCTCTCCACCAAGGAGATTCATGCCTCGCACCTGTGACCACGGCTGTCCCCCTCACAACCCATCCATTAGCAATATGCATAGCGGGCGCATTTTCCTTTACGGGAGCTACCTTAATTCCAATCTGGTCAATTGATCTTATTCCTTTTGAAGAGGTTATAAGCGGCTGACGATACTCTGCACTGTCAATCCATTCTGAAAGTTGAGGGTGCGGTTTAACTGATAAGGCAGTAAGCTCAGCTGCCACTTCTGCTTTCGGGCTGCTCGAAGCCTCTGTCTGTACCTGAAGCAGGATGGCCCTCTTCGTTGCCTCAGCGCCCAAACGGTCGGTCAGCTGTGCATAGTACAAGCTACGCGGCTGAATATGCTCGTTCGACATGTTCCAGTAACCATTCCCCTGGAATTGAGCCCAGCAACCAAAAGCCCAATTATTTGCAGTTGGAGGTGCATAACAATCAATGCGTGAAGCTGAACATTGCCAGAACACGCTGTTGGCGGCGCTCCACCCTGCACCCTGAGCGTCCTGCCCCCTGTTTAGATAACTGAGTGCCTGTCCGTCAATGTTCACTACGTCGAATAATACACCCGAAGCCCAGCTGTCAATGGTCCCGCTGAAGCTGAAAGGCAGATTTGACTCACATTGAACAAATACATTGGGACCTGTAGCACAATAGCCGACAGCAAAATCATGGTAGCCGTTCTCTGCATAACACCGCTGAAACAGCGTCTGCTGCCCCAGGGTATAATATGTATAACGCCTTTGTCCGCCAATCTCAGAAACAGGAGCGAGCGACTTACAATCCTCTACCGTCACCTTACTGGCGCTCTCCAGCACCGCTACTGCAGACCCCGCGAAATGCTCAAAAGTAACACGTCTGACCCATGAATTTGCAGCATTTTCAATTGTTACCGCCATCCAGCTGTGGTCTTCATCTTTAGGATTATTTTTATTGAATTCGGAAACACATCTGAGATTTTCGACGCCGCACTGACTGATCAGCCCATTCCATTCCAGTTTACTAACAGTTCCTCCCCCGAAATTCTCGTCCAGAGCGGTGGTAAGCGGAGCGTCGAGCGTCAAGCTATTCCCGTTCACAGCCATAATTGTCCTGTCCCAATACATATCGCGCTCGCCGGGCTTCCATCCAAGTGCCGTAATTCCACCTCCAAAGTGGTAAGTACCAATCGTCTCGATCCACTTCTGGGTGCAGGGGCGATAAACCTTTATACGATCTCCAACCTTGAACCGTTTCCCGTCGGCAACTCCAAGTTTAAAGGAATTAACCGGCACATATGAGTTCGTGATCGTAACAGCCGGACCTTCTTTGCGGTCATTTACTCCCACTATCCTGATCAGCGTCTCTCTTTCCCTGCCCTTTGAGTATAAGAGGGTTCCGCCTTCTCCCATCCCGCTTCCGCGCAATACAACTCCCGAGCTCTTAATCTTTAAGCTTCCCTCTACTTCATAGGTTCCCTTATCGAGCAAAACCGCTCCCTTTATTCCATCCTTACCAGCAGGCAAAGATGCTACATAGTCAAGAGCAGCTTGAATCCTCACTGTCGCATCTCCCTTTTTCAGGGGGACAAACACCCGCACAGGAATAACCGGAATGGCTTTATCGCCTCCCATATAACCGGCGTAAGAAAAGTCAGGAATCCTGTTACCAAGAGAATCAGGTGTATAAGAAAGTCTTCCGTCTTCGCCTGTTGCAACCGGAACTGCTGGTTTTACCACCTTCTTTTTCTGCGCCTCAGCAGAAGAAGAAGCCAGAATACCTATCGCAACCAAGGAAGAAAGCAAAAACTTATTCAGGTGTAATTTACCTTTGAACATTCGTTTAATTTATCTAGTGTGTGAGATTTTTATCCTAATTGGTTGTAAGAATTCGGCGTTTAGCCCGGTGGAAAACAAATCTCAGAAAACAAAAGTAGACGGTGTCATTCGTGCATTTATATACCATTTTCTCAATGTTTTGTAGCATCTTGACATGAAGGATTCGTATTCTTCCTAAACATACAAAAAACAAGCAAAAGCGTGTGGCTATCCGGCTCTGCCGCCTTGAGAACTTTTTCTTCCCCATCGCCTCCGTAAGAGTTGAGCTTGTCAAATTTAGAAAATTAAAGCCGTTCACTGTTAAACACGGATCGTCATACCTCTGCGGATTAAGACAAAAAAAGGAGACCGCTTGGCCTCCTTTTACAAACTCTAAAATGAAACAACGGCGCATGCAGCACCCTACAGCAATTACTTATTAACTGCAATTACTGTGTTAAAAGGAACAACACTGTTTAACCAGGCTTCAATATTTGTGTATCCGTCCTTGCGGTACTTAGACGCGTCTGACGGATCTTTCGGGTTCAGGTTATTTTTTATTTCCCAGGCATCAGGCATTCCATCCTGATCGGTGTCTTTGTATGGGTTTCCTTTATATTCCGGATACCCTCCAACCTGGCTTACATCTGTAATTATTCCTTGTTTATAGGAATCCTCGGGAAGACGTCTTTTGATAAACTTATCTCCGACATGCGTCTTTCCGCCTTCCTTATAAAAAATCTTTCCCGTTGCTACCTGTTTTACCACTCTTGTGTCTACAGGGTCACGTTTAGGCAGGGAAGCTCCCACGTTAGCCAAAACGTAATTGTACGCTTCCTTTGCGGACATTATACCGATCTTAGGCATGGGGAAAGCCGAATCAGCTTTGATCTGCGATAAGATAGATGCTTCATCGGGAACGCCTTCCAGTTGAACGCCGCCGGCCCAGTTGTCCCGGGTAACCTTTTCATTTCCATCTATTACATTTCCGTTCACGTAGGCCTTGCCAAACCGGTACTTATTACCCTTATCACGTCCTGACTCGGGTTTCAATATCCGGTAACTGATCGGCTTATCTAAAGGAGTAATCGGTCCCGGCTTGTAATAGTTGTTAATAAAGTTATAAAGTGAGCGGTGGTCTCCTCCGTCTGCACTTCGATTCCACCAGTTGAAGATTACATTGTTGACGAAATTAAAGTCGCCATACATTCCTACTGAAGGATTCCGGCTGATATTACATGCCCAGAGGTTGCGCATAAACGTACTGTTCAAGCCTCCGATGGTACTGCCAAAAGCGTGATTATATGCGTCGAGTGCCTCAGAGAAGATCGAATTCTGGATGGTAACATTTACAGTAGGAAGCTTTTCCTTCTTGTATTCCATTCCATCGTCGTACACATGGCGGTAGATCGACATGTTCTCGTCGAGCCCCCAGCTGGCAGAAACATGATCGATCATAATATTTCCGACAGGGTTCCCGCCTATTGCATCATCTCTTCTTCCTACCTCAGTAGCACCACGGCGGAAACGCATGTAACGGATCACTACATCATGCGTATTGATCCAGACGGACTCACCCGCTATACAAACGCCGTCGCCAGGAGCAGTCTGACCAGCAATAGTTACGTAGGGCGCACGAATAATTACGGGGCTTTTGAGCCGGATAATACCAGCTACATTAAACACAATGATCCGTGCTCCACCCTGCTCACAAGCAGCTCTGAATGAACCAGGACCGCTGTCGGCAAGGTTAGTCACGACGATTACTTTTCCTCCGCGACCACCAAAAGAATAGGCCCCTCCCCCTTCAGCGCCGGGGAATGCCGGAATCTTCGCTTGCAAAAGGTCGGTCGGTTTGCCAGCCCATGGCACAAAGGGCTTTCCGCTTTGTGCTTCCTTCTGCACAATCGGCAAAGCTTTTTCCCACGCCACATCCGATCTCTTTTCTGCTTCTGCTAATGCAGAATCGGCTTTTGCCTGCACAGCCGGAGGAATTACAGGATATTGAGCTGAAGCAGTTCCGGCATAACCAAGAAGCGCTGCAGCGCATAAAATAATTTGATGGTTCCTTTTCATTTTTAACCGAAAAAAGCCGGCAGCAGGGTGAACTCTGCTACCGACACGTTATATATGAACTTCTGACTAATGAGCTATTTTACGTTTGGTTTCACTGTATCAACAGAAACCAGACTGTTCAGATAATTTTCGATGTTGGTGTAGCCGTTGCTGGCATATTTTGCTGAATCTGATCCGTCTTTGGGATTCAGTCCATTCTTTGTTTCCCATTCATCAGGAATACCGTCGTTGTCTGAGTCCTTGTAAGGCGAGCCCTTATACTGTGGATAACCGCCCACCTGATTAATGTCGGTGATGATACCCCCTTATAGGAGTCGATCGGTAAACGACGATGCTTAAACTGCGTGCCTGGAAGCTTCACATTCTTCAGGTAGTTGATCTTACCGGTACGTACCTGTTCAATCACACGCGTGTCTACGGGGTCTCTCTTTGGAAGGGTTGCTCCTACATTGGCCAGTACATAATCATAGGCCTTTTCTGTAGGAATAATAGTGATGGGAGCCATCGGATGGGGCTTTGACGAGCGCATCGCTGCAAAGTAAGGCCTGGCTTCCTCGAAGGTCATCGCATCGCCTTTCTTGTTTTCCAGCTGGATTCCGCCATCCCAGTTATCCTTGGTTACCTTTTCATTGCCGGCAATGATATTCCCTTCCACATAGGCTCTACCGAACACCACATAAGGAAGCTTGCTTCTGCCTGACTCGGGTTTGAGGATCCGGTAACTGATCGGCTCATTCAACGGAGTAAGCGGTCCCGGCTTATAATAGTTATTGATGATGTTGAACAGTGCTGTATAGTCGCCGCCGTCGGTTGAGCGGTGCACCCAGTTGAACACCACGTTATTAGCAAAGTTGAACACTCCGTTCCAGCCGATGGATGGGTTACGGGCAGCATTGTCAGCCCACAGGTTACGCATGAACGTACAGTTCTCACCGCCCAGGGTGCTTCCGAAGGCATGGTTCCAGGTATCCAGTGCTTCTGAGAAAATCGAGTTCTGGATGGTGATGTTAGCGGTTCCAAGCTTCACCTCTGCCTTGCCCGTGCTGTCGTTATACATGTGACGGTACATCGACATGTTTTCATCCAGTCCCCAGCTTGCCGATACGTGGTCGATCATGATATTTCCTATCGGGTTGCCACCGATGGCATCGTCTCTGCGGCCTACATAGGTCTCGCCCCTGCGGAAACGCATAAAGCGGATGATCACGTCGTGGGTATTGATCCATACTGACTCCCCTGCCACACAGACTCCGTCGCTAGGAGCCGACTGACCTGCAATGGTGATATAGGGTGCACGGATGATCAGCGGACTCTTCAGACGGATGATCCCCGATACGTTGAAGACAACGGTACGGGCGCCGCCCTGCTCACAAGCCCAGCGCAAACTTCCGGGACCACTGTCGGCCAGACTGGTCACAACCAGCACTTTTCCTCCGCGGCCGCCGAAGGAGAACGCACCACCTCCTTCAGCACCAGGGAAGGCTGCAAGCGATGCCTGTGGCAAATCCGTCGGACGCCCAGCCCATGGAATATAAGGTTTGCCTTCTTTGGCTTCTTTTTCAATAATAACACGCGCTTTCTGCCAGGCGCTGTCTGAACGCCTGTAGCACTCCTGCATGTACTTGTCTGACGCTGCCTTTACATCAGCCGGAATATCCGGATACTGAGCATGCGCTGTACCTATCAGGCCAGCAAGCAATGGGATAATAAACAACCTTCTCTTCATCGTTTAATTTGAACTGTATAATTGACTAAGTGTGTTTCTTCTAAACCTTTACGTGTAAAAATAAGCCAGGCAACAGACTTTGGTTAGAAAGTACTATAATTCAAAGATGCATCAAGAAAAAGCGCCTTTTATATACCATTTTCTCTTGGTATTGTAGGATGTTAGCAAAGGAGAAAGGACTAAAAAAAACGACTGCCCGATACTCTCCGGCAGTCGTTTCTTTATTTTAATTTTAATTTTTATTATTTCAAGGGATCAAAAGTTCCCATACCGTTAAGGCTGTTCCATCCGACTGTTTGCTCTAAGTATGGGGAGCTAGTAAGAACATTTTGATTCAGACCGAAGAAGTAGTACTCTTTATACCAAGTAAACTTCCATCCTGGAGGATTAATAGGATCAACATCATCCTTAACTACCACCTTGAAGTACTTATCGTATAACTCGTCAATAGCAGTATTCTCACGATCTGCTAATGCACCAGAACCAGCAACTAACGGATTGCTTGAACCTGTATAGTCGGTTCCATCCGCTTTCTTCACAACGATCCAGTATCCAGTCCTTCTTGTCCCATTTAGGCCTGTCATATGTAAACGATTTAAAATAGCCTTGCTTTCATCGCTTTCTCCAAAGAGCATCCATCTCCTAAGATCCCAAAAGCGTTTACCTTCATATGCAAACTCAACCTTGCGTTCATTCAAAACTGCTGCAAAAAGATCATCTCGGCTAACAGCGTCACTTAGACCATAGCTTCCGTCTAAGTTTTCGACCCCTGCACGGTCTCTAATAACCTTAATGAGATCCCGTCCCTCCGCCAACTTATCAACTCCAATGGCAGATTCTGCCAAGTTTAAAATCACTTCGGCAAAACGCATTTCCATAAAATCGGTACCGCTAAAGTTGAAGTTTCCGAGGGCATTGGAGGCGTTTGCACTACTTCCTTTACAAATATAGACGCCACTGCTATTGGGATTGGTCTCCGCAAAACCGTCATACCCTGCCGCCGTGGCAGTCTTTTTCCAAACGTAGTTCCATAATCTAAAGTTGACGGTGCCTGCTGTTCCAACATAAGGCCAGGATGCCCCTGTGTAAACAAAGGTTTTGTAAAAACGAGGATCTCGGTTCTTATAAAACTTATTCACATCATAGGCGTATGTAGATTTTCCCGGCATTTTACCATCTTTCATAGGAAAAGACTCAACCATTTCGCGAGTCGGCGAAATTGATCCATTGCCACCGGTGGACCTTGGACGTATTGCTTGTTCCCAGCCATTGTTCTTCTGCGCATTCCCAGTTTGCACATTATTAAAGCCAAAGACTATAACTGCCTCTGGATTATTAGCTACACTCCCTTCTTGCAAAAACATATTGCCCCAGGCTGTTGCATTCGCAAGGGAGCCTGTCCTGTACAGACCAAATCCATTAGCTTCCAGCAAGTTCTTCGCGGCGAGATTCGCCTCATAGGCTTTTTGCCAACGAGATTTATCATCATTTCTGTTAAAGAGCGGGCTGGCCCAGGTCAATAATACTCTCCCCTTCATCGCTGCTGCAGCACCACTAGTAATCCGCCCCCAGTCTGCTCCAGTCCATACGCCGGGCAGTAAGCTCTGAGCCTGATCAAGGTCCGAAATAATCTGGTTAAGGGTTGCCTCAGAGGAACTACGGGCAACTCTACTACTCTCCTCGCCGCTGACTGGAGCTTGAACGTTCAAAATGAGAGGTACACCGCCATAAAGCCTCCATAGCTGAAAATACTGCCAAGCGCGCCAGAAATACAGTTGTCCTTTTAGCTTATTCTTAACATCGTCCGCCATCCCATACTTATCGACTTCAGTTAAGAACAAATTTATTTGCCTTAACCTGGTCCATGTATTGTTCGCAATGCTTGTTCCCATTCTTTGTCCGAAGTATGGATTAGCATGCGCAAACTCATAAGAGATCTTCGGCCAAATTTTATTCCAATTCGTCTCACCTCCCAGCTCTTCAGTCGTTTGTGTAAAATCGTTATTATAAGAACCATTCTCGGTTGCTGACTGGTTGGCCACAAACGACTGTGCATTATTTGCTGGAAGAAATAACCCATAAATATAATCAACATATGCTTGGGCCAAGACCGGCTCTTTGAAAACAGACTCGTCAACAGCACCATAATCCCTCTTCTCCTGCAGAAAGTCATCCTTACAACTGGTAGCCACAGCGATTACAGCTGCCAGCATATATAAATATCTACTAATTCTCATGTCTTTTTATCGTTAATATTGACTATTATAGTGTTAAATTCAGACCAAATGAGTAAGTCTTAAGAGCTGGATATGCATCCCAAGCAACAGATGGATCTTTATAACCGTAAGGATTATATAGATTAAACGGATTTATACCAGTGAAATACAGCCGGGCATTCCCCACATGCATCTTTTCAGTTATCTTTTTCGGAATAGTATACCCTAGGTTTATGCTCGCAATACGCATTCTAAAGGCACTTACTTCCCAGAATTTAGAAGACTTGTCGTAAATCTTGTCCCAGTTTGGATTCGGCATTGAGCCAGATGGGTTTATTACGGGATCGTATACATCTCCCCATATCTCTGGTAGACTGGTAAACACTCTGCTTATGTCATTGTTCAGTTTCTTTCTTTCACCCTTCTCAGACCATCCCCCAAAACTACCGGCAAGAACGCAATCAAAAGTAAACCCTTTGTACCCTGCTTTTAAGGTCATTCCATATCCGTAGTGGTTTTCAGCCTTTTTCTTAAGTTGAATCTGATCATTATCATCTATAATTCCGTCCGGCGCAGCAAAAGTTCCGTCTGACTGCAGAGGTCCGCGGACGTCGCGGTAGTATAGCATCCCTGGCTTGAGATCAGCTACAGAACGGATTGGGACGTCAAAAATGGAAGTTGGATGATAAGTGTCATAATAAGCCTGGATCTCTTCCTGAGATTTAAACATTCCCAAATAATCCCATCCCCATTTGCCAATATCACTAGAAGCACCGGGGTGCTGCTTCCATGGATATTTAACATCAATTGGGTTGAAGTCCCCCTTTACAACTTTGTTATCTCCCCAATTAAAGCGGGCACTAACTCCATAATTAAAATCTCGACCTGCTTTAGCATTCCAGCCTAACTCAATTTCATATCCAAATGCATTTGCCTTACCGTAATTCTCTTGAGCAACAGATCCACCAACGGTTACAGGAACGCTACCAACCCTTTGCACCAATAGGTCAGAAGCATAGTTATAATATCCCTCGATAGTTGCAGAAAGTCTCTCATTAAGGAATCTCGCGTCTATACCGAGGTTATTCTTAAACTCTTGAGTCCAAGTTGCATTAGGATTAGCAGTTACTCCCATCTTTATACTATTGGAGCTATTGCCATTTCCTCCAAACACGGCGCCCTTACCTTCTTCAAGTGTGTAACGATTTTTCCATGCCCATGCAAGAAATGGGTCACTACCTGTTAATCCAGCAGCATATCTAAGTTTAAGGAAATTTATAGCAGGCACTTTAAAGAAGTCTTCTTCTGAAACAACCCATCCAACAGAACCAGAATAAAACTTACCCCAATAATTTTCGGGTGCGAACTTAGTTGATGCATCAGTCCGGAAAAGTAACTCAACAAGGTACTTTTCAGCATAGCGATAATTTACTCGCCCGATATACCCTAGGGCTCCCGACTCATTTCTAAGAGTTCTACCCTCGTATGTGCCGAATGCTGTGTTAAATTGTCCGTTAGTACCTTGGATTGGATCATTTCTCCATACGTCCTCTTGCTTACTGTCAGCTTCGCCTTTCTCTACAGTAAATAACCCCGAAACACTGTGCTTTCCAAATTGCCTATCATAGTTCAGGATGAAGTTCATTTGGGTATTACTGGTATTTAAATTAGAGAAGTAAAGTCGATTTCCATTACTGACCGTAACAGGTGATGACTCAGTAGCATCTTTATAAAGGTGACCATTTCCGCCTACTCCAGTAAACTGGTATATAGTGTACTTCGTTCCAACCTGAGAACCGCGAGAACTTGAGTTATTTCTAGCATACGATCCTTTAGCGACCAAACCTTTTATAAATGGAACTTTATATTCAGCTGACAGATTTACTGTAGAGAACTTGCCTTCCGTTTCAGCGAGATTTCCCAAGCGCTGTAACTCATAAAAATGATACCTAGATAAGTCATTGTTGGTGCCGGGGAGTCTAACCGGCCGTCCGTTTATATAAGGAGGGATATAACGAGGAGTCAGAAGCAGGTTCTTGTAATCGTCTTCTACTCCCTCACCAGAAACCTTGTTAAAAGTTTTCACCTGATCATCGTTATTACCAGATACTTGTAAAGACACCTTTAAATTGGAGGCCACTTCCACATCCGTTCCGGCCCTAAAATTCCACCTGTGGTAGTCAAGTGTTCCCAGATTTCCGTTCTGCTTGGTGTATCCTACACTTCCAAAATATGTCGCTTTTTCCGCTCCGCCGCTTACGCTAATGTTGTGGCGAGTACTGTAGCTTGACGACCACGCATCGTCTAGCCAGTTGTAATTTAGCTTACCAAATGCTTCCAGCTCATCGTCACTAAAGAAAGCATTGCGATAAGCAGTACCATTAGTTGCCGTTTGATTAGCTCCATTAGGCCCATTCATAACATTGAAGTATTGAGCGAACTGATAGGCGCTCATCATCTTTGTTCTATACGCTTCATCATTAATAGCTACTGATCCATTATAAGAGATCCGTGGCTTACCCACTTTGCCTTTCTTCGTCGTTACCAAAACAACGCCCGCTCCACCTCTCACACCATATACAGCTGCAGAAGCGTCCTTCAAAACGGAAATACTTTCGATTTCAGCAGGATCCAAATTATTGAACAAAGTTGCATCCGGCTGATTTTGACCGTCCATTTGAATAACTCCGTCTATAACATATAATGGAGATGATTGCCCAGCTATCGGAGTTCTAACTGTAAGCGTTGCCTTTGCACCAGGCCGCGAGTTTCCTCCACTTACACCAACGCCTTGAAGCCGCCCTGACAAAGCGGCGCCAATGTTTGTTACTGGCAGGTCAGCAACCTCAGCAGCCTTGATATCTACAACAGACCCCGTTAAGTGTGCTCTCTTCTGTACTCCATAGCCTACTACCACAACTTCATCCAGCGCTTTGGAGTCCTCCATCATCTTTACAATAATATTTGTCTTTCCGCCAACACCTACTTCCTGGGACTTGAAGCCAATGTAAGTAATAACAAGGGTCTCGTTTCCTGTTGGCAGGTTCAGTCTGAACACCCCGTTAACGTCGGTGCTCGTTCCAGCGTTAGTTCCTTTGATCTTTACCGAAACGCCGGGTAAAGGCTCGCCCTTGCTGTCGGTAACTGTACCTGTCACATTAACCCTTGCACTGGCCTCTGCCGTAAGACGTGAAATTCCGGGGCTTCCGGCGTATACTGCGCCAGGAACCATTCCGGATAACAATAAGCCGAAGCAAACAACCTTGAGGCCTTTGTTCCGGTAAAATTGCATTTGTAAGTTTTTTTTCATGTTCCTTTTCGTTTACTCTTTTTTTAGTCAGATAACTCCCCGTGCGCCTTATGGGAAGGCACCTTGATAAGGGGCTGACCGGTCTAAATGCGGTCTGTTTTTACTCCTTATTGATTCGCTTCTATGACATACTTTAATTTATTTTACTCGGATGGAATGAAAAACCGACAAGACTAATGCTTGCCAGTTTTCCAAATTTATCGTGGATACTTTTCTATTCTTTCAATCTTTCTTGCCTCTCGTAATCAGTTTAAAAAGTACAATAATTTCGCGTGTTTATACTGGTCAGAAACAGCTGATATCTCAAAAATACCTACAGAATGAACGGTTTTCCTATATCATTTTTTCATGATACTATAGGATCTTACCATCGGCATTATTTCGCTTGCTGACGTTCCTTCAGCTTCTTTTCCCAGATCTCCCGGGCCGTCTTGGTATCAATCCCCTCTGCAACCAGATAATTATTGATCCGGCCCTTGTATTTTCCGAACCACCAATGTTTCTTCTCTGCAGACTCGGCATCGATTGCATGCTCTCTGGCTTCTGTCAGGTATGCCAGGATCTGAGCTTTTTGCTTTTCTGTAAGTGAAGGCAGCATTTCCAAATAACCCTTGTAGGTGATAGGAAGAACGTTAAAGGTCATGCCGTCCTTAACTTTCGCTACCTGTTCTTCATTAAGTTCTTTTGAAAGTTTCGAAATATATTTATCGTGGAGCTTGCTTATCTTCTTGTCCTGCGCTTCTTCCACTTTCTTCATCTTTGCTTCCACTGTAGCCTTGTCATTCCCGGCCTCCTCTTTCAGGCTTCTCACTTTGGCCTTCTTTTCTTCCTGCAGATCGTTTAAACTGCGATACTGATTCGCAATGATATCGCGTACTTTGGCAGCTTTTTCCTGGTCTGCGATACCGAGAGTAACGACGATCTTATCCGCACGCTGTGTGATGACGCGGGTGTACTCCGCCTCCTGATTTTCCGTCTTCTTCTGTTCCTGTGCCTGGAGCCCGGAAACTCCTGACGTGATTAACAATGCAACCGCAACAGTCCTTAACCAATTGTTCATTATGTGTGTTATGTGTAGTTTAATTATTGTAGTCTCACGTTGCCGCAAAAGTGCACTTCTATACCTAGTTCTGCAAGAGCTGCAGCTTTTATGCGACATGCCTGCTCTGCCTTCTCTTTATCGGGTGTATAAACGACCTGTATATGGTTCGCCTTGTGACGGGCCATCATCTGATCTCTCGTCACCCCGTCGAGCACTGCGTGCATAATCGGCCACTGAGGGTTGGTCTCCTTCCATCTTCTCTCGGTCTCTTCTTCCGGAAGATAAACACACTCGCCTACCCCAAGGTCACAGTGCAGCTTGTTGTCCATCACGAATACCCTGCTCCACACGATTGCACCTGGTTTACTTACTCCTCTCAGTGTCCCCCCGCCAAACGGGAAGAACATCGGAGGTTGTCTTAAACTCTGCGCTCCTTTATAAGCGCCAATAAAATGCGAAGCTGGCGCAGCTCCGGAAATGAGAAACACCCATACAAAATCATCTACGCCTTCTCCCTTGAAGTGCTGCCCCCAGCGGAGGTCGTGCAGCGTATTATCCCCTTCAAGTCCCAGTTCGTTCCAAAGCTGATAAGTGAGAAGCCCGTCTATACCGGCACATTCATCTACTTCGTTGAAGTGGGGAAGCGCTTTACCTGCGTATAACTCCCGTCCATCTTCTGAAAAAACCGGAGGACGCTCCGTCGTATTCAACAAACCTTCAGTAAGGTCACTTGCAGCTGCAAGGTCCTTTAAGCCCTGCTGATATTGAATTCCGATTGTATCACAACCGAAGTTGTCGGCAATCCGCAAAGCAGCAATATACATCTTACACTGTTCAAGGGTCTGCTCACGGGTCAGCTCGGTTTTGGGATCCGTTCCCCAGTTGAAGGTCATTCCCCGCTCCAGCATCCAGGCAAGTACAGCTTCTGCCTCCTCGTCTTTCACTGTCCGCATCGCAGCATAGAGTGCCGACTGGCTCAGGCGCTCCTTAAATATTCCTGTAGCGTGCAGAAGATCATCGGGAACGATTGCATTAAACATGCCCATACAACCTTCATCAAATACGCCCATTATTGCCTTTTTGTCCCTGAATGCACGCGCAAATGCTCTTCCCTTCTGTTCATCAGCCTGTGGGATTTTTACCAGATCGAAATCTTTCACATGACCCTGGTCATGCCGGATATTGCCTGTTGACAGCCACTCACTCAACCCTTCTACGAAAAACGCGTCGTCGAAGTTCTCGCTCCATAACGTGCTATATTTTACTCCGGCCTTTGTAAGGGAACCATTGAGATTAAGCATACCCACAAGCCCAGGCCACATGCCACTCCAGTTCGCTATTGTCAAAATAGGACCTTTATGGGTAGTAAGTCCTGCCAGCACGTGGTGTGAGTACTGCCATACACTCTCAGCAACAATTAAAGGCTGAGCAGGGTCAATATTTCTGAACACCTCCATGCCCATTTTCTGAGAATCAATAAAGCCATGCTTCTTCTCTTCGTTATATGCGTGAGCACGCTTCACTTTCCAGCCCTGCTTCTCTATAGCAGCGGCCAAAGCCTTTTCCATAGCGTCCTGAGTAGCCCAGCAATCCTGATTAGCAGAAATACGGAGGTCTCCGCTTGCTATTAATACGACTTCTTTTATTTTTCCTTCCAACATTGTATAATAACTTGAAAAATTCGCGTTTAAAGCAGGTTCCTGACAATTGACGTTGAGAACGATGATTGCAGATCTCCTCCAGTTTAACAGGCCGGCTTGTACTGCCGATAGTTTTTAGTTTATAATAAAATCCCGATATAATTCGGGAAGGAAAACCGAACAAATATGCATTCATCTGTCATATTATTGTTGCATGTTGTTATCCTATTTTTGTACGATGTTAACATTGCGATAATCGATTTTTCGTAAATTTGAAGCTTGATTAGTTGTATAGATAGAACTGTGAATGAAACCCTTATTTCATAAAGTACCACTCAAGCTGCAAAACTCGTTTAGCATCAGGCATGATAGGGCCTCTAACTTTGGTACTATCTGGCATTATCATCCCGAACTTGAGATACAGTACGTGATTAAGGGCGAAGGCGTGAGGTTTATTGGGGATAATATCAGCAATTTTTCATCAGGAGAACTAATTCTTCTCGGGGAGAACCTTCCCCATACCTGGAGATGCAACGAAGATTACTTTCAGCCCGAGTCCGAACTTGAGGTCGAAGCAATCGTCATTCATTTCCTGCCCGACTGCCTCGGCAAAGACTTCCTTAACCTGCCCGAAGCCTACCTGATCCCCAAGCTATTCGAGAAGGCCAGACAGGGCATGGTGATACAGGGGGGCACAAAAGAAAAATTAAGCGAGCTCCTGTTTGCGGCTGTTCACGCTACAAATCTTGAACGGATCATCATTCTGCTGTCAATCCTGAAAACATTGGCTGAAACCACGGAATATTCTACAATCGCGACAAGTCAGCATACCTTTGCACAGTCCACCGAAACCGATAATATCAGGCTTAATAAAGTTTATAACTATACGCTTTCCAATTATAAGAAAGAGATCAGCCTGGAAGAAATTTCGTCGCTCAGTAACCTGAGCGTCACTTCATTTTGCAGGTACTTCAAGCTGATGACCAAGAAAACGTACTATGATTTTCTAATTGAGATCCGCATCAGCCATGCGTGTCGCGCTCTTATTGAGGATAAGCTGCCTACGGAGGTGATCTGCTTTGAATGCGGCTTTAATAACGTTTCAAACTTCTACCGCCACTTCAAGAAAGTAACCGGAATGACTCCCTTGGATTACAAGAGAACCTACCTCAATAAGTTGTGAGTTGTGAGTTCTGAGTTCTGAGTTGTAAGTTGCAGGTCGTGGGTAGACACACCGCTCACAACACACCGCTCACAACACAGCACTCACAACCCGCAACCCACAACCCAGAACTCATTAGAACTCGTATTTGAGATCCAATTCCTCCTGAAGACTGGTATACTTGGTGAACAGCATTTCTATTTCCTTAGTAATCGACTGCGTAAAGTCGCCTACCTTTCTGCGTGTGAACGTTGAGATATTCAAGCCGCGCTTCTGCAGAAAGTACTTCGAAACCACAGGGTACACGTTGTGCATCACGTCCATGTTATCAATCAAAAACTGTTGTACTTTTTGAACCTCCTGCTGTAAGGATGCATCGTTGTAGTTGTCGCAAAGCCAGACAATAAGCTCCGGGAAGTAGTTGCCCTGAATACATGACAAGCCCGCTGAACCGGCTTTTAGCGATTCAACCGCGTGCACCATATATGCATCATATAGGCCGAATGCGCTGAATCCCTCTGTCGCCTTTAGCTTTTCCTTGATCTGGTCAATGTCAAGACAAGTGTCTTTGTGGTAGATCACCCTGCCGGTCTTCACAAAAGAAGCAAGCTGATCAGCAGACAGCACTCTCTTGTATGGTACCGGGCATTCATAAAATCCGAGAGGAATACCAGGAGTAAGATCAAGCAGTTTAAACACCCTGTCATTAAATACCGCATCTGTTTCATTCTCTTCAGCCAGCAGACTGCTGATCATGATAACCGCATCAGTACCGGTATCGTGTACTCGTTTAACAAAGTCGGCCTGTTTATTGATCTCGCCTCCAAAAGTACCGGTAGCTACTACAGGCACCTTCCCATTAACCACTTTTATAACGTGCTGAATAGCTTCAAGTCTTTCCTTATCAGTGAGCTCAAACATTTCGCTTGAGAGGCAGTTAGCAAAAAGTCCCGCAGCACCAGCTTCAAGATATATCTCTGTTAATTCTGTTAAAACGTTATAATCAATTTCCCCATTATCCTTGAACGGCGTTAACATTACCGGAATAAATCCCTTCTTATTATTTTCCATTGTTATATATATGTCTAAATTTTCCTCTCCTATTCCGGTAAGCTCTCGTCGGTTTACGCCGGCTGTTTGTCCCGCTTCAATCGCGTGAGGATAACGCCGATCAGAAAGATCGTCAGTGTTCCCACCACGATGACCATGTTGATATGTAGCGGATTTCTCAGATAACCATACTCATCGGGAATGCTTCCCGAAAACGTCATCCAGATAATCACCAGAATTCCAATTATTGTTGCAATCAATGCTTCATGATTTCCGCTTCTTCTGCTAATCATGCCAAGCAAAAAGAGTCCGAGCATTCCGGCTGCGAAAATTCCCGACAAGGTCCACCAGATATCGAGCACGCTCTTCACTCCAATCATTGCAATACCGGTTCCCATTCCCAGCAGACCGAATACCACGGTAGCTAGGTGTAAAAGCTTTAATGTTTGCTTCTCGTTGATGCTGTTGTTGAAGTATCTTTTATAAATATCTACAGAAAAGACGGTGGCCGAAGCATTCATCCCCGAACTGATCGTGCTCATTGCTGCAGACAGAATTGCAGACACGATCAAGCCAACCAGGCCTGCAGGAATCTTTGTTACCATAAAATGCGGCATTACTTTGTCGCCATAGTCCGATGGTTTAAGTGATGCTGCAAGCTGTCTGATCTGTTCATGGGTAGCGCCTACTGGCAGACGCTCTGCGGCCACCTGTTGTCTGATTCCCTCTACCAGTTCAGGATGCGCCTGGTAATAGGCAAACAGGCAGGAACCGATGATAAAGAACAAAAGTGAGGCGGGTACATATAACCAAACACATAGCCATATTGATTTAGACGCCTGTTCCGCCGACTTGGCAGTGTGGTACCTCTGAACGTAATTCTGATCCATTCCGAAATTATTGAGATTGATAAAGAACCCGTAAAGAAGGATTACCCAAAATGATGAAGTCGTCAAATCTGGAGCGAAGCTGCCCAGACTGAATTTATCGTTTGCCTGTCCGATCTCGATGATCTTTGAGACCCCTCCTGGCATGCCTGCTACAATCAGATACAGGATCAGCATGGCGCCCAGCGTCTTGATCACACCCTGCACTACTTCAGTCCAAATGACGGCCTCAATCCCCCCATCACCGTGTAGATGATGATACATATGCCCATAACCAACATGATGGAAGACATGGAATATCCTGTCAAGGCCTGAAGGCTTAGTGCGATGCCAAAAAAGACAGAGCCCATTCTGGCGAGCTGCGTTAAGAGGAAACATACTACCGCGTAGGTTCGCGCCCAGGGTCCAAAGCGATGCTCAAAATGTGTATAGGCCGAAATTTCTCCCGTACTTCTGTAGAACGGCACGAAATACTTCGACGCTACCCATGCAGCGAACGGCATGGATATGCTAAACACAAATGAGTTCCAGTTAGAACCAAAAGCTTTTCCCGGTACACCCAGAAATGTATTACTGCTTAAGAAAGTAGCATAAATGGACATTCCGATGGCCCAGCCCGGTATAAGTCCCGATGCTTTTGTGAATTGTTCAGCATTGTTATTTTTCCGTGAAAAATAAATGCCGACGAGGATCATCCCCAGAAGATAAATTGCTATAACAGCAAGGTCGAAAATTGGAAGGCTCTTCATATTAATCGTCAAATAAATCAGATTTATTTGATCCGTTCAAATTCGTTAGTTTTAACAGTTATAGCAATGATCATTACTGCAAAACTACCTTTGGATCATGCACTAATCATATAGTATTTTTTCCAGCTATTATAGAATATTAGCATGAAGTAACAAGATTGTTGTCGAGGAAAATAGCATGCTCTAAAGGCACACGTGAAACGCCTGCCTTTAAAGCATGTGCGGTTATGTTAACGCTTATTGTACATCGAGGCCCGATACTCCCAGTCCTTCCGCGTCTATCGCCACGAGTTTCACCTTATACGTCCCTGCATTGATCATCGTACCGCTGGAAGTAGCGAAGTAATTCCATTTTCCTGGCTTACTCGGCGCTAGCTCGATTATTTCCTCTTTCATCAGTGTTCCATCCGCTGCGGTCAGCACAAGCTTCGCTTTGTAATTTTTAGCGGAGGTATTGGCATATTTAATGGTGAGCGAATAGGTATCGGCAACTCCTACTGAAATGGCCCATTCAAGGATATCCCCTGAAGCTTTTCGGAAAACAACGGCATCTTTTTCATTAACAGTCGCTTTTTCTATGCCGCCGGTCATAACAGCCAGAGGTGCCTTATATCCTTTTACAGGCTTAAGATCGTAGGCAGGAGCAAGTGTGGTCGCAGGTAGAACCGCAACGGTAAATGGGCCTTCACTGATACTCCCACCGCCGAGCATGACCTGCTCGCCTTTGGCAAAACGCTTCCTGTATACCTTAAACAGCTCACCGGAGTTGACAGAAAGCGTGCTTTTAGTGTCTTCATAGCCGCCCATCCAGGAGTAGACCGCCTTTGATACCGGCAAACCTACAAAAACATCTGCTACGTCTCCGCTAGTGAATGAGGCGCTTCTCGCGCCAGGAGAGCTGCTCGTTTGTATCCACTCTGCACCGTAAAGATTAGAAGGGAGAGTAGCGAAGGCGGTTGGTGCGTCGGTATACAGCTTATCTCCGGTATCAAGCCATGTGCCCGTTTTAAAAGACGCTGACTCCGCTCCTTCTGCCTGAAAGTGTTGAATAAGGGGAAGAGAAGCAGAAGCCGGTTTTGCCTTTAAATTATCTGACGCTATTGCTACGGCAGAGATCAATGCCTGACCTGATGCTACCCTTGGAAAGGATAAGACTAACTGGCCGCCAGTCACCCGAACCTTGACTGTCTTTTTCAATGCGCCGTCATGTCCGGCTTCCTTCCAGATATCAAGATTGCGAATAACGACATTTCCATTAACCGCTACGTCAAACAGACGCCACCCAGAACAGTCCATTCCCCCGCCTGTACCTAACCAGGGCTCCGTAAAGTAAAGCTCCACAGTATATTCTCCATCCGGCACGGGGAAATGATAGGATAGTTTGTCTCTCCCATACCTGAACGTCTGGAAGAGAGGCCAGTCTGCAGTCCCCCGTATGGGGTCATTCGTTCTGCGCTGGCTTGCAAAGAAAGAAGGAATTCCCGGAAAGTCTTCTGTCCACGACTTCGAGCCCCAGGTACCTGGAGACGATTGTCTTCGGTCGGCCATCCAAACATTGCCGTTCGTGTCTTTATAGTCAGGTCCTCCGCAATTCACGCGGTATAGATAGTTCAGCCCCTTCTGAGGAACAGTGACCGGTTTCGCATCAGCATATAAGGCACTGAAATGCGGGGCAGCCGGCAGATGATGCAGCACAATATAGTCCTTTGCCACAGCCTTCCCATCTACATATCCTACAGCATAAAGTACATTATACCGAATGTCAGCCCCATCCCACTGGAAGTGAGTACCAACGCCATTTCTGGTCCTTCGGCCGAGCGACTGGTCATTCACATCGTTGAAAAGCTCTACTTCATCACAGTTGGAGTAGACGGTAATACTGTCTTTCTTTCCTGGCTTTATCCATCTGTCGGGCCAGGTATGCGAAACAATATAAACCATTGGGTCGGTCTTTCCGGGGGCATAGTTTGCCCTGAACATGTAGTACACATCGAGCGGCTCCTCCCAGGGGGTGAGCAGCCCTTTATAGTTTACCGGCCCAACCCTGTCTATTTCGCGAAGCCCCTCGCCTCCCTGCACTCTTCCCGGGTTATCGTGTGAGGTGAATAACCAGAAATAGTGGCCGCTGGTGTTCGCTTTAGCGGCTTCAGCCAGGCGGACCTTCAGTTCCATCAATTGCGTCATCCGGTCTTCACTAAAAGCGCCGCTCTGATTAAAGGGGCCTTCTGTATGGAGATCAAGTGTCCTCCATGCCCCGTATTCACCAATAAGGACCTGGCGTTTTACGTCTTCTGAATAAGTTGCCGGATCTCCGCCATAAGTACCGGTCCAGTTCTGAGGTACGTCCCAGTCAGTCCCCTTCCCCCCGTTACAAGTGGTGATCTTGCGCTGAGAAGACGCGGTGGGATCAAGTTTGCGGATGAGATCTGAACACTCACGGGCAAAATCCTCAGGAAGGGTGCTCTCGTTCTCAAGCCCCCAGAGAATAATAGACGGACTGTTCCTTCTCTCTTTTACCCAATCTGTCAGCAGCTGCTTAAAGTTCTTGCGGAAGTCCGGATTGTCGAACCAGATATGGGCAGCCATTTGGGGCCACCACAGGATACCCATCTTATCCCAGTACTCCTGATAACGCAGATTGTGCGGCTGGTGAGCGTCTCTGAAAGAGTTAAAGCCGGCTGCTTTAATCTGCATCACTCTTGAACGGATCTGTTCCGCCGTAAAGGCATGGCTGTTACCAATCAGATGCTCATACTCCGCTATTCCATTTATAAAGACAGGTTTCCCGTTAAGGTAAAAACGCTTGTCGTTTGAATTTCTTCCCACAGGCCAGCTAATCCATCTGATGCCATAACTGGTGGTCGTTTGGTCCACCAGCTTTCCGTTTTGTCTTACCTCTGAGACTAGTGTATACAGGTAAGGATCTTCTAAGGACCATAGGTGGGGATTGCTGATAACCGGAGTCCTTTGTTTCAGGATGGCTGTTTCACCTGCCTTCAAGGAGCGCCCGGCCTTCAACTCCAGGACTACTTTCCCGTCCCTTGCCAAAAGGCGACTGCTTACGGAAACTGAACTAGCTGCCTTGCTGTAGTTCTTAATCTCCGTCTCTATATTCAGCACAGCTGATTTCTCAGAAACTGTTGTGTCATTCCAGATGTGCACACCGAACGGCTCTATTCTAACGGGGTTAGTGACAATCAGGTGAACAGGCCTGAAGATACCCATCGGCTGAGAGCCTTCCGAGAAACCTCTTTCCTCCGAACATCCTCCGCAGACCCATGGAAGATCTCTGATCTCGGCCGGATGATCCGCCCGCACGGCCAGCAAATTCGGCCTGTCATCTCTAAACAAGGCATCGGTTACATCGAGTGTAAACGAGGTTCTCCCCCTGGATGATAGCCAACTTTCTTTCCGTTTAACCAGACGGTAGCGTAAGAACCTACCCCTTCAAACCAAAGAAAGTACCGTTGGTTCGAAGCCGAAGACCTGAAACGGAACGACTTCCGATACCATGCATAACCGTGTTTATTGCCATGCATCAATCTCCTGTAGCCTCCATACTGATCCCAGTTATGGGGAACGTCTACCCTCTGCCAGCCCCTGTCGTTAAAACCGCCTCTTTCAAAGCCGGAATACTGATTTTTATTGCTGTCAGCCGCTGCCGTACTCCACCCTTCGTTGAGCGATATACTTCTCCTGGTTCCGCTCTGTGAGAAGGCGGAACTAATGATCACATTACTGAAAAGAAAAACTAAAAAAAGACGCTTTATCATTATGATCCGATCACAAACTCTTAAGATCCCCATTTAAAACATACCGGCCGCCTTTAATGGTGCGTAACGATACCTTCTTGTCGCCATAGCGGAGGACACACTCATTTCCAGCTTTCGACAACACTTCAACCCGTTCCAACCTGCCTGCCGACCATGAAAAGCTAAGTTCAAAAGCGCCCCTGGCGCAAAGTCCTCTTACACTCCCCTCTTTCAGCTCGGCAGGTAAAGCCGGAAGCATGTTCAATTCGCCGTTCTGACTTTGTAAGAGCATTTCCGCTATGCCGGCTGCCCCTCCAAAGTTACCATCGATCTGAAATGGAGGATGGGCATCAAAGAGATTCAGATAGGAACCTGCGCCTCCCTTTTCGGCCGGACTCAGCAACATCTTCATCAGATTATAGGCATGATCCCCTTCGAGAAAACGAGCCCAAAGGTTGATCTTCCAGCCAAGGCTCCAGCCCGTTGCCGCATCTCCCCGGTAGATCAGCGACTGCCTGGCTGCCTTCATCAGGTCGGCCGTGTGCTCAAAGTTGATTTCATTCCCCGGATATACCCCCCAAAGATGCGAAACGTGACGGTGCTTATTCGTGGTGTCATCCTTATCCTCCATCCACTCCTGCAGCTGTCCGAATTTTCCGATCTTATTAGGTGCAATCTGCGCGTACTTCTTCCGAAGCGTATCAGCCAGAGCCTGATCCGTCTTTAATATCTCTGCCGCAGCAACGCAATTTTTAAAAAGGTCACGAATGATCTGATGATCCATTGTAGGTCCCGCCACTAATCCTCCCTGCTCAGGCGAATTCGAAGGCGTGCTGATCAGCCAGCCCGTCTTTGGGTCTCTTGTTAAAAATGAATTAAAAAACAGAGCCGACTCCTTCATGGCCGGATAAGCCCGGTCACGTAAAAATGCCTTGTCCTGCGTATACAGGTAGTGTTCCCAGAGATGGTGACACAACCACGCAGCACCGCTAACCCAAATACCGTGATTAGAAGCATTGATGGGAGCCGTCCCCCTCCACACGTCTGTATTATGATGCAAAACCCAGCCCGGCGCGCCGTAATGCATCCTGGCAGTTTGCGAACCGGTTTGGCGCAGCTCATCAATCATATCGAACAAAGGCTCCGCAGTTGACGAAAGGTTGAGCATCTCCGCAGGCCAGTAGTTCATCTCCAGATTGATGTTCGTTGTATACTTGCTTCCCCATGGCGGTGTTAACAGGTCGTTCCAGATTCCCTGCAAATTAGCGGGCCTGGTACCAGGCCTTGAGCTTGAAATGAGCAAGTAGCGGCCGTATTGAACGTAGAGCGCAGCAAAAGCAGGGTCTGCCGCTCTTGCAAACTGTCGCAGCCTTTCGTCCGTAGGAAGCTCTGAACGTGTATCACGGCCGAACGATATAGAAAACTTATTGAAATATTTCTGGTACTCAGCCACATGAGCCGACTTAACGCTTGTATAAGGCTTACTTCCTATGTTCTTCATAGCGCCCGAACTTAGCGCCAGGGGATTTGCTGAAACGTCGTAATAGTTCTTATAGCTGGTCGCTGCCGTCAGGTACAAGGTAACCGCGTCTGCTCCGCTTACGGTGATACCTGAATTTGTCACAGTGACCTTCCCTTTCACAGCGACCGCACGTAAGAGTGCTTCTCCCTTCAAAACCCCGTTTCTTACTTTAACAGAGAGCGCTAAAGTGTGGTCGTCCACTTTGCGAACAGACGAATACTTGTGTACAGACCCCAGCGATGTTGCAAAGCTTACACTGCCGGGCCTATCTGCTTTGATATGCACGACAATTGCCTGATCTGGCTGACTAACAAAGTATTCGCGGGTATACTTAACGCCATTTGAGATATAAGATGTTGTTGAAACAGCTGTACGAAGATCAAGCTCCCTGCGGTAGTCCTTAAACTGAGTATGGCCTTTGAAGTCGAGTTTGAGATCACCGAATGGCTGGTAGTCGGCCTGGTAACGAGATACGGCTGGTGGTTCATCATTCTGGATCAGGTACTTCCATGGCTTGCTCAACGAAATACCTTCAGCTCCGGTTTGTCCTTCGGGATAAACAAGCAGCTTCCTGCTTACATCTTTATACCCAACAAAGCCACCCTTATCATAAAAGTTCAATACCTGTACGGCCAGGTAGTTCCTGCCGGGCTTCACCTCAGAAGCCTTTATTGTATATTTCCTGCCTTCGCCAGGATCGCCCATGCTGCCGATCAGCTTGCCGTTCAGATAGGTAAAATCCTGATCTCTGATCTTACCAAGGTCAATGATCAGGTCCTTTCCTGCCCATGCTGCCGGCAGATCAAAAGTGGTTCTCAACCAGACAGCGCCGTCAAGCCCCTGCCAGCCGGCAGCCTCCCATCCTTCCGGAGTAGGAACAGGCATTTCCTTCCAGCTCCGGTCATCGCAGGTAACAGCAGAAGGATCTGCCGTCAAGCCCTTTAAACCGCGCATTTCCTTTACCCATACATCACGCTTTCCCTCTCCCGACATGACACCCATAAATTTTTCCGCAGCCAGGGCCTCCGCCTCTTTCTGCTTCCCCTCGAACAGCAGCTGACGTATCTTCGGTAAATAAGCCGCCGCTCCCTCCCGGCTGTGGTTCCTCGGTTCTCCGGTCCAAAGGGTCTCTTCGTTGAACTGCAGATGATCCTGCCCTGGATCGCCAAATACCATCGCGCCAAGGCGACCGTTGCCGATAGGCAGCGCCTCTGTCCATTTCACAGCAGGATTTTTGTACCACAGCTTTAAAGCTGGCTCTTGTGCCTGAGCAGATACAGAAGCTGCCAGGAGAATGAAAAAACTTAGTTTTAGTCTCACGTCTTTTTAGGGTTAAATTGCGGCTCCCTGAGCCTTATCACACCTGATCCGGCCTCTAACTTATTCAGCGCTGATCTTCTCTTTAACAGAAGGGTCCTGCACTACGGGCGTCTTCACGTTCTTCAGATTATTTCCTTTCAACACGATACTGCGCGACGAAGGCCCGCTAACTTTGAGGAAAACATCAGTTCCCTTCACCGGGAAGGAATTATAAAGAAAGGCATCTTCCGTGTTTGTCAGCTCAACAAGCGGTACTCCGGGAAGCGGTGTGAAGGACTTAATGCCGTCGGCAACAAGTGTCTTCACGTTCTCAGACTGAAGCATGGAGCCTCTTTTCGTGTTAACATGAACATTGTGCAGCTCGATGTTGGTGGCATTTTTAATCACAAAACCACTTTCCGCCTCCATATTGATATCGTTAAAAGAGATATTATCAACCGGCATTTCCTCCAGCCCGTTGATATAGCAAGCCTGCTTTACTCCTGAGGCTGTTATGTTGCTAAGGTGAATATTCCTGAATGCGGGCGTCCGTTCCGTGACCGGCTCAACCGCAGTCTTGGCGTACTGCATGTCCAGCACGATCGCTTGCTCCTGAATATTCTTCATGATGATATTATCAACCCGGATCTCTTCCACTACTCCGCCCCTGCCTCTTGCAGTTTTAATGCGGATTCCCCTGTCTGTGCCGTCGAACACGCAACTCGAGATCGTGATCTTCTTCACGTCACCCGACATTTCACTGCCAATTACCACACCGCCATGTCCCGACAACATTGTACAATTCGTAATCGTATAGTTTTCGGCAGGCATTGCCATCGCTCTTCCAGGCTTGTCCTTTCCTGATTTGATGGTAATGCAATCGTCTCCAACACTGATATGGCAGTTCGAGATGTGAACGTACTTACATGATTCTGGATTGATACCGTCGGTGTTCGGAGAATGGGGATTGTTGATAGTTACCCCGGTTACCGTAACATTCTCGCAAAACTCAGGATTAACTGTCCAGAAGGGAGAGTTCCTTATTGTAATTCCTTCAATCAAAACATTCTTGCAAAACATTGGCTGGATGAAAGGAGGCCGTAAGAATCCCCTTTTCATTTGCCTGGGCTCATCGGGCAGCAGGATGTCCTTGTTGAGGCTGTCGAACATATACTGCCACTTCGATCTGGGCTGTCCTTCCTTATAACCTTCAACGAAGTCCCACCATTTCTTTCCATGACCATCAATCAGCCCTCTCCCCTTAATGGTGATGTTTTCTGCTTTATAGGCATAAAACAGCGGCGAAAAGCTTGTTACATCAACGCCTTCATACCGACTTTTCACCATTGGCAGGTAGTGATCGAAATTGTCGCTAAAATGAAGTTCTGCCCCCGCGTCTATCAGGATCGTAATGTTACTTTTCAGATGAATAGGCCCCGTGAGATACTTCCCTGCCGGGAAATAAACCGTTCCGCCACCTGCTTTCGCTGCCGCCTCGATGGCCTTTCTGATCGACCCGGTGGCCAGTGCCGTACTGTCATTCTTCGCACCGTACTTTAACACATTGTAATAAGGCTGAGCCGAAACTGCAGCCGTAAAAGCGAGGAAAGTCAATCCGAGGATTAACCGCGGAATATTCAGCATCACCTTGTTATATGTCTTTTTAAAATTCATACTTTTCATGTAAGTTATCTATTTTAACAGGCCTGAAGCAATTGCCGTTTCCATTCGTTATAGGATACCCTTCCGTGCAGCCTGCAGGTCCTTAATTATCCGGATGGCTGAAGGCCAGGACACGTCCCTGGCAGTTTCAGCTCCCGAAAACTACAGCTTTGCAGTAACAGGTTTCAGCTTCGGTGAAACAAGCAGTTGCTTGCCATTAGCAAAGACTCTGAAGCCGGCTCCTTTACCATACTTCCTGCCGTCCTTATCCCACAGGATCGTAATGGTCTTTCCATGGTAAGACACGTTATCAAGGCAAAACCAGTTCCATTGGCCTTCAGGAATCAAGGGGCGGATCTCTAATACATTGTCTTCCCTCGGCTTCAGGCCAACAAGGTCGCTTATCACGAGATCGCAAAAACCGGAATGATTGTAGAAGCGACTGCGCGGGTCATCTCCCTTCAGCCAGTCCCCTGTCTTTTCATCCTGATACTCACCAATATAAGCTCTGCCCTTCATAACATGAGACATCGCATACTTATGCATTTCCTTGTAGAAAACGCCCGCGTTCATACTGCCTTTATTCCGGTAATTATTGAGCAGATTAGACAATCCTTTCAGTGATTGTGTAGTGGCGAAAGGCCAGATGGCCCCATCCCATTCACAGCCGTGACCAGAACCGCGGGTACGGAACGTAGGTTCTCTCCGTTCTGCGGTTGTTAATCCCCAGGGGGCATTAAAGCCGGCTGTGTCTGTCAGCTGATCCCAGGCCCTTGCATACTTCTTGTTGTCGGCGGGCAGGTCAAAATACCAGGGAATAAAACCAATTGCCTCTCTGGGTGCCAGCCGGCCATCTTCCTTCCTTGTTAAAAAGAAGGCGGCGCTGTCACTCCAAAGGCTGTCAACAACGAGCTTCTTCAGATGAGCGGCCCTAGCAAGATATACTTTTCGCAGGCTGTCGTTATTCGCCAGCGAGGCCATCCGCGACAGAGCAACAGCATTGCCGTACATATAACTATTAATCGTAGGACGCCTGTTCTTCACTTTTCTACCTCCGCTTACCGATTCCTCCATTCCATCTTTCACGTCGAACTGCCAGAACATGCCAGAAGGAAGTTGCTTCTCTGACTCCCATTTTCTATAATCAGTGTCCAGTTCAGGCAGCAGAGCAGTAACAAACTGCTTGTCCTGATTAACGAGATAACGGTTATAAATTGCATTATCTACCCAGCTGCTGAACGCGTGGAATCGGGGGGCAGGGAACCCCTTATCCTTTAGCACCCAGAAATGCACGTACTGATCAAGATACTTCTGATCTTTCAGCCAGCGCCCTTCGTATATATGGTGTCCCAGGGCACAACTGATCCCATTATACTTGCCCGCATGCTTGACCGGAGTAATAAACTCGGTAAAAATAAATCCGGCAGGAGTTTCCTTCAGATGCTTCCGGAAGGTCCACCAGCGATAGTAGTATATTTTCTCTATTGCAGAATCCGGACATTCGAACAGAGGTGCATTTGCAGCGATCCAGCTGGCTGCCTCTGCATTCGGAACGTAGTTCCGTACATCCTCGCTGTCAAGCGAATTAAAGTACCGTGTGTAGTTGTCGAGTGCTGTTGTTCCTAGCACAACGCCTTTCTTCTGCGCCTGTGTGCTGAGCCCCGTTGCAACCAGAGCTGCAAGCCCCAGAACCTTGCATGTCTTCCTGATATTGAAAATAGTGTTCATCTCTTCTAAGTGCTTATTCAAATAACCAGTCTATGTCCCTTTTTGCCTCAGGCAATCCAACACCAGCATCGTAGAGCCGCATAGGTTCTTCCTCATTGATAAATCCGAGTATCAGGCACGCTCCTTTTGCCAGCGTGAGCGTATGGGTCCCGGCATTAAATGAATAGCTGTGAATATTTACCGGAGGCATCCCCCCGATCGCCAGGGCATTGGCTATTTTAATTTCTGACTGTCCGAAGTCGTTAGCGCTCGCGTCGTGCTCAAGGTCGGGAGCACCCAGAAAGCCAGCTGCTTTCGTATTAAAAAATCCCACAAGGACCTTAACCGGCTTGTTTGCGCTGAAACGCAAAGACGTCCCCTTTAATCTTTGCTGCTGCATGTCCAGCCTCACACCTTTTAGCCCCACCAGCTCCTTAGCCCATGCTGTTATTGCTGCTGTGGTATCATTGAATACCTGAGCGCCCCTTTGCACTGTAAAGTCGGACTTAACATCTTTTAGCTTTACTTCAGCGTTAGTGAAGGGCTTGAATACCTTTCCCTGTGCGCTGCTTTTGTCATTTTTCAGCGAGTCAATGCTTCTCTTAAAGTGAGCAAGCTCCTGTTCAAACCGCGGCAGCACCTCAACCCAGGTCTTATAAGTTGCATCTACCCCCTCACCGGAATTTTCCGCTGCATGGTCTGCATACTGTTGGCATAAAGGTAGGTTCCCCTCGTTAACTCTGCCAGCTTGCGATAGTGCTCCACACTTCTTTCAAGGTAAGGCAGTGCTTTCTCCAGGTCGCTGATATCGCTTGAATACTTATAACGGAGCACGAGAAGGGCAGCGCGCACTTTCTCTGCGTAAAAATCTGCCAGCTCCTGATAACAGTGTACATCATTCCGGAGGCGCTCAAACTCGGCCTTGTCTTTTGACACAGACGAAGCCGCCTTTTCTATCGCTTCCACTGCCTTCCGGCCATGCGCAGTTACCTCATCCGCTATCTGCACGGGCGTCTCACCTATATGCGGCTGCTTCTTCCACTCCTTCTCCGCGTATTCGATAATCATTTCACCTTCCGGCGCTTCCGACTCATACATAAGCGTGAAAAGATTGTATCGGAATGGGTTGATAAGCTGTGTCATAAACATTCCTAAAGTAAGGGTCTGGCGGTTCCCATCAGTAATACCATAGCGCCTGAGCAGTTTAGGCGCTATTTCGCCGGTTTCTTCGTATGCATCTAATATATCCTTTCCGGCAGGAGACGTCGCTCCGAACTTATTTGCGAGCAAGCCTGACCAATAATTCACTTCCTCCGCTCTGTCTCTCCTGCAATTCCAGGCGTAACGTGCCCATGCTTTATACCAGATCCAGTCGCGGTCCAGCTGAAGAAGCCGCCCGTCTGCCTTATCTGCCGTGTAAGGCCAATCCCAGTAAGAAGCCTGAGGGTAGAGATGTAATCCATTTGCCTCATAAACATTGTGCATCGCCTGCACGCACTTCTGGATAAAATCAGCCGATCCGTAACGGAACGGCTCAAGATTAGCCAGGATATGCACATTTTCAACGTGTACCGTCCCAATCCGGCTAAGACTTCTGTGAAGCTCAGCCCACTTTCCGCGGGGGTATAAGTTGTAAGCGCCTCGCCGTTGTACTTGGCCATTGTGTACAGGTTCTTATAAAGAGGCAGAGCTGCTTTCATGACTGCCGGTGCATCCGTGTCGTGTGCCCTTAACACAATAGGAGGTTCCTTCTTTATTCCCAGCGCCTTCATTCCGTCCTGCACACCAGGGATGATCGTCTTTGTGAACCAGTCGACATCGTCCTGCCCCACGCCTTCCATTGCTTCCCCGAGAGTGATCAGAAGGCCTACGTTTGGATATTTCTGAACAAACGCGGCAATAGACTTCCGGGTGTAGTCTGCAATGACCGGCACAATCAGGCGGTTCCTGTCCTGCGTCTTCATATGATGCTTCTCGGCAAAAGGCTTCGAAACAATAATATTATAAAACATTTGTATCACCCATATGCCCCGTTTATCCGCTTCTTCTGTAAGAAAACGGAACATTTCTTCATTCTTTTTGAAAGTGGCATCGTCAACTTCTACCGCATAAGGATAATCCTTAAGCTTAACAAGTGAAGCAAAAGGGTGGCCGTTCCAGAGATAAAGTGAATTGTAGCGGTTCTCCACCATCATATCAAGATACTTGATCCAGAGCGCCTTATCGTAAAACCAGGGAAATGATTCAGGCGTGTAGGGATACTCATAAACTCCTCGCCCCGGCAGCAGCTCAGGCTTCTGTACACCTACGCAGGTGCCACGAAGCACCATTTCCGGCTTATCACTAAACGACAAATCCCGGGGCAGGCTGCCGCTGGCCTTTACCCTGTCGGCCAGCTCAAGACAGCCATAAAGCGCACCCGATGCGTCGTTTCCTCCCACGATGATCTTAGTACCTTTAGATTGAATTGTAAATCCTTCTTTTTGAGTGCCGCTGACTGAATTTAAACCAAGGGAACGCGACCCGTTCTGCACAAGCCTGCTGTCATTTAAACCTACCACAACAACCTGCTCCCCTTTTGGAAGAACATCCTGGCGAGCAACTCTTACATTAAAGCCGGCGCTCCTCAGGGCAGCCGACAGCTTGTCTATTCCGTATAGGATTCTGGGGTTAGAAGAAACAGGGCTTGCTATGATAACGGTTCCCCGGGCAGTGCGTATTTCGGTCCCCTTTGAAGTGTTAAAAATTGAGGTGGCAAGACATATCAGCCCAAATATGAAAACGCGGAAACGGGTCATTCGCTACTTTCGTTTATAGTGTGTGTTAATAATGGTTATACTATCCGGCCAGCAGAATAGTAATTTTCAAAAGTATACCATGACAGGGCGTCTTTACTATAATATTTTCTCAAGGTATTATACGATATTATCGCGCCGTGTAAAAACTTGGCGAGGAAGAGAAAACCAGTCTTTACTCCAGTTGTTCAATAGGTAGATACGGGAAGAGCGGAATTCCGGAAGGTAACGAAAGGACCAAGCAGCTCCTTACAGATTTCAACACAATGTTCTTACTAAAGCAAACTGATTATGAACGCGAAACCGAGCTTTATGGAAATTATAAGCGCTGAGAAACCGACACTGGTTGATTTTTCAGCCGAATGGTGCGGCCCCTGCAAAGCAATGGCTCCCATCCTTTCTCAGCTAAAGGAAGAGATGGGCGACCGGCTTACTATTTTGAAGATCGATGTTGACAAAAATCCCTCGGCAGCCAACGCGCACGATATTCAGGGCGTGCCTACCTTGATCCTGTTCAGGCAAGGAGAAGTCAAATGGCGTCAGTCGGGCGTACTCGGAATTTCCCAGCTCAGAGAAGCCATTAATATGTATTCCTGAAAACATTTTTCCGACTACAATTATTATCTTGTTAGCATGGATCAATCTGTTTTCCTTTTGGTACAAGACTCACATAATGCCTGTAAAGAAGTGATCAGGCATAGGGATGGAGATTTACGTATCCGCGTATTTTGCCTTGGCAGGGATGAGTTTGAACCAGATCCGGACGAACTGCAGTTTTACGGAGACGACAACGGCGACCTGCTCGCATTTGAAACCTCGGGATACGACGGGTCAGATCCTCTGCTGGTGATAGAAGCGATCCGCTGGTACGCGGATTATATCGACAATCCCAAGATGGAGATCCTGGCTGAAGATCCGCGTATTTCAGACACAGACACCTACTAACAGCGCAACACCGACATCCGGAAAAGACAACCAACACTTCAAAAGGATGAACGAAGAGTCGGGGTGGAAAACTGCATTATTAAAATTCTAACTTACAAGACGGGCATCGGTTAAAGCCTGTCTCTTTCAACAAGCGCCAGTAAAAGAATCGCACCGGCTACTTCAGCCTGACCGCCAGAGAGACGGAACAGCCGGAGACAAAAAAAGCCCCTTTGATCAAGGAGCTTTTAAACGAGGTCTTTCTGTGCCTGGGACGAGATTCGAACTCGTACACCCGTAAGGCGCCACCCCCTCAAGATGGTGCGTCTACCAATTTCGCCACCCAGGCATCTTCTGAAAAGAACTATTCTCTTTATGTGGTGACCGGGGAGAGACTCGAACTCTCAAGGGTGTTCCCAACGGCTTCTGAGACCGCAACGTTTACCAATTTCGCCACCCGGCCATAAAGGACTGCAAATATATAATCTATAATTGAAACTTCAAATCAATTTTACAGAATCTTCAATTTTTAATTTAAGTCCGTCGTACGCCAGTTCAATGCCCTCAGGAAGCTCCCTGCTCACCTCCTCATAAGTACCTAAATTATGGCTGATGTGAGTGAGGTAGGTCTTTTCAGCATGTATCTCCTGCGCAAAAGCAATAGCCTCAGCCAGAGTGAAATGAGAAATATGACTTCCTTTCTGAAGCGCATTAACCACCAGTACTTTCGTCCCCTTCACTTTCTCAGTCTCCTCAGCGCTGATCGTCTTTGCATCTGTGATATAGGTAAAATCTCCGATCCGGAAAGCAGAGACGGGCAGACGATAATGCATCACTTCAACCGGTATTACAGGAATATCTCCGACCTCAAAGACGTCCTTACCTATGTCGTGCAGATTAATCTGAGGGACGCCAGGATATTTCTTTTCAGAAAAAGCATAGTAAAACTCCCTTTTCAAAGCATCCTGAACTCTCGGAACGGCGTATACTTCTATAGGTGTTCCCAGACGATAATTAAAAGCCCGGACATCGTCCAGTCCTGCTATATGATCCTTATGTTCATGCGTAAGCAAGACAGCATCGAGCCGCTTCACTTCCTCGCGCAACATTTGATACCTGAAATCGGGGCCTGTGTCAATTACAATGTTCTTTCCGTCGGCTTCAAGAAGCACAGCCGACCTAAGCCGCTTGTCCATATGGTCTGCCGACCGGCAAACGGGACAATCACATCCAATGACCGGTACACCCTGAGATGTGCCTGTACCTAAAAAAGTAATAATCACAATTGCAGAGCGGTTTGTTTCAGGTTAGATAAAAACTGTCTTTGCTTTTCCTCCAGCAAGGACTCGTCAAGAGGGATTTGCTGCAGCAAGTCAACCAGCGAGTTGATTTTGCTTTCGAGCGTGGAAAACTTGTTCACCACCACGATCCTGCTGCTCTGAAGCAAGCAAGCTGCAGTCTTAAAGTTCCCTTTCTCGTATCTGACCCGGTACCCCTGAGTTTTTAAAACAGATTCGATCTTTTCTAGCGTATACTGGTTATATGAAAGCGGCATGAGAACTATCTTAAATCTACGACTTCAACTCCCGGATGTTTGGCTGCATCAAACGTAAAAAAAGAAGCAGGGACTTTAGGATTAGGCGTAAACGAAGTAATGGTATATGTATAACGACTTCCGTTTTTGTCAAATATCAGCGCCCGCTTAATCAATTTCGTTTGCCGGTCAATCGTTAAGCGAACTTTGAAAAACGACTGCTTCGGATCAGTTGGCGTGAGGTCGACCACATGATAAAGCTTCCCTCCCTCTTTGACATCCCCTGTGTAAAGGTATTTAAAGCCTTTCTCGTAGATGGTGAAGATCTTTGCCGGATTCATCGATTTGCTGCTAACATCTACGTCGTTCAGCTGTACCTCCTTGTCAGCTTTTAAATAAGTCCACTGATTCTTACCGTCACTGATCATATCTTGGTCCTTCATGGATATATAATACTTGTTGGTCTTCGGCTGAGTATAGAGCACGCCGGTCACGGTTTGCTTAATATTAGCCTGGGGATTATCGATATAATAAGAAAAGGAGGTCTTTAAGGTGGTGTAAGCTCCATATTTTTTACTAACTGCGGCTAAAATAGATTTGCCTTTCTGATCCGTCTGAGCTAAGACTGACACCAGGCAGGCCATTACAAAAAAAGCACTAAAAAAATTCTCTTCATCGGCATTTCATATCTGGTAAAAAGATCGCTTTTGCGACCTGCCGGCCGCAAAACCACGGCAGGCTCCTATTGTAGACTGCAACAGTTATAATTAGTTTAATGTTGCAGGTTTATTCTTTATCAAGGTTATCAAGGAACTGTTCCAAAGCATAATCGTCCGGCAAGAGCACCTCTCTCGCTTTACTTCCCTCAAACGGCCCTACCACTCCTGCAGCTTCAAGCTGGTCAATGATTCTTCCTGCCCTGTTATAACCCAGCTTTAACTTCCGTTGGATCAGTGAGGTCGATCCCTGCTGATGCATCACAATTAACCGTGCAGCTTCCTCAAACAATGGATCCCGATCGTTCGGGTCGAAATCTTTCACACTGCCTCCTTCACCATTTTCATCTACGTATTCCGGCAGGAGCCAGGCTGAGGAATATCCTCTCTGCTGGCCGATAAAATCAGAAATCTTTTCAACCTCCGGGGTATCAACAAAGGCACATTGCAGACGTATCAGGTCACTGCCGGTCGACAGGAGCATATCTCCGCGGCCGATCAGCTGGTCGGCTCCTCCCGAGTCGAGGATTGTTCTTGAGTCAATCTTGGAAAGCACCCGAAATGCAAGGCGCGCCGGAAAGTTGGCTTTAATAGTACCTGTAATGATATTTACAGAAGGCCTCTGGGTCGCGATCACGAGATGAATACCAACTGCCCGCGCCAGCTGCGCTAAGCGTGCGATCGGCGTTTCCACCTCCTTCCCGGCGGTCATCATCAGGTCGGCAAACTCATCGATCACCAGCACAATGAAGGGCAGAAAACGATGCCCTTCCTCGGGGTTTAACCTTCTGTTGATAAACTTCTGATTATACTCCTTCAAATTCCTTACCTGCGCATTCTTGAGGAGATCATAGCGCTGATCCATTTCAATACACAAGGAATTCAACGTATTAATAACCTTCTTGGTATCGGTGATAATCGCATCTTCTTCTCCCGGAAGCTTGGCAAGAAAATGTCTTTCAATCTTCTTAAAAAGAGTGAGCTCCACCTTCTTGGGGTCCACCAGCACGAACTTCAGCTGGGCCGGATGAAGCTTATATAAGAGAGAGACCAGAATGGCGTTGATCCCCACCGACTTTCCCTGCCCGGTAGCACCGGCAACTAACAAGTGCGGCATCTTCGCCAGGTCGGCAATATAGACTTCGTTCGAGATCGTCTTACCCAGAGCGATCGGCAGATCCATATTTGTATTCTGAAACTTCTCTGTGGCCATTACAGAGCGCATCGCCACCATCTCCGGCTGCTGATTTGGCACCTCAATACCGATGGTTCCCTTTCCGGGCATAGGTGCAATTATACGAATACCCAGGGCTGCCAGACTCAAAGCAATGTCGTCCTCCAGATTTTTTATTTTGGATATCCTGACGCCAGGCGCAGGGATGATCTCATAAAGCGTCACTGTCGGCCCTATTGTCGCCTTGATCTTATCAATTTCAATGTTGTAGTTATTGAGCGTCTCAACGATCTTGTTCTTGTTCGCCTCCAGCTCCTCCGCACTCACGGAGATCTTGCTCGACCGGTGATTATCCAGCAAGTCGAGGTGAGGATACATATACGAAGAGAGGTCAAGTTTCGGGTCGTATTGTCCGAATTGCTCAACCAGGTCCTGCGCCGTCTTCTCTTCAGGAGTTTTTTCTATGGTCAGCTCCGGCTCCGGCTTGCTTACTTCGCTAAGCGGAACCTCAGGCTTCAGCGTCTCTGCCTTAAATTCAGGCGCCGGAGGAGCGATCACGGGCCTGGGAATATTAAAAGCAACTGTAGTTGCTGCAGCAGCCGCTTCCAGAGGAATATGTCGGGGCACTACCGGCTCCTCATCTGTTGATTCTACTTCTACGGGGGGCACCACGCGCTGCTGAACAATAGGTTCAGGCCCCCGCCCTTCTGCAACAGGCTCTTCTGCCCGAAACCGGCTCCGCCTGTTATTCAAAGGAAACTCTACCGGCTCTGATTTTACCTCGTCTTCCAGCTCCACCTCGTCGGGTACCGGAGCCACCGGAAAGTCGATCCTCTTCTTTCGCTCTGGGATCTTAAAGTCAATATTGTAGGCGATGATCAGCGCCGTCAGGGCGGCGAAGGCCAGCAATCCTGCTACGCCCGCATTACCGATCTGCAATTGCAGCAGCCTGTTCGTCCAAAAGCCGAACTCGCCTTCCAGAAAATGGGGATAGTCGGACGTGAAGCTGTGAAAATATCCGAGGGTAACAGAGAGAAAGATCAGGAGAAAAAATGAATAGCTGAATGCTTTGGAAATTGAAACGATCTTAACCTTAAAAAGCAGACGATAGCCTACTATGAACAAAAGGCCAATAAACAGGAAGGAGGCAATCCCAAACCACTCGTATATAAACTGATGGGACAGTAGGGCACCGAATTTGCCCAGCCAGTTCTCCACTACCGGGTTCTGTACACCAGCCTTCACCAGTTCCTCGTTCGTTTTAAACAGATTATCCCAGCCCCCGTTCTGATCTATCACATAGCTCTGATCATCCTCCCAGGTAAACAAATAAGATGTAAAGGCCACCAGGAAGTAAAGCGACAAAACGAGAAAAAAAGGCCTGAAATCTTTACTATTCTTCCATTATTAAAAGTAAACCGCGGTAATATCTCGGCTTTTTCCCTTACCAAACGCCCCCGTCCTGAAGGCTTTGGACTATCCTCATCCCTGAATGTATTCGATCGAAACTGATTTCCTTTTACCGGCATCTCCTAGCGGTTTTGATCCGACAAATATAAGAAAGTTTTTACAGTGACACCTTGGGAAGGCTGCCGACGCCACTTCCTCAAAGTTACGGCTGTCAGACTGATTGAAGGCAGGGATATCTACGTTGACAGCGATCCAACTGACTCAGCCGCTCTGCTCGTCAACGAAGCAACAGTGAAAGCGATGAACATGAAAGAACCGGTCGGGGTACAGGCTGTCAGGGCATCACTTTCAAAGCCCGTTGATTCCATTCGGGTCGATTAGGCTACATCTCAGAAATCCCAGATCCTCGTCCTGATCCGCTTCATATAATTACGCGTGCCCAGGATAAAGGCGGCGAGAAAATAGAAGATCAGAGGAAAGCCAACGGCAAGAAAAGATGAATAAATAAAAAAAGCCTGATCTTCGAAATCGACATATCGAATTTTTCTCCGAGGTAGGTAGAAACCCCAAAGGAATACTTCTCAAAAAAGGTCAAAATCCGCTGTATCATATCACTCAAAATTAACAATCTTTGATCCTACAGTACAAAGCAAACAATTTTTTTATCACACCACGACTTTTTTAATTGAAGCAATGCTTGAGAATCGGCCGCGCTCTTCGGTGATACTCCTATTGCCTTAAACCGTCTCACTACCTGATTTGTTTCCGGAGAAATACTTTCGAGCAGGCCAATAGCACTGTCTTCCAGCTCCGTACGTCCTGCATGCCTGCCATATGCGAACAGCATCGTCACGACCGCATTCAACAGAATACCATTTACAGAAGCCTTCCCCGGCTGGCACCCCACTGACACAACAGCTTTCCCGGGCTGGTAGTGTGTCTTCCAGTAAGGATTCACCGGCAATTCAGTAAAGAGTTTCGCTATTGCCCTGTTATCATTCATCTCCAGGACACGAGAAAACAAGTGTTCCGACTTATTGACCAGAGCTGCAAACTGTGCGATGCGAAGCGTAGGAAAGTTCTGAGGTCTTAGCCGAAGAAACTTCCAGACATAGGCCTCGACAGGGTGAAGCCCGTACTTCTTCTGCAGAAAGCGGTATTCCCGTCTCAGGGCAGCGATATAGTCGTCTGCTGCCTGTTGTTCCAGGAAGCCGGCCTGTCCAAAAAGAAGCGCCTCTATTTGCAGCGGGTTATCTTTGTGCCTGGCAAGGATCTTTTGCGGAAGTGACCTCGCCAGTAATTCAAAGGGAAGCGCATTTACTTTAAATCCAAAGCTCCTGGCAAGCATGATATAAAAGGCGTCGTCCCAGCTTCCTTTAAACTCGCCGACAAGCTTCATAATCGCTTCGCTTTTTTCTTCAAGCCTTGCAATGAGCGACCTGGAAAGAGCATTCTGTATATAGACCTCGTCTACCATCCCGATCTGCTTCTCACAGGAGATCCACGAAGCATTTTCAATCAGCGCCAGATACCGGCTTTCGAGACCGGGCTTGATACAGTCTTTTATGGCAAGAGTGGGAGGACAAGTGCGGTCGTTTCGGCGAACCTCCCGGTCGTGTTCATAAACCACATGAAGAATAACATTATTATAGGCCTTGTCGAGGGCATGACGGTGCTTGTCCCAGTCAGATGAAAAGATGTGAATTTCGACGTTTCCAACCCACAGCGTCTCTCCTATCCTGATGCGCGCATTAGTAAAGTCTGGCCCTGCGTCGCCGGTATATGTTCCAGGGGAAAGAATATTAAGGGTCTCGCCATCTATGGTGCTCAAATTCCTTTGAGAAAAAAGACGATATTTCCAGATAAAGTGAAGAAACTCCTCGCTCATCAACGTTTAGGTTTAACAGTTCGTTCGTATAAGTCTCCAGCCCCTCCTTCTTTAAACACATTTAAAAGGGAGAAAGTTATGAAAGAAGCACAGATTTTTCTTCTGGCATTCCCTCATCAGCAGCGCCCGTAAAGCCGCCTGCCGTCTTGGTCGCTCCTGCCCGCTTCGCTAATCCTTAAAAGACGTCCGCTTCCCTTTCAGATCAACCCAGTCATCCTCCTGCGATCGCTGCTCTCCTCCCGAGTCTGTACCGCTCCGGTTCCAGGGCAGCTGCAGCCGTCCCTCACCCATCAGTTTGTCTACCTTCTCACGCATCTTCCGGCCTGGATAGTCACTGAAGAACGACATTAGGACCTGAGGCCCGGCCTCCCGCAGCTTCTCGTAGCGCTGCCTGCCGTAACCCTGCCCGGCCTCATCCCGGGCCGGTATGGCTGCAATGATCTCGCAGGGTGAGAATGTTTTGCTGTTGAGGCTGCCGTAGGTCTTATCGAGCCGGTTATAGCTCAGGTACTCGAGTGAAGCCGCCAGCAGCAGCAGGCAGCCCTGAGGCCACTCGCCCTCAAACAGCAGCTCCTGTGCCGGAAGGGGACTGAGCCGGCTGAGCACCACATCATTCACGTCGACATACTCATAGAACTCCTCCCGGAAGTTGAAGGCCACCAGCACAAAGCGGATGCGGAAGCGGCCCGCTTCATAGAACCGGTCGAGCAGCTCGCTGTCCACCCCCAGGGAGGGAAGCGAGACCTTCACCTGCCCCTGTTCAGTAAGCGAAACCCGGGGTTTCACCTGCAGGGAGGGGAACAGGCCGCTGGCGGCATTGAAGCTGAAGCCCTCCAGGAAGGACAGGTCGCCATCGTGCAGGTCGCGTTCCCCGCGCTCTTTGGAGCTGGCCCGGATGCTCCTGGATACCGCCGACGTGAGGCGGTTGACCATGGCCCCATCGTGCAGGTCGCGGTGTAAGGGGTGAAATGCCTGCCGGATGATGCGGGCAGAGGAACTGGCCAGCCCGAACTCGCAGGCACTGCGAATGCTGGCAGGAGTCTGTTTCTTTCTTTTGGGTTTAATCTGAAGGACGTTCCTTCCCCGGTAGGTGCGGTACACCACCGATCCGGCACTTCCATGAATGCCGCCGTTTTTGTCAATAATTGCCATAATGAACTCGTCAAGTTTAAAGCAGGAGGCCATTATCGAACAACAGAAACTTCGGGATCAGCTCAATCAGATAATAAGGTCGTAAAGGCCTGTCCGCCTGGTTAATTCAATATAAAGATGAGTATAAAAAATCAAGGAATCAATAGGGCCCTACTCGCTAAGTAGTTACAGCTAAGAATTTATACCCTGTCCAAATAAGCACTCAGAGTCCACGTTTTCAGGCAAAAAGGTGGGATAAAGGTGGCATATCAGTAGCTTTTTAATGGCTATAATCACACCAGGGTCAGGTTTTGGGAGGGACCGCGTTATAGTGCCAATAGAACCCTACAATACCCCCGTCAAAGCATGGACAGTGTGAAGGAATAAAACTGAAATGCGCTGCCGGGAACCAGCAGGCAGATACAGGATTGCTAAAGAAATGCCTGGCCCTACAGCCAGGCCGACATTTCCTTCTGAATTTTCTCAGCTTCAGTTGCCGCAGCACGGGCAAAGTCAGCCCCGCCTGAGGCATAGATAATGCCGCGTGATGAATTAACAAGCAGGCCGCAATCGTTATTCAGGCCATACTTGCAGACGTCCTCAAGGCTTCCTCCCTGTGCCCCTACACCGGGAACAAGCAGGAAGTGGTCAGGCACGTGCTTCCTTATGTCAAGGAATGCTTCTCCCCGTGTTGCTCCTACCACATACATCATATTTTCCGGGCTGCCCCAGCTTTTAGAGGTTTCGAGCACCTGCTCGAAAAGCCTGGCTTCCGGTCCTGCAGGCAGGAACTGAAAGTCTTTGCTGCCTTCATTAGAGGTCAGGGCCAGCAGGATGGTCCATTTATCTTTGTATCCCAGAAAAGGCTTAACCGAGTCGGCTCCCATATATGGAGCAACAGTCACGGCGTCGAAGCCCATTCCCGACGAGTCAGGATTAAAGAAGGCGTTAGCATACATCTCAGAAGTGTTTCCGATGTCGCCCCTTTTTGCGTCGGCTATATTAAAGCAGTCTTTTGGCAAATACTGCCAGGTGCGGATCAGGCTTTTCCAACCATCGAGTCCCCTGCTTTCGTAAAAGGCGGTATTGAGTTTGTAGGAAACACAAAAGTCTTTCGTAGCGTCAATGATCTGCTTGTTGAATTCAAATACAGGATCGTCGGATTCAAGTAAAAATGAGGGAACTTTCTTTATGTCGGTATCCAGTCCTACACAGAGGAAAGACTTCTTAAGTTCTATCTGTTCAATTAGTTGCGCACGCGTCATCTTAAAAACAATACAAGTAAAATCGGGTTTTTGAAGTAATACCAATTGTCTCGCGAGGGATTCGCCGAAAGAAGATCAGTATAGTAAAACTTGCAAATAAATTAAAACAAAACAGGTTAGTGAAATTTTTTTGATTTTTTTTGTATATTTGAAATTATAACGCTACAATTGCAGCGTTATCTCAGAATGTTGTCCTAAACATCACAGGAAAACTCCTTAAGATTTCTTAACATGTGTTTTTTTCTGCTGATTGCGGATAGACTCTTATAAAACAAATCCTACATAATACTTCAAAACTGAATGGAAATTGAATTGAACGACAAGCTTGTGTCGGAACTTCGTGAAATTGCCAAATCCTTTGGAATAGAGGGAGCTGACGCTTTACGGAAGGCAGAGCTTATAAATAGAATAAAAGAGCAGCAGGCTATGATTGAAGCCGCGCGGCAAGAAACGCCTGCCGCTGAGTCTGAAGCGGAACCGGTACAGGAAGAGAAACCCCGCAAGAGAACAAGAGCGGTAAAGACAAAAGCCGAAAAAGAACCAGAAGCAGCTGTTAGCGAAACTGCTACCTTATTTGACTCCGCACCGGTAACGGAGGCGGCGGAACCTGAAGAAAATGGTCAGACCACCGCTGAGGAAACTGCAGCAGCGGAAAAATCAGAAACAGAAGGGCGTCCGAGAAGGAAAATCAAACTACGGAGCGAAAATCCTGACGCAGCGCCCCTTAGTCCTGAGCTGCTAAAGGCTCCGGAAGAAAGACCTCAGCCCGAAGTCGAGGAAGAAAGACCGGTAGTTGTGAGCCGCCCCCAGGAATACAGGAGCTACGACAGTCGCCCTCAGGACTCAGGCCTGCAAAACGGGACGGCTGTAGTTGATTTCGACAACGTGATCGTTAACGAAGGCGTGCTTGAAATCATGCCTGACGGATACGGCTTTCTCCGTTCTTCTGACTATAATTATCTGACTTCACCTGATGATATCTATGTATCGCAGTCACAGATTAAACTTTTTGGGTTAAAGACCGGCGACACTGTAAGAGGAAGCATCAGGCCTCCAAAAGAAGGAGAAAAATACTTTCCGCTGGTACGCGTAGAAGCGATTAACGGCCGCGTTCCTGCTGAAGTGCGCGACAGGGTTCCGTTTGACTACCTCACTCCGCTCTTCCCGACCGAAAAGCTGAACCTGTTCATGGACATGGGACATAATTCAACGCGTATTATCGACCTGTTCACCCCGATCGGAAAAGGGCAGCGCGGATTGATCGTTGCTCAGCCAAAAACGGGTAAGACCATGCTCCTTAAGGATGTTGCAAATGCCATTGCCAAGAATCATCCTGAGGTGTATCTGATCATCTTACTGATCGATGAACGTCCGGAAGAAGTAACGGATATGGCCCGCAGCGTACGCGCCGAAGTTGTATCATCAACATTCGACGAACCTGCTGAGCGTCACGTAAAAATTGCTAATATCGTACTGGAAAAGGCGAAAAGAATGGTTGAATGCGGACACGATGTCGTGATCCTTCTCGACTCGATCACCCGCCTTGCCCGTGCTTACAATACAGTAGCTCCGGCTTCCGGAAAGATCCTTTCGGGTGGTGTTGACGCCAATGCTCTTCATAAGCCTAAGCGGTTCTTCGGTGCAGCCCGTAATATTGAGGATGGAGGATCTCTCACGATCCTGGCGACTGCCCTGATTGATACCGGCAGTAAGATGGATGAAGTGATCTTCGAAGAATTTAAAGGAACTGGTAATATGGAACTCCAGCTCGACCGTAAGCTTTCTAACAAGCGCATCTTCCCTGCTATTGATCTTACAGCTTCGAGCACGAGAAGGGATGACCTTCTTCATGACCGCGAAACCCTACAGCGGATCTGGATCCTTCGTAACCACCTGGCTGATATGAATTCCCAGGAATCTATGGAATTCCTTCTCGGTCAGATGAGAGGAACCAAGACGAACGAAGAGTTCCTCGTTTCAATGAATAGTTAAGACAAAGTACAGGCGCATGGGGAAAAGTGTCGCACACTTTCTTACCTTTGCGCCTGTACTTTGTGCTTTATAAATGAGGAAACATATACCAAACGCCATTACCTGTCTTAATTTGCTGAGCGGATGCGTAGGAGTAACCTTTGCATTCAACAACAATCTCATTTACGCAGGTTATGCTATTATCGTTGCTGCACTTTTTGATTTTGCAGACGGACTTATAGCCAGGGGACTTGGTGTCTATTCCATTCTGGGAAAAGAGCTTGATTCGCTCGCCGATGTGATCAGCTTTGGTTTCCTGCCATCCGCCATTGTATACCACTTATTTCTTACCGCTCCACAGCTCGGCGAGCTAAGCATCTATCTGAACTATTCCGCTTTTCTTATCACAGCATTCTCGGCTTTACGTCTGGCTAAATTTAACATTGATGTAAGGCAGTCGGATCATTTCATTGGCCTGCCCACTCCTGCAAACGCCCTGCTTGTGGCATCGCTGCCGCAAATAATTGCTCAGTCAGGAAGCTTCTGGTCCAGTTATATCCTTAACCCGTACTTTTTGTTCATCTTCAGTCTGGGGACCGGCTTTTTGCTCGTAATGGAGGTGCCGCTGCTTTCGCTGAAATTCAAAACCTTCGATATCCGGGAGAATACGTTTCGCTATATCCTACTGATATGCGCAGCTGTTCTGATCCTTCTTTTCAAGTTTGCTGCTGTTCCAATCATCATCTTTTTATATATCGCTCTGTCGGTTATCCAATTCTCTTTGCAGGACCGGTAAGACGGCAAGGCGCAATAAAAGCTGAATCCAATGAAAATGTCTCTGACAGGAGGCGGGAGGTTATCTGTCGCTCTGCCGGTCACTCAGATCTCTTTGCAGGAGCGATAAGAGAGTCAAGTACGATAAGCCTGAGGCATGGACAGACTTTAACAAAAAACACTCATGAGCTACGCTCTCAAACGGGGGATGAAAGTTGATTGAGTGTTCTTCTTGGCCTTTGGAAAACGATTAGACTTTCGGGAAAAAGCCTATATCTGCTTCTGAAGGTCTTTCTTGATGTTCTCCAAACTCACGTAGATATCATCTAACGTGTCCTTCAGGTCATCAAACAAGTCTGCAATTTCCTCGGGTTTGTCCAGTGATCTTGCTTTCCGCTCTATTTCAATCATCTGGTCTCTGGCGGCATCCACACCAATAAAAGCAAGCGTAGGCTTTATTTTGTGCGCGACATCTCCTGCTGTTTTCCAGTCCTTTTCGTAAATCGCTGTCGCCAGCTGGTTAAAATATACGGGGGTTTGCTCTATAAAAATATCTATCATGTCAATGATAAACTCTTTATTCCCTTCTGCAATGTCATTGAGATATGAAAGATTGACCTCAAAAGTTTTATGAATACCCTGTGCCATAGTTGTACTTCTGAACGGTTTTACGAACAAGCCGTCAGAAAGTTGGGATAATAAAAATTTTATTTTCGTGGCGAGAACAGGATGTTCTAATTCGGGTGCGATTTCGGCGAGAGGAGCCATAACGAAACGCCTCTCATGCATTAAGGGATGCGGAATAACAAGATCCCTGTTGTTCACGATCAGGTCATCGAATAACAGGATATCAATATCAAGCGTGCGGGCTCCCCATTTCTCCAAACGTTCGCGGCCGAGCCTTTTTTCGATTGAAAGGATCGATGTTAAAACTTCTTCGGCGGAAAGGGCAGTCCTGATCAAAACAACCTGATTCAGGAATTCAGGAAGGTCTTCCCTTCCCCAGGACGCTGTCTGATATATGGCAGAAGATCTCACCACCTCCCCTACCTCCTTTTCGATCAGAACAAGAGCCTGATGTAAGAAGATCGCTCTGTTTCCCTGATTACTACCGAGCGATAAATAAACCTCATGCATAAACCTAATTCAGGTTGTAACGTTTCAAAGATATTGATATCTATTGTATACTTGCATACATTATCAGATTTAGCTTTCAATGAAAGGTTTTTTTAGAATCGTCTTCGCCTCTATGATCGGATTCGTCCTGTCGGCCTTCGTACTTGTGATACTCGCTGTTATCACCATTACTGCAATTTTGTCTTCATCCGAAAGCGAAACCGTTGATATCTCCCCGAATACAGTTATCCACGTTACGCTCAATACCCCGATTGTTGAAAGGTCTTCTAAAAGTCCCTTTGATCAACTTGACCTTGCGGGGCTGCAGACCTCAAAAAACCTAGGACTGAACGATATTCTTGCTGCAATAAAAAGAGCAAAAGCGGACGAAAATATTAAAGGAATTTATCTGGATGTATCGGGTATAAGCGCAGGAATGGCAACGATTGAAGAGATCCGAAATGCGCTTATCGAATTCAAAAAATCTAAAAAATTCATTCTTGCTTATAGCGAAGTTTATACGCAGAACGCATATTACCTCGCCTCTGTTGCCGACAAAATCTACATTAATCCTGAGGGATTGCTCGAATTTACAGGATTCAGCTCACAGATCACCTTCTTCAAGGGGACCCTTGAAAAGCTGGAGATCGAACCGCAGGTGATCAAAGTGGGTACGTACAAGAGCGCAGTAGAGCCGTACATACTCGACAAAATGAGCGATGCGAACCGTGAGCAGGTGACTTCGTTCATGGGCTCCATGTACGATCATTTCCTGTCCCGGATATCGGCTTCCAGGCGTATCGGTAAAGACTCTTTGTTTGCTATCGCAAACGGAATGAAGGTTCGTAATGCTGCCGATGCGGTGCGCACCGGACTAGCCGACGGACTAAAGTATAAAGACGAGGTGATTGATGAATTAAAGAAACTTTCGGGAAAAGGCAAGGACGACGATGTTAATTCGGTATCCCTTACCAGCTACATTAAAAACAATGAACCGGAGGAAGGAGATTACAATAACCGGGTAGCGATCGTTTACGCAACGGGGACCATCACCGGCGGTGAAGGCGATAACGAGAGCATCGGCTCAGAGCGCATATCAAGAACGATCAGAAGCTTGCGGACAGATAAAAAAGTGAAAGCAGTTGTGCTGAGGGTTAATTCCCCGGGTGGAAGCGCTTTAGCGTCGGATGTGATCTGGCGGGAAGTGATGCTTACCAGGAAAGTCAAACCAGTTATTGTTTCAATGGGAGACGTTGCAGCATCGGGAGGATACTATATTGCCTGCGCTGCTGACTCTATTTTTGCAGAACCCAATACTATCACTGGGTCAATCGGCGTCTTTGGCATTATCCCCAACCTGCAGAAGTTCTTCAACAACAAGCTCGGGATTACGTTTGATGGAGTAAAAACGGCAGAACACGCCGATTTGGGAACCCTGACCCGCCCTCTTACGGATGCAGAGCGCCTGATCATCCAAAGCGAAATAAACAGGATTTACGGCACATTTACCCGGAGGGTAGCTGATGGCAGGAAGAAGACGCAGGAGTACGTAAACTCCATTGGTCAGGGCCGTGTATGGAGCGGCACAGAAGCATTGAAGAATGGCCTGGTAGACCGGCTTGGGAACATCGGCGACGCGATACGATCAGCGGCAAGAAAGGCCAAAATCAAAGACTATAAGGTCGTATCCTATCCATCTCAGAAAGAACCGCTTGAGTCATTCCTCGGTTCGAGCGAAGACAAACTAAAAGAGCATTACGCCAAACTGAAGTTCGGCGAGCATTACCAGTATTACAAACAACTGCAGGATGCCCTTCGCTTTACAGGTATTCAGGCGCGTTTGCCTTACGATTTCACTATTAAATAAGGGAGCGACGGCATCTGATTAGAAAGATCGTTGCCGAATGGTGCGGACCAACGTACAGACAGCTTTTTAAAAGAGGATATAAGGAAAGCCATTGGCTGACTCATCCTCTTTTAAAAAGCTTTTTCATTTTCTCTGAAAAGCTGTTCTTCTTGCCAGGTTTCGAGTCGCTTCCTATGAGATAAGCGTAGGGCTTCATCGACTCAACATTATCAAAGACAATCTTGGTCATTCCGAGCAAAGGGATGGCGAGGATCATACCCGCAACTCCCCAGAGCGTTTCGCCCAGAACGAGTACGATGATAGTGAAAAGAGGATTAATGTTGACCTCTGCGCCGACCACCAGAGGCTCCAGGATGTACGACTGCACGAATTGAACCACAAAGTAAGTTGCGACTACGCCGAGCACCAGGCCACTCCCCTCACCCTGTGAAACGGCCATCAGCACCGCTATTCCGGTTCCTGTTAAATTTCCTACGAAGGGGATGATCTCGAGGATACCGCACAGGATAGCAAAGAACACAGCGCTTTTGAGGCCGGCGACCGAGAACCCGATCCCGTAGAGCACCCAGAGCATTACGATCATCATCGACAGGCCGGATAAATACTGATAAGACACTTTTGCCGACTGACTGATGGCCTTCTCGGCCTTCGCGAGCTCTTCGTCTGGCACCAGCATGAGGATAAACCTTTTTAACCGGTGCCTGAAGTACACAAAAAGATAGGTATAGACGATCACGAGAACGAAGTTTACGAGAAAGCCCATGAAGCCGGAAACCATTCCCGAGACCTGTCCGCTGCCTGCGCCTTGCTGCTGTTGCTCTATTACTTCTTTTTGCTTCTCCTTGCTTATTCCTATTGCTGTGCTCAGGAAATTCTGAACCCGTTCGAGCAGTTTAGTCACCTGCTGCTGCATTTCAGAGACGTTCTGGGCGAGATCCGAGACCTGCCAGATCAGTAAGGCGAAGATTCCACCCGCAACAAGCAGCAGTGCTAAAAGGCATAGTACAGGTGCGAGCCCTTTGTGAACGCCCTTGTTTTCCAGCCTTCTGCTAAGCGGCAAAATCAGGGTGGCCAAAATGCCTCCAAAAGAAAGGGGAATCAGGAATTCACGCGCGAAATAGAGCCCCGCGAAAACGAGGAACAACAGCAGCAGAACCTGGATTGGCTTTAATATGGATATCTTGTCTTTCAACATTCCTGCTAACAAAGCAGAAAGACAAAAGGTTTGGCGAGCCAGACGGTGGCTCTTTTTTGAAGGTGTATTTGTTCTTTAAAAGTCGAAAAGATAATGCAAGCTGCTTTCATCCCCCTTTGGGCATCCAGCTCCTGAATGTTTTATTTCAGTCGGGATATCCGTATGTTTGACAGATATGAACAATAAAACCATTGCCAGAAGTCTGAGGTTGCTCAGCCAGCTGATGGAGCTGCACCAGGAAAACGCGTTCAAGGTGAAGTCTATGGCAACGGCCGCGTATACAATTGACAAACTTCCTTTTCAGGCCTCTGCCAAAGAGCTTTCAGAACTGGAATCAATCAGAGGGGTCGGAAAAAGCACGGCAGCCAGGGTATGGGAGTTACTCCAAACCGGGCACCTGCAGGAACTTGAGAGCCTTCTTGAACAAACGCCTCCGGGAATAGTAGAAATCATGTCGGTTAAAGGGTTGGGGCCTAAGAAAGTGCTCGTCATATGGAAGGAGCTGGAGATTGAAAATCTGGGAGAGTTGCTGTATGCCTGCAATGAGAATCGCCTGATTGAGGCAAAAGGCTTTGGTTTAAAAACCCAGGAAGAAATCAAGAAAGCGATCGAATTTAAGATGGCGAGTCAGGGAAGGTTCCTCTATGCTCATATTGAAGAAAAAGCAGAGGCTCTGATCAGTCAGCTGCGTCAAATCTTTCCCTCTGCTCAGGTTTCAGCAGTGGGAGCGTACAGGAGACGATGTGAAATAGTGGACCTGCTCGAGATCCTGGTCGGCGACGCACCTGACGCTAAGACACGACCGGCACTAAACGAACTTGAAGGCATGACAATGCTTGGAAGCACGGAGGATTCACTTTCCTTTGAAGCTGAAAACGGTCTCAGATCCATGATCTACTTCTGCAGACCTGAAAACTTCGTGCAGCAACTTTTAGTCCGCACCGGAACGGAGGATCACGTTCGCCTGGTATCCCGGCGCATGCCGGAGAGCGTACTGCCCGTAACATCAGAAACAGACTGGTACAACCGGGCAGGACTTCCTTTCATAGAGCCGGAGTTAAGAGAAGGATTATTTGAGCTCAAGCTGGCCGACGAGCAAAGACTACCCGCTCTGCTCCGCTTTGAAGATCTGAAGGGAAGCCTCCATAACCACAGCACCTGGAGCGATGGAATGAATACAATAGAAGAGATGGCTCTTTTTTGCCGTGATCAGCTGGGCCTGCAGTACCTCGGTATCACTGACCACTCAAAGACTGCCTACTATGCCCGAGGGCTGAATGAGGAGCGAATTCTGAGTCAGCATCAGGAGATTGAAGTCCTCAACAAAAGACTAGCTCCATTCAAGATCTTTAAGGGCATTGAGTCTGACATACTCTTCGACGGGTCTCTCGACTATAGTGAATCAGTGCTCGCGTCTTTTGATTTCATTGTAGCCTCCATTCACTCTGTGTTCAGAATGACGGAAGAGAAAGCAACAAGCCGCATAATAGCAGCAATTGAGAACCCTTACACCACGATCCTCGGTCACCCTTCAGGCCGGATGCTCCTGACGCGGAACGGCTACCCGCTCGACTACACGAAGATTATTGATGCCTGTGCAGCGAACGGAGTGGTGATCGAAATAAACTCGAATCCCCTCAGGCTGGATCTCGACTGGCACCACCACCAGTATGCCCTGGAGAAAGGCGTAATGCTGTCAGTAAATCCTGATGCTCACAGCGTAAATGGTCTTTCAGACATGAGGTACGGCGTCTTGGCTGCCCGCAAAGGAGGAGTACCAGCAGACAAATGCCTCAACACGTTCAGTGCCGATGCGCTGAGTACATTTTTTCAATTAAAAAAGAAGTAACCTTGAAGATACTTATTATCCGCCTGAGTTCGATTGGAGACATCGTTCTTACCACTCCTGTTATTCGCTGTGTGAAAGAGCAGGCGGCAGATGCTGAGCTTCATTTTTTAACGAAGTCGTCATTTGCAGGGGTATTGAAGAACAATCCTTATATCGACAAGCTGCACCTGCACGATGGAGATCTGAGCAAGACAGTCAGCATGCTGGAGGAGGAGAACTTTGACTATGTCATAGACCTTCACCACAACCTCCGAAGTTTGAAACTAAAGCTCAGGCTGGCTGTAAAATCGTCATCCTTCAATAAGCTCAACATACAAAAATGGCTGCTTGTCAACTTCAAGATCAACACGCTGCCCGACTTGCACATCGTAGACCGTTATTTAAAAACGGCGGAAAAACTCGGCGTGCGCAATGACGGCAAGGGGCTCGACTACTTTCTTGAAAAGGAATACGACTTAAGCCAAATGCTGCCGCCTTCGCACCAAAACTATGTGGGTTTTGTCATTGGCGGGGCACATGCCACGAAGCGGCTCCCGCAGGAAAAGATTGTTGAAGCCTGCCAACTGATCAGAAAGCCCGTAGTCCTGCTGGGCGGCAAAGAGGATAAGCAAGGTGGTGAGCAAATAGCAGATCAGGCGGGCGATCACGTCTTCAATGCGTGTGGTTCCTTTAACCTCGATGAATCTGCCTATCTGGTAAAAATGGCGGAAAAAATCATTACGCATGATACCGGCCTGATGCACATAGCAGCGGCCTTTAACAAGCCAATCATTTCGGTGTGGGGAAATACCGTTCCTGAATTCGGCATGTACCCCTATAAGGTCGACTGGCATCGCTGCATGGAGGTGAAAGGTCTGGGCTGCAGGCCATGTTCTAAAATTGGCTACCCCAAGTGCCCGCTTAAACACTTCCGCTGTATGAACGAAATTAATACCGAAAGGATAGCGGAGCTGGCAAACTCTTGACAGGTGCACATGCTGCTTTATGGTTAATCTCACTTATTATCAAAAGGACACAGGTTCGGCTGATCAAGATCAATGCAGAAGCAGAGCACAGTTCAGTTAAGAATAAATCATTCACAATATCAGCAGGATGTTTTTTCTGACTCCTGTTTTTCTTATTATTGCACAGCCCGGTTTTCCGGGCTATTTTTTTATGCAATGAAAAGACTACTTCTCGTACGTCATGCAAAGTCGGACTGGGAAAACCGGGAATTGAAAGACTTTGACCGCCCTCTTAACAAGAGGGGGAACAAAAATGCGCCGGAAATGGCACGACGCCTGTTAAAGAAAGACCTGATCCCCCAGCTTCTGGTCAGCAGTCCCGCGCTGAGAGCACTAACCACAGCAGAATATTTTGCAGAAGAAATGGGGATTGATAAATCCTCAATCGTCAAAAGACCCGAAATTTACGAAGCGTCCTCTTCGACATTATTGAGCGTCATTAACTCGCTTGACAACCGGTATGGCTTCGTCGCCTTATTCGGTCACAATCCCGGCCTTACAAACCTTGCTGTGAACCTTTGCAACTGCGATGTGTACAATATTCCCACCTGCGGGGTAATGCTTATTAATTTTCCTTTTGACGATTGGCAAATGATCAGCTATTGGACCGGAGATCAGAAGCTTTATGATTTCCCGAAGAACGTGGAGGCGGAGCGTTACGAGGAGAACGACTAGCCCACCGTCTTATATCTTTTCCCGGGCAGAGCTGTAAGCACCCCGGCCATTTCAAGGGAAAGAAGGTGCATGGCCAGCTTGCCAGGCGAAATCTGCGTCAGGCTGAATATCTCGTCGATTGACAATGCGTCCTGGTTCTTCAGCACCGCAACGATCTTCTCTTCCTCGGGCGCGAGGTTGAGACTGAGCTCCAGCTGCGGCTTCAGCTTTCCGGCGTCCTTTGTTTCCCATCCCATCAGATAGGCTATATCCTTTGCCTCTGTGATCAGATTTGCCCGGTTGGTCTTAACAAGATGGTTACAGCCGGATGAGAACTGATCATTTACACGTCCGGGAAAGGCAAAAACGTCGCGGTCGTAAGAATTAGCAAGCTCGGCGGTGATAAGGGCGCCTCCATTTTTTGCTGCCTCGACAATGATGGTGGCATCAGCGAGACCTGCTACGATGCGGTTCCGCTTAGGGAAATTCTCCCGGTCGGGCTTGGTTCCTGAGGGAAATTCGGTCAGAATTCCCCCGCAGGCAAGCATCTTCTCTGCAAGGCTGCGGTGTTGAGCGGGGTAGATCCGGTCTAAGCCGTGCCCCACTACCCCTACTGTAGGGATCTGATGTTTTAGGCAGGCCTTGTGCGCGATGCCATCAATACCGTAAGCCAGGCCGCTTATTACCAGTACGTCATAGCTGGCCAGGTCATCAATGAGCTTCTCAGTGAGCTCGCGCCCGTAAGCAGTGGCACTTCTGGTTCCCACCACACTGATCACCCTGGAGCCGTTCAGCTCTGCATTCCCTTTATAGTAAAGCAGAATGGGCGCGTCGTAGCAGTTCCTTAGCCTCCATGGATATTCTTCCGAGGTGTAGAAAAGCGTTTTAATTTTAAACTTTTCGACAAAGGCCAGCTCCTTCTCTGCCTGCGCCAGACAATCCTTCGACCGAATGCTCTCGGCTGTTTTGGGTCCAACTCCCGGAATAGCGGTTAGTTCGGCAAAAGAAGATTTAAAAATAGACTCTGCATCCCCTACATTCTCCAACAGGGTCCTTGCCGTTACAGCGCCAACACCGGGGACTAGAGTTAGCGCGATCTCATATAAGGAAGGCATAAAGGTTTATTTATTGTGCCGGGAAATATACGACAAACTTTGTGTCAAAAAAATCTTCTGAGAAATAGTTCGTCAGGGGATAAAGCCTGACATCCTTCAGATGCGCTTCATCAATCTCCTCCTGCAATTCGCCCCCCTTTAAGTAAAGGACACCGTTGGGCAGTACGTTATTCGATTTTTTTCAAACTTTCCTTTCACCCAGGGATAAAAATCGCCCAGCCTTGTGACCGCTCTGGAAACCACAAAGTGAAATCGTTCATTGATCTGCTCCGCTCTGGAATGGCTGGCCTTTATATTTTTTATACCGGCACCTGTAGCCACCTCATTCACCACCTTGATCTTCTTGCCAATGGAGTCAACAAGGTGAAAGCTCGTTTCCGGGAATAATATGGCAAGAGGAATCCCCGGGAATCCTCCTCCTGTACCTACATCAAGCACTTTTTCTCCGGGCAGAAAAGGCATCACTCTGGCAATGCCCAGCGAGTGAAGGACGTGCCGTAAGTAAAGGCTCTCTATGTCCTTTCGGGATACTACGTTAATTTTTGAGTTCCAATCCTTGTATAGTTCTTCCAGCTTGTCGAACTGCTCTTTCTGAGTGCTGCTCAACTGTGGAAAATAATGCGAAATAATATCAGAAGTCACTGGGGGAATTTTTTTCCTTCGGGTTAATACATTGGCCATCAGATCTCTTGCCCTGAAGAGCTGCGCCTTGACAGTTCCAAGCGGCAGATCGAGCTGCTCGGCAATCTCCTCATACGACAGTTCTTCGAAGTAGCGGAGGGTGATCAAGGTCTTATAACGAAGCGGAAGCTTGTCGACAATGAGCTTGATCGCTTCTTTTTGCTGCTTTTTGATGGACGTTTCTTCGGGGTTCAGCACATCGGCCTTGATCTCAAGCTGGCGCTCCTCTCCTTCCTCGTCAGTGAGAGAATGAATGGAAACCATATTGATCCTCTTCTTGCGGATAAAGTCAATACAGTTGTTCGTCGCGATACGGAACAGCCAGGTGCTGAATGCAAAATCAGGCTTATATTTCTCTATATTTTCAAAGGCCTTCCCAAAGGTTTCTATGGTGAGATCCATCGCATCATCCTTATTATTTACCATCTTCAGCGACATAAAATAGATTGAATCCTTATATCGCTGCATCAGGTCAGCATACGCTTTCTGATCGCCATCTTTAGCCCGCCTTACCAGGTTAAGATCGTTTACTGCATTGGCCGAAAAACTGGGATTTACTTCCATTTAGCTTTTTTATTAAATAAGGAAACTATGCTTAACACGATTATAAAGAAATTATAAGACAAATCCAATGCCGGAAACCACCATATCAGATCGCGAACTGCGAGTTTTCTCATAGCGGGATAATAAACAATGAGCTGCAAAAGAAGCCGTAAAAGATAAACGGACAGCAATACCCACCATTGAGCGTGCATAATAAGCAGTGCAATCAGGGTGAGGTAGAAAACTGCTGCACTGGCTCCCTGCAGGGTGAGAACAAATTTATCTCCGCTCTTATATGCTTTTCCAGCTCCCATATGCCTCACTTTCTGCTTCCAGTATGCTCCCAGAGTCTGTTTCGGCTCAGACCACACTTGAGCATCCTGATGAATTTCGATAGCAGTATTATCGGCGTGAGAGGTTTCGTTCACAAACAAGTCGTCGTCTCCTGAGGGAATGTGAATATGGGATGCGAAACCCTTATTCCTGAAAAAAGTGACCGTGTGTAGGCGAGATTGCGCCCGACACCCATGTACGGCCGTCCCGCCAGGGAGAACGATAAATAGTTCAAGCCGGTAAAGAAGGTCTCAAAACGAATGAGAGCGTTCAAAATTCCGCCTTTTCTTGCATAGGGCGAATAGCCAAGTACGATTTCTCTTCCTCCCTGAAACTTACGCTGTATGAGATCAACCCAGTGCTGAGAAGCGGGACGGCAGTCGGCGTCGGTAAAAAGCAGATACTCATGGCTGGCGGCTTTAATGCCGAGGGTAACAGCAAACTTTTTCCCGTGCTTAAAGCGGGCATGCTCACTAATGTTGACAATCTTCAAATGCGGGTACTGTGCAGCATAACGCTGCAATACGAGGTGGGAATCGTCGGAAGAGCAATCGTTGACTACCACAACCTCAAAGTTCTTGTAATCCTGTTCGAGGACCAGAGGGAGGTTCTCTTCAAGGTTTTTCTGCTCATTCCGGGCACAGATGATCACCGACACAGGAAGCTGGTCGGCAGACTCCTGCCACTCCTCCTCCTGATAAGACCTCAGCCTGGTGTGCTTCAAAAGGATGAAATACAATTGAACAATAAAGGCACTCTGAAATAATATAAAGACTGCGTAAAATAAATATTCGATCAAAGCGTGTTGAGATTTAGCTGAGCAAAGGTAAGCATTAAGCCGGGATTTAGGCAGAAAGCCGCGAGCGAAGCAAAACAATCAGAGGTGTGTACTGCGCAGGGCCAAAAGCGACTGTGCTTTTGGCATATATCTGCTATCATTTAACTACCTTTGCCCGATTAAAATGAAGTTTAGACTAGAAGCAACAGATAGGCTCTCAAAGGCGAGAGCCGGTGAGATAACAACAGATCACGGGGTCATTAAAACTCCCATTTTCATGCCTGTGGGCACAGCGGGTTCGGTGAAGGCCGTTCACCAGCGGGAGCTCAAAGAAGATATTAAAGCGCAGATCATCCTGGGAAACACCTATCATTTATACCTTCGTCCGGGTCTCAATACTCTGGAACAGGCAGGAGGGCTGCATAGATTCAATGGCTGGGACCGGCCCATCCTCACAGACAGTGGCGGATATCAGGTCTATTCACTTACAGAAGTCAGAAAGATCAAAGAGGAAGGAGTAACGTTCCGCTCCCATATTGACGGGTCGAAGCACCTGTTCACTCCGGAAGGCGTCATGGACATTCAGCGCACTATAGGAGCTGATATCATGATGGCTTTTGATGAATGTACGCCTTACCCCTGCGAGTATAGTTATGCCCGTAAATCTATGGAAATGACCCATAGATGGCTAAAACGCTGCTGCGATAGATTCGACTCTACAGAACCGAAGTACGGTTACTCTCAGACTTTATTCCCCATCGTGCAGGGATCAGTATATAAAGATCTTCGTACAAAATCGGCTGAAGTGATCGCCTCATTTGGCAGAGAAGGCAATGCGATTGGAGGCCTCTCGGTAGGGGAACCGGCTGAAGAGATGTATGCAATGACGGAACTTGTCTGCGGGATCCTCCCCGGCGACCGTCCCCGCTACCTTATGGGGGTGGGAACACCTGCCAATATCCTCGAGAACATCGCCCTCGGAGTGGATATGTTCGACTGCGTGATGCCTACCAGGAACGCACGGAACGGAATGCTCTTCACACGCAACGGGATCATCAATATCCGGAACGAAAAATGGAAGAACGATTTTTCAGCCATCGATCCGGAGAGCGATCTCTTCGTGGACCAGCAATACACCAAAGCATATCTGCGGCACCTTGTTAACGCGAAGGAAATTTTAGGGGCGCAGATTGCCAGCATTCATAATCTTCACTTTTATCTCTGGCTGGTAACAGAAGCACGCGAAAAGATCATGACAGGTGAATTTTACGAATGGAAAAACAAAATGACAAAACAGCTCTCTCAACGTTTATAAAGAAATGCTGAACAGGTATATTAAAATAATAGACTGGTACATTATCAAAAAGTATCTGGGTACTTTTCTTTTTACCTGTGCTATTTTTACTGTCGTAATCGTCATTTTCGACGTCTCGGAAAAGCTGGACGACTTTCTTAAACATGAGGCACCGTTCTCTAAGATCGTCACGGAGTACTATGCCGGTTTCATTCCTTTCTACCTTAACTTCCTTTCGCCGCTTATCAATTTCATCGCGGTCATCTTTTTTACAGCAAAGATGGCCGACCAAACTGAGATTGTACCGATCCTTAGCGGAGGAGTGAGCTTCAGGCGCTTCTTATGGCCTTATTTCGTCTCCTCCTTTCTCATATTCGCAGTTACGCTGGTTGCCAACCTCTTTATCATCCCTTACACCAATAAGCTCATGATTGGCTTTGAGAACGTGTATGTGAACCCCAAGTCGGACAACTCGAAGACCGAGACGCACATGCAAATTGATAAGAATACGTATGTTTATATAAAAAGCTTTGACAATATCCAGAAGGTGGGCTATACGTTCATCATGGAAAAGTTCGACGGCGATCAGCTGGTTCAGAAACTGATGGCGGACCGCATCGCCTGGGACTCTGTAAAAAGGAAATGGAGTATTGAAAACTACACGGTGAGAGATGTGAACGGATTGAAAGAGAAGATGACAAACGGGCTGAAAAAGGACACCACTCTGGACATGCGACCTGTTGATTTCGAAGTGTACGACAATATTTACTCCGCAATGAGCACCCGGGAGCTAAACAGCCGGATAGAGAAGGAAAAGACCAGAGGGACCGGTGTGATGCAGCTGCTGGAGCTGGAAAAGTACAAGCGTTATGTGTATCCTTTGTCGGCTTTTGTCCTGACGTTGATGGGGGTCTCTTTGTCCTCCCGAAAGGTACGCGGAGGAGTCGGACTGCCCCTGGGTATCGGGATCTTTCTGAGCTTTACATACATCGTTTCTATTCAGTTTTCGACGATGTTCTCACTCAAAGGAGGACTCCCTCCTATTATTGCCGTATTCATCCCTAATATACTCTTCGGCGCTCTTGGAGTATACTTACTTATAAAAGCGCCCAAATAATTACATGTCACAATCAAGTTCTTTAAATCGCAATCTGCTGGTATTGCATGCTACCGTTATGATATGGGGCTTTACCGGCATTCTCGGAAATCTTATTTCCCTGCCTTCTATCTACCTCGTCTGGTATCGTGTACTGATCGCGTTCATCACTCTTTTTATCTATTTCAAGGCCACCAGAAGCACGATCAGTGTGAACAGACAATCCTTAATAAAGTTGATATTAACAGGGGCTATAGTGGGGGCGCACTGGATATTTTTCTTCCAGTCGATCAAATCAGCGACCGTGTCTGTCGCCCTTGTGTGCCTCTCCTCCGTGACTCTTTTTACGGCCATTCTGGAGCCTCTGATCAGCCGGAAAAAGGTCTCAAAACTGGAGATATTTACCGGCCTTATGATTATCTCAGGGATCTTCCTGATCTTCAAATTTGAGACACGTTACAGCCTTGGAATTACCTTCGGACTGGTGAGTGCTTTCTGCGCAAGCCTGTTCTCAATCATCAATTCAAGACAGGTTAAAAAGCATGCTGCGCCTGTAATCAGCTTCTACGAAATGCTTGGTGCCTGGGTGTGGATATCGCTCTATCTTGCCCTTACATCAGGCTTTAATTCCTCCCTGAAACTGCCGCTTTCAGACTTCATTTATCTCCTCATTTTAGGCACGGTCTGCACCTCTCTTGCCTACGTAGCCGGGGTCTCCGTCATGAAAGAATTATCGGCTTTCCGGGTTGCTTTAGTGACCAATCTGGAGCCGGTATACGGCATCATTTTAGCGTTCCTTTTCTTCGGAAAAAGGGAGCATATGACCCTCGGTTTTTATGCCGGCACCGTGGTGATCCTTTCATCCATTTTTCTCTATCCCTATATCAGGAACAAGGTCGAAAAAAGAAAACTAAGCAAGCACATCCTATCGGGGTAGGGGAGGAGCATCTTACACGAAGCCGTCCGTAAAAAGACGGCTTTTTTTATATCCTTACCTCCCGAACTCTCACCTTCATATTTAAAGACAGGCACCTCCTCTGACAGTTGCCGGTCCCGAACCGGAAAAGCGAGGCAGCCAAAACCCGTCCCCGTTATGCCGGTAAAAAAGGCAACTGCCCGCGCGTACTGCGACTTTATGTCAGCTCTCTTTAACCGAAAAACAGGCACCTACTTCGGCTGCAGATCGGCCTCATTAGAAACAGTGAATAGCCGACTTTCCTCAGTATACCGGCCAGCACGTTATGCTGTTCGGAGATGGTCAGTTTGGGACGGTAACGCGCCAGGCAACTTCAGGAGTTTCGCAGGTTGCCTTCACCGCATCATCCTTCAATTCTTCAGTTCTCCCCACGAAAGCACGATGACAATCGACGCAAAAAAGACTAAAAAGACGTCGGAGCAACAACGGCAGAAAGAACCAGCCTGAGCACGGTTACAAAAATCAGGAAAGGCCGTCAGATGTCGTTAAAAAGTCGTAATTTACATCAACAGAAATCGTAACAACTAATATAGTATCGCCACATATATTATTCTTAATCAGAAAAAAGTCTAAAAAAAAGCAAGTTTTACTTCAGTTAAAAAATTGACAACCACAGACATTAAGCTAATATATTTAGCAAACATAAAAAATGCACTATAAAAATCGAATCAAGACTCTAATTTCCAGCACAGTAATCATACTGACATTAATTATAAGTTCATACACTACTTTTGCACAGGTATACGACTCGGAGCAGAACCCTCCCTCCCTTCGCTGGCATCAGATCAACACACCCAATTTTCAGATTATCTTTCCCGAGGCCTTTCACAAGGAGGCACAGCGCGTCGCAGCTGTGCTTGAAACTGTGCTCCCGAAAGAATCGGAAACGATTAACAAACGACCGCATAAGATTTCCATCATCCTCCAAAATCAGGGAACTACCTCGAATGGCTTTGTTCAGCTTGGGCCCCGGAGATCTGAATTCTATACCACCCCTCCTCAGAGCTTCGACTACCAGGACTGGCTAAACAGCCTGGCCGTTCATGAGATGAGACATGTGGTGCAGTTTGACAAACTGACAGGCAATTTAAGAGCCCCCTTTTTTGAGAAGCTGGCGCTCGCTGTCTTCGGAGTCACCTTGCCTCCCTGGTTCTATGAAGGAGATGCAGTAGGTACGGAGACAGCGCTCTCAGGTGCAGGACGGGGACGCATCCCAGAGTGGTTCATCACCTTTCGGACAAATACACTAAGTGACCGGAAGTACAGTTATTCGAAAGACTTTTTCAGCTCCTACAGAGACCTCACTCCCGGATACTATCAGCTCGGTTTTTTCATGAATGCGAAGCTTCGGAGGGACTATGGAAAAGGGGTTACCGACAGCATACTCAGCCGCATCGCGCGACTTCCTTTTCGCCCCTATCCTTTCAGCAGCGCGGTGAAAAAAATAACAGGTATGAACACCCGCCGGCTTCATGATTCTACGGTAGCCGAACTTGATAAATTGTGGAGCGACCAGGTGTCCAAAACTGACACCCAGAATTACGTCCCCCTTAACCGGAGAAAGGACAACACGCCGGCGCATTATCTCCTTCCGGTGGCAACATCGGAGGGGCACATCCTGGCACTCAAACAGAGCTACGCGAGGACACCCGCTATAGTCAGAATTGACCCCTCCGGAAAGGAACAGAAGATAGTGAATATCGGTCTGCAGGAGACGGCCTGGTTTAGCTACTCGGCAGGAAAGATCGTGTGGGACGAGTCTCGTTTCGACCCCCGCTTTCATCAGCGATCTTTCAACGTCATCAACATCTTTGATACCCGCACCGGAAGAGCAAGACAACTTACCCATCGGAGCCGCCTGTTTGCGCCGGCACTCTCTCCCGACGGCCAGACGATCCTCGCCGTCGCCGTCACCTATTCCAACGAGATATTCCTCGTGGAACTCGACGCCAGGAACGGAAGAGAATTGAAACGATACGCCAGTCCCGGCAACCGGATGCTTCAGATGCCAGCCTTCTCAGGGGATGGCTCAAAAGCTGTGGTCGTCGCCGTTGAACAAACCGGCAAAAGCCTGTATGAGCTGGACAGGTCAGCGGGTACCTTTAATCAGCTCATGCCGGTCCAGGCACAGGAAATTCTTCGGCCGGTCTACAGCCCTGAAGGGATTCTGTTCAAAGCCCACTTCAATGGCATTGACAATATTTACGCTCTTAAAACTGAAACCGGGGAGATCCGTCAGCTTACCTCTGCAAAATTTGGCGCTTTTAATCCCTCCTACGACACGATCTCCTCGCGACTGATATTCAACTCGTACTCGAAAAAAGGAAACGATATAGCGACTCTAAATGCGTCAAACTTTAAAAACCTTACTTTGCCAGCAATACGGAATACCTTTGTCGACTATGCGCAGCTCCTGGCCGGACAGGAAGGCAAGGGAAACATCTTCGACAGCGTCCGTACTAAAACCTATCCGACGAGCCGGTACCGGGAACTGTCGAACCTGTTTTATTTTCACAGTATTGTACCCATTGCAGAGGACAATGCAAATTTTGACGACTACAACCTGGGGCTGGAGCTGCAGTCAGACAACAAGCTGAACACAATGAGTTCGTACCTGCGCTACCAGTACAACAATGCCTTGCGCAAAAGCGAATACCTGGCCGGCTTTGCCTACAAAAGGTTCTACCCTATCATCAGCATCGACTACAGCAACCAGGCCAGGCTGATCTACCGGAGGCTTGCTTCAAACGGAAAGATCCTGTACAGTCCGGTGACGTGGCGGGAAAATGAGATGGCAGCAAACGTAACGGTTCCCTTCACCCTGAACCGCTTCAACAACAATTACAGCTTCGGCCTGAAAGCCGGAACGAGCTACACAAGCAGATACGATGTACAGAACGGAATGCCCTCCCTGATCAGGACACTCGACTTCCCCATGCATTACCAATTTTATGCCTCCAGGAATAACCGCAGGGCCTCAAGAGACCTTGCACCCCGCTGGGGCCAGAACATCATCCTCTCCTACTGGAACTTCCCCTTCGAGAATCAGGTAAAAGGCGAGCTGTTCACATTCAGAAGCACCTTCTACTTCCCGGGCTTACTGAACAATCATTCATTCCAGGCTTCCTTCAACTACCGGGAGGGAAATGGCAATTATGTCAACACGATCAATATCCCCAGGGTGAGCGGCTACAGCTTTCTCAGGCCGACTGGAAACACAAGAAATACGCTGCTGCTCGACTATCGGATGCCACTCTTCTATCCGGACCTGGAAGTGGGCCCCCTGGCATACATCAAGCGCTTCAAAGGGGGACTATTCACAGATTTTGAGGACATTGGCAAGGGAAACTCCTTCTCTCCAAGATCCTTTGGCGCAGAATTAAGGGCCGACATGAACCTCATGCGTTTCTACCTGCCTAACTTCGACCTGGGAGGCCGCATCATATTTTTGAACGAAAAGCCGCGCAAAAATCCGATCTTCGAGTTTATGGGAACCTACAACTTCTAGTCATGAGCGGAAAAACAATCTTTATCATCGTCGTCACAGTGCTCGTTACCGTCATCCTGATGAACAATACCGAAGAGATCGACTTCTGGATCTTCGGGATCACGCGGATTCCCAAGCTCGCCGTTCTTGGAACCATGCTGATCGTCGGTTTTATACTGGGCTTCCTGGCAGGCAGGCCGAGACGAAAGACACTCCCATACACCGAGCCGGCAGACGAAACAGCCGAACTGGAGGAATACCGGTCAAAGCTTAGCGACGAAGATCGCGACTACATCAGTTAATTCTGCAATTTTATACTACCTTTGCCCCTGCTTTTGGTTCCGGGTATAACAACCTGGATTAAAAGGGAATCCGGTGAGAGTCCGGAACTGTCCCGCAGCTGTAAGCTCCATAACCTGACGCCAATCTCATGTCACTGCTGATCAAACAGCGGGAAGACCGGCGAAAGGGGAGCGAGTCAGAAGACCTGCCAGAGCACGATAATTCAAAGCTTTCGGGGATTGAAGCTTGAATGAAAATACCTGCGTATTTCCATTTTATATTTTCTTCCATCCCCTATGTTCAAAGAAATCCATGCAGGCAGCAAGAGCGTATATTCAAAAACAGGGACCAGTCAGTCGCAGCATCGCGGCAGCTTTCTCCATTTTTGCTCTGTCCCTCTTTTTTTACGCCAGCGCCTCTGCCCAGAGCAGAGAAAGCAAACTGCCTCTTCCTGACACCCTTTCCGAGGTGCAGATCAAGGGCATCCGGGGCTCAAGCCGCAGCTCCTCCCCTACCCCGCTGCAAACACTCAGCGGACGACAGCTCGAAAAAATGAACAGCCTCTCCGTCGCTGACGCCCTCAGGTACTTCTCCGGAGTACAGGTGAAGGACTATGGAGGTATCGGAGGCTTAAAGACCATCAATGTGAGAAGTCTTGGCGGCCATCACACTTCCGTCTTTTACGACGGCATACAGGTGGGCAACGCCCAGAACGGAGAAGTGGACCTCGGCCGGTTCTCGCTCGACAACATGGAAGAGCTGGACCTCTACAATGCCCAGAACAGCTCCATTTACCAGTCTGCCCGAGCCTTTGCCGCTTCCAGCAGCCTTTTCCTTCAGTCGGCCCGGCCGTCGTTTAAAGACGGACAGAAAGACAAGCTGAGACTCACATTCAGAACCGGCTCATTCGGCCTGGCTAATCCTTCCCTGCAGTGGCAGCATCAGATCAGCAAGAGAATAAGCAGCAGCCTTAGCTCGGAATGGGTGAAGGCAAATGGCAGATACAAGTTCAGATACACGAACTCAGTCTACGATACGACGGCTACCAGGCAGAATGGAGACACAGAAGCCCTGCGCCTGGAAGGAACCCTCTACGGCACCCTGTCCGACAGCAGCAAATGGACCTTTAAAGTTTTTCATTACCAAAACGAGCGGGGACTCCCCCGCGCCATCGTGAGTAACAACTTCGAGTCAGGCGACAGGCAGTGGGACCGCAGCCTTTTCATCCAATCAAACTGGCAAAGCCGCCAGGGCGAAAAGTACCAATGGATGCTGAATGCCAAATATGCAAACGACTACCTGCGCTACATGCAGCCGCAGTTCGATAATATCGAAGGAAAACTCGACAACCGCTACCGTCAGCAGGAGTATTACCTGTCGGCTGCCGGACTTTATCGTCTGGCACCCTTTTGGGATGTTTCAGCGGCAGCAGATATTCTGGTGAACAGCATGAGTTCAAATATAGATCGCTTTGCCTACCCTACGCGGTACAGCAAGCTCTTGTCTCTTGCATCGGAACTTCACACGGGGGCCTTCAGACTTCAGGGCACATTGCTCGCCTCACTGATCGCAGAAAAGACGAAGCAGTACAGCGCTGCAGAAAGCCGAACGGAGTTCAGCCCAACGGTAACAGCATCCTGGCTGCCCTTCCATGACAACGTCCTTCTTCTGCGGGCCTTTTATAAGAACACTTTCCGTATGCCTACTTTTACCGATCTCTATTATACCCAGGTGGGAAGTACTGCATTGAGACCTGAATTTGCAAAGCAGTACGATGCCGGCTTCACGCTGCAAAAATCTTTCAGCTCCGACTTTTTGCAGTATGTATCAGTCAGGAGCGACGCCTACATCAACCGCATCACCGACAAGATCGTGGCCACGCCTGATAATAACATCGCCCGTTGGAAGATGACCAATTTCGGGAAGGTCGAGATAAAAGGAGTCGAGGCAAGTGTTACTACAATAGCTAAAGCGGGCCGCACCATTCTGAACACCGTTTTAAACTACACATTTCAGGACGCAACAGATGTCACCCGCGCAAGCGACTTCAATTACGGTCATCAGATCCCTTATACGCCCCGTCATTCCGCTTCGGCCATCATTGGTCTTCAGCTGAATAACTCCTGGATCAATTACAGCTACATCTATACAGGTGAGAGGTATAGCCAGAAAGCAAACATCGCTGAGAATTACATGGAGCCCTGGTATACACACGACCTGTCTGTTTCAACACGTTTGCAGAGGAAGCATACGGATTTCAAAATTACGGCAGAGTTAAATAACGTTTTCAATCAGTACCGCGACGTAGTGTTGAACTTCCCGATGCCAGGACGCTCATACAGATTAAATCTGACAGTAAATTATTAGAGGAAGATGAGAATGAACAGAGCAAACATAAAACAAGCCGCTGCCGCCCTTCTGTTCCTTGGAGCGCTGATAACGGGCTGCAGGAAAGATCCCAAAGTGACGCCCGAAGAGGCCAACCAGGTGACCGACCAGGACCTGGCTTCCAAAAAAAGCTTTTATCTCCTGAACGAAGGAAACATGAACATGAATAAGGCCTCGCTCGATTTCTTTGATACAAGCACCGGCGACTACCGGCGTAATATCTATGAGCAGGCCAATCCGGGCGTTGTCCGTGGACTGGGTGATGTGGGCAACGACATACAGATCTACGGCAGCAAACTGTACATTGTGGTGAATAACTCAAATAAGGTGGAAGTGCTCGACGCCCGTACGGTGAAAAAGCTTGGACAGATCGATATCGTCAATTGCCGCTACATCACCTTTTTTGAAGGCAAGGCGTATGTCAGCTCCTATCAGAGCAGGACAACCTCTGATGCCTCTGCCAATGGATATGTGGCCCGCATTGACACGTCTACCTTTTCCATTGAACAAAAAGTGAGCGTTGGTCGCCAGCCGGAACAAATGGCCGTGTCGAACGGCAAACTTTATGTGGCCAATTCAGGAGGCTATGATCCGGGCAATTACGAGAAGACCGTTTCCGTCATTGATCTCAGATCGTTCATGGAGATCAAACGGATCGAGGTGGGCCTCAATCCTGAGCGTGTGCAAGCTGACCGCTATGGCGATCTTTATGTCACTTCCCGTGGTGACTCCTATGATGTCCCTTCGCGACTGATCGTTGTGAGCTCAGAAACCGACCAGGTTAAAAAGACATTTGAGATTGCAGCAATAAACCTCTCTATTGACGGAGACCGGGCTTATGTTATCGGCGACCAGTACAGCTATATCACGCAGCAACATACCTATTCATACGCCCAGCTGAACGTAAAAGACGAGACGATCGTTGCCAGCAGCTTTATATCAGACGGGACGGACCGGTCGATAGAAAAGCCCTACGGTCTGGCGATCGACCCTTCGAACAAAGATATTTATCTGAGCGACGCGAAAGACTTCCTCACGCCGGGAACGCTGTACTGTTTCGATAAGAACGGCCATAAAAAATGGTCGGTCACAACAGGCGACATCCCCGCTCATTTTGCATTTGTAAATTAAACATATCAATATATTATGAAACAAAGATTACTACCCGCACTATTTATCCTTGCATTGGCCATCCTTCAGGGATGTAAGAAAGACAACGACGAACCTGCTAAAGAACAAGAGCTCGACAGAATCTACGTGCTTAACCAGGGAGGAATGGAGCAAAACAACAGCGGGATCACACTCTACAATTTGAAGACAGGCGAAACAACAGCCGACTTTTATAAAAGCGTTAATGGGCGCGGTCTGGGAGAGACAGCTAACGATCTGAAACTATATGGCAGTAAACTCTACTGTGTTGTTAGCGGCATACTTGGCCAGAAGAGCTCCTTTGTAGAGGTGATGAATGCAGCGACAGGAAAATCCATAAAACGTATCTCCTTCAACAGCGACACCGAAGGCTATCTTCCGAGATTTATTACCTTTTACAAGGATAAGGCCTATGTATCGGCCTTCGACGGAAAGGTAAGGAGAATAGATACCGCCAGCCTTGCCATCGACAAAGAGGTACAGACCGGAGGAGCTATGGAAGGCATACTGGTTGCCAACAACAAGCTTTATGTTGCCAACTCCGTTCACTTCCAACACCCTACGAACGTTCAGAACTCACTATCAGTGATTGACCTCAGCAGCTTCACCAAAATAAAGGATATCGCTGTAGGAAACAACCCGCAGCAGCTCGCCCTTCTAAAATCAGGAGATCTTTTAGTGACCGCTGCTGGAAATTTTGTGGACATTCTTCCGTCCTCTCAGGTCGTTAGTACAAGTACCGACGCTGTTAGCTCGACTATCGACCAAAGCATTAACTATCTGGCCGTTGCAGGAGATAAAGGCTATGCGATTTCCGCACCATATGGAAAAACGCCTTCCTATAGCGTGCTCGATGTGGCGAGCGGAAAGGTCGGAGCAGCGTTTATAACTGCCCCTGCTATTACTACCCCCTATGGCATCGCGGCCAACCCTGTAACGGGTGACGCGCTCATTATGGACGCAATGGACTATGCATCGACCGGGAAAGCTTTGTACTTCACAACAGATGGCAAACTGTCCTTTAGCTTTGCAACCGGAGCTAACCCATCAACTGCAGTTTTCATCTACACTGATAAGAAATAAAAACCTATGAAATCACGTAAGCATCAATTACTACTAGCATTTTCAGTATTCACACTCACCATAGCTGGCTGTAAAAAGGAAAGCGAAATTAACATGGAGGCGCCCGTTCGCCCTATCACTGCGAACAGCAGTCCGTATGTCACCGACTTATTTGAGTACCTTCCCGCACCGGGGCAGGCCATCAATACAACAGCGGGCAGCAAGGCCGGTGCAGAAAACATCCTTGGCAAGAGAGGCAGCGCTGTATCACTAGGGGCGTGGGGCGGAACTATTGTACTCGGATTTGACCATACGGTGATTAACACCCCCGGTGCTCCTGACATCTTAATACTTGGAAATGCTTTTGAAAACTTTGCTGAACCGGGAGTGATTTGGGTCATGCAGGACGACAATGGCAACGGCAAGCCCGACGACACCTGGTATGAGATTGCCGGAAGCGAGTATGGAAAAGAAGGATACGTACGGGATTACTCTGTTACCTATCACCGCCCTGACCCCGCCGGCGATGTTAGCTGGAGTGATAATAAAGGGAATAGCGGGGTAATAAAAAGTGTTAAAACAAATTGGCAATACTATCCCGCCTGGATCACCGCCAACTCTTACACGCTTACGGGCACGCTTCTGCCCAAAAGCAATATAACTGAGGCGACTTTTGTCAGCAGCAAGGCTTTTGAATACGGCTATGCCGACAATACACCAGGCGGCGATCGCATCGACCTTGATGATGCGATCGATAAGGACGGGAAAAAAGTTTCCCTGAAAGGAATCGACTTTATAAAAGTGCAGACCGGGGTCCTGTATAACATGGGCGTGCTTGGAGAACTTTCGACGGAGCTACAAGGAATTGCAGACCTGAGCCTTGTGAAGGAATAGATACACAAGCGAAAAAAAGAGGCTGTGTCAGGAATGACCAGCCTCTTTTTTAAGGCAATTTGCGTATCGTCCACCATGCGAATTGATCGTTGACCTTAATTTCTCCAGGGGGGTAGCGGATGATTCAGTCTTCTTTCTCTGTTGATGCAATTTGTAACAACCGTAAACACTGTTGATCATCGACCTCACTTTCTCTGACCAAAACACGTCTATCAGCGGATTTTTGCTGATTAAAACGGAGTTGCTTTCGTTGAAGCGGTACCAAAGGCTTTTTAGCCGAGGTTTGGCCGTTATGCCGAAGGATCCGCCTGTAAAAAGGAGCTTTTGCCTGGGTATGTCTCTAGCGGCCCGGCCCATGCAAGCTCACTTCCTCTGCTTTCCGCTTATCGCATCCGCTCTGCTTATGTAGATTTCAATGCCAGCGGTCTGACCAACTGCCTCCTTCTCTATACGCAGTGTTCCCTTTACCAGACATTAAACTCTCTTTAATCTTACACTGAACTGATGTAATAATGCCTGCGCATACCTTATTTTGTACTGAACAAAAAAACATATCATGCTCAACTTTGAATTCAAAAACCCGACTAAAATACTTTTTGGAAAGGGACAGATCGCACAAATAGCAACAGAGATCCCGGCACAATCAAAAGTGCTTTTGCTATACGGAGGAGGAAGTATCAAGAAAAACGGAATTTATGAGCAGGTCAAAGAAGCAACCAGAGGCTTTGAGGTAGTCGAGTTCGGAGGGATCCCTGCCAATCCAGAATACGAGGTGCTGTTAAGAGCAATAAAAGTGATCAAAGAAGAAGGCATTACCTTTATGCTCGCTGTAGGAGGAGGATCGGTCATTGACGGAACCAAGTTCCTTTCTTCCGCTGCCTTGTATCAGGGAGAATCTCCCTGGGACATTCTCAGCAAACGAATCCGGACAGAACAGGGCCTTCCTTTCGGAACTGTGCTCACCATACCGGCAACCGGTTCTGAAATGAACTCAGGAGCTGTTATTACACGATCGGAAACACAGGAGAAGCTGGGCATGGGAGGCCCCGGATTGTTTCCTCAGTTTTCTATCCTCGACCCGCAGGTAGTGGCATCCATCCCGCAGCGGCAGCTCGCCAATGGAATTACAGATGCCTTTACACACGTACTGGAGCAATATATGACATACCCGGCAGGAGCACTTCTTCAGGACCGCCTTTCGGAGAGCATCATGCTGACCCTGGTAGAAATAGCGCCCAAAATACTGGCAGACCCGTCGGATTATGAAGCTGCGTCCAACTTTATGTGGAGCTGTACGATGGCGCTGAACGGACTTATCCAGAAAGGCGTGCCGACCGACTGGGCCGTCCACTCTATGGGGCACGAACTCACAGCCTTTTTTGGCATCGACCACGCGCGTACACTTGCTATCATCGCTCCTAATCACTATCGTTATAACTTCGAAAAGAAGAAAGAAAAACTGGCGCAATATGCAGAGCGTGTCTGGTCAGTGGGGCAGGGAACCATAGAAGAAAAAGCGCGTCTTGCTATTGAGAAAACAGAGAACTTCTTTCGCAGCCTCGAAATTGAGACCAAACTTTCTGCCTACACTGCTTCATATGAAGGAACGGCTGAAAAAATAGCACAGAATTTTAGAAGCCGCGGATGGACAGGACTGGGAGAACGAAAAGACCTGAAGCCTGAAGATGTTGAAGAAATTGTAAAAATGAGCTATTAAACCGATTGGGTAAAAAGAACCAGTGTAACGTGAGAGCGTAAATCCACGGGCACTGGTTCCATCATTAGGCCCGTCTGTCGAAGACTAGAACAGTACTTTGAGAAGTACATAAAGCCCCAGAAGAAGCATTGCGGCCTCTGCGCCAACAACGAACTTCGTTACCGATTCGAAAATTCTACTTTTCATAACTGGTTTATTAGGTTGCCTTAAATATAAGAACGTCCAGCCAGAAAAACAATGACAAAAATCACTAAAGAACCTGAAAACCAATGTTCTTTCTTCTCATCAACCTACTAGCCAGGGACCACAACTATTTTCCCCTGCGTATGGCGAGTTTCAATCAAACGCATTGCTTCTGTCGTGTTTTCCAGAGAAAAAGTTGCTGAAACAGGAACCTTAAGTCGTCCTTCGTCTGCCAGCTCCGCGAGCGCAGTTAGCTCGGTACTGTTAGGTTCTACAAATAGATAGTGAAAATCGAGGCCCTCAGGCAAATCTTCTCCCCGATTGAGGATTGACACCAGTCTTCCTCCCTCCTTCAGGGCACCCAGACTACTCTTTAAGGTCTCTCCGCTGGCAGCATCAAAGATAAGATCGACACCGTCCGGAAAAAGAAGCCTTATCTCAGCTGTAATATCTGTATCTTCATAGGAGATACAATGATCAGCCCCAAGCTCTTTCATAAACGCATGATTCCTGCTGCTTGCTACTCCAATTATCGTTGCTCCTTTCTCACGCGCTATCTGAATACCCATTGTGCCAATGCCGCCGCTGGCGCCAAGTATCAACACACTTTGTCCGGGCTGAAGCCGGCCGATGTCGACAAGCGATTGAAATGCTGTCAGTCCTGTCAGAGGGATCCCGGCCGATTCCTCGAATGACAAGGTCTTTGGCTTGAGTGCAAGGTAGCTCTCTGGAAGAACGATATACTCCGCAAAGGTGCCGTACCGAACAATAGGCCGTCGAGCATAGCCATATACTTCATCACCCACCTCAAAACGCCTTGCACTATAGCCCCTCTCTTCAATAACTCCCGCCATATCCCAACCTGGAATAGCAGGAAATGAAACAGGGATAAAGGAATTAAGATACCCCTCCCGTACCGCACTATCAACCGGGTTAACAGCCGCCGCCCTGATCCTTACCAGCACCTCCCCTTCCTGCACTTCAGGGACCTTTACCGTCCTCACACTGATCCTATCTGCGGCACCAAACTCGTCGTATACTGCCGCCCTCATTTGTCTTGTCATTTTTCAAACGCTTTCTCCTATAAATGACCGAAGAGAGCTTTTGTTTAAAGTTTATGACGGGCCCTTTACTTCACCTTGAAACTAAAGGTCTTGCTCACCAGTGTTCCGTCGGCGGCTACTCCTTGCAGAGAGCCAACAAACGTACCCTTCAGGTCAGATGTGTAGAAGCTAATGCTGCATTTCCCATCGACCTTCCTTGTCTTTACATCCGGCTCCCAGAACAGCAGGTTCCTGAAGTCTGGCAAGGTACTCTTACGCAATAATTCGCTTGAGTATTCGGGCAGATAGAACTTTCTCTGTTCAAGGAGGCCCTCATAGTCGACAACCTGATCGCCTGAGTCAAGCTGGTATCCCTCGAGGTTTCCCTTGTATGTCTTAAAGTGAACAATGCCGTCAAAAGATGAGGGGCCCCAGAAGTATCGGTTTGTTATAATGTCGATTGACTTAATCTTTAAAGGGTCGTATTTAAGGATCTTTTCGGTGAGAAAAAATGGAACCCCATCCAGCATCATAAGCGGTTCGGACTGGAACAGCAGGCGTGACTGCTGATTTACGACGGACATCTGCCGTCTGCCAGCCCTTCGTTGAAGCCATATTTCAGGGATATACTCCCTCAAAACTTCCTCAGTAGTTGCGAATCGCGTGTAGTCATCAAGGAAATACGTTTTATCGGGTCTGCCGAAAAAAGGTATGGAATCGCGGACGGCCGGCTGTATTTGTCTTAACTTCTCTGAGAGGAACGCATTTGACACCTGCATATTAATGTTTAGCTGCCGGAGTGAGAGCAGGACTGAGCCCGACGGCATTGACACCCCACTAGGCTGCGTACCGGCGACAAATGAAGCGAAAGGCGACAGGAGCTCAAACTTATAGGATGCGCCTGGGCCTGCTGCCTGCAAAACGAGTTCGTTATGACCATAGAGATCCCTGCTATTAAAAATCAAAATCCCGTCTTTATTACTGATCGCAGAGCAGAGCTGTACCCGATTTCCGGGCACAGACAGATAACAAAGCACATTTGGCACCGGCTCTCCTGTTACTGCTTCAGTCACCCTTGCGCGCACCAGATGCCCGTCATATTCCGGAAGATGCTGCGTCTCGTCCCTGTTAGTGGCACCGGCAAGGATGTGCGCCCAGTTTATCCCTTTAGGCTGAGAACACAGCATAATCGCATCGAGGAGGGCTTGGTCGCCGTTCGCGTTCTCCCACAAGGTTTCCAACCCATCAAACTGCCCCTTTAACTCCGAAGCCACATAGACATAAGAGCGGATGTCCCTTGTCCGTGCTCCAAGGTTGGAGGGCAGATAAAAGACAGACAAGGACAAGTTGGACTGAAGCGGGGCGGCAGCACGATCAAGTACACTTACATCTAAGCTCACCTTTTGCCTTCTTTCCATTGATGTGCCACTTATCTTTAGAATAAGGTGGCCGGTCTCAGCGGGGGATTTGAAGAATAGCCGTTCCCCTACAGGTCTTTTTTCCTTGTTAAATACTGTAAAATAGTTCAGTCCCTCCTTCAGGACGCGCTTTTCCACTTCAAATACTCCCCGCCCCCCGGGCAGGCTACCTGTAAAACAGACACCAGTGCGGGAATGAACGACCAGATGCAAGGGACCGGCATCCTCTCCTTTATCTTCTATCTGAATCCTGACCGCAGAGTCGTCTGTCATCAATTTCATGCTATAGCCCGCTTGTTGGGCCGGAGGCAGTTCACGCATTACCGACTCACCTCCTGCGGGCTCTACCACTACCCGGTACTTCTCCCCCGCTGCCGGCTTAATCAGAAAACTGCCCAGGCCAGCTTGGAGTGAAGCAAACTTAAATACAGTGTCTGATCGCCCGTTCAGTACCGCTCCTCTGAAACTCAGAGGAGTGCGCTCGTCACTAAACACGGTACAGCCTACCCGGCTTTCAAGGCCATCCACCAGATAGCCCCCTTCCGGAAAGAGTTCCACTGAAATTTCCTTCTTGGGACTAACGCGCACCGCCGCCAGACTGTCGTCCTGTGTATTGTATATCCTGAGCGTCTTTCTAAAATAAGAATCAGGGCCGAAGTTCTTCAGCAGACTGGTGTAAGCCCTTAGTTCATATTCGCCGGAGGGTAATTGAGCAGGCAAGTAAAATGAGCCCTTTCCTGTCCCTTCCGACAGAGCCAGCTTAGCCTGCAAGACAGCACCACGATCAGCGCTCAGCACTTCAACATACAACACCTTGCTCAGATCGGATAAATGGTGATTTCCCTCCATCACATAGCCCTTAAACCACAGGATCTCCCCCGTCAGGTAAGTCTCCCGGTCGGTGTGAACGAACACATTTTCCTTCAGCAATTTGCCGTTCCACAGATCAAGAGCATCACCGATCTCCCGGGCAGGGCCTGTTTGGGAGAAGACTGACAAAGAAAAGAACCAGGCTATGCCGAGCAGGGCGTATTTTAAAGCTGCTCCTGAACTTTTCTTGGAATTAAAAATTTGAAAGATCATGGCCAGAATGAAGGTTTGATGTTCGTACCTCTTAATGTACAATCCACGCAGATGGTGGAAGTTCCAGTGTATCTCGTTTGCCCTTTCTCGGTTATATATTTTTCCAACGGCTCGGCCATGTTGTATCCGAACGCGGACTCAAGGCTATCAGGGTCGGCACTCACATCCACCATGGCGCAGTCCTGCTGATAATGCCAGGGCCTCACTTCATCCGCGGAAATAAAGATCCTTTTTTCCTGTGGCACACAGGCTCCCACAAACCCCAGAACCTGTTCTTCGGGACGGGTCAGACATTTTACATTTCCTGGAATCTCAGAGGGCTGCGGATCAAAGATGCTTCCTATTTCCTCTGTATTCTTTTTGATCTTCTGCCAATACTTGTATTCAGCCTCTGACATCGCATATTGCCTCACCAGCACCGAATAAAGGACGCTTAACTGCCAGGAATTTGCTGGAATGTTCAGTAGTCTGAAGTCTTTGATCACATCCTGGCTGAGGCTTGCAGAAGAACCTATCAGGATCAGCGTCGAGTTCTCGCTTTTCCAGCATTTATAGATATCCATATAGTTAGGACGGTCAACAATAGCGCGATTCTGATAGTCGATAGTAGAAATATAGGGAGAACGGAACTCCCACGTATGGCTATACTCCCACCTGTAATAACGCGTTGATCCCTGGCTATCGTGAGTGCTTACCCCGATAGAAACACCGGAAGCCCCTTTAACCCATCCAACCTGATCGATTGGAGGCGTCCGCTTCATTGTCACGAATTCAGAGGCATAGTCGGCTCCGCCAACTTGTATCCTCAACCGGTACTTCTTCTCCGCACTTAAACCGGCCAGGACAGCAGTATAAGTACCGTCGTTTTTCCCGGGCAGATAGTACCGCGAAGCTTGCTCATCTTCCACCCATACAAGCGCATTTGTTTCTACCGAGTACGTTACGTCGCCCACTTCCGCGGTACGAGACAGCCGTACGGTAGTAGGAGCAGTTCCGTCAGAAATGTTTCCTTCCACTACAAGCAGGTTCATATTTTTCTTATCTACTTCTGGAGTGAACGGCTCTTTGCAGGCCGTTTGAAGCAGTGCAATCAGAAGAACGGCTGACAATAATGGTCGCAGTGAGTGAAATTGCATGATCAAAAACGTATATTATAATTGATGTAGGGTACCGGGCTCCCGAAGATCGATAGCTTATATCCTTTTATTCTTTGACCTTCCGTTACGAAGTATGTTGAGTATGCATTTTTTCGGCCGGTCAGATTGTACACCCCGAGCGTAAAAGAATTATGAGCAAACTGGTGCACCTTATGATTCCCCGCAATATTAATTCCGAAGTCGACCCTGAAATAGTCGGGAATCCGGTACCCGTTACGGTCGGAGTATAACAAGCGCGGTCCTCCGCCATACCAGTACCGTGCAACAGGAAGAGTGATTGGCCGACCGGTACTGTAAGTGGTATTCAGTGAAAAACTATAGCGGTGAGAAAACTTGAAATTACCCACAAGGGTAAAATCATGCGGCTTATCATAGCTGCCAGGGTAATAATTTCCGCCGTTTACAATTTCTCCATCTTCCTTGTTGTCGGTTTTCAGCAAGGTTCTTGAATAAGTATAACTCACCCAGCCGTTCATTTTTCCCGCCAGCTTTTTTATCATAAACTCCAGTCCATAAGCCTTTCCGCGTGTCTCCATTACATCCCGCTCTATATGCTCGTTCAGCACAAGGCTGGCACCGCTCTTATAGTCAAGGTAATCCTTCATCCTTTTATAATAGCCCTCAACTGATGTTTCGATTGTGTTCGACTTGAAATTCTTGTATAAACCTATGGACACCTGATCCCCGTGCTGCGGCTTAATATTCAGGTCACTCAGCTTCCATATATCGGTAGGTGCAATGGCTGTGGTATTGGAAAGCATATGGATATACTGTCGCATCGTATTATATCCTGCCTTTATGGAAAAGTCGCCTCCAAAAGCATATCTGGCAGACAGGCGATACTCAGGGCCGTGGTAGGTCTTAATCGTCTCGCCCTTCTTATACTGCACAATCTCAAGCAGGTTCCCTTCATCCACCGGCAGCCCTGGCGCATATTTGCTGACCGTCTTCGGCCCGAGATTCTGGTAGAGCGAGTAGCGGATGCCGGCGTTAATGGTAAATGCCGTACTAACATCAAACTTCTCATTGATATAAACCGCGCTCTCCAGAGCCTTTTCGTCCTCCATATCGCGACGAACAATAAGAGATTCCCCTCCCTCAGGCGTAAAGGTGCCAGGGTTAAGGCTATAATGAATCGAGGAAAGTCCGGTATTAATGGTGTGCTCATTGCCGATATAGTAGTTAAAATCCGCTTTAGCAGAAAGTTGCCTAATGTCGAACTTCATCCTGTAGGAGTCTTCTTCCTCTGTGTTGCTATAGTTATTGTAACGATATCCGTCATATCCCCCGGTAATAACACTGAACAGCTTGTTATTGAACACGTGTTTCCATTTGACGGAAACGTTCTGATTGTTGTACCGGAAAGTCGTATCGCTCGCCAGATTAGATTTGTCGTTACTATAATAACCCGTCACATACAGATTATTCTTCTCATTGAACTGGTGGCTGACGTGGATATCCAAGTCTGAAAAAGATGCGTCGCTGTTTTTATAGTCGGCCTTTCCGGGTAAAGACTTAAGAAGCCAGTTCGAATAGGTGGTGCGCCCTCCGAACATGAAAGAGGTTCTGTCTTTCCAGATAGGCCCCTCAATATTAAACCTGCTGGTCAGAAGTCCGATACCGGCAGAGCCCGTAAATTTCTTTTTGTTGCCTTCTCTGCTGGTTACAGCGAGAACGGAGGAAAGGCGGCCGCCATAGTAAGCAGGAATGCTGCTCTTATAAAGCTCCACATCCTTCACCCCCTCGGCATTAAACGCTGAGAAGAATCCAAAAAAATGTGAAGGATTGTAAATAGTAGCATCGTTATAGAGGATCAGGTTCTGGTCGGCAGCACCGCCTCTCACATTGAAACCGGTGCTTGCCTCACCCGCCGACTTAACCCCCGGCAAGGTCAGCACCACTCGCAGTACATCGGTCTCACCGAAAACAGTAGGAACTTGTTTAATCGTCTGGATGCTCAGCTTCTCTATTCCCATTTGTACGTTCCGGACATTCACTGCTTTATCAGACGAGATCACCACCTCCTTTAGTGCCTGGACCTGGTCAATCACCTCTATATTCACGCGCCCTTCGCTGTAAAGCACAATTTGCCTCCTTGCCGGACGTATCCCAATGCCCGACACACTGATCACGTTCCTGCCTCTGGGAAGCGACAAGCTGTAATATCCGTACTGGTTAGTTACAACGCCTACCCGCGGGGACTCAGACACAACAGAAGCCCCGATAACCGGCTCGCCGGTAGCTAAATAACGGACATAGCCTGCCAATACTACATTCCCGGGAGGCACCTCTCCTGTTTTTGCTCCTATTTCATAGACCTTGTTCTCCAGCGTTGCTTTAATTGCCGGCATAGCAGCTCCCCCCATTAAATCTACCGCCTCTGCCCGGCGTGTCCTCAGTAGGGGAGCCGATGCCTGCCGCTGATCTGTAAATGCAGGAGGCAGACTGGTAACGATAGGTCTCTTGTAACTTATAAAGACGTACCGGTTGTCCTGATCCAGCCCGTAGAAATAATCTGTATTCTTTAAGGCCACTTTTAACAAACTGTCGAGCGCTACATCTTTAACGTCCAGGGTGATAGCAAGGGAATCGCTATGGCGGGGATCGTAAAAGATGGTGTAGCCCGTATTTTTCTTCAGAAAAGAGGCCAGATCGCCTAGGCTACTCTTAGAAAAGGAAGCCGACATCCTGTCGGAGCCAGTTTGTCCCACAACCGTCGTGCCCCCGATGGCAAGCATAAGTGTGAGCAGAAGATACTGTACAACCTCTGCAATTCCCTTAGTTCTCTTTACGATCGGCATAGGACACAATTTTGGTTAATACGAGCTCTTTTTGCTTGCGGAACTTGAACTTATTCTTCTTCAGGTAAGATCGGATCGCTCCCTTATCGCCAACTACTTTTAAAGTCTGACGGGCATTCCGCACAGGGAAGACATTGCGGTCTTTCAGTACAAAATAAGCCACTTTTGGATCTATTCGAATAAAGGACTTCCTGTCAACAATTTCATTCTGAGTGAATGCGCTCCGAAGAACCAGCAGACGCCATGTACCGGAATAAAGCTCGTCGTAAGTTGCCTCTTTTAAATTCTTTATACTGTCGGCTGCCGTGACCCTTACAAAATGATGACCGGAAAGATCGAAAGAGCTCAGTCTGCTATTGAGCAGCCGGATGCGCGAAGGCGTGGTTGCGTATTTAACGATAAGGGCGTCCTTGACCATGTCATACTGCACTTGTACGTCCAGATAAGTTACGCCGTCATACGTAACAGAACCTGCAACAAGGTGGTCGTACAAGTAGTACGGATTACCGATAATATCAGGAGGATAGCCGAGCTCTTCAACACCATTATAGATATTAAGGTGCTCTGCAAGTTTCTTTTGAAAGAGGTCGATAGTATTCCTCCTGGCTAAAGAATCACTTCGTCCGGCCGCTTGTGCATGTGCCTTTCCGAAGGAAAACATAAATAAAGACAGGCTCAGGATAACAAATTGCTTCACTGTTGATATTTAGACGGACGTAATTTAGCTATTTTTTTCCAACAAAGAGCGAATCATTGAACAGATCAGCTATTAACTGCGAAAAATTAAAGAAGCACAGCGGTCAGACCGGCGTCTTTAAACATTTGGAATATAAAATTAAGAAAACGTGCGACTCTGACTACTTTCTTTACTCGAATTTTGTTAAAAGAGGGGGCGGCGAGCTCCATGGAAACCCCTGTTGCTCTCGCCAGATGGGAAGGACTCAGAAAAAAATAAAAGAGCCTGGAACAAAAGTACATCAACAACCAGTTATAAGTTTTATGAACCCGTTTCCATTAAACAAAGATGTACTACGGTGCCCGAAGCTCTTAAATAAGGCAAGAGATCTTTATATAAACCTAAAATAACAAACTCATGAATTGCAAATTTCTGGCTATCGCCGTCGCAGTGATACTATTCTGCAGACCCGGCCACGCGCAGACGGGCGCTACCGTACTGGACGACTTCAAGCCCTCCTCGCTGAACCAGCCCGGACAAGAGTACCCTCAGGTTAATTCACAGGGCTACGTCCGCTTCCGTATTGAAGCGCCTAAGGCGCAGAGTGTGGTGGTGAGCCTGGGCCTCGGCGGAACACGCGGCGGCACACCACTCACGAAGGGGACCGACAGCATCTGGACAGGCACTACCGCCGGTCCTATGGAAGAGGGCTTCCACTACTACCACGTTACAATAGATGGCGGTGTTTTCAATGATCCCGGAGCACTAAACTTCTATGGCTGAACACGCTGGGAAAGCGGGATCGAAATACCGGCTCACGACCAGGACTTCTACGCATTGAAGGACGTCCCCCATGGCCATGTTCAGCAGATCCTTTTCCCGTCAAAGAGTACCAATACATCCCGTCGTGCATTTGTCTATACTCCCCCGGGTATCAAAATGGTCGCTCCAGGCGCTATCCCGTCCTGTACCTGCAACACGGCTGGGGAGAAGATGAAACAGCGTGGACCAACCAGGGACGGGCTAACCTGATCATGGATAATTTGATCGCCGAAGGGAAAAGCAAGCCTTTCATCATCGTGATGACCTATGGGATGACCAACGTGATCACACCGAGGGCCGGAGGGCTGAGGAATTTCGATATTAAACCGTTCCAGACGGTACTTCTGGATGAACTCATTCCCTACATAGACGCCAATTTCCGCACTATAGCAGACCAGGGTCACCGCGCAATGGGCGGACTTTCAATGGGTGGCTTTGAAACCCATACCATCACACTTGCCCGTCCGGATGTGTTCTCACACTATGCATTGCTCAGCGGCGGCATCTATACGCCTGAAGAAATTAAAGACCGGTCAAAAGTTAAGCTCATCTTCATCAGCTGCGGCAGTTTCGAAGGTCCGGAGCGCGTAACAAAGGCGGCAGAAGAGCTGAAGGCAGCCGGATTTAATGCAGTTTCTTATGTCTCGCCCAATACGAGGCATGAGTTCCAGACCTGGCGGCGAAGCCTCTATCAGCTTGCCCCGATGTTGTTTAAAGATTAAAACAGGACAGGCATCTCTCATCACTTGTATATGAAGCGTGTAAACATCCTATTGCTGTGCATAGCCGTTCTGCTGTTCAATTATGCAGACGCCCAGAACAAAAACACACAGAGAAAGGCGGGAGCTCAGCCCGCTTTTCTCTCCGGCCAGTATAACAATTTGTTCCTGCAGGCAGGATACAGTCGGGCAGACATCGATAAAAAAGTGGACAAAGCGTACCACGACCTGTTCGAAGGCCCCTCCCGCATTTATTTCGAGGTGGGCGACAGCATGGCCTACGTATCGGACCTGAAAAACAACGACGCAAGGACAGAAGGACTGTCATATGGAATGATGGTGGCCGTACAGCTCGGCAAAAAAGACGTGTTTGATCGTATATGGAGGTGGTCAAAAAAGTATCTTCAGCATCAGGAGGGACCCAGGGAGGCTTACTTTGCGTGGAGCATCAATCCCAAAACCATGAAGAAAAACTCAGAGGGATCAGCTTCTGATGGTGAGCTTTACTACATCACCAGCCTGCTATTCGCCGCCAACAAGTGGGGTAACAACACGGGGATCCATTATTATAATGAAGCCAGAAGGATCCTGGATGCCATGTGGAAGAAAGACGGCACTGGCAATATTTACAATTTAATCAATACAGAACACAAGCAGATATCCTTCGTGCCTGAAGGCCGCGGCTACACGTGGACCGACCCCTCCTATCATTTGCCTGCCTTCTATGAAGTATGGGCATTGTATGCAAAGGATGGACATGAACAGTTTTACAAGGATTGTGCCGATACAGCGCGTTCTTTCCTGCACCGGGCCTGCCACCCGGTGACGGGTCTCAATGCAGACTATACAGGTTTCAATGGACAAGCGAGGTCTACCCCCTGGGCTCCTTCTGCTTTCCGTTACGATTCATGGAGAGTGCCCATGAACATTGCAATGGACTACCTCTGGTTTGGCAAAGACAGAGCCTGGCAGGAAGATTATGCGAAGCGCCTTCAGGGCTTCCTCCGGTCCAGGGGCATCGAGCGTTTCGAAGATCAGTTTAATACCGACGGCTCTCTGCCCAGCTATATTCTGGACGCCGGGGGCTTTAGAAAGCTCAGACACTCGCTTGGCCTGGTGTCTACCGCGGCAACCACCTCTGCGATGAATAAGGAAAAAGGAAGCCTTGATTTTGTGCATCACCTTTGGAAGGCCCGACTGGAGCCTTACGGGGACGGCTATTTTGATCCTTACTACGACGGGCTCCTGTATTTATTCAGCCTGATGCATCTCAGCGGTAAATATCAGATCATCAAACCGACCTGATAAGAGCTCGTTTTTTCCGAAAGCCCGTTTGCATTATCGACATCATTAATTGCTTTTAAAATCGCAATGAGATCGCTTTTCCCACTAGTTTTCATCCCCTTTCAGGGTAACGGGCGAGGTGGCTTTTATGAACGAAATAGTTCGCTTTGTAAAGCCAGAGAAGGAACTAACTCTGTTTAATTGTTATTTGTCCCTGTCACTTAAAAAAGAAGTCACTAGCTCATCAGTCAGTTTTATCGTTTAACTTTTATGAATAAATGCCTTTTTTCGTTAACGGCCTCGGTTATCGCACCTCTGCTGATTCCACTTTGTCTCCATGCGCAGAACCCTCTCATCCGTGATCAATTCTCCGCCGATCCCTCGGTCAGGGTATTCAATGACAGAGTGTACCTCTTTCCTTCCCACGATATTCTGGCCAGAGAAGGAAAGGGACGGGCGGGGTGGTTCTGCATGGAAGACTACCACGTTTTTTCTTCCTCGAATCTCACCGACTGGACTGATCATGGCGTAATCCTTACACAGAACAAGGTGCCCTGGGTAAAACCCGACAGCTATAGCATGTGGGCGCCCGACTGCATTGAAAGGAACGGGAAGTACTATTTCTATTTCCCTGCTCCGGCTGCCGATACGGCGAGTTATGGTCGGGGCTTTTCAATTGGTGTAGCAGTAGCCGACAAGCCTGAAGGACCGTATGTTCCGGAACCGAACCCGATTAAAGGGATCCGGGGCATTGACCCTAATGTCTTCATTGATAAGGACGGACAGGCCTATATTTACTGGTCACAGGGAAAGATTTACGGCGCCCGTTTAAAAGAAAATATGATAGAGCTGGCTTCGGAAGTAACGGAATTCGCGCAACTCCCTGAAGCGGGACTAAAGGAGGGCCCGTATGTGTTTGAAAGAAAAGGGCTCTACTATCTTACATTTCCTCACGTTGAGAATAAAATTGAGAGACTGGAATATGCAATTGGGTCAAGCCCTCTGGGTCCGTTTAAGATGACGGGGGTGATTATGGACGAGTCGGAAACCGGATGCTGGACCAATCACCATTCGGTTGTGTCCTTCAGAGGCCAGTGGTATCTGTTTTATCACGACCGCGACTATTCGCCTCAATTTGACAAGGCCCGGTCGGTCAGGGCCGACAGCCTTTTTTTAACGACGACGGCAGGATCAGGAAGGTAGTTCCCACACTAAGAGGCGTGGGAGTAACCAGTGCCGATGCCCGCATCCAGATCGACCGGTTCAGCGCCAGGAGCAAAGATGCACAGGTTGTCTTTCTCGATACTACAAACAGGTTTGCGGGGTGGAAAACCGTTTTCCCGAAGCCAGGCTCCTGGATCCGCTACAACACAGTCGATTTTAAAGCAGGGCAGGCGAAAGAGGTGAGTGTAAGGGTTCACTCCGCAGCAGGCGCCTCGTTGACGATCCGCGCAAATGATGCTTCCGGTCCGGTAATCGCAACCGTTTCTATACCTCCTAAAAACAGCTGGGAAACGGTAGAAAAGCGCATTCCTAAAGTTCCTCAGGGCGTGATCCACCTCTTCGTCGAGCTAAAGTCTGGATCGGCTGAAGTAGACTGGATCAGCTTCCGGTAAAAGGATGCGGCGTCCAAATCAGGATGAGCGACCAGTTCACAGGCCCCCACTCCTGCATTCGGCGCTTTTGATCACAGTCAGCCACCCAGCACAAATAAGGTCATAGCGCTGAGGCAGAAAAAGAAAGCCGAACGCATTGACTCAAAATATGATTTCCGTTAAAGATGGCCGATCAGGACCAGGAATACGGTAATCAAAGCCTGTTAATTGTGCCTCTTCGGCCTTTAAAACTTAAATGAGCAATGCGTCTTGCAAAAATAGTAATAATCCCAATAGAGCATCGCAGCCCTCCTTTGAAGATCTGCGAGAACAATCTGACCGAAAGCATTTAAGAAAGTGTATATTAGCAATAACCAGACTCATCTTCTATGAAAGTTAAGCACGACTACAACCGGAGGCAATTTCTGAAGCTAGCCTCGTACGCCGCGGGCACATTCGCATTGAGCCCTGCCCTTCAGACCCTGGCAGCCTGCTCTGCCGGAAGGCCAACTGGCAAGTTAGGCATTGCACTGGTGGGCCTTGGAGGCTATAGCGGCGGGCAACTGGCCCCCGCTCTGCAGGAAACCAAACACTGCTATCTCGCCGGCATCGTCACAGGTACACCCTCAAAAGCTCAATCCTGGTCGCAGCAATACAACATCCCTGAAAAGAACATCTACAACTACGAAAATTTCGATTCAATTGCCGACAACAAGGATATTGACATCGTCTACGTAGTCCTGCCCGTCTCCATGCATAAAGATTTTACAATACGTGCAGCAAAGGCCGGCAAGCACGTGATCTGCGAGAAGCCGATGGCACTTAATGCGGCCGAATGCCAGGAGATGATTACCGCCTGCCGCAAGGCAAGAAAGATGCTTTCCATCGGGTACCGGCTGCACTTTGAGCCCCACAATATGGAGGCGATGAGGCTCGGACAAAAGCAGGTTTATGGAAAAATCACCGACATCGATACGGCTAACGGCTTTACCTATCGGGGAAATCCCAATGCGTGGCGACTCAAAAAAGCCTTGTCAGGCGGGGGGCTTTAATGGACATGGGAGTATACAGCATCCAGGCATCCCGGTACAGCACGGGAATGGAGCCCCTCTTCGTGAAAGCAACCGAGCAAAAGACAAGGCCTGACTTCTTCCGCGAAGTGGACGAAACGATATTTTGGGAACTTGAATTTCCCAATGGCCTCATGACTAAAGGGAAGTCGAGCTACAACCATAACTGGGGATATCTGAAAGTGAAAGCAGAAAAAGGCAGCTTTGAACTGGAACCAGCTTTTTCGTACGGAGGCATAAGTGGCAGAACGCACCAGGGGCCAATGGACCTCCCGCAGGTGAACCAACAGGCCCTGCAGATGGACGACTTTGCCCAATGTATCCTTCAAAACAAGGCTAGCCGAATACCAGGAGAGGAAGGATTGAAAGACATGAAGGTAATCGACGCCATCTACCGGAGCATCGCCTCGGGCAAAAAAGAACGCATCGTATAGCTTTTACTGATCTTGAATTGCCCCCGACGCTGGCTTAAGTCGTCATCAGCTGCTTCTGCGCCTTACCCCACTCACCGCTTCGGCATTTAAGGGATCCTCGGGCCAGGAGTGCCTGGGATACCGCCGCTTTAGTTCTTTTCTCACCTCGAAATAGGTATTTTTCCAGAAGCTCCGCAGATCAGACGTCACCTGGACCGGCTTAAAGCCGGGCGACAATAAGTGCAAGACAACTCCCTGCCGTCCTCCATTGATGCGGGGAGTGTCCATCATACCAAAAACTTCCTGCAGCCGCACAGCCAGGACCGGCGGCTCTCCATGTTCTGAGTACCGAAGCCGGATCATGGAGCCGCTTGGCACCTTTATAGCTGCTGGCACAAGTTTGTCGAGCGACTGCTGCTTTTCATAATCCAGGCTCTGTTGAAGTACCTGCACCAGGTCAATACGACGTAAATCTTCGTTTTTTCGCACCCCGGCAAGATAAGGAGCAAGCCATGCAGCAGGTTCTTTAAGGAGACTGTCCGTCCGCACGTCGGGCCAGTCCTCTTCAGGCCTCCAGATCCTCAGGCTCATCAGACGAGCTTGCCACTGCTGTGTTGCCTCGGTAAAGTCGAGCAACTGCTGGCCCTCCAGCCGTACGGCCGCACATATGGCCTCCACCAGTTGCTCTTCAGGAACTTGCCGCATGTTCTCCGACTCCAGCGACAAACTACCGATCTTTCTGTCGCGCCTGGCAACAAGGCCTCCCTTTCTTACATTCCATTCTACCAGATCCTGCTCCTGCGCAAACGGAAGAAGATCCGCCGGGTTAACAGGAGCGGCTATAAATATCTTGCCAACACCTTTCTTTGAATCTATCTGCGCGATGGAGAGCCACGGTTCCCTTGCCAGATCATCATCGGCACTAAGGGCAGCAGTTTTACCGTTCGCCAGCTGAAACTGACCCTCAAAGCCGGGCCTTGCCTTTGCAATGCGTTCGGGGTAAGCGTAAGACAGCAGCAGTCCCGTCTGATAATTGTCATTAGGGGCATTCTCTTCCCCAACCTGCAAGAGCCTCCGGTACGCCGAAGCAACTTTCTCAACGTTTTCTAGTCGCCTGTCCTGAAAATTCCCGGACCGATACCGGCGAAGCAACTGGATGCGAAGATTCAGGTCGGCAGAACTGGCATTCTCCAGCGGATCCCTTTCCTCAAGCAGGGCGGCCACATCGGTAGCCAGAGCCTGTACTCCTGCCGAACGCGCACGGATCAGCATATGGGCAATGCGGGGGTGGCAGGGCAGCCGGTGCATCTGCCTTCCGTGTGCCGTCAGCTTGTTTGCGTCCGCCGCTTCCAGTTGTTCCAGCAGCTCCGAAGCAAAGTTCAGTGACGATGCGGGCGGGGCATTCAGCCAGGTAAGCTCTGATACATTCTGTATCCCCCACTCCATCAGATCCAATAGCAGAGGTGCCAGATCTGCTTCCAGGATCTCAGGCGTGCGGAAAGGCGCCAGTCGCTCATGTGTGGCCAGCGACCACATGCGGTAGCACACCCCCGGGCCTAACCTTCCAGCCCTTCCCTTCCGCTGCTCTGCTGAATCAAGCGAGACCTGGGCGGTTTTCAATCCCGATAAGCCAGTCCGCGGATCAAAAGCAGAAAGACGCGTGTATCCGCTATCGACCACCACCCGGATCCCTTCTATGGTTAAACTCGTTTCTGCAATAGAAGTGGAAAGTACCACCTTTCTTTTCCCCTCGGGCGAGGGCATAATTGCGGCATTCTGCTCAGCAAAAGAGAGCTGCCCGTAAAGGGGATGTACTGAAACAGGGCCAGCCAACCGTTGCAGCAAACTTTCACACTTCCGTATCTCGGCCTGCCCCGGAAGAAAAACCAGGATGTCGCCCTCCTGCTCCCTTAATGCCCGGCTCACTACTCTCGCGGCCTGCTCGGCGATCTGATAGAGGTCCTGTTCACCGGTATAGATCACTTCAACCGGATAGAGCGCCCCTTTACTCTCTACCACCGGTGCAGACAACAAGTCCGCCAGCCTCTCCGTGTCAAGAGTAGCCGACATGACCATGATGCGCAGATCAGGCCGCAGGATCTGCTGCGACTCCCGGCATAATGCCAGTGCTGTGTCAGCATGGATGCTTCTCTCATGAAACTCGTCAAATATCACCAGACCTACATCTTCCAGCGCATTATCGCTTTGCAGCATCCGAGTGAGGATGCCTTCGGTCACCACCTCAATACGCGTTTCTGCAGAAATCTTATTCTCAAAACGAATCCTGTATCCCACACGCTTTCCCGTCTTCTCCCCCAGCAGAGAGGCCATACGATTGGCAATTGTTCCGGCTGCCAGCCTGCGGGGTTCCAGCATAATAATCTTCTTTCCCTGCAGCCAGGGCTCCTCCATCAGGGCCAGAGGAAGCACCGTGCTCTTTCCCGCCCCCGGAGGAGCGCCCACAATAAGCGTATTCTTATTGCCGAGCTCTCTTCGCACCGCTTCAATAATTTCAACAACGGGAAGTCCTGTTTTGTATGGATCGAACGTGTAAGCCATCTTCTGCAAAGATATCAATTACGAAGCGCGTTATGAGTCGCAGGTTTTGTGTGGTATGCTGAGAGGAGCCACCTGGAAGTTTTGAATGCTACTGGCCGGACCGGCATGGCAACGCTATGCACCTAACAGCTCGGACAGCGCTGTTGGGAAGAGCACGGCCGACACATCTACAAACATCAGGATATCTTTGCTAGAGGCCCGCTTCAAATCTACTACTGTGCTCCCCCTGCCTTGTCTAATCCTCGTTCCTGACTTGGGTCGGGCGCAGGGTGAGGGCAAGGTGAGCCCGTGGTGAGTCCGTCTTTTGTAAGTAAAAGTCGGGCTCACCACGGGCTCTAGTCGGACTCACTACGGCCTCACCCCCACTCATACACCTGCCAGAGGCAGGCCGGTCCAAACGCAAGAGCGAACTTTTAAGGCACCTGGACCGGATTAGATCAAAGCCCTCCGCTGCAGTAATTGCCAAAAAGCTATCTTTGCGTGCAACAACAGAAGCAGGGTCAACCCTGCTCTTTATTCTATTATCAGCCATAGAGATGAACGAACGGCACAGGCAGTTTCCTCTTTTAAAGCAACTCCTCAGGTGGATCCTCGTTGTTCCGCCAGTAGCAATAGCCGTTGGCTGCATGGTCGCATTATTCCTTTGGCTGTTGCACGAAGCCATCCATTTGCGTTTCCGCTTCCCTGTGCTGTTGTTTTTCCTGCCCCTGGCCGGTCTTCTGATTCATTTCATTTACAAGAAACTGGGAAAGTCGTCAGAAAAGGGAAACAACCTGATCATCGAAGAAATACATCAGCCGGGCGGGGGCATCCCCCGACGCATGGCACCGATCGTTCTGCTCTGTACGGTGATCACCCATCTTTTCGGCGGCTCCGCGGGGCGCGAAGGCACAGCTGTACAGATCGGAGGCAGCATTGCTCAGATGTTCGGGCGGTGGTTCAGACTCGGCGAGAAAGACATGAAAATGCTTCTGACTGCCGGCGTTGCAGCTGGGTTTGGGGCGGTGTTCGGCACGCCACTTGCAGGCGCTGTTTTTGCGATGGAAGTGCTCAGCATCGGAAAGGTACGTTATGACTCCCTCCTCCCCTGCCTGTTAGCCGGAATTCTGGGCGATACTACCGTATCGGCCTGGGGGCTCCATCACACAACCTACCACATCGGCATCGTCCGCCTGTCCGATGGTCTATTTCCTCAGTATATCAGTCCTGACTTCCTTCTTCTGCTCAAGGTCGTTATTGCTTCTGTTGCCTTCGGACTGGCAGCATTCCTCTTCTCCTTCCTGGTAGCACTATTAAAGTCATTCTTCAACAGGCTGCTGAGCAGGCGGTGGATGATCCCGCTAGCAGGAGGACTCATCATCATCCTGATTACATTCTTGCTGGGCAAGCCTGACTATCTGAGTCTTGGCGTCGATGCGGAATACCCTGGTGCTGTCACTATTCCTTCTGCATTCAGCGCAGGAGGCGCGGATACCTGGAGCTGGCTTTGGAAAACCCTCTACACAACAATTACGCTTTCAAGCGGTTTTAAGGGAGGCGAAGTAACCCCCCTGTTCTATATTGGGGCTACACTAGGAAACACCCTTTCGCTCCTACTCGACGCTCCTGTTGGCCTGTTTGCTGCTCTGGGCTTCATTGCCGTCTTCGCGGGAGCCACCAATACTCCGCTGGCATGTACCATCATGGGGGTGGAGCTCTTCGGGAGCGAGCATATACACCTTTTTGCCGTAGCCTGTTTCATTGCCTACTTCTTCAGCGGGCATTCCGGCATCTACGGTTCGCAGCGTATTGCTGTGCCGAAGATCCTCTCAGGACGCCATGCAGAAGGGGCCATCCTCAGCGACGCAAATGCAAGAAGAATGCGCCTTTTCTCCAGAAAGATCAGCCGGTTGCGGCTGATGCTCAGAAAAACACGGAACGAACAGTAAAAGAGCTGGCATTGCCTTTAGTTGAGGCCTGTGTTATACCCCTCGAACGTCCAGTATCCTTCGTTATCCTTTTTATAGCTCACCGTATACGTTTCGCCCTCAATAGACAGGTCGAAGTTAAAATTGCGAACGGAGCGGTCGGCTGGAACATAGTGTGAAACCAGCCCGTCGGCAACCGATTTGACCGCATCAGCCAGTTCGTCTTTCACTTCGCGGATCAGGATCTCGACGCCGGTAAGTTCAAAAACGAGGTTCTGAAGCCGGTGCAAAAAAACTCTCTACTTAGAAGTATCGCCCCATCCAGAATGACTTCCATGTGGGCGGGCTGGCCCCGAAGCTCAAGAGATGGATAGGATGAAAAAAAGTAGGTATCCTCAGACGAACGGACAAAGCCGAACTTGTCGAGCCACTCAGCGCTGAGGGCGATCGAACAATAAGCACGGCTCTCCTCGTCCTTAAACTGAAGTGCGGTGATGATCTCAGAAGTAACTTCAACTGCTGTTCCGTCCTCCCGACCGATCAGGTTTCCTATTCGTAATTCAGTTGCCAGCATAATGTTGGTCAGACTACTATTTATCGAATACAGCACGTTTCAGGTCGAACTTATCCAAGGCCTGATCAAGCAGGGAACGTCTCTCATCTTTGTCTTCTTCCGAAAGCGACTGCCAGTTGACTTGGCCGAAGAATTCATCCCATCCTGCAGGCGAATTTTCAAATTCTTCAAGGAAATACTGTTTAATATTCACTCCAAATGGCACTTTATTCAGATTCGTAAATACCATCATGTCTAAAGCCTGCTTATCTAATACCTGCATATTCATTGAAATTAAAGTCCATAGATAATATTATTTGTCCATCATTCAAAACAGAAAACACACGAGCAAGGCAAAGTGCTCTATTTCATAAATCTTTTTTTCAAAAGCAGGTTTTAGAAGTATGAGTTATGAAAAACACCGTTCACTGCCTGTGCTCGACCCTCGCCTGAAATGGGTGGAACGGGTTTCCAACCTTATGGACAACCAGTTCAGACTGCCTGGCACCTCGTTCAGGTTCGGGCTCGATCCCATCATCAATTTCGTGCCGCTGTTGGGCGACCTGTCCGGATTTCTAATATCCGCCACGCTGGTGCTAAGCATGGCCCGGCATGGTGTGAGCCGGAAAGTGGTGATCCTGATGGTGCTGAACATTCTGCTTGACGCTGCGATTGGAGCCATCCCCCTTATTGGATGGATCTTCGATTTTAGTTTTAAAGCCAACACAAGGAATATTAATTTACTGAGGAAGCACTACACAGAAGGCAAATATCAGGGAAGCGGAAAGGGCATTATTATGATCATCGTCCTTGTACTGATCGTCTTCTTGGGAGTTTTCTGCTATTTGCTCTGGCTGTTCTTCAAGTGGCTTGCCGGTGGCTTTTAGTCCGCATTACCAGAATAGCGATCGTTCACGGGCCACCTTCCGCTTGCCGAAGTATTGATAGAAGAAGATGCCGGCAGCGAAGCCGCCGATATGAGCCCAAAAAGCGATACCTGTTCCCTCGCTGGCAGAGAGCAGGCTGAAGGTCCCGTTGAAGAGCTGCATGAAAAACCAGAAGGCCAGGTAAATGAAGGCCGAGATCTCGAAAAAGAAAGGAATGATGAGAATCGGAAAAAGCATCAGGATCCTCGCACGTGGAAACAAGACCATGTAGGCAGCCATTACGCCCGATATTGCTCCGGATGCACCGAGGGCCGGAACTGTTGAATGGGGATATACAAAATAATGGGTAAGAGAGGCGACCAGTCCGCACAGAAGATAAAAGAACAAATAGTTCCTGTGTCCCATCCGGTCTTCTACATTGTCGCCGAAAATGAAAAGCGTCCACATATTGCCGATGAAATGAGACCAGCCCCCGTGAAGGAACATATTGGTAAAGAACGGCCAGTAATTGTCGGCCCGAAGGCCATAGATATCAGCCCAGTCCTGATGCGAAAATCGTGCGGGCACCAGTCCGAAAATATAGAAGAAGGATTCCAGAAGATCATCAGGAATTGACAGCTCGAACAGAAAAACCATCAGATTAACGGCGATAATAATCCAGTTAACGAATGGAAAACTCTTGCTCGGTATGTTATCTCTTATTGGGAACAATGATGTGGCGTTTTTTTATAAAAAGAAAAAATAAGCCGTTCGGTTTTCCTCGAAAGTCCATTTCTCCTCTAAAGACAAAGAAGAACATTTAAGCGACTCTTATCCCTGCTTGAGACCGTAGTTTATGAATACTTTTTCCCCTTCAAGCCATTTCATTGCATTGCTGTGTCTGGTACGTGCTTTGCATAGTGATTTATAAAAATGTCATCGATTTAAATAGCCCTTATGAAATTTCTACTCGGCCTGTCACTCATTACATTCCTTTTTAATTCAGTTCTGGCAGGAAAGCCCGCAGACAGCGTAAAGACTTCGGCGGTAAATTACGACTCGCTGGCAACACAATCGAACCGGTATTTAACCTTGGCCTCCGGCAGTAAAAAAAACATCGAAGCAATAGAATTGTACCGAAAAGCAATTATATCGGCCCCTTTAGCAGATGATCTCTGGGAGGCTGAAGTGAGGACAAAAATGGGACTGTTACTGTCAGAGCTTAAAAAGCCCGAGGCTTTCAAGCAGCTGGAGAGGGCGATCGCCTTAAATCAGAAACACAAAAACCTTAACGGCCTAACAACTGCGACCTATGCACTGGCAATGGCATACTATCGCTCAGGCGACGTGCCAACTTCATTAAAAAAGTACAGTGACCTTTATACAGTACAAACGAAAGCGGGTGAAGCGGTGCTTGCCGGTAACACTGCCTCCAAAATTGCCGACGTATATCTGAAGTCGAAAAAATATAAAGAAGCGTTCAACTATGCCGACGTGGCAAAAAAAGAGTATGAAAAAGTCTGTAAGCGGGACAGTCTTGGCGCAATCTATTATAAGATAGCCGATATTAAGCTAAGGGAGAACAAAACGAGACTCGCCGAATTTTATATTATCTATAAAGCCCTGCCCTTTTACAGCTCTGCAGACAATTTCAAGGGGAGGGTGGCCAGCTTCAACTTCCTGGCAAACATGTACATGAACCAAAAGAAATACTCGCAGGCAAAATGGTTCTACCTGCAGGCCAATACGCAGTCCAGATCAATAAAAGATACAGCTGCCACTATTGCCTCCCTGCATCGGCTCGGTGTACTTAAGGCACTTACTGGCAATTACCAACTGGCGCGCAGGGATCTGCGGGAGGCTGAAAGCATGGCCAAAGACACTGGCATGTCTGGTCTAACGGAAAAATTCAGAGCACGGTACCCCTCTATCCTTAAAAAGATAAACGAAGGCGATGGAAGTGCTGCAAAATCTCCGTTGCTTAGGGGAGTCTCAAAAGAGAAGGACGATTCCTCTTTGGTCTCCCTGGAATAAGAATGCTGCAAAGCCCACCAATATAATATGCAGAGAGTTGCAGCAAACGTCTCTTAAATAAAAATGCGTACTACTGTACTAAAACTTCAGGAACTGCGATTCGATCATATACTCTGCGTGGTTCCTTAAATAATGGTACTGTCGATAGGACGGATGCTAACCGGCTTTCCGCCTCTTTCTATAATATTAATTGGATCGACCCTGACATACCCTTCGCGGTCGGTTGCTATATAAAACTCTCCAAAGCGGACCTTATCACAAGCCACCCTGATTTTATCCTTTTCTGTTAACCGCTCCACTGCCGTCTCTGCCTCTTTATCTGTTAATATTCTTTCCATAATTTGCTTCCCCAATAGCTCCAATTTTCTCTGATGTATAATTTTTTTTGTTACTGATTATATATGCACACTAATTATGCCAACTACTTAGATCGTGCGGTAATAAAAGACGATATTTCGCTTAATATGTTACCAACATTTGTAACACCGGCGAGCGAAAGATCGTGACCTCCGCCCTCTACAGCAATGAGCTTGTTTGCAACGCCTTTCCCGTTCAGTGCGTTCGCAAGAAGCTGGGCCTGCAGGAAAGGAACAACCACGTCTGCAGTTCCATGAACCTGAAGAGTGGGAACGCTTGACATCCGGTTCAGAGGACTTGCCTCGGCAAAGCGCGGACTTAATTCGCCTGAGTGAATGTCTGCTCCAACCATGGCCACGATGCCTGAAGAAAGAGCAGGATTAGAAGCGGCGGTGAGAAACTCACTCGAGAATACTGACGGCCCTGCCAACGATACTACCCCCTTTACCTGCCCCTGCGATTGATAGGCATAACTGTAAAGAAGCGCCATATGAGCTCCCGCACTTACACCCAGCAAAATATAGCCATTTTTGCGCACTCTCCATTTATCAGCAGTATTCGTTATCGCGGCAAACACAGCACCGACATCCTGCATAAGCCCCTCGTAGTGATTGGAGGCCGAGGCGTAGCGGTAATTCATGTTTACACTGGCGATACCCTGTTGCTTCAATGTGTTCTGAATGAACTGCATGTCGGCTTTGTCACCACTTATCCAGGTACCACCATGAACCAGAACCACAAGCGGCGTATTCTCATCCCTTCCGGCAGGCAGAAAGGCATCAAACTTTTGCCTGCTATCACTGCCGTATGAGACATCGTTATACTGTTGCTCTGTTGCCGGCTCCAGCGTGTCCTTTTCTTTCTTGCACGCCCAAAGCGAAACTGCCAGCAATAATAAAAAAAATTCTTTTTCATAGTTTGACGTTCTATATTCTCCTAAACGCTCACCGCGCCTATTGAGTATTTATACGAAGATCAGGGCCGGAAGGTTATAGAACATCTAATCTGTATAATGCATCGCGCGGACTAGCCGCGCTCAGCCCGTTGTCCGGAACTTCAGATAAGTAGTCTGGCGATCCAGACCTTTCTCATGAATAATAATAGCAACACAAGAGGAATCGGGACCTACTTCAAATGCTATTCCCTGCTCAGAGTCGTATAAAGCATATCGTTTGCCTTTATCCTTGTATGACTCAGTTTTTGTAAGTGGATAAGCACGCCGAATTTCGCCAATAGGAGAACCGGTATGAAGTCCCTCGGGTGTCTTAAAAGCGGGCGATGTCACCCTGATCTGCCTGATCTTGTAGCTTTCGTCAGGCGGCGAAGAGCGGACGCTGTAAACAGACAAAGAATTGGATAAGCTGTCGTGATCGTTAAACCAGACCGACACAGTCTTCCCCATTGCAGCGTCACCACCATCAGGCTTTCCCAGTCGCTTTACCAGCTCTTCAGTTTTTGCGTTCAGTTTAGTCTGCCCTGCTGACCTCGCCGGAACGAGCAGCCATACGCTGTCAGTCCGGGAGCTAAGGCGGGCTTCTCGGCCCTTAGAGGCTTCCGCATTTCCGGAATCAGCGACCGCAGTCCGCTGCTGCCCTTCTGTCACTTTCCCCTGCGAACAGCTGCTCACAAGAGCTGCAGAGCCGAAAAGCATCAGTGCAGAGTATAAGAAGTTCGGTTTCATAGTCAGAACTATAATTATTTCAGGGTATGTAAACATTCAAGCTCGCGCAAGGTTTAATCAATAATCAACTAACTATGAAAAAAATCATCTTTAACCTCCTAACCCTTCTTCTCCTGGCAGCCTGCGGAGGAAAGAATACCTCGTCTAACGTACGGTCGCCGGGGAGCGATAAAAGCACGAAAGATCTGGCCCTTGAAACAGGCGCCGACATGCTGCAGGACAAGACGCCCCTTAAGAAGTTCAACACCTATCTCGATGGCTTTCATTTCTATAACGGCAACATCAAGGCGCAGATGGAGGCTCATCATTACGTAAACCAGATCAACAACGATGTTTACCAGGCTATCATTTTTGATGGAAACGGAGAAAATGCAAAGATTATGGGCGTGGAATACATCATCACCGAGAAACTTTTCAAGACCTTACCTGAGGCAGAAAAAAGCTTTGGCACAGTCACGTGTATGAGGTTAAATCAGGAACATTAATTGCGCCTGGCATTCCGGAAAAAGCAGAACATGAGTTAATGGAAAAGATTGCGTCGACCTATGGAAAGACCATCCACACCTGGCATACCGACCAGGAAAGAACGCTGCCGATAGGCTCCCCCATGATTATGATGGGCTTTACAAAAGACGGGCAGCTTCACCAGCACCTTCAGGACGAGAGGGATAAGAGGTTTAAGATCTCGACGGTGGAAAAACGGAAGAACCGTGCCGATATTCCCACCAGACCGATCATTAGCGGAGCCAACGCCTGGGAGAGAGGAGAGGTCAGACAGTTTACGATCTCGAACAAGGCAGACTCCGCAGTCCATAAACATCAGATGGAATAAAATACAGGCCGGAAGAGTGAAACGAGCTTCCAGCCTGTATGAATGCGCACTTGCCTATTTTGAAAAGATCAGCCGGGTAATAAAGATGCCGTTGCCGTCGTCTTTTCCGCCATCACTCTCCACACCGCTGGTCACAAAAGCGAGTTTCCAGCCCTGCTTTGCAAGCTCATTCATTTTGGAGGTGATGACTGCATCGTTGGAGGCAATGTTCTGAAAGTTGATCCCGGCGATGCTGAAAAAGTTGAGGATCTTTGTTTCCGCAAATGAGTCCACTTTTACATCTCCTCTTTTTACGTCGCTCTGCTTGCTATCTTTACCATCTACCCGCTCGGTTGTAAACTCAGCAGCATTTACGTCAGTTTTTGTTTCGACGATTCTTGAGCGCCCAAGACCTCCCGGCACAATTGACTCAATAATTGTAACCACTTTGTATTGTACCTCCTGCGAAAAACCGTCAAGGCTGAGGAGTGAAAGGCTAAGTAACAAGTAAATCTTTTTCATGCCTTAAAAGACTGTAGAGATGCAACAGTTGTTACAAGCGCGTGAGTTATTTTATTTTTAGCTGAATTCCCGCCTGATACCCCAGAAAAAGCTGATTTCGCCGTCCCTTCCGGGTGTCTTCGTGCCAGAGATCATTCTTTACCAGCCCCATGGCCTCAGGCATGTCAGTCTGCGAAAAGTTCATAGACGGGCCTCCGAACAGCTCTACACTTCTGCCAAGCCGCACAGCCGGCAGCAAACGGAACGTACTTTTGAAGTATTCGCCATCTTTCCAGTCCTCAATATACTGCTGGGCTAGTTCGGCATTAATGCGAAAGGAATTGGAGAACGGTATATGAGCACCAAAGCCGGCCTCAAACGCAAGGTAATTATCCTTCAGCTTCCAGTTATAGCCTGCCCCAATAAGCCCGTACAATACTCGCCCTCCTGAGCGAAAGGTAAGCAAAGACGTTTGCGCTTCATCTATGGAAGCGGACACTCCCATCTCCCCCTTTTTCACAATGTTAATGATGGCGAGCGAATGGTCACTGCTGTCGGCTATGTTAATAAATCCGGCAAACTGCAAGCCCCTTACCTTTTTTGCGATGTTAATAAACCCCGCAAACTGAAAGCCGTCTACATCTTTTGCCTTGTTAATGAATCCTGAGATCTGCGCTCCATCCATCCGGCTTCCTACGTAGTTGCCAAAACCGGCGAACTGAAAATTGCTCATGCTCTCCGTCACTACATTGCTGAATCCTGCAAACTGAAAGCCTTGAAAGCTGTCCACGTCATTGTGAATACCAGCAAACTGGAAACCCTTTGCCTGCGCCACCCGGTTCACGATACCAGCAAACTGAAATCCGTCCATCTGATTCTTTACTGTATTTGAAATACCTGCAAACTGAAACCCAGACGCCCGATCTCTTACGACATTCGAGATGCCTGCAAAGCCAAAAGCCTTCTCTGCCCTGGAAACACCCGCGAGAACGTGAAATGAAACCTGGTTCACATATTCGCCTGCCCTGCTCCCATTTGTACTTAGCGGGTAACAAAAGCCAACATGAAGATTAGACTGCTGTTCCTGCGCGACAGCTTTACTGCCCATTACTAAAAATAAAAGGCAGATCGTCTTCAAGTGAGACGCTGCCTTTTTAATTGTCTTGTTCATCGATGCCATAGTTGTAATCCTTGTTTTGTAATTATTACAACCGGGCGATCCCTCCCCCTATTTGAGAATAAAGAATTATTCAACTTTTCTTTCAACGTCGCTGATCATGGAAGCCCCAAAGTATCCGGTGACGTCCATCGAGTTTGTGGTCGTCTTCTTCACGTTCGTTCTGACGTTTGTCAGAGGAGAAGCAAAAACACTTCCGTTTAGTAGCTGTGTAAGTATGTCTGTCCAGAAGTTGTACGAGCCCTCCGTAAGTGACCAAACTTCAGCCCTCGCCTTATCGCCTTTTACAAAGGGCGAATCAACCGTCAATTCCGCATCTGTTATTTTGTTGCCGTCCACGAACTCATCGGAAAACAGGTTGATATCCTGGGCGCGATTCAGGTACTTCCCGTTCTTGTAAAGCTTGATCTGCATATAGTCACCTTCTCCGGGCGTTTCTTTACCCCAGAAATGAGGGTAATAGCCAGGATCTTCATAAACGAGCGATTTTTCCTGATAACGAAACGCGATAGAGTCGATCGGCATGGACAATCGCGGCATCGGTGCGACCGCCTCGTAGTTTCCGACCGAACTTTGGATCTTGAGGGTATAGGTTTTACCCTCCTTACCCACCGTTGTTGCTATCTCATATTTTCCGGGCGACACTTCCTTCAAGACTTCCGTTTTTCCGGTACCGTCACTCAGGGTAATAATGGCGCCAGTTACCGGATCGAAACTACCCGTCGACTTCAGAGGTTTAGTTGTTGAAAGGTTCACATAGTGCTTGTGCTTTACGTTGGTCAGCCAGCCCTCTACTACAAGCGCAGGTTTACCACCGTTCACATCCATCTCAATAGGGTCCTCGCAAGCAGACAGAAGGATTCCGAGAAAAAGGAATATATATAAGATTTTAAAAGATTTCATGGTGTTAAAATTTAAAGTTCCAGGTTACAGATGGGATAATTGAACCAAACATGGAGAACCGGACCGACTCCAGTTCTGCGGGCCGGTCTTCATTCTGGCGAAGGTAGACGGAAAAAGCGTTCCTTCTGTTGAGTGCGTTAAACAACGATACCACCCACTCACTGGTGTACTTTCTGCCAGGTTCCTGCTTCTTCCTGAAAGTAGCGGAAACATCCAGTCTTTGATAGGAGGGAATACGGTAACTATTCCTGTAATTACCTGAGTTATACTGAACCGGAATTCCATCATAACTGTACCGGCTGTCAGGAAGTGTCGTAGGAATACCAGACGCATAATTGAAGGTAGCAGACAGCAGTATCCTCGGCTTTAACTGGTAGACTCCGACCACTGCAAGGGTATGCGTCTTATCATACTTAGCCGGATAAAACTCATTGTTATTGATCCCTTCAATTTTTCTTTCGGTTTTTGCAAGTGTATAACTAACCCATCCGTTCAGTCGCCCCGTGTTCTTTTTGACATAAAACTCGGCCCCATACGCTCTTCCCTGACCAAAAAGCATATCTCCCGGCAGATCCTCATTCAGGAGCGTTTCTGCTCCGTCAATAAAGTCGACCTGATCATACAGTTTCCGGTAGTAGACTTCAGTCGACGCCTCGAACTTGTTCTCAGAAAAATTTCTGAAGTATCCTAACGATACCTGATCGGCCTTTTCCGGCTTCACGTTATATGAGCTGGGTGTCCAGAGATCGAGCGGACTTGAAGACAGGGTATTAGAGACGAGGTGAAGATTCTGAACGGTACGGCTATAGGAAGCTTTAATGGATGCGTCTTCACCTGTCTGGATCTTTAATGCCAGTCGGGGCTGCAGATTGTGATACCATTTGATGGTTGACCAGTCTTTGTATATACGTGGATTGACCGGCTCTTTCCGCAAGCCTGTAACGCCTACATAGTCATTGACTACCGTCCCGCCCTTTGCTAAACTCTGAAAGGCGCTGTACCGGAGGCCATACTCGACAGACAGTACGTCAGAGGCAGTAATTTCGTGGTCCCAGTAGGCATTGTATTCGGCAGCACGCTGTCCGGGCATGGTCACCGTGTTGAAGATAGACCCTTCGCCAGTAGGAATGGCCTTGCCAGGACTAAAATCATGAAGGCCCGCCTCCACTCCAAAGTAGACCGTGTTTCTCGAGTTAGGATACCAGGTATAAACGTTCTTAAAGCTGTAATCGCGAATAGAAGCATCCCAGCGGAAGCTAGTGGCGCCTTCCTGGGTATTAGCCAAACGGTACCTGTAATCAGAATACAGCACGCTGGTATTGGAAAACAAGCGCGGATTGAACACGTGATTCCAGCGAACAGTGCCCGTACCGTTCCCCCACTGCAGCAAAAAGCGCTTAGCTGCCTCTATTTTGTCTTTCCCGAAGTATCCGGATACGAAGAGCCTGTCCTTCTCCGAAAGGTAGAAGTTGAACTTGGCACTCAGATCATAAAAATAGATGGAGTTGTCTTTGATGTCAGGATCAGACGATTGCTTGGTAAGGATATCCGTGTAAGACCTGCGACCGCTGATAATCATTGAGCTCTTATCCTTTTTTATAGGCCCCTCTGCTGTAAAGCGACTGGCAATGAGGCCTAGGCCGCCCGCAAAGTTCCACTCCTTATTGTTGCCGTCTTTCATGCGTGTATCAAGAACCGCTGACAGACGCCCTCCGAACCTGGCAGGCATCTCGGTCTTATATAGCGCAGCGTCTTTCACCGCGTCCGGGTTCGCAACGGAGAACAGATTAAACAGGTGGGAAGTAAAATACAACGGAGCCTCGTCAAGCAAGACCAGGTTCTGATCTACCCCTCCTCCCCGAACGTTAAAACCGGAGGCACCGTCTCCTACCGTGTTCACTCCAGGCAACAGCTGGAAAGAACGGATCAGATCGGCCTCTCCAAGGAAGGGAGGAAGCTGCTTTACTGCAACCATACTAAGGGGGTGACGTTGATCGGCCTGGTTACGTTATCTTTTCTCGTAGATGCGCTTACAACCACCTCGTTCATGACGTTTGAAGCCGGAACAAGATTGATATTAATGGTGGTGTCCCTACTGAGTGTGAATGATATCTGCTGCCGCTGATACCCGATGTATGAATAAGCAACGGTATGTTTCCCCGGCTGGAGTGACAGCGAATAAAATCCATAACTATTACCTGACGCTTTAATACTGGTCCCTTCGGATGAGACAAGGGCACCTGCAAGGCTTTCACCGCTCACCGCATCCTTTAAATACCCGCTGACTGTTACTTTTCTTTGTGAGTACACGGTCGTCTGAACCGCGCATAACAGCAGCGTTAAATAGAACAGATGGAAAAATTTCATAATTTGTTGGAATTGTTTTGATCTATTACAATAGAATCAGGTCCCACCCCTATCTCCCCTACACGAAAATTGCTATTTCGATTTCATTACCCGAGAAGCGTTACAATTTTTTTAAAAAAACCGCCCTAAAGATATATTAAAAAATAGTAATCCCGGCACTGTATCCGGCCCAGCCAAATACTTTTCTGCTCTTTCCAATGGAGAAGTGCCTGACTTTATCCGTTAGCAGTTCGTAGTGGTCAATCTTCTCCGTCTGGTTAGAATAAAGGACGTTGAATGCTGGTCCTGCAAAAACGGTCAGGACGCGATTGAGCTTGACCGAAAGATTGAGGTTAAAACGCAACATAGTATTGTTATAGTCCCAGCTGCCGCGGTAAAAGTAAAGGCTGGCGAGCTCAGGATCGAGGTAAAGACTATTGGAGAGGCGCCAGCGTTTTCCCAGACCAAAGCCAAAATGGTCAGGGCCTCCCTGCAGAATAGAGTAAAGTGCGGGAGTTCCCGTTCGAATGATCACGCTGCGGGCAGTGACCTCATTCATGACGAGTCCAACGGAGTGAACGCCGTTCTTCCTGGCAAAATTGAGCAAACCGAGCATGACGCCGGAAGCGGTATCGGCCAGATTGACAAGTCCGAGCTGAAAGCCATGGCTTTCCCTGGCAACATTCAGGAGGCCAACCTGAGCCCCCTGCATCTTTTTGACTGCTATATTTAGGAGGCCGGCAATCTGTGCACCCTCCATTGCGCGGGTTGAAGTATTAAAGAGGCCAGCCACCTGCACTCCCCTGGTATCCCCGTTTGACACGTTAATCAATCCTGCCGCCTGGATTCCGCTAACGTCGCTCTTCACTGCATTAAAGAGTCCCCCTGCCTGCACGCCTATCACAGCCCCCTTCACCATATTGGCCAGTCCTGCGGCCTGTACTCCAACCACGTCAGATCCCACAATATTGGCAAGGCCGCTTGCCTGTACGCCATCGACCCGACCAAGTACCCCGTTGAAGAGTCCCGCCGCCTGTACCCCCGAGACAGATTGTCCTACTAAATTAAAAAAACCTGCCGCCTGTGCCGCCTTGACTGACTTCTTATTGATATTAAAGAATCCTCCCGCTTCCACACCTTCAACCCCGGCTGTATAACCACCAAAGACATTAAGAGACACCTTATTCATTACCTGTCCGCTCAGCAAACCATGCGAGCTTAGGCCAGGCGTAATGGAGACTTGAACCGGACTTTGCGCGATAAAGCCCGGCACATTCAACTCCTGAATTTTCTGCTTATACGAAACGAAAAGTCTCCCGAGGACGGTCCTCTGTGCAACCGACTCTCCGCTATCCGAGGAATAATAGTATTCATCGACCAGGTTATCAGGGTTGACTTTTACGGAAGACAAGACAATGATGGTGGTATCACGGTACAAATCCTTGCTGGCGGTGAGGACGATGGTCGGCGATCTCGTCTTGATCTTCAGGTCGAAGGAGCCATCCCGGGAGGTAAGAGCAGAACGGAGTAACTTTCTTTCGTATACGCTCGCAAGAGGAACGCGCTCACCCGAGTGCTCATCCGTCACGTAGCCACTCACATGATACACACGACCATTATTTTGCACTTTATCAGTCACAAGGCTAAGTCTGTGCGGAGCGTAGCGAAGAACAATATAGCCGGGAATTTCCTTGTATTCATATCGGTTTCCAAGGAGCTGATCGAGAATGTCGCGGATGGGCTGATTGGAAAAAGCGGCTGTGACCAGACTATCGCGTGGAACAATGTTACTGTTGTATGAAAAACTGAAGTTGAGCTTCTGTCCAATTTTTTCAAGTACCGATTCCAGACGCATGTCGTGTACCTGTACAGAAACCCTTTTATTTAAAAGCGTCTGCGAAAAAGCAGGCAGACAAAAGAACAGAGATAAAATCCAGAGAAGAAGTATCTTAAAATGCGCCGTAGAGCTGTTGACTAACATTGTTATTTACTAAGGATGATCTTTTGTCCGCTCCTCTCCACGTTGATCGAGAATGTCTCACTTATCACGGTCAGTATACTCTCCAATGAATCGTTACTAAATGTGTTATTAATCTTCAAATTTTCCAGGCTTTTGTCTGCTATCCTTATATCCGCTCCATAAGTATTGTTCAGTGCGCCGATCAATTCGAGCAGCGCGGTGTTGCGACAAACGAACGTATTGGTCTGGTAAGCATTATAGAGCGTACTCTTATTCTGTTCCTTGACAAGTCTGCCCTCACTTTCGGCCGTCACCTTCTCTCCGGCCTTTAGCTCCACCAGATCGTTGTTCTTGGCTACCCGCACGATGCCCGTTTTAACGATGACCTCTGTCTTTCCCTGCCTGCTTCTGATATTAAAAGACGTTCCGACCACTGTAACTGTTACATTATTGACATTAATTTTAAACGGTTTGCTTTTGTCGGGCGTGACCTCAAAGAACCCCTCACCCTCCATCCTGACGATTCTGCTGCCTCCTGTAAATCTTGAAGGATAGATCAGTTTGCTATTACGGTTCAGGGTGACAATTGAGCCGTCAGGCAGCGTATCACTGAGCGGCTTTACTCCAGCCTGAACGTTGGTCATTGTCACTTCCACTACATTCCGGTAAATATAAGCTGCTATGATACCGCCAGCAGCCAGAACGGTAATGATGGCCGCGGCACGGAACCATAAGGGGAGTCGTCTCAGCTTTACCGTCTGTTTATCCTCAGTTCTGTTGATCACGTTTTCCTTAAACCTTTCCCAGGCCGCGTTCTCGTCCCTGCTTGTATGAAGAGCAGCCGTTTCTGAGTCCTCCCATATTTTTTTAAACTGCTGAAAGTATTGTTCATTACCCTCCGACTTTTTTCTCCACTCCGCAATCGACCGATCCTCCGAAGAATTTGTCTCCCCGGCAAGGTACTTTACCAGTAAATCGTCAATCATATCAAATCCTTTATCTTTCACCTGTCAACGTCATTAATTGTATAGAAATAAAAGTAATAGAAGAGGCAGAAAGTCTACCAGCTTCACCCGCATCAGCCGTAATGCTTTCCCCATCTGGTTCTCCACAGTTTTAATTGAAATGTTCAGCTGATCGGCTATCTCCTGATACTTCAGGTGCTCGAACCTGCTCAGCTGAAAAACCAGGCGACATTGAGGGGGCAGTTCAGTGAGGGCTTTTTCAATCTGCTTCTCTAACTCGCTAACCTCTGCGTGCTTTGAGGGATGTTCGTACTCCATGGCCATTCTATTTGTATAATACTGCTCATACTCAGCTCTCACTTTGTGGTGTTTAAGATAGTTCAGACTTTCGTTGTGCACCGCCCTGTACAGGTAAGACTTGAGAGAGCCGTCGGTATTTAACAGGTCTTTCTTTTCCCATATCCTGCAAAATACGTTCTGCACGATCTCCTCTGCCTGTTCCTCATCTTTCAAAAAGGTGTAGGCATAAGCGTGAAGCCTTTTAAAGTACTCCTTAAAGACCTGTTCAAAGGCGCTTTCGTTCCCTTCCTTTAGTAATTCGATAATGGTATTACTGCTTATTTCCACTCTGAAGGATTGAAGTTCTGCTGTAAATATATGCTTTGCCAATGTGCTCTTTACTATGAATACAACTGAGCACTGCGGTCCCCCTATGCAAAAATAAAACTTGCATAAACGGTGAAGCGAATAAATGCGGATTAAAGGTTCCTCCCGTCTTTCAAGGCAGAAGAAGAAAGAAAAAGGCGCAGGAGCAGTGCTTACAGGCGGGAACTAAAATGAATTATGAAAAGAAAAACACTCATCAGATGCACAAAAGGGGTAAAAGTTGCTTAAATGTGCTTCGTGACAAAAAAAGAAGTAGAACATTCATGAGCTCGGCTCTCAAGCGGGATAAATTTGTTTGAATATTCTTGTGGCCTTTAGGAAACAAATACACTTTTACAAAAAAAGGGGCCACGGCCCCTTCCCAGTAATGATCGCATCTTTTATTTTTTGCCGGTTGATCCAACTACCCGATACGTTTTCTTATCTCCGTCCACCGTTTCCTGGTAATAGAAGCCGTTAGGAGCGAGGTAGTAATCCAGACCGTTAATGACCACTTTTCTGCTATCCTCCGGGAGTCTTTCGATAATATCTCCTTCCTTCACATCCGTTGTGTCAGTGCTGAAATCTCCATCTTTTCCGGCGACAACATAGCTTTCCTTATCATCTTCACTTCCCACGCGGCGATAATAGACGCCATTCTTCTCATAGTACACCTGCCCGTTAATATGAACTTCTTTTGCTCCTGCGGGCAGCGCAGGGACTTCTGCCCCTACAGGAGGAGGAACCACTTCATAGTAATCTCGGAAGTTCCTGTAAAAGAGCCCGTCATAGTAATAAAAGATATTAGGGCCATAATGGACAGTCACGTAGCCCCAGGGCAACGCGCGGAACCGAAAGCCAAGCCACGGAGCGTAGTGGTAAAAAGGCCGGTATACGGATGCGAACGACCTAAACCTGTAAACAGGCGGGCGATAGTACACTGGCACACCACGGTAGGGACGGATCCCCGGTCCTGACGACAAACCACGCGTACCCCTGACTGGTCCTTGAGCGCTTGCAGAACCGCCGTTGTTCATACTGAAAGCCAGCAGGAAAAGAACTAAAAGAGTGTGTGTTAATATTCTTTTCATTTCTTTACCAGATTTATACTCCTATGACTAACCTGGGGACGAAAAGTTTATCGCACGATGGAAAACAACCGATGAAGCAAGCCGGAAAGGCAGTAATGAAAGACGATTTCAATGTTTCTTATCTATTAAAAACAAAGAAGAAGCTATCAAAAATTCAAAGCAGAATAGCGGGAGGAAACCCTAAAATTGCTAAGCAACCGCGTTGCATTACATCCCTTCTGCGGAAAGAAGCACGCTTTTTTACAGCGCGTATCTCACCCTTCTTCCTTCTCTGTTTCCCTTTATCCTTCCGGCCCTTTGAAGAGCACCCAGCTTAGCCATGATGGATCTTCCGAGTTTCTCCGCGTCCTTTTCAGGTTCCAGTTCTTTCAGCCGATCAATAATGTCAGAATTAAAGGAAGGACCTCGATCGGATAATACATAGGCGATTTTATTCTCGAGCTTGTCGCTCGCCAGAAACTCTGCCGGTGCTTCCAGCGATTTTTGCACCTCCTTGCGGGAAGCCGGGCGACGACCTCTTCGGGCAGCCTTTGGCATAACCACTTCTTCTTCAGCGACAGGTGACGGTGCTGCCGGCTGCTCAGTTCCGCTGAACGCATCCAGAGCGGCCTGGGTTTTCTGCAATTCAGCCTGCAGTTTTACAACTCGCTCCTTTAGAAAGACAATGACGTCCTGTTCTGTAACTTTTGCCATAATTAATTAAAATTTAAATCTGCTTTTATTACTAAATATGTGATTGAGCATAATATTACGGATAATCCGTGAATTTGGAAGCAGAATACGATGGTGCCTTAAACGCCATAGAACACCTGGTTCCCGTTCTCCAGCTCTGGCAACCGCACTTCCTCTTTAAATATCGCGTAAACAGACGCCCCGCTTCCACTCATTGAACTGTAGAGAGCACCAGCCTCGTATAAAGCAGCTTTAACGCCACGTATTGAGGAATGATTTTTAAAGACCGATTCTTCAAAATCATTTTTCATGTGATACTTCCAGGTTTCAATGGGCTGCTTAATCAACTCCCTCAATGGGGCCGGGGGCGTTGCAGGGCGTACTCCGCGGTACGCTTCCCCAGTGGAGACGTGCACGGGAGGCATGACCAGCACAATAAAGTAATGGCTTAGATCCAGCGACACTGGCTCAAACCGGTCGCCTTTTTCAAAAGCAAGTACAGGCTCATTCCTGATGAAGAAAGCACAGTCGGCCCCAAGCTCGCGCGCATAGTCCTCCATCTGCTCATTGGCCAGAGAGAGCTGAAACTTCTCGTTCAGAAGTTTAATAAAAAAAGCAGCATCAGATGAGCCCCCGCCCATTCCTGCTCCAATTGGAATACCTTTATGAAGGTGGATCTTCAGGGGAGGAAGACCAAAGTCCGCTTTCAATCTGCCGTAAGCTCTCAGGCACAGATTCTCGTTGGCATGGCCGGGAATGGGAATCCCGCTAAATGAAAAATCGAGAGCGCTACTTTCTATCACCTCAAGTGCATCCTTCACTTTAACCGGATAGAAAACCGTTTCAAGGTTATGATAGCCATCGGCCCTTCTGCCTACGATATTAAGTCCGATATTTATTTTTGCGTTGGGGTACGTCACCATCTTTTTCAATATTATCGCTTTTTCACAGCAGCGGGATGGTAAAAATACATTTATTTATTTTTTCTTTGCAGAGATAAGGGAAAGCATAAAGAAAAGGAATGAAACAGTATCTCGATCTGATGAAACATGTGCTGGATAATGGCACACAAAAACACGACCGCACGGGAACCGGCACGATAAGCGTCTTTGGCTATCAGATGAGATTCAATTTGCAGGACGGCTTTCCACTGGTAACAACAAAGAAGTTACACCTCCGCTCAATTATCCATGAACTCATCTGGTTTCTCAGGGGAGACACAAATATTGCTTATCTCAAAGCTAACGGGGTAAGCATCTGGGACGAGTGGGCAGATAAGGATGGCGAACTAGGCCCTGTCTACGGGCATCAATGGCGATCGTGGCCCACCCCTGACGGAGGTCACATTGATCAGATAACTCAACTTGTAGAGCAGATTAAAAAGAATCCCGACTCCCGGCGACTTATTGTTTCCGCCTGGAATGTGGCTGAAATTGAGACGATGGCGCTGCCTCCCTGTCATTGCCTGTTCCAGTTTTATGTTGCAGAAGGGAAGCTCAGCTGCCAGCTTTATCAGCGGAGCGCGGACATCTTTTTAGGCGTTCCCTTTAACATTGCCTCGTATGCACTACTCACGATGATGATCGCCCAGGTCTGCGGGCTACAGGCAGGAGACTTTATCCACACGCTCGGAGACGCACATCTTTACAATAATCACCTGGAGCAGACCAAACTACAGCTGAGCAGGGAACCTCGTTCTTTGCCGGTTATGAACTTAAACCCGGATGTGAAGGATCTTTTCGAGTTTAAGTACGAAGACTTTGAGCTTGAAAACTATGACCCGCATCCACATATCAAAGCACCGGTAGCAGTTTAAAGATGGCTGAAATCTGTATCATCGTTGCCATAGACAGCGAAAGAGGAATAGGAAAAGACAACCGCCTGCCATGGCATTTACCCGCCGATTTAAAATACTTTAAGTCAGTAACAACGGGGCATCCTGTTATCATGGGTCGCAAGACTTACGAGAGTATAGGGAAAGCTCTTCCAAACCGGCGGAACATTGTAGTGTCAAGACAAGGAGACCTCAGGTATTCAGACGCAGAAGTGTCGAACACACTAAATGCTGCTATTGCTCTCGCCAGCGAAGGAAATGACAAGGTCTTTATTATCGGCGGCGCCGACATTTTCAGGCAGGCCTTGCCGATTGCAGATACCATTTATCTAACCAGAATCCATGCTGCTTTCGAGGCTGACACCTATCTTCCCCAGATCAACGAAAATGAGTGGCAGGAGGTAAAAAGAGAAGACCACGGAGCGGACGAGAAAAATCGGGTTCCATACTCATTCCTTATCTACAAAAAACTGGGAAATCAATAGACTGATATTTCTGAATTAAAGAATTTTATAAATTAAAAAATTACTTAGATTTGCCCTCTTATCCGTAAAAGGCTAATTATAGAAATACAATACACAACAAACAGAAATGCAAGGTAAAGGTTTGATTAAATTCGTCGCCATTGCGTTAACGATCGGATGTTTATATTCACTTTCGTTTACGTTCGTGGCAAAGAAAATTGAAAAAGACGCACGTGAATACGCCAAGGGCGATCCTGCTAAAGAACGGGCCTATCTCGATTCTATGGCAACACAGCCGGTGTACAACCTCGGGTTTACGAAGTTTACATACCAGTATGTAAAAGAGCGCGAAATTCCTCTGGGACTTGACCTGGCGGGAGGTATGAACGTAACGATGGAGATTTCGCTTACAGAGCTTGTAAGGAATCTGGCCAACCACAATAATGATCCTGCATTCAACAAAGCATTGACAAATGCCGAAGCAAGATTAAAATCAAGCCAAAAGGACTTTATTTCCCTGTTTGCAGAGGAGTATGAAAAGGCGAGCGCTAACGGGCGTTTGGCACCTATCTTTGCAACACGGGAGAATGCTTCTCTTGTAAAGCCGGATGCCAGCAACGAGGACGTAATTAAATTCCTGCAGACCCAGGCAAACAGTGCGGTTGAGAGGTCTTTTAACATTCTGCGTACACGTATTGATAAGTTTGGCGTAACATCTCCTAACATTCAGTTACAGGCAGGGACTAACCGTATCCTGATTGAATTGCCAGGAGTATCCGACCAGGAGCGGGTTCGCAAGCTTCTTCAGGGTTCAGCGCAGCTGGAATTCTGGGAAACCTACGACAATACCGAGATCTTCTCTCTCCTTGAAAATATTAATAAGACTCTTGCCTCCACGCAGGCTAGTACAAAAGATACAGCCAAAACGGCTCCTTCCTCTGGAAAACCGGCGACCGGATCAGGAAAACTTGCACAGCTGGGCGCACGTAAAGACTCAGCAGGAAAGGATACATCAGCCCTTGCACAATCACAGGCCAAACAAAATCCTCTCTTTGCTTTACTGAATCCTAATGTTGGACAGGGTGAAAACGGTCAGGCCAGCCTGGGTCGTGGTCCGGTAATTGGATATGCAGCACAAAAAGACACAGCTAAGGTGAACGCCCTGCTTAATTCAGCAGAGGTAAAAGCAATCATTCCAGCGAACGTCAGGCTCGCCTGGGGTGTGAAACCAGTAACGCCGGAGAGCCGTGTTTTTGAGCTATATGCTCTTAAGACCACGGGATTTGAAGGAAAGGCTGCTATGGGCGGTGATGTGATCACAGACGCTCGTTCAGACGTAGACCAGCGGGGAAACCCTGAGGTAGTAATGGTGATGAACTCAGAAGGTGCCCGCCAGTGGAGACAAATAACCGCTGCTGCTTCAGCAGATCAGAACAACAAGAAAAGTATTGCGATCGTTCTTGATAACAACGTATATTCCGCCCCAACTGTCCAGAATGAAATTCCGAACGGAATCTCCTCAATCACTGGAAAGTTCACCCAAAATGATACAAAAGACTTAGCAAACGTTTTAAAGGCGGGTCGTCTTCCTGCGCCAGCAAGAATTGTTGAGGAAGCAGTTGTTGGTCCGTCACTTGGACAGGCTGCCATCAATGCAGGCCTAACCTCTTCAGTAGTGGGTCTGATCGTCGTATTGATCTTTATGATGATCTATTACAATCGGGCAGGTACTGTAGCAAACGTTGCGGTGTTTGTGAACGTATTCTTCCTGATGGGAGTTCTGGCCTCTATCAACGCTGTGCTTACCCTGCCAGGTATCGCCGGTATCGTTTTAACGCTTGGAATGGCGGTAGATGCTAACGTGCTGATTTATGAGCGAATAAGAGAAGAGCTGGAACATGGCAAGTCGATCCGCCTGGCTATTGCCGACGGTTTTAAACATGCAATGCCTTCTATCCTCGACTCACAGATCACGACGTTCCTCACTGGTATTATCCTTTACATTTTTGGTACAGGTCCAATCCTCGGATTTGCCACAACTTTGATGATTGGTATCATCACATCCCTCTTTACCGCGATCTTTATTTCACGTCTCGTTTTCGAGTGGATGCTGAAGAAGGAGATGCCAATCAAATTCTCGCACCCCTGGAGCGCTCACACGTTTAAGAATGCGAATTTTGCATTCGTCAAAAAACGCAGAATATTCTATATCATATCAGGTACTTTCATCACACTCGGTTTGATATCCATGTTCACCCGCGGCTTTAGTCTCGGTGTAGATTTCAAAGGCGGGCGTACATACGTAGTACGTTTCGAACAGCCGATTGACATTGAAAATGTCCGGGATGTTTTGAACGAAACATTCAAGGCTACCACGGAGGTGAAGACTTTTGGCGCAAATAACCAGGCCAGACTCACAACTTCCTACCTGATTGACGACAACTCTGATGGTGCAGAAGCAAAGGTGACGAGCAAGCTTAAAGAGGGGTTGGCTAAGGTGAATAACAAAAGTGAGATCTTAAGTTCACAACGAGTAGGTCCCACGGTAGCAAATGACATTAAGTTTGCAGCTATCTATTCAGTAATTGCGTCCATCATAGTAATTGCACTCTACATCTTGGTGCGCTTCAGAAAATGGGCATTTAGTGTTGGAGCGCTCGTTGCGCTTACTCACGACGTTTTACTGGTATTGTCGTTCTTCTCCCTGTTCAACGGAGTTCTTCCATTTTCCCTCGATATTGACCAGGCATTCATTGCCGCCATATTAACGGTAATTGGCTACTCAATTAACGATACAGTGGTGGTGTTCGACCGTATTCGTGAATACCTCGGCCTCCATCACTCTAAGCAGGATGACATGAAGACAGTGATCAACGATGCCATCAACAGTACGTTAAGCCGAACAGTCATTACCGCGCTCACCGTAGTGTTCGTACTCGCTGTCCTGTTTATCTTCGGAGGTGAAGTGATCAGAGGCTTCTCATTTGCACTTCTTATCGGTGTGATATTTGGTACTTACTCATCCATCTGTGTGGCAACTCCCGTTGTCGTGGAATTTGGAAAGAGTAAAGAGGACGATTTAGAGCCGTCCCGCAAAGCCTAAGCGAATAGCAGTATATAAAAAAGGCCCGGTACACCTTGTGTCTCCGGGCTTTTTTGTGCATATGCAAAGCGCTTTTATTATCTATCCAATTCAACCTTTTTGTCATAAATGCAGTTATAAGAGAAAGCTATTACATCTTTTGCATATGGCAGCAATAACACATTCTGTTAATTTTCCCCGGGTTATCATCATAGGCGGCGGCTTCGGTGGCATCGAGTTATCCAAAAACCTGAAGGATAAGGAGGTGCAGGTGCTCATGCTTGACCGTCATAACTACCATACTTTTCAACCCCTCCTCTATCAGGTTGCAACCGGCGGGCTGGAAGCAGATTCAATTGCATTTCCACTCCGTAAGATTTTTAAAGGTCAGCAGAACTTTAAGTTCAGGAACGCAACAGTAGAGACGATCATACCGGAACGGAAAGCTGTGGTGACGAACATAGGCGAGTTTTATTACGACTATCTCGTAATAGCTACCGGATCTGACTCAAACTTCTTTGGTTCAAGAGAACTCGAACACTATACCATGCCCATGAAGACCATCCCTGAGGCCCTTAACCTCCGGAGTATGATCTTGCAGAACCTGGAGGAAGCACTTATAGAAACAGATCCGCTTAGAAGGGAAGCACTCCTCAACTTTGTAGTTACGGGGGGCGGGCCTACTGGAGTTGAACTGGCGGGAGCTCTTGCAGAATTAAAGCGGCATGTGTTGCCCAAAGACTATCCCGAGCTCAACATGAATGATATGCACATTTTCCTGATCGAGGGCTCCCCCAGCGTGCTTGGGCCCATGTCTGTTCAGGCGCAAAGAAGCTCAAGGGAGTTTCTTGAAGAAATGGGTGTAAAAGTGATGACCAGCATGCGTGTATCTTCCTACGACGGTAACAAAATCGTCCTGTCAGACGGGAACGAGATCGTCACCAAAAACGTCTTATGGTCAGCAGGCGTCAAAGGGGAAGTTCCCGACGGTATATCGGCAGACAAGATTGTCAGGGGTGGCAGGATACGCGTAGACGAGTACAATCAGGTGATAGGCTATGAAAGAGTCTTTGCGATAGGAGACGTGGCTGCAATGTCAACAGAAGGCTACCCGAACGGGCATCCCGGAGTAGCCCCTGCCGCCATGCAGCAAGGCGCCCACCTTGCTGAAAACCTCATCCGCATCATCACCAAACAGCCGCCTGTTCCTTTTAAGTACAAAGACCAAGGTTCTATGGCAACAGTTGGCCGGAACCGTGCGGTAGTAGATTTAGGGAAGATCCGGTTTCAGGGAATATTCGCGTGGTTCGTCTGGATGTTTGTCCACCTGATGAGCCTTGTGGGATTCAGAAACAAGCTTGTTGTATTGGTCAACTGGATCTGGAGTTATTTTAGTTACGACCGGGGAACGCGGCTCATTATACGTCCCTTTAACAGGCACTCGATGACAGAGGATACCCGCACCAAATAGGAAGGTTGCTGAGCTTATGCCTTAAATGGTGGACAGAGGTCTGCCCAGCCTACCTGGTCCGCCCGAATACCATTTTGTAATGTTGAATACCGGCTTCCTCGAAAAGCTCTCCCTGCGCTTTAAAGCCAGCTTTGGCGTAAAGATTCATCGCCTGCACCTGGGCATGGAGATAGATATACGAAGCCTCCTTCGGCAGATCTTGCAGAACTGCTTCCACAAGAGCCGGCCCCACCCCTTTTCCGCGATACTCTTTTAACACGGCAAACCGCTCGAGCTTATACCCTTTATCCGTTTGCCTCCACCGGGCAGCTCCGGCAGGCTCACCTTCATACCTGGCTAAAAAGTGAGTGGACTCATCTTCGAACTCCCACTCCAGCTCAGGAGGACAATTCTGCTCTTCAACGAAGACTTTACGCCTGATTGCAAATACCGTCTCAAGTTCTGCAGCATCCGCTGTCTTTCTTACTTCTATTACTTCTGACATGAATATATCAACATACAAAAAGCCACCTCCGGAGAGATGGCTTTTACATATAACCTACTTAATTTTTTACAACTTGCTGTTCACGTCAACGCAGTTCAGGTCTTCAAAGGCCTGAGAAAGACGCTTAACAAAAGTTTCTTCTCCCTTTCTTAACCATACACGAGGATCGTAGTACTTCTTGTTAGGAGAATCAGGACCTTCAGGACTTCCGATCTGCGCCTGCAGATAACCTTCTTTAGACTGATAGTAGTCCTTTATACCTTCCCAGAAGGCCCACTGCATATCGGTGTCGATATTCATTTTGATAGCGCCATATGAGATCGCTTCACGAATCTCTTCCTGTGAAGAACCAGAACCGCCATGGAATACGAAGTTGATTGGTTTTTCCTGCTCCAGACCGAGTTCCTTACGCAGATAATCCTGTGAGTTCTTCAGGATCACCGGCTGCAGCTTCACGTTACCTGGTTTGTAAACCCCGTGTACATTACCGAACGCTGCCGCAATAGTGAAGCGATGGCTTACACTGTTTAACTCCTTGTATGCGTACGCTACTTCCTCAGGCTGAGTGTAAAGTCTTGAACTGTCAACGTCTGAGTTATCTACTCCATCCTCTTCTCCACCAGTTACGCCAAGTTCAATTTCAATCGTCATTCCCAGCGCTTTCATACGCTCAAGATAGCTCTTGCTAATTTCAAGGTTTTCCTCAATAGGCTCTTCTGAAAGGTCAAGCATATGAGAAGAAAACAAGGGTTTACCAAATTGCTTGTGGAACCGCTCGCCATGAGACAGCATTCCGTCGATCCATGGAAGCAATTTCTTTGCAGCGTGGTCAGTATGAAGAATAACAGCAACTCCATAGTGCTCAGCTAGTAAATGAACGTGTCTTGCAGCCGAAACAGCACCCAGAACACAGGCTTGCAGATTTGAGTTGTCTAAAGACTTCCCTGCGTAGAACTGTGCACCTCCGTTAGACAGCTGGATAATAACCGGGGAATTGACAGCTTTCGCTGTTTCCATTACGGCATTGACAGAATTTGTTCCGATGGTGTTTACTGCTGGCAAAGCGAATTGATGCTTCTTAGCCTGTTCAAATAATTCCTGAACAGCATCTCCATACAAAACGCCCTTATAGTTTTTCAGATTCATATTATAACGTCTTTTAAGAAATTCCGAAAATAACGATTTTAAGTTTATCTCAAGTGATATAGATCATTAAATTTAATGCTACTAATTTCATCCGAGGCTCCTTTTCTATCTTCATAAGCAACTCAATCCTAAGCAAAACTCACCAACCGAGACGATTATGTTTCAGGTATCCCTCGCCTTTAAAAGCAATTTACGTGCATAAAGAACAGTCGCGGGCACAGTCCACCAAACCTAGCTCCCGCCCCATTCACTGCTCTTTACTGCACTTTTAAAATTCAAACAGCCCTGCCGCAAAAGCGACTGCGGTTGCAAAGTGACAAACTGAAGCAAAAACGGCTATAGAGGCACTTTGTTTCGCACGAAGCCCGACAAAAGAATTTATGTGACTTCTTTATGCCGGGGCATTTCTTAAAATTTTCGTTTATTTGCACAGCTTATTCCACTTGATATGGCTTGGTTTAAAAGAGAGAAAAAAGGAATTATTACTTCTACAAGAGAGAAAAAAGAAGCTCCTGACGGTATATGGAACAAGTGTCCGCAGTGCAAAAAGCCCTTACACTATGCCGAGCAGGTGGAGAACAAGTACGTTTGCCATTATTGCAGCTACCATTTGAGAATAGGATCGAAGGAATACTTCTCCGTTCTTTTCGACAATAATGAGTTTACAGAGCTCTTCGAAAACCTGCGTTCAGGCGACCCCCTGAACTTCAAAGACACCAAGACGTATAAAGAACGTCTCGAAGACAGCTACGCCAAGACAGGTCTTAAAGACGCCATCCGTGCGGCTCATGGCAAGCTCAACGGACTCGATCTGGTAGTCGCCTGTATGGATTTTAATTTCATCGGAGGCTCCATGGGTTCGGTTGTTGGCGAAAAGATCGCAAGGTCTATTGACTATTGCATCGAGAAAAAGATCCCCTTCCTGCTTATTTCGAAGTCAGGAGGAGCGAGAATGATGGAAGCTGCATTTTCCTTAATGCAGATGGCCAAAACTTCAGCGAAGCTGGCCTTGCTGAGTAAAGCGAAGATCCCCTACATATCTCTTCTTACAGACCCCACCACGGGAGGCGTCACTGCCTCTTACGCTATGCTTGGTGATATTAATATCGCAGAACCTGGTGCCCTCATCGGCTTCGCCGGCCCGCGAGTGATAAAGGAAACGATAAAAAAAGATCTCCCCAAGGGATTCCAGACATCGGAGTTCGTCCTTGAACATGGGTTTCTGGACTTCATCACCGACAGGCGTGAGATGAAGGAAAAGCTGGGTACTTTCCTGGCTCTCATGAATTCCTAGTACCGAGGTATATAATAATAGACAAAAGGTTATAACCTGAAGATGGCCGGTAAGTGTACATCGGGCAGAAGCCTCACTTCCACACCGCACGGCACCTTCAGATTATAACCTTTTGTTATTTAAGTTCGCTGTCCACCTAGCGTAGGATCTTTCCCGGTGGAATTAGCACCACTTGCCCGGTCGATCTTCCGCTTCCTCTTTTTTGAGGAGGATGGATCAGCTTCTCCGATGGAATATCGGTAGGCTGCTGGCCTGTATGGTTATGTTTTGCTTTTTCGTCTGACATAACCACTATATTTCGCTTCCCGGGCCACCAGGTATTCCCGGTTCATGTCCGATCATCCGGCCGGTCTTTCTAACTTCGCGGCGCGAAGACACTCCTGAGTCGTCCGTGTCCAGCATTTGCGGAGCATCTGTTGCTGTAGTTGCACGCGAGGTGTCCAGATCCTCGTCATCATTCAGCAGATCTTCATCGTCATCATCCTCCCATGCAGCCTCTTCATCGTCGTCCGCTACCCCAACGTCATCATCCATCAGCAGATCATCATCGTCGTCGTCATCATCATACAACTCGTCATCATCCGGATCGTTCTGACTACTGGTTGTAATATCTACAATCTCGTCATCATCATCGGCATACTGATCTGTGTCCACGTCGAGCTCATCCTCGTCTGTCAGAAGATCATCCTCCTCGTCATCCAGGGGACCACTGGTCCTCATGGCATTCAGGTCATCCTCATCTATATCATCGCCTAAGGGAGTGACTTCTGTATTTTCGCCCAGATCATCGTCATCGTAGGATAAATCATCATCCTCATTCGGTTCTTCCGGAGGGCCTGTCTTTAAATTTCTCAGAGAATCAACTCTTAGATCTTCCTGAAGTTCAGGAGTGGTTTCAAATAGTATCATAGGTTATAAGCTTATGTTTCAACTTGTATAATAAACACTTAGCCTTACCCTCTTTGTTTGAACCAATAAAAAATAAATCTTAGGACAGTACCTGCACTTTACAGATCTCTTTTAACTTGCCGACCGTGTAATCAATCTCTTCTCTTGTATTGTATTTACTAAATGAAAAGCGGACAGCCGGCCTGTTGGGATTTGCGCCTATAGCTTCCAGCACATGAGACCCGATATTAGTGCCCGAACTGCATGCACTTCCTCCCGAAGCTGAGATGCCGGCGATATCCAGGTTGAAGAGCAACATATCCGCCATTTCCATCTCGGGGAACGACACATTCAAAACGGTATACAAACTCCGGTCAGGATCAGTCTCGCCGTTGAACCTGATATCGGGGATGGCAGCCTCCAGCTGTTCCTTCATATAACTCTTCAGTGCCTGTATATAAGTTTTATGTTCGTCCATCTCCCGGTACGCAATTTCCAGCGCTTTGGCAAGGCCGGCAATGCCGTAGAGGTTTTCCGTTCCTCCCCGCATGTTACGTTCCTGCGATCCGCCATAAATAAGCGGGCGGATCTTAACAGCATGATTAATATAAAGAAAACCGGCTCCCTTGGGGCCGTGAAATTTGTGGGCTGCGCAGGTGATAAAATGAACATGGATATCCTGAAGATCATGCGGATAATGTCCCATCGTTTGAACGGTATCACAATGAAAAATAGCGTCAAAACGCTGGCAAATCTCTCCTACCGCTTTAATATCCGTCAACGTCCCCAGCTCATTATTAGCATGCATCAGCGACACAAAACTTCGCTCGTTGCCGGCCAGTAGCTCTTCAAGGTGCTGAAGATCGATATTCCCCTTTTCATCAGTCCTGACGAAGCTCAGCTTAATGAGCCCGTTGTTCTCCAGTGCTTCAAGAGTATGGAGCACTGCATGATGTTCGGTTCTTGATGTAATTGCATGCTTCAGCTGATAATCGGCAATACCTGAACGGATGGCCATGTTATCCGCTTCAGTTCCTCCCGAAGTAAAGAATATTTCAGACGGGGCCGCGTGAAGCAGCGTGGCAATTGTCTTCCTCGCTTTTTCAATGGCCGCTCTCGACTGCCGTCCATGCGAATGAATGGAGGATGGATTGCCATACTGGCTCTCCATCATTTGGTACATTTCCTTCAGCACTTCTGCATCCAAGGCTGTTGTCGCAGCATTATCAAGATAAACTTTCATTTCAATCGTTGTTTTCCTGCAAAACCTCTTTAATATCGGCAATGATCTTATTAGCGAGATTATTGGCGATGGTCTCAGAATTGCCCTCTGAATAGATCCGAATAATAGGTTCCGTATTAGAACGCCTCAGGTGCACCCATTGATGCTCGAACTCAATCTTCAGCCCATCTATTGTTGAATGCGGATGCTTGCTATACTTTTCGCGGATCTTCTCCAGGAGGCCGTCAATGTCCATACCTGCAGTGAGCGTGATCTTATTCTTAGAGATATAGTATTCCGGATAAGTACTCCGAAGTTCCGAAACGGTTTTGCCACTACGCGCCAGATGGGTAAGGAATAATGCAATACCCACCAATGCATCCCTGCCATAGTGCAGTTCAGGATAAATCACCCCGCCGTTTCCTTCTCCTCCTATTACAGCGCCGGTTTCTTTCATTTTGTTAACCACATTCACCTCTCCTACTGCGGCGGCGTTATACTCCGCTCCCGCGCGCTGTGTTACATCGCGCAAAGCTCTGGTTGACGACAGGTTCGATACCGTATTTCCCTTCTTGTGCCCAAGGATGTAATCGGCGACAGCAACAAGGGTATACTCCTCTCCGAACATGTTCCCATCCTCGCAAACAAAGCAGAGCCGGTCGACATCAGGGTCAACCGCTATTCCCAGGTCAGCCTTCCGGCTCACTACCTCCTGCGACAGCGCAACGAGGTTTTCAGGAAGAGGCTCAGGATTGTGAGGAAAGTGGCCATCAGGATTGCAGTACAGCTCATAAACGGTTGTTACGCCGAGCGCCTTCAGAAGAGCAGGCACAAAGATTCCGCCTGATGAATTCACACAGTCGATAGCCACCCTGAAGTTCGCCTTTTTGATCGCTTCTGCGTCAACTAAAGGCAGATCAAGTATCCTGGTGATATGCTTTTGAAGGTACGTATTGTCAAAGGTGATACTCCCCAGCGTATTCACATCGCTAAAGCTAAAATCAGCCTGCTCGGCAAGCTCCAGCACCTCCTTGCCTTCGGCATCGTTGATAAACTCTCCTGAAGAGTTCAGGAGCTTAAGGGCGTTCCACTGCTTCGGATTATGGCTGGCTGTGATAATGATTCCGCCGCCCGCATTTTCTTCAGTAACAGCAATCTCTACCGTGGGGGTAGTAGACAACCCAAGATCAACGACATCAATGCCGATGCTCTGAAGTGTGCCGGCCACCAGATTACGAACCATCTCGCCTGATATCCGGGCATCCCTGCCAATTACGATCTTATTCTTGCCTGTCTTAGAAGCAATCCACTTCCCAAAAGCTGCAGTAAATTTAAGTATGTCAACCGGTGTAAGGGCATCCCCAGGCTCGCCGCCAATAGTCCCTCTGATTCCGGAAATTGATTTTATTAGTGTCACGGTTTACGTTTTAAGGAGGTCAAAAATAACGAATAAATGCGGAAGCTGAAAGGTGCTAAATTTAAAGAAGGGCCGCAGCGCAGGGGACATACCATCAGAAATCGCACATTTGCCAGAGCATCCTTGTCAAACACTTTCCTTATATTTGCAACTTTGTAATTTTATAGCATGCCTGATAAATGGTATCAAAACTGGTTTAACTCCCCATATTATCATATTCTCTACCAGCAGCACAATAGCTCCGAGGCCGAGTTCTTTATAGATAACCTCTGTTCTGTTCTGCATCCTCCGGCGGGAGCAAGAATTCTTGACATTGCGTGCGGGCGTGGGAGGCATTCGGTATACCTCAGCAAGAAAGGGTTCGACGTAACGGGCACCGACCTCTCCCATGCCAACATTGAGTACGCCAAGCAGTGGGAAGGCGATCATCTCCACTTCTTCGAACACGATATGAGGAGCCTTTTCTATATTAATTACTTTAACCTGGCCCTCAACCTGTTTACGAGCTTCGGATACTTCGACAGCGAGAAAGATCACGTAAATGCACTTACCGCCTTTCGTAAGTCACTCCGGCCTGATGGCATACTGGTCCTCGACTACTTCAATTCCGAGAAGGTGTTAAAGAACCTGGTGCTGTCCGAGTCAAAGGTCGTAGACGGTATAGACTTCTCACTGCATCGCCGGGCAGAAAAGGGCAAGATCATCAAAACAATAGAATTTGAACAAAACGACAAGAAATTCCGGTTCCAGGAAGAAGTCTGCGCCTTTACCCTTGCCGACTTTGAGCGCTTGTTTGCTCTCAGCGGCTTTTCCATTATTCAATATTTCGGGGATTACGCACTGCGTCCTTATGAGTCATCCGGGTCAGATCGTTTAATCTTTATTTGTCGCAAAGTCCATGCTTGAGCAACTCCTGCAATTTGATCACCGCCTGTTCCTCGGCATTAACCAGGGGCTCGCAAATCCTTTCTTCGACTGGCTGATGCCCTTATTGAGGAATAAATATTTCTGGTCGCCTCTGTATTTATTTCTGATCGTTTTCTTAGTCAGAAATTATAAGAAGAACGGAGTGATCTGTATATTTTTCCTTCTGTTAACCTTCGCAATTGCCGATTTCTTCAGCGCATCCATGTTGAAACCCTTGTTTGAGCGGTTGAGGCCCTGTAATGAACCCGGCTTTCAAAACGACATTCGCCTTCTCGTTTCCTGTGGGAGTGGGTTCAGCTTCCCATCCTCGCACGCATCCAACCACTTCGCTATCGCCATGTTCTTAAGCACCGTTTTTTCTAAACGGTGGAAACCTCTGCTTCCCTTGGCGCTCCTTTGGGCTTTTGCAATATCCTTCGCGCAGGTATACGTAGGAGTACACTTTCCCATTGATGTAACCGTTGGCGCAATACTCGGGTGCACGGTAGGCTACGTTACAGGCACCATATTCTCAACCACTTACATGGAGCAAGCATGGGATACTGGCAAATAATTATCCTTTTCTTTAGCTGTTTCGCCGGAGGCCTCAGCATCTTTTTCTTTCAGAAAGACAATACCCGGCGCCTCAAGCTCATCCTGGCTTTCAGTGGCGCTTACCTTTTCGGAATTACCGTCTTACATCTCATTCCCGACGTATATAGCGGTCACCACCACGAAATCGGATTATATGTACTGGGCGGATTCCTCTTTCAGGTTGTACTTGAACAGTTTTCCGACGGCATCGAACACGGCCATATGCACAAGGGCGGCCACGCCCACAATGCGTTCCCTTACGGGATTATGGTCAGCCTGTGCCTGCATGCATTTCTTGAGGGAATGCCGCTTGCCGAAGGCCATCAAAATGAACTCTTATTCGGAATTGCGCTGCATCATATTCCGGCAGCGTTCGCACTTTCCAGCGTTTTGCTTCAAAGCGAGGTCGAAAAGGCCAGAATCATCATCCTGGTGATCCTGTTTGCAACCATGTCTCCCGCAGGTTTTTTACTTAGCTCCTATATCAGCAGCGGCAGTGCAGGAAACATATCTGCCTACTTCGATCGGATCATGGCTGTTGTAATAGGCATTTTTCTGCATATCTCAACCACCATCCTGTTTGAATCAGGAGTAGATCATCACTTCAACCGGAAAAAGCTAATTGCGGTACTTACGGGAACCGCCGTAGCTGTGTTGAGTCTGCTCCTGCATTGAGATCACCCCCGCAGCTTGTCGAGGAGAACATTCAGCTGTTCTGCTTCCGACTCGCTGAGATTCCGTCTGAGGATGTCCTCTGGGGTCACAATAGGGTCAAGTTCTCTCAGGATATTTAACCCTTTCTCAGTGATCACGATATCAACCGCGCGCCGGTCCGCTTTGTTGATCGTGCGCGTTACCAGATCCTTTTGAACCAAGCGTTCTACAATGCGCGACGCGTCAGACATCTTATCCAGCATGCGCTCCTTCAGAAGGTTGATCGTGGCGGGGTTAGGATACTGGCCGCGTAATATCCTGAGGATATTGTATTGCTGCAAGGTGACTTCTTTGGTACTCAGCCTTTCTTTCACAAGACCGGTCACCCAGCTATAAGAATAAATAAGATTGACAACCAGCTTGTGGTAGTCGCTTTTAAACCCGGTGTTTTGGTGGATCTCCTTCTCTAATTCCATGAGTTCTAAACTAATTCAACATGACGATATGTTTGCCCCAGGTCCATTTACAGTTCGACGTATTAGAGTAAAATCTTGACAGGCAGCTTGCCTTTAAAATATTCCTTCAGATGTTCACCTTTCCCGTGTAAGGTCCAGATCTCTGTGGGTTGCGACAGCTCCACCAGATGTAAGATATCTTGCCAGTCGGCGTGATCGGAAATGTATAACTCCAGATCGTTTTGTCTCTGAAGTCTTTCCCATCCCGACGCAAATACCCTTAAAACTCCTTTCGCTCTGAAATAACAATCAAATGTAAGAGGAGGAACGATATAAACAAACCCCTGCCCCGGAGATTTCATCAATTTTCTGTTGTAAGGAAGATATTTTCCCGGGGAATACGAATATTCGTCATAAATCCTCGTGAGCGGAAGGATTGAGTGATGCAAAAGAACCGTCCTTTCCGGACAATAGGTATTGATCAGGGAAATAAGGCGCTGGCTCTTGCCAAGCGCATAAGCCCCAAGGAGAACATTGTGCATGGAGCTATTGAGTTTCTCGATCTCCGACTCTGCGGCGGGATGTGAAATGGCCGGATCAGCAAAGGTAGTCTCTGTAATAAGGACATCAGCCCTTACAACCTCCACCGCTTCACAAGTCGGATCATCCTGAAACTTAATATCTCCCGTATAGACGTACCTCGTATTCTGATACTCCATCAACACCTGCGCAGAACCAAGAATATGGCCGGCAGGGATGAGAGTGATTTGCACACCACCTATATCAAAGGGCTGGTGGTACGAATGGATGACGAACTGTCGGGCGGCATTCTTGCTCAGCCGTGCCCTCATCAAGGAAGCGGTCGGAGCAGTGCAATACACCATGTGGTTGCCAGGGCATGCATGGTCGCCGTGTGCATGCGATACAACAGCTCGTTCAGCTGGCTGCTGCGGATCAATATAAAAGTCCCCATACCGGCAGTAAAGCCCTTTCTCATCGAATACTAAAAAATCTGCCAGTATCATCGCTTTCTGCTTTCTTGGAGAAGCCGCTCGTGCAGGAGTAACACCTGGGGGATCAACAACTGTGCTTCGTCATTAAGCACAACAAAATCTGCCCGCGCCTCTTTATCCTCGTCGCTCATCTGCGCATCCATACGTCTCACTACTTCTTCTTCGGTTATCCCATCCCTCCCTACTACCCGCCTTATCCGCAGCTCTCTCGGCGCCTTGACAAGAATAGTATAGTCGCAGTCGCGGTACGAGCCACTTTCAAATAAAATTGCCGCTTCTTTTAAAACATATGGAACTTCCTTCCGGGCAGCAGCCCACCGATCAAAATCCCTGAACACAGCCGGGTGGACCATTCCGTTCAATGCCGCTAATTTCCCGGGATCGGCAAATACCACCGCAGCCAACGCCTTTCGATTCAATATTCCATCCTCGCTGTAGATATCACGACCGAAGGCCTGCCTGATCTGGGCCATCAGCACTTCGTCAGAATGCATCAGATCCTTTGCCCTCTGATCAGAATAATAAACCGGCACGCCAAGAATTTCGAAAAACTGACAGACCGTCGTTTTTCCCGACCCTATTCCTCCCGTAATTCCCAGCTTAAGCATACTACCTCGTGACAAAAAAATCAACTATTTGGGGCTCCGTCTTCACCTCCTTACAGTAAGGAGGAAACTTCTTAAATTTCACCGGGAGCTGCGACGCTCCCCTTACCTGCCAGTCATCCAGGTCAACTACGGCGCTGAACGACTCCCTCTCTACGGCTGCATAATTACTTAGTGCTACTAAAACCGTTACCTTTACTTTTTCCGGCAGGAGCTTCACACTGCGCCCTTTTGCATTAACAACTTTTACCGGCACCTCAATCACTTTCTCGGTAAATTTATCAACCGGGATTTCCGCCTTAACAGTCAGTGGGTAGATATCTACATTATTTCCAACCGGGGGAGCCAGAGATACGCGAGCAACGATAGAAGAACGAACTTTCTTCCTATGGAGCACCGTAGTGGGCCAGAACGCGGTCTTTCTCACATCTTCCGCTGCGCCATTTACAACCACCCGTGCAGGTGTCAGCTTCACAGGCCCCGAGATTCCGTAAGTATTGTCAAATGTAAGATCCGTTGTCAATTTAACAGGCACTTTCCTGAGCACCCGTCTAGAGAAGTCGAAAAACAGGGTATCAGGCGATACCGAGATGACGCGCTGACTTGACTCAAACTGTCTGTTAAGCTCGTTCAGCTGGTTGGAGACAACAATGTAATTCCTGATACTAAGGTTTTTAAGGCTAACATCAACTGCTCTCGGATTTAAACGGAGTCGCGCAAAAAGCAGCTGCCAGCCAGTGCCCTCCACCTCAAGCGACACGCTGTCGTCCTGCAAAGGATGATACGCCTTGCTTTCGGGCGGCTCTATATAATTGATCCTTGTCTCTACCTTGTATTTGTAACGTCCTGATAAGGCGATGGCCAGCCATGTTAAAATAGCAACAACTAAACAGGTCAGAAATACAGTGGTCCTGCGTCTTTCAATCCGGTTAAGTGTAATAAAAGCCATTGCATCCCAATTTTTACAGGAAGGTAGTAAAACAAAAGTATCAGAACCGGCGCATAATTAAAAAATGCACAGCTCTGATACTCGTATTCAGACGAAGCTTATTTAGCCGTGTTCAGCGCTTTGGAAGCATCGAGTGATACGGCAGACTTATCAAAGCGGATCTTCGCGCCACTTTCAACTTCAATTAGAAAAGTCGTGTCAGTAATATCAACGATCTTTCCATGGATGCCTGCAGTGGTAACCACCTTATCACCTCTTTTCAGTTCATCGATATATTTCTTGTGGTCTTTTGCCTTTTTCATTTGCGGCCGGATCATAAAGAAGTAAAAAACTACTATGATCAGACCGAACATGATCATTTGTTGCAATCCTGGATTCATATATTAATTATTAGATTTAACTTATTATTCTTTGGTAAGTACCTCACCTGTCAAATAAAGCTGCACAGTTGCCGGTTGTGCATTGGAAGTGATCGTCACAGCCTTATTCTGCAGTCCCTGCTTTCCGGTGCTGTTAAATACAACTTTGATCTCACCATCCTCCCCGGGGGCTACAGGATGATCGGGCTTTTCCGGAACTGTACATCCGCAGCTTGCCGTAGCGTCCGATACAATGAGTGGACTCTTCCCCGTATTCTTAAACTTGAAACTATAAGATACCTTCTCGCCTTCCTTTATCTTACCAAAATCGTAGCTGGTTGTTTCAAAAGACATGACTGCCGCTCTCGACGCATCAGCCTGTGCAGAGGTCTGAGTACTGTCAGATCCTGCATTTGATGAACCCTGATTCTTACATGCTGTCATACTGAGGGCCGCACCCGCCAGTATAGTAATAAAAAACGTTCTCATATAACTATTCAATTAAACCTCTTCCTGCTTTCCTTATTTTCCCGGCAGCCTTCAAGTCCGCAAGGATCTTGTCGAGTATACCATTAATAAAGAAGTTGCTTTTGGGCGTACTGAATTCTTTAGCGATTTCAATATACTCGTTCATCGTTACTTTAACAGGGATAGATGGAAAATGAACAAGTTCGGCGATAGCCATTTTCATCAGCAATACGTCGATTATCGCAATGCGCTCGGCATCCCAGTTCTGAGTCTTCTCAGAGATATACTGTTGATACTCCTCGTCAAAAGCAATGGTACGACCAAATAAATCGAGTATATACTCCCGGTCCTCAGACCAAGCCGGGCTGATCTGCGCAAGCTTATTCGCTGATGGGTTTTCACTCTGGAAGTTACTGAAGGTCTTCGCAAGCATTGCCTCCATTACCTCCTTATCTACCGGCCAGTTGATGAATTTCTCCTCAAACACCTGCTCAATAGAGGGAGTTACTCTGATGATTTTCTTATAAATATACTTAATGATTTCTTTTTCAGCCCGAAGGTCGGTTTCGGGGTTATTCAGATAGGCCTCATACTCCGGGGCCGTCTTCAGGATGTTAAAAATATTCTTGGCCACTTCCGGGTCGAAGCTCCATGACACCTTGTACTTCTTTACATTGCCCTGGTAGTCTGCATTTTCCCTGAGCAAGGCAATAAATTTGTTTCCTGCAAGCTTGGTATTTGCATTTAAATCACTTTCGCTTGGCAAATACTTATTTGCCCGCTCATCCGCATCCGTCAACACATAGTCGGAGACATCTGTCAGTAAAGCAAGCAACCAGATGTACATCTCGTAAACTTCATCTACACTTTCCAGCAATCCCTTCTGGAACTCCTTTATTGTTTTCTCCTCTGACTGATGATAAGCATATAATGCCTGCAACACTTTTACCCTCAGATGCCTTCTGTTTAACATGTTATAAGAACGACTTTTTTTAAATTAAAATTAGTATGACGCTTTAATTTTACGGATATCCTCAATCCGCTTTTCAGCAATTATGTTCGCAGCCTTCATGGCTGGGATATTCTCTTCTTTTGATTTCTTTAAAACTTTGCGGGTGGCAGAGTAAATATTTTCGGCGAGCTGAGCTGTTCTCTTTCTGCTATAACCCGTCAGCTCCGAATAGCAGTTGATCATCCCTCCGGCGTTAATGAGGTAGTCAGGTGCATAGAGTATGCCCTTGTCAAGAAGCATCTGTCCGTGAAGCTCCTCGTCTGCAAGCTGATTGTTAGCAGAGCCGGCAATGATCGAGCATTTCATCCTGGGGATGGTTGCCGAGTTGATCGTGCCGCCCAGTGCACATGGGGCGTATACGTCGAACTCCAGATCAAAAATATTATTATTGGAAATCGCTTCGGCTCCGTATTTCCGCGCCACCTGGATCAGTCTTTCCTCGTTAATGTCACTCACATAGACCTTCGCGTTCTCCTCGCGCAGCAAGTAGACGAGGTTCTCTCCTACCTGCCCTATTCCCTGTACGGCAATCGAACGTCCGGCCAGACTGTCATTGCCGAACATTTCGCGAACACAAGCCTTAATACCCATCACCACGCCTTTAGCAGCTACAGGAGAGGGGTCTCCTGCTCCTCCCATCGATTCAGGCACACCCGTCACATATTGAGTCTCCATTCGGATATACTCCATGTCTCTGGGGTTTGTACCAAGATCTTCCGCAGTAATAAAGGATCCGTTCAGATTTTTTATAAACTTCCCAAAACGGCGCATCAGCGCTTCTGTCTTGTCGGTGCGGCTGTCGCCAATGATCACCGCACTGCCTCCCCCGAGGTTCAGGCCGCTGATGGCAGCCTTGTAGGTCATTGTACGCGATAAACGCAGGACGTCCTGCAATGCGTCTGCCTCGGTCTTATAGCTCCACATTCTGGTTCCGCCCAGAGCAGGACCTAAAGTTGTATCATGAATAGCAATGATCGCCTGCAAACCTGTATCCTCATCACTGCAGAATACAACATTTTGGTGTGAACAATTACTAAGCTGATTAAAGACAGAACTTGCTTCAAAAGACTTTAAAGACATATCGAACCGAGGGAATTTGGGTCAAAAATACTATTTTTTTAGCAAATCGATGTTGAGTGCCTTTTATTTATTCTCGCAGTCAGCAACACAGCTTCCCACCAGCACCGCTAAACCCTTGCTGCTTGATCACTGAGCTCCTTATTGCACGCGCCGCCGTACCACGACCGGGAAGACCCAGCTCCCCTGTCATTCCATATCAGCGTCATTTTGTGGCGGGCAACAGGTCAGAGCATGAGGGTCATTTTAAAATTCCCTACTTTTGTGCCTTCAAATGAAAGAGCTTGCCTACCTCAATAAATTCTTTTATAAATATCGCTGGCGTCTTATTCCTGGCGTCCTCTTCGTTATTATATCAAATATCTTCGGGGTCCTGCCTGCCCAGGTGATCCGGGTGGCTTTTGATCTTGTGAATGAAAATATAAGTATCTACCGCCTATATCAGGGTTTCGACAGACAAGGCCTTGTTTACAGTATATTCAGCTCAAGTGTCCTCCTGTTTGGAGCCACCGTATTGTTGCTCGCCTTACTGCGCGGGATCTTTTTATTCTTCATGAGGCAAACCATCATCCTGATGTCGCGCCATATAGAATATGATCTGAAAAACGAAATCTATCAGCACTACCAGAGGCTAACGATGGGCTTTTACCGACGCAACAACACGGGCGACCTGATGAACCGCGCAACAGAGGATGTGAGCAGAGTGAGAATGTATGTAGGACCGGCAATCATGTACGCTATCAACACGGCCGTGCTCTTTATCCTGGTTATTTTAGCGATGGTGAACGTCAACCTCAAACTTGCCGTCTACAGCTTGCTGCCACTCCCTATCCTGGCGTACGCCATCTATAAGGTACACAACGTCATTAACGAGAGAAGTGAACGGATCCAGGAGCAGCTTTCCACCCTGTCGGGCTTTGTGCAGGAAACCTTTTCGGGCATACGCGTAGTGAAAGCCTACGGAAGGGAAGCCGGCATTCGCGCCAAGTTTGCAACAGAAAGTGAGGCGTATAAAAAAACATCTTTAGATCTGATACAGGTTCAGGCGCTCTTTTACCCTTCCATGCTTCTGCTGGTAGGACTGAGCACCCTGATCACCATCTATATAGGAGGTACAGAAGTGATGAACGGCACCATCACTTCTGGTAATATTGCAGAGTTCATCGTCTACCTTAATCAGTTGATGTTTCCGGTCATGTCACTGGGCTGGGTCACCTCCCTGATACAGCGCGCTGCCGCTTCTCAGAAGCGCATAAACGAATTCCTGGGAACCCATCCCGACATACCCGCAGAGAGCGGGACTAAGTTAGACCTGAAAGGACACATTCAATTTAAGAATGTCGGTTTTACCTACCCCGACACAGGAATAAAAGCATTAGACGACGTATCATTTGAAGTACGTCCGGGACAGTTCCTGGCCATCATTGGCAGAACCGGATCCGGAAAGTCTACCATTGCCAACCTTCTGCTCCGCATGTATGATGCCAGCAGCGGAGAAATTATAGTAGACGGACACCCTATTCGCTCCCTCAATTTAAGAGACTACCGGACCCAGGCAGGCTTTGTTCCTCAGGAAGTCTTTCTGTTTTCTGATACCATCGCCAATAACATCGCCTTCGGCCGCTCTACAACCGACATGGCGGAGGTAGAACAGGCTGCAAAAGATGCTGCAGTTTACGACAACATCACCGGCTTCGAGAAAGGATTTGAAACAATGATCGGAGAACGCGGCATTACACTTTCGGGCGGGCAGAAACAGCGCCTTTCCATCGCCAGGGCACTCATCAAGAAGCCTCAGCTCCTGATATTAGACGATTGCCTTTCTGCTGTAGATACCAGGACCGAGGAAGAAATCCTCAGCAGACTCGGCAAGAACATGACCGACAAAACCGCCATTATAATCGCTCACCGAGTTTCAACTATTAAAAACGCTGATAAAATCCTGGTTCTTGACCAGGGAAAGATCATCGAGCAGGGGAATCACCAGGAATTAATAGAAGCCAAAGGCGTTTATATGGAACTTTATGAGAAACAGCTGCTCGAGGATCAGCAGTCACTGGCTTAAATTTGCAAACAGCTTAAAAAATGTATTTTGAAGATTAAAAATTATTACATTATATTTACCGCAACCAAACTTTAACTATAACATGGGAGATTTTGAAAACAAAGAGAGAGAAGAGGTTTTTTCAAAAAAAGTAAGAGCCGGTAAGCGTACCTATTTTTTTGATGTAAAAGCAACACGGTCTAACGACTATTACATCACGGTTACGGAGAGCAAGAAGCGTTTAGAGGACGGAGTTTTCGTGAAGCACAAGATTTTCTTGTACAAGGAAGATTTTGAAAAATTTTCTGAAGGGCTGAAGGAAACAGTTGAGTACATCAAGGCAAATCAGGATGTTGTAGAAAAAAGATACGAATTTAATGAGAGCCATGCTGAGCCAGCACGTGCTGAGGATGACTTCTCTTTTGAGATATAACCCTTATCACCTTTAAAAGTCTTTAACCATCTCCGTTAACTCAGAGATGGTTTTGTTTTTATATAAGGTTTCCACAACGCCAGATTTCTTATCTTTGCCTTTTATTTTTATGAAGGCAACAGCGCAACCCAATTTTTTAGGCTTACAGGATTCGTCTTTGTATTCATATGAAAAGAGCAAGGTCGTGATCCAGCAGCTCCCCTATGAACACACCTCTTCGTACCTGAGCGGATCCGCGAAAGGACCGGAAGCGATCATAAAAGCTTCTGAATTTGTGGAGTGCTACGATGAAGAGACGGAACGTGAGATTGTAAACAAAGTAGGAATTGCCACCCTTCCTGCGGTTGACTTTACCGGAAAGGTAAATGAAGATGCGGTAAACCTCATTGAAGCCGAAACATCAAGCCTTCTAAAAGACAACAAGTTCGTCATTTCCCTGGGAGCAGAACACACGGTAACATACGGTATCGTAAAAGCTTTTTCCCGTAAATATAGCAACCTGACCGTGTTACAGATCGATGCTCATTCCGATCTGCGGTCTACTTACCACGACAACAAATACTCGCACGCCTGCGTAATGGCTCGTATCCATGAGATGGGACTTACCATATGTCAGGCAGGCATCCGGGCACAATGCAAAGAAGAGGCAGAACTGATCAAAAGCGCAGACAACATCCACACATTCTACGCTCATCAGATCAGGAAAAATCCTCTCTGGATAGAGGAGCTGATCTTCCCCATGAGCAACAACGTGTACATCACCATAGACGCCGACGGCTTTGATCCCTCTGTCATTCCTGCTGTTGGAACTGCAGAACCCAATGGTCTGTTCTGGACAGAAACAACCGAGCTGCTAAAAGCGGTCTGCAGAGAACGGAACGTCGTAGGCTTTGACATTGTGGAGTGTGCCCCTCAGCAAGGCTCAATCATTTCCGAATACACACTGGCCAAGCTGGCCTACAAATTAATAGGTTACAGGTTCGGTTAAAGAACTGGAACTAAATCATCAAACGCGTCGGTCTTATCCACGAATAAATTACAAGAAATAAGTATAAATGGCTTTACAATGCGGAATCGTTGGTTTACCCAACGTAGGAAAATCAACCCTCTTTAATTGTTTATCTAATGCAAAGGCTCAGGCAGCCAACTTCCCTTTTTGTACCATTGAGCCTAATGTGGGCGTTATTACGGTGCCTGATGAAAGGCTGACCAAGCTCGCTGAACTGGTAAACCCCAACCGCATCGTTCCAAATACCATCGAAATAGTTGACATTGCCGGACTGGTAAAGGGTGCAAGCAAAGGAGAAGGACTGGGGAATCAGTTCCTTGGCAACATCCGAGCAACAAACGCCATCATCCATGTGCTCCGTTGCTTCGATGATGGCAACGTGGTGCACGTAGACGGCTCGGTTGATCCAATACGCGACAAAGAGATTATCGACACCGAACTGCAGCTGAAAGATCTGGAAACGGTCTCCAAGAAGATACAGAAGCTAGAGAAGATGGCCAAAACAGGCGGCGACAAAGAAGCGAAGAAAGCCTTTGAAGTCTGCAGCGTAGTAAAAACACATCTTGAAGCGGGCAAGTCAGTCAGGACTGCGCCCGTTTCCGAGGAGGATAAGGAATACATTGCCGATCTGTTCCTGCTCACGGCCAAGCCGGTCATGTACGTTTGTAACGTTGATGAAGGTTCGGTGACCACCGGAAATGCTTATGTTGAAAAGGTAAAGGAAGCGGTAAAAGAAGAAAATGCAGAAGTGCTGATCATCTCAGCGAAAATAGAATCAGAGATTGCGGAACTCGAAAGTTATGAAGAGCGCCAGATGTTCTTGAACGACCTCGGCCTTGAAGAATCGGGCGTAAGCCGACTAATTCGCGCTGCGTACAAATTACTCAACCTGGCCACCTATTTCACAGCAGGAGTTCAGGAAGTCAGAGCCTGGACCATTACGCAGGGCTTTACCGCCCCCCAGGCCGCCGGAGTGATCCACACCGACTTTGAGAAAGGATTTATCCGTGCTGAAGTAATTAAGTACGACGACTTCGTTAAATACGGGTCAGAAGCAGCATGCAAGGAAGCAGGAAAACTCAGTGTGGAAGGCAAGACATATGTGGTGGAAGACGGAGATATCATGCACTTCAGATTTAATGTCTAACATTCTTGTCCTGTAAGGGCGGAAATTATATATTTGTGCCACATTACAGAACTGCACCCGTAGTTCAATGGATAGAATGTCAGATTCCGGTTCTGATGATAGGGGTTCGAATCCCTTCGGGTGCACCCAACGGGACAACGTCAAATTTTGATCGTTTGTCCCTTTTTTTGAAGACGATCCACTATTGTCTGTGGCGACGGGAAGGCTACTTAAAAGCAACCTCTTGCAGGAGATATGCACAAAAGGAGTTCATTGATAGTTTCATAGGTTCATTTGGAGTAGTTACGTACTAGGTTCGCTGTACAAATGCCATTGATACTAGAAACTCCTCGAATAAATAAAGACCGTCCTTTCGGGACGGTCTAAAGAAACATTAATCATGTTTTTTTAAGGCCTTTCATCTGTGTCTTATCGGTAACAGGGAAGACGCTTATTGCATAGCCTCCGCCGGGCACAGATAACTGGATGAGCCTTGATCTTCTGTCAACAATGACCTTGCGAACAGAGTAAGCCTGTGGGTTGGTTTTATAATCCGCATCGCTTGCGTCTGCATAAATTGTTGCAATGTATTGCTTGTCAGGATCGAGAAAATCAAAACTAATCTTTGATGTGAAGGGCGAATATCCGGCAGTATTTGCAACAAACCACTTATCGGTCCCTTTTGCTTTGCGCGCAACCGTTATATACTCACCGGGCTCTGCTTCAAGATATATGCTTTTATCCCAATCTAGAGCAACGTCTTTAATAAACTGGAATGCGTCGGGAAAACGCTCATAGTTTTCAGGCAGATCCGCTGCCATCTGTAAAGGACTGCTCATGGTTACATATAAGGCTAACTGATTGGCTATCGTAGCATTACAGTGGGAGTGATTTTTGGGATTGATCTTACTGATGTCCATTTCAAATATGCCCGGGGTGTAGTCCATCGGCCCACCAATAAGACGGGTAAACGGCAGCAATGTCACATGATTCGGCTTACTTCCCCCAAATGCTTGATATTCAGTTCCTCGCGCCGACTCGTTACCTATCAGGTTCGGCCATGTACGGCAAATACCAGTCGGACGGACCGCTTCGTGGGCATTAACCATGATCCTGTATTTCGCTGCCTTTTCTATAGCATATTGATAGTGATTATTTATCCACTGACTGTAATGACGTTCTCCGCGGGGGATGATATCTCCGACGTAACCACTTTTCACGGCAGGGTACTCATATTTATTCATCAACTGATAAGCCTCATCCATGAAACGCTCATAGTTGCGGACGGAGGATGAAGTCTCGTGATGCATCACCATTTTTACTCCCTTGCTTTTTGCATAACGGTGTATTTCGTCGATATCAAAATCAGGATAGGGGGTCTTGAAGTCAAATACAAAATCCTTTGAATGACCAAACCAGTCTTCCCAGCCAATATTCCAGCCCTCCACCAGAACACCGTCAAAGCCATTCTTTGCAGCGAAATCAATATATCTCTTTACATTAGCAGTATTCGCCCCGTGACGCCCGTGAGGCTTAACCTTGTTAAAATCGGTGACGCCGATCTGGACAGCAGGCAAATCACTGGTATATGACCATTCGCTCTTACCGGTAATCATTTCCCACCAGACTCCAACATATTTCATTGGTTTTATCCATGAGGTATCTTCGATTTTGCAGGGTTCATTCAGATTCAGTGTGATGTTCGACGCCAGGATATCGCGGGCATCGTCGCTTACGATGATCGTTCGCCAGGGAGTGGTGCAAGGCGCCTGCAGGTGTCCTTTTGTTCCGTTGGCATCGGGAGTTAACCACGACTGAAAAATAAAATTCTTATCATCGAGGTTAAGATGCATACAGGCATAGTTGAGCAGGGCAGCCTCGTGCAGGTTGATGTAGATGCCATCAGCGGTTTTCATCTGGAGAGAAGTTTGTACGCCTGTGGTTGAAAAACCGGTTTGCGACAAATTATTTTGCCTCCCTTTCTCATTAACTGACCTTATTTCAGATAGCTTAGACGTGGTGTAGTCATATTCCTGCGTATCGTAATCACCGGGTATCCAATAAGCCGTATGATCTCCGGTCATGGCAAACTGCGTCAGTTCCTCTTTTATGGCGAAGTACGACAGCTTTGGCTGCTGGGGAAATTCGTAGCGAAAGCCAAGTCCATCATCGAAAAGGCGGAATCTCAGGATCATCACCCTTTCAGTGGTTTTCTGCGTCAGGGTAACAGCCATCTCATTGTAATGGTTGCGAATGTTTTTGTTCTGCCCCCAGACAGGCTGCCATACCTCGTCGAAAGATGCGTTTTTTAATGCGGTGATACTGAAATCATCGTAAAATGATGGTTTATCACCGAAAGATTCCAACCCAAGCTTACTGGGGTTGATTACCGTCTTCTTTTTATATTTCAGGGTATAAACGGGAGTTCCGGCATTGTTCAGAGTAAAGTTAAGTTCAAATTTTCCGTTCGGCGATTTCAACTCCTGGGCAAAAAGAGCCCCGGCTGCCAGGCAAAAGCCAAGCAGAAACAACATTGTTTTTCTCATGCTATTTATATTATCTGATTGATATGTTTACATGTTTTCTCTCATCAGGAAGCTTGACCCAGCATTCTTTCGTAACGTCATTCCAGGACCAGCCCGCTGAGGATCTGTCGCCTTCCAGATCTGCAGCAATCGCTTCTTCCCCAACGTTTTTAACTGTTTTATTCCCTATTGTCACCTGAGAGGGACTTTTATCTAAATGGTATTTTAATACAATACTTCTGTTTTCTGACTGCCTGAAGTCTTTATCCGCCGGGGTGATAGCTGTTTCGTAGCCATTAGCCAGGGTAGTACATGTCACCTTCGTTAAGGAATATACTCCTCTCAGGTAGCCGAGATCCTCCCCGTCGTCTTCATATAGTTCAAAAGAGGCTGATTCGTCTTCATAAGCCGGAAAGATATGCACGAACAGGGGATAATCCTTTTTCTCGCCGATATACTGCATTACGGGCATCATGGGTATAACGGAACCTTTTTTAACAAAAACCGGGATGGTGCTGAGAGGTGCGCGGTAAGCAATCATTTGCCCGCCCAAATAAACTGTTTTTTTATCGTTAAAATCGATCCACTCGCCTTCGGGCAGGTAAAGTTTTTTTACCCTCTCTCCTTTTTTCAGAACAGGAGCAACCAGCATCTCCTCCCCAAAGAGGAACTGATCATTAATTTTTACGGCCTCCGCATCATCAGGATATTCCATGAACAGGCCCCTGGTAATGGGGAGCCCGGTATCATGTGCTTTTCGTGAATACGTATAAAGGTATGGGAACAACTGGTATTTTAACTCAATTGCGGCTTTGCTGTTTTTTTCGGCTACCTCACCGAACCGCCAGGGCTCAACAGCGTTGTCTCCCTCATGGTGCGCACGGCTGAGAGGACAGAATACGCCAAACTGCATCCATCGGGTATACAGCTCGCTCATCGCCTGGTAATCGGTAATGTCACCGCAATAGCCGGAAATGTCGGTAGTCCAGAACGGGATTCCGCCCAGTCCGGCGGAGATGCCCACTGCCACCTGGTTTTCCAGCTGGCCCCAACCTTGAAGGACATCGTTGCCATTACCGCTGTCGTTTGTCCATCCAAACGTATAGCGCTGAAGTCCGGCATACGCCGAACGGGTCATCTGGAATATACGCCGGTTAGGATTACGCTTTTCAAACTGCTCTTTTACTACCTTGTCCCAGGTCAATCCGTACACGTTATGTATCTCCCCATGCATACCGATATGATGTTTCATGTGCAGCCGGTCGACGTCTTCCTCATTACTCCAGGCCGGCTCGCCCATGTCGGTCCAAAACCCGCTAATCCCGTCGTCAATCGGCTTCTGCTGATATTTTCCCCACCAGTCAGCTACTTCCGGCTTTGTAAAATCCACCACTCCACAATTTCCGCCCCATGGCCAGGGCATATCATATGACTTTCCGGTGCGGGCATCCTTCACAAAATAACCGGATTTTTCGGCCTCCTCCCATTGGACGGTATTACGCCGGGAAATCACCGGATCCTGGGAGACGATCATTTTAAAGCCCTGTTGCTTCAGCTTTCTGAGCATACCTTTAGGGTCGGTATAGTTTCCCTTTCGCCACTCAAAGTCCTGAAGGTTTTGCGTCCACCCTATGTCCTGATAGATAATATCGCATGGGATACGGCGTTTCCTGAATTCTGCCGCAATCTCCAGAGCCTGGCTTTCTTTTGTATAAAGTCCGCGGCACTGCGCAAAACCCAATGCCCATTTTGGAGGCATAATAGGCTTCCCTGTCAGGGAAATATATTGTTCCATAATGTCTTTGTAATCTTTGCCAAAGACGAAATAGTAGACAAAAGCGCCACCTGCTGCTTCAAACGAATAATACTCATCCGATTCTGTTCCGAACTTAAATTCGGTTTTATAGGTATTATCGAGAAATATACCGTAACGATAGCTGCTCATAAAGAAGGGGATACTTTTAGCCAGGGGGTCTTCGGTAACACTGTAACAGGGCCGGTCACTGTTCCACATTTTATACGAGCGGCCGCGCCGGTTCAGCGGTCCTGTCTTCTCACCCAGTCCGAAGAACTGCTCATCGCTCCGCAGGATCTTATATGCTTTAACAGTTCCCGAATCAGAAATATGTCCTTTGTCTTTAAAATCGCTGAAGATCAGCTTTTGCCACTTATCAAATATCTGCAATTGCATCGGGCTCTTGTTAACCCGGATACGAAGCTTCGCGGTGAAGAGTTCATAACATGCAGGTTCCTCATTCACATTGATCTCGCCCACTTCTTCCAGGCGCTCATTTACCACTGCAAACGATTTGTTAGTCCGGACAAACTTGCCGGCACGGTCAAACCACACTTTAACCACAGAACTGCTGTTGATTGTCAGTGACAATTTCGAACCGTCGCGGCAGTTAAATATTACCTGATTACCTTTTTTCGTGTAGGAAACGCAGTCTGCAGCAAAGAGTGTTACCGAAGGAAGCACAAATCCCAATAAAATCAACAAACCTTTTTTAATCATTATTACCGGTTTTCTTGTTTAATATTCTAAAACAACCATATCCCAATACTTAAGAGACGGGATTGTCAGGCTGATTTCTGTACCTGACTGCTTAAAATCGAGACGCTGCGCCACGCCGCCGTTTATATCGGGGGATGCCAGCCATACTTTAGTAACGGTTTTGGATGCTGCTATTTTTACCCTCACATCTGTCACCTGCACCGGTTCTTTCTGCGTGCCGTTTGTGTCACGCCACTCCATAGATGTGGCATCGGTAAAGTTTATCAAATGCACAACATCCCTCACGGCAAAGGTTTTCCCTAACACGGCAACCTTGCCCTGCGATGATGGCCAGTCCTGAAAAGACAGCTTGCCGTCGGCAGACTCCACGCGGATGGATGAGAAGGCACCACCGTCCCGAAGCAAGTTCTGATAAGCTACAAGAAAATCATAATAATGCATTAAATCACGTTTCGCATCACGCTTCATCTGCAAATTTGCATTGGGGAAATATTCATTCGCCAGGTAATGTTCGCCCAGTTCAAGATGTGCTCCGCCGAATGAAAATATGACGGCATTTGCGAGCAGGATTCCCGGCAAATTCACAAAACCTGTACTATTGGACTTTGCATAGTTCATATATGCTGCCAGTACAGTCGGCTTGCTGTGGTTACTGTAAGAGTCGTTATCTGTTATTACACTGGCTAACTGATCAAAGGTCTTACTTTCGTCCCATACTTCCGTGTAAAGAAAGTCAACGTCAGATTTCGCGATGCTTTGCTGCTGTCCATATTGCCCAACTGCATTCATCACCAACCGTTTATCCGGATTTGCCTGCTTCATCGAAGCTATAAATGGCATGAAGGCTTCTCCGGGGTTTACTGCTTCACCGTTATAGTTATACACAGTCCCTCTGTTGCCCAGCTGGTCGATATGAAATCCATCAAAACCGAACACAGCATACACATCGTTGTTCCTCCCTTTGAGATAATTTTGCCACGCCGCATTTCCGGGATCGGTTAAATATATACTGCTCCGGAAAGGCGGATCGAGCGTGTGCTGATCCTTTACGGAATGGTTAGCATCTTTAAAAAGATACCATTCTTCTTTTACCCCATCGGCGGCGGCAGTGTTAAGAGCACCGTAGGCAAGATTATAAAACATAGCCTTCATCCCTTTACTGTGTGCGGCGTCGATATATCCTTTTACGGTCGACAAGTAATTGGTACGCCCTATCAGGTCGGGCCATGAGGACGCCGGTTTATCAGCGGTGCCTGCGAGAGGGCGTTGATGATCGCTCATCCAGTCGTAAAACTGAATCCCATTGATATGGTACCTGTTCAGATTATTAATATTGTTCCCGATAATTGTGCCCGGCAAATTCCCGTAAGATGACAGAAAGCCATAGCGGGGAAACTTTTTCCAGTCGGAAGAAACATCAACAGCAATGCTCTGATAAATCTTCTCTTTGCCCCCGGTCTCTTCATAAATATCAATCATGTATCCGCGGTAGTCGTCAGTTGGGGCAGTCCAGCTCCAGGAGGCGGAGCTTAAATTCTCCTCCTTAATAGTTTGCCCGAGATGTGAATAACGCACTTTTACATTCCCGGCAGGTATTTCCTTTAAGCTGAAATGTACGGTTTCTCCCGGCTTGTAACACGCCTTGTCAGTATGCAGATCGGAATTAAAATAGGTTTCACCGTATACAACAGGGTCGTTTTTTGTATCGTAGTAGTCTTCACATCCACTGACAAACACTGCCACACACAGCGCGAACGATAGATATATCTTCTTCATTATTGCTTTCTGATTTTTACGGTTTGCTTTAGCTGATCTAACTCAATGATATATGTGCCCGGACTTGTTATCTTCCATTTATTGTCGGGATTAGATCCGCTGGCACTGAATATCATTTGTTCGGCGTCGCCTGATGGCTCTATGCCCGCCTGGCTGGCTAAAAACCAGTCGCCGTTCCAATCGCTTTTTTTATCACAGGAGAACTTAAATTCCCCGGCGTTAAGAGTTCCTGTCCAGCTAAACTTATAAGGATCACCACTCAGCGGCGCCATCGGAGTAGCATTGTCAATGCTCCATCCGCCCGGAGTAGCGTCGCCAACGAGATAAATAACCGGATACGGAGTAAATGGAATGATATCGATCTTCATATCCCGGATATCCAGTCTTATCTTGTAGACTCCTCCCGAAATATTCCATTTGTAATCATTTGCCCCTCCAGGCTTTTCGCTTTCCGACCATTTTACAACGTTCTGATTTTTCCCGGCTGCATGCCCGTTCGTTTCCGGCCGCAGAAAAACAGTGCTTTGATCAAAAGTCGGCTGTGTGGCTATCTTAAACTCACCACCCGCAGACAAGTCGGCATTGTAATAGAAAATAAACGGATCGGAGGCATCGGCCGTCATTGGTTTAAAACTCCATCCCGTAGGATTACCCACAAACCAAAGTTCACTATATTCAGGGGCATCCAGAGCCTCAATATGAATAGAGAGGCTGATGATATTCACAGACACTTTATAGATCCCTGTTGTTGGAATTGTAAATTTATCATCAGGGCTGCTCTCGTCTTCCCGGAAGAGCAATTTCGTATCATCGCTTCCCCGGTTGTACGATGGCAGGAACTGCCCAGGGGTAGTGATGAACTTCAGGCTGCCTGCCCTCAGCTTACCCTGCCATACAAAACCTCCTGCCGCTCCCGAAACTGTATTCATCTTAGTTGCCTCATCAGCGTTCCAGCCATTCGGCGCAGCATCACCAATCAAATAAAGTATTGAAGAAACCGGCTTATAGCCCGTCACTCTGATCTTAACCGTTTCTGAGACCTGGGGAGGTATGCTTTCATTATGAACCTTCGCCGTTACCCTGGCCTCCAGTTCTGCTTCAACACCTGGTGCTACTCCAAACTGGTCAATAAGAATCTCATTGATTGCGGCTGTAGTATACGAGACCGAGTTTTTGCCCTGCCCCTGCTCGGTTTTAATGCTGTTTGCAAAATTGCTGCCACTGAGGCCCAGCTCAAATGTGTACGTGATGGCTGCATTCGTATTAAAGTTAGATCCTGCGGTCCATTGAAACGTAACCGCGTTGCTTTGAGGTGCCGTTATATCGAGTAGTAATTTCTGACTGCTAACAGACAGTGACAGCGGCTGATTGCCCAGGTTAGTTTCCATATAATCGTCTTTGCATGAAACGAGCAGTGATGGAAGCACCAGCAATATTCCGATTACTAAATTGTATATGGTTTTCATGTTAAAGTCTTTGGATTATCAGTAAGTAAACCCAGGCATTTCAGCCTGAGATTCTTTCAGAACCGTACGTGCACGTCTCCGCGCATACGGCTCCCGTTATCTATATTCCAGTTTGGGTTTTGCACCGAATGTCCAATGAGCGAACAGGTTGGGTTTGCGGTTGTATAAACTGCTTACCCACTTCATTGCTCTGGTCACACTGCTTCTTAACCCTTTGTATTTCCGTATTGCCCAGTTGGCCAGCTTTGCGTTTATTCTTTGCATAAAGCTTCTTAGCTTTGCACTATAGAATTTCCCGTAGTAGTTGACCCAACCTTGCAGGACAGGATTTATTGTTTTGGCAACTTCTTCTATCTCAATGCCCGGTGTGCGCAGTATCGGCATCTCGTTCAGCTTTTTATTCATTGCTGTCAATGCTTTTGTGCTTACTCCCGGCAAGAAGCAAGTGAAGTTTTCTTTTCGCTGGCTGTTCTGTGCCTGTCTGGGCTTGAACGTGTAACCAAGGAAGTCGAACGACACTATTTTTGGCGTTTTCGCATTGCGGTTACTGTCTTTGCAGAAGACTATTTTTGTTTTGTCTTCGTGCATTTCCAGCCCGCAATCTTTCAACCGTTTGCCCAATAACTCCTTTAAGCGGATGGCTTGTCCTTCGGTTCTGCAATGAATGACCGCATCGTCCGCATAGCGTTCGAATGCAAGGTCAGGATAGTTGGCCATCAGCCACATATCCATTGCGTAATGCAGGTAGAGGTTCGATAGTATCGGGCCGATAACGGAGCCTTGCGGCACACCCTTCGTCCGTGGTACTATTGTTCCGTCTTCCAGTCGCAAGGGGGCTACCAGCCATCTTTTGATGTACAGTACCATCCATTGCTCCTCTGCATGTTTCTCCACTGCCAGCATAAGCAAGTCATGCGGAATCTTGTCGAAGAACCCTTTGATATCTACATCCAGCAGCCAGTGATATTCCCAGCACCTTTCACGTGCTTTGGCAACTGCCTGTAGTGCAGATTTCCTAGCTCGGTAGCCGTAGGAATCATCATGGAAAAGGTTGTCGACCACCTTTCCCAATTTCTCCGCTACTACCGCTTGTCCGATACGGTCGGTTATGGTGGGTATGCCTAATGGCCTTTTACCGCCATCTTTCTTGGGTATCTCCACCAACTTGATTGAAGGGGGCATGTAGCTGCCGGAACTCATTTGGTTCCAGAGCTTATACAGATGTTTCTGTCGCTCTTTTTCAAAAGCTTCCATGCTCATCTGGTCTACACCTGCTGCCCCTTTATTGGCTTTGATCTTCAAGTAGGCTTCCTGCACCGACTTTCTCGAAATACAATTTGGTTTTGGCCTGTACATATCTTATACCTCCTGTAGGTTGCCCCTTAAACAGTTTCTATTAATGTACAGCGCCTGATAACGCCCCCCTTCGCTCTTGCTATGTTTCCAAAGCAGTCATCACTACTACGGGTGGCTCTGCCCCTGTGGAACGCATCGATACTTTCGGACTTGCGGGTTCTTCCGCTTGTCCTTTTCTCTTCGCATCGTTCCCACAGGTTCCCAAGTTCCGTTTGAATGCCTGTATAAAGCTCACGCTGCCTATACGCCGGATGCCGCCGGGACAGTAAACAGGTTGTCCTCCCAACTGATAATAAAGTGATACTGTACTTTACTTTTGACATCATCTAATCCTTTCGACGCCTCTTCGGCAGTTCATTTTCATTCGTCTTCTTTATACTTACCTGACACCTCTGTGATGCCTTTTCTGCTAACGCTTCCCACCTTGGCTCTTTACCAAAGCAACTTAGCAGCGGTTTGATACCTGCTCCTGTAAGCCGATACCGATGGACCTACCATCATCATTCAAACAGCACCGATTTGCTGCGCAAATCGTTCATGGCGCTCAATAACCAGGATTTTGTTTTAAATTAAGGTTTGCGTCTATTTCTTTCTGAGGTATGGGTAACAGCAGGTGTTTCCTTTGCGCATTCACTTTTCCTATGGAATGCAGGAAGTTCAGAGCGTACTGACCGTTATCCCATCTGATCATGTCAAACCAGCGGTGCCCTTCAAACGCAAGCTCCATGCGCCGCTCATGCCGTATCTTTTCCCGCATCTGGTCCTGATTCAGGCTCTCCACATCACTCCTGCTATTGAGTCCTGCACGCTTGCGCACCTCATACAATGGATCCTGGGCGGCTACTGTGTTTCCCAACTCATTTAAAGCTTCTGCTTTCATCAGTAATACATCCGCGTAACGCAGTACCACGATATTTGCAGAATTTGTATTATAGTCGCGGGAAACAGAAAGGGGTACCAAAAATTTGCGGACATTATATCCGGTAGACGACATCGTACTTTTATATTGTTTCCCGTCGAAAAAAGGACCTCCTTCATAAAGGATGGTCTTGTCTTTGCGTAAATCGCCGGATTCATACTGATCGACAAATTCCTGGGTTGGCTGGTTCCATCCGTAACCACCTCCTACCCAACCGCTATTACGGGGCCCCATATAGGTACTTAACCATGACGCCTGGTTCTCATCATCCCAAAAGCCAGCATCGGTAAGTCCGTAATACTGCACCTCGAACAGCGATTCTATTGTGTTCTTATTCCTCTTCTCTCCCCCAAAACAATCACCATAATCGGGGTTAAGAGCATAACCAAGACTTTCAACCAGGTTACACATCTCTATACACTTCTGATATTGCCCTGTTGTAAGATATACTTTTGCGAGCATACCGGCGGCAGCCCCTTGCTTGCACGCCCAAGGTCCTTACTGCTGTATTCTTCACGCCGGGGCAGAAGGTTGATCGCATCGAGTAAATCAGGAATGATCACGTCCTTATAGATCGCCTCTTTACTGGTCCGCGCCGGAAAAAGATCGTCGCCCGGCTTTGCGGGACTCAGGCTTAACGGAACGTCACCAAATAACTGAACGAGTATGAAGTAATAACTGGCACGCAGAAATTTTGCTTCGCCAATGCAGCGGTTCTTTATATCCTGACTTATGTTCATTCCCGGAATATTTGCCAGGACTGTGTTACAATACAGGACTCCGGGATTCGGCCCGCGCCAGAGATCAACAGCTGCAAAATTATCTGGTCCGGCAACAAAGTTTGCAAGCTGAATGGTCTCTATACCATCGTCGCCGCCTCCGGCACCGACTTCGCTGTTTCCCGCAACAATATCAAGTGTCCACATCCGCATGTTATACAATTTGGGACGCTGCATCGGCTGGTATGCTGCATTCGTCAGAGCTATTGCGGAAGCCTCATCATTAATTGTTTCCGCGCTTGGATCCTCAAAAGGTTCCTTATCCAGAAAGTCAGAGCAGGAGACGAGAAAAAACATTAACAGAATACACCCTGCGTATATAATTCTTTTCATAATTGTATGCTTTTGTTATTTAAAGCTTCATGCTGACACCAAAACTGATGGTTCTCGTAAGAGGATAATTGCTATTGTCTACCCCTCCCTGTACTTCGGGGTCAAACCCAGAATAATCAGTCAGGGTGAGCAGGTTTTGAGCCGACATATACACCCGCAGATTGTTCAGGTAAGCCTTCCGTGCAAATGCTGAAGGGAGCGAATATCCGATGGTGAGGTTTTTAAGGCGCAGATATGCCCCGTCCTCGATAAAACGATTCGAATTGCGTGTGTTTTTATTTGGATCACTATATACAGCACGGGGTATGGAATTACTTGTACCCTCACCAGTCCAGCGGTCAAGCACTTTTACCGTTTGGTTCCTGACGGTGTACATGCCCTCAAGGGTAACGCGGTTGGCATTATAGATGTCGTTCCCGGCTACCCCCTGCACGTATAACTGCAAATCAAAGTTGCGGTATGCGAAACTATTGTTCATCGCGAAATTCCACGCAGGTGTAGGGTTACCAATGTATGTGCGGTCATAGTCGTTAACCACTCCGTCATTGTTTATATCCCGGAACCTGATATCGCCCGGCGCAGTTCCGCTTGCAGAACTATTACCCTGATACTGAAAGGCGTAGTTGTTCACCTGCTCCCAGTTCTGGAACAATCCATTAGTCACCCATCCATAGAAGGAGCCTACGGGACGCCCTTCGGTATGTGACTGATAGCCATAATAAATAGGCGTTCCGTTATTCAATTTCAATACCTTGTTTTTATTATACGACAAGTTAAAATCCGTATTCCATTCAAACCGCCCTTTCATGTTTTGACTGGATATCGTGAGCTCCCACCCTTTGTTGCGTACTTCTCCCGCATTGATCATCGGGGTATATATATCTGAATATCCGGTTGTGATCGGCACAACCATGGCGACGAGCATATCCGTGGTTTTTTTGATATAAGCGTCGAACGTTAAGTTCATACGCCGGCTAATTAGTGTTGCATCAAAACCTATGTTACCCTGTTTTACTGTTTCCCATTTTATATCAGGATTTGGCATTACCAGTGGATACAATGTCGAAACCGGCGATCCATTAAAGACATACTGAGCAGTCTTCAGACGTGTAACGGCTGCATAGTTATCTAGAACGGCCTGATTACCTGTAACACCATACCCGGCGCGTATCTTAATATCGTTCAGGATATTATTCCTCTTATAAAAAGGTTCTTCCGACAAGCGCCATGCCACAGAGAAGGAGGGAAATGTACCCCAGCGGTTCTCTTTTGTTATCCTTGAGGTACCGTCGCGACGAACAGTGGCTGTCAGGAGATATCTGTCGCGAAAAGAATAATTTACACGGCCGAAGAATGAAAGCAGTGCCCATTCATTTTTACTTCCCCCTACCGTAGGATCAAGCAATCCGTTGTTGAGTTGACTATAGTCATCGGACAAAAATTCCTTTACTGCCGCATTCATATAATTGTAGACATTGTTCTGGGCACTGGACCCGATCATCACATTCAGATGATGATTTTTATTGAACACATCTGCATAGGTGAGAGTATTATCCCACAGATAGGTAAGGCTTTTATTGGAACTCTCGCCCCTGTAGGAGTTCGGAACCGGTATGGGGGTCCAGTTATACTTTGGAGAGAAGTTCAGGTTATCCCAGAATTTGAAATCGACACCTCCGGTCATTCGATAGGTTACCTTCTCAAAAAGAGACAGCTCTCCATATAAATTCCCCAGCAGATTATATCCTCTAGTTGTATTGGATTCGAGCATAGCGGTACCTATCGGATTACGCAGGTCACCATAAAATTTAGATTCAGCTCCCGGCCCCGAATACGTTCCGTCTTCGTTTAATACCGGCTGGGTAGGTAATGACGCTAGTGAGTTGAGGACACTGTACGATCCGTTCTTTTTTTCGTCATGACTTAGCGTGAGATTGTTACCGAACTTTAAAAACGGCCTTACCTTTGCCTCGTTATTGAACTGAAACGTATAGCGGCGATACGCCGTATTGATGACAATACCATCCTGGTTCAGCACCCCGCCGGACACGTAGTAATTACTTTTCTCATTACCTCCTGAATAAGACGCCGTATAATTGCGGATTGATGAAGTCCGAAGCAAAGCATCGGCCCAGTCAGTTCCCTCCCCCAGGAGAGCGGATCCGCAAAATCAGGGCGCTGTCTTTCATTATTATTCGCCATCATTTCATTGTGCAGCGACGCGAATTGCGCGGCATTTAGCATCCTGGGGACACTGGTGGCATCCTGCATCCCCCAGTTTACACCGGCCGACATAACGCCATCTCCTGATTTTCCTTTCTTTGTGGTGATCAGCACTACGCCATTAGCCCCACGGGAGCCATAAATTGCTGTCGCCGAAGCGTCCTTAAGAACATCGACTGTCTCCACATCATTCTGGTTCAGCACATTCAAAGGGATATCGGTTGGGACACCATCTATGACCAATAGCGGATCGGAGTTATTTATAGATCCCAATCCCCGAACGCGGATACTTACATTGCTTCCCGGCGTCCCGGAATTGACAATCTGAACACCTGCTGCCCGTCCCTGTAAGGCCTCTCCAATATTGGCCACCGGCTTTTCCTGGATGACTTTAGCACCCACTGAAGAAAGAGAACCCGTCAGATCCTTTTTGCGGACCGTTCCATAGCCTACCACAACCACTTCATTTAACAAGCGGGCATCTTCCTTTAATACAATTCTGAATTCGGTCTTTGTACCAACGGGTATCTCCTGCGGCAGATATCCCACGTAAGAAACCACAATAACGGAGTTGCTGTTAGCACTTAACGAAAAGCGCCCGTCTGTGTCTGTTTGTGCACCGGTCGTTGTCCCTTTTATCCTGACTGATGCTCCGATAACACTTTGTCCTGTCTCGTCAGAGACAACGCCTATGATCTTGTGCTGCGTTTGAGCGGAAGCACCCAGGGAAAAAAGCAGCCACAGAACAAAAAGGGAGAATCGTTGTACGTAAAGTTTTTTCATCCTTTCCTTTTTTTGGGTTTATAAATGAATTAATTGTTAATTGGGTTTACCGGATTTCCAATGCTAATTGTCGATAGCATCAGCCGGCGAAGTTTCAGAACACAAACGTATAGAGAGGCAGGCGATTAAGGAAACGCATATCGTTGGAATATAGACAAGAATAAAAAACAACCAACTGTAAAACAAGACTTTACAGCCATGAAAACATAAAAAAATATAGATATAATATCTGTTACTTTTTCACAGGATAGCCTATTTTCATGACCATACTCTCAAATTTTTCACGCGGTACGGCCGCTTTGTTGCGGGCTCTTGTCCGGTAACTGTAAATGGTATTCGCGGAATAATGGAGGAACCGGGCAATCCTTGAGCTGTCTGTTATACCCAGGCGTATCAGTGCAAAAATCCGCAGTTCGACGTTCAGCACTTCACCGGCCTTGAGGACGAACTGCTCCCCCGGAACCAGTAGTGAATTAAATTCTTCAACAAAGTTAGGATAGAGATGCAGAAAGGTGTTATCAAAATTCTCGTATAACTCTTTCAGTTCATTATCTATCATATCCCGGGATTTCAGCATCCTGCATAATTCATCCAGCTTTCTTTCGATTGCCTTTCTGTTGAGGCTATTTTGATATTTTTCCAGTTTATCAATGTATGTTGAACACAAATCCAAAAAATGACCTATATAGGTTTCTTTTATCTGATTAGCTTCCGAGAGGCTTTCATTCGCCTTTAAGAGTTCATCATTCACTACCTGTAACCGGCCATTCGTGCTATGCATTTCATTGTTCAGTTCGCTTAACCTGGCATTGGTTTGGTATAACTCTTTCCTGATGCGGACAATTCTCTTCATCTGCCTGTAAACAAATACAATTGCCATGATAAGGAAAAGCGATAATATGCTGACCAATAAAAGATATAACTGGAGGGTTTTATTTTTCCCGTCTATTTTTCTTTTATAAGCGGAGTCGATAATGGGAAATACCTGAGACACCTCGTAGGTACGAAGCCTCGCATTGCAAAACATTGCATCTTCCATAGACGATCTGATGCATTTGTATGCCTCTTCGAGCTCACCGGTTTCATAAAGAACAGATGCCAAAGCCTTTGTCGATGCGTTTTCTTTGATAGCATTTTTTATGTCGCAGATTGCAGAGATGGCATAGTAGTATTTTTGCAGGTTAATATTCCTCTCCTTTCCGTATGTATTAGCCAGGGCATAGGCAAGGACAGCCTTTTCGTGTGTATCGGAGGTCGTAGAATGAAGCATGTCCTGCAAAATATTCTTTGCCTCATTTAATTTGTCGGCATCATAAAGCTTTTCGGCGTATACTATTTTATAATGATTCGACTTTTTATCCAGGACATTTAACAAAGAATCCCTGTACAAATTACTTCTTCCGATATAGCCCCTTGTATAGGGATTATTATGGGAATAGTAGCTATAAAGCTGTTTATAATTGTCATAATATTTAATCAATAACCAGTCCGGGAGTTCTTTCTTGTCTATTGATTTCAAAAGATCAAGTGATTCAATGTACATGCCTGCGATGATATACAGAGATACTAAATCGAGCCTGCATTCATTGAGCCACGTATGATGTTTTAATTTCTCAGCTATTGCAAGGTTTTGGATTGTATAGAAAATCGCAGAATCAGAAATGAATGTCTTGTATTCATTATGCAGTCTGTGATTGATTTCATATCGCTGCAGGTCACTTATATTGGGGGTCCCCAACATATTTTTGATCTGAGAGATCTTATTCTTTTTATCCTTTACATACACCTCTTTGTTTTCCAGCAACGTACGCAGATAAGAATAAACCGTATCCTGTTGTCCGCGGGCCGAAACATTATGAAATAAAAGAAACAGAAATATCAGTGAACATGAGAGCTTGTTCATATACGAACATTCCATCTAACAAACTTACAAAAATTGAACACAGCTTACTATGCGCAAATGAACTACATCGACCCCATCTATCTTCACTTTACGTCAACTCACGGAGGTGTCTGTTTTGTAAGGCTTCGGCCATTGGCCTGCCCCCAACGCACTCTGTGTGTCTGTACCTTAAAACTGCCGGTCTCCGATTAATACAAACTATATATGCTTCTTTCCGGTTACCTTACTGCAGGCTATATTTAACCCCCGTTTAGGATAAGTTATGGTATTTACAGAACAGCTGGAGGGGCTGATATGAATTTGAAGGTATCAGTCGAAAGTTCCGAACCTACGAAAAAAATACTTCCCCTTATTCTGGCTACGGCCATTTTTATGCAGATGCTTGATTCGACGATATTGAACACGTCTCTGCCCGCCATTGCCAGGGATCTGGAGGAGTCGCCTCTGAACATGCAGAATGCCATCATCAGTTATGTGCTGACCTTAGCCGTATTTATGCCTGTCAGCGGATTCATTTCGGATAAGTTCGGTACCCGGAAGGTTTTTATTTTTTCGCTGGTGCTGTTCAGCGCAGGGTCCCTGTTTTGTTCGCTCTCGCAAAATTTGACGCAACTGGTGATCTCCCGGATGATACAGGGGGTAGGGGGAAGTTTAATGACACCTGTTGGAAAATTAGCGCTGATTAAAACCTTTCCAAAAAATGAATTACTTAGGGCGATGAATTTCGCTATCGTTCCTGCTTTAATTGGCCCTGTTCTCGGGCCGCTGGTGGGAGGCTATATGGTCGATTATTTATCATGGCACTGGATCTTCCTGATCAATATCCCAATCGGACTGAGCGGCATTCTGCTCAGTGTAAGATATATGCCTGACTATAAATCGCGGATCATAGATTTCGATCTTAAAGGCTTTCTCATTTTCGCTGCCGCCTCTTTGCTACTTTCGATTTCCCTGGAGTTATTTGGGAATACCGTGCATATCACGCCGGTATTAGTGGTTCTTTTATCCGGTTTTTTAATGCTCTATTTTTACTATCGCCACGCTTCAAAAGACAATAATCCCATCTTTCCTTTGAATTTATTCGAGGTGAGAACCTTCAGAGTAGGGATATTAGGGAACCTGGCAACACGGCTGGGTATCAGCTCCATCCCCTTACTGCTCCCAATGATGATCCAGATTGCCTATGGCGAGTCCGCCGTAACTTCCGGATGGATCGTTGCACCAATGGCTATAACCGCCATGTTTGGAAAATCTGCCGTAATCAGGATCTTAAACAGGTATGGCTATCGCATTACATTAATGGTTAATACGTTCGTGATCGGTCTCTTAATTTGCAGCATGGCCATTCCGGCAGCGAACACTTCGATTTACTGGTATATTCCTATTATTGCGGTGCTGGGGTTCTTTAACTCTATTCAGTTCACTTCGATGAATACCATTTCAATAGCCGATCTGAGACAGTATCACACCAGCAGTGGAAATTCCTTAGTTTCAGTGAATCAACAACTGGCAATTGGCTTTGGCGTCGCCTTCGGGCTCATTGTGCTGAAGATTTTTCAGGGCGATACGAAGCTGATACACGATGAAATTCATAATGCTTTCAGGTATACCTTTCTAGTGGTTGGTAGCTTAACGATCCTTTCGGGACTGATCTTCCGGCGACTGCATTTCAAAGATGGCGACAACATGAGGTCTCATGAGTAAATTTGAAGAACAAAAGACCCTGGTACCACCTTTCGGGCACACCCTTGGGCACTGCGGCATCGCAGTCATCAGTGATGGTATGTGCTTACTATATGCAGGAGAGGCCTACTATTTCGTACAGAACTTCAGGATGCTGACCATCCGGTCAGCCAGCTTGCCAGGTTACGTGCTGATGATGAAATGCTAAGAATTCAATCTCTGAATGCCATTCGAAACCCCGCTAACCTTCACCCCGAAGTGCTTATATTCGGGTATCACGATTTAAGCGAATTTCCCCGGTTAGAATTATCATCAAAGCAGTGGAATAGTATGATCCGTCCCAGCTGAGGAACCTGGCGGTATGCTCTGAGAAAAGAGTCGATGAGTATAGCTACACTTCTACGCAGCTTCCGGGTATCCCCTTGCTCGCTCTCCGGCTACTATTCCCGCACGAATATACCACCATGATCCCACCTTTTGACTATAAAAGGTGGGATTACAGTAGGTATTTAGATGAGGCTTAAATGTTTCTTTGCAGATGAGTAGCGAGTCAGGCCTTATTGATTTCCGGCTTTTTTATATTCCTCGTTATATTCAATTAACAAGTCGGACGCAATTTCGCTGTCCTATTATCTTACTGCGTTCATTCGTAGGCTTCTGTCATTCATTAATGGTCGGTAGCTTTGAACTGGTCCTCCACCACCCATAGGCGGATCCAAGCGGGCGGCCCGCAAATCGAAAGCGATGAGCGCAGCATGGGCAGTGCCAGGTATTTCCCCCTTCAATACCAAAGCCGGCCCTTCCGGAATTGACCCTGCCAATTTTGGGGAACAGTCGACTATAGGCTAACAGGAAAGGCAGGGAGAAACAAGGTATCAGCGCAGTAGCACGCGATGACTTTTTTAAATTTTCTGTAACCTTTCTGGCTGATTACCAGTAAAAGAGAGTGTAGAGAATATTGTTTGGATTAGGGTTATAAGTTAAGTTGGTTAGTTGGAAAAAGCCGCTCAAAAAGCGGCTTTTTTTTATTATAATGAACCTGTTTTTTAACAGTGCCGCAGAACCTTCTACGCCCCTTCGGTACTGTTGATATGGAGCCGGCATTGTCCTGACACCAGTCTGTCTTTACACACTGAGGGCCATGCCATCCTGCATTTGCTCCTCAGACCTCGCCGGCGAGATCGTTAATCATTTTGAAAGACGTCAGTGCGATCGATTCGCTAAGCTTTCAGGGTTAAGAATGACTTTCAATCAGCTACATCCCTATTCAGGGTTACAACTGACGAATATTTTGTCCGAAGCGGTACCTTAATCCCCGAACAGCCAGGAACCTGCAGGGTTACAACTCATGAATGTTTCGTCTGAAGCTCTTTCCGGAAGTTAAGGTTAGAGGTAACAGTATACTGTTACAACTCATGAATGTTTCGTCTGAAGCTTATCTGTCTTTAAATGGGAGATTTGGTCATTATGCTCCCTTTCCGATGATCTTGTTAAAAATCTTCTTTTTAAAATTCCTCACCGGGGTAAGATCGTGCTTCATGGCATAGATACCGAGAAGTTCCAGACCAATGCCCGAGCCCAGCAGGAGCCCCATCAAGAAGTCGGGCAACTGAACAAAAAAATGTTTCAGAGTTAACGAAAGGGCAACCAAAAGCATGCCCATACTCAGCGATTTGTTCGCTCTTCTCATATGTGAATTATTTGAGTACAATTATAGTATTAATTAAAATTGCTTTCAATATCGAAATTTACTTTCCTGCCATTTATTGCTTTCCGGCAGCCGATACTTTCTTCAGGGGATTGATTGCCGGACCTTCGAGCACCTCTCCGTCCTTTGAGAAGCGGCTTCCATGACAGGGACAATCCCAGGACTGCTCCGCTGTGTTCCAGTGCACCACGCAACCCATGTGAGGACAAATTGCTATAACGATATGCAGCTCACCTTCGCCGTCGCGGTGCACTGCATACTTCGATCCTTCCAGCTCCATGATCTTCCCCTCATATGTCCTTACCTCCTTGAAGCTGTCGGCATCTGTGGTTAACAAGTCTTTCACCAGCTCGTAGGCGACGTTAACGTTTTCTTTCAGGAAGTTTGAAGCCGACGCAAGAGGAGTGATACGCGATGCCTCGTATGTCTTACTCCACGGATTTGGTTTGATAAGGATCGCATCACTGATAATCATCGCTGCCAGGGTCCCATACGTCAGACCGTCAGCTGCGAAGCCAGTGGCAATATAGGTTTTCGAATTTCCCGAACTGAGTCCGATGTAAGGAATGCTGTCGGCGGGTTTATATTGCTGAGCTGACCATTTATAGACAACTTCTCCCACATCAAACCGCTTCCGGAGAAACGCTTCGAGTTTCTCGTAGCATTCCAGATTTTCTTCCTTCTGCCCTACCTTGTGCATCTCACCGAGGACCATGATAATTCGTCCCTTTGGCGAGTCGTAAGTACGTATGGAGTAGTGTTCGCTCTCCTGCATCTCCCAGTAAGTTCCAGATTCGGGGTATGAGCCTTTTGCAAGGGCAGCAACAGCATATTCCCGATACGGGCCCATGCTGGTATGAACCATATAAAGCCCCTTTGGTGTGTGCGTCGCCATGATGATATTAGATGCGCGAACTCTTCCCGCCTCAGTTTCCACTACACAAACGTCTCCCTCTTCTACCTTTGTCACACGGCTGTGTTCAAAGATCCGGCAGGTGGGAGACTCGATCTTGTTTGCGAGCGAAACCACATATTTCAGAGGATTGAACTGTGCCTGATTGGGTACAGTAAAACCGTCTGCAACAGGCCAGGTATAAGGCACCTCAGACAGCACAGTTAAGCCTGCCGCGGCAGCTGCGGTCCTTTCTTTATCAACAAAAGACTTCCTCTGTCCCTCAACGGTAAACAAACTCCAGGGAACCCTTTTAAAGTCGCATTCTATACCATTCACGGCAATAATCTCCTCGATGAGGTCAACAGCGGCAGCCCTTGACTGCACTACTTCAGTCAGCCTGGCTTCATTGAACTTCATGCTGATGGAGTGTAGTCCTTCCCCTCCCACGGTGGCATAAAGATTTCCGGTTGAATATCCGGTGGAGCTCTGGCCCACACCTAATGCTTCGAGCACAACTACTGATTTCCCTGCTATTGACAAGAGGTAGGCTGCGGTGATCCCTGTTATTCCCCCGCCAACGATTACCACGTCGGCTTCGAGCTCTCCGCTCAGACTTGGGAAAGATGGTCCGCTGACTTCATCCCTCCATACTGAAAAGTTTTCCATAGTGTTTGTTGAGGTGGTTTACCTCTTAAGGAAAAACGAGAGTCAAAAGTTTTATTTTTTTAAACTTCTGTCGGTCGAGGACCACACTCCCCTGTTCACGCTTCTGCTCATGGTCAGAATTAACATGAGCCCTGCCAGAACCGGGATGCCCAAAGAAAACAGGAAAACCTTCCATCCCCATTGATGCATTACCAGGCCGGTGCCCGTCCCGAGGATACTTGAGCCCAGGTAATAAAATAAAAGATAAAGTGATATGCTCGTTGAGCGCTCCGCGGGGATAAACTGAGCAACAACGCGGCTGGCAACTGCATGAGCACCAAAAAAAGCAAATGTAAAGATCCCAAGGCCTGCTGTAACAGAAAGGATCTCCGAGGGGAAGAGGAATAACAGCGCTATGAACATCAGGAACATCATAAGAATCAACACAGGGCGCGTTCCGATCCTGTCTGAGTAGATCCCTCCAAAAAGCGAGCCTGCCGTGCCAATGATATACATCAGGTAGATCAGGGCAATCAGATGATGAGGGAGACTGAATGGAGCTGCCTCCAGCCTGAAACCGAGATAATTGTAGACACTTACAAAGCATCCTAGCAGAATAGCGCCGAGAATAAATACTGACAGCAGCGGCTTTATGGCCAGATGTCTGCGCATCTCCCCTATTTTACTCCGGACGTTGATTGCTACAGGCCTGAAATGCGCAGAGCGGGGCGCCAGCCAGGCGAAGAGGAGACCGCACAAAAGACAAAACACGCCGATAAAAAAAGTAGCTGCGTGCCAGGAATACCAGCCGGTGAGCAGCGTGGTGACGATGCGGCCGCTCATGCCGCCAACTGCATTCCCTGCAATGTTCATACTGGTCACGGTGCCAAGTACTGCAGGGTCAACTTCTTCTGCAATATAGGCCACGATGATCGAGGCGGAGCCTGCCAGCAGGATTCCCTTCACGGTATTTATAGCAATAAGAAGCCAGAAGTACCCGGCAAAAGAAGAAAGGATGGTGAGCAAGGAAGAACTAATGAGGGCGAAAGCAATAAGCTTTTTCCGCGCGACGCGGTCAGCAAAAAAGAGACCACTAAAAAGGCCGATAGCCATTCCGAAAGTAGAAAATGAGACGGAGAAACTACTCTCCGCCGGATTCACATGAAACTGTCTGGAGAGTTCGGGCATGATGGGCTGAAAAAGATACAGCTGCGCGAAACACGATAAGCCAGCGAGAAAAATACAAAGCCCCATCGACTGAACACTTTGCTTTTTAACCGTCGCGCTCCTGCCTCCCTCTACACTTTCCTCCGTATTTTCCATGCCGCAAAGTTCCGTCGTCCGCATCAATAAACCTAATAGAAATGCCAAATACGCTATCTAAACAAATATTTCAGATGCTGGGCGGAACAGACTATCTTTACCTCAGCATTTTATGTGCATCACTATCGATTTGTTTTTGAATACATGCTGTTTTACAGGGTCGCGCTTATTTTAATTCTGTCTGTACAGTTTCTCACCAGTTTTTGCAGCCAGGCCTCGAACCAACCATCAGAGAAGCACCCGGAACAGCGCATTCAGGACTATGAGAAGCTCGTAAAAAGATACCGCTACTATAAACCCGACTCTGCAACCTTTTTTGCAAAAAAGGGAATGGCCCTGGCTCTGGCAAGAAAAGACAGCACCGGCCTGGCGCGAATGCTAAACCAGTTAGGGATGATCGATGATAACTTCGGAAAGTTTATTGAGTCGCGCCAGAAATACCTGAGGGCTGCCTCCATTTACCGGGAGATCGGCGACAAAAAAGGAGAAGCAGCAGAGACCATCAGGCTGGGGGTAGTTGAACTTCGCAAAGGGAACTATGATAAGGCGATCGGCTATTTTCTCGATGCACTGAAACTAAGCGAGTCAATTAATGACAAAGCCGGCATTATGGAGGCAAATGTCACGCTTGGCGAGGGCTATATGGGTCAGAAACAATACGACAAAGCCCTGGTCTACCTGAAAAAAGCGGAGCAGCTCGACAAGAAGCTTCCGTTCTCGGGACTCTCACTCAACATTTGCAATAACTTCGGAATCGTCTATCGCGAGAAGAAAGAGTTCGGCAATGCCATTTTTTATATTAAAAAAGGCATTAACCAGAGCAGCAAACCCGAGTTCTGGGGCCTGAACATCACCCTGATCAACAATCTGGCGTCCGTGTACGCGAAGGCAGGCAATAAAGACAAGTCCATTGAGCTCCTTGAGTCTGCCCTGAAGCGCTCCCGCGAGATACAAAACTATATCAGGGAACTGCAAACGCTGACGGCCCTTGCAGATGTTTATGGGAAAGACAACGCCCAGAAAAGCCTGGGCTATCTGCACGACGGACTGAAGCTGGTGAGAGAGAAAGGCGCCTACCGGCAGGAGATAGACATACTCCAGCGCCTGGGCGACTTGCATAAGTACCTTAAAAACTATAAAGAAGCTCTTTCATTAAAGGAGCGGAGCAACGCCCTTGCCGACAGCTTCTTCTATCAGGACATGGCGCAGCAGATATCAAACCTGCAGGCCGAGTACGAGCTGAGCAAATCTCAGGCAAGAGTGAAGGAACTAAAATATGAAAACGCCCGCCAGAGCCTTGAAAGAAAGATCATCCTGGGGATAACGGCCTGTGTTCTTATAGTCCTTCTTATAGTGGGCTATTTCTACCTCAAGACAAAGAAACTGAATGCCCTCCTGAATAAAGCCAACGCCAGCTTAAAGGAGTCGAATACGGTGAAGGACAAGTTCTTTTCGATCCTGGCACACGACCTGCGCCTCCCTATCACTTCCGTGATCAATTTGCTGTTCATCATTGACGACGATGACATTACACCCGACGAAAAGCATGAAATTGTGGGCAAGCTGATCGTCAACTGTAATGCATCTCTTGATACCCTCAATCAGCTGCTGAAATGGGGTGAAATGCAGATTAAGGGGATCAGGCTGAAGCCTCAAAACTTTAATCCCGCGGCGATTGTTGACCGCAACGTCCAGCTGCTTTCCGCTACAGCGGAAAATAAACTGATTAAGATTGAAAACTTTGTTCAGCCCGACATAGAGTTGTACTCTGATCCCGACCACTTTGACTTCGTTGTGAGGAACATGTTGTCGAACGCCATCAAGTTCACTACCCGTGGTGGCAAGGTGAGCATACTTGCTGAGACGAAAGGAGCTGAGACGCAGTTCACCATCAAAGACACGGGGGTGGGTATTGAGAACGAGCGGCTCGACAGCATCTTCCAGATCACGAACGTGAGCACCACGGGCACGAACAATGAAAAAGGGACCAGCCTCGGACTCATCATGTGTAAAGATTTTATCGAAGCAAACAAGGGCAGCATTTCGGTAAAAAGCGAAAAGGGCGTGGGTTCAGACTTTATTTTCACGCTTCCGTCATCTTCTTCATAACCCTTGCCTCGGCCTGTTCTCCAATTGGTATTGAACATTTAAATCTTTAATATTGCCGCATGCTCTGTGCAGGCAGGCGTGCACAACGGGTGGATAGAGCTTATCACAAGGGCACGCAGTCCTTTACATTAAACACTTCTCGCATAAGATATGAACGATTTTCTAGCTGCACGTTCACAGATGGCGGTCTCATTAGGCTTCCATATCGTGTTCTCCTGTATTGGGATGGTTATGCCATTCTTTATGGCTGTTGCGCATTACCTCTGGCTTAAAACAGGCAATCCCGTTTATCGGAACATCACCAGGGCATGGAGCAAAGGAGTGGCTATCTTCTTTGCCACAGGCGCGGTATCAGGAACGGTCCTGTCGTTCGAGCTGGGCTTGCTCTGGCCCACCTTTATGAAACATGCAGGGCCAATTTTCGGCATGCCCTTTTCGCTGGAGGGAACGGCTTTCTTTATTGAAGCCATTGCCCTGGGATTCTTCCTGTATGGGTGGAACCGCTTTAACCCCTGGTTTCACTGGGTAACCGGTCTGGTGGTTGGCATCAGCGGACTGGTCTCGGGCATCCTGGTTGTAGCAGCGAATGGCTGGATGAACAGCCCTGCAGGCTTCGACTACGTGAATGGGCAATATCTGAATATCGACCCCATAAAGGCGATGTTCAATGACGCCTGGTTCTCCCAGGCCCTTCACATGTGCCTTGCTGCCTTTGCCGCTACTGGGTTTGCGGTAGCGGGAGTGCACGCCATTATGATCCTTAAGAAGAAAAACGTGAACTTCCACACCCGGTCTTTCAAGATCGCTGCGCTATTTGGGGGAGTGGCCGCCATTCTGCAACCCCTTAGCGGCGATATTTCTGCAAAGGATGTTGCCCGGAGGCAGCCTGCAAAACTGGCTGCCATGGAAGCACATTTCCACACAGAAAAATCGGCGGCACTCGTGCTCGGCGGCATCCCCGACGAGAAGGGCCAAAAGGTTAACTACGCTATCAAGATCCCCGGCATGCTCAGCTATCTGGCAACAGGCGATTTCGACGCAGAGGTAAAAGGACTTGATACTATTCCGCCCGAAGACAGACCACCCGTTGCCATCACGCACTACGCATTTCAGATCATGGTTGGCTGCGGAATGTTAATGCTCATGATCGCCATTCTTTACTTTATAGCGCTATGGAAGAAAAAGCAATGGCTTGATAAGCGCTGGCTTCTTCAGCTCTTTGCTTTCGCTACCCCCTTTGGATTTCTGGCGGTGGAAGCCGGCTGGACAGTCACAGAGGTTGGACGGCAACCCTGGATCATACAGGGCATTATGCGGACAGCGGACGCCGTTACTCCTATGCCCGGTATCGTCTACTCCTTTTACGTCTTCACAGCTGTCTATGTATCGCTGTCATTTGTCGTGATCTTCATGCTATACCGACAGATCAAAATGGTCGACAAATTATATGATGTTCCATCCGACGAACTGTCACATTAAAAAATGAAATTATGTTGTACGTCGTAATCGTTTATCTCTGGGCTGCCATCCTTTTATACCTTTTACTGGGCGGAGCCGACTTTGGCGCCGGAATTATTGAGCTTTTCACATCTGCCGATAACAAGAAAGTGACCCGCAAAACCATGTACCGGGCAATAGGTCCGGTGTGGGAAGCCAATCATATGTGGCTCATTATCACCATTGTGATCCTGTTTGTCGGGTTCCCGACTATTTATTCCACCATGTCGGTTTACCTGCACATCCCGCTCGTACTGATGCTGCTCGGGATCATTGCAAGAGGAACGGCTTTCACTTTCCGCCATTACGACGCGGTGGTTGACGAAATGCAGGTGCTCTATAACCGGATCTTCGTATACTCCAGCTTTCTTACCCCCTCTTTCTGGGCATTATTGCGGGAAGCGCAGTGTCTGGTCACATTGATCCGAACGCACAGGATTTCCTCTCGGCATACGTATTCAGCTGGCTCGACTGGTTTCCGGTTTCTGTTGGTCTTTTCACTGTGGCTATCTGTGGCTTTCTTGCAGCTATTTATCTGGTTGGGGAGACCGACAATATTGCCGACCGGATGAGGTTCATCCGAAAGTCGAAGCAGATGAGCATCGCCGCTGTGATCTGCGGGGCAGTGGTCTTTACTGTTGCTTATATGGAGGGAATTCCCCTGCTTAGCTGGATCTTCGGCAATGCAGCAGGTCTTGCAGCTATCATTGCTGCTACCATCTCCCTGGTCATTCTGTGGTACCTCCTCAGTAAAGAAAAAAGCGGCATGTTGCGGATTCTGGCAGGCTTCCAGATAACCATGATCCTGTTCGCTGCTACAGTACATCACTTTCCGAAGATTGTGGTGCTGAAGGGAGGCAGCTATCTTTCCTTACTTGAGCACAGCGGGAACGAGAAGGCCATCAGCATGCTTGCACTTGCCCTGCTGCTGGGAAGTATTTTTATCTTACCGGCCCTTTTTTATCTGATTTATAGTTTCCAGAAAAACACTCATGAGCCGCGCTCTAAAACGGGAGATGAAAGCTGATGAGTGTTCTTTGTGGGCATTAAAACTTAGCGAAGCGATCTCATTGAGGCCTTTAAAAAGCATTTAATTATCTCAATAAAACAAATAGACTTTTCAAAAAAGCAGGCATAGAAGGGATCCTGCTGTAATGGCTATGAAACGGGCCGGTTTAAAGGGAAAGAAGAAGAATTAGCCTACCTTCTTCTTTCGCCGTTGCGGGCGCAACTCTTGAAGGGTTCTTACAGCCGTGCTAGCTTTCGTGCCGTTTCCGTCTGGACGGCAGAGAAGACGGAGGCTGGCAAAGACCGTTTTTGCAGAGCAATTTTGACAAGTAAAAGTTCTTTTTCCTAACATTGCATAACGAATGGATATTATGGGGGAACGACCAAGCAATATGAACAGAGATTTTTATCAGCACCTGTTTGACAAACACCAGCATATAGAAGCCGTTCCTTCCAACAAGGAAATAGCCGCATGGGCTTTAGGCCTGATACGACTCTTATATCCAGAGCAGTCAAAACGCCTTTACAATTCAATCCGGGAAATAGAAGACGAGATCAGCGCATCGCAGATCCAGCTGAAAAAGATCATGGATTCGACCGGAGCCTGCGAAAGCTGCAATAGTGAAGAGGCGGCAAGGGCGTTCTTCTCGCGTATTCCGGAGCTCTACCGGGTATTGAACACTGACGTATCCGCCATTCTGGAGGGAGACCCTGCCGCGCGGAGTGAATTTGAGGTGATCAGAGCTTACCCGGGCTTTTATGCCATATCCTTCTACCGGCTTGCACATGCCCTGCTTTCTCTCGATATTCCCCTGCTGCCACGGATCCTGACCGAATATGCACACTCGAAGACAGGCATCGATATACATCCCGGAGCCAAAATAGGCGAGTATTTGTATATTGACCATGGCACGGGCATTGTAATAGGAGAAACAACCGAAATTGGCCACCATGTAAAACTCTATCAGGGCGTTACCCTGGGCGCCCTGAGTGTAGAAAAGAGCATGGCCTCTGTTAAAAGACACCCTACAGTGGGGCACCATGTGGTGATCTACTCAGGGGCCACCATATTGGGCGGAGACACCAACATCGGCGACAACAGCATCATAGGCGGGAACGTATGGCTGACAAAGAGCGTTCCTGCGGGCTCGGTGGTATACCATGAGCCCCAGATAAAAGTATTAGAACGAAAATTTTAAACATCAACGAAATGGCAGGCATAATAGATTTAGTGGGAAACACTCCTCTGGCGGAAATCGTGAAACTGAACAGGAACCCCCGGGTGAAAGTCTACGCGAAGCTTGAAGGCAATAACCCGGGGGGCAGCGTAAAAGACAGGGCGGCCTTATTCATGATTAGAAATGCCATAGAAAGAGGTGATATTAAACCCGGCATGAAGCTTATTGAAGCAACGAGCGGCAACACCGGAATCGCGCTGGCAATGATGGCCAGATTGTTCGATCTGCAGCTTGAGCTCGTTATGCCATCTAACTCTACCCGCGAGCGAACGCTCACGATGGAAGCCTTCGGCGCGAAAGTGATCCTGCTCGACAGTATGGAAACCTGCCGCGATTACGCGGAGGAAAAGGGGACAGGATCTGACTACTTTCTGCTTAACCAGTTTTCCAATCCCGACAACTACAAAGCACACTATCATACCACCGGTCCGGAAATATGGCGCGATACCCAGGGGTCTATCACCCACTTCGTGAGCGCAATGGGTACCACCGGAACGATCATGGGCAACTCCATCTATCTGAAGGAACAAAACCCATCCGTTCAGATCATCGGATGCCAGCCCTCGGAAGACTCTTCAATACCCGGAATACGGAGGTGGCCTGAAGCCTATTTACCTAAGATCTTTGATGCCAGCCGTGTAGACCGCATTATCGACATTTCGCAGGAGGACGCTACGCGGACCACAAGAGAGCTCGCCCGCACCGAAGGAATCTTTGCAGGCATGAGCAGCGGTGGTGCTGCCTACGCGGCCCTGAAGCTAGCTGAGGAACTGGAGTCGGGTGTGATCGTATTTATCGTTTGCGACAGAGGCGACCGTTATCTTAGCAGCGATCTCTTCGGCTAAGGAAATCAAAATACGCACCCAAATAAACAATTTGCGCTGATAATCCTTTTTAGTCTACATATGCTACCAGCATGAGCAAATCATCAGGAAGGTGAAAATAACATGCGGATAGAGGGCTTTGCCTTTAAAACACAAATACCATATATGAAAATATTATCAGCTATTGGGGGCGGACTAGCAGGAGCTCTTGCAGTTACCCTGATTCACGAAGTTGTTAAAAGAGTTGACAGTGAAGCACCCCGGATGGATCTTCTGGGCATGGATGCACTTTCGAAAATATTGAGGCACTCCGAACAGCCGGTCCCCTCGGAAGACAAGCTGTTTAAAGCGACCCTGGCGGGTGACATTATCAGCAATGCCGCCTACTATAGCTTTGCGGTAGCCCGCAACAAGAAAGTTTGGACAAGCGGATCGTTACTTGGTCTGGCTGCCGGAATAGGTGCAGTAGTGTTGCCAAAGTACATCGGCCTTAACCCCGCCCACAGCAACAAAACGGCGAAGACTCAGATCCTTACCACCTCTCTTTATCTGGCCGGAGGACTGATTGCATCGGCCGTAGCAAAGAGCCTTGACAAAAAGCGTTAACAGAAACTAAAAGGTGTGTGAGCTGGCTGGCGAAAGACATTCCGTCAGCCATCTCACACACCTCCCCCGCCTTTCAGCTCTGTGCTAATATGCCTTTTTAAGCACCTCCACCGTATACCCTACCATGTCGGCATTCACGTCAAGATGAGTCACAAAGCGGATCGACTGGTAGCCAAACTTACTGCATTTCACACCATGTGAAGCCAGGGTGTGAACAAAGTCGTCGGCGTTAATTTTCTCATTCAGCCGGAAAATGACAATGTTCGTTCGTACAGGCAATATTTCCTCCACGTACGAGAGATTCTGGAGTTGCTCCCCAATAATTCTTGCGTGCACGTGATCTTCCTTGAGCCGATGTACGTGATGATCGAGGGCATAGATGCCTGCAGCAGCCAGATAACCGGCCTGCCGCATCCCGCCGCCCATTGCTTTCCTGATACGCTTCGCTCTCTGTATGGTGTCTTCACTTCCCAGTAAAACAGAGCCAACGGGTGCCCCGAGTCCCTTTGAAAGACAAACAGAGATTCCATCGAAGAATCGTCCGTATTCTCTTGCCGCGTCTCCGCTTTCCGCAAGAGCGTTAAAGATCCGTGCGCCATCAAGATGCAGACTTAGCTTTTTAAGGCGGCACAGATGATAGATCGGCTCAATCTGGTCAAGGGTATAGTAACTCCCTCCTCCCTTGTTAGCCGTGTTTTCCAATACAACAAGAGAAGTCCTGGGGTAATGAATATCAGCCGGGTTGACATGTGGTTCGATAAGCTCAGCGGTGAGCCTGCCCCTGTTGCCTCTCAGGAGCTTTACAGAAGCTGCGGAATTGAACGCTATGCCGCCACCCTCGTAGCGGTAAACGTGAGATGACTCGTCACAGATCACTTCATCCATGGGCTGGGTGAAGCACTTGATGGCGATCTGGTTGGTCATTGTTCCCGAAGGGCAGAACAGACCTGCGGCCATACCAAACATCCCTGCAAGCTTTTCTTCCAGCGCGCTAACCGTCTCATCTTCCTCCAGAACGTCATCCCCTACTTTTGCAGCAAACATTGCCTCCAGCATCGCTGTTGTAGGCTTTGTTACCGTATCACTTCTAAGATCAACTATCATAACACAAATACATTATAGTGTAAATGTAATAATGCCATTAAAAACCGAAAGATTTTTATGCAATCTTCAGGAAATATTTACTTTTAACCTTTATTTATGTTCTCTAACTTAACTATCAAGTACCGAAAATGATTATCATAGCCGATGGGGGATCAACAAAAACGAACTGGTGTCTCCTGAACAATGAAAACAAAAAGATCTATTTTAACACCGAAGGATACAATCCCTACTTTGTGTCGAAAGAGTATGTGATTGAATCGCTCAGGAAAAACCTGCCGGATGATCTGGACTTTGAGAACATCACAGAAGTGAACTTCTATGGAGCCGGTGTTCATAACGAGGAAAAAGTGGCTATTCTGGAAGAGGCGCTGGGTACTGTATTTACGAAGAGCTCAATCTTTGTCGGTCACGATCTTCTTGCTGCTGCACGGGCATTACTGGGTACTAATGCAGGCTTTGCTGCCATCCTGGGAACCGGCACAAATACCTGTATCTACGACGGCGAAGGCATCGAATATCAGATTGATTCGGCTGCTTACATTCTCGGTGATGAAGGCAGCGGATGCTATATCGGAAAAAAGCTTCTGACTGACTATCTGAGAGGATATATGCCGAAGGCTGTCCGCGAAACCTTCTGGAAGACCTATCAGCTAACCCCTGACGATATTCAGGAAAACGTTTACTCCAAACCTCTGGCAAACAGGTTCTGCGCCAGCTTCAGCAAGTTTGTATACGACAATACAGACAACATTGAGTATACCCATAACCTGGTTAAATCATCGTTTAATGATTTCTTCAAAAATCTGGTAAGCCATTATCCGAATTACCAGGACTATGAATTTAACTGCATCGGCTCGGTAGCTTATAACTTCAGAAATGTACTGGAGGAAGTAGCCACTGAATACGGAATGAAGATGGGTACTATTATCCGTTCTCCAATAGACAATCTGGTGAAGTTCCATATTGAACATCCCGGAAAGTAAAACATACCGCATCCGCTGTTGCCCCGGCCCTTTGGTTTGAGGTAATAGCGGATGCGCTATTTCCCGCCTCTGTACAGCTTCCCTCCTACTCGTCCTTCACGAAGGAAAGCTCCTTATGAAACTGCCGGTTGTATTTACGCCTGTCAAACTTATAATACTTTGCCGCACGATAAGACACCCCCTGTTGCTTTTCGTCGAGCTCCTTTAGTATGTCGTAATTCAGCATTTTTTTCCTGAAATTCCTCTTGTCAAGCTTCTTATTCAGGATTGCTTCATAGAGGTTCTGCAGCTGGGTGAGGGTAAACTTCTCTGGCAGCAGCTCAAAAGCGATGGGCGAATAGCTGATCTTCCGCCTGATCTTTTGCAGGCTCTTCTCGAAGATGAGGGAATGGTCGAATGCGAGCTTCGGCAGGTCGGAGACGGGATGCCAGAAAGCTTTCTTGACAAAGGCAGAAGAAGGACGCAGATCGTCTTTCTTACCGGTAAGCCGCATCATGGCATAGTAGGCAATGGTGATCAGGCGCCCCTGCGGGTGCCGGTTTACGTCGCCGAAGGTATAGAGCTGCTCAAGGAAGATATCTTTTAGTCCGGTAAACTCGAACAGGATCCTTTCTGCTGCTTCCTCAATGCCCTCATCAGGCTCCACAAGGTAGCCGGGCAGCGCCCACCAGTCCTTGTACGGCGCTTCGTTACGTTCTATAAGTAAGACCTTTAACACTCCTTCTTCAAACCCGAAGATGACACAGTCAACGGAAAAGACGGATTCGAATTTTGGCAGTTCCTGTTCCAAGGCAAGTTCTATGATGATTCTTGTCACAAAAATGGAAAAAATAATTATATTTTCTCTTAGTGTAATACTTACAACTTATATTCGCCCTAGTTTATTAAAAAATACTACAATGGCCAGTATAAATAAGATCGGTGTTTTTACTTCAGGAGGAGACGCACCAGGCATGAATGCCTGTATCCGCGCAGTAGTTCGTACGGGCATTTATCTTGGGAAACAAGTAGTTGGGATACATCAGGGTTACCAGGGAATGATCGACAAAAAGTTCACTAACATGGATGCCCGTTCCGTCAGGAACATTATCCAGCTTGGTGGAACTGTACTTAAGACTGCCAGGTGTGTGGACTTCAGAACCTACGAAGGACGTAAAAAGGCGTATGACAACCTCAAGGAAGAAGGCATAGATGCCCTTGTTCCTATCGGAGGCGACGGGACCTTCTCAGGCGCCGAAGAGCTTTCAAGAGAATTTGATATTCCGGTGATCTGTGTGCCGGGAACTATTGATAACGACCTTTACGGATCTGACTTTACTTTAGGTTATGACACGGCTACCAACACCGTGATCGAAGCCATCGATAAGATCAGAGATACCGCTGCTTCTCACGACAGACTTTTCTTCGTAGAAGTAATGGGACGTGACTCCGGCTGTATCGCCCTCCACGCAGGGGTTGCAGGCGGTGCTGAAGCAATCCTGCTTCCTGAAAAGGAAACAGCGATCGACGACCTGATCCACAAGCTGGAAGAAGGGGCGCTGAGTAAGAAGAGCTCATGTATCGTGATCATTGCTGAAGGCGACAAAAACGGCGGAGCATACAACGTTGCAAAGCGTGTAAAAGAGAAATTCAACTTCTACGATATCAAAGTGACTATTTTAGGACACTTGCAAAGAGGTGGAACTCCAAGCAGCTTTGACCGTGTACTGGGAAGCCGTATGGGATATGCCGCTGTTAAAGCCCTGTTAGCCGGTGAGAACCGCAAGATGGTAGGCTTAAGAGGCAATGAAATTAAATTGACTGACCTGGAAGACGCCATTCACAATCACTCTTTCAAACTGGAAGAAGATTTGCTGGATATGGCTACCATCCTGGCAATATAGGAGAAGATGATAGCTGTTGTTTATAGTGGTTCACGCAATGCCGATTGGAAACTCTCTGAGAAGGGGAAGATCGTGTGTGACCTAAAAACAGCAGGAATCAACCCGTTCTTTAACGACGAAAGAGCGATCAGCAGCGTCCTGAATAAAAACAACGAACTGATCAATCACGCCGAGCAGATCCGCAAGATCTACTTCTTCGGAGCCGGAGCCTCTTCAAAAGAACGGCAGCGAGTTGTCGCAAATGCCTTTGGCAGCTTTTTCCGGAACAGTAAAATCGTAGTTGCTCACGACCTGAAAGCAGCCGCCCTTGCCACCTGCGGAGATAGTCCAGGCATAGTGGGCATTCTGGGGAGCGGAGCAAATGCAGCTTACTTCAACGGCAAAAAGATCAAGCAAAACAACTTTGGAATGGGCTATATACTAGCCGATGAAGGATCATCGAACTGGCTGGGGCGCTGTCTTCTGAGGGACTATTTCACAGGAGTATTGCCTAAAGAGTTCGAAGACCGGTTCGTGCAGAAGTATAACCCCGACCGCAAGCTAATCCTTGACAAGGTCTATAAGCAAACCAATCCTGTTCTTTTCCTTAGTTCGTACACTGATTTCCTGATTGAAAACCTCGACCAGAACTATGTGCGTACGCTGGTAAAGACAGGCTTCAGGCTTTACTTCGAAAACTACGTAATGCCGCTGGTGGCTAAACATCCCGGATTGCCGCTCCATTTTACCGGACCGGTAGCCGCGGGTTTCCAGCAAGCTTTAAATGATGTAGCATTGGAAAACAATCAAACCATTGCGTCTATTATTAAAAGACCTATTTATAACATATTAAATTATTACACCAATAAAAATTAACAAAATGAAAGTAGGAATTAACGGATTCGGCCGTATCGGTCGTTTAGCATTCAGGGCTGCTGTTGAGCGCGGCGATATTGAAATTGTTGGGATTAATGACCTTGTAGAGCCAGATTACATGGCGTATATGCTTCGCTACGACTCTACTCACGGTAAGTTTAACGGAACAGTTGAAGTAAAAGACGGCAACCTGGTTGTGAACGGCAAAACTATCCGTGTTACTGCAGAAAAAGATCCTGCAAACTTAAAGTGGGGAGAAGTAGGTGCTGAAGTTGTAATTGAATCTACTGGTTTATTCTTAACTCAGGAAACTGCAGGAAAGCACATTCAGGCTGGTGCTAAGAAAGTGGTAATGTCTGCACCTGCAAAAGACGACACCCCTACATTTGTAATGGGTGTTAACCACAAAGAACTGAAAGCTGATCAGACTATCGTTTCTAACGCTTCTTGTACTACTAACTGTCTTGCTCCTATTGCAAAAGTTCTGAATGATAAATTCGGCATCATCGAAGGTTTAATGAGTACTATCCACGCAGTTACTGCTACTCAGAAAACAGTTGATGGTCCTTCTGCAAAAGACTGGAGAGGCGGACGTGGTGCTTACCAGAACATCATTCCTTCTTCTACAGGTGCTGCTAAAGCTGTAGCTCTTGTAATCCCTGCATTGAAAGGAAAACTTACTGGTATGTCTTTCCGCGTTCCTGTGCCTGACGTATCTGTGGTTGACTTAACCGTTCGTCTTGAAAAACCAGCTTCTTACGCTGATATCAAGGCTGCAATGAAAGAAGCTTCTGAAGGCGAATTAAAAGGCATCTTAGGCTACACTGAAGATGATGTGGTTTCTCAGGATTTCTTAACTGACTCCCGCACTTCTATCTTCGATGCAAAAGCAGGTATCGCTCTGAACGAGAACTTCGTGAAAGTAGTTTCCTGGTATGATAACGAATGGGGTTATTCTAACAAACTGATTGACCTTGTTGAACTGATCGGAACATTGTAAGATCAGGCATCAACAATACATAAAAAAAGGAGGCTGAATTCAGTCTCCTTTCTTTATGTTATTTATGCGTCTCTAAAGGGCGGAACCGATGTTTAGCTATTTGATATCCTGCTCCTCATATTGTTCAGCAGCACTCCGGACCGCGAATCCTCCTGGCAACTCCTGATACTCCCCGACTACCAGAACTTGGCCTTTCTGTTAAACCTCTTCAGCACCAAAGCCGACAAAGGCGGCAACTGCAGTACAGCCGACTGTTCTCTCCCCTGCCAAGGCATCTGCTGAGTGGTGATCGCGTAGTTCAGCTCGTAACCGCTTCCATAATACTTCACTTCGTCAGAGTTGAAAATAATCTGCCAGTCGCCATGATATGGGAGCCCTACACGGTAGTTTTCCCTCGGCACCGGAGTCATATTAAGAACGATGACCAGTTTTTCTTCACCGACCTCTCCCCTTCTGCAATATACAAGGACTGAGTTCTCAGCATCTCCTGATTCTATCCAACGGAAACCCTCCCACTCGAAATTGCGTTCGTATAGCGCTCCTTCTGTCCGGTAAAGGTGATTTAAATCTTTCACCAGCTCCTTCATCCCCTGATGTGGTTTAAAGTCCAGGAGGTGCCAGTCAAGCGACTGCTCAAAGTTCCATTCCCTTGTTTGCGCAAATTCGGCGCCCATGAACAGGAGCTTTGACCCCGGGTGAGTGAACATATAGGAATATAGAACCCGCAGATTGGCAAACTTTTGCCATTCGTCTCCGGGCATCTTATAGATCAGCGACTTCTTGCCGTAGACAACTTCGTCGTGCGACAGCGGAAGCATAAAGTTCTCTGTAAAGGCATACACGGTGCTGAACGTGATCTGACCGTGGTAGTAGCGCCTGTGTATAGGGTCCTGCTCAAAGTACTTCAGCGTGTCGTGCATCCATCCCATCATCCACTTCATACCAAAGCCAAGGCCTCCGCTGAAGACCGGCCTGCTGACACCAGGAAAAGCGGTAGACTCTTCTGCAATAGTCTGCACATCGGGGAACTGTCCGTATACAGCCACGTTCAGCTCCTTCAGGAAGCTGATTGCCTCCAGGTTCTCTCTGCCGCCAAACTGATTGGGGATCCACTCCCCTTCTTTTCTCGAATAGTCGCGGTACAGCATGGAGGCTACAGCGTCTACACGCAGCCCGTCGATGTGGTAACGATCAAGCCAGAATAGCGCGTTACTGATGAGGAAAGAGCGTACCTCGTTGCGCCCATAATTGAAGATATAGGACTTCCAGTCGGGATGAAACCCTTCCTTCTCATTAGAATGTTCATAGAGGTGGGTCCCGTCGAACTTGAAGAGGCCATGCATATCGCCGGGAAAGTGCGACGGCACCCAGTCGAGCACAACTCCAATTCCGTTAACATGCAGCTGTTCGATCAGATACATCAGATCCTGCGGGGTTCCATAACGGGAAGAAGCAGCAAAATAACCGGTTACCTGATAGCCCCAGGACGGGTAGTATGGATGTTCCATCAAAGGCATAAACTCGACGTGCGTGAAGCCCATTTCCTTGATGTAGGGCACCAGCTTATCGGCCACGAGCCGGTAACCGAGGAATTCATCGGGAGCATCAGGACTGCGCATCCAGGACCCGAGGTGGATCTCGTACACCGACCAGGGCTTCTTAAGCCCGTTCCGCTGAAAGCGGGAAAACATCCACTCCTGATCTGTCCATTCGTACCAGGTGTCCCATACGATCGATGCGGTGTGCGGCGGCAGCTCCCATCTCAGTGCGTAAGGATCTGACTTTTCAAGTCCTTCGTCTGAAGGGCCGACGATGAAGTACTTGTATACCTCTCCAACGCCCACGTTAGGTATGAATCCCTCCCATATGCCCGAACTGTCCCAGCGCGGGTACAGATGATGTGACTCGCGGTTCCAGCCGTTGAAATTTCCGATCACGGAAACATTTCTTGCACTGGGAGCCCATACAGCGAAATAAGTTCCCGTAGGCCCCCCATCCGGCTCCACCACATGAGACCCCAGTTTCTCATACAGCTTATAATGTTTACCGGCTTTGAAGAGATGAATATCATAATCGGTAAATCTGGAGTACGACCTGACATTCGGTTGAGGAGAGTTATCTGAACTTTTTTTCCTGGACTTCATATTTATTTTACGTGCATCATTAACACTTCTATCCTGCTGAAGTTTGTTTGCAGCCTTGATAATGTTTATTTCCTTCTACCTAATACTACATTCAAAAACGGGAAAAAGGCTGCCGCAGATGAAACGCTTTCATGTGTATGCACAAGGAGCCGCTTCAATCCGGGTAATCCTAACGCCCGCGCTATTCTATTCTTTGTGTACTAATCTATGATTTAACTGAATCCATCTGTTTTGTCTCCCAATTCAGGTCTTTAAAACGACCGGTACATCCAGCTTGTGAGTCGGTTTGAGTAAAACTAAGAGGTGTGCGGCTACTGCCGTACTCTTCGTGTCAAATATAAAGAAATCCCTCAAATTCTGAAGGTATTGTATCCTTAACGTTATTTTATTGCGAAAACGATATATCTTTATACAACCATGAAAACCGTTAAAGCCGCTTTAAGCCTGCTCCCTGCCCTTGCGCTGATCTTTTTGTTTAATACAAAGCTGGGCAACATTCCCCCGATCGGGAAATTCTTCGATCCTTTTCGCGGGTTTTGGAATAACGCAGAAGGAAAGAGCGCGGCAGACGAAACACTTCCGCTTGCTGACGTGCGTGGAAATACAAGCATCGCATATGATGCATACGGAGTGCCGCACATTTTCGCGGGCAATGACTACGATCTCTACTTTGCCCAGGGATATGTGACAGCGAAAGACCGGTTATGGCAAATGGATTTTCAGAGCCGCTTCGCCGGAGGCCGTCTGTCTGAGGTTGTCGGTGACAAAGCCATTGAGCTCGACCGTTATCAGCGGCGCATGGGCATGGTTTTCGGAGCAGAAAATATGCTGAGGGAACTTGAAAAACATCCCAGGATCAAGCAGGCGATACAAGCTTACGCCAATGGCGTAAACGCATACATAAGCCGGGTGCAACCAAAAGACTACCCGCTTGAGTTCAAGATCCTGGATTATAAGCCGGAAGAGTGGACACCTCTTAACACCGCCCTCTTATTAAAGCTGATGTCTTCTACCCTTGCAGGGGGATCGGACGAGCTTTATATGAGCAACGTGCTTAAAAAATTCGGAGCAGCTGTCACCAGCGATCTTTTCCCTGATATTCCATTCCGGAAGGATCCTATTATTCCAGAGGGAACAAAATGGAATTTCAACCCTGTTCCCCTGCCTCTTCCACCTGACAGACAAGCTTCAGCCGGGGGTTTATCAGCGGTGAAAACGCGCATGAAGGACGAGGGCATTGGAAGTAACAACTGGGCCGTATCAGGAAGCAAGACGGCAACTGGCTTTCCGCTTCTGGCAAACGACCCGCATCTCGAACTCTCACTGCCCTCTATCTGGTATCAGGTGCAGCTCGCCGCGCCGGGGACCAACAGTTACGGGGTTTCTATTCCGGGAGCGCCCTGCATTATCATCGGCTTTAACCAACAGGCAGCCTGGGGAGTAACGAACGTGGATGCCGACGTACTCGACTTCTATAAGGTGCGTTTTAAAGATCATACCCACCGCGAATACTGGTACAATAACAAATGGAATAAAACCAGACCGCGCATTGAAAAAATTAAGGTTAGAGGGAAAGCAGACCAAATTGATACAGTTTATTATACACATCAGGGGCCGGTGGTGTATCTGGACAAGCCCCCAGCTTTTTCAAAGGCACAAAACGTGCCTGAAGGGTACGCGTTAAGATGGATCGCACACGATCCCTCGGTTGACGTGGCTACCTTCTACTATCTCAACAGAGCCAGCAACTACAACGACTACCGAAAGGCGCTCACGTGGTATACGGCGCCGGCTCAGAACTTCGTTTTTGCCGACGTCCAAAACGACGTAGCAATAACCGCCAATGGCTATATTCCTCTAAAATGGAGGGGACAAGGCAAATACCTGCTGGACGGCTCGAGGCCTGAAAATGACTGGCACGGCCGGATCCCTGCGGAGCAAAATCCGACGGTAAAAAATCCGCAACGCGGCTTTGTAAGTTCTGCTAACCAACCCTCAACTGATGCCTCGTATCCCTACTACATTAACTGGGAGTTCTCCGGTTATGAGCGAGCCCACAGGATCAACAAGCGGCTCAGCGTAATGAGCGGAGCGACCGTTGACAGTATGAGGGTTTTGCAAAATGACAACTACAGCGTACTGGCAGAAGACATTCTGCCCACCTTACTGCAATGCACCAATGGGGCGAAATTCACTGCCAGTGAGCAGGGCGTGTATGATATCGTCAGACGCTGGAACAAGTATTTCAACGCTAACGAGATAGGGGCTTCTGTCTTTGAAATCTGGCAGAAGAAGCTTTACGACATGATATGGTCTGACGAGTTCGGCAGTGGCGCTGTTCCTATGCGCTACCCCTCGCGCGACCGCACAGTCAAGCTCTTGCTGCAGGAACCCGGTTCACATTGGTTTGATAATGTAAAAACGCCTGGTAAAGAAAGCAGAGAAGAACTTGTTCTGGCCGCATTCAGATTTGCAGCAGACAGTCTGGAGCGACGGTTTGGCCCCATAAGTCCTGAATGGCGCTGGGCCAGCGTGAAGCAAAGCCGGGTAAACCATCTCGCAAAAATTGGAGGCCTGGGCTCTCGTTCGCTCTGGACCGGCGGATCTAAAACCTCTGTCAATGCCCTGGGAGAGAGTCATGGCCCCTCCTGGCGAATGGTAGTCTCGCTGGGTAAAACCACCAAAGGATACGGGGTTTTCCCGGGAGGCCAGTCAGGCAACCCCGGCAGTTCTCATTATGACGACCTGCTCAACACCTGGGTAAGGGGGAAACTGGCCGAGCTCCTGTTTTTCCACTCCCCTGCAGAGCAACAGCAATACATCACTCATTCACTAACCCTTCAAAAGAAATAACAAATGTTAACCCGACTGATACTTCTTGCCTGTCTGGTCCTTCAATTCTTTATGCCCTGGTGGATCATCGGCCCTGTTGCCTTTCTTTTTGCAGCATTCCGCGCCAGGAGGAGCTCCCATGCTTTTAGCTCCGGCTTTAAGGCCGTTGCTCTCCTGTGGACCATCATGTCACTTGTTAAAAGCCTGCCTAACGACAATGTGCTGGCCAACCGCATAGGACAAATGTTCATGTTGCCCGATTGGCGCTTCAACTGGATACTTGTCGTGATGATCTCTGCCCTGGCTGGAGGACTCGTTGCCGGGTTGTCAGCCTTCTCAGGCTACTTCTGGAGGGGCTTCTTACGAAAAGAACATTAATCTGATACTTCGCCCTTTTGATCTGGCTATCTTTGCACTGTGAAAAAAGACCTGCGACAACAAGTATTTTCCATTGCTTCAGAGCAAGAGTTCAACGATCTCGCACTTGCAACTTTCAAGCTGCAGTATGCGGAGAACAGCGTGTACAGATCGTTCGTTCAGGCCTTGAATATGCAAGCCGAAGAGTTAACTGACTTCAGGCAGATTCCTTTCCTGCCTGTGGAATTTTTCAAGACCCACGACCTCTCATGCAGCACAGCGACTCCCGAAATTGTTTTTAGCAGTTCGGGCACTACCGGTATGGTTCAAAGTAAACACCCGGTGCTGGACTTGAGCTGGTATGAAGAGAGCTTTACTAAAGGATTTGAATTTTTCTACGGCGATGTAAGCCAGTATACGATACTTGCCCTGCTGCCCTCTTACCTCGAGCGGGAAGGATCGTCGCTCATCTACATGGTAGACGAGCTGATCAAGGGAAGCGAACAGCCCTTAAGCGGTTATTTCCTGCACAATCACCAGGACCTTTATCAGACACTGTGCGACTTAAAAGAAAAGAAAAAAAGGTGCTGCTGATCGGCGTCACTTATGCCCTCCTCGATTTTATTGAGACTTACACAATAGATTTTCCGGAACTGATTGTGATGGAAACCGGGGGCATGAAGGGGAAACGCCGGGAAATGGTCCGGGCTGAGTTACATCAGATCTTATGTCAGGGCTTTCAGGTACGAACCATACACTCCGAGTATGGGATGACAGAACTATTGTCTCAAGGCTACTCAAAGGGCGAAGGGATCTTCAGCTGTCCGCCCTGGATGCGGGTACTGGCCAGAGATATCAATGATCCCTTGTCGCTGGTAGAAAGCGGCAGAACAGGGGGAATCAACATTATCGATCTTGCTAACCGGAATTCCTGCGCGTTTATTTCAACCCAGGATCTGGGGAAGGTGTACCCCAACGGAAGCTTTGAAATAGCAGGTCGCTTTGATAACAGCGATATCAGAGGCTGTAACCTTCTTGTTCAGTAGCAGCCTCTGATATCGTGGCGCGTCATCCATGAGATATAGCAGCAGGGTAATTGATTCCGGTTGCCTCCGGGACTAATCTTTCCTCCGCTCTATTGAGCAATAAGAAGGAAATAGTTTTTCTTACCTTTCTGAGCAATTATAAATTTATTCTTCACCAGCTGGGAGGCGTTCACGACCTCCGTAGCCCCGCCTACCTTGATCCGGTTGATGGAAACTCCGCCGCCCTGGATCATCTTCCGTGCTTCACCTTTTGATGGAAAAACCTTTGATTTCTCTGCAAGAAGGTCCGCAACGTTCAGCCCTGCCTCGAGCTCAGCTCTTGACACAGGGAACTGCTGCACGCCTTCAAAAACTTCGAGGATTTCCTCTTCACTTAAGTTCTCCAGAAAATCAACAGGGCCATTACTAAAAAGGAACTCTGAGGTATTAACAGCCTTTTGCAGAGCCTCCTCCGAATGAGTACGCACCGTGATTTCCTCTGCCAGAGCTTTCTGCAAAGCCCGCTGATGCGGAGCAGCCTCATGTGCTGCCTCTATCGCCTCGATTTCTTCCTTCGTCTTCAGAGAAAAGATCCTGATCCAGTTCTTGGCGTCACTATCGCTCGTATTCAGCCAGAACTGGTAAAATTTATACGGAGAGGTTCTCTTTGCATCAAGCCACACTGCACCTCCTTCAGTTTTTCCGAACTTGGTACCATCGGCCTTTTTAATCAGCTGGGTAGTGACAGCAAAAGCGTTTCCACCGTCCTTCCGGCGGATCAGTTCAGTACCGGTCACAATATTACCCCATTGATCAGATCCCCCCATCTGAACCATACAACCCTTGTTCTTCCAGAGCCAGTAGTAATCATACCCCTGAACTAACTGATAACTGAATTCAGTGAACGACATTCCCGTTTCGCCTTCAAGCCTCTTTTTAACCGAATCCTTGGCCATCATGTAGTTGACGGTAATGTGCTTTCCTACATCGCGAATAAAATCGAGAAAATTGTAGTTCTTGAACCAGTCGAAATTATTTACCATCTCGGCACTGTTGGCTCCGCAATCAAAGTCGAGGAATTTCTTAAGCTGATTCTCTATAGATGAGACGTTATGCCGCAGTACATCCTCCGACAGCAGATTCCGTTCAGCCGACTTGCCTGACGGGTCGCCCACCATGCCGGTTGCTCCGCCAACCAGTGCAAACGGTTTGTGCCCGGCGCGCTGAAAATGTATCAGCGTCATGATCTGAGTGAGATGACCTACATGAAGAGAGTCTGCCGTTGGATCAAAACCGATATAACCAGAGGTCATCCCTTTATTCAGTTCTTCCTCGGTCCCGGGCATCATATCCTGAAGCATGCCTCTCCAGCGCAGTTCTTCTATAAAATTCATCGTCTGAAAATGTGTTGTGGTCTGCAAAGATAGAAACTTGTTAAATATATGAGGGCACATTCGGCGTGGAGCACTCAAAAACTCCCTAAAACCGGGGCGTGTTCTGGCTGTTATAAGCACATATGGCAGACGTTAAGATTGTAAACCAGGAAACACTTTCAAACAGCAAATACAGACTGGAATTATTTGAGATAGAGACCACCCAAAATGGCCAGACTGAAACTCAAAAGCGCGAAATTTATTTCCGGCCCGCTGCAACTACCATTCTTCTCCATGACCCGGAAAGGAAGACAGTTTTACTTACGCGACAGTTCCGCCTGCCCGTGTATCTGAGCAGAAAGCGGCCGGAGCTCATTATAGAAGCGTGTGCGGGACTGATTGACGATGGAGAACTTCCCGAGCACGCTATTGTAAGAGAAGTGGAAGAAGAGACCGGCTACAGGATCTCTGAAATCAGACAAATCGCAGAAGGCTTCAGCTCTCCTGCGTCCTTTATGGAATATGTTTACTTCTTCACCGGGATCTATTCCCAGGATTTGAAAGTGAACGAGGGGGGCGGAAAAAAGAAGAAGGAGAACATATAGAGCTGGTGGAAGTTCAGGCAGCTGAAGCGCGCCGCATGCTTGAACGCGGTGAAATTCACGATGTTAAAACAATCGTACTTCTTCAGCATGCTGTAATTGCCGGCATCATTTAACGCTAAGCGTCTGCACCCCATGCACCCGAAAGGCATCTCCACCGTGCGAAGTGGGTGAATATCGCTATATTGGCAGAGGAGGACCGACGAGCTGGAGGAACCATGAACTTTCTATCGCATTATTACTTTGACCGGCACATATCCGACCCAGAACGGATTATGGGGATGGTATTGCCTGATCTCGTCAAAAATGCAAAGAAGGAATGGAGCTTGCGACCGGAGAAAGCGCCGGAACGATTTGAAGACAACTATAGATTGCAGCATTTGCTGGCTGGCTGGAAGCGCCATCTGGAAGTTGATAAACACTTCCATTCGTCTGACTTCTTTTGCAGGCACACACAGAATATAAGGGCTCAGATCAGCCCTTTTTTAGTCACATCAGAGGTACGCCCCTCCTTCGTGGCGCATATCTCTCTGGAACTGATGCTCGACAGCCTCCTGCTAACTGAGGACATCATCACCACCAGCAGGTTCTACCAGTTTCTTGCAGAGACAGACCGGCCGGCGCTCAACCGCTTCCTGCAGCTCAATATGATTGCGGATACCGAGCCCTTTTTTCGTTTTCTCGACGAGTTCATCAGCTCAAAATACCTCAACAGCTACAGCGAACCAGGACATATCACCTATGCAGTTGGCCGGATTTGTATGCGGATCTGGCCCGATCCCTTTACCGAAACTCAAAAGCTGCAGCTCACTGCGGTACTCCTGCCCTACCTTGAAAAATTGACAACGGAGTTCATGCAGATCTTTGATGAAATCGAAAAGCGGCTTACTCCGTATACCTGATTTTCACTACGATTTTTTTCACCGCAGGATCGTCGTCCATCTTGATATTGGGGCGGTGGGCATCAGACGGAAAAAAGAGATAAAAAGTGCCCGGGCCTGCTACATAGTACTTCCCTTCGGCCTCGTAATTTGCTACGTCTTTAGCAGGATTATACGGAACAAGCACCTTCGCTTTTGACACCGGGACAATGCCCATTTTTTCTTTTCCCTTGTACGTATACTGGAGGTCTATCAGCTTTTTATGCGATTCCCATTTTGTTTTATCAAAATCACGCATCGGGCTCACCGTCACATTCACATAAACGTTGTCGCCATCAACCGGATAACGACCCGGGGCAATAGAATCAAGATTAGTATTTTTGAGAAAGGCAAAAGCCTTATCCCACCATGCCTTATTCATGGCATACTGCCGCTCAAATTCCTTCCGGTCGATCGTTTGATGCGGTCCGGCCTTCATTCCATTGTACCAGGTCCCGCTTTTGAACCATTTTGCTGTTTGCTTTTGGGAAGAGCATGCGCCAAGTGCCAGGGATAAAGACAAAAGCAGAACGCCCTGTCTTATACTATTTCGTTTCATTTCTATAATTGTGAAAGCGGCAATATTAACAATTTTGATAAAGGCTTGCTCCCATCTTTAATTTCCTAAAAACGTATCTTCGTTCCTATGTCGCTAGATGATATTAAAGAACGGATGGACGCGCTGGTAAAAGAACTGAACCAGCATAACTACAACTATTACGTACTCGCTCAGCCCTCTGTATCTGACTATGAATTTGATAAGAAACTGGAAGAACTTGCAGAGCTGGAGAAACAGCATCCTGACCTTCAGGATCCGGAGTCGCCTACACAGAAAGTGGGTGGAGAGATCACCAAAGAATTCAAAACGGTGCGACACAGGTGGCCCATGCTCTCACTGGGCAACACATATAGCGAACAGGAGCTGCGCGAGTTTGACGAACGCATACGCAAGGCTATTGGCGACAACTTTGAGTATGTTTGCGAGCTGAAGTTTGACGGGCTGTCCATGAGCCTGACGTATGAGAAAGGAAAGCTTTCAAGAGCAGTAACACGCGGCGACGGCACCCAGGGTGATGATGTAACATCGAATATTAAAACGATCAAAAGAATCCCTTCTACGGTAAAAGGGACAGGCTACCCCGATAATTTCGAAATAAGAGGCGAAGTGTTCATGCATAGAGCGGCATTTGAACGGCTCAATGCGGAACGGATCAGGAATAACGAAGTTCCTTATGCCAACCCGCGTAACTTCGCTGCCGGAACGGTGAAACTGCAGGACTCCTCGGAGGTGGCCCGGCGCCCTCTTGACTGTTTCCTCTATTTCCTCTATACTGAAAAGCGCTTATTCAAAACTCACTGGGAGAGCCTTGAGGCGGTCAGGGATTGGGGATTCCATGTCTGCGAGCATAACCGGCTATGCAAATCCATCGAAGAGGTCCTTGACTTCATCCATTATTGGGGAGAGAACCGCTTCAACCTCAGCTACGACATAGACGGAATAGTTCTGAAGGTTAATAACTATGCCCAGCAGGAGGAGCTTGGCTTTACGGCCAAGTCCCCCGCTGGGCAATCGCCTATAAATACAAGGCCGAAGAAGCAGAGACAATACTTGAGAGCGTCAGCTACCAGGTGGGCAGAACGGGTGCTGTTACACCGGTGGCTAACCTTAAACCTGTGTTGCTGGCAGGAACTACAGTAAAAAGGGCAACCCTGCATAACGCCAACGAAATTGCCAGGCTCGACCTTCACGAGGGCGACACCGTGTTTGTTGAAAAAGGCGGAGAGATCATACCGAAGATCACTTCCGTCAACATGCTGAAAAGGAAACCCGAAAACAGGAAAATTATATATCCCGCTAACTGTCCTGAATGTGGCAGTGACCTCGTGAGGAAAGATGGGGAAGCGGTTCATTATTGTCCCAACGATGAGGGCTGCCCTCCGCAGATCACCGGAAAGATCCAGCACTTTATCAGCAGGAAAGCCATGAACATCGAGGGCCTTGGAGATGAGACGGTTGAAGCCTTATACAAAAGGGGGCTGATTGAGCACATCAGCGACCTGTATGTCCTGTACGACAAAGTCGACCAGCTGAGACAAATGGAGCGGTTTGGCGAAAAATCCATAGCCAACATGCTCGACGGAATCGAACGGTCCAAGCAGATGCCTTTTGAGAAGGTATTGTTCGGTCTGGGTATTCGCTATGTAGGCGAAACCGTCGCCCGTAAAATCGCAGCTTATTTTAAGAATATTGACAGTCTGATGAGTGCAAGCTATGACGAACTTACGGCGGTTGATGAGATTGGCGGACGCATTGCTGAAAGCCTTATCTCGTATTTCCAGGATCAGCGGCACATCGAACAGATTGAACGGCTGCGGGAAGCCGGACTGCAGTTTGTTGCAGAGGAGAAAGAGGTAGTACGTGCCGGCTCTGCTCTGGAGGGGAAGACGTTCATCATATCGGGCGTGTTCGCCAATTTCAGCCGCGACGAACTAGCTTCATTGATCGAATCAAACGGTGGTAAGATCCTCAGCAGTATTTCCGGCAAGCTTAATTACCTCGTGGCGGGCGAAAACATGGGCCTCTCCAAGCTGGAGAAGGCTAAAAAGCTGAATATCCCTATCATTTCTGACGACGAGCTACTGGAAATGATCAAAGCGTAGACAAAAGGAACTACCCATTGGACTCTTTGGGAGTGGGAGGAAACGAGCCCCTGTTGTTCCTGGCTGCGCAAACACACACAGACTTTCAGGAAATGAAGGGTGATTAGAAAAGCGACAGGCTTTCGAGCAAAAAGTAAGGAAATAGAATTAACTTAGCGCGCTTCTTTGGGAGCATATCAAGCTAAAAGTAACGGAGGAAAATGGACAGATTTTACGGAACCGGGGTAGCATTGGTGACCCCTTTTTATGCAGATGGTTCCATTGATTTTCAGGGATTAAAAAAACTAATAAATTTTCAGATTGAAGAAGGCGTTGAATATCTCGTATCCCTGGGTACAACCGGGGAATCGGCCACACTAACTAAAGATGAGAAAAAGGCAGTTTGGGAGTTTACTGCAGAAGCTGTGGCCAAACGGGTGCCGCTGGTAGCAGGCATCGGCGGTAACTCCACTCACGAAGTAGTAGACAGCATCAGGAACTTCGGCATCAGCGGGTACGATGCAATCCTCTCTGTTTGCCCCTACTACAACAAGCCCAATCAACAGGGCATATACCAGCACTATAAAGCAATTGCAGAGGCATCTCCACTTCCGGTGATGCTATATAACGTCCCTGGACGCACCGGAAGCAATTTATCGGCCGACACCACTCTCCGCCTGGCGCACGACTTTGCAAACATCATTGCAATCAAAGAAGCCTCCGCTAATTTTGACCAGTTCAACACTGTTCTCAGAGACAAGCCGGAGTCCTTTCTATTTATTTCAGGAGATGATCCTCTCACCCTGCCTTTGATCTCTATGGGCGCAGCAGGAGTAATTTCAGTAGTCGGCAACGCTTTGCCTGCCCGGCTTGCGAACATGGTCAGACTTTGCCTTGAAGGAAGGTTCAAAGAAGCGCTTCCCGACCACTTCGCCCTTGTGAGGCTCATCCGTCTTCTTTTTGCAGACGGAAGCCCGGGAGGAATAAAAGCGGCATTAAGTCACCTCGGAGTTTGCTCCGACACGGTTCGTCTTCCTCTGGCAGGTGTTTCAGCAGATGTAAGGCACCAGATTGAACAGGAGATCGACAAATTAAGATAAAAAAAGCCCCCGGTATTGGCAGTATCGGGGGAAATTTCTTTTTAAGGCAGGTTTCTATTTCTTTTCAGCTACGCCATTCTTGGCTTCCTGAATTTCCAGACGGATTGCCTGCGCCAGATTCTTCACATCCTGTAAGCCCTTTCTTACACGTGTTCCTGCAGCGCTGTTCCCCTTGTTATAGAACTTTTCTGCGTCGCCTTCAATGCCTGCAATCAGACTTTTAAGCTCATTAAATCTCTCGATGTTTGCCATTGCAATTTAGTTTAGTTTTCCTTTCTAATGTTAGTTTTTAGCTCATTGGAGAAGCTTTAAGCTAATGTAAACCCTTTTTAGATAAAAAAAATTTATTTAACAAAAAAGATCATGAACTGGAAGCCCAAACGGGAGGGTACAAGCAGATTGAAGGTCGTTTGTTACCCTTAGAAGCGCTGAAGCGAGCATAGAAGTCGCGAAAAGCAAAAAAGCTATGTTTGATGCAAGAAACGCCACCGGCACTTTCTCTCATCAAACATAGCTTCGTTATTAAGTATTAGTATCAGGCTACTACTACGTTTTGTTCTTTATAGTATCCGCTTTTCAGCTTCTCGGAGACTTCAGAGAAGGCATCGAGCGTCGTCTGAACATCTCCCAGCGTATGAGCAGCGGTAGGGATGATACGAAGCTCCATTAAGCCCTTGGGAATTACCGGATAGACGACAATTGAACAGAAGATCCCGTAATTTTCGCGAAGATCCATTGTCACAGCAGTAGCTTCATTCAACTCGCCCTGAAGGAATACCGGGGTCACCATGGTATTCGTTACACCGAGATTAAATCCTCTTTCACGAAGCCCGTTCTGGAGCGCCATGGCTATCGTCCAAAGCTTTTCCCTTAGCTCGGGGCAGTTCTTTAATAGCTCCAGACGCTTCCTTAAACCTACTACCATTGGCATGGGCAGTGATTTAGCAAATGTCTGAGAGCGCATATTGTAACGAAGATAGTTCACAATTTCCTCGCTGGAGGCAACAAACGCACCTATACCGGCCATTGACTTGGCGAAGGTCCCGAAGTAAACATCTATGCCGTCAATGCAGTCCTGCGCTTCATGTGTACCGGCGCCGGTCTTTCCCATCGTTCCGAAACCGTGCGCATCATCAATAAGCAAACGAAACTTAAACTCCTGCTTTAACGCTACTATTTCTTTCAGCTTACCCTGCGCGCCCGACATGCCAAACACGCCCTCTGTGATCACCAGAATACCACCGCCAGTCTGCTCAGTTAACCTCGTAGCACGTTCTAATTGCTTCCTGCAGCTCTCTATATCATTATGCTGATACACAAAACGCTTACCCATGTGCAAGCGTACACCGTCTATGATACAGGCGTGCGACTCGGCATCATAAACGATAACGTCGTTACGATCAACCAGAGTATCGATGATCGAAACCATCCCCTGGTATCCATAGTTCAAAAGAAAGGCATCCTGCTTGCCAACAAACTCAGCCAGGTCTTTCTCAAGCGCCTCATGATGGTTGGAATTGCCTGACATCATTCTGGCACCCATCGGATAAGCAAGGCCATATTCTGCAGCCGCTTTTGCATCGGCTTCGCGAACTTCCGGATGATTAGCAAGGCCCAGGTAGTTGTTCAGGCTCCATACCAGATGGTCCTTACCACGAAATTTCATATGTGGAGCTATCTCTCCCTCCAGCTTTGGGAAAGCGAAGTAACCATGCGCCATCTTCTGGTGCTGGCCTATCGGCCCCATATTCTTTGAGATCTTATCAAATAAATCCAATTTGTATAGTATTTAAGTTATTACTCGGATAAAAGTGCAAATTTAACAATTTTATAGCGTGTATCTAATTAATATACAGCTTAGTGTTTAAAACACATTATGGCCCCGCTAAGAAAAAGTAATGAAGCAGCGCGGCCTGGAAACAAAAAAAGCCCTTACGGAATGCGTAAAGGCTTTTTTTGTTTCGACCATCTTAATCTACATTATCATGTAAAAAAGAATTATTAGGCCTTATCTCTGTCATTCCCTCTTCGTTTGACAAGGTGAACCTTGATATCTGAGATTCAGAAGAGTGAGGAACTTGCTGAAGCGCCATTTGCTTTCTCTTGTACGCAGGCTCATTTTCGAGTTCCTGAAGACCATTGACTGTGCGAAGCTTCATACTTAAGTCTTTCAGCCGCAAGATGCGTTCTCTCGATTTACGCAGCTGCTCTTCGATCGACTCATCGGTCTTATTTGCATCCGGATTATATGCAACCGGCTCTGCTGGCTGTTCTGCAGGAGCCTCAGGCTCTGCAGGGATATGCATCGGAGCGGCAGGCTCATTAAATTGAAATTCAGACTCAGTGATTTTAAGGTCAAATTCAAAAGTTGGCTCAGGACGGGCCGGCTCTTCTTCCTGTAAGGTATGTCTGATTACCTTTGGTTCAACGGATTTCTTCTCTTCAGCTCTTTTACCGAAGAGGCCTCCGAACAGATCAGCCTGCACCTGAGCCGAGAACTTTGGCGACTCTTTCTCCTCTTCTTCCTGAGCTTCAGGCTCTGCCTGTGCTTCAATAAAAGCATTAACCGGTCTTACCATTGGAGCATCTTCCGGGGTCAGGATTGACACCTTTCTCTGATTGCTCTTCTCAATATCCCGCTCTTCCTTAGTCTGGAAGCCGGTAGCGATAATGGTTACCGAAAGCTTATCACCGAGTGACTCGTCTACGCAGTTACCCCAGATTAAGTCGGCCGCCAGTCCTGCCTCTTCCTGAATATAGTCCGTGATGATGCTCACTTCATCCATCGACACTTCCTTAGAACCGGAGCTGATATTAAGTAAGATATACCTTGCACCTTCAATCTCATTATCCTTCAGCAATGGAGAGGCGAGCGCGCCTTCCACCGCACGCAGAGCACGGCTTTCACCTTCGGCAGAGTAGCTTCCCATGATAGCCACGCCGCTATTGTTCATTACGGTGCGCACATCCTTAAAATCTACGTTGATATAACCAGGTATCGTGATGATTTCAGCGATCCCTTTAGCAGCAGTTGTCAGGATATCATCAGCCTGTGCGAAAGCGGCACTTAAGGTCAGGTTACCGAATATCTCCCTCAGCCGGTCATTTGAAATAACCAGATAAGAATCTACATACTTCTTTAACTCCTCTAATCCTTCTTCCGCCTGCATCTTTCTCCTCTTCCCCTCAAAAGAAAATGGAGTAGTAACGATACCAACCGTTAAAATATCAAGCTCCTTTGCTGCCTTTGCTATAATAGGACTCGCGCCAGTTCCGGTACCACCACCCATTCCTGCAGTTATGAATAGCATCTTGGTCGTACTGCCCAGCATCCTTTTGATGTCTTCTATATTTTCGATAGCAGAATTCTTTCCCACTTCAGGCATCGACCCGGCACCCATCCCCTCGGTGAGACTAGCCCCCAGCTGAACCTTATTCGGAATAGGACTCAACTCCAATGCCTGGGCGTCTGTATTACAAATGATGAAGTCAACACCTGTAATTCCCTGCCTGTACATGTGATTTACGGCATTACCTCCGCCGCCACCAACACCAATTACTTTAATAATTGATGATTTCTCTTTTAACATTTCAAACTGCATATCGTTATTAATCAATCAAGTAGATTTGAAGTTATGATACCTGTTTACCTGTTGTAATATTAACTCTTTTTGCACATTAGTTTTCCACAATTGTTAAGATTGTGGAAAACTATTTATTTGTGGAAAAATCACTTAATATAATCTTCATCCTTAATGTCGTCCTTAATAAATCTCGCCCCAGTCTGAAGCAGTTTATCAAACAAACCAAAGCTTTTCTTAGCCTTTTCAGGCTGCGGCTTTTCTACAAACACCCCTGGCTGCTTCATCATTTCTTCCATTTCTTCAGCCTTGCAAATTCCCTTGATCAGAAGACCAATACCTGTCGCGTAGAGCGGGCTTTTTAGATCATCATACAAGTTCTTCGGAAGCACTTCATTCTTTGCAAGGTGCTCATTCGGATATCCTACCCGGCAATCAAGCCCGGTCACATACTCAACCAGCTGGGGCAAATGTTTGAGCTGCGCACCACCTCCAGTGATCACAATGCCGGCAATCAGCCTTTTCTCATACCCCGAGGCCTTAATCTCGTAGTAAACATGCTCAATGATCTCTTCCATTCTCGCCTGAATTACATAAGCGAGGTTCTTAACAGAAATTTCTTTAGGCTCACGTCCGCGAAGACCGGGTACACAGATGATCTCGTTTTCCTTATTCTCATCGGCAAGCGCTGACCCGAAACGGGTTTTCAGCAACTCGGCCTGATTCCGCATAACCGAACATCCCTCCCGGATATCCTCGGTTACACTGTTACCGCCGAACGGTATTACTGCCGTATGCCTGATAATCCCTTCATGAAAGATCGCAATGTCAGTAGTGCCGCCGCCAATGTCGACGAGTACCACCCCAGCTTCTTTCTCTTCTTCGCTCAGCACCGACTCAGAAGATGCAAGAGGCTCGAGAATAAGCTCCTGAGTCTCCAGCCCCGCGTTTCTCACGCACTTCAGAATGTTTTTCACGGCACTCACGTGACCGGAGATGATGTGGAAGTTTGCCTCCAGGCGAACACCAGCCATCCCGATGGGATCTTTAATGCCCGGCTCGTTGTCGACCGTAAATTCCTGAGGAAGCACATGAATGATCTCCTCCCCGGGAGGCATTACGAGCTTATACATATCTTCGATCAGCTTATCGATATCCTTACGCTGAATTTCGTTTTGAAGATCCTTTCTGGTAAAAATACCCCGGTGCTGAAGGCTTTTGATATGCTGCCCCGCTATACCGACATTTACGATTTTTATATCGACGTTAGACTGAGCACTTGCATCTTCAACCGCCGTCAAAATGCCCTGTACTGTCTTTTGTATGTTCGATACTACCCCACGTGTTACCCCCGCCGATTCAGTCTTTCCGATCCCAAGTATTTCTATCTTTCCATGACCGCTTCTGCGACCAACAATCACGCAAATTTTTGTTGTTCCTATATCTAAACCCACTACTATAGGAGAAGTCTTTGATGATGTAGAAGTACCTTTTTCCATAACTTAAGGTTTGCTTTTAATTTATTTCAATATTTTTTGTAGTATCTGAATGGGGGCTATTACAGCCGGGGCTTTGATTTGATTACTATCGCTCATACTTTTCTCACAAATTATTTGGTTCGAATACTTAATATTTATTGTCTTGTATGCATCCCAGCCCACGGCAGGTATAGCCTTTTTGTAAAAGATCAACAGGTTATTCAGCTTCACGTCGAGTGAGTCAGCAGTGCCTAAAACGATCTTATGATTCCCCACTCTCGGAATAAGCTCAATCTCTTTCTGCTCATTGACATACATCTGTTCTATCTGATCCTTCCATAGCACGTCATTTCCCATAAAGGTGGCGGCCTTAAAAAGATCTTTCGCTACCGAAGTTCTCAACGTATCTATTCTCCCCGAAAACCCCTCCATGATAAAGCCGTTTGCAACCAGGACATTGGGCGTATAATTAACAGACGACGGAATCTTATATCCCTCCCTATCCACATAGAAATCCTGATTTGAATAGTTAAGGATACGCAGTACCGGCTGACGCTGATCGACTTCAAGATGCAACACCCCGTCCATATCTCCGTAAACCCTTGCCTCCCGGATATAGGGATTGCTCTTCAGCGCTTTCTCTATGGCATGGATATTAATCTCATTCATGGGCATCCCCACTAACGTCCCTGCATTCTGGCTCACCAACTGACTCACGTCGTTGCGGTCGATAAAGCTGGACGTCCCCGGAATAATGATCTTGATCTCTCTGCAAACCTGTCCCGACTTCTTAACACTGATAAAACTCATCAGTGTAACCAGTCCGGAGAGACAGAGCACCCAGGCCACAACAAACAATACCGCCTTCCAGTTTATCCGCTTAAGCATTCCCGTAAAGCTTTTTTAAAGGTTCTACCAACGTATCAATGTCTCCGGCGCCTGCTGTAATTAAAAGCTCGGGCCTTCGCGTCTTCATACATTCCAGCAATCTGCCCTTGGTGCACAACTCTTTGTTCGTTCCTGATATTCTCTCCAATATCATCTCAGAGCTCACGCCAGGAATAGGCAACTCACGGGCCGGGTATATATCAAGCAAGACAAGTTCATCTGTCATACTCAGCACCTCTGCAAACTCTTTTGCAAAGTCCCTCGTCCTTGAATAAAGATGAGGCTGGAATATCATGGTGAGCCTCTTTTCAGGATAAAGCCTCCTGGCTGCAGCTATACAGGCGCGCAGCTCTTCAGGATGATGGGCGTAGTCGTCAATATACACCATCGAGTCGCTCTTTACTACGTATTCAAACCTGCGTTTCACTCCCCCAAAGCACTCTACAGCGCTCCTGATCTTTTCGGGATCTACTGAAAGCAACAGCGCCGCCTGTATGGCCCCTACTGCGTTCTCTATATTATGAAGTCCGGGAAGGGGCATCCTGATCCCGGCTATTACGGTTGCGCCGTTATCAAAGTCAAAAACGAACGCACCATGCTCAACCCTCACATTTTTCGCCTGCGCGTCTGCATCACTACTGGCAGAATAACTGATATTCCCCTGTACCTCCAGCCCCTGGCGACAAATCGATTTTCCGTTCTTCTTCAGCTGCCCGGCAAAAGCCCGAAATGATTCAACAACACTGTCAGCACTCCCATAAATATCAAGATGATCGGGATCTATAGAGGTAATAACAGCAATATCCGGGTGCAGACGCAGAAACGAACGATCGTACTCGTCTGCCTCTACAACCAAAGTCTGGTTGTTGCCAAACAACACATTTGTATTATAGTTAGACGATATACCTCCAAGAAAAGCCGTGCAGTCATAGCCGGAATGCTTTAGTATATGAGCAATAAGCGTGGATGTCGTCGTCTTTCCGTGTGTTCCTGCTACAGCAACTGTAAACATCCCCCGGCTGATTACGCCCAACACCTCCGATCGCTTCAGGAGAATAAACTCATTACATCTGAAATAGTTTAGCAGCTCCGAATCAGAAGGAATAGCCGGGGTATAAACAATCAGGACGCTCGAATCAGTCTTACGAAAATCAGTACTGAGAGACAAAGGGCTGTCTTCAAAGGACACAGCTATACCTTCGCTAATCAACTGCGAGGTCAGTTCTGTTGAGGTACGATCGTATCCGCATACGACACATCCCCTTTTGTGAAAATATCGGGCAAGCGCACTCATGCCGATACCTCCAATCCCTACAAAGTAAACCCTCTTAATGCTCTCTAGTTCCATGATCATCCAATGTCTTTCTTTCTCAATGGATTATTTTGCTATCTTAAACACTTCCCTTGCAATCACCTCGTCGGCGTCAGGCAAGGCAAGCGCTCCAATGGTGCGACTTAATTCCTCACACTTTGAAGTATCCTTTAAAAGTCCAAGCACCACATCAGCCAGCTCCTTTTCAGCCCGGTCGTCTTTTACGAGAATGGCAGCGCCCTTGTTCACCAGGGAAAGCGCATTCTTTGTCTGATGATCTTCTGCCACATTAGGCGAAGGCACCAGGATAACAGGTTTCTTCACTACGCAGAGCTCAGCTATTGTGCCAGCCCCGGCCCGTGCAACAATCACATCTGCTGCAGCATAAGCCAGATCCATTCTGTTCAAAAACTCTGTGATCTTCACGCTTGGTCCTGCCGTATCACCTATCTCCTCCTTGACCGACTGATAATAATATTTTCCCGTCTGCCAGATCACCTGCACGTCCTCTGACATAAACCTGAACATTCCGGCCAGCATGCTTCTGTTTAATGTTCCGGCTCCAAGGCTGCCGCCCGTCACCAGAATGGTCTTCTTGTCAGGCGAAAGCCCGAACGAAGAGAGCGCCTCTTCCCTCTTCCCTTCAATGCGGACCGAGTCCTTGCGAATTGGATTTCCGGTCAGCAGAATCTTATCGGCCGGAAAAAAGCGGTCCATACCGTCGAACGCAACGCAGATGCGCTCTGCCTTTGCTCCCAGGCGCTTATTTGTCAGCCCCGCATACGAGTTCTGTTCCTGTATAAGGTAGGGAATGTTCTCTCTGCCGGCAGCGTGCAACAGCGGACCTGAAGCGTAACCTCCTACCCCAACAGCGGCATCCGGTTTAAAGTCCCTTATCAGAGCCTTTGCTTTTGCCAGGCTCGCAAGGATTTTAAAAGGCAATAACAGGTTCTTCAGTATCGACTTTCGCTGGAAGCCCTGTATCGGCAGCCCTTCTATTTTATAGCCAGCAGCAGGAACCTTTTCCATTTCCATCCGGCCTTTTGCACCTACAAACAATATCTCCGTTTCCGGATCTATCCTTTTCAGTGCATTGGCAATCGAAATCGCAGGGAATATATGCCCCCCGGTACCGCCGCCACTTATAATAATCCGCTTTGCCATACTGACTACTTTTATTAAAAGCTCCGGCCATTAAAGCCTTCACCTCTCTTTGCCTATAACTCTAATCTATTATGTCTTTAAATTTTTCTGCCCCTCAATTAGGCCATTGCTGGTATTTCACCAACAACCACCTTCTTCTCTTTACTGTCCTTCTTTTTCTCTTCTATATCTCTGCTTACACTCAGAATAATTCCAAAAGCGACGCTCGTGAAGAGGATTGACGTCCCTCCCATACTCACCAGCGGCAAAGGCACACCAGTCACCGGCCCTAAACCCACAGCAACAGCCATGTTCGCAAAGGCCTGGATGGTGAGACTAAAACTCAGGCCCGCCGCCAGCAAAGCCCCGAAGGCCTTTGGACTCGCCGTTACAATCAGAACACAGCGGTACAAGAACACCAGGTAAATGATAACGAGGATTAAGCCTCCAAACAGCCCATACTCTTCGATGATCAGGGCGTATACGAAGTCGGAATAGGGATGCGGCAAAAAGTTTCGCTGCGTGCTGTTCCCCGGGCCTTTCCCAAGGAAGCCGCCAGTAGCAATCGCAATTTTTGCCTGATTCGCCTGGAATGATTTATCCGGATCTGCTTTTTCCGGATGCATATACGTTTCTATACGCGAGGCATAGGTCTTTCTTCTTGGTCCCAGGAAGATGACTCCCGTCAGCAGCACAATACCGCAAAGACATACGATAGCGATCTGTTTTATACTGATCCGTCCGATGATCAAAAGCAGGATGCTCACGCCGAACAGCATTAACGCCGTGGAGAGGTTAGCCAGCGCGATCAAAATGAACACTACTGAAACCGAACCCATAATGGGCAGAAAAGCTTTCTTGACATCCTTGATGCTTTCCTGCTTCTTAGTCAGCGTCCTTGCCAGGAAAGTGATCAGAGCCAGCTTTGCTAGGTCAGACGTCTGAAAAGTCTGATTGATAACCGGAATGGTCACCCATCGGTTTGCCTCGTTCACAGAAGCACCAAAGATCAGGGTATATAACAACAGGGGAATCGTTAAGATCATCAGCACCTTTGAAATTCCCGCATAGTAACGATAATCCAGCTTGTGCGAAAAATACATCAATGCAAGCCCCCCAACAATCATTACCAGGTGTTTGATCAGGTACTGCTCTGCAGATTTATCATTCTTATAAGCGATCGTGCCGGTAGAACTGTACACCGCCAGTAATGACCATACCGAAAGCAGGATCACGATCAGCCAGATCCACCGGTCGCCCTTCGTTTTATTAAGTATGCGATTCAACATAAGCTTAAACTCTCTCAGTATTTAACGATTACTATTTTTTCGATCCTCCGACGGTCAACCTCTACAGGTCCCTTACCGCCGCCTTAAACTGCTCGCCTCTGTCCTCGTAATTCCGGAAAAGGTCGAAGCTGGCGCATGCGGGAGAAAGCAGAACGGTATCCCCCTTCTTTGCAAGATGATAAGAGATCTCCACTGCTTCCTTTGCCGAATAGGTATTAACTATCACCTCTACATCTTCCTCAAATGCCTCATGTATCCTTTTGTTGTCCTTGCCCAGGCACACGATCGCTTTCACCTTCTTCTTCACCAGATCCTTCAGCATTGTATAATCATTCCCCTTATCTACGCCGCCCAGAATAAGGATCACATCTGAGTTCATACTCTCCAAAGCGTACCAGGTTGAATTCACATTAGTCGCTTTCGAGTCGTTCACAAAGTCGATTCCAGAAATACGGCCTGCATGTTCCAGGCGATGCTCAATATTGCGGAAGTTACCCATGCTTTCACGGATAGATTCCTTTCTGAGATCTAAAACCTTGGAAACAATACCCGAGGCCATCGAGTTGTAGATGTTATGTTTTCCCTGCAGTGCTAATTCTGTTATAGACATGTTAAATGATTCTTCTGTTTCCAATTTTATTTTAATTTCGTTATCTGTCAGCCACGCTCCTTTTTCCAATTGCCTTTGTATTGAAAATGGATAAGATGTGGCTTTTATCTCGTGCCGTTCAAGCCCCTTTAGAGTTTCGGGATCATCAATACAATAGATGAACACGTCATCAGCTGTCTGATTCTGCGCAATCCTGAACTTTGAATCCACATACTTCTCCATCTTATACTCATACCTGTCAAGATGATCAGGAGTGATGTTCAGAAGTACCGCTATATCTGCCTTGAACGCGTACATGTCGTCAAGCATAAAGCTGCTAATCTCGATGACATAAACATCAAAACTTGCTTCGGCTACCTGCCAGGCAAAGCTTTTCCCTATGTTCCCCGCCAGACCCGCATTAACACCGGCATTGCGAAGAATGTGGTAGATCAGGGATGTTGTGGTTGTCTTTCCATTGGAGCCCGTAATACAAATCTTCTTCGCATCCGTATATCGTCCCGCAAATTCTATTTCCGAGATAACCGAAACTCCCTTCTCCCTTAGCTTCTTAATTATGGGAGCTTTCTCAGGGATACCCGGACTTTTGATAATTTCGCCGGCGCTCAGAATAACCTGTTCGGAATGCTTATTTTCCTCATAAGGGATTCCCCTTTTTTCCAGCTCCGCCTTATAAGGCTCCGATATTGGTCCGAGATCTGAAACAAACACATCAAATCCCTGCTTCTGTGCCAATATTGCCGCACCAGTGCCGCTTTCAGCCGCACCAAGTACCACAATTAATGGCTTCTTTCCTTCTGCAGGAAAAACACCAGATCCGGATATGTTTTTCGATTGGTCCATTACTACCTTAATTTGAGCGTGACGATGGTAAGAATAGCCAGTATCACCCCGATAATCCAGAAGCGGGTAACGATCTTAGCCTCGTGATATCCCTTTTTCTGATAGTGGTGATGCAAGGGCGACATCAGAAATATCCTCCGGCCTTCGCCGAAGCGCTTTTTCGTATACTTAAAATAGGAAACCTGCATGAGCACAGACACATTCTCCACCAGGAATATCCCGCAAAGAATTGGAATTAAAAGTTCCTTCCTGATCATGATCGCAAATGCCGCTATTATTCCCCCGATAGCCAAACTGCCTGTATCTCCCATAAACACCTGAGCCGGGTATGAATTGTACCAGAGGAAGCCAACGCACGCTCCGACAAATGCACCTGCAAAGATCACCAGCTCGCCCGAGTTGGGAATGTACATGATATTCAGATACTCAGCCGTAATGGTGTTACCCGATACATATGCCAGAATTGCCAGGGTCAAGCCGATTATAGCCGATGTCCCCGTGGCAAGACCGTCTATTCCATCCGTTATGTTTGCCCCGTTAGAGACCGCCGTAATAATGATGATCACAAACAGCAGAAAAACCACCAGCGCATACTTCTCGTAACCTTCGCCAAGAAAACTTAAGAACTTGGCATAGTCAAGTTCGTTGTTCTTGAAAAAGGGAATGTTGGTCCTGGTCGACTTTAAATTCTGAGTAAAGTAATAGGAGTTCCCCTTTTGATGCACTTCCAGCGGACTGGTATTTGTTGTCGGGAGAGTTACCTGCTGGCGGACGACTATATTGGGGTTGAAATACATCGTCCAGCCTATAATAACGGCGAGCACAACCTGGCCAAGGATCTTAAAGCGCCCTGCTAATCCCTCCTTGTCTTTTTTGAATACTTTTATATAGTCATCGATAAAACCAATGGTACCCATCCAGACAGTGGTAACGATCATCAGTATGACGTACACATTACCCAGTTTGGCAAACAAGAGGGTAGGAACAAGGATACCCAGAAGGATAATGATCCCGCCCATTGTTGGTGTACCCTGCTTTTGCATCTGCCCTTCCAGACCCAGGTTTCTAACTGTTTCGCCAACCTGCTTGGCTCTCAGGATACGGATCAGCCTGCTTCCGTAAATAGTTGTAAAAAGCAGAGAAAAAATAATAGACATGGCCGTCCGGAAAGAGATGTACTGAAACACTCCCGCACCCGGGAAGTCATACGCTTTGTCTAGCCATGTAAATAAATAATATAGCATCAGCCTATCTGATATAATTGTTCAATCAAAATTTTCTTATCGTCAAAAGGATGTTTCACCCCGCCGATATCCTGGTATTTCTCATGCCCCTTTCCGGCAACCAGGATGATATCTCCCGGCTTCGCCAAATGACATGCGGTCTTAATGGCCTCCAGCCTATCAGCAATACTGAGCGCCTTTTTCTTATTCTCCGGACTTATACCCGCTTCCATTTCCTTAATGATGACGCCCGGGTCTTCCGATCGGGGGTTGTCAGAAGTAAGGATCACCTTATCACTCCAGTCACAGGCTACCTGTGCCATGATTGGCCGCTTTGCTTTATCCCTGTCGCCTCCGCAGCCGATAATCGTGATCACCTGTTCGGTACCTTTCCTTATATCGTGAATAGTGCTCAGCACGTTTTGAACGGCGTCCGGCGTATGAGCGTAATCAACTATGCCGATAATGCCGGCCGGTGTAGTTACATAATCAAAACGCCCTTCGGCACCGGTTAGCCGGCTAAGAACAGTTAAAACCTTGCTCCTGTCTTGTTCCAGGAGCATTGCAGTTGCATAAACAGCAAGCAGATTATAGGCGTTGAAACTTCCCACCATCTTAAACCATACCTCCTGTCCTTCAATTTCCAGCAGAAGTCCGCTCAGCTCATTCTCAATCACCTTAGCCCGAAAATCGGCCATATTCTTAAGAGCATAGCTTTTACGGTAAGCTGCAGTGTTCTGAAGCATCACGGAACCGTTTTTATCATCAGCATTGACCAGGGCAAAAGCCGTTTTATCTAAGCCGTCAAAAAAGGCCTTTTTAGCTTCCAGGTAAGCTCTGAACGTCTTGTGAAAGTCGAGATGATCGTGCGTCAGATTCGTAAAGACCCCGCCCGTAAATGTCAGTCCCGCTATCCTGTGCTGGGCAACTGCGTGCGAACTGACTTCCATGAAGCAATAGTCGCACCCTGCGTCCACCATCTCCGCCAGCAGCTGATTCAGGCTCACCGGATCCGGAGTGGTATGAGTTGATGGCACCACCGAGGTGTGAATGTGATTCTCAACAGTAGAGATAAGCCCGGTTTTATAACCAAGCTCCTCGAAAAGTTTATAAAGCAAAGTAGCTACAGTGGTCTTTCCATTTGTTCCTGTAACCCCTATCAGCCTTAGCTTATCCGATGGATCTCCATAAAAGTTTGCGGCAACAATGCCGAGAGCCACAGCGCTGTCTGCCACCACCACATAGGTCGAACTTTCCCGCGGCGCATCCGGAATAGCTTCACAGATCACAGCATTTGTACCCGCCGCTTCTGCCTTTGCTATAAAATCGTGTCCATCTGCTGCTGTACCCCGCACAGCTACAAATAAAGAGCCCGGTGCGGCCTGCCTTGAATCAAAGCATACCTTATCCAGCTCAATATCCCTGGTGCCTTCTATACTCAGCACCTGCACTCCGGTCAACAAATCATTTAAACTCTTCATCATTTTAGTTCGAGAATAATGGGATGTCCTTTAACGATTTTGCTTCCTGGCTCCAGCGACTGTTTAACCACTTTACCATATCCTTTGATTACCGGTCGTAGCCCTGAATTGCTCACCAGAAAGACAGCGTCCTTCAAGCCCATTCCGCTTACATCAGGCACTGCTCCCGGATATACCTTAACTTCTTTTACAGCTATGCCATTATTAGTATCTATGGTATTAACCAGCTCGCTGTTTGACGCAAAAAAAGCCTTTATTCCCAGAGCCTTATAAACTGTTTGCGTTGCCTGCTTGTAGCCGGCCTTAGAAGGCGGCATACGGGTGTTTCCTACGAAATGCTCCTGAACGGGTGTGTACATTTCCACGTCATTCGCGTAGATCTTGTCGGCTATCTCGCGGAAAGGCGGCCCCGCTACCTGCGCAGCATAATATCCGTTCTTCGGTCCGTTAACAACTACAATTAAGGAGTACTTAGGATGATCAGCAGGAAAATACCCGCAAAATGAAGCCTGATACTGTCTTTTCACCCTGTATCCTTTGTTGCCATCCGCAACCTGCGCCGTCCCTGTCTTCCCGGCAACCTTGTAAAGAGGATTGTAAATAATGCCCTTTCCGGTTCCTTCCTTCACAACACCTTCCAGCATTTCCCTCATTTTCCTGAGGGTGACATCCGAACATATCTTATCATTGAGCACCCGCGCATTGAACTTCTCTATGGTTGTTCCCAGCCGCCTGATCTCACGCACAAAGATTGGAGCAACGTACTTTCCGTTATTAGCAATCGCATTATAAAAAGAAAGCATCTTGAGCGGAGTAAGCTGCATCTCGTACCCATATGCCATTTGCGGGAGGGTCATATTCTTATTCCAGCTCTTATTAGAGGGATTCTTGATTACGGGACTTGCTTCGCCCGGAATTTGAAGCCCCAGCCGCTCATTCAAGTGCCACCTGTACAGATGATCAGTAAACCGCTCCTGGTCTTCCCGGTACGCGGTATTGACCAGCTTGGCAACCGCAGCATTGGAAGATTCTTCAAATGCCTTTTTAACGGACACAGTACCAATACTGCCGTGCGAATCTTTGATAATATGGCCAGGGATCTTATAATTACCAGTTTCAACCATGGTGTTGGTATCAACCATATTGTCTTCAAGCAAAGCCATGTAAGAAGCAACCTTAAAGGTTGAGCCCGGATCCTGGTTGCCAGCAATAGCATAGTTAAATTTCTCTTTATATTCTCCTTTTTCGGTCCGCGTATAGTTGGCAATTGCCCTTACCTCTCCTGTGGCGACCTCCATGAGGATGACACAGCCGTGGTCTGCATCGCTCTTGATAAGCTGCTTAAGCAACGCATTCTGAGCGACGTCCTGCATGTTGATGTCAATAGTTGAGATAATGTCAGACCCGTCTTTAGGCGCAATCTCGATATCCTTGTTGACGGGCATCCAGGTACCACCGGCGATCCGCTGCATCAGCCGCCTCCCTGTCTCACCGTTCATAAAATCGCCATATGCACCTTCAAGCCCTACCGGCTGAACATGCTCATTGCGATAGCCTATCGTACGCGCAGCGAGGGATTTGAACGGCAGAATACGCTTGTTCTTTTGAACCGCAATTAAGCCTCCCTGATATCGTCCCATATTAAAAATAGGGAACTTCTTAATTTCGTTCAGCTCCTGATGCGTTACGTTCCTTTTTATCAAGAGGTAACGAGCCCTGTCCTTCCTCGCTTGTCGCAGCATCGCAGCATATTCCCTTTCTGACTTATCACCAAAGAACCGCGACATTTTTTCGGCGAGCGAGTCTACCTTTTCATAAAAAACGCCATCTTTCTCTATTCCCCCGGCCAGAAGATCCATACGCAGCTCATATTCAGGAACAGAGGTTGCCAGAAGACTACCATCTACCGAGTAGATATTCCCCCTCACGGCTTCCACCTTAACATAACGGGTAGAAAGACTGTCAGCCATGGCACGCCACTTCTTGCCCTCTACCAGCTGAACATTAAAAAGCTTAAACAGCACGGCAAAAGCAAAAAGCAGAATAAGCCCAAAGGCTATATACACGCGCAATAAGATGTCAGTTCTGATATTCATATTACCTTCCTGCTTTCTTTTCTAGCCTTTATTTTTTTACCTGCAACTCGCCTTCTGCAACCAATATTTTCCTGGGCGGCTCCACCGGTTCCTTTAAACCGAAAGTATCCACGCGACGGGCAACTTCCGTCTGTGTGCTCTTCAGCATCAAGTCAGCTTTGAGTGTTTTAAAATCCCAACTCAGCTCCTTCACCTCCTTACTCAGCTTGTCGATCTCACGAATATTCTTTTCAGCAAAGTGCCTGTTACCTATATAGATCATACCCAGGAACGCCAGAAAAATAATAAAGGGCATCATTTCGGAGGCCGCCTCCTTGGAGATCACCCCTTCGGTCAGCAGAACAGTAAAGAAATTCCTTGAGATCTCAGCCTTCTCCTTTTGCTCAGGCTTAACATCTTCAAGAACCTCCTCCTCCAACAACTCCTGTCTGAATCGATTACTCATATTTTCAAAGCCTTATACTACCACCTGATATCTTATTACAACTTAACAGCCACTCTTAATTTTGCACTCCGCGCTCTGCCATTGACTTTCACCTCTTCCTCGGATGCAGTTATTGCCTTTCGCACCACAGCATCAAAAGGCTTAATTTCATTCCCAAAGAAATCCTTCTCCACCTCACCCCGAAACTTACCCTTAGCTATGAAGTTTTTTACCAGCCTGTCTTCCAGTGAATGGTAAGACATCACCACTAATCGCCCCCCGGGTCTCAACACCTCAGCCGACTGCTCCAGAAACTCCTGCAAAGCCTCAAGCTCCTGATTCACCTCGATACGAAGCGCCTGGAAAACCTGGGCGAGGTATTTATTTTCTTTGCCCCTCGGAATAAGCCGGCCAATCACCTCCTTAAACCTGGAAACCGTTGTAACAGGCTCATTCAACCGCGCAGTAACGATACTCCTGGCAAGCGTCTTAGCATTTTGAATCTCCCCGTATACACCAAATATTTTATGCAATTGCTCCTCTTTGTATGTATTGATCACCTCTGCAGCAGTCAAACCACCAGCCCGGTCCATCCTCATGTCAAGATCCGCATCAAAACGAATTGAAAACCCCCGCTCTGGCTGATCAAACTGGTGCGATGAAACACCAAGATCAGCCAGAATGCCATCCACAGGCATCGCCCCGAACAAGCGGCAATAATTTTTCAAAAAGCGGAAGTTCTGATCTATAAAGGTTAACCGATCATCATTTGGAACATTTGCCTTCGCATCTTCGTCCTGATCAAAAGCGAGCAACCTGCCCTTTTCGCCAAGACGTCTCAAAATCTCTTTAGAGTGGCCGCCGCCGCCGAAAGTCACATCCACATACACCCCGTCCGGCTTAATCGCCAGCCCCTCCATACACTCCCGAAGCATAACTGGCGTATGATAATTAAACATCAAGCCTCCTTCCTGCTCCACCCATCACTTCCTCTGCAAGATTTGCAAAGTTCTCCGGCTCATCATCCATCTGAGCATCATACGCCTCTTTAGCCCAAACCTCTATTTTGTTAAATTGCGAAGCAAGCACAACATCAGATCCTATCCCTGCGTACTCCAGCAGCGATTTTGGAAACAACACACGCCCTGCCGCATCAAGAGAAAGCTCAGAAGCACCCCGTGTAAAATACCGGATGAACTCCCTCGTCTTCTTTTCATACTGATTCAAACGACTCAGCTCCTCCATGATACGATCCCACTCTTTTCGACTGTAAACTACCAGATGTTTCTCAAAACCGCGATTCACCACCAGCCCATCCTTCTCAGCCTCAGGCATTTGCTTCCTGAGACCGGCTGGTACCATCAGCCGCCCCTTAGCGTCGAGCTTACATTCAAATTCGCCTAGGAAGTGAGACATTGGACAATTGTGCTATTAAATCATTGTAAAAGTACGCACTTTTACCACTTTCTACCACAATTCCCCACAAAAAGTTTTCAACAAGAAAATATTTCCCCTTTTTTCCCACCATCCTCCTTCTTCCCGACAAAAAAAGCAAAACCCGAAAAGCCTTCACCCTGTCGCTTCGGCCCTGAAGGAGCACCTAAACCGATAGGATTACGGCTACAATTCAAAGCTCTCTTCAGAAAGGAAAGACGCTGGTCTGCTGCCTGCTTACTGGCAGCAGACCAGGCTGACCAGCCCGCTGGCAAACCCGAGACGGACGGGAGACTGGTGGCAGCCCCGTTATAGTCAGAACCGACTCAGGACCGAGTCAGGACCGAGTCTGCACCGAGTCAGCACCGACTCGTACCGGTCGTGAACCGGTTGCAATACGGTACTGGTTTGCTCGTGCCTTTTTTCTGTACCGTCTATATCTTTGATCGTCCACGCATCAGTCTTTGACTTGTTTGCGCCCAGACCACCCGCTGCTTAAATCAGTCATCCATCTTGTCCAAAAGCAAAAACCGGACAGCACAGCGCGAGGAAAAAATGCAGCGAAGACCACGAGAGCTTTTTGGTGACAGTGTATTTGTTTTTCAAAGGCCACAAAGAACATTCAACACCTTTCATCTCCCGTTTGTGAGCATAGCTCATGAATGTTTTCTTAAGCGCCTGAGAGTATTACAACAGCATTTTGGCAGCGATGAACTTGAAAGAATAAGGCTGAAATGTAGAAAGCATCAGAATCAGGGCCGGGATTTACCCGCTAAATCTGAGAGAACAGCTCGCTCAGCTGGCGCTTCCGAACTTTGCCGATAGAATCATCAGAAAAAGCTCTATAAGTAAAGAAGGCAGAAGTATAAAGCAAACGACAAGCATCCGCCTTAAAAAAACAAGGCGAATGCTTTACAACATCCGCCTTATTCTGTTACGATTTGCGTCGTGATCGATCTGTAACGCCGGCTGGCCTAGTCGTTGATCGCTTTCACGCCCGGCAATTCCTTACCTTCCATATACTCAAGCAGCGCACCGCCACCGGTTGACACGTAGCTTACCTTTTCTTCAAAACCAAACTTGGCAACAGCAGCTGCAGAGTCACCTCCTCCAATCAACGAGAAGGCACCATTTCCAGTTGCTTCCACTACGGCTTCGGCGACAGCCTTTGTACCATTTTCGAATTTCTCCATTTCAAAAACCCCCATAGGACCATTCCACAGGATTGTCTTTGAGCCGGCTACCACTTCTTTATATTCCTTTACAGCTTCGGGACCAATATCGAGCCCCATCCAGCCATCTTTAATATTATCGTTCTTAGCTACATCAGTGTTGGCATCAGCAGCAAACGCGTCTGCAATAACAGAATCTACGGGAAGCAGCAGCTTTACGCCTTTGCTTTTCGCTTTTTCTACCAGAGTTAACGCGAGGTCAAGCTTATCTTCTTCCACAAGAGACTTTCCGATATTGCCACCCTGTGCCTTGGCAAAGGTATAAGCCATACCGCCTCCTATGAGCAGGTTATCTACCTTCTCAAGCAAGCGCTCAATCAGCAGGATCTTGTCAGAAACTTTCGCACCGCCCATGATTGCAGTAAACGGTCTCTCTGCTTTATTAAGAACCTTCTCTGCATTTTCAAGTTCACCCGCCATTAAATAGCCGAAGTACTTTGCATCAGGGAAAAACTTTGCAATAATTGCAGTAGAAGCGTGAGCACGGTGTGCAGTACCGAATGCGTCGTTCACATACACATCACCAAGCTTACTTAACTTTTCAGCAAAGGCTTCGTCTCCCTTTTCTTCTTCCTTGTAGAACCGAAGGTTTTCAAGAAGAAGCACACCACCGCTTTGAAGAGCAGCGGCCTTTTCAGTCGCCTGAGCGCCTATGCAGTCGTCTGCAAATTGCACTTCCGTGCCCAGCACCTGAGAAAGGTGTTTCACAATATGCTTTAAAGAATACTTTTCAGTAGGACCTTCTTTTGGTCTTCCCAAGTGCGACATCAAAATAACAGATCCGCCGTCGCTGAGGATTTTCTTTATAGTAGGCAGTGCACCCTGAATACGGTTGTCATCTGTGATATTAAACTCTTTGTCGAGCGGCACATTAAAGTCCACTCTGATCAAGGCCTTTTTCCCCGAGAAATTCAGATTGTCTATGGTCTTCATTTTTTTAATTAATTATTTATAATAGTATATAGTTTAATAATCCTTCCGAAACTGATCTTTCTATGATAAAAAAGATGCAGTGATTGCCTTTAAGCCGCATCAAACATAGCTAACTTTTTAGCTTTAACAGTAAAAAACACTAAAATTAACACATCCTCCACGTTTTGCTGCCAGCGGCGTTCAGTATCAAACTTTTAGCTTTGCGATCCGCTCAATCATGTCAGCCAGCCTGTTGGAATAACCGTACTCATTATCATACCATCCTACCACTTTTGTAATATCGCCTACTACCGAGGTGAGGAGCGAGTCAAAAATACAAGAGTGCGGGTTGTCAAGAATATCAACAGACACGATAGGATCAGCGGTATACTGCATAATTCCTCTCAGCCCGGAGGCAGCTGCCTCTCTGAATTTCTCATTTATTTCATCCACAGTGGGCTGCTTCCGCAAAGTACAAGTAAAGTCGGTCAGAGAGCCATTTAATACAGGAACCCTTATTCCTGCACCGCCCAGCTTTCCTTCCAGATCCGGGAATATTGAGGTTATTGCTTTCGCCGCTCCGGTTGTGGTGGGGATAATGGAAGCAGACGCTGCGCGGGCACGCCGCAAATCGCGATGAAGCCCGTCATGAAGATTCTGATCTCCCGTCATAGAGTGCACTGTGGTGATGTATCCATTTACAATCCCCCAGTTTTCCTCAAGCACTTTGATCATCGGCGCTATGTTGTTGGTAGTGCACGACGCGTTGGAAAGAACCGGAGACAGGAAGTCTACCTGCTCGTCATTTACGCCTAAAACCACAACAGGAACATCTCTGGTGCCCGGAGGTGCCGATATGATCACCTGCCCTGCACCTGCTTCAAGATGCTGAACCGCCTTCTCCCGATTGGTAAACTTTCCGGTCGATTCAATAACGACGTCAACCTGCAGCTCTTTCCAGGGTAAGCGAGACGGTTCTGCCTCAGAAAAGACAGGAATATCGCGGCCGTTTAGCCGGATTGCTGTATCAAGCGCCTCAACACTTCCTTTAAACCCCCGATGGACGCTATCATACCGGATAAGGTGAGCCATCGTTGAAGGATCGGCAAGATCGTTTATCGCTACCACGTGTGCTGCCCCCCGATCCTCAAGCACCCTGAGAACCGTACGACCGATCCGCCCTAGTCCGTTAATTGCAACGCGCATTCTCCGCATGTCTTATCTCCATGATTTTAAAAAGTCACCCGCCGCTTCCTTTACAACTTCGCCAAAGTTAAATTCTGAAGGTCAAAAAGACTAATACTTTTATAGAATGCTAAACAAAAAGTAAGAGGCAAGGTTAGAACTAGTACCAACAGAAACACCTATGAAAGAAGCGCCTATTAACGAGTGCCCCGTCCCCTCGGGCGTCCTGATGCCTATTGGAGGGCATGAAAACAAAGGAGAATTGCCGAAAGATAAGGACAAGCTGCATCCAAAGCGGCTCGAAGTCCTTGGCATATTTAAAGACCTGATAAACGTCACTAATCCCAGCCTGGAAATTATCACCTCGGCAAGCAGCGAGGGCGACGATCTGTTTAAGGAGTACGTACGTACATTTAATGAACTCGGCATCGAAAAAATCGGCCATATCCATCATGACGACCGAAATGGCGTATTGCAAGACTGCCACGAGTGCGTGGAAAGAGTCGACAAAGCCGATGCTGTGTTCTTCAGCGGCGGAGACCAGCTCAAACTTACATATCTGTACGGCGGGACCGACTTCCTCCTGCAATTAAAGCAGCGGTATATCCAGGAAGGGCTTATAATCGGAGGTACAAGCGCAGGAGCAATGGCCTTGTCGACCCCCATGATCTATGCAGGGAGCCAGGAGGTTCAGCAGATCAGCGGTGAAATAAAAATCACCACAGGGCTCGAATTCCTGAAAGACGTTTGCATAGACACTCACTTCGTTTACAGAGGCAGATTTGTGAGGATGTCGCAGGTGGTCGCTACCAATCCCACCTGCATTGGCCTCGGAATTGAGGAAGATACTGCGCTGATTATCCGCAATGGAATAGAAGCAGAAGTCGCCGGCTCGGGTGTAGTGATAAAGATTGAAGGACGAGCAATTCATGATTCTAACATTACAGAGTTCGGAGACAACGAAAAAATCACAATTAAAGGATTGAACGTTGATATCTTATCGGCCGGAAATTCATTTATTATCCCTCAGACTAACCCGCCGCACATATAGCATACGCCGCGGCTGCAACACATCAGGTCGTTGAAGGGCCTCACCATTAATTAAACTAAAGAGGAAGTTCGATGGAAAAGCAAGAAATATTTTTAAGTGACTGGAAGCGGATTCTCTTTGGGGAAGCGCCTTTTGAATTCCTGCTCGAAGTATTTGGAAGGACATGTATTGTTTATTTTATTCTCTTAATAGCGACGAGATTACTTGGCAAGCGAATGACCGGGGAATTAACACTGACAGAGTCGGCCGTAATGGTAACACTTGGGGCAATTGCATCGCCGGCGATGCAATTGCCAGACCGGGGGATATTCCTCGCAGTAGTAGCTCTTACCTGCACGCTCGCTTTTCAGCGCGGCCTTAACCTATGGGGATTTCAGAACCCGAGGTTTGAACACATCAGTCAGGGCAAGTCGAGTCTTGTAGTAAAAGACGGCATTATGCTGGTAAGTGAACTGAAAGCCCTCAGGATTTCAAAACAGGAATTATTTACCATTCTCCGCAGCAAGGGCATCTACAACTTAGGCAAGGTAGAGCGAACATATATTGAAGCGTGTGGCATTGTGAGCGTTTATACCAGAGAGCAGGAAGAACCGGGCTTGTCTGTGATTCCTCAAGGCGATGAAGGCCTGTGTGAAATCTACCAATCCTCACGTTCGGGAGAATATGCGTGTACGAACTGCGGCTATACAACTCCCGCGCAAGCCGCTCCGCCTCAATGTCCTAACTGCGGGCACGATAGGTTTTCTTCTGCAGTGTTAAACACTTTTTAGCTATGAAATCTTACGAAAGTTACATTACAGACTGGGCGCGGGTACTTTTCGGCAACGTGCCCCCCAGCTTCTATATTGAGATCGTGCTTCGCTGCGCATTTATCTATATCCTGCTTATGGTCTCCATGCGGCTTATGGGAAAACGCATGGCTGCTCAGCTGAGCAGGAACGAGATGGTGGCTATGGTGTCATTAGCCGCTGCTATCGGGGTGCCGATTCTGGCACCCGACCGCGGACTTTTGCCTGTCGTTATCATTGCGCTCATTGTGGTTTCAGTGCAGCGTATTATCGCATCCATCTCTTTTAAAAATCAAAATTTCGAGCGGATAGCAGAAGACGACTTTACGGTACTGATAGAAGACGGGCTGACTTTTCCCGACCGGATGCGCAAGAACAGGATCTCGCAGGAACGTCTCTTTGCTCAGCTTCGCTCGGAAGGCATACTTCATCTTGGCCAGGTACGTCGCCTTTACCTGGAGGCTCCAGGATCCTTCACTCTTATCCGAGAAGACAAGCCCAGGCCGGGCCTGGCTGTTCTTCCCCTGTATGATAAGGACTTCAGGGCAAGAAAAAAGACCGTTCCTGACCTGGTCGCCTGCGGCACATGCGGAAACAGAAGCAATAAGACAGCACCAGGTGCTAAAGGCCCCTGCGACAGGTGCGGTGCTTCCGACTGGCACGACGCCTTCGTTTAAGTACAAAGAGAAGCCAAACCTTCCTTGCTCTTCAGGGTTTATACAGTACATTCCTGCCCTTGCGGCTTTACAGCAACGAGACTGGCGGGAAATACCTAACATCAATTAAAGCACTATGGGAGATATTAATAATCAAAGCGACAAACCCGAAAAGCTATACCCTCAAGACTCAGAAAGGAAGGATATCAGGCATCCCGAAGATGACGAGGAGGCAGTCCTGAAACCAGAGGATCAGGACTATACCGAGGAAGATGCGCAATTTAAGGAGCCAGCGAAAACAAAAGAAGAAAGCGAGCAGCCGGTCACACCTATTAAAACTCCGCCTAAGGACGTATAGCCATTAATCCCCCCTTTATTCCATGGCCGGCATACCCATGCCGGCCCATTCTTCTTTTGAGGGGCCGTAGATGCCGGGTACAGGCATACCGAGAAGACGCATCACCACCGTAAGCTGACTTCTATGATGGGCTTCGTGCGCGTTTAGTACAGACAAAAGCTTCCCTTTCTTCCACATCTCGCCATACATCGGAATCTCAACTTCCAGATCACTGTCTGACCAGACCTTCGCAAGGTTCTCTATAAGTAACTCATTCAGCTTCACATAGCGCTCGATAATCTCTCTGACCGTGGCCGGCGGCTGCTCATTTTCGAGCAAATCTTCTTCAAATAAACCAGCCCGGTGTCCCATTTCCGTTAAGGTTTGCACAATATGCCAGGCCAGCCTTTCAGCAGACCTAATGTTCTCATGTGGTTTTTGTTTTTGCAAGCCTTCAGTAACAGAGGAAAACACTTTTGTAGTGTGGCTAACTTCATCCCTTCTGTCTGAAATAAAATCGTTAATGGTGCGGTACATATGGTGATAAGTTTAATAACCAAATGTACGAGATAGACAGCAGGAAGTTTATACCTAGCTAAATTAATTTTCTTCAATGCCGACCCTCCCACGATGCTAGTTCTAAGCTTTCTTGCTACATTTGGCGCTAACAAAGAGCCGGTTTTCCCCAATTAAACGAATATGTTATTCAAAGCATTAGAAGTATCTGAGAGCGCCGAAAAAAATATCAGTCGGCGGTAGTTATGAAGTCAGTAGAAGACCTTCCTCCGGGTGAAGTACTTATCAATGTACAGTACTCGTCGCTAAACTATAAAGATGCCCTATCCTCCTGCGGAAACAAAGGGGTTACCAAATCATATCCTCATACGCCAGGAATTGACGCAGCCGGCATTGTTGAGAAAAGCGCTGACCCGCATTTTAATCCGGGCGACAAGGTGATTGTTACAGGATATGACCTGGGCATGAACACCTCCGGCGGTTTTTCAGAATACATCAGGGTACCGGCTTCCTGGCCCGTTCATCTTCCAAAGGGCCTGAGCCGCAGAAGAAGCATGATGTACGGAACCGCCGGGTTTACTGCCGCCCTGGCTGTATACAACTTAAAAAGGCACGGCATTACTCCTCCTAATGGCAAGATCGTTGTTACGGGGGCATCTGGCGGTGTGGGTTGCATGGCTGTCGCAATCTTAAGCCACCTCGGTTTTCATGTTACCGCGGTCACGGGTAAGCAAGAGGCTGTGGAAACACTGATGGAACTGGGCGCCAGGGAGGTAATCCCGCGTGAGGCGCTCGACGATCAAAGCGGAAAGCCATTTTTAAAACCGCAATACGCAGGAGCTGTTGACACCGTGGGTGGAAACATCCTGGCAACCGTATTAAAGAGCCTCCATTATGGAGGCGTTGCTACCTGCTGCGGAAATGTTAACTCAGCCGAACTGCATACTAGCATTTATCCGTTTATACTGAAGGGCATCCACCTCGTGGGGATTGACTCCGTGCTTTGCAACCATGAGTTGAGAAAGGAAATATGGGAGCATCTGGCATCGCAATGGCGGCCTTCTAAAATGGATAAAATAGTAACGATTTGTTCTCTTGAAAACATCCAGGAAAACCTCAATAAGATGCTGAGGGGCCAGCTTTCCGGAAGATGGGTTGTTAAAATATAGAAGAGCAGGGCACAACATTAATTGCATATTGAAACTTTTTCTTGCAAAAAAGAAAAAAGTCCTATATTTGTTATCGATAAGGTTTAGGTGCCTCGACTACACCCATTGTAGCGGGGCTTTTTTTGAAATCGATTCACTTTATTGCCAGCCTTATTGATTTTAATTGTCTTAATGAGCCGCTCAAATAGTAACTGATCTAATTGTTTTTTTTAAAAGGTGTTGGCGAGACCACCTCCCTCCGCTCTCAAGAAGCGCTTATACCGCATCAGACAACTTCTGCCGCGCCCTCTGGCTTAGTTTCGGTTACAAACTTTCACATAATTCATTTGCTAGAGCGCTTAATTCGAAAGCCAGATCGGAGAGCTCCCTGACGTTCTGATCATCCAGGCTGAGAAGAAGGATTGATTCGTCTGTTGGAAAATAAAGATCAGCCTCATGGAGCTCGGGAACAGAGGTTGTTCGATGAGATAAAAGGTACGCAGCCAACAGGATACGGTGCGCTGCAAAATGAATATAAGCCATGGTCGACTTCATCCAGTACAGGTAGTCCATTTCCTCCTCGATGAAATACTCTGGAACATACTCTTCGCCAATGCCCTCCTCGAGAGCCGACTCAAGCTCTTCCCCGGTTATACTGTTAAGGTTCAGAATAGATTCACTATGTCGCGCTACTGCATGCATGGCAGATAGCAGGATCCGGATATTTTCGTCATCAAGAGCCTCAAGCAGAGCAACATCTCCCGGATACTCCTCTCCCTCTTCAAAAATCTCTTTCAGATCGGCAAGCTCGCCGCAGAGGGCGGCATTAAGGCCGTACACATAAAACTCCCGGTGAACAACAGAAAGCATGCAGGAGATTGAAAGCACTTGCTCCCGGTAGTTAAACTCGTCTTGTTGCATCTATTGCGCTCCCAGCCAGGTCTACTCTTTTTTATCCTTATTCTTTTCGTAATAGCCGTTGAACGATATGGGCTGCCGGTTATTGTCTGTTATCTGCAAAGAGCCGTAACCCGTTTCTGAGACATAAAAGATCATCTGCTGAAGGTTTTTAATGTCTCTCGGTTTAACTACAATGTCCCAGCCGCCCTTCCGCTTACTCTTTACCGCATAATCGTAATTTGCTGAGGTAAAGCGATAGCCGCCTTCCGCCGGATTCATCGGCGCAGTATAAGCTCTTCCGAAATAGGGCAGAAAACATACGAGCGTATCCTTTTTTATTTTTACATCATATTCGGATGTCAGCTGAATCGAACTTCCGCCCATCGGCAAAGCAAACTGGGCCTTGAACACGAAGTTCCTGCCGTTCACCATTTCTTTGAGTTCGGCTGCTTTCCTGCCCGCTCGTTCCTTTCTCGGGCTCTGCCCGTAAAGCTGGTTAAAAAATAATATAAGCGAGAGCAATACCAATATTGCGCCCCTGCTACGGAGGAATTCCTTTACATAATTCATAAAACTGGTCTGGTTGGCTTACTAATCTTGTTACTAAGTTACGCGATGTTAAGAAACAAAGCAAGAAGAACGATGTTTGCTGCGGCTCTGAATATGATCCTCGTCATCCCGGCCCCCGATGGCCTCTTTTTTTGTAGATTTGTCGCGAAGATGGACCCTCACAAAGGTTGATCATTCTTCAATCATCACGGCCGTTACCGACCTGTAACATTGCGAAAGTGAAAAGAAAAATATACTATTACCGCCTGCTTTGGCTTAAGCACGATTTACCCGCCGGCCTTTCTGTCTTCTTTGTCGCCCTTCCATTATGCCTCGGTATTGCCCTGGCCTCGGGAGCACCACTTTACGCGGGTATCCTCTCGGGAATAATAGGAGGCCTCGTTGTCTCCATAATAAGCGGATCCCACCTGAGTGTTTCCGGCCCTGCTGCAGGTCTTACTACGCTTGTCTCAGCTGCGATTATTTCTCTTGGCGACTACAAGCTGTTCCTGCTCTCCGTGATAGTAGCCGGCCTGTTTCAGCTTCTGCTCGGACTTCTTAAGCTGGGCACCATCTCAAACTACTTTCCATCCTCGGTCATAAAGGGCATGCTTGCTGCTATCGGGATTATACTCATTTCTAAACAAATCCCTATCGCTCTAGGGTATGACCGGCCTGATTTCTGGAAGAGCGGCTTTCTGCAATTATTTTCAGATGAGCACTTGTTTGCGAATTTCCGCAGTTTCAACCTTCACATCCGAAGCGGCGTAATCCTTATCTCGGTTCTCTCGCTGGCCTGCCTGGCTTTACTGCAGCAGCCTTTTGCAAAGCGATTCAGAATAGTGCCACCGCCCCTGCTGATTGTTGTCCTGGGTATTACAATCAATTTTCTGTTTGCCTCCTGTAACTCAGCAATGGTGCTTACACAGAGTCAGCTCGTTAATATTCCATCTAACATCTTTTCCGAGATATCGTTCCCTGACGTATCAAAGCTTTTTAGCAATCTGCAGGTCTGGAAAAACGGAATAACCATTGGTCTTCTCGCTACCCTGGAAACGTTGCTTTGTGTAGAAGCAATAGACAAGCTCGACAGGCATAACCGGATTACACCCGTGAACAGAGAACTGATTGCCCAGGGTGCAGGCAACCTATTATGCGGTATTTTTGGTGCTATTCCCATGACGGCGGTCGTGGTGCGCGGAGCCGCCAATGCCGATGCGGGTGCGCGAACACGGCTCTCCGCCTTTACTCACGGTATGTTTCTCCTTCTGGCCGTGCTTGCCATCCCTTTCCTCCTGCGAATGATACCCTACGCATCTCTCGCAGCCATTTTGCTTATTACAGGCTATAACCTTACCCGTCCCCGCCTGTTCGTCAATATGTGGAAGCTGGGCTGGAAACAATTCCTTCCTTTCATTCTGACTATAATTGTGATCCTTTGTACCGACCTGCTCGTGGGAGTAAGCATAGGCCTCCTTATCTCAATCTATTTTATCGTGAGCAGCAACTTTAAGGTTGAATACAAGCTATCCCGAACCAGGCAGCATGAAACCGATGCGTACTACATCAGGCTTAACACCAACGTCACTTTTCTTAACAAGGTAAATCTCAGAAAAACACTCGATCGAATTCCCCCCTACAGCATACTGACTATCGATGGGTCTGACTGTATTTTTATCGACTACGATATTCTGGAGATCATCAGCGCTTTCGAAAGCAAGGCGCACGACCGTCATATAGAAGTGCACCTGAAAGGGATTCAAAAAGTTGACATTGTGGCGGTACATTGATATTCAGGCCACTCTCATGCCTGCACTTCCGCTGCATTTAGCATTAAATAATGCAGGTCCGTGTTCTTAATGAAAGGCTTGAGCAGATCACTGCCGGGCCCAAACATCGTGACTTCCACGTAATCGCCTGAATGATCCATACTTCCGAAACCTACGTTCGTATATTTCATCTGGATCTCGGCAAGAGCCCGGAACGGCAGCTTTCCAGGGTTGTACAAGCCATCTTCCGCACTGCCATTAAAATGGGAAAGGAGAATACGGGCCTCTTCCGCAGAGATAGCGATCCCCTGAGCTGCTTCAATATGTTCAATTAAGCGCGAGGCCGTAAAAGACCGTTCCACATTTTTGAGGACCCAGTCATTGGTGCGCTTAAAATGCTGAAGCCGATCAAAGTTAGCGTTGGTAGACGCGCCCGAGAAAAGTCCGGGGTTCGCGTTACCGTGGTCGGTGGTGATCACGACCAGGGTTTCCTTATCTTCCCTGGCGAAGTCGAGAGCCACTTTTACCGCCTCATCAAAGGCGATCTGATCATAAACGAGGGCTCCGGCATCATTTGCGTGCGCTGCCCAGTCAACCTTCCCTGCCTCTACCTGCATAACAAAACCGTTGGGGCTCCGTCGCAGCCGGCTTATTGCCTGGCTTGTCATCTCTGCCAGCGAGGGAATACGAGCCATGAGCGTGGGGTCCTGCTTACGGTCCAGTTCATAAGGCAGTCCGTCTTTATAAAAAACGCCGAGCAGAGGCTTTGTGTCCCTTCCAGCCCCTCTCATTAATCCGTCCCGATCCTTAACGACCTCATAACCCGCCTTGGTAAAATCAGCAAATACATCCCTTTTGTCTTTACGCCTGGCCGCGTCAAAATACTCGAGCCCTCCTCCCAGCATGACATCAAACTTCAGGGGTAGATATTGAAGGGCAATCTCCGACTGGTCCCCTCTTTTATTATTGTTGATACAAAACCCAGCAGGTGTGGCGTGAGTGATTGGAACAGTCGTCACACAACCCACCGCCTTTCCGGCCGCCTTAAATTTCTGAAGAATGGGTTTGTATTCTTTTCCGTCAGGTCCAACATTCAGAGAACCGTTATTAACGCGAAAGCCGCCGCCCCATGAGGAACTTGCCGCGGCAGAGTCAGTCACCAATGAATTGGCGGATGCCGTGTCCATTAAGGACCTCCTTACGCCCTCCTGCTGAAAAAGATCGAGCCAGTGGCTTTGTCGTCCTTCTTTTCGCTGCAACAGGAGCCCGGCCATGGTTAACGTTCCGACACTCATCCCATCACTCACCATGAAAATAATATTCTTCGCTTTCTTTGTCCGGGACCGTTCCCTGTCGGACATGTTTCCGGCCAGAAGATCAAAAGGGGACAGCATGGTGGCTGTCAGAGCCGCAAGCGACGTATTCTTAAAAAACTCTCTTCTTTTCATAACGGAAGTAAAACTGGTCGCATATTACGAAATGGATATTAAGAGAGTGTTAAATCGGCTGCTAGTGTTTTCGGCCCTGGCTTCTTAGCAAAGCTTCCAAATAATAGTAGTCGGCATAGTTGTGGTTAGCGCAGCAGAGGAGGATGTTCATCTTTGCCACTACCTGTATTGTCGCATCATCTGCCGATTCCGCTTTAATGCTGATCGAAAAAAGCTGAGGCGATTGGTGGCAATCTTGTCGGACGCCGTTGCCAATATCACTGGTGCCCTTTGATTACCTCATCTATTGTACCCAACAAACTCTCTTTCTTTTTATCATGGGCAATTTGCCAGAACATGATCCCGTTAAGATTCTTGTTCATCATGTAATTGGTCTTTGCGCGTATAGATTCGTTGTTATCGAAAGTTACGAACAGCTTTTTCGTTGCGTTATAAAGGAACGGTGCTTTCGCTATATCGTCCCAGAAGTATTGATAGCCGTTGACGGCGGTGTACCAGGAATCGACGGAGCTGATCGCTACGGTGTTCCGAAAAATCGCTGCCTGATAGAGTCCGTTATTCGCAGGTGAGACGTTCTGCCATACACGGGCGTAAAACGCAGCCCCGATTGCAATCTTCCCGGCCGGCACTCCCTGGGCCAGGAGATAGGATACCGCGTTATCAACAGATTCCTTTAACTGCGGCGTTGAGTATAAGGGCGTATGATGTCCCGTTACTTTAGAATACCCGTTTACAAGGTCATAAGACATGATGTTCACCCGGTCCACCTCCTTCATGACTACAGGCCAGTCAATACTCTTCTCAAGATATTCCTGAAAGCCGCCCGCTGCAAAGCTAACTTCGTACTGCCATCCCAGGGTCTTCCTCAACTGCTGCACCAGGAGGGTAAAAGTATGTCTGTCATCCGGGCTGTATTTGTGCCCCGGATATCCTTCCACTACCGGATACTCCCAATCCAGATCCAGGCCATCAACCTTGAGCTTCTCGCAGGCCTTTTTGACCGAAAGGGCAAAAGCCTCCCGATTAACGGCAGAGCGGAACAAGTCTGAGCAAGTCTCGCATCCGCCCCAGCCTCCAAGCATCAATAATACTTTAAGCTGCGGGTTTTGCTTCTTAAGCGCAACCAGACGCCTCACGGTCACCGTATCCCTCAGATACAGCTTATTTCCTTTCAGTCCGCAGAAACTGTAAATCACATGAGTGAGCATCTTCGGACGAATAGTGCTGACCTTAGACGGCCCTCCTGCAAAATAGGCAATCACATTAAACGCCTTTTGGGGCTGTGCAGATAAAAATGCAGGCGTAGAAAGGCCGGCCAATAGCACAATACAGAAGACAAGAACAGCAGAAAAGGTACTCGCCTTACTATTGAAAAGAGGGACAGTGTTGTTCATATTTCGGGTATATAAAATCCCTTATCCCACGTCGGCGCCGCGAGATAAGGGATTTTAGCAGGCTCAAGGACCTACTCGTCTGACTGGCCGGTCTTGTTCGCCAGATATTCCTCCAGGTCTCTTGCATTATTACTTTTCACTTCGTGAATCGCATCTATCACCTCCTGGGTTGTGATGTTGAATTTTACGCGAAAATATTCTACGTCATAAGTCTCGTTAGGATTGGCTCCAGCCCTATCCTGATCTTCCCTTAAATTCGAATTGTCAGCCATAATTATTCCTCCTGACAATTGGAGAACAACCTGAAGATCATCTTGTTTAGAAAACCTGAAAGGCCAGAACAAGTGTTCTGGTCTGGCAGAAAAAGTGGCTATTGCCCCCTCTGCCGGCGTACGCCCTTTTTTAGCGCAGGTTTCAGTTATCACCGAAACAGATGTAAGATGTACTATAGAAACTGCAGCACCTCCCGGATATTGAGAAGACTGCGAAAGCGCTCATGTTCAACCGTTTCTTTGACCTGCTCGTGCACAGAGGTGATATGAAATGGAATGTGAAAAGCATGACCGCCGATATTCAGGACCGGCAGCACGTCCGATTTCAGCGAGTTTCCTATCATCAGCAACTCCTCAGGCCCTACCTCCAGATGCTTCAGCAGCTTCATATAGTTCTCCTCATCCTTCTCTGTCATCACCTCTATATGATGGAAGTAGTGCAACAAGCCCGATTTCTTCAACTTTCTTTCCTGGTCAAGCAGGTCGCCCTTCGTGGCCACTATAAGCTTGTATTTACCTTTCAGAGCGTCAAGAACATCAGTGATCCCATCCATCAGCTCCACCGGCTCGTTCAGCATTCCTTTTCCAAGCTGAACGATCTGCTCAATAACACGAGGATCGAGCCTGTTTTCGGAAATTCGAATTGCCGTCTCGATCATCGAAAGGATAAACCCCTTTATACCATAACCATAAAGAGGAAGATTTACTATCTCAGTTTCAAATAAAGCCTTTTCAACTTCCCACTGAGGCAAGTAGTCAGCCAGAAGGCTGCAGAACTGGTCTTCAGTCTGTTTGAAATAATGCTCATTTTGCCAGAGCGTGTCATCGGCATCAAATGCCACTACCTTTATATTCATTTTTGAGCTTTTAAGCAGGCAAAGTTAAAGCTCCTTGTGGCAGAAAATGTGGCTAAAAGGATTAAAAATAATGCCACGCGACGATTCTCAATCCTTTATCCGGGCTTTTGCGGCCTTATGTAAAATGTTCTGATGCTTAAGTCGCAGCACAATAGCCGGATTAACAGTAAGCAAGGAATCTATAAACGCCTGTTTATTACGAGGGGAAACAATAACGCTATCGTGTTTATTGTATCGGATTTCCAATCTGTCGAAAGATAGTGCGGGGGCGCTTATTAGCGTATGGGTTTCCTCGATGCTTTTTATACTTGCAACTTTAATAGTCTCGTCGACGAGGCCTCCTTTTACAAGCAATACTTCCTCCTTCAAAACATAATAGGTATTGAGGAAAATATAGCGCACAAAAAGAGCCGCAAATAGCAGCGGGATCAAGCCAGGCCAGGCTCTTTTCATAATAAAGAGCACAAGCAATCCTCCCAGGATGCCGGAAATGAATACTACCAGTGACACGCTAATTTTCGATTCAAATTTCTGATGCATATACAGATCTCTTTATCTGACGGTTAAACCGAGAGGGAATTGTTCCAACCGGCTGCTATCACCGTTATCATATCCCATTACGCGCGTCGCCCATAGCGGACACGGATACCCCGATCAGCATTTCTTATTCCGCGTTGCGGCTGTGCGCGACATTGAACAAATAAAAATAAGCTTTTCGCAAAAAAAGAACAATCGTCTTTCTTGTCTGCAAAAGCAACAGCACGGCATTAGTGACTTCAAAAAACTTCCCTTAAGCTTGCTATCGCATTAAACATCCCATCCTGATCCTTGAAACCCAGCGCGCGGTTTAAGTAAGAAGATAAAAACTACACGCCAATTTAACATACAGTTAAAAATGCAAGTCTAGGTTTGCCGCCGAATCATCATAACCAGAGCAAACACAAAAAATGAAAAAAATCTATTCAACTGTTCTGATGGCTGGCATCATCATGCTTGCCTTACTTCTACATCACCCCGCCCTGGCCGCCAGAGCCCCGAAGATATTTGTGGCTGGCGAACTGGCAGAAAAAATCACAGGTACTGTCCGCGACTCTTCCGGAACTCCTCTTCCCGGCGTTTCGGTAAGAGTTAAAGGAGGGAAAGGCTCAACGCTGACGAACATCGAAGGGAAGTTCTCCATATCCGCAGACCCTCAGGCAGTCCTGATCTTCTCGATGGTAGGCTTCGACACCCGGGAAGTAAAGGTAGGGGACAAAAAAGTAATAAACGTAACGCTTGAAGAAAACATTGCACGGCTCAACGAGGTCGTCGTGACCGCCATCGGTATCAAACAGCAAAAAAGAAAGCTGGGATACTCCACGCAGGAGGTTAACACCGAGGTTCTGGATGAAGGCAAAACGATGAACCTGGGGAATGCACTCTCGGGTCAGGTAGCCGGACTAACTGTCAATAACCCTACGGGAATTTTCCAGAAGCCGACTTTTTCCTTGCGCGGAAATAATCCAATCATCGTAGTCGATGGGATTGTTGTTGAATCCGACCTTTACGATATTTCTCCCCAGGACATCGAAAACATCAACGTTCTGAAGGGTGTTACGGCGGCAGCATTATATGGATCACGGGGAAAAAACGGAGCGATCATGATCACAACTAAAAAAGCCCAAAAGGACGGACTAGAGATTAACTTTAATACCAATAACATGGTGACGGCCGGGTTTACTGTATATCCGGAAACGCAGACGCAATACGGAAACGGATCAAACGGCAAATATGAGTTCTGGGACGGTGCTGATGGAGGAATTTCAGACGGTGATATGATCTGGGGACCGAAGTTTGGTACCGGGATTAAAGTAGCGCAGTGGAACAGTCCTATCCGAGACAAGCAGACGGGGCAAGTGATTCCGTGGTGGGGCGACGTAAAAGGCACTGTCTACGACAACAAAGCCCGATACGAACGAGTTCCCACTGACTGGGTTCGCCACGATAACCTCGGCGATTTTCTCCGCACAGGAATCGTCACGAATAACTCGCTCTCCCTGGGGTATAGAACGGCGAAGGGCCAGTTCTATTTCTCGGCAAAACAGGCGTATCAAAAGGGCCAGGTTCCGAACACTTCTTTAAACACGGGGGGTCTAAATTTTAATTCAAGCTATAGTCTGGCTAAGAACCTTCAGCTTGATGCTTCCCTATCCTACAACAAGGTCTACTCTCCCAACTATCCGAGGTACGGATACGGCCCCAAAAACCACATGTACACCATCCTGATCTGGATGGGAGACGACGTCAACGGAAAAGAATTAAAAGAACATATGTATGTTCCGGGACAGGAAGGATACAGGCAGGCCAATTACAACTATGCGTGGTATAATAACCCATACTTTGCCGCCTACGAGCTTGAGCAGGAATTCAACCGGAATACAACGAATGGGCAACTGAAGCTGTCATGGCAAGTCCTTCCCGACCTTACAATCCAGGGAAGAGCTAACGCCCGGGACATTAAAACCTTTGAAGACATGCAGAGTCCCAAATCTTACATGAACTATGGAGACTCTCGGAACGGGGACTATAAAAACTGGAACAGGTCTCAACTAAACTTTGATGCTGACTTCCTTGCGACGTATTCGAAAGATCTTTCAAACGACGTGAGTATCTCTATAAATGCAGGAGCATCGACGCTGTACCGCCAGTACCAGGATGAATTCCAGTCAACTGACGGTCTGATCGTTCCTTTCATTTACAACTTAAATAACACGCAGGGACCCGTACAAGGAAAGAACAGCTACACTAAGCAGAGAACGAACAGCATATACGCATCTGCAAATCTCGACCTTTTCAAAGCCTTGTATCTGAACGCCACGGCTCGTAATGACTGGTCTTCCACACTGCCCACTGAAAACAGTTCCTATTTTTATCCTTCGTTTTCAGCCAGTACAATCGTTTCAGAATACATCCGGTTTCCAAGAGCAATTGATTACATGAAGCTAAATGCCTCGTGGGCACAGGCCGCCGATGCTCTTGCCCCTTACAATCTTGTGCCTACCTACTCAAAGAGCACTACCTATGGCAGCACACCGTCGGTTGCATACCCTGAGATTCTTCTCAATCCCAATATCAAGCCCGAAACGCGTACATCCTACGAGACCGGCCTTTCACTTTCTTTCCTGAAGAACCGGATTTCCTTTGACGCCACCTATTACCATTCGCTGGATCAAGATAAAATCATAGACCTCGATATGTCTGTTGCATCTGGCTTCAAAAAAGGAAAGTTAACGGGAACAAATATGAGACGAACGGCTTTGAAGTGGCTGCGGGCATTAAACCAATCAAAACAAAGGCGTTTGCCTGGGACATGGGTATCAACTGGAGCAGATCGGTGACCAAGCTATCCGAAATTTACCTGCGCGGGGCAAAGTATCAGAACCTAAGCGAGGGGGACCGGGTCGACAGCTATTATCAAACAGTATGGCAAAAAAGCGCTGCCGGCGAATTGATCCTTGACGCCAATACTGCCTTACCGACTAAAGACCCCTTCCTGTCAAACCTGGGCCATCTGGATCCCGACTGGAGACTTGGCGTTCAGAACAAGTTTAAAATAGGAGGATTCACAGTTAACGCAGACGTAGACGGTGCATGGGGAGGATTGATCAACTCCGTTACCATTGAAAAAATGTGGTGGGGCGGCAAACATCCTAAATCAGTGGAGTACCGGGATGCCGAGTACGCTGTTGGTAAACCGATATATGTTCCTGCCGGTGTGGTAGTAACAGGGGGACAATTAGAGAGAGATATAAATGGAAAGGTGATATCAGACACAAGAACCTACAGGCCAAACACCACTGCCGTGAACTGGCAGACATGGAGTCAGATCTATCCCTATCAGGCAAGAGTGACGGAATCGGAGAGCAAGAAGTTTGCAAACACGTACGACCGGACCTACTTTAAGTTACGCAGATTATCAGTGAGCTACGACATTGCCAAACTTGTTAAAATGAAAAACCTGAAGAATCTGGATCTTTCCCTGTATGGATATAACCTCTACGTATGGAAAAAAATTCCTTATGTTGATCCTGACTTCGGGAATGACAGCGATCTGCAGGACCCGTCTGCACGATACCTTGGTTTCTCCCTTAATGTTAAATTCTAACTTAAAAAATACCATGATCAAGAATATATTTTACAGTTTGTGTGTGATAACAGCGCTTGTTCTCTGCTCTTGCAACGACTTTGGCGACATGAACGTGGACCCCAATAATGCAAGTACCACCCACCCCCGCTTGCTCTTGACGAAGATTGAGTGGGACGCATTCATGGAATTTGGAGGCACCGGACCTTTGTATGCGAACAAAATGCTCGTTCAAACTGATGGTGAAAACGCGAACCAATATTACAAATGGGACCGGTCAAGTTTCGACCCCTACGGGAGTCTAAGAAACGTCTCGAAAATGGCAGAAGAGGCAGTACGGATTAACGACAATACGTACGTTGCTCTCTCGAAATTTTTCAGGGCATATTACTTCTACAATCTTACCCTCACCTTTGGTGACATCCCTTACAGCAACGCTCTTCTGGCGGAGAAGGATCTCAGCATGACCAATCCTGCTTATGACAGCCAAAAGGCGGTCTTTGCGGGCATCCTGAAAGAACTTTCAGAGGCGAGCGACCTGTTGAAATCAGCTAACACGATCATTGCAGGCGATGTTATTTACGGCGGGAATGTTGCAAAGTGGCAGAAAGTGATCAATGCCTTTCGCCTCAAAGTCTTATTAACGCTTTCGAAAAGAAGTGGAGAGGCCGATCTTGCTGTCGTATCAAGCTTTGCTGCCATAGTGGATAAGGAGCCGTTGCTGGCCAGCGAATCAGATAACGCACAGCTCGTATTTTTAAATCAGGAGGGGAACCGCTATCCCGAATTCAACTCCAGCGGCTTCGGATCAGGAATGTACATGGACTCCACTTTTATCAAACGGCTGCAGGATCGCGAAGATCCGCGTTTGTTTATCTACTGTACACAAACGAAGCTCGGAAAAGAAGCAGGCAAGGCTATCAACGACTTCAGTTCCTACGAAGGAGGCGACCCTGCTGCCCCTTACGCACAGGTAAACCTGAAAGCGGCGGCTGGTAAAACGTCAAAAGTGAACGATCGCTATCACAAGGACCCGACTGTCGAACCAAGAGTATTGCTGGGTTTTGCAGAACAGCAATTCATTCTCGCGGAGGCTGTGGTACGGGGATGGATCAGCGGCGACGCTAAAACTTTCTATGAGCAGGGGGTAAAAGCCTCTTTCAAGTTTTATGAGACATACGCAAAGGGGTACGAGCAGTACGTTTCGGAGCAAGCCGCCTCTGCCTATCTCAAAAAGCCGATCAACGATTTTTCTCAGGCCGCCAGTAACGACGAGAAGCTGGAGCTCATTATGATGCAAAAATACCTGAGGTCATTCTTCCAGTCGGGCTGGACACCTTTCTTCGATCATCTCCGGACCGGATACCCCTCATTCAGAAGGCCGGCAGGTGTTTCTATACCCTTCCGTTGGATATATCCGCAGTCGGAATACAACTATAATGGCGCCAATGTAACGGAGGCTATTAAAAGACAATTCGGCGAAGGAAAAGACCTGATCAATCAGGCTACCTGGTGGATAAAATAAGTTGTTGGTATATTTAAGACATGAGCAGAACCGAATCACGGAGAGAGTTTCTCAAAAAGGCAGGACTATTAACAGGAGCTGCAGGACTGTTCAGTGTCCTGCCGCCTGCTATACAAAGAGCACTGGCCATTGAACCCGAAGCTGGCAGCACCTATCTTGATGCCGAGCACATTGTATTCCTGATGCAGGAAAACAGGTCGTTTGATCACTGCTATGGCACGCTCAGAGGGGTGAGAGGCTTCAACGACCCGCGTGCTATTGAGCTTCCCGGACAAAGGCCGGTATGGCTTCAGACAAACAAGACAGGAGAAACATTTGCGCCCTTCCGTCTTGATCTGAAGAACTCAAAAGCGACCTGGATGGGATCCCTGCCTCACTCCTGGAGCGATCAGGTGGACGCGCGTAACAACGGCAGGTTCGATACCTGGCTGGAAGCCAAAAAAGCTGGCAATCCGGCATATGCGCACATGCCGCTCACACTCGGCTACTATGACCGGCATGACATTCCCTTCTACTATTCGTTAGCTGACGCTTTCACCGTCTGCGACCAGCATTTCTGCTCCTCCTTGACGGGCACAAGTGCCAACCGGTCGTACTTTTGGTCAGGGACGATCCGTGAGAACCCGCACGATGAAAACTCCAAAGCCCACGTTTGGAACGGTGAAATCAATTATAAGGACGTTGGCTGGACAACTTTTCCAGAAAGACTAGAAAAAGCCGGCATTCCCTGGAAGGTATATCAGAATGAACTAAGCCTGCCAGTCGGCTTTGAGGACGAAGAGGAGAACTGGCTTGCCAATTTTACAGACAATAACCTGGAGTTTCACAGGCAATTTCACGTACGTTTCCATCCGGCACACAGGGAATACCTTGACGGACTTTCCAGAAAGCTTCGCAGCGAAATTGCGGAGCTGGAGAAACAGCAAGGCGGCGGGGCGGCCAGCCAAAAAGCAAGAGAAGAACTTGCAAAGAAAAAACAGGAATTCAAAGAGGTTGAAGACGCACGCCTTCAATTCAGCGAAAAAGAGTTTAATAAACTCTCCGACTTTGAAAAGAACATTCACAGAAAGGCCTTTGTAACCAACACCAATGATCCCGACTATCATCGCCTAACTGCACTTCAATACGCAGATAAGGACGGACAACGTGAAGTGAAGGTGCCCAAAGGAGACATTTTCCATCAGTTCCGGATGGATGTAGAAAACAACCAGCTGCCCATGGTCTCCTGGCTGGTGGCGCCCTGCAACTTTTCAGACCATCCAGGCTCCCCATGGTTCGGAGCATGGTACGTGTCGGAGGCTCTCGACATTCTTACACAGAATCCGCAGGTGTGGAAGAAAACAGTCTTTATTCTCACCTACGACGAGAACGATGGCTACTTTGACCATATTCCTCCGTTTGTCCCCCCTCATTCTTCGCGGCCCTACACGGGCGCTGTATCAAAAGGAATCGACACCAGGGCGGAATGGGTAACGCTGGAGCAGGAAAAGGCGCGAACTGAAAACTCAGCGATGCATCGGGAAAGCCCCATTGGACTCGGATACCGGGTGCCGCTGGTCGTTGCATCGCCCTGGACACGCGGCGGCTGGGTGAACTCCCAGGTCTTTGACCTCACCTCTTCCCTGATGTTCCTTGAAAACTTCATCGAACAAAAAACGGGCAAGACCGTCAGGGAAACGAATATCACGGACTGGAGACGAACTATTTGTGGAGATCTCAGTTCTGTATTCAGACCTTCGGCGAATGAGCCGGCGAAAAATCCAGCCTTTCTAAAACGCGACGAGGTGATTGAACAGATCTACGAGGCACGGCTGAAAGCGTTGCCCGGAAACTTTAAGGCTTTTAGTGAGAACGAAATACGGCTAGCCTCCCATAATGCCGCGGCCAGCACCTTACTGCCCCGGCAGGAGCCGGGGGTACGTGAGGCCTGCCCCCTGCCCTACGAGCTCTACGCAGATTCACAGCTGGATGAGAGTCGTAAAAACGTTCGCATCAGTTTTACAGCCGGTCAGCAGCTTTTTGGCAAAAAGTCGGCCGGAGCAGCCTTTAACGTCTACGCGCCTCCTGCATACGCGCTCGAAAAAAATGAGGAAACAGTAATTGAACCGATGCACAACTGGGCTTTCGCTGTTGCCGCCGGCGATACAGTTTCTTATAACTGGAACGTTAGCAGCTTTGAGGACGATAAGTACCATTTAAGGGTATACGGCGTCAACGGATTCTTTCGAGAATTCAGGGGCAGCGAGCAGGATCCCGAAATCGAAGTTTCTGCATCGTATGAAAAGCTGAACAACCAGCTGGATAAAATTACCGGAAATCTGATTTTAAACTTCAGGAATAAAAGCCGAACCACCAGTTATAAAATCGAAATTGAAGACAAGTCATATGGAAATGGAAAAAAGACACTTCTTCTACCTCCGGCGTCCGGTCTTCACCAGGTTATCGATCTAAAGAAATCCTCAGGGTGGTATGATACCTTTATTCGTATAGCAGGCTTTTCCAATTACTCCAGGCACTACGCCGGACATGTGGAAACCGGCAAAACAAGTATCAGCGATCCGGCGATGGGCCGGGTTATCTTAAAAGCCTGACAATGGAACAAGGATTAAGGATTGCCGGCTGCGCAATCCTTAATCTTCTGTTTACAATGTAATCGTACATTTGGCCGTAAATCTGTAAGGGTATGACTGAAATTTACCAGGACGATCTCCTAGTCAGACTAAAAAAGGGCGATCCCAGCGCGTACGACCTCATTTACGACCGATACTGGAAAAAGCTTTTCACCATCGCTTACCGGCGTACAGATGATGAAGAAACGGCTAAAGACCTTGTCCAGACCGTATACATCTCGGTTTGGCAAAACAGATCGAATTTATCTATCAGAACCCACATCGAAAATTTCCTCGTTGGAGCAGTAAAACTACAAGTACTGAAGCATTTTCGCTCCGAGAGCATCAAGCAAAAAGTCCTTGAGTATGGGATGGAAAGGATGAACGCTGCGGTAAGCCATATTCACGAAATGTTCCCATACTATGAACTGGAAGCGATTCTGGAGCAGGAGGTGAGCCAGCTGCCCGAAAATATGAAGCAGGCTTACCTGCTCAGGAACGACAACTACAGCATCAAAGAAATTGCAACTATACTGAACATTGCAGAGCAAACGGTCTCAAATAACTTGTCAGAAGCACTCAAACGCATCAGAAAAAGAGTAGCCTCGCATTACCCCGAAAACTACCTTTCCACCCTCATGGTGATCCTTTCTGTCCTTAACAAACACTAAACAGAAACATAACACTGACTTAAAGTAACTCAGGCTGGCTTAGGGTACCTGTAATAAAAGGCCCTTTCAATTGAAGACTGAAAAATTTAGAGACCTCTTAAAGAGATACACAGAGGGTAAAGCCACGCAGGCAGAAGAACTTCTGGTGGAGCAATGGTATCACGATGAGCGTGACAATGAAGATTTGTTGCTTTTCCGGAAACCGGGTAAGGAAGCATCTCTGAAAGAAGATATCTACGGCTCGCTCAGCGCCCGCTGGCATCCCCAAAAATCACCGGCACATAGAATCAGCAGATATATACCGTACGCGGCTGCAATCATTCTTTTCACCGTTCTCTCCATAACGGCAGGCTACCTGATCCGGCATAGGAATTCTGAAAGTTATCTGAGCTATGAAGCAGGCACGGGGGCTGTGAGAACAATAATACTTCCGGATAGGTCGCGCGTATGGCTCAATTCTGGAAGCAGGCTGAGAATCGGCAAAAGTTTTGGCGAAACCAGGAAGAGAGAGGTATTTCTGGATGAAGGGGAGGCATTCTTTGAAGTCACAAAAGATAAAACGAGGCCGTTTATTGTCCAAATGCCAAACGGCTTACGGACCGGGGTACTCGGCACATCCTTCAATATAAGTGCCTATCGTGCCCTACCGGAGATCAGGGTGACCGTTAGTACAGGACGCGTTGAAATAAGGCGAAAAGAGCAGGTTCTCGCTGTCTTGAATCCGGAATCGAGGATTGTCTATCGTCGCTCGAACCGGCAGTACAAAGTAGAAGAATTCGGGTCGGAGGAAAGCAGCTCATGGCGGGAAGGAAGAATTTGGCTAAGAGGAGCAGACTTTAATGAGCTGGCATCCGTCATGCGGAACGTATACGGCGTTGAGCTGCGAGCAGAAAGCGCAGAGATCGCCGCGTATCATTATAACCTTCAGCTTATTGCCTCAAGACCACTGGAAGCAACACTGTCAGTGATCTGCTCAGTACACCAAAATCAGCACAGGAGGAAGAACAATGTAATTGAGATCTACTAAAACGAATTTAATCCGGCCCTGTAGCAGGGCCGGATGTATACGGACCTTACAGATCGCCGCCTGAGGTCCGCCACCTGGAAATCATGCAATTAATCACCAAGAAATCAAAAATATGAAAAAACACTTACTGCTCACGCAGAAAGCAATACGTTTAATCCTTTTCATAATCTGCCCCCTGCTGTTGGCGCCGCGTTCAGTATCCGGTGTTCCCGCCTACGTATCATCAGCCCGCATCAACATTAGCTTCAGGAACGAGCGGCTTATAGCGGCTGTCCAAAAGCTTGAAATCAAGAGCAAAGCGGAGTTCGCTTACGATCCCAAAGTTCTCGAAGCGGAAAAATCTGTTACCGGAGAGCTGGTCTTCAGCAATGAACGTTTAGACGTTATATTATCCGCGTTACTCAAAAACAGCTCCTTAACCTACAAAGAAGAACGTGATGGGGTTATCACCATTTTTAAAGCACCAGCCCTGAAACAAAAACAGGAACCGGGCCGGATCACCGGTACAATCAAAGATGAAAAAGGCGACCCTCTGCCAGGAGCAAGCATACGCATCGAGGAGCTGAAGCTTGGAGCGGTATCTGACATAAACGGAAAGTTTGTACTGAGTGTAAAGGAAGGCACATACACGTTGCTGGTAAGCTACATCTCTTATGAACCACTGAAAGTTGCGGGAAATCGCGTTAAAAGTGGAGAAACATTGCATTTGCCTCTCACGATGAAGCCTGCTGCCGGCTCTCTCAACGAAGTGGTGGTAGTTGGATACGGAACACAGAAACGGGAGAATCTTACAGGCGCTGTAGACCAGGTGACCTCAGAAGTTTTTGCAAACCGTCCTGTAGCAAACGCTACCCAGGGACTGCAGGGCTTCCTGCCTAACCTCAACATCGTCCCTTTAGACGGAAAACCCATCCAATCTCCTACTATGAATATCAGGGGTACGACTTCTATTGGCCAGGGAGGAAATGCTCTTGTGCTTATCGATGGAGTAGAGGGAGACCCCTCGCGCATCAACCCCAATGATATTGAAAGTGTGTCAATACTTAAAGACGCGGCATCTGCGGCCATCTATGGTGCGCGCGCTGCTTTCGGAGTGGTATTGATTACGACTAAAGCGCCTTCAAAAGACCGCATCACCATCAACTATTCATTTAACCAGGCCATCAAAAGGCCTACCACTCTGCCCGACTTTGTCACGAATGGATACCAGTTCGCCAGCATGTTCAATGAGGCATGGTCGGCCTGGAACGACTATTCTCAAACGCCGCAGAATGTAAATAAAACAGTCAAGTTCTCTCAGGCTTATCTGGAAGAGTTTAAGCGCCGCAACGAAAACCCGGGGTTGCCCAAAACGGAAGTAAACGATGCGGGAGAATATGTTTATTATGAGAACACCGACTGGTACAAGCTCCTGTATAAAGACCATAATAGCGCTATGGATCACAATCTGTCTTTCTCGGGGAGCACAGGAAAGGCAGACTTCTATATTTCGGGACGGCTGTACGATCAAAGCGGATTGTTCCGCTATAATTCTGATGATTACAAAAGCTATAACCTTCGGGCAAAAGGATCAATCCAGGCACTGCCATGGCTGAGAGTCAGTAACAATGCCGACTACTCATCCATCAGCTACTTCAATCCCATCAACGTTGGCGAAGGCGGCGGCATTTGGAGGAACATCGCAGATGAAGGACATACCATGGCTCCCCTGTTTAATCCCGACGGCACCCTAACCTACTCAGCGGCTTATACCGTTGGCGACTTATGGTACGGAAAAAACGGAATTGATATGGATAAGCGGGTTTTCAGAAACACCACGTCTTTTGCCACACAGTTCATAAAAAATCAACTGCGAGTAAAAGGGGATTTCACATTTCAGAATACCGATAATGACGACGAGCGCAGAAGGATTCAGGTACCCTACAGTCGCAAGCCCGGTGTTATCGAGTATCTGGGAGCAACTACCAACGACCTGCAGGTAACAAACAGGACGACGCAATACATGGCTACTAACATCTATGGCGAGTATGAGCCTAAGATCGGCGAGAGCCACTATGTGAAAGTCCTGGCAGGATTTAACAACGAGCAATCTACTTATAAGGGCTTGCGGGTCATGAGGAACGGGATCTTCGAAAATGCAAAAGACCTGAACCTGGCGCTCGGCCAGTCTATTGAAACTGGCGGGGGCTGGGACCAATGGGTGGTGAGAGGGGGATTCTATCGCATCAACTACGGATTCAAAGACCGGTATCTGCTGGAGTTGAACGGACGGTACGATGGTTCATCAAAATTTCCCTCCGAGCAGCGCTGGGCATTCTTCCCATCCGTCTCCGCAGGATGGAGGCTCTCCAAAGAACCGTTCTGGAAGATCGCCCCTGCCGTGATCTCTGACCTGAAGATCCGGGCATCATGGGGGTCACTGGGCAACGGAAGCATCGACTCGTACATGTACCAGGAAAAATTCAGTATCACCCAGTCAGAACGCATCATGAACGGCAGCCGGCCGCAAAAAACACAACAGCCGAACGTGCTGCCGGCAGGACTCACATGGGAAACATCTACCACTCAGAACCTGGGGATTGATCTGGCCTTGCTTTCTAACAAGCTTACCTTTACAGCAGACGCCTACATCAGGAAAACAACCGATATGTTTACCAAGGGGCTAAGCCTTCCTGCTGTGTTCGGCACGAAAGTTCCGGAAGGGAACTACGCCGACCTGAAGACAAAAGGATGGGAAGCATCACTTACATGGAGAGACCAGTTCACACTCGGATCCAGTCCATTTCATTATGACGTGCGTCTCACGATGGCCGACTATACCGCAAAGATCATGAAATACAACAACCCTGAAATGCGCCTGGACGATTATTATGTGGGCCAGACATTAGGCGAGATATGGGGCTTCGAGACGGAAGGATTCTTTAAAACCAAAGAAGAGGCGGACGCATACCGACAGGCGCAGATCCTTTATAAAGCCTCAACAAGCGGACAGCTGCTCCCCGGCGACATCAAGTTCAGAGACCTGAACAACGACGGTGTAATTAATGAAGGAGACAAAACGGTGAGTTCGCCAGGAGATCGAAAGATCATCGGCAATACCACTCCGCGGTATACCTACGGCATAAACCTGGGTGCCGACTGGAAAAACTTCTCATTATTTGCATTCTTCCAGGGAGTTGGAAAAAGAGACTGGTATCCCGGCGCTGAAGCAGGAATATTTTGGGGCCAGTATAACCGTCCCTATAACAAGATCCCGTCCTGGCAGCTGGGCAAGATCTGGTCGGAAGAAAATCCCGATTCCTACCTTCCCCGATACCGTGGCTACGTAGCTCAGAATGGGTCGGGAGAACTAAGGCAAAACCAGACCCGGTATCTGCAGAACGCCGCTTATATCCGCCTGAAGAACGTCCAGCTTGGCTATACTCTACCTGCGTCTCTTGCAAAGAAAGCGCACATCAGCAACATCCGGCTATTCGTAACAGGCGAAAATTTATGGAGCTGGTCGCCGCTATACAAGCTGACCCGGGATCTTGATGTCGAAAACCTGGGCCGCTCAGACGTCGTAACCAACCCTCCTGATCCTACGAAAAAAGACCCGAACGATAATAACAGCGGCAACGGGAACAACTACCCTATTCTTAAAAGCATTTCTTTCGGACTTTCAGCCACATTATAAATAAAGAACAAGAAGATGAAACCTCATTCATATTATCGTTTTGCAGCAGTGGTAATCCTGCTTATCCTCTCCGGGTGTAAGAAACTTGATCAAAGCCCGGAGGACACAGCGACCAGACCCGTTGTGTTCGGTTCAACCAAAGGACTGGAGCTCTATGCGACGTCCTTCTACGACGTATTGCCCACGGCGGGCCAGATTCACAGGCAGGATGAGATTGCCGACTACTCCGTCCGTAGCCAGGTGCCCGACTTCCTGAGTAAGGGAGCATATGGACCGCGGCAAAGTGACGGGTGGGATTGGACGAAACTTCGCAATATCAACTTTTTCATTGAAAACAACACAGATCCTGCGGTACCGTCGTCCGACCGCAACCATTACAACGGCCTTGCCCGGTTTTTCAGAGCATGGTTTTACTTCGACAAGGTCAGACGTTTTGGCGATGTACCATGGATCAATAAAACATTTACAATTGATGACCCTACGCTTTTCAACAAGCGCGATTCACGCACGTTAGTGATGGACTCCGTACTTGCTGACCTTAAGTATGCATGCGACAATATTAAAACTACCAGTGACAACAGCCGAAGCCTGATCACAAAAAACGTCGCATGGGCTTTTCGTTCGAGAGTTGCACTATTCGAGGGCACTTTCAGAAAATACCACCATCAATATAAGTTAGAAAGCACGGCTGCAGAGTGGTTACAGGAAGCAGCCCGCTCGGCAGATCAGGTCATTAAAAGCAACGCGTTCACCCTCAACACAGCCGGAGGGACCGACGCTTCTTATCGTCAGCTTTTTATCAGTGAAGCGCCTGTAGCTTCCGAGGTGATCCTTTCTAACGTCATGAATGCTTCTCTAAACGTGCTGAACGACGCCAACTGGTACTGGACCAGCGCAACCTATGGCGCACGGGTCAGCTTTAGCCGTACATTTGTAAACACTTATCTGAATATAGACGGTACCCCCTTTACTTCCCGTGCCGGATACCAAACCATGACTTTCATGGAAGAAGTAAAAGGGCGCGATAAAAGACTGAAACAGACCATACGTCTGGGTAACTATAAAAGAATAAACGGGGGAAAGGAAGAAGCGGCGCCGCCGGTATTCTCTTATACCTATACAGGGTATCAGCCAATCAAGTGGACGCTCGACGATACCTATTACGATGGAGGGACGCGTAACACAAATTCTATTTGTATTATCCGCTACGCGGAAATCCTTTTAAATTACGCAGAAGCAAAAGCAGAACTGGGTGCTTTATCTGCCGATGACTGGTCGCGCACGATAGGAGCATTACGCCGGCGGGCCGGAATTACCGGAAATACAGAGGCCCTCCCCGTAAGCATCGACTCCTATTTGCAGTCTACTTATTTCCCTGAAATAAGCGACCCGGTATTATTGGAGGTACGCCGTGAACGTGGGATTGAGCTCGCCTTTGAAGGATTTCGGTTTTATGATCTGGTACGCTGGCATAAAGGTGAACTTTTTGCACTGCCGTGGAACGGTTTTTACGTCCCGGCTCTTAATGAACCACTTGACCTCAATGAGGACGGCCAGCCGGATGTATGCTTCTATCAGCAAATGCCCGCCAGCCCGGTGAAGGGCGTCACCTATGTTAATGTTGCTCCGACGCTCAGCGGAGGCACCGCAAACCCTCAAAGACTAACTAACAGAACGTCGGGGGAGCTCACCTGGCTCAATAATGTAGAACGTAGATGGTATTATGAGGGCGAGACAACGCCCGAAAAGCGATATCTTTATCCAATACCTGAGTCAGAGCGTTTACTTAATACTAATCTGGGACAAAACCCTGGATGGTAACCAGCAAAAGGAAGAACAAAACACATCATATTATGCACATTAGAACAATCTGCGCACTGGCGCTTATTCTGTGCCTCCCCTGCCTTACCAGGGCACAGACAATTATTAGCGGCACGTTCAATCTCCGGTACGACAACCCTGGCGACACCGGGAACTTATGGAAAGACCGGGCTCCAGTTGTGGCGTCTCTTATCCGCTTTCACGACTTTGACGTTCTGGGCACCCAGGAGGGACTGAAAAACCAGATCGACGACATTCAGGCGGCATTGCCTGAGTATGCTCATTATGGAAAAGGGCGTGATGACGGCAAGGATGGAGGCGAGCACTCTGCCATTTTCTACCGGAAGGATCGTTTCCGGCTGTTAAACAAGGGCGACTTCTGGCTATCAGAGACCCCTGATAAGCCGGGCCTGGGCTGGGACGCTACCTGCTGCAACAGGATCTGTTCCTGGGTGTACCTGCAAGACCTTAAGTCTAAAAAGAAGTTTTACTTCTTCAACGCCCATTTTGACCATCAGGGAGTAAAAGCAAGAGTAGAGAGCGGCAAACTGATCATTAAGAAAGTCAGGGAAATTGCCGGCAAAACTCCTGCTATTTTCACCGGCGATCTGAACGGAGGACATAATAGCGACTGGTATCAAACCATCAAAACATCGGGCGTTCTCTTCGACACCTATTATCAGGTACAGCATCCATATGTCAGCAATGCTTCGTTTAACGCATTCGGATCAGAAAGAGCATTGGCAAGCGATGAGATCATTGACCATATATTCGCAACCAGACAATTTAAGGCGATCAAGTGGGGAATTCTTACTGACACCTACCGCGGGAAGTTTCCCTCCGATCACTTCCCGGTGATCAGCGTACTTAAGTTTTGACAGGAATGATGTTCAGAGGGTGCGATCCAATCAGAGATTGCGCCCTCTGACTATCAGACGGCCGGCTGCCGCCGCCGATACAGCAAAAACCACCGATCTGTCATAATATGATGAAAACGATTTGCCGCCGCATGCAGGCTTTCTGCTTTCCCAGGGAACCCTCCCCTGGCTCCCGTTCTCATTTCTCCCATTTTGATTTAATTTTTAAGTTGTCAAAATTTCTGTTTCGTGCCAGGCTTGCTTTTACCGGTAACGCTGCCTGGCAGAACAAACGTAGCGAGCAACACAACAAAAACCTAATTTTCAAACCTTCGTGTCCATAATTGTCTGAATTTGTTCGAATTTGTCCGGATTTGTCAGAGCAAGAAGATAGCATTCGACCCAGCGTTGGGCCTTATTCGCTGAGACCAGTTCGGGAATGCCGGCAGACAAGTTCGCCTTTTCTTTTACATTTCTCCGATGCCGCTTCAATCCGGCTCCGGCACCACCCGGAGAAAATTCGAAGCGGCGCCGGAGCCGGATTGTAAAAAGATAAATGCCGGAACACAGAACTCTCGCAGCTGTCCCGCCCATTCCTCGCAAAAGGTACGGCAGGTCGCAAGCGCCACAGTCTTTGAGCCAGGAACCCGGCTTCACACATGAGTCGATGAAGAGCTTTCCGGCGAGGACAAGCAATGCTATTGCCTACGGCGACTGCTCTGAAACTGGTTCAGGAACAACCAGACTAAGCGATAAAATTTTGAGAAGCGCGCCCTGCCACCGGTATGACAGATATAATGTACGGCCGAAGTGCCCTCCTTCTTCCGGTATTATTACCGAACCTCACGGTAATACCAGGCAAAACACATCTACCGACAGGACAGTACAGGATGCAGATAAGATCTCATGGCATATATTTGAATACTGCACTGCCGGACCACCAATTATAAAAAGCTCTATGAAAATAAGCCATACTGGAACCTGGTGCAATAGCTAAGCACAACAAGCAATTCACTTTTATACTAACCAAATTCTGAATCTATGACCAAATTGTATTACTTTCTTATGATGATCGTTTGCCTCTCGGTCCAGACTGCCTACTCGCAGAACAGGCGGATCAGCGGGACCGTCACTGACGCCAAAACGGGTGAACCGCTTATCGGCGTGTCAGTAAAGGTAAAAGGGACGAACACGGGTGCAAGTACCGATGCTGCGGGATCGTTCACAGTCACCGTCACAACTCCTGGAGCTACCCTTCTGTTCAGCTATATGGGCTACCAGCCTCAGGAAGTACCTGCATGGACGCAGGCCCGGTTAAATATCAAAATGACCAGCGATACAAAGGCTCTTGACGAAGTCGTGGTTGTGGGCTATGGTACCATGAAGAGGGCGCAGGTGGCCACTGCAGTAGGGAGTGTAACGGGACAGGCAATCGCGGAACGGGGGACGGTGAACCCGCTTCAGGGAGTGCAGGGCCAGGTAGCAGGGGTTGACATCTCGCAGGGATCAGGAAGAGCGGGGGCCGGCTTCAACGTCCAGATCCGCGGGCAGAACTCACTGGCCGGAAGTCAGCCCTTATATGTCGTCGACGGCGTCATCGTGCCCGACATCAACTTCCTTAACCCCCAGGATATTGCCAAAATGGATGTGCTGAAAGATGCGGCAGCCACGGCTATTTATGGATCGAGGGGATCGAATGGGGTGATCATCGTCAGCACCAAAGGCGGCGCCAGCGTAAAAGGCGGTCCTACTCTTTCATATGACGGCTATGTTGGAATCCGAAGCGTTACCAGCATGCCTAACTTCATGACTGGTGACCAGTGGTGGGAGTTCAGGCAGAACGCCTATATTTCTCCTGAACTCCTCGCTGGCAGAACTAATTACGACAATACTATTGGAAGCTTTAACAACCCGACCATCCTGCAGCGCGTTGCTGATAAAGAATACACTGATTGGCAGGACCTGGTGATCAAGAGGGGGATACAGTCAAACCATTGGCTCACCGCCTCTGGCGTCAGCGATAATGGAAAGATCCGCTATGTTATCGGCGCAGGCTATCAGAATGAGAAAGGCAACTTCCTGCAGGAAACCTTCGACCGTTACAACATTAAATCGAGCGTTGAATCGGATCTGAACAAATACTGGACAGCAGGCTTAAGCTTAAACTACTCGATATCGGAGATGGAGCGCGGCAGCGACGTGGGGATACGGAACGCTTTCGCCATGGCTCCCATCTTTAAGCCTTACGATGAGCAGGGAAATCTGGTCTTCCGCCCGGGACAAATCCCCGTGAATGCGAACACCACGACCAGCGTGACCAGTACGGTAAACCCCCTTCTGGAGATTCCGAATACCGAGAACAACACGCGCCGTAACTTTGGCGTAGCTAACCTGTTCCTGCAGTTTGCTCCCGCTCCCTGGCTCAGCCTGCGCTCATCCTTCCAGCCCAGCGTTTCCAATATGAGGAACGGCAGGTTCTGGGGCTCGCTGACTACGGAGGGAGATGGCCTCCTGCCTGATGCCCAGCGTGTGAACCAGCAAACGTTCTCCTATATCCTTGACAATATGATAACTGTGAAAAAGGATATCAAGGATCATAGCTTCAACTTTACCGGGCTTTACAGCATTCAGAAGGACCGCTTCGAGCAAGACTCTACACGCGTAAACGACCTACCATTCAACTCATCCTATCATAATTTGGGGTCCTCATCAAACCGGCAGAAGGCAACGAGCGAGTTCAGCCAGTTTTCACTGATGTCGTATATGGCGCGCCTCAATTATTCTTATAAAAACCGGTACTTTATTACTCTTGTCAACCGCTGGGACGGAGCCTCCCGTCTGGCCGAAGGTAATAAATGGGCATCTTTCCCTTCTGTTGCACTAGCATGGCAGATGGGCGACGAGGATTTCATTAAGAAGTACACCTTTATTTCAGACCTGAAATTACGACTGAGCGCAGGTAAAGCCGGAAACAACAATGGTGTGCAGCCCTACGGAACTCAGGCTACACTAGGCAGTCCATCTTTCTATGACTACGGCGGAACGCTTGGGCTCGGCTATGCCCCCGGTCGCCTGCCCAACGTCAGTCTTACCTGGGAACGGACTCGGGAGTATGATCTGGGGCTCGACTACGGCTTCCTCCGGGGAAAGATCAGCGGCTCAGTCGACGTGTATGACAAGCGGTCTGAGGGCCTCATCCTCAACCGCCTCATTCCTGTGGAGAACGGCTATACATCGATCGTAGACAATGTGAGTTCCGTAAGTAACAAGGGGATCGAGCTATCCCTCCGGACCGTGAATATCAGTACTCCAAAATTTAGCTGGACAACTTCCTTCACTTTCTCGCGGAACAAAAATGCCATTATCGAGCTCCTGAACGGGAAGCAGGATATGGTTGGAAACAAGTGGTTCATTGGCAAGCCGATCAACGTAAACTACACCTATATCTACGACGGGATCTGGGTTGAATCAGAACGGGCGCAGGCTGCCGACTATGGTCAGTTTCCCGGCCAGGCCAAGGTGAGGGATGTAAACAATGACGGCAAGATCAGCAGCACAGACGATCGGGCCATCATCGGGCAAAAAGACCCTAAGTGGACGGGCGGTTTCTCTACTCAGCTCACATGGAAAGCGTTTGACCTCTCTGCCTCTCTCTTTGCCCGGCAGGGAATGCAAATCTTCAGTCCTTTCCATTCCCAGTTCGGAAACTATGCGGACCGGGGTACTATGAAGGTTTACTACGACTATTACATGTCCGAAAACAAAGTCACTCCTACCCGTACATCCACCGCCTACCCCATGCCGAATAATGTAGGTCCCTACTGGAGCGGCATTGCTGGCGTCGGATACTACAAAGACGTCTCCTTCGTGAAGGTGCAGAATATCTCGCTGGGTTACACGCTCCCGGCCGGCATTGTAAAGCAAATGCATATAAAGGGCTTAAGGGTATACGCCAACGTGCTGAATCCCTTTGTGTGGACCAAGTTCGACGGTTTTGACCCCGAGGGAGCAAGCGGCGTAGATCCGAATGTTAACCCGTGGGATAACAACAACAATTCGGGCGGATCTTTGAACAACCTTGCTCCTTCTACCGTCACGTACCAGTTTGGTGTAAACCTTAAATTCTAGGAACTTTATTATGAAGACTATAAAATTTTCCATTGCAGCACTGCTGCTGATATTCGCGGCGGGCTGTAAAGACTTCCTGGAGGAAGACAATAAATCGAATATCGTTGCCGACACCTATTACACAACCACCGAAGGATACGAGAAACTGATCAACTCGGCTTATTCAACTCTTCGGAACGTGTATGCCTACACCGGCACCAGCAGCGCCTACCTCTTTGAGGCCGGAACGGACATGTATGTAGAAGGACGCACAGGTGACCAGCCGAAAAGTCTCAGCGAATACAGGAACCTGAACCCTGATGACCCTTACGTGCTGGCCTTCTACACCAACCTCTACAGGTCTATTCAGGTCTGCAATACCGCGCTTTATTTTAACGAGCACACTGCAGCTTCCGCCAATCTTCCTCAGAGGAAGGGAGAAATGCAGTTCCTACGTGCGTACTATTACTTCCTTCTGGTGCAAACCTTCGGAGGCGTTCCTATTGTAACTGATTACCTGAAGGAACCGAAAGACCAGTTTGGCCGAAACACGGAAGCAGAGGTTTACGACTTCATCATTAGCGAGATGAAGGCGGCGCTCGATCTCGTCCCCGAGACGGCCCAGCAATACGGAAGGGTTAACAAACGTGCCGTCCGGCACTATCTGGCCAAGGTGTATCTGACAAAAGGCTACCTGACAAAGGATTATCTGATGGGAGACTATTCAGAGCCAATCGGCAAGCCTGAAGACTTTGTAACTGCCGCTCAGTACGCAGACCAGGCTATCAACGGGCAAAAGCTCACCACCTCCTTCGAGGATCTCTTCTATCCGGGCAATGAAAAAGATCCGGAGATTGTTTTCTCCATCCAGTATGATCCGGGATCGTTACCTACACAGACAACGGGGGGAAACGGGCAGGGGAACTTTTTCGGCCCTTATCAGGGGGGACAGGGCGGTACTCAGGGTTATCCATGGAGAAACTACGCTCTCTGTCCCACGATGTATGTATTTGACGCGTTTACCGCAAATGACGCCCGCTTTGACGCAACCTTCATGATCAACTATTATCAGCGCTATTATGATTACTATGACAGGAAAGCAGAAAGGGCCAATCTGAACATCAAATATTATTACAAGCCCAAATGGGACACCCGTACAGCGGAGCAATGGAAAGCAGAGGATCCGGCGCACCGGAATAATGCTACCGTAATTCCGTATTCGCCGGACTGGGAAGCGTCACAAAGAACAGTAGCAGACAATGCCACCCCGACGGTAAAGAAGTTTGACGATCCAAAGTCGCTATTCTCTGTCGGGAACGGATCAAGTACCCGTGACCTGTTTCTTGCAAGACTTGGAGAAACGTATCTCATCGCTGCAGAAGCCTATTTGCGCGCCAACAATACCGCCCTTGCCGCCGAACGGATCAACGAGGTCCGGAAAAGAGCGGCGAAGCCAGGAAAAGCAGCGGAAATGATGATATCGGCTGCTGATGTGAATACAAACTTTATACTCGACGAGCGGGCGAGAGAGCTGGTTGGTGAGTTTCACAGATGGTTCGACCTGAAACGTACGGGCACCCTGGTCGACAGAACCAAAACCTTGAACAGAGAGATCAAAGTTAACTGGTTCGACAAGAACATCAACCCTTTCCTGGGACCTGACGGGAAGCTAAAAATACTCCGGCCGATCCCCACAACGGCCATTGACCTGAATAAAGGCGCTATGACGCAGAATCCAGGTTATTAAAAAGATTTCTGGTTCTTCCTTGTATAATAATAAAGAGGGGCAAATGCTGTCGACGCGACAACATTTGCCCCTCTTTACCCTTGAACTTTTTAATTTCCAATTGCAGAAATTCTAACAGGATCCGCATGTTCGTCGTCTACACTCCGAACTTCTGGATACGGTACTGGAAAGACAGCATAAAATATCGTGACAAGCGGTTACTCCGGCTATCCACGATCACGTTATCGAACACATCCCTCGATATGCCTGTATTTTGAGAAAAGATGTCGAACCCTTCCAGCCTGACATTTGCTCTGTTCCGTTTCAGGAAACGATACTCGAGAAAGAGGTTTAGCAACATAGGGTTAGAAGTGCCTGCGCTATATCCCCTATTAAAATCTTTGGAAAAATCATAGCCAAGCGTGAGGTCTTTAAAGAAATAGTTCCTCCCTTCAAGTCCGAGCGAGTACCTTGTCGTATTTCGGTCGGAATAAGAAGTGGATGAGTAACGGGTGCGGTTTGCAGAATAAGATGTATTCAAAGATGCGTTCATCACGTCAGGAATATCGAACCTGAATCGTAGTCCCTGGTTCAAGACCATGTTTTTGGCCGTAGTGCGGTCGCCGTTGGTGAGTGTGACATTGTTGCTAAAGTTGGAACCTCCGAGATAAGTGATTGTAAAAGCACGTCCGAAAAAAGGTTTGGTAAGGGAGTATCGCACCTGTCCGTTATAGAACCCGCTGGTATTGGCGTATGACGTGATTTGCTTCAGACTGTCGGGAATGATCACCTTTGTTGTCACAATCTTATCGTCCGTACGGCTAAAGTCAATACCCGAATTGAAGATATAGCCAGTTCCCCAGTCTGCCTGATTATAGTCAACATTTAGATTATGAGTAAATTCCGGCTTCAATCCGGGATTTCCGCGCACAATATTCCTGAGATCTGCATTATCCGTTACGGGCTGAAGCTGGGTAAAACCAGGCTGGTTACTTCTTCCGTTGTATCGTGCTGTAAGCGATTGCTTTTTCGAAAACTTATAAACCAGCCTTGCTGATGGGATCCAATTGACGCTGTTCTTCTCCGTGCGCTGACTGCGTGAGATATCTTCGCCCTTTAGTGTTGCTGGCATGACAGCAATTCCCGCAAAGTAGTTTAATTTCTTGCCAGCATAACGGTAATGCAGTCCCGCCCGGTTCGTAATAAACTGATATTCGTAATGATTGCTCAGGGCAGGGTTAAAAGACTCTGCCCCCGACGAAGGATCTATGTCCATCACATTCCTTTCAGTACTGGTCGAAGTACGGCTCCATTGATAATTCAGTTCGAGGAAAGAAGCTGCGCCGAGAGGTTCCATATACGAAAAACGAAGGCGTGAATTTCTGTTTACGTTATCATTGGTACGGTTCTGATACTGCTGTTCAGCGCTTACATACCCGAGTGAGTCAGTATTGTTGTAGTCGTTCCGCTGGTCGTTCCTATTGTCACCATTGCTTAGATTGAGGACCGCGTTCACACTCAGATTGCGTCCCTTCTTTTCAAACTTATGATTGAAGAAGATTTCAGCGCCCCCTTCAACCGAAGATGTACCAGTCGCCGAACTCCTTGTTCTTTCAGAAGCGGCCCGGAGCAGCTGGGTATAGGTAACTCCGGTTGTACTGGCATCGGAAGAGCTATAAGACAGGCCCGGCTTTACCTTCAGGTAGTTTGCCTCATCTATCTTGTACTCAACATTCCATGACAGGTTATGATCATAATCCCGGCGCTCGTTGCCCGTATCCTCATTGTCAAACCTGGTGTAGGTTTCAAAAACGCTCTGGCTGGCCGTCTGTTCATTATAGTTATTATTATTCCGGTTAAAACGATAGCTTCCGTAATTCTCTACTTTAGAGCCCCACTGATCCTGATAGTTCAGTCCGATGGACGTCGTTTCCGTACTTCCCCTCGACCGGTTTGACACATTATTGTTGGTGGCGTCAATTGTCATACGCTGATCGTCTCGAAAGCGGCTTGCCCGCATACGCCCGTTATACCGGTCGGTAGAGCCGAGCCCTGCCTGTGCGCCTGCATAATAGCCGTTCTTCTTGTCGTCAAGCGTATTAATATTCAAGATCTTTTGGGGATCGCCGCTTTTTACGCCAGTTAAAGCGGCCTCTTCTCCGTAGTCATCAATCAGCTGCACATTCTTCACAATATCTGCAGGAAGATTTTGCAAAGCAGCAGTTGCATCGTTACCGAAAAAGTCCTTTCCGTTCAGTCGGATCTTCGTAACTGCCTGGCCCTGCGCCTTCACACTTCCATCTTTGCTCACCTCCATGCCTGGCATTCGCTTTAAAAGTTCACCCGCGTCATCGCCTTCCCGAACCGGATAAGCGCGGGCATCGTACTGGGTGGTATCCTCTTTGACAACGACAGGCGTCACGGCGGTGACCACCACCTCGTTCAGCTGATTATAAGCATCTTTGAGATGGATTGGTGCGAGTGTCACTGCAATATTACGCGGACTTACAACATAGTCCTTACTGAAGGGCCTGAAACCTATTGAACTCACCAGGATCGTAAATTGGCTTGCCTTCACAGAAGCAAACCTGAACGTCCCCTGCGGATCCGAAGCAGTAGAAAGAGTATCGTGAGCTGATATAAGTTTTACAGAAGCGCCCGGAAGAACAGCTCCGGTGGTATCAGTTATTTCACCACGCACTGTTCTTCTTATCTGCGCTAAAGTAACAAGAGAGCTGAGGATAAGAACAGATGTGAGGATATATAGCTTATTCATCAGGGTCTTTATTGGTTATGAGCTGTGGGTATGAGTTGTGGGTTGTGGGTTATGCGTTGTAAGTTGTGAGTTGTAAGTTGTAAGTTGTAAGTTTTGAGTTTTGAGTTGTGGGAGGAAAAGCGGGGGCTATGATTAAGAGTGGTGCGTTATGTTGTTACGTATGGGGGTTTAATAGTGCGTTGTTATTACCCGCTCACGTCCTGGCTGGATAACCATAATTTGTGTCCTTTTGTTTATTATTTATGCGTGAGTTGAAAACGAGGCTTGTTAGTTAGTTAACTGTTCTTTACCGGGTTATTCTCAATTGTCAATAGCTGTTGCTAACAGCCTTAAGCTGAGTGCTGATGGTCTTAAGCTAGTTTCTGATAGCTGATTGCCGATCACTAATTACCTTAAGCTAATTGCCGAAAGCTATCTGCTGATGGCTGTTAGCTGGTTGCTTACAGCTGATTGCTAAAAACAACCGGCGCCTTTGGCGCCGGGTTGTTTTGGAAACATGAAATTCTTTGGTACTTATTTTACGTTTGGTTTCACTGTATCAACAGAAACCAGACTGTTCAGATAGTTTTCAATGTTGGTGTAGCCATTGCGGGCATATTTTGCTGAATCTGATCCGTCTTTGGGATTCAATCCATTCTTTGTTTCCCATTCATCAGGAATACCGTCGTTGTCTGAGTCCTTGTAAGCGGCACCCTTATACTGAGGATAGCCGCCCACCTGATTAATGTCGGTGATGATACCCCCTTGTAGGAGTCGATCGGTAAACGACGATGCTTAAACTGGGTGCCTGGAAGCTTCACGTTCTTCAGATAGTTGATCTTGCCGGTACGTACCTGTTCAATCACACGCGTGTCTACGGGGTCTCTCTTTGGAAGGGTTGCTCCTACATTGGCCAGTACATAATCATAGGCCTTTTCTGTAGGAATAATAGTGATGGGAGCCATCGGATGTGGCTTTGAAGAGCGCATCGCTGCAAAGTATGGCTTCGCTTCCTCGAAGGTCATCGCATCGCCTTTCTTGTTTTCCAGCTGAATTCCGCCATCCCAGTTATCCTTGGTTACCTTTTCATTGCCGGCAATGATATTCCCTTCCACATACGCTCTTCCGAACACCACATAAGGAAGCTTGCTTCTGCCTGACTCGGGTTTGAGGATCCGGTAACTGATCGGCTCATTCAACGGAGTAAGCGGTCCCGGCTTGTAATAGTTATTGATGATGTTGAACAGTGCTGTATAGTCGCCGCCGTCGGTTGAGCGGTGCACCCAGTTGAACACCACGTTGTTGGCAAAGTTGAACACTCCGTTCCAGCCGATGGATGGGTTACGGGCAGCATTGTCAGCCCACAGGTTACGCATGAACGTACAGTTCTCACCGCCCAGGGTGCTTCCGAAGGCATGGTTCCAGGTATCCAGTGCTTCTGAGAAAATCGAGTTCTGGATGGTGATGTTAGCGGTTCCAAGCTTCACCTCTGCCTTGCCCGTGCTGTCGTTATACATGTGACGGTACATCGACATGTTTTCATCCAGTCCCCAGCTTGCCGATACGTGGTCGATCATGATATTTCCTATCGGGTTGCCACCGATGGCATCGTCTCTGCGGCCTACATAGGTCTCGCCCCTGCGGAAACGCATAAAGCGGATAATCACGTCGTGGGTATTGATCCATACTGACTCGCCCGCCACACAGACTCCGTCGCCAGGAGCCGACTGACCTGCAATGGTGATATAGGGTGCACGGATGATCAGCGGACTCTTCAGCCGGATGATCCCCGATACGTTGAAGACAACGGTACGGGCGCCGCCCTGCTCACAAGCCCAGCGCAAACTTCCGGGACCACTGTCGGCCAGGCTGGTCACAACCAGCACTTTCCCTCCGCGGCCGCCGAAGGAGAACGCACCACCTCCTTCAGCACCAGGGAAGGCTGCAAGCGATGCCTGTGGCAAATCCGTCGGACGCCCTGCCCATGGAATATAAGGTTTGCCTTCTTTGGTTTCTTTTTCGATAATAATGCGTGCTTTCTGCCAGGCGCTGTCTGAGCGCTTGTAGCACTCCTGCATGTACTTGTCTGACGCTGCCTTTACATCAGCCGGAATATCCGGATACTGAGCATGGGCTGTAAAGCCAAACAGAATAGTAAAAATTGAAAGTAAAGTGGTAACACCTGTTACCCGTGTGTTGATCCTTTTCATTTATGGGTATATCGAAATGGGTTTATATTCCATAAAGAAAGAGCATCTCTTTCAAAAGCGGAATACATACCTGACACAGCCGGATATTCACTTCCTCAAACAGGAAAAAAGCACGATGAAGCTGACTACTGATCGAGCCAGTCTTTAAAGAGCGGTGTACGCTGACTGCTCACTACCACTTCCTCATCCAAAGGCGGGTGCAGCACCAGCTTCAGACGGCCCTTGAAATAAGGATGTATTTCGCGCGCGGCATCAATGTGAATGATAAGACTTCTGTTGACGTGAAAAAAGACAGCCGGATCGAGAAGCTGTATCAGATCATCAAGCGAATAATCTACAGGAAAGCTCTGTCCGTCTTTTGTGACCAGAAGCGTCAGCTTATTTCTGGAATAGAAATAAGCGATATCCCCGGCCTTTACTGCTTGTATCCGGTTGCCGATCCTGACCATGAAGCGCGACTTGTAATTTGATTCCTGCCGCCCAATCATGCTCATTAAATTATTCAAAAGGTCGCCTTCAACAACAGGGCTCCGCTGCTGCTGTACGTCCTTCATTTTTTCCAGGCTCTTTTCCAGCTTCTGCGCCTGGACAGGCTTTAACAGATAGTCAATGCTGTTTAGCTCAAAAGCTTTAAGAGCATACTGGTCGTAAGCCGTACAAAAAATGACGGGAGACTTAACCTTCACCTGCTTAAAAATATCAAAGCACAGGCCGTCGGCCAGATGGATATCCAACAAAATAAGATCAGGATGCTTGTTGACGCGCAGCCACTCAACCGAGCTTTCCACGGAATTTAAAACATCGAGTATCGTGATAGAGCTATCACACTCAAGCAGCTGCTTCTGCAGCTTTTCAGCGGCAGGAGCCTCGTCTTCAATGATCAGAACTTGCATATCTCCCATTAACCGGTTACGTCTAACAGGGGCAAACTAACGATAAAATATGAATCGTCCTTGCTAATCCTTATTTTTTTTGACGAGAGGAATCCGTATCGCTTTCCAATATTGTCAAGCCCCGTTTTGCCGGGTCTTGCGGCAGTATCTTCACGCGGGTTATAGGTATTCCGTACGGTGATCCACTGCCCGTCTTCTACAAAGATATCGATCATAAAGGGAGCCTTGCCAGAGATCTTATTATGCTTCAATGCATTCTCGACCAGCATTTGCAGCGAGAGGGGCGGAATAAAGAGGGAAAACGGAAGATCGTCGGGCACATCAATGTCCACCTTGAGCTGACTGCCGAACCGCTTCTTCAGCAGATAAACATATGATTCAATAAAGTCGAGCTCGGTGGCAAGCGGAACCAGCTCCTCATTTTTGTACTGCAGCACGTACCGGTAAACGTCGGCGAACTTATCCAGAAAATGCTGGGCAGTATGGGGATCACTGTCGATCAGTGAAGACAATACATTCAGATTGTTAAAGAGGAAATGCGGATCGAGCTGCATTCGCAGTGAGTCGAGCTGCGTGCGAAGATTCTCCTCCCGCAAATAATTGGACTGCATCTCTGCTTTCTTCCATTGACTGACGAAGTACACGCTAAAATTGACAGCCAATACCGGAATAATAAACAGCAGTCCATAAATATTTAGCACAAAGAACTGTGACCAGGTAGGCGAAGTGATACTAGTCTGCAGCCTGAAAAGATAATACGTGGCATTGATGCAAGCCAGGGAGTAGAACACGCTCAGGAAGAGCTGTGCAAAGAAACGCTTAGAGATATGCTTCAGCCATGGCAGGCGTTTATCAAGGTAGCTGAAGATCCGCTTGTTGCCGAACCACAAGAGTACGACTACGGTAGCAATCCATAGAAGGGCGATGAGATAAAACAGCTCTGGTTTCATTTTCTAAATCTCAGCTCCTTTACTTCATTCCAGGGGATGTATTGGTACCTGGAGTTAACAAGCCAGATAATTATTCCCCAGTTTCGCCCCGATACATCATTGGAGCCGGCAAGCACCAGCTCTTTTCCGCTTCTTAGCCTTACCTTCGAGGAGTTTTCGGCTGCAGGAGCAATAGCTGCTATGTTAAATACGGGAACCTGATAAAGGATGCCATTAAAGCGACCCTCTATCGGCTCAAAGTTCCATTCCTCATCAAGGTCAAAGGAACAATTTCCCCGGAACACCCGCCCGCCCGAACTGGTCACATCGGCATAGATCTTTTTAGGGGCAGCAAAATATCCGTAACTCACTTCATCCGCCGGCGGGTCGTAAAACACCACTGACTTAAAAGCTTTCCAGTCGACTACCGCCCTGCCCCACTCAGCATTGGTCACCACTATTCCCCGGCTCGCAGAACTAACGTCCCTTGTGCTTTGAAGAAAGACGGTTCGCGATGAATTAAACGTCACAGTCGCTCCATTTTCTTTTTTTGCGATACGTTTAATATCCCAAAATTTAACACCCGCCATCACTTCTCCGTTTTTGCCATACAGTGTTCGTGAAGAAAGAGCCTTGGTCATATCCCAACGGATATAGCCGGTAAGAGGACCGTTCATGGTATACACTGTACCGTACAGGGGTTTTCGCTTCCAGGTGACATTATTGTAATTTGCACTCTTGAACACCACCCTGCTGATGTCGCTCAGGCGCAACCGGGTAGTAACACTTCCGTGTACGGTTATACCGGGAGCAGATTCGCCTTCAGGAGACGTCAGGCTGACCCTGACTTTTGACCCGCTCCTATAGTAAACCTGAGCGTCATTTTCGCCGGTGATATGCACGGAAGCAATATTGCCGAACTGGCAGAGCGCCTCAGGCTGACGTTCCGGCAGCTTGTCTTTCCAGAGGTTTAAAAACTGCCAGTCAAGCCCGTCGCCGCCCCCCTGGTTTCTTAATCCCTCCAGCTGCCGGTCACTTAGGTATCGCAACATCGAGACATTGGTCTTTGTGGCCTGCAACAAGTCCGTCCACAGAAGCTGCCCGTCAGTCCACTCAATAATACCGGTGACGGTCTCCCTGTTCTTAAGGATCACATCTCCATACATAAAGTTATTACTCTGTGCAAAAGCAGTTCCGCACAAGGCAATAGCAAAGGACCAGACAAGAAGAAAATAGGCACAACCCTTCATAAGTTAACCTGACGCTCGATCACAATTGCGCTCAAGTTATTGCTTTCCAACGCTACTGTCAAATAATTCCGGGTAAAGTGGGAGATTCAAGGGCTGAAGCGGGACATAGCCCCGCTCAGCGCAACCAGAACTTGTAGCTAAAGTTGCGAACACACCTTTAAAAACACCCCTCCTAACGGGCTGCGGGGACAGGAGCGTTAGCGGCGATCAGCTTTTCCTTCTTAAGCTCCTCCCAGAAAGCGGCTGGAATCTTAGTGCTGCTGAGTGACCGGGCATTCTCCTTCGCCTGCTGAACCGTATGGAAGCCGGGGATGACTGCCGACACTACCTCAGGAGCTGCACAAAATTGCAGGGCAGCAGTGCGGACGTCAACCTGGTGACGCGAAGCAACAGCTTTAATGGACGCCAGCTTCTCTTTAACACCCTCAGGAAAAGTACCGCTGTAATCATACCGGTCTTTACCCGACAAAAAGCCCGCATTAAGTGGCGCCCCCACAACAATGGATATATCTCTTTCTGCACACCTTGGGAAGACCTTATTCAGATCGTCTTCATGCTTGATGAGAGAATACTGAGTGGCAGAGAGGAAGATATCAGGATCGGCCACTTCTATGGTTTTGAGAATAGGTTCAATGGTATTGACGCCAAGCCCCCAGGCTTTAATCAGGCCTTCCTCCCGCATCTTTGTCAGCTCAGGCATAGCGCCTTTTTGTGCAATTTCAAAGTACTTCAACCAACCCTGCTTCATGTCGCCGTTATCTGGCGAAAGGTCATGAATAAACACAATGTCTAACGAAGAAACGCCGAGACGCTGGAGGCTGTCTTCCACACTGCGTCTCACCCCGGAGGCCGTATAGTCATACTTATAGCCAAAGTTCATCTTCCCTTTCCAGAGAGCCTGCGTGACTTGAAAATCCTCATGAGGCTCCAGCAGACGCCCGACCTTGGTAGAAAGAGTGAATTCTGACCGGGGTTTATCTTTCAGAAACACGCCCATGCGACGTTCGCTGATACCGAGGCCGTACCAGGGCGAAGTATCAAAATAGCGGATGCCTGCATCCCACGCGGCCTCCATTGCCTGATAACATTCAATTTCGGGATTTACCTGAAAGCCGTTTCCAAGGGCCACGCCTCCCATTCCCGCCTTCGTGAGAGGGCGGTATCTTTTGTGCTGTTTCTGATTTGCTGTTTTTTCCATTGCCAGATTATTAGAGAGGGCCGCGGCATACCCAGGAACGAAAGCCCCTGCGGCAATAGCCGCAGCCGAAACCGCTGTATGTGTCAGAAATCGTCTTCTGTCCATCGCTCTTTTTTGAAGTTAACAAGATTAGGAGCGGTCGGTTTGCCTTAATACAACCGGTCCAGTTGCTTGTCCAGCTCCAGCGCTGCGCTGATCAAAGCCAGGTGCGTAAAAGCCTGAGGAAAATTACCGATATGCTCTCCTTGTTTACCTAGTTCTTCGCTGAACAATTCGAGATGGTTCGCATAGGCAAGCATCTTTTCAAAATTCTCTACAGCCCTTTCTACCTGTCCCGCTTTGGCAAGAGCCTCCACGAACCAGAACGAGCACATATTGAAGGTTCCCTCCTCGTCGTCCAGCCCGTCTATATTTTCATGCGAGTTCTGATATCGATAGATCAGCACGTCAAGCCGGAGCTTCTTGTCAATCACTTCCATAGTGGAGACCCATCGTGGCTCTACTGGTGAGACAAAATGGACCAGGGGCATGAGCAGCACACTTGCATCGACCACCCCGGCACCTTTATACTGCACCCAGGCGCCAAGCTCCTCGTTCCAGAAATTATGAAAGATGTCGTTATAGATCTCATCCCTTACGCCTGTCCACTGCATCACCGGGTAAGGGAATGACCGCTGGTCGGCTATTTTGATTGCCCTGTCCATGGCCACCCAGCACATCAGTCGGGTATGCAGAAAAGGCTTTTTCTCGTTACGAATCTCCCAGATACCATGATCGGGCAAATGCCAGGAATCAATCACCGACTGCACAAACTGACACACCACGGTCCAGAAGTCATAGGTGATGGGCTTATATGATTTATTGTAGATGTAGATAGTGTCGATCAGTTCGCCGTAGATGTCGATCTGCAGCTGATCCCTGGCTGCATTTCCGATCCTAACGGGCTTTGATCCCCGGTAACCTTCCAGGTGTTCTAGTTCAGTTTCTTTAAGATCCGTATTGCCGTCGATACCGTATATCAGCTGCAGTTTGTTTTCTTTACTCACGCGCTGTATCCATTTCAGGAAGTCGGTAGCCTCCTCAAAGAGGCCAAGCCGCAGAAAAGCATACATGGTGAAAGCGGCATCGCGTACCCAGGTAAAGCGGTAATCCCAGTTGCGGTTTCCCCCGAGTGCTTCGGGAAGCCCGAAAGTAGCCGCTGCAATGACTGACCCGTGCCGTTGGGAAGTAAGCAGCTTCAGCGTGATTGCCGATCGTTGCACCTGCTCGTTCCATCTCCCTCTATAGGTGCATTTGGATATCCACTTGCGCCAGTTGAGGATAGTCTGATCATAGACTCCCCTGGCAAAATGCGCGACATCTTCAAATACCCTTTCCCGGCCCGGCGCCACCGATTCCAGAACAATAGTAGCCACTTCCGACTCTTTTACAGAGAACTCTGCATAGGCATCATCACCTTGCACCTGCAGCTGAAAATCAGCGGATAAACGAACTTCGGCATTACCACCATCTGTCACAGAAAAGATAATGTGATTCTCCGCCAGTTCAGCCCGGTGTTCGCAGCGCGCGTAGTCAAAACGAGGGGCGCAGTGCATTTTAAAGCTGATATTACCCCGCACCGCTTTCACCTTCCGTACGATAGTACTGACCGCCTGCTTGCCGGTATCCCAGGGCATGAAGTCGGTAATCTCCACAATTCCAGCCTCAGAGAAGAAGCGGGTAAGCAAAACAGCAGTGCCAGGAAGATACAGCTGCTTCGTTTTGAACTCCCCCATCTGCGGCTCAATTGAAAAATAGCCCCCTTTTTGGGCATCGAGCAGAGACGCAAACAAAGTTGGCGAGTGAAACTGCGGGAAAGACATGAAGTCGATCGATCCTTTCAGGGATACCAGAGCTACCGTCTTCAAATCACCGATAATACCATAATTCTCAATTGGCTGGTATGGTCTGAACTCGTGCTTCATTTACTAGCAACAACGAAAACCTGGTTCTTGTTCCCCTGCCGGCCAAGTCAGGGCGGCCTTCTGCTTTTAGCTGCCCCCATCTGGCGAGTCCTTGTTGATGTAGCGTCGATTCGACAGTTCTGCCAGCTCCGCCTCTGAACAAAAGCAAGGTAAAAACCTGAGAATGAGGAACGCTGGCACCAATGGGCGAGAACTACCACAACATGCTCCGGTGCCTCACGAAAAATGCCAACCATGCAGTTGAAAGAATTAGAAGAACACGGAGTGTCTTTATCTTCATTTTAATTTTACTTACGCCACTATTATTTCATAATAATATCCCCTACATTAGATCATCAAATTGGAACTATTTAAGAACAGCCGCTGCTGCTAAACCTAAACTTAAAACCTAAGCTAAAGTTACAGGACGGGGAGATGACAGGCAGCAGGTTCAACCTCAAAACAACGCTTAAACACTGTCAAAAACAACATCATGAAAACGGATTATGACCTTATTATTGTAATACCTGTCGGTCCTAACTGCAAGGTAGAATTTATTGAAGACACCATTAACAGTATAAAGTATTACTGCCACTGTACCTACAAAATATTGATCTCTGACGATTCACAAAAAAGGACAGGGGACACAATAAAGGAGATCTTTCCAGAAATAGATCTCTTGAGACATAAGAAAACACACGGTTTGCACGGCGGACTTTACATTACTTTGTCGCTGGCCTTCAAGTATGTTCTCGACCATTATAGCTTTCAGCTTCTGTTGCGCATGGATACCGACGCCCTGATAACAGGCTTCAATCCTCAGGACGAAGCAATTAAGCTGTTTAAAAATAGCCCCAAGACAGGAATTGCAGGAGTTTACAGAAAATCGAAAAACCCGGTCGATAGCTTCGGAAACGTTATTGATAATGAATGGCTAAGGAATCAGATCGTGGCCCTTGCCTTTACACGAAGACTTTTGCGGCAACCTATCGCTAATTATACCCTGCGTAAAATTTTGATAGATGCCTTCAAGAACGGTTACGACATCGGCGAGAACGTTTTTGGTGGCGCCTATTTCGTCAGTGAGTTATTCTTGCGGAAGCTGGATGAGGCGGGTCTTCTGCCGGAGTCTAAACTGGCGGCAGTCGTCCTGGAAGAGGATCACATATTTGGCATCCTTGCTAAGAGCATTAAATTCGACCTGGGCGATCTTGAAAGTGGTTCGCTGCCATTCGGTTGTGCCTGGAGAGGACTTCCTGCGTCACCTGAGGTTTTGTGGGAGCAAGGTAAAAAAATCATTCATTCCACACGCTTCTGGCAGGACCTGAAAGAGCCAGAAATAAGACAGTTTTTCAGGGAGAAACGTATTAAAGAAGGCGCGCAAACAATGTCGGACAGGATAAATTCTGGCACAGTTGAATAAACATCTTGTTCTTAGTACTTCCTGGGCATAGTTTTTCCGGTATCATACCCCCTTTCAAATACAACGACTGCGAACATGTGCCCAAGGAAGGCTGAAAACTGCACAGCCGGATTGGCCTGATTGGATCGGTAGTTGACGTTCCGCGCTCCATCATTGCTGCTCTTTAACAAGTCTTCGGAGTTAATAATCCAACTTTTCATTATTCCTTTCTTGTAAAATCCAACTTCTGCTACAATTGAATGATCACTGGAAAGAATCTTTTGCCTGCCTGCTGCTGTCTTGATTTCAAATGCCTTGATCTCGCCCGCGCGACTTAAGCACCGCATATATTCATGAATTTTTCTTTGTTCTACAATCAGAGGTTTAAAGGACCAGCAAGGGTGAATTTTCTTAACGTAGACCTTTCCCTTGAGCGCCCATATCACAAACGCAGACCTTTCAACTTCACAAAATAATGAGTCTGTAACTTCCTTAGAAGCTCCAACCGGCTCCAATATCACCGGCTCATAACCCACCGCGTTTTGCTGATAAGTCACTATGGTATCGACCTGCTCTGATAAGAGATTCTTAACGAACGCGCTCATCTGCGTCCTAACCTTTTCGGCATCACCAGACTCCTGAGCGACAGAGGTACCATTCATAAAAAAGGCTAACACGGTCAGAACCCAAATACTAAAAATAAGTGTACTCATTGTGTTATGTAGTAAAGATTGGATTAATGAAAGAACTGGCCCGTCCTGCTTCTGGCAAAGTGCTAAACGAAAATCAGTATTGGGCATTATTTTGCTCCTAGTTCTTTTTTGTACAAATAGTCAGCGATCTTGAAAATTGCATAAGTTTGGTCTCTGGCAACCGGATTTAAGAAGTGTCCATTTGTTATTTTGTCGATTTGCCTTCCAAGCTGAACTGAGTTCGTTCGGAATTTTAAACCATCGAAATTCACAATCCAACGATTTCCAGGTCTTCCCTCTGTCCTGCGAGTAATATATAAGCTGAGAACTCCCACTCATCCAAGCCTTCCCGTTACTATTAACAAAAGCAGCATCAATCCAGCTGCTTTTGCCGAATACTACTTTCTGCCACGACTTGCCGTGATCTCCAGACCAGAAAACAAAGTCTTGCCTCCCTCCCTCTTGAATAAAACCAGAGATCATCAGGGTGTCTTCTGAGAAAAAATTCACTCTCTCAAACGTCTTCCCCGAATTGGAGAGACCAGGCCCGAACGAGCCGAAAGGTCCAATGTGCCACGAGTCTCCGAGCTGCTTCGAGTAGTAGGTGTTTCCCGCTCTAGTAGCAACCCATATTTCCTCCGACGGAGAAATTCCAACTTCGGAGAAGCCGCCGGAAATTGTTAACCGAGCGGGGTCTCTGTCCTGGCAGAAGGTCTCCAGTGACAGAAGATTTAAGATTAAAATGTAAAAGCTTTTTTCATAACGCAAGCTGATTGCTTCGATCATTATCTATCTCTAGCCCGAAGATGAAAACACAAAGCAAAATCCTTAAACAAGAATGAACAGATATGGCGTTTTAGTAAAATAAGGCGAATCATGGTTACGAGTGAATATTAATTTTCGTCCAATCCGTTCAAGAGCCTGAAAAACTACTCAACGGACTAGAGCTCCGGTTCTCATTCTTATTAAGCACTCTAGCTGCCACTAATGTAGTAGAAAAGAGCCAATAACGAATAATATACTTAATCAAACACAAATAATATGAGATGCGTTCTCTCTCCTGACTTACCTCACTACCTTCCCTGTCTTGTCAACATAAAACCATTCTTTGCTTTCCCACGTTGAATGCTCGTCTCCGGGAAAGGCTTTTACGGTTCTGCAGTTGACGCTCACCTTCGCTTTACCGTTTTCAAAAGGATAAGCGCAGTCAAACTTAGGCTGGATCAGCACTTCAGAAGTTAACGAATCAACGTAGCCTATTTTTCCATTTTCAATGATCCGATAAGTCCCCTCGCTGGTATAGTCAGGACCATTGTCCAAGGGGTATATGTTATAAATATGCTTCCCTGTTTTATCTATCAGTACAAAACCCGGGTCTGCAACTATCCCATATTCAGTAATGGTGTCTGTATAAGCGGCATAGTAATCTCCTAAAACCTTGTTGCCCTTTTCGTCGAAGTACGCGTACATCGACGTTGTAGTATCTCTTTTTAGTACTAATGGGGAAGGCACATCCCCCGAGCGACAGTCGCTCAGTGCCACAAAGCAGAAATAAGCAAGGAATTGCAGAGCGTATTTATTCACCTCGTCTTCTTTAAATAGTAGCCGCAGTAAAGCCCGTAGTACTGTTTAGGATGATTTTCCCGCAACTATTAAGCCTGCACTAAGGTAAGCAATAAAGGAAAACTGTTTGAGCAGCTGCAACGAAACAGACCACCTGTACAATCTTTGCCGATCCTGTGTAAGGCAAAAACGCATAGCTGCGGTCATTCAATAACTTCCATTTTACAGCCATTGCTATAGCTCGTCCTGGTCAAATTCCTGGCTTCCGGATCAGCGTCTCCATTTCGGTTACAAATGTCCTTGATCTGGTTATGAAGCAAAGGAACTGGTTCGCGACCTTTGTTTTGTTCATTAATTAATCATTAATCTCATGGAAAATCAAATTGGATTGTCAACAAACAAACAGCCCGTAGCGCTGGTAACGGGTGCTAATCAGGGTGTAGGCTTTCAAATCGCAAAAGCGCTGGCCGCAAATGGATATACGGTATATGTCGGGTCACGCAAGCTGGGTAACGGGGAAAAGGCTGCCGCGGAGATCGGCACTAATGCCATTGCGACTGAGCTCGATGTCACGCAGCAGTCCACCATCAGCGCAGCCGCAGCACAAATTGAAAAAGAGCAGGGACACCTGGATCTGCTGGTAAACAATGCAGGAATATCGCATGCGGGCAAGCCCGGACGTACAATGGAGGAGATATTGGCGGATGGCCGGGCGACTACTGCCTCTCTGGATGAGGTGCGGGCTGTTTGGGAGACTAACGTCTTCGGTGTTATTGCCGTTACTCAGACATTGCTGCCTTTGCTGCGTAAATCATCAGCAGCCCGTATCGTAAATGTGTCAAGCGGCCTCGGCTCTCTAACCTGGATTACTGACCCCGACTGCTGGGCGAGGGAACATTTCAACGTGGTTTATGCAGCATCTAAAACGGCTCTCAATGCCGTCACCGTAGCTTTTGCGCTAGAACTTGAAAAAGAAAACATCAAGGTTAATGCAACCAGTCCCGGCTTTACCGCCACAGCGCTGAATAATTTCCAGGGCACTGATACGGTTGAAGTTGGCTCACGGGAACCGATCAGGATGGCCTTAGATACAGATGGGGGTACCGCCACGTTCACAGGTCCTGACGGTCCTATGCCCTGGTAGTGCTCGATACCATTATCAACTTACCCTTCCCATCATTAAATTTCTGGCCGGTGACTCTTACAGTCGCCGGTCATTATTATTATCTTTAAGAATGAAAAGCGAAACATTAGCGATCAGGAAGCTGGAATCTATATCGGAGATACACCGTATGCTGGGTCTCCCCGGTTCTGTTCATCCGCTGATTACCTTGTTGGACCAAGGGCAGATCGACATGCGCCGGCTTCCCACCAGCTATGTGGCATGCTTTTATAAGATCTCTTTCATTACCAAACTAGCCGGAAAGTTCAGGTATGGCCAGGGCTACTATGATTTTAACGAAGGCAGCCTCTTGTTCACCGCACCCAATCAGGTAGTAGGCGGGGTAGATGGATATACGGGCAACGAGGGCTACTCACTAATCTTCCACCCGGATTTCCTGCAAGGCTTCCCCCTGGCCCGGAAGATCAAAAACTGCGGATTCTTCTCTTATGCAATCAACGAGGCGCTTCATCTGTCTGAACAGGAAAGACTCACTATGCTTTCTATCTATAACATCATCCGGGAAGAAATAAACAGCCGGATTGACGACTTCAGCCAGGAGGTGATTATCTCGCAGATCGAGTTACTGCTCAGTTATGCAAAGCGCTTTTATAAGCGGCAGTTTTTAACCCGGCAGTCGGTCAACAGCGATCTCCTTCAGCAGATGGAAAAATTGCTGGACGACTACTTTGGGGAAGAACAGCCGATACAGAATGGCGTACCTACTGTCCAGTACCTGGCCCGACAATTAAACTACACGCCCAATTACTTAAGCGACATGCTACGTTCGCTGACAGGCCTGAATGCGCAACAGCATATCCATCAAAAGCTCATTGAAAGGTCTAAAGAATTGCTCTCAACAACAAACTTAAGCGTAAGCGAAGTGGCTTACAAGCTAGGGTTTGAGCATCCGCAGTCTTTCAGCAGGCTGTTCAAAATCAAAACGGAGGTTTCACCGGCACAATTCAGATCGATCTTTAATTGATGATATCAGCGCATAAAGACACTTGGCAGGATATTCAGGAGCATAGGCTAAGCCAATTACTGCTTCAAAGCTGCTCAATATGCTTGAACAACTTTGAATTCAGATGACGCTCTTTCAACCACAATTTTATCAGGACAAAGTACATCTTTTAACCTGGAACTCACTTTTCTGTTTACTCACAAGCTTAATAAAGCGGCTTAATTTATACCCGGTATAAGCATAAACAAAGCTTAGTCATAGAAAATTATTTTGCCCATAATCGACCTTCCTGAGTAAACCTCCATTTAAAGTACGCGTCCAAAACATGGAGCGACTTTTCGTCGGGAACAGGCGACGCGTGCGGGTCTGCGTTCAGATACATTAGTTGCTCGCTTTCTCCCGTAAATGCCGGCCAGCGCGGTAAACCCTGCCTATTTGGATCCCCATATTTAGCAAAATTGGTCCAATAGCTGCTGATAATGTCAGAAAGCTTCAGATCCGTTTCAGTTGTTCGGGGATTATCCTTGTCCAATGTCATGAAAACATAAGGGATCTCTTGCCCGTGCGGAGAACCCAAGTCATTTCTCGGCGAATCTTTTTGGAGGTTGGGATGCTGGTCGAAATAGTATAAAAAAACATTCGACTTTCCTGTTTGTGATTGCAGACGGGCCCAGGTCCACGTGTGCCAGCCAAAGGCTGCGTCGCGCATTAAGTTCCGCGCAGTTCTTGGCACGCGGTTCTCGCCAACAGGGTAAGCTTTTATTAAGGTATCAGCGAACTTACCGAAGCGCTGACGAACGTTGGCAATATATTCTTCCGGCGTTCTTTCTCGTGAGAAACTAGCCCCTTCATCCGAGTTATACCCAATAAGCACAGCAACATCGTTATAATTGCCTTCTTTATATAGTTTATACTGGTCGTCCGGTATCACATATCCGTCAATAATTGGCCATGCACCTCCCATTCCTGGCTCGCTTGGCAAGTCTTCAGCCTTAAGCTTGCGCAATTCAGCAATTGACGAAACACCTGCTTTTTGTAAAAATTCGTTCCCGCTGGCTTCTGCCTGTTGCAGGGTCTTCATATTTTCCCCCGGATAGGTTGTTGGCCGCGTAGGGCCAAATGAACCGCCACTTTCAGAAATAGCTCCACGAAACAACCCTTTAGCCAGGGGTGAAGCACAGAGCATGCTGACCGAAATTCCTCCGGCCGACTCACCAAAAATCGTTACTTTTTTAGGATCGCCGCCAAAAGCAGCAATATTGTTCTTTACCCATTGCAATCCTGCAATCTGGTCAAGTAATCCATAATTCCCTGAAACCTTGTTAGGATTTTCTGCGCTCAGCTCAGGATGAGCCAGAAATCCCAACTTCCCGACTCTGTACGCAATACTTACAACGACAACGCCTTTTTTCGCTAAATGCTCCCCAGTGCATACCGGTTCGGCAGTTGAACCAAAACTAAAACCGCCACCATATATCCAAACCAGGACCGGCAGTTTTTCCTTTGACGACTTGGCTGGAGTCCATACGTTCAGATAAAGGCAGTCTTCACTTTTACCTGCCGGTGGATTTCCGCCCTGATAAGGCGAGGCTGCAAATACTGTTGTCTTTTTGACTCCCTCCCATTCAGCAACAGGCTGGGGAGCTTTCCATCTGAGGTCTCCGACAGGCGGCGCAGCAAAGGAAATACCCTTAAAAACAGTGATACTGCTTTCTTTCGTTCCCTGCACCAAACCACCCTTCACCTTTACTATATCTATCGTTTTTTTTGAGCAGGACATTATCAAGCCTAAGAATAGCAATGAGACAAATATTGGTATAGTTTTCATTTTTAATAATTTAGGTTATTTACGACGAATTTTGTCAGGACCAGGCGACGTGGATGGGCATTTCGCATCAAAGTACTTTCCATACCTGAATGGATATGTAACCATCTTTAACTTCCGGTTTACAAATAAAAATAGCATTATTCAACCAGGCATATTTCGAGTCTATAGGTGCTTCAAATTTGGGAGCTGCCCTGAAATAAAATTCAGGAGGTCCAGAAGCATTCTTTTCTTTCGGTGCATAAATTAATCCTGCGTTTTGCACTTGAATTAAAACGCCATCATCTGTTTTAATGGTGTAAATAGCGTTTAGTTCAGTACGAGTGCCGTTCATGCCGACATACTGATAGTCCGCGCCCCCTTTAAGTACGGTTCCTTTTATGCGAGGACCTTCAAATGTTCCTCCTGAGATTGGAATAATGATGCGTTTACCATGAACAGTAGCTCCTAAATCGACAGGTTGCTCAATGGTCACTTTCAATTCACAAATAAATTCTAGCTCGGGCTTAATAAATTGCTGTGGAGCTAAGGCTTGGGGCGGCACACCAAATTTTTCTGCTACCGCTTCGGATTTGTAATTACTGCTACCTCCATGATCAATAGTTTTAGATTTTACCACTTGAGCATAACTGGTGGTAAGTGTAAACATCAATACCAGAACGGCTAATTTTATTTTATCCATCTGATTTATTTTAAGCATATTTATTAATACTAAAAGAGCTCGTAACAGTTGGCATCTTATCGATTGAGATTTCAAAGTTCCAGCCTAACACGCTACTGCAATGTCTATCAACTGAAAAAACTTACGGGGCTTCATTCGATCTTCTTTGACAAAACGTCCTGATAAGCCGGCTTTCTTTTCGAACATTCTTCATTTTTTTGTTTAGGTCGGCTGCATTCTTTTAAGACTTTACTGTCTGCCATAAAAACAAGAAACATTCCTTTCCGTCCGGGGTAATGATTGACAATGGTTTAAATTCAAGCGTCTAGACTCCGGCTTCTTAAAACTGGCGGAAACTACTTCGCACGCGTAACTGCGCATCTGTATTTTATCAACGTGAGGCAATTTACAAAACAATTCAAAACATCAAGCTCTTTTATTCGGCTAATTTGTCTGCTGCAAAGTATGTATCTCAAGTATTTCTGCCGGTATTATACTTGTGGCTGACGAATAAGGTCTTATCATGTCTGCAGCTCACTTCTAAGTTACTACCGCAGCATGCAAGCATGAAGAAACGAGTGTTTGTACCACTACAGTTTCATTCCTACTGTTTGAAGCCGATGCCAGCAACCGTTTCAGTTTCTATTTCTGAAAGACGATCGGTAGGGCGAATTTTACGTTAACATCTTTTCCGCCTTGCTTTCCCGGTTCCCATCTTGGCATTAAATTAATAACTCTTATCGCTTCCTTGTCTAATGAAGGGTGGACACTCTGTACAATTTGTGGCTGTACCACTTTACCCTTATTATTTACGACGAACATTACAATCACTTTTCCACCGATGCCCTTCTTTTCTGCATCAGAAGGGTAGCGAATGCTGCTTGCAATAAAACGGGATAAAGCCGGGATACCGCCTGGGAAAACAGGTGCAACCTCGATTGACTTTAATTCATAAACAGGCTCTACGTCTTTGAAACTTACTGTTCTAACTAGTTCGTTCTGATTTATTAATTTCCCATCTGCATCCCATTCTGTCAGTTTTATCACAGAATCATCTTTGAATATAGTTTCTCTTTGTTTAACCCCATTTTCAAACCACCATGTGAAATCGCCGTTTCTTATATCGGGACTTAAAGACTTATAGTGGCCTTCCATTTGAATTTTTCCACTAGGATAAAAATCCCTGACAAAGTAAAGGCTTTTGATATCGTCTCTTTCAACAACTCTGTAGTAATATCTATTACCTTTGTCTGTCTTTTCCCATTTACTGTTATACCAAATTGTATCCACATTTCGGGCGAAAGAAGCTTTCATACTTAATAGAAATAATGCTAGCAGTAGTATCCTCATAACGTGGTGACTGACGGTTAAGAATTTGCGAAAATGGGAGAATAAAGGCTATTAGTTGTCGTCCTACAAATAGGTTAGTTAAATATCGGAAATTTCGAAAATACGTTATACAGTTTTTCTTCAAAAGTAAGGGTAAGTTTTCCGGACTGCGTCGGAGATCAAGATGCGAAGAAGCCTAGGCCCAAAGATCCATCTGCATACCACAAAAAAAGCCGCTTCTCGTAAAAAGCGGCTTTTTTTGTGGTATCAGCTGGAATCGAACCAGCGACACAAGGATTTTCAGTCCTTTGCTCTACCAACTGAGCTATGATACCATCCCGTAGTTGGGACTGCAAAAATAGAGTTTTTTATTAAACTGTCAAGCAGGGAAATAAATAAAGCTGTTCAGATTTATTTTTCCTTCTCCACTTAAAAAGATTTTTCTCTATGTTTACGGCAACTTTAGGGGTGTCCTTTTAACGGACTGAGATAATACCCTTTGAACCTGATGCAGTTAGTACTGCCGAAGGGAAAAGTGACGGCAACGCTGTTCGCGTTGTTCTTTCTTTCCTTACACGGGGACATTCCTACAGTTAAGATCTTAACGCATCATATGGAAGTCACCGTCAATCAACAGATTTACAACGTTTCTGGAAATTGCAGCATTAAAACCCTGCTTACCGATGTACTCTCAGGTCCCACGCATGGCCTTGCCGTTGCCGTGAACGAAAGCATTGTCACTAAAGCTGACTGGGATACTTATTCCCTAAATCCTGGCGACCAGGTCATTGTCATTAAAGCTACACAAGGAGGATAGATCATCCCAGACGAATCTGCAGAGCAATGCGACTAATCGTTATATCAAATCCGGCTGAGGTCTGCGATGAAGCACTGATCATGAACGATCTGTTTGCTGCAGGCCTTTCCTGCCTGCATGTGCGTAAACCCGACTGGTGTGAACAGCAGTTAAGGGTTATGCTCAAACAGATCCGGCCTGAGTACTATCGCAGCATCTCGCTGCATCAGCATCATCATCTGGCTGAAATGTATGGCATTAGGCAACTTCATTATACAGAGGCAGCCAGAGCGCAGGTCCGTCCGGCAGACTTAGTCCGCTTGCAGGAAAAGGGCTTCGTCCTCAGCACATCGCTGCATGAACTGAGCAGACTCGAAGAGCTCGGCCTGTTTGATTACTTCTTTTTCGGACCGGTTTTCAACAGTCTTTCAAAGCCCGGCTATCACAGTCGGCTTACCCCTGAATTCAGCCTTGCAGGCTCTCCCCGTGCTGATAACATTGTTGCTCTTGGTGGGGTGGAAGCAGCAAGGGCGGATAGCCTCAAGGCCATGGGATTTAAGGCTGCGGCTGTTCTCGGTGCCATATGGCAGAAGCCGGAAAAAGCAGTGGCGACTTTTCTGGAACTGCAAAACTTATTTCTTGATAACACTGATAAAGATGATTGACAGACTTCAGTATATATCACAGCCCTCAGCGGAGGGCTCTCACCTCGCATCTATAAGAAAAGCCCTCGAGGCAGGCTGCCGGTGGATACAGCTGCGGATAAAGGATGAACCAGCCGAACGGATCCTTCCTCAGGGTCAGCAGGCCGCCGAGCTCTGCAGACAGTTCGGCGCCCGCCTTATCATTAATGACCACCCAGACATTGCCGTAAAAGTGAACGCCTATGGTCTTCACCTTGGACTGGACGACATGCCTGTCCCTGAGGCCCGGAAGCTAACAGGGAAGCAGCTCGTCATAGGAGGCACAGCCAATACCCTCCGGGATATCGAACAAAGAGTGGCTGAGGGAGTAGACTACATCGGCCTGGGCCCCTTCAGGTTTACCACTACCAAGAAAAAGTTAAGCCCGATTTTGGGGATTGAAGGATGTACCAGGATTATGGAGCAGGTTCGGCAGCGCGGCATCCTGGTGCCTGTTATTGCCATCGGAGGAATTGAGGCAGCCGATATCCCGGCAATCATGACAACGGGCATATACGGAATAGCTCTTTCCGGAGCCATCACCCGGAGTGCCGACGCTCAGGTGCTGGTAAAGGAGATCGTTCAGTCCCTCGGCAAGCCTCTTCATTCATCTATAAATCACTAAATACTCAACCTATGTTAAAAATTGCAGACACCATTCTGAATTCACGACTATTTACCGGTACCGGCAAGTTCAGCTCGCCGCAATTAATGGAAGAAGCGCTTCTTGCCTCTGGCTCGGAGCTGGTCACCGTCGCCTTGAAGCGGGTGGACATGTGCAAGAACGAGCAGGACGACACCCTGCTCCACCTCCGGCACCCGCATATTAACCTGCTCCCCAACACCTCAGGTGTACGAAATGCCAGGGAAGCAGTCTTCGCTGCACAGCTGGCGCGGGAAGCACTGGAAACGAACTGGATCAAGCTGGAGATTCATCCCGATCCCAAATACCTTCTTCCTGACCCGATTGAGACACTGAAGGCAACTGAAGAACTGGCTAAACTGGGCTTTATTGTCCTCCCCTACATCCATGCCGACCCGGTACTCTGCAAGCGTCTTGAAGATGCGGGTACAGCGGCGGTAATGCCTTTGGGCTCGCCAATAGGGAGTAATAAGGGATTGAAAACGCTCGATTTTCTGGAGATCATTATCGAGCAGAGCAACGTTCCTGTTGTGATCGATGCAGGTATTGGGGCGCCTTCTGATGCCGCAAAAGCAATGGAAATCGGTGCTGACGCAGTGCTGGTGAACACCGCAATTGCCGTTGCAGGTGATCCTGCTCAAATGGCGGCGGCCTTTAAGCTGGCGGTAGAGGCAGGCTGGCTGGCCTACGAGGCAAAATTAGCAGGTATGGTATCTGGAGCTGTGGCGAGCAGTCCCTTAACTTCTTTTCTGGATGAATAACTTTACAGACATCTTCAACACCTATAGCTGGGAGGATACCAGCAGAAGCATTTACTCGAAAACCGCCGACGATGTATTAAAGGCCCTCTCTGCCCGCAGGCGCAGCCTGGAGGATTTTAAAGCACTGATCTCTCCGGCAGCTGCTCCCTATCTGGAGCAAATGGCGCAGATCAGTCGGCAATTAACGCAGGAACGCTTCGGCAAGGTGATACAGCTCTATATCCCGCTGTATCTCTCGAACGAGTGCAACAACATTTGCACCTATTGCGGCTTTAGCTACGACAATAAACTAAGGCGAAAGACACTCTCGCCCATGGAGATTATGCAGGAGGTGGCCGTGATCAGGGACATGGGCTATGAGCACGTGCTGCTGGTGACGGGCGAGGCCGCTCAAACGGTGCATGTCGACTACTTCAGGAAGGTACTCCGCCTGATAAAGCCTCATTTCTCTCAGATCTCGATGGAAGTACAACCAATGGATCTGGATGAGTACAGGGAGCTCATTGGTGAAGGCCTGCACGGCGTGCTGGTTTACCAGGAGACCTACCATCGGGATGACTACAAAAAACATCATCCAAAGGGAAGAAAATCGAACTTTGAGTACAGGCTGGAAACTCCTGATCGTCTCGGCCAGGCAGGCATCCACAAGATGGGACTGGGGGTTCTTATCGGGCTGGAAGACTGGCGTACGGACTCGTTCTTTACCGCTTTACACCTTAGCTACCTGGAGAAACGATACTGGCAGACACGCTACAGCTTGTCCTTTCCGAGGCTGCGGCCCTTCAGCGGCGGAATGGAACCTAAGGTTGCTATGAGCGACCGCGAGCTTGTACAGCTCATTTGTGCCTGGCGTCTTTTCAACCAGGAAGTGGAGCTTTCCCTTTCAACGCGGGAATCGCCCAGGTTCCGCAATAATATCCTTAAATTGGGCATTACAACAATGAGCGCAGGCTCTAAAACAAATCCAGGGGGCTATGCTGTTGAAGTGGAATCACTTGAGCAGTTTGAGATCTCGGATGAGCGGAGTGCGGCGGAAATTGCAGGAGTGATAAAGGCGCAGGGCTACGAACCTGTATGGAAGGACTGGGACGCCTGCCTAACATCTTGAAAAACCATGTTACTGAAAGACGAGCATAAAAGATATAACAGGCAGATGATCCTGCCCGAACTGGGGGTTGAGGGGCAGCTGAAGCTGAAAGAAGCAAAGGTCCTAATGATTGGTGCAGGAGGCCTGGGCTGTCCGGTGCTCCAATATCTGGTAGCAGCAGGTGCAGGGACGATCGGCATTGTTGACAACGACGTGGTAGATGAGACCAACCTTCACCGGCAGATCCTGTACTCTTACGCAGACATCGGGACAAAGAAAGCATTGGCCGCGCAGAAGCATCTGCAGGCACTTAATCCCTATGTGGAGGTTCTTGCCTTCCCTGAGCGTATCGGTCCTGATAATACCACCGCTCTAATCGAACCGTATGATCTGGTTATTGACGGATCCGACAATTTCCCTACGCGCTATCTGGTGAACGATACCTGTCTGGCATTGGGAAAGCCGCTCGTATTTGGCTCCATATTCAAGTTCGAGGGGCAGGTCTCCGTTTTCAACTACCAGGGCGGCCCCAGCTACCGTGACCTCTTTCCTGAACCTCCCCAATCCGGAGAAGTACCCAACTGTGCAGAGATAGGAGTTATAGGGGTGCTGCCCGGTATCATTGGGTGCCTGATGGCTAATGAGGCTGTTAAAGTGATCTGCGGGATCGGCGAAGTACTATCGGGCAGACTCCTTGTGTTCGACGCTCTCACGAACCTCAGCAGGACTTTCAGGTTCGCGCAATCTGCATTAGCTCCGGTTCAAACAGGCAGGCCTTCTGCAGCAAGCTGCTCCTCCCCCTTGCAGGAAACGGAGGAAATAGACATGCGGCTGTTGAATGAATGGTTGGAGAGCAGTCAGGAGGACGTCCATCTTATCGACGTGCGCGAGCCATATGAGTTCGAAGAGTACAACATTGGCGGTATCAATATCCCGCTGTCAGATTTAAGCTTAGAAATAGAAAAGCTGCCTGAAGAAGGGAAGATCGTTTTCTGCTGCGCCTCAGGGCAGCGCAGTAAGATGGCAGTAGCAATGGCGCGCCCGCTCTCTAAAGCGGAACTCTTCAATTTAAAAGGCGGCATAGCTGCTGCAGCGGGACCAGAGTAGCAGGCTCATCTTTCAACTGATCTCTTTTCCGCGAAAAGGCCAGTCCCGGCTTAGCCGTGCTTTGATAAAATACACCAGACAGCCGGTAGAGATAGCGACGAGCCCGCCGAGCACCATATTGAAGCCTGTTGAGATCAGGATAATTGCCCACATGACAATCGCAAGGTAAACCGGCAGCGGGAACAGAGGCATCTTATATGGAAAATGTACCGCCCTCCGCGACTTTCGCAGCAGCAGAAGACCGCAGGCCTGCGAAATAAACTGGATCAGGATCCGCATGGCCAGAATGGCGCTGATCACGTCACTGAGCCTGAACAGCAGGCTGAACACAAAAGCGATACCGCCCAGGACCAGAAGCGAAACATACGGAAAGTTTCCCCTGGGGTGGAGTCTGGAAAATACTTTGAAGAACGCACCATCAACGGCCGCGGCATAAGGGATTCGGCTATAGCCCAAAGTAGCTGAGAATACAGAAGCGAAAGCAACAAGGAGTACCAGGCAGGTAACCACCTTTGCAGCCACCGGTCCTGCGAGCTGCTGCATGAATGCGCTGATCACGAACTCGCTGTCTTTGGCTTCCTGCCAGGGGATCACACTAACCACGCTTACGTTCATGGCCAGGTACAGCAACGCAATACCGGCAATAGAGAGGAACATGCTTCGGGGGATATTCCTCGAAGGATTGACGATCTCACCACCCAGATGACAGACATTGTAATATCCAAGATAGCTATATACGCTCTTCACGCTGGCAAAACCCAGCGCAGTAACGAAGCCGTAGTTGATGTCCAAACCCTCATTGATGTGCTGAATCGGGCTAAGAAAATTGCCGTGCAGCAGTCCCCCTCCAATGATCCAGAAGAGGGTGACCAATACTGCCCCCCACAACAAAACGGTTGTCTTACCTATGTCCTCAATCTTCCGGTAAAGGAGCAGGATAACGGCAATCACCAGTCCCCCGCTTACAGCTTTCGACTGCAGAGGCGACAAGGGCATCAGGTAGGAGAAATAAGATGCAAAGCCGATAGCAGCCGAAGCGATGACCAATGGGGCCTGTATCATCGTCTGCCACACAAACAAAAAGCTCATCAGCTTGCCGGCTCCATCTTTTCCGTACGTTTCTTTGAGGAAGTTGTACGACCCGCCCGCTCTCGGAAAAGCTGCACCGAGTTCGCTCCAGACCATCGCGTCTACCATCGAAAGCACGGCACCTGCTACCCAGGCATACAGAAAGTACGGTCCGTTCATCATGGCGATGACCATCGGCAAGGTAATAAAAGGCCCGATGCCGACCATATCGGTCATGTTGATAGCGGTAGCCTGCAGGAGGCTTAAACGTCTTTGTAACGAGGTTTCAGACATGCAATTTGCAGTTAAGTTCTCCTGCAGGCAGGGATAACTCAAAAGTAGGATAATCGGGCAGAAACGGGCTTGATATCCCGTTATTTGACCCTACATTCACAAAGATGATTGCAACAGCAGGTCAGATGTTCGATAGTTTTACATCTAAGTCCTTAGACTGAGCTGATCTTGTTACGTTCTTGCCAAGCTTTATCATCTTTTGCTCAAATAGCCGGAATGAAAGAATCGCAACCACGACTGAAAGGATTATAACAAGGCTAAAGGCCAGATAAGGGTTGTCGATATGAACTTTGGCAAGCGCAAAATGGATGAATATGTAAGCAACAGGATGAAGCATATAGATACCATAAGTAGCTTCACCGAGGATACTCAGAGGACGACTGATAAATTCAGCTAAATTCAGCTCGGATTTGTAAAAACACAGAACAATAATAACTACGAGCGCCACAAAGACAATTCGTCCAAGGCCTGTTACTATCGAAATCTGGTCTCCACCGAACGGCAATAAACTAAACAGAACACAAGCAGCGAGCAGCAGCGTACTGCTGATTTTCGGATTGATCCTGACGTTGCGAAAGTTGTAATACATAGCAATGCCCGATACGTAAAGAAAAAAGTTATTGAAGGGATTGATATATACCGACCACTGCCTGGCAAGAGGGATGCGGGGATCTAGAAAATAAAACGCAAAAAGTGCACCGATGCTAAGGCTGAGGACAAAAGAGATATTACCGGCCCATCTTTTGTAATTGTACAGGGCGAATATGAATGGTGTTAGTACATAGTAAACCATCTCATTCCCAATCGACCACGCTCCGGTTGCTATGCAGGCATCGGGATCGAAAAAGCCAAAAAGTGTAGTGATATTGATCAGGAAGAGCTCCCAGCTGAAAACCCGTGTCTTTACAAAGAAAGCGACTGCCGTAAGCGTTGTAGCTATCCATAGTAAAGGCCATATCCTGAAGAGTCGCCTGACTAAAAATCTCAGTATGGTTTTCATGTCCTTAACGTAATGATGATATGCGATCGCCACGCTCAGACCTGACAACACAAAGAAAATAGATACGCCATAGATTCCGAGCCGGCCCAATACACTCGACGCATCCTTCTGCTGGAAGCACCAGTAGCTGAGGTGGTAAAACATGATGGATAATGCGACCAGGCCTCTAAGCCAGTCGAGCGACTCAACTCTTGATTTTGATAAGGACGGCATTATATCTGAGTTAGGAGATACAGCGAAATAAAATACGCCTGTAAAGCTAATGCATTTAACCTTAAAGTAAAAGTATTACTTGACACGGACTACTAAACAAGCGGAACCATTCTAAAGTGGAGTCCCATCTCCTCATTTACTTTCCTATCTTTACCGTTCAAACTTTCGAATGCCGGTGAAGATTAGGTTACTGTTCATTTTGTTCTTTTGCCTTGCTGTTTCGGCCTATGCAGACAAAGACACCGACGCAACGGTGCGCGAGCTTACCGAGGCGGTAAGAAAAAAGAAACGTACTCCCGGCAAAAAGAGCAGCGTATTACTACCCTTAAGCGACTGCTCACACCCGGCATACCTGCGCTGGAGAAGTATCAGATCAACAGGAATCTATACCAGGAATATAAGAAGTTTAAGATAGACACTGCGGTATTCTATGCCAGCCAGAACCAGGAAATAGCGCAGCAGCTCAACAGACAGGACCTGCTGCTGGCAAGCCAGCTGCAGCTCACCAACCTTTACTCATCTCTTGGCAAGTTCCTCGAAGCAGAGCAACTGCTGCATAGTGTCAGTAGCAAGCCTATCCCCCGCCCGCTGCTGGCCGACTATTACGAGGCAAAGATCCAGTTCTATGAACATTACGCAACGAACAGCTACAACCAGTCGTATGTTATGCTTATCCGGAATTACCGGGATTCGCTCCTTCGGGTACTTCCAGTGCAGTCCGTCCGCTATCGGATCAACCATGCACAGCAATATGTCTCCAGGGGAGACCTGAAACAGGCACAGGATATCCTGCTGCATCTAATGAAATCCTCGAAAAGCACCGAGGCCGACTACGCCATGATCACCTACCTTCTTGCACACAGCTACCAGATGCAGAACAGGAGCGACCTGGCGGTGAGATACTACGCACTTTCTGCTCTGGCTGATGTTAAAAACGCCATAAAAGACAATGCCTCCCTACAGGATCTGGCTCTGATCTTTTACCGGAAAGGTGATCTTGATAAAGCCTACCTCTATACGCGGTCAGCGATTGAAGATGCCATCTTCTGTAACGTTAAGTTCAGGACCTTGCGGATATCAGAGCTGTATACCATCATTAACCGGGCATACATGGAAAAAGAAGGTCGGCAGAAAGACCAGCTTCAGCTTTATCTGGCACTGATCAGTATCCTGTCAGTCTTTCTGAGCCTCGCTATTGTCCGCGTCTACAAGCAGATGAAAAAGGTTTCCCGTATCAAGGAAGAACTCCGCCTGTCGGGCGAGGAGCTGATCAGACTGAACAGGGAGATCAGTGAAAAGAACCTTCACCTGAGCGAGATTAATGCAAAGCTTTCAGAAGCAAACCAGGTGAAGGAGGCTTATATCGCGCAATTCTTTGACCTGTGCTCCACTTATATCAACAAGCTGGAAGACTACCGGAAGATGCTCAACAAAAAAGCAAATGAAAAGCACCTGGACGAGCTGCTCAAGATGCTCCGCTCCACTTCTGTTGCCGACCATGAGCTCGAGGGCTTATACAAGGTCTTCGACAACATCTTTCTCAGCCTGTATCCCAACTTCGTTACCGAGTTTAACGCGCTGCTTATTCCGGAAGAGCGGATAGTACTTAAGCCGGGCGAACTGCTTAACACGGAACTGCGCATATTTGCCCTGGCTCGGCTCGGCATTACGGATAGCGTGAAGATCGCTGCATTCCTCCGCTACTCGCTGAGCACCATCTATAACTACCGGACAAGAGCACGAAATAAAGCTGTCGTATCACGCGATGACTTTGAAACGCAGGTAATGAAGATCGGTATGTTGCCGGCAAATTCGTAAAAAGCGCGTTTTCCGCACTACTTTTTTCAGGCATCAAACACCGCCATCCTTCCTAAATATCAGCACCTTACGTCTTACATCCTACTACTTTTTACATTCCAGTCATTTCAATCATCATCATATCCTGTTAGCTTTACCCTTGAACACATATATAAACCCAATACCTACTATTGTTATGAGAAAAGCGTATATCAACGCATGTAAAATTGTCAAGTCCATTATGCTGACCTTCATGCTCGGGGTGTCCGGAGCTTACGCACAAGGTCCGGCAGCAGTATATCTGGACGACACAAAACCGATTAATGAGCGGGTAGAAGACGCCCTTCAGCGGATGACCCTGAAGGAAAAAATCGCCTTTATCCACGCACAGTCGAAATTCAGTTCACCAGGTGTGGCGAGACTCGGCATTCCCGAAAACTGGACCACAGATGGCCCTCACGGAATTCGCCCTGAAGTATTGTGGGATGAATGGTCACAGGCAGGCTGGACTAATGACTCCTGTACAGCTTTCCCGGCGCTTACCTGCCTGGCTGCTACCTGGAATAAAGACATGTCGCTTCTCTATGGCAAGTCGCTTGGAGAAGAAGCCCGCTATCGCAATAAGAATATCTTGCTGGGCCCCGGTATCAACATTTACCGCTCGCCTCTGAACGGACGTAACTTCGAGTACATGGGTGAAGACCCGTTCCTATCGTCTAAAATGGTGGTACCGTATATCAAAGGAGTACAGCAGAACGGCGTGGCTACCTGCGTGAAGCATTTCGCCCTGAACAACCAGGAAACAAACCGTCACGGGGTGAACGTAGTGGTTGACGACCGCGCGCTGTATGAAATTTATCTCCCGGCCTTTAAAGCTGCGGTGCAGGAAGGCGACACCTGGTCGATCATGGGTTCGTACAACCTCTATAAAGGACAGCATTGCTGCCATAACCAGTACCTTTTGAACGATATCCTCCGCAAGGAATGGGGTTTCAAAGGAGTGGTGGTATCAGACTGGGGCGGCGTGCATGACACCCGCCAGGCAATCTTCAACGGACTGGACCTTGAGTTTGGCTCATGGACCAACGGTTTGACGGAAGGAAAAAGCAGCGCTTATGATGCCTATTATCTGGCTGATCCCTATCTGAAGCTGATCAAATCGGGAGAAGTTGGCACGAAAGAGCTGGATGAAAAAGTGCGCCGCGTGCTGCGTTTGTCATTCCTCACCACCATGAACAGGAACAGACCTACTGGTTCATTCGCCACAGAAGAACATGCGCTCGCTGCCCGTAAAATCGCACAGGAAGGCATTGTACTCCTTAAAAACAAGGGTAATGTATTGCCAATCAACCTCAGCAAGACTAAAACCATCGCCGTCATCGGCGAGAATGCGATTAAGATGATGACCGTTGGTGGCGGAAGCTCTTCACTCAAAGCAAAATACGAGATCTCTCCACTGGAAGGAATCAGAAACCGTGTTGGCAATGAGGCAACAGTGATTTATGCAAGAGGCTATGTGGGTGACACAACAGGCAACTATAACGGGGTAGCCACCGGGCAGAACCTCGCCGAAAAGCGTTCATCAGCAGAGCTTCTGGCAGAAGCAATTGAGCTTGCAAAAAAAGCAGACGTAGTGATCTTCTTTGGAGGACTGAACAAGAGTGACAAGCAGGATGCTGAAGGCTACGACCGTGAAAGCCTGGGACTCCCCTACAATCAGGATCAGCTGCTCACCGAACTGGCAAAAGTGAACAAGAACCTCGTGATGGTAAACATTTCGGGAAATGCTGTTGCCATGCCATGGGTAAATCAGGTACCGGCTATTGTTCAGGGCTGGTTCCTCGGCTCCGAAGCAGGTAATGCATTAGCGTCAGTACTGGTTGGCGATGTAAATCCTTCAGGAAAACTCACCTTTACCTTCCCCGTAAAGCTGACAGATAACGGGGCACATGCTGCAGGCGAGTTTCCCGGCAAGGACGAGGTGCACTACAAGGAAGGCATCTTTGTAGGCTACCGCTGGGCCGACAAGCATAAGATCAAACCGCTGTTTGCTTTTGGTCACGGCCTAAGCTACACGACCTTCCAGTATGGCAAGGTAACAGCTGATAGAAAATCGATGAGCGCATCCGACAAGATCACGTTCTCAGTGAACGTAAAGAACACAGGATCGCGTGAGGGCGAAGAGGTGGTACAGCTCTATATCAGCGACCTCAAGTCATCTCTGCCCCGTCCGGTGAAAGAACTGAAAGGGTTCGAAAAAGTATCGCTGAAGCCCGGCGAGCAGAAGACCGTTACATTCACCATCGATAAAACGGCCCTTAGCTTCTTTGACGACGCTAAGCACGAATGGGTAGCTGAGCCAGGCGACTTTGAAGCCCTGATAGGTGCCTCTTCCGCAGACGTAAGAACAAAGGCCTCATTTAAATTGAACTAAACACACTCTTAATAGCTCCGTTTCCGGACGGAGCTATTTTTTCTAACTCCCTGCAGCCCTTCTTCTCCCCTTGTCTGAGATCAAAAACCGGATTGAACGACGACAGGGATTACTTCCGGACAGCAGCCCAAATAAAAAGAACAAGAAAGACCGCTACCGGAGTAACGGAGGTAACGGTGAACTTGAACCGTTTTGAATGCAGGTTATACATTGCGTAAACAAAGAGGCTGAGTTGCAAAATGACGGCAGGAATTGTCAACAGTTCCACCACTACTCCCGTAGCTATGAAGGAAGTCAAACGATTAACCTCCCCGCTCAGCAACAGAGCAAGGTATAGCCCGGAAAGTGTACTAATGAGCAAAATTTTTTTATCCATCGCAATGAGGTTTTATTTTTCTTTATCAGTTACTGTAAGTTATACTACATCTGTTACTGCCGGCTTACAACGCCCTCCTCGGCTTTATTCCACTCATAAACAGCCTCTTAATTAAATACAGAACATAAATATGACTTATCCAACGAAGGTCAACGGACCGGGGTTCGACAACACCGCTTGCTGGGTAAGCAGGCTTTCGCTTTCCAAGTCTAGCGGGAGGAGAAACGCAGCTATTTACTACCTTGCTCCGAAACAAACATCTTTACAGAATTTCTCAACACCTACATATTTCAAATGAAAAGAACACTATTCGCTTTCAGCATCCTGCTGGGCCTTCAGAAAGTAAGCGCCCAAAGCCTCGACAAAATGCAGTGGTACAATGAACCCGCAAAATGGGAGATCAGGAACAACAGCCTGATCATGACCGTGACGCCTAAAAGCGATTACTGGCGGATCTCCCATTACGGCTTTACAGTTGATGATGCTCCCTTCTATTACGGCACTTATGGTGGCGAGTTTGAAGCCAAAGTAAAACTAACCGGTGCGTACAAAGCGCGCTTTGATCAAATGGGACTTATGATCCGTACCGACCACAAAAATTACATCAAGACGGGCGTGGAGTTCGTAGACGGAAAGTTCAATGTAAGTACGGTGGTCACGCACGAAAAGAGTGACTGGAGCGTAACTACTCTCGAGAAAGTCCCCCCTTACATCTGGATCAAAGTGGTACGCCGGCTGGATGCAGTAGAGATCTTCTACTCTCTAGATGACAAAAATTACATCATGACAAGAAATGCCCCCCTTCAGGATAATGCTCCTGTTATGGTGGGTCTGATGGCTGCCTGTCCTGATGGCGACGGCTTTGAGGCTAAATTCGAGAATTTCTCGGTGAAGCATCTTCCGGACCAGCGCCGCCTGGAATGGCTAAAAAGCCATCAGTAAGAACAAATGGGGCCGCCAAGGCGGCCCCATTTCGCGCTCATTAAAAACATAAAGCGTAACCACAGGAAGATCGTAAAGTGCTTTGCAGCTACCGTCCCCCAGCGATTCAAAAAAAGGAAAAAATATAGTCGCCTATCTGTTGCTTCCACGGATAAATCAAGAGAGTTGCTAGACTGAGAAGAATATACGATTTTGTTAATCCTAATTCAGCGCGTCGAGATGATCTAAAGCCGCAAAAAGCGAAGATTAACAAAACAATAACCAACGCACCCCATTCCTGAATAAAGAGATTAAGGGGCAGTTGTTCTACTCTCGCCGCATACTCTCCTTCTCCGTACACCGACCAATAAATGAGAGGGATAAAAAACACGTAGGAAAGCGACAATAGTACCACTGTCAGCACTAACGTCAGGATAAAATGCACGCGTGGCAACGGCGCCAGATAAAGGTCTTTCAACATTTCAATCCCCAAAAAAACCCAAGCAAGTTATTCCATTCATCCTGAGACCGGATAGGCGGAAAGTCAAAGCTATATTTATCTTTTATTTCAAGCTCGCCGCCTGTAAACACATTTTTTATTCCTTTCAAATAGTAGTGTAAGTGTTGCACCAGATCGGAAATCGTGTTCAACAAGGGAAGCTTGCTTACAGCGGTTTCCCAGTATAACGAAGACAGCTCGTTCTTAAGGTTGGTATTGGCAATCCAATATCCATTCAGGATAACCTCGCGGAATCGAGTTGCAAGTTGATGGCCTGCTTTCATATGTTTAGTTCTAACATCAAAACAAAGAAAGCACTTCTTAAGCACAATCCGTACAGCACACAAAAGGCACCTCTGTCAATGGCGATGTGCGCAAGATCCGGTACAACCCTAATTGACTGCTAAGCGGCCTTGAATCGTCAGGTTTTGTTTCAACAGGCTTTTGCAAAAAGTTCTGCATTTCGCCAGCAACGCCCTTATCTAAATGTAGACGCACCCCCTCAATAACGTCTTGTTTAACATGTTCAAAGTTATCAATGTGCTCAGCGATATTACGGATATGGCTGAGTACCTCAACGCAGATAACACTTAGAGGTGAGTCCTCGGGTAGTCCATACAACTCAAGCTGTGATTTGATCGCTTTATTTGTCCACTCTGTCTCTGCAAACTTCTGAGCCTCTCTGTCGAGCGCCAGGTGCAGAAAATACCGTTGCTTTTCAAGACTGGCCCCGACTCCAGTACTCTGTCCCGCAGCGGGGAAGCGCGAACGCTGATATTGGGAATATATAAGTTTCTGTTCGTCCAGTAGGATGTTGCGATAGCCCCGTCCATCAGCCTGCGTAACCTGCGCATACAACATGCACCATAGCGAAGTACGAGGCGGGTTAGCGGTAACGTTCCTGCCATTGAATACAGCCATAGCATAAGGGGCGCTCACCCGCACTTTTTTGTCGTCCCGCGTAACAGTGCACAGAAGATTAGGCGCGGGATGCTGCAGTCCTGTCAGACGAAAAGGCCGGCCAAATCGACCCTGAGCAGTACTCCACAACTTCTCAGAATGTCCGTATCTGAACTCGTACGTGTGGAAGCCGAACAGTTCTGCGCTTTCGCTGTGTAGTCCGGGAGGCAATGGCAAAAGGTAAAAGTGGCGGCCATCATCTGTTGACTTCTCCATTCTCTGCATTGCAGCCAGTCCCGAATGGTCGTGTGCAGAGTCGGGGGTGACTACCCTTATGTATTCGGGATCAAGATTAAGGGGCGGTTCCTGAGGCGTTTCATACAACTCCGGATGGTTGTTGCTCAGTAATTGGTCAGGAGAATAAGCCAGATGCCGTGCAAACAACTCGTCGCGGCCATCAAGAGGAGCCTGATCAAATTCAAGCCATAGAAAACGCTTCCTTGCCTCCGTTGATGAATATTTCTCATTTCGAACGTAAGGCGAAAGAGCGATCCCGGCCCCAATAATCTTCGGACACTGAGATGGATTAACAGTTGCAGGCAGCAAAATATCGGGAGTTTCAAAGCCCTCGGCAGGAGCAATGCCATTCCGAAATCTTGGGGTCACGCGATATTGAACCAAAATGGTATCAGGCAGTTTACCTTCAGCCGGCAATGCATCAATGACGTCAATAACAACAATCTTTGTAAAATCGCGACGTATTTTTCCACTTTCCCCCATCTGTAAAGCCTGAAAAGATGCAGTTCGGTGGAGCTCTAAATCACCTATAGAGTTGTACCCCATTGCATCTATCTTTTTCTTTCGTTCGCTTTTATCAGTGGGATTGTCTTCTCCGCTCTTTTTTCGCTCGATCTCGAAACTTACAGGATCAAGGCCGTTCCATGACCAATCCCGATTAAGCGTGAGGCTCGTTACAACCATCCATTGATTCACCAGTTCGTTTTTATTAGCGAAGGTAATACTGCTGCTATCAGGGCTAAGAGTATGTCTGATTAGGTTGCTGCACCAAAACTGAAGGTGCTCTCCTTTTTGTGAAGTGAGCGACAGCTGATTGCCAACCACGTCGATTTGCTGTGCTAAGCGCTGCACAATATCGGGCAAGCCGTCTGCCAAAGGCACGGTTTCTTTAACGGATATACTGCCCAAATAGGCCGGTTTCGGATCAGGCTGCAGGTAGATTGCCTGTAAGAGCCTCGCCTGATCAGGTACAGCAAAGAGCTCAGTTTCCTGAGCACTATTCCGGCGCATTTTAATGGAAGTAGGTTCTCCAAAGCGGCTATTCAGATCAGGATCCGCTGTATTCGCCCCCCAGTAATCGTCGTCGCCTGCACATACCGCCCGCAGAGTCAACCTGATGTCCCGGCAGGTGGGTAAAACCATGCCTCCTGTATCTGCGGCAATACTGCCATCATCATCGGTAGAATTAAAGGGATGGTGTATGTCCTGCAAGTTCAAAACAGAGTAGTCTTTAAAGACAATCGGGATAGAAAGTTCACTATCAAACTCCTCACTGAATTTTCGAAGGCACGTGTATAAGGTGATATAATTTTCCTGCCCGTTATCACTTGCCAGGTTATCCATTTGGAGCGTCGCTACCTCTACCTTAACTGCAACAGCAATCACATCCGGATCGGCCAGCCCTATCTGCACACTTACTTTTTCGCCTGCAGGATTATATTTGGCCAGCTGTGCAGACACGGAAGCCTTAAGCAAGGATACCGGATCCTCATACTTTCCCGTGTATGAAACAGAAGGATATCCAAGTAATGGCCGCTTTATTACTAGCTGCTCTCCTGTAAAATTATCATCGTCGGTTGAGTGTTTGATCTCATCATCGTTTACGATCTGCAGCTTCTGAGGCGCCAGGTATCTTTTAAATCTCCAAAGGGCAACTCTTCCCGGCGGTGGCGGGTCTGGCAGGGCTGCCGGATCAGGACTTCCGCCCGTCAGGTCTGCCAGACGCACCTTAAAATGGTACAAATGTCCGTATCTGAGCGGCGGAGCGTCTGCCGGAGTGTAGAGATCATTGAGCGATACGCTCCGGTTCACCGATACGCCCTCCACATTCTGAAAAGCCTCGGTATTGCGATAGATCTCTGCAGAAGCTCTATCCGGAATAACGAGTGAATGATTATTCCAGTTAGCGAAGTAAACAGGCAGCCAATAGTTGCTTTCCTTAATACCATAGAGCTTTACCGGATAAACCTGAAAAGGAAGCTCGCCTTCATAGGTGCCGATATCAATGTCCTCCAGCATCATATTGCCCTTACTTGACACAGCATTGAGACTCGTCCAGTCCGAGCCATCCTGCCCGGCATCTCTCACATCCACATGAAACCCTGATATACCTAAAGGAGCATCCAATCTGCCGGCACCAGCATTAACATTTTCATCTTTGGCAAGCTGACGCAGATACCAGATAAGAAGCTGCTCGTCATCCCATCCGAGACGTATGCCCAGTTCCTTTTGAGGGTGAAAGCCATCTTGCTCTTCAGCAAGTAAATTAGCGCTCACGGGCTGATTGGCATGTACAATACGAGCCATTCCGTCTGAATACGCTGCCGCTTCAATATATAGCTCATCGTAGATACCTTCCGGAGATGCGCCGGCCTTGACAACCGGAAAAAGTACGGGCGTAAAAAGGCTTCTTTTTTCAAACTTTCCCTTATCATCTCTGCGAAGTGGGGGGATACGCGCTGCATATTTCTTTATAAAAACATCACCGGGGAGGGAAGTAGATTTCATCTGCTCTGCGGCGTAGGCACTTTCAGGACTCAAATCGATATACACCCAGCCCCCCTTTTCAAATCCTCCGGTTCCAACTGGACAGTGGCCTTATAGAGCAACCCTGATTTTTGCGCCATCAACGGCTGCCGAAGCAAGTGGGCGTACACCTTTCCCCAACTTATTTTATCGCTTTTGGGTACTGGAACAGGTGGCTGCTGATCGCGCATCGCACAATGGTAACTATCGTCTGTAACTCCATTCCTGATTCGGGGAGAAGTAAAATTAAATGCCCTCCGATAGCTCACCGGCAGGTATTTTTTCAGTGCAGTGGCTTTGTCCTGTGGCTCTGCAGCCCGCTGTTCTTGCGGCTGCGCCGCGTGGTCCGCACTGTAAGATTCTTCTATGTCGAAATACTTCGGTTTCCCCTCGCTGTTTTTTGCATCCCTCAAAGTTTCATATATCCTGGCGATTTGGTTGGAATAAACAACTGAAGCAGTCACCGTCCGTTCTTCTGCCGGCAGCTTGCCGGGAAACTCGTCCGGGTTATTAACTATTTTCACCTGAAACACCGGCCTCGCTACTGCGAATGGCAATGCCTGATTGCCGTTGCCAAACACTGTGCTGATCGGCTTTAGCGGGTTAATATTCCGGGGAATAAAAAGAAAATGCACAAGCAACTTTCCCTCAGGATCAATTTCCTGTGGAAAAGCCATCAAGGTAAAGCGGGTATCTTTTGCGTTTGCCATTTCAATTCTTTTAAATATTTATTGCTATGCGATCTGCCTTGTCTCTTCCCACGACTCGTGAAAGCTGATGTCTATGACCAGGAATATGTTAATGTCGAGACCGAATGATACACTTGCCTTGCAGTTGGTAGGAGCCTCTGGTCCTGACTTGATAACCGATCCCCTCGCCTCTATGGTGATTGTTACCCCTACAATCCCTCCTAGTATCTCTGCATGTCCGCGGAAGTACATCAGTGCGGTTACAATGACCGTTTGACTTGAATCTGCATAGATCTCCACCCCCACCATAAAAAGAACACTCACATTTCCGATGACAGGCAATCCCACTCCTATCTGGGCGCCAAACCCGAACTTCATTGCAAGAGCGATCTTGGGGCTCGTATCTGCCGACAATTTTAAATCCACATTTCCAACCGCATAAATGGTCCCCGCTCCTACGGTCGCGCACATTACCTGTAAACCACCGTGAAATTTGAAGAAGGCTCCAGCTGTGGGTAATAGCTGGGTCGGATCTGTTGTAACGCGAAGTGCTGCATTGAAGTAAACGCCCATACTCATACTGGCTTCCAGCTTTAAAGGAGTTTGGGGCGACTCATATAGTTCCCCCAGCGGAAACCGGACTAATGGAATGTCTTTTGTTGCCTCGTACTTATACTCCCAGATGTTGGCATTATTACTCATCGCCACTTTAAGACCATTCTTAAGGGCGTCAGAATAATTACCCTGACTTAGCTGTGCTAGTATTTCCAATATCTTGATCACGGGCTCCAACGCGTCGCTAAACTCAATCTCAGGGTGGGGCAGGGTGTTGCTGTCCTTTGCTTCATTACCTCCAAAATTCGTTTCCGTTCCTTTTGCAGCGTTAAAGTTCCCTTTGATAGTCATGAGTCGGTCAAACGGACCTAAATCAACAACCATGGCCATATTGTTCATCCGGCCTTTCCACTGGTCGGCAATTTTAGGGGCAAAAGAATCGACATCATAATCGAGTTTCCCTTTAAAATTGCCGCTTTTTCCACTTGCCTTATACTCAATAAATATTCTTAGACCCTCTGTTTTGACCAGCTCGTACTCAATGTCAGGAAGATCAAACCGGAACACCTGATCAAGCGCGTCCTTTGCATGTTGCTTTAGCAGCTTGTAACCTTGATCCATCAGTTTTCCGGCTTCAGTTTTCATCTCGATTTCCAGGATCTTCAACACCTGCTTGCCAGCATCTGTTATATTGCCTGTTTTGTCGGCAAACGCCTCAAAAGCCTGCAAAGCATTCCCCGCGCCATCAACTCCCTTCAGCAGCTGAATAGCCGCACCGACATTATCTTCGGCATTACCGATATTCGGAAAGACGCCTTTTGTGTTCAGCAGGCGATAGGCATCTGCCAGCAGTGGTGGCGTCTTACTGAGAAGCGCATTAACACCCGTTTTAAAAGATGGGGTGAGATACAGGACTTTCTGGGTATTAAGATTTTGAAGGAAACCGTAATTGACTGTATCGTTATTGGGCTTCCGCAAAAGCTCGGAAGGGTGCGCAATGCGCAACAAATTCAGGGCATCCTTGGGATTAGCCAGACCGTCTTTAGCCCACTTACCGATGCGGATCAGGGGGGCCGACATGGTTGGGGGCAAAGGAGCGACTGTCCCGTCACTCCTGCGATGAGTTACCATGGTCCAGCTTCCATCTTTCGGCATCACTACTGCACCTCGGGCAGCAGCAACAAATACCGGCGAGTTTGTTTCGTCCACGGCGTTATTTACGTCGATGCGGTTCACCTTCATTAGTTGATCACTGCCGGCGACTCTGACTGTACAGTTGACCGTTCCACCGATCGAATCATTTTGTGACTTAAGCAATGTCTGAAAGTTAGCCTTGCTGATGGGCGTTCCTCTGGGCGATAGCTGTACAAAACCGAGGACACTCTTTGACGGAATATAGGTATTCGCACCCGCTCCCTCAACAACATCTTCAATCTCAAAATCGGCGTCGAAAGTCAGGCCGCGCAACCGGGCTGTTGCGGTGTAAGGTGCACCTGTATAAATCTCTTCCTTGTTTGTTGCAGGATTAAAGATGGTGTCATTTGTATGAATCGTCATTGTATCAGAATGGATCAATTCATTTTCCCGAATATTCCTGACGTTGTATACGCCTTTTACAATGCCGGTATGTATCTCGTAGGGATTGCTGCTATTGTTCACTCCAAAATAAAACTTACCCGCGCTTTCAGCCTGCCAGCCGCTATCAAGTCGGGCTACGTATCCGTTACTAAGCCTTACTATTGTGATGGTACGTACTACGAATATTCCCCAGGGATAGATGACACTTTTAACCTGAACCACCTCATGGGCGGTACGCCCTGATACAACCTTAAAAGTGGCTTGACTTGTCTCGGCAAAGGCAGCATTTTTGTTGTGCCAGTCGCTGAAAGTATTAGCACCGTATCCGCTCAGTCCGATCCGCGTTAAAGGCACTGCAGGTCGGGTATTATCCTGAGGATTTGCTGGAGCCTTCGAAAACTCTCTGTTGAAAATATCTTCAACACTTCCTCCGAGCGTACTTTGGTTATGGGGCTTCCCATACATGTCCAGCACATTTACCAGTTGGATTGTAAGCCCCTGAAAAAGGTTATCCTCCTCTTTGAACGACGCTCCGGCAGTGAGTTCGAGCTGAATACCCCCATGGATATATTGATCGAACAAAGGCTTCACGTTCCTTATTTTAGGCTTTTTACTCTGGCCCGACCCGCTATCCAGAACAGTCATCGCCAGCATGCCAAAAGGCAGGTTAAACACAGCGTAGGTCTTCCCGTCCTTTTTGTCACGATACATCTGCTCCAGATACTTCGCCATCGGTATGGGAGAAAGAGAAACAGGGAGATTAGAAGTATTACCGATTCGCGTAGCAAATCCGTCGTTCGGGAAATAATTCCAGCCTTGGGGAGGATCAAGGGACACTCCTGGGGGAGTGAGGTTAAAGACCGGCTCCCATGCTATCTGCGGCACTGTGAAAGCGCGGGCATTATAGCCAGGCGTGACAATGTCTAGTCCACTTACCTGAATCGGAAATGCGCTGCCGCTTTGCTGATCTTCGGCTAGGCTGACGCCCATGGTACGCAGCAACGCCTTGTTCTGCTCAGTTCCGGTAAAGGCCACTCCCATCTGGTTGGCCTTGCTGCTTACGTCGAGTAATGAAAACGTTTCAAATGCAAGCCTGTCCTCAACCACTGTCTGCCGGTTTTGCAGAGACATAGCAAACATCACGTCATCAGTCTTCGCGGGCAGAGGCATATTGTAAAACTGCCTGTAGAACCCATCCGATTGCTGCTTAATCGCTTCACCAAATTCCTGCTTACCCCCAGCACCCTCTGTTGTCTCCATTGTCTCATTCTCTTCCCTTATCACATTAAACGGCTGAGAAAGGGGTGCAAAGAAGAAAGACACGCCAACGCTATCGTGCTCCTTTTCGGATTTACTCCATGCGATATGGCAGGCCAGCCAGACCCACACTATGCTGCGTCCTGCAGCCGAACTGCTCAGACGGGTTTTCAGGGCGCTAAGATTCGCGGCATACGGATCAGGAAGCGTGGGCAGATAATTAAAAAGCCCGAATGTAACATAGAGGTTGCCCAAAAAAATGTGCCGTAGATCCTTGTCGTACTCCCCTATGAGTGCCACTCCGTTAGCCGGTGTTACAGTGAATAAAGCATTATGCATGGCCAGTGCCATTGGTTTCACTGTGGGGATCTTTGCCCCCGGTAACGAGCTATCCCAGATGATATTGTCGTCGTATAACACAATGCTCCTGGCCTGTTTTGTGGCATACAAGACCAAAACACTATTCTTTGAACGCAGGGACACTGTGTTGCCATCAGCTTTTACTGGCCTGTCGATCTGAAAGTCGGCATCTACAAACAAGCTAAGACCCTCCACTCCCGAAGACAGCGAGTTATAAATAAACCAGCTCTTACTTAAAAGGTTGATAGCAATACTACTGCCATAGGGATTAATTTCGTCTTTCCAGGCAGTCAGTATGTGTTGATAGCCTCCTCCATTGCTTTCAAGTTCGGTGATACCGATTCTGCCAGGTTCAACAATAAAAAAGGGCGCAGATAATGAAAGGGACCGCTCCATACCGATTACCGATACCTGCAGGCCACGGGCACAAGCAATAAGAAAACCACCGTTCCCATCTGCTTCCAGCGGCTTTGCCAAATCTATTGACGCAGTCGGAATAGTCCACCAGTTCGAGCTTATTTTTGCTGTTCCATCCGGCTTTATGAGCCCCGACTTAACCTCCTTTATATTAAAATTTTGCTCCGAACACTTAATGGGAATGCAAATTCTATTAAGAATACCGTTGTATACCGACGATTGATCATTCTGAAACGTGAAATGATATTCCTGTCCGTAAAGTTTACAGCTCAAAGCAGAGATCTCCTCAATCTTTTTTTGTCTCCGGTAAATTGAAACTTGAAAATCTGAGGCAGTACCTGTTCCGCAACCACAGCATCGAGCCCGTAAACGGGATCAGCATCAGCAGTAGTCTCTGCTGCTTTCTGATCTAATACAAGATGGACAGAAACCGTGGTTTGAGAACTAACGGTAAGTTTATTCCCGTCAGCAACAGGCGTGGAGCTTACGCTTATCTCCCCTGATTTTACACGCAGGGGAAAATAAAGCGTTTGCGCAGCTGCGCTATCAAACAGCTTTGCACTGATCCACACTGTGTTCGGATCTACAGTATACTTTTTAGCCGTGGCGCCACCTGACTGCTGAGGCTTAAGTTTTTGTATCAGAACGGACGATTTGAATAAGATAACAGGCATTGCGTTACCCTGCACATACAGGGATAACAACTTTTGAACCTTTATGAAATCAACGAAGATATCCCTGCCGGTCAAATCCTTAAATGGACCCAGTGTTTTACTCACACGCGTACCAGCCGTTTCCCTGGTAATACTTCCTTTGATCTGACTGGAACGTACCGGACTATCCCGAAAAACAACATGCATCTGCTCCGACTCGCCAGGCTCTCCCCTGCTCTTCGCGACGTCAAACACAGGGCTGCGGACTTTTTCAACGATATCTGTACTCCATAAAGGAGCGCCGGCAAAGCTAAATCGTCGTCTTTCATCCGGGTTGATATCCTGATGGAGTAAGACTCCGGCCAGGGTCTGTTGCAGATGTAGCATCTGTGCAGCGTCCTCTTCAGTGCTAACCCGGAGGTTTCCGGTTAAACCGGCTAACAAGCTGGCAATTTGGTCTTTCGTCATAAGTAGGTTCGTTAGTGGGCAAAAGGAAACTCAAATTTATTATGCCCCAATTGTAAAAAAATAGCTAGTGCTAGCTATTTATCTCCCCTTAAACGCTTTTTCTAACCATGCTGCACTGCCCCGTAAGGCGGTGACTCCCTTTTTAAAAAAAGCACCAAACCAAGATATAACCCATTGACATTAACGATTTTACAGCTAAATTTAAACTATCAGCAACTACAAACCTGCCATAATTAAACTGTCTGTCTATGAAAGCGCACACCCAGGCTGAATTACAAGAAGCCCACCGGACGAAGCTCTTTATGATTGGGAAAGATCTTTCTAAAAACCTCCTGCGTATTGAGGATGTTGGGGATTGTCTGCCCGGTAGTGTAATGGTGCAAGACCTGAGCATAATGGTGAATACCTACATGAACAAATATGGCTGCGATTTTCTAAGGCGCAGCAGTGAAGATCTATCTCAGATGGGCAGTGATTATTTTACTGAATTCTTCCCCTCGGATGAGATCAGGATATTAAAACGCGAACTGATTCAATTCGTCAAAGAGGACGACTCGACAAAGATGCATTCATTCTACCAGCGGGTTCGTCCGGACAGTCATCACGATTACACCTGGTACTTTACGACATCTAGACTCTATCCTACCGCTATCTCTGACAACCCGTACAAGATGATCCATATTGCGGTTCAGGCAAACATGCTGAGTTATGCGGGAAGAAAATTAGACAAACTTGTAGAAGACGATCTGTTCATTCGGAAAAACCTGCGACGTTTCTCACTTCTAAGCGCAAGAGAAAAAGAGATTATCTGCGAAATTGTCGAAGGACGAAGCAGTGCGGAGATTGCGGAAAAGCTATTTATATCTATTCACACGGTTAATGCTCACCGCAAAAATATCATCCATAAATTAGAGGTCAACTCTTTGTCTCAACTTATCCGGTTTGCAGTATGCTTTGCCTTAATTTAAGAACACCGCATTGATAAATAACTAGTTATAGCTATTTTAAAGAAGGCCATATTTCATCAAATTGCTTTCCCAAAGCATTGCAACATGAGCGAAGAGACAACAAACCACACTTTCCATGCGGGCTTATGCATGGCTGGTGCCGTATCCGCCGGAGCGTACACAGCCGGCGTTATGGACTATCTGCTGGAGGCACTCGAAAACTGGGAAAGAGCCAAGAGTCTTCAAAAAGAAGGTAAACTGAGGGGGTACCGGAGCATCATTTCAAAGTGGAGGTAATAGGCGGCGCATCGGCAGGAGGAATGACTGCTGCCATTACCGCCGCGGCTATACAATCCCCCTTCGCTCCTGTTACAAGCAACATGGACAATAGTGAAGAGAAATCCAATCAAAATCCTCTTTATAACGGCTGGGTAAATTTAAAAGAGGAGGACGGCAAAGATATGATGGCCTGCCTGCTGAGTACGGATGACATCGAGAGCGATTTGGAATTTAACAAACACAAGGAAGTGAGGGCGGGATTTAATTCCTCCTTCATTAACGATATCGCCGGCATGATACTCGATAAACGGGTAGAAGCCCCTTATCATCGCCCGTATATAGCGGACGATGCCGATATTTTTACCACTATCACGAACTTACGCGGCTTCTCGTACCGTGTACAATTTGAGACAAGTATGGGACCCCGGGAACACCGGATGAAAATGCATCGCGATTATGCTTTCTTCAGACTTGGTGACCGGAACAATAACGACGGACGCATACCCGTCAATTTCAATTCGCCAAGCGGTCTGAATACACACATACTGAAGCAGGCGGCATTAGCGACAGGGGCCTTCCCGGTCGGCCTGGAAAGCCGTGACCTGACGCGCCGCAACGCAGATATACGGGCCAATAAGTATTTGAACTTGATGCTGTCAGGGAAACTGAACCAGCCCCAAAAGGTAACATATGATTTTCTGCCCCCCGGAGACGAGTTTTTATCTCTAAACGTTGATGGCGGTGTCATTAACAACGAGCCATATGACATGACCCAGCAATTACTCAACGACAGACGAAATATTGATACGGCAGATTTAAAAACCAGCGCTTCGGAATTTGACTCGATGGTCTTAATGATAGACCCTTTCCCTAATGACGACGAGGAAGAAGCGACGGTTTTTACCCCAAAAAAAGCCTGGAGGCATGTTGTACCCTCTATTCTATCGGCCATGCTGGGACAGCTAACCTTGAAAGACGAGCAGATAAAACGTGCATATCTGAGCGACGACTACACGCGTTATCTGATTATGCCAGTAAGGCACAAGGAAAATGGGGAACGAGAAAAGTACACGATTGCGTGTGGTTCCCTGGGCGGCTTCGGAGGCTTCCTTTCTAAAGAATTCAGGAAACACGACTTCTTCCTTGGCCGTCGCAACTGTCAACAATTTTTGCAAAGACACCTTAACGTCCCCGAAGACGCAAAAAACCCAATACTTGAGTTCGGTTATAGAAATGTGGAGCGATCAAAGTATACAGTCTCAAACAAGGGCATCAACTACCTGCCAGTCATTCCCGATATACGGATTAATGGCGACGAAACGAACGGCTATAGCGTCGTGAGGCCATCTGAAGAGATGTCCTATGGGTATCCGCACATCACGCTTTCGTATCTGTTAGGCCTCAAACCCGCCATTGAACGTCGCATCAAATGCATCTTAGACAACATCCAGAACGTCGCAGAGCAAAAAATGGACGACAAAGAGATGCAGCAAAAATGGAAAAGCATGATCCTGCCAAAACTCAGGAAAAAGTCCTTTTTCAGGAAGTTATTCGACAACGTTGTCCGGGCTCCATTTCTTAATGCCTATCTATGGTTGGGAAAAACAGCCAGCAAGGGAACTATCGCTAACATGTTCATAGATATAATTATAACAGACATGGAAAAAAGAGGATTAATTGTAGACGACGAAAAATAAGGGCTAAAGAATCAGCATAGACTAACTACTACCCTACAAATTTCCCCCATGCGCTATCAGCCCGGTTAAACACAGTAGGTGCAGTCTCCTGAATTGCGGCTTTAAAGCCCGGTCATTCCCTGCACTACAGTGAATGACTTTTTTCATGGAATCTCCTGACACTTCGGAACAACGCCAACGTGTCCAATTTTAGATCCGGCTCCATATACGACAATACAACCAGGCTCGGGACGGCTCAGTCGCTCAAAAATCCCCGAAGCACTGTTAATATCGGCTTCTATAGAGTCAGTAAATATCCAGCCTCCGAAATGCTTATAAAAAGGAATGTTAGTTTGACGCGACAATCCCAATACCCAGCAAACAAATCCGCTGCAGTCGCAGAGGCTGTCCCTTGAAGGACTGCTCTCTTCAGGGTGCGTTCCCCCGCTGCCCAGCTTATAGCGGATATTGCAATTAACCACCGATCTGGCCCTCAAAACGAGTTGCTCAACCTTTACAGGGGTATCGAAATTTGCCCCTGCAGGCACGTCTTCCATATTCGGAACATAAATAACCTGCCCAACCATAAGAAGGTCCGGATTGGCAAGTTGAGAATTAAGTTTAATCAAGCTGGCGACCGGAACTTTCAGCCGGTTAGCAATTTTACTTAAAGTGTCTCCCGGCTTAACTGTGTATTGCATAGCTCATTATTTTAGGTATAACCTTATTGATCAGGATTAGCATTGCTGTTTAAAAACTGGTCAGTTAAAACCAATTTCATAACAAGATAGCCCGAGATAAATCCCCAGGTGACGAAGTATAAGATAATGCTTGCGGAGAAAACCCTGGCCGTGTCATGAATTTGCTCAACTTGAGAAGACGTCAAATTAAGTCCTCCCGCCATTTTTCCCGCCACGTTCCAAACGAAATCAGGAATCGCTCTAAGCTCAACCAAACCGGCGCCGATCAAAACTTTGGTTAGCCAGTCAGAAATCTGGGTCAGGTTCGTATTCTCTTCCACTCTCCTTTTCTGCGCTAATAAATTGACAGATTCGGAAAAAGGGGGTGTCATGCCTGGAGTTCCTGAAATTATCTTAGGAACACTGAAAATAAAGCCCAGTAATCCCCCTAACGCGAGATAACCAAAAGACCATAAGAGCGCAATAGCCCAGTCGAACCTTTCATAGGCCGAAGAGCAAATAACGATTATAACACCTATCACGATTCCTAAGCCCAGCCAAAACGATGTCCACCGGTAGCGTTCATAATTGGTCTTACCTTCCATGAGTTAAACTATCTCCGAAGCATTAATCTTTTTTAACAAGGACTCAGTCCTCCCATAGCGGGAAGATGACTCAATGACAATTTAAGCAACTACACAAGACTGATAAATAGCTAGTAATAGCTATTTTAGACCTTATACCAATCTTCCAGTGGCAGGCTAATGCATTAGGCGAATAATGATGTGGCGCATAAGTAACAATTCACATCCTTCTACTAAGGTGACTATTTTTGTTATTTGATATACTTCTTCCTTCGTTCCGCAGCAAAATAAAGGGAGGCGACAACAAATAGCGGAATCTTAAAGAATAAAAGAATAAAGGCGGCTGTTGGATAGAAAAAGGAAACAATAATCGCAACTATACCGTTCAGCATGTCCAGGCTAAACATCAAATCGATATGCTTCGCCCTTTCCGTATCGAGCGCATCTGTCAGCTCATCAGCGCCATAGCCCCATATCAGTTTTTGCATAAGTGACAGCATAAAAACATTGCTGGCATAAAGAAAAATAGCCGGCGTATCTGAAAAATGCAAACTGAGAATAGATGTTGTAAAAGGCAGAACGACGATAAAAAACAGCCAGCCGAGGTTCAGCACTAACATCCTTTGATCAATTTTCCGGATGTAACAAAAGATGGTATGATGTCTTTGCCAGAAGCCCGCGATGTTAACAAAGGAAAGAATAAAAGCAAGGTAAGTCTTCCAGGGACGCAATAGATCTGCAAAAGTAATATGACGTTCAGATGCAGCATCGATCTTGAGAGCTAAGGCCAGCAACGTAATGGCGATAGCAACAATGGCATCACTGAAAAAGATCAGTCTCTCCAATTCGAAGGCACTGAAAAAGTTCTAAGGGACAAAAGGAGTAGAAGACGAGGGTTTTCTGCTCCTTTTTTGTATCTTAAAGTGTCGAAAGAAAGACACTAAGATGCTTGCCCAACAACAACAGATACAGTTCAGCGCGTTTTCAGGGCTATATGACCTGATCGTTCCCAAAGACAATCTTCTGCGTAAGATCAACGACCTGATAGATTTTACATTTATCTATGAAGAACTGGTCAGCAAATATTGCATGACCAACGGCAGGAAGGCTGAAAGCCCTGTGCGAATGTTCAAATACCTGTTGTTGAAAACGATCTATACGGTTTCGGATGTGGATGTTGTTGAGCGTTCGCAGTATGATATGTCCTTCAAATATTTCCTTGATATGTCGCCTGAGGAAGGAGTTATCGACCCCAGTTCATTAACAAAGTTCAGGAAGCTGCGGTTAAAGGATAATGATCTGTTAAACCTGCTCATTAATAAAACAGTAACAATAGCTATTGAAAAAGGGATCATCCGGTCAAAGTCTATCATTGTTGATGCTACCCATTCCCTGTCGAGGTCAAACCCTTATTCAGCCTTGGAAGTACTACGGGAGCGTTCAAAGCTACTGCGCAAAGCGGTATACGCGATAGATGAAGACATGAAAGCAATAATGCCTGAAAAGAACAGCACAGAGGAATTGGATAAAGAACTGGCCTATTGCAGTGCATTGGAAAAGTGTATCGAAGCTGACAAGACGCTAAGCCAGATACCGTCGGTAAAAGAGAAGTTGAATCTGTTGAAAGAGACGGTGGCAGATACGCAGGAACACTATACATTATCCAAAGACAGGGATGCCAAAACAGGCCATAAATCAGCTGATAGTTCATTCTTTGGTTACAAGACCCATTTGGCGATGACAGAGGAGCGCATCATCACTGCTGCTGTAGTTACTTCAGGGGAAAAGGGCGATGGCCCCCAACTCCCCAAACTGTTGGAGATCAGTCAGCAAAATGGCATTAAAGTAGAAACGGTCATCGGCGATTCAGCTTATTCAGGGAAAGATAACCTTGCCTTAATGAATGGACAAGGCATCAAAACGGTGGCCAAACTGAACCCTGCCATCACCCAGGGGGTCAGAAAAGAAGAAGATAAGTTCGATTACAATAAGGACGCTGATATGTTCGTCTGCCCGGCGGGACATCTGGCCTTCCGAAAGGCACGTTGCGGGAAAAAAATATTGGAGAAAACCAGGTGGACACCTATTACTTTGATGTTGAAAAGTGTAAGGTTTGCCCATTGAGAGAGAATTGCTATAGGCCCGGAGCAAAGTTCAAAACCTACTCGGTTAGTATAAAATCAGACACGCACCTGCAGCAGATGGCATTTCAGGAAACAGACGAGTATAAGCAGAAGATCAAACACCGGTATAAGGTCGAAGCCAAGAACAGTGAACTAAAAAACGTTCATGGCTATGGCCGGGCGATAGCCTATGGCATCGAAAATATGCAGATGCAGGGCGCACTGGCCATCTTTACTGTAAATCTGAAAAGGATCATCAAACTGATCAACTAAGTTCCCGGAAAAATCACGCCCGATTGCCCAATCTGTTCTGTATACGCCTGTATCGGCTATAAAAAACCACCCAACCAAATAGTGGACAAAAAGAAAAGCGACCAAGTAAAAGTTGCCTTTCTCTTGATCGCTTTTTTAATACAGCATTATTGAGCTGCTTTTTCAGTGCCCTCCTCCAATTCCAGTCCCTTTTTTCAGCGGATTCCATACTCAAATATAACAATTCATCTATGAACTGGCTTTTTAGGGCTGGATCCCCATGTTTTATTGAATACAAAATACAGAAGCATCACCGGACTGGCTATACTTTGTAAAGCCGTTCATCGACCTTTTCTCATCAAACTTAAAACAAAACCGAGCTATCATCTGTCATAAAATGACTGACAGTCACTTTATGGGAACACGAACTAAACATCTACCGAGATCGCAAAGGGAACAGCAAATTCTCAATTCAGCAGATTATGTATTGAGGGATGTCGGTGCTCAATATCTTACAATTGATAAGATAGTTGCCCACCTGGGTGTTGCCAAGGGGACTATCTATAAATATTACAAAAGTAAGGATGATTTACTTGCGGAGGTGAGTGCCAAAGCACTCAGCGTATTGCTCGACTATTTTAAAGCAGCAGTGGAAAAAGAAAATGATCCATTGGATGCTTTAAAGGGGTTAATAATGGCGTTTTATAGATACTACTTAAAATATCCAAAATATTTTGAGCTATTTATTTATATGGAAAGACCCGACTTCAAAAGCAACATCCAGAGCTACCTAAGTATAAGCTCGGAAATGAAAAATTATTTCACCGGATACCTGGAACGATGCCAGTCGGCGGGCCTGATTAAAAAAGATCTGGACCCTTCGTATTGTACCTATGTAATATGGGGAAGTTGTATGGGTTTGATGAATTTCATAGAAGCAAAGAGGGTGTTCATAGAAGAGATCGTGAAGCTCGAAAGAAAAGACCTGCTCGAGCTGTACTCTGAAATCGTAATAGGAGGACTGAAGACCTGACTTTTTTTATCCAAAAGGTGACCGTCGGTCATTTTAAAAACAAGAGCGCCCTTGATGATTCGTAGCCATCAGCGCATATATACTTATGTAAAACGCTTTAAAAAAACATACCTAAAAAAACAAATTATGATCTTAGTAACAGGAGCTACAAGTGTAATTGGACAAAAGCTATGTCAGCTATTGGCTGAGAACAAGAAAGCTTTTCGTGCGATGTGCCGAAAAGAGGATCAATTAGAAAAATTCCGCAAGCAAGGTATAGACGCAGTGCTGGGTAACTTTGAAGATCCAGAAAGCTTGAGGTCGGCTATCAAAGGCTGTAATACCTTATTTTTGGTCAGTCCGCCCAACGAGAACCAACTTGAATGCGAAACGAAGGCTATTGATGTGGCAAAACAAGAACAGATAGCATACATCGTTAGAGTTTCTGCCTCTGACGCCAATTTGAGGTCATCAGTCCCATGGGCAAAGGCTCACGCTCATATTGACCACCACCTTCGTGCCTCTGGAATAGCCTGGACAATACTCAAACCTACCGCTTTCATGCAAAACTTTCTGACCATGACCAAGCCTATCTCAAAAGGTTTTTTACCACAGGTAGGCGGCAAGGGGTTAGTCGGTTACATAGATGCGCAGGATATAGGCAGGGTTGCTTATCATGTATTAACACAAGAGAACCACAAAAGAGCCACCTACTATCTCAACGGTCCCGAGGCGTTGGGAATGAATGATATCGCGTCACAACTATCAGATGCCATAGGCAAAACGATACGTTATGTTAATTTACCTTCATTCGCGTTTCGCATTCTCTTAAGAGCCACCGGAGCATCCAGATGGCTGGCAAATGGCCTCATTGAACATTATGCAGAAGTGGTGGCAAAGAATCATGACCATGACCTTGGCGAAGAGGTTTTCCGACTGACTAATCACCAGCCTCGTTCCTTTCATGACTTTGCTATAGAGAATAAGGATAAATTTTCGAATTAAAAGTAATCCATTCTGTTGTCGGAGAGTGCGGAAGCTTTGAGCACCACATCCCGAAAATCAGAGGTCAATCTTGCAGAATTTCAACCGTGTTAACTATTTGACTATATGGAAATGTAAGCTTCTTCGAAACCGGGGAAGCTTACAGCGACGAGAGCAGGCTCGGATTGAGGGTTTTGAAGAAGCTCTCAGCTCCACGATCTGCTGTTCGATTATCTGGTGCTCTTTCAATCTGGCTGACGGAGTCCTCCTTAGCCATGCATAATATCCCGCTCTACTTATTTTAAACACGGAACACATTTTCTCAATGGGATACATCCTGCTGTGATTCTTTATGAACTCGAATATTTGCCATCGCTCCTGGAGAAAATGCTCTCAGCCTTTTTCAAGATGGCGCGCTCCATCTGCGTTTCACGCAGTTCCTTTTTAGTTGAACCAGTTCTTGTTCTGCTGCGGTCAATGAAACCTTCCCATTGCCTGGAAAGCTATTGATTTGTTTGCCTCATATTTCGCTATTAATTTTTAACCGCGTTAATATTAAGTGTTAGCTCAACCTGAGGTAGTATATAAAGCGCTTGTACCGGATCATTATAACTGGTCATTCCCCAGGTCAAACGGTTAATTTTTAAAAATGCACGCGTATGAAGTCCCGCCTCGTCGTTAGTGATCTTTGCAGGAAAACTGATTTGATGGGTCTGGCCGATCATTGAAAAATCTCCGGTCACTTCATAATTAGCACCCTCAACAGCCGAAGCTGTACCACCTTGGTAGGGTTTTACCGAGGTAATATGAAAGCTGGCATCAGGATGCAGGGCGAGGTTAAAGAAATCAGGACTCTTCAAATGGTCGAGCAATTGTTCCCGCTGCCCCTCGGGAAGGTCATAGTTCTTAATGCTTGCGATAGGAATGCGAAAGTCACCAGCGCGAAGCACCCCTTTCTCATCCGTCTTCAGATCACCCTTTACATCGAATGATCCGACATGAAAATGATCAGTAGCACTTCCTTTCCATTCAACTTTCGAGGCGTCCTCCTTCACTGAGTAAATGGTGGTTTTATTTTCGTCTTTCTGGCAAGACGCAAGTAGGGTAAGCGCCAGTATAGGCGCAGATAAATAGCTCAGTTTCATAAGAATGATTTTGTGAATTATAAAAAAGTGATGTGGTAGGCAGAAGACATACGGGATGTTATTTTGGCAATAAGTTCCTGAGGTGGATGCTCCATGGGTGGGACTACCTGAAGTTCTCCTGTGGCGGGAGTACTGAATTCGATAAAGTAATTCCAAAGGGCACCCGGAGTGATCACAGTGATAAATTTCGCTTGCCCGGTTAAAATCTTGAAGGTATGAGGAATCCTTTTTGGTGCAAATACAGCCTCACCTTGCTTTGCGCTTCTTTCCTCTCCATTAATGGTGAAAGACATTTCTCCTTCCAACAGATAAAATGTTTCATCTTCAAATGCATGCAGATGTAAGGGCGGCTCGGCACCACGTGGCAACACCATTTCCATTACAACCAATTCTCCGGCAGTATCATCAGGCGAGATCAGTGTTTTAAAATAGCCACCCTGGTAAACTCTGTAGGTACTGCTCGCTTCTAAAGCGATCTCATTGTTATTTTTCATATTCTCCAATATCTTTCCTGCAAAGTTGGGCCATTGGGGAGACAATCATTTGTAAAAAACCGACATGCCCCGGGTTCGCTCCCATCAAAACAAGAGCTAGAGATTTGCGAAGCATTTACCATGAGTAACATAGAATTCAGCAGCCAACTTTTTTTCAAACGCGAAGGACTAAGTCCTGTCAGACTGGTAAAATCTTTGGAGAAATGAGCCGGGTCAAAATAACCAAGTTCATAAGCAAGGTTGGATAGCGAAAGATCAGGATCCTTGTTAAGCCGGGAAAAAGCGGCATTGAGACGAATGAAGCGTCCAATCTCTTTAGGTGATAAACCCACCTTGGCCCTGAAAATACGTTCGAGTTGTCGTCCCGTAATACCAAGCTGCTGCTCCAGGTCTGACAGCCGGTAATTTCCTTTACTCTGATAAAGCTGAGACAAGGTATGCTCCACATAAGCCACCTGGGGCGATTCTGGCAAAAGCTTACCCGTAAAGAACTGATCCAGGATCTTCACCCGGACTAAATCATCTTCAGCCTCATGCAAGCTTTCGGGCACCTCATTGGCCTGCTTGCCCCAGATATCTTCCAGGGCAATACAAGGAAGGTCAGTAAGTTCATCCATTTGATAAGCCAAAATTCGCTGAATGCCAGCAGGTTTGAATTGCACCTTCGTAAGGCGGGTATGTCCCTGAAACTTCAACCAAATCGGGCTGCGTAGTTGCCCAACTACAAAAGAGCGAGGTGTTGTCTTCATATCCTCCTCCGCATTTTGCAAGCTGTAGTGATGTAGGTCGCCATAAAGAAAGAGTATGGAAATCTGTCCGAAAGGAATAAGCCGCCAGATATGAGACATTAAAGTTCCGGCGTTCCAGTCAATATCAACCATCATATAATGGTCAATATAGGGTGCCAGTGAGGCTTGAGGCAGATAGATGTTGGCCATGTTCACTTGATCTAATTTTATTTAGGAACACGAATTTAGATACGTACCGCGTTCAGGCAAGTTCAGTCGACAGGCGTATCTTTTTGTAGATAGAAAGCACTATTTAGAGGATAAACGTTGATGCTTACAGCAAGCTGATATCAAGCTTTGAGGAAACGCTTATAGCAATCCTGCTTGTAATTACGTCCTATGGGAAGTTCTTTTCCCATAACCTTTACGTAACTGGGGTGGAAGGATTCGATCTTACGAAGGGATACGATAAACGAGCGGTGTATCCGAACAAATTCCAGTGTGGGCAGCAGTTTCTCAACCAGGCTGATCTTATATTTTGATACCAGCTCCCGATCCTTCAACACCACTTTGATATAGTCTTTCACACTCTCGATCCATAATATATCTGAAGTCTTCACTTTCAAATTTTCACGCTTCACGCGCAAGTGCAAAAACTGCTCCCGGTTTAGGGGCGAACCAGGGACAGGTTCATTATTTGCCGGAAGATCAGAACTCAAACCTAAGACACCCCGAACCCTATTCATTGCTTTAACAAAACGATCGTAAGGGATCGGCTTTAAGAGATAGTCGACTGCTCCCAGATCAAACCCATCCAATGCATACTCCTGAAAAGCGGTTGTGAAAATCACCTTTGGTGGATTGGAAAGCCCTTTGATAAACTCCGTGCCCAGAAGTCCCGGCATCTTAATGTCCATAAAAGCAAAATCGATATCTCCGGATTTAATAATCTCCTCAGCTCTTAGTGCATTATGACAGGTACCCGCAATCAGCACTTCTGGAAAATCAATCAGGTATCGTTCAATAACTTCAATAGCGTGAGGTTCGTCATCTACAATTAAACACTTGACAGACATAGATTAAACGATTTTGGAGGGATTACCAATTTCAACTTTAAGTACCGCAATATACACCACTTCCTCATCTAAAATATTTAAAGAATATCTGCCGGGATACAATAGCGCAAGCCTTTTCCTCACGTTACTTAAACCCACTTTTTCAAAATCCTTTCTTGTTAAACTACCCTTCAAAGCCGGCTTACTGTTGCTAACCTTAAAAGATATATTATTGCCCTCCACAAGGAACTCCAAATTTATCCAGGGATCATTGACAGTCTCACTAACACCATGCTTGAAAGCATTCTCTACCAAGGGCAACATCAGCAAAGGAACGATCTTTTGCTCATCCACATTTCCAATAATATTAATATTTAGGTCCAGCCGTTCCTCATACCTGATCTTTTCCAAAGCGATATAGCTCTCAAGGATCTCGAGATCCCGCTTTAGCGACACCTCTTCTGAATTGCCCTCGTAAAGGATATATCTCAAAATATTAGACAGACCTAGTACAATTTCGGGGACTTGCTTTGACTGTTGAAGCGACAAGGCGTAAAGATTATTTAAGGTATTGAAAAGAAAATGTGGATGGATCTGCCCCTTAAGAAAATGAAGCTCCGCCTGCAAAGCTGCCTGCCTTCTTTCAAACCACATTTTGATGAACTTCAATGACAACCCGAGCCAGACAATCACATTGCTTCTCTCCACCGCATTAACAAAGTCGTGGGGGTTTAAAAGCTGCTGAGAAAAGCTTCCTTCAAGTTTAGACCACGTAAAGTTCTTCTCTGATGCACTCAGAACCACGTAGATGTAAGGGTCTGAAATCAATATCTCATCAAGACGATAAATAACAGCCGCAAGAAAAGCGCTTAGCAGACATGCAAAAAAGGCATGGATATACTGCTGCCCGAGAAAGTAACGGGGAACTACCCAATAAGTTAGCGTATAAAAATACAGCATATGTACCGGGATAAGCATCAGGACAACCACAAAGGCCAGGTGAAAATTATCGAAAGCAGTACCATAAATCCAGGTTAGGAATACAATACCAATCAGCCAAAAGCCAGTATGCTTGAGGATATGCTCTTTCATAGAGAGGGTTTCGAATTTCCACCAAATATAAAAATTCATGCGTGTCCTGACGGGGATATCGACAAAAGCAGGACTTTCGTTGACCAATAACCTTTGCAAATAAATGCCGTTATTGCTATTTTATCTACCTCGTGTTAATACACCCCTTGTTGGTGCGAGTTCAATGTCGTTAAGTTAAGGATTTTGATTTTACAATTAGGGCTTAAATCGTCTCATTTTGTACGGCGACGGAAGTTTTCCGTTAAGGATCTTGTTGTTAACATTCTTGGCTTCAATAGGAGTTCTGTAAAGACAGAATTAGATCGATTCTTCAAATCACTTTCTCTTAACCAACCCGGCCTAGATACTTACTCTAAAAGTGCATTTACCCAAGCCCGTCAGAAATTAAGTCCTAATGCTTCTATCCATTTGCGTGAAAAGCAGCTAGAGTATTTCAATAAACATGCTTCAGAGAAAAAGCTGTGGAATGGCAAGCGGGTGATGGTATTGACGGAAGCTTTTTAATTTTACCTAACGAGCCTGGGTTGACTAAGGAATTTTGCACGTTCTCGAATCAAAAACAGGCAATATCCGCCGGCGCAAGAATATCCATCGCCTATGATGTATGTACTCATTTAATACTAGAGGCGGCAATTGGGCACACTCAAAATGACGATGAGAAAGAAATGGTCCGCGCTCATCTCTCAAAATCAGGCAGCAGCACTGATATCTTTGTTTTTGATCGCGGCTCCACTTTATCTACTTCAAACATTTCCAGTGAACCAGAGGGTAACAGTATCGATAGTAACTCTTTTTCCAATGCGCTCTTTTACCGCCAAAATTAAGAAACTTCAAACTGCCCCCCAACTTTTGGATCTGGACCAAAATCTGTGGACTAAGCAAATAATTTCATGAGTCTGAAGAGGAAAAAATTAACATTTCCTACCCCTCGGTACTGAGCTCTGAAAGCCTTAATTTTGGCATTGAAAGATTCGGCTGAAGCGTTTGTACTTCGGTTATCAAAGTAGTTCAAGATATTGTTGTGGTGGAGATTGATGGTTCTGGCAATGGTATTAAAAGATTTAAAGCCGGATTGCTCCACCTTCTCGTTCCACCGGGCCAGTCTTGCAAAGGCGTAGAGCTTATCTTTGGTGTTGCTGAATATCCAGGATAAGCCCCGGGTTAGCTGATAAGCTTTTTCCAGGGAAGGATATCGTTCAAAGAGCAAGGAAGCCCGCTCTGCCTGTTCAGCACTCCAGTTTTGTTGGTCCTTGTAGAGCAGATAGCGGCTTCTGGCCAGTAACTGCTTCAAGGTATCGCCATTGGATAGTATTTCAGGTGAATAGTTTGTTTTAGTTGCTTTGGCTTCTTCCAGAGCCTGATTCTCTGCATCAATGGCTTCCCAGCGGTATTTGATCCGTATTTCCTGTAGCGCTTCTGTGGCTAACTGCTGCACATGAAAGCGATCAATGACCTGCGAGGCCAAAGGAAAGCACTTTTTAGCGATCAAACTCATGTTACCAGCCAGATCCAAGGCGATCTCTCTGACCTTATTGCGAAGTCTTTGGGGGATCTTTTGAAGCAGTGGAATGATGTTCTCCGAACGGGTACCTTCCATAATAGCAACCAGAGTGCCCTTTTTGCCTCTAGCTTCTTTATTGGTGACCACCGTATAGAGCTCACCCTGGGAAAGACTGGTCTCATCTATAGAGAGATAAGGACCGATGTTCTGTGGGAAGATCAAGCCTTTACGGGCATCGGTACGGTGCTCCCAATTCTTGTATTCACTGAGTTGATCGCGATAATAGCGCTGCAGCTTCTTGCCTTTGATCCCGTAAAAGGAGGCGATCGTCTGCAGACTATGTGGCTGGGTATCGACTGATTGCTTTTAAAAAAGCCGCGAAATCACTGGTGATCCGCGTTCCTATTGCTACAACATTCCAATCTCGGTGAACGACCTTACCTGTGTCCAGATTCCACCATCTACGTCGCTTAACATGCAAATACACTTCCTGTCCCCGTATGGGAAAGTCCTGCAGAATCACTTCATCAAAGAAGCCTTTGGAGAGTAACTTGTTGGTCTTATATTCTACCGGAATGGAGTTGATCTCTTCCAGGTAAATATGAATCCCGGTAGTGTCTTTTTTATGATCTGTCAACTGGAAATAATCGGATACCCCTTCAGGGATAATCAAGGGAAGTAGGGCTTTAAACGACTCGTGCATCTATCTAATTTCTGCACGCTAATATCTTACTTTTACTCTTCTCTCCACAACTTTTGTCCCTGTTCCCAACTTTTCCGCTTGATCCATGAAGATGAGATAAAAACGCCTCAACGGCATAAAAAAGGCCTTTTCTCTAAGAAAAAAGACCTTTTCATTTGTGGTATCAGCTGGAATCGAACCAGCGACACAAGGATTTTCAGTCCTTTGCTCTACCAACTGAGCTATGATACCATCCCGTCGTTTGGGACTGCAAAAATAGACGCTTTTTCCGTTTTAAAAAACATTTTTTGAAAAAAGCCACAAACACGGTCCCACATTTCATTAACGAACACATTGCCAACGTAATAAAAAATAACCTATCAGCACGTGCGGTAATGGAGGAAGATGTATCGTGGCTGCTTTCACGTCTATCAAGCACGGGTGATCCTGAATTTCTATTGCGCTATAAAGACTTCCTACTCCCCAAAGACACTCAAATACCTGTTCAGCGTATCCAGCCTCTCCGGCTCCATGTCCACTACAGGCAATCTCAGAGATGTTGCCATGGTGTCGATATCACCCCTACGGTCATGGTAAGTCTGCACAATGATGTCATCACTCTTTGTTTTGAATACCAGGTATCCTGCCTTTACGGTACCCAGGTATACCATGGAGCGCAGGCGCCCCAGGTTGAAAGAAAAGTACTCCTCCTTTCCGCTCCGGTAATACTTTCGCAAGCGGAGAAAGCCGCTCGTGTTCACGGCCAGGTCCCACCTCTTTAACTTAACCGGTTCCTCAGCGTAAAACCGACCTCCGATACATCGCTCAATCCAAGAGGCATGGCTCTGGTCCAGCCCAACCCTCCCCGCTCCCAGCGAGACGATAAAGACCAGAACAAGACTCGGTCCGATCAACAGAAAGGTACCGCGTTTTTTACAAAGGGAAAACATAGAGGCGTTGAAAAACGAATACTCCAAATTAAGAAATTAGTAAGTTTGTAAAATGGAAATTTCAGAAAATTCACGCGTGTGGATCTATCAGGCTAACAGGCCGTTCAGCAATTCAGAAACTGCACAGATCGAGCAGACTCTGAACGCGTTTACCGACGGCTGGCATGCCCACGAGCATAAGCTTGCGGCAAAGGCAGAGGTTCGCTACAACCGCTTCATCATCCTGATGGTCGATGAATCAGTGGCAGGTGCCAGCGGGTGCTCCATAGACAAGTCATCACAAGTGATCCGTGAGCTAGAGCAGAAGTACAACGTCAGCCTGTTCGACCGGTTCAACATGGCCTACAAAAAAGGAGAAGAGGTCATCTCCTGCAGCCGACAGGAATTCGAAGAACTACTGCAGCGTGGCGAAATTACTCCCGAAACGACCGTTTTCAACAACACCGTACAAACTAAAGAGGATCTGGAAACCAGGTGGGAGGTGCCATTTAAATACAGCTGGCATAGCGTGGTTTTTCAGGCTCTTGTCAGCTAGAATATGTTCATTATTGATCTTACTTATAATGCCACTATCGAAGCGATCGAGAAGGCGCTGCCCGAGCACATCAGATATTTAGACAAACATTACGAATCAGGCTGCTTCATTGCATCCGGACGAAAAGTCCCACGTTCCGGAGGTATTATACTTGCCAAAGGCGTCTCACGGGAAGAGCTTGAACAAGTGACCCGGGAAGATCCCTTTGTCAGGGACAAGCTGGCGACAGTCCGTATCACGGAATTAGCTGCCACAAAATACCACGAAGACCTGAATGACCTGATTCTTTAGTCAAACTTCAGGGTCTTTTGCAAAATCCGCATGTTCTTGCGTATCAGAGCTGCCTTATAGCGGATATAGGGCGTAGGATGGGTGGGATTCCATTTTCGGGGATTAGGAAGAACGGCAATAAGCAAAGCTGCCTGACGCTTGGTCAGCTTTTGTGAAGGCTTGTTATAGTAAGCCTGGGTGGCTGCTTCTGCCCCATAAATGCCATCCCCCATTTCAATCACGTTCAGGTAAACTTCAAGAATCCGTTCCTTACTCCAGAAGATCTCGATCAGGATGGTGAAATAAGCCTCGAAACCTTTCCTGATCCAGGAGCGTCCCGGCCAGAGAAAGACATTCTTAGCCGTTTGCTGACTAATGGTGCTCCCTCCTCTCATCGGTTTTCCCTCTTTGTTCTTTAGATATGCCTTCTGTATAGCGTTGGCGTCAAATCCCCAGTGGTTCATAAATCCCGCATCTTCTCCCGATATCGCTGCACATTTGAGGTTGTTTGACAATTCATCAAAGTCACGCCATTCCTTATCAATTTTCCAGGCTTTATCATTTGCCTTCCGTTCAAATCCCCGCTGCAGCATCAGCCAAGTGACCGGAGGGTTCACAAATCGATAAATAAGAACCCATAAGATAGTGATAGCAAAAAAATAGAGGATTGCCCTCTTAACAACCTTCAGAATATTCGGAAACATAGATGATTTACTTCGCGACGGCTTACGCTTTTTCCTCGACATGACTGGCACAAAAATAAAAAGGCACCCCGAAAGGAGTGCCTTTTTATTAAAAATATTCTGTTAACTTATTCAGCTACCACTTCAAAAGGAACCTGAACCTTTACTTCTTTGTGAAGATTTAAGTTTGCTACGTATTCACCAACAAACTTAGGCTCAGTTTCGAATGTGATACGACGACGGTCAACTTCAAAACCTTCTTTCTTCAATGCATCAGCTACCTGAATGGTATTGACAGCACCGAAGATCTTGCCTGATTCACCAGCTTTTGCACCGATTGTCAGTTTAACACCTTCTAAGCGGCCAGCAATTGCTAATGCATCATTCTTAATCTTTTCCTGTTTGAACTGTGCCTGCTTCAGGTTTTCAGCAAGAACTTTCTTTGCCGACTCTGTTGCTAAGGTAGCGAAGCCCTTTGGAATAAGATAATTACGTCCGTAACCTGGCTTTACACTAACGATATCGTCTTTTTCACCAAGGTTTTTAATATCCTGCTTTAAAATAATTTCCATGTTGCTGTACCTCCGCTTATTTTAATGAGTCAGTTACATAAGGCAATATACCGATGTGACGGGCACGCTTTACAGCCTGAGCCACTTTACGCTGAAACTTCAAAGAAGTTCCGGTTAAACGGCGAGGTAATACTTTACCCTGATCGTTAATAAACTTCAAAAGGAAGTTAGCATCTTTATAGTCGATATACTTGATTCCGTTCTTTTTGAAACGGCAGTATTTCTTACGGTTGTCCTCTACTTTAGGAGCTGTTACGTATTGAATTTGTTCCTTTGCCATTATCCTGCTACCTCCTCAGTTGATGTTTCTGGCTTCGCTTTTTTCTGGAAAGCACCGCTGTGTTTTTTCTCGTTGTAAGCTACAGCATGTTTGTCGAGTGCAATAGTAAGGAAACGCATTACACGCTCATCACGCTTGTATTCAACCTCCAGTTTGCTGATTAATTCACCCGGAGCCCTGAATTCAGTTAGGTGATAGTATCCTGTAGTCTTCTTCTGGATAGGATACGCTAGTTTCTTCAAACCCCAATTGTCCTCGTGGACAATCTCGGCTCCGTTATCAGTAAGTATACCGCGAAATTTGGCAATTACCTCTTTTGCAGCATCATCAGATAACAACGGGGTCAGAATGATTACTGTTTCGTACTGTTGCATTTTATAAAATTAATTATCAATTATTTACCCTTTTTACGGGAGCGCAAATATAAGGCTTTCGCCTTTCATATAAAAGTTTTTTTAATATTCTTCCCCAAGGTGTTATCGTCTTTTTCCCCAAGCAATTTTCATTTACCTTTGTATTTCTAAACACGAGTTCCAAAGGCCGCCCGGGGCACTCCTATGTTGTACAAGCCAGGGAAATGCCTGAAACAAAAGGAAAAAGGGCGCCTTAATTTGATAAAAGCCCCCCACTAGCTATATAAAGGCTGTACCTGGAGGTAGAGTTGTCATCTAACAAGTTATCTACTCGTTATCCTTGGATGGTGTATGGCTCAAGCTAACCACGTGGTGACCACGTGTTGAGCCCGACGTGAGTCCGACTTTTCCCAAGGAAACACGGACTCACGTCGGGCTCAACACGGAGACAATACGGCCTCACCTCAGCCCATACACCTCGCAATTACCAGCCAAGCCGACTCCATTAGTAGCTAATTAGCAAGCAGGGTACGGCTTCCGAGCAGATCTCAACTACCGCTATTCCCCGGGCCGTCATCAACCTACAGCCTGACTTATTCAGAGCTCTTGCACAAGCCCACGCTTCTCCCTATCTTAGTGCCGATGGATAATTTTATAGTGTCGGCGAGAAAATACAGGCCTGCAACTTTCGAAAGCGTTGTAGGTCAGCAACATATTACAAACACGCTTAAGAATGCTATAAAAAACAATCAGCTTGCCCAGGCCTTTTTATTCTGTGGTCCGCGAGGTGTAGGGAAGACAACCTGCGCCAGGATCCTTGCAAAAACCATCAACTGCCAGAATCTGACACCATCCACCGAGGCTTGCGGGGAGTGCGACTCCTGCCGTTCGTTTCAAAACGGCAATTCCTTTAATATCCACGAACTTGATGCGGCTTCCAATAACTCGGTAGACGACATTCGCAGTCTCATTGAGCAGGTAAGGATCCCTCCACAGGCCGGCAAATACAAGATCTATATCATCGACGAGGTTCACATGCTGTCGCAGGCGGCGTTCAACGCTTTTCTGAAAACCCTCGAAGAACCTCCATCCTACGCAATATTTATCCTGGCGACCACCGAGAAGCACAAAATACTGCCCACCATCCTGTCGCGCTGTCAGATCTTTGACTTTAACCGGATCCGGGTAGAAGACATGGCCGGGCACCTCGCCTCCATCGCTCAGAAAGAGAGCGTCGCCTTTGATGTCGATGGGCTCCACCTGATTGCTCAGAAGGCCGACGGAGGTCTGCGTGATGCCCTCTCGATGTTCGACCAGATCGTCAGTTTCTCAAACCGCAATGTTACGTACAAGGCGGTTATTGACAATCTGAATATCCTTGACTACGACTACTACTTCCGGATTACCGACAGCTTGCTCGATGAAGATGTTGCCAACACGCTTCTGATCTTCGACGAAATACTGGTGAACGGATTCGACGGAAATAACTTTATCTCCGGCCTGGCTTCCCATTTCAGGAACCTGCTGGTAGGAAAAGACCCTTCCACTCTGAAGCTTTTAGAGGTGAGTGAGGGGATCCGGCAGAAATACCTGGAGCAGTCGGCAAAGGCCTCTGCCTCCTTCCTTCTTTCTGCACTTAATATCACCAACCAGTGCGATCTTAACTACAAGAACAGTAAAAACCAGCGGCTGCAGGTTGAGCTGGCCCTGATCAAGATTTGCCATATACCATCAGCGCTGAACATGTCAGCTTCTGCAGCAGCAGAGGCACTAAAAAAAACCTGATTCCGCAGCTGTAGCTCAGCCGTCAGAAGTAAATACGGGTGCAGCAGAAGCGCCTAAAGCAGCTGCTTACCAGACAGTTGCACCAACACCCGCCCCAAATCCTGCCGTAACACAAGCTCCTGCCTCTTCAAATGAAGCAGCAAAGCCTGCGGTCCAGTCAAGTCCCGGAGTTCCGCCTGCACAAGCCGAAAAGCCGAAGATTATGATCAAGCCGATGAAGGCAATCCCTTCTATCATTCCTAATCTGAACGACCTGAGCGGCGGAGCTTCTGCTGTCGCGGAAGACGACTCGCCCAAGTATATTTCGGGAGATAGCAGGGAGCCATTCACGTCGTCAGAAATGCTGACGCACTGGAATGCTTATGCCATGGAAATAAAACAGGCGGGAAAGATCAATCTTTTCACGCTTATGACTTCCAACGCGCCGGTCCTGCTACCCAACCATCAGATCGAAGTCACCATTGAGAATAAGATACAGGATAATCTTTTGAGCATTGAAAAGGTCGACTTGCTTAACTATTTGCGGGTAAGGCTTAAGAACTTCGCTACAGATATTGTAACCCGCCATGCTGAGAAGAACGAAAAGAGAAAACTTTACACCGCACATGAAAAGTACCAGCATATGGTCGAGAAAAACCCGCAGCTGGAAGAGTTTCGCAGAAGGTTTAATCTTGAAATAGGATAAAAACTTCCGTTTTTATCCTATTTCAAGATAGCTATCGGCAATTGGCTATTGGCTGTTAGCATCAGACAACCCGCATTGAATACGGGCTTTCCAACTGCGAATCTGAACCACGACCGCTGATCCAATAGGCGATAAGCCGGCTTATCACTTACCACTTATTACTTAGTACTTATTACTTACAACTTACTTCAGATACTCATTATCCCCGGAATCAGCAGCATCATTTTTAGGATAACCTTCCTCGTCGAGATCGTCACGGTCGTCTTCAGGCGTGCGCGCCAGTTCCTCATCCAGATCGTCAAGCTTCGCTATCTTACCACTGTCGATGTGCATCCCGTATTCTTCAACTCCGGGCTCCACGTCATCATTGACCCGCCGGTATTCGTCTACTGCGGTAAGGTTAGCCTCGTCGTAATCCGAGTCGAAGTCGGTTCCGTTAGGCGCAGCAGTATTATAGGGATCGGGATGATCGTAGTCACCGTCTTCGCTATTCACATCGATCTCGAAACTGTCGGTCTCTTCGTTATATGAAAGATCGTTCTGGCCCACATCGGCACCGTCCTCACGCATCTTTTTATCTCTATCAAGGTTTTCATCATTAAACCCGGGATAGAATTTATTCTTGTCATTCATATCATCTAGATTTATCTACTCTTAAAAGGATTATCGGCTGTTAAATGTTTGTAATAAATGCGATTGAAAATTGCGCAAACATATCTGTGAATACAAAATTTATATCTTTGGGAAATCAGAACTAATACCAAAACAAATTCAACTATGTCTATACAAAAAATCAAAGTAACCAACCCCGTTGTAGAGCTGGATGGTGATGAAATGACCCGCATCATCTGGAAGTTTATCAAAGACAAACTGATCCTTCCGTATCTTGATCTGGATATCAAATATTACGATCTGGGCATTGAATACAGGGACGAAACAAACGACCAGGTTACCATTGATGCAGCTAACGCTATAAAAGAGTATGGTGTTGGTATCAAGTGTGCTACCATCACTCCTGATGAGGCCAGAGTGAAGGAGTTTAATCTGAAGCAAATGTGGAAGTCGCCCAACGGGACGATCCGTAATATCCTTGACGGGACTGTATTCCGCGAGCCGATCGTGATGAAGAATGTACCTCGCCTGGTTCCGAACTGGACCGCTCCTATCTGCATTGGCCGTCATGCTTTTGGCGACCAGTACCGGGCAACTGACTTCGTGACTAAAGGCAAGGGAAAGCTCACCATCACCTTCACTCCTGAAGACGGCGGCGAGACGCAAAGCTACGAGGTGTTCAACTTCAAAGGCGATGGCGTGGCTCTGGCCATGTACAATACCGACGAATCTATCAAAGGCTTCGCCCGGGCCTGCTTTAACCAGGCATTGATGAAAAAATGGCCTTTATACCTTTCTACTAAAAACACCATTCTGAAGAAATACGACGGACGCTTTAAAGACATCTTCCAGGAAGTTTATGAGCAGGAGTTCAAAGCAGAGTTCGACCAGAACGGGCTGACCTATGAGCATCGTCTGATTGATGACATGGTGGCTTCTGCCTTGAAGTGGAACGGTAATTTCGTTTGGGCTTGTAAAAACTACGATGGCGACGTGCAGTCAGACACGGTAGCACAGGGCTTCGGATCTCTCGGTCTGATGACTTCGACCCTGGTTACGCCAGATGGCAAAACCATGGAAGCTGAAGCAGCTCACGGTACCGTAACCCGTCACTACCGCGAACACCAGAAAGGAAATCCTACTTCGACGAACCCTATCGCGTCAATCTTTGCATGGACGCGCGGTCTGGAATTCCGTGGTATTCTGGATGGCAACCAGGAGCTGATCAACTTCTGCCACGCTTTAGAACAGGTCTGTATTGAAACGGTAGAGAGCGGCAAGATGACAAAAGACCTTGCGATTACCATTAAGCCGAAGGTGGAGCACGGTACAGACTACCTGTACACCGAAGAGTTCCTTGAAGCAATTAATGAGAATCTGAAAGCAAAACTCGCTAAATAATAACGTCGCATTTCATTTTACTGGAACAAAAGAAGAGGCCGGCTTTTTAGAGGGCACTGAAAAAGTTCTAAGGGACAAAAGGAGTAGAAGACGAGGGTTTTCTGCTCCTTTTTTGTATCTTAAAGTGTCGAAAGAAAGACACTAAGATGCTTGCCCAACAACAACAGATACAGTTCAGCGCGTTTTCAGGGCTATATGACCTGATCGTTCCCAAAGACAATCTTCTGCGTAAGATCAACGACCTGATAGATTTTACATTTATCTATGAAGAACTGGTCAGCAAATATTGCATGACCAACGGCAGGAAGGCTGAAAGCCCTGTGCGAATGTTCAAATACCTGTTGTTGAAAACGATCTATACGGTTTCGGATGTGGATGTTGTTGAGCGTTCGCAGTATGATATGTCCTTCAAATATTTCCTTGATATGTCGCCTGAGGAAGGAGTTATCGACCCCAGTTCATTAACAAAGTTCAGGAAGCTGCGGTTAAAGGATAATGATCTGTTAAACCTGCTCATTAATAAAACAGTAACAATAGCTATTGAAAAAGGGATCATCCGGTCAAAGTCTATCATTGTTGATGCTACCCATTCCCTGTCGAGGTCAAACCCTTATTCAGCCTTGGAAGTACTACGGGAGCGTTCAAAGCTACTGCGCAAAGCGGTATACGCGATAGATGAAGACATGAAAGCAATAATGCCTGAAAAGAACAGCACAGAGGAATTGGATAAAGAACTGGCCTATTGCAGTGCATTGGAAAAGTGTATCGAAGCTGACAAGACGCTAAGCCAGATACCGTCGGTAAAAGAGAAGTTGAATCTGTTGAAAGAGACGGTGGCAGATACGCAGGAACACTATACATTATCCAAAGACAGGGATGCCAAAACAGGCCATAAATCAGCTGATAGTTCATTCTTTGGTTACAAGACCCATTTGGCGATGACAAAGGAGCGCATCATCACTGCTGCTGTAGTTACTTCAGGGGAAAAGGGCGATGGCCCCCAACTCCCCAAACTGTTGGAGATCAGTCAGCAAAATGGCATTAAAGTAGAAACGGTCATCGGCGATTCAGCTTATTCAGGGAAAGATAACCTTGCCTTAATGAATGGACAAGGCATCAAAACGGTGGCCAAACTGAACCCTGCCATCACCCAGGGGGTCAGAAAAGAAGAAGATAAGTTCGATTACAATAAGGACGCTGATATGTTCGTCTGCCCGGCGGGACATCTGGCCTTCCGAAAGGCACGTTGCGGGAAAAAAATATTGGAGAAAACCAGGTGGACACCTATTACTTTGATGTTGAAAAGTGTAAGGTTTGCCCATTGAGAGAGAATTGCTATAGGCCCGGAGCAAAGTTCAAAACCTACTCGGTTAGTATAAAATCAGACACGCACCTGCAGCAGATGGCATTTCAGGAAACAGACGAGTATAAGCAGAAGATCAAACACCGGTATAAGGTCGAAGCCAAGAACAGTGAACTAAAAAACGTTCATGGCTATGGCCGGGCGATAGCCTATGGCATCGAAAATATGCAGATGCAGGGCGCACTGGCCATCTTTACTGTAAATCTGAAAAGGATCATCAAACTGATCAACTAAGTTCCCGGAAAAATCACGCCCGATTGCCCAATCTGTTCTGTATACGCCTGTATCGGCTATAAAAAACCACCCAACCAAATAGTGGACAAAAAGAAAAGCGACCAAGTAAAAGTTGCCTTTCTCTTGATCGCTTTTTTAATACAGCATTATTGAGCTGCTTTTTCAGTGCCCTGGCTTTTTAGTCGGCCTCTTCTTTTAAGATACCGGCTTGCCTTGAGAAGCATAGCGACGACCGCAGGGTAACCAGACCGCAATCGACGAGAAGGAAGGTAACTGTACATGCTGTTTCGTGCGGTGCAATGGAGCAGAAGATCTCTTGAACTAGCTCCCAACGCGACCTACTATGATACACTAGCCCGTTTACTGTATCGACTCAAATTCTATTCGGAAGCCGATGAAAACGAATTGAAAGCGATCAGAACGAGTGCAGCCAAAAGCGCAGAGCAACGGGAGTTTAAGAAAGCGCTAGCCCAAATAAAAAGCCGGACACTATAAGGATCCGGCTTTCCGCGCCTCTTTAAAAGGCTTGTGTGTGCAATGTTCGAAATACCTCAAGCCAGCTTATCTCATTTGGAGTGAGTATCTCAGCAGGGCGGTCTCAGGCCTCCCAGCCCTATTGATAGAGTCCGCTTAGGGTAGACCGAAGCTTTTCTACTTCAGGAGCCTTCGCCCTTGAACTTCCTGAGAAGAGCGTCTTTGGACTTACGGCTTTCTTATAGTAATCTTCTATGGCAAGATGGTCAATCTCCAGGGCGGCACCGCTGAGACTTATACCTGCAAACAGTCCCTTGCTTCTGGAATAGGAATAAACTTCTGCTTCTAGCTTATAGTCTGTACTCGCTGATGAGCTTCTTCCCACCGGTCCTGCTGCAACAGAAATGTCTCCCCCGAGGGTAAAGCTCGACTTGGAAATATCCATCAGGCTTTCCTTGTTCTTAAAAATCAGTACCAGGTCTACCGACTGCACGCCCGCCTGAAAACCGAAACTACCGCCGGTAAGCGTAATAAAAACGGGGTCGCTCCATTTGCCGTCATCCCCTTTTACCATCGCAAGACCCTTCCCCCGCTTACCCCCTATTACCAGTCCGGCATTTATCATTTTGGGGATAATCACAATCCCTTCAGTCACCTCCAGCAGCTGTGCGGGGATCGACTCTTTCATTTTTCCGAATTCTTTAAGGACAGAAGCAGAAGCCTCGATCTTCTTCACTTCTTTTTGCTGGGCACCGGCAGATACGCTTATCAGGATTCCTGACAGCATGAGTGCTGCAAATACTATTCTCTTCATCGTTTTCATAATTCAAAGTTACCAAAGAGGATAAAAGAGCCAAATCGGGACAGGAGCTTCGGTGCGGAACTTTCACGTATTGAGTACATTCCTAAGAAGTTAGCAATTTCGGAAAGCGTGTCAATTAACATTATTTAACATTATCCTGATCTTTGTAGATCCACACCTCGATCTTCCCATCAGCTGTGACGCATCCCCGATACATGCCAGCGGTATTAAAAGGCATGGTCATATTACCCTTCCTATCCAACGCGATTAGTCCTCCGTCGCCGCCCAGCTTTTCCACCTTAGCGAGTACGGTTTTGGCGGCAGAAGAAAGGCTGGCCCCCTTGTACTCCATGAGGGCAGAAATATCGTGGGCCACTACCGACCGGATAAAGAACTCGCCCCATCCGGTACAGGAGATGGCTGCGGTAGCATTGCTCGCGTAGGTTCCGGCGCCAATGACAGGAGCGTCGCCTATACGGCCGTATTTCTTGTTGGTCATCCCGCCGGTAGAAGTGCCTGCAGCCAGGTTACCTTCCTTATCGAGAGCTACCGCTCCTACTGTCCCGAACTTATAATCGACGCTGCGGATCCCCAGCAGAGATGACTTCTTATCATCATGATCGAGCTTTGCGCGTAAAGAATCTTCTCTGATCGCTTTTTGCAAGCCCTGCCAACGTTCTTCCGTACGAAAATACGAAGGGGCTACGATGTCAAGTCCCGCTTCTTTTGCAAACTGCTCCGCACCACGACCGGTCATCATCACGTGCTCCGACTTTTCCATAACGGCGCGGGCTGCACTGATGGGGTTGCGGATGGTGGTCACTCCTGCTACCGAGCCCGCAGCCAATGTCTTTCCGTCCATAATTGCAGCATCCAGCTCATTCCTTCCGTCATGTGTAAATACCGCCCCCTTGCCGGCGTTGAACAAGGGGCTGTCCTCCATCACGTGTATGGCGGCTTCGACGGCATCGAGGCTCCTCTTTCCTGCCCTGATCTCTTTGTACCCGGCTTCCAGGGCCAGCGTCAGCACCTGGCGGTAAGCCTGCTCCTTTTCGGATGTCATATTTTTCCTGAGGATAGTGCCAGCGCCCCCGTGAATCACCAGTACATATTTCCCTTGCTGTACGGTCTGTCCGATAACCTCAGACGATGAACATAACAGGGAAAGCAAAGCGGAGAAGAGGAAGATCTTTTTCATTTGTGTCAATTTATCTTTAATGGGGTGGCGCTCACATCGGCTGCGGCCCAAGCCGTTCACCATCATGCACAAACTTACTCATTAAGGCCAAACGGCAGAACGTTTACTTAAATTAGCAGCGCCTGTAGCAAAATGGCCGAACTAACCGTATTAATCGTTCAACTCATTCGTATCAGATATGTTTAAGACATTACTACCGTTACTTATCGCCATCAGCACGCTTTCATCCTGCACAGGAAGCAGGTCAGCACTAACCACTGAAACATTAGAAGGAAAAGAATGGGTGCTGAGCGCAGTCAGGCAGAGCAAAGTGAGCGCTGCCAAATCCTACATTGTCTTCGGAAAAGAGCGGGGGCAGGTAAATGGGAACGGGGGATGCAACGGATTTGGAGGGATCTATTCCACTACGGGAAATAACATCAGCATCAAAGAAATTATGCATACCGAAATGGCCTGCGACCAGCTGGATACCGAGAACGCATTCTTCCGCGCGCTTGAAAGTGCTACGCGCTATAAAATCAACAACGGACAGCTTGACCTTTACCAGGGACGCGAGCTGCTTATAACACTAAAAGCGAGGCGGCAATAAGGTAAAAATGGTATCTTTACAGCATGTTTGAGCTGCTGCATCAGAAGATACGCGAAAAGGTGCCCATCACGAACGAGGAGTTTGAGATCTGCAAAGCGTCCTTTAGTATAAAAAAGCTGCGCAAGCACCAATATCTCATGCAGGAAGACGATGTGGCGAGGTATCTTGCCTTCGTGAACGAGGGTGCTCTGAGAATGTTCGCCGCCAACGAGAAGAACGGCGAGCTGACCATCCAATTTGCTTTCGCGGGGTGGTGGATCACCGATAACTTCAGCTTCCTGACAGGAGAACGCACGCTCTATAACATCGAGGCACTGGAGAACTCCACCATTCTGGTGATTAACAAACATGCCTGGGAAGAGCTGTTTGATAAAGTGCCAAAGCTTGAACGCTATTTCAGGATTCTCCTGCAAAACAACTTTATCGCCACCCAAAGGCGTCTGGTGAGTTCCCTTTGTCAGACGGCGGAGGAGAAGTACACCTCACTGATCAAGGCTCAGCCCGACATCATTCAGCGTGTCCCTCAGCACATGATTGCTTCCTATCTCGGCATTACTCCGGAAACCCTGAGCCGCATCAGAAAGCAGGTGCTGCTTTCGCGCTGACGTTGATTTAGATCAACGCCATTTCTTATTTCATATCAATGCGCAGGCCTTTCTGCCGTCCTATCTTTGTATCAGCAACAAAAGTTAATACAAAGACAAATCAAGATGAAAAAGATTATTTTATCAGCAGCTATTCTGTTAGCAAACTCTGCCCTATTCGCTCAAACTAAATGGGCAGCCGACAAGGTACACTCTACTGTGAAGTTCTCGGTTCCCCACCTCGTTATTTCAGAAGTGGAAGGACAGTTTAAAAACTTCGAAGGCACCATCGTTAGCAAAACTCCGGACTTCAACAACGCAGCAATCAACTTCAACGTGGATGTAAAGAGCATCGACACAGAGAATGGCGACCGGGACAAGCATTTGTTAAGTGCCGATTTTTTTGACGCCGAGAAGTATCCACAGATGTCATTCAAGAGCACTTCATTCAAAAAAGTAAGTGGAAACAAGTACACGCTGTTGGGCAATCTGACCCTGCACGGAGTAACCAAACCAGCCAAATTTAGTGTTACTTACGGAGGAACAGCAAAAGACGGATATGGAAATACCAAGGCCGGATTCAAGGCTACGGGAGTGATCAACCGGTTTGACTACGGATTGAAGTGGAATGCCCTGACAGAGGCCGGCGGTGCTACTGTAGGCAAGGATGTCACCATTGACCTGAAACTGGAACTGACTCAGCAAAAAGCGCCTGCTGCCACGGCTGCTAAATAAACACGCTAATAAAAAATAAAGTCAGGGCGGGTCATCCTGTCCTGACTTTACATTTAAAGACACATTATGAAACCGGGACTTTTCGACACTGTCATCAAAACACTTCCGCTTGAGGGAAGGATAATGCCGGTCTTATTTATCGGCCATGGTTCTCCTATGAACGGAATTGAGGATAACGAATTTAGCCGGACATGGAAAAAGATGGCCAGCGAGATCCCGGTGCCGAAAGCCGTCCTTGTGATATCTGCGCACTGGAGCTCCAGAGGCACGCAAATTACGGCGATGGACTTTCCCAGGACTATACATGACTTCCGGGTATTTCCGCCTGAGCTATTCGCGGTGAATTATCCGGCTCCCGGCAGTCCTTTGTTAGCCAGGGAAGTATCGCACCTTGTTCATTCAGCGCAAATAACGGAAGATCATGACTGGGGGCTGGACCATGGAGCGTGGACCATCATCAGGCACATGTACCCCCAAGCCGATATTCCGGTTCTTCAAATGAGCCTTGACTATACCAGGCCGGCCTCCTATCATTACCAGCTGGCGGCTGAGCTTTACGATCTGAGGAGAAAAGGCGTTCTTATCATCGGAAGCGGGAATATCGTCCACAATCTGCGGCTCCTTTCCTGGGATATGATGGAAGGGGGCGGCTACGACTGGACGCTGGAGATCAACGAGAAATTCAAGGGCCTTATTCTGAATAACGACTACCAATCCCTGATCAACTATGACCGCCTTGGAAAAGAAGCCTTACTTGCGATACCAACGCCCGAGCACTATCTTCCCTTGTTGTATGTTATGGGTTTAAAGAAGCAGGCCGACGATATTACAATTTTTAATGATAAAGCCATTGGCGGGTCCCTTACGATGACCTCTGTGAAGATCGGTTAGTTTTGCGCGATTCCCTGACTTTTCTTATCTTGATGGTGAGGAAAGCATCCCATACCGTGAAGGCCTATGAGCTTCTGCATTTATCGCGCGTCCCTGCATAAGATCCGTGCACTTTTATTCGCTGTCGCCGCTGCCGCTTCCTTTCCCGGCTGCAGCCATTTGAACGGGAACTCAGATGGCAAAGATTCCGTATCCTTCGTCTCTGGGCGCGTGAGGGGCATATCGGCCGATGCTGGTTCCTATGACAAGGAATTTATCGCCGGTCTTGGCTCCTATCGGGGCAGTATTTTACTCAAAGAAAGAACGCTTATTGCAGAAAAAGACACGATTCCTTTCCCTTTACACCTGGAGGGGCATAAAGAATACACGTTTACGGGCACCAGCCGCGCACAGCGCTTCCGGCTCAGCATAAAGCGAACAAACTATACGAATCTCATTTTCCGTTTCACGAGTTCTTTAAACGGCAAGCAGGAATATCTGCGTACGGGGAAGGCAGTGCTCGACCCCTTCTTCTTTAACGGCACTAACGCTTTTGACGACCTCGAAAACGGGGAAATATTTCCGGCTCATGAATACCGCTGGAAAGGCGAAGAAGGCACTTTAAGCATACACAGCGGCATTATTCCTGACGAGTATGGCCGGCTAAGAGCAGTAGTCACTTTCAGGGACAGGGAAGACGACAAGAAGCACGGTAGGAGCCCGGTCTTAAAAACCTCCTTATCTGTCCTTTCAAAACGGCTTTAAGTCATTTTCAGAGCTGATTATCAAAAGGTTTAAAACATTGTTTTATTGCAAAACGTTTGTATATTGCACGTCCTTGTTATAAACCAATGCGATTAAACGGAAGTATTAAAAAATTACGGATTTTATCTCTCGTGGCGGTGGCCGGGTACCTCTGCCTGTGCGAGTGTAAAGCTCAGAATTTCTCTGACTCGTCAGGAATGGATGGAGGATTGGCGGGACAGGTGCTTGCTTCTGCGAAGGAATATAAAAGCCGGACCATTTACTCCTCACTCAGTCCGCAGGTAATCGATGCAACTCCCGATGCCAGACTTTGCCAGGTGATTAATGACTACATGAGGTCAAAGATGAACTGGACGCTCAGCAATGAGACCGAGGTGCTTCAGAATGAATCTGAAGCGGCGAGGGCGGTGTATGTAGTTTCCCAGATCGAAGCGGAGGTAAATAACGGGGGGTTCAGCCAGCTTTATTCGGGCTCAGCTGCCCGGCTGGGTGACATGGCCGAAGAATCGTTCCGCCTGGTAAAAGCCCCTCTTTTTGCAGCTCTGATTAAAAAAGCACATACTATCTACAAACAGGAAGGAATCTCTGATAATCTGAAGGCCCTTGACGAAGAATTCTTCAATTTATACGACAGGGAAGAGCTCGGCAAATTGAAAATATCGTATATCAGAAAGAGCAAAAAAGCCTTTAAAGCAAACTAGTCTTCGAAATATAATTTCTACATTCGCGTCTTCTGTCAATTCAGAAGCTGAAGACCCGAGTATGTCTGCCACCAAAAGTTCCCATGCCCCTGCCCTTCTCGTGATCCTTGCTTTTGCTACGGTTTACGTTGTATGGGGCTCCACCTATTTCTTTATTCAAAAAGCAGTCGCTCATCTGCCTCCGTTCCTCATGGGAGCTATGCGATTCCTTACGGCAGGTGTTCTACTTCTGGCGTGGTGCGGAGCTAAAAAGGAGAAGTTATTTGAGCCGGCACAGTTAAAGACTGCTGCGGTAACGGGCTTTCTCTTACTCTTTATAGGTAATGGTGCGGTAATTTGGGTAGAACAGTTTATGCCAAGTGCCATGGTGGCAATCATGGTATCATCTTCACCGGTCTGGTTTGTGCTGCTTGATGTACCGCGGTGGAAAGAGAACCTGACTAATGTAAGTACGCTCACGGGATTATTTTCAGGGTTCCTGGGCGTGGTCCTGCTCTTCTGGGAACAGATATCCAATTCAATCCACGTGACGAGTCAGGCACCTAAAATGCTGGGGCTCGCGCTGCTTGTTCTCGCTTCCGCGGCCTGGTCGGGCGGCTCGCTATATTCTAAATACAATTCAAAAGGAGGATCTGCAACAGTAAGTACAGCCTGGCAGATGATCATGGCCGGTATTTTCTTTGTTCCCTGCAGTATTTTGACCGGAGAATCGAGGCACGTAACTCTCAGCGAAGTCCCGGCAGAAGGATGGCTTGCCCTGATCTACCTGATCCTGATGGGTTCGATAGCGGCCTACAGTGCATACGTCTGGCTGCTGCAGGTACGCCCTGCTACTCAGGTAAGTACCTATGCGTATGTGAACCCTGTGATTGCCGTGCTTCTGGGCGTTTTCTTTGCAAATGAAAAAGTCTCGTATTTACAGGTGATTGGTCTGATAATCATCCTCGGAAGCGTCCTGTTAATTAATCTTGCCAAATACAAGAAGGCAAAATCCCTGAACTAGGCACACAGCAGCTATTTTCCTTCTTCACCTGATCTTCATCTGTGTGTGCCATATTTGACACACAGTAAATCATCATATATATCTTTTTTGTTTTTGGCAGGGCCGGCCATCTCCGGCCCTGTTATTTTTGATCCTTCGTTCCACCCTCATCCGCTTTTTTCAACCTTCCCGCCTCCTTTAAAGAGCGATGCAGCATCCATTCTATCTGTCCGTTCACACTACGAAATTCATCTGCAGCCCACTTCTCTATCGCCTTCATGCTCTCTGCATCTATTCTCAAGGCAAATGACTTCTTCTCCCCCATACTTTCTCTACTGATGTAATGTTCCTGTATTCACAACGGGCTGTGTTTCTCTGTCCCCGCACAAAACAACCATTAAGTTGCTTACCATTGCTGCCTTCTTTTCTTCGTCGAGCTCTATAATTTGCTTTTCAGATAGCAGAGTTAAGGCACTGTCAACCATTCCGACAGCTCCTTCCACAATTTTATGCCGGGCAGCAACAATTGCCGAGGCCTGCTGACGGCGAAGCATCGAGTGCGCAATCTCGGGTGCGTAGGCCAGATAGGCAATCCTTGCTTCAATCACTTCAATTCCTGCAATTTCCATCCGTTCAGCGATTTCCGATTCGAGCGCTTTGTTCACATCATCAAAATTCGTACTCAAGGTAATAGTCGCCCTTTCGTCTTCAAAATGATCGTATGGAAAACTTCCGGCCAGCTTTCTTACCGCAGAGTCCGTCTGAACCCTGATAAAGTTTTCGTAGTTATCAACTTCAAATGAAGATTTGAACGTGTCCTTTACCTTCCAGACAAGAATAACGCTGATCAGGATCGGATTGCCCATCTTATCATTCACTTTTATCTTCTCGCTTTCAAAGTTCCGTGCCCGTAAGGAGATGAAGGTCCGGCGACAAAAAGGGTTGGCCCAAAAGAGTCCGTTCCGATTGACCGTTCCGCGGTAATCTCCGAAAAGGAGCAGCACGGCAGCCGTATTTGGACTTACTATCAGAAGACCTCTGGCAACCAGAACCAGCAGCGGTGCCAGTATGGAAACCAGGATTTCAGGCCTCACGTCAACAAAAATACAGACCACTGCAGAAACAACAAGAAACAGAACAGCCACAAGGTAGCCATTCATAGCAGAGACGCTTTTTTCAGTTTTCATAAATTCAATTGTTTTGATATCATAATAATATCAAATATAAAGAAAGTTACTAGAGGCTGTCAAGTAAAAAACGATTCATTTGCTTCCCTTACAAAGAGCGATAAAAGCAGGCTGATCGAGGAGAAGAATTACGGGCTAATTAAGGAAAACGAAAAACTTATAAAGGCACAGGGCACGCTGATCCTGGGCGTTAAATTTAATGAGGCGGCTCGTTCTGGGCATTTGAAAGAACAAATTATCCATCTGAAGCGCTCCGTCACTGATCCCACCGCCCCACCTTTCAATAAAGAATTGCGGGCAATAGCAAGGCACAACTAACTTTCACCCGAGCTTTTAGAACATCGATTAACAAGTCAGCACATCCCCCTTGCCAACCTTTCAACAACAAGCTAACGGTCTCAGCATACAAGCGGCTTTCAAAAAACACAGCGCACTATAATTGCAGCGTTTACAAACGATTGTTGCGTTTCTCTGTTCTTCTGATACAACGTTAAAATTTAAACTAAAAACTAAACTATGGCGAAGTTCAAGTTCGGCGACAAGGTAATTACTCCGGAAGGCAAGGGCACCGTTGAAATGAGTGAAGATGACGGCTCCGGAGAGGTAAAAGTACAGCTTCAGGGAGACGACGTGTTCAAGATCTACAAGGAAGATGAGCTCTCCCTGGATAGTGACAGTGATTACGACCAGGAGAAATAATTAAGGCGGATGTATGTCCGCCTTAATTTATCCTAAATCGCTCGTGCCTTTTCCTCCAGCCAGCTTCGTTCGTCTTCAGTAAGATGGGGACTAAGTTTCTCCACGACCCACTGGTTATATTGATTCAGCCAGTTGATATGAGAGGGCTCAAGAAGTTCTCTCACTACAGGAGCGGTATCGATCAAAAACACCGTCAAGGTTTCGAATGTGTAAAACTCTCCAAACTCGTTAATCTGATCCTTCACCGCAAGGACGAGGTTTTCAATGCGAATACCATACCGACCAGGACGGTACAGGCCCGGCTCTACAGAAGTGATCATTCCCGGCTCGATCTCTATGGGAAGGTTTGAAGGATTAAAGATCTGCGGACCTTCGTGAACATTGAGAAAGTAGCCCACCCCGTGACCTGTTCCATGACCATAGTTGAGGGCATGATCCCACATAGGCTTTCTTGTGATGGCGTCTATCTGGTATCCCTTACTGCCCTTTGGAAAACGGGCTGTCGAACCTTCGATCATTCCTCTGAGTACAAGGGTGTAATCGCGGCTCTCTTCGGCAGTAAGCTTTCCGAGAGAAACGACGCGTGTAATATCCGTTGTTCCCTTGCGGTACTGGCCACCTGAATCCAGTAAAAAGAGCCCTTCCGGATGTAGTTCGACATCGCTCTGAGGAGTCGCCTTATAATGAGGGAGAGCTCCATGTTCGCGATAGCCAGCAATGGTATCGAAACTTTCCCCAACAAAGCCCTCTTGTTCTGCTCTGAACTTATACAGCTGCTCAGCCACCGAGATTTCGGTCAGTCTCTCCTTTCCGATGTTCTCTTCCAGCCATTTAAAGAAACGGGTTAACGCAACTCCATCTTTTATCATGGTCTCGCGGGTGTTAGACACTTCCGTTTCATTCTTGACAGCCTTAAAGCGCGTGCTTGGATTCGTATCCAGCACTACCTTGACCGACTGAGGCAGGGCCTGCATAAGGGCATAACAATTCTTTTTAGGATCTATCAGAATAGTAGCATCCGCGGGGATGGCATTTAAAGCAGCGGTGATCTCCTGGTAGCCCCTCAACTGAACACCCGCCTTTTGAAGCTCTTCCCTGTCGCCCGCCTCCAGCTTGTTGGGCTCAATAAAGAGCGATACAGCATCAGGCGTGAACAAAGCAAAAGCAAGGACTACAGGATTACACTTTACATCCGTTCCCCGGATATTGAAGATCCATGCAATATCGTCAAGAGATGAGACCAGGTGATAAGCCGCGCGGTATTTTTTTAAAGCTTCCCTGATTTCGCTGATCTTCTGAGTGGTCGGCTTACCGGTTATGGAGAGATCCAGGAGAAAAGCCTTGTTCGCAGGAAGATCGGGCCTGCTTTCCCATATCTCACTCAGATAATCGCGGTCACTTTTAATTCCGATGGAAGCAAAAGACAGCTCTGTCTCAAGCAACTGGGCAAGCTGTACTGAAATGAGGGTTGCGTCAAAACCCACTGCAGCACCTTCAGGAAGGACGGAAATTAGCCAGTTGATGTATTCGGGCATCGCCTGGGCCTGCAATTTCACTAGTTCAAACCCACTGCCCTTCAGTTGCTCATCGGCCTGTACGAAATAACGGGCGTCGGTCCATAGACCTGCGAAGTCTTGCGTAATGACCAGTGTGCCGGCAGATCCGCTAAAGCCTGAGGTAAAAGCAATGCACTTGTAACGATCGGGCAGATACTCACTAATATGAGGGTCGGCAGAGGGGATGATGTAAGCATCAACACCATCCTTCTTCATTTGTCTGCGTATACCCGCTAATTTATCTGGATATGTCATTGTATTGATATTAACGGCATGCAAGTTACAAAAACCTTCAGGAGCAGTGGCCAGAAAGCGGGATGAAAATAGTTTAAAGGCTCAGCCTCCCTCCCTCGCACTATTTTTCTATTTTAGTTGCATGGTTAAGGAGCTTACTAGCAAAGCCGGGCACGGGTTTGAATGGATTGATGTGGCGCACCCTGAAAAGGAAGAATTACAGAAAATAGCGTGGAAATATAAACTCCATGAAACGTCGGTACACGACTGTCTGCAACCCGATCACTTGCCCAAATACGAGGCGGTGGACGGATACTCCTTCATCATTTTCAGAATATATGCCGAGCAGCAGGATCTTGAAGCCGACACGGTTCAGGAATTAACCGACAAGATCGCGATATTTTACTCCAAGGACTATATCATTACCATCCACAGGGAAGAACAGAAGATGATCAGTGAGATGTATTCCCTCGTGAGCAGCAATAAGCTAAAGAGCATGAATGCACTGCTCAATACCCTGATCAAAAATTGCCTGCTTACCTACGATGGGCCGTCCAGCAAGATCGCCAAAGCGATTGATTATTATGAAGAAAACGTCTTCCTGCGGAACAGGAAAGTATCTCTGCTGAAACCCTTGTACTATCTGCGCAGGAAAATAGACCTGGTGAGGCGGATGCTGATCCTGTCATCCGATATTATTGATCATATTGACACCGAGGAGCAGGGCAATGTGAATACCCGCGATACCCGCGACCTTTATGTGAAGCTACAAAGCGTCTACGACGGGCTGTACGACAATATTAACCAGTTACTGAACGCCTATTTCTCCACTTCCTCTCAGCGCACCAACGAGATCATGAGAGTGTTAACGATCTTCTCCGTGTTCTTTATGCCACTGACCTTTATAGTGGGGATCTACGGGATGAACTTCAAATACATGCCCGAGCTGGAATGGCACTTCGGGTATCCCGGAGTCCTAATCCTGATGGGAATAATTACCGTGGGGATCTACATCTGGTTCAAGAAGAAAGGTTGGCTCTGAGTGTTCCACTCTTACTTGCTCCATAAAATCCTGAAAGCGGCCAAACCTGTATTTCTTATCGCGCATCCAGGCGAGAAGTTTTCTAAATCGCAGGGCCATGTCTTCTCCCGAGTTTCGGGCAACGTAAAAAGGTATCCCCAGCTTTTGCCGGTCCCTTAATTGGTGAACTCCCATGGATGGAAATAAAGATTTAAATAGCGATCCTTCTTATAGGTACGCTCGCAAAGCCGCTCATAAAAAGGTAAAGGGAAGTTATGAAAAGAAAGCCAGAACAAAGGAATTCTCAACTGGGGGCTAACGGAGGCCGGTATCTGAAGAATGCCATCCTGCATAAAATATGTCCTGGGCGCCTTTAGGTTATTATAGTGACCGGGCAAAAATGTGGGATTAAACGACGAGTTATATAAATAGCCTGCCTTTTGAAGCTCTCTGTCGTCCACAGGCATCATACGAGGCATCCTGAACCCGCAGACCGGCCTGCCGGTGATCGTCTCGAGAAACTCACGCGACTCACGGTAGTGCTCCGTTCTAAACTCAGAATGAAAATAGCTGTGTGATGCCACCTCGTGGCCATCAGCACAAATGCGAGATATCAGGGACGGATTAAGACGCGCAAAGTTAGCCGTACAAAAGAACGTTGCCTTAATATTAAATGATTGAAGTATAGCGAGGATCAGAAGGGCTCCTTCTGTGGAGATTGCAATCTGTTCGTCTATTGAAAGTGCCTTGCCGTACTCGTGCGGCAAGGCAAATTCTTCCAGATCAAAACTTAATAGAACCATGGACTTGATATTTATCTAATTGTGGTGGCTGATACTGAGCACTGCACTTTCTTCGGCAGGTTTTAGAGGGCGCGAAGTGAACATCCGGTACGCATTGATAAGCCAGACAGCCAGGCAGGGCCATGCCTTCATTGCATAACGATTTATAATGCCGGTGCGCACCGGCGGTGGAAAGACGTCTGTTGGCCCCAGTCCCGTCAGGATCAGCAACAGGATAAGCAGCGCTATATTGGTCTTGGTAAAGATCTTTTCTTCGAGCAACATGGAAAGAAATGCTCCGGCAACAGCAATAACGTAAGTGGGGTGCTCAGACCCGGTGCTGAAAAGCACGACGAACAACAGTGCAGAGGCAAGCACCCGAAGCCTGAACTCAGGAAGAGCATAGTTTCGGAGAAGAAACAAAGGAGCCACGAAGATCGCTCCTCCTGCCAGTAGTATAGGCATATTCGGAATGGAAGGATCACTGGCAACACGCCTTACTATGCCCATTACCGAAAAATCCTGAGCCGAATCGAGCGCCTTATTAAGTACATCTTTATGCTGGAGTGAATGGAACCAGTCAAAATAAGACTGAACGAGGAAACCGGAATTTGTAATCAGCAAAGGCAGAAAAAAGAATACTACAAACGAAACAAGGCATGAGAGCACAAAGGCACCTTTCCGCTTAGAGAAAAGAATGAAGACAACCCCGATTATGGGGTATAGCTTGACTAATGCGCCGAGGACGATCAACGGGCCGGCCCACCAGTCCTGCCCTCTTTCCACTGCTACAAACGTCAGGACAATCATAGCGGCTACTATCGGGTTAAACTGAATTGCGTGCTGAGAATTGGCAAACTCAAGGAGAGCCCATAGAAGCAATAGATTGATCCGCGATCGGGGCAGGGGCAGCAGGGTAAGGCTTACTACAAACACCAGTGCATTTACCAGGTTCCAAAGTAGCAGGCCGGCACCGTCAGGAAGTAAAGCAAAGGGCGCTACCACTACGCTAAAAACTGGTCCATAGTGATTGGAATCTCCGTATTCAGCCGGATATTCAAGGTACAGGTTTTTGCCCTCCAGGGTGTGGGTGTATACCCCCTTGAAAATTCTGTAGTTATTATATCGGTCTCTGGAGTATTTATAATGCCAACAGAAAACAGAAACAAGCAGGTATAACAAACAAATGACCCTGAACCCGCCCGATGGTCCGGCCATTACGCTCCTTTCAAGCATGAATTAATAAAGTGTGAAGGTCTAATTTTTACTCTCGCGAGCCCCTTTTATGGTAACAAATATATTACAAACAATAAGAAAAGTAAAACTTTCGAAAGCAAAAATGAAGTAAAAAGATCCTTGACCAACAGCACCTTCGAAAACCAATCGCCTTATCGCTTGTACTATAACATAGATATCTACGAAAAACATTCACGAGCGCAACTGACAACTCGAACAGAGCACGCCGAATGCTATTCTAAGCTTTTAAAACAGACTTCACGAAAAACAGAAAACATGAAGGTGATCATTATAGGAGCAGGTTTTGCCGGGCTCGATCTTGCCCAAAAACTGAACAACAGAGAAGGCATTGAGGTGCTGTTGATTGACAAAGTAACTTATCACCAGTTCCAGCCCCTGTTTTACCAGGTGGCTACCTCAGCTCTCGAGCCGAGCAGTATTTCATTTCCGATCAGAAAAGTCTTTCAAAGAAGCAGAAATATACGGATCCGGATTACGAGGGTCCAGGCGATACGCCGTGCTCAGAACATTGTGGAAACTGATACAGGCAGCTACCCCTATGACGTTCTGGTAATTGCCACAGGAGCCGACACCAACTACTTTGGCAACGAAAAGCTGGCTTCACTGGCTCTACCGATGAAGTCGACCCTGGAAGCCGTTAAACTCAAGAACCGGATCATTAACAACTTCGAAGACGCGCTCGAGGTGGCCGACCCGATGGAAAGGAAGAAGTATCTGACTATAGTAATTGCAGGCGCGGGCCCCACAGGTGTTGAGCTGGCCGGCGCTATATCAGAAATGAGGAAAAACATGCTTCCCAAGGATTATCCGGAGCTGGATTTCAGGATGATGGATATTTATTTGCTCGACGGGCTTGAGAAACCTCTTTTTAATATGAGTCCGCAATCCAGCGGAGATGCCAGTCAGTATCTGAATGAGCTGGGTATTATTCAAAAGATGAAGACTATTGTCAAAGACTACGATGGGGAGAACGTGATGCTGGCAGACGGCGGAGTCATAAAATCGAAGACTTTAATCTGGGCAGCCGGGGTAAAAGGAAATGTCCCCGCGGGCATAGAGCCGGAGCTGGTAATTAAGGGACGGATACGGGTAGACCGTTTCAACAAGGTCATCGGCACCCCGAACATTTATGCGATTGGAGATATTGCGACCATGGAGACACCCCTCTATCCGAAGGGGCACCCTCAGCTGGCGAGTGTCGCAAAATCTCAGGGCAAGTTCCTCGGACGAAATCTTATCCGCTACACGATGGGCGAACCCATGGAAGAGTATGAGTTTGAGAACAAGGGATCCATGGCCACTATCGCCCGCGGAAGAGGAGTAGTGGATATGGAGAAGCCCTTTAAAATGCACCTCAACGGAGTGCTGGCCTGGATGACCTGGATGCTCTTACACGCCTCGTTGCTTCACGGCGGCAAGAACAGGGTGATCGTGTTTGTGAACTGGCTGTATAAGCTTTTCAGCTTTGACCAAACCCTCAGGCTCGCGGAACGGTACTACAGTCTTCTTAGCGACAAGACCATCGAAGAGATTAAAAGCGAAGACTGCCGCGAAGCAGAAGAAAATTCAAAGGCTCAGATGTAATCAAGATCTGAGCCCCTTAAGCTGTTCGCGCAAACGGGCCTGCAGGTCCCCGTCAATATTTCCTGGGTTATCAACAACAGACCATTCTCCATTTTTCCCGGCTGCAAAGGTAACGAGAGCAGTTTCACCCTGAAATACCTGGTAATCATCCGTATCGCGTTCATTTTTCACAATATAGTCGGCAAAAGAGCCATCAGGCAGCATTACCTGCATATCAAATTGTTCCATAGTTAAGAAGTTTATTGGATAAACGGAGGCTCAATCGGAATGTTTCATACCAGGATTAAAAACTGACTCTAAGGCGGCGCTGCACCTCGCTCTTGTAATTGCGCCCAACCGGCAGCTCCTTTCCTCCTATCTCCACGGCGTAGGCATAATAGCTGGTTATTTTGGGGACCGAGACAATAAAAGAGCGGTGTATCCTGATGAACTGCTCAGGAAGAAGCTCCTCCAGCACGCTAATCTTTTGTTTTGAGATATAAACCTTGTCTGCGAGAACCACCTTCACATAATCTTTCAGGCTCTCTATCCACAGGATATCCTCAACATTAATCTTAATAGTCTTCCGTTCCACCTTCAGGTACATGAAGACATCCTTGTCCACCGCTGGCTCTGCAGCGATGCTGAGGCCCGACTTCATTTCGTATAACTTAAGGACCTTGTCTATTGCCTTCAGGAAGCGATCGAATGATACCGGTTTGACCAGATAGTCGATGGCATCAAGTTCAAAGCCCTCAAGCGCATACTCAGGGTAAGCCGTAGTAAAGATGACGTGCGGCGGTTTCTGAAGGCTCCGCAGGAAGTCGGTGCCCTTCAGCGCGGGCATCTGGATGTCGAGGAACATCAGATCTACAGGCCGTTGCCTGAGTGCCTGATAGGCCTCAATGGCACTCCTGCAGGTGGCTACGACCTCAATATTATGAAAATTCTCGATATAGTTCTTAATGACCTCTATTGCCTGAGGTTCGTCGTCCACGATAAGTACCTTCAGTTTCATGATACAGGCTGGTTAATGGGCTCCTGCGATTTATATTCAAAAGACAAGGCCTCCATTTCGGCGGGTCCTTGTGCAGATACGTGGTTAAAAGGTTTCAATTCAAGTTCGAGTACCGCCAGAAACAGCTCACCTTCATCAAACAGCTTCAATTTGAAAGCTTCGGGATAAAGTAATTCAAGGCGTTTTCGTACGTTCTTAAGTCCGATGTTACCGACTCCTCCTGCTGGCTGCGTCCCTGATTGCTCCTCGGGTTTGCTATTTGACACCTTCAGCTTGAGCGCCTTCCCTTTCACCTCCAGGTAAATATTGATCCAGCACGTCCCTACCTGTTCGCTTGCCCCATGTTTAAAGGCATTCTCTACGAAAGGAAGAATGAGCAGCGGAGCAATCTCCGTGTCCTCATAATCACCGCTCACACTGAATTGAACATCCAGCCGGTCTCCGTACCGAATCTTTTCCAATTCTATGTACGCGGAGATCATTTGCACCTCTTTCTTAAGCTTGATATAACTTGTATTGCACTCATACAGCATGTACCTCAAAATGCCCGACAGCTTAAGAACTACCTGGGGAGCTTCTGCGGAATGGCTGAGAGTAAGACCGTACAAATTATTGAGTGTATTAAACAGAAAATGAGGATGGATCTGTCCGCGCAGAAAGTTCAGTTCAGCCTCGAGCGCTGCATTTCTGCGCTCCAGCAGGAGCTTAAACAGCTTAATGGCGAACCCGAACCAGACAACGAGGTTCACTCCTTTTAAAGCGCCGAAGAACGAAGCCGGATCGAAGACTTGCTCCCAGAACCCGCGCGGTGTCTTATCGTACCAATATCCAATAGAATCATAAATCCGCTTGAGATAGGGATCAACAAACAACACATCGACAACCCGTGTCAGGTATATCGTCCCAACAAAAACAAACAGGAGGCGAATAAAAAAGTGAATATATCTCCGCTTGAGCAGGTAGACGGGGATCAGCCACGACGATACGGTGTAAAAATAAAGCATATGCACCGGCATATAAAAGAGGTTGTTCCTCGCAGCGGCGGCGTACGATGTTTTGCTGTAGCCATAAACGATCATCATAGCACTGTATGCGGCTATCCAGAACAACACATGCTGCCAGAGCCTGCTGACTTTCAACTTCCCGATGTAAATATCGCCCGACGGATGCATGTACTAAAATACGCTGTTTCCGCTTATCATCATAGTGGCAGGAGCCAACATCGACGAGATGCAAGTCTGCGTCGACAAACGACCCGAAAAGGGTCTAAAATAACAAGAAAAAGAACACTGAGATCATCCGTGGGCTGGTTAGGTCCTTTTATCGATCAGCCGGCTGTGTATGTCGGACCGGGTTTCTACGGAACATCGGATATAATAGCTTCGGCCTAAAATCAAAAGCAATGAAAAAGTTTACGTTCGTAATTCTTACAGTTTCTGCATGGATGGCGGTACAGGCTCAGCCTAAAGGCAAGACTGTTCAAAAAGGGTTTTGGGTGGTCGAAAGTAATATCAGGACCCAAAAGTTGCAAGTCGTCACGTTCTATGACGACAGCAGCCGAGCGGTTTACTCGGAAACAATATCAGGAAAAAAGCTACCCTACCATCGTCAGGGAATGCAGAAGAAGTTGAATGATGTGCTGGCCGCCGTCATGAGCAGAACAGATAGTTCGAACCAGAAGAATCTCCTGGCAAACGAACTCCAGAAGTAAGCACCTATTGGGAAGGATGGGATTCCGGGTATCTCGCTCCAAACCATGCGCTGCTTCTATTGTCGGTGCTCTTCCAGGAGACTGGACGGGACGGGGTTTGGGCATCTCGCTCGAAACAGAAAGACGCACTGTATGCAGAACAGGGCAGTTCGTCCTTTTTGTTAATTGAAACAGGCACAGTGTGTTTAGCTAACCCACAAGCTATCCGTTTCAACGCAGACATCTTTTCAAATTTTAACGCACTGTATTTTAAAACATTACAAGACAACCACAAATACTTCCACGCAAGTGGCACGGCTTTAGCATACACCTTAACAACATTCAACTTAAAACTCAGTGATTATGAAAAAGGATATAACCATCACTCAAATCGATAAACTGACAAGAAACACAGATAAGCAACTTATGCAAATGCTCTTAGCGGACCTCGACAATTTCAAAGGACGAAAACCTCAGTCGAATACTGCCGCGAGGGGTAAACAAGCAGCATAAGATCCAACATATATCCTACATCTATCTATGAAAACAAGGGAAGGCTTAACGCTCTCCCTTTTTTATTTGTATATTCTATAGCGCAGCCACCGATTCTCCATGGGGCTGCATGCGTCATCAACTCTTTTGTTCGCGCAGTAAGCCATGCTATCGCGCCACCTGCCGGTAATGAGCAGGAAGGCCTGTTTCCTTTTCGCCTTAGAAAATGATGTACAACAAGCTCCTCCCAACAGCGAGACAAGTGGGAGACTGAGGGGAACTCCGTTATGGACAGAACCGAGTCAGGACCGACTCAGGACCGACTCAGGACCGAGTCAGCACCGAGTCCTGTCGGTTATGACTTGGTTGCAATACGGTCTTGTTTTACTCTTGCTTTGTTCCTGCCCGACAGAAGGCTCTCCTCCGTCCCGCACCTGTCTCATCTATCTTATCTCGAGCTTCTGCCAGCGGTAAATTCAGTTTAGGGCTCAGGACTTCACCAAGCATCACTTCCCACTCTCCATAGATTTCCTGATTATCATTTGTTTTTGCCCGACACGAATGAAATCCCCATTTTTAAAGCAATTGTGATATTTTATTGTTCAATCACATGATGAAAGAAAACAGAATCTGGCTTATCACCGGTGTTTCAGGAGGGCTCGGCAGAGCGCTGGCACTGGAGGCTGCAAAAAACGGAGATATTGTTTATGGCACTTTGAGAAAGGAATCGCAAATTCCTCAGTTCGAACAGCTCGTGCCCGGAAAGACAAAAGGGATCAGGTTGGACGTAACGGAACATGAACGGATCGAAACAGTAATAGCCGAGCTTTTAGCCGCAGAGGGCCAGGTCGATGTCCTGGTCAACAATGCCGGGTATGGTCTTTTCGGAGCTATCGAGGAAGTGAGTATGGAGGAAGCGCGTCAACAGATGGAAGTGAACTTTTTTGGCGCCCTGGCTGTTACTCAGGCGGTTCTTCCTCATATGAGGAAGCAGAAGTCGGGGCATATCATCCAGATATCCTCAATGGCGGGCTTCAGGTCTAACCCGGGAATGGGCCTTTATAATGCAAGTAAATTTGCTTTAGAAGGATTTAGTGAGGCCCTCGCTCTGGAGACAGAGCCACTTGGCCTGCATGTGACGATTGTAGAGCCGGGCCCGTTCAGAACAAGCTGGGCCGGCAGTTCGTCCGCTAAAGCGGAAAAAGGAATAGACGATTATCAGAATACGGCGGGAGCGCGCATCGCCACGGTTACAGGGTACTCCGGACAACAACCAGGGGACCCAGATAAGGCGGCAAAAGCCATTTTAAAAGCTGTGAACGCAGAACACCCTCCCTTACGCCTTCCACTTGGCCGGGCGGCTCTGGAAGCAATTACATCGAAACTGGATGCGGTAAAGACGAACGTATCCGAATGGGAGCAAGTCTCTCTCAATACCAACTTTGATTGATTTGATGCTGTGTCGGTTGTACAAACAAAATAGTTATACTTGCATTGCTTAATGAACGAATCATGTCGAAACTCTATCCCTTCAAATTTAAAACGATTTACAAAGACAAGATATGGGGCGGTGAAAAGATCCGCACCTACCTTGGGAAAGACTTTTCTCCCCTGCCAAATTGCGGGGAAACCTGGGAGATCTCAGGTGTAAAGACCGATGTTTCTATCGTCAGCAACGGTGAACTCGCAGGAGAAAGTCTTGCGAAGCTGCTCGAGACTTACAAGGAAGATCTGGTTGGAAAATCAGTGTATGAGCGATTCGGAAACGAATTTCCCTTGCTTATCAAATTCATCGACGCTAATGACAATCTATCTATCCAGGTGCATCCAAATGATGAGCTGGCAAGGAAACGCCACAATTCGTTTGGAAAAACAGAGATGTGGTATGTAATTGAAGCAGATCCGGGCTCAACGCTAATCTCCGGATTTAGTCAGGAAGTCGACGAGAAGACATATTTGGAAAAGCTGAACAGCGGGCGACTCACCGATATCCTGAACAAAGAGAATGTTGAAGCTGGCAACGTGTTCTTTCTGCCTGCAGGCCGGGTACACACCATCGGGAAAGGACTTTTAATTGCAGAAATTCAACAGACATCAGACATCACCTACCGGATCTATGATTTTGACCGGGTGGATGACAAAGGAAACAAACGCGAGCTCCATACAGACGAGGCACTGGCCGCAATTGATTATAAACATTACGACCAGTACAAGTCGACTTACGATAAAAAGAAGAATGAGCCTGTTGAAGTGGTCACCTGTCCGTATTTCACCACCAACATCCTCGATTTCAGCCAGTCTGTTACGCGCGACTACAGCTCCACCGACTCATTCGTAATCCATGTATGCGTCCAAGGTTCGTATACGTTAAGTTACGAAGGTGGCGAGCTCAACGTACAGATGGGCGACTGTATACTTCTGCCTGCTACTACAGGAGCGGCAAAACTTGAAACCTCTACCGGATTCAAGATCCTTGAAAGCTATATCTAGCTGTAACGTTGCTTATTGCCGGCGGGGTTCAGGGCAATGCTGGGATACTGTCAATTGCCGGCAATAAGCGCATTTACTCTAAGTCAAGTCAATTAAAATGCCGAAATTGGCTGTCTTTAAATTAGCCAGTGTTGATAGGACAGTCGTTCAAAATCATTTTGTTTCTTGGTCTTTTGCAGATCGTCTTTCTTAAAGCAGCGGGCCAGTCGCCAGTTGTTGTCAATGAAAGCACTGACCAGCACATCTTCGAATTCGCTCAAATAGAAATGTTTGAAGACGTTTCGGGGGCGTTGTCCTTCAATGAGGTAAGAAAAAAGCAATTCAGACCAAGTCCCACAAGCACTCCTCAAACTACCAGGCTTCAATCTGCTTACTGGTTTAAGATCCGGATAATAAGTCCGGGGCATTCAAAAAAACACTATCTGCTTGAGTTTTTTGATCAGACGATCGACGAGATTGACGCTTTTGTCCCTACAACGCAGGGAAAATATCAACTAAAACACCTTGGCGATAAGTATCGGTTCAGGCAACGGGATCTTTCGCATAAGAACTTCGAGCTCTTCCTTCACGACGCTCCGCCTGACGGAACCTATTACTTCAGGATCAGGTCGTGGCAAAGGGCAGACGTCATCATTGTTCTCAGATCAGTAAACTGGTTCATCCATTATGCCCTTGACGAATACTTTTCGTTCGGGATCTTTTATGGAATGATTCTCGTCTTCAGTTTCTATAACCTTTTGATGTTCTTTGCCATACGACAGAAGCAACACTTATTTTATGTGCTTTACATTCTTAGCATTGGTCTATATGAGATGTCTACCGACGGGATCGCCTATCAGTACCTCTGGCCTCAGCATCCACAATGGAATCAGTATGCCTTTGGCGTTGCACTTTTTCTGATCTCCACCTTTTCGCTTCTTTTCACGAAAGAACTCTTATATGTAAAAGCGAAAGCACCACATCTGAACCGGATGCTCAACATCCTGATCCTGCTGGGCTGCGCCTATTTCGTCGCCGGGCTGGCATACCGTCCTCTTTTCAATTACAAGTTTCTGGAGTTTATTCCATTGAGTGCCGCTTTTTACACCGGAATACAGGTCTGGCGGAAAGGGTATCGTCCGGCGCGCTTTTTTGTTCTGGGATATGGATTTCTATTCCTTGGCTTTTCACTTAAACTTCTCATTCTGGTATCGGACGGCTCGCTCAATATTGGAATTTTGAGTTACTACAGTCTCAGTCTTTGTTTTATCATTGAAATGATCCTATTGTCGTTCGCAATTGGCGATAAAGTGCGGGTACTAAAGCACAAGAAGGACAAGGCGCAGCGCCGGATGATCCTTCAGATGAAGGAAAACGAGCGATTAAAGGATCATATCAATCAGCAGCTTGAAACGCAGGTACAGGAGCGTACCCGGGAGGTTTTTGAGAAATCGGCCATCATTGCGAGACAGAACGAAGAGCTGACCGAGATGAATTTAGTTCTTAAAGAGCAGGCGGAAGAGATTTCCCGAATGAACGTGTTGCTGGAGCAGGACAATATGGAGCTGCAAAGCAACATAGAAAAGGTCAGCAGGGCCCGGGTCATGTCGGCGGAAGTGAACTTTGAAGAGTTCAGCCGGATTTATCCCGACAATGATTCGTGTTATAAGTTCCTCTCGGAACTGAAGTGGGAAAAGGGCTATTCTTGTTCGAAATGCGGGAACGATCATTTTTTCAACGGACATATCCCCTACAGCCGACGTTGCAGCAAATGCGGATACGAAGAGTCAGTTACCACGAATACCCTTTTGCACAACACAAGGATCCCGGTAAACAAAGCCTTCTATATGATCTTCCTGGTCTACTCTACCAAGGGCAAGATCTCGTCGCACAAACTTTCAGAAATCCTTTCAATACGACAGAGCACCTGCTGGACCTACAGTACAAGGATTAAAAAGGTGATGGAAGAACGAAAGAAGGAGCTAAGAAACGCGGGTGAGAAAGGCTGGAGCAAGCTTGTCCTTGAGTAGTGCCTCATTGCCTTTATCACTCCTCCGCCTTCCCGATCTACCAGCATTGCTAAGGCGCCGGCCGTAAGACAGGGCTTTTTTGTCTGCTTCACGTCAGAGAAATTGTTAAAAAGAAGAGGCAAATGCAAAAAAAGAGCGACGGTAAACAAGCGTATCATACCGTCGTGACGAGCACTGTCATCCCATAGCTTTAAAGGCTGATTATCAGTCGCCAAGTGTACAGGCAACCAACGGTACCAAAGCGTATCGATCCGGAGGTAATTACTTAAAAAACAGCCAATTACGATAAAATAATTACAATCAAAAGCTTGCTTTTTTGAATCAAAAGCTGATAAATTTGCTCAACCAGTTATATCAGAAGGACCAGTTAAATCAATTAAATTATTGTTTTATGAAAAAAGGATTACTAGTTATTTCGTTCGTTCTGGCGTGGTGCGTCGTCGCCTTCGCGCAGAATATTACCGTCAGGGGAACGGTTAAAGACCAGAAGGGAGAAGCCCTTCCCGGCGTGTCGGTCAAAGTAAAGGGCACGACACAAGGAACGTCGACGGGAGTTAACGGGGACTATACCTTGTCGGCTCCCGGAAATGCCACTTTAGTGGTGACTTATATCGGATTTAAGCCGCTGGAAGTAGCGGTAAACGGCCGGACTACAGTCAACGTTACGCTCGCGGAATCGAATCAACAGCTGGAAGAAGTTGTTGTTGTGGGATACGGAAGTCAGCGCAAAAAGGACATTACAGGTGCTGTTTCAACCGTGAAGGCGTCGGATTACGAGAACCGTCCGATTGTTAGCGCTGCTGCTGCGCTGCAAGGCCAGGCTGCAGGTGTGAACGTTACATCCCCTTCAGGAAAGCCCGGGAGTGCGCTTGCTATCAGTGTGAGAGGAAATACATCGCTCAATGCAAAGAACGGCCCGCTATACGTTGTAGACGGAATTATGGTTGAGAACATCGACTTTTTGAATCCCCAGGACATCGAAAGTTTCTCGGTGCTAAAGGACGCATCCTCCGCAGCCATCTATGGGTCCAGCGGGGCAAACGGCGTCGTTTTAATTACTACCAAAAAAGGCATGTCGGGTGTGTCAAAAATTAACGTCACTGCTTACACCGGCTTCTCTAACTTTCCAAAAAAAATTGATGTATTGAACAACTCGGAGTATCTGGCCTTGATGACCGAGATGGGATATACAGACCCGAATGCTGCTTCAACAGATTGGCAAGAAGAGGTATTTGGGACAGGGAAAGATCATAATCTGCAGCTGGCGGTATCAGGCGGCTCGGAAGGAAACCGATATTACGTTTCTGGTGGATACCAAAAACAAAAAGGGGTTGTGGCACCTGCTGATTACGACAGATATTCGATGAGGCTGAATCTTGACAACCAGCCTAAGAAATGGTTAGGTCTCTCAACGAACCTCGCCTTTAACAGATCAGAGTTTGTCGACGTCACCGACAATGCTGGTGTAGCAAGAGGCGGCACAATTCTATCGGCATTGACCTCTCCTCCTACTATCGGCGTATTCAACGCCGATGGAGTAACTTACACCTCAAACCCCAACAAAGGGGGCTGGGAAAACCCGGTAGCCGCAGCATTTGGACCCGATCAAAAGTCGATCGATAACAGAGTGCTCGGAAATATATCGGCTGACTTTAAAATTGGGAAAGGCCTTTCATTTAAATCTACCTTTGGAGGGGAGTATCAGGGCTCGCGCTGGGATTACTTCCTTGATCCCTACAAAACCGACTATGGCAGGGCGCAAAAGGGGCTGGGTAAATCTTCTTCAACCAGCCGATTTGTATGGCAATGGGACAATACCATCAACTATTCAAGGGTAATTGGGAAGCACAATATTCAGGCTCTCGCAGGCCACTCCGCGCAGGAATCTGACTATAAATACACTTACGATGAAGCGAGGGAGTACCCGAACGGGTATGTGAAGACCCTTAATGCTGCAAAGACAAAGGTATCTCAAAGTACCACTATGTCGCAATGGTCCAGGCGTTCCTTTATAGGACGAATCAACTACGCCTACAATGATACCTATCTTCTCACCACCAATGTCAGATACGACGGATCCTCTCGCTTTTCCGAAGACGAACGCTGGGGATGGTTTCCCTCCCTTAGCGCTGGCTGGAGAATCAATAATGAGCCATTCCTAAAGGAATCCGGTATATTCTACGATTTAAAGCTTAGAGCAGGCTGGGGAAAGACAGGGAATGACGGGATCGGTGATTACGACTACTTCGCGACCTTTACTCCGAACGGAACTGGCGGTTTTAACTTCAATAATCTTGCAAAACCTCTTACCTGGGAGAAAACAGATCAAACCAACGTGGGCTTGGATTTGAGCGTCCTGGGAGGCCGACTCGGAGCCAACCTCGACTACTACATCAAGAAAACGAAAGATTTACTGGTGGACATTGTTCCTCCGCAATCCTCCGGCTTCGGTGCCCAAAAGTACAATGTGGGCTCAATGGAGAATAAGGGGTTTGAAATTGCAATAAACGCAATACCCGTCGATCAGAAGTCATTCAGATGGGACATCAATGGCAACATCGCGTTCAACCGGAACAAAGTGACCGACCTGGGGCAGTACACGAACAATCTTTACTACGGCGAAGTGTATGAACGCGGAAACGTTATACGCGTAGAAAAAGGACAGCCTCTGGGTGCGTTTTACGGTTACATTTCAAAAGGCGTTGACCCTTCCACAGGAGATATCGTTTATGCCGATCTTGACAACAACGGTACCATCACAGCAGAGGACCGTACTTATATTGGAACAGCACAACCCGACTTTACCTACGCGTTAACAAACAATCTTCGTTATAAAAACCTGTCTTTAAGCATTTTCCTGCAGGGAGTCCAGGGTAACGACCTTTTCAATGCGTCACGCATGGAGCTTGAAGGATTGTATGATTCGAAGAACCAAAGCAAAGATGTGTTAAGACGTTGGACTCCGGATAACAGGAATACCGACATCCCAAGAGCAGCAAAAGGCAACACCGATAATGTCCGTGCTTCGTCCCGATTTGTGGAAGACGGCTCTTATTTGCGACTGAAATCAGTCACTTTGAATTATGCCCTTGGAAAAAGTCTCCTCAGGAGAACTGGTCTTGGCAGGGTCAACGTATACGTAACCGGTCAAAACCTTTTCACTATTACTAACTACAAAGGATTCGACCCTGAGGTGAGCGTAAATACGCCGAACGGTCCTGGGATGGGCATCGACTACGGCACTTACCCTCAATCGCGTACATTTATCTTCGGTGTAAACCTCGATTTTTAAGAATTACCAACATGAAAAAGACAACGTTACTTTATATATCGATGGGCCTTACGCTGCTAAGCTTTCAGGCCTGCAAAAAAGACTTCCTTCAGAAAAACCCCATTAGCAGTGCAGAAAACAATACAGCAGAAGCGTTGCTGCAGGGCGCATACGACAACATATACGACGAGTATTATACCATGGACTTCCTGGTTAATGCTGACGTGCGAGCGGACAACTGTTATGCGGGGGGAGACAATCCTGGCATGTTCAGTATTGACAAATTTCAGGTGAACTCTACAAATGAAATACTGAAAAGGGATTGGAGATATCTTTACACGGATATCAAGAACTGTAATATGGTGCTGGAATTTGTGCCAAAAGCGCAGGAACCAGGTTTAACCGAACAACGAAAAACCGAAATCCTGGGTGAAGCAGCAGCATTAAGAGCCTGGCATTATTTCAACTTGATACGTACCTGGAAAGAAGTGCCTATCGTAACAGCGGTACCAGCGCAGATCCCGGAGATGTTCACATCTAAACAGCCGGCAGAGGCCGTGTACAAGCAGATAATAACCGATCTGGAATTTGCGTTACCAAAAGTTAAAACGACAGCAGATAACAAAGGAATTATAACGAAAGGTGTTGTTTACGCTATGCTTGCCAAGGTCTATGCTCAACAACCTAATCCTGACTGGGCGAAAGTTGTGCAATACTGCAATGAGGTAGCAGGCTTGGGTTACGATCTTGTACCTGACTACGCTAGTCTGTTTCTCACGTCGGGAGAAAACAATAAGGAGTCGATTTGGGAAACTCAAAACGACGGAGTACTGCACCAGAATTGGATTACGGGGATGGTTACACCCTGGATGTGGGGAGACTGGAAAAAGTTTTCCATTCCTACCCACACTCTCGTAAAAGCATTCGAAGATGAAGGTGATATGGTGAGAAAGAATGCAAGTATTGCCTATGTTACTCCCTCATGGACCGATGACTACTGGGGAAAGCCGACGCCTGTTATCAACAAGTACCCGGATCCGGATGGCAAAAGTAACACATACAGGCTTAGATATGCTGACATACTGTTACTTAAGGCAGAGGCGCTGACAGAACTCAACCAGCTTGCGGATGCCGAAAATGGGGCACAGTTTTACTTGAATAAAGTAAGACAGCGGGTTGGACTAGCAAAGACTACCGCCACAACACAGGCGGCTTTACGCCTTGCTATCGAAAAAGAGCGGCAGTTAGAGCTAGCTTTTGAAGGCCACAGAATGTACGACCTGGTGCGTACCAACAGAGCGGTTGCCGTCATGAACGAACAGAAGGATGGAAGCAATACTCCCCTCAATTACAATGTGACAGCAGATAAACTCTATTTCCCGATTTCACAGGATGAAGTCGACGCCAATCCTAATATTAACAAATAAAAATACGTAAGCCGGGCTGGCCTGATGGGCGGCCTGGCTTACGATACTTCCTCATCCTTTCGCTTAACTATGAAGACCCTTTCCATGTCAGCTATAACCCGCCTCCTGATCTTTGCTTGCTTCATGCTTTCTGCCTCTTTCCTGTCGGCGTCGCCAAACGTTCCTGAAGAGAAATCAGGTCCTGAAGAAACGATCGCAAAAAGCCGTTCTATCGATTTGTGGCTAACCTCGCCAGACAAAACAGCATTGTTTGAGCGTCAAAAAGAGAGAGTAAGATTTTCAGCAGTTAAGGCAAAAGATAAAAAGACGCATTCTATCCGGATTGACGAAACCCAGTCCTTTCAGACGATGGACGGCTTTGGCTTCTCCCTGACAGGTGGAAGCGCTCTAAATATCTACCGGATGGAGAAGGGGCCCAGACTAGCGCTGCTGAAGGAGCTGTTTGGCACAGATGGCAAAAACATCGGTATTTCTTACCTCCGGATCAGCATCGGTGCATCTGACCTTGACGAAAAGCCCTTTTCGTATAATGACCTTCCCGAGGGAGAAACGGATCCGCAGCTTAAAAAGTTCAGCCTGGATCCCGACAGGAAGTACCTCATCCCGCTTTTAAAAGAGATCCTCGCTATTAATCCTGAAATCAAGATCCTCGGTTCGCCCTGGTCCCCTCCTGCATGGATGAAGACTAATAACCATACAAAAGGAGGCTCCTTAAAGCCTGAGTATTATCCTTCCTACGCTCAATATTTTGTAAAATACATTCAGGGGATGAAGGCCGAAGGGATTAAAATTGACGCGGTGACCGTGCAGAATGAGCCGCTTCACCCCGGCAATAATCCGAGTTTACTGATGCTTCCTGAAGCTCAGGCAGAGTTCGTGAAGAACCATCTTGGCCCTGCCTTTAAACAAGCCTCTTTGGATACGAAGATCATCATTTATGACCACAACGCAGACCGCCCCGACTACCCTATCTCTATCTTAAATGATCCGCAGGCGAAACAATATATAGACGGATCGGCATTCCATCTGTACGGAGGAAAGATTGAAGCGCTTTCTAAAGTACACGAAGCCCATCCTGATAAGAACCTGTACTTTACGGAGCAATGGATTGGCGCTCCCGGAAAGTTTGCTGAGGACATGAAGTGGCATGTTCGGGAACTTCTGGTAGGAGCCACACGGAACTGGTGTAAAACAGTTCTGGAATGGAACCTGGCTGCCGACCCGCAGCAGAAGCCGTATACCGACGGCGGCTGCAATGAATGCCTCGGGGCCGTCACGATAGATGGGAACTCTGTTACCAGGAACCCTGCTTATTATATTATCGCCCACGCTTCCAAGTTTGTACGTCCTGGTTCTGTTCGGATACAGTCCTCTGCCTCAGCAGAGCTTCCGAACGTAGCGTTCAAAACCGCACAGGGAAAAACTGTACTGATCGTTTTAAATAATAGCAACGCCGACCAGAAATTCAGGGTCGGCTATAGAGGTAAGGAAGCTTCTGCATCGTTAAGAGCCGGCGCAGTTGCGACTTTGGTTTGGTAAATGCTTAAATTGAAGTAAAGATGAAAAGACGCTGCCTCGGGCACTTCTCAAAGTTTATCCAACCTGCTGCAACGAGGATTGTCAGCTCGCCAGGCCGAACGACCTTGCAGCCGCCAGCATTCCTTAATCGGGATGGGAAATAACAGTAATAGTGCTAAATTTATCCGCTGACAAAATAAACTATCAGTTATGGATCAAAGGAAAGGGAGCTGAAACCCCAGCCTTCCCTACTCTATTACAACTTTTGTATTCTAGCTGAACAACCGATAAACCAATGATCAGAAGAAACACGTTCATTTTCCTTCTTGCCCTGGGCATCTCGACTGCTGCCTACTCTCAAACGCAGGACATCGACCGAAAAGTAGAAGCACTTCTCCAGAAGATGACACTGGAAGAGAAAGTCGGGCAACTGAACCAATACACCGGAGACTGGGAAGTAACAGGCCCGGTGACCAATTCGGGTAATAAGGTAGAGGATGTCAAAAAGGGCAAAATAGGATCTATGCTCAATGTACGCGGAGTAAAACATACCCGTGAATTACAGCAGGCGGCTATGCAGTCGCGCCTTAAGATCCCTCTGCTCTTTGGTCAGGATGTCATTCACGGTTATCGCGTAACATTTCCGATCCCCCTGGCGGAAGCAGCGAGCTGGGACCTGGAGGCGATAGAGAAATCTGCAAGAATAGCGGCAACTGAAGCCGCGTCCTCGGGCATTCACTGGACATTTGCTCCAATGGTTGACATTGCACGTGATCCGCGATGGGGCAGAGTGATGGAAGGCGCAGGAGAAGACACCTATCTTGGCTCGCTGATTGCAAAAGCCAGGGTAAAAGGATTTCAGGGCAAAGGCCTGGGCAACACCAATGCCGTGATGGCCTGCGCGAAGCATTTCGCCGCATACGGAGCGGCTATCGGTGGCCGTGATTACAACAGTGTGGATATGAGCCTGCGGACGTTGTGGGAAGTTTATCTTCCTCCTTTTAAAGCAGCCCTTGACGCCGGTGCAGCTACGTTCATGAACTCTTTCAATGACATTAACGGCATACCGGCTACCGGAAATAGTTATATACAGCGGGATATACTGAAAGGAAAGTGGGGATTCAAGGGCTTTGTGGTAAGCGACTGGGGATCGATTGGGGAAATGATCCAGCATGGCTATGTAAAGGATAATTACGAAGCGGCAGAAGCTGCCATAACAGCTGGCAGCGATATGGACATGGAAAGCAGGAGTTATATTAACCATCTTGTAAAGCTCGTAGGCGAGGGCAAAGTCAAACAGGAGTTGATTGATGATGCAGTGAGACGCATTCTGAGAAAAAAGTTTGAGCTGGGACTTTTTGACGACCCATATCGGTTCAGCAATGAAAAGCGTGAAAAGAAAACGCTGAATAAGCCGGAATTCTTACAAGCGGCCAGGGATGTTGCAAAGCGGAGTATCGTTTTGCTGAAGAACGAAGGCAGTGTTCTGCCTCTCTCTAAGGACCTGAAGTCGGTTGCTCTGATCGGCCCTCTGGTGAAAGCAGAAAAGGACATGCAGGGTTTCTGGTCCATCGACTGGGGAAAAGAGGATCATTTGGTCTCCCTGTACGAAGGGATGCAAAACCAGGCAGGCAAGACCAAACTGCTCTATGCAAAGGGCTGTCACGTGCAGGACACCTCCAGAGCGGGGTTTGCTGAAGCAGTCAGCACGGCGAAGGAAGCGGATGTAGTGGTTATGGCAATGGGCGAAAAATTCGACATGAGCGGGGAAGCAAAAAGCCGGTCAAACATTCATCTGCCGGGCATCCAGGAAGAACTGATTAAGGCGATACAGGCAACAGGAAAACCAGTCGTTGTATTGCTCATGGCTGGGAGACCGATGGTCTTTAACTGGACGGCAGACCATGTACCGGCCATCCTCTACACCTGGTGGCTGGGAAGTCAGGCCGGCAATGCAATTGCTGACGTTCTCTATGGGAACTACAATCCTTCTGCGAAGCTTCCTATGACCTTTCCCCGGTCTGAAGGACAGATCCCCATCTACTACAATTATCTGAACACCGGCCGCCCGGCGAAAGACGACACCGATATGAATTACCGGTCGGGTTATATTGACATGCAGAAAAGCCCGAAATACGCGTTCGGCTATGGCCTTAGCTATACTACATTTAGCTATAGCAATTTAAAACTCAGCCAAAAACAGATGGGCAAAAATGATAGCATTTCCATTTCATTCACTCTTACCAATAGCGGTAAACTTGCTGGTGAAGAAGTAGCTCAGCTATACCTTAGAGATGTTGTTGCAAAACCTGTACGGCCTGTAAAAGAACTTAAAGCATTTAAGAAAGTGATGCTTCAACCCGGCGAGAGCAGAACGATTTCCTTCACGATAGACAAAGAAAGCCTTTCATTCTATAACGACAATCTGGAAAAGATTACTCAGGCGGGTGAATTTGAGGTGATGATCGGAGGTTCATCAGACGCCATAAAGCTCGATGACAAGTTTGATCTGGTTGACTAGACGACAACAAGGGGCTGAGGCCCCTTTGTTATTTCATCGTGTCTTAAGCTAATTGCTTCTACCCCTAAGCCAGGCCCGTTCGGGCTTTCTCACTTCGGGATACTCTAAAACCTGCGGCCACTGGCATTCTCGGGTCCGGCTCATGCGGGAAGACGTTGGCGGCCGCGCCGATATGCCAGGCTTTGTCTCTTAAATTCTCTGTTTCATCGCGAAACCTTCCAATTTTCCCTAAAGTATAAAAACATTTCGGGGTATTTTGAAATTAAATAGGTGACAAAATTCAGATACCCTTGAGAAGATTCGGTACCCTCACTCTTAAAATTATTCTTTGGATTATCGGAATTATTATTTTCCTGGTACTCCTTGTCTTTGTGTTAATTCGCGTACCTGCTGTCCAGAACTGGGCACGCGGGAAAGCGGTAACTTACCTGGAAGGAAAGATTGGCACAAAGGTCGAAATAAACAGAATCAGCCTTGACCTGCCTAAACTTATCGTGCTGGAAGATATTTATTTCGAAGATCAGAAACGCGACACCTTGCTTGCCGGAGACCTGCTAAAGGTAGATGTCAGCTTATTAAAGCTCCTTGACAATCAGCTGGAAATTAACGAAGTTGACCTCAGAGGCATTACAGCCAACGTGCACAGGAACGCTGACAGCGTTTTCAATTTTGACTACATCGTAAAGGCTTTCGCTAGCGAGCAAAAAAAGAGCCAAAGCCGGAGGATACCACCTCTACGATGAAATTTTCAATCGACAAAGTAAATCTCGACCGGATCAGGCTGCGCTATTCAGACGTCCCCACGGCTAATAACATCAACTTCTACCTGGGGCATTTTGATACGAGGATCAAGGAGTTTGATCTCGACAGCATGCGCTTCAATGTCCCCAAAATTACGTTGTCAGGGATAGATGCCCGCGTAGTACAAGGGAAACCGGCAGTGGAGCCTAAACCGATGGCACAGCATGAAGCGGAAAGCTCCGAGCCGATGAATCTCGACTTTAAATTCGGTACCCTTGACCTGTCAAAGATTAAAGTCTATTACCAGAACGACGTATCTGCTATGAAAGCGGATGTTAACCTCGGACAGCTTACTGTTGAGTCTGACCAGCTCGATCTGAAGAATCAGCGGATCAGTTTAAATAATATAGACCTGAGCAATTCGAATATTCTCTTCCAACTTGGCCGCAAGGTTCAGGCAAAAGTGGTGGAACAAGAGGCCCAAAAAGCAGCGGAAGCAACTGCCAACAATTGGAAGCTTAACCTGAAAGACCTCAACCTCGAGAATAACAACATCAGGTTTGACAATTTCAATATGCCTGTCTTGAAGCGGGGAATGGACTTTGCTCACCTGAACATAAAAGATCTGAACCTCAATGGCGAAGACATCGTCTATGCGCTTGATACTATTTCCGGCAAGGTCAACTCCGGCAGCTTTAAAGAGAAAAGCGGTTTTGATCTTAGAAAATTCGAGACGGAATTCTTTTATGGAGCGAAAGAAGCTTATCTCAAAAATCTTGACATTGAAACATCTGTTACGCGCATCAGGGACAACATCCGGGTAACCTACCCCTCTATAGCAAGTATCTCCACAAATCTTGGTGAGCTGGGCATTGATGCAAACCTGAACGAAACAAGAATAGGCTTTAAAGATATCCTGATATTGGCCCCAGCCCTGGCGAATACGGTTCCACTGAAGGGTAATACCAATGCCGTTCTCAACATAAACGGCAGAATTAAAGGACAAGTAAAAAGCCTCGAGATACCCAACCTCGAAATCTCTGGTCTCGGGGGGACAAGGATCAAAGCGTCAGCCAGAACGCGAGGGCTGCCCGATATGAACAAGGGCTGGCTAGACATTAAGATAGACAACTTCAGCACCCGTCGTTCAGACATTATGGCCCTGCTGCCGAGGGGTACTGTCCCTCCCAACATCAGTATACCTGATGCTCTTAACTTGCGGGGCACCTTCACGGGCAGTATGAATAATTTCAATACCGATCTGAATTTAAACAGCAGTTACGGAAGTTTGAGGACCATTGCCTCTTATGACGCACGCATCAAGGGAAAAGAGCGATATAAAGCTAATGTACGCCTTTTCAACCTGAACGCGGGGCGCTTTATTAAAAACGACAGCATAGGCAAAATAACACTTGTAGCGAACGTGGTTGGCGAAGGGATCAACCCGAAAACCATGCGTGCGCGGGCAGTAGCAAAACTGATCAGGGCCGATTTTAACGGGTACACCTACCGGAACCTGAATGTTGATGGCACGGCTGGGCGGGGAACTATCGTGGCCAAGGCAAACATGTCAGATCCTAATCTCGATTTCGACCTGAATGCAAATGCAGATATGAGGAAGAAATACCCTGCGGTGAAACTGAATCTGAACGTAGACAGCGTGAACATGCAGCGGCTCAACCTGATGAAGGATGACCTTCGTTTTCACGGTAAACTGGTGGCGGACCTGGCAACTGCAGATCCTGATTATCTTAACGGGAGTGTTATATTGAGCAATGCGCTTCTGGCCCGGGAAGACGACCGCTTTACAATGGACACGATTTCCATTGTGTCGACTGCAAACGCAGACAGCAACACTTTGAAATTACGTTCAGAGATCATGTCGGCCAACTTACGCGGAAAATATAAACTTACCCAGATGGGTGCAGCTCTTCAGGGTCTGATCGGTAAATACTTCTCCACGGGCACAAAATTGAAAACAGCAAAGTATGCTCCCCAGCAATTGACGTTTGACGCACGGGTTGTGAATGCCCCCATCTTTCAACACTTTGCGCCCGACCTGAAAGAGCTGGCCACCATTACGCTGAATGGAAACTTCGACAGCAGGGCGGGCACTCTCAATGTGAACGGCTCCATTCCGAGAATTTTATACGGCACCAACGACGTTAATAATTTACAGCTAAAGATTAATACTGCAGACAGTGCCCTGGTTTATGCGTTGACGGTTGCTCGTCTGAACGCCGGACAATTCCAGCTTCTATCTACAGCAATAAAGGGGGATCTTCAAAATAACACCCTCAGAACAGACATCAGCACACGAGATAAGGATAATAAGCAGAACTATCGCATCGCAGGCGCATTAAAAGCGCTGCAGGATGCTTATCAGTTTAGCTTGAACCCCAATGGACTGGTTCTGAATTATGCCAATTGGAGCGTGAGCCCCGACAACGCCCTTCAGTTTGGAAGCAAAGGAATTCAGGCGACTAACTTTGTGCTGTCAAACGCCAATCAAAAGCTTAGCCTTAACACCAATCCTCCCGGTGCGAACAATCCCCTGCTTGTGGACTTCACCAACTTTAAGATTGAGACACTTACTAACATAGCTAAGCAAGATTCTTTACTGATTGGTGGTACGATTAACGGGAACGCACGGGTTAGCAATTTTCAGTCGTCCCCTGTTTTTACGTCGGATCTGACAATAAGAGATTTTAACTTCCGGGGCGACACGGTAGGTAATATAGCAGTGAAGGTCAACAACGAACAGGCGAACACCTTTGCTGCTAACGTAGGAATTACAGGACAGGGGAACGAGGTGAATTTATCGGGTTACTATTATACGAACAACAGCAGCTTTGACCTCGACCTTGACATCGCCAAGCTCAACATGAAGAGCATCGAAGGCTTTACCATGGGGAACCTGAAAAATGCAAAAGGGAACCTGGAAGGCAAGCTGGATATCACCGGGACAACCACTGCTCCCGTTATTCGTGGCGGTATAGACTTTAATGATGTGGCCTTCACGGTCAGCATGCTTAATTCCTATTTCCGGATCCAGGATGACGCGAGGATCAGTTTTAACAGTGAAGGAATCAGGATGAGCGATTTTGCCCTCATAGACTCCGCAAATAACAAGTTATCCCTTAACGGGACGGTATACACTAAAACCTTCACAGATTACCGTTTCAACCTTAACTTGAACGCCGACAACTTCAGAGTGCTTAACTCTTCGGCTACGGATAACGACTTGTATTACGGCCGGCTCTTTATAAATACCCGGCTAAATATTAAAGGAACACCTACAGCTCCGGCAGTAGACGGAAGCTTAAAGATTAATCCGGAGACGAATTTAACGCTGGTCTTACCCGCCAGCGACCCTGCAATTGAAGACCGGGAGGGGATAGTGGAATTTGTAGACAAGGATAACCCTAAGCTTGCAAAGGTGTTTAAGAACCCGGCAGACACACTGAAGAAATCCGCATTGACAGGGATGGACATATCAGTAAACATTGAGCTCGATAAGGATGCCGTCATGAACGTCATTGTTGATCCAGCGAACGGCGACATGCTGACGATGCGAGGTGCAGCTCAGTTAAACGGAGGGATAGACCCCAGCGGAAAAGTAAGCCTGACAGGTAATCTTACATTGGAAGAGGGCTCCTACAACCTCTCGTTCAACTTCCTGAGGCGTAAATTCGACATAAAAAAAGGAAGTACATTGTCGTGGAGCGGCGATCCGCTGCTGGCTGATATAGATGTCACTGCCATATACGTTGCAGAAACGGCGCCTATAGACCTGGTAGAAGCGCAGCTCGGTGATGTACCTCAAACCACTTTAAACACTTACAAGCAAAAGCTGCCCTTTAATGTGAACCTGTCACTCAAGGGAGAACTGATGAAACCTACAATTACGTTTGACATCATTCTTCCGGAGGACAACTACAACGTTTCATCAGATATCGTAAATAATGTTAACGGCCGCCTCACCCAGTTAAGGAATGAACCGACGGAACTGAACAAGCAAGTCTTCGCACTGCTCCTTCTGAACCGGTTTATCTCTGAGAATCCCTTTGCAAGCAGTGCTGGAGGAGGAGGAGGATTAGAATCGACAGCCCGGCAAAGTGTGAGCCGGCTTCTTTCGGATCAGCTGAACAACCTCGCGGGAGACCTCATCGGCGGAGTGCAGCTTGAGTTCGACCTGCAGTCAACAGAAGATTATACTACCGGGCAAATGGAAAACCGGACGGATCTCAACGTCGGACTCTCCAAACGACTGCTGAATGACCGCCTGAAGGTGACAGTAGGCAGCAACTTCGAACTGGAAGGACCGCGTCAGCAAAACAGAAAGACCAACAATATTGCCGGTGATATTCAGGCTGAATACCAGCTGTCAAAGAACGGGCGGTACCTGCTGAGGGCATATCAAAAGAATGAGTACCAGGTTGCCTTGCAGGGCCAGGTGATTGAAACAGGAGTTGGATTCGTAGTCACTATGGATTACAATAAATTCAAAGAAATATTCGGAGCAAGATCGGAAGAGGAAAAAAGACGCCGTCGCGAACAAAAATCCGCTAAAGAAACTACTACAGAGAAATGATCAAGAAAAAGATAAATTGTTTTCTATCCCTCATACTTGTACTGCTGTCAGCATGCAACGTCACTAAAAATGTACCTGAACGCGACTATCTTTATACCGGCGGGAAAGTGAAGATAGACAATAAAGATGTCAAGAAAAAGCAAAGAAAAGCACTAGAGGCCGACCTTACAAGTCTGCTCCGTCCCCGTCCGAACAGTTCTATTCTCGGACTCCGGCCCAAGCTGTGGATATATAACATCACGAAAGACGCTAAAAAAGGACCGAAGAAATGGATCAAAAAATGGGGTGAGCCCCCTGTCCTCTTCAGTTCTGTTAAGGTGGACTACAACCGCGACCTTATTGTAAACAGACTTGAAAACCGAGGCTTTTTCAGGGCGATGAGCACTTCAGACACGACCATAAGAGGGAAAAAAGCTTCATTAACCTACCACGCAATAACCGGCCCTCAGTACATGATCAGCAGTGTAAAGTTTAATACTGACAGTACTGATATTGGAAAGGCTGTTTCTGCCACTGCAGACCAGTCGCTGCTAAAAGCAGGAGACAGCTACAACCTCGACCTCATAAAATCAGAACGCGAACGTATTGACACACGTTTGAAAGAGCAGGGGTTCTATTATTTCAGTCCGGAAAACCTTTTAGTCGAAGTAGACAGCACGAACGGAGGGACCCATAAGGTAGATCTTTATATGAATGTCAAAGCCTCCACTGCAGAGGAAGCTAAAGACATCTACAAGATTAACAACATCTATATATATCCTAATTTCAGACCGACGGATACCTTGAAGGGCCGCACTCCAAATGCACTGAAGTACAAAGACTTTTATGTAATAGAACGAAAAAGAACTTTTCGTCCACAGGTTTTTGAAAGAACTATGTTTTTCAATCAGGGGGACGTCTACAACCGGACTGATCACAATCTGTCTTTGAGCCGGCTCACCAGCCTGGGAACATTTAAATTTGTAAAGAACAGGTTTGAACAGCCCGACTCAAGTCGTGCTCTGCTAGACGCCTACTATTACCTCACACCATATCCAAAGAAATCGATCAGGGCCGAGATCACCGGCAGGACAAACTCTGCAAACTTTACCGGTTCGGAGTTTACACTGAGCTGGCGGAACAGGAACACCTTTAAGGGGGCCGAATTACTTACCGTGTCTGCTTACATTGGTACAGATGTCCAGGTGTCAGGAAATAACAGCGGAAACAACATCATGAGGTACGGTGCAGAGGCATCGCTCAACATCCCCCGCTTTATAACGCCCTTCAGGGTGAATTCAAGCAGCGCATTTATTCCCCGTACGCGTGTAACACTAGGGTATGACTTTATGAACCGCCAGGATAGCTACACACTGAGATCCTTCAGGACCTCCTTTGGCTACGTATGGAAGGAGAACATTGAAAAAGAGCATCAGCTAACCGTACTGGGAGTGAACTACGTGCATGCATCGAAGGTGACGCCCCGGTACGCCTCACTCGCCAGAATTAACCCCACCTATCGCAATGCGATTGCAGACCAGTTCACCTTCGGTCCGATCTACAACTTCAACTACACCAATACGCAGAAAACGTACAAAAAGAATACGTACTATCTCAATGCCAATCTCGATCTTTCCGGCAACCTACTTGGTATCATACAAGGAGCAGGGGGAGACGACCGGAAAAAATTGTTTGGCAGAGAGTACTCGCAATACATCCGCACCGAACTCGACTTCAGATATTACCGCAAGTTGGGTTCCTTATCACAATGGGCTAATCGGCTTATTCTTGGCTATGGATATGCTTACGGCAACTCCAGGTCGCTGCCTTATGTGAAACAATTCTTCATAGGTGGTACAAACAGCATCAGAGCTTTCCGCGCGAGGACCCTTGGTCCCGGCATCTATCGGGATCCGGCTCTCGACAACCGGGACCGGAGCAACACGCTGATTGCGGACCAGTCAGGGGATATCAAACTCGAGATGAATACCGAATACCGACCGAAGCTCTTTAGCATTGTCAGAGGAGCATTATTTGTTGACGCAGGTAATATCTGGCTGCTGAACGAAGACATTGACCAGGAGAACCCTGCCAATATGGAGGGCCGGAGGTTTGGTTCTAAGTTCAGCAAGAACTTTATGAAAGAGCTGGCAGTAGGTACCGGAGCAGGTATACGAATCGACGCTTCGATTCTTGTACTTCGGCTCGACGTTGCATTTCCCCTTCGCAAGCCCTGGCTTCCTGAAGGCGACCGCTGGGTGATTAAAGACATCGACTTTGGTAATCGCTCCTGGCGAAAGGAAAACCTGGTATACAACCTCGCCATTGGTTATCCATTCTAGCCTTTTTAATGTTCGGGTATGAATCATGACGCTATCGGCGTTGTGATTCATACCCCTTTCTATTTCCCTGAAACGCCGGCCTCCGGCAGTCCGCCTTTCAGGCCACAACAAGTTGCGCCAAATGAAGAACCGTCCAAATTTCAGTCACCGGTACTTCAGCATCCAGACATTTCTGAATCGCATCGTCAAGCATTTGCTCTTCCATCTTTTAGTCATTTACTATAAATACAGGCAGTCCCCCTTCTACCCCTACGTAATAAGAATAATAATTGCCGCCAGAAAAAATCAAAGCTTCCCCCAAAAAGCACGCATCATTGCGGGCAGGAAGCCCCGCTAAAGAGAGTCTGCCTCTTTCGTCCTTGCCCAACCCGGAAGAAAAGCGCCTTTGAGGCAAGACTCATTGTGCCTAAAGGTTGTTACAAATGGAAAAAGAATTTTATTAATACCGCGTTTTTTCTATATTGCGCGCATAATAAACACTTTTAAACCATAATAATATAATGAAAGTTACAGTAGTTGGAGCAGGTGCCGTAGGTGCTACCTGCGCTGATAATATCGCCAGAAAAGAGCTTGCTCAGGAACTTGTTTTATTAGATATCAGAGAAGGATTTGCGGAAGGTAAGGCTATCGATATGATGCAAACCTCTGCTCTCCTCAACTTCGACACCAAAGTAAAGGGTGTTACTAATGACTACGCAAGTACAGCAGGTTCTGATGTTGTTGTGATCACTTCGGGTTTACCACGTAAACCGGGCATGACCAGAGAAGAGCTGATTGGCACTAACGCAGGCATTGTCAAGTCCGTTACTGAGAACATTCTGAAACACTCACCTGACACGATCATCATCGTTGTATCGAATCCAATGGATACAATGACTTATCTTACACTTAAAACATCCGGACTTGCTAAAAACAAGATCATTGGAATGGGCGGTGCTTTAGACTCTTCCCGGTTCAAATATTATCTGAGCCAGGAGCTGGGATGCTCTCCCGCAGATCTTAATGCAATGGTAATCGGAGGCCACGGCGACACCACTATGATTCCGCTGATTAAGCATGCTACATGGAACGGCGTGCCTGTAACTCAATTCCTGAGCAAAGAAAAGCAGGATGAGATCGTTGCTGCTACCATGGTTGGAGGCGCTACCCTTACAAAACTGATCGGAACTTCAGCCTGGTATGCTCCGGGTGCCGGAACTGCTATGCTAGTAGAAAGCATCTTACGTGATGAGAAAAAACTGGTACCTTGCTGTGTAGCTCTTGACGGAGAATACGGACAAAGCGATATCGCCATTGGAGTACCTGTGGTACTGGGTAAGAATGGATGGGAAAAAATTGTGGACGTTAAATTAAGCGAAGAGGAACAGCAAGCGTTTGCAAAGAGCGCAGAAGCTGTCCGCAGCATGAATAGCGTGCTCGAGCTGGCGTAAATCGCTTAAAGGATCTGAATGATAGAAATACCTTTAGAAATTTTAAATCTGCACGACGACGGCTTCCACCCTCTGGTGGAAGTCGTCGCTTTTAATAGGGTATTCAAAGCTGTGGTTGATACCGGAGCTTCACGTACCGTTTTTGATAAGTCTACCGTTGAGGCCTATGTTGATGCAGAAACCCTTCTTTTGAGCGACAAATTATCAGCAGGGCTTGGAACAAACACGATGGAAAGCTATACCTTGTCCGTGCCCGAATTTTCAATCGGAAATCTGATGATACGAGATTTTGATGTCGCCATACTCGATCTTTCCACTATTAACATCGCCTATGAGAAGCTTGAAATGACGCCTGTAGTGGGAGTGATCGGAGGAGACATCCTCATGAAACACGCCGCCATCATAGACTATTCCCAGGGTAAATTATTCTTCGCGATCGCATAAGCGGCACAGGCCTGCTTTTTGCTGCAGCTTATAACACCACCTATAACAGATGAAGAAGGACATTAAGAATGATCAGGATATCAAGCTGCTCGTGGACAGCTTTTATTTAAGGGTAAGAGAAGATGCCCTTATTGGCTATATCTTTAATGACGTAGCAAAAGTGAACTGGGAATCGCACTTACCTAAGATGTATGACTTCTGGGAAACGGTTCTCTTTGGAGAAAGGGGATTTAAGGGAAACCCGATGGACGTCCATTTCAAACTCAACAGCATCTACCCTTTAACAGGGGAACATTTTAATCGGTGGAAAGCGCTGTTCTTTGCTACAGTTGACGATCTGTTCGCAGGAGAGACAGCAGAGCAGGCAAAGCAGAAAGCCTCTTCTATCGCCGATCTCATGCTCTTCAAGATCGAAGGCAAGCTAATAAGACGTTCCTGAGCTGCGCTCTGAAATACATTTGCATCCCGAAAGGGAAAAGCCCGGGTGGCGGAATTGGTAGACGATTGTGCCGGTTAGAACGGAGATGAAAGCTGACTGAAATATCTTGTAGTCTGTAAAAGGCAAATAAGGTTCCATTCGGGGATGAAAGTTAGATGAATGTTCCTTGTAGCCACTTAAACTTAGCGAACCGATCTCACTGATGCCTTCAAAAAGCAATTAACCGCCCTCAATAAAACAAATACACTTTCATAAAAAAAGGCCGGGGAGCTCCCCAGCCTGAATGTATAAATTCAAATATCCACGAATTAAGCGTCGATACGAGCATATTTCGCGTTTCGCTCGATAAAATCACGACGAGGAGCAACTTCGTCGCCCATCAACATGGAGAAGATATGATCGCACTGAGCTGCATTTTCTATCGTAGCCCTGCGCATAAGCCTTGTATCTGGGTTCATTGTAGTGTCCCAGAGCTGCTCTGCGTTCATCTCTCCCAACCCTTTATATCGCTGGATGTGTACACTATCTTCTTTACCCGCACCCTTTAATTTCTGAACGGCAGCGTCGCGCTGCTCGTCATTCCAGGCGTAGATCTGATCTTTTCCCTTCTTTACCAGGTATAGCGGAGGCGAAGCAATATAAACATATCCGTACTCGATCAACTCCTTCATATAACGGAAAAAGAAGGTAAGAATAAGGGTTGTAATATGCGAACCATCCACGTCAGCATCCGTCATGATTACGATCTTGTGATACCGCAATTTTTCAAGGTTAAGCGCCTTGTCATCATCTGCCGTGCCTATACTTACTCCCAACGCAGTAAAGATATTCTTGATCTCTTCATTCTCATAGATCTTATGTTCCATCGCTTTCTCCACGTTGAGGATTTTACCCCTTAGCGGAAGAATAGCCTGAAAGTGCCGGTTACGTCCCTGCTTGGCAGTACCCCCTGCAGAATCCCCTTCGACCAGGAACAGCTCACATTTTTCAGGGTCTTTATCAGAGCAGTCGGCCAGCTTACCGGGCAAGCCAGAGCCGCCCATTACTGTCTTCCGCTGCACCATTTCCCTTGCCTTCCTCGCTGCAGCACGTGCTGTAGCAGCAAGAACCACCTTATTAACGATCAGCCGGGCTTCCTTCGGATTCTCCTCCAGGTAGTTGCCTAATATTTCACCGACTGCGACATCAACAGCCCCGATCACTTCGTTGTTTCCAAGCTTGGTCTTGGTCTGCCCCTCAAACTGCGGTTCCTGAACCTTTACAGATATGACAGCTGTCAGGCCTTCCCTAAAGTCGTCACCCGAAATTTCAACCTTTACGTTCTTTAACAAGCCCGACTTCTCGGCGTAGGCCTTTAGCGTTCTAGTCAGCCCTCGTCTGAAGCCAGCCACATGCGTCCCCCCTTCGATCGTGTTAATGTTATTGACGTAGGAATGCACATTCTCAGAATAGGTTTCGTTATACTGCAAAGCAAGCTCCACCGGGATACCCTGCTTGGTTCCCTCCACATAGATAGGGTCGGGAATAAGCGGTGTTCTTGTTCCGTCCAGGTACTTTACGAACTCCCTGAGCCCCCCTTCTGAATAAAACTCCTCCTGGAGGAAGCTTCCGCTCTCCACCACTTCTCTTTCATCTGTAAGTGTCAGCCTGATCCCCTTATTCAAAAAGGCAAGTTCGCGAAGCCGGATAGCCAGCGTGTCGTATTTGTATTCCGTGGTGAGCTGAAATATTTCGGGATCAGGAAGAAAAGTCTGAATGGTTCCGGTTCGGTTTGTCTCACCTACCACCTTTACAGGATAAAGCGGCTTCCCTCTTTCATACTCCTGCTGGAACACCTGCCCTTCTCTGTGAACTACAGTGGTCAGATGTACAGAAAGCGCATTCACACACGAAACCCCTACACCGTGAAGACCTCCCGAGACCTTGTATGTATCTTTATCGAACTTCCCGCCAGCATGCAGGACGGTCATTACCACTTCCAGCGCCGACTTCTTTTCCTTTGGATGCATCCCCGTGGGGATACCACGCCCATTATCTTCTACCGTTATTGAGTTGTCCTTATGGATGGTAACTTTAATATCCGTACAATACCCTGCGAGGGCCTCATCAATCGAGTTATCCACCACCTCATAAACAAGGTGATGCAATCCTTTAACCCCCACATCTCCGATATACATCGCAGGACGTTTCCGCACTGCTTCCAGGCCTTCTAATACCTGTATGTTCTCTGCCGAATAAGTATTCTTATTTTTTTGTTCTTCGCTCATAGTTTAGTTAAAAACATAGCTTCAAATTTAACGATTTTTAGCCGTATTTCCGTCATTCTGTGGAGAAAAAGCGACGTTTCCGGTGTTTTTTATCCTCTCTTTCACGGGCTAAATGTGCGATACGGAGGCGTCCTGTAACAGGGCTTGAATACTTGCGGCGAAAGCTTATATTTGCGTAGTTTTATTTCCGGAAAAACATTCATGAGCTGTGCCCCACAAAGGGGGATGAAAGTTAGATGAATGTTCTTTGTGGTCATTAAAAAACAAATAGACTTTCACAAAAATTATTACATGAAAATATCCTTCAAGACAATTTCACAACTTACTGCAGCTGCTGCTATTGCGGCTGTAATGGTTTCCTGCGGCAATAAGGAACAGGCGAAAAGCGGCGCACCTGCTGCTGCTTCAACAAGCGGATCAGCCAGCAGTGAGCAAAAGATCGTGTTCGTAAATTCAGACTCACTTGTGGCAAATTATGATTACTTTAAAGATATCAGGAACAAGCTTGAAGTGAAGTCGAAAAAAGCACAGCAGGACCTGACCAGCAAAGGCAATGCCTTCCAGCGGGAGGTAAGCGAGTACCAGCAAAAAGCGAAAGATATGAGTGCGGATGAACGTGCTTCTACCGAGCAACGCTTAGCCAGAAAACAACAGGAACTGGCTGCCTTTAACCAGAACGCCAGCTCTGCGCTCGCCAATGAGTCGGCATCGGAGAACGAAAAATTGTATGATAAGGTTGCCGAGTACCTAAAGACGTATGCAAAAGATAAAGGCTATAAGATGGTGCTGACCTATTCAAAAAGCAATCCATCTCTGCTTTTTGCAGATGAGAGCCTTGACGTGACCAAAGACGTATTAAAAGGGCTGAATGAAGCTTACGGAAAAGAAAAGAAATAAGCAAACGCCTCTGAGCGAGGACAGACATGAAGAAAGGCTGCAGCAATCTGCAGCCTTTCTTCTTTAAAAGCAATCAAAACGAAGAACAACATGCAAAGTGACAAGACGCCTCAGGGGCATGAGGACTACATGCGGCTGGCCATCGCGTTATCTCAGAAGAACGTGGAGCAAGGCGGAGGCGGTCCATTTGGTGCAGTAATCGTAAAAGACGGAGAAATAATAGCACAATCTTCAAATGCAGTAACGTCGAGCAACGATCCTACTGCGCATGCAGAAGTGTCTGCAATCAGACTGGCAGCAAAAGCGCTCAATTCTTTCGATCTGAGTGGCTGTGTCATCTATACGAGCTGCGAGCCTTGTCCAATGTGTCTGGGCGCGATTTACTGGTCAAGAATATCGAAAATCTTCTTCGCAAATACACGTGAAGATGCAGAGGCAATAGGCTTTGACGACAAGCTGATATATGAAGAAATTAACCGTCCGATGAGTGAAAGACAATTGCCCGCCGAACAAGTGCTTCATAGCGAAGCGCTGGAGGTGTTCCAAAGCTGGAAACAAGAAACGAACAAGACGCACTATTAATCTTCATCGTCCCAAAAGCCTGAACCTGGAGTTTCGCCCTCCAGAAGGTCATCTATTTCGCGGCGGTCTCGTTTAGTGGGACGCCCGGCCCCTCTATCGCGCACAAGAGCTGGAGCGTGAAAGGCCGACTTGAAGCGATAGGTCTCTTCCTCCGGTGTAATATCCTCATAAAAATTCACTGCAGTTTTTGCATCTGTCCGGTTATAGGAGAACCCCGTCACCCGTATTTGCTTCCTTTCAATCCCCTTCGACACATGATATACCTCCCCGACTTTAACCTCATAAGACGGTTTTATGTTCTGACCGTTTAGCTTCACCCGACCCGCTTTGCACGCTTCTGTTGCCAGCGTTCGCGTCTTAAACACCCTGATCGCCCATAGGTACTTATCAATCCTCAACTTTTCTTTTTCAGCCATACCTGCAAAGATCGAAAATTATAGATCAATGAAACGAACACGAAACAAAATTAGATTTCCAAAGAGCTTTTCTTCCCTGGCTTAAGTTTAGTCGCTTCATTACTAAGTCACTACGCCGCCTCCGCCATTAGGTTTAAGTCTAATCAGCTCCGGTACTAGTTACTTTTGCCCTCCCTTCACGTCGGCTTTCGGCGTATGGCTCCGATATAACGCCTGGCCTTAGAAATCGCATCCTGTATATTATACAGGATGGTGCCGCCCGCCAACTCCGGGTCGGGCTTCTCGCCGAAAGTCACCAATACGCCCAAACTTTTACCGGCAGGATTAAAGAAAAGAATGTCGCATTTGTTACGGACCCGCTTAAATAACCAGCCCACCTGAATCCATAGAGTTCCCACTCAAGGACCAGCTGGTTCTCTTGTCCGGCGAGCTGATCTGATTAAAAAAGCACAGACTCACGCAAACCCGCCCTGAAGGTCCCTACCTGGATCAGTTCTCTATCACCGGAACATTTCCTGCCGCCTTAGGCGTGAAAGAATTAGCAGAGCTTGTTCCTGGGTAACGCTCCAGCTAAGAGTGGCAAGTTGTGCTTGTCGCCTCTGCGCAATTAAAAAGCCAAATATTTTCGAAAAACCGCCTGCCCCTGACAGATACGTTTATAGCTGGACCGGAATCCGCATTACTACTTCCGGAGCGGCTTAAGAAAAGCAGCCGCATAGTAACGCGAATAAATGTCCCTAAAAAATCTTTATTTTGCTAAAAATTAAATCACACATGATTGCTCAACTACAAAAACAAATTGAAGAGGCATGGGAGAACAGGAGCCTTCTCAGCTCAGATGATTACATCAAAGCGATCGAGCAGGTGATCGTCCTGCTGGATAAAGGAGAACTTCGCGTGGCCGAACCCCTTACTCAGGGATGGCAGGTTAACGAATGGGTAAAAAAGGCGGTTATCCTATACTTCCCTATCCGTCAGATGGAAGAAATAGAAGTAGGTCCTTTTGTTTTTCACGATAAGATGCAGCTTAAAACCAATTACAAGGAACTCGGTGTTCGCGTTGTTCCCCACGGAATCGCCCGATACGGAGCATACCTTGCCAAGGGAGTGATCATGATGCCTTCTTATGTGAATATTGGGGCTTATGTAGACGAAGGCACGATGGTGGACACATGGGCTACTGTCGGCTCCTGTGCGCAGATCGGCAAGCATGTCCATCTTAGCGGAGGTGTCGGTATCGGAGGAGTACTGGAACCTGTACAAGCCGCTCCCGTGATCATTGAAGACAACTGCTTTATTGGATCGAGAGCTATCATTGTTGAAGGTGTACATGTTGAGCAGGAAGCGGTCATTGGCGCCGGCGTAGTTTTAACAGGATCTACCAAAATCATAGACGTCTCTGGCGCTGAGCCAATCGAATATAAAGGCAGAGTGCCGGCCAGGTCAGTCGTGATCCCTGGATCTTATACCAAGAAATTTGCGGCGGGCGATTATCAGGTACCATGTGCACTCATCATCGGGACACGTAAAGAATCAACCGACAAAAAGACTTCCTTAAACGACGCCCTAAGGGAACATAACGTAGCAGTGTAATGCCTGGATTCCTGATCATACAAACTGCCTTTATCGGAGATGTCGTCCTCGCTACTGCAATAGCTGAAAAACTGCACAGCGCCTTTCCTGAAGCTGGAATTGATATGCTTGTGAGACAAGGCAATGAGCAGCTGCTGGCTGGCCACCCGTTTATTGGCAAAGTATGGGTTTGGAATAAAAAACGGAAGAAAACTGCTAACCTTTTACGGCTCGCAAGAGAGATCAGGGCGGAAAAATACGATGAAGTTATCAACCTCCAGCGTTTTTTTCGACTGGTCTCCTTACTGTTCTCTCCGGAGCGAAAGTGAAGAGAGGCTTCGACAAAAATCCACTCTCTGTGTTCTTTCAGGTGAAGAAGAAACATGTGATGTCCAAAGATGGGCACGCTCATGAAACAGAGCGGAATCAGGAACTGATACAGGACATCACAGACAAGCAGGCAGCAAGACCGGCCCTTTACCCGCCAGAGGAGAGCTTTGCCAGGGTGAAAGAGCTTACGGGGCAGACCTTTATATGCTGCGCTCCTGCTTCGGTATGGTTCACTAAGCAATATCCTGAAGAATACTGGAGCAAATTGATCAGCAAGGTGCCCCATCAGTACAAGGTGTATCTTATGGGAGGCCCCGCAGATCACATGCTCTGCGAAAGGATCGGAAAAGCCTCCCAAAACCCGAATGCAATAAACCTCTGCGGCCAGCTTTCCTTCCTGGACTCAGCAGCATTGATGTCGCAAGCGGCAATGAATTACGTCAATGACTCTGCGCCTATGCATTTTGCAAGTGCAGTGAACGCTCCTGTTACCGCTATTTATTGCTCAACAGTAACGCAATTCGGTTTCGGTCCGCTGTCCGACAAAAGGTATATTGTCGAAATAGAGAAACCTTTGTATTGCCGGCCCTGCGGCTTGCACGGGTATAAAAGTTGCCCGCAGACCCATTTTAAATGTGCCCGTGATATTCCTCATAACCGCTTAATAGAAATTTTAAATGAATGCTGATATAACAAGAGCCCTGGAAGTATTACAGGCAGGTGGGCTAATCCTATATCCTACAGATACCATCTGGGGAATCGGGTGCGATGCAACCAACGAGGACGCTGTTGAAAAGGTCTTTAAGCTTAAAGGACGCGACGCAGGAAAAAGCCTCATTGTCCTTCTCGACTCAGAAAACAAGCTTGAAAGCTATGTGAGCGAGGTTCCTCCACTTGCGTATGATTTGATCGAGTACGCAGAGAAGCCTCTGACCATCATTTACTCAGGAGCGAAAAACCTGGCGGGCAATGTTATTCATCAGGACGGCAGCATTGGGATCCGCGTTGCCAGACACCCTTTCTGCGAACAGCTGATCCGCCGTTTCCGCAGACCAATTGTATCCACTTCTGCTAACATAAGCGGAGCAAAATCGCCCGCTAACTTCTCGGAAGTAGCGCAGGAGATCATCGACGGAGTAGATTACGTAGTGGAGTACGGACAGGAAGACAACACGGAAAGCGTTCCATCAACGATTATGAAGCTTGAGCCTGATGGCCGCTTTGTCTTTATCAGGAAGTAGCCATCGCTAAGTCCAATGATATCTCCCCTTTCATGGGGCAAGTCAACCGAAAAGACCGGATAATTAAGCGATTAAGAGCTGTCAAAGACTAAACTGCCAGCCCTCCCCTTACTATTCTTTTTCTTTGGCCTTCCGCATTTATCTATTTCGCTTATTTTTGCAAGCCAATGTTTATGGAACAGTATCTTCAGCACCCGATATTTAAAAAAATAGGCACCCTGGCAGATGCTGAATGTCTATCTGTATTCGTCATAGGCGGATTTGTGAGGGATCTGTTCCTGCACCGGCCCTCCAAAGACATTGACATTCTTGTAGTAGGTAACGGGATCGCATTTGCAGAAAAAGTAGGACAGCTGCTTAAGAGCCAGGTTTCAGTGTTTAAAAACTTTGGTACGGCGATGCTGCGATTCCAGGATATGGAAGTAGAATTTGTGGGGGCGCGAAAGGAATCGTACCGCTCTAACTCGAGGAAGCCTATCGTAGAGAATGGAACGCTCGACGACGATCAAAAAAGAAGAGACTTTACAATCAATGCAATGGCCATCAGCCTTAACAAGGGGCGGTTCGGCCAATTGGTTGACCCTTTCGGAGGAGTTGAAGACCTCGACCGGCGTCTTATAAGGACGCCCCTTAATCCCCTGGAGACGTTCTCTGATGATCCGCTAAGAATGATGAGGGCGATCAGATTCGCTTCACAGCTCTCATTCCAGATTCAGCAAGATGCCCTTGAGGCCATAACAACCAACAGGGACCGGATAACAATCGTATCGAAAGAGCGGATAACCGACGAGCTGAACAAAATCATTTTATCGCCGATACCATCTGTTGGCTTCAATTATCTGTTCGACACCGGGCTTCTTCATATCATATTCCCTCAAATGGCTGAACTTTGGGGAGTGGAGCTGATCAACGGCAAAGGGCATAAGGACAATTTTTATCACACGCTTGAAGTTCTCGATAATATCTCGCTTTTCAGCGACGACCTTTGGTTACGCTGGGCCGCTATTTTACATGACATAGCAAAGCCTGCAACCAAGCGGTTCGATACCAAACAGGGCTGGACTTTTCACGGTCACGAAGATAAGGGAGCACGAATGGTTCCCAAAATATTCACCCAGCTGAAACTACCCCTCAATGAAAAGATGAAATTCGTACAGAAATTGGTTCAGTTGCATTTACGGCCAATTGTGCTGGCGCAGGACGTGGTGACCGACTCAGCCGTACGGAGGCTTCTTTTTGATGCAGGTGAGGACATCGAAAGTTTAATGATGCTTTGTCATGCCGATGTTACCACTAAAAATGAGTACAAAAAAAGAAGTACAGACAGAACTTTGAGCTGGTAAAGCAAAAACTCAAAGACGTTGAAGAGAGAGATCAGATCCGCAACTGGCAGCCTCCTGTGAGCGGTATAGACATCATGAACACGTTTGGTATTAAAGCCGGCCGGGAGGTTGGGATAATTAAAAACCAAATTCGCGAAGCTATCCTTGAAGGAGAAATACCGAATTCGAGGGAGGAAGCAATGCTGTTTATGATTGAAAAGGGGAAAGAACTAGGGCTCCATGCAGTTTCAGAACATAACTAATTAAATTCAAACATTCTTATAAAAAAGGCGTTATTGTTACGCCGATTTTTTTATTTCGCAAAATAATCACAACAAAACATGGCTATTTACAGGTTCAGGGTTTCTTTTGAAGATTACGATGATGTAGTTAGGGATATAGACATCAAATCAACTCAAACATTTGAGGATCTGCATCTTGCTATTCACAAAAGCACAGGTTACAATCCTGAGCAATCGTCGTCATTCTTTGTCAGCAATGATCAATGGATCAAAGGAGACGAGATCGCCTTGCTGCCCAGTCAAAGAAAGATAGACAGAGGCGTTACGCTCATGAAAGGAACCAAACTGAGCAGGTTTATTGATGATCCTCATCAGAAATTTTATTACATATATAACTTCGACCGTCCGTTCGACTTCCATGTTGAGTTAGTTAAAATCCTCGATGACGAAGCAGGAAAGGAATATCCATACGTAGTTCGCGCTGTAGGGGATGCACCTAAAGCCACCGGCCCTGTTGTAGCTCCGGCTGCGGCTTCTGCTGACTCTGACGATGAGGACTTCCTCAATGATACTGAATACGGATTCGGAGAAGAGGATACAGAAGACATGGAAACGGTGGAATCTGTTGACGAGCTGTCTGGAACTGTTCATGGGCAGGAAGATGAAGAGGAGGAAGAAAAAGACGAATTCATGGACGAATTCTCCGATAATGAGAACTACGATTCTGACGACTATAACAACAAAGAAGACTACTAGTATGAGCCTGCGAAGGCCTTCTCATGACTTATTATCCTCAAAAGAGACTAATTGTAATTGCTGGCCCGACAGCCGTCGGTAAAACAGACCTCGCTATCAGGCTGGCACTTCACCTCCGGACAGAAATTCTATCGGCCGACTCCCGGCAGTTTTACAGGGAGATGAGTATTGGCACAGCCAAGCCGTCTCAGGAAGAACTCAATCTGGTCAAACACCACTTCATCGATTCACTCTCGATATCAGATACCTATACAGCTGGCGACTTTGAACTGGACGGATTGCGATTGCTTGATGAGCTTTTCAAGCAAAAGGACCAGGTAATTCTTGTCGGCGGGTCGGGACTCTTTATCAAAGCAATAACCGATGGATTTGACAGCTTACCGGAAGTTAAGCCGGGAGTAAGGGAAGAGCTGAACAGCGTGCTTGTAGAGAGCGGCTTAGGCACCTTGCAGAACAGGCTTAAAGAACTTGATCCCGAGTATTACAAGGAGGTAGATCTGAATAATCCGCAAAGAGTAATAAGGGCCCTTGAAGTCTGCATCAGCGAGGGAAAACCTTTCTCTGCCTTCAGGAAGGATGAAAAGAAAGCCAGAGCCTTCAAGACCGTAAAAATTGGACTGAACCAGCCCCGTGAGGTGTTATATGAACGCATCAACAAGCGCGTTGATAACATGATACGGGAAGGGCTGTTAGATGAAGTAAAATCGCTGATGCCCTTCCGGTCCTCAAATGCCTTGAATACGGTGGGCTATACTGAACTATTCGACTTTTTTGATAACCAAGTCACGCTCCCCGAAGCCGTAGAGAAAATCAAACAGAATACGAGGAGATTTGCTAAAAGACAATTAACTTGGTTTAGAAAAGATCCGGGGATTGAATGGTTCGATCCCTCACAGTTTGAGCAAGTGCTCGCTTATATAGATCGTTCCGACGTGTAGAAGGCCCTTCAACGCCTTCTTTCCCCTTCATGCGAGAACACCGACTAAGCTTGCGCTGTCGGACCTCCAAAGTTCATCGGAAAGCCGTTATTCTCTTCCGGTATCTTAATCCGGCCATTCACTGCTTCAAACTTCTCTATATTGTCCTCCAGCGCATTTAAAAGTCTTTTCGCATGTTCCGGTGTAAGCACTATCCTGGCCTTAACTTTCGCCTTTGGCACGCCCGGCATTACCCGTATGAAATCAACCACAAACTCGGTGTTGGAGTGCGTGATGACCGCAAGGTTCGAGTAAGTTCCTTCCGCAACATCTTCCGATAGCTCGATATTTAGCTGATTGTCTAAGTTCTGTTCTTCCATGACGTAAAAATAAAAAAGTCCTCCTATAACAGGAGGACTCTGTAAAAGTTTTGTTAAAAAGAGGATCGACTGTTAAACTGTCTCCTCCTGCTTGGAAGCCATCAGCTTATCGTACTCTTCCTGAGAACCTACGATGATTCGTTCGTAGCCTCGTAACCCAGTACCTGAAGGGATCAGGTGACCTACAATTACGTTCTCTTTCAGACCCAATAAGCTATCGCGCTTACCACTGATCGCCGCTTCATTCAGTACTTTGGTAGTTTCCTGGAATGATGCAGCAGAGATGAACGACTTAGTTCCCAGTGATGCCCGGGTAATACCCTGAAGGATCGGGCTGGAAGTTGCCGGGATAGCATCCCTCGCTTCAACCAGCTTCATATCGCGACGTTTAAGAAGAGAGTTTTCTTCTCTTAGTTTCCTTACCGATATAATCTGACCAGGCTTCATATTAGTAGAGTCGCCTGGATCGGTAACCACCTTTTTGTCATAAATCTCGTCATTCTCCATCATGAAGTCCCAACGATCTACTGCATCCTTCTCAAGGAAACGAGTATCTCCTGGATCTTCAATCTGTACTTTCTGCATCATCTGGTGAACAATCACTTCAAAGTGCTTGTCATTGATCTTAACCCCCTGCAGACGGTAAACTTCCTGAATACCATTTACCAGGTATTCCTGAACTGCCGCAGGTCCTTTGATCGCCAGAATATCAGCAGGAGAGATTGAACCGTCCGACAGAGGCATACCGGCCTTTACAAAGTCATTGTCCTGTACCAGGATATGCTTTGACAACGGAACAAGGTACTTCTTCACCTGACCATCCTTCGACTCGATCGATATCTCGCGGTTACCGCGCTTCACGCCTCCGAGAGTTACAACCCCGTCGATTTCTGTTACAACAGCCGGATTTGAAGGATTACGAGCCTCAAACAACTCAGTTACACGAGGCAGACCGCCGGTGATATCCCGTGTCTTTCCTGTTGAACGAGGGATCTTCGCGATCACCTCACCCATCTTTACAGTAACCGCTTCGTCTACTGCGATGTGTGCTCCTACCGGAATGTTGTATCCCTTGATCGTATTCCCTTGATTGTCAGTGATACGAATAACAGGGTTCTTAGTCTTATCACGAGTATCGATGATTACCTTTTCTCTGTGACCAGTCTGTTCGTCAGACTCTTCACGGAAGGTAACGCCTTCAATAACGCTTTCAAATTCAATACGTCCACTGTATTCCGAAATGATAACCGCGTTGTACGGATCCCAGCTACAGATTCTGTCGCCTTTTGTTACTTTATCTCCTTCTTTTACATAGAGGTAAGAACCGTAAGGAATGTTATTAGTCATAATAACACGTCTGCTGGCGGGCTCTATGATGCGGAACTCGCCTGAACGGCCCAGCACTACCTCAACCGGACCTTCTTCTGTCTCGTAAGGAACACTTCTGATGTTCTCAAATTCGATAATACCCTCAAATTTGGCATTGATCTGAGATTCAGCTGCGATGTTAGATGCAGTACCACCGACGTGAAATGTACGAAGGGTCAGCTGGGTACCAGGTTCCCCGATAGACTGTGCAGCAATTACACCGACGGCCTCTCCGGCCTGAACTCTCTTACCTGTTGCCAGGTTTCTTCCGTAACAAAGAGCACAAACACCGCGCTTGCTTTCGCAGGTCAATACCGACCGGATTTCTATGCCTTCAAGGGCAGAGTGATCGATACGATGAGCAACTTCCTCGTCAATGTCCTGGTTCGCCGCTACAAGTAATTCGCCCGATATAGGATCGAATACATCATGTAATGAAGTTCTGCCAAGGATACGTTCGTAAAGTGGTTCAACAATGTCCTCGTTATCTTTCAGTGCAGTGGTGTAGATACCTCTCAGCGTACCACAATCAGTTTCTCCAACGATCATATCCTGGGCAACGTCATGCAGACGACGGGTCAGGTAACCAGCATCCGCTGTCTTAAGAGCCGTATCCGCAAGACCTTTACGGGCACCGTGTGTAGAGATGAAGTATTCGAGAACTGAAAGACCTTCCTTAAAGTTAGAAAGGATCGGGTTTTCAATGATCTCACCACCAGAACCAGACTTCTGAGGCTTAGCCATCAGACCACGCATACCACACAGCTGACGGATCTGCTCCTTAGAACCACGGGCTCCTGAGTCAAGCATCATGAACACAGAGTTGAAGCCCTGGTTATCTGTTGACAGGATCTCCATCACGTTTGCCGTCAAACGGTTGTTGATACGGGTCCAGATGTCGATGATCTGGTTATATCTTTCGTTGTTGGTAATGAATCCCATGTTATAGTTATTCATTACTTCTTCAACTTCCCTCGATGCCTGCTCGATGAGCTTCACTTTCGCTTCAGGGATGTTAAGATCCTGAAGGTTGAAGGAAAGACCTCCGCGGAATGCCATCTGGAAGCCCAGTTCCTTAATATCGTCAAGGAATTGTGCAGCTCTCGCCATACCGGTGATCTTAACCACTTCACCGATAATATCGCGGAGTGACTTCTTGGTCAGCAACTCATTGATATAACCTACTTCTTCAGGAACTACCTGGTTGAAGAGGACACGTCCAACAGTTGTATCGATAAGTTTGCTTACGATAGAGCCATCTTCTTCCTTCACATTTGCCTTCACCTTGATGAAAGCATGCAGGTCAAGCTTCTTCTCGTTATATGCTATAATTACTTCTTCTGCAGAGTAGAATATCTGCCCTTCTCCTTTAACTACACGCTTCTCATCCGTTTTACGACCTTTGGTAATATAATAAAGACCAAGTACCATGTCCTGAGACGGCACAGTGATCGGAGTACCATTAGCCGGGTTGAGGATATTGTGCGATGCAAGCATCAGGACCTGAGCTTCCAGTATCGCAGCGTTTCCAAGAGGAACGTGTACCGCCATCTGGTCACCGTCAAAGTCGGCGTTAAACGCTGTACACACAAGCGGGTGCAACTGGATAGCCTTACCTTCAACGAGCTTAGGCTGGAATGCCTGGATACCCAGACGGTGTAGCGTAGGAGCACGGTTTAACAGAACCGGGTGACCCTTCAGTACATTCTCAAGAATGTCCCAAACGATAGGATCCTTTCTGTCTACGATCTTTTTTGCTGATTTTACCGTCTTTACTACTCCCCTTTCAATCATCTTACGAATGATAAATGGTTTGAATAGCTCAGCGGCCATATCTTTTGGCAGACCACACTCATGGAGCTTCAGGCTTGGTCCAACCACAATCACTGAACGTGCAGAATAGTCAACACGTTTACCTAAGAGGTTCTGACGGAAACGGCCCTGCTTGCCTTTCAATATATCTGACAGCGACTTTAAAGCACGGTTACCTTCAGTCTTTACTGCGTTCACCTTACGTGAGTTATCGAACAGCGAGTCAACAGCTTCCTGTAACATACGCTTTTCGTTACGCAAGATCACTTCAGGTGCTTTGATTTCAATCAGTCTTTTCAGACGATTGTTACGGATAATCACCCGGCGGTAAAGATCGTTAAGGTCAGACGTAGCAAAACGACCACCTTCCAGAGGAACCAGCGGGCGTAACTCCGGCGGAATAACAGGAACAATCTTCACGATCATCCATTCGGGACGGTTTTCAATATTCTCCTGTGCACTGCGGAAGGCCTCGACTACCTGTAAGCGCTTTAACGCTTCATTCTTACGCTGCTGAGACGTTTCATTAGCTGCCTGGTGACGGAGATCATACGACTGCTGATCAAGATCAAGTCTCTTGAGCAATTCCTCAAGCGCCTCAGCACCCATCTTGGCAACGAATTTCTGAGGGTCTTTATCGTCCAGGTATTGATTTTCCTTTGGAAGCGTATCCAGGATATCAAGATATTCTTCCTCTGTCAGGAAGTCCATCTTGTTAATACCATCAGCTTCCTTAATGCCCGGCTGAATTACAACGTAACGTTCGTAATAAATGATCAGGTCGAGCTTCTTGGTCGGAAGACCTAAAAGATAACCGATCTTATTTGGAAGTGAGCGGAAATACCAGATATGAGCAACAGGAACAACAAGGTTGATGTGTCCCATACGCTCACGACGTACTTTCTTCTCAGTCACCTCTACCCCGCAGCGGTCACACACGATGCCTTTGTAACGGATCCGCTTGTACTTACCGCAATGACATTCATAATCCTTAACCGGACCGAAAATACGCTCGCAGAACAGACCATCACGCTCCGGCTTGTAAGTACGGTAATTGATAGTCTCCGGCTTTAAAACTTCACCGCTTGAACGCTCAAGAATAGACTCAGGAGAGGCCAGACTGATCGTAATTGATGTGAAGTTACTTTTAATTTTATTATCCTTTTTATAAGACATAGCTCTTTTAAGTTGTAAGTTTTAAGTTGAAAGTTGTACGTATAAGTCTTACAACTTATAACATACAACTTATAACTTTACTTAGTCTAACGTGATATCCAAACCTAAACCTCTTAGTTCGTGAACCAATACGTTGAATGATTCCGGAACTGATGGCGTTGGAAGGTTTTCACCTTTAACAATCGCTTCGTATGTTTTAGCGCGTCCTACCACGTCGTCAGACTTAACGGTAAGGATTTCCTGAAGAATGTTAGATGCACCGAATGCCTCGAGTGCCCAAACTTCCATTTCCCCGAAACGCTGTCCCCCGAACTGAGCCTTACCACCGAGCGGCTGCTGAGTGATAAGCGAGTACGGACCGATTGAACGGGCGTGCATCTTATCGTCAACCATGTGTCCCAGCTTCAACATGTAGATGATACCTACCGTAGTCGGCTGGTCAAAACGCTCACCGGTCAAACCATTGTACAGATACGTACGGCCTGATGCAGGAAGGCCGGCTTTAGCAACCCACTCTTCCACTTCTTCGTGAGTCGCCCCGTCGAAGATAGGAGTAGCAAACTTAAGCCCTAACTCCTTACCAGCCCATCCGAGAACAGTTTCGTAGATCTGCCCCAGGTTCATACGCGAAGGTACCCCAAGCGGGTTCAATACGATATCTACAGGTGTTCCGTCTTCCAGGAATGGCATATCTTCATCGCGCACAATACGGGCAACAATACCCTTATTTCCGTGGCGTCCTGCCATCTTATCCCCTACACGCAACTTACGTTTCTTGGCGATATATACTTTTGCCATCTGGACAATACCAGAAGGAAGCTCATCTCCCACGCTGATCGCAAACTTATCACGCTTGTAAGCACCGAGCTCTTCGTTAAGCTTGATGTTATAGTTATGCAACAGCTGTTTGATCAGCTCATTCTTATCTTCGTCGGTAGTCCACTTGGTCGGATTGATATTGCTATACTCCAGCTCAGCAAGCATCTTCTGCGTAAATTTCGCTCCCTTTGGAATCAGCAGCTCCTTGTACACGTTGAATACTCCCTGAGAAGTCTTACCATTCACAATGGTAAACAGCTTGTCAATAAGGGTCTCCTTCAGATGCTTTACAGCTCTGTCGTGAGCCGCGTCAAGCTTGTCAAGCTGAGCTTTCTCTTCTGCTTTAGAAGTCTTTTTGGCGCGAGAGAAGAGCTTCGTATCAATTACTACTCCACTGATTGAAGGAGGAGTCTTTAACGATGCATCCTTTACATCTCCAGCTTTATCACCGAAGATAGCGCGAAGAAGTTTCTCTTCCGGAGAAGGATCAGACTCACCCTTAGGTGTGATCTTACCGATCAGGATGTCTCCTTCTTTCACTTCAGCCCCAATCCTGATGATACCGTTCTCGTCAAGGTCTTTTGTAGCCTCTTCGGAAACATTCGGAATATCCGGAGTAAGCTCTTCTTCTCCCCGCTTTGTATCACGAACCTCAAGCTCAAACTCTTCGATGTGGAGTGATGTAAAGATATCCTGGGATACTACGCGTTCAGAAATTACGATCGCATCCTCAAAGTTATATCCCTGCCATGGCATGAATGCCACCTTCATATTCCGTCCAAGAGCAAGCTCTCCATCCTGGGTAGCGTAGCCTTCGCAAAGCACCTGTCCTCTTTCAACCCGCTGGCCTCTCTTAACAATAGGCTTCAGATTGATACATGTGCTCTGGTTGGTCTTCTTAAACTTAATCAGACTGTACGACTTGGTTTCACCTTCAAATGAAACCAAACGATCATCCTCGTTACGGTCGTAACGGATCTTGATTTCGTTTGCGTCTACGTATTCAACCACACCACTTCCTTCAGCGTTGATCAGCGTACGGGAGTCGCGGGCAACACGTCCTTCAAGGCCTGTACCAACAATAGGAGCCTCAGGACGCAGAAGAGGTACCGCCTGACGTTGCATGTTCGAACCCATCAGCGCACGGTTGGCGTCATCGTGTTCCAGGAACGGGATCAGCGAAGCAGCAATAGAAGTGATCTGATTTGGCGCGATGTCCATCAGGTCGAGCCTTTCCGGCTCAATAACCGGGAAGTCACCTTCGAATCTGGCCTTCACACGAGGGGTATCAAAATTTCCCTTCTCGTCATACTGGGCATTTGCCTGAGCAATCGTCTTTCCGTCTTCGTCTTCAGCAGAAAGGTAGATAACAGGCTCTTCAACCACAACCCTGCCGTTTTCTACGCGACGGTAAGGAGTTTCGATAAAGCCGAGGTTATTAATCTTCGCATGAACACAAAGTGATGAAATCAGACCGATGTTCGGACCTTCAGGGGTCTCAATGGTACAAAGACGACCGTAGTGCGTATAGTGAACGTCACGGACCTCGAAACCGGCACGCTCTCTGGAGAGACCACCCGGACCGAGGGCAGAAAGACGACGCTTGTGCGTGATCTCAGCCAGCGGGTTCGTCTGATCCATGAACTGAGACAGCTGGTTGGTTCCGAAGAACGAGTTGATGACAGACGACAATGTACGCGCGTTGATCAGGTCAGTAGGTGTGAACACCTCATTGTCCCTGATATTCATCCTCTCACGAATGGTACGAGCCATACGAGCCAGACCTACACCGAACTGAGCATATAGCTGCTCACCCACAGTTCTCACACGACGGTTAGACAAATGGTCGATATCGTCAACCTCGGCCTTCGAGTTAATTAACTTAATGAGGTATTTAACAATGGCAATAATGTCTTCCTTGGTAAGGACCTTGATCTCTTCCGAGGTAGACAGCTTAAGCTTCCTGTTGATACGGTAACGGCCAACATCCCCCAGATCGTATCTCTTGTCAGAGAAGAACAAACGATCGATAATACCTCTCGCAGTCTCTTCGTCTGGTGGTTCAGCGTTACGTAACTGACGGTAGATATGCTCAACCGCCTCTTTCTCTGAGTTGGAAGTATCCTTCTGCAGAGTATTATATATAATCGAATAATCAGCATTGTTAGAGGCGTCCTCCTTGGTAAGGATCACGCTTTTAACGCCAGCATCAATGATCATGTCGATGTGATCTTCTTCAAGAACAGTTTCACGTTCAAGGATGATCTCATTACGATCGATAGAAACAACTTCACCTGTATCCTCATCAACAAAGTCTTCCACCCACTTCTTCAATACCCTCGCAGCAAGTCTCCTGCCCACATACTTCCTGAGCCCGGATTTACTTACCTTCACTTCGTCTGCAAGTTCGAATAACTCCAGGATGTCTTTATCCGAGTCATAGCCGATCGCGCGAAGCAGAGTAGTTACAGGGAATTTCTTCTTCCTGTCGATATATGCGTACATCACGTTGTTCACGTCGGTAGCAAATTCGATCCAGGAACCTTTAAACGGAATAACACGAGCTGAATACAGCTTGGTACCATTGGTATGACGGCTCTGACCAAAGAACACACCAGGCGACCGGTGCAGCTGTGACACAATAACCCGTTCAGCACCGTTAATTACAAAAGTCCCTTTCGGAGTCATGTAAGGGATTGTTCCCAGATACACGTCCTGGACGATTGTTTCAAAATCCTCATGCTCCTCGTCGTTACAGGAAAGGCGTAACTTTGCCTTTAAGGGCACACTATAAGTCAAGCCACGCTCAATACATTCCTGTATATCGTAACGCGGAGGATCAATAAAATAGTCAAGAAATTCTAAAACAAAGATATTTCTTGAGTCAGAGATTGGGAAGTTCTCAGAAAACACCTTAAACAAACCTTCCTGATGCCGGTTGTCAGAGGTTGTTTCTAGCTGAAAAAACTCCCTGAAAGATTGCAGTTGCACATCCAGGAAATCGGGATAATCGATCACATGCTTGCTGGTTGCAAAATTTACTCTTTCGCTTTGATTTTTGTTTGCCAATGGATTAAGATTTTAGTTTATAATAAACTGTGACTTATTTCGGGATCCTCCCCAATCTTGTAAGTCAAACAAAAATGGGTACAATACAAACAACAATAGACCCCGGTGAATAACCGGAGTCTAAGTATTATTAAATCGCGTTGGAGAGCTTATTTAATCTCAACAACAGCTCCTGCTTCTTCTAATTGTTTTTTAAGAGCTTCAGCTTCGTCTTTAGCAACACCGGTCTTAAGTTCTTTTGGAGCGCCGTCTACTAAATCCTTAGCTTCTTTCAGTCCAAGACCAGTTAAGTCTTTTACTAACTTAACAACTGCCAATTTCTGACCTCCAGCTTCTTTCAAAATCACATCGAACGCAGTCTTCTCTTCTGCAGCAGCAGGTGCATCGCCACCGGCAGCAGGAGCAGCAACTGCAACCGCAGCAGCAGCAGGCTCAATACCATACTCATCTTTCAGGATCTGAGCTAACTCGTTAACTTCTTTTACTGTTAAGTTTACTAATTGTTCAGCAAACGCTTTTAAATCTGCCATTTTATTTAAATTTTAAAATTTAATACTTTTTTAAGTGACGAACTTTAAGGTGTCTGTCTTAACCTCTTTCCTGTAATGTTTTAACAATTCCTGCAAGCTTGTTTCCACCTGACTGAAGGCCAGAGATAACGTTCTTCGCAGGTGACTGCAGCAATCCAATGATTTCACCAACAAGTTCTTCCTTAGATTTAAGGCTTGCAAGCGCATCTAACTGCTTATCACCAACAAATACGGCGGTATCAATATATGCGCCCTTCAAAATCGGCTTATCACCAGTCTTCCTTAGTTCCTTTATCAGCTTCGCCGGAGCATTTGCTACAGACGAGAACAAAATAGTAGACGAACCTTTTAACACGCCATCCAACTCAGGCGCTTCTACTCCCGCAGCTTCTAAAGCCTTGCGGATAAGTGAGTTTTTAGCAACCTGAAGAGAGATTCCGTTTTCGAAAAACTTACGGCGAATCGCATTGATTTTAGCAACGGTAAGATCTGCTGTGTCGGTGATATAAAAGTTCCCGTACTCTTTAATCTGCTCGGTAAGGGACTGAACAATCTCGTGTTTCTCTTCTTTTCTCATGACTAGATCCCCGCTACTGATTTAGTTTCAATTTCGATTCCAGGAGACATAGTTGAAGAGAGATGGATACTCTTAAAATATGTTCCTTTTGCCGCTGATGGTTTTAACCTTGAAAGCGTCTGAAGTACTTCAAGAGCATTTTCATAGATCTTCTCAGCTGGGAAAGATGCCTTTCCGATAGAGGTATGAATGATACCGGTCTTATCAACCTTGAAATCAATCTTACCAGCCTTTACTTCAGACACTGCCTTACCAACTTCAGTAGTTACAGTACCTGACTTAGGATTCGGCATCAGGTTACGCGGACCTAAAATACGTCCAAGCCTACCAACCTTAGCCATCACACTAGGCATAGTAATGATGATATCCACATCGGTCCATCCACCTTCTATTTTAGAAATATACTCGTCCAGACCAACGTAATCTGCACCTGCAGCTTTCGCTTCTTCTTCCTTGTCAGGAGTTACTAAAGCCAAAACGCGAACAGTCTTACCTGTGCCATGAGGAAGGGTAGCAATACCACGAACCATCTGATTTGCCTTACGAGGATCGACCCCTAAACGGACGTCGATATCGACAGACGCATCAAATTTGGTTGTAGTAATGTCCTTTACCAAAGCAGAAGCTTCCTGTAAAGAATATACCCTACCTGCCTCAATCTTGGAGAGTGCCTTTTTTTGATTTTTTGATAATCTAGCCACTTCTTAACTGATTTAATTAATTAACTGTTCCAGGGTGCATTACCAGTTACGGTAATTCCCATACTACGTGCTGTACCGGCAACCATTCTCATAGCTGACTCTACAGTAAAAGCATTTAAGTCTGGCATTTTATCTTTCGCAATGGTTTCTACCTGTTCCCAGGATACAGAAGCTACCTTTTTACGGTTAGGTTCTGCTGAACCACTTTTAACTCCTGATACTTCTAGCAGCTGAACAGCTACAGGAGGAGTCTTGATGATAAAATCAAAAGACTTATCAGCATACACTGTAATTACAACAGGCAATACTTTACCTGGCTTATCTTGAGTACGCGCATTAAACTGTTTGCAAAACTCCATAATGTTCACACCCTTAGCACCCAATGCAGGTCCTACCGGAGGAGATGGATTTGCAGCGCCACCCTTGATTTGTAATTTTACTAACGCACTGACTTCTTTTGCCATTTTTGTTTATTTATTTATTACTCAATGTTAGTAAGTTGGAAGCTGTAACATTTGAGCTCATATCTGCTATTTCAGGAGGGAAGAGTTAAACTCCGGTCGACTACCTTTCGGTATTACTCTTTTTCGACCTGCATGTAGTTTAATTCGAGAGGAGTGCGGCGTCCGAAGATCTTCACCATCACCTTCAGCTTCTTCTTCTCTTCATTCACCTCTTCAATTACGCCGGTAAAACCATTAAACGGTCCGTCCATCACCTTCACGTTTTCACCAACATAATAAGGAACATTCATTGTTTCGCCCTGCTGGCTCATTTCGTCCACTTTTCCAAGTATACGATTCACCTCTGAGGGCCGCAACGGAACTGCATTTCCTCCCTTGTCACCAAGAAATCCGATCACACTGTTCACGTTCTTGATCACGTGCTCCAGCTCCCCGTCAAGTGCTGCTTCAATCAGCACATAGCCAGGATAATAGTTGCGTTCCTTTGCTATTTTCTTGCCGTCCCGCATTTGATAATACTTCTCCATTGGGATCAGCACCTGAGGGACTAAATGAGAAATACCAAGGCGACTAACCTCAGTCTCTATATATTGCTTAACTTTCTTTTCCTTACCGCTTACCGCTCTGACTACGTACCACTTCAGTTGTTCACTCATTGTATTCTTTATTTTGTTAAGCAACTGATCTGTAGAAAAATTTCAAAAGATTGCCTGCCGACTCATCCATCGCAAGAATCATTAGTGCGATAATAACAGAAGCTACAAGTACAATAACCGCTGAGTTCTGCAATTCACTCCATGTAGGCCATGAAACCTTATGAAGCATCTCGTCGTAAGATTCTTTTATAAATTCAACTACGTTAGCCATTTTTGCAAACTTAAGCACGGGCACAAGGATTCGAACCCTGATCAAAGGTTTTGGAGACCTCTATTCTACCATTGAACTATGCCCGTGTATTGGTTATAGCCGACAATCAGCTTATTGTCGCTCTTTTTATTTTAAGAGTACCCCAAAATTTATTCAGGGTACTCTTAATATTTAGTTCAAACTTAACTCACAGGGAGCGAAGCGTGATTATTTTAAGATTTCAGTTACCTGTCCAGCACCAACTGTTCTACCACCTTCGCGGATAGCGAAACGTAAACCTTTTTCCATTGCAATTGCATTGATAAGCTTTACAGTGATAGTAACGTTGTCACCAGGCATCACCATTTCTACACCTTCAGCAAGTGAAATTTCACCTGTTACGTCTGTAGTACGGAAGTAGAACTGAGGACGGTATTTGTTGAAGAATGGAGTGTGACGACCACCTTCAGCCTTTGACAGAACGTAAACCTCTGCCTTGAAGTCAGTGTGAGGAGTTACAGAACCTGGCTTACAGATAACCATACCACGACGGATATCAGTCTTTTCAATACCACGTAACAATAAACCTACGTTGTCACCAGCTTCACCTCTGTCAAGGATCTTACGGAACATTTCAACCCCAGTCACAGTTGACTTCAGGTTTTCAGCACCCATACCGAGGATTTCTACAGGGTCACCAGAGTTGATAACACCACGCTCGATACGACCAGTAGCAACTGTACCACGACCAGTGATTGAGAATACGTCTTCAACTGGCATAAGGAAAGGAAGGTCAGTCAGACGTGGAGGAATTGGAATGTAGCTATCTACAGCTGCCATTAATTCCATGATCTTTTCAACCCACTGAGGCTCGCCGTTAAGACCACCTAAAGCAGATCCGCGGATCACAGGGATATCATCACCAGGGAATTCGTAGAATGATAATAACTCACGAACTTCCATTTCTACTAAGTCTAACAACTCAGGATCGTCTACCATGTCAACCTTGTTCATGAAAACAACAAGTGCTGGTACACCTACCTGACGAGCAAGAAGGATGTGCTCACGAGTTTGTGGCATCGGACCGTCAGTTGAAGCAACTACCAGGATAGCTCCGTCCATCTGTGCAGCACCAGTAACCATGTTCTTCACATAGTCGGCGTGTCCAGGACAGTCAACGTGTGCGTAGTGACGGTTTTGAGTTGAATACTCAACGTGTGCTGTATTGATGGTGATACCTCTTTCCTTTTCCTCAGGAGCAGAGTCAATAGAATCAAATGAACGAGCCTCTGACAAACCTGCATCAGATAACACTTTAGTGATAGCAGCAGTAAGAGTGGTTTTACCGTGGTCAACGTGGCCGATAGTACCGATATTTAAGTGCGGTTTACTGCGGTCAAATTTTTCTTTTGCCATGTTTTTATACTTATTAGTAGGTTATTATTTTTTATTAGTATTTGTTATATACCTTCCCTGAGCCAATGATGGGACTTGAACCCATGACCTCTTCCTTACCAAGGAAGTGCTCTACCGCTGAGCTACATCGGCTTATTTATCTTTGCAGCTTCATTTACAAGTTCTCATAAAAAAAACTGCAAACGACAAACTGCCGGCTGCTAGTTAAAAATGAGCGGAAGACGAGGTTCGAACTCGCGACCTATAGCTTGGAAGGCTATCGCTCTACCAACTGAGCTACTTCCGCTTATTTTATTTTAGTTTTCAGACTTGCCATCCTGATTCCGAGTATCAATAAAGATTCAACAACCAAGACACTTCGCAATCAAAATACCGGTGGGGAGAGAAGGATTCGAACCTTCGAAGCCGAAGCAACGGATTTACAGTCCGTCCCATTTGACCGCTCTGGAATCTCCCCAGCCTGACCTACTCCTTCTTAACCTCAGGCTAACCTGATGTCAGAATTGCAAATCCGGAGCCTCCTATCGGGATCGAACCAATGACCTACTGATTACAAGTCAGTTGCTCTACCAGCTGAGCTAAGGAGGCTTATTTTACTTTCAATGTTCTTATATTTCTTAAGGCCTGCAAAAGTATGCATTATTTTTGAAATTCCTAAAACTTTTTTCTTTTTAAAGAACATCCGCTTTTCGGTGTTGTTTTCTTCATTTAGAACCTTTCCGAAAGGGATTGCAAATCTACACAAAATACCAATTGATCAAAATTTTTTTAAAAAAAGGCCGGCGGAAGAATCCAGCCGGCCCCTTTTTATAAATGTCAGTGACTCACATGGCACACCGATCCGCTACAATCCCTTACTCTTCAACAAGTTGAGATTCTGTGCGTGAACCGGCTACTACAGCGCGCGACTTAGCCTTGTGTTTATCGATCTGCCGCCTCAGTGATTCTATGGACAGATCGGTTGCTTCCTCAAATGACTTGCATTGCTCTTTAGAGAATAGTTGAGTACGTGGTAGCGTCAGTTTTATTTCTACTATTTTATTCTGCTCATCTTCTGTTTTCTCTAATCTGAGATACACTTCAGCACTTAAGATCTGATCGAAAAACTGATCTAGCTTTTCTGTTTTACGCTGAATGAAGTCGAGCAGTTTCCTGTCTGCGTTGAAATGGATGGATTGAACTGTGATTTTCATTTTTCCTCCTTTTTAAGCCTTTGGATGGGCCTGTTTATAAATTGATTTTAACTTCTCGACAGAATTATGGGTATAGACCTGAGTGGCTGCCAGACTGGCGTGCCCCAAAAGTTCTTTCACTGCGTTTAGATCCGCACCTCTGTTCAAAAGACTGGTAGCAAACGAGTGCCGCAACACATGCGGACTCCTCTTTTCTGACGTCGTAATGAGCGAGAGGTACTTTCTGACAAGCCGGTAAACGAACTTAGGATAACCGGCCTTCCCCTCATCTGTCACTATCAAAACTAATGAATCATTATCAAACTTCTTAATTTTTTTTGCTCAATATAATTTCTGATCACCGCGGTTAAAGTGGCGTTTATTGGAATAAGCCGTTCCTTTGACCGCTTCCCGAGCACCTTCACCCTTTTTTCATAGAAATCAACGTCAGACTCTTTAAGAGCGAGCAGTTCGGCCAGCCGCATTCCGGTGCCAAACAGCATTTCGAGAACAAGGCGATCCCGTAGACCCGAAAAATCATCTGAAAAAACTGTGTCATTATCGAGCAGCTCGCTCAAGCCTGCATCGTGCACGACAGGCGGAAGAGGTTTGGAAGTTTTAAGAGCCTTTACCAACAACATGGGGTTTGAATTGATAAAGCCTTCCCGGTTCAAAAACTTATAGAAGGTCCTCAGCGAGGATAACTTTCTATTTATACTCCTGGCATCAAGTTCTTCCATCAGCGCCACTATCCACGCCCTGACGTCCTGGTGCCTCGCTTTTAAAAAAGCAGCTTCTTCTTCTCCGATGAATAGCGCAAACTGCTCAACGTCCTTTATATAAGCATTAATGGTATAACCTGAATAACGCTTTTCGTATTGTAAATAATTCTGAAACCGCCCTATAAACATGAAAAACTATTTGCATATCGCAAATGCAATATACAAATAGTTTTAAATATCGGTTTCTTTAAGAAATTCTAAACAGTTTCCTGGTTGAGAGTTTGTTTGTACACGGCACGCTTAACCACGTTACGACGAGCTACCGACTTCTTCTCAAAAGCCTGACGGCTGCGTAATTCTCTTAATACACCGGTCTTCTCGAATTTCTTCTTGAAACGTTTCAGGGCTTTATCTAAAGATTCCCCGTCTTTTACGTTGATAATAATCATATGCTTATATACCTCCTCTCTTTTTTTAAGGACTGCAAAGATATGTAAAATATCCTATTCCAAATCAAACAATTACAAATTATCCTTAAAAAAAGATACGATCAGTTCGACAGGCTCCCCGCTATTTACTCTTTAGTCTCATTCCCCTCCCTCTTAGGGAGCCGCGCATCTCAGCTTTAGAGAAAGTGACAACAATCTTCGCACAACTTGATTTCCATCATATAAAAAAGCTGTTATAACCTCCATTTTTGTAGGGTAAATAACGCTTTGCTCTTATTTACATTCATATTGATTTGTTTGCATATTGATTTTGTTTTGAGTTAGTTTGGTTGATGAACGGCTTCCTGCAAAAGGAGGCCGTTTTTTTATTCCTGACCCTCCCAAACAGCACCTGCATCAATTGCAAAGCAGAGATCCGGGATAACAGCGATTTTGTTTAGATTTACACTCCATCATTTTCCTCTCACGAGTACATCAGCTTATCAGCAGAACATTATCAAGTTCGAAATGCTTGCGGCCTCCATGCAGACTGAGTGCGGACTTACTCCGGGTTTTCCCTCAAAATACCGGTGTGAACCCGGACTCAACCCGCACTCAGTCCGCACTTAAAGATAAGATGAAGAAAACTTGAAGAGAATCAGGAACGAAACCAAATCGGCCTTAGCCATTATCAAAACCACAACAAAAAATCGAACGCGTTGCCGGTCTCGCATTTTTTTATTTTTTTTATTAAAAAATTTGCAATTTTCAGGAACGGCTATTATCTTTGTGTCATTAGTTCTTAGATATACAAAAAAAACACACTGTAGGGTGGTGAAACAGGCAGACACACCTCCTTGTCTCGGTGGCGGAGAATACGGGAAACCCGGAAACGGGCTAACCACTCCTTGAAGGTTCGACTCCTTCCCCTACAGCTCCTTTCGTTTAATTTAGGTTTATAATTGGTTAGTTTGAGCTCTCGCCCATCGAGGGCTTATTTTTTTTCCGGGGTTTAGGAAAGATCAATAGTCCACCAGGGTAATGATATTATCAGAAGCTGCACTTAGTCGCTGTCCGCCGTTAAGAAAGCTCAGATTAATAATAAAAGCAAAACCGGCCACTATACCTCCAAGTTCAGCAACCAGATCGCTCGCAGCTTCGGCGGTACCGCCGGTTGCCAGGAGGTCGTCATGAATTAAAACACGGCTTCCCGGCTCGAATGCATCGGTATGGATTTCAATAGTTGCCGATCCGTACTCCAGTTCGTAAGACTTCTTGACGATACTATAAGGCAATTTGCCCGGCTTACGAACAGGCACAAAGGGCACTCCGAGACGATTGGCAAGCATGAGTCCGAACAAGAAGCCTCTGCTTTCAATTCCTGCCACGACATCAACCTGCGTATCTTTTAACCTATCCACAAACGCCTCCACTATCTCGGAGCAAAGCACGGGATCTTTGAATATAGGCGTAACATCCTTAAAAACAATTCCCGGCTTTGGGAAATCCACAATATCCCTTATTACAGATTTCAGTCTTTCACTAATCATCAGAAACTCAAATAAGGCGCAATTTTACGCAAAATTTCCTCGTTTAATATAGCTATTTTTCGGAGGTCGTCCAGGGATGAGAACGGCCCGTGTTGTTTCCTGTATCGTAATATGGCGTTCATTTGCTTAAAACTCAGATAGGGATTACTCTTAAGATCATCAAAGCTTGCCGTATTGATATTAATGAGACGGACCTGCGCGGAACCGACAGCTATCTGCTTCTCCAGGCCGGAGTAACGAGCAGAATCGATCCCATAAACCTCCAAGAGCTGCTCACTGGAATGAAATCCGCCTAAGCGGTCCCTGTACCTGATAATCCTTGAAGCAAGTACCGGACCTATGCCGCGTAACGTTTCCAGAAGGCTCGAGTCCGCAGTATTTAAATCAACCACAATATCCGTTTGCACCTTCGTACGGCTTGGGTAGCCCGCTGCCGGCTTTATAGGGTGCTCCTCTTTTTCACTACCAGACGAAATATAGATATAGGGCTCGAGCGCTTCATACAACCGGGGGCTGATGGAGTAAATTTTCTTAAGATCCTCCGGCTTTCTGAACTGTCCTCCCTTTGCCCGGTAGTGCTCAATTACCAGTGCCTGCTTGTCGGTCAGCCCCAGTTTGGTCCAGTCGGAAAGCGTTGCCAGGTTGGGATCAAATCTGAAATACTCAATTTTCTTTATTTCGCGCGTTTCTCTCGCAGAGGGCTCGCTCTTCCCTCCATCGGGCACCTTCTTTACCTCCATAAGGGCTCCTGCCTCAGCCGCCAATACCATATCCTGCTGACGCGCATGCTCTTCGAATAAGGGCAGTACATATGGTACCAGGAAAACAAAAAGCAACAAAAAACACAGTACCAGTATTCCGTTCAGCTCTTTTTTTGTGAAACCGAAATAGTGTTTGAACCGCCTGAGCATAAATAAGGTTAGTTTAATACTAAGGTAGAAATAAGATTTAATTTCAGGCGAGGGCATCTCCCACTTATTATTGCTGATTGCCGCTGTTCTGTTCGGCGCGAGCGATGCATTACGAGCACAGAGCAGGCAAGCACAACGTCACTTTCCTTTCCCGGATGGCTGAATTAACGAACAAGCTCAAAGTTAAACTCCCGCTGTCAGGTATTTTTTTTATTTTTCACCTTTATTATTAAGGCTGTAGTGATCGGCATACTTTGTAATTAATGAAAGTCATAAGTAAAGAAGAGTTTGCTAAGGCAACGCGTATTGACCGGCTGCCCCTTCCGGGACTTGCTTCATTCCTCATGGAAATTATGAAGATCAACCATGTTAACGAGGCCTTTTCGAGAGCCCAGCATTTACAGGGAGTTGACTTTATCGATAAGATACTTGAGGTACTGGGAATAAAGATTGAATTTAACCAGTCAGAATTAAAGAACCTGCCCCGCGAGGGAGCCTTTATTGCAATAGCCAACCACCCGTACGGGGGATAGAAGGGCTGGTGCTTCTACGAATACTTTGTACAGTACGACCTGATGCCAAGTTGATGGCGAACTTCCTGCTGAAGAAAATAGCAAACCTAAGCGACTACTTCATTGCCGTTAATCCGTTTGAGAATATTGAGCACTCTTCGAGCATCAGCGGAATCAAGACCACTCTTAACCTTTTAAAGGAAGGATACCCTATTGGCATTTTTCCGGCAGGTGAAGTGTCGACATACAAGATGAACATCCATCAGGTTACCGATAAACTGTGGCACCCGGTGGTTGGAAAGATCATCAGCAAGGCGCAGTGCCCGGTGGTACCCATTTACTTTCACGGCAATAACGGACTTATTTTCAATCTTCTCAGCATGATCCATCCCACCCTGCGCACGGCAAAGCTGCCGTCGGAACTGTTCAATAAGCAGGGCCACACGATAAGACTGAGAATTGGAAAGCCGGTGACCTCGGGAGAGTTGCCCTACCAGTCGAACCCCACGAAGCTCCTCGCCTATCTGAGGGCAAAGACTTACTCACTCGGCACCAGTCTGGAGAACGACAAACGCCTGTTCAATCCCCGGAACCTTTTTAAAATAAAGAAAAGAGCGGAGCCGATCGCCCCAGCGGTCCCGACTGACATTCTGCAGAAAGAAGTGGAAAGCATTCGTGATTGCTGCCGGGTGTGGGAGGAAAAGCAGTACGAGGTCTTTATCGTCCCTACTACTAAAATCCCCAATGTAATCCGCGAAATAGGCCGGTTGCGGGAAGTCACGTTCCGGCAAGTAGGCGAAGGCACGAACAAGTCGTCTGATCTTGACGGCTACGACATCTACTATCATCACTTGTTCATCTGGGACTCACAGGAAAAGGTTATTGTCGGCGCTTACCGAATTGGAAAAGGAGATGAGATCTTTTTCAGCATGGGAAAATCGGGGTTCTATACAGCCAGTCTTTTTAAGATCAAGGACCAGTTTCATCCGGTGCTACGAAAGAGCCTCGAACTGGGCCGCTCCTGGATCAGGAAAGAGTACCAGCAAAAGCCTCTTCCCCTGTTCCTCCTGTGGAAAGGGATCCTGAAGTATTTACTGAACAATCCCCGGTATCAGTACCTAATCGGCCCGGTCAGCATCAGCAATAATTTTTCTAAGTTTTCAAAGTCTCTCATTGTAGACTATATCACCCGGTTTCATTTCGACCATGAGATGGCCGAGCTGGTTAAACCGCGGAAGAAGTTTAAGGTCGATTTTTCGAAGATAGACACGGAGCTCCTGCTGCAGTCTAATGAATCGTTGAAGTCCCTCGACAGTCTGATCTCAGAAGTAGAACGGTCTCATTTGAAGGTACCTGTCTTACTCCGTCAGTACATTGCTTTAAATGCACGGATCATTTGCTTTAATATTGATCCAAAGTTTGCCGACAGCCTTGATGGCTTCCTGGTCCTGGATCTGGAAAAGATCCCTAAAGAAATGCTGGAAAAATTGGGTAAAAATCTATAGAGCGACAGCTTAGGCGGTCTTACTGATCGCCCTCCATAAGAGGTCTTTCAGCTCCGTGATACCCTTCTGCGCCACTGACGAAATAAACAGATAAGGAACTTGAGGAACCTCAGCTTTCATTTCGTCCATCAGCTCCTGATCGAGCATGTCTGATTTGCTGATAGCCAGCACCCGTGGTTTGTGCATTAGCTCTGGATTGTAATCCTCCAGCTCCCGCAGCAGGATCTCATACTCCTCCCTGATACTTCTGCCGGTGTCGGCCGGCACCAAAAACAACAATACAGAGTTCCGCTCAATATGTCTGAGGAAGCGCAGCCCCAAGCCCTTTCCTTTCGATGCTCCCTCAATGATTCCTGGGATATCAGCCATTACAAAGGACCGGTTATCGCGATAAGAGACGATGCCGAGGTTAGGAACAAGGGTGGTAAAAGGATAATCTGCAATCTCAGGCTTAGCAGCAGACACAACAGAAAGGAGTGTCGACTTTCCCGCGTTAGGAAAGCCCACCAGGCCAACGTCAGCCAGCACCTTGAGCTCAAGGATCATCCATTGCTCCAGTCCTGACTCGCCTGGCTGTGCAAAACGCGGTGTCTGAAGTGTCGGTGTTTTAAAATGCCAGTTCCCCTGCCCTCCCCGTCCTCCGGGGGTCAGGATCCGGGTTTCACCATCATTGGTAATTTCGAATAAAACCTCTCCGGTTTCAGCATCCCTTGCAATTGTTCCCAGTGGAACCTCAAGGATCTCGTCCTTTCCGTTCTTTCCGGTACGCAAAGCGCTTCCACCCGATTCGCCATTCTCAGCGATAACATGCTTCCTGTATTTTAAATGCAGGAGTGTCCAGAGCTGACTGTTTCCTTTGAGCATCACGTGCCCTCCCCGTCCGCCATCACCGCCGTCAGGACCTCCTTTGGAAGTAAATTTATCTCTGTGCAAGTGGGCAGAACCAGGACCTCCGCTACCGGAACGACAGCAAATCTTCACATAATCAACAAAATTCGATCCTTGAGCCATTGGAGAATATTAAAACTTACACCAGAGGATGTTCCCTGGGGATTAAAACAGAAAAACCAGCAAAGGGTTCGGAGTTATTTCCTGAGCGTGGAGACACTCTAACTCCCAACCCGAGATGTATCATTAGAAGTTGCCGATCACCTTCGTGATCTCAGCAAAAATAGCGTCAATACTTCCGATGCCATTAATACTATGGTATTTACCCTGCTCCTTATAGAAGGAGGCTACCGGCGCAGTCTTACTATTGTACTCATCTATCCTGCGACGGATAATTTCAGGATTCGCATCATCAGGGCGCCCTGAGTCTTTACCCCTCAGAAGAAGACGTTTCTGTAGTTCGTCATCATCAACCTCCAATGCGACCATTCCAGAGATTGCCGTATTCTTTGAAGCTAAAAGCGCGTCAAGCGCTTCCGCCTGAGCTACGGTCCTTGGGAATCCATCAAAGATGAATCCTTTGGCATCCTTATTAGAGTCGAGCTTATTGCTGATCATTCCGATCACGACATGATCCGGAACCAGTATCCCCTGGTCCATCAGCTTCTTTGCCTCAAGACCTAATTCTGTCCCGTTAGCAATTTCATTCCTCAGGATGTCCCCTGTTGAAAGATGGACCAACTGATATTTCTCAATAAGCTTCTGAGATTGTGTCCCCTTACCGGCGCCCGGAGGGCCAAATAAAACAAGATTTAGCATCAGGATTATTTTTAAATTTTAAAAGCCTTTCCGTTTGGGAAAAGGCTTTTAAATGTGGTTGTGGACTTGAAGGGAGTCGAACCCCTAACCTTCTGATCCGTAGTCAGATGCTCTATCCAATTAAGCTACAAGTCCGTGTCGTAATGGACTGCAAAGATAGAAGGAAAAACTATACATTCACAAAAAAAAATCTTTTTAATTAATTTATGTGATACGACCCTAATTATCTGCGACTTATTTTTCAATCTAAACTTTTATCATGCAATCCACCCGGCTGGCAAAACACAAAAAGCGGCTAATCTAGGACTGTTTGCCCTTGTTAGGTTTTGAGATTGACTCCCTCATATCGGTATCCGACTTCAGATTCTGCATGCGGTAGTAGTCCATCACGCCCATATTGCCGGTGCGGAAGGCTTCCGCCATTGCCAATGGAAGCTGCGCTTCTGCTTCAATTACTTTTGCCCGCGCCTCCTGTGCTTTGGCTCGCATTTCCTGCTCCGAGGCGACGGCCATGGCGCGACGTTCCTCAGCCCTTGCGTTAGCTACCTTCAGATCGGCTTCTGCCTGATCAGCCTGCAACTTCGCTCCGATGTTATCGCCAATATCAATGTCGGCAATATCGATGGAGAGGATTTCAAAAGCGGTCCCGCTGTCGAGCCCTTTTTCCAGCACTGTCTTTGATATCCGGTCTGGATTCTCCAGCACTTGCTTGTGATTCACAGAAGAACCGATGGTAGTGACGATACCCTCGCCTACCCTTGCCAGAATAGTTTCTTCTCCTGCCCCTCCTACAAGCTGGTTGATATTCGCTCTCACAGTAACCCGCGCCTTTGCTACCAGCTGGATCCCGTCTTTAGCAACGGCAGCAACAGGAGGTGTATTGATCACCCGGGGATTAACTGAGAGCTGTACCGCGTCAAAAACGTCACGACCGGCAAGATCGATAGCGGTTGCGAGTTTAAAATCAAGCGGAATGTTTGCCTTGTCGGCAGAGATGAGCGCTTTGATCACATTATTAACGTGTCCGCCGGCAAGATAGTGAGTCTCAATCTCGTTCGAGTTGATATTAAGTCCGGCCTTGGTTGAAGTGATCATGGCGTTGACGACCAGGGAGGGTGGCACCTTCCTTAGCCGCATCAGAAAAAGATTCAGAAGGCTCACCCGAACCCCTGAAAGCTGAGCAGTAAACCAGAGGTTAACAGGCAGGAGATATAAAAAAAGGAACAGGGCGACGATGATGCCGACGACCGTTAATAACAAATTTGCATCCATTTAATAATGTATTGAGTTAAATTAAGTATTTACGACTTTCTGAATTGCTTCAAAGTTGGGAAGATCGGCTGCAGCTTCCAACACTTCTGCATATAAAATTTCCTGTTTCCCGTTCACCACAAAGGCAGCGCGCTTTGCTACGCCTTTGAGACCGAACACAAACTCATCATAATAAGCTCCGTACTGCTGGCAAACTTCGCGGTTGAAATCAGACAAAAGAGGAAACTGAAAATGGTTCTCCTCCTTAAACCTGGCCAAAGTGAAGGGAGAGTCAACCGAGATTGCAAGGATCTCAGCAGACAGGCCTGAGTAATAGCCGAAATCATCTCTCATTGTACATAGCTGGGAGGTACATACACCCGTAAATGCCATAGGAAAGAAATGAATGACCACCTTCTTTCCTTCGTAATCGCTGAGGGATACTTCCTTGAGTTCTGAGCTGTACAAGGTAAACTGCGGTGCTCGTTGTCCTGCTGTTACTGCCATAGCTTTAACAATTTTTTTAGACCTTCATCGTGAGTAATTTCGATAAGGATCGGATTTTTGCAATCGAATGAAAAGGCAGGGAGAGCGATGTCGTCCTCCCTGGAGACTAAGATAGTCTTAAATTTATACATTAGGAACTTTCTTTCTGTTGCCATTTCGAGAAGCGACCCGAATGCCTCCCCGCTCTGCCAGCTGTCGACAAGGGGGCGGCCCGCACCTATCCGCTGATGCCCCTCCTATCCGCTTTTTTTAAGGTATCTGAACATGAATCAGCTATTGTCTCGGCAGGCAAAACTGCTGCTGTAAAAAAATTGAAACATAGCCGCAAACATTTGACGGCCCCATCTGCTCCCCAGACTCAAAAAGAGGAGCGGCTCCCGGAGCTTGACCGTCTTCTGGAAAGCGCTAAAGGATCAGGACTGCAGAGATGCAAGTTGACGGTCAACCACAGCCAGCCCCTCTATAAAGCTCCGGGGCTTATAATTTAAATCCAGTATCGCTTTGTCGAGCACAAAACCGGTCTTCAGCGGACGGCGGGCCGTTTGATTCAGGGAATCAGAGCTGACCGGAGTAATGAGAGAACGGTCGAGACCCCAAAAATCTGCAACCCGCTCTGCAAGCTCAAACACTGACATCATTTCTGCCCCTGAGATATGATAAGTGCCCAAAGCTTCCTTTTCTGCAATAAGCAAGCACGCCTCAGCCAGGTTCTCAGCCAGAGTAGGCATCCGCCACTGATCGTTTACGACCCGGATCTGCTCCCCTTTCTCCAGTGCCGACTTTACCCAGAGCACAATGTTTGAACGACTCATGCCCGGCGTGACACCATAAACAAGAATAGTACGGACAATGGAACACCTGGCGTCGGAGCTTAGAACAAGCTTCTCGGCATCAGCCTTACTTTGTCCGTAAAAACTGACAGGGGAAGGGGCGTCTTCTTCTGCATAAGCGCCGTTAAGACCATCGAAAACGAAATCCGAGGAGAGATGGATCAGATGGATATCATGGCGGGAAGCAGCATTGACAAGGTTAGCCACCGCCTCTACGTTTACCTTACGGCAAAGTTCCTTGTCGAGCTCACAAGCATCAACATTGGTCACCGCTGCCGTATTGATGATCACGTCCGGGCGGAACACAGCAAGAACGTCCTCTGTTGCCCGGGCATCGGTAATATCGAGACTAACAAAAGTGCAGCCCTGTTGTTCGGGGCGACGGTTCGCACCCTTGGCTGTACAAATCAGCTCAGCCCGGCCCGAGCCGATTATAAGATCGGCAAGCTTCTGGCCCAGCAGACCATTACTTCCCGTAACCAGAATCTTTTTCATCTGATAAAGATATACACGATGAGGCTGTCTGTGCAAAGGAAACCCAAACCATACGGACCAATAAGAAGCAGGCACTAGCGCAATCCTTTTTGCGTGCCGGATCTTATGTTCTTACGACCTTGCCGCCGGAAATACACCACACAGAGAATCACCAATGCTGCAATGATAACCCATAGCCAGGGCTGCAGGTACCACGCGCTATCTTCGGTCGTCAAGGGCGCGTCCTGAGCAGCGGGTTGTGCGTGTGCGGCCTCGATAAGCAATAGAAATAAAACAGCAGGGAGCGCGGCCCTCTTGCCTTTGTTACGCATTTTAAACGAATACATGATGCAAATCATTTTCTTTTCTAGAGAACAGCCCTAATTTCGTCTGGTTTTCGAGGAAGAGCGATAAGGAGCCGAATTGACGGCTGAAGATTTATCCCGTTTCTAGGAAAATGCCGGAACGGACTGAAAAATGAGGTGTTCGCGATAAAAAAAATCAAAAATAAAGCACGATGAAAATGAAAAACTTTTCGTTCAAGCCATTTGATTTTCAAAGATAAAGCGTATTATTGCAAACCCAAAAAGTAGCCGAAAATACGGCTCTAAACATTGAAAAATAACATATTTACTCCAAAATTATATGCCAAACGTTGGAAAAATAGCGCAAATCATTGGAGCGGTAGTTGACGTCAGCTTCGCCGATGACGCAAAACTCCCTAAAATTTATGATGCACTAGAGGTTGTAAAGCCTAATGGGCAAACGGTCATCCTGGAGGTTCAGAACCACCTGGGGGAAGACAGGATCCGCGCAATTGCGATGGACTCTACAGACGGTCTTGTCCGTGGAATGGACGCTATCGACACAGGAGCGCCTATCAAAATGCCGATCGGCGAGGGAATCAAAGGTCGCGTATTTAATGTGGTAGGTGATGCAATTGACGGGTTTACCAACCTTGATAAATCGAATGGTCGCCCCATTCACGCCACTCCTCCCCGATTTGAAGATCTTTCTACGGAAACAGAAGTATTGTTTACCGGAATTAAAGTGATTGACCTTCTTGAGCCTTACTCCAAAGGAGGAAAGATCGGTCTGTTCGGTGGTGCCGGTGTTGGAAAGACCGTATTGATCCAGGAGCTTATCAATAATATTGCAAAGGCCTATTCTGGTCTGTCTGTGTTTGCGGGTGTTGGAGAACGTACCCGTGAAGGGAATGACCTTCTCCGCGAAATGCTTGAATCAGGCATTATCAAATACGGTGAAGAGTTCATGCACGGAATGGAAAAAGGTGAATGGAATCTTGACAAGATCGACGCCAATGAGCTTAAAGACTCTAAGTGTACGTTCGTATTCGGTCAGATGAACGAGCCTCCAGGTGCACGTGCACGTGTTGCCTTGTCAGGTTTGACCGTTGCTGAATACTTCCGCGACGGAGACGGTCAGGGTCAGGGTCGTGATATCCTCTTCTTCATCGACAATATCTTCCGTTTCACTCAGGCTGGATCTGAAGTATCCGCTCTTCTTGGCCGTATGCCTTCTGCTGTAGGTTATCAGCCAACGCTGGCAACTGAAATGGGTTTGATGCAGGAGCGTATCACCTCGACTAAGCGCGGCTCAATCACCTCTGTTCAGGCAGTATATGTACCTGCGGATGACTTGACAGACCCTGCACCGGCAACAACATTTGCTCACCTTGACGCAACAACCGTATTGTCACGTAAGATTGCTGAGCTTGGTATCTATCCTGCAGTGGATCCTCTTGACTCTACTTCCAGAATCCTGAATCCGATGGTTCTTGGCGAAGAGCATTACCGCACAGCTCAACGAGTAAAAGAAATCCTTCAGCGATATAAAGAACTTCAGGATATCATTGCCATCCTTGGTATGGATGAGCTTTCTGAAGAAGATAAACTGACTGTAGCCCGCGCACGTCGCGTGCAGCGTTTCTTATCTCAGCCATTCCACGTGGCAGAGCAGTTCACAGGATTAAAAGGTGTATTGGTTGATATTAAAGACACTATTAAAGGCTTTAATATGATCATGGATGGTGAAGTAGATGAATATCCTGAAGCAGCTTTCAACCTGGTAGGAACCATTGAGGATGCTGTCGAAAAAGGTAAAAAGCTACTTGCTGAAGCAAATGCTTAACAGATTTGAGAGTAAGATGTCAGACTTCGTTTGGGCCTGATATCTTACTGTCTCTTATATAAGAAAGCCAATCCATATCTCAGGCCAGATATCTGAAATATAAATAACATGACACTAGAAATTTTAACACCTGATCAGACTGTTTTTGAAGGAGAAGTAACTTCGGTGACTGTGCCAGGCACTCAGGGCTCGTTCGAGGTTCTGAATAACCACGCTCCGATCATCTCTACTCTGGAGGATGGCAAAGTGATCATCCGCACAGGTGGGAAAAGCGAAGAAAGCTACTTTATTAAGGGAGGTGTCGTTGAGGTACTGAACAATAAAATAACTGTCTTGGCAGAAGGAATTCAGGAATAAATCTGTTCCTCATAAGAGATTAGCCGGATGTAAATCATCCGGCTTTTTTTTTGCTCAATTTTTCAACTTTTGACGCGACGGCGTCCATTTTAGGAAGAATTCTGCTCCCCGGGACACACAGTCGACGCACTTGAACCGTATACCAAATTGTCATTTGGTATAGCAACCCCAAATTTCAGAAGCAAAATATTAGCCTGTAGCCAAATTAAATTCTGTAGCAGTGTACCGTGTAGAATAAAATACTAAATGAAAATATTCAGAAGGGCCTATTGACTTAGAGTTCTGTTGTGCCTACCTTAAGGGTAACGATAACAGATCAAAGGCATTAGCGGGATTTCCGTAAAGATAAAGATTTCCGCGCCTAACACGAAAGTAAAATTAGTGAGACAATAAGGACCAGAACATATTATGAACTCAACTACAGACGCCGGGGCGGCCACAGACAAGCAGCAAGAACTTAACCGCCACAGCAGAACTTTAACTCAGGACCCAACACAGCCAGCCGCACAAGCCATGTTATACGGAATCGGGCTAACGGAGGAAGATATGGACAAGGCTCAGGTCGGTATTGCAAGCATGGGTTATGACGGCAACACCTGCAACATGCACCTGAATGACCTGGCAAAGCTGGTAAAAGAGAGCGTTTGGAAAGAAAACCTTGTAGGACTGATATTTAATACAATCGGTGTAAGTGACGGGATGGGGAATGGTACGCCCGGCATGCGTTACTCCCTGGTGAGCAGGGATGTGATCGCCGACTCCATTGAGGCCGTGTGCGGGGCTCAGCATTATGATGCAGTAATCGCCTTACCAGGTTGCGATAAAAACATGCCCGGCTCATTGATGGCAATGGGGCGTCTTAACCGGCCGGCTATCATGGTCTATGGCGGTACAATTGCTCCGGGTCATTACAAGGGAGAAGACCTTAATATTATATCTGCCTTTGAAGCGCTTGGTAAAAAGATTGCAGGTCAGATTGAAGACCTGGATTTCAAAGAGATCATCAAACGCTCATGTCCGGGAGCGGGAGCCTGCGGCGGAATCTATACCGCCAATACAATGGCGGCTGCTATAGAAGCACTTGGAATGAGTTTGCCCTACTCGTCGTCCTCGCCTGCCCTAAGTGAAAACAAGCGAAAAGAATGTCTGGAAGCGGGGAAGGCAATACGTCTTCTGCTCGAGAAAGATATAAAGCCGAAAGACATCATGACCAAAAAGGCATTTGAAAATGCTATTGTTACGCTGATGGTATTAGGCGGATCTACCAATGCTGTTCTGCACCTGATTGCCATGGCAAAGAGTGTAGACGTTAGTCTGACTCAGGATGATTTTCAGGAGGTGAGTAACCGGATACCGGTACTTGCAGACATGAAGCCTAGTGGAAAATACATGATGGAGGATCTTCACAAAGTAGGCGGCGTTCCGGCCGTCATGAAGTATCTGTTGAAGCAGGGATGGCTGCACGGGGAGTGTATCACCTGTACGGGAAAAACCCTTGCTGAAAACCTGGCTGACGTTCCGGAGCTGGACTTTGAAGCTCAAAAGGTGATCTTTCCGGTAGAAAGCCCTGTAAAAGCGACAGGACACCTTCAAATTCTTTACGGGAATCTTGCGGAAGGCGGAAGTGTGGCCAAGATCACCGGAAAGGAAGGAGAATACTTCGAAGGCCCGGCAAGGGTGTTCGATGGAGAATCGCATCTTATTGAAGGCATCACGACGGGAAGAGTAAAACCGGGCGACGTGGTTGTAATCAAAAATATAGGACCTAAGGGAGCGCCTGGCATGCCTGAAATGCTGAAACCTACTTCTGCCCTGATTGGTGCAGGACTGGGCAAGTCTGTCGCATTAATCACAGACGGACGTTTCAGCGGTGGCACTCACGGATTTGTAGTAGGGCATATTACTCCCGAAGCGTATGAAGGAGGACTCATCGGCCTGGTGCAGGATGATGATCCTATTGAGATCGACGCAATAAAACGTACGATGACATTAAAAGTTTCGGAAGAGGAGATTGCCAGAAGGCGTGAAAATTGGGTACGTCCGGAGCTAAAAGCAAAGAAAGGTCTTCTCTACAAATATGCAAAGAGCGTGAGCTCCGCTGCTGAGGGTTGCGTGACTGACGAGAATTAGCAGGCGCATGCCTGCCCTGAAATGAGCACTGGAGAAAAACGATAAAAAGCAATCTGCCTGAAAGTAAACATTCAGAGCGCTTATTAAGCTAATCAAAATCTAGAAAAATGGAAACAGCACAACAGGAAGTATTGGGCAAGACTGAGAAAGGCATAGAGACCAGCGTTGAAATGACCGGATCTGCGGCCCTGCTCGAAGGCTTGATAGCGGAGGGGATCGACACGATCTTTGGTTATCCGGGCGGTGCGATTATGCCGATCTATGACGCCTTGTACGATTATCAGGACCGGCTAAAACATATCCTGGTTCGTCATGAGCAGGGAGGTATTCATGCCGGACAGGGGTACGCACGTGCATCAGGAAAGGTCGGAGTTGTCTTCGCAACCAGCGGTCCGGGCGCGACCAATCTTGTTACAGGTCTTGCCGACGCGCAAATAGACAGCACTCCCCTTGTCTGTATAACAGGTCAGGTGTTTGCCCACCTGCTCGGAACGGACGCTTTCCAGGAGATAGATGTCATCAACATCACTTCTCCCGTTACCAAGTGGAACTACCAGGTTACCGATGCGACAGAGATACCCGAAGTGCTTGCCAAAGCTTTTTATATTGCAAAAAGCGGACGCCCTGGGCCTGTGCTGATTGACATTACAAAAAATGCACAGCTGCAAAAGTTTAATTTCTCAGGATATACTCCATGCCGGCATATCAGAAGCTACAGGCCCAAGCCGATCGTGAGGAAAGAATACGTCGAAAAGGCTGCGGAGCTTATCAATGCAGCTGAGAAACCATTCGTGCTCTGGGGCCAGGGCGTTGTCCTGGGAAATGCAGAGAAAGAATTCCAGGCTTTTATTGAAAAGGCAGGCATCCCTTCCGCCTGGACAATTCTTGGCGCAGGCGCAATACCAAGCGACCATCCCCTTAATGTGGGCATGCTTGGTATGCATGGCAACTACGGTCCTAATGTCCTTACCAACGAGTGCGATGTATTGATTGCAATCGGGATGCGGTTTGACGACCGCGTGACCGGCCGCCTCGACAAATATGCCAAACAGGCGAAGGTGATCCATCTGGATATAGACCCCGCGGAGATCGACAAAAATGTTCAGAGTACCGTACCGGTTTGGGGCGACTGTAAAGAAACGCTTCCTCTGCTCACCTCCATGGTGAATGAAAGACAACACAAGGACTGGCTCGAACGGTTTCGCGACTTCGAACAGAAAGAGATCGACGCTGTGATCAGGGAGGAGCTTTTCCCATCCTCAGAAGAAATGACTATGGGAGAAGTGGTACAAACCCTTAATGAATTGACGGGAGGTGAAGCCATTGTTGTAACAGACGTGGGCCAGCATCAGATGGTAGCATGCCGTTATGCCAAGCTCAATCATACAAGAAGCAACATCACCAGCGGTGGACTGGGAACCATGGGCTTTGCACTGCCTGCAGCAATTGGAGCAAAATTTGGAGCTCAGGATCGAACCGTGGTCGCAATCATAGGGGACGGCGGTATCCAGATGACCATTCAGGAGCTGGGGACAATTATGCAAAGTGGTGTAAACGTTAAAATCATCGTACTCAATAATCAGTTCCTGGGTATGGTGCGGCAATGGCAGCAATTGTTTCACGACAGGCGGTATTCTTTTGTAGATATAACGAGTCCCGACTATGTTAAGGTCGCTGAAGGTTATGGCATTCATGGCAAAAGCATTGCAAAGCGCGAATACCTGGAAGATGCTTTAAAGCTGATGCTGGAGCACGAAGGGCCCTATCTGCTGGAAGTGATGGTAACCAAAGAGAACAACGTGTTCCCGATGGTTCCGCAGGGATGCAGCGTGAGCGAAATAAGGCTAAAATAACAGTCAGTCCGGGCAATTAGAGGTGATAACGCAGCCACAGAGAACACCAGTGGCTAATAGCTTAAAAACATGAGCACAGAAAACACTCCCATCAAGCAAGAATACAACATCACGGTGTATACCGAGAATCAGATCGGTCTCCTTAGCCGGATCGCGATTATCTTTACCCGCAGAAAGATCAATATCGATAGCCTGAATACCTCACCTTCAGAGAGTGAAAGCATTCACCGCTTCAACATTGTGATCACTGAGACGGAGGATGTGGTGAGGAAGGTGACCAGGCAAATTGAAAAGCAGGTTGAAGTTCTGAAGGTCTATTACAATACCAATGAAGATGTGATATGGCAGGAGATGGCACTCTATAAGGTTCCTACTGATACCATCGCTGAAAAAGCACTGGTAGAGCGCCTGCTCCGTGAAAATGGAGCCCGTGCTGTGGTGATCAGAAAAGACTATACCGTATTTGAGACGACAGGACACCGCGAAGAAACGGATAACCTGATTAAAGTGCTTCAGCCGTACGGCCTCATCGAGTTTGTAAGAAGCGCCAGGATTGCCATCATTAAGGCGAGTGAAGGTTTCAACTGCAAGCTAAGAGAGTTCGAGCGGACTGAACCGGCACCTGAAGTGGTGGAAAATGAGTACCTGAATAGCCGCGACAAAGTATTCAGCATGTAAGCGGACAAGGATCAGCTGCAAGTCAAAAATATAATTCATAACAAAAAGCAATAGTTCAAAACAAAGAATCATGGCAAAATTAAATTTCGGCGGAGTTGAAGAAAATGTAGTGACCCGCGAAGAGTTTCCGTTATCAAAAGCACAGGAAGTACTGAAAAATGAAACCGTTGCTGTAATTGGTTACGGTGTACAGGGCCCGGGACAGGCTCTCAACCAAAAAGATAATGGAATCAACGTAATTGTTGGTCAGCGTAAGAATTCAAAGACATGGGACAAAGCTGTACGTGATGGCTTCGTACCCGGAGAAACTCTATTTGAAATTGAAGAAGCTCTTGAAAAAGGAACTATCATTTGCTACCTTCTTAGCGATGCCGCACAGATTGAGCTTTGGCCAACCGTTAAAAAACATCTTACAGCAGGCAAAGCGCTGTATTTCTCACACGGATTTGGAATTACTTTTAACGAGCAGACCGGCATCATCCCTCCTGCAGACGTTGACGTATTCCTGGTAGCTCCAAAAGGATCAGGAACGTCTTTGAGAAGAATGTTCCTTGAAGGCCGTGGCTTGAACTCAAGTTTTGCTATCTATCAGGACGCTACCGGCAAAGCATGGGAAAGAGTGGTTGCACTGGGTATTGCAGTAGGAAGCGGTTATCTCTTCGAAACTGACTTTAAAAAAGAAGTATTCAGCGACCTCACAGGCGAGCGTGGCACCCTGATGGGATGTATCCAGGGAATCTTTGCAGCCCAGTATGAAGTTCTGCGCAGCAAGGGTCATACTCCTTCTGAGGCATTTAATGAAACTGTTGAAGAGCTTACTCAGTCGCTCATGCCACTGGTTGCTGAGAACGGTATGGACTGGATGTACGCTAACTGTTCTACTACAGCTCAGCGCGGCGCCCTTGACTGGTGGAAAAAGTTCAAAGACGCTACAAAACCTGTATTTGAAGAACTGTACGAAAGCGTTGCAACAGGAAAAGAATCACAAAGGTCTATTGATCTTAACAGCCAGCCCGACTACCGCGAGAAGCTTGAAGCAGAGTTAAAAGAACTCCGCGAGAGCGAATTATGGCAGGCCGGTAAAACAGTAAGAAGTCTGAGACCCGAAAATCAAACAGTGGAAGCATAAGCTTCTGCTCCTCGTCTCTCTTCCCCGCTCCTGGACTAATCACAGGTAGCGGGGAGAGTAGTTTATAAATAGAAAGAACCAGGAAGGGATATGGGAAAAACATTATTCGACAAAGTTTGGGACGCCCACGTTGTTAGCAGCAAAGAGGGCTTCCCTGATATTATTTATATTGACACGCATTTTATACATGAGGTAACGAGCCCGCAGGCGTTCGATGGTCTCAGGAAAAGAGGCATTCCTGTTTTCCGCCCGCAGCAAACTGTGGCGACGGCCGATCATAACGTCCCTACACTCAACCAGCACCTCCCCATCAAGGAAGAGCTTTCCCGCTATCAGGTAGATACCCTTACCCGTAACTGCAAGGAATTCGGAATCGAACTGTACGGGCTGGGGCATCCCTATCAGGGAATAGTCCACGTGATCGGTCCGGAACTAGGCATTACAGTCCCCGGACGTACCTACGTCTGCGGTGACAGCCACACCTCAACCCACGGGGCCTTTGGCTCTATTGCTTTCGGCATTGGGACCTCCCAGGTTGAACAGGTTCTGGCAACGCAATGCCTGCTCCAGTCTCGACCCAAAAGAATGAAAATTGAGGTAAACGGCACCTTAAGAAAAGGCGTTACCTCTAAAGATATTATCCTTTATATTATCTCAAAGATATCAGCAGCAGGAGGTACCGGATATTTTGTGGAGTACGCCGGTGATACCATCCGCTCACTGAGTATGGAAGGAAGAATGACGATCTGCAACATGAGTATCGAGATGGGCGCAAGAGGCGGACTTATCGCTCCTGATGAGATCACCTTCGAGTATGTTAAAGGACGGGAGTTCGCTCCGAAGGGAGAAGAGTGGGATAAGTCTGTCGCGTATTGGAAGACGCTGTACTCCGACTCCGACGCGCAGTTCGACAAAGAATATTACTTTAACGCAGAAGATATAGAACCGATGATCACCTACGGAACCAATCCGGGAATGGGGATCGGAGTGACACAGAAAGTTCCTGCTGTGGCAGAAATAGAACAAAGTGAACAGCCTTCTTACGTAAAGGCTCTGAATTATATGGGCCTCAGGGAAGACGAAAAGCTGCTGGGCAAACCCATCGACTATGTCTTCATTGGCAGCTGTACTAACAGCAGGATTGAAGACCTCCGTCAGGTGGCAGCATTTGTAAAAGGTCGACAGAAAGCAGACAACGTCACCGTATGGGTAGTTCCAGGCTCCAAGCAGGTTCAAAAACAAGCGATTGAAGAAGGCCTCGATAAAATATTTGCTGAAGCAGGATTTGGTCTTCGTGAACCAGGATGCAGTGCCTGCCTGGGCATGAACGAGGATAAGATACCTGCGGGTAAGTACTGTGTCTCTACATCGAACAGGAACTTTGAAGGACGCCAGGGACCGAATTCCAGAACTTTCCTTGCCAGTCCCCTTACAGCGGCAGTTGCAGCAGTTACCGGCAAAGTGGGCGACGTACGCGAATTCCTGGAAGAGGCCGAGCTGGCCTAACGTATGAGTTATAAGTAGTAAGTTGTAAGTAGTAAGAAAGCTGAAAGCAGAAAGCCGAGAGCTGAGAGCAGAAAGCAGAAAGCAGAAAGCAGAAAGCAGAAAGCCCAAAGCTGAAAGCAGAAGGCCGAAAGCTGAAAAGCAGAAAGCCGAAAAGCTATAAAAAGAAATGGCAACAAAGACATTTAAACACCTGAAATCAAGGGTAGTTCCGATTCAGGTAGAAAATATAGATACGGATCAAATCATCCCGGCGCGATTCCTGAAAGCAACCACACGTGAGGGCTTCGGAGACAATCTCTTTCGTGACTGGCGATACAACGACAATAACGAGCCAAAATCAGACTTTGTACTCAATGATCCTACCTACTCGGGAAGGATCCTGGTAGCAGGCAAGAACTTTGGCTGTGGAAGCAGCCGTGAACATGCAGCGTGGGCAATCTCCGACGGCGGATTTGATGTGGTTGTCAGCAGTTTCTTTGCTGACATTTTCAAGGGTAATGCATTGAATAACGGACTGCTTCCGGTACAGGTGAGCGACGAGTTCCTTCGCAGCATCTTTAACGAAGTATCGAAAGATCCTGCTGTAGAACTGGAAGTGGACCTTGAACGTCAGACCATCAGGATCGGGAGTACAGGACAGGAGGAAGTCTTTGAAATTAATCCGTACAAGAAGGCCTGCCTGATCAACGGGTATGACGACATTGATTATATTTTAAGTCAGAAAGAACAAATAGAAGCATTTGAGGCACGTTAGTTTGGCCTCCAAATGCAGCACTATATTTATGGGAGTAAAAAAACACATTCTGGTAATACCAGGCGACGGGATCGGAGCAGAAGTAACAACCTGGGGAAAAGCGGTGCTTGAGCAGATAGCGTCTGAGTTCGGGCACGAATTCACATTTGACGAAGCTCTGATGGGACACGTTGCAATTGAAGCAACAGGGAGCCCTCTTCCCGATGAAACATTAGACAAGGCAAAAGCAAGCGATGCAATCCTCTTCGGTGCCGTCGGGCACGCAAAATATGACAACGATCCTTCGGCAAAAGTGAGGCCCGAGCAGGGGCTTCTGAAGATTAGAAAAGAACTGGGTTTGTACGCAAACCTGCGCCCTATCCTGCTTTTTGATGAACTGCTTGACGCATCAAGCTTAAAGCCCGAAATATTACGGGGAACAGATATCCTCTTTTTCCGCGAGCTCACAGGAGATGTGTACTTCGGCGAAAAGAAACGTAATGAAGACCGTACCTGGGCCTCAGACCTCATGAACTATCACCGGTACGAGGTAGAACGCATCGCGAGAAAAGCTTACGAGGCAGCGCGCGTGAGGAACAAAAAGGTTTGCTCTGTCGACAAAGCGAACGTGCTGGAAACATCGAGATTATGGAGAGAAGTGGTGCAGGAAATTGCAGCAGAATATCCGGACGTAGAAACAGAACACATGTTCATCGACAACGCAGCGATGCAGCTTGTTAAGAATCCGCGCAAGTTTGATGTAGTACTGACCGCCAACCTATTTGGCGACATATTGACCGACGAGGCATCCCAGATCGCAGGATCAATGGGAATGCTGGCCTCCGCGTCTGTTGGAGATGGAACAGGCTTTTTCGAGCCCATTCATGGGTCGGCTCACGACATTGCGGGACAGAATAAGGCCAACCCACTGGCATCTATCCTCTCCGCCGCACTGATGCTGGAGATTGGCTTTGGGCTGAAGGAAGAAGCTAAAAGAGTAACAGATGCTGTTGATCATGTTTTAAAACAAGGATTCAGAACAGGGGACATTGCTAATGCATCTACACCTGCTGACAAGGTCCTTGGATCAGATGCAATGGGTCAGAAGGTGCTTCACTTCTTAAGGAGCAAATAACAGCAGGGCAATTAATAAGTATTAGAAACGAATCGCTAAACAGTAATAAGAGATCTCATGTTGCACGATCCAAACCGCATTTATGTTTTTGACACCACACTGCGTGATGGTGAACAGGTCCCCGGATGCCAGCTCACTACGGGCGAAAAGGTTGAACTTGCTATTGAGCTGGAAGCTCTTGGGGTAGATATTATCGAGGCAGGGTTTCCCATCTCCAGTCCGGGCGATTTCCAGAGTGTTGTTGAAATTTCAAAAGCAGTTAAACAGCCTACCATCTGCGCGCTCACCAGAGCAAACAAGGGCGATATTGATGTAGCGGTTGAAGCTTTAAAATATGCACGGCATCCCCGTATTCATACGGGGATCGGCTCATCGGATATGCACATCAAGCACAAGTTCAACAGCACGCGGGAAGAGATCCTTGCACGCGGAGTTGAAGCTGTAAAATACGCTAAGCAGTTTGTTGAAGACGTTGAGTTTTATGCCGAAGATGCGGGAAGAGCAGACCTCCCGTTTCTCGCCCAGATGATAGAAGCTGTAATCGCAGCAGGCGCGACGGTTGTCAACATCCCTGATACGAACGGCTACTGTCTCCCCGATCAGTATGGAAGCAAGATCAAGTATCTGAAAGATCATGTGAGTAACATTGAGCAGGCCATTATCTCAGTACACTGCCATAATGACCTTGGCCTTGCTACTGCTAATTCTATTGCAGGTCTTCAAAACGGTGCCCGGCAGGTCGAATGTACCATCAATGGCATCGGTGAGCGTGCAGGCAATACGTCAATGGAAGAGGTGGTCATGATCCTTAAGACACATGCATCGCTCGACCTTCATACCAACATTAACTGCCGCAGGTTCTACGACATGAGCTGTAAGGTAAGCAGTATGATGAGAATGCCGGTACAGCCTAATAAAGCTATTGTGGGGAATAACGCCTTTGCCCACAGCTCGGGCATCCATCAGGACGGATTCCTGAAGAACCGCGAGAATTACGAGATCATCAGGCCGGAGGACGTTGGCTTCCCTGACGCATCTATAGTGCTCACGGCCAGAAGCGGAAGACATGCCTTAAAGTTCCATCTGGACCGCCTGGGCCATCACCTCGACAAGAATGAGCTCGACGTGACATACAAGAAATTCCTCGAACTGGCAGACCGCAAGAAAGATATCACTGATGATGATCTTAATGAACTGGTAAGCCAGTTACTGGTGAAATAACAAGTACCGGATCCGATAATGGAAACAGAACTAAAAGAAAAGCTGGACTTCGAATCAGCGAGACAAAGACTTAAGGGTGTTGTAAACAGAACGCCGCTTGTATTTAATCAGCGCTTGTCGCAGAAGTACGACTGTGAGATCTATCTGAAGCGTGAGGACATGCAGGTCGTCCGCTCCTATAAGCTGCGGGGGGCATATAACATGATCAGCTCACTTCCCGAAGAGCAGCTTCAGAACGGAGTGGTCTGCGCCAGCGCGGGTAATCATGCACAGGGCTTTGCCTTCTCCTGCAACAAGCTTGGAGTTAAGGGAGTGGTCTTCATGCCTGAAATTACCCCCAAGCAAAAGGTGAAGCAAACGGAGATGTTCGGGAACGGCCATATTGAAATCGTACTCACAGGAGACACTTTTGATGATTGTCTGCAGGAAGCCCTTGCTTACACCACTGCCCATAACATGACCTTCATCCCTCCTTTTGATGATCACCGGATCATTGAAGGACAGGGAACGGTAGCAATGGAAATCATCGAGGACCTCCCTGGGACCGACATGGTAATTGTACCAATCGGAGGCGGGGGCCTGGCAGCTGGAACCGGAAACTACCTCAAAACAGTAAAGCCCTCTATCGAGCTAATAGGAACAGAGCCTGAAGGGGCGCCGTCGATGACAGAAGCACTGCGTGCCGGCGAGCCCGTCACTCTTCCTTCCATCAACCGCTTTGTAGACGGAGCAGCCGTTAAAAGGATCGGCGAGCTGACCTTCTCGCTGTGCAAGAATGTATTGAACGACATCCTGCTCATACCCGAAGGGAAAGCTTGTTCGGCTATCCTGAAGCTATACAATGAAGATGCAATCGTAGTTGAGCCTGCTGGAGCACTTTCTGTTGCCGCACTTGACTTCATGAGGGACAGGATCAAAGGGAAAAAGGTAGTCTGCATTATTAGCGGAGGCAACAATGATATTGACCGCATGCAGGAGATCAAAGAACTGTCTCTTTTATACGAAGGTTTGAAACACTATTTCGTTATTCGTTTCCCGCAACGTCCGGGAGCACTGAAATTGTTTGTGAACAATGTGCTTGGCCCGGGCGATGATATCACGCGCTTTGAATTTATCAAGAAGACCGAGCGGGAACGGGGACCGGCTCTGGTGGGTATTGAACTGCGGACAGCAGACGATTATGCAGCCCTAATTCAGAGAATGGAGGCACATCGGTTCGATTACAAGCCCATCAACCAGGATCAGACCTTATTTGAGTATCTTGTATGATCCAGAGAGCCTGCTTAGGCCCCTGCCGGGAACTCAAGGTACCGCGTAATCTCAACATCTACCATCTGCCCTTTTTCATAGTTAACTGAATCTGAATGGAGTGCCCTGAACTGCACTCCATTCTTTTCTAATACCAGTTCTTCGTAAAAGCCTTTAAAGTAAACGTCTTTGACTGCAAAAGTACCCTCGCCCTTGACCAGTCTTACCCATTCGGGATATACTGCTACAATTTCTTTGCTGCTATCAATACCTATTGCCTGCGCATCCCCGGAAGACAGCGCATTGCAGGAAGCGAGTAAACTAGCCGTATATAGCGATTGCGGATTTTCATAAAGATCACGCGGAGCGCCGCTCTCCACTATTCTTCCGCCTTTAATGATAAACATCTTGTCTGCAAGAGAGAGGCCGTCCATCGGATCATGGGATACCAGCACGACGGTAATTCCCAGGAACTTGACCATCCGGCGAACGTCAGAACGCAGGTCATTCTTGATCATGGCGTCAATCTGACTAAAAGGCTCGTCCATCAACAATACCTCGGGCTCAGTTACGATGGCTCTGGCAATTGCAACCCGCTGCTGTTCGCCTCCGCTCAGGTCGACCACCCTCTTTTGAGCAAGATGGTCGATCCTAAGAAACTCCATAACTTCAAAGCTCTTTTGCTTCTTGGCAGCCAGATTGGTATTGGGAAGCTGAGTGGCAATGTTGTCGAACACTTTTGCATACGTATTTAGCTCAAAACTCTGAGCAACCATCTTCAACGCATCATGACCGGGGATCAAACGCTCGTGCGGCCCTTTAACACGCTCCTCATTGATCACAACAGTTCCACTATCGGGCGCCAGCTGTCCTCCTATCAACTTTAGCAATGTACTTTTGCCACTGCCACTCTCTCCTGCGATAATATTGAGTGTGCCTTTTTCTATTTGCAAGTCGATATCTCTAACTCCCGCCCCTGATGTATTCTCGTATATTTTGCTGACTCCCCGGAGTTCTAAAAAACGATGACGATCCATTGCGGTAAAAGTATAACTTAAAACATCAAAATAACATGCCGGGGTATGCCCTATTTATTCAAAACGTCCTGCTCCTGTTGAAATTGACCGATTCATGATAAAGGTCACCAGTTCGGGGGCTGCTCCCAAAAACGGGATCACAATAAGTCAAACACTCATCCCGGCCAATCAGCAGCAAACAGTATTCACCGAAATCCTTCACAGCCTGAGCTCTCCCACCTGCATTAGTTAAAGACAGCAGATTGGTCTTTGCCTAATAAAAACTGGGAAACGTTCTTATTGAGCATTTTGGAAACAATTAATCTGATCGCAAGCCGATAGGCTTTCACAAAAAACACTCATAAGCTACGCTCTCAAATGGGGATAAAAGTTGATTGAGTGTTCTTCTTGGCCATTTAAAAACAAATAGGCTTTCACAAAAAAATCCCTGCGATTCCAACAGGAAAAGCAGGGAAAGGTTAACCAACTATTAAGGTGTGTTAAAATCCAACTGTGATACCGAAGGCCATATTTCGAATGCCGTTTTGCTGCGGACTATTTTCAAAGGTGTCATTGAAGTAATACTTGGCATATAAGCCAGCTGCACCATAACCTATACGGGCAAAAGCTCCATAGCGAAACTTTGTAAAGTGGTAATCATCATTAAATTTCTGCTTTCCATTTTCGCTGCTTTTTTGCTTCACTCTTCCGTTCAGCAAAAAACCCATGTCCGGACCAAAGACAAAGCGGAACTTCTTCCCCCGGTCATCATCCTTGGTGCGCAGTTCGAACGACAAGGGGATTCGCAGATACGTGGACGAAAACCTGTTCTTGTCGAAGTGTACGGTAGAGGCGTCGTATTCGAGTACCGGGGCATTCCTCCTTATCGTGATGTCCTTCTCCAGGCGAATATGCGTCCAATCAAATCCTCCCGACAAGTAGACTTTGAAATGGCTATTAAAGCGATAGCCGAACTGAACGAGGTCGAAGCCCACATTGCTGGTCTTCCAAGAGTTATACTCAAGGAAATCGTTCTGCGGCGACAAAGTAAAGCTGCCGTTGTCAATAAGTTTTGCAAATCCGAGATCGAACCTGGCAAAGGTAAGTCCAAAAGAAACTCCCGAATGCCGGGTCGTATTCTTAGTTGAATCACTTTTATTCCTTACCGTGGCATCATCAGACTTTCCCAGGGTAACCTTAAACTCAGTCTTCCTGTTTTTACGAACCGTACTATCGGGCATAGAAAGGCTGCCAGACTCTGTGGCGTGATGATAAAGAGCATTTGCAAAGCTGTAGTCAGCTAATGCAAGTACGACAAACAGTAATGCTATTTTTCTCATATATAGTACTAATTTCTTTTCTCCCCTTTAGTTCTGATCTTAAGCACCCCGAGGTTGATGCCTGATATAAGAGAACCTTCTTCATCCTCAGTAAACTCTATTATTTTATCCTTCCTCTTGTCAACTTTTGCCACCACAAAATTAACCAGATCACCCACTGACCTTATCCCATTGTGCTGTTTTTCCTCCTGCTGTCCCTGCTCTACTCCGCTGTGTCTCTCATCAGTGCTCATTGCCAATACCACCGGGGCAGGCGTTTGAACCGGCCTCTGCTCTTCCACGTGCGGATTAACTGCAGGCAGCGCTCCTTCGGGAAGCAGTACAGGCTCATCTTTTTTAGCCAGGGCCACGTTTACCTCTGCTGTGCCCTTACCTGTTTGAGACTGTGCCCTAACGTGCGCCGCAGGATGGCTTTCAGAGGAACGGGCCTTGCTCTCCATCAGCATACTGCCCCTGGCTTCTGCACCAGACACTACGGCCGCCGGTACTGCCTCATGCGGCTTAGCCGTAGCCAGGGAAGGTTGATGCTCTGCTACCTCACCCCTTAGTTTGATTCTTTCAGCCGGCCGCATCAGCCAGTAGCTGCAGGTGATGAGGCATACCACACTAGCCGCTGCCCACCAGGCCCGTGCCTGTCTTCTTTTCTTTCGTCCCGGCCCAAGCTCCCCTGCTATCCGTTCCCACACAGCATCAGAGGGCTTCGACTCGAAAGAACCCAGCTTTTCGCGAAAAAAAGCGTCAAATTCATTATCCGACGTAGTTTGCATGTTGTGCTCCCTCCATTTTTAACAGTTTATCCTTCAACACTGCGCGGGCCCTTGAAAGCTGTGATTTCGACGCGCCTTCTGTGATGCCCAATTTTTCTGCGATCTCTTTGTGCGAATAGCCTTCAATAGCGTACAAGTTAAAGACCAGCTTATAGCCTCCCGACAAATGCCGGATCAAGCGAAGCAAATCCTCCGTTTCCAATTTGTTCATATCGAACATCTCCTGCGGCACATCAAATACTTCATCAATATCAACTACATTTAACAAACGCTGATTCTTCCTGAAAACCTCAATTGCAGTGTTCACCATAATCCTCCTTATCCATCCCTCAAAAGATCCTTGCTCTTTAAATTCATTAATTTTTTGAAACACTTTCACAAAGCCCATCTGTAGGATGTCTTCTGCTTCGTATTTGTCCCTTGCATAGCGCATACAAACACCAAGCATCTTTGACGCCGTTTGTTTGTAAAGAAGTTCCTGCTTTCGCCTGTCACCCCGGCGGCAGCCATCAAGAAGCTCCTCTACTGTCACTTTTCTGCTTATGTTCATATTTGCTACAGAGATAAGATGATTATCGCCTCTGTTTGGTTGCATCAGGTCAGAAAAAATTATTTTTTCTTTAGCAACCTAAAATCCTGCCTGTATACCAGGAAGAGAGAATGATAAAAGTCAAGCTGCTTTGATCCCGGGCTTTTTAGGTCGAGCACAGGCTCAACACGAAAGTCGAGATAGAAATTTGGAGTAAGCTTTTTCTGGTAGGCATACCTGAAAAATATCAGCTCCCTTTGCCTCTCGGTATAGCCTTCGCGCCTTATTTTGTTGGAGACCGACTGGAAGATGGGCATACCTGCACTCGCAATGTAGCGGGTACCATTCCAATAGGAACAAAACAGGTCTCCATATTTGCTGGACACACCGGCGTTCAGAAGCAAGCCGGAACCGTCTTTAAAAGGCTGCTGAGAAGTTGAAGACTGATCCTTATAGCCCACCAGATAGTTCTCGGTACTGATACTTCTTAAAAAGCCACTCAAGCGGTAAGTCGCTTTAATCCCAACTGCTCCATTCAGAATAGTCTTCAAAGGCTTATCCACGGTGTCAATCTGTCCTCCCTGGTGGAATGCGAGTAACTGCAAGGGCACCGAAACTTTTAGCTTCTCTGCACCCTTTAAGGTAATTTCGGAAGAGATCCCCGCAAAAATGCGTTCCTGCTCGCCGGAAGGTTTATAGATCATATTGTTCCAGCTGATAAAAGCATCCAGGAAGAGCTTCTCCTTATCCACTACAAACTGAGTCCCGTACTCGACCGGATCGGTAATGCGGCGCTCTACATCGTAGATCGGCTCAATAAAGCGGTGGTGAATGCTTCCCTCCAGCACTCCGTTTATCAATGCTGAATGGCCCGACTGATATTTGATAGTAAATAAGGGATACGAACGATAGATGCCTCTCCCTCCGAAATCTTTACGCAAAGAAGCTCCCGCCATGACAGAAAGCTTGGGACTGGGGTAGTAAACGAGCTGCGGATCAAGTTGTGTACCGTATAAGGTGTACCCATCCTGAAAGTCGTTGAAGAACTCGTAGTTTCTCAGGAAACTAAAACTGTTGATACTTAAAAACAGATTCCCTTCTCTGAGGCTGTCGGGCCGGATTCTGTATTCAAGGCTGTCATTCCGTACCTGGCTGCGCAGAACCAGGGCAGGAAGCATTAAAATAAGCAGCAGTACCGTTTTCTTCATCGATGGTTAAAGGTAGCTCTAAACAAATATGGAAATTATATTAAGCACTATTTATTCTTCAGCCGGTAATATTTATAGATCTTCACAGCAGCCATAATAACAGCAATAAAGACGAATAGTCCCACCAGCCCGTATATCCAGTTCAGCGCACTTTTCAATACCACCACAAAGACAATAGCAACGAGCAGAATTGTCGCTACCTCATTCCATACTCTTAAATGAGTAGACGTCCAGGTAAGGGTCGATTTCCTGAGCTGCAGCATCACCCGCTGACAGACGAAATGATAAATAAGCAATCCAATAACAAAAGCAATTTTAACCCACATCCAATTGGTGTGAAGAAGATAGGGATTAAGATACAACATCAGCAGACCCGCAAGCACAGAGAGCACCATGGCAGGGGTGGTGATGATGTTCCAGAGCCGGCTCTCCATCAGTTCGAACTGCGGGTACAGGATCCTTTGTTCTTCGACAGACCGGTCCTTCGCTTCTATGTGGTAGATAAACAGCCTGACAATGTAGAATAAGCCGGCCATCCAGCAGACCACGAAGATGATATGAATCGATTTAATATATAGATACAGCACTCTGACTAACTTAGTTCATTTTTAATCACTTCGACTGCGTACTTAACATGATCAAAAGGAATATCGGGCATGATCCCGTGTCCAAGATTAAAGATGAAGCCCGGTTCTTGTTTCATACTTTCGTAAAGCCGGAGAATTCGTTCTCTGATCACCGGTTTTTTCGCATATAAAATATGAGGGTCCAGATTCCCCTGCACGGCGATCCCCTCAGGAAGGCTCCTCTTGATTGTAGCCAGGTCTGCATTCCAGTCTACAGATATCACGTCAGGCTTAGCCTCAGCCATTAATGGTGCAAAAACAGAACTTCCCTTACAGAATGAAATGACCGGAATGTCTGAGCGCTCAAGACCAGCCACTATTTGAGCGATGTAGCGGTGCGAAAACTCTTTGTAGTCGTCCCAGGAAAGCGCGCCTGCCCAGCTGTCGAAAATCTGCACAGCATTTACTCCTGCACGTATCTGAAGATTGAGATATTGAGTGGTAACATCCGCAATCTTAGCAAGAAGGCGGTGCGCGGTTTCGGGCTGGTTATGGAGCATAAGCTTGGTTAGCTTAAAGTCTTTAGAAGATCCGCCTTCTACCAGATAGCTCATCACTGTAAACGGAGCGCCGGCAAAGCCAATTAGAGGAATACGGCCGTTTAACCGCTCCTGGATTACCTGTATCGCGTCAGCGACGTATTGCAGCTTATCTAATACTTCTGTTTCCAGACGCTCTA